>NZ_CP060632.1:875000-2942917 GCF_014337155.1 Wujia chipingensis | reverse complement strand
GTGTTCACCTCCAATCAAAAGGGTTTATTCCCCAAGAAAATCCCAGTCTACATCACTATCTGGCTGTGAATTTTCAGGTGTTGGAAAGGACGCCCTGATTTGGGGCTCCCTTTGCGCCATGCCTACAGTCAGTCCGGAAAGAAAAAGTGGCAATTCCTGTTTCAGACTGTTTTCCACTGCATCTACAATCTGTTTCACAAAAAGTTCTTCCCGTTCTCTTGTTTCCAGATAAGGATCAGCCTGTGTGCGGTAGTAGCGGTCAAAATAATCTACCAGTGCAAGAGAGATTACCTGACTGTAAGATTTAAAATCCTGCCTGTCCATCGTCTGTAAATATTCCCAGGCTCTCCGCTGTTGTTCTTTGTCCAGATTAAAGCGCAGGTTTGTGTTGCGGATATTGTTCTGCATGGTTTATCCCCTCCTTTTCAGGCTCATATAAGCCAGAGATTCGTAACCTTTGGCAGTGGCGCAGATGTCATCAATGATTGTGACTCGTGATTTGTCATACGTTCCGAAGTTACGGATCAGGCATCCACCGCCGCCAACCACATGCAGGCGCATCAGGTCAGGATTATATTCATATTTGCGGAGCGTGGAAAAAAGTTCTGCCACATACTGTCTGGCAATAGAACTGATACAATCCAGATATGGTGCTGAAATGTCAGCTGTTCCAAACCGCAGAATCTGTTCTACTGTGGATTCTTCAATTTTCACTCCGAATTTGTCCAGAACAGCGTTCTTTGCGGCAATCATGCACTGGTTTACACCAAGTTTTTCTGTCCAGCATCGGCTCTCCTGCGCTTTCTTATTGTTAATATACAGAATGTTCATGGTTCCGTTTCCGATATCTGCAAGGAGATTAGTTCCCTTGAAATTTCCAAGGTGGTTTACAATAGCCGGATATCCCTGTGGGTAAAGGCTACATCCCGCAAAGTGGAGATGATATTCTTTGCCGTTGAAACGGTAATGGACTTCTGGATTCTGGAGCAGATAGGAACGAAAAGCTTCTCTTTGATTTCTGATCCATGTCAGAGGAAGTCCGGCAGCCAGATGAACATCTGCTTCACGGATGGAAAAGACATTCAGTTCCCTTGCAATAGCCATTAGCGTCAGAAGATAATATTCTTCGTCCATAGCTTTATCCGGGATAAATTCTTTGTGTCCTTCGCCAATCCGGTAGTAAATGCCGTTATATTCCAGGATATTTCCAGTGAAGATTGGTTCTGTTTCATAGGCTTTGATTCCGGTTGGCGTGACGGTGTTTGCTGTTTTCATATTGCCATAGCCATGATCTACAGCGATGATTTTTGTGTTTTTGAGTTCTCGCATAAAAAATACCTCCGTTTTCGTATTGATTGATTCAGCAGGTCATACCGGTGTGGTACTGCTTTGCTGTGAGATAAGCATACGAAAATCGGAGGTAAAAGACATTGAGTGGAAATTGAGCTGGAATTGAGAAAAAAGATATATTGTGCGTACATTCTTCATGTACTCTTGTTGTGATTTCATTGTTTTTTATCGTATAATATGGATACTGGAGGTGGTTTGGATGAAATACAAGATTTTAGTTGTCGATGATGATAAAGAATTGGTGAAAATGCTTTGTAGTTATTTTAATATGAAACAATATGAAACCATTACGGCTACAGACGGAATGGAAGCATTAAATAAAATAAAAATGAAACCGGATATTATTTTGTTGGATATCAATATGCCACGCATGGATGGGATTGAAGTATGTCGTCTGATACGCAGTAAAGTGTTATGCCCGATTTTGTTTCTAACAGCAAGAGTTGATGAAGATGATAAAATTAATGGGTTGCTTTCGGGTGGGGATGACTATATTACGAAACCATTTAGTCTTCGGGAGTTGGAAGCAAGGATTGTCACAAACATAAAGAGAGAAGAAAGGCATCAACAAAAAACGGAATACCGTTTCATGGATGAAATGCTGATTGATTATTCTGAAAAAATAGTAGCTATAGCCGGACACAGGATGAAGTTCACAAAAATTGAATATCAGATTATTGAATTCTTATCCATGCATCCAGGGCAGGTGTTTGATAAAGAACGTATATATGCACAAGTCTGTGGATATGATGCGGAAGGGGACAGTAGAACGATAACGGAATTAGTACGGCGTATAAGGAAAAAAATAGCGGATTATTCAGAAAAAGAATACATAGAAACTGTATGGGGGATTGGATACCGATGGAAAAAATAAGAAACTTGTCACTGAAAAAAACAATTCTGCTTTATTTTGTGATCAGCTTAACGGCAGCATTTCTGTTATCTGGATTTACAGTTCATTTTGCAGGAAATATGCAGAATAAAATATGGGAAAAATATATTGATTATGCAGATTATACGGACGTGTTTCAGCAATATGGAAAGAAATACGAGATTGAGATATCAAGACCTAATCAATCGCAGATGAATCGTTTGGACTATCATCTTTCGGAAATGTGTGACTTTATGGGAACATATTCGGTACTGATTTTTTCGATTGTTGGGAGTGTTGTTGCGGTATTCTTTTTTTATAAAAATAAGTTAAAGACACCTCTACAGGAACTAAAAGATGCCTCACAAATGATTGCAGATAATGAACTGGATTTTCATGTGTCCTATGAAAATAAAGATGAGATGGGAACTTTGTGTAAAGAATTTGAAATGATGCGAAGTGCTTTAGCAGATAACAACAGAAAGATGTGGCGAATGATTGATGACGAGAAGGCTTTGCGGAATGCAATTGCACATGATATACGTTCTCCACTTTCCATATTGCGAGGGTATCAGGAAATGCTCTTAGAGTTTGTTTCTTCTGAGAGTATAAAAACAGAGGATGTTATTGATATCTTACAAACAGGCATGTATCAGATTGACCGTATAGAGCATTTCACGGAAAACATGAGAAAAATGTCCCATTTAGAACAGAGGGAACTGCAATGCTCAGAGATAGAGTTATCGGAACTGGCAAAAAAGATTGAGGCAGAAGCTGCCATGCTGTCCAAGAAGGAAAGTAAATTATGTAAGGTAGAAAGAGTGCAGGAACAAAACATTGTGAAAGTGGATGAGGAACTTGTCATGGAAGTGACAGACAACTTACTGGAAAATGCGGTTCGATATGCACAAAAAAGTATTGCTTTGCAGATAAAGAAAAAGGATGGTTTTCTTATAATTTCTGTTGAAGATGATGGAATAGGATTTGTGGATACTGAGGAAAAAGTAACAGAGCCATTTTATCATAAGAATCCACAAGATGATTTAAAGCATTTTGGCCTTGGTATGTATATTTCTCGTATTTTCTGTGAAAAGCATGGAGGAAATTTGAAAATATATAATGCCAGACAAGGCGGTGCTTATGTAGAAGCTCTTTTCAAAGCTGAATAAAAATACTTTATAAGGCTGAAATCGCAAATAAAGTGGTTTTAGTCTTTTTTGTTGTGAATTTATTGAGAATTGATTTGTATGATGTTGTTAAAGAAATAAAGAAAGGAAGAGATACAATGAAAACAATCATAAAAAGAAGTATACTTGATTATTTAAAGAACCCTGTTTTGTGGATTGGCTTGATTATTATAGTTGCCAGTATGTATCAATGTCTGTCATCGTATTTGCAAATTCATTATATCAAACAGAATGAACAGATCACACAAAATGACGTAGCATTGGAAGATGCTGATGTCATGGATGGGTACATTCCCACATCTGATGATAAAGAAAGAAGAAGGGAGTGGGAAGATACGATCAAAGAGACGTTAATGGACACCTCCAAAAATGGTTTTGGATTTAGCAGGCAGGAAGCAGATCATGTAATGAAAGAAATTCAGAATATGGATGTAAAGACTGCTTCTGAGTTTTTGGAATCCCAATATGGCTATTATAATGCAATAGATGCTTATGAGGACCTTGAAATTCATAAGGGGACAGCAGAAGAAATCAATCATTATATCGAGCGGAAATTATCCGAACATTCTTTTTCCTGGTACTTTGCCAAAAAATTTACGGATTTTGCAGGATTGCATATGGCCTTTTTTGCAACAGTCTTGCTATCATTTTTATTTATTCAGGATACACGAAAAAGTACCTATGAATTATTACATACAAAGCCTGTTACGGCAATCCAATATATATGTGGGAAAGTAATAAGCGGATTCATTAGTATGCTGGGAGTATTAGTGATTTTGAATGTTATATTCTTTATGCTGTGTTTGAAAACGTCTTTAGAATCGGGCTTTCCAGTAACACCAATTGATTTTTGCGTGAATTCTCTGATCTATATTGTTCCGAATCTTTTGATGATATGTTGTGTCTATACAATTACAGCATTAATATTTAAAAATCCGCTTCCGGCAGCACCAATCTTGTTTTTACACATTATATATTCAAATATGCTGACCATGAAGAATGATATTTATTATATGAGACCGTTCTCTATTATGGTGCGATTCCCTGGCAGGTTTTTTGAAACACATGCAGCCAAAATGTCAAATATAAATCAGATTATGCTTGTGATCTCATCTGTTATATTAGTATGTATTTCTGTTACAATCTGGAAAAGGAGGAGAGTTCATTGAAAACGGAACTAAAAAACTGCCTGTCGTTATATAAGATTTTTTATTCATGTGCATTTATACTGATATTGTGTGCTATTCATCCGATTATATACTATGAAGAAATCGGTTCAGCGATTCAGTCGCCAATAGCAATTTTAACAATTATTTTTTGTAGTGACACATATTTGATGGAAGTAAAAAGTAAGCGTGCCGATGTATTTCATTTGTATGATCAAAAAAAGCAGTTAAAAGTAATATCACAGAGATTGTGCGTTCAAATATTATATTTATTAATACTTTCCTGTGTTGGATATGTTTTGTTTTTCTGGCAAAAACCGGGCAGTGTAAACGAAGGCATTTCGGGTATTCAGATATTTCTTTTATATTTCATTGCAATGTTTGGAACTATCTGGCTTTGGAGTATATGCTCTGTGATTTTGTGTACATTGCTTCGAAATATGTGGGCAGGTATTGGATGTTTATTTGGAATTGTCATTGGACTTATATCAAAAGCGGGAAGTTCATTTTTCGGAAATCTGGGATTGTTTTCTTTCAGCTTTTGTGAACCTACTCAATTAATGTCCGAGAGTTGGATTTATGGAACGCTTGTGTCTTTTATAGCGGGGCTGTTTTTATTTGCAGTATTACCAATGACTTTAAAGAAAAGAGGATAGATTATGAGTATTAGAATAAATGATTTAACAGTTAGATTTAAAAATGGTGTAGTTGCAGTAAATAAGGCATCTCTTGAAATACCTAAGGGAATTTACGGACTTTTGGGTGAGAATGGTGCCGGAAAAACCACTTTGATGAGGGTTCTTACAACTGTTTTAAAACAAACGGAAGGAATGGTTTCCCTTGATGGAATTCTGTATAACGAGGGAAATTATGAGAAAATACAGAAAAAGATTGGTTATCTTCCACAGGAAATCGACTTATATCCGAATCTTACGGTGAAAGAATGTCTTGTATATATGGGGGGACTGTCAGGAGTAGCCAGAAATGACCTCGAACAAAGAATTACCTATTATCTGGAAAAGACTTCTCTTACAGAGCATCAGAATAAAAAAATGCGGCAATTATCTGGTGGTATGAAGAGACGTGTCGGACTCATACAGGCACTTCTTAATAATCCGGATTTTTTGATTATTGATGAACCTACCACCGGGTTAGATCCGGAAGAAAGAATCAGGATCCGCAATCTTTTGGTTGATTTTTCAAAGGATAGAACTGTGCTGTTTTCCACTCATGTAGTAGAAGATTTAGCAGCAACCTGTACACAGCTTGCCATTATGAAAAAGGGAAGTTTTTTATATTCTGGAAGCGTGAGTGGGTTGCTGGAAAATGCAAAGGGCTGTGTTTGGAATTGTACGGTACAAAATGCAGAAGAAGCCCGTTTGTTAGAAGCCAATTATTCTATATCATCTAAGCAGTATGTAGAAAATGGAATTCATATGAAAGTATTAAGCAAAGGAAAGCCAAATGAGAATTGTGTCCTGGATAATGATATCACTTTGGAAGATGCATATATTTATTTGACGAATAGTTGAATATAACGGCGGGCAAGTTGCCCGCCGTAAATTATGCTTATTTTGTTAAAAGACCGGATAGATTTTTTCCAATGCAAAATCCAATCTGTGGATATAACTCCTGAATTTCCTGATATTTTGCTTCAATCATTTCTGGTTCATCAGCCCAGATCTTTTCATATATTTTGAAAGCTCTTTTAAAATGTGTTTTGGCTTGCGGAAGATTGGCAGTCATCAGATAAATGGTTCCAAGGGTTTCCTGTACTTTGGCATAATCCAGACAGTCATCGGAATGGTATTCCTTGATGATGCCGGATAATTTTTGCAATTCAGAGATGCCTCTTTCGGGTTCCTGCTGTTCTGTCAGGAACATTGCATAATTGGCAATCTGAGGTATGCTGTCATTTATATGAAGCAGGTTAAATTGGTCAAGCAGTGAGATACTTTTTTCCATGTGTTCTCTTGCAAGATCGGGATGACCGTTCATGCGGTAAAGTCCACCGAGATTGGCATGAAGGTTGGAAACAAGGCGAGCATTGTCAGCAGTGATATTTTCTATCTGGGCAAGTGCATCCTTTTCCAGTTTTATTGCTTTTTCTGGCTTGATTTCAAGAGTAGCCTGAAAATCCAGTAACAATGCCCGGTCAGAATCGGTGCCAATGTCTTTAGGCTTCAAAAAATTTTTTAATTCCTGAATGATTTCTTTCATACCTTTCTGGTAATTATAATTATCCATATATGGAAAAACATTTTCCAGAAAAAGTAGATATTTTGGTATATCATCTTTTTCAATCAATTCTATGATGTTTCCTGCTGTCTGAAACAGCTTCTTGTAATAATCGACTTCAATTCCATGCATTAAACATATTTTCTGTAAAGAATCCAGTAATATGTGACAGCTACTTACAGATGGTTTTGTCTCTGAAAGGGCAATTTCCTTAATCATAGGATGCAGGGAGATTGTGTGACGTGTAGTTGTCTGCACAAAACCAGTTTCAATCAAGTCGTTAATTTCATTTAAGGTAGGCAGTTCCAGCCATTTGGCGAATATGCGGGCAGAAATACCAGTGTAAGGAAGAAAACACAAATTGCACATGATATCCTGCTGTTTTCGGGATAAAGCATATAGTGAAAATAGAGTATGGATATGACTATAATAAGTGGCTTTACTGCTTTGACCATCCTTGATTATCTTAATTTTATCTTCATTATCGAGAGATGCTCTTTCTTCCTGAAGTTTTGCTAATAACTGACCTGGAGTTGAAATTCCATTTTCCAAAAGTTTTGCAGCCAGTTCTACAGCAAAAGTATGATAGTGTACGGTCTCTATGATTTTTTCGACGGTCGAACGATACTTGTCTGCTTCTGAATAAAATGCAGATGTCAGTTGGAAAAGAATGTTTATATCCTTTATTTCTTTTAATTGAAAAGTACAGTATTCATTCAGATTACTTCTGGTCGTAAATAAAATCTGACAGCGGTATTTTAATACTACTGACAGAAAACTGTCCTGTGTCGCAGTGACATTAAAATTATCTATGAAGTTCATTTGCCTGAGACGACAGAAGAACTGATGTATAAGAGCAGATTTACGGAAGAACTATTCCCGACTGCTCTTTTTGTTTCGGAGATACGGGAACATGGTACATCCATACACCGGTATGACTGCTGCGATGATTTTACTGCAAAGGCATTTGGTGAGAGCATAAAGGACAGAAATGAGGAGCATCTAATTAAGTGGAGAAGTGGAAATGCGAGAAAAAGAGTATTATGAGATGTACAATATGTATTTGTTGTATTAGGAGGAAATCTCAATGACAGTCGGAGAAAATATCAGACGTATCCGCAAGGAAAGAGATGCTATATCAAAGCGTAGACTTCAAAACATGGGGCAGGAAGATAAATACTATATTAAAAATCATCATCCGGCGATTGTGTCTGAAGATATTTTTGATAAGGCATAGGAAATAAGAAATAAAAGGAATGGAAATCGATGTAAGCCAACAGTTGAATCGGGTTCTCGAATGCATTGATAGGTGAAGCAATCATTATTGCAGTCATATTACTTAAATATGGTGGTATTAAAAAATATACGGCACTGATTACAGTTATGAAATAGATGATATATTGGTAAAGTTGAAATCTGTGGAAGCTGAGATGAATCTGAGGATGAAAAAATTACAACCAGAGCTAGACAAGAATCCGAAAACATTAGCGGTCGATATAGGATATAAACCTATGCTTGTGGTAATTGAAGAATATATTTCATTGCAGGCAAGTCTTGATAAAAAGCAGAAAGAAGAATTAGAACGTGTAGTGAAAAATATTTCAGTATTAGCAAGGCAGAGTAATATTCATATGATGATAGTTTTACAATCAGCAGGAACAGAAAATATAAATTCCACCACAAGAAGTAATCTGACAAAAGTATTATTAGGAAATGCACAGTCAAATATATTATCTGCAACATTTGGAACAGGTGTTGATTTACCATGTGTCAATACAAAGCTAAGTAAAGGACAAGGATTGATTGCACTTGATAGAATTACTATACTTTGTGTACCTATGATAACAGATATGGAAAACTTTAAAGAAGTTGTTGACTGCGGCGCCGTAGGCTAGCGGCAGTCAACCTTAAAAACGTTAAAAAATATGTATATTTGTATACCTTAATTGTTTACAGCTAAAAATGATAAGTTTATAATAAAATATAGGACAGCATAAAAAATTATTTTTCAGTTAGGTAAAATTGCAATATATGAAAGCAAAAAATCAATCTGCAAAAAATAATGTCAGAGAAAGCAAGACAATAAATTTTGTGAAATCCTATACACTTATGAGAAAATAATAAGGGAAAGGTGATTACAAATGCAAAAAAAGAAAAGTAACACAGACAACAAGATCACATATCAGATCAATACAAAGAAGAGAAACATCATTATTATCACAGTACTTACAGTCATCATTCTTTTGGCTGGTATTACTACTGGAATTATTCTTTACAATAAGAACAATGATGATGGTAGCACAAACATGGTTGAGGTTACAACTACTGAGCAGGAAGCTAAGGCAACCACAGAAGTTGCAACAACTAAAAAGAAAGAAACAGCTACCACAGAAGCTAAGAAGCCTTCAAAGAAGAAAGAAGCAACCACAGAGAGACCAATCTCTGGTGGAGTAAATGCTCCTACTACAGAGGAAAAGACCACTGAGGCTCCTAAGCATAATACAGAAAAGACTACAGAAGCTCCTAAGAATGACTATAAGCCACAGCCACAGCAGCCAGCTACAGAAGCTCCTACAGAGGCTCCAACTGAAGCTCCTACCACAGAGCACCAGCATCAGTGGACTACTAAGGAATGGACCGAAACTATCGAACACCCTGGTGAGGAAATTCCTGGTGAATTATGTGAATGTGGTTTCTGGTGTGAAGATCCAGTAGTAATGGAAGCTCATCAGGATGAAACTGGTTGCTTCAGTTACGCACTTTATCCACATTACACAGATCCAACTACAGAGACAATTACACATCATAGAAGAGTTTGTAGCTGTGGAGCAAAGGAAGACATTGACTAATACACAGTACCTTCTGGTTGATAACAATCAGAAGGTATTTTTATGCTCTCATACAGGTTACTTACATACACAATTCTAATACTTCTTTGTATACCTGTATACATATATCTAGCTCTTATGTTACTGTTTTTTCTTATTCAATTATTATGTCTTGATATTTTTTAGATTCTTGAGAGATTTTAGATCCAGATTAGATATGTGCTGAGAGAGATATTTTCGTGAGGTAATCCTGATAATTATCTTCGCATGAAGAGAATAAAACAGTTGTACAAGGAATTATATAAAACAGAAAATATTGAGAAATTTAGAAGTATTATCATTCCTATTGAAAGAAATGCTGTGGCATGATAGAATAGCCGTATAAACGGAAAAGAAATCAATAAATACGGATATGAAATATAACGGAGGAACACACATGATTATCAGTGAAAGAATTTTTTACATAATGGAGCAGAAGAACATGAGCCAGTTGGAACTGTCGAGAAGAACCGGGATTGCAACAAGTAACATCAGTGACTGGAAAAAGAAAAAGACAAATCCAAAGGCAGACTGTTTATTATCCATATGTGACGCATTGGATATTACACCGGAACAGCTTTTAACGGGAAAAGGAATTGATCCGGAGTATAAAGATACAGATAAGGATTATGAAGTGACCAGGTCGGATATTAAGATATTAAAGCAGATTCATAGCCTTGGAGACGAACAGTATAAAAGATTGATGGCATATATGAAGGCATTGCAGAAACTGGAGCAAATGGAAAGCATTGTGGGGGAATAGAGATGGCAAATAAAATAGTTAGAGAAATTATTCATGCAAAGGGTATCGATATTGGAATTTACACCAAGGATTTTGAAAATGAATACATTTCGTTGACAGATATCGCAAAATACAGAAATGATAATGATCCCAGATTTGTCATTCAGAACTGGATGCGAAACAGAAATACAGTTGAGTTTTTGGCTGTTTGGGAAGAACTTCATAATCCAGATTTTAACCGTGTGCAATTCGAGGCGGTTAGAAGTGAGGCAGGATTAAACAGGTTTGTTATGACGCCAACCAAATGGATTGAACAGACCAATGCTATTGGAATAGTGTCAAAAGCAGGCAGATATGGTGGAGGAACTTATGCACATAGCGATATTGCAATGGCATTTGCTACATGGATTTCTCCGGAATTTCAACTGTATATTATGAAAGATTACCGCAGGTTAAAACAAGATGAAAATAGTCGATTTTCATTGGACTGGAACTTGAACAGGGCTTTATCAAAGGTGAACTACCATATTCACACGGATGCGGTGAAGGAAAATTTGATTCCACCAGAGCTAACACCGGAACAGATTGCCTATACATATGCCAGTGAAGCAGATCTTTTAAATGTTGCTTTATTTGGACAAACTGCAAAGCAATGGAAAAATAACAATCCAAGTAAAAAGGGTAATGTGCGTGATGATGCAGATTTAAATCAGTTATTGGTATTGGCAAATATGGAGAGCTATAATGCAATTTTAATTGAACAGGGAAAATCTCAATCAGAAAGACTTGTATTGCTTAGAAATTTGGCAATTAAGCAGATGGATACATTAGCCAGTATTAATTTGTCAGCGGTTTCGGCGCTTCCGGGAGGTGATATGTAAATTGAAGAAAGAAAAAATCAGAGTTTATTTATATACCCGCGTTTCCACAACCATGCAGATAGACGGCTATTCTCTAGATGCACAGAAAACAAAAATGAAAGCCTTTTGTGATTATAATGAGTATGAAATTGCTGGTGAGTATGAGGATGCAGGAAAATCCGGTAAGTTAATAGAGGGAAGAATTGCCTTTAATCAAATGATGGACGATATCAAATCAGGAAAAGATGAAGTGTCTTATGTCCTTGTATTTAAGCTTTCCAGATTTGGAAGAAACGCAGCGGATGTATTATCATCCCTTCAGAGAATGCAGGACTTCGGTGATGCAGATGGAAAATGGTATTTATACGATATCGTAACAATAAAAAAACGAGTAGGCCGCTTGAGTCATAGACCGTACGGTAGTAAACTTCGTTTCTTGTTGTTGATGTTGTTAACATAGAAATAATCGATTGTCAATCCGACTATTCGAAATTATGTCCGCTGGAATGGTGTAACTTTTTGTGTTTTGCGCCAAGGGTGTAAAAATGCTCTTTGCACTTTCACGTGCACGAATGTTAATATAAACTAAATATTTGAGCACGCCGTAAATAAAGTAAAAGATATAAATGAAGCTATATTGATAGAAGATTTATAGATTCTGATTTTCTAGTTAGAGGTTATATTATAATGGTAGTGAAGTATAAAGGGCAAAAATTAAGATATGTAAAAGATTTTCATGGTAAAGAGGTTTTGTGGATTCTCAATCCTGAACAGATTGAAATGCCGGGAATGATATTTGTTGGTGGTTATTCAAACGAGTATTGCATTTTTATGGATACATTGAGTGATGATGAACAAAAGGAAATACGAAAACAGTTGAACAGCAGATGACAGAATTATTCCAAACTTCTCGAACAAATGTAGTAGAACATATTAAGCATATTTATGAGGAGGGTGAATTAGACGAAATTTCAACCTGTCGGAATTTCCGACAGGTTCGAAAAGAAGGAAATGGCGGAGGAAATTACTGGAAAGAGTTAATTTAATAAAAGTGCCGCATACGGCAAAAATATTAAATGGAGGTTGCGATGGAAATAAATAGAGATGTATATCTAGAGCGACTTATTGTTAGAAAACACAATGGATTTATTAAAGTAATTACCGGAATACGAAGATGTGGAAAATCGTATCTGTTAAATACATTGTTTTATAATCATTTGAAAAGTGAAAATATACCAGAAGATCATATTATTAAATTTGCTTTTGATACAGCACAGGATTTAGTAAAAATAGGAGAAAACCCTATTATTCTCGATAACGAAAAAGAAGACCGAAAAATAGATCCTTCCAAATTTCTTAACTGGTTAATGCCACAGATAGAAGGGGATGGGATGTATTATCTTTTGTTAGATGAGGTGCAGAAGTTAGGTGCATTTGAGTCCGTATTAAATGGGTTCCTTCGTAATAGTAAGCTGATTGATACAACAACTGAATAATAGGAATGTTAAAAAGAACATCGCTATGTGTAAACAACATGGCGGTGTTTTTTGTCCTTTTCCAATACATAGCTGTCGGAAGGAGCAATAAATTGGATGAAATTGTATATATGCTTGACGAGTGGGCATCCACGAAGAAGTTTAATGATATCCATCGTTATCATGAATGTATATCGACAGCAAGCAGAAATGTAAAAAATCTGTTGCAACGGAAAATGTCGCGTAGTATTATAACCAAGATATTGGAAAAGCCATGTTCAGGTGTGCATTTCTGAAAGGGTGGAGTTGTATGGAGAAGAAAATAAAAGAAGGGATACATTTGAAGAAAAACAAAAGGTTTGTAAAACAAAAAATATCAGGAAAGATCTTTGTTCTTATGGGACTGGCTATCATTCTGGCCATAGCTGCGTACACATTTATTCTGCAAAGCGCCTATACCAAGACCGCACTGGAAACAGAAATCTCCCGTGATCGAGCAAGTGCAGATGCAGTCCATAAACTGGTGGATGGAAAAATTGGAGGGGAAGATTTTTCACAAATCAAGGATCGTTCAGATGAAGAAACACAGTTTTATAAGGATATTTCCTGCTACCTCAATGAGATCCGGACATTGAATTCTACAAGATATATTTACATTGCTACGAGAGATGAAGAGGGAAAACTGATCTATGTAGTGGACGGTTTGGATCCGGATGCCGGGGATGTAAGACATCCTGGGGATTATATAGAGGATGAAATGGTTCCCTATATTGAAAGGGCTCTCTCTGGAGAAAACGTGTATTCCCAAGATATTGTGGACACAACCTGGGGACCGATTTTCACGGCTTGTTATCCGGTACGTTCAAATCTGGATGGAACGGGAGATATTGTAGGTGCATTTTGTATGGAAATGGATATGCAGTCTGCGTATGGCATGGTAGTGAAAACAAACAAAATTTCCGTAATCTGTGGCACGATTGTCGGATTGGTGTTGATGATGATCTGTTTGAGTACCTATTTTATATACCAGAAAAGTAAGGAAGAAGAACGGAAGCAAAAGCAATTATTGCTGGAGGCTGCGGAGAAAGCAGATGCTGCCAATCAGGCAAAATCTACATTTTTACTTAACATGAGCCATGATATCCGAACACCAATGAATGCCATCATTGGATTTACCAATATTGCATTGCACCAGAATGTTGTTGCAGATATTCATGGAAGTCTGGAAAAGGTACGGGAAAGCTCAAATCATCTGCTTTCGTTGTTGAATGATGTTCTCGATCTCAGTCGTATTGAAAGCGGAAAAGCAGTGTTTTCTCCTGAACCGGTGGATATTACCAAACTGACAGATAATGTTCTGGCAATCATGAAAGGTCTTCTTTATAACAGAGATTTGAAGTTTGAAGTATACCGTGAAAGACCAAAGAATCCCTATGTTCTTGCAGATGCTGCACGTATTCGGGAAGTTCTGACGAATCTTCTCGGTAATGCTGTGAAATTCACAAAGGATGGTGGAATGGTCACCCTGGATATCAGCAGTCATCCGGGAGAGGATGACAAGCATATGATAGTCCGTTATATTGTGAAAGATAACGGTATTGGGATGAGTGAAGGGTTTCAGAAAAAACTATTTAAACCATTTTCGCAAGAAGATGATAGCGGTGCCAGAACACAATATAAAGGTACCGGACTTGGAATGGCCATTACAAAGGAATATGTTCACATGATGGGTGGAAAAATTGATGTGGAAAGCAAAAAGGGCATTGGAACTACTTTCACAGTGGAGATTCCGCTGGAGTTGACAGAGCAGGATATTCATCAAAAGCAAGAAGAACCGGTGTATCGTGATTTGACAGGGGTCAATGTTCTTATGGCAGAGGATAATGATCTGAATGCCGAGCTTGCTACGGTGATGCTGGAGGATGCAGGCATGGTTGTGACACGGGCATCCGATGGAAAGGAAGCGGTCGAACGATTCAAAAATCATCCGCGAGGCACTTACGATATTATTTTGATGGATATTATGATGCCGAACATGGACGGACATCAGGCTGCGAAAACGATCCGGGCCATGGAGAAGGAACGACCGGACGCAAGTTCGATTCCGATTATTGCCTTGTCCGCAAATGCGTTTGCGGAGGATGTCAAGGCTTCCGTGGATTCTGGTATGAATGGTCATATTTCAAAACCATTTGACATGGAAGAAGTAACCGCTACCATTGCAAAATACGTCAAACTTTAGAACAATAATAAAACTGTTATGCGGACTTGCGGAGTTTCATGCTATATTAGTGATTCTGATCCCGCCAGTTTTTGGGGGAGACACCATATATATTTTTAAAAGCTCTTGAGAAATGCAGTTGGTTTGGATAGCCGACTGCATTTCCTATATCTGCAATTGATAATTTCGTCATTTTCAGCAGTTCTGTTGCTTTGGACATCCGATAGTGTATCAGGAATTCCTGTGGCGTTTTGCCAATGGAGTTGTGAAATATCTTTCCCAGATAGCTGCGGTTGATGCCGCAACAGGCAGCTATATCTTCGATAGAGATGTCATAAGGAAAATTCTGCTCTACGAAGTTGATTGCTTCTTTTATATAGTAATCGCTCATTTTACCGGTTTTTATCATCCGGGTAGAGGAGGTGGAACGGATGAGTGCATCCAGAAAAAGATAGGAATGACCGATCAGGTGAAAAGGCGGTTCATCTGGGTGATTGGCAATATAGAGCATTTCGTTCATCATGATTTCCCGGTATTCCTTTGAGACGGCATGATAGATCGGCTGGTCTTTTGAAAAACCGGCAATGTCCAGCGCTTCTTTTACCCGTAATCCATCAAATTCCAGCCAGGCATATTCCCATGGGTTTGTCTTATCTGCGATATAGGTGCTGATCTGTCCCGGATACAGAAGAAAGCCCTGTCCGCTTTTGATCGAATAATTTCTTGTCTCTCCTTTTTGATCCTGCGCCATTAAAAGTCCGGTTCCGGAGATGACATAATGAAACAGATAGTGGGTTCTGGCAGCCGGCCCGAACTGATGAGCCGGTGTACAGCGTTCCCATCCGTACTGATAAAAAGCAGCTTGAAATGTTGAAATTCCGGAAAGAATTTCCGGCATTTATATCACCTGGAAAAAGGACGGTTATCTTGCCCGTCTGTCTGCAGACCTAAAAGCCCATACCTATCGGATTGAGGCTCTTGATCCATCCGGCAACCTGATCTGGCAGATGTTCTGATATGATGGATACGCAGCCCATCCGATTTTATAAATACATTTTTGAGATTAAGCGCAGTTTCATTAGGAACTGCGCTTTTTTATACTTTACTCCCCATCCTGTTTCTCTGGCTCTGCATTGGAGTGATCGGGTCTTTGCAGGTCGTGCAGCGCGTATTCGCAAGCTTGGATGACAAAGCTGGAGAAGGTGACATCCTGATTTTGAATCGCTGCTTCTATTTTGTGAATTAAAGGAATTGGAAAACGAATCGTTTTGTTTTCCGATTCTTTTTTATTTGGTTTTAATTGAAATGCCATAATTACACCTCCGTTTAAGTTATATTATTGCAAATAACAGATGAAGTATGCATTGCAAGATGCAATACAGAATATATTGCAACAAAGAATCGCTTATGCTATAATGGGCAAAGAAATGGGGAAGAAAAGAATTGGTAGTTCCCTCTTGACAAACAATTTAGAATGCGGTACTCTACCAACTACAGGTGGTTCGAGCCACCATTTCGAGAGTTTACCAATTTCTAATTAAACGAGTAATACGAATTCAAGTGATCGAGAAATACGAATTTCCCATTGAAGTACAATGAAACCAGAGACGAGGGTGTACCCACATAGTCGGATGATGTGCGGTATAGCAGAGGAGGATGAATTATGAGAAAAATGGCACAAAAGATGATTGCGATTGCAGTTGCAATGGTGATTGTACTGGGTATGGCATCTGTGACGCAGATGGATACGCTTGCAGCGTCGTATTCTTTCGAGGGAGAGGCGCATGTGCAGACATACGGCGACAGAGCGGGCGTTTACAGGAACAACACGCTGATACTTGGCACGACCGGACAGGCGAAACGGTTGGAGCGGATCAAGATCAGGTTCAACAATCAGACCGGGTATGATGGCTCGATTGAATACCGGGTTCATCGTCAGACATATGGTTGGACAAACTGGGTGAAGAACAACCAGTTTGCGGGCACCAAAGGAGAAGCGAAGCGGCTGGAGGGAATCCAGATTCGTCTGACAGGGGAGATTGCGGAGCATTATTCGATTCGCTATCGGGTGCATATCCAGACGTATGGCTGGAGTCAGGGCTGGCAGTATGATGGTGCGCTCGCCGGAACTGAGGGCGAGGCGAAGAGACTCGAAAGTCTGGAAGTACAGCTGGTTCCGAAGTCTGAGACAATGGGACTGGTGTACCGCGTACATCGTCAGACGTATGGCTGGGAGACATCGTACAAAACGATGGGACAGGTTAGCGGCACAACGGGCGAAGGAAAACGATTGGAAGGCATCGAGATCGCTTTGACCGGAAATGAATATAGCGGAAGCATCGAATATTCTACCCACGTACAGAGCTATGGCTGGATGAATGAGGTGTCAAATGGTATGATGAGCGGCACTTCCGGGCAGGCAAAACGACTGGAAGCAATCCGAATCCGTCTCAAAGGAGAAATCGCAAACCATTACAATATCTGTTATCGTGTGCATGCACAGACCTACGGATGGCTTTCGTGGGCGTGGAATGGAGATCCGGCAGGTACGAGCGGTCTTGGCAAGCGGTTGGAGGCAATTCAGATCGTACTTGTGAAAAAAGACGACGGTGTTTTAACGGATCTAAATGGAATCAAGAGCAAAGCGGCTTTTCCGTATATTACTCCGCATGATTGTAAGTGGAAAACGGTTGTAGATGAGCCAGCGCATGAAACACCGATTTATGAGGAGCAGGATGTGTATGAAAATCATAGTACATGGCCAGATGGAACTATTTGCGACGAATTGGGAGATTCAGGTGCAAAGCAGAGATGGTGTGCACAACATTGTGTCAGATGTTTCCCAGATTGCCCAGATCCAGACCCACAGGGAAGATGTGCGTTTACCATTTTGTGGGGTTCCTATTATGCAGGAACAAAAAAAGTACAGATCGGTACCAAACGTACCGAAGCCATCACCCATCAGGAATGCGGGTACTGCGGCCTTAGAAAGCAGTAACCACAAACAAAAATCAAAACCCCCAGTCTCGAAGCCGAAGAGGCTGGGGCGTCTATTAACGAGAATCACGAATACAAATACAACGAGAAAAACGAACATCCATTTTTAAACGAGCATATACGAATGTTATTGTAGGCAGATACTGTTAACTTGTTTGGAAAGGGGTGTTTTTTCATGGAAAAATTTTTAACATTTATAAGAGAACATGTAAGGGAAATCGCAGGGAAACTGCCATGGAATAAGATGGCTGCGAGCACGCAGAAGGATGCATCAATCAGCCCGGAGGTAATGGATGCAATCATCGCGTGGATCGTGGATACGCGGCTTTATCTGTTTTATGACAGAGAGCTGCAGCACTTTGGCATGGAACCGCGGTCTTGCATGATGGAGCGGGTGCTGGATGTGTTAGAATTACCGGAGTCCTGCCTTGACGATACGTGGAAGGATTTGATTTATCTGATCGTTGCGTATCGGAATTCCGGGGATGCGGCATTGCAGGATAAGGCGCGGGAGGCAGTCTGGCTGTTGTCAGATGTCGTGGATAACCACCGCCGGTATCCATTTTTCACAAAGGAGAAAATTGACATGAAAATAGAAAGTATACAGCAGTGCGAGGATAGCTTTCCTGCGCAGTTACGCAAAAAGGTTGCGATGCAGGATGCCTATCTGAACCTGAGACCGAAAGATCTGATTGCCTGTCTGGGGGATGCGGATGCCGAAAGCCGGAGGATTCTGGAGACGTGCGCATGGAAGGGAACAATCGGCTACGAAATCAGTGACATCGATGAGATCGAGATTGGTGGTGGTTTCGATGACGAGTCAAGAATTGAATATTGCGAGCACATCTATGCGATGCTGATCGCGCCATTTGCGGTGTGGCTGGCAAAGACCGGATACAAACCAGACGACGCATTTTTTAAGAAAACCTTGTTGTGATGTCAAGTGCTTTATGATAAAATGTCAAAAATAACTTCCCGGGGAGGGAAGCAGAGAGGGAGGACAACGTTATGAGGAAAAAAACAGGGATTTTTCTAAGTGTATGGTTGTGTATCAGTATGCTCCTGCTGTTATTGGTCAGCACGCCGGTTCATGCAGCAGAAACAAACACGGTGACATTGAATTTTATAGGGGCATCCGTTGACGGAGGAAAGGCCGTCGTTGATGTTGTTGAGGGCTGTAAAGCAAAAATAACATTATGTACGAAAGACGCATGGGATGGTTATAAGGATTGTTCAATCAGTGGGAATGGCATGCAGGTCGATCTGCTCGAGAACGAGTATTATTTGAAGGTTGGTATTTCTTTAGAAGCATCATCCATAGAGGAACTGCCGGGTATGCCGAGTATTTCAAGTTCGGATATTCGGGTATATATCAATGAGACATCGTATAATATTGACAGTAATTCGTATATCAAGCTGGATCCAAACGAATTTAGCGGCAACCTGAATATCAAAGTAGAATACGAACCTGCGCCACCGAAGCCGGCTTATCCAGATGATATTCAGATTACGGCAAGCTGTGATGGAGTAGGAATGGAGATTTCTCTAAATGGAGAGAGAATTGGAAAAGAGAGTAAGGAGATACAAGGGACTGGAAAGGGATATGCCTCTGGTGAAATCTATAATCTGATCCAGATTCAGCTGGCGTTTGGAGATGGAAATATCGGAACTGTTACGGTAAATGGAAAGCCAATTAACCTTCCGGAAGGCACAGAGGACAGGGTGGAATTCACAGTAGCACCTGCAAGTGCATATAAGATCGAGGTTACAAAGAGACTGACGGTTATGAAACGAGTTATCGTATGGGAGAGTGATAATGCCAATAATACAAGCCTGAAAGAGAATGAATTATTAAAGCATGGAAGTATTGCGATTATTGGGATCAAAGATGCAGATGGAACGCCGGTTGAATTAAAGGATATTGATCAGAGCGCCAGTCATGGGTATGGAAGTATTGTGCCGGGGTCAGAAATAACACTTCGTGTAGCACCAGAATATGGGTACCAGCTTGATTCTATCACCATCAATGGGCAGTCTTTGACACCTTCTGCGGATACATCTACATATACATACACGATGCCGGATGCAAATGTTCATATCTGTGGCATATTTACAAAGAAAGAGGATCAGACAGAGCTGAAAACAGATAAAGTGAAAAATGCATTGATTCAGTTAGCAGAAAATGAGATCACTTCAGGAAACAGCAGACTGACGATTAAGGATGCGGTTCTCACACAGCAACAGCAGGAAGCCTTTGAAAAGGCGGCCGGGGATTATCAGATCGTCGGGTATTTTGATATTAAACTGGCACAGATCCTGTACAAGAATTCTGCAGCAGATCTGTGGGTAAATGATATAGCAGCTTTGAAGAATCCGGCAAAGGTATCCCTTCAGTTGGGCGCGGATCTGGAGGTTGAAGGCAATGATCTGATTGTCATTCATGAGAATTCGGATGGAACCTATGAGGTTATTCCTGCGTCCTTTGATTCTGCAACTAAGACTGTGATGTTCCAGACAAAGGGATTTTCCAACTATGCGGTCGCATATAAGAAGAGTGAGACAACGACGGAGGATTCGACAAAGGAAACGACAACGGAGAGCACAACCGAAGATCCATCCAAAACTACAACAAAGGATACGACCGAAGCTACGACAAGTGGTACGACAGAAGCAACAAAAGATGCTGTAACAGCTTCGCCTAAAACAGGGGATGATATGAATCTGCCTGTACTTTGCGTGTTGATGCTGGTATCGGGAATGGGCTGTCTCTATGCGGGAAAGAAGCGGTAATTCTGTCTATATTTATGAGAAAAGCACAGTTTGCTTTTGAACTGTGCTTTTTCTGATGATAAACAAAAAAATCAAAAGTAGTCGTATCACGTAGAATTTGCTATAATATACATATTTGTTAGAGAAAGGACGACAGTTACATGCAGGAATATGTAATGGGAAATGGAGCGATCGCGCTCGGCGCATTGGCAGCAGGCGTCAATCTTGTGTCCGGGTATCCGGGAACTCCATCTTCTGAAATTGTGGAAACGATATCCAAGTACCCACACGATGGGGTGCATTTGGAATGGTCAGTGAATGAGAAAGCAGCGATGGAGGTTGCTGCGAGTGCGGCATATGGTGGCGCACGGACGATGGTGACGATGAAGCAGGTGGGCTTGAATGTGGCAGCCGATCCGCTGATGTCGCTTGCGTATGTGGGTGTAAAGGGCGGCATGGTTGTTGTATCGGCGGACGATCCGGGTCCGATTTCCTCCCAGACCGAGCAGGATACAAGGCGGTTCGCGGACTTCGCACGGATTCCGGTGTTTGATCCATCTTCCCCGGAAGAAGCATATGAGATGATACAGGATGCATTTGCGTATTCGGAGAAATATAAGACACCGGTTCTGTTCCGTCCGACGACACGTGTCTGCCATGCGTATGCGTCGATTGAGAATCCGGTTAACAATGGACCAAAAGCATATGATGGTTTCGTGAAAGATTCCAAGAAATGGGTCATCTTCCCGCGGTTATCCTACATGAATCATGCAATGATCGAGCAGCGGAATGTTGAAATCGGAAAAGATTTTTCTACATATAAATGGAATTGTGTGGAAGGCGGAAATTCCAAGAAGGCAGTAATTACGTCAGGAATCAGCTATGCCTATGCGAAGGAATATCTGAAAGACCACACCGATATCAAGCTCATCAAGCTTGCGACTGCGTACCCTCTGCCGGAGGATTTTCTGTTACAGGCACTCGAGGGCGTGGAGGAACTGCTCTGTGTGGAGGAGTTAAGTCCATATATTGAAGAACAGATTCTGAAGCTTGTCGGGAAGCACGCGCTTGCCATCAAAGTGTCAGGAAAATTAGACGGAAAGGTGCCGGCAAGTGGCGAGAACAGTTCGAATCTGGTTGCAGATATTCTGAGCGAGTTCCTTGGCACGGAGAAGTTCGCGCGCGGGTTGGATGGCAACGACGCACCGGCGCTTCCGATGCGTCCACCGGTATTGTGCGCGGGATGTCCGCATCGCGCATCGTTCTATGCAGTAAAGCAGGCGATGAAAGGAAAGAAAGCGTATTTCTGTGGAGATATCGGATGTTATACACTCGGAAATGCGATGCCGCTTGATATGGTTGATACGTGTCTTTGCATGGGCGCCGGAATCACGATGGCGCAGGGCTTCCACTGGATTGATGGAGAGGGTACATGCTTTGGATTCGTGGGTGATTCGACCTTCTTTGCTTCCGGTATGACTGGAGTGGTAAATGCGGTGTACAATAACGCAGATATGATTCTCTGTGTGCTGGATAATTCGACAACGGCGATGACCGGTCATCAGCCGCATCCGGGAATTGGACGGAATATGATGGGACAGTTTGTGGACAAGGTAGATATTGCGAAGGTGTTGGAAGGAATCGGAGTACATATGATCGTGACGGTTAATCCATTAGACCTTGATGCGTCGGTGGCTGCTGTGCAGGAATGTGCCAAGCTTCCGGGCGTGAAAGCAATCATCTTCAAATCGCCGTGTATTGCAATCTCCAAGCCAGACGGCAAATGCAGGATCTCGGAGCAGTGCATCAACTGCAAGAAATGCATCCGCGAGATTGGCTGCCCAGCACTTATTACCGTAGATGGAAATGTGACGATCGATGAAAACTTATGTACCGGCTGTGGCTTGTGCAGCCAGATCTGCCCGGTTCACGCCATTGGGGGCGATACTCAAAAAGGAGGTGCCACATCATGAAGAAAGATATATTGATCTGTGGTGTCGGCGGGCAGGGAACTGTGCTGGCATCCAAAATTATTGCGGCATCTGCGATGGATGAAGGTTCGACAGTTCATTCGGCAGAGACGATCGGCATGGCACAGCGGGGTGGTTCGGTGACGAGCCATGTGCGTATCGGGGAGGCATATGCACCGCTGATCCCACAGGGTGCAGCAGATATGATTCTGGCGTTTGAGCCGGCGGAGGCTGTGCGGAACTTAGGGTATCTGAAAAAGGATGGAATCGTGATCGTGAATCGTGTACCGGTAAAACCGGTGACAGAATCTTTGCAGGATACCGGGTACGACGGCACAGAGATGATTGCGTATCTGCAGAAGAAATGCAGCTGTATCGTAATCGATGCAGAAAAAATCTGTGCACCGTTTGGCTCGTCGCGATATTTCAACATTGCTATCTTAGGCGTGGCAGTTGGAAGCGGACGACTTGGAATCAGCAAGGAAACCGTGCTTGCAGAGCTTGAAAGACGCGTGCCGTCAAAATATGTAGAGATAAACAAAGCGGCATTTTACGCAGGTGTTGAAGTGGGAAGCGGAAAAACGTTGTGATAGAGAAAATAACGTATCATCAGTCGATAATATAAATCGTATTTGGAGGAGGAACCAACTATGAAATTAACAGACTTACAGTTGTCGCAGGTAGACGCACAGATTAAGCGTCTGATTCAGACAGACAGTTATTATGGCAGAATTTATAAAGAAGCAGGAATTACAGGAGTTTCAAGTCAGGAGGAGTTTGAGCAGCTTCCGTTCTCCAGCAAGGCGGATCTTCGAAATGCTTATCCGCTTGGAATCCAGGCGGTACCGGATGAGGAGGTGGTACGAATCCATTCTTCGTCCGGTACGACAGGTAAGCCGGTCATCATTCCTTATACAGCAAAGGATGTGGATGACTGGGCGATTATGTTTGCACGCTGCTATGAAACAGCAGGAATCACAAACAAAGACCATATTCAGATTACAGCCGGCTATGGTCTGTGGACGGCGGGAATCGGATTCCAGGCAGGCTGTGAGAAGCTTGGCGCAATGGCAATTCCGATGGGACCGGGTAATACAGATAAGCAGATTCAGATGATGATGGATCTGAAATCGACCGTCCTTACTGCGACATCTTCGTATGCATTGCTTCTGGCAGAGGAAATCAATAAAAGAGGAATCCGCGATCAGCTGTATCTGAAGAAAGGTATTTTTGGTTCCGAGCGCTGGAGTGAGAAGATGCGGGAATACATTAAAAGGGAGCTTGGAGTTTCTCTTTATGATATCTATGGTCTGACGGAGATTTACGGACCGGGCATCGGAATCAGCTGTGATGAAAATTCGGGTATGCATTATTGGGATGATTATGTATATATTGAGATTGTTGATCCGAAGACACTTCAGCCGGTACCGGACGGAGAAGAAGGAGAGATTGTTATAACAACACTTGTCAAGGAAGGCGCACCGCTTCTGCGATTCCGGACACATGATATCTCCAGAATTATTCCGGGTGAATGTGCATGTGGTAACAAATATCCGCGTCTTGATATAATTAAGGGACGTAGTGATGATATGTTCAAGGTACATGGTGTCAATATGTTCCCAAGTCAGGTAGAAGAAATCCTCGGCATGGTCGATGGTGTATCGAGCGAGTACAACATTAACATCGCACATGATGAAGCGCATAACCGTGACATCATCATGGTAACGGTTGAGGCGGAAGGTCGTGTGGACTTCGAGCAGACAGGTCAGACGATCAAGAATCTGTTCAAGTCGAAGATGAGTGTTACACCGAAGATCAATGTTGTGCCGGTTGGAACATTGCCGCGAACAGAGAAGAAGGCGAAGCGTGTGATCGATCACCGTGAGGTGTAGGAAAATATATCGATTGAAAGAAGAGGACAAAGGATTTTTGTTCTCTTCTTTTTTGTGCCAAAAATATATTGACACTCTTTGAGAATTATGACATAATAGTGTCAAAATATAAATGGCACATGAGGCAGGATATGATTCAAACATTAGAAGAGGCATTAAAAAAAATCAATGAGTTAGATCAAAAAAATAAACAATTAGAAGCAGAATTAGAAAAATATAAAAATCGTGCATACGCGGGTCGGAAGAAACACGATAGCGCATGGATGCAGTCTTATAATGCGTTTGTAGTACAGTATGAAAAGGGAAAGACAATTATGGAGATTGTAGAGCAAGGTGATATCAGCAGAAGAACTGCGTACCGATATAAAGCATATTACAAGAAATTAAAAGAGAAAGGAATGGCGGTTGACAAACAAGATTAACTTGTTATAATCATAGTCAGATGGAGGGTCCTGCCGATCAGTGGACTTATGAAACAGAGTATCTCCGTTACGACGGGTACTGAAAAGGCTATGTTTATGCATAGCCTTTATTTTTTATGGATAATGAATGGAATTTATATAAAGTGAATATGAAATATATTCGTAATTTAAAAAATGTGGAGCAAAAGGCTACAGGTAGAACAAACACGATTTTATCAGTATCGACTCAGACGCATAAACAAGGCAGACCATTTTTAGGGATTTTGGTATTGGTGAATGAAAGGAAATATTGCATTCCGTTAAGCTCTGTTGAGGAAAAAGAAAAATATAAAAGCATGTCGGAGAATATAACTTGTAGAAAAATCAGAGATGATGATGGGAATGTGATAGGAATTCTGAATATAAATAATATGATACCTGTGAGGGACGAATATCTTATACCATTTGAACTGGAGGAACTGCCAACGGATACTCAAATTCAGCTTTCATATAAACGTAAATGCAGACAGGAATTAAAGTGGTGTCGCCTGCACGGGAATGAAATTCTTCGTTTGGCACAAGAACTACATAGAATTATATGCAGTGAAGAGCGATTTGCAAAGAGACATATTTGTCCGGATTTTATGTTATTGGAAAAGGAATGTGACAAGCAACGAGTTGTATCGAAGCGTGATGAAAAAAAGAGGAATAGAAAAAGATAGTTGGTTAATACCTGTAAATATAGTAAGATATAATTTAGATTGATATCAAGGAAAAGGAGGTCCACAGATGCGAAACATTTTAATTGTAGTAGATATGCAGAAAGACTTTGTAACAGGTGCACTTGCGTCAGCGGAAGCACAAGCGATTCTGCCGGAGGTGAAGGCGAAAATAAGTGAGTATGATCGTGCTGGTAAGGAGATTATTTTCACGCGGGATACACATGGAGAAGATTATATGCAGACGAACGAGGGAAAACATCTGCCGGTTCCGCATTGTATCAAGGGGACAGATGGATGGCAGATCTGTTCAGAGCTTACCGATGGAGTCACTTCGGAATATAAGACCGTTGACAAGCCGACATTCGGGTTCTTAGGCTGGAAGGATGTTCTTGCGAGTGAGACCGCGGATGGTTCGGATCTGGATATTGAAATGATTGGAGTCTGCACGGACATCTGTGTCGTGTCAAATGCTCTTATACTGAAAGCCTTGTATCCGGAAGCCACGGTGCGTGTGGATGCAGGCTGTTGTGCAGGTGTGACACCGGAAGCACATGCGGCGGCACTTGCAACGATGCGCTCCTGTCAGGTGGACATAATCGATAAATAAGGAACAAGAGATGGATAGTGGGGGAGAAATGGAATTATTTACAAACATCCCCCACTATTCTCTGAGAAGGGCAGGGCAACCTGCGTGATGTAGTCTTCTGTATGGTCTCCGCGGTTAGGAGGCCCTTCGAGATAGATACAGCGGAATCCGCCGGTTGCCTGAATTTTATTTCCCTGTACATATGCCAGCAGGGCGTCAATCGCGGTATTGATTCCCTCGTAAGCGCCACGATAGTAGATGCACAAGGCAGACGTTTCCGCAAACTCCATCCGCTCTTCACCCACAAAATCTTCCGATACAGGGATACAACATAACAGATCGAGTTCCTTGCAGGAGGAACCTGCACGTACAGTAAACATGCGGCTCCCCATGGACATTTTCCCTGTTCTTGCTGCGGCAATATAGGTATCCCGCAATTTGATGGCGGCGTCCTTCGCATCGGTACACTGGTATCTGCGGCAGAAACACACCTGCCGAGGCAGGCGGACGCGGTGCACGCTTAAGTCTCCCGGTTTTGTCGCGCGCAATTGAAGCAGATGGATGTTGCGGTCCAAGGTTGCCCGCAGATCCATGAGGCGGTCAAGATAGCGGTCAAGGTTTTCTGTATCATAGTAATATTCTCTGATTTCCGCCAGTGAAAGTCCCAGTGTCTGCAACGAGCGGATAGCACGAATCTGCGTCATATTATCCGCAGTATAATAGCGGTAGCCGCTTGCTTCATCTTTGACTGCAGGTGTCAGCAGTCCCATCTCTTCATAGACAAGGATTGTCTTCCGTGTCACTCCTAAGATCTTGGCAATCTCGCCGATTTTAAATAGATGCTCACTTTGTTTTCTCATAGAAATCCTCCTGATAAAATCAGTATTTTTTTCTCTGATGATGCGAATTTCTGTCTAAATATAATCCGAATAATCAACCCCATACAATCAAGTTTTTTCTGTAGATAACGCGAATTATTTGCGATTTCTGTCTGGAAAAATCGAATTTCCCATTGACTTGTCCCTTAGGGTACGATTTAAAATCATCATAGCAGAATGTTTATAAGTTTACAAGAGGAGGAAAACCCTCAGAAAAAGAATAATTCCTAGTTTGGATGGCAGGCCTGCAGATCGGTGATCTGTGGACCTGCCGGATATAAGAAATATATAACGCAATTACAGATAGATGATTACCGGATGTTTAAAGATTCATAAAAATGGATGTAAGATTCTAGTAATATTCTACAATTGCAATTAATAATAGTATGTGTTACTATTTCGATAATGTAAGTAAATATTTGGCAAAACAATCGAAAGATTGCGACGCAAAGCTATAGGGCCTGTAAGATGGCAGCCAGTTGCACGGACGTATAACGTAACGTTTATTTCAGAAGCATTGTATTGCCATATAAGGGTAGGTATAATGCTTCTTTTTATTTGATAAGGGTAGAATGTACATGGACAAAAGAGATGATTATAAGCAGACAATAATGAATATGGAGACGGTGCTTGCAAAGCTTCTGACACTGGATCATTCGATGTCAGAGCAGCAGTTAGATATGCAGATTCCGCAGTTACTTGAGCAGATTGGAGAATATACGCAGTCCGATCGTGTGTATTTTTTCGATTGGGCATCTCCGGACTGCCGGATTTATCGAAACACATATGAGTGGTGCAAAGAGGGAGTGTATTCCCTGCAGGAACGGATGCAGAAAATCTATGTGCAGATGATACCGTGTTGGCAAAAACGATTTGAACAGGGAGACTGTGTATGGATTGCAAACATAGATGATGTGCAAAATGAAATGCCATTTGAGTATGAATTGCTGCAGATGAGAGGTGTTCATACAGCGATTGTAGTGCCGGTCATGTCGCAGAATCATTTGAATGGGTTTATGGGACTCGATAATCCCGGAACGGAGTTCGGACAGCTGGCAGCAAAGTTGTTACAGGACGCGGGAACGCATATCAGTTATATTCGTGAATATCATAGAACTATGCAGAAAGAGCGCGGGCAGATGAAGCTTTTGGCACAGGCATTTGAGGAGGCACAGAAGGCGCATGTTGCGAAATCGGAGTTTTTATCCCGTATGTCACATAATATCCGTATGCCTTTAAATGATATCATAGGGATGATGGATATAAGTGAGCGCAGCTATGAAGATATAGAACTCATGAGAGCAAACCTTGTGAAGACAACGACGGAAACGAATTATCTGATGAAGCTGCTTGGAGATGCACTGGAGATGTGTAAGCTTCAGGATGGCTCAGCTGTGCTGGTGCAGGAAGAATTTTATATGGCAGATGTCATTGCAGAGATGATAGCATTTGCACAGGCGCGGGGAGAAGGAAAGAAAATAACGATTGCGGCGGATATTGCAGAAAATATCAGGTATTCCCGCGTGTATGGAAGCCCGATACATGTGCGGCAAATGCTGGAAAAAATACTTACAAATGCGATTCAGTATAATCGTTATGAGGGCATGGTAAAGTTCAAAGCCCGCATTGCGATGGAAAATGTGGCTCGTGTTGTGTATGAATTCACGATTGAAGATAATGGAGTTGGGATGGAGCCCGAGTTTATTGACCATATCTTTGAACCGTTTGTGCAGGAAGCAATGGATGTGCGTAGCAGTTATCAGGGAACCGGACTTGGCATGACGATAACGAAGAGTATTCTTGACCTTATGGATGGGAATATCCGTGTGGAAAGCAGAAAAAATGCCGGAAGCACATTTACTGTCACGATTCCTTTTGAGAAGGTCGCACGTGATGAGTTTGAAGGAAATATGCAGAAAGGGACAGTGCAGCCGGATGTGACAAATATGCGGATTCTACTTGCGGAAGATAATGACATAAACCGGGATGTTGTGAAGTTCATTCTGGAAGATGCAGGGGCGAAGGTGCACGCAGTGTCAGATGGATATCAGGCAGTGGAGGCATATCTTAATGCACCGGAGAATACCTATGATGTGATATTGATGGATGTCATGATGCCGAATATCGATGGATTGGAAGCTACGCGGATTATCCGTGGGCAGAAACGTGCAGATGCGCGCACGATAGGGATTGTGGCACTTAGTGTGAATGTATTTGCAGAAGACGTGCATCGAACCAGAGCTGCGGGAATGAATGAGCAGCTTACAAAGCCGTTAAATACAGAGAAGATGCTGCGGACGATCGCAAGGTATCGCAGGTGCTGAATAAAAAGAACAGAGTATTGCTTTTTCGTTTGATAAAGCAATACTTTTTTTGCGTGTGAAATGTGATATAATCATTATAGCTGGAGGTGTCTGTACATACAGGCATAATACGAGAACTTTATGGAGCCAACAGGCAACATGGAATAATGAGAGATAGGTTTTTGGGAAGGAGTTGTTACTATGAATTTATATGAGACAGATGCAGAATTTATGGAGCGCTTTGAACGGTTTGCGTTCAAGGAGATTGTAAATGAGAACGGAATGAAGCTGGATGACGAGACACGGTATATGTCGATTCTCGCATCCCTGATCGGTTGTCAGGGCGTGGATGCGTATAAGGTAATTGTGGCGAAGGCACTGGACAGTGGCTTGTCACCAATGGTAATTAAGGAGATTGTGTATCAGTCTGTGGATTATCTTGGTATGGGAAGAGTCTGGCCGTTTCTGGTTGCCACGAATGTAGTGATGGAAGCAAAAGGAATCGAGCTTCCGCTTTTGGATTCGACAAGAGCCAAGCAGGGGCGCCTGGGCATGACGAAGCAGGAACGGCTGGAGAAGTCTGCGTCGGATGAGGCAGAGACTACAGGAGCAGGTGAGGATGCTGCTGAGGAGAAAAAGCTTGCGGAGCAGGCGGGAATCTTCGAGGAGCATATGAAGGAAGTCTGGAAGGACAGCCATATCAACAAATGGCTGAAGGAGAATTATTTCGGGAATGATTATCCGGGAAGCCGTCTGCCGCTTGCAAAACGGGAACTGGTAACGTTCTGTTTCTTATTCTCACAGGGAGGCTGCGATATGCAGGTGGTTGCACATGCAAAGGGCAACATGAAAATCGGGAATGACAAGGAATTGTTGATGCGTGTGATCTCGCAGAGCCTGCCATACATTGGATATCCGAGATGTTTAAATGCAGTGAATTGTGTCAATGAAGCTGAACGACAGATGAAGCAGGAGTAAGTGATGACAAAGCAGGGAAGATACAAGCAGAGTGGTGAACAATCTAAGAAGCATGTACATGTAAGTGAGAACGGACATACAGGAAATAAATCCGGCTGCCCCATCTCGAAGAAATGTGGTGGATGCCAGTATATTGACAAGTCCTATGCAGAGCAGTTAAAAATCAAGACCGATCAGGTGAAGAAGCTGCTTGCTCCATATGGTTCCGTGGATGAAATTATCGGCATGAAAGAACCATATCATTACAGGAATAAGGTCAATGCGGCATTTCAGCATAAGCGAAATGGCGAGATTCTGGCGGGTGTATATGAAGAAGGAACGCACCGGGTGCTGTCGGTGGATGATTGTAAGATCGAGAATCGTCTGGCACAGGAGATTGTGGAGACAATCCGAGGGCTGCTGCGTTCCTTTAAGATTACCGTCTACAATGAAGATAGTGGGTATGGATTGCTGCGCCATGTGATGATCCGGACCGGACATGCGACCGGAGAAGTTATGGTTGTGCTTGTGACGGCATCGCCGATCTTCCCATCGAAGAAGAACTTTGCGAAGGCACTTGTCAAGGCGCATCCGCAGATCACGACGATCGTGCAGAATATCAATGACAAGGATACGAGCATGGTGCTTGGCGAGCGCAATCAGGTGTTGTACGGCAGAGGATTTATCGAGGATAAGCTGTGTGGGAAGACCTTCAAGATCTCGCCGACAAGTTTCTATCAGGTGAATCCGGTGCAGACTGAGCTCCTGTATAACAAGGCGATGGAATATGCAAACCTTACCGGCGAAGAGGTGGTCGTGGACGCCTACTGCGGAACCGGTACAATCGGAATCGTGGCAAGTGACCATGCGAAGCAGGTGATCGGTGTCGAACTGAACAAGGCAGCCGCGAAGGATGCCATCACGAACGTGAAACGAAACGAATGTAAGAATGTCCGGATCTATGATGGCGATGCCGGGAAATTCATGGTTGGCATGGCAGAAGCCGGAACGGATGTGGATGTTGTATTTTTGGATCCGCCGCGCAGTGGCAGCACACCGGAGTTCTTTGATTCCGTCTGTAAGCTGGCACCGAAGCGGATCGTGTATATCTCCTGCGGACCGGAAAGTCTGGCGCGGGATCTGAAATACCTGAAGAGCAAGCGGATGTATCAGGTGGAGAAGATCGCGCTTGTGGATTTATTTCCGTGGACGGAACATTGTGAGACGGTAGTCCTCTTGTCCCAACGGAAAGCGGATGATTATGTTGAGGTGGAATTGGAACTGGATGAGCTTGATGTGACGAGTGCAGAGAGTAAGGCGACTTATGCGGAGATTAAGGATTATGTATTAAAGGAGCATGGGTTGAAGGTTTCTAACCTGTATATTTCACAGGTAAAAAGAAAGTGTGGAATAGAGGTTGGAGAGAATTATAACTTGCCGAAATCGGAAGATAGCAGACAGCCACAGTGCCCGGAAGAGAAGGAAAAGGCGATTAAGGATGCGCTGGAGCATTTTGGGATGATTTAGTGAGGTGAGCACATGGCATTAAATTATACAGTGTATCAGTATGACAACAACAGGAATGCAGTTGTTATGACAGATATGGATGGCAAGCAACTTGTAATTGACTGTGATAAGGCAGAGACGCAGGTTGTATTTGATGAGCCGGAGGATGTAGGAATCCTTGCCAGACTTGCAAGGAAATAGCCTGCAAGTTATGTAAGTATTGCAATGCGTCCGGGCGGACTGCAGGATTATGTGGATGTGTGGAATGAGTTGAATTGAAAATGTAATGAATGTTAAAAAGTCAATGCATCCATTGAAAAAGATAATGTGGCATTGACTTTTTTTGGGAACGTAAATCTTTCTATTTATATGTCATATTTCAGAATCCAGTTATGGATTTCTCTAACAACAGGCTCCAAATCGCGCCCCATTTGGGTAAGAGAATATTCTACCTTTGGTGGGATTTGCTGGTATTCTTTACGGTTGATAAGGCCGTCTTTATCTAGTTCTTTTAACTGTGTACTCAGCATTTTATGAGTAATAGGCGATAATAAACGTTTTAATTCACCATAGCGTAATATTTCATGAAAAGCCAGAACATAAATAATTCTCAGTTTCCATTTCCCACCAATCATGTTAACTACTTTTTCAAATCTTTCATAACCAAATTCTTTCAAGAAACATTCATCTGGCTTCATTTCGTTACTCTCCTTTTAGATAGTATCTTACAAAAAAGTACATACTTACTAAGTTGAGTATATAGAGATAGAATGAAAAAGTAAATATCAATTTTGTGAATCGAGGAATGGGATAATGAAAATTGTAATAGTAAATGGTAGTCATCGGAAAAATGGTACAACGGCATTAATATTAAATGAAATGTATGACTAACTAAAAAAACATGGCAATGTGGAGGTTCAGATGGTTCATGTGTCAGACCTATCGCTACAATACTGTGTTGGATGTGGCTCTTGTTATAAAACCGGAGCCTGTATTTATAAGGATGATATAGAGAATCTATCACTTAGTGTAGCAGATGCGGATGGTATTATTATAGGCTCTCCTACATATGCAAGTAACGTGTCCGGTCAGATGAAGGTTATTATAGATAGAGGTCATTTTGTTATGGAGCAACTGTTACATGGAAAATATGCCATTTGTGTGACTACTTATGAAAATTATGGTGGACGAGATTCAACGAAAATCTTAAATAAGTTGCTATTATACTCTGGAGCAAAAATTAGTGCTTCAATAGCATTGCGGAATAGATTTAATAAAAATCCAATGGAAGATATTCGGCTAAAGCAAAGAATAGAAAAAATAGTAAATTCTTTTTTAGAAGATATTGTTAAAAGACGTAGATACAGGATTCAAGGTTTGATACATTCGATTATTTTCAGGATGGGAATTCAACCATTTGTTAAAAGAAAGGGGCTGGAATATGAAGGTGTAATTAAGCATTGGAAGGATAATAACATTGTCTGTTAGGAACATTGCAGAACAGGTTACAGGAGTATGTAAAGAAATCGTGAATGAACAGAGCTTCCAAGTTTAATAAGATTAGCAGGTTTTGTCATGTCTATGTTAGTGAAAATTAATTTCGTAACAGGTTGGTATATGGTATAATATTTTTGTTGGGTTATATGAAAAAGTGTATCTATATAAGTGGTGCATTGTTGGGAGGAAGTAACTATGATTGATAAAGTGCAAGAAACACATTTATATAAATGGCTATGTGAAAAGAATAGTGAATTTTTAGGACAAGTCAATGAAGCAATTCGGTATGCAGAAATCATGCTGCCTTTAGTTAGTAAGGTTTTTGCGGATTATACGGTACATGGAATAAGGCATTCTATCAATGTAATGGAGTATATGTTTTCACTTATTACAGATATAGACTTATTGAGTGACTTAGAAGTTGTATTGCTGATATATAGTGCATTATTTCATGATATAGGAATGGTGACAAATGAGAATGAAATAAATGATATAAAGTCCGATAACTCTGTTTTGGGAGAACGAAAATATAGTAAAGTATTTGAAAAGTATGGAGAAGAGAATATCTCTTTACAGGAATGCATTAGACCTGTCCATGGAAAACGCTCAAGGGAACATATTGAAAATCAAATGGATGAAAAGTTGTTTCTCATACCTGACTCAAGTGTAGTGTCCTTTCGTGATGAACTTGGATTAATTTGTATGTCGCATAATGAAGATTTTGAATGGATAGAGAAAGAACTTGTTAATCAAAGTAAAAAAGGACATTTTGAAATTAATTCACAATATATTGCAGTATTGTTAAGGATTGCAGATTATTTGGATATTGATGAACAAAGGGCTCCATTGTATTTATATAAGTATTTACAGCCAAAAGAGTTTGGCGACTTAGAATGGAAACAACATTTTGTAATAGAAAATTTTGATAAAGTTGTAATGAATGAAAAGACTGGATTAAAAGAGATAATTTTTCAAGGAACCAGTCAAGAACCGTCTGTCCATAGAAAATTATTAAAATATTTTGATTCTATAAATGGTGAGTTAAGAAATGCAGTGAGTCTTTGTGAGCGTTTCGTAGACGCAAAATATCTATTGCCTTTAAAAACAAGCGTGATAAATAAAATCCAAACAAAAGATTTTAGTTTTTCGGACTTGAGATTGTCCCTGGATTATAATGCTGTAACTAATTTATTAATGGGTGAGCATATTTATGGAGATAAAAAATATGGACTGAGAGAGCTGATTCAAAATTCAATAGATGCCTGTAAAACAATGGAGGAGTCATCGCTACAAATGGAGGAGTTCAGATACCAAAAATATCAGCCATTTATATCGATTGTTTTAGATAAAGATAGAAGACAAGTAGTGATTATGGATAATGGAAGTGGTATGTCCATAGAGATTTTAAAAAAATATTTTTTGAATGTCGGAGTTTCATATTATGCATCCGATGATTATTTATTACAGGGAAGAAATTATTCTCCAATAGGGCATTATGGTATAGGCTTTTTGGCTTGTTTTATGTTATCAAATAGAGTAGAGGTAAAGACTGTTTACTATAAAGATCATAAAATGAACAGAATTTCATTTGAAAAAAATAGCGAATATATTTGCCTTACTTATGAAAATGATAGTAGACAACAGGGAACAGAAATTATTTTAGATTATGACCAATGTATGGGGGTATTTGAGAATAAAGTAGAGAGCTTAGTTTCTTTTGTAGAGCGAAATTTTCTTGACTCAGGTATTCCAATTAAAATATCTACTATGGAAAATGGGAAACCTAATACTATCGAATGTGTAGTCAAAGAAATCGAACAGATAATTCCTGATAATATATGCTTGAACGATTATTTAGATGGAGTAGAAGCATATATTGATTGTACATATAAGCAAATTAATTTTGCTACGCATTTGAGAGATTTGAATGGATGTGACAGTTATTATTATGATGACGAGAATTATTCGTTGGATAGAGAAGAGGGGCTATTAATAAGAGATTGTGTGAATAATGGAAAAATTCAATTGATGAATATTCCTATTATTTCGGAAAGTGACGAGAATGATTTCTTAAAGGCGTATGAAGTATTGGAGGATTATGAGGAAGCTCTTGGTAAAATAGGATGTTTCGAGTCAATTAATGTATGGGCAAGAGAAGAAGAGATTACCGGTTATGCACTTTATGTAGAAGAATCAAGTGCTTCAATAATTGGTGGATATACATTGGGCGCATTCAGAGATCAATTTAGTCATGCGAGTTATACACCAGTACAAACAACATATGTTGAAAAAGCAGTTATTGCAAATGAGTCAAATATGGTTTTACCATACAATGAATCCTGTGTTGTTTCGGGAAATTATCGTTGGGAACGTACAGATTTGTGCTATGTAAAAAATGTGTTGCTTTCAGGATTAAAAATTAGTGTTCCCTATTTGGTAGATGGAGTTGTGCTGAAGGGAGCTGTAATAAATATAAAGAATCCGGAGTTTGTACCTAATGTATCACGAAATAACATTAGTACATTACAACAAACAAAATTGTCATATGCAATAGGAAAAGCAATTCATATGTGGATACGAGATAATGTTTCCTTAACATCAGAGCAAAAAGGATTATTGGATTTGTTTATAGAATCAAAATACAGTATGGCGAATTACTGTTTAAAATGAGCCATAAAAATTTAATAGTAAAAATATAATGAGCAATTATGCAGAATGGATGATAACATGTTTATTCCAGTAATAGATACAGTATTAGAAATGAATCCTACTGAATTTGAAAAGTATGCTTTGCAGATTTTACAAAATCATATCAAAGGATTAAATAATGTGAAGTTTATACATAATAAGGTAGTCGAAGCCTATGATGGGAATTATCAATTAGACGGATATATTGAATTTGAAGTAATGGGGGTGCTCTATAAAACAATAGTGGAGTGCAAACATTATAAATATCCTATAAGCAGGGAAATTGTGCAAAAAGTTTATGACAACCTTAGGGCTATCGGTGCTCAAAAAGGAATTGTAGTATCAACATCTAATTTTCAATCAGGTGCAATTGATTATGCCAAAGCGCATGGAATTGCGTTAATTCAAATGACAGAAACAGAGGAAATATTTTATACCAGATGTCACTATAGCGTAGTTGTCAATCACCCGTATGTACCGAGAAATGGAGGAGAACCATATATTGGTGTTATGATAGGGCGAGGTAAAGATGGCGTTGGTGTGACTTGTTCATATTTATCAACGTTGTCAGATGCACTGGAGAAATTTTTATTACCGTCAGAATGAGAATAGAAACAGGAGGTTTACTATGGCATCAGTAGATTATGCATGGAGTATAGAACTAGGACAAGAATTAACTGCATCAGAAGCCCATGAAAAATGGTTTATGGGAATACTCTCTGACAAAACGATGTTTGAATGCAGAGATGAAAATTGTCATGCGCAAATTACTTGCGTTAATATGGATAAGCAGCAGTATCAAATGAAAATGCGAGAACATTTCAAAGTTTATGGACAACATTCAGAAAAATGTGAAGAGGTGAAGAGAAATAAAGATGTTAATAGAAAATATAAGACAGGAGCGGGAACGGAATCACCAGAACTCGAAGAAGAAATAACATTCAGCATGGAAAGGTTGCTGAGCCATAAAGAAACACAGATAGATAAACATAATGATGATTTTTCAGAGGGACAATCTGTTGAGAACAAAATAGTAAAAAAAGAAGCGGAAGGTGTGAAAAGGAGCGGTTCAAGAAAATCACATTTATATCTAGTACATACGCTGGTAACTAAGTATTTATATGGATTGAAAAATGGAACTTTAGCCAAAATAATAGTATATGTTAGTTATCCTGGAAGTAAGAAAATATATCCAACGCCATTAAATAAATTGTTTATAAATGTCAAAAACATTTCTTTGATGTCAAGAGAGGCATCGAAAACAAGAATATTTTTTGGCAAAGCCAAAATTTGCAAAAATAAAAAAGGTGAGTATTGGGTTAATTTTGAAGAAACATTGTCTAATGACGAGCGGAAAGTGTGCTGTGTTATTAGCCAGCAGATAATAGATAATACGCTAAGTAAAAATGCATCCAAGAAATTATTAGATTGTTTTTTATATAAGGACAATACATATTGTTTTGCTTTCGGAAAGCTTAAGGAAACGAAAGACAGAATTTATATAAATATATTAACATTAGATCATTTGGCATGTACAACAGAAGATATTGAAAGATTGGATGATTTGTGCTAGGTGAAGAATAGTTAAAATAAAATGGTTGGAATCAATCATCTAAGTCCAATAAAGATTTGGAGGTTTTCTTTTGCCCATTTTTAGAGGAAAGTAATTTCTGAAATAAATAGAGAAAGAGCAGAACACAAATCACACGCAAGTCAGTCAGACCTGTATCTCAAAACGGATAATAACGGAAGAACCATCAAGACCGGAATATTCACTTTTTTACGGCAGGTGCAAAGTCATGTATGATACTTACTTTTTGGCGGTCTGATAGAGGATTGGTGCATCATTTTTGAATCCAAGGCTTAACGGAAAGCCAAGGGTTATGCATCTAAATTGCACACTCATAGCATATTGAAACGGGAGTTCTTTTGTCCCAACGGAAAGCGGATGATTATGTTGAGGGGGAGTTGGAACTGGATGAGTTGGATGTTACTTCGGCTGAGAGTAAGGCAACTTATGCGGAGATTAAGGATTATGTGCTGAAGGAGCATGGATTGAAGGTATCTAATCTCTATATTTCACAGGTAAAAAGAAAGTGTGGAATAGAGGTTGGGGAGAATTATAATATTCGTAAGGCGACGAGGAGAATGGACTGCTTGCAGGACAATTCGACGACTGCCGCGAACCTTGAGAATGTTAATTCTCAAGGTATGCCGAAGTCTGAAGATAGCAGACAGCCTCAATGTCCGGTGGAGAAGGGCGCAAGAGGTCCGGTGGACCTCTGTTTTGCGCGGACCGAAGCGGAGCGAAGAAAGGCGATAAGGGATGCTTTGGAGCATTTTGTGATGGTGTAGAGAGGTAAGCATATGGCATTAAACTATACGGTGTATAAGTATGATGGCAGTAGGAATGCAGTTGTTATGACAGATATGGACGGCAAGCAACTTGTAATTGACTGTGACAAGGCAGAGGCGCAGGTTACGTTTGACGAGCCGGAGGATGTAGGAATCCTTGCCAGACTTGCTAGGGAAGAGCCTGCGAGTTATGTAAGTGTTGCAATGCGTCCAGGCGGATTGCAGGATTATGTGGATGTGTGGAATGAGTTGAATTAAAGGAAGGTACACATATGTGTGGAATGACATCTGATCAGTAATGCAAATTGATTGGAGGAAGAATATGAATATAAATATTAGAAAAATAAATGGCAATGAATATAAGTTGCTGAACGACTTTTTGTATGAGGCAATTTTTATTCCTGAGGGAGTGGAAGCACCACCGAGAGAGATTATTAATGCATCAGAATTACAGGTTTATGTGCAGGATTTTGGAACACAGAAAGATGATATTTGTTTTGTCGCAGAAGTAGAAGGGAAAATAGTTGGAGCAGTTTGGGTTCGCATCATGGATGACTATGGACATGTGGAAGATGGTGTTCCGTCCTTTGCCATATCTCTATATAAAGAATATCGCAGACATGGTATCGGAACAGCAATGATGAAACAAATGATTACAGAGTTGAAAAGCAGGGGATATAAGAAAACTTCTTTAGCAGTACAGAAGGAAAACTATGCTGTGAAGATGTATAAAAACGTTGGATTTGAGATTGTTGATGAAAACGATGAAGAATATATCATGGTGTGTGTATTATAATTTTGCAACAGATTGTTGAAAAACAGGAGCTATTGGATATGAATAATAGAATAATTTACCATCCATTAACGGCAACTCCTCTTAAAAGAAATATTGCTTACACAGAGTTGACCCCTTGTAAAGAGTTGCATTCTTATATCAGATGTTATTGGGGAACAGAAAATCCACTTATACAAATCGAAAACAATGACTCACCGAAATTGGTAATCCCGGATACTTGCGTGGATATTATTTACCATATAGATTATACCGATAATGTGGTGACTGGTGGATTCTGCGGAATAAATGATTGCAGTTTCCAAGCAAATAGCAGCGGAACTATCGGGCACATGGTATCGACATTTGCTATTCGTTTTTATGCGTGGAGTGCATATGCATTTGCCGATGATTCTTTACAATCAACCATGAACGGATACTTTGATGTGGGGTCAAGGTTTGAATGGCTGGACAGGACCATCCGACCTCAACTGTTGGAACGAAAAACCTTACAGGAAAAAGCTTATTATACAGAACAAGTATTGCTGAAAAGATTATCCGATGTGAAAGAAAATACAGTTGTTAACGGGACGATACATAACATTTTGACAAATAAAGGTTCTATGGATGTATCAAAATTAGCAAAGGAGGCTTTTGTAAGTACAAGACAGTTGGAACGATTATTTCATGAATATGTTGGTATTACGCCTAAGAAGCTAAGCAATTTGATACGGTATCAGTTTTTGTGGAGAGATATTTTGTGGGAGCCGGATTTTGATGTATTCAATGCGGTTCATAAATATGGATATACAGACCAATCTCATTTATTGCGGGAATTTAAAAGATATCATTCTATGGATATACATGAGGCGAGAACCATTGCGTTAAAAGATGTCGAAAATATACAAGCTGTTTATTATTAATTTATAGTAAAATAGTTTCAAATTCTGATAAGAAGGAAAGGATAAGAAACAATGAGAGAAAATATAAGTGTCTGTGGTACGGATTGTAGCGTGTGCTATTGTTTTGGTAAAATGTGTAATGGCTGCAATTCGTGTGAGGGAAAAGTGTTTCATGCACCGGAAGGAAAAGTTTGTCCGATTTATGACTGTGTTAGAAACAGTAAATGTATGCAAAACTGTGGAGAATGTGGTGATGTGCCTTGTAAGATATGGTTTGATACCAGAGACCCGAAGTTTTCAGATGAAGAATTTAGTGAAAATGTAATAATGAGAGTACAGACATTGAAAAAGGAATAGGTATTTATGACAAAGAATAAAGAACTTGCAGATTATATAATGGACCAACTATCTGATTTGGGAGATATACGAAATATTCCTATGATGGGTGGATATATTTTTTACTATAAAGAACTGATATTTGGCGGGATTTATGAAAATGGTTTTTTCGTAAAGATTACAGAGGCAAGTAAGAAGTATATGCCGGACAGTCTACCGGAACCACCGTATGAAGGTGCAAAACTTATGTTGCCGGTAACAATTTTGGATGATAAAGATGCGTTGCAGATAATGGTAGAAGAGATGTATCCAGAGTTGCCGGAAAGGAAAACAAAAAAGAAAAAGAAGTAACGATACAGGGAAATAGGTGAGTCAAAAAATGGAGCACCTTTTCAAAAAGTGAGTCAAAAAGTGGAGTACTTTTCCGAAAAGTGAGTCAAAAAGTGGAGTACTTTTCCGAAAAGTGAGTCAAAAAGTGACGCACCTATATAAATATCGGGGGTTTTAGGGGGATTTTGCCCCTAACTAGATGCATTTTGTGATGGATATACAAAATGCGTATCTGGCATAAGAAATCTATAAAAGAAATTTTCCGGGTATAAAAAGCCTGGAAATATGTAAGCGGAATTTTTTTGAATCGAAAACATTGCCTTTTCCAAGGTGAGGCTGTATCATCAAGAAAAGAATCATCGGTATTATTTTGAAAAGATGCAGAGGCGACTAAGGAAGGAGGGAAGCTTTGAATAAGGAATTTGAACGCTGCTGCACATTTCTTGCTGAGATGATGGAGAAGTACGGCCTTGAGGTTTTGCGAGATATAGCTGTAGAACTTCAGTTTGATCCGGAAACTTGGCGTGATGATGCAGAAGGAAAAAGACTTCGGTATGAGACTTATGCGAAGAGATTTCTGGAGTGGTTTAAGGAAGCGGCATAAGGATTACCGGCATCCTACGAGAGTGGGATGTGATACATACGAAAGAGCGTTCAAAATAATGTGTATTAAAAATAATAAGATTTATAGTAAGCCTCGGTAAAGTCTTTTACCGAGGTTCATTGTTTTTATGAAAAATAGGAAAATAGGTTATTGGCCGTAGGTAATAAAAATTATATAATTTGTTTATGCAATGCATAAAGAGGTGGACTATGGAAGCAAGAGAAGAATTGAAAAAATTAAGAGAAAGTACTGGCATGAATAGAAAAGAATTTTGTGAGTACTTTGAGATTCCTTATATGACGGAAACAGATTGGGAATTAGGAAATAGAAGAGTTCCGCAGTATCTTTTGCGATTGATGGCATATAAGGTTGAAATGGAGAGGTTGTGTGATAAAAGAAATAAGGATGACAAGGGCGATGAACCAACAAATAGATAATGTATTGGTAATTCTGCAACAGCCTGTTGCACAATTTGTAGGAGGATGAGTGTACAGATGACAGAAAGTACAGAATTGATGACAGTAGATAATATATGTAATCGAGTATATATTATAAGAGGACAACAGGTTATGCTTGATTATGATTTGGCTGAGATTTATGGGTATGAAGTGAAGCGTTTGAATGAGCAGGTAAAGCGTAATATCGCAAGGTTTCCGGAAGATTTTATGTTTCAATTAACAACAGAAGAAGATGGGTTCTTGAAGTCGCAATTTGCGACTTCAAGTTGGGGTGGAAAAAGAAAACTTCCGTATGCGTTTACGGAACAAGGCATTTATATGCTTGCTACAGTTCTCAGAGGTGAGCTTGCAGAACAGCAAAGTATTTTTATTATGCGTGCATTTCGTGAAATGCGTCATTATATAAAACAAAACCAGCAGTTTGTCACACAGTCAGAGATGCATCTTGTAAGTGCGAGAGTATCAGAAATTTCTGTACAAATGTCAAATATGGCTGATAGACAGAAGAAAACAGAACAAGATATTCAAGTTATTCAAAAGAGCATAGACACACTTAATGAAAATTTTGTTTCGGATAAGGATTTCAAAAATTTTGTTATTTATAAAGGACAGAAGTTTGAGGCTGATGCAACATACATAGATATATATCAGCAGGCAAAAAAGAGTATTTATGTAGTGGATGATTATGTGAATATAAAGACCTTACAGCTATTATCGCAGAAGCAAGCTGGTGTGGAAGTGGTTTTATTTACAGAAAATGGTCATGGAAAAAGAGGTTTTTTGACAACGGCGGTAGTAAATGATTTTATACAAGAATATCCACCACTCAGAATTAAACCTAATGCAGACTGCCATGACAGATTGATAGTTCTGGATTATGGTTTGGCTACAGAACAGGCATATCATTGTGGTGCATCCAGTAAGGATGCAGGAAAGAAGTTATGTGCCATAAATGTTATAATAGAAACAAGTATGATTCATCCGGTAATAGATAAGTTGCTATTAGCTCCGGATAAACAGATATAGTCATTTTTGTGTCGGGTGTCCGTAGAGAGGCGAGGGTAATGCCCGAATTTAAATATCTCATTAGCGGGTAGGCAGTCAGAGCAATGGCTGTCTATTTTTATGTTGAATTATGGTTGGAACAGAATCTATTGTATTATTTTCCGTTTTGAAAAAGGAAGGAGATTCCGGTGATGACATATTATTCTATAAAAATAGTTTGATTTCAATGGCTGAAGATTGGGAAGAGATGGGTGATATTAAGAAATTCATTCCTATAGGATGGCTTGGCTATTCTGGTGGATACGTTCTCTATGAAGTGAGTAGTCATAACATTTTTTTGGAAAATCTGGATATAGATGGAGAAGTGGAAGATAAGCCAATTGCCAATTCTCTAAAAGAACTTATTAACAATATGAATGTTATAATGTAATTGTTTTATTTGGGGCGGAACTTTAGTAATAAATCCCCTGCAAAAGAATCCCTCTGGATCACAGAAAAAACTGTGATTCAGAGGGATTTTTCTGTTCTCGTGTCAAAAAAGAACATCAAAATAGCGCAAAAATCCTTTGTTTATGCGCTGATAACGTTTTCACAATATTGCAGGAAATGATGCTTTGATATGCGATAAATGGCGTGCAAAACACCTGAAATATTCTGCATAAAGCCAAATATGAGGATCTGGGGCAACTGCGAGAAAACGTTTTCACGCATAGGTTTTGAATTTGTCAGGTTATGCGTTTATATTGCATACATACCCGATAGCAAAAGCGGGAAAACAAAAAGACAAATCAAAGGAGGAAGAAGACATGAGAAAGAAATTTATTACTTTACTGACAGTGACAGCGCTTGGATTAGGGGTTCTTACAGGATGCGGATCTGGCAGGGGTACAGACAATACATCAGCATCGCAGACAGACACGGCAAAGAGTGTGGAGATCACGAATGTGTCCTATGATCCTACTAGAGAATTGTATGCGGTGTACAAAGAATTGTTTGCAACACACTGGAAAGAGGAGAAGGAACAGGACGTATCGGTCGTGCAGTCCCACGGCGGTTCCGGCAAGCAGGCACTCGAGGTTGCAAATGGACTTCAGGCAGACGTTGTCACACTGGCACTCGAGGGTGATGTGGATGAGCTTATAGAGCTTGTGGGGCTGAAAGGTCTGGAGAAGAGATACCCGAGACAACTTTCGGGCGGTCAGAGACAGAGAGTTGCATTTGCCAGAGCGCTTGCGACCAGTCCGCAGCTTCTGCTGCTGGATGAGCCATTTGCGGCGATCGATGCGAAGGTCAGAAAGGAGCTTCGGGCATGGCTGCGGGAACTGATCAATCAGGTCGGTATCACGAGCATATTTGTCACACATGACCAGGATGAGGCCGTGGAGGTTGCGGATGAGATCATCATAACGAATCACGGAAGAGTTGAGCAGATCGGAATACCCGTGGATATATACAACGACCCACAGACGGAGTTCGTGGCGCAGTTCCTTGGGGAGCCGACTACACTGGATGCGTACACCGGCTTCAAGGGCTTTCACGATGTGAACGCGGGGGCAAGAGCTATATTAAGACCGGAGTTTGTAAATGTATATAAGACCGGGGAAGTCGTGCCATATCCGGTGTCGACCGAGACCGGAGTGGTAAAGCGTGTGGCGTTCAGGGGTAATATGACAGAACTTGTGATAAGGGTAAATGGTGCCGACATAGTGGCACACAGGCAGCTTGGACAGCCGCTTATCACAGAGGGCGAAGAAGTCGCGGTGTTTGTGAGAAAGATGTTCCTCGCAGGTGGAAGCTGGGACGGAGTCAGAACAGAGGTCAATGAAGCAGTGAGAAATGAAGAGAGCGTTATAATATAAATGGAAACCTGTCGCGTAAAGTGGCAGGTTTTGCTTTACTATGCAGGATAAAACATATAAAATGGATAGTAACATGGGTGACCATTTACATGTTTATCGTGAGTATAAACTTGCTATTTCATCTGTTAGATGATAAACTCAAAACAGAATATGTTTCAACTATCCGATATAAGGAGCGAAGATATATTGAAAGAACATGAGAAAAAACTGGGGAAGACACAGTCACAGATTAATATTACAAGAAGCGAGTTTCAACGTAGTTTTAAAAATCATTATGGCATGTATAAAAAGACGGGAACGGATATGCCATATCGTTCCCGCCTCTTAATGTTATTTTATTCGGTGGAATGTGGATTAAAAAGTTTGATTCTAAAAAATATTGGGAAAAATACATATGAAGAATTGAAATCCTATTATACAATAAATGGAAAAAAAGCACCTGGACATGACTTAAAAGCAATGACAAAGGAAGTTGGGATAGAAACCAAATTCCCGCTAAAAAGGATTCAGCTTAAGGGCGGTGGCTTTGTGTTACCAGGGAAATATAATGAATTGTGGAGATATGGTGCCTGCATTAAGAACGCAGAGGAGGAACAGAGTGAAGAAAAGACTTTGGTTCGGATTGCAGAATGGTTATCTCAGAGGATATAGAGAGGGTGAATAAATGAGTTATTATTTTACATGGCATGACATAGAAGATATTTTTGAAGAAAAAAGAAGCTCATGGCCAAAAACATGGATTGATGTACAGGTTTATAGTGACTGTATTGAAATTTATCAAAATATTGATGAACCGCAGGAATCAGATACACAATATTTAAAAGAGATTTTTGGACGTAATTATTCGGTGGAAAAAAATACACTGCTCGTTGATTTTACAGAAACATGTTTAGAAATAATTTTTCAGAGAGACGATAGTCCAAAAGCAGAAAGGAAATATGCACCGTTATTTAGAGATGTTTATTTTCAAAAGTGTGAAAAAGCAGATACTGATTTTGATGGATTGAAAATGATTGCATTTCATTCATACAAAGGAGGTGTAGGACGAACGCTTTCGCTTACTGCCTTTTTAAGACAGTGTTCCCAAAAATATCCAGATAAAAAAATTCTTGTAGTAGATGCCGATGTGGAAGCACCTGGTTTAACATGGATGGCAGAAGCGGGATATCGAAAAATTAGTTATCTTGATATTTTGTCAATCATGAATTATGAACAAAGCTCAGATCAGATGATAGATAAATTATCAAATTTAATAAAGACTTCGACGGTTAGTGTTGCTACAGATAAAAAGATAATTGATCATTATTTTATTCCTGTTTATCGGGAAAAGGAACAGATTATGAATGTTGTAGCAAGACCTGAACAGGTTTTGTTGACGAAGGAAAATAAATTTTATATTACGGAAACGATAGCTGAAATAGCAAAGAAAGTTGGAGCAGATCTTGTATTGGTTGATCTTCGCGCTGGAATTACAGAATATTCGGCACCATTTTTGTTTGATCCACGTGTAATTAAATATTATGTAACTTCCACGTCATTACAGTCGGTAAAAGGAACAAATCAAATATTGGAACAGGTATATAAAAAAACCAATGCCGATTTTTTGAAATCAAGAATTCTGTTAACTATGATTCCTGAGACGATGAAACCTGAAGAAATTCAGGAGATTGAGAATCAAATCGTAAATGAGGTTGAAAGTGGAGCAGACACGGATAATGCCACTTTTTTGCGGGATGAATACTTTATGGAGTTGGGATTTGATAAAGCACTTGTGAGAACAACAGATTTCAATACGCTTTGTGAAAAACTGAAAGCAAGCGAATTGGCATCTTTAATGGATGAGCAAGTGAAAAGTTTGTTTGTGGGCGAGCAAAAAGATGAAACGTTATTTGAAGATGAGGATAAGGTTCGTGACATTCTGAAACGTATATATGAGATTTCTTATGCGGAGACAACTGCGGAGGGTACGGCAAGTACGAATATGCTTGTAACATCTTCTATCAAGGAAATGATAAAGAATTTTAAAATGGAACTTCCGAGAATTGTTGTATCAGGTGCGAAGGGATCAGGAAAAACATACATCTATAAGCAGTTGTTGCAAGCGAAGACATGGGAAAAGTTTATTGAACAGACAGGTACATCGTTAGATGCGGGACATGAAACAATTATAATTCCGTTGTTGGCAAGTATAAATTCACAGAATATGAAACCCCTTATCGAGGAATGTATGAAATATGCGGGTCAAGCGTTAACTGGAATCAAGATAAAGAAAAATGCAGATACAATAAATTATAATACACTGATGAATTTACTGGAAACATCTGAATTGACAAGGATGGAGTGGGTAAAGCAGTGGCTTGATTTGATAATTGGAATGTTCCAAGAGGATTATAAGGATATCTCCGAATTAGATAAGGCTTTTGAAAATAGTGGAAAAAGAGTCGTGTTTGTTGTGGATGGTTTGGAGGATGTTTGTGCAGATTCGCAGACAGAAAAAAATGATAGATGGAAAATGCTTCTCAGGTCATTGTGTCAGAATGTTGTGAATGAATTGCAGAGACTTGATTATGGAAATATTGGAATAATAGTTTTTGCACGAAAAGATATGATTAGTAATGCAATTGATACCAATATGGAACAGTTTAGAAGTATGTATTATAACTATGAATTAAACTGGACCCAAACGGAAGCGTTACGTCTTGCATTATGGATTGCGTCAAAGGCTTATCCGGAGTTAACAGAAGGAATTGATGTTCTAAATGCGACAAGGTCTGTCCTGACAGATAAATTAACAATCCTATGGGGACTGAAATTGGGGAGAAGAGATTCACGGGAAGCATTTTCGGATCGTTGGATTTTGGCAGCGTTGTCGGATTTTACAGGGCAATTACAGGCAAGGGATATTGTCAGATTTTTAAGATATTCATCAGAAGGATATGGAGAAGCTAAGTTTGTGTATAAAGATCGTTTAATCATGCCAGTTGACATACGCAAAGCAATTGGATCATGTGCAGCCGATAAATACAAGGAAATTAAGGCAGAAATGCGTAATATTTATGAAATTCTTGAAAAATTCGAAAAAATGAAAGGTATAAAAACATTACCATTAACTTTGGACAAAATCGAATTAACGGGTGACGAGATTTCTAAATTAGAAGCACAGGGGTATTTAAAGATTTCTGATGAGAAATATTATTTACCGGAGATTATTCGTTTGCCTCTTGGATTTACTTACGAACGTGGGGCAAGACCAAAGGTTTTATCACTATTAGTACAGTAATATCCCATATACCAGAGGAAGAAGTTGTATCAGCAACGATGTGAACATTTTAGTAGATTTCTTGGCGCATGGACGTGCGGAGGATGGCTCCGGGGAAAACTTTGATGATGATTTTTATTTCGATGGACGATCGGGAGCATAGGGGGTAATCAAGAATAAACCTGTCGAGTTAATTGGCAGGTTTATTTTTATGTTCAAACATATTGAAATATAATAGAATTAAATATATTTTTCTGTAATAAAAACGGAGGGAGGTAAATCTTGCCTTTTTGGTAAAATCCTCCCGCTGCATTATAGCATATTTGGGGATAGATTGGTAGATAGAAATATAACAGAACATATTAAAACATATTAAAATCTAATAGAATTACATATATTCTCCTGCAATAAAAAACGACAGGAGGTAAATCCTGCCGCTTTGATATTGGCTTTTATTTTGTTGCTCCACAGATGCTACACTTATATCCTGCGGGTTCGTCGTATGCCTCTTGGTCGATTACATCGTAAGGAACCTGTTTCTCTTGGTAAATAGGGCGACCTTCATAGGATGCGTTGCATCCTTCCAGATGTGCCCTAGCCTCTCCGCATTCCGGAGTTCCGAAAGCTTCAGTTAAATCTAAGTTACAGCCTCTACAAAAACTATGATACCCCGCAATTTCTGTGGTCGTGTAATACTCTGTGTGCTTTACTTGGTCGTGATGGATGAAAGTCTGTACCCAGTTGTGCGAACAAGAGGGCTGCGAGTTATTGTTTCCGCTTCCGCTGGAAGAACTGCTATTATTTCCGCTATTTGAAGAGTTGCTGTTTGAACTGTTCCCGTTGCTTGGATTGGTGCTTCCGCTTCCGCTGGAAGAACTGCTGTTGTTTGAGTTGTTGCTTAATCCAGAGGAGCTATTGTTTGGTTTCTGGTTTCCGGAATTGTTGTTTCCACCGGATGAGCTGTTGCTTCCGTTGCTGCCTGATCCAGAGTTCCCGGTGCTGTTGCTGCTTGGCTTTGAATTACTGCTGCTCTCGTCTTTCTTTGAACCGCCGGAAGCTACCGCTTCTGTGGTTGCTTTGGAATCCTTGACCTCTTCAGTTGTGGTTGCCTGCTCTGTGGTTCTGCTGTCTTCAGTAGAATCCTTTGCTGCTTCAGTTGCCCCTGCTTCCGTGGTGATAGAACCAGCGTCGGACATTGTAGCTGTGGTATTCTTGCTGTTCTTCTTGCCTGAACTTTTGGTAATGTTATACATCGCCAGTGAAACGAGTCCGGTTGCGACCACAAACACGGCAATGATAATCAGGATAATGTTTCTTTTGCTCTTTTCATTCATATAATCATCTCCTTTTTGGTAAAATCCTCCCGCTGCATTATAGCATATTTGTGAGGAAAGTTGTTAATAAAGTTAAAAAAGGGGGCAAAAAACTAAGCCTCCTTTCATCAGTATATATACTCAGAAATAGGAGTTTTTGTATTCTATTAATAATTGTAGCAACAGTTGATTTTTTTTCATTTTCCATATAATATAGTTGTATTATGTGAATGCAGTATAGCTATGAAGTGGTTCAAGAAAGAGGAAGGAGTGAGCACAGTGTGTACTTTAGTTGAAAACTACGCCAAGGAATATGCTGAGGAATATGCCAAGGAATATGCCAAGGCTCAGATGGTTAATGCAGCCAAGCTTTTAATCAAAAAGGATTTCTCGGACGAAGAGATTTCAACAATCACTCAACTTTCGATAGAGGAAATTAAAGCTTTGCATAATAGTTGATTCGATTGTTATTAAAATACATTTCATTTAAGGCAGGGACGTTATAAAACGTTCCTTTTTTAATGGCCTGACAGAATCAGATTGACAATATTGGCAAAAAGATTTATTATATAGACAAAATGACAATGGCGATAAGTATATTAAACTATGAAACGAGGAGTTATGGGGTTTAAATGGAGGAAATAGAGATGGAAAAAAATATCACACTGGAAGATGCAGTAAAAAGAATTAAGAAGCTGGAAAAAGAGAATGCAGAGCTTAAGGAAGAACTGGAATATTATAAAAATCGGAAAATGAGTGGCCGGCAGAAACATAATGCAAAATGGATGGCAATATACAATGATTTTGTTGTTGGATATGAGAATGGTATGACAATGGTGGAGATTGCAAAACGAAATCACGTCAGTGAACGGACGATTTACAGGTATAAAGCGTATTATGAAAAAATGAGGGAAGAGAAGAAAGACGAAGAATAAAACAAGTGACAAATTCCGCCGAAGAGGTTATAATAAAACGAGCTGGCGTCCTACGCCAAATAGATTACGGAGGAAAGAAAAATGACAAATTGGAAAAATCTTGATACTTTGGATTCTTACAAGGCACTCAAAGCTTGTAAGGGCAGTGTAGATCTCACAACTGTTATGGCTGGTGAGAGCGGTGCAGACCGTGCGAAGAATTACAGCGTACCGATGGCAGAGAAGCTTACTTATAACTTCGCTGCAAAGGAAGTGGATGACACAGTTTTGGAGAAGCTTGCAGCCCTTGCCAAGGAAGCTGAACTTGTTGACAAGTTCCAGGAGCTTTACAATGGTGCCGTTATCAATACAGGAGAGAACCGTCTGGTTCTTCATCAGATGACACGCGGTCAGCTTGGCGAGCCAGTCAAGGCAGATGGCGTGGATAAGAGAACATTTTACGTAGAGCAGCAGAACCGTATTGCAGAGTTTGCAAATAAGGTACACAATGGCGAGATCACAAATGCAGCTGGCGAGAAGTTCACAACGGTTGTACAGATCGGTATCGGTGGTAGTGACCTTGGTCCTCGTGCAATGTATCTTGCACTTGAGAACTGGGCAAAGAAGAACGGCACATTCAAGATGGATGCGAAGTTCATCAGCAACGTAGATCCGGATGATGCGGCAGCAGTTCTTGCATCTACCGATGTAGCACATGCAATCTTCGTACTTGTATCAAAGTCTGGTACAACATTGGAGACGCTTACAAATGAGTCCTTCGTGAAGGACGCGCTTGCAAAGGCAGGTCTGGATGCTTCTAAGCATATGATTGCAGTTACAAGTGAGACATCTCCACTTGCAAAGAGCGATGATTACCTTGCAGCTTTCTTTATGGATGATTATATCGGTGGTCGTTATTCTTCTACATCAGCCGTTGGTGGTGCTGTACTTTCACTGGCATTTGGCCCGGATGTATTTGCACGTTTCTTAAATGGTGCAGCCGCAGAAGATGAGACAGCAAAGAATACAGATATCAGGAAGAACCCGGCTATGCTTGATGCGTTGATTGGCGTTTACGAGCGTAACGTACTTGGTTACCCTGCAACAACTGTTCTTCCATATTCACAGGCATTGAGCCGTTTCCCTGCACACCTGCAGCAGCTTGATATGGAGTCCAATGGTAAGTCTGTGAACCGTTTTGGTGAGCCGGTTGATTACCCAACAGGTCCAGTTCTCTTCGGTGAGCCGGGAACAAACGGACAGCATTCCTTCTATCAGTTATTGCATCAGGGAACTGACATTGTTCCATTGCAGTTTATCGCATTCAAGAACAGCCAGATTGGCACGGATGTAGAGATTCAGGGAAGCACAAGCCAGAAGAAGCTCTGCGCAAATGTTGCTGCACAGATCGTAGCATTTGCATGTGGTAAGAAGGATGAGAACAGCAACAAGAACTTCAAGGGTGGTCGTCCATCTTCTATCATTATCGGTGAGCAGCTTGATCCAGAGACACTTGGTGCACTGCTTGCACATTTCGAGAACAAGGTTATGTTCCAGGGATTCCTGTGGAACATCAACAGCTTCGATCAGGAAGGTGTTCAGCTTGGTAAGGTACTTGCAAAGAAGGTACTTGCACACGAGACAGATGGTGCGTTGAAGGTATTCAGTGATCTGCTTAACATCTAATCGATAATAGATTATAAAGGACATGAGACTTTTATTGTATTCCTACAATAAAAGTCTCTTTTGTCTACCTAAATCAAATTAAAGAAACACAGGGGAATAAGAATGGAAGTGAAAGAGAAAAATCCAAATAGAATAATCAAATTATGCGTTATTATAGGACTCCTATTGATTACCTTGGTAATGGGTGTGTATATGATAAATGTGGCATATCACAAAATCGACAATCAAAACGGTGTGGATGCGTATTTTATATTACATTGTATTGCATATGGATTGTTGTTTGTATTGTTGGCGTTTGTCAGCATTCAGGCGATGTTTGGCACAAAGTGGAAGACTTCTTTTGAGAAACTTTTTCTGCCAATGATTATTGTACTTGGATTTTTGTATTTGCTTATTATTCCGATTATGGTAGTTCCAGATGAGTATGTACACATATATACAGCATATGACATGTCGGATGTTATGATGGGAACGCACGATGCGGAAACTGTCATGATGCGGCAGGCGGATAACGAACATATGTATAATGCACGTGGTATTACGAAGGAAGATTACAATAGTCAATATGAGGGGCTGTTTCAGCGACCGGAAAAAACGAATCTGATAAAGACAGCACATGTTTCGACGCAGTCTCCGCGTTATCTGTATATTTTATCCGGACTTGGAATTACAATTGGACGGTTGTTAGGGGCGAGCACAACTATGTTGTATTTGCTTGGACGATTGATGAATCTGCTTGCTTTTATAGCGGCAGCTTATTATGCGATAAAGCGGATTCCGTTTGGTAAAGGAATCGTTATGGTATGGGCGCTTTTGCCAATTACATTGCAACAGGTATGTTCTTTTTCCTATGATTCGCAGTTGTTTGCTTTATGTATTCTTGTAATAGCGACAACAATGTCAGCAGTTTACGGACAGGAAACAAATCGGAGATCGAAGCTTGTAAATAATATTGTTATGGTATTGAGCAGCTTATTATTGCTACCATGTAAAGGCTTTTCTCTGTTGCCATTGGTTGTATTGCCGTTGATGTTGATCCCTCGAATTCTGCAACAGCACAAAGATAAGGTGGATGCGGTCAAACAGAAAATTAAACCTTGGATGAAGGTGCTTATGATTGTCATTGCAGGTATATTTGTAGTGGCTTGTGTGATGGTTCTGGTTCTCGTGGTTCGGCGCTGGCTACAACCAGAAAATATTAACAGTACTTATATTGCATGGTCCGATTCCAAAGGGTATACAATGGGGTATTTCTTAAAAAATCCGATCCAATTTTTTGAAATATTACTCAATACGCTTTGGTATGAATCAGGAAAGCATATCCAGCAGATGTTGGGAAACTATCTTGGATGGCTTGATATTGAAGTTCCACTGGTGTTTGTAATAGGATTTTTATTGTTGCTGTTATATGTTTCTATACGGAAAGAAAACGAAGAACAGTTGATAACAGTGGGAGACCGGATTTGGATGCTTTTGGTGTTTGTCGGCGTCAGTGGGCTGGCAGTTGCAGCGATGCTTTTATATTGGACGCCATATCAATTTGTTGTGGTAGCAGGTGTACAGGGAAGATATTTCCTTCCGGCACTTGTGGTTGGTTTGCTTGCAGTTCGGACAAAACGGACATGTGTATCAAGAAATGCAGATCAATATGCTGCAATGTGGACGGTGTTTTTACAGATGTATGTGATAACAGCAATATTCCGGGCAGTGAACAACGTATAGTTCAATCTATGAGAGAAGAAGTAGGAGTATAAAAATATGGGTCAGATAAAAAGAGTTCTTTCTTTTTCAAAAAGAATGATGCGCTGTCTGGGTAAAGAAGGATGGCATGTATTTTGTTATAAGTTAAATCATCGTCTACACAAGAAAAATGAATATGACATGTGGATGCTGCAAAATGAACAGCAATATAAAGAGCCGGAACAGGAGTTGGAATATAAACCGCTCATCTCGGTTGTTGTGCCAGTATATAATGTGGAACCACAGATGTTAACGGCATGCATTCAATCTGTGCAGAATCAGACATATGATAATTGGGAGTTGTGCCTTGTAGATGATTGTTCAACCGATGCGCGTGTCAGAGAGACTTTGCGGCAATTTGAAGGAGTGGAGCGCATTAAAATAAAATACCGCAGTGAGAATGGACATATATCCAGAACCACAAACGATGGAATTGCAATGGCAGAGGGCGAATTTGTTGCGCTTTTGGATTGTGATGATCTGTATGCAGAAAATGCACTGTATGAAATTGCGAAAAAGCTAAATGAAGATCATACACTGGATTTTATTTACAGCGATGAGGACAAATTATCTGAGGATGGGACAAAAAGAAGGAATCCGTTTTTTAAGCCGGATTGGTCTCCAGATACATTTATGTCTTTGATGTATACCTGCCATTTGGCGGTGTATCGAAAATCCTTGCTGGACGAAATGGGCGGTTTGCGTGTAGGCTTGGAAGGTTCGCAGGACTATGATCTTGTTTTGCGGGTGATGGAGAAGACGAATCGTATAGGGCATGTGCCAAAAATCCTTTATCATTGGCGGGAACGTGAAGAGTCTACGGCAAATGATATATCGGCAAAGCCATATATTATTGAAACGACAAAGAAGGCGAAGCTCGAAGCCCTGGAGCGAAGAGGCGTTAAAGGGCATCTGGAATATATCAAAGATATAGTGATGTTCCGCGTGGTTTATGAAGTTGTGGGAAATCCGAAAGTAAGCATTATTATTCCGTCTAAGGATAATTATGACATTTTAAAGCAATGTCTGACGTCCATCCGAAAGGAAACGAAATATCAAAATTATGAAATCATTGTTGTGGACAATGGCAGTGCAGAAGAAACACATGCGAAATATACACAAATGTGTAAAGAATTGGATTGCAAATATCATTACGCGCCAATGGAGTTTAATTTTTCAAAGATGTGCAACATTGGGGCACATCTGGCAGATGGACAGTTCCTTCTGTTTTTAAATGACGATATTCGTGTTGAGGGAGCGGAATGGCTGGAACGGATGCTGGGACATGCACAGCAGCCACATACAGGTGCGGTTGGATGTAAATTAATTTACCCAAATACGAATTTGATACAGCATGTAGGTGTTGTCAGTTTTATGGTTGGACCAGGACATGCATTTCAACGGATTAACGACGATTTGAATTGTTATTGGGGACGAAATAAGCTGGAATATAATTACAGTGCGGTGACCGGTGCGTGTCTTATGATTGACCGGAATAAATATGATCAGGTGGGTGGTTTTTCGGAACAGTTACCGGTGGCATATAACGATATTGACTTATGTTTTAATTTAGTAGAAGCAGGATATTATAATGTTGTCCGAACAGATGTCCGTTTATACCATTATGAATCTGTCAGCCGTGGCTATGACGCTGTATCCCCAGAAAAAGCCGCCAGACAGCAACGGGAAATGAAAAAATTGTATGATCGTCATCCGGAATTTAAGGGGTATGATCCGTGTTATAACCCAAATCTGATTGGAAACAGTGATAACTTCTCGTTACGGCTGTTGAAAGTAAAGGAAATCGAAACGCCTGAGGAAACGCAACAGGTGCTTGTTGAAAAAGGAAGTCTGCAATACAAGGTGGAAGAGTTTACAGATGAAGCAGTCGTAAAAATCAGTGGTTGGGCCTTGAATCGAAAAACATTGCGTGCGGGAACGCTCAATATTGTTTTAACTGGACAGGACAAGCAACAGTACATTGTAAAATCAGAGCGACTGTACAGACCAGATGTCCGGGATGCGTTTGGTAAGCGAAGGTTAGCATTTGCTGGTTTTGAGGCTGCATTTATAAAGCAGAATCTACCTAAACAGCATTATGAGGTATCTCTTGTGCTGGATGGAGATGCCCGTATGGTTGGGAGTATTGTAGTTGCATAAAAGTTATGGAAAATACACTTGCATTTTAAACCGGGTTAGTATATACTAACTTATAGTTAGGTCTGGCTAACCTAGCACGTGTAAATCATTTCGGAACTCCTGCTTCTGAACGAGGAGAGACCGTCAGAAGCAAGAGACTCCGTTAAAATGCAAATTGAAAGGAGTACATAACAATGGATTATTTAGAAATTGAAAAGGTTATTGGCCGTGAGATCTTGGATTCCAGAGGAAATCCAACGGTAGAGGCAGAGGTTTATCTGGCAGATGGAACCATCGGAAGAGGTACTGCACCAAGTGGTGCATCCACTGGAGAGTTCGAGGCACTGGAGCTTCGTGATGGCGATAAGAGCCGTTACCTTGGCAAGGGTGTCACAAAGGCAGTTGAAAATATCAATACAATTATCAATGATGCAATCGAGGGTATGGATGCATCAGATATCTATGCAGTGGATCAGGCTATGATTCAGGCAGATGGAACAAAGGACAAGTCTAAGCTTGGTGCGAATGCGATTCTTGCAGTATCTATCGCATGCTGCCGTGCAGCAGCAACATCCCTTGATATTCCACTGTATCGTTTCCTTGGTGGCGTATCTGGAAATCGTATGCCAGTTCCAATGATGAACATCGTAAACGGTGGATGTCATGCACTTTCTTCTGGACTTGATGTACAGGAGTTCATGATCATGCCGGTTGGCGCTCCATCGTTCAAAGAGTGTCTGCGTTGGTGTGCAGAAGTTTTCCATGCATTGGCTGCAATTTTGAAAGAGCGTGGACTTGCAACATCCGTTGGTGATGAGGGTGGATTTGCCCCTGCTTTGAAGTCTGATGAGGAAGCAATCGAGACAATTCTCGAAGCTGTAAAGAGAGCAGGTTATGAGCCGGGCAAGGATTTCAAGATTGCTATGGATGCAGCTTCTTCTGAGTGGAAGAGCGAAAAAGGAAAGGGCTACTACAAGCTTCCGAAGGCGGGTACAGAGTATACAGCTGAGCAGTTGATCGAGCACTGGGAAGCACTTTGCGAGAAATATCCAATCATCTCAATCGAGGATGGTCTGGATGAAGAGGACTGGGAAGGCTGGCAGAAGCTGACTGCAAGACTTGGTGGCAAGGTTCAGCTTGTTGGCGATGACCTGTTCGTAACAAATACAGAGAGACTGGCAAAGGGAATTGAGCTTGGCGCAGGAAATGCAATCCTGATCAAGTTGAATCAGATTGGATCTGTTTCTGAGACATTGGAAGCAATCAAGATGGCGCACAAGGCTGGATACACAGCAATCAGCTCACACAGATCTGGTGAGACGGCTGATACAACGATTGCAGACCTTGCAGTTGCACTTAATACATGCCAGATCAAGACAGGTGCACCTTCTCGTTCTGAGCGTGTTGCAAAGTACAACCAGCTGCTCCGTATTGAGGAAGAGCTTGGCGCAAGCGCTGTATATCCAGGAATGAAAGCATTTAATGTAAAGCAATAATAGAAATCTGCCGATATATAGAATAGAAGAAAGAAAAAAAGTCGTCGGACTGGGACCTGGATTCCCGGCTCGGCGGCTTTTCCGTTTTAAGAATTAAGATAATTAAAATACAACAACTAACAGCATCTTGAACTGTTCTGCACCATAGACGGCATGTGGATGCTTGGCTGGCATTACGATGGATTCACCTTCGTGCAGGATATATTCAACACCATCGATTGTGATTCTGCCGACACCATCTAAGCAGGTAACAAATGCATCGCCGCCGGACTCGTGTGTGCTGATCGCCTCGTCCTTGTCAAAGGCAAATAATGTGATAGATACGGCGTCATTCTGGGCGAGTGTCTTGCTGACAACCTGTCCCTCCTGATAAGTAACCTGATCCTTCAATACATGTACTTCTGATTTGGAAATATTCTTAATAAGATTCATAAAAATGTATTCCTTTCTTTTTTAAAATCCATATTTGGACATATAAAGTATATCATAAACTCTATTATACCCCGTATATTTAATATGAAAACAGTAAAAAACTTTATAAATTGAGGGAAAAATGTTGTCAAAAGCTGGAAAACTGTGTAATATAGAGAACATGTTGTTAAAATAAAATAAAGGAGAGTAGGAAACATGTGGGAAGCAATTAATAGCTTTTTGACAAAAGTAGATGATTTCGTCTGGGGTCCGCCGCTTATGATTTTGATCATTGCAGGTGGAATCCTTCTTACCATCCGTATGGGTGTGCTGCAGGTCCGTAAACTGCCGCTTGCCCTGAAATGGATGGTGAAAAATGAGGAAGAGGGTGAAGGAGAAGTAACTTCGTTCGGTGCACTCTGTACGGCACTTTCAGCGACGATCGGAACCGGAAATATCGTCGGCGTAGCAACAGCGATCGGAGCCGGTGGTCCGGGTGCTCTGTTCTGGATGGTGCTTGCTGCATTCTTCGGAATGGCAACCAAGTATGCAGAAGGACTCCTTGCAGTTAAGTATCGTGTGGTAGATGAAGATAATCATGCCCTTGGTGGACCGTTTTACTATATCGAAAAAGGTATGGGTACAAAGTGGAAATGGCTTGCGAAGATCTTTGCATTCTTCGGTATCTGTGTAGGATTGTTCGGTATCGGAACATTCTCACAGGTGAATGGTATTGCATCGGCTGTCGAGGGATTCTTCGATCCGAATGAATCATGGAGCGTAGAGATTCCTGGAATCGGTACATATTCGTGGACGGTAGTTATTGCATCTTTGATCCTGAGTGTCTGCGTGGCACTTGTGTTGATCGGTGGTATCAAGCGTATTGCAAATGTATCCCAGATCGTCGTCCCATTTATGGCAGTGCTTTATGTTCTGCTTTGTCTGGTGCTTCTCATCTGCAATATCAAAGAGATTCCGGATGCGTTTGTAACAATCGTAAAGGGCGCATTCAATCCAAAGGCAGTGACCGGTGGTGTGGTTGGTACGATGATCGTTGCAATGCAGAAGGGTGTTGCAAGAGGTATCTTCTCAAATGAATCCGGTCTTGGTTCTGCACCAATCGCTGCAGCCGCAGCAAAGACAAAGGAGCCGGTACGTCAGGGTCTGGTTTCCATGACGGGTACATTTATTGATACAATCATCATCTGTACGATGACAGGACTTTCTATCGTATTGACAGGTGCTTGGCAGCAGGAAGGCTTAGAGGGTGTACAGGTAACAACCTACGCATTCCAGGAGGGACTTCCGATTTCCGAGCAGGTAGCTGCGTTCCTGTTGATGCTTTGTCTGGTATTCTTCGCATTTACAACGATCCTCGGATGGGATTACTATTCGGAGCGCTGTCTGGAATACCTGTCAGGCAAGAACAAGAAAGCAATCCTTGTATATCGCTGGTTGTATATCTTGGCAGTATTCATCGGACCATACATGACAGTAAAGGCAGTATGGACGATTGCCGATATCTTCAACGGATTGATGGCGATTCCAAACATGATCGCAATCTTCGCTTTGAGTGGTGTGGTTGTGAAGGAGACAAAGGACTTCTTCAAACGCCATGCAGAGCAGAATCAGTTTAAGTAAATAACATGATTTTGAAACAGGTGTGCTGTATTGTTGCGGCATACCTGTTTTTTGTATAATCAAGACTTCACACTTTTTTCACAATTTTTATTAGCACTCGCTATTGACGAGTGCTAATAAGTATGTTATAGTACACCTAGAACATGAGGGAAGACCTAGAGAAGGGAACCCGAGTGGGAAGGAAAGTTGATATTGTAATTGCAATTAAATAGTGAATGGATGCCGTCAAGAAACATAGATTGCAATTACTGAGTGAAGTATAAAAGGAGGTATGGCTTATGTTAATGCCAAGTTTATTTACAAATAGTTTTATGGATGATTTCTTTGATGCACCAAGTTTTGGTGTCTATAAGTATGATGCACCGGCACAGAATCTGATGAGTACTGATGTGTTTGAGAAAGAAGACGGTTACGAGATTGATATGAACCTTCCAGGATTTAAGAAGGAAGATGTAACCGGTGAAGTGAAGGATGGTTACCTGATCATCAAGGCTTCTACAAAGAACTCTAAGGATGAGAAGGATGCCAAGGGCAAATATATCCGTAAGGAACGTTATGAAGGTTCCTGCAACAGATCCTTCTATGTGGGCGATGCGATCACACAGGATGATATCAAGGCAAAATTCGAAGATGGTGTCTTGAAGATCTCTGTTCCAAAGAAGGAAGCAAAGCCACAGGTGGAAGAGAAGAAATTCATTGCCATCGAAGGATAATTTAAAATAGCTAGCCAGACGATTTTTCGTTTCCCCTCTCTTACTGGGCGGTCACAGGATGTGGCCGCCCTTTTAGCGTTCATAAATGTTAATTGTGCATGTGACCGCTAGGCGGATTGGCAGATCCTAGCTGCGGTGGGAGTCCTCCGTTCAGACAGGCATTGCCGTGCGACATTCATATCATTAAATGGAATCCGCTTATCCCGGCAAACAATAAATTCTTCGTGCCCTTTTCCAAGGATCAGAAGAATGTCGTCCGTATCTAACAGGGAGATTCCCTTTCGAATAGCGTCCTTCCGGTCATGTACGATTTCGTAGTTATCGTAAGAAAGCCCGGATGTCATATCATGGTAGATCTGTGCCTGATCTTCATAATGAGGATCGTCGTGCGTCATTATAACGTAATCAGCATGCTTGCAGGCAATCGCGGACATCTTCGCACGTTTATCCCGGTCTCTTTCACCAGTGCATCCAAACACGACATAGATGCTGCCGGAGGTAAGTGCACGTGCGGCAGTCAGAACCTTGCTCATGGCGTCTGGCGTATGTGCGTAGTCTACCATGATCAGATTATTTCCTGTGTGGATACATTCGGTTCTGCCCTTTGGAAGTGTAAGTGCTGCGGCTGCCTGTGCGATGGTGGCACTGTCAAACTGCTCCAGTGTCAGAATCACAACGGAAGCCATCAGATTATAGATATTGTAAGTGCCGATCAGATTGGTCGAGAAGTTCTGGGTAAATGCAGGGCACTGTACCGAGAATTCTGTATGTTCCTTGTCTGCGGCATCCAAAGCTACATTGAAATCTCCGCCGGTAAAGCCGAAGGTTACATTCTCATTTTCTTCAAGCAGAAAATAGTGCTTGTAGGAATCGTCATAGTTGATGATCGCTTTGCCGGATGGCTTTAACATGCGGAATAATTCCTGCTTTGCAAGGGCATAGCGTTCCATCGTCTTGTGGAAATCCAGATGATCCTGTGTCAGGTTTGTGAAGACCGCATAGTCAAACTGCAACGTCTCGACACGGTGATTTGCAAGTCCCTGACTGCTTACTTCCATGACAACATACTCACAGCCGAGCGACAGGCATTGCAGCAGAATCGCGTACAGATCATAGATATCGGGGGTCGTGTTCGCGAGACTGCGGATCTTCTCGCCGACGTAGAAGCCGATTGTGCCAATATAGCCACATTTTCTGCCAAGCTTATTCAACATCTGGTGAAGCAGAAATGCTGATGTAGTTTTTCCGTTTGTACCGGTGATGCCGATCAGCTTGAGTTTGCTGATTTTGTCGTAGTAAGTATCTTTCAGATAATTGACCAGATATGCTCTGGTATCCTCGACGATACAGGTTTCCACCTCGTAGCTTCCTTCCTCGCAGATGATCTTCGCTGCGCCGTTTTCAATTGCCTGTCGGATATAGGCATGTCCGTCGTGGTCGATGCCGCGCAGTGCCACAAAAGTGTCGCCCTTTTCGATTTTTCTTGAGTCTATTTTTACGTTCATTTATCTCCCTGTCTTTCCTGAAAATATGTGTCCGGATTTCCTAAAATCCCCTGTTAACATAACATACCAAATAATTGCATCAAAGTTGCATCAAAAGTGTAACGAAGTTGCAAAATAAATATTTATAGTTTGTATAATTTTGTAAATGATTATATAAATAACGTACGAATCCGCTGGTTTTATGATGCTGTTTGAAATATTTATTATTTACAAAACATATGTTCTATACTAAAATAAAAACAGTATGTGAAATAAGACACGGATTTATCTATGTGGAGTGACGGTATGCGGCAGTATATAGCAATTGATCTGAAATCATTTTATGCGTCGGTGGAGTGCGTGGAGCGGGGATTGAACCCGCTCACAACGAACCTCGTCGTAGCAGATGAGAGCCGGACAGAGAAGACAATCTGTCTGGCTGTTTCGCCATCCCTGAAATCCTATGGCATATCGGGGCGGGCGCGCTTGTTCGAAGTTGTGCAGCGGGTAAAAGAGATCAACCGTCAGCGGCTGGCATTTGCACCGGGGCGGGAATTTAACGGATCGTCGTATGAAAATCTGAAGGTGAAAGCGGATCCAAGGCTGGCGCTGGACTATATTGCGGCGAAGCCGCGGATGGCGCATTACATGGAATACAGTACGCGCATTTACGATATCTACCTGAAATATGTCGCGCCGGAGGATATGCATGTCTATTCGGTGGATGAGGTGTTCATTGATGCGACGACATACCTGAATACCTATCAGATGACAGCAAGACAGCTTGCAGAGACAATGATACGGGATGTCTATGAAACGACAGGAATCACGGCGACGGCGGGGATTGGAACGAATCTGTATCTGGCAAAGATTGCGATGGATATCGAGGCGAAGCATATGCAGCCGGATGAACGTGGCGCGCGGATCGCGGAGCTTGATGAGATGAGCTATCGCAGACTGTTGTGGAACCATGAACCGCTGACGGATTTCTGGCGTGTGGGGGCGGGTTACCAGAAGAAGCTGCATGCACAGGATCTGTATACGATGGGAGATATTGCCCGGTGTTCACTGGGCGGAGAAGATGATTACTATAACGAAGATCTGCTGTATAAGCTTTTCGGGGTGAATGCAGAGCTGCTGATCGACCATGCATGGGGCTATGAACCGTGTACGATCGCAGAGATTAAGGCGTACCGCCCGGAGAGTAATAGCATTAGTTCGGGGCAGGTGTTGCAATGCCCGTATACATGTGAGAAAGCACGTGTGGTTGTACAGGAAATGACAGAGGGACTGGTGCTGGAACTGGTTGAAAAGGGGCTTGTCACAAATCAGATGGTACTTACAGTTGGCTATGATATCGAGAATCTGTCTGGGGGAGCAAATGGATATCACGGTGAGGTGACGCGTGACCGCTATGGGCGGAAGGTGCCGAAGCACGCACACGGGACAGAGAATCTGGACAGTTATACATCGTCAACAAGCAGGATTGAGGCGGCGGTGCTTCGCTTATATGACCGGATTGTGGATGAGAATCTGCTTGTGCGGCGGATGTATGTGGTAGCCAATCATGTGATCCGGAAGGAAGATGTGAAGGAAGAGACTTCTGGATTTGAACAGATGGATTTATTTACCGATTATGCGGCGTTGGAAAAGGAGAAGGAAGCAGAGAAAGAAAAGGAAGCAAAAGAAGCGCAGATTCAGCAGGCATTGCTTGCAATCAAACATAAATACGGTAAAAATGCAGTTCTACGTGGAATGAATTTCCGCGAGGGCGCAACGGCGCGTGACAGGAATAATCAGATCGGAGGACATAAGGCGTGAGACGGGATTACAGTGATATCATCGACCGGGAACGCCCGGTGTCGAAGAAGCATCCGCCGATGGATCGGATGATGCGTGCGGCGCAGTTTGCCCCATTTGCAGCGCTTACGGGACATGATGAAGCGGTGCGGGAGACGGCACGGCTGACAGAGGAAGAGATTGAACTTGATGAGTATGAGGTTGCGGAACTAAACCGGAAGCTGCAGTGGTTAGCGGAGCACAAGGATACGGAAGTAGCGGTCGTACATTTTGTGAAGGATGCGAAAAAAGAGGGCGGTGCCTACGTGAAGGACACCGGAATTCTGAAGAAAATAGATGAACATACGCATACACTTGTGTTAGTATGTGAACAGGAAGAAGTGCAGATAGATATATGGAAAATAATAGAAATTTTAATCTGATTTTAATCTTTCCTACCTTATAGATTAATTTTGGTGCCGTAAGATAAGGACACAATCAAGAACAGCAAAGAACAAATCACAAAACCGCTGTTACAGAAAATGGAGGATATCAGATATGGATCAGTTAGAAAAGGTAGAAAAAATCAGAGAGAAGACAGGTGTCAGCTATGAGGATGCCAAGAGTGCACTCGAAGCATGTAATTATGATCTGCTCGATGCGATCGTGTATTTAGAGAAGCTTGGAAAGATCAAGGCACCGGAGGTTGGCACTTATACGACGACTCCGCAGGAGACATCGAACGAGCTGGCACAGGCACAGGCTGCCTACGAGCAGTCTTGCAAGAAGAAAACATTCGGTGAGCGTATGGATGAGTTCTTCGCGTGGGTAGGCGATATCATCAAGAAGGGCTGCGAGAAGAACTTCATCATTGAGCGTAAGGGTGAGCGTTTTATGCGGATGCCGATCATCATATTCATACTGCTTTTGATCTTCGCATTCTGGATCTGTGTACCACTTTTGATCATCGGACTCTTCTGCGACTGCAGGTACCATTTCGAGGGTGACGCGAAAACAGTTCAGGACATCAACAACGCCTGCGACAAGGCATCCGATGCCTGCACAAATGTAAAGGACGATATCAAGAAGTAAAATCATAGGAGACGATATGAGCAGGATTTTGATTATTGAAGATGAAGCGGGCATCGCCCGTTTCGTCGAACTGGAATTAAAACATGAAGGAAATGAAGTCGAGAAGGCGGCAGACGGCAGAGAGGGCTTGGACAAAGCCCTCTCCGGTTCGTTTGACCTGATCTTACTTGATGTGATGCTGCCGGGATTAAATGGCATGGAAGTGCTGCGCAGACTCCGGCAGGAGAAGGACACGCCGGTCATTATGCTCACGGCACGCGACGCTGTGATGGATAAGGTAGCAGGGCTGGACGCTGGTGCGGATGATTATATCACGAAGCCATTTGCCATCGAGGAGCTGCTGGCGCGTATCCGCGTCGCGCTAAAGAAGCATGCGCGTACAGAGGATGCACCGACACATAAGCTGGAGGTGCTGGGTGTCTGCTTAGACGAAGACCGCCACGAGGTGACTGTGCAGGGCGAAAATGTGGAGCTTACGAACCGTGAATTCGAGTTGCTGCACACGTTGATGCGGAACAAGAATATTGTACTTACCCGGGAGAAGCTTCTAAATGAGGTCTGTGGGTATGATTATGTCGGCGAGACGAATATCATTGATGTGTATGTGCGGTATCTGCGGACGAAGATTGACGATCATTTTGGAATTAAGCTGATCCAGACAGTTCGCGGAGTCGGATATTGCATCAAGGAGTCATAGGAGTGATTGGATGAGAGAAGAACGGACAAATCGGAAGACAACCTCTATTGCCCGGAAGATTCATGTCGGATACTGGTTCCGGCGCTTTTTTGCGTTGCTGGGACTTGATATTGTGATACTCGGAATGTTGTTCGTGGCGGTGCTGGTATGGCGGCTTGATACGACAGATGCAGACTGGATGTCCGGGGCGAAGCCGGTGCATATTACATGGTCGGGTGATTCATATGCCACATGGGCGATGACCACACAGGTCGGTAAGAACACGGACAATTTTCTGGTGCATGAGGTTCTGGATTATGCGGCTATACCGCTCATTGTGGTTGGCGCGGTGGAACTTATGATGCTCATTTCTGCGTGCTTTGGTATACGGAATATCAGACGGAAGCTGCGTCCGTTGAATGATCTTGCTGTGCGTGCGGAAGCACTCTCAAATATGAGCGGTGATGAGGTAAATCTGGAGCATCTGGAACAGGCAATCTCGAATGTCTCCGTTGATGCGAATGATATACGGATATCGACCGGGGATAAGGATTTGCAGAGCATTGAGGTGGCACTGAATAATCTGCTCGCTCGGATGCAGGAGAGTAAGCTGCAGCAGGCGCGGTTCGTGTCGGATGCATCGCATGAGCTGCGGACGCCGATCTCCGTGATTCAGGGCTATGTAAACATGCTCGACCGCTGGGGCAAAGAAGATGAAGCAGTGCTAAATGAGTCGATTGAAGCGCTCAAGAACGAATCTGACCATATGAAGGATCTGATTGAACAGCTTCTATTCTTAGCGCGCGGAGATAGTGGGCGGAATACATTGAAGCCGGTCGAAGTGGACTTAAATGACCTTGTGCAGGAGGTGTACGAGGAATCCATGATGATTGATGAGACGCATCCGTACGAATTTTCAGCCTGCCCAGGCTGTATGGTGCGTGGCGATGTTGCCATGCTGAAACAGTCTATTCGTATTTTCGTACAGAATGCGGCAAAGTATTCGGAAGGGGGCGATACGATTCATTTTACAGTCGGGCGGTCAGAGCAAGGCGTCTATTATCAGGTGCAGGATGAAGGTATCGGCATGCAGGCATCCGAGGTCGTGCATATCTTTGAGCGGTTTTATCGTTCCGATGAGGCACGCAACAGTGAGACGGGCGGATCAGGTCTTGGATTATCCATTGCAAAATGGATCGTAGATGCACATGATGGACAGATTGACGTGTTGACCAGACCGGATTTTGGAACGCGGTTCCGCGTGACATTCCCTTGTAGTAACACTGTGAATATGGTACAATAAAGTTTCAATTTTATTGTTAATAAGGAATTGCGAATATACGGGGAGTGTAAGAATTAAGGATATGAGATCTTCAAAGAAAACGCAGAAAAAAGAACGGGGTTTAAACATTATTATCGTTGGATGCGGAAAAGTTGGAAGTACGCTGGTGGAGAAGCTCAGCAAGGAATCCCATGATATTACCGTCATTGATCAGAAGAATGAGGTGATTCAGCGGATTACGGAAGACTACGATGTTATGGGCTTTACCGGAAATGGTGCGAGCTACAGCATCCAGATTGAGGCGGGTATTCAGGATGCGGATGTTCTGATTGCCGTGACGGAAAGTGATGAGTTAAATCTGCTCAGCTGTACGATCGCGAAAAAGGTCGGTGACTGTGCTACCATCGCACGTGTCCGGAACCCGGATTACAGTATGGAGCTTTCGTATCTTCGAAATCAGCTTGGACTTTCGCTGATCATTAATCCGGAGTTGGAGACTGCACGCGAGATTGCACGTCTGCTGCGTCTGCCGTCGGCCCTTGAGATCAACTCCTTTGCGCGTGGACATGCGGAGCTTGTGAAGTTCAAGATTCCGAAGGGAAATCTGCTGCACGATAAGCCGATTTCGGCGATGCATGAGTTAAACTGTGATATGCTTGTCTGTGGTGTCGAGCGGGATGGGAACCTGATTATCCCGGATGGTTCTTTCATCATGCGTGGCGGTGATGCCGTGACATTTCTTGCGACACCGACAAACAGTATGGATTTCTTCAAGAAGATCGGTGTCGATACACATAAGGTCAAAAACTGCATGATCATTGGAGGAGGAAAAACCTCGTATTATCTTGGAAAACAGCTGATTTCATCCGGTGTGGAGGTCAAGATTCTGGAGTTGGATGAGAAACGGTGTGAGGAGCTGAGCGTATTACTTCCGAAGGCACTGATCTTGCATGGCGATGGCTCGGACGAAGACCTGCTCCGTGAGGAGGGCATCGAGAGTACGGAATCGTTTGTTCCGCTGACCGGACTTGACGAGGAGAATATCCTGCTTACGTTATTTGCGAGAAAATGCTCTGACACAAAGGTGATCACGAAGATCAATCGGAGCACATTCAGTGATGTGCTTGATAGTCTGGACATCGGAAGTATCGTATATCCACGTTATATTACAGCAGAGAAGATTCTGGCGTATATCCGTGCGATGCAGAATTCGGTCGGAAGTAATATTGAGACACTGTATCATATCTTTGATAACCGGGCGGAGGCACTGGAGTTTAAGGTTGAGAAGGATTCTCCGGTAATCGGGAAACCGATCATGGAGTTGAAATTGAAGGATAACCTTCTGCTTGCCTGTCTGAACCGGAATGGTAAGGTCATTATTCCGCGTGGTCAGGATGTCATCTGCGAGGGAGATTACGTGGTCGTTGTTACAACGCACACGGGCTTTACCGATGTCAGCGATATTTTGAAATGGCAGTAAGGGAGATTTTTTTGGAGACAGATTATGAACTACTCAGTTGTTATTTATATATTAGGCTGGATCATGGAAATCGAAGCAGCATTTCTGGCTCTCCCTGGGATCGTGTCTGCGATCTATGGTGAGAAGGGCGGCTTTGCTTTTTTGTGGGTGGCACTTGGCAGTGCGGTTGCAGGTTCAGCAATTATTTTGCGGAAACCGAAGAACATGCGGTTTTATCTGCGGGAAGGTTTCGTGACGGTAGCACTTTCGTGGATTCTGATGTCTGTGATTGGATGTCTGCCGTTTGTGATCAATGGTGATATTCCGCATTTTGCAGATGCGCTTTTTGAGATGATATCAGGATTTACAACAACGGGTGCGACGGTTGTATCGGATGTGGAAGGCCTGACTAAGGGCAGCTTATTCTGGCGAAGCTTCAGCCATTGGATCGGAGGCATGGGCGTTCTTGTATTTCTGCTTGCCATCGTGCCGATGGCGGGAGGCAGCCACATGAACCTGATGAAGGCGGAAAGCCCGGGACCTTCGGTTGGAAAGCTGGTTCCGAAGGTGCGTCAGACAGCCAAATATCTGTATATTATTTATTTTGCCCTGACCATGATAGAGGTGATTTTTCTACTCTTTGGAGGAATGAATCTGTTTGAAGCTCTGACAACGTCGTTTGGAACAGCCGGAACCGGAGGTTTTGCAATCTGGAATGACGGATTCGTCAGTGTCAGCCCGTATAATCAGTGGGTCGTTACGATTTTCATGCTGCTGTTCGGTGTGAATTTCGGATTTTATTTCCTGATTCTCACAGGAAAGCTGCGGGATGCGCTGAAGTTTGAAGAGGTGCGGATTTATTTTATCATCGTGATTGCAGCGGCAGTGTTTATCTTTATTAATCTGCGGCATTTTGCATTGTATGCGCCGGCGGAAGGCATCCGGCAAGCGTTCTTCCAGGTAGCAAGTATTATCACGACAACGGGATTTGCAAGTGCGGATTTCAATCTATGGCCGGAGACTTCGAGGACAATCCTTGTGCTTTTGATGTTTATCGGTGCCTGCGCCGGAAGTACGGGCGGCGGTATCAAAGTCTCGCGGTTTATTATTGCATGCAAGTCATTTATAAAAGAAATTATTTCTTATCTGCATCCGCGTTCCGTGAAGAAGATCAAAATCGAGGGAAAACCACTCGAGCATGAGACGCTGCGGGCGACAAATGTCTATTTTATGACATATATGGTTATTTTCGCGGTATCCGTACTGCTTGTGTCGATTGAGAACAAAGATCTGGTCACGAACTTCGCGGCAGTAGCAGCGACGTTTAACAATATCGGTCCGGGGCTTTCTCTGGTTGGACCGATGGCGAATTTCGGACATTTTACGGATTTTACGAAATATATTCTGATGTTCGATATGCTGGCAGGCAGACTGGAGATTTTCCCGATGATGCTGTTGTTCTGCCCGGCTGTCTGGAAACGGAGAAGAGCCTAGTAATATAAAGATAAAGGCTGATTCAGGAGAAGATGAATCAGAGCCTTGATATTGGATATACAAAAAAGAGGAACCGGTGATGCTGGTTCCTCTTCGTGCGTTATAAGGTATATGGTTAATTACTGAAAGATTGATATAAGAATGGTATTCGTAATGGTAAACCTTATAACGTGTCTATTATACACGAATATAATAGAAAATAACAACTAAATCTTGATATTTTCGTGAGATTTTTTTGTATGTATGATATACTGAGACAACAGATGATATAGAAAACAGCAGGAGAATCAGATATGGGACGTATATATATAAATGCAATCCGTGTAATCAACAATATAAAGACATTCGGATGGCGTAATACATGTGCAAAATTAAAAAAGTACCTGCATCTTGGTTCCAACTATGTGGATTATAATAAATGGATGCATAGTCATCGGCTGACAGATAGTGAAAGACAGGAACAATGTGGACGGCATTTTGAATATCATCCGAAGTTTAGCATTTTGGTGCCATTATATGAGAGCAATTGTGACTTTCTGCGTGCGTTAATTGAGTCGGTGCAGGCACAAACCTATGGAAACTGGGAGTTATGCTTCTCGGATGGAGGAAGAAAAGAAAAATGTTTATACGATTTTTTGCAGGTATATATGCAAAAGGATCAGAGAATTCATTATATAGCTTCACAAGATGGAACGCTTGGAATAGCCGAAAATACGAATCAGGCATATACGCTTGCAATGGGAGATTATATTGTGTTTGGTGATCACGACGATTTGTTTGAGCCGGATGCACTTTATGCCTGCGTTGAGTCGCTAAATGCGAAGCGGGTGCAGGTAATTTATACCGATGAAGATAAGGTGGATGAAACAGGAGATTATTTCTTTGCACCGAATTTTAAACCGGATTTTAATATTGATTTGCTACGTTGTAATAATTATATTTGTCATATGTTTGTAGCAGAGAAGAACTTAGTGGATCAGGTGGGGTTGTTAAATCCAGCGTTTGATGGTGCGCAGGATTATGATTTTATATTCCGTTGCACGGAGCAGGCAGATGGCATTTGTCATATTCCGAAGATTCTGTATCATTGGCGGGCACATGCGGCATCAACAGCGGAAGATCCGACAGCAAAACGTTATGCGTTTGAGGCTGGAAAACGAGCGATAGAAGCGCATTTGGCGCGACAGGGGCTGGCTGCGGAGGTTGTGGATGGAGCAGCTCCGGGGTATTATCAGGTGAGTTATCTGGTTCGGGGAGAACCGCTTGTGTCAATCGTGATTCCAAACAAGGATCATGTGGATGATTTGAAAAAATGTATTGATGCGATTGAACAACGGTCGACTTATCGGAATTATGAGATTATCATAGTAGAAAATAACAGTGTGCAACAAGAGACATTTGCATACTATGAATCACTTGTGGAAAATCCGCATATTCAGGTGTTGTATTGGCAGGAGGAATTTAATTATTCCAAAATCAATAATTTTGGTGTTGCACATACAAAGGGTAAGTATATTTTGTTGTTAAACAATGATACCGAACTGATTTCACCGGATTTTATTACTCAGATGCTTGGGTATTGTCAACGCAAAGATGTAGGAATTGTTGGTGCACGGTTGTATTTTGAGGATGGCACGATTCAACATGCAGGCGTAATTGTTGGGATTGGCGGAATTGCCGGACATGCATTTTCTGCAATGGATGAGCAGGCGGGTATCTATCAGCTTCGGACTTCTGTTGCGTGTGATTATAGTGCGGTTACAGCAGCCTGTCTGATGATTTCCAGAGAGACCTTCGATGCGGTTGGAGGACTGGATCCAGAATTTCAGGTGGCTTTTAATGATGTGGATTTTTGTTTGAAAGTAAGAAAGCTTGGCAAATTGGTTGTGTATGTTCCACAGGCAAAGCTGTATCATTATGAATCAAAATCCAGAGGTAAAGAAGATACTGTGAAAAAACAGAAGCGATTCCACAGCGAGATGCAGTTGTTTCAGTCAAGATGGGTGGATATTCTGGCAACCGGAGATCCGTACTACAACATGAATCTGGTGTTAGATGCGTTTGATTTCTCTGTGCGGAAATAAGAAAAAGGGGAGGCAGTAGCGATGAAGTTTCGACTTTCAGACTTGAATGCGGATACAATTAAAAAAGGCTTCGAGCATATTCGTTCGACTGCAATCCCGGAGGCGCTTTCCAAGGCACGTTCGATGGTGACGGGGCTGGATCTGGCGTATGATCGTTTTTTTAAAGAAAATATAGAGGCAGATGAGGAAGCACTTGCAACACAGCGGGAGCGGGTGTTTTCATACTGCCCTTGTATCAGTATTGTAGTTCCGGTGTATATGACACCGGAGCTTTCTTTACGTGCAATGCTGGAATCGGTGCTGCATCAGACCTATGGGAACTGGGAACTGTGTCTGGTCGATGGCAGTCAGGCGAAGGGAGAACCGCCGGTTCTTGATGCGCGCGTATCAGAGGACGGCGAATTGTCGGTGCTGGAGAAGGTGTATAGTTTGGAGACGGAGCGCATTATCTGGCAATATATGGAGAATGAACCGCGAATCCAGTACATAAAAATGGAAGAAAATCTTGGAATTTCCGGGAACAGTAACCGGGCATTGCAGGCGGCAAAAGGAGCGTATGTTGCATTGCTGGATCATGACGATGTCCTGACGGAGGATGCCCTGTACTGGGTGGTGGATGCTTTGCAGAGAGAACGCTATGATGTGGTTTATTCCGATGAAGACCGGATGGCAGAAAATGGAAGTCATTATCTGGAACCGCGATTCAAACCGGAATTCGATATCGACCTGCTGCGAGCATATAATTATATTTCCCATTTGTTTGTGGCACGGAGAGAGCTTATGCTGGCGGACGGAGGCTTTCATAGTCAGTATGATGGTGCGCAGGGCTACGATATGATCTTGCGTTGCTGTGAAGACCGCCGGGAGATCTGTCATATTCCGCGTGTGTTGTATCACAAACGCATTCATGATGGAACTTCTTCGGAGCGGGAGGCAAAGCATGCACAGGAGAATCTGGCGGGCAAAGAGGCATTGGAGGCACATGTGTCGCGGGAGCATTTGCTGGCGCGTGTCATGATGACTGATCAGCGAAGCGTATATGCGGTAAAATATGATACGCCGGGCAATCCGCTCGTGTCGATGATCATAACCGGGCATACGAATCGTTCGTTGATGGAACAGATGCTGGAGCCATTTTACGAGAAAACACGGTACAGTAATTTTGAGATTATCATTGTAGATGAAGACCGAACAGATGAGGAATTGCAGAAATATTACCAGCAGATGCAGAGCCGCAGACGAAATATTGCTGTGGTGGAGGCAGAGCCTGGGAAAAGCAGCACGGAATGCCGAAATCTTGGAACCTTGTATGCGAATGGCAGTTTCCTTTTATTTTTGGATGCGAATATGGAGATTGGCGATACGATAGCACTCGGTGAAATGCTAGGTATCGCTATGCGTGAAGACGTCGGAATTGTAGCCGGGACGGTCTATGATGACCGGGATCGGCTGTATTGCGCGGGCTTGGAATTCGCAGGGGCATATGAGTCTCCGGTTCAGAAATGGCAGGCGGAAACAGAACGTGCGATTGATCTGAAGGAAATAAAAAATTTATACCGCTATCCGTATCGCGGATTACCACAATTTGATGCATGGAAAGAATGGCGGAAGATCCGGCAGGATGAGACCGGTGCGATGCGGTACTATGGAATGAACCGCGAATATGTGATTGTGCCGGCACATTGTATGCTTGTGAAAAGATCAGTGTTTGTACAGTTGGGTGGATTCTCGGATAAATTCCGGACAGAGCTTTCCGCACTTGACTTCTGTCTGCGTGTACGCGAGCATGGATATCGGATTGTAAATGCTGCTCATGCAAAATGGCAGCTTCACGATCTGCCTGATTCTGTCAGACAGGTGCGCGAGGCTGCCATCGTAGATGCGCAGATGGAACGTACAGAGCGGGATTTGTTTGAAATCCTGTGGTCACAGGTATTATCCCTCCGTTAAATCCCCCTTGGTTAATGTCTTTAATTGTTTGTCGCTGACAGAGTCAAGCTCGACGATACGGCTTGCCTGTCTGGCGATGGAACGCTCCAGATAGTTTCGTACTTCTCTTGCATTTGCAAAGTTTTCATCGTGGGATTTTGCCCAGATATTCAGTAACTCTTTGACATATGCTTTTCCCTGTGCGTTTGGTTCGTATTCCTGTTTTTTGCACATGGATAAGAAGATATCATAAAGCTCGTCGCCGCTATAGTCCTCGAAATTGATGTATTTGTTAAATCTCGAACGGAGTCCCGGATTGGAGTCTACAAACTCCTGCATCAGTTCCGTATAACCGGCAACGATCACGATCAGATTATCGCGGTTATCCTCCATCATTTTAAGCAGGGTATCTACCGCTTCCTGCCCGAAGTCTTTTCCGTCTTTGCCTGCGGTAAGTGTGTAAGCTTCATCGATGAAGAGTACGCCGCCTAAGGCACTTTCCACAACTTCCTTTGTCTTGATGGCAGTCTGTCCGACATAGCCTTCGACTAAGTTGGAACGGTCAACCTCGACCAACTGACCACCCGGCAGGATACCGAGACATTTGTAGATTTTGGCGAGCAGACGGGCAACGGTTGTTTTACCAGTTCCCGGATTCCCGGAAAATACCATGTGCAATGACATTTCCGGCTGCTTCATGCCGCGCTCTTCCCGCAGCTTCTTCACCTTCAACAGGTTGATCAGTGATTTAATATCTTTCTTTACTTCAGAAAGTCCGGTCAGTTCGTTTAATTCATTTAGCAGATCATCTAATTTGATATCTTCCTCTGGAACTTCCTGCTTGTTGATAGTGCCTTTCATAGCAGCCATAGCCGCCTGCGAGGTCGATGCATTTTTGGCAGGGGTGTTGGCATCGGAGGCTGCCTTGTTCGGGGTGGAAGGTTTCGGGGGATTCTTCAGTGCCGGATTCTCGCCGGGCTCAAACAGTTTCAGTTTGCGCAGGTATTCCTCGATCATACCGGTATAAGCCGTCAGCGCGGAGACTTCTGTGTCGGTTGTCCGGTTGTTGCAGGAAATGTATGCCTGACCGAGTTCGACATACAGGTTGTACAGATTCCTTGACTTTGAAAAACCTTTCGTCGTGCAGGCAGAAAGCCCAGACTGGTCAGCTTCCACAAAATAAGTCAGGGAACGTGGAATCGTTGTGACAAATTCGGGGGTTGCTGTGCGATCCTGCTTGAAGCGCATCAGAGATTCCAATGTGAAATATTGTCCGAGATATTCGTGTAAAAAGCGTGTCTCCGGGTACAGGCTGCCGTCGGAGCTGTCTGTCAGATACACCAGAAACTGCAGCAGATCAAAACGGATCATGTCATGCATGGAGATATCGGTTTTTGGACCAAAACCCTGTTGGCAGATGATCTCACCGTACATGTAGCAATCCGTGATTTCTTTCTTCAAATCGTTTAACATATTTTCTCCTTGCCCCTGTAAAACTGTTTCAGTATCTACGAATCGTGATGGGATTTGTGATATGTCTGCATCCGCTTCCAATAATATATCAGCATGTATTGAAACTAAGAAGTACTAGATGTTCTGATACACATATAGTTATCGTACGCAACCGCCGCCAATTCGCCGTCCATGGCTCACTGGCGGCTTGTTTGAACGTCGTGTTCAAACATTGCTGATACTCACAGAACATCAAGAACTTCTAAGTCCCAAACATATTTAAATTATTTGAAGCGGATGCAGACATATATACACAAATCCTCATACGATTCGCAAATGTCTGGAACCCAATTTACAGGTGTTCGTTCAATTTACCTTGGGTAAATGATACCGCAAAAACACTTTCACGTAAAGCGAAATATATTGAACAAGGTAGGGAAATATGGTACGATAAAAACCAATTAGGTTTTGAGAAACCAATAAGGAAAAACAGAATATGCCTGTCCGTTTGAACTGACTTGTTATGTTTATTCGCGAGTCATGTGTGGAACCGGTATAAATGGAACATAGGATATGTTTGCAGGCATGGAAGTACTTAGTGTTCTTTCTGTAATCAGGGATGTTTGAACACGATGTTCAAACAAGCCGTCGTTGAGCCATGGACGGCGAATCGACGGCGGTCCCGTATGGTAAGAACATGTATATTAGAACACTTAGTACTTTCTGCTTGCAATACATTCTATGTGCATTTATACCAGTTCCATACATGAACGTGGGATTCCATAGATGCAAATTCAGACGGACAGACGTAGAAGGAGCGTATTATGCGGTTTCGACCATGCATTGACATACATAATGGCGCAGTCAAGCAGATTGTCGGCGGCAGCCTGAAGGATGAGGCTGATTTTGCCAAGGATAACTTCGTTTCGGAGCTGAAGGCAGATTTCTATGCTGATCTGTATCGCCGAAGCGGTCTGGTCGGCGGACATATTATCCTGCTGAATCCGGCTGGCAGTACATACTATGAGGCAGATCTGGAACAGGCGAAGCTTGCACTTGCTGCATATCCACAGGGCCTGCAGATTGGTGGCGGCATCAACGCAGACAATGCAGAGCAGTTTCTGGATATGGGCGCGCGGCAGGTAATCGTGACATCCTATGTATTTAAGGATGGAAGAATCAATTACGAGAATCTGAAACGGCTGTCGAGTCTGATCGGTGCAGAGCATCTGGTGCTCGATTTGTCCTGTCGGAAAAAGGATGGCAGGTATTATATCGTGACCGACCGCTGGCAGAAATTTACAGAGGAAGTTGTTACACCAGAGACGCTGGACAAGCTGGCAGAATATTGTAGCGAATATCTGATTCATGCAGTGGATGTCGAGGGTAAAGCGGCAGGCATTGAGACGGAGCTTGCAACCATGCTTGGCACATGGGGCAAACAGCCGATGACTTATGCAGGCGGAGTTGGAAGCTTTGATGATTTAGAGAGCTTGAAGCAATGTGGACAGGATCGCATTGATGTGACGGTGGGAAGTGCACTGGATATATTTGGCGGTGCATTACCATACGATGAGGTTGTGAAATTTTGTTCGTAGTACCCATGTGGGACTACAATAAAACGATAAAAAGAGGGACAAAAACGATAGGAGGGTTTATGAGAAAATTCAGGAAGACAGCCGCAGTTGTTGCGGCGGCAGCACTTGCACTTTCGTTATGTGCATGTGGCGGAAAGACAGACAAGGCGACGACAGAACAGATATCTGGTGGCGGTGCAACCGTAACAGATGCAACAGCGTCAACCATCGAGGATGATGGCGACTGGACAACGACGGAACAGGAAGTTGTGGAGGATGACCGTTTCACGACGGTGGAAGGCGCAGATGCGATCGGCGTGACATTTGATGATGGTACAGATGGTTTTACGAGTTACATAAATAATGGTAACTTTACAATGTCCGCAGAAAATGGCGAACTCGTTTGTGACATTACAAAGAGTGGACCGCTTGAGCATAGCTGCCAGATTTATTACGATGGATTTACGATGGCAAAGGGCTGTGTCTATACGATGAGTTTTGATGTCAGAAGTGATATTGAACGTGTGATCCAGTGGCGTGTACAGATCAATGGTGGAGACTACCATGCCTATGCGAGTGATTTCATCACAGTTGGACCAGAGACACAGACGATTACAAAGGAGTTTACGATGGAAGAAAATTCCGATCCGGCTCCAAGATTTGTTGTCAATATGGGAACTCAGGAAGGACAGACTGAGGTTACAGAGGCACACAAGATTTACTTCGATAATATTTCCCTGTTTGTAACAGACGGTTCCAATGCGGAGAAGATTGTCGGTGCACCACAGCCGATTCAGGTAAAGGTAAATCAGATTGGTTACAAGCCGGATGATACAAAGACGGTGATTGTGACATCCAAGGACGATGAGAAATTCAAGATCGTAGATGCGAAGACAGATGAGACAATGTTTGTTGGTGCATACGGAGAGCTTTCGTATGACAAGTCTGCGGAATCAAACGTAAGACATGGTGATTTCACGGAGTTTAAGACACCTGGTACATACAAGATTATTTCCAGTCCATCTGGCGCGTCATATGAGTTCTCCATCGGGGATGATCTGTATGATGATGTGTATAAGGATGTTGTACTGATGTTATACAAGCAGCGATGCGGAACAGAGGTGACAAAGGATATCGCTGGAGATTTCGCACATGAGGCATGTCATATGCAGGAAGCGACTGTTTACGGAGATACATCTGGAACAAAGATTGATGTATCTGGTGGATGGCATGATGCCGGTGATTACGGACGATATGTTGTGTCTGGTGCTAAGACGGTACAGGATCTCTTCCTTGCTTACGAGGATTATGGTCAGACTGCCGATGATCTTGGAATCCCGGAGAGCGGAAACAAGACACCGGATCTTCTCGATGAAGCAAAGTATGAGCTTGACTGGATGCTCAAGATGCAGGATGCAGCAAGCGGTGGCGTCTACCATAAGGTAACTGCACTTGTATTCCCAGAGACGGTACTTGCGGTTGATGAGACGGATGATATGGTGCTTGCGCCGATTTCCTATGCAGCAACGGCTGATTTCGCGGCTGTTATGGCAAAGGCATCTGTACTCTATGCAGAATACGATGCAGATTTTGCAAAGAGCTGTCTGGATGCAGCAACGAACGCGTATGCATTTTTGGAGACAAATCCGGATATGAAGGGATATGAGAATCCGGAAGACCTTGTAACAGGTGCATACGATGATACACATCTTGCAGACGAGACACTTTGGGCTTCTGCAGAGATGTATATTGCAACAAAGGATGCAAAATATTTAACTGCGACAAAGACAGCACTTGACAGCAACTATCTGACAGGTTTTGGCTGGGCAGATATCGGAAGCTATGCGCTGTATGATCTTGCAAAGACCGAGGGCGTGGATGCAGATGTGGCAAAGACAGCGAAGGAAAAGCTGCTTGCAGATGCGGATGAGACACTTTCGAAAGCAGAGTCAGAGGGCTTCTTTACAGGTATGGGTGTGACATATCCTTGGGGAAGTAATATGACAATCACCAACAAGGGTATGGAGCTTCTGGCTGCTGCAAACCTGACAGGGGATGCCAAGTATACAGAATATGCGCAGAAGATGCGTGATTATATCTTCGGTGTGAACCCAACCGGATACTGCTATGTGACCGGATATGGTTCCCTTACACCAAATGCAACACACCACAGACCATCACAGGTATTGAAAGAGACGATGCCGGGTATGCTGGTTGGCGGTGCCAATAACAATCTGAACGATCCATATGCAAATGCCGTTCTCTACGGAATTGCACCGGGACGTGCATATGTAGATAATGAGCAGTGCTATTCATGTAATGAGGTAACGATTTACTGGAATTCTCCACTGATCTATCTGCTTACAGGTTTAAATTAAAAGAAAAGGATTAGGGTAGTACATTGATTCGTTTTATAAAGAAGATTCTTGCCAATGAGAAAATGCGATATCTGATTGCGGGAGGCTGTACGACAGCTGTCAACCTGGTAACATTCTTCCTGTTGCGGGTTATTACACCAATTTCAAGAAATACATGCAATGCCATAGCGATCGCTATGGCTATTGCTTTTGCATACTTTGCAAATAAATTTTTTGTATTTCAGAGTAAGAGGAAGGGATTTTATGCAACTCTGGTAGAGGCGGTGCAGTTTGTAGGCGCCCGTCTGGTGTCCATGGTTGTGGAAATTCTTGGACTGGCGATTTTGTGTGATACATTTCGAATCCATGAACTGGCATCCAAGCTGCTTGTACAGGTCATTGTACTGGTATTGAACTATGTGTTCAGCAAGCTGATTGTGTTCAAGGAAAAGAAACCATTTCACGAAAATATGCAGGATAACTGGTGCTATTATCTGTCGTTTGCAATCGTTGCAGTCGTCATGCTGGTTGTCTGTATCGCAGAAAAGATTGCACCGTTTGGAGAGAATTCCCTGACGCTGGTAGACAGTGTGCATCAGTATCTGCCGTTTTTCTCAGAACTCAGAGACAAGCTTCTGCATGAGAGAAGTCTTCTTTATACATGGAATGTAGCACTTGGCTCGAATTTCGTATCGCTTGCGGCGTATTATCTGATGAGCCCGTTTAATCTGCTGTTGTTACTATTTGGCAAGGAACAGATTGCGGCGGTTACCTGCTTCCTGATGTGCTTAAAGATTGCACTCACAGCCGTTGCAATGGTACATTTCCTAAGCTATAAGGATGGCGAGAAGAAACGCAATTTCCTGATCGTGGCGATCTCGGTTGCCTATGCATTCAGTAATTATGTGATCGGTTACAACTGGAACACGATGTGGCTGGATTGTATTATGATCTTCCCGCTTATCATGCTGGGCTTCCAGCGGATGCTTGAGGAGAGAGATCCAAAGCTGTATGTGCTGTCCCTGTTCTATGCGCTCTATTGTAATTATTATATTGGATATATCATTTGCCTGTTTCTTGTGCTGTGGTTCTTTGTCTATGAGCATAAGACAGTGAAGCGATTCTTCATAAATGGATTCCGGTTTGCAGTGTATTCCCTGTTATCCGGTGGTATGGCAGCATTTATCCTGCTTCCTGCATATCATGGAATCATGGCGACGGCAGCGGGGGATATGGCAATCCCAAAAGGAACATGGTATGGAAATATCTTTGTGATGCTGCGGCAGCTGCTTGTATTTACAAAGCCGATTACGAATCAGATCTTTGATGGCGGTGTGAATCTGTACTGTGGCATGCTGGCGGTTCTGACGATGTTCCTGTATCTGTTTGTGAAGGAACATCCGTGGAAGAAGTTCCGCAAATATGTGCTGTTGGTGCTGCTTGTGATCAGCTTCAATCATGGGACGTTAAACTATATCTGGCATGGCATGCATGACCAGTATGGAATCCCGAATCGGTTTTCATTTGTGTTTATTTTTGTGTTGCTCGTTATGGCATATGATGCAGTGCAGTCGATTACAGAAATCGATATTTATTTTGTGATTTCGTCAATTTTACTGGCAGGTGCGTTTGCATTTGCCTGTAAACAGCAGGCAGGCGCGACAATTGGAAAATATACATTGCCGGCGAGTCTTGTGCTGCTGGTGATCTACGGCGTGACCTGTTGTCTGCGGACGTCGAAGAAGATCACGCATGCGACTTACATTTCGGTGATTGGAAGTGTCTGTCTGGTCGAGCTTGTGGCAAATGCAGCATATGGATTTTCGGAAAATGGGTATTGTCATTACAAGAAATATTACAAGACGAGTCCGGCAGTGACAGAAGCGAATGTGCGCGTGCGGGAGATGGCAGAGGAAGAACAGGCAGGCTTTTATCGTTCGGAACTGATGAATTACACGGTGCTGGATGAGGCAAGCTGGCATAACATGCCGAGCGTCAGCACATTCAATTCAACGGTTATGGGACCGGTTGTCACCACGATGGGCAAGCTTGGATTTTATACAGGCGCAAATGAATTTTTGTATCGTGGCTATACGCCATTTACAAATGCAATCTTTAATATCCGGTATCTGCTGGAACGACCGGGAGATCTGAATAATTTTGATTATAATTATAAAGAAACGGTGGATAATGTATCCATCTATGAGAATCCATACCCGACCTCTATTGGATTTGCGGTGAGCAACAATGTCAAGGACTGGGATCAGAGCCGTTACTCTGCAATGATCGCGCAGAATACACTGGCATATGACATGACTGGCTATGGCGGATTCTTCCAGGACGAGTATCCGGCGATCAGTGTGACGAGTGATACGGCGAAAGTCAGCTATGAGAATAATCAGGTCAGCTTCACAGCAAATGCATCTGGACCGATGTGTTTTATGTTGAGCTTTACTGCGGATCATGCAGGCGATTATTACGTGAACTGCCGTGGTAATTATGTGACGAAGATCCGGTTTTATAAGAACGGACAGGAAATTGCTTATGACCGTTATCAGATCCAGATTTTCCATCTGGGACAGCTGGAAGCGGGCGATTACATTTCCATTGAATACGAATACAGCAATGTCAGTGGCTCCGAAGTGGCACCATTTTATGTGGCAACCTTCCATCAGAATGTGTTTGAAAATGTATATCGGGAATTGACGAACCATATGCTGGAGGTTGAAACGGTAAAGGATGGCTATGTCTATGGCACGATCGAGATGCCGGAGGATAAGACACTGTTCACAAGCATTCCTTATGATGAAGGCTGGACGGTAAAGGTCGACGGGAAAAAGGTGGATTACTACAAGGTGGCAGGCGCATTTATCGGTGTGGATATCGGTGCCGGTTCGCATACGGTTGAATTTTCCTATATGCCGCAGGGTATGCTTTTTGGCATTGCGATTTCCGTGATCTGCATGGTGTTACTGTTGGTTTCCCTGCAGGTGGAGAAGAAATTGGAGGTGCGGAGAATCGAGAAGGCGAACGCACGCGAAGAGAATGAAAAACCAGGCGAAAAACTTGCAGAAGAGGTCGAGACAGATATTGAAAATCTCGAAAATGTATAGTAAAATGTTGATAAATAGGGGGTGTTATGCACATGGAAAAACTAGCAAAATTAGGGTGGCAGAAACTAATCATCATTGCAGCGGCGCTGGATATCGTGCTCGGAATTATATTTGGTGCGATCTTTAAGGCGGTTCCGGCGGGAATCATCGTTGGCGTGCTGGCTGCGGCTGTCACGGGAGTGATTGTATTTGCGCTTGGTGGCGGCGTTGTGGCAGGCCACACAAAGGGTGACAAATACAAGAAGCTGTTCATGAATCTTCCGATCGGATTTGCACAGGCAAAGATCATCACAGATTCACTTGGAAACAGCATTGGGTACTGCATTCAGGAAGCAAATGAGCGGTTCGGAAGTTACTTCAATCTGGATGCATCTGATTATCAGGACAAGATTCTTGGTGAGAGTAAGATCGAAGTGTTACAGGATATTAACGCATGGTTTACTGCGTATAATACCTCTGGAACCAAAGAGGGCGACTTCATGGACGTGGAGATCACGATGGAGAAGCTTGGCAAGGTATTTAACACAGTTATGTACAAGTCTGAGGCTGACTATATCAACATGGTTGTTATTGATATTACAGACCAGAAGGAGACGGAGAACAAGCTGTCTGCAGCAATCGAAGATGCGAATGCAGCATATAAGACACAGGCAGAGTTCCTCGCGAACATGAGCCACGAGATTCGTACTCCGATCAACGGAATCCTTGGTATGCTGCAGCTTACGCTGATGGCAGATGATCTGCAGGCAGATTACCGCGATAACCTGCTCACTGCAAAGGGCTGTGCAGATAACCTGCTTCGCCTGATCAACGATATTCTTGATATCAGTAAGCTGGAAGCTGGTAAATATAACCTGAAGGAAGAAATCTTCGATGTGCGTGCAGCCATTGAGGAGACGGTAGCTGCACAGGTACCGACAGCGACAAACAAGGGACTTGCCCTTGACTGCACATTTGGTAACAATATTCCAAAGCTTGTAAAGGGCGATGGACAGAGAATCCAGCAGATTTTGAATTGTTTGCTTTCCAATGCATTAAAATTCACATCTGAGGGAAGTGTAAGAGTAAAGATTGCCGCAATTGATGCAGAAAAAGAGAATATCAACCTGCGTATCGCGGTTGCTGATACTGGTATCGGTATCTCGGAGAAGAACATGGATAAGCTGTTTATCCGGTTCTCACAGGTCGATGGTTCCGATACAAGAAAGTATGGCGGTTCCGGACTTGGTCTGGTTATCTCCAAGCAGATTGCAGAGCTGATGGGTGGTAACATCAGTGTGCAGAGTAAGGAAGGCATCGGTTCGACGTTCATTGCAGAGATTCCTCTGAAGGTTGTAAAGGCAGCCGAGGTGGAAGCAGCCAAGAACATGGAAGAAAAAGAAGATGCCGCAGTATTCTCGATCAATGCACACAGCAAGGCGCGTATCCTTGTTGCAGAGGATGAGCCGGTCAACCAGCAGGTTATCGGTAAGCTGCTCGGTATGGCAGGATTCTCTTATGATATTGCAGAGAATGGTGAGAAAGCAATTGAGCTGTTCAAGCAGAAGGAATACGATGCAGCGCTGTTCGATGTACAGATGCCGGTTATGGATGGTATCGCAGCAACACAGCAGATTCGTGAGATTGAGCAGAAGGAGCATAAGAAGCGCCTTCCGATCATTGCAGTTACAGCGAGAGCCATGTTTGGTGATAAGGAACGAATCTTAGAGAACAAGCTCGATGATTATATTGCGAAACCATATAATCTGAACACGGTAGTTGAGACACTCAACCGATATATTGATAAAAAAGAGGATTAACATTTAATTCACGAAAAATTAAACGATTTTTCATATATGTTGGTTGACTGGATATCTTTTTAGTGATACAATTTCGGTGGTTTTGGGTGGATAACTGCCCTGAATTAATAAAAAGCAAAGGAAGGAAATTTTAAGATGGCAAACATTGATTTAACTAAGTATGGAATTACCGGAACAACAGAAATCGTTCACAATCCTTCATATGAAGTTTTGTTTGAGGAAGAGACAAAGGCTTCAAACGAGGGTTATGAGGTTGGACAGAACACAGAATTAGATACAGTTAACGTTATGACAGGTGTATTTACAGGACGTTCTCCTAAAGATAAGTACATCGTTATGGATGAGAATTCTAAGGACACAGTATGGTGGACAACAGATGCTTACAAGAACGACAACCATCCTATGACAGAAGAGACATGGGCAGTTGTTAAGGATCTTGCTAAGAAGGAGCTTTGCAACAAGAAGCTTTATGTTGTAGATGCATTCTGTGGTGCAAACAAGGATACACGTATGGCAGTTCGTTTCATCGTTGAGGTTGCTTGGCAGGCTCACTTTGTAACAAACATGTTCATCAAGCCTTCAGAGGAAGAGCTGAAGGATTTCGAGCCGGATTTCGTTGTTTACAACGCATCTAAGGCTAAGGTTGAGAATTATGCAGAACTTGGTCTTAACTCTGAGACATGTGTAGCATTCAACATCACATCTAAGGAGCAGGTTATCATCAATACATGGTACGGCGGAGAGATGAAGAAGGGTATGTTCTCTATGATGAACTACTACCTCCCACTTAAGGGTATCGCTTCAATGCACTGTTCTGCTAACTGCGATATGGAAGGTAAGCATACAGCTGTATTCTTCGGCCTTTCAGGTACAGGTAAGACAACACTTTCTACAGATCCTAAGAGACTTTTGATCGGTGATGATGAGCACGGTTGGGATGACAACGGTGTCTTCAACTTCGAGGGTGGATGTTATGCAAAGGTTATCGGACTTGATAAGGAGTCTGAGCCAGATATCTACAACGCAATCAGACGTGACGCTCTTCTTGAGAACGTGACAGTTGATGCAGCAGGTAAGATTGATTTCGACGATAAGAGCGTAACAGAGAATACTCGTGTTTCTTATCCAATTAATCATATTGAGAAGATTGCATCTAAGGTAAATGGCGTTTCCGCAGGTCCTGCTGCAGAGAACGTAATCTTCCTTTCAGCAGATGCATTTGGAGTACTTCCTCCAGTATCTATTCTGACACCAGAGCAGACAAAGTACTACTTCCTTTCAGGATTTACTGCGAAACTTGCTGGTACAGAGCGTGGTATCACAGAGCCTACACCTACATTCTCAGCTTGCTTCGGACAGGCATTCCTTGAGTTGCATCCTACAAAGTATGCAGAAGAGCTTGTTAAGAAGATGGAGAAGAGCGGAGCTAAGGCTTATCTCGTAAATACAGGATGGAACGGAACAGGCAAGCGTATCACAATCAAGGATACTCGTGGAATCATCGATGCAATCCTTTCAGGTGATATCAAGACAGCTCCTACAAAGAAGATTCCTATGTTCAACTTTGAGGTTCCAACAGAGCTTCCTGGTGTAGATCCAGCAATCCTTGATCCAAGAGACACATATGCTGATCCTACTGAGTGGGAGACAAAGGCTAAGGATCTTGCTGAGAGATTCCAGAAGAACTTCCAGAAGTACACAACAAACGATGCTGGTAAGGCATTGGTTGCTGCTGGTCCTAAGGCTGAGTAATTTAATAAGCGAATAAATAAGGGTAACTCGCGTCGGCTGACGCGGGTTATTTTTTTTATATAAATTATGGCTTTATAATCCCCCCATTCAGCGTTCAAAATACCAATTATGTCAATATATGAACTGATTTTGCATCAATACATTTTTCCGTGAAAATAGATGATATAATGGGTAATCATTAAAATATTTGATGATAAAAAATCAGGGAGGTGCGATATGAAAAGAGTATCAAGAAAAATTGTAGCGATGTTGTCTATGCTTGTATTGTGTCTGAGTGTATTGTTTGTTCCAGATATGGGAAACACAAAAGCGGCAGAAAGTATTAGCTTATCTGGAAAGGCGCATGTACAGACGTTCGCAGATCAGAATGGAAAGCTTGTTAGTCAGGGAGGAATTCAGACACTTGTGTTAGGAACACGAGGGATGGCAAAACGAGTGGAAAGTGTGACTGTGAATCTCAAGAACAATACGGGATATGCAGGTACATTGCAGTATCGTGTTCATCGGCAGACTTATGGGTGGACAGCGTGGTTAAATGCTGGACAGGCTGCAGGTACACATGGGGAAGGCAAACGGTTGGAAGCAATCGAAATGCGACTGACAGGAGAACTTGCAAAATATTATGACGTTCGTTATCGTGCACATATCCAGACATATGGAGATAATCAGGGCTGGGTATATAATGGAGCACTTGCAGGTACAACAGGGGAGGCAAAAAGACTCGAAGAAATCTGCGTACAGATAGTGCCGAAGAAATCGATTTCTGAAGAGCCGTCTATCGCGTATAGAGTACATAGACAAACGTATGGCTGGGAGAAAAATTGGGCAACAGATGGTACGGTTAGCGGAACTGTTGGACAAGCAAAAAGACTGGAAGGTATTTCTATTACAGTAAATGACAATCAATATAGTGGCGGGGTAACATATCGTACCCATGTACAGAGTTATGGCTGGCGTGATTGGGTAAGTAATGGAGAGATGTCTGGAACACAGGGCGAAGCAAAGCGTCTGGAAGCAATTGAGATAAAATTGACTGGTGAATTATCACAGTATTATGATGTGTATTATCGAGTACACGCACAGTCTTATGGCTGGCTTGGCTGGGCAAAGAATGGTGAAAGCGCAGGAACGGCAGGGTTTGCAAAGAGACTGGAAGCAATTCAAATTGTTGTATTGAAAAAAGGTGCTCTTGAATATGGTTCGGGGAATTACAATAGTAGTTTGTATAAAATGATGTATGAAGGTACATATAAAGGGGTAAAGGTTGCAGAAGATAGTTCATTCCTTTCATACACGCAGCCATATGTTGATAAATCCGAAGTCTCTTATTTTAACCCATTAAAGGTTGGCGAAGCAGTGACATTAAAATGGTTTTATGGAGGAACGATTACAATTAAATTCGCAGGCGTTGATTATAAAAAGTGTACATATACATTAGAAGTTGCTGCTAGCGAAGGATCAAAAGTTTTCTTTGGAGAGGAACATTTTGGCGTGCATGAGGATTTCGGAGTGTCGTGCACATTAAACGGAAAGAAGTATACGAATATTTTATATTGTGGTGGAGAACCGAATCAATATGCAAGTGTTAAACAATTTGGAGATACCAAGTGCACTATGGTAATTGGATTTCCACAAAAAATCTATGATGAAAATACAGGCAAAAGCGTGTCTATAACAGATCCAGCGGTAAAAGATCTTTCCATTATTGAGAGAAATTATTTAGCGAATGATAAGATTATATACTTGAAAATCAAATAAATAATTGATAATAGGAGGAATGGTTTAGAATTCCTCCTATTATTTCAATTAAATATATCGGAAAACGAAACATTTGACAAACGATAATATATATGATATAGTCAAATAAATTCGAAAGGGGGTATTCCTATGAACAGGGCAAAGCGGAAATATATGAAATTATTGAAGGACTATTTTCCGTATGGAAGAGCGTGCAGGAAGAAGTTTCTGGTATCGGTAGCGGATGATATAGAGAATTTTGTTCGGGAACATGAACGATGCACCTATGAAATGCTGGTAGAGGAGTTTGGAAAACCACAGGAAGTGATTCTGAATTACCAGAAGGAAATTGAGATATCAGATATACGGAATGTACGAAAATTAGCAGCAAAGTATGTAATTGCAACTGCTTGTTCCTGCTTTTTGCTGTTTGGCGTGTATGCATTTGCTGGATTGGGTGCAAAGTCAAAAAATGCAGAAGTTACAACCGAAGATGTAGCTTCTCAATCAGTAGAAATCTATGATCCAATCAGAGCGTATTTGGATAGATATGGCGGCTCTCTATATAATGAATATGGAGATGCGGTGATTACAGCAATCAGACCTACAGGTGGTAATACCGATGGATTCAAATCGTATGTTATTAAAGAAGTTCCGCCATCTGGGGAAACAGAATAGTGCTGTTTAGGACGAATATATGGAAAATAAAAATATGTTTTACCGCGGCTATGTGGAATTGCTCGTGTTGAAATTCCTTTCGGAGAAGGATTGTTACGGTTATGAAATTGTAAAAAGTATAAAGCGTGCTTCGAAAGATAAGATTTCGTTGTCGGTGGGTACTCTGTATCCGACGTTATATAAGCTGATTGATCAGCAGTACATTAGTGATTATAAGAAGCAGACCGGTGAGCGGATGGTAAAGGTGTATTATCATCTGGAGGATGCGGGAAGGGAACGACTGCAAGCGTTGGTTTCCGAGTACCGGGAGTTCTCACAGGTTATGAATGAAATCTTGAGCCTGAAATAGAGTAAGTTGAAACAAAAAAGCAACTCTTTAAATTAAAGAGCTGCTTTTTACTATATATGAAATTATAAATTATCCTTTACATACTGTTTGACAAGCTTCTCAATCAGATAGAACTGGGATGGACCTGCATCAAGCACAACCTTGTGGAAAGCCTGCTCGTCGAACTTGTTGTCAAGGGCGGATTCTGCATAGTCACGAAGCTCCTGGAAGGACTGCCAGCCCATGACATACATCTGGTAGTTGACTGGTTCGGCGATAACGTAATCCATGATGCTTTCGGCTCCATCAGAATTGAAACCATTGTCGGAGAGGTACTTCTGTGTTGCTTCCAGATCCCAGCCCTCATAGTTGACACCGATTTCGACACGGGCACTGACAAGCAGGTTCAACTCAGAGTTGATCCGTTCGAAATCTGCATAACTGTCATCCGGATAATCTTTGTACATATCGTAGCTCATCATCTCAACATAGGTAGCCCAGCCCTCGGTGTAGCCGTTAAAGTTAAGCAACGCGCGGATTGGTTCCGGGTTCGTGCTCAAGTAGTAGGTGAACTGATACATATGTCCGGGGATTCCTTCGTGCGCAAGGGTGGACCACAGATCACCGGCGCCGTCACTGCCCATATTCAGGTAGATGGAGTTTTCGTCGTAGGCATCAATTGGTGTTGTCACATAGAATGCCGGACTGACGATATCTTCTAGGGATTCATGGACATTTTCAACGGTGTAATGCACGTCAGGCATGGCAGGGAAGCGGTCGGCAAAAGCATCCTTAAAGTAGTTGATCGTCTCCAGCGGATCGTTATCCGCATATAAGCCGTCACTGGAATCGTTAAAGTACTGCTCGTAAGCGGAATAGTTGGCAAGCGCGGTTGTCTGGTATTCATACATGACATCATCGATGGCGTTGTCCAGCCAGTCGATGACTTCCTCCGGCGTTTTGTCAGTGCCAACCTTATCCTTTAACAGATATGCGTAATATTCTTTTCCGTGTTCAAACCCGGCAAGGCCCAGATCGTTTTGTCCATCATCCTTGTGTGCATTAAAGAAGTTAATTACATTCTTGTAGCAAGGGATGACGGAATTGATAACCGTATCGTGATTCTGGGTAATGTAGTCCTGAATCTGTTCTTCACTCAAGCCCTCGACACCGCGAACCTTATCTTCAAAGGTTGCAATCAGAAGATTCTCTTCCGGAGTTGCAATGAATTCTTCACACTGGCGAACAACCTCGCTGGCGGAATGCTCGTTCATGAAAAGCCCTTTGTCAATCTTTGTCTGTTCAAAGTCCAGATATTTTCCATAATAATCGGATAACTGTCCAAGCAATGCCAGATAGTCCTGAACGTCCCCTTCGTTGTAGAATTTGTATTCCGACATGTTGATCGGCATGTTTGTCTGCAAGCCGCTTGTGTAGGCAAATGGTTCGTACAGATATGTGTAATCATAGGATTCCAGATTCAGATCCAGATAATCCTTGATAACATCATAGGTGTATTTCTGCGATCCGGTCAGGAGATCGTAGTCAAAGCTTTGCAGTTCTGTGATTTCATCTTCGGTTTCTTTTTTGTCACTTGCAATGGCGTCCTCGGAGATTTCCGCATCGCCAAAGGTTGCAGTTGGAACATCCAGATCGTAGTGGGCTGGATTGGCAACGGTATAGTGAAGCGTGACGGTATCGCTTGTGACGCTCTCCTTAAAGTTATCCATCAGGTAAGTATGAAACCGTTCCTGCTCGGCTTTTGCTTCTTCTCCAGTTGGATCAGGCAATGCATAGGCACAATCTTCCAGGGAGGAGGCATCGATCGGAGATGCTTCCGGCTCTGTATTTCCTGCGGCAATCGCGTCCTCCACAGAATTCTCTAAGGACGAAGATGCTGCCTTCCAGCTGCTGTTGCTGTCACCACATGCGGTCAGCATGACGGACATCGCACAGACAAGTGCGAGCGCAGTCGCCTTCTTGTAAAATTTTTTCCACATATAAATCTATAACCTCCGTTTTCCTGTATCTTATAGTATAGTATCTGCTTTAATTGGATAGACATACAAAATAATCATACTCGAAATAATCAAAATCTGCAATCATCCGATGCATATTTCACATAAAATGCACAGAAATACATCTGTCGAACGGACAGGAAAAATGGCTACATAAAGTATACGAAAGCAGGTTTCATGTAAGTATATTTATGTTAAGGTAAGAACGGGGAAAAATGTTTACAATTAAAGGAGAGATGGGAATTATGACAATCAAGGAAGCTGCAAAAAAACTGCATGTGGAAGCACATGTACTTCGATATTGGGAGGATGAATTAAAACTCGACATTAAGCGGAATGCGCAGGGACATCGGTATTATGATGATCGCGATATCCGGTTGTTTGAGAGCGTGAAAGCGATGAAGGAAGAGGGACTGATGCTCAAGGATATCCGAAATGCGATCATTCGTGCAAAACGTGCAAAATCTGAAGAGGATGCTTTGGATTCGACAGAAGAAAAAAATGAGGGGAATGCGCAGACCATCGATTGCGCAAAAACAGCACAGGAAGAAACAGACAACGAGGATAAACCATGCAAACCGGAAGCGAACATCAAGCGCACATCGTCGGTGGAGCTTCGCCCCGTACATACCCGGATGGATGAGGATAAGGATTCGATGTTAGAACGCATGCAGAAGATGGTGGGGGATGAGGATAAGGTTGTCGACTTCAAGCAGGCACAACTGCAAAGCGTGATGAACCGTGTGATCGCAACTGCCCTGCGCGAGAACAAGGATATTATCACGACATCCATTAAGGAGGAAGTGACCGCGGATGTGATGCGGCAGTTTGATGCAGTTATGCGGGAGAAAGAGGAACGCGAGGAAGCACGGTACCGGAGACTGGACACGGTGCTGCGGGAAATCCAGCAGGCAAATGCAGAGGTAGCAGCAACGAAAACGAAAAAGGGAATCTTCAAAAAACACCGGTAAGATCAAAAACTTTCTGTGTCCGCTGGTTGCAAAAAGATGGCAACTCTTGTATAATTCCTTTTAGTTATGTGTAAATATAGCTAAGATATAGGAATTATATCGGAAATGGACAGGAATTATGAAGTTAGAGATTTTATACGAGGATGCATATCTGCTTGCCTGCGTGAAGCCGTATGGTGTGTTGTCACAGGGCGACAAGGGCAACGATGAAGATATGATTACGAAAATCAAGCATTACCTGTATGACCAAGAGGAATCGGAGCAGGCGGAAGAGCCGTATGTAGCTGCGATTCACCGGCTGGATCGTCCCGTAGGGGGTGTGATGGTATTTGCAAAAACTCCAGAGGTAGCAGCGAAGCTTTCGGACATGCAGCAGGATGGTGAGATCGCGAAATATTATCAGGCGGTCATAACCGGAGAGCTTCCGGATTTTGAAGGCGAGATGGTAGACTATCTTCTGCGGGATGGAAAAACGAACACAACGAAAGTCGTGAAAAAAGGCGAAAAGGGTGCCAAGCGCGCAGAGCTATATTATGAGGTGCTTGATGTCATGGATACGGACGATGGAACGCTCAGTTATGTGTTGATTGAGCTTGTCACAGGCAGACATCATCAGATCCGGGCACAGTTTGCGAGCCGGGGCTGTGGTATCTGGGGTGATACGAAATATAACCCGAAATTCGCGAAGACAAAACGTAAATATAAACAGATCGGTTTATTCTCCTCACGGATGGAATTTACACATCCCATCACCGGGGAAGAAATCGTGATCAAGAAGGAACCGGAGGGCGAGGCCTTCGAGGTGCTTGATTTAGATGAGTTTGAATAAAGTGGAAATAGAAAGGAAAAGAGAAATGGCAAAGGACAAGAAATTAGTAGAGCATATTACAGCGATGGATGAGGATTTTGCACAGTGGTATACGGACGTTGTCCGTAAAGCAGAGCTGTGTGATTACACAAGCGTAAAGGGATGTATGGTTTTCAAACCGGCAGGCTACGCGATCTGGGAACTGATCCAGAAGAATCTCGATGAGCGTTTCAAGGCAACCGGCGTAGAGAATGTATACCTTCCAATGTTTATTCCGGAGAGCCTGCTTGAGAAGGAGAAGGATCATGTCGAAGGATTCGCACCGGAGGTTGCATGGGTAACACATGGCGGATTGAATGAACTGCAGGAGCGCCTGTGCGTCAGACCAACATCCGAGACATTATTCTGTGATTTTTATTCTAAGGAGATCGAGAGCTACCGTGATCTTCCAAAGGTATATAACCAGTGGTGCTCCGTTGTGCGTTGGGAGAAGGAGACAAGACCATTCCTTCGCTCGAGAGAGTTCCTGTGGCAGGAAGGCCATACCGCACATGCAACAGCAGAAGAGGCAGAGGCAAGAACGATCCAGATGCTGAATGTGTATGCGGATTTCTGCGAGGACGTGCTTGCAATTCCGGTTATCAAGGGACGTAAGACAGACAAAGAGAAATTCGCAGGTGCTGAGGCAACTTATACGATCGAGTCGCTGATGCACGATGGTAAGGCACTGCAGTCCGGAACGAGCCACAACTTTGGGGATGGATTTGCAAGAGCATTTGGCGTTCAGTATACAGATAAGGATAATAAGCTTCAGTATGTACATCAGACATCTTGGGGTATGACAACGAGAATGATCGGCGCTATCATCATGGTGCATGGTGATGACAGCGGACTGGTACTTCCTCCGAAGGTTGCTCCGACACAGATCATGATCGTTCCGATCATGCAGAAAAAAGAGGGCGTACTCGAGAAGGCAGAAGAGCTTCGCAGCGTGCTCGCATCCAACTTCCGTGTGAAAGTTGATGATTCCGATAAGAGTCCTGGATTCAAGTTCGCCGAGCAGGAAGTAAAGGGTATCCCACTTCGTGTTGAGGTTGGACCGAAGGATATCGAGGCAGGACAGGCAGTTGTTGTCCGCCGTGATACAAGAGAGAAGACCATCGTACCATTCGACAAGCTGTCAGAGACCTGTGAGGCATTGCTTGCACAGATGCATGATGATATGTATGCAAAGGCAAAGGCACATCGTGATGCGAATACACATGTCGCTACAAACTGGGATGAGTTCACAGATATTCTGGAGAAGAAGCAGGGATTCATCAAGGCTATGTGGTGTGGCGAGGAAGCCTGCGAGACAGCCATCAAGGACGAGACAGGTGCAACAACGAGATGTATCCCGTTTGCACAGGAGAAGCTTGGTGATGTATGTGTACATTGTGGCAAGCCTGCGAAACACATGGTTTATTTTGGAAAGGCATACTAAAAATAGAAATCAGAACATTTACCCTGCTGACATCAGCGGGGTAGTTGTTTATTTGGGTGAAATACATGAAAATAGAAATTCCGACAGGGGCGGCATATATTTTACAACAATTAAATAAGCATGGGTATGAGGCATATATTGTTGGCGGTTGCGTGCGGGACAGCCTGCTCGGCAAGCAGCCGAATGACTGGGATATCACGACCTCGGCGAAACCGGAGGAGGTCAAGGCAATTTTCCACCGCACGATCGATACGGGAATCCAGCATGGAACGGTGACGGTCTTAGTGGATCGCGAGATTTTGGACGATGGAAGTGGATCGCTTGCCAGTCATACCGATTATGCATTTGAGGTGACGACATACCGGGTGGATGGTGTTTATACCGACCACCGTCGTCCGGAATCCGTGTGCTTCACAGCGAGCCTGGAAGAGGATCTGAAACGACGGGATTTTACGATCAATGCAATGGCATATAACCCGGAGCAGGGTGTGATCGACATTTTCAGTGGACAGGAGGACCTGGAGAAAGGAATCATCCGCTGCGTGGGTGAGGCATCAGAACGGTTTGACGAGGATGCACTTCGTATCCTGCGTGCAGTCCGGTTTGCGGCACAGCTTGATTTTGTAATTGAGAATCAGACGCGGGAAGCGATGCGCGATCAGGCAAAGTTCCTGAAGGATATCAGTGCAGAACGGATCTGTACTGAGCTTACGAAGATGATCGTTTCGAAGCATCCGGAACGGCTGGAGGAAGCGTACGAGCTGGGACTCACCAATATATTTCTGCCGGAGTTCGACCGGATGATGCAGACGCCACAGAATAACCCGTATCATCTGTATGATGTCGGTCGTCATACGCTGCAGGTGATGCGGGCAGTATCAGCAACACCTGTCCTGCGTTATGCGGCGTTGCTCCATGATGTTGGAAAACCAGAATGTAAGACGACAGACGAAACAGGAGTCGATCATTTCTATGGACATCAGGAACTCTCTGCGAAGATGGCGCGCACGATTCTGCGTCGGTTAAAGCTTGATAACGATACGATCGATCAGGTTTGCAGACTGGTGAGAAATCACGATTATGGACTCTCCGGGGACGGACCGGGGATGAAGAGCTTCCGCCGGTTTGTGGCACAGCTTGGCGCGGAGCATTTCGCAGATTTTCTGGAGATCCGAAAGGGCGATATGGCAGGTCAGAGTGCGTATCATCTCGAACAGCGCAGACAGGTGATCGCGCATATGGAAGCGATGTATGCAGAGATCATAGAACAGAAGCAATGTTTGAAACTGTCGGAACTTGAAATCAGTGGAAAAGATCTCATCGCGATCGGTGTAAAACCGGGGCCGGATATGGGACGCATTTTGAAGGCACTGCTGGACCGGGTACTTGAAGAACCGGAATTGAATACAAGAGAACAATTATTGGCGATTGTAAAGGAATCGTATCTATAGATGCGGACGATCAATCGGAATGAATCCGCCCTTCCCGGCATACAATTAACAAGACTGATGTTGGGAGGGGATTTTTTGTGGCTGAAAAAATGTCGGAAGTATTCGAGATGTACGATGTGAGATTGGATCACATAGGACGGGGACGGGGAGCGATGCTGCTGCAGACGGACAAGGGGGTGCGCCAGATCCGGGCAACGACAGCCGGAGAAAAACGGCTGCAGGCAGAGTATGATTTTAAAGAGCATATGTATCTGGCAGGCTTTCCACATATTGACCGGCTTGTGAAAAATGTGGAGGATGAACTGATTACATACGATCGTTATGGGAATCCGTTTGTGATGCGGATGTTTTTTGACGGTCGTGAGATGGGTGTCAGCAACAAAAATGAAATCATGCTTGCGGTTGATAATCTGGTTGCCCTGCATCGGGCTGGACGTACGGTCTGGCAGGAAGTTGATCGCGATATGCAGATCCGGGAGAAGAATGATGTCAAGCGTCGGAATCGGGAAATGAAGCGAGTACATAATTATATTGCGAAACAGAGTCCGAAACGGGAATTTGAATCTTTGTTTATGCAGGCATTTCCGTACTTTTATGAGCAGGGGCTGAACTGTGAACAGGCAGAGGCGGGGACGGCGGGCGAATCTGAACATATGGGATATTGTCATGGCACTTACAATCATCATAGTGTCCTTGTATGTGGGACAGCCGATGCGCGCTATATCGCAACGATTAATTTTGAAAAATATCATATCGGGAACCAGTTGCAGGATCTGTATTATTTCATTCGGAAAACCGTGGAAAAAAATGGATATGCGTTTGCACTGCTCACTGCGATCTTAGAACGGTACCAGCAGGGAATCCCATTGCAACAGATGGACGTTGCGTATATTTGTGGACTCTACCGGTATCCTGAAAAATTCTATAAGCTCTCAAATCAATATATGAATGGTTCGAAGACACGCATTTCTCCGAAAATGGTCGAGAAGTTGAACCGGATCATGGAAGAGGAAGAGAAGAAGCAGACGTTGCTTGAAAAATTATCTTCCTATAATATCTCGAAAAAATGAATATATAATCTTCACATTTGCAAAATAATCTTGTATAATACAGAGGTTAAGGTGGTTTTATGGATAAGCGGAAGATACAATATGGAATCGTTGTGTTGATGCTTGCGTTCGTGTTCGTGGGCTGTGGGCAAAAAAAGAAGAATGATGTCAAGGTCTATGAGAACACGGAGGAAGTCACGGCAGATCATGAAGAGGCTTCCATGACGGCAATCATAACGAGCATGGACATGGAAAATAATCAGATGCATTTTGTATCGGTGCTGGATGGTACAGATATAACATTGCAGTATCATGGCGGTGTGCGCGTGACAGATACGAAGGGCGCGGATATCGGCATTGACAATGTTGCCTGTGGAAATGTCGTGGATATCGTGTATTATATGGATACAGAGAAGCTGGTCAGTATCGCGAAGAATGCGAAGGTGAAGACATATACACAGATTAAGAAGTTCCTGTACCGGCAGGATGACCATACCGCTGTCTATAATGGAAATCGTTTCCCGGTATCGGATTATGCACAGGTATTTGATGGGGATCAGGCGCTTTCTCTCGTGGATGTAAACAAAGAGGATGAGGTGACGCTGTCCTTGTGGAATGGCAATCTGGTGTCCGTGATCATTACGAAGGGGCACGGGTATGTCCGGCTGTTAAATCAGGGGACATATGTTGGCGGATTTGTAGAGATTGGAAAAGATGTGATTGTTCCAGTTACTGCAGATATGCTGGTAGCAGTCGGGGAAGGCGATTATACACTTCGTATCAGTAAAAATGGATATTCCGGAGAGAAGAGTATCCGTGTGACAAAGGATCGCGAGTTAAATGTAGATATCTCAGATATTGCAATTCCATCCGGAACGGTAACGTTTGCTGTGACGCCGGAGGATGCGAATGAAGTCATCAAGGTTGATGGAGAGGTGATCGCGAACCGGACGTATACCGGATTGTACGGCGATCATGAATTAAGCATTACAGCGGATGGCTATGACAGCTTCCGTGGAAGTTTTAAAATCACAGAGACGATGAAAACCTTGCGCGTAACCTTGCAGCAGGAAACGACCGAAGAGACAACGGAAGATACGACTGAGGCAACGACGCAGGAGGGACAGACAACTGCATCCGGGCAGACTACGACGCAGACGACTGCAACGACACAGGGATCACAGACGACCACTGCGACGACGCAGAGTGGGCAGACGACGGAGTCCGCGGAGCAGGGCAATAAAATTACGATTAAAAAACCGGAGGGTGTGGGCGTATATTTCGACGGCGATTATGTCGGAATCGCACCGGTGTCGATCAGGAAGACAGCGGGAACACATACGATCACGCTATACAAAGCCGGTTATTTGATAAAAAGTTATACAATACAAGCCGAAGATAACGGCAAAGACGATGAATATAGCTACGCGGATCTGATATCCGTGCTGGACTAAATAGTAGGAGGAACATCATGGACATGGATTACAAAAAGGTTTATGAAGAATGGCTGACAAACCCGTTTTTTGATGAAGCAACAAGACAGGAGCTGGCAGCAATCAAGGATGACGAGAAAGAAATCAAAGAGCGTTTCTATACGGATCTTGAATTCGGAACAGCTGGATTGCGCGGTATTATTGGCGCCGGTACGAATCGCATGAATAATTATATTGTTGCGAAGGCGACACAGGGACTTGCAAATTATATCAAACAGCGTAAGAAGCAGGCAAAGGGTGTTGCGATTGCCTATGATTCCAGACATTGTTCACCAGAGTTTGCAGATGTAGCAGCCTTGTGTCTGGCAGCAAACGGTATCAAGGCATATGTGTTTGAGTCTCTTCGTCCAACACCAGAGCTTTCTTTTGCAGTCCGTTACCTTGGTTGTGTGGCAGGTATTAACGTAACAGCCAGCCACAACCCACCAGAGTACAACGGATACAAGGTATATTGGGAGGATGGTGCACAGATTACACCTCCACATGATGCGGGTATCATGCGTGAGGTAAAGGCAATCTCTGTACAGGATGCCATTACAATGCCAAAGCAGGAAGCAATCCATGAAGGTTTGTATGAAGTCATCGGCAAGGAAATCGATGATGCATATATGGCAGAGCTGAAGAAGCTTGTACTGCATCAGGAGTGCATCGACAAATACGGAAAAGAATTAAAGATTGTATATACACCATTGCATGGAACGGGAAATATCCCAGCCAGAAGAATTCTGCGTGAACTTGGCTTTGAGAATGTATATGTTGTTCCAGAGCAGGAATTGCCAGATGGCGATTTCCCAACTGTAAGCTATCCAAACCCGGAGGCAGCAGAAGCATTCGAGCTTGCACTTGCACTTGCAAAGCAGCATGACGCAGATCTCGTTCTCGCAACGGATCCAGATGCAGACCGTCTCGGTGTGTATGTAAAGGATAAGGATGGCGAGTATCACTGCTTGACCGGAAATATGTCGGGAAGTCTGCTTGCGGAATATGAGCTCAGCCAGATCAAGGCGACAAAGGGACTGCCGAAGGATGGCGCACTGATCAAGTCTATCGTTACAACAAACCTTGTAAATGAGATGGCGAAGAGCTACGGCGTGAAGCTCGTAGAGGTTCTGACAGGATTCAAGTTCATTGGACAGAAGATGTTGGAGTTTGAGACAAAACATAATGGCACATATCTCTTCGGATTTGAGGAGAGCTACGGATGTCTGATCGGTACACATGCCAGAGATAAGGATGCGATCGTAGCAACGATGGCACTCTGTGAGGCAGCTGCATATTACCGTTCACAGGGCAAGACTTTGTGGGATGCCATGATCGATATTTATGAGAAGTATGGTTATCATGTAGATGCGATCCATACACTGACATTAAAGGGTATCGAAGGTCTGGAGAAGATCAAGAGTATCATGGATCAGTTAAAGTCTCATACACCAAAGGAGATTGCAGGCTTAGAAGTGCTCTGGGCACGTAATTACGACAACGATACAGCGACAAACATGAAGAATAAGGCGGTTGTTCCAACCGGACTTCCGAAGTCAAACGTTGTATATTACGAGCTCGAAGGTGGCGCTTGGCTTTGCGTCCGTCCATCCGGTACAGAGCCAAAGATCAAATTCTACTATGGCGTTATCGGTAAGGATTTCGATGATGCACAGAAGAAGTCAGAGGAATTTGGCGAAGCAGTCAACAAGATGATTGAATACATGATGTAAGAGTATGAAAGCGATTTCGGGAACCCGAAGGGTGAAGAAATCGCTTTTGTTATAGTGAAAGAAAATGAAGGGAAGATGACATGCTGCAACTGAAGAACATAGTAAAGGACTATGGAGAGGGCGATTCAAAGGTACAGGCATTAAAGGGAGTCAGTATTAATTTTCGGGCAAATGAATTTGTTTCGATTCTTGGACATTCCGGTTGTGGAAAGACAACACTCTTGAATATCGTGGGAGGGCTCGATCAGTACACCGATGGCGATTTGATAATCAAGGGAAAAACAACAAAGAAATACAAGGATAAGGACTGGGATACCTATCGGAACCATAGCGTTGGTTTTGTATTCCAGAGCTATAATCTGATCATGCACCAGACGGTGCTGCAGAATGTCGAGCTGGCATTGACCTTGTCGGGTGTCTCGAAGAGCGAGCGCAGACGCCGGGCGAAGGAAGTGCTCGAGAAGGTTGGACTCGGTAGCCAGATCCATAAAAAGCCAAATCAGATGTCCGGTGGACAGATGCAGCGTGTGGCAATCGCGCGTGCACTGATCAATGATCCGGAGATTCTGCTTGCGGATGAACCGACCGGTGCACTGGATACAGAGACAAGCGTGCAGATTATGGATCTTCTGAAGGAGATTGCAAAAGACCGTCTCGTTATTATGGTTACCCATAACCCGGAGCTTGCAGAGCAGTACAGTACACGAATTGTTAAGCTGTTGGATGGTGAGATTACAGATGATAGCATGCCGTATTCCGATGAGGAAGCAGCGAAGGAAACGTATGAGGAATTAAGCAAGAAGGACTTAAAGCATAAGCGGATGTCGTATTTTACAGCGCTGAATCTGTCCTTCAACAACTTGCTTACAAAGAAGGGACGAACCCTGCTTACCGCATTTGCAGGCAGTATCGGTATTATCGGAATCGCGCTGATCTTATCGTTGTCCGATGGATTCCGGAATTATATCAAGAGCGTGGAGGAAGATACTCTTTCTACCTACCCGCTGGAGATCACGGATGAGTCCATTGACATGTCCGCAATGATGGGAATTATGCTCGGCACCGAGATGAAGAGTGAAGAAGAGCATGATATGGACAAGGTGTATTCAAACAACTTTGTCGGTAATTATATGAAGAATATGCTTGGTGAAGTCAAGGTTAACGACATGGTATCCTTCAAGGATTATATCGAGGAAGGTGACGGTCAGAAGATGAAGGACTACACCAGCGATATCATGTACACCTATGGCATTACGATTAACGCTTACAAAAGTGATGTAGAGAAAGAAGTCTATCAGGTCAATCCAAGTACCGTCTTTGACAGTATCGGATTTGGTTCGATGTCAGAGATGGATAACCTGGGTATGACAGGGACGCAGAGTACGACGAATGTCTGGTCCGAGATGATCAGCAATCAGGAGCTGCTCGAGAACCAGTATGATGTTGTAGCCGGACGCTGGCCGGAGAATTACGATGAAGTCGTGATGGTCGTGACGAAGGATAACGAGATCAGCGATTATGAGTTGTATTCGCTTGGCATCCGGGATGTCAGCGAGATGCAGGAGATGATGCGAGCGGCATTGAAGGGTGAGACGAAGACGTATCCAAACACCTCGTACACCTATGATGACCTGCTGAGCCTCACCTATAAGGTAATTCCATCTTCCGATTTTTACGAATACGATGATTCAGAGAAATGTTATGTGGATAAGAGCGATGATGCTGATTACCTGAAAGATAAGATCAAAAATGGTCTGGATATCAAGGTGGTTGGTATCGTCCGCCCGAATGAGGATGCAACAGTACATTCGATCACAACAACGATTGGTTATACGCATGCACTGGTGGAGAAGTTGATGGATCTGTCGAGAGACAGCGAAGTTGGCAAGGCGCAGCTGGATGATCCAGATAAGAATGTATTTACCGGCTATGAATTTGGTGCAGATCTGAACGAGGAGGCGCAGAAGGAAGCTGAGCAGCAGGCGCAGGATGCAATGAGCGAGATGGGAATCGCAGACATGACAGAGGATCAGCTGTATGAATATATGGCGAGCCTTCCGGCAGATCAGTTGAAGCAGTTTATGCAGACGATGACGGAACAGACGCAGAGTGTGTCAAACAGCATGTCGCTGTCCGATCTGAAATCCGCTGAGAATGCGACCTATGATGACAACCTTGTCACACTTGGTATCGCTTATGAGAATGATCCGAAGGTCATCCGCATCTATCCGATCGATTTTGAGTCGAAGGAAAAGATCATCGACGTGATCGAAGAATATAACGATATGGTGAAAGCAAATGGCGAAGAGGAGAAGGAAATCTCTTACACAGATATGGTAGGAACGATGATGTCTTCCATCAGTACGATTATCAATGCGATTTCGTATGTGCTGATGGCGTTCGTGGCAATCTCGCTCGTGGTAAGCTCAATCATGATTGGTATCATCACATATATTTCCGTATTGGAGCGGACGAAGGAGATTGGTGTGCTGCGAAGCATCGGTGCATCGAAGAAGGATATCTCGCGTGTATTTAACGCGGAGACGATTATCATTGGATTCGTGGCAGGTTTGATCGGTATTGGAGTTACCGTGCTCCTGAACATCCCAATCAATGCAGTCATTCACCATTTTGCAGGACTGACTGGCGTTGCGAAGCTTCCGGTTACAGGTGGTGCGCTCTTGGTTGCAATCAGCGTTGTGCTGACGATGATCGGTGGACTGATTCCGTCGCGTGTAGCATCAAAGAAGGATCCAGTGGAAGCATTGCGGAGTGAGTAAATAGTTATTCGAAAAGACGTGTTACAGGAGGATTTCGAATATGAGAACATTTGAAGATATAAAGATTGCGGTTGCAGGAACCGGCTACGTCGGATTGTCACTTGCAACCCTGTTGTCCCAGAAGCATACGGTGACAGCGGTGGATATCGTGCCTGAGAAGGTGGAGAAGATCAATCATAAGATTTCTCCGATTCAGGACGATTATATTGAGAAGTATCTGGCAGAGAAGGAGTTGCATCTGACAGCAACCTTAGATGGAGGGACAGCATACCGCGATGCGGATTTTGTCATCATTGCTGCGCCGACAAACTACGACAGTCAGAAGAACTTCTTCGATACCACAGCGGTGGAAGCCGTGATTGAACTTGTGCTGAAGGTGAATCCGGAAGCATTTATGGTAATCAAATCGACGATCCCGGTTGGTTATACGGAGTCAGTAAGAAAGAAATATCAGACAAGCCGGATTCTGTTTTCTCCGGAATTTCTGCGGGAGTCCAAGGCGCTGTATGACAATTTGTATCCAAGCCGTATTATTATTGGTACAGATAAGTCGGATGCAGAAGTAGATGCGGCGGCGCATACTTTTGCACGGTTGTTGCAGGAGGGCGCAGAAAAGGAAAATATTGATACGCTGTTTATGGGATTTACGGAAGCAGAAGCGGTCAAGCTTTTTGCAAACACCTATCTCGCCCTACGTGTATCCTATTTCAATGAGTTAGATACTTATGCAGAGATGAAAGGGCTGGATACCCAGGCAATTATTGATGGTGTGTGCCTGGATCCGAGAATCGGAACACAGTATAACAATCCGAGCTTCGGTTATGGTGGGTACTGCCTGCCAAAGGATACGAAGCAGCTGCTTGCGAATTATGACAGTGTGCCACAGAATATGATGACGGCGATTGTGGAGAGTAACCGGACGCGGAAAGATTTTATTGCGGGTCGTGTGCTTGAAAAAGCCGGTTATTACAGCTATGGCGCGAACAATGAATGGAATGCTGAAAGTGAGAAAAAAGTTACGATTGGTGTCTATCGACTCACGATGAAATCAAATTCGGATAATTTCCGTCAGAGTTCGATTCAAGGCGTGATGAAACGTGTGAAGGCGAAGGGGGCAAGTGTAATCGTATATGAGCCGACACTGCCAGATGGAACGACATTTTTTGGCTCCAAGATCGTAAATGATCTGGTAGAGTTTAAGAAACAGAGTGATGCAATTCTTGCAAACCGTTACAGCGCAGAGCTGGACGATGTGCAGGAAAAGGTATATACAAGAGATATATTTCGAAGAGATTAAAGGTTAAGAGGAGGGTAAACATGAAAAAGTATGATTATTTAGTGGTAGGTGCCGGACTTTACGGTGCGGTGTTTGCACAGCAGGCAAAGGAAAAAGGGAAAAAGGTGCTTGTGATTGACAAGCGTCCACATATTGCCGGAAATGTGTACACAGAGGATGTAGAGGGTATCCATGTACACAAATATGGTGCGCATATCTTCCACACGAACAACAAAGAGGTATGGGATTATATTACGAAGTTTGCAGAGTTCAACCGGTTCACGAATTCACCGGTTGCAAATTACAAAGGCGAGCTTTACAGCCTGCCGTTTAACATGTACACATTTAATAAAATGTGGGGTGTGGTAACGCCAGAAGAGGCAGCGGAAAAGATCGAAGAGCAGAAAAAGGCAGCTGGTATCACGGAGCCTAAGAATCTGGAAGAGCAGGCAATCAGTCTGGTTGGAACAGATATCTATGAGAAGCTGGTAAAAGGCTATACGGAAAAACAGTGGGGACGCCCATGTACAGAGCTTCCTGCGTTTATCATCAAGCGTCTGCCAGTCCGTCTGACATTTGACAACAATTATTTCAATGCGCTGTATCAGGGTATTCCGATGGGCGGCTACACGAAGATGGTGGAGAACCTTCTGGCTGGTATTGAAGTAAAGGTTTCTACCGATTATTTTGCAAACAAAGCAGAGTATGATGCGATGGCAGAGAAGGTTGTCTATACAGGTGCCATTGATGCTTATTTTGATTATAAGCTTGGCGCGCTTGAATATCGTTCCGTGCGGTTTGAGACAGAACTTTTAGACAAGCCAAACTTCCAAGGAAATGCGGCAGTGAACTACACAGATGCTGAGACACCTTGGACACGTATCATCGAGCATAAATGGTTCGAGTTTGGCAAGGATGATGCAGGCAATGATCTGCCAAAGACCGTTGTTTCACGCGAATACTCTTCTGAGTGGAAGGTGGGCGATGAGCCATATTATCCGGTAAATGATGAGAAAAATGGCGCGCTGTATCAGCAGTACAAGGAGCTTGGCGAGCAGGAGGAGCATGTGATCTTCGGCGGACGTCTTGGCGAGTACAAGTATTATGATATGGATGCAGTAATCGCATCTGCACTTGCAATGAGTGAGAAAGAGCTGGGCAAATAACAGCAATACGATAACAATCAAAAAGAGCAGTTGGAAACAGATATGTGTTCCAGCTGCTCTTTTGGCTTCTGTGAATTTGTTTTGCGAAAGCTCAAAAGTGTTATCGTAACAGTTCCAGAATTGTATTTACCATCAGGTCGTTCTGCATCGGATTCATGATTGAGAATCGTACAAAATGCGAATCCAGGCCGTGAAAATTCTCGCAGTTCCGAAGGACAATGCCCTTCAGATTGCAATGTGCCAGCAGGGATTTTGCGGTGACATCCTCTTTTAGAATCTGCATCAGCACGAAGTTTGCACTCGGTTTGAACAACCGCAGATTCTTGTTTGTATTCATTGCTGAGTAGATCAGGTTGCGCTCGGTAAAGATGCGGGAGTGCGATTCGTGGATGTAGGCGGTATCCTCCAGCATAGCAGTACAGGCAGCTGCGGTCAGACAGGAAATGCTGTTTGGTGTGGCGGTCATATTGATGATTGTCATGTTTGTTTCGTTGTTCATGATCGCATAAGCAAGTCGCAGTCCTGGTACAGAGAAGAATTTGGATACGCTGCGCAAAATAATCAGGTTGTCATAGGTATTTACCAGAGAGATCGCAGTGTTACGCTCATAGTTCTCTGTAAATTCAATGTACATTTCGTCGAGTAAAAGTGCGATGTCAAGCTCCTTGCATGCGGCTGCAAGTTTCTCGATATCTGCTTTTGATATAAGCTGGGAGGTTGGATTGTTTGGATTTCCGAGGATCACAATATCGTATGTATCCGATAAGTGTGCAATAAAATCATCCATATCCAGATGGTAATCCTGATTGATGTCCAGCTCATAGAAGTCTGTTTCGCAACCATACACGGATAATACATGTTCATAATCCGTGGCTGATGGGATCGGCAGTAAAGCCTTCTTTGGTGCAAGAAGTGCAACAAAGAGACGCAGCAGATCAGAGCTGCCGCTGCCAAGCACCAAATGCTCTGGCGCACAGCAGGCATAAGAAGCGATGGCGTTCCGTAAAGGCTCGTAGTATGTGTCAGGATAGCGACCGACCGCGCTGATATTTTGCATGATCGCGCGTGTCACGCTGTCCGGGACACCGAGTGGATTGCAATTTAAGTCATATCGCACAGTCTCATACTGTTCGATGCGAAGTGGTCCGTTGCTCATAGTTTCCTCCTAATAATTAGAAAACAAACCATTTATATCCCTGTCTTGAAAAAAGAAAGGGGGTTTGTTATAATGTGATATGTGTTAAAAGGGGATAGTGGGTGAACTATACCCTCATATCGATAATTATACCTATTAAATAGACGAATGACAAGTAGGTTTTCATTACGAAGCCGAGAAATAAAGGAGATACCATGAAGGCGATAGTAGAACATTACGCAAAGGGCGAATTTCAGGTAGACCGGCCTGAGGTAGCGATATCAGAAAAGTTTTTAAAACTGAATATAGAATCGGGAACTTTGTACGAAGGTGTCTTCACGGTGAACAGCACGAATGACCACGTCATCAAAGCGATGGTGTATGATAGCCGCTATATGCTGCGGTTCAACCAGCATACATTTATTGCGAAGAATTTTGATGTCGGATTCACATTCGATGCAACCTGTTTGGAAGCAGGTAAAAATTACAAAGGACATATCAGTGTCATTACGGACGGCGGAGAATTTAAGATTCTGTATGATATTGACATCACGACACCATATGTAAAATACGGAGATCAGAAGATCGATGATCTTTTCAAATTTGCGACACTCGCTGAGAGCAACTGGGCAGAGGCGGCGCGTGTATTTGTGCGCGATGATTTTAAGCGTACATTTATCAACCGCGATCCGGTGATCAAGCAGATCTACAACAGTCTGATGGAAAGCCAGTCGGTCAATCAGGCTTTGGAGGAGTTCCTCGTCTATGTACACAAGAAACGTGCGCTGACATTGTCAGTATCCAAGGCGAAGATCAATCTGGAGTTCCCGGAGGAGCTTTCCAAGATTTCGATTAACATCAGCAAAAACACATGGGGCTACAGCAGTTCAACGGTACGCTCCACCGAGGATTTCATTATTCCAGCGAGAAAGGTGATTACAAGTGCCGATTTTTATGGCAATCTGTATGCTTTGGATGTACTGATTTCACCGGAGAATATTCCGGACGGCGTGACATCCGGCAGAATCATTATCGAGAATGTCTACCAGACAATCGAGATTGAGATTAACCTGTCCAAGCCGACAGAAAAAGAGATAAAAGTGTCCAAACCGGGCAGCAAAACACATCTGATTAAGTCGAATCAGGTGCGCTTGATTACGACATATATGGATTACCGCATGGGCAGAATCCAGCTTCGGGAATACATTAGCACGACCTTATTTGCATTTAACAATCTGGCACGCTATGTACCAGAGGAAGATCTGTACCGTCTGGGAACAATGCATATGAACATTATGCAGGGAGAGACAGAGAAGGTAGAACAAGAATTCCTGCGTATCGAGGCGGATGTCGATAACTCTGGAATGAACAACAAGCAGAGTTGTTATTATGCATATCTGAAGGCGATGGTTGGCAAGGACCGCCGTGCGACCGAACAGGCAAAGGAACTGATTCGCAGAAGCTACCACACAGAGGATGACAAGATCTTCTATTTCTGGTTGCTGCTGTTTGTGGATGATACTTATAATAACGATCAGACCGCTTTGTATCGGGAAGTTAAAAACCTGTATGAGCAGGGATACAACAGCCCGCTTATGTACATGGAGCTTTGCGAAGTCTTAAACAACAACCCGTTGCTGCTGAAGCATATTACAGATCTTGAGGTTACAACGATCCGATGGGGATTGCGCCACCAGTATCTGTCGGACGAAGTAATCGAGGCGTTTATCCAGCTTGCGGCATCATTCCGTCAGTTTGATGCGAAGATTTTCGAGATCATGGATAGCATTTACTCCAAGAAAAAGAGTGACGAGGTGCTGTCAAGTATCTGCTCGATGCTGATCAGCGCAGGAAAACTGGATAACAAGTACCATCGGTTCTACCGGGATGCAGTGGAACGCAACCTGAAATTTATCGGGCTGAATGAGTGCTTTGTCAAGAGTATGAATTTCTCCAGATATGATTTGATACCGCAGTCGGTATTGATGTATCTGAATTATAAGAATACACTTTCCGAAAAAGAGCTTGCGTACTTGTATGCGAACGTAATTTACAACAAGTCCCAGCACATGAAGGTGTACCACGAATATGCGACAACGATGCAGGATTTCATGGAGAATATGATTATCAGCGGCAAGGTCAGCGATGATCTGACTGTGCTTTATGATGAGTTCTTGGAGCCAGAGACGGTCAGTCCGCTTTATGCGAGCAAGCTGATCAACATTATCTTCCGTCGGAAGCTTGTTTGCTTTAACAAGGGCGTGCGTGCCGTGATCGTGACGCATCAGGAGTTAGAGGAAGTACAGCGCGTACCGATCGTAAACGGCGAAGCATATGTGGAGATTCTGTCGAACACGGCTTCCATTATCTTCGAGGATAGCGCGGGAAACCGGTATGCGGGATCTATTCCGTATCGACTGGAACGTATTGTAGATGAAAATGCATATATGGATATCTGCTGTAAATACAGTCCGCGGGATTACCGGGTGCTGCTGCATAACTATGAGCAGCTTGGTGATTTCACATTCAAGAAGGCAATCGAGGTCAATGCCGCACGAGATATTGTTAACTGTGATGAGATCTCCTATGATTACAAGCAGCAGGCATATCTGAATATTATTGAATATTACCATGAGAATCTGGATAACGAGGTGCTTACAAAGTATCTCGAAAAATTGGATATCGAATACTTAAATCACGCAAATGCACGTGTGATGATCGCTTACATGGTCGATATGAACATGTTCGACAAGGCATTTCAGGCGGTGAAGCTGTATGGCTTCGATGAGATCGACAGTGAAGAGTTGTATCGTCTGGCGGATTATGGTGTGGAGGACAGCAATGGCTTCTTAAATGAGGATCTGCTTTCCATCTGTATCCATCTGTACAAATCCGGTAAGGTCAATGAGCGGATTTTGGTATATATCATCAACCATTATAAGGGTGACTTGGAAGAATTGGCAGGTATTTTTAAGACGGTGCGTAACCGTGTCAGAGATATTTCCCTGCTGGCAGAAAATACATTGGCACAGATGATGTTCGCGATGGGAAATGTCGAGTACATCTACGATATCTTTACCGCGTATTATGCAGGCAGAAACCGTGGACTGGTCGTAAAGGCGTTCCTGCGGTTTGCATGCTATAACTATCTAATCAAAGATGCACAGATTCCAAGTGGTGTCTTTGACTGTCTGTATCAGGAGATTCAGAAGGGCAATATCGAGGATGAGATTTCCCGTATGTCCATGCTGCATCACTTCTCGAAGCTGGATCGTTATACGGGCGAGCAGAAGACGTGGATCAAGGATGCGGTTGGCAAGTTTATGGATGCAGGCAAGCTGCTTCCGTTCTACAAGAGCTTCCAGTCCTTTATCAAGCTGCCACAGGATGTCATGCTCAAGACCTATCTGATCTACAAGAGCGAGCCGGGCAAACAGGTAACAGTGAAGTACGCATTTGATACTGGTTCCAGACAGAATCTGATCTACAAGACAGAGCTTCTGGATGAGATGATTCCGGGCATGTATGTGAAGGAATATGTCGTGTTCCACGGCGAGCGCCTTGTCTATGAAATCTCGGATGATAAGCAGGGTACTTCTTATGTGGTAGAGAGTGAATCGCTGAAGTCCAAAGCGTTTAACCGCAAAGACCGGAACCGCTTTGAGATTATCAACAGCATGCTTGTCAATCAGGAAATGCGGGAAGATAATGAGCTGTTAGAGACATTGGATGTTTACCTGAATACGGTACATCTGTTTGAAGAGAATTTGAGTATATTGTAATATCGCGGGGAAACCTGTGGATTGCAATGCATAGAAATAGATATAAGTACGAAAGGAAAAAGACATGTCAGAGGCGTATTATATAGGCATGGATCTGTGTTCGGATTCCACGCAGATTAGTTTTTATAACGACATCTCGCGCGAGCCGGAGACAGTCAACCAATTAAATAACAAAGAAACATATATGATGCCAAACATCCTTTTCTTCGGCTTAGAGACCGGAGAGTGGTATGTTGGCTCCGAAGCTTCCGAGGCACGTTTCAAGGAGCAGGGTATCGTGTTGGATGAGCTGTTTCAGAATGCGCGCAGTGAGGAGACTGTTGAGGTGCATAATACGCGTTACAGTTATCGCAAGCTGTTTTTAATGATGCTTAAAATGCATGTCGATTCTTTCCTGTATCGTTATGAGGGCGCGACGGTAAAGAAGCTTGTCATTACGATTCCAGAATATAACAAGGATCTGTTCCGTGTACTTTCAACGTTTTACAAGGAGCTTGGTGTCGAGAAGGAGCAGGTGGAGATCACGAGCCATCTTGACAGTGGTCTGTATTACATTTTTAATCAGGATGAAAGCCTGCGCACAAACAGTGTGGGATTGTTTGATTACAATACGGATGGCCTGCATTATTACAGAATTGATATCTCGCATGGACACGAACTGAACACGATCAGTGTCACACATGAGGACTATTCTGAGAATTTCAATCTGGCAGCCTTCGGCGGTGACAATATCCTGATGGATATTACATTTGCAAAGATTGTGGCAAATGAGACAAAGAAAACATACATTTCGGCCATTTATCTGACCGGACTCGGATTCTCCGAGAAATGGCTGAACAAATCACGCGAGCTTCTGACGCAGGGCAGACGTGTATTTGCCGGACAGAATATCTATACCAAGGGTGCCTGCTACAAGGCAGTCGGCGGTGAATATGGCGAATTTTATAAGAAGTATTTTGTAGAGACAAAGGAGAATGTGATCTTTGATGTCGGAATCTCTTCGGAGGACGAGGAGGATCGGTTTATTCCGATCGCCTTGGGCGGCAGACAGTGGTACAACATCCACGGAAAGATCAGTATTATATTGGATGATACAGAGTCCCTGACTTTGGTATACCGGAACCGGAAGACCGGAGAAGAAGAGCGGGAAGTCGTGAAGCTGCACGGAATCCCGAAACGTCCGAACAAGACGTCTAAGTTCTCCGTGGAGGTGGAATTTGAGAATCCACATCATGGCGCATTTATCATTAAGGATGTTGGATTTGGAAAATTATTCCCGACCACGAACAAGATTTATCGTAAGGAGTTTGATGTTTAATGTCAAAAATTATCTTATGTACAAGAAAAGAAGCATCGCATCCGTTCATCTTTCTGAATACGAAGGTGGAGATCAACACCTACGAGGAGCTGTGCTTTTATATCTACAATAATACCGTGCTGATCTCGAAGTCTTCTCTGTCTGAGAAGCTGTTTGACTGGATTCGGGATGAGCTGGATATGCCGGAGCTTGCAGCGAAGCTGGTAGCACTTTCGAACAAGGCGACATTTGCACAGGATCTGCTGGTTGAAATTTTAAATGCCGGGGATTACTATACACCGGACGAGATTGCAACTTATGTGGAAGCATGGCAGAAATATCGTCGGCTGACATCAAGTCAGCGTAAGAAATTAAAGGCAGACAGCTATCTTGGCTACCGCAGATACATCAAGGCGGCATCGATTTACGATGAGATTCTGGACAACCAGCAGGATATCACAGACAAGGTATTTCTTGGAAATGTCTATCACAACCGAGGTGTGGCAGCAGCCAACAACATGGATGTGGAAGATGCAAAAAGCTATTTCATGAAAGCGTATGAATTAAATGGCAACGAGGAGAGTCTGCGCAGTTACCTGATCGTATTTTCGGCAGGGAACGATGCGACGACACTGAAGCAGGAAATGCGGAAGTTTGACCTCGATGAAGATAATTTTGAGAATTTGATGATTGAGATCGGAGATTCGAATGAGGATGTCCGGGAGATGACAATCTTCTCTATGTTACAACGTGCGGTATACAACCGTATGAATAAGGACATGATCGATTACGACAAGCGAATGGATATTATACTTGGACAATTGAAGGATGAATTCAGAGAGCAGGCGATTTGATGGGAATGTTTCAGAAGATCAAGGCATACTTGAATGAAGATGATGCCGAATATGACGCCTTGATTGAAGAACAGGAACGCATGCGGGAAGAACGCAGAAAGCGCAGGAATCAGTCGAGGGCAGAACGAAATAAGGAAAAGGCGAAGCGGGCCGCGGAAAAAGCGGTGCTGAAAGAACGTGTTGATCCGGAGATCCGGCGGGAAGTCAAAGAGACGGTATCGTCGAATCGAGAGCGAAAGACCGTTGGCGATTTCTGTGAACAGTTAGTCGATACGAAATATCACATGGAGGATATGAAGCAGGAGTACAAACTCGTGACGGATTATCTCGTTGATATTCAGCGAATCGAGGAACTGCCAGTGAATCTTGCAGAAGATATCATAGATACGGCGAAGGAGATTGAACGTCTTGACGGCAACCGTAGTAAATATCAGCAGTCAGAGAATCTGCTTACAACAGAGCAGTATCGTACGATGCAGCGGCTGGAGGATGACATTCCGGATACGATCAAAAACTTAAATGATATGGAGATGCGGGATTCTATGCTGAAAAACGACATGGGATATCTCGAGGGAGAAAAAGAAGATCTGAAATATGCACGTGTGGAGGATACCGACAATGCATACCGGATTCGAAGCGTTTTGATCGTGGTGCTGGTGTTATTCCTTTTGATTAGCATTACCTTGTTTGCGGTGGCGCTGCTTGCGAAGAAGGATGTGACATTGCCAGCGGCAATCGAAGGAACGATTGCGGTGATCTGCTTTGCCGTGTGTTATATCCAGTATGCAAATATCAACCGGCGCGTACAGGAAAACGACGCAAAGCTTCAAAGGGCAATCTCGTTACTGAATAAAGTCAAAGCAAAATATGTCAATAATACAAATACATTAGATTATATCTATGAAAAATACGACGTCAATTCCGGGAAGGAACTGATGTACCGCTGGGATCTGTACAACCAGATGCAGCGCGATGCAAAGAAATATTCACAGGCAAGCGAGAGCTATTATCTTGCGTGTGACAGGCTGGTAAAACAGCTTTCTGATGTTGGCGTGACCGATCCGATGGTCTGGAAGAATCAGACAAATGCACTGATCGACCGGCGGGAGATGGTTGAGATTAAGCATGGCTTGAATGTACGGCGGCAGAAGATCCGCGAGAAGATGGCAAGCTGTGAGAAGATCCGGCAGAATGCCACGGCGGCGTTAAAAGCAAGTATTGCAGCGAATCCGGGCATTGAAAGCTATATCCGGGAGTTGCTTGCGACCTACAATCTGGAATTGTAATTCCGGATTGCAGATACAAAACAAGAGAAGTTTGATTGTGTATTTTTATACACGACATCATTCATATATGGAGGAAGAAAGACATGGCTAAGGAATTAGAGAAGAACTACAACCCGGCGGAGATTGAACCGCGTCTGTATGAAAAATGGGTTGCAAACAAATATTTTCACGCGGAGGTAGACCGGAGCAAAAAACCGTTCACCATCGTGATGCCGCCACCAAACATTACCGGACAGTTGCATATGGGACATGCACTCGATAATACGATGCAGGATATCCTGATCCGTTTCAAGCGTATGCAGGGTTACAATGCACTGTGGCAGCCGGGAACCGACCATGCGGCCATCGCGACAGAGGTGAAGGTTATCGAGGCTTTGAAGAAGGAAGGCATCGACAAGGAAGACCTTGGACGTGAGAAGTTCTTAGAGCGTGTCTGGGACTGGCGTAGAGAGTACGGCGGCAAGATCGTCAACCAGTTGAAGAAGATGGGTTCATCCGCAGACTGGGATCGTGAGCGTTTCACGATGGATGAAGGAAATAACAAGGCAGTTACAGAGGTATTCTGTAAGCTGTATGAAAAAGGATATATGTACCGAGGTTCCCGTATCGTAAACTGGTGTCCGGTTTGTCAGACATCCATTTCCGATGCAGAGGTTGTACATGAGGAGCAGGATGGCTTCTTCTGGCACATCAATTATCCGGTTGTTGGCGAGGAAGGAAGATTCGTAGAGATCGCAACCACACGTCCGGAGACATTGCTCGGTGATACAGCCGTTGCAGTAAATCCAGAGGACGAGCGATACAAGGATATCGTTGGCAAGATGCTGAAGCTGCCACTCACGGACCGTGAGATTCCGGTGATTGCCGATGAGTATGTAGATAAAGATTTTGGAACCGGCTGTGTAAAGATCACACCGGCACACGATCCGAACGATTTCGAGGTTGGAAAGCGTCATAATCTCGAAGAGATCAATATTATGAATGATGATGCTACGATCAACAAGCTTGGCGGCAAGTATGCAGGCATGGATCGTTATGAGGCAAGAAAGGCAATGGTTGCTGATCTTGATGCACTCGGACTTCTCGTGAAGGTTGTACCACACAAGCATATGGTTGGTACGCATGACCGTTGTAAGACAACGGTAGAGCCACTTGTAAAGCCACAGTGGTTCGTCAAGATGAGCGAGATGGCAAAGCCGGCGAAGGAAGCAGTTGTAAGCGGCAAGCTGAAGCTGATTCCGGAGCGTATGGACAAGACCTATTACAACTGGCTGGATAATATCCGTGACTGGTGTGTATCCAGACAGCTCTGGTGGGGACATCGTATCCCGGCATATTACTGTCAGGACTGTGGGGAGACGATCGTATCGAAGGAGACCGTGTGCACTTGTCCAAAATGTGGAAGCAACAATGTAAAGCAGGACGAGGATACACTGGATACATGGTTCTCCTCTGCACTCTGGCCATTCTCTACACTTGGCTGGCCGGACAAGACGGAAGATCTGGACTACTTCTTCCCGACCGATGTACTTGTAACTGGATACGATATTATCTTCTTCTGGGTAATCCGTATGGTATTCTCATCGATCGAGCAGACAGGCAAGCTTCCGTTCCACACGGTACTCTTCCACGGTCTGGTCAGAGACGATCAGGGACGTAAGATGAGTAAGTCCCTTGGAAATGGTATCGATCCATTGGAGGTTATCGACAAGTATGGTGCCGATGCGCTCCGATTCACACTGATTACCGGAAATGCACCGGGTAACGACATGCGTTTCTACTGGGAGAGAGTTGAAGCAAGCCGTAACTTTGCAAATAAGATTTGGAACGCATCCAGATTTATCATGATGAATATTGAGAAGGCAGATATCACAGGTATTGATGCTGCCATGACCGCTGATGTCGATGCAGCGATGAAGCAGTATGGCTTCACACTTGCGGACAAGTGGATTTTGTCGAAGATGAATGATCTCGTTCAGGAGGTCACAGACAATATGGAAAAATTTGAGCTTGGTATCGCAGTATCAAAGCTGTACGATTTCCTGTGGGAGGAGTTCTGTGACTGGTATATCGAGATGGTAAAACCAAGACTCTGGGACGACGCAGACGAGACAAAGGCAGCTGCACTCTGGACATTGAAGACGGTTCTTACAACCGGTCTGAAGCTGTTGCATCCATATATGCCATTTGTAACAGAGGAGATCTTCTGTACACTGACCGACGAGGAATCTATCATGATCTCCAAGTGGCCGGAATATGACAAGGCATTTGATTTCAAGGCAGATGAGGCTGCTGTGGATAAGATCAAGGAAGCCGTACGTGGCATTCGTAACGTGCGTACGGAGATGAACGTTGCACCGAGCAGAAAGGCAAGTGTCTATGTTGTATCGCCGAAGGAAGACATTCGTGCAATCTTTACGGCAAGTAAGAATTTCTTCGCTATGCTTGGCTATGCAAACGAGGTACATGTACAGGCAGATAAGAGTGGAATCGCAGATGATGCGGTATCGGTTGTGATCCATGATGCAGCGATCTACATTCCATTTGCAGAGCTTGTGGATATCGAGAAGGAGATCGAGCGTCTGACGAAGGAACAGACAAAGTTAGAGGCAGAGATCAAGCGTGCATCCGGTATGCTTGCAAATCCAAAGTTTGTAGATAAGGCACCTGCAGCAAAGGTTGAGGAAGAACGTGCAAAGCTGCAGAAGTATACAGAGACATTGGAGCAGGTAAAGGAAAGACTTGCGAATATCGCAAAATAGTCACTGGGAGAGGCTGTTTGAAACGGCAACAGGTGAGAATCGATGAATAACGAAAAGATCTTAAAAAAGAAAATACAACAATATCTGCTGATGCCATTGGCACTGACTGTGCTTCTGGTTGGCATGGTGATCGTGCTGTATGTACATGACAAAAAGAGCGGTGCGATTGCCGCTGCGGCAGTTTTTATCTTCGTTGTATGTGAGATTGCAGTTTTTATTGTGATGAAAGCAGCGATCATGCCGGTCGTCTTCCGGTTTGCGCTGGAACAGGGACAGATTCAGAAGGAGCTTTTGAAAGAGCTGGATATTCCGTATGCGCTGCTGGATACGGATGGTAAGATTCTGTGGGGCAATGCAAAGTTTATCGAAGAGATTGGCGTTGGATCCAAGAAGCGGATTCGGAAAAACATTTCGGCATTCTTCCCGGCGGTGGATGCGGAGGCGTTATCGTCCGAGGAAATGCAGATGGATCTGGAATATAACGACCGTGTCTATCGGGCATTGTTGCGCCGTATCGATTTTTCCGAGGCGTTAGTGGATTCGGATGAGGATGCGATGGTCGATCATCAGGCAGATGCCATGATTACTTTGTATTTGTATGATGAAACAGAGCTTCGGATCTACAAGAAGGAAAATGAAGACCAGAAGCTTGTCGCAGGACTGTTGTATATTGATAATTACGATGAGGTTATGGAGAATACAGAGGAGGTTCGTCATTCGCTGGTGGAAGCACTGGTTGACCGACGAATCAACATGTATCTTTCCACGATCGACGCGATTGGAAAGAAGCTGGAGAAGGATAAATATTTCTTCGTATTCCGGCAGCAGTATCTGCCACAGCTTCGTGAGACAAAGTTTGCGATTCTGGACGAGGTAAAGAGTATCAATGTCGGAAACGAGATTCCAGTTACGTTAAGTATCGGTGTCGGTGCTGGAACAGACAGCTTTGCGCAGGCGTATGAGCGGGCGCGTACCGCAATCGGACTGGCACTTGGACGAGGCGGCGATCAGGCAGTTGTTAAATATGGTGATAAGACGACGTATTTTGGTGGAAAGAGTGCAGGAACTGAGAAGTCCGCAACCGTTAAGGCGCGTGTTAAGGCACAGGCGTTCCAGGAGCTTCTGACAAGTAAAGACAGTGTTATTATCATGGCACACAAACGACCGGATGCGGATGCGTTTGGTTCGGCAGTGGGCGTGTATCGTCTGGTTAAGACGTTAAATAAAAAGGCATATATCGTAGTGAATGAGGTGACCTCAGCCATCCGCCCGATCATCAGCGGATTTATGGGGAACAGCGTTTACGGCGATGATATGATCATCAACAGTGAACAAGCAATCAGCCGGGTAACTCCGAACACGCTGGTTGTCGTAACGGATGTGAATAAACCAAGCATGACCGAGTGTGAGGAGCTGCTCAGTCTGGCAAAGTCTATCGTGGTATTTGATCACCATAGACAATCGGACGAGGTGATCGAGAATGCAACACTTTCGTATATCGAGCCATATGCAAGCTCTGCATGTGAGATGATTGCGGAGATCCTGCAGTATATCGAGGGCAAGGTAAAGCTTCGTCCAATCGAGGCGGATGCCATGTATGCTGGTATCGTGATTGATACAGATAATTTTCTGACCAAGACGGGTGTGCGTACATTTGATGCAGCATCGTATCTGCGCCGGAGTGGTGCGGATGTTGTTCGTGTCAGAAAGATGTTCCGAAGTGATATGTACACGTATCGCCAGTTGGCAGAGGGCGTCATCAATTCGGAGATTTATATGGAGCATTTTGCGATTTCCACGGTTGATCCGAAGGAATCCGATGCACCGACGGTGGTTGCGGCGAAGGTTGCGAACGACCTGCTCAACATCGAAGGAATCCGTGCATCATTTGTTACGACAGAGAAGGATGGCACGGTTTATATGAGTGCACGGTCGGTCGACGATGTGAACGTACAGATTATTATGGAAAAAATGGGTGGCGGTGGACATGCAAATATCGCTGGAGCCCAGTTTACAAATAGTACAAATGAATTGGTATTGATCCAGTTAAAGACCCTTCTGGATGAGATGTATCGGGAAGGCGATATTTAGGAATTAAGGAGGAACCAGACATGAAAGTTATTTTATTGCAGGACGTAAAAAGCCTTGGAAAAAAAGATCAGATTGTAGAAGTATCCGATGGATATGCAAGAAATATGCTGCTTCCAAAGAAGCTTGGTATGGAAGCAACCTCAAAGAACCTGAATGATTTGAAGCTGAAGAAGGCACATGAGGATAAGGTTGCCGCAGAGGTGCTGGCAGACGCACAGGCACTTGCCGCACAGATTGAGAAGGAGAGCATCACGCTTTCCATCAAGATGGGTGAAAACGGAAGAACCTTTGGTTCCATTTCTTCCAAGGAAATTGCAGAGGCAATCAAGTCGCAGCTTGGACATGACATCGACAAAAAGAAGATTGTTATGAAGGATGCCATCAAGGCACCGGGCACACGTACGGTTGGAATCAAGCTGCATACAAAGGTAACCGCAGATCTTACCGTGAAGATTGAGGAAGCTTAATTTTATGGATGAAAATACGATAAGACGTGTACAACCGCATAATGAAAAGGCGGAGCAGGGAATCGTGGGAACAATGCTTGTAAACCGGGATGCGATTTCTGATCTGGTGGATATGCTGACAGGAGAAGATTTCTACAATAAACAGTACGGAATTCTCTTCGATAATATGGTCGAACTGTATTCAGAGGGAGCAAGTGTAGATCCGATCACGCTGGTAGAACGGCTGCGGATGAAGGATATCCCGGAAGAAGTGGCAAACACAGTGACGCTGGCACAGTTAGTGCAGTCAGCGCCGTTATATGCTCCGGTGAAGGACTATGCGAAGATTGTCAAGGATAAGGCGGCACTCCGACAGCTGATCAAGCTTTGTGAGAATACCGAGAAGGATGGATACCAGTCACAGGAACCGGTTGAAGTCATTATGGAGCGCGCAGAACAGAGTATCTTCAAGCTCGTGCAGAACCGAAACGGCTCCGAGGATACAGTGCCGATCCGCGAGATTGTGATGAATGTCATTCGTGAGATGGAGGAAGCGGCAAGAAACGATGGTAAGGTTACTGGTGTTCCGACGGGATTCCGGGATTTGGACAATATGCTGACTGGTATGCATGCCGGAGAACTTTTGCTTGTAGCAGCCAGACCTGCGATGGGTAAGACGGCATTTGTCTTAAATATTGCGCATCATCTGGCGGTTATGAAACATATTCCGGTTGGATTCTTCTCATTGGAGATGAGTAAGGAACAGCTGGCAAGCCGTATTCTGGCGGTAGATGCAATGGTTGATTCCAAGAGTATGAAGGTCGGCGATCTGTCGGATGATGACTGGGATAAGGTCATCGAAAGTACAGAGGCAGTTGCTAATTCGCCGTTATACATAGAGGAAAATTCATCGGTTACAATCTCAGAGCTTCGTTCAATCGCAAGAAAATGGAAGCAGAATTATGGAGTGCAGGTTATCATGATCGACTACCTGCAGTTGATGAGCCCAAGCCGTGCCGTGGAGAGCCGGCAGCAGTTTATCGCGGAGGTTTCCCGTGCATTGAAGAACTTGGCGAAGGAACTGAAGATTCCAATTATTGCATTGTCGCAGCTTTCCCGTGCGGTAGATGCAAGACCGGACCACAAGCCAGTGCTTTCGGATTTGCGAGAGTCTGGATCTATCGAACAGGATGCCGATGTGGTTATGTTTATTTATCGAGACGAATATTACAATCCGGAGACAACGACAAAACCGCAGACCGCGGAGATCATCATTGCCAAGCAGCGTAGTGGTGAGACGGGCAGCGTCGATCTTCGTTGGATTGGAAAATATACGAAGTTTGCAGATCCGGAGAAGCATTATAAAGGGTAATCTGTGGCGAGAAGCAGGGAGGCAAAAAACAGATGGGGAATCGATATAAGAGAATGGTAACACTTGGCATGATCAGTTTCACGGCGCTTCTGGCGTGGGGATACTGCATGCTTGCATATCGTTCACAGGCAGTCTATGTTGCGATAATCTCGCTTGTATTGGTGGGAAGTATCTATGCGTTGCTTCTGTCCTTTGTCGACATCAAAGTGGCGAAAGAACAGGCAATGCAGGAATATGTGACAAAGACCTTGCAGGAATATACGAAAAAAGAGGATACGGAGATTCTCAACGATATGGAACGTCTGGCAAAGGCGTCCTATGTCCAGCAGAGAAAGACAAACACCTATCTGTCTGCGCAGGCAGAGCAGTTGGATGAGGCGTTGAAAAAGACGATCAAGATTCTGATTAATTATGATCGGAAGAAGGAAGAGGAAGCAGCACAGCAGGCGGAGCAGATGCAGAAGGAACTGGAAATGCAGGCAGCATTGCAGGCACAGAAGGAGCCGGATCATACTGCACTGGTGCTGGAGGAGTTTGGCAAGCTGGCAGGCGATGTACAGGCAGTGGTTGCCCAGTTACAGCAGGTGACAGCCCAGCTTACTGCATTGCGTGAGGCAGTGGATGCGATCGAGATGCCGAAATATGTGGAGGCAGCACCATCAGTAGAGGCAGCATCGACAGCCGTTACCGCGGATGTGCAAAAACGAGTGCCGGAAGATGAGCAACCGGAAGTGGTAACGAATGTTGAGAATACGACTGAGACGGATGTACCAGAGTCACAGATCCCCGGTGGAATTGAGAATGATACAGCTGATGAGGCAGAACTAAAAATCGCAGATGATTCTCTGACTCAGACAGATGATACACCAGCAGAGGTAGAGGCAGCATCAACAGAAGAACCAGAAACGGTTGCAGAAGAGGCTGCACCAACAGAAGAACCAGAGCCTGCATTTAATACGGAGGACTTCTTCTCGCAGTTTGGCGGCAGTGCCGATAAGGAATTAAAGGAAGAGGCAGAATTCAAGGAAGAAGCAGCCAATACAGGTATGTTAGATCAGAGTATGATCGATGCTCTGCTTGGCAATCTGCAGGCAGATAAACCGGCAGAGGATGTGAAGAATGCAGATGTGATCCCGTTTCCACAACAGGGACAGACAGATCTGTCCACAGAGGAAGCACATGCGGAGGAAGTTGCAGAGGCAGTGCACGAAGTAGAGCAGGATATCACAGATACAACGATGAATATGGATGCAGAACCAGCACCGACAATGCCAGTGGACGACAATCCAAACCGGACACTGTCGCCAGAGGAGATTGCGGCGTTATTTGCATCTATGCAGTAAAGAATAGAGAATGAATCATTGCAAAAGTATCAGGGGTGGGTACTTTTGCAATTCCTTTATAGGAGGAAGTTACATGGAGAGAACAAAAGCAATCGTCAAATTCTTTTCACAGGAACCAATTGAGAATGTGATGGTGATGATGAAATACATGCCGGAACGCGTGATTTTTCTCGGACACAAAGATAATATGATTACGAAGCAGATCCGGGATATCGAGCAGTTTCGTGACCACAAATATCCGGATATGGAGTTGGAATTTATTGAGGTACCAAAGGATGATCTCGATAACATTATAGGAACTCTGGCGGGCATTATCCGGGAATATCCGGGGATTCGGTTTGCTCTGACCGGTGGTAGTGAGATGCTTCTGATCGCGCTTGGGTGTATTTCCGCAAGAATGGAAGTCAGCAAGCTGCGTATCGATCCATTTACCGGAAAGGAAATTGATGTCCGTGGTTCGAAGGTGATCACGTCCGATTATCATTTTAATATCAGTATCGCGGAGGATATCATGCTGCATGGCGGTCTGCTCACGAAGGAGACGGGAAGTATCTCCGAGTGGAAATTTACCGATCAGTTCCGGGAGGATATCCGGATTATGTGGGATCTGTGCCGTAGATACCGTGGAGATTGGAACAAACATTGTGGAGTCATTGACGAACTTCGCAAGAACACACCGAACCAGCGGGAAGGTTGGAGTGAGTTATACATCAATCAGCTTGGCGATGCCATCCGTCTGCTGCGGGATCTGTATGAGATTGGCATGCTCAAGGATTACGAAGAACACGGGAAAAAAGTGATGTTCCGGTTTAAGAATAATCAGATCAAGAAGATTATTGCAAAGGCAGGAAATATGCTGGAACTGCATGTCTATGAGGTAGCGACGCGGGAAGGTTACCTGTTCTCGGATGCGGTGATTGGTGCGCATATTGACTGGGATGGTGAGGTGCATGACACGATGAATCCCGGCTATGATACGATGAACGAGATTGATGTGATCCTGATGAAGCAGGTGTGTCCGATTTTTATCTCCTGCAAGAGTGGCAAGGCAGGTGGCAGTGCGCTGCATGAGTTAGAGACCGTATCACGAAAGTTTGGTGGCAAATATGCCAGAAAGGCACTTGTCTTAGCACGTGCCTGTGATAACACGACTGGCACGATGTTCTTCAAGCAGCGAGCAAGGGATATGCATATCTGGATCATCGATGATGTATTTCGGATGAGTGATGAGCAGCTGCTCAATAAATTGAAGAGGATATAAAGATAATAAAAGGGGCGTTTTATAACGCCCCTTTTTGCATTCTGCATAATACACTAATCTATATTAAAATTACATCTTCAACAGATTATCATTATCAAAATAATCAATCTTCATAGAGCGGCGGACATCTTCAAGTGTCTTGCCTGCCGTCTCTCTGGCTTTCTTGCTGCCAGCCTTCAGGATATCATAAACATCCGGAAGCTTCTGCTCCCACATCTTACGACGCTCACGGATTGGAGCAAGCTCTGCCTGAAGTACATTGTTCAGGAACTTCTTCACCTTCACATCGCCAAGACCACCACGTGTGTAATGCTCCTTCAGCTCGTCCATACCAGAATATTCTGGAAGGAATTCTGCGAAATAATCAGGCTTGCTGAATGCATCGAGGTAGATAAATACCGGGTTACCTTCAACTTGTCCCGGATCTTCGACACGCAGATGGTTCGGATCGGTGAACATCGACATAACCTTCTTCTTGATATCCTCTGGCTCCTCTGCAAGATAGATGCAGTTGCCAAGAGACTTACTCATCTTTGCCTTACCGTCGATGCCAGGCAGACGCAGACATGCGCTGTTTTCCGGAAGCACGATCTTTGGATCCGTCAGTGTCTCGCCATATACGGTATTGAACTTGTGTACGATTTCCTTACACTGCTCGATCATTGGCATCTGATCCTCGCCAACCGGTACGTGGGTTGCACGGAATGCTGTGATATCGGCTGCCTGACTGATTGGGTAGCAGAAGAAACCAACCGGGATGCTTGCCTCGAAGTTACGCATCTGAATCTCAGCCTTTACAGTCGGGTTACGCTGTACACGGGAAACGGTAACAAGGTTCATATAATAGAATGTAAGCTCCGTCAGTTCCGGAATCATAGACTGGATGAAGATCGTTGCCTTCTCCGGATCAAGTCCGCATGCGAGGTAATCGAGTGCAACCTGCATGATGTTCTGACGTACCTTCTCCGGGTGCTCTGCATTATCTGTGAGTGCCTGTGCGTCCGCGATCATGATATAGATCTCATCATAGACACCAGAATTCTGAAGTTTCACACGCTCTTTCAAAGAGCCTACATAATGTCCAACATGCAAACGTCCTGTCGGACGATCGCCAGTTAAAATAATCTGTTTCATAGTAGAAGTCCTCTCTTATAAAATATCACACTCTATAGAATACTCATTTTGCGTTGGAAGGTCAAGCAAAATTGCGAAAAAGGAGCAGGAATCTTACTTGTCTGCCACATATAAAACAGGTATAATAAAAAAAGAATGTGTACGGATAAACAAATGATGCGAATGACAGGGGGTAGCAATGGCAACCATCAGTTTATGTATGATCGTGAAAAATGAAGAGCAGGTTCTGGCGCGGTGTCTGGACAGTGTCGCTGACCTGATGGACGAGATCATCATTGTGGATACAGGTTCCACCGACCGCACGAAGGAGGTCGCGGCACGCTATACCGATCAGATCTATGATTTTACGTGGATTGGCGATTTCTCGGCGGCGCGGAATTTCTCATTCTCCAAGGCGACGATGGAATACATCTATGCGCCGGATGCGGACGAGGTGCTTGATGCGGAGAACCGGGCGCGTTTCCTTGATCTGAAGAACTGTCTGCTTCCGGAGATTGAGATCGTGCAGATGTGGTACGTCACAGAAGCGTTCAATACAGTTATGAATGTGAAACGGGAGCTTCGCCCGAAGCTCTTTAAGCGTCTTCGGACGTTTACGTGGATTGACCCGGTGCATGAGACGGTGCGGTTAGATCCGGTTGTGTTCGACAGCGAGATCGAGATCTTACACAAGCCATTGTCTGTCCATGGCAGCCGGGATTTTGAGATCTGTGAGCGGATCTATGCAAGGGATGGTGCGTTGTCGCCAAAGCTTCGAAAGATGTATGCGAAGGAACTGCTAAAATGTGGTGAGCTGCCGGATTTTGAGCGGGCAGAGGATTTCTTCACGATGGAATGGGAGAAAGATCCGATGGCGGAAGCGGGCAGAGAGGCAGCCTGCGTGCTGGCACATCTGGCAAGACTGCAGGGGAACGGCGCGGAGCTTATGAAATACGCACTCCGGGATATGCTTGATACGCCGTGTGCGGAGATCTGCTATGAGCTTGGCTGTTATTATAAAGATAGCATGGATTATGATGAGGCGATCGTCTGGTATCAGAATGCCGTTTCCGAGACGGAATGCATCCTGGATGTAGAGGCCGGCGGAAAGAAGAGTCTGGAGGGGTTGGTTGCCTGCTACGAGGCTTTGCTTGCGCAGGCGGAAAAAGCAGAATTACAGACATCATCGGAACAGCAAAAGCAGTCCATAGAAATATATGAACAGCAGCTTGCGGTGTACCGGGAGGCACTGGCAGACTGGCAGCTACCGGAAGAATGACAGGGGTGAAATTATGTCAGATGGAATGATTATTTTGATTGTGATAGCTGTATTTGTGGTTTTATCGTTGATAGCAACGATTGCGAATATAAAGGCGAAACCACCGAAACCAATCGAAAAAGGAAACTTGAATAGACCGTCTCATTACATGTACAAGACAGAGACAACATTGGATGATAAGATTGCGCATTTGTTTATACCGGAACCATTGCGTGTAGATCCGCCTCCGATGGTGGTGGATGTGGCTATGGATCTGGTTGAACAGCAGGAGCGGGAAGAACTGGCAGAAGAACGGAGACAAAAACAGATTACAGAATCCATTTTGGCACAGAACAAACGTGATTACCGTCAGGATGTGAAGTCTGGAAGAATCTGGATCTGTCCAAAATGCAGGAAGAAAAATGAAAAATACGTCACAACCTGTACCTGTGGAACGCCGAAGCCAGCAAAATAAGAAAAGATAAAAAAGCGAGTATGCCAAATGCATACCCGCTTTTTCTGTGCGATCGTCTGTATAATACATAATACATTATGCCTGAATGATCGTATTGATGATTCCGACAGTATCTGCAAAGATCTGCTTCATCTGCGCCAGATGGTTGCGCCCCATCTCGGTAATATGATAATAGACACGCTTGGACTTCGGCGTTTTCTGTACCGTTTCCATCGTAACATCGCCCTGCTCCTTCAACCGTCCGAGTACGGGATACATAGACGCTTCCATAAGGGAGAACTGTCCATTGCTGCGCTTTTTAATTTCCTGTGCCAACTGGTAGCCGTACATCGGTTCCTCGCATAACAGCGAGAGAAGGATGATTTCTACAGAGGCTCGTTTGAGGTTTGTAATAATCGTCTGCATATTCGTCCTGCCTTATTCCTGAATTGCCCGCGATTCAACGACCACAGGTTCGTGGATTACAACGGTGTAACGTGATTTGATCAGGTCTATGAGAACATCTTGATTCTTCTCACATGTCTCTCGTCGTTAGAAAATGGTGTATCCACGAATTTGTCCACGATCATAAGTGCAAGACCAGGTCCGATTGTACGTGCGCCCATGCAGAGTACATTGGCGTTGTTGTGCTCGCGGGTTGCCTGTGCAGAGAAACAGTCACTGCAGAGTGCGGCGCGGACACCTTCGACCTTATTTGCAACCATGCTCATACCGATACCGGTACCGCAGATGAGAATACCCAGATCCTGCTTGCCGGCGGCGATTGCCTCTGCAACAGCCTTTCCATAGATTGGGTAGTCGCAGGATGCTGTGCTGTCACAGCCGTAATCTGTCACTTCAAATCCGCGATCCTTCAAATGCTTGATAACCTCCAGCTTGAGTTCATATCCGCCGTGGTCACTTCCAATTGCGATTGTCATATCTTAAATCCTCCTGTAATTAAATGTCAACATTGTAATTATTATATATCACATATAGTTTTATATAGTTCATCCTATATACAATGTATTGAACCTAAGAAGTTCTAAATGTTCTAATTTACATAATATATCTGTACGCCACCACCGCCAATTCGCCATCCATGGCTCAGTGGCGGTTTGTTTGAACATCGTGTTCAAACATGGCTGTAATGGAATAGAACATTAAGAACTTCTAAGGCTCAAACATATCGTATATATAGATGAATCTATATAAAACCATATGTGGATATAGAATATTTACACGGTAATGACTCTGTGACCAGCTGCCTTCAGCAGCCGGTTCATAATGGCACCACCGAGTTCGTTCTGGTCAAATGCTTCGCTGTACATATATTCCATCTGTTCGCTGTCACATTCACGCAGGGCGGCATAAAGCCGTGCGGAAATCGTCTGTCCCTTGCTACCCTCGCCGACGATCAGTACATGCGAATAGTTCTTATATAAGGATGCATGCTCCTTGGTTGTGAGAATCGCAACCTTGTAGCCCTGTGCTTCCTTTTCATTTACAAGTGCCTTGATTTTCTCCGCTACGCGCAATGTTTCCGCTTCGGTCGCGTTGTAGGAGACCTTGACACCGGAATGCAGACTTGCCCGGTTTGCCGATTCGTCTGCGACAGCTTCCACGATACTGAGTGTTCCGTGTGGCGCATAGTGTGTATATTTCATGCCGGGTGCTTTCGGACGAAGATTCGGGTCCGGCTCGATAATAGCTGGATCGATCGTCACGTCGCCGACGATCTCGGAGAGCATCGTCTTCGTGATAAAGCCCGGTCGAAGAATCGTTGGGATCGTGCCTGTCATATCGACGATCGTCGATTCAATTCCGATTCCGACGGCACCACCATCTAATATCATCTCGATGCGGCCGTCCATGTCCTCCCATACATGCTGTGCGGTCGTCGGTGATGGCCTGCCGGAAGTGTTTGCAGATGGGGCTGCGATGGAGACACCGCTTGTGCGGATCAGCTCCTGTGCGATTGGGTGGGATGGCATCCGGATCGCAACGGTCGGCAGTCCGCCGGTCGTTCCGTCTGGAACGATGGCGAGCTTCGGAAAGATGATCGTCAGTGGACCAGGCCAGAAAGCTTCCATCAGCATGTGCGCTTTCTTCACCATGTCCGGGTGTGTCCGGTTCATCGTCTCGAGATCTGCCAGCTTCTCTACCGCATCGGTATCTGCGATGTGGACGATCAGCGGATTGTCGCTTGGCCGTCCCTTGGCAGCGTAGATCTTTGCGGCTGCATCTGCATTTAATGCGTCAGCACCTAATCCATAGACTGTCTCGGTCGGAAATGCGACCAAGCCGCCGTCCTGCAGGATTTTCGATGCCTCTGCAATTGCTTCTTTGTTATTTCCATTTAATAGTTTCGTTTCCATGCCGCTATTTTACATCAATCGTTAGGGAATGACAACCTTTTCGCGAAAAATACAATTCTGAAATACTGTTTAATTCGGTGTATAAATGATTGAAAAATAAGGAAAAATCTTATATAATAAGCTTTGTGTATATCTGATTGTATTGGAAGGGTTTTAATGAATAACAAAGAAAGAAGCCAGGTCTTAAAGATGCTGTATCTCATCACGCAGATTGGGTTTACGATGGTGGTTACGATCTTTATAAGCATGGGCATCGCATATCTGATAAAGCGTATATTTGGGAAGGATTTTATGGTATGGTTTATCGTGATCGGTGTGCTGGCGGGTTTTCGCTCCGTGTATATTCTTATACGGAAATTCCTGAATAATTCGGATAATAAACACAAGTAAGTGGAGGCAAAAAGACAGGCATAGCATGGCAGAGGTTCACAGAATATTGAAGGAAATGTATATCGGCATGGCTGTCTGTATGATCGTCTTTCTGGCGATCGGTGCATTTTTTATGCGTCCATATTATATCTTTGCTCTTGCACTGCTCGTCGGCAATCTCGGCGGGGCACTGCGCATTTATCATATCTATGATGTGCTCGATCAGGCACTCGATATGGGCGAGGCAGGTGCGAAGAAAAAGGTGATCGTGAACAGTCTGCTGCGTATGGTTGTGACACTTGCTTTGCTGGTAGGTTCTATATATCTTGGAATTACAGCATTTGCAGGCGTGGCACTTGGCATGATCGAACCGAAGATCTGCGCCTATCTGCAACCACAGATGCGGAAATGGTTGATTCGCCTTGGGCTTGAAGAACCTGAGGAAGAACATAAAGACAAAAATTAAAAAAGGAGGAAAAGCGTATGAGGAGTGGGTTTGCCACTGGAATACAAGTAATCAGTAACAGCTCCGAAGATGTAGATTTCTATATCCACGAACTGTATCCGATTCATTTCTTTGGCACGACGGTATATATTACCACCACCCATGTCTGCACCTTCATTGTACTGCTGGTGATTGCGATCTTAGCAATCTGTGCCAGAAGAAGTGTGCTGAAGACGCGGGATAACCCAAGTAAATTCGCCACTGGAGTCGAGCTTGCCATCGAATCACTGATCAAGTTCGTCAACAGCACGATGGGAAAAGAAGCTGGTAAGCATTATATCAATTACATCGGGACCTTGTTCATATTTGTACTTTTTTCGAACATATCCGGCTTGTTTATGCTTCGGCCGCCGACCGCGGATTACGGAACGACGCTCTGTATCGCACTTGTATCATTTGTCATGATACAGTACGCATCCATTCGTTACCAGAAATGGGGTGCATTCAAGAGTCTGTTCGATCCGATATTCCTGTTCTTCCCGATCAACGTGATCAGTGAGTTTGCCACACCGGTATCACTGTCGCTGCGTTTGTTCGGTAATATTCTGGCAGGAACCGTTATGATGGCACTTTACTATGGCATGCTGCCGATATTTGTAAAGATTGGTATTCCATCGGCACTGCATGTGTACTTCGATTTGTTCTCAGGTGTGATCCAGGCGTATGTATTCTGTATGCTGACGATGACATTTGTTGCAAATAAGCGAAATGTAGAAGGGTAATAAGATTTAATATTTAGAAAAACGGAGGAATTATTTCATGAATGGTATTACAGGTGAAACAATAGTTAACGCTGCATCCGCAATCGGTGCAGGTATTGCAGTTTGTTCCGGTATCGGTCCTGGTATCGGTCAGGGTATCGCTGCCGGTTACGGTGCTTCCGCAGTTGGACGTAACCCGGGTGCAAAGGGTGACATCATGTCAACGATGCTTCTTGGACAGGCGGTAGCCGAGACAACCGGTCTGTACGGTCTGGTTGTATCACTTCTTCTGATGTTCGTTAAGCCTTTCAAGTAAGAACAAAATTAGGAGGAGTAAAATATGACAGGAATTGCAAATATCGCGCTTCTGTCAGAGGAGACGGGCCGTATCTTCGGTCTGGATGCGCAGCTTCTGTTCGATATTCTGATACAGGGACTTGCGGTATTTCTGCTCTTCATCTTTCTGACTTATGTGCTGATCAACCCGGTGCGCAAGGTGCTCGAGGACAGACAGAACAAGATTAAGGATGACCTTTCCCATGCGGCGACAGACCGCGCGGAGGCAGAGAAGCTTCGTGCAGAGTATGATGAGAAGATCAAAAATGCGAACAGCGAAGCGGGTGAGATCCTTTCTTCCGCAAGAAAACGTGCGGTGAAGAACGAGGAAAACATCATTGCCGAGGCGAAGGAAGAGGCAGGACGCATTATCGACAGAGCAAACAGCGAAGCCGAGCTTGAAAAAGAACGTGTGAAGGATGAGGTGAAACAGGAGATCATCGGCGTAGCAACCGCGATGGCAGGAAAGTTCGTTGCATCCTCTCTCGATGAGAGCACACAGGCTTCTCTGATTGATGAGACGCTGAAAGAGATGGGTGATGATACATGGCGAGACAAGTAGAAACAACCTATGGAGATGCACTTTTGGAACTTGCCTTGGAAGAAGGCAGTCTGAATATGCTCTACGAAGAAGCGCAGGCTCTTGTGACAGTGTTACAGGAAAACGAAGAATTGCTCCGCATTCTCAAGCATCCACAGATTGACAAGGACGAGAAGCGGAAGATAGTGGATAACATTTTCAAAGGACGCGTATCAAAGGATATGGTCGGATTGTTCGGCATCATGGTTGAGAAAGATCATGGCAGCAAGATTGTAGATGTGCTTCACTATTTTATCAGACAGGTAAAACGAGTAAAAAATATAGGAGTTGCAAGTGTGACAAGTGCGGTTGCACTTACCGGTGCACAGAAGGCATCAATCGAGAAGCGTCTGCTTGAGACGACAGATTTCGCTTCGATGGAAGTAACCTATACGGTAGATGCATCCATCATCGGCGGGCTTGTGATCCGAATTGATGACAGAGTGGTTGACAGCAGTATCAAAACCAAGATTGAGACGATGTCAAAGGCACTCGCACAATCATAAGAAGGAGGTGTTCGTGTTCCATGAATTTAAAACCGGAAGAGATTAGTTCCGTAATCAAAGAACAGATTAAGAACTATGAGACAAAACTGGAAACATCCGACGTTGGAACAGTTATCCAGGTAGCGGACGGAATTGCACGTATTCACGGTCTTGAGAATGCGATGCAGGGCGAACTTCTGGAATTCCCAGGTGAAGTATACGGCATGGTTATGAACCTGGAAGAAGACAATGTAGGTTCGGTTCTTCTCGGTGATCATAAAAATATCAACGAGGGAGATATAGTGAAGACAACAGGACGCGTGGTGGAAGTGCCTGTTGGCGATGCGATGCTTGGTCGTGTCGTAAATGCGCTCGGTCAGCCAATCGATGGCAAAGGACCAATCGCAACCACGAAGTCAAGACAGATTGAGAGAGTCGCATCGGGCGTTATCTCCCGTAAGTCGGTTGACACACCGCTTCAGACAGGTATCAAGGCGATTGACGCCATGGTTCCGATCGGAAGAGGACAGCGTGAGCTGATCATCGGCGACAGACAGACCGGTAAGACAGCAATCGCGATCGATACGATCATCAATCAGAAGGGGCAGGGCGTAAACTGTGTCTACGTTGCAATCGGTCAGAAGGCATCGACCGTAGCAAATATCGTAAAGACATTGACAGAGTACGGCGCAATGGCATACACAACAGTCGTTGCAAGTACCGCCAGCGACTTAGCTCCATTACAGTACATTGCACCATACGCCGGATGTGCGATCGGTGAGGAATGGATGGAAGAAGGAAAGGATGTATTGGTTGTATACGACGATCTGTCGAAGCATGCAACTGCTTACCGTACACTCTCCTTGCTTCTCCGTAGACCACCAGGCCGTGAGGCTTATCCGGGTGATGTATTCTATCTGCATTCCAGACTTCTGGAACGTGCAGCAAAGTTGTCGGATGAACTCGGTGGAGGATCGCTTACAGCTCTTCCAATCATCGAGACACAGGCAGGCGATGTATCTGCGTATATCCCGACAAATGTTATTTCCATCACAGACGGACAGATCTATCTGGAGACAGAGATGTTCAACTCCGGTTTCCGTCCAGCCGTAAATGCAGGCCTTTCTGTATCACGTGTTGGTGGTGCCGCACAGATCGGTGCCATGAAGAAGCTTGCTTCCCCAATTCGTGTGGAGTTAGCACAGTACCGCGAGCTTGCCGCATTCTCCCAGTTCGGTTCCGAGCTTGATGAAGATACGAGAAACCAGCTTGCACAGGGTGAAAGAATCAAGGAGATTTTGAAGCAGCCTCAGTATAAGCCAATGCCGGTTGAAAAACAGGTTGTTATCATCTACGCTGCAACAAGAAAGTATCTGCTTGATATCGAAGTAGATCGGATTCTGGAATTTGAGAGTGGATTGTTCGAATACATTTCCACGAAATATCCGGACATCTTCGAGAAGATCCGCGAGGAGAAGAAGCTGTCCGACGAATTAGAGGACGCTTTGAAGAAGGCAATTACGGAATTCAAGGAAACATTCTAATAAATAGAGCGAGGAGGTTGATCTTTCTTGGCATCCATGAGAGACATTAAGCGGCGCAAAGAAAGCGTCCAGAGCACGCAGCAGATCACCAAGGCGATGAAGCTTGTCTCTACAGTTAAGCTTCAGAAAGCACGCGGGAGAGCTGAGAGCAACAAACCATATTTTAATATGCTCTATGATACGATATGTTCCATCCTTGCAATGACGAAAGAACCAAACCATAAATTCCTGAAGGAAAACGGCAGTGACAAGAAGGCAGTTATCGCGATCACATCGAACCGTGGACTTGCCGGTGGTTACAACAACAATGTTGTAAAGGAGATTGTTGCAGCCGGATTTTCGAAGGAGGATACCTATATCTATGGTATCGGAAAAAAAGGTATTGAGGGCTTGACCAGAAAAGGTTACAGCATATATCAGGATGAATCAGAGATCATCAATGCACCATTGTTTGACGATGCGACCGAGCTTACGAAGCAACTTTTGACGCAGTATTCCAAGGGCGAGATTGGTGAGGTGTATATCGCATATACGAATTTCAAGAATACCGTGACACAGGAAGCAAAGCTTATGAAGCTGCTTCCGATCCGGGAGGAAGATTTCACACCGGAGCAGCCAATCAGTGACAATAAGCTGCTGATGAACTTCGAGCCGTCGGAGGAGGAAGTCTTAGACCAGATCGTGCCGAAATATATGTCCAACATTATTTATGGTGCGCTGTTAGAGGCGGTAGCCAGTGAGAATGGTGCGAGAATGCAGGCGATGGATTCCGCGACAAGCAATGCGGATGATATGATCGGAAGCCTGTCACTCAAGTACAATAGAGCAAGACAGAGTGCAATCACGCAGGAGCTTACGGAGATTATTGCCGGAGCTGATGCAATAAGTTAAAGGAGATTAAGGAAATGGCAGATACAAATGTAGGTAAGGTTACCCAGATTGTCGGTGCCGTTATCGATGCGAAGTTTACCGAAGGTAAACTGCCTGAGATTCATGATGCGATAACGATTGCCACAAAGAGCGGTGACACACTGTACGCCGAAGTATCCCAGCACTTAGGGGATGACACCGTTCGTTGTATCGCGATGGGACCGACAGATGGTCTCGTACGTGGTATGGAAGCGGTTGGTACCGGCGCGCCGATTACTGTACCTGTCGGTGAAGCAACACTGGGACGTATGTTCAACGTGTTGGGACAGCCGATTGACAATAAACCGGCTCCAAAGGTAGATACTTACCTTCCAATCCATAGAAAAGCACCAGAGTTTTCAGAGCAGTCAACCGAGACAGAGATTCTGGAAACCGGTATTAAGGTCGTTGACTTGCTTTGCCCTTATCAGAAGGGTGGTAAGATCGGTCTGTTCGGTGGTGCCGGTGTTGGTAAGACAGTATTGATTCAGGAGCTTATCACAAATATCGCGACAGAGCACGGTGGATATTCTGTATTTACCGGTGTTGGTGAGCGAACAAGAGAAGGAAATGACCTGTATTACGAGATGATCGAATCCGGCGTTATCGAGAAGACAACGATGGTATTTGGTCAGATGAATGAACCGCCAGGAGCAAGAATGCGTGTTGGTCTGACGGGCCTCACGATGGCAGAGTATTTCCGTGATCAGGTTGGAAAGGATGTATTGTTATTCATCGACAATATCTTCCGTTTTACACAGGCTGGTTCGGAGGTATCCGCACTGCTTGGACGTGTGCCTTCTGCCGTTGGTTATCAGCCAACCCTGCAGACAGAGATGGGTGCATTGCAGGAGCGTATCACTTCGACAAAGAATGGTTCTATCACATCGGTACAGGCTGTCTATGTGCCGGCCGATGACCTGACAGACCCTGCACCTGCAACTACATTCGCACATTTGGATGCGACAACGGTACTTTCCCGTTCCATCGTAGAGCTTGGTATCTACCCTGCGGTAGATCCTCTGGAGTCTACATCCAGAATCCTCGACCCAAGAGTGGTTGGCGAAGAGCATTACAAGGTGGCACGTGGTGTACAGGAGATTCTGCAGAAGTACAAGGAATTGCAGGATATCATCGCAATCCTTGGTATGGATGAGCTTTCCGAGGAGGATAAGATCGTCGTTGCCAGAGCAAGAAAGGTACAGAAGTTCCTATCACAGCCATTCCATGTAGCAGAGCAGTTTACGGGACTTCCTGGCAAATACGTTCCACTGTCTGATACGATTCAGAGCTTCAAGGAGATTCTCGAAGGTAAGCATGATGACATTCCGGAGAGCTATTTCTTAAATGCCGGAAGTATCGACGACGTACTTGCGAAGTGCAAGAAGTAGAAATAAATTAGGTGGTATACATGGCAGAAAATAAAATGATGGTTCGTGTGATCGCACCGGAACGGGTATTCTACGAAGGGGAAGCTTCTTTCCTTGAGTTTAATACGATTGAGGGCATCATCGGACTGTACCCAAAACATATACCTATGACTGTGGTTGTTGCACCGGGTGTCCTGAAAATCCGGGAAGATGGTGGTGACAAGGAAGCGGCTTTGCATTCCGGTTTCGCGGAGATTCTGGGCGATTCTGTCACAATTCTGGCAGAGTCGGTCGAATGGCCGGATGAAATCGACATTCATCGTGCCGAGGAAGCAAAGATTCGCGCGGAACGCCGCATCCATGACAACTCACAGGATATCGACCGGGCGGAACTTGCACTGAAGCGTGCGATGCTTCGTCTGGAGATGACAAAGAAAGTGTAATTTATAAAATCCTTGGATAGCAATCATTCATGGAGGATATAGAAAAACAAAAACGCATCGGATATAGAGAATCCTTGCAGTATATAACAACTTCTAATCTGCAATCGTATCATATACCGCAAGGATTTCTATATCGCAGATGCGTTTTTTATTTTATCCACATATAAAAAGAATGATTGCTACTACAGGATTTCTTTATACACTTCTGATATCGTCTTTGTACTTTGAGGAGACAGGCGGATTGGGGCAAAAATGTTCAAACAGGAAGAAATGCTCCAACCGGAAATTTATGAGAGGCAGGAAAATAGGAGCAAGAGTGGCGAAATAGGGGAGATGCTCCAATCGGAAAGGGTTGAGAATCAAGCGGATTGGGGGTAAAATAGTGAAACAAGAGAAAAACTCCAATTAAAGTGTGCGGAGCATTGCAAGTATGGGAGGAAGACGATATGAGCGAAAAAACGGATGAAGGTCAAAACAGGAATGAATTGGAAGTAAAGCTCAAATCCAAACAACGAACGTACAAGATATTGACAAAGCTTTGCTGGGTTTTCCTGCCTATGCTGGCAGCACCGTTTATTCCTGCATTCTGCGGGGCGGAAGATTCGACGTGGACCTACCGGCTGACTGGAATTGCGGTTGTTTCCATTATGATTGGATTTGCCATAGCGTTAATTGCTGCAAATATAGAGAAACAGATGAAGGAGCTGATTGGACAGTGTGCCGTGTGGGGCGTGTTGGAAGAACAGATGCAGGTACTGGAATATATGCCGACCGGGCATACAAATGAAGATTTCCTGAAAAACTGCAGACTCCTGCCGGAATATAATGAAGTGACCGGCTCTGATTACTTCCATGCGATCTACAGAGGTGCAGAGATCACGTACTGCGATCTTTGCCTGAGGTGGCGAAGCGACAACATGGATCCGGACAGACCGGGATCATCTTCTGCAGTGACGCGATTCCAGGGACCATTTGTGACCATAGTCCTTCCACATAATATAGACGGTGTCGTCCATGTCATTGAGCGGAAAGGCGGGAAGAAACCGGCAGAAGCAATCCGGCTTGGAAATACAGATTTTGACCGGAGATTTACGACTTTGGCAACCGACGAACAGCTTGCAGGAAGCATATTGCCACCGGATGCAATCCTCAGAATACTGCAACTTCCGAAAGATACCTATCTGGAATTCGCAGGAAATCAGCTCGTTGCTGCAATATACAATGATGAGGACCTGTTCGAAATGAAAGATATCAATGTAAACGATGGCTTGGACGAATACAGGGAGAAATGCCGCAAAGAACTCGCAGAACTGCTGCAGATACTCGATAAACTCATATATGTAGCCAGCAGGTAGGAGAAAAAAGACCAGTATGAAAGGCAGATGTTACACAGATAATTGCGATGTGAACGGGATAATATAAGAGTTGCGGATTTATAATTCTGATATGAGGTATCGTATGACAAGATAAAAACGCATCTATATTTAGAATAGAGCTTCATGTAAGATGCGATATGTTTGAGCCTTAGAATTACTTAATGTTCTTTCTTCTTGTAAGCAATACCTGAACACGATGTTCAGGTAAGCAGCCACTGAGCCATGGATGGCGAATTGGCTGCGGTTGCGTATTTTGAGAATATGTTTGTTAAGAACATTTAGTAATTCTTAGGTTCAATACATTGCATCTACATGTACTCTATTCTAAATATACAGATGCGTTTTGATTTTTCGTCCGTTGAGCATCAACTAAACTTATCCATAAACTTCCCGAACTTCTCAATCTTACTCATCGTATCATTCCGGGCAGCTGCGGAACCGGTCTTTCCTTCCGAAGCTGTCTCACCTGCATTCTGCGGGCTGCTGACACCTGCGGAACCGCCGGTCTCCAATACCGGAGCAAGCCAGATTTTTCCGGAACCACGATATACATTGACCAGACCTTCCCCGGATACAGCAGAACCAACCAAAGATTTGGAAGATTTTTCAACCGTAAAATCCAAAGAGGATGACCAGGCAATTGCCATATTTCCATCGATCTTCATCATATCGTTGTCGAGTACAACCTCGATAATCTCATTTCTTGGAACGATACTTTCCAAAGCACAGATACCTGTACCATTCAAGCTTAAGTTGAACAGACCTTCTCTGCCAAATACAGCAGAAGAGAGGTTACTTCTTGCAACAACCTTCTGTGTAACGGTATTGTCACAGGCGAGGAACAATCCGTCATCTAGGACAACACTGCCTCCCCATTCCTGTAGATTCGTGAGCAGGATGTGACGGTAGGTTGGCTCTAACATAACCTGACCATAGCCGGTGTAGATAGGCTTGGCAACCGTCTCTTTGGTAACGGCGGCTTTAGCCATACCACTTAAGAAACCGCCAACACCTTTGACGCCGCTTTCCATCTGAATCTGACCTGCCGTCCACTGCATGGCACCGGCTTGAACGGTGTAACCATTTCCGTTCAGATTAAGCAGAAGCTGACGCTTGTTCACATTCATGCGGGACATGTAGTACTGCAGTTTCGAGGTAGATGGGCTGACACTCATATCCTGCACATATTCCAGTACCTGCATGCCGCCAAGAGCAGAGGTAACCTGTACATTTGTGTTATTTAATAAGCTTTGACTTACCATATATGTACCCTCCCCCCTTATGCGGTTGGTGCCATCAGAATCGAGCCGGTACCACGGTATACATTGACCAGACCTTCGCCGGAAACAGCCGAACCGATCAGCGATTTTGAAGATTTTTCAACCGTGAAATTCAAAGAGCCGGACCATGCGATTGCCATATTTCCATCGATCTTAACCTCGTCATCCTGCAGATTGAACATGATAAGCTCCTGCTGTGGAACCGGACTTTCCAATACAGCGATACCCTGTCCGGAAAGGCTCAGGTTAAATAAGCCCTCTCCGCCGAGCGCAGCAGAGGAAAGTGTCTTACGGCTGACAACCTTATGCTGCAATGTGCTGTCACAGGCAAGGAATAAACCATCATCGAGTACGATCTGCCCCCACTGTGCCACATCGACAAGCAGGATGTGCTTGTAGGTTGGCTCTAACATAACATAACCCTGACCGGTGTATTCTGGTTTGGACATTGTCTCACCGGTTACAGCTGCTCCGAGTGCTTTGCCGAGGAAATTACCGGCACTTACACCGGACTGCATGGATACATTTCCGAGCATCCACTGCATGGCACCTGCCTGTAATTTGCAGGATGTGTTGTTCAGCTCGACCAAAACCTGACGGCGGCGTACATTCATCTCAGCAGAAAAATATGCAGTTTCTGCGTTGTATGGAGAAACTGACAGATCCTTTTGGTGTTCAAAAACACGGTACTGTCCGAGCTGGTTGATACACTGCATGTTGGCGTTGTTGAAAAGATTGTTGATACTAAACATAAATACCTCCCCTTATCCGGCCATATAAATTTGCGGTTTGCATAAGACCGGTTATTCTTATGATTGTTCGGAATCTGTTGTTGCCTTGGACAGTGAAAATGTAAATTCACTTCCGACACCCTCGGTGCTGACAACATTGATATTCTCATTATGTGCCTTGATGATTTCTTTGGTAATCGCAAGTCCGAGTCCGGTTCCCTGTTTGTCTTTGCCACGGGAGCGGTCCGCCTTGTAAAAACGAACCCATACACGGTTCAGGGAATCCTTCGGAATACCACATCCCTCATCCTTCACAGATACAAAAATTTTATCATGTTTTTCCGACAATGTCACGTAAATTGATTTACCATTTGGCGTAAATTTGATTGCATTATCAAGCAGATTGTAGATGACCTGCTCGATCTTTGTCTTGTCTGCATGAACAATCGAATGTTCGGTGTGATTATTTAACCGGATCGCAATCTGCTTCTCGATACAGCGCCCCTCAAAGGAGTTAATCGCAGATAGGACAAGCTCGACAATATCGAAATCCTTGCATACGAGCCAGATACCGTAGGAATCGTAGTTATTTAACTCCAGAAGACTGGAGGTAAGTTTTGTCAGCCGGTTTGTCTGCTGCACGACGATATCTAGGTAATGACTCTGCTTCTCCGGCGGGATCGTTCCATCCTGAATCGCCTCAATATAGCCTTTGATCGAGGTGAGCGGAGAGCGGAAATCGTGTGAGATATTGGAGATAAATGCCTTTCGGTACTCGTCCAGTTTTGCCAGTTCTGAAGCCATGTATTCAAGTGTGGATGCAAGCTGACCAATCTCGTCGTTGGAATGAATATCCATTGGCGTGTCGAAGTTACCAGTGGAATATTGCTCTGCTACGGAGTTGATTTTCCGGATTGGACGCATGACTTTACCCGAGATGATACCAAGTAGGGCAAAGGAAATGATAATCATAAACAGATACGGTGCATAAATCAGTTTTACGATTTTTTCCTGAATATTCTGCAGCTGTTCCACCGTAGAATGAATCAATAGCATACCGTTTGGCTGGTTGTTAATATGGATTGGAATGGCAACAGAAATAACGTTGCTTTTGAACGTATTGTAAAATTTGCCATTAAAAGACTGCGCGGTGTAGATATCAAAATCCGGGTCAACGAGGAATATATTTTTGGGGTTATCTGGATGTCCGTCTGCATTCGCAAATCCATAGATGATGCCTTTTTCATCGGTAACCCAGATGCTGGCATTCAGTTTGTCACTGTAATAGCGTAGACTTTCTTGCAATTCATCTTTGGTGTAAACGCCCTGCACATATCCTGCGACTGTCTGATCCGCGATTAAAAATGCTTCATTTGTCAGTACTTCTGTTCGGTCATCGACAAGCATGCTTCGTGTGACGTTGGAGGCATAGAGGACGATAAATCCAAAACAAACCGTAAAAATAACCAAAAAACTTATGAATATTTTATCAAACAGAGAGTGGCGTAATGTCATGTTACTTTACCTCGAATTTATAACCTTTGCCCCATACCGTAGAGATTGACCAGTTGTGATTTTCGTTCAGTTTTTCACGCAGACGCTTGATATGGACGTCTACCGTTCGCGAGTCTCCGGCATATTCGTAGTCCCAGAGACGGTCAAGCAGCTGATCACGTGTAAATACCTGGTTTGGACGTTTGGCAAGAAAATACAAAAGCTCCAGCTCCTTCGGCGGCATCTCCACCGATTCACCATCCAAAGTTACAGTGTAGTTGGTCATATTGATAAGTAAGCCGTCATATTCGACGAATTCACCCTGATGATCGGTAACTTCAGCGATGCTTACAGGTGCAGCAGTGGTTACAGCCTGGGTCATAACGGTACGACGCAAAACCGCTTTGACTCTTGCAACCAGTTCGTTGGAATCAAACGGTTTGATCATATAGTCATCGGCGCCGAGCTTTAAGCCGAGCACCTTGTCGAACACTTCCCCCTTCGCGGAAAGCATGATGATCGGTGTCTGGCGTGTCTTGCGGATTTCCGTGCAGACCTCATAGCCATCAATATCCGGGAGCATGATATCCAATAAGATCAAGTCAGGATTGAAGGTGGCTGCGAGTGCAAGTGCGTCCTTGCCTGTGTATGCGATTTCAGTTGCAAAGCATTCCTTTAGTAAATACAAAGAGATAAGCTCTGCGATATTTTCGTCGTCATCGACGATCAGGATTCGTTGTTTCTCCATGTTCCCCTCCAATAAAAGTGTGTTGTATGGTTGTAACTCGTCTACAATTCGACGATGGTAACGCCATATTCGCCCTCACCAAATTCGCCGGAGCGATAGGACTGCACCAGTGGATGTTTCTTTAAATACTGCCAGATGCCTTTGCGCAGGGCACCGGTTCCCTTTCCGTGGATGATCGTGACACGGGAAATGTGTGCCAGAACTGCATCATCCAGATATTTGTCAATCTCAAAGCATGCTTCATCGACTGTTTTCCCCATGACGTTCAGTTCTGGAGAGAATGTCATAGATTTGCTGACGGATGTATGATCTCCGCCTGCATGTTTGCCGCTGTATTTTTGTTTTGTTCCATTTACTGATACGGTACTTTCCGGGATAATCAGCAGGTCGGAAATCGGCAACATAGAATTTAAAATACCCATCTGTACGCCTGCAATGCCTTTGTTGTCTGGCAGTTTTGTGATTGTACCGCGTGTTCCCATGCTGAGTACCTGCACGGTATCCCCGATATGGAAATCAGATGCTTTATGGTTTGAGGTCTGTTTCTTTGTCTCGGATGCACCGGATTTCTCGTAATCTTTGATTTTGCTTCGAAGCTTGCTGCGCTGTTCTTCCATCGTGCGCATGTCGGCCTTGTGTGGATTATTGCGCCATTTGTTGTAATCGCGGATTGTCTGATCCGCCACATCCTTGGCGTCATCGATTATGTCTCTGGCTTCTTCCCTTGCTTTTTTCAGAATCTCGGCTTTCTTCGTATCGAGATTTTCTTCCTTCTTCTGCAAGGATTCCTTCAGAGATTCAATTTCCTGTTTATATGCCTCGATTGCCTTTTCGTCCTCCTGCATGGATCGCTTGCTTGCTTCGAGATCCGCGAGCAGGGTTTCCATGTCGATCGCATCGCTGTCAATCTGATCCTTTGCGGAGTTGATGATATAATCTGGCAGACCAAGCTTGCTTGCGATGGCAAATGCGTTGGATTTACCCGGAATACCGATTGTCAGACGGTAGGTTGGACGCAGAGTTGCCACATCAAATTCGCACGATGCATTTTCTACTCCATCGGTGGAAAGGGCGTATGTTTTCAATTCGCTGTAATGTGTCGTCGCCATGCAGCGGGCACCCATACTTTTCAGATAATTTAAGATGGAAACTGCCAGTGCCGCACCCTCGACCGGATCGGTTCCGCCGCCCGGCTCATCGAATAGGCATAGTGTGTTCGGGGTTGCATGCTGCACGATATAGACAATGTTGCTCATGTGAGAGGAGAACGTTGACAGATTCTGTTCGATGCTCTGCTCGTCACCGATATCTGCGAAGATATCGTCGAAGACAGCCAGGCGGGATTCCTCCATCGCCGGGATGTGCAGACCTGCCTGCCCCATGAGAGAAAACAGTCCGAGTGTCTTTAGGGAAACCGTTTTACCACCGGTATTCGGACCTGTGATAATGAGCAGGTTGTATGTCTCACCAAGCCGGATATCGACTGGCACAACCGTGTGCTTCTCCAGCAATGGATGACGTCCCTGTCGGATATCAATGATACCGTCGGTGTTAAAGATCGGTCTTGTGCTGTTTGTTGCGCGGGCGAATTTCGCCTTTGCAAATATAAAATCCAGATCGGTCAGTAATTCCAGATCGTAGGCGATGTCAGAGACATAAGTAGCTGCCTGCGCACTCAGGCTCTCCAGTATTTTCTCGATTTCTAATAATTCCTCGTTCGCAAGCTCCTTGATCTGGTTGTTCAGATTGACGACTGCCATTGGTTCGATGAAAAGCGTGGAGCCGGTCGAGGACTGATCGTGAATCATACCCGGGAATTTCGAACGGTATTCCTGCTTGACCGGAATACAGTATCTGCCGTTTCGCATGGTAATCAGAGAATCCTGCAACTGGTCACGGTTTGCGTCACTTTTGATGATCTTATCTAACTGCTGGTGCAGCTTGTCGTTGGTGAGACGGATTTCCCGGCGGATGTTCTTCAAACCGGAGCTTGCATCGTCCGCGTATTCATTTTCCGATAAGATACAACGGTTGATCTCGGATGCGATGTGCTCTAATGGCAACAGCATGTTAAAGCGTTCGGTCAGAGAATCGAAGGTTGTCTGTGAAACAGGCTCCTGATTCCGGCTGGCGAGTGCTTCGGTCAGATCGGAACCGTCACCGTACTGTTTGGCTGCTTTTGCAACCTGTAAGACGGCTGCGATGTCCAGAAGCTCCTTAGAAGTAAGGGTACCCTGTACCTCCAGCCGTTTGATGGATGCACCGATATCGCATAACCCGGAAAAGCTGATATTTCCATGATGGTTCAGACGGTTCAGTGCATCGTTTGTCTCTTCCTGTAATTTTCGGATCTGTTCGATGTCACGCTGGGGTTTCATGCGGTCCACCCGGCGTTTTGCCATAGGGGAGGTCGCATATTCTGTCACCATAGATAGTATTTTATTAAACTCTAGTATGCGTAAGCTTCGTTTGTTCATGGTTTATTCCTTTTATAAAAGTATGTTAGGCTTGATTAAATGCTTTCTTTGCATTGATATGAAGAACCAAGCCGATAATGGCACCGACAAATGCAACGATACCACCGATCAAAAGCAGATAGAAACCAGCACCATATTGAACCATAGAACCATAATCGGAAAGTTCGCTTTTTGCGCTCATAGTTTCATAAATTGCGAAAATTCCCTGAATCAGGGTCAGGATAATATTCAATGTATTTACCCGCAGCATAGACAATGCAATGATCACGATTGCAGTTATCAAAAAGATGACGCCATCTTCGCCGTCCTTAAATAACGACATTGATTCACTGTATCCAAAAAGGGAAACAGACAGGAACGGAAGAAAGACGGAGATCAGACAGAGCAGGCTTCCGCCCATCACTGCAAAATGTCCGGCATTGAATTTCCGCTTGTACTTAGCACCTGCTGGGGCATAGGCAGCAGAATTTGCATATGGCATCTGGTTGTAATTTGCCTGAGGCTGCTGATACTGTGCCTGATTATAGTTTGCTTGAGGCTGCTGGTATTGTGCCTGATTGAAATTTGCCTGAGGCTGCTGGTATGGTTGCTGATTATAGTTTGCCTGAGGCTGCTGATACTGTGCCTGATTGAAGTTTGTCTCAGGCTGTTGATATTGCATTTGGTTGAAATCTGCCGGCTGGGAGATCGCTGCTCCGCAGGTAGGACAGATCGTTGTGCCGTCTGTAAGTGTTGCTCCACATGTTGGACAATTCATAGAATCACGCTCCTTAAAAAATAGTATAAAATTAAGATAGCATATATTTAGAAGACTTACAAGAAATCGACCTGACTTTAGTACATATATTTACTAAAATTAAAGACAGATTGACGATTCAAAACAAGGACTTAGAGTTTATTGCTCAGTCCAAGTATATAGTCGGAGGAAACATGATACAATTTGCACAGGGATAGAAGATGGCGGATTGGCAATTCGTTGGCACCGCGCTCATAGCGGGCATACATTGTCTGGGATGTGCCAAGATAGTTAGCGACATATTCCTGCGTGTAGTCATGATCCTCTCTTAAATTTTTGATTCGTTCAATATATTTTTTATTATCCATAATTTCACCTTGTTTACACAATAGCATAGTAAAGAAATGTACTATCCTAATTAGTAAATATTTTTACTAATTATTGTGCGTGGGGAGAGAAGAAATTATGTATATGGAGAGCAGAAGAGGAGGAAAAAAGATGAGAAGAACAAAGAGATTTGCAGGCTTTGCGCTGGCGGCATGTATGGGCGTCAGCTTGCTGGTAAACGTTCCGGTGGGGACGGTGTCGGCGGAAGAACCGACAGAAATGGTAGTTGCAGATATAGCTGAGACGAGTGAAGCAGATTTTGAGTGGGATGGAACGAAGATTACAAAATATAAGGCAAACGGTGCAGATGTCGTAATGCCAAGCAGATGTACCGAGATTGGGGATAGGGCATTTCAAAGCAAGACAGAATTGAAAACGGTAGAGATCCCGGATGGTGTAAAGAAAATAGGCGAGTGTGCGTTCGCGGATTGTAGATTATTAAAAAGTATTGTAATACCAGACAGTGTGACAACAATAGGTGATGAGGCATTTTATTATTGCGCTTTATTGGAGTATGCTGTTATACCAGATGGAGTAACAACGATTGGAAAGCGTGACGAAAATAGAGAATAGTGCTTTTTGGGGGTGCGTGAATCTTAAAACTATCCGGGGATATGCTGGTTCGTACGCAGAGTCTTATGCCAAGGAATATGGCTATATATTTGAAGATGTAGAGGGGAAAATTACTACTTCCTACCGCACTCACGTCCAGTCCTTTGGCTGGCAGAATCCGGTAACGAATGGTGCGATGAGCGGAACAAGCGGAGAAGCAAAGCGGCTGGAAGCAATCCAGATCAAGCTTTATGGCGAGATGGCAAACCGCTTTGATGTATATTATCGTGTACATGCACAGTCTTACGGCTGGCTTGGCTGGGCAAAGAACGGAGAAGAGGCAGGAACTGCCGGATATGCGAAGCGTCTCGAAGGCATCCAGATTGTTTTGGTACCGAAGGGAAGCGCGGCACCGGCGAACAACTATAAGAATATTCAGTCTGTGAATACAAAGGCTTATATCAAGAAGTAATAATTATGTAATTGAAGAATAAGAATAACAAAGGCGGAAGGTGTACTTTAATAGCGAAGTACGCCTTTCGTTTTTAACGTTATTAAACACATAAATAAAAATATTTTTGCCCGTAAACTCGCATAATTACTCACTTTTTCTAAATGTTCCAAACTTACGCTTTACATTTTCAGAAGTTGTATGCTATGGTTTATGATCGGAGGCGGGAGCATGGGAAACTGGTTTGAGAATATGGAGCCAACGAACATACAGGAAGAACGTGCGAAGACGAAGAAGGCGGAGGAATCCTCCCTTGCGAAAAGTATATATAAGTGATATAAATAGGAAAGAGTGAAGCGCAGGATGGAGGAAGAAAGAGCATGAATTATATCAAAGAATTGCGTGATGGAGAGATGGTATCGGAAATCTATCTCTGTAAGAATAAAGTGGTAGCAAAGACAAAGGCTGGAAAGACATATTACTCTTTGCAGCTTCAGGATAAGACCGGAACGGTCGATGCAAAGATCTGGGAGCTTTCGAATGCGATTGCGCATTTCGAGCCGATGGACTATATTCGTGTTGACGCACAGGTAACGAGCTTTAACGGAGCATTGCAGTTAAATGTCAAGCGTGTGCGCGTGGCGGATGAAGGCGAATACAATGTGACAGATTATATGCCATGTTCAACGAAAGATATTGATACGATGTATCAGGAATTACTGGGACTGATTCAGGGTGTAAAAAATCAGTATTTACATAAACTATTGGAAATGTTCTTTGTCGAAGACAAGGCATTTGCGGAGAAGTTCAAGAAGCATTCCGCAGCGAAGTCCATTCATCATGGATTTATAGGCGGTCTGCTGGAACATTCTTTATCGGTTGCAAAATTATGTGAATATATCGCAGCGAATTATCCGGTTGTCAATCATGATTTACTTGTGACGGCAGCGATTTGTCACGACATCGGTAAGGTCGATGAGATTTCCGATTTCCCACAGAACGATTACACCGACGAGGGACAGTTAGTCGGACATATTGTGATGGGTACGATGATGATTGCGGATAAGGTGCGTGAGATTCCAGGATTTCCACCGAAGCTTGCAAATGAGCTGAAGCACTGCATCCTGGCACATCACGGGGAACTGGAATATGGTTCACCGAAGAAACCAGCATTGATCGAGGCGATGGCACTCGCACATGCCGATAATATGGATGCGAAGTTGCAGACATTTACCGAGATTATCCGGGAGAATGAAGACAAGACGGAATGGCTTGGATTTAACCGTATGTTTGAAAGTAATGTGAGATTGACAGGTGAGAAGAATGAGTAGTGAAGTAAGAAAAGCAATGACGATATTATATAAAGTGCATAACGGATTGTATGTGAATCTGACAAATCGTTGTCCGTGTGCGTGCACGTTCTGCGAACGACAGACCCGTGATCATGTGTCAGAGGTAAATGATGCGCCTTTGTGGCTGGAACATGAGCCGAGTGTGGAAGAAGTGATTGCAGAGTTTGAGAAAACGGATGTTACGCCGTATGAAGAAATTGTATTCTGTGGATTTGGTGAGCCGACGGAACGGCTGGATGCACTGCTTGAGATCGCAAAATATCTGAAAGCACATTATGATAAGCCGATCCGTATCAATACAAACGGTCTTGGAGATCTGATCTGGAACGAAGATATCACACCGAAGTTTGCAGGTCTGATCGACACAATCTCTATCAGTCTGAACACACCGGATGCCAAACGGTATCAGGAGATTGTGCGGAGTAAATTCGGGGACGGTTCCTTTGAGGCGATGCTGAAGTTCGCAAAGGATGCGAAAAGGTATGTGCCGAAGGTGGTATTAAGTACCGTGGAGACGACGATCACGAGAGAAGAAGAGGCAAAATGTCAGGCAATCTGTGACGAACTGGGCGTTACCTATCGGATTCGCCCATTTCATTAATAAATTCGCGGACAGATTGTTAACAATCCATGGTAAATGACCGATAATATAAACAGAGATGGGGGTTCCATCTCCAAAAGCACAAGGAAGTGCGTATGATTCTAAGGAAGGAGCAAAAGAACATGGGAATGACAGTAAATGCAATGGCAGGTATGCAGGCTGCAAGTGAAACCGTTTCTGATTATAGTGTAACTGCAAAGGCTGCGGAGACATCCGAGAAGAAGGCTTCTGCAGAGACAGAGAAAGATGCGGTTTACGAGAAGAGCGCGCAGGAAAGTGCCAAGGCACCATATTCCATCAACAAGATGAGCAAGGAAGACCGCGCAGCTTTGGTAAAGCAGCTCAAAGCGGATCAGGAAAGCAGACAGAACAGTCTAACAAATCTTGTATCCCAGATGCTTGGTAAGCAGGCTGGTATGTATGGAATTGCAAACGGAGACGATTCCATCTGGAAGATCTTTGCAAACGGAAATTTCACTGTGGATGCAGCAACGAAAGCACAGGCACAGGAAGATATCTCCGACGATGGATATTGGGGCGTGAAGCAGACCTCGCAGAGATTGTTTGATTTTGCAAGTGCTCTCGCCGGTGACGATGAGGACAAGATGCGCGAAATGCAGAAAGCAATGGAAAAAGGCTTTAAACAGGCAACTGCTGCATGGGGCAAAGATCTGCCGGATATCAGCAACAAGACATTGGATGCGGCAAATAAGCTGTTTGATGAATATTATAAGTCAAAACAAAGCGAATAAATACATAAAAGGTTTGCTATTTCTAACAATTCAGTGTTACAATAAAAGGGTCTTTGACAAGATCCTTTTATTTTTTTGACGGAGAGAGAAAATGCTACGATTCTGGTATGTGATTATTATCTCTTTGCCATATATTATTTACTATCTGGCGAAGGGAAGTTATATAGAGAAAAATACGGAACGCTATTCCGAGGCAGACCGTTATCGCGTGGCACTTCATGTGATTCATGTCATGAAACGAAATGGCAGGATTCGGACGAGTGTGACTGGCGTGGAGAATCTGCCGGCGGAGGGCGGATATGTGTTATATGCCAATCATCAGGGTAAATACGATGCGCTTGGAATTATGGACGCCCATAAGAAACCTTGTACGGTTATGATGGATGCGAAGCGTTCGAAGATGATTATTGTCGATCAGTTTATTACATTGATCGACGGCTGCCGGATTGATAAGACAGATATCAAAAGTCAGGTAGAGGCGGTCCGGAAAGTGACAAAAGAAGTAAAAAAAGGCAGACGGTACATTGTATTTCCAGAGGGCGGGTATTTTCATAACCGGAATGCGATCAAGGAATTCATGCCGGGGGCATTCAAATGTGCAGTGCGTGCAAATTGTCCGATTGTTCCCGTGTTATTGGTAGATTCCTATAAACCATTTGAGATCAATTCTCTGCGGCGTGTAAAGACACAGGTACATTTCCTGCCAGCGATTTATCCGGAAGAGTATGAGGGGATTACAACGGATCAGATTGCAAAGCTGGTGCGAAACCGCATTGTGGATGCAATGCAGCAAAAAGCGTGTGCATAAGAACATTCGGGGAAAAGAGGAGGTACGACTGATGGATATCAATCAGGTATTGATGGATTATGACAATATGTTTGGAACACATTCTCTGGAAGATATAGAGGAGTTTCTGACGACCAATATTGAAGTGGCGATGGATGAGCGGGATTATGCATCGGCACTTTCTCTGCTGAATGAAATGATGGGGTTATGCAGGGATACAAATCAGAATGCAAAGGGACTTCGGTATTGTGCGGATATTGAAGATATACTCGTAAAGATGGGCATGGAAGGCACGGTAGAATATGCAACGAGCCTGTTAAATGTGGCAAATGCGTATCGTACCTTTGGCTATTATATGAAAGCACAGAATTTGTTTGAACGTGTGGAGGTACTTTACCGGGAGAAGCTTTCTGCGGGAGATTACCGGTTCGCGACACTCTATAATAACTGGGCGTTTGTCTACCAGGGAAGTGGCGAGCTGAAGAAGGCAGAAGAGACATTCCGACGGGCACTTGCGGTCGTAGATCTACAGCAGAATGCATGGATGGAGCAGGCAACGACCCGGTGCAATCTGGCACAGGTGTTGCTGCAGCTCGCAGGCGGTGCCGCCATGGGCGCAAATGGACAGCGGGTAGATGGCACAACGGCATCCACCATGTATGAGGAAGCACTGCAATGTCTGGAGCGTGCGCTCCGTATCTTTGAATGGGATGGAAAACGCGATTTCCATTACAGTACGGCACTTGCGATGATGGGCGATGCACTTTGCATGCGTGAAGCGTATGTGCAGGGAGCGGATTATTATATGCAGGCGATGCAGGAAATGGAAAAGCACGTCGGAAAATCGAATGCATATCTGGAAATCGAAGAGCGTTATAAGCAGGCGAAATATTATGCCGAGGAAATGAAGAAGGAAGAGGAAGAAGAACAGACGGCAGTTTTGACTGCGGATATGAAAACAAATCCTTCTGTAAAATATCTGACGAATATTGTGCATATGGGAGAAGTGCAGGCGGAAACAGTGCCGCAGGAAATCGGGACCAAGGAAGCGGCACAGGGACAGTCCGATTATGTGGATACATTATCGGAGGATACGGTTCAGCCAAATGCAGAGAATAACTGGCTGCATATCTGCAAGCGTTTTTATGAATTGCATGGTGCGAAGATGATCCATGAGGAATTTCCGAATTACGAGGCACGGATTGCCGTCGGACTTGTCGGAGAGGGTTCGGAATGCTTTGGCTATGACGATGCCATTTCGCGCGATCATGATTTTGCATTGGGATTCTGTCTGTGGCTTTCAGAGGAGGATTACCGGAGTATCGGAGGTATGCTGCAGAAATCGTATGAGCAGCTTCTGGTTGATTTTGGCGATGAATTCTTACGTGAAAATGGAATTGAAGCACCGACAAACTCGGTCAACAAGGTGCTGTCACATAGAAGAGGTGTTTCCTCTGTGCGCGAGTTCTATGAGAATCTGCTTGGCGTGAAGGTACAGAAAACCGCAGAGGGTGGTTATATTCTCCCGGATAGCTGGCGGCAGATCTCAGAAGAGAAGCTGGCGGCGGCGACCAATGGAATGGTGTTCCGCGATGATGCCGGTGCATTTACAAAGATACGGGAGAGTCTGCTTGAGTATTATCCAACAAAGGTATGGATGATGCGTCTGGCAGAGAAACTGCATGGATTTGCGCAGACAGCGCAGACGAATTATGCACGTATGATGGCAAGACAGGATTATGTGACCGCGAATCTCTGCGTGGCAAAGGGCATGCAGTACACGATGGAGATCATTTATCTGCTGAATCAGAAGTATGCACCTTATTATAAATGGATGCGGAAAGGCATGCAGAGCCTGTCGCTCATTGACAGCGTGGCTCCGATCCTTGACCGGATCGCAGTGATTCCGAATCAGGCAGCTGCGTGGGAAGGACGTACGTATAGCGCGTATGAGACGAATTATAAAGACGAGATTGTGTCCTGCTTTGAGGATATTGCAGAATATCTGTTGATGGAGCTTAAAATGCAGGGCGTAGTGAAAGGGACAGATACATTCCTTGATGTATATGCGCAGGATCTGGTACAGCGTGTGGATCGCGGTGATTTCGGTGCCGTGGAGGATGCCGAGATGGAAGCAAACTACCGCGAGTATGTAAACGATTTGAAGCAGGCGGCAAAAGAAAAGACAACAGAAAAATCAAAATATGACCTCGAAGAAGAGATGGGACTGGCACGTGAATGGAGCAATGAAACGCCATTTGACCGCGAGGAAACGATTGCGGCAATCATAGATGCGGAGTGGAAGTTGTTTGGAAGTACCATCTATCCGGACGACTGGAATACATTCTTCATCATGCGGAAGAGCCGGTATCTGGCTTGGACGAATGATCTGCTTGCAAGCTATCTGCAGGATTGTAAGGCAGGAAATTCTTTGCAGGTAGAGCGGAGTGAGAAACGGATTGGCATCGAAGAGGATCTGGTGCAGATCCAGTTAGACTGGCTGCAGAAATTCATCGAGAATTATCCGAAGATGGCAGGTTATGTACGTTTTATCTATACAAATGATGCACAGGAGACAATCGAATCGGCACTGCGCAGAGACATTGCTGCCTATGGAGACCGGACGTTTATCCTGTTTGGCAAATTTGTGACCGATATCGCACAGGCAGGCGGCAACCTGACATACGACATCATGAATTATATGGCATGCCTGTATGGATATGGTGGAGTTGAAGACGCAGAACGTCAATTATAATTCCAATATAGGACTATCAAGTATAATGAAATAGAAAAGAACTCGTAAACAAACATGCTTGCGTGTGCATGTGATTGTTACGAGTTCTTTTTATGCAGAAAATAGTTTAATATAGTTTTTCTGTCTCACAGATCGTGCCGCCGCCGACTACAATATCACTATCATATAAAACAACGGCCTGTCCTTTCGTGATCGCACGCTGCGGTTCGTCGAAGATGACTTCGATCTTTCCGTCCGGCAGCGGATTCACAGTTGCAGGAGCTTCCGTGTGACGATAGCGGACCTTCGCAGTGACACGGGCCGGGGCATCTATATGGCTGATTGAGATGAGATTCACATCATTTGCGACAAGGCGCTTCGAGAAGAGGTCTTCGTTTCGCCCGAGGACAACCTGATTTTTCTCGATGTCGACATCCATGACATACATCGGCTCTTTCAGTGCCAGCCCAAGTCCCTTGCGCTGTCCGATCGTGTAGCGGATGATTCCTTTGTGGCGTCCTAAGACATTGCCGTGGACATCAACGAAATCGCCCTCCGGGTAAGTCTTGCACGCATGCTGTTCGATGAACTTCGCATAATTTCCATCCGGCACAAAGCAGATATCTTGACTGTCGTGCTTTTTCGCATTGACAAAACCATGTGCTTCCGCGATGGCACGCGTCTCGCTTTTCGGCATGCCGCCGAGTGGAAACTGTGTGTGCGCAAGCTGATCCTGTGTCAGGGAATAGAGCACATAGCTCTGATCCTTGCTTGCGTCGACTGCTTTCTTCAAGAGATAGCGCCCGGTTGTTTCATCCTGTACAATCTGCGCATAATGTCCGGTGACAACGTAATCCATTCCAAGCTCCTGTGCCCGTTGGTACAGATATTCGAATTTCAAATAGCGGTTACAGTCGATGCAGGGATTCGGTGTGATGCCACATTCGTAGCAATGCACGAACTTGTCCATGACCTGTTCCCTGAAATGTTCCTTGAAGTTCATGACGTAGTGATCCATGCCCATTGAATGTGCCACAGCACGGGCATCCTCCACGTCGTCTAAGGAACAGCAGGTGTGTTCCTTGTTGATGACGATGTCATCGTTTTGATATAATTTCATGGTGGCACCGATGCATTCGTAGCCCTGCTCCTTCATCAGAAAGGCCGCCACGCTGCTGTCGACACCGCCGCTCATAGCGATCAATGCTTTCTTATTCATAGTTCCTCCGAAAAATTCCTTGGACTTTTTTGTTTTATAATAGTATAGTATAAATATTGAAAATATAAATAGTCATTGCACATCCGCGCAATTTTTCTATATCATAATATAGTATGAACAGAATTGCAATATATGTGTCCGGTATAAAATGCAGACCGGCATATGCATCTGAGGGTGTGAGGTGGTTATGATTTGAATAGATATTGGAGGCAGGTCATGGGTACAATTGTAAATAAGACGATTCAGGAGGCAACCGCGCGCCTGAAGGGAAATTATGAAGCACAGAAGATTTTTGATATGTCACTTGGCGATTGCGTGCCAGACCGGGATGCGATCATTTCGATTATAGAAGGACTGCGTACGGTTACATTTCCGGGATTTTTCGGCTCTGAAAATATGGCGTATGTGTCAAAGGATAATTTCGCCGGTAGCACGCTGGCAATCCTCTATGAACGGCTGTTTAAGCAGGTACGTGTCGCGTTAAAGTTCGATAACAAGGAGCTTGCCGATGCAGAGATCCGTGCGAAAGCGGAGGAGTATACATCAACATTTATCGCGAAGATCCCGGACATTCAGGCGATGATCTTAAAGGATGTGGATGCGGAGTTTAACGGTGATCCGGCGGCGAAGGACCACCAGGATATCATCCTTTCCTATCCGGGGATTTTCACGATTTTTGTATATCGGTATGCACATGTCCTGTATGAGTTAAATGTACCTTATATTCCGCGTATCATGACGGAATATGCACACGGACTGACCGGAATCGACATTAATCCGGGTGCGACGATCGGCGAATATTTCTGTATCGATCATGGTACGGGAATCGTCATCGGCGAGACGACGACGATCGGCGATCATGTGAAGATCTATCAGGGCGTAACGCTTGGAGCACTCTCCACACGGAAGGGACAGCTGCTTTCCGGTGTGAAGCGTCATCCGACGATCGAGAATAATGTTGTGATTTATGCGAATACTACTATCTTAGGTGGCGAGACTGTGATCGGTGAGAATTCTGTTGTAGCCGGAAACTCTTTTGTCACGACATCCATCCCGGCGAATACGAAGGTCGCTTCGATGCAGCCGGAGCTGGAAATAAAAGAACAGAAGTAGGGATTCGATTTATGCAAACCAAAGATCATCTTGCCTTAGGGCGTTATCTTGCACGTGTATTTGAGATAGAAGAACCGGTAAAAAAATACGCATTTGTAATTGGAAATATCATGCCGGATGTTAACAAATGTTCATACATCCATGGATATTTTCAGTTGCTGCGCGCGCATAGACAACAAAAAGATGCGGGACCTTTGTCGTTGAATGACCATCGGCGTATGCTGATCGGTGGGCATACAGCGGAAGGGTCTCGTTTTTTTGTCAACCGGGTGTACCGCGTGCTGCGGAAACGGGAGAAACTGTCGGTGCGTGATTATTACCAGATGGGAAAGGCGACACATTATCTGGCAGACCGCTTCACGTATCCGCACACAATGCGCTATACCAGTGGATTTTTTGCGCATATCCGATACGAAAAGCAGTTGCATATTTATATGCGGGATATGCTTGCAGTCCTGCCGAATATGCGGGATGCGGTAGATAAATGCTTTTCCCGGACAAGCTTCAACAGTTTGTACCGCTCGTATCGGAAGGAACCGGAGGGAAATGGAACGGTTTTGCACGATTGTTTTCATATTCTGGCAGTATGTATTGCCTATTTGGAAAATATCCTATATAATAAATAAGAAAAGATATGCAAAAAATGTAAACATTCTGATATGCATACACAAGAGAATGAAAAGCAAGAGGGAAGGAGCGTGTATGAGTGGACAAGTCAGAATTCGAGTCACGTTATTTTGACCTGGTATCCAAAGCACCGGGCAAAACTTTTTTATTTTATGGCAATTTAAAAGAAGACATGATACGCTGGTCTGCATCGGCAGTGGAATATTTCGGATTACCGGGGGAGATATTCGGAGATTCCACGCGGGAGTGGATCAGCCGGATTCATCCGGAGGATGTGGAACCATATACAGATAGTCTTATGGAGCTTCTCCATGGCGTAACGCCGTATCACAACTGTGAGTACCGTATCAAGAACGCACAGGGAGAATATGTGTGGGTCAATTGCCGTGGATACATGACTTACGATGCGGATGGAAAAGCAGAGTGGTTTGGTGGTCTTGTCACGAATATGGGATATCAGACAAAGATCGATGCAGTCACGAATCTGTGGACCGTTCATCAGTTCCGGAGTGAGTTAAACCGTCTGCTGGATGACCGCGCGCGGGGTGGAATTCTCATGATCGGGCTGGAGAACTTCAAGCGGATCAATGCAGAATACAGCTATGCTTATGGTGATAAGGTGCTCGCCTTGATCGGAGAGAAGCTGCGTGAGGGTGTGCTCCACAACTGTCATGTATTTCGGATGGACGGAGCGAATTTTGCGATTGTCATGCAGGATGCAGGTGTGGAGCGTATTGTAGAATACAAGAAGTTCGTAGACAGCTTTATGCGGAATCTGGTCGTGTCCGGGCAGGTGGTACACCTGCGGTTTAAGGCAGCGGCAGCGTTCTTCCCTGAAGATGGGGAGTTCTTAGACCAGATTCAAAGTAACCTGTTTTACGCCCTTGATCATGCAAAGCTGACGAATACCGATGATGTTGTATTCTACAGCAAGGAATTATTTGCACAGAAGAAATATATGACACGTCTGAAGGAGGCAATCCGGGAGTGCGTGGAGGAAGACTGTAAGGGTTTCCGTATTGTAATGCAGCCGATCGTGGAGACGAAGAGCGAGGTCTGTGATGCAGCGGAAGTATTACTCCGCTTTATTCATCCGGAATTCGGTGTGATTGGACCGATGGATTTTATTCCGATTCTGGAGAATTCCAAGGAGATCATCCGGGTTGGAAAATGGGTGATCGACCAATCATTACAGACGCTTGCCAGGTGGCGGGAACAGATCGGGCATTTGCCACTGAAACGTCTGCAGATCAATGTGTCTTATGTACAGTTCAAAGATCCGGAGCTCTTAGGTTATGTTGTGGAACGGCTCGATCATTATCAGCTTCCGCATGATGCGGTCATGCTGGAACTGACGGAGAGCTGCCGGGTGGAGCAAACGTCATTTCTATCGGACGTCCTGCAGACATTCAAGGATGCGGGTATCAGCATTGCGCTTGACGACTTCGGAACCGGCTATGCATCGCTGACCGTACTCAAAGACATTCCTGCCGACATGGTGAAGCTTGACCACACGATGACGCGGAGTATCACCGAGAAACCGAAGGACAAAGCGCTGATCGAATTCATCGTTACATACTGCAAGAAGGTTGGTATCGCTGTCTGTGCGGAAGGTGTCGAGAAAGTGGAAGCACTCTCCATCGTACGAAACGCAGGTGTCGAATGTATCCAGGGCTACTACTACGATAAGCCGCTCGAACTTGATACGTTCTACCGGAAATATGTGAAATAAACGATACGGAAATTGTGAAAGATAATTATATAAAGAGATGCACCACAAATATATTTCTATGCAGACGCGCTCTCGCTCGGTTCAGCACGTAGCGGTACTAAATTCGCGCTTCGCACTCATTAAGTGCCGACGTGCTTCAACGGTCTGCTTTAGAAAGATATTTGTGGTGCATCTTAATTTATGTTGAGGATTTCACAATTTCCTTCATGTACATCCTTAGACGTGAGGAATTTGCTTAACCCATACAGTAAATACAGAAGCACGCTGTATAATACTGATAAATTCGTATCGGAGCCGGAGAATATACATATGTTTGGAACTTAGAAGTACTTGATGTTCTGTGAGTTACCAGCAATGTTTGAACACGATGTTCAAACAAGCCGCCACTGAGCCACGGATGGCGAATTGGCGGCGGTTGCGTACGGTATTATGATTTGAATCAGAACATTTAGTACTTCTTAGTTTCAATACATCGTATATACTCTGGCTCCGATATGAAGTATCAAGAATTATACAGCGTGCTTCGTTTAACTTAAGTACATGCAAATTCCGTCAACTAAGGCGAGATTTCACATAGTTGAAATCCTGGTTGTACTTGTTATCAATCTTCTCGTCCCCGAACATGCAGTCCGTGAACATATCATTCGTGTTCGTGCCCGGCGATACAACAAAGCCGTCTCCAAAATCCGCTTTCCCAAGGAACACACTCTCGTAGAACATGTGATCCATATTCGTTACCTGTGCAGTCAGGAACCGCTCCGGGAATTTCAGTCCATCCGGGATACGGCACTCAGAGAACATATACTCCATGTTCATGACATGCGATGTATCAAAGATCTTACCGAAATCAAATGCCTCGGATACAGAACTCTGGTAAAACATGTATCGCATATCCTCGACTTCCTTCGTGTGGAAATGGTCACCGAGCGAGAAGCCCTTCGGCATAACACAGCCTGCAAACATCAGGTTCATGTCCTTGATGCCACGCGTGTTGAACAGTCCGCCGATCTGGAAGCCTTCCGGGAGCGTTACCCAGGAGAACATACCACAGCAGCTACTTGCATTGATCGGAACCTCCAGACGTCCACCCTTGAATTCACGGTAGTTAAATTTCAGAATCTTTTTTCCATTCCAGTTCTTGGTAGGCATAAAACAGATCGGATTGTAGAGAACCCAGTGCTTGTCGCCCGTACCTTCCTGAAACCATTTATAATTTGGTACACCAATCCGGTTCTGGAACCACATACGCTCGGAGTCATCGTTGACATCGATAAAGTAGGAATTTTCTTCATATACAAAGTGGTCACGACCGAATACTTTCTGGCGTTCGATTTCTTCTTTTCCAGCTATCATTAAAATTACCCCCTGTTGCTAATCAATTCGTACAAAAAATGCATGATAATTTGCATATTTTGCACAACAGTCTACTTTGATTATAGCGGATACAGGGGGTAGTTGCAACGGCAAAATCAATTATTGTGCAGATTCTGTCACGGTTTCGGTCTGTTCGATGCCGGTTTCATCTATTTTGTAGGAACCGCCCTGCTCTAACAGAGCGTCTGCGTCAACTCCAAGGTCTTTTTCGGCTTTCGCAAACCATACAGGCGTCTCATCCGGATTCGCCTCGTCAGTTGGGATATTCATCGTGTTGAAAATATATTTTCCCTCTGCATTGAAGATATACTCTGCCCAGCCGTAGCTTTCCACGGTTCCGCCTGCGATGAGCACATGCTTATTTCCTTCGGAATCGGTGTAATCCTTCCGGAAATAGTCTGTGTCGCTGCACTGATCGGTGATGTCTGTTTTCTCATCATTCAGATTTAGATACAGGCGTCCGTTCTCGGCAGTCGTGTAAGAAAGATCTCCTGTTTTTTCGATGGTAAATGTAACCGAGTTGTCGTCCTCGGAGATCTCCACATTCGAGCCATCTGCCATAACAATGATTGTGTGCACAAGAGATTTCCCGGTCGCCGCGTAACATATGCCGTTCGATGCGGCAAACATCATGACCAGACATGCAGCAGTGTAGCACATGCGCCGAACCACACGGGTTGTCCGGCTGCGCCGGATGGATGCCGGGTTTAAGTTGATTTCTGCGTCGGTCGTCAGGCAGTCAAATGCCTGCTTATATTTTTCATGATTCGTCATAGTTCCAATCCTCCTTGATTTCTTCTCGAAGAGCGGCGCGTCCACGGTTTAAGCGAACCTTGACGTTGCTCTCGCTTACATGCAGTATTTCTGCGATTTCCTTGATCGTGTAATCTTCATAATAGAAGAGATGAATGACGGTGCGCTGTTTCTCCGGGAGCCGCAGCACTGCCTCGAACAGGGTACTGCTTTCAGTATCTGGGAAATCCAGCTCCTCCATATAGCTTTCTAAGGATTGCCGGTGTTTCCGCCAGAAGGCGCGAACGATATTCCTGGATTTGTTGATTGCAACCCGCATCAGCCATGCACGGATATGGGTTTCGTCTTCAAATTCTTTCTTCAGAATATGATATTGCAGGAAGGTGTCCTGCACGACATCTTCTGCGTCTTCGCGGTTCTGACAGATACTGAATGCAATCCGGTATAAATGATTCTGATAGCGTTCCATCAGTATCCGTATTGGTATCTTCATAGTCACATCCTCCGTCTGTTTCAAAAGGCCTTTCACAGATTATACACGTGGGCGGACGAAAAGGTTACAAAAACTTGACATTTTTAAATAATCGTGGTTTAATCTGTTACTGTAATACTTTATTACACTAAATCATTAACCTATTAGAGCAATAAATGAGTAAAGAAAATGGATATGCAGCGAAGACATGCATATCGTCGAGGAGGAAGAGAATCATGAGAAAATTAAAGAAATTACTTGCAGTTGCATCTGTTGCTGCAATGACACTTTCCCTTTGCGCCTGTGGCGGCAAGAAGGATGATACTTATACGGTAGGTATCTGTCAGCTGGTACAGCATGAAGCACTCGATGCTGCAACAAAGGGATTTAAGGATGCATTAGTCGAAGAATTTGGTGAGGATGGAATCAAGTTTGATGAGCAGAACGCACAGGGTGATGCAAATACATGTGCGACGATCATCAATGGTTTTGTGAGCAGCGATGTAGATCTGATCCTTGCAAATGCAACGCCTGCATTACAGGCAGCCGCAGCCGGTACAGACACGATTCCGATTCTTGGTACATCTGTAACAGAATATGGTGTTGCACTCGAGCTTTCTGATTTCAATGGTACCGTTGGTAGAAATATTTCTGGTACATCGGATCTTGCACCACTGGAGAGTCAGGCAGATATGATCAAGGAGCTGTTCCCAGATGCAAAGACAGTCGGACTTCTGTACTGTTCAGCAGAGGCAAACTCCCAGTATCAGGTAGATACAGTCAAGGCAGCTCTGGAGAAGCTTGGATATACATGTGAGTATTATTCCTTCTCCGATTCCAATGACCTTTCAACAGTCACAACATCTGCAGCCAATGCAAGTGATGTGATCTACGTTCCAACAGATAACACAGTCGCAGCTAATACAGAGATCATCAAGAATATCTGTATGCCAGCAAAGACTCCTGTAGTTGCCGGCGAGGAAGGTATCTGTAAGGGTTGTGGTGTTGCAACACTTTCTATCAGCTACTATGATCTGGGTGTCGCAACTGGTAAGATGGCAGCCAAGATCCTGAAGGGTGAGTCTAAGGTAGAAGAGATGCCAATCGAGTATGCACCACAGTTTACAAAGAAGTACAACAAGGATATCTGTGACGAACTCGGTATCAGCGTACCAGATGATTACGAAGCAATCACAAACGAGTAATCGAAAAGAATAGCGAAAACAAGCGTATTTACTTGATTTTTGTTGTATTATTATAGTATAGTAGTCGGGTAGAGTTTTTCTACCCGACTTTTGTTAATGAAGAAATAAAGGAGAGAAAGAAATGGATGTAAGTGCTTTATTCAATGCCATGCCAGGCGCGATTGCCCAGGGTCTGATCTGGGGTATTATGGCGATTGGCGTGTACATTACGTTCCGGATTCTGGACATCGCCGATTTGTCCGTCGATGGAACGATGTGTACCGGCGCAGCCGTATGTATTATGTTGATGCAGAAAGGGTATCATGTAGCAGCCGCGATGGCGATCGCGACACTCGCAGGTATGCTTGTTGGTCTGGTAACTGGATTGTTCCATACAACGATGGGAATCCCGGCGATCTTAGCAGGTATTCTGACACAGCTTGGTCTGTGGGGAGTGAACCTGAAGATCATGGGGAAGGCAAATCAGCCGATCAATGTGGACAAATATGATTTGGCAGTTTCTCTCCGATACATAAAGAGAGTGGCATTCTATAAGAATTCCATCTTTGTCGTATTTCTATTTATGATTGTTGTCATCGGAATTTTGTACTGGTTCTTCGGTACAGAGCTTGGTAGTTCGCTTCGTGCAACGGGTTGTAATGAGAATATGGCGCGTGCGCAGGGTATTAACACGAACTTCAACAAGGTACTCGGATTGATGATCTCGAATGGTCTGGTTGCATTTGCAAGTGCATGTCTTGGACAGTATCAGGGATTTGCAGATATCAATATGGGTAAAGGTGCGATCGTAATCGGTCTGGCATCGGTTATCATCGGTGAGGCAATATTCAGCCGTATCTTCAAGAACTTCGCATTGAAGCTTCTGTCGGTTGGTATCGGTGGAGTGATTTATTTCATCGTATTGCAGATCGTTATCTGGCTCGGCGTCGATACGGATTTGTTGAAGCTGTTCCAGGCTTTGATCGTAGCAGTATTCCTTGCAGTGCCTTATTGGAAGGGAAAACATTTCAACAAGGGTAAGAAGCTTGCGGCAACCGCAGAGAAGAAGGAGGCGTAAATACTATGTTAGAGCTGAAGAATATTTATAAGACCTTCAATGCGGGAACGGTCAATGAGAAAATGGCATTAAGAGGACTGAATCTGACGCTGGAGGATGGCGATTTCGTAACCGTCATCGGTGGAAACGGGGCCGGTAAGTCTACGATGTTAAATGCAATCGCCGGTGTATGGCCGGTCGATCAGGGACAGATCCTGATTGGGGATGCCGATGTAACAAAGCTTCCGGAATATAAGCGTGCCAAATATCTCGGCCGTGTGTTCCAGGATCCAATGACCGGAACAGCAGCGACAATGGAGATTCAGGAGAATCTGGCACTGGCACTCCGCCGGGGAGACAGCCGTACTTTGAAAGCCGGAATCACGAAGAAGGAGCATGCAAAGTATCGTGAGATGCTGGCTACACTGGGACTTGGTTTGGAAGACCGTATGACATCGAAGGTAGGACTTCTGTCCGGTGGTCAGAGACAGGCACTCACACTGCTGATGGCAACCCTGAAGAAGCCGAAGCTCCTGCTCCTCGATGAGCATACAGCCGCTCTTGATCCGAAGACTGCGGCGAAGGTATTGCAGACGACCGATATGATCGTCAACCGCGATAATCTGACCACGTTGATGATCACACATAATATGAAGGATGCAATCGCACACGGAAACCGGCTGATCATGATGATGGATGGCAATATCATTCTCGATATCCGTGGTGAAGAGAAGAAGAAGCTGACCGTTGCAGATCTGCTTCGCAAGTTTGAAGAGGCAAGTGGCGAAGAATTCGCGAATGATAAGGCGATTCTTGGTTAATCTATGAATCAGTAGATATGAACGAAGAACAGGTATTGATTGCGCGTTTGCAGGACTTGGCGAAGCGTGCGTACAGACAAAATATTTATACATACTCCGGATTCCTGGCACCCGCGGAGCTTGCGGTGGTCTATGAGAAGCAGGCGGATTTCTCCTTTGTTGGGATGACCTGCTTCGGCGGAACGCCGGAGTGCGAACGGCAGATGGTGCAGTTTGGCTCGGAAGAATTGTTTGGGTATGCGGGCGTGTTCCCCATCTCGATTATTCTGGTAGAACCATTACTGGACAAATTCGCTGAAGATCTGAGTCATCGCGATTTTCTCGGCGCGCTTATGAATCTGGGGATTGAACGGTCTGTTCTCGGTGACATTCTGGTAAAGGATGGAAAGCGGGCATATATTTTCTGTCAGGAGAATATCGCTGCATATATTATGGAGCAACTGACAAAGATAAAACATACGAACGTGAAAACCTCTCTCGTGGAGGGTGAGATCGAGGATCTGAAGCCTGTACTTGAGGATATACACGTGATCGTCAGTGCACCGAGGTTTGATGCCATCGTTGCAGCCGTCACGAAATGCTCCCGCAACGAGACGCTGGATATGTTCCGGGCGAAGAAAGTCACACGGAACGGCAGAATTGAGGAACGCAACAGTCTGGTCTTAAAAGATGGCGATAGTTTCTCGGTCCGCGGGTACGGAAAGTTCCGGTATTGCGGTGCCGGAAGTGAGACGCGAAAGGGCAGAGTGAATATTTATTTAAAGAAATATATTTAGGGGTTTCCGAATGGGAAAAGTCGTGATAAAATATGTGACAGTGAGGCTTTTGCCATGAAAAAGGGAGACAATGAGGCGAGAAGGATATGATCAGTAAGTACATTACAGAGAATGGAAAATTCAGACAGATTGATGAGTTTATGCCTGGTACATGGATCAATCTGACAGCGCCGACGCAGGACGAGAGTCTCGAGATTGCAAGAAGATATAATGTGGATCTCGCAGATATCCGGGCTGCACTGGACGATGAGGAGTCATCCCGTGTGGATGTCAACGATGATTATGTTTTGATATTATTCGATATTCCTTCGGTTGAGATCCGGCACAACCAGGAGGCATATACAACCATCCCGCTGGGGGTTGTATGGACGGACGATGCAATTATCACGGTGTGTTCGGCGGAGACACCGGTGCTCAAGCATTTTATTGTCAATAATATACGGGATTTTACCACGAAGAAGCAGGTGCGTTTTACCTATCAGATTATGTACCGGACGAGCATGTTATATCAGTCGTATCTTCGGATTATTGACCGGCGCAGACTTGAGATGGAGGAACGTATGGGAGGCGCAACGGAGGATGCCGATATCGTCAACCTGCATGAGATGGAATCCAACCTGGTGTATTTTGATACATCATTGCGTGCGAACCGGATGGTCGTGGACCGTCTGACACGGTATAGCGGAATCCGGAAATTCCCGGAGGATCAGGAATTGCTGGATGATGTGATTGTCGAGAATCTGCAGGCGATAGAGATGACGCAGATCTACCGGGATATCTTAAAGGGTACACGGGAATTGATGTCAACATTCATTGATAACCGTCTGAACAACATCATGAAGCTGTTGGCTGCGATTACGATCGTCATGTCCATACCGACGATTATATCGGGATTATATGGTATGAATGTAAATGGCAACGGTATGCCGTTTTCAAAGGAACCATGGGGATTTATGATTATATGTGTGCTTACACTTGTCATCTGTATTGTAGTGACAATTGTGCTGCGAAAGAAGAAGATGTTGTGATAGCTCCAGGTTGCAGGCAGACACAGAACTATGCAGGATGGCATGGGGATATAAGGGTTGAGATAGATTGAAAAATTTGAGATTTAAATTCGTTGTTGCAACGAGTCCGTTGTTCGTTGCCACGCATATTCCGCGTGCGAATTATATGATAAAACACAAAGAAAAATACACCGAACAGCAGCGGTATGATTTTGCGATGAAGATCGAGAATCATATGCGCAGACGCGCCCGTACCAAGACGGATGTTTTTGGCAGGGAGAATCTGCCACAGGATGGCGGCTACATCATGTATGCCAACCATCAGGGGAAATACGATGCACTTGGTATCATGCTGGCACATCCGAAGCCATGTGCGATGTTGTGGGAAGAGAAATCCGCAGACCGTCTGGTTGCAAGACAGGTATGTGGTCTGGTGGAGGGAACCACGATATCGTTCGAGGATCCGAAGCAGCAGATCGGGGCGTTGAAGACGATTTCCGAGCGTGTGAAGGATGGAAAACCATATTTGATTTTCCCAGAGGGCGGTTATACGGATAATAAAAATGAGTTACAGGAATTTAAGTCCGGGTGTTTCTCGTGTTCGTTAAAATCCAAGACACCAATGGTTCCGGTTGTGATCTACGATTCGTGGAGGTCGATGGATACGAATACTTTTGAGAAGGTTCGGACACAGGTACATTTCCTGCCGCCGATTCCATATGAAGAATATGGAAAATTGCGGAAGCATGATGTATGCGAATTGGTAAAGAAGAGAATTCAGGAGAAGCTTGACGAATTAAAAGAAGCAGATCCGAGGAGATGAAAAACGTGAAGACAGGTATTGTATTAGAGGGCGGTGCGTTCCGCGGGCTTTTTACCGCAGGAGCATTGGACTGCCTGATGGATAATCAGATAGTATTTGATTATGTGGTAGGAGTATCTGCCGGCGCTGGAAACGCGGTTAATTATCTGGCAGGGCAAAAAGGTCGTACCAAATGGACGATTACCGCAAGCGGTGAAAATGCATATTATGGTGTCAAGCAGATGCGTAAAAGCAAGAAGATGCTTGATTTAGATCGTATGGTGATGGAGTTTTCGCATAAGCAGTATCCATTTGACTTTGAGAAGTTCGTTGCGTCACCATCGGAGGTAGAACTCGTAGTGACAAACTGCGAGACTGGAAAAGCCGAATATATCGCAAAGACAGAGGATGAGAAGCGCATGCTGACGGCAGTCAAGGCATCGTGTTCAGTTCCTGTGCTGTGCAATCCGGTTGAATTAGATGGATTCCATTATATGGATGGAAGTCTGGCTGATTCGATTCCGGTGAAGCGAGCATTTGAGGTTGGATGTGACCGGGTTGTCTGTATTTTGACAAGAAAGCCAGAGGAAGCACCGACAAACTATGGAAAGATTCGTGTGCTGATGCGTACCTATAAGAAGAAATATCCGGCATTTTATGATACGTTGATGCGCAGACGTGAGATGTATGCGAAGCAGTTAGACCGGATCGACCGATACGAGAAGGAAGGAAAGCTTCTCGTGTTCCGTCCGGAGTTAGACAGCATCAGCAAGTTTGAGCAGGATAAAGAAAAGCAGGAAGCATTCTATCAGAATGGATATGATCTGATGGCAGCTAACCTGCAGAAGATGCAGGATTTCCTGCAGGGAAAATAATCAGTGTTTTTGGCTGTATTTGTACCATAGATACATATACGCAACAAGCGGACTGTATTCTGGAAGCGGGATGATCCCAAGAGATTCGTATATCGCTTTGCTGTCATAATCAGTAGAAGATGCAGAGATTCCGGTCAGATAGACCGGGATCTTTTTTTGTGCCGCCTGTTCGGCGAGTGCAAGCAGAGATGGATTTTTCGTATTGATCGTACCGGAGTGGTAAGCGTGGATCAACACTACGCATGCATTGTCCGGCAGATAATACTGCATACCCGGCATGGACTGGAAGAAGCATACTGGGCAGGATGTATCGAAGTGGACGGATGTTTGCCGCAGGTCGGAAAACTCCTGAAGGACAGGTGCAATTGCATCCGCATATGCATCATAAGAACGTTCGTACAAACTGTCGTCAAACGGATAATGGTTGTAGACGCCAAGTGCATTGTAGATCTTCGGCGTACTTCCGGTGTTACAGTAGGCGATGCCGACGGCTGTTGGCAAAGTTGGGGAAGTGATATAATCAACGGCAGCGGTAAAGTTCGTCAGTCCATTTGCACGCGGATCATCTAAGATATAATTGCTTGACACGAGCAGGATTGGAACCTTTGCATAGGCAAAGCACATACCAAGCGCCGCGGCGGTAAAAGGAAGCGTATCCGTGCCATGCGTCACAATGATGCCGTCAATATCCTTTGTGAGCTGCTCCCGGATGCAGGAGATAAGCAGGTTCAGATGCGAACCATCCATATACTCACTCAGGGTTGTATAAGGAGCTTCCGTCTGAAAGTGCGGGATGGCTGCTCCTTTTTTCTTTTGCTCGGTCTCATACATTGCCAGCAGTCGATATGGCATCTGTGTATCGGTGGAGACAAAGTTCTGCTGTACGGACGAACCAATCGTGCCGCCGGTGAAGATAACTGTGATATTCATAGAATTACTCCGTTTCATTTTCCTTTAGTTTTAACATGATATTCGAGATAAATTCATGTTGTTCGGTATAAAAATTCGAGGAACCGTGGTATTTTTGCGTCGTAGCCTGAATCGAGGCAAGACCGATACCGCTTTTCCGCTCCTTGGTGGAGATGTATTTTCCGTTCCGTGTGCAGACATTGCCGTCAAAGCTGTTTACCATTGTGATATACAGGTGCCCCGGGGTGTCGAGATCCGCGGATAAGCGGATGAAACGGGCATCGGTCCGGACATGGCGGCATGCGGTGACTGCGTTATCAAGCAGATTGCCGAAGATCAGGCACAGGTCAATATCCGAGATCGCTATCTCCTTTGGAATAACAACCTGCAGCTTCGTCCGGATGCCATAGCTTTGGGCGATATCGATATAATAATGAATCGTTGCGTTGACCACGGGGTTGTCACAATAGGTGGCAGGTGCCTGTACATTCGATATCTCGGAAGAATAGTTGGAGATATATTCCTGTAATTTCTCATATTGGCCGGTCTGGGAAAGTTCGTTCAATACTGCAATCGTATGCTTGAAATCATGCCGGATACGGCGTGTCTCATCCAGATACGCCTGCATTTTCTCATACTGGTCTGCCTGAAGCTGGTACATCAGGGCGGTGGAATCTGCTTCGATCTTCCGGGAGGTCGTGACGGCGATGATGTACAACAGGGACTGGAACAGCATGAAGAACAGGAACAGCACACCTTCGATCACCATTGCAATCTGGAAGACCCGCCCGACGCGGATGTTGGCATAATCAATCGGAATCATATAGATGTTGCAAAAGGAGATGATTGCAGGAATCATCCATGCGATTCTCCAGAATAATGTCGTGTTGAAATTCTCAAACAGCCATCGGTATTTGTGCCGCATGCGGAGCAACACAGACATAATGAGGAGACTGACCGCATATTGTATGATCAGACCGGGCACGGAGTCGTCATGTATGTTGGAATGCGGATCGATCCGCGCGATGATGTAATAGTTCATGATGCAGCCGAAGGATAACGCAGCGGTTGCACATAAAAACATGTAAAGTAATTTCAACTTTTCCAGTTTTACAGTCAAAAAATACGCAATCAGACAGATGCCGAGCAGAGGGAAGAAGAATATGTTTGTGTAGTAGGAGCCGGAAGAATCCACCCACGCCAGCATAAAACAGACTGCAACCATGCATGGCAGCAACACCGGATAGAGCTTTCTCTGGGGAATGATGAGCCAGTCCGCAACAGGGATGATGCAAAGAAAGATGCCGGGGAGGATAATGCCGTATTCGGCGGCTCTGTAAACGAGGTTCCAGAAATTCATGAGAGTCCTCCTTTCGTCAATGCCTTCGTGCGCCGCTTAAACTGGTGAGAGATATAAGCCTGTGTGATGGCGGCTGCATTTTTCCTATGAATCGAAAATGTTGTGGAGTCGCACATGGTGCAGGAAGCGTTCTCCATATGCTGCACATAGTCCAGGTTGATGAGTATCCCCCGGTTGATGGTCAGAAACCGTTCGTCCTGTGTGAGGATGGATGCGGCTTCGCGAAATGGCATGCGGCAACGGAACACATCGCGCCCCTGAATCTGTAGATAGTTGGAATCCGAGGTGATATAGCGGATGTCAGAATATAAAACCGGAATCTGCTTCCGGTCTATCGAGATTGAAAATGCCTGTGTGTCAGTCTCTTCTTCCTGCGTGATCGCCAGCTCGTCGAACAGCCGGGCGATCATCTCCCCGGTTACGGGTTTTTCGAGATAATCAAATGCATGCACCCGGAATGCATCTGCCCGATGTTCCGGACTGCTGGTCAGGAACACGATAGGTGTCCGGGGAGCATTCCTGCGGAATTCTGCCGCCAGATCAATTCCGGTTGTATCCTGTAAATAAATATCAAAGATAACAAAAGAATATGAGATCTGTGCGCATGCAGAAAGAAATGCAGCAGATGTCGCGAAGCAGTCACAGGCGATTGCAACATCGTGCGTGCGGCTGTAATCCATAATGGTTTTATATAATTTCTGTAATTCTTCCGGATTGTCATCCACGATGGCAAGGTTCATATTCATTTCCTCTCTGATGAATGGTTAAATTGTAATTTTTAACATTGTAACACAATTTCCTATAGGAATCTATGCATCCAAATGACATTTCGTCCCAGAAAAATGCATTTCGTCCCAGAAGGGTTGACGTGCCCCCAAAGGTATGGTAAAGAAAAAGAATGAAAAAAATGTAAAGAGGATAATATTTGGGACAGGAAAGTCCTGGGTAGTAGGAGGAGAGAAAATGAAAGTAAGAGAGAGGTTAATGCGGAAGGTGATGGCAGTTGTGATCGCAGCAGCCACAATTTTTTCGATAAGCGGAGGGACGAAGGTTGTGCCGGTCAAGGCTGCGGTAGAAGTGGCAGAGGTATTGGATGAGACTGGAATGAAGATAGCGGGATATACAACGTTTGAAGTAGCGGCGAGAAATGTATATAATAATTATACAATCAAGATGCTGGCAGACGCAACGGAGACCTGTTCTGTTGATATTGGAAACAAAAATCTTACGATTGATCTGAATGACAAGAATTTGACGATTACACAGATTTCCACTATGAATGCATTGACGATAAAAAATGGAAGTATGTCAGCGGAAATTGATAATGCAAATGTTGGAAATGATCCAGTGTTGACATTGAATGATGTAAAACTAACGATATCACATCTTTACTGGGCTACTAATGGTGGTGTTGCATTGGAAGGAACAAGTCAGGTGGATATGGTTGGTGATTATTGCTGGCTTGAGAAGCTAACAATGCAGGAAAGTTGTGTGTTTGAGGTTGGAACAAACGCATATATCAATAATTATGGTAATGTCGCGAATGGTTTAGATGTAAAAGAATTTCTGCCAGAAGGGTATCGTTTTAATGCAAAGGGAACAAGAATCTTTGACCAACAGAGGAATGAGGCAAGCAATTATGTACTTCGTTATCGCAGGCTCACCGATTCACAGCTTACCGTTACACTCAATCCGGATACATATGTCTATGATGGCAATGAAAAAAAACCTACCGTGACAGTAACCTATGACGGACAGATACTGACAGAGAACACAAGCTATAAACTGACTTATGCAAATAACAAAGATGCAGGAACAGCGAGTGTCACGATCAACGGAATAAATAGTCTACATGGACAAATTGTGAAAAACTTCATCATCAAAAAGGCAGATCAGAATGCACCGACGGGATTGACACCGACGGCAGAAACAATTGATGGAAAAAATGATGGTCAGATTGCCAATCTGGCAACGACGATGGAATATAGTGTTGATCAGACAAGCTGGACCGCCTGCACAGGCACGACGCTGACGCAGCTTTCCGATGGCGATTATTACGTAAGATATAAGGAAACAAACAATTACTATGCGTCGCCATCTACCAAGGTAGTTGTTGCAAAGGGCGTGGCTCCATCCACAACAGGCGAGCAGACGACGACAGAAGGAACGACAACAACAGAAAATCAGACGACAGGTGAGCAGGCAACCACACAGCAGACATTCGTGGAACAGCCGGATGGAGCAACTACACAGGCAGGTGCCCCGAAGACAACAGAGACAAGCAAGAAAACGGATAAAACGGTTTCCACCGGAGATGCATATCCGATAGCGATTATGATTACGCTTATGCTTGGCGCAGGCGTCGGTATCACAGGTATGATCCGAAGAAGAAAAGAAAAATAGTTAATTGTGCAATTCATACACATGAGAGCAGGATGGAAGTCCTGCTCTTTTTTCGGAAGTAAATCATGTGGTATAGTGAAGTGAGCGCGATATATGACCGGAGCCCATGCGATGGGCGTGGGAGGAAGAAAGTAAGCAGAAAAACCAGGATTGAAAATAGAGGTGCATAGCGGGAACGGAAATAAATTTACAATTTCCGTATGAAATGGTATAAATAAAGAAGATTTTACAGATTGGAAATGCGTATGGAAGAATATGTGATCAAAAATCAAAAAAAGCTCCGGCTGGGCATTACGACAGGAACGTGTAGTGCAGCGGCGGCACAGGCAGCAGCGATACAGCTTCTGCTTGGGGTAGAAAGCCATGCGGTAACCTTGCGCACGCCGAAGGGGATGACGGTTTCCGTTCCGGTGTATCTGTTGGAGGCGGATGCAGACAGGGTAAGCTATAAGGTTGTGAAGGACAGCGGCGATGATCCGGATGTGACAAACGGCACGGATGTCTGTGTGACGGTGGCGTATGCGAAGCAGCGTGTGCGAGAGCAGATAGATGGAAGCCAAGACAGGTCCTGCGCATTTACCAGCGAATCATTTCCATATCTGACATTAGATGGAGGAATCGGCATCGGGCGTGTCACGAAAGAAGGCCTGGAACAGGCAGTCGGACAGGCGGCAATTAATCGTGTACCGCGGCAGATGATATTTGCGGCGGTGGCAGATGTGTGCGAGAAAGCAAATGTCAGTGAGCCATTGCACATCACGGTTTGGATGCCAGAGGGCGAGGCTCTGGCGAAGCGCACATTTAACCCGAAGCTTGGCATCGAGGGCGGACTGTCGGTGCTAGGAACAAGCGGAATCTTAGAGCCGATGAGTGAGCAGGCGATTGTGGCAACGATCGAGACGGAGATCCGGCAGTTGCATGCGGTCGGCGAAGAGAAAATATTAGTCACACCGGGAAACTATGGACAGGCGTATGCGTCTGAATATTTGAAACTTGATCTGACAAAGAGCGTCAAGTCAAGCAATTATATCGGTGATACGATTGACCTTGCAATCTCATATGGCATGAAGGATTTCTTGCTGGTTGGAAATATCGGAAAGCTGGTGAAGCTGGCGGCAGGAATTTTCAACACACATTCCAAGGTGGCAGATGGACGAGGAGAAATCTTCGCGGTGCATGCAGCGATGGCGGGCGCCGAAGCGAAGGTGGTACAGGAAATCTACGACTGTATCAATACCGATCGGATGTTGGATGTGTTGGAACGAGAAGGCTTGCGGGAAGTGGTGATGCAGAGTATCCTTGCGGCGATCGAGAAGCATGTCGCAGGCAGAGTCGGCGATACGATGCGGTTTGGAGTTATTGTATTTTCGGAGAAGTATGGATATCTGGGGCAGACGAGTGATGCGGAAAGAGAGTTAAATAAATGGTACATTTTGTAGGAGCGGGTCCCGGTGCGTGTGATCTGATCACTGTGCGGGGCATGAATCGAATCAAGGAAGCGGACGTGATTATCTATGCGGGTTCGCTTGTAAATCCAGAGCTGCTTTCCTATGCAAAGGCGGATTGCAAGATCTATAACAGTGCGCATATGACACTCGATGCGGTTGTGGATGTGATGCGGGAAGCAGAGGCAGCAGGTAAAGGGACGGTGCGCCTGCATACGGGAGATCCGTCGGTGTATGGGGCAATCCGCGAGCAGATGGATCTGCTGGATGAATATGGAATTGCATATGATGTGTGCCCGGGGGTGAGTGCGGTGTTCGGTGCCGCGGCGTCGCTGGCGTGTGAGTATACGCTGCCGGATGTGACGCAGACCTTGATTCTGACAAGAGCAGAAGGGAAAACGCCAGTGCCGGAGAAGGAAAATCTGCGGAGTCTGGCGGCACATCGCGCCAGTCTAGTGTTGTATCTGTCGTCCGGGCTTGCAAGAAAGGTACGGCAGGAGCTTTTGATCGGTGGATATGCAGAGGATACGCCGGTTGCTGTCGTGTATAAAGCAACGTGGCCGGAAGAGAAAATCATCCGCACGACACTGGCAAAGCTTCCGGAAGATATGGAAGCTGCGGGAATTACGAAGACGGCACTGATCATCGTATCTCCGGCACTTGGAAGTATCTATGAGAAATCAAAGCTCTATGACGCAGCATTTGCAACGGAATACCGCGGTGCGACGGAGATTGCCCTTCCGGCAGGGATCCGCCGCGTGCTGCTTATCACATGCAGTGTGCGTGGGTATGCAACAATGCAAAAATTGGCGAAGAAGCTGGAAAATATTTCCGGTGCAGAAATTATTGCGAAGGTAAAATGCGAGGCGCTTCCAGAGGTTTCAATGAAGGAAACAGTGAAGGCATGTGTTGACGAATATTTTGAACAGGTGGACGCTATCGTGTTCGTAACAGCAAGTGGAATCGCGGTACGGAGTGTAGCGGAACACCTGACACACAAATCCAAAGATCCAGCAATCGTGTGCATGGACGAATGCAGCAAACACGTGATATCGTTGGTGAGCGGGCATGCCGGCGGGGCAAATGCACTCACACAGATGCTGGCGGATGTGATGTGGGCAACACCGGTTATTACGACGGCGACGGACGTGGAAGGACAGTTTTCTATCGATGATTATGCGCGGGAACATAATTTAGTTGTGACGGACTGGGCGAAGGCGAAGGCAATCAGCGCAGAGGTGCTGGCGACCGGGGCGAAGCCTGTGTGGGTGGATGAAGCAGAGGTTTCGCAGGAAGAAGAGAAGAACGCATGCGGGAATAGAATCGATGTTCGGAGATTAAAGATAGGTTCGTATCAGGTTATTGTAACTCCACGAGATATCCTGCCAGATGAGAAAATGTTGCAGCTTGTTCCACTCTGCATCGTAGCAGGAATTGGATGCAGGAAGGAAACATCTTCGGATAAAATCGAGCATGCGGTGCAGGATGCATTTGCGAAAGCAGGCTTGCGGATGGAAGCGTTATGTGCGGTGGCGAGCATTGATTTGAAGAAGGAAGAGGCTGGATTGCTTGAATTCTGCGAGACGAGGAAAGTGCCGTTTGAGACATATACGGCAGAAGAATTGCAGGCGGTGTCGGGGACGTTTTCCGCATCCGAGTTCGTGACAGGCGTGACAGGCGTGGATAATGTATGTGAGCGCAGTGCAGTGAAATATGCAAGCGAGCATGGCGCGAATGATGGAGAGCTGTTGCTTCGCAAGCAGGCGCAGGATGGCGTGACGGTAGCACTGGCGTATGTGGGTGTAGCGAGTGGAAAGTAAGCAGAAAAACCCACGCGGTGGGTGTGGGAGCCGAAAAACAAGCGAAAAAACCCAAACCAGAAGCTATAACATAGAAATATAGAGCAATAACGGAGAGAAATATGAGCGCAGATAGTAAGAAGGAATTGTATATTGTCGGGCTTGGCCCCGGCGCGAGACAGAAGATGACGCAGGAAGCAATCGACGTCGTGGAAGCCTGCGAAGTGATTGCGGGATATAAGGTGTACATTGATTTGCTGAAACCGTATTACCCGGATAAGGAATATCTGGTGAATGGTATGAGGCAGGAGGTAGAACGATGTCGGTTGGCACTGGAAACTGCGGCAGGCGGAAAGAAGACAGCGCTTGTCTGTAGTGGTGACGCTGGCGTATATGGCATGGCAGGAATCACATTGGAGCTGGCAACAGAATTTCCGGAGGTGGATGTACATGTGATTCCGGGCGTGACGGCAGCATTATCCGGTGCGGCATTGCTTGGCGCGCCACTTGGGCATGATTTTACAGTGATCAGTCTGAGTGATTTGCTGACACCGTGGGAGCTGATAGAGCGGCGTCTTGCGGCAGCCGCTGAGGGTGATTTCGCAATCTGTCTGTACAATCCGTCCAGTCACAAACGACATGATTATCTGCAGAAAGCGTGTCAGATTCTGTTACAGAAAAAATCTGGAGATACAATCTGTGGAATCACGCGGAATATCGGGCGCGATGGCGAAGAAAAACGAATTCTGACATTGGATGAGTTACTGGAGACGCAGGTGGATATGTTCACGACAGTATTTATCGGAAATTCCCAGACACGAAAAGTTGGTGACGCGATGGTGACACCGCGCGGATATAGAAGAGATAACGCATGAAAGTAGTCATATTTGGCGGTACAACGGAGGGGCGACAGCTTGCCGAGTATCTGATACAATTAAACAAGAAGCAGAAAATGCAGACTATCGAAGTCCATGTTTGCGTGGCATCGGAGTATGGTGCACAGGTACTGCCGGAGGATGCCGCGCTCAAGGTGCATGTGGGTCGGCTGGAGCAGGCAGATATGCAGGAATTCCTGCAGGCAGTACAGGCGGACCTCTGTGTGGATGCGACACATCCGTATGCGGTGATCGTGACACAGAATATCTATCAGGCGTGTAAGGCGGTGGAAGTTCCGTATATTCGCGTGCGGCGAGAGATGCATACCTGTGAAGCATCGGACAGTGTCTATGTTGAGGATACACAGGCGGCGGTTGATTATCTGAAAGGCGCGACCGGAAACATTCTGATTACGACAGGCAGCAAAGAATTACATTTGTATACGCAGATCCCGGACTATGAATCGCGCTGTACGGCGCGTGTGCTTCCAACGCAGTCTGTGGTAGAGGCATGTACGGAACTGGGATTTACCGGCAAGCATCTGATCTGCATGCAGGGCCCTTTTGATCTGGAGATGAATCTGGCAACTTTGCGCTATGCAAATGCTGATTTCCTTGTGACAAAGGCAAGTGGGAAGAACGGCGGCTACGATGAAAAATGTGAGGCTGCGCTTGCCACGGGAGTGCATCTGGTTGTGATCGGGCGTCCGAAGGAGCAGGTAGAACCGGTGATGTCACTTGCACAGGCAGAAAAATATTTGTTTGATATGATAAGGGGCAGAAAGGAGAATCAAAAGAATGGGGAATAATGAACACACAATCGTATATTTGATCGGTATGGGACCGGGAAATTCGGATTGCCTGACGCGGGAAGCGGTACAGGCATTATCGCAGGCGACCGTATGTATCGGTGCTTCCCGCATGCTTGCGATCTGGAAGAGTCTCTGTGAAGAAGATGGACGCGACGCGGAGCAGACATTTTATAATGCGTATAAGGCAGAAGAAATTGCAGAACTGATTCAAAATCATGTCGGAGAGACGATTGCGGTAGTGTTCTCCGGGGATATTGGCTTTTATTCTGGCGCGAAGAAGCTTTCCATGATGTTGCGGAAGGCTGTGGGGAAAGTCTGCAATATGGTGGATGACACGACAGGAACAACCGAACAGATACAGGCAGATAAAACAATTTATGAGCTTTGTTATATTCCGGGACTCTCGTCTGTTCAGTATTTGTTTGACAAAATTGGCTGGGCATGGGAGGATGCAGAGCTTATCAGCAATCATGGCGTCTCTGCAAATATTCCAGCGAAGGTGCTGCATCATGCGAAGGTTGGTACATTGCTTGGCGGTGAAAATCAGGTGGCAGAGGTCTGTAAGCGGCTTACTGAAGTGGGATTGGGAGAAATCGCGGTAGTCGTTGGAGAGCGGTTGTCATATCCTGATGAGAAAATTACAAAGAAGTATGCCAAAAATCTATGTGAGGAAACATTTGATAAGCTGGCGGTTGCGATATTTATAAATGATCATCCGCAGCCAAGGCGTTTAGCTCCGGGAATCAAAGATGAAATGTTTATCCGGGGTAAGGTGCCGATGACGAAGGAAGAAGTGCGGATGGTTGTAATCGCAAAGCTTGGAATTCAGGAAGACACAGGACTGGTGAAATATGATCAGAACAGCGGGCAATGCATGACAAGCAATCCTGCACCAGTCATTTACGATGTAGGAGCGGGAACGGGTTCAGTATCCATTGAGTTGTCACTCCTGACAGAGCAGGGAACGGTATATGCGATTGAGAAAAAGCCAGAAGCTGTGGAATTGTTGCATGCGAACCGAGAGAAGTTTCATGTGGGAAATATGGAGATCCTTGCGGGCGAAGCATCGGAAGTGATTCCAACGCTTCCTGCACCGACGCATGTATTTATCGGAGGAAATGGCGGAAATCTGTTCAAGATCATGGATCAGATCTATGCGAAAAATCCGAACGCACGCATTGTTCTGACTGCGGTCACATTGGAGACGCAGGCAGAAATGCTTACATTGGCAGACATAGCGAAGCGGCATAACGTGGATTTTAATATGGTACAGATGGCGGTGACGCGCAGCCGCGAAGCTGGCCCGTATCATATGATGCAAGCACAAAATCCGGTGTGGATCGTGACGATGGGATAGAAAATGTACAGGAGCGACCGGAAGAAACAATAGTATAGAAAATGCACAGGAGCGACCGGAAGAAACAATAGTATAGAAAATGCACAGAAACAGCCGAGAAGAAACAATAGTATGGAAAATGGACAGGAACAGCTGGTAAGAATCAATGGTATAACATGTACAGTTACAGTCGGGGAGAAACAATGCAACACAAGAATAATATCCAGGTAAATACCCCACGCGTGATGTTCGCAGCGACACGGAGTGGCAGCGGAAAAACAACCGTGACGTGTGGTGTGCTGGCAGCATTAAAAAAACAGAATATAAAGGTACAGGCGTATAAATGCGGTCCGGATTATATCGATCCGATGTTTCACCGGACGGTGCTCGGAATCGACACTGGAAATCTGGATACCTTCTTTGCGGATGCTGATGCGATTGGACGCATCCTGGCGCGAGACACGAAGGATGCAGAATTGATCGTGATGGAAGGCGTCATGGGATATTACGACGGTGTTGGTGGAACAACGACGATGGCAAGCTCTTATGAATTAAGCAAGGTTACGAAGACACCGGTCGTTCTAATCGTGGATGCGAAGGGCGCGAGTGTCACGCTTGCGGCGATCATCCGCGGAATTATGGAATATAAGAAGGACAGCCGGATTGTAGGGGTGATATTAAACCGTGTATCACCGATGTTTTACAGCCGGATCAAGCATGTGATCGAGACGGAATGTGGGATTCCAGTGCTTGGATATCTGCCGGAAGATGCATCATTTGCGGTACCATCCAGACACCTTGGACTGCTGCAACCGGATGAAATGCTGAAGCAGAGAGACTGGGTGGAAACAGTTGCGGAAGCTGCCAGAAAAACGATTGATATTGACGGGATTCTGGAGATCGCGGCACAAGCAGAGATGTTGCAGATACAGAAGGCGACAGGTGAGACAGAAAAAAGCAAGTTCCCAGCCGGTTATCGCATTGGCGTGGCAAGAGATGCGGCATTTTCCTTTTATTATCGGGAGAATCTGCGCATGTTAGAGGATATGGGAGCGACACTTGTGTACTTTTCTCCGCTGACAGATGCGCATGTGTCGGAGGTGGACGCACTGATCTTTGGCGGCGGTTACCCAGAGCTTTATGCAAAGCAGTTGTACGAGAATCAGTCGATGCGTGCGTCTGTCTGGCAGGCATTGGAAGCAGGCATGCCGTGCCATGCAGAATGTGGCGGTTTCTTATATCTTGGCAAATCACTTGCCGATGCAGAGGGAAATGTATATGAGATGGTCGGTTTCTTGGATGGTGCAGGATTCCGGACAGAGCGGCTACAGCGATTTGGGTATGTGGAGCTGGCACCGCAGGAAGCGGATGCATTTGCCGTGAATACGGTTTTGCGCGGACATGAGTTTCACTACTGGGATAGCACGGATTGTGGCGATGCCTGTTTGGCGTGGAAGCCCCTTTCCAAGCAGAAGACCTATCCGTGTATGGTGAAGAAGAAAGGAACGTTCGCCGGATTCCCACACCTGTATTACGCGGGTGCGGAGAATTTTTTCTATCATCTATTTTTAAATAGTACAGAGAATGAAAATAGATGAAAATAGATAATATAGTTTTTGGTTAGTAATGAGGGAAGAGAAGAGTAAGAGGGTATTATGTTAGAAGAGATACAGTTACAGCAGGTGCTGCCACAGGAAATTGAAAAACGAAGCTTCGAGATTATCACAGAGGAGCTAGGAAATGTTGAATTAGATCCGCTTCAGGCACCGATTATCAAGCGGGCAATCCATACGTCGGCGGATTTTGATTATTTGAAGAATCTGACATTTTCTGAGCTGGCAGTGGAACAGTTCCATACGGCGATTAAAAATGGAGCCTGTATTGTCACGGATACGCAGATGGCGAAATCCGGCATTAACAAGAAAGAACTTGCGAAATACGGTGGTGAGGTCTACTGCTTTATGAGCGATGACGACGTGGCAGAGATTGCGAAGAAACAAGGTTCCACGCGGGCAGTAGCAAGTATGGAGAAGGCGTGCATGTTAGACAAGCCGCTTATTTTCGCGATTGGAAATGCACCGACCGCGCTGGTGCGTCTGTATGAGCTGATCGACGAAGGAAAGCTGCATCCATGCGGCATTATTGGTGTGCCGGTTGGCTTCGTGAATGTGGTGGAAGCGAAAGAACTCATCATGCGGACACCTGTGCCGTATATTGTGGCACGAGGCAGGAAGGGCGGTAGCAATATTGCCGCGGCAATCTGCAATGCGCTGTTGTATGAACTGCGGGATATGGAGAAGTAAGAAATTATGAACGAGACACAGCAGAAAATCTATACACAGGCAAAGGGAAAATGGGATGCGATCGCGAAGCCAATCGACAGTCTCGGCGTGTTCGAGGATATGGTTGCCAGACTTTGTGCGATCGCCGGGACAGTGAATCCCGGTGATTATAAGCGGCGGGCACTGCTGACGCTGTGCGCAGATCACGGCGTTGTGGCAGAGGGCGTGACGCAGACCGATGCCAGCGTGACAAAGGTCGTAGCGGAGAATATTGCACACGGCTGTTCCGGTGTCAATTATATGGCGCAGATGGCAGGCGTGGATGTGTATGCCGTCGATATCGGTATGCGGGGAGAAGCATATCCGGATGCGACATTCGGTATGGGACATATGATAAACCGGAAGGTACAGGCTGGAACCGGGAATCTTGCGAAGGAACCTGCGATGTCGATGGAAATCTGCGACCGCGCAATTGAAGCAGGAAAAGAGCTTGTACGGGAATGTAAAGAAAAAGGCTATGAGATATTAGCGGTTGGTGAGATGGGAATCGGAAATACAACTCCGACCTCTGCCCTGCTTGCGGCACTGCTTGATCTGCCAGCGGATACGGTGACCGGGCGCGGCGCCGGACTCAATAATGCCGGACTTGCAAGAAAGGTGCAGGTGATCACGCAGGCACTTGCGCGTGTGCAGGGAACGACCGATGCGAAGCAGCTACTCGCTGAGCTTGGCGGGCTGGAGATCGCCGGGATGGTGGGCGTATTCTTAGGTGCCAGACAATATCAGATTCCGGTCGTGCTGGATGGTGCGATCACCTGTGTGGCGGCGCTCGTTGCGATGCGGATGGAACCGGAAGTTGTGGATTATCTTCTGGCATCGCATGCGTCGGAGGAAGCGAGTGGAAGGCTGGCACTGAACGCACTCGGACTTCCGGCAGTGATTCATGGCAAGCTGTGTCTGGGCGAAGGCAGCGGCGCAATGATGTTATTTCCGCTTTTGGATATGACATTATCCATCTATAAAAACATGGGAACGTTTGATGATCTGTCAATCGAAGCATACAGCCGGGATGGAAAGCCGGAAGAATAGGGGGGAACGCATGAAACATAGAAAGATATGGATAATTATAGCGGGTGTAGTACTGATTGTGGCTGGCGTACTCGGCGTTGTATTTGTAAGACAAAATTGGAATTCGAAGGATACGGGACCGCATTCGATTGAATTTACGTTTGGATTTGATGAGTTTACATTTATGAAGCATACGCTGTCCGAGGGTGACAGAATGAGTGCGATTATGATGGAGAACAATATTGGCATGGCAAACAGTGTGAATGATACAAGGGATTATTTTGTGTACTATGCTGATAATATGAAGGCGCAGGTTCTGATGTGTCCGTATGAGATTGACGGGGATAGAAACTACAGAGCTTCCGTGTATATTGTCTCGAAAGAGAGCGAAAATGACAGAAGAATCCACATGAGCATAGATAAATCGCAGCCGGAGTATGATACATATTATAAGGGACCGATTCAGATCGGGGATTCGCTGGAGCAGGTATACGAGTATCTTCATATAGATGAGATCAAGAAATATGGAGAACTGGAGGAGAAAAATAACCGGAAATATTACACATGTGACAGTAACCTTGGCGTGATCACGTTTCACGAAGAACCGTTTACCGGATTGCAGGAACTGGAGAAATATAAGACGCCGGAGGAATATTTGAAGACAGGAAATACGATCCAATACATTATTAATTTTGCTACATATGACCTGCAGGTTCAGGTTGATGAAAGCCTGACAGTTTCGCACATTAGTTTAGCCTATGATCCGGATCGGACGACTACAAGCAGTGACCTTGCGGATATGGGCTTCTAAAGAAAGGTAAATAGACGATGTTACATATTGTGTATGGCGGAAGTGCCAGCGGGAAATCATCGTATGCAGAAAGCTTCGCCATGTCCTTGCAGGGCGAAGGACGGCTGCTCTACATTGCGACGATGTATCCGTATAAATGGAATACGACGGAGATTGATCCGGAGACGATGCAGCGGATTGAACGCCACCGCGCGATGCGTGCCGACAAGGGGTTTGATACGGTCGAATGTTACCGGCATGTGGAACATATTGTGGCGAAGCGGCAGGATGTGCTGCTGCTTGAATGTATGTCGAACCTGCTTGCAAATGAGATGTATCTGGAGCCGGATGCAGAAGCGGTAGGAATAGCCGGTAAAGCAGAGGTGGATACAGAAACGGTAGGAATGGCCGGTAAAGCAGGAGCAACGGCAGAGGTGGATACAGAAACTGCCGGAACCGATAGTAAAGCAGATTCCGGTATGTCAGAGACACTGTCACCGGTGAGCAAGAAAATCGTACAGGCGCTCATTGATTTATCTACGCGTGTGCAGGAACTGGTGATTGTCACAAATGATGTGTTCTCCGATGGCGGAAGTCTGACCTACGATGAAAGCACGCGGGAGTATGTGAAGAATCTGGCAGAGATTAACTGTGCACTCGCACGGGAGGCAGCAACCGTGACGGAGGTTGTCTGTGGGATTCCGGTCATAGTCAAGAAAAATCACCCAATGGGGAAGTAAGGTTAAGAGTAGGAATTGGGTAGAAATTGTGAATGGAAGAAAATTCCCCAATCATAATGCAGAAAAATGAGAAATCATTGGGGAGAAAATTGGAATATGAAAAACATCCCCAATTTCAGAGAAATGGGTAAGTCAAAATTGGGTAAAAAGTTTAGAATTATCAAAAAATCCCCATGTAGGAACAATAGCAAGTAGGAGAAATAAGAACAAAAAGTTCGAGTAAATTGATCAGAGGAGATAAGCAACCATGATGAAAGCAATCTTAATCGCATTTTCGACATATTCCAAGATACCAATGCCGCATTTCAAATGGGATCCGAAAGCCTTGCAGTACAGCATGTGCGCGTTCCCGTTGGTTGGGGCTGTGATTGGCGCGGGTGAGTTCGCGATCTGGTATCTCTTTGGTTTTCTCTTGCAGTGGTCGGAAGTCTTCACAGCGGCGCTTCTTACGATATTCCCGATCCTGATCACAGGCGGCATCCACATGGATGGATTCCTAGATACCGTGGATGCGAAATCTTCTTATAAGTCCAAGGAGGAGAAGCTGCAGATTCTGAAAGACCCACATACCGGGGCGTTTGCAATTATCCGCGGCTGTCTGTATTTCCTGATTTATTTTGGATGCATGGCAGAAGTTGTGCATGCGCTGAACAGAGAGATACAATCCGGGACACAGTCTGGTGCGCCGGCACACGCAATGCGGTTGATGGGCGTGTTCGCGGCAGGATTTGTGCTGGAACGTGCTTTGTCCGGACTTTCGGTACTTACATTTCAGAAAGCAAAAAAAGAAGGCATGCTGGCAGATACCGCACGCCTTGTAAATAATCGCTCGAAGGTGATCATGTTCGTATGGCTTATTGCCTGCATTGCCGCAGGCTGTGTGATACAGCCGGTTGCAGCACTTGTGGTCGCAGGCATCGCCATACTGATGTTTTTCTATTATCGTTTCATGTCGTATCGCACCTTTGGCGGGATCACCGGCGATCTGGCTGGATATTTCCTGCAGATGTGCGAACTCTGGATGTTAATTGGAACCGTCGTTTTGGTGCATGTGATTGAACGACGATGACACCAATGCGGTTATTTGTTCGTTGTTTCAGCGTCGGTTGCCGATGCATTTCCTTTGGCAGAATTAACGAGCTCCACGATCTTCTCGTCTGCGGTTAAATATTCGACATCGCCGAACAAAGCCGTTTTCTCTGCCATCAGTTCTTTCACGATGTTTGTTCCATAGCGACCATCAAAGGTGTCTAAGAAATAGTCTTCCAGGGTTCCTTTCTGGATTGGAACGTATGTAAATCCAACTTCATTCTCCGGATATACGTAATATCCGCTTGTCTCACTGTAACGAAAAGTGTCAAAGAAGTTTACCGCAATTCCAAAATCTTCAAATTGCCAGCCAATGTACATTAGATATGATGAGAACTGGTCATCCGATTTTTCCGGATGCAGGAACGTGTCAACGAAGTACTGGGTATTTTCTTCGGCTGACTTTTCTGCATCATAGTCGTTGCCGAAACAGATATAATTCGGGGTACCAAACATGGTTGTCAGCATATCCATATAGATATATGCAGGATTCGGATCGCCGTAAAAGTTGTAGACGTCGTTGTAAGAATCCTCGGAAACCCCGAAAGCATCGTAATCTAAATATGTACTGAACAGTGACCAGAGATTCTTGTCAAGGGCTTCGCCAATGGTCATATCGTCTTCGTCTATCATCAGCTGGGGAAGGGAGTAACTATCCTCATAAAATGATACGGAATATGCAGATTCATCCAGTGCATCCGTAAGTGGCACGCTGGCTGCGCTGTAAGGCATGCTAAAAAGCGTATCCGTCGTAACCGGGAACGTCAGTCCGTACAGACCGGCACCCTCAGGTAATTCCAGTGTCTCTGCGTCTGAAAGCCCGCGGCTAAATACCCATGGACAGATGGCGTAGTCGATCGTACCGGCTGCTGTTTCGCTTCCGGAATTATCGGAACTGCTTTCGCTTGTTACTGCCGGAGCAGGAGTGTCCGACGTGGTATCTTCTTTCTTGCCACAACCGGTTGTCAGTGTAAGGGCGGCTGCCAGTGACAGTCCAAGTGCCAGTGTCTTTGTAAGTTTTTTCTTCATTTTGATAGTCTCTCCTTTAAGTAAATATTTAATAAGACACGCGTTATGCGCAGATAGAATCGTCTGTTGCACATAATCATGTATTGAATATAAATGATACGGAACAATTTTGCAATCCGTCCGTTCAATATATAGACGGACGAGAAGGGGAAAAGGTTGGGAAAAATAAAAAAATTTATGCAATATGAAAATGTATCTTGCAGAAAAAGTATAAAGAAGTATAAAATAATCGAAAAAGTATAAAAAGGTATAAAGAAATATAAAAAGTATAAAGAGGGAACGCTATGATCTTAATAATCGGCGGTGCATATCAGGGAAAGTTCGAGTATGCCAAGGCAAATTTCAAAGAAGGACATCAGATTATCAATAATTTTCATAAATATGTGCGGAAGACGATGCAGCAGGGCGGCGATCCGGAATTAGAGGCAAAGCAGCTTATGAACAAAGCGGTTCTTGCCGGAAATGCAGACAAGCTCGTCTTGGTCAGCGATGAGGTCGGAAGCGGCATTGTGCCGATTGATGCATTTGAACGGGAGTTTCGCGAGAAGAACGGGCGCGTGAATTGCTATCTGGCAAGCCAGGCGGAGCAGGTTATCCGCGTGACGGCAGGAATCGGGACGAGGATTAAGTGATATGAAAGCAAAAATTGTATTAATCCGTCATGGCATGACGCAGGGAAATCAAGAACATCGGTATGTCGGTACGACGGATGAAGGACTGCTTCCGGAGAGTGTGGAAGAGTTGCGAGGCATGCAGGAGTTCTGGCAGAAACAGGTGCCGATGAATGGTAGAACCGTGGCAGATAGTGTACATGACGAAATCGAAATTGTACCGGGGAAAGTCACATGTGAGCAGCACTGTCAAAAAAACGGTAGTAAAGAGCAAATCGTCTACGTCAGCCCGTATCTGCGCGCAAAGCAGACGGCGGATATTCTGTTCCCCGATGCAGGAAAGGTGGAAATCGCGGAATTTGCAGAGTGCAGATTTGGCGATTTTGAATATAAGAATTATGCGGAATTAAATGGCAATCCCGATTACCAGCGCTACATCGACAGCGGCGGTACGACGGCGTTTCCGGGCGGTGAGACAAAAGCGGAGTTTACAGACCGTGTGATGCGGGGATTTGAGAAGGTGTTTGTGGATGTGGAAAGCAGGGAAGAGCAAAAACGGTTACGATGTGACGTTTCATTGAGAATAGAGACGGCGCACACATCCCTGTCAGACACGATCATTATCGTCGCACACGGAGGCACGATCATGGCACTGATGGATCAGTTGTCAGAGCCACACAAGGATTATTTTGACTGGCAGGTGAAACCGGGCGAGGGAATTGCAGGATGGTTAGAAGTGACAGCGGATGGGATGCAGATTGTATCTTATGAGAAAATGAAATTGCCGCACGGTATGAAAAACGGTGCCTGATGCTATGAAATAGATGTGATGGAGGCACTATGTAAAGGCAAAGTTGTGTGAGGTATGTCAGGTAACTAACAGTACGGAATACAAATATGCAATGCAGCGATGAAAGGAAATGTAAAGTGACCGTGTTACAGGAACGTATATTTATCATTATAATTGCATGTGTGCTCGATCTGATATTTGGTGATCCACACTGGCTGTGGCACCCGGTACAGGGGATGGGCTGGCTGATCGACCATGTGGAGGCATGGATGCGCAAGCGGTTTCGGATACGGGAGGAGCGCGATACAGACATCCGCAAAAAACAGGTGGCAGGAACATTTACAGTTGTGATCGTGATAACGGTGTCGCTGCTTGTGGCGGCAGGAATCCTATATGGGTGCAACCAGATTCATCATACGTTGTATCTGGTTGTGGCAATCTGGATGTCATACCAGATGCTGGCAGCCTGCTCGCTTCGTCGGGAGAGTATGAAGGTGTGCAAGGCACTCGAAGCCGGGGATGTGGAACAGGCGAGAACGGCGGTATCCATGATCGTCGGCAGAGATACAGCATCGCTCACTGAGGAAGGCATCGCGAAGGCCGCGGTGGAAACGGTCGCTGAAAATACGTCGGACGGCGTGATCGCCCCGCTTTTTTATATGTTTTTGTTCGGACCGGTCGGTGCGTGGGTGTACAAAGCAATTAATACGATGGACTCCATGCTTGGATATAAGAACGACAAATACCGGTATTTTGGAACGTGTGCGGCGCGTGTGGACGATGTCGTGAATTTCATTCCGGCACGACTTTCCGCGTGGCTGATGGTTGGTGCGGCAGGCATTTTGGGTATGGATATGGCTGGCGCGGCACGGATTCATTTGCGGGATCGACGAAACCATGCAAGTCCGAACTCCGCACAGACGGAATCGGCGTGTGCGGGTGCGCTTGGATTGCAGCTTGCCGGAAATGCATATTATTTTGGAAAGCTATATGAGAAACCAACGATTGGCGATGTGAAAAGGCAGATCGAGCCGAAGGATATCCGCCGGGCAAACCGGTTGATGTATGGAACCGCAGTGTTGATGGTGATCGTGGGTGTCGGCGTGCTGATCGGATGCGGATGTTTCACGTAGTAATAATTACTATTATTATATTGACAATAGAATAAAAGAGAGATACAATCCTTATTAAGAATAGTATGAATTTATAACACTCATGGAATTGAATTTTTGGATTATGATATTTCATTTAAAGGCATTTGCCCGAAATGCAGGGAGAAGGTAAAGGAGGAAAAATATGGATAGGAAAGCAATGTATAAATTGAGTTATGGACTGTTTATATTGACCGCTAAAGAAGCAGAAAAAGATAACGGATGTATCATTAATACAGCCATTCAGGCAGCTTCGGAACCAAACCAGTTAAGTATCTGTGTAAATAAGGCAAATTATACGCATGATATGATTCAAAGAACCGGAAAATTTACTGTATCAGTCTTAAGTCAGAATGCAGAGTTTGAATTGTTCAAACATTTTGGCTTCCAATCAGGAAGAGACACCAATAAGTTTGAAGCATTTGAGCAGTGTGCCAGGGGCACAAATGGTATTTATTATATTACAGAAGGTACAAATGCATACATTTCTGTGACAGTTACTAAAACAGAGGACTTGGGTTCACATACGATGTTTATCGGTGAGATAACCGATATGGAAGTTTTAAGCAATGTTCCTTCAGTAACATATGATTATTATCAGAATAATATTAAGCCTAAACCACAGGAAGTTGGAAAAACAGAGGATGGTCAGACAATATGGCGTTGCAGAATTTGCGGATATGAATATGTAGGCGAGGAATTACCGGATGACTTTATATGTCCTTTGTGCAAGCACCCGGCATCAGATTTTGAAAAAGTAGTAAAGAAAACGGAGGTAAAAGAGATGGCAGCAAACAAATATGCAGGAACACAGACAGAGAAGAATTTACAGGAGGCATTTGCGGGAGAATCTCAGGCAAGAAATAAGTATACCTATTTTGCATCTGTAGCGAAAAAGGAAGGCTATGAGCAGATGTCTGCATTATTTTTAAAGACCGCAGATAATGAGAAAGAACATGCAAAGATGTGGTTCAAGGAATTAGCAGGAATTGGTGATACAAAGGAAAATCTGGCAGCAGCTGCGGAAGGCGAGAATTATGAGTGGACAGATATGTATGAAGGCTTTGCGAAAACAGCCGAAGAAGAAGGGTTCCCTGAACTTGCAGCCAAATTCAGAGCAGTAGGAGAAATTGAGAAGCATCACGAGGAGAGATATCGTGCACTTCTTAAGAATATTGAAACTGCACAGGTATTTGAAAAGAGTGAAGTCAAAGTATGGGAATGCCGTAACTGCGGACATATCGTGGTAGGAACAAAGGCTCCTGAGGTATGTCCAGTATGTAATCATCCGCAAAGCTATTTTGAAGTACATGAAGAAAACTATTAAGGAGATATAAGCATGGAAGTAAAGTATTATATATGTATAGAACAGGTTAATAAAACAAATAAAACAGAAAGTAGGATTAATTTATGTATGAAATGAAACCAGAATATTATATCGGTATAGATATGATAGACGAAGAACACAAGCAGTTATTTAAATATGCAGATGAGGCATATGAACTGCTTCATGATGAGTTTACACCGGATAAATATGATAGGATTGATGTAATATTAGAAAATCTCCGAAATTATACAGTAAAACACTTTAGTGATGAAGAGCAGTATATGGAATCTATTAATTATAAGAAGATATTTACACAGAAAGTTCAACATCAGGAATTTATACATAAGCTTGATGAATTTATGGAACACCACAATGATGAGGTAGAAGATCAAGATGAACAGATTATGGAAATTTTAAAATATCTCACAGAGTGGTTAGTTAATCACATTCTGTATGTCGATGGTCAAATTCCAAAAGGCTGATATAGTAAGAAAGGCTGTTATTTTTAGTGAGTAGCAGCTTTTTTCTACGAATAGTCAAATTATTTATTCTTGAACATTCATGCTTTTAAATTCAATTCATTTAATTTAAGATGCAGAAGAACAAAACACTTGACCAGATCGCAGATGTACGATATCGTGAAGAAACATGCACCAGAATATGATGTGGATGCAATTACAACGGAAGTGCTGGAAACACGGGAAAATGAAAAAGCATAAATCGTTAGGGGAGGAATTTAGGAGGAAACGTTATGAATGTTATAGAGGCTATATTATTTATGATGTATAGAGAGATAAATCGATATATGAAATTAGCTTCGTATAGAAAAAATTATCCCAAATATCAAACAGGCAAAAAAGAAGGAAAAAATTTCTTTTGGAGATTTGGCATATCTGGTCGATTTTTATTCAGTATTATATAATGAACCTATTATAAGCAATAAGTTTATGAATACTGTGCGTGATATAAGAAATGCTTCGGCACATAGTAATTGTTTAATCAATAAGTTGTTTGAAGAATTACCAGCTACACAACAACCAGATGCGGAGATTAAAGACGATTGGTCTTATGATAAGACTGGTCGTCTTTATTTTTTCGGAGTTTGATATGAAAACATGGGAAATTAAAACTTAGTGAAAAAGTGCAGTAAGTTTTAATTACAATATTGATTGTACATAATAAGGATAGTATAATAAATTTAAAATTTACGAGAAAAGTGCAGTAAGTTTTAATTTGAGGAGGCAAATCTGTGGAAAAAATTATAAATAGAGATATCTATTTAAGTAGATTGATAGACAAAAAGGAAAATGGTCTGATTAAGGTTATTACAGGAATCAGAAGGTGCGGAAAAAGCTATCTACTGTTTTATTTGTTTCGTGACTATCTTATATCGAGTGGAGTAAAGGAAGAACAGATTATTTCCATTGCACTTGATGATGATATTTGTGAACAGTATCGTAATCCGGATGAATTATCAAAATACATCCGTTCAAGAATTGTAAATAAAGAAATGTACTATATTCTTATAGATGAAGTGCAATATGCTATTACAAAAAAAGAACTTGAAAATCCGGAAGATGTTAAGCTATATAATGTTTTGAATGGATTGATGCATCTTCGAAATGTGGATATTTATGTGACGGGAAGTAATTCAAAATTACTTTCTCAAGATGTAATGACGGCATTCAGGGGCAGAGGCGATCAAGTTCGGGTATTCCCGTTGTCATTTAAAGAATATTATGATTTTGTCGGTGGAGATAAATCGGAAGTGTATGAATTGTATGCTCTTTATGGGGGAATGCCGCAGCTTTTATCATTCAAACGTGATGAGGAAAAGGTTAAGTATCTGAAAAACTTGTTTTCGGAAGTATATTTCAAAGATATAAGTGAGCGATATATTGTAAAACTTCCCGATGTTTTGACTGAACTAACCGATGATTTGTGTTCTTCGGTAGGTTCACTTACAAATGCAAAGAAGATTGCCGATACATTGGAAAGTGTAAAAAACATTAAGGTGTCTACCAGTACAATCGCAAAATATTTGGAATATTTGATAGAGTCGTTTATGTTCAGCGAGGCAAAGAGATATGATGTAAAGGGTAAAAAGTATTTTGAGTATCCTTTGAAATATTATTGCACGGATGTAGGACTTCGTAATGCCAGGCTTAATTTTAGACAACAGGAAGAAACACACATAATGGAAAATATCATTTATAATGAACTGATAATCCGTGGGTATTCTGTAGATGTTGGCGTTGTTGAAATTATTGAAAATGCTGAAGGCAAAAAAAGAAGAAAACAGTGTGAGATTGATTTTGTTGTAAATATGGGAGCAAGAAGATATTATATTCAGTCTGCATTATCCGTAAGTGATCCTGATAAGATGACAACTGAGTTAAGACCTTTGAAAAATACAAAAGATTTTTTCAAGAAGATTATTATATCAAAGTCAAATGCAAAACCATGGATAGATGAAGACGGTATTGTGCATATTGGATTGTATGATTTTTTGTTAAATCAGAATTCCTTGGAACTGTAAAGAAACAAATCGGAAGTTGTCGGAGGAAAAAATGAAGAAGATATTGGTTATTGTTTTAGTATGTGTACTTTGCATAATGCTTTGTTCGTGTGGAAATGATAGAACGAAATACTATGAGGAAAGAATATCCTCATATGAGGCAATTGCTGAATATGCATTACAAAATTATGCTTCTTCAGATGGAAGTAGAGTATCCATTAAATTGAGTGATATTACAGAGAATAGTTTGAGCAAAGACATTATAGTTGCAGAAGAGAAATTTAAATATATTTGGATAGAAAATAATAGTGTAATATTCTGGAATGATGAGATGAAGACATTAGGTCTTGTGTATTCGGACAATGCGAAAAGTGCCATAAAAGATATTGAAGAATGGTATTCTGATTTAGAAAAAGAAAAAGTAAACAACAACTGCTATTTGATAGGGCAGTTGAATGGTATTTGATAATAATACTTGGTTGTTAAAAACGCGCCCAAATTTCAGTAAGCTGGTGTGTTTAACCGAGAGACAAATTTGGATTTGTGAATTTTGTTGATTTAGATTTTTAATGTTAGGAGGTTATCCATGTTTGATTTAAGTGTCAAATACAATGAACTAACAGCAGAGCAGTTTATTGAATTGTGGGAAACAGTATGGGGAGATGGACCAACTCTTGAACAAACAGAGTTGGCGATGAAACATACCTTATTCAGAGTATCTATATGGGATGGGGATTGTATTGTTGCTATGGCAAGAATGAATGGTGATATGGGGCTTAATTACTATATCAAGGATGTTGTTGTCAGACCGGAATATCAAGGCAAAGGCATTGGAAGAATGTTAATAAATGAATTAAAAAAGTTTGTGAATGACAATGGGGTGAAAGGAACTGATATTTTTGTGGAGTTATGTGCGGTTCCAGATAAGGTACCTTTTTACGAAAAATTTGGATTTGAAGCAAATGAGGCACAAAGATTAAAAATTTTTCATCATGTCGAGTAATATTAAAATTCCAGCTTATGAGGATAAAACTTAGAGAATACAAAACGACTGACTATGAGCAATTGGAGCAATTATTTTATAATACGGTACACAGTGTAAATGCAAAAGATTATACAAAAGAATAGGAAGTAGATATGATAAAAATTGTGTGGTCAATAAATGATATAAATAAATATCAAACAGGAAGCTTGCCGGATGACGCAGTAAAGATAGAAACACCGCAGAGTGTTGGTGACCTGATGAAAAAAGCAGTGCCGATTGCTGCAATTCTGTGCGTTTTTCTTTTTATTGCTATGCTTTGTAAAACGATTATATGCAAGACAGTTGTAATCTCACCAATATTTATTCTGGTTGGATTTACTTTCGGTTTTTTATTGTTAATAATTCATGAGTGGTTACATGGAATTGTTTATCCTAAGGGAGCAGATGTAACAATAGGAAGAATAAAAGGAAAGACAACATTTGTCGCATTAGCATCATATCCATTAAAGCGAAATCGGTTTATATTGATGTGCCTGTTGCCATTTGTTCTTGGATTAGTTCCATTTATATTATTTGTAATTAGTCCTGCTGAATTTAGAGTATTTAATGGATTGAATTTTGGCATGGCATGTATGGGTATGGTTTCGCCATTTCCGGATGTGTTTAATGTTCTTGCCGTTTTAAGAAATTCTGAAAAAAGCGATTCAATAATGTTTTACAAGAACGATATGTATAAGATTTCTTAAATTTCTGGTTGATTGTACAGTTGATCAGATAGGAAAATATAAATCTGCAACTCAAAATATTTTGGAGAAATAGCATGAAAAAATATTTAAGAGAAACAAAAATGCTGGATTATTCAAGTAAAAACATACAGCAATTGATACGGGAAAGAAACTGGAACGACATAGAAGAATTTGAACGACTAAAATCAATTTACACGTTTGTAAGAGATGAAATTTTGTTTGGATATAATATTGATGATACGGTTTGTGCATCAAAGGTTTTGGCGGATGGTTATGGGCAGTGCAATACAAAGGGAACATTGTTCATGGCACTACTAAGAGCTTGTAGTATTCCATGCAGAGTACATGGATTTACCATTGATAAAGAATTGCAAAAGGGAGCAATGACAGGAATTGTATATAAAAATGCACCTCGAAATGTGCTGCATAGCTGGGTTGAAGTGTATTTTGAAGATACATGGTACGAGCTAGAGGCATTTATTCTTGATGTACAATATTTGAGAAAATTGCAAATAAAAAATAGCGATTGCACGGGTGCATTTTGTGGTTATGGTGTAGCGGTGAAAGACTTTAAGCATCCGGTTATTGATTTTGACAGAAATAATACATATATTCAGAGCGAAGGAATCAATCAGGATTTTGGAGTTTATGATTCGCCAGATGATCTGCTAAAGGAACATCATCAGGAAATGTCTGCGGTGAAGGCTTTTTTATACAGAAATTTAGGAAGGCACTTGATGAATCGGAATGTTAATAAGATTAGAAATTCTTGAAATTCATCCGATTGGTCGAATAGTATAACACTATTTTGGGATTGTGAAACATTGAGAGTAATGGAGAGTTGAATTTTGAAAAAGGTATTGACTCCGACGTTGCGTAATAGTTTATGCTGAAGTCACCAAGTTAAGGGAGGAATATGAATGATGACAGTGCATGAAGTTAGTAAGCTTGCCGGAGTGAGTATACGCACTCTACAATATTATGACAAGATTGGTCTTTTACATCCGACGGGATATACCGATGCAGGCTACAGATTGTATGCCGATGCAGATCTGGAGCGCCTTCAACACATCCTGCTCTTTCGAGAATTAGAGTTTCCTCTTAAAGACATTAAGGCGATTGTGAATAGTCCTGATTTTGATAAAAGCAAAGCTCTAGAACAGCAAATAGAACTGCTTCGGATTAAGAAAGAACATATCGAGAACTTGATGAACTTTGCACTTGGAATAAAATTATTAGGAGTGAAACATATGGATTTTAAGGCTTTTGATAGAAGCAAGTTAGATGAGTATTCCAGACAGGCAAAGGAATTATACGGTAATACACCGGAATACAGGGAGATGGAAGAAAAGCAAAAGAATCGAACTGAGAAAGAGGATAAAATCCTGGCAGATAGATTTATGCTTCTTTTCAAAGAAGCTGGAGAGATGAAGAATATGAATCCAGCATCCGGTGATGCACAGAACCTTGTAAAAAGAATACAGGAATATATTACACAGAACTTATATACTTGTACAAATAAGATTTTGCGTGGATTAGGAAAAATGTATTCAGGTGGCGGGGATATTACAACAAATATTGATGCTTATGGAGGTGAAGGTACCGCGATTTTTGTAGCAAATGCAATAGAGATTTATTGCGATAATGCAGAGTAAAATCAGAATTTGCAGGAGTGTGTTACATGTATGACTGTTGAAGATGCGATTAATTATTTGGTGTAATAGGTGGTGATATTTTTTGAAAAATGAAATTGTTTTATTTACAGATGGTGATATAAATCTTGAAGTTGAGTTAAGCCCAGAATTAGAAACTGTATGGTTGACGCAGAAACAAATGGAAGAATTATTTGATGTTAAGCATGCTACAGTGAGTGAGCATATTTCCAATATTCTTTCTTCAGGAGAATTAGATGGAACTTCTGTCGGTTTTTCCGACAAAAGTTCTGGAGGAAGAAAACCCAAGATATATAATCTTGATATGATATTATCCGTGGGATATCGTGTTAATTCAAAACGAGGCATCGCATTTCGTAGATGGGCTAATTCTGTTTTAAAGCAATATGTGATTCAAGGCTATGCTATTAATGAAAAACGATTGCAAGCGCTTGAAAGAACCGTTGATATTCAAACAAAGATGCTTGCGTGCACATTGGAGGTTGAAGAATCAGACATTTTAAAGGCTGTTACCTCGTATACAGATGCATTAATGCTTTTAGACCAATATGATCATCAATCCCTTAAAAAACCTGTGGGAAACAGACCTATATATAAAATAACATATGAGGAATGTAAAAAAATGGTTTCACACATGGAGGATTCATTTAAATCGGATGTATTTGGTGTGGAGAAAGAAAAAGGTAAAGTTGAGGGTATTTTGGCGGCAGTTTATCAGAGTGTGTTTGGTGGAGATGTATACCCGTCATTAGAGGAAAAAGCTGCTAATTTATTATATTTTATGATTAAGGATCATCCATATGCAGATGGATGTAAACGAATTGCAGCATCTTTGTTTTTGGAATTCCTTGCTCGGAATAATGCCTTGTATAGAGATGATAGTAAGATAATCAGTGATGGAGCATTGGTTGCGATTACACTTATGATTGCAGAGTCAAGACCAGAAGAAAAAGATATAATGGTGAATCTTGTAATGAATTTTTTGACAATGTAGTTAGTTCGTGAAATTTATTATTTAATGAAATTGGTAAATCGGAATTTACAGAACTACAAAGAAAGGATACATATTATGGAAGGAAGATTAATAGCATTTGTTATTTGGGTAATAATCGGCGTATTATTTATTGTAATGGGCATTTATGATTTTAATTCCAAGAAAGCAAAACCTTTCGGTTTTTGGGCAAATGCTGAGGTAGCGCCCATAGAAGATGTGAAAGGCTATAATCGTGCTTTGGGCATATTGTGGTGCGTGTATGGTGTTTTGTTTACGTTAATTGGATTGCCTTTATTAGATGGGCAGAATTCGGGTTTGATTATTATACCTATATTGGGTGCAATGCTTATTAGTATTGCGGCTATGGTAGCGTATGTAGTAGGTATTGAACCCAAATACCGCAAAAAGAAATAAATGGAAACTTCAAGTTTGGAGAATTGAGAAAATCGGAATTTTTAGAACAAAATATTTTATAAGATTAATGAGATTTTAAAAAGGAGGATTGGACATGAAAATTTTGAAAAGTATTCTTAATTATATTCCATTAGCCACGTTTATCATATTTGTGGTTACTGATGGTATTTTTTCTCTAACATCAGCATTAATTTTTGTTATTTCAACGATTGGTCCATTAATTAATTGGAAAAGGGAAAAAACAGAGATGAAGAATTGAGAAAATTTCAGTTGATATTTCACATATTTTAGGAAATTTAATAACTGTTATATTTGATTATCAAATTCTTCGCAAACCCTTGAAAATACTAAGTTTGTAGCAAGTGTACTTCCCCTTACTCTTTCCCTTGTGTTACATTCTCCCATTAGCTTTCATGAACCTTAATATGGGAAAAATTAAGGGAAAGAAAATTTCATAACACAGTATAACATATAACAATAACGACATGGTGAACTGATTGAAATGTTTTCGATATTTAACTCTATAACTGATTATCAAAAGAAAATGGAGATAAGATACGATGAGAACAATTTATGCAGAATACAACATAAATCACGATAGTATTGATGTTTACACAAGTGCTGGATATATGCTTCGCATTGACTGCTGGGAAGCTGAAAAAGATTTAAAAACCACATATGGATCAGAATGTGCACTTACTTCATTAGCTGTGGATGAGCCTTTGGAATATGCAAGATTATATCTTGAGGGCAATTTACAGATGTGGGTGGATGCAGAAGATTCATTAGAACTTTATTAAGTGAAAGAGGGATAGTGTTCATTAAGAGTGCTATCCCTCTTTAAAGAATGTGCGAAATGCAATAATTACATATTTTCTATGGATTAACAGAGCGCCTAAAAATAATCCATGTACTTATGAAGTAACAAATCAATAAAATTACCAAAATCCCCATTGTTGCCCCTATTTGTAACATCAATGTACTAAACCCAATATAGGCTGAAATTTCTGCTGATATGGTTTGGATAAAGTAAGCTATTACAACAGCAGCTACAATGATTGCTGTGATAATTGGAAGCCCAAACCAAACACTTAATTGTTGCAAGATAAGTTTTCCGATATGCTTTTCTTCCGCCCCCAATTTTCGGAGTACAGAGAAGCGATATTTATATTGTCCTGCGTCTAAGAGTTGTTGCAAAGAAAGTACGGTAAGACATATAACCATCAGTACGACAGCACCATAAATCATTGCAGTCTGTAAAATAAAGTTATTTGCTATGGAACTATTGATTTGCAGTGTGCTAAAACGCACGCCATAAATAGCCCCGGTTTCTGCCTGCTCGGGATATTTCTCTGTAAAAAGTTTTTCCAGTTTCCTTGCATTTTCATAGGAGATATTTTCCGTTGTTGTAATATATCGGTTTTTTATTACTGGCAACAGCTTTTCACAAATATTGTCTGGAAGTACATACAATACATTTGTATAGGAATTGTACGCTGTTTCTCCAATCGGATCCTCATAATAGGACTGCCCGGAAAGAGTCAATTCTCCTGCGTCTGTCATAATGCTGGTGTGTTCTTTCAAAAAGCTATCCCGTTCTTCCTCGGTGGCGATTGCTTTCCATTGTGTTGTAAATTCATCTTCCTCCAGAGAAATCTGTTCGTAACCCAGCATTTCCCGTATAGTGTTATAATCACTCAAAGAAATTGCTACAATCGGAAAATCATATTTCTGTCTGTTGTGAAAATCGTCTTTCTCTGGCAGATATAGATTGAACGTGCAATCATAAACTGTATCTATTTTGTGTTCTGTCAGAAACTCAGTAATGATTTCATAACTGTCTTGCGGCAGATTTTCTTCTTCATATACGTCATTATATCTTGAATATACCTGCACATCATACATAGAGCGCATATCCAAATAACCTGAAGCCCAGCCCGTCAAAATAGGGGCGGCAATAAACATGAAGATTGCAAGGACAAGGGTTATACAAATCAGCGTCATTGTTTTGCTGGTTGTATTTAGTTTTGATATAATTTGCCCGAAAAAGAACAGGTTTTCTCCCTTGTATCTATGTTCCGGCGATTTTACTTTCCATGCTACAATCAAGCTGCTGGCAAGATAAATCAATGCACAAATAAAGAAGAGCAAATCAATCAATACAAATACCAGATATTGATTCAGTATTCCACCATGTAAAGGCAAATAGTATTGATTGGTAAGAGCAGGTACGCTTGCTGCTAAAAAGGCGTGCAATACAGAACAAATAAGCAGCCCATCAATCAACTTTTGAAAAGCAATTTTTTTCTTTTTCAACATCCATAATGCCGCCCAGCCTAATGTAACAACAGGGAGCAAAATATTTCCCCAATACATGATTTTCACCGGGAAAACAAAGCGGGAGTCATAATAAAATCGGACATTTTGTATTCCTGAAAACAATTCCCATAAAGTAAACATTAAAAACAGAATTACTACGACAGGAATGAATCGGCTCTTTTTCAATTCTGGCTCATTTTCTTTCTCTGCGGAAAGCATATCAATAATTTTTGTTTTTTTGATTGTGCGTGTATTGAAAACTCCTACCACAAAAAAACTTACCACAAAAAATATCACTGTCAGCAAAACGGTGTCCGGGAACAATGTCCATGAGATTTCATAAGGCTCTCCATAAGCAGTAAGGAGCATTGCGGTAATGAATTGAGAGCAAAATACACCGCAAAAAATACCAATCAAAATGGAAAACATACCCATAATCAGTGTTTCTGCAAAGAAAATCCTGCCAATAGTTTTTTGTTCCATTCCCATAATGGACTGGACAGCAAACTCTTTTTGCTTTCGTCTTAGCATATAATGATTGACGAACCGTATCAAAAATAACAACAGCAATGTTATCATGCAGATTGCAATTTTCATTCCGTCACTTAACAGAGTAAAATCATACTCGCTGCCTATATCCGGGCTATAATAACTACTGGAAATAGACAAGAACGCATAAAACAAGGTAACACAGATTGTCATTGTGACAATGTAGACCAGATAGTCTTTTACAGACCGTTTTGCATTTCTGAAAACAAGTTTAGCATACATGGCTTTGTCCCCCTCCGATCATGGTAAGGACATTCAGAATTTTATCAAAAAAAGCACTTCTGCTGTCGTTGCCCTTGCGCAGTTCCATAAAGATTTCTCCGTCTTTCAAAAAAAGAATACGGTTGGCATAGCTGGCGGTAAAAGCGTCATGAGTTACCATAAGAATTGTCGCCCTAAGCTGTTCATTGATACTTTGAATGGTAGACAGCAACATTTGTGAGGAATGGCTGTCTAATGCCCCTGTCGGCTCATCTGCCAGTAAGAGCTTCGGGTTGTTGATAATTGCTCTTGCACAAGCACAACGCTGTTTTTGTCCGCCGGATACCTGATAAGGATATTTGTTTAGAATATCGCTGATATTCAGCTTTCCGGCTATATCCAAAATGCGGGATTCTACGCTCCCGGCAGGGACTTTGTTGATTGCTAATGCCAGTGCAATATTTTCTGAAATCGTCAATGTGTCCAGCAAATTGAAGTCTTGAAATATAAACCCTAAATTCTCCCTGCGAAAACGGGCAAGGGATTTTGGTTTGATTTCCGTTATATCTGTTCCATCTAAAAAAATATGCCCTGCACTTACGGTATCAATCGTAGAAATACAGTTGAGCAGCGTTGTCTTTCCAGAACCGGACGCACCCATAATTCCGAGAAATTCCCCAGCTTCCACAGAAAAGCTAATGTCTTTAATGGCTTTGGTAATATTCCCTTCATTGCCATAATATTTCTGGATATGTTCCAGTTTCAAAATCGTATTCATCTGATAAACCTCCTTAACTGTTCCATATCTTTATTGTAAATGGAGTATCTCATTTTTTGTATCAAGTTTTCTTACACAGTTCTTACAAAAATGTAAGAAGTGCAGAACCTGTCAGCCCTGCACTCCGATAATAAAATCATTCATTTGAAAGATAAGTGAAATCGTTGTTCCTCTGTTTTCGGAATAAGCAGTAAGCCCTATTCCCAGTTTATCACATAGACGCTTGCAAAGATATAAGCCAATTCCAGTAGAATTTTTCCCGGTTCGCCCATTCTGACCTGTAAATCCTTTTTCAAAAATACGGGGTAAATCACTTTTAGGAATACCTATCCCATTATCGCTGATAGATAGCACAATCTTGTCATTCGTTTTTGTTGCCCCAAAGTGCAAAATAGGCTGCTCTGCATGGTATTTGATTGCATTACCGATAATCTGATTTAAGATGAACCGCACCCATTTTTCATCGGTATAAACTTTTGTTTCTATATCGTCTATCTGAATTGACATATTGCTTTGACGCAAAAGATACTTATTATCTGCGATTGCACTATGCACAACATCGCATAAATTGACTTCACGGACAGAATAGTCTTTTTCAGCGTGTTCACTCCGGGCATAGTAAAGTGCCTGTTCTGTATATTGGTTGATATTCTCTAACTCTGCCAATACCTCTCTGGAAAAGGGAGAACGGTTATTCTCACACAGCAGCTTCATCGCTGTAATTGGTGTTTTTACTTCGTGTATCCATTGTTCAATGTATTCTTTATATTCCCTGCGTTCCCTCTGTACTTCGCCAATCCGTTCCAACATAGATTTTTCAGCCATTTTCATAATCTGGTAAAAAACCTGTTCATCAGCCCTTTCCGGCACTTGCATGATTTCCGGCAATAAATATCGTTCTTCTAATTGCTCCGTCATATTGAGCAATTTATTCAGATATTTTTTTCGTGAGAAATAAAATGCCAGCAAAGATAAAACAAGGACAATCGACCAGACTGCAAAAATAAACAGGACTGTTTGGATAGGATTATCGCTTGCAATCAGGAACAAAGCAAGGACAAGCATACCCAGCAGATTGATTAAAATAACGGGGAGTTGATTTTTCAAATATTGTTTTCCACTCATAATGTATATCCTTGCCTGTGTTTTGTTTTAATGAAATCTACAAGTCCGATTGCTGCCAGTTTGTCGCGAATACGGGTAATATTGACACTTAGGGCGTTATCATCAACATAAAGCTGATTGTCCCAAAGAAAATCCACAATATCATTTCTGGAACAGATTTTTCCGGAGTTCTTAAAAAGGTAGTAGAGGATTTTCAATTCATTCTTTGTCAATTCTGCTTTCTGTCCTTTGTACTCTATCATGCTACTCTCCAAATGCAGGGTAGCTTCTCTCCACATATAAATTTCTGTTTGAGGGGAACGGTAGGCTTTCTTTAACAATGCAGCAATTTTAGCAAGAAGAATAGCGGGATTATAAGGCTTTGTGATAAACGCATCTCCACCCAGCATAATGCTGTTCAGTTCGTCCATATCTGTATTGCTGCTTGTTACAAATACAATCGGAATATCTGAAAAGGTGCGAATCCCCGAGCATATTTCAAAACCGTTATTCCCCGGAAGTTTTATATCCAGAATAACCAGATGTGGCGCAGCTTCTTTTAACTGCTCTATTGTTTTGGAAAAATCCGTAACTGCAAATACTTCATATCCATTCCCAGACAAAAGAGTTTTAAGCTGTGTTTGTATCGTAAAATCATCTTCAATGATTAGTATTTTTTCCTTCATAGAGATACCTCCCTGACACTTTATTATACTGTATCAGAGAGGTTTTCTCAATCGTATTATTGAATGGGAATTTTAGAATGATTTTGTACATAGCTTTGTAAAAAATGCTTAATAGTTTCTTTTCTCAAGGTACGATTCTAAATAACACCTAAGTCCAACATATGCGCCCTGCAAAAGTACAAAAAGCAATAGAAGATTTACTGACAGTGCTTTTTTGATTGCTTCTCCAAAATAAATGATGACAGCAGCACTTGTCAGTATCATCAGTAGAGTAATGACATCCCAACACTTTTCCCTATATAATTCTATAACCTTTATTTCTATCAGTATCGCCAGTATCCCTGTTCCTGCCACACATATTCCTACAATCAATATTAGCAATATCCAATATACCATTCCGGCTATAAAAGGATTTGGAATTTTTGTGCTAATCTGTGCCACAGATTGCCCGACCTCAATCGTCCAACCGATAAAAGTTTGTATGAATGACGCTGCATCATGGAAGAATGATTTGCAATCGGAAAGGAGCACATCTGACTGTACTGCCTGAAAAAGAGTGGTTGTCAGCGAATACCATGCAAGAAGGAACAAGGTTGTTTGGAACATTACCGTTTTTGCTTTATATTGTCCTGCAAGTCGCTCTTTTTGTGTTTCGTATTTTGCTTTTGCATTCTGATAGTCTGTCCGGTCACAGGCTTCACATTTTTCATAGAGTACCGGCTTTTCTACCGGTATCTCTACGATTTTCTGATGTGTCCGGGCATAATCCCGTTGTTGTGTTAAGCATCGTATTTTATCTTGACATTCCCCTATCGTGACGTTTGCGCTTCGCAGCTTCTCTTTCTCGTTCCGCAATGCTCTGTCTGCTAGCTTCAAGTCGTTCTTTAATGCTTGAATATTCCCGGCTCTGTTCTCTTTGTTTAATTTCTCGTTCAAGGTCAGAGATTCGTTGAGCTGCGTCTTTAGTTCCACGATAAGCTGGTCTTTCTGTTCCAGTTCTTCTTGTATCTCCTCGGTCAAGAGGAGAAGTTCTTCCAACTGTTCGGCGTTCTTTGATTCTCTGGATTCGTTCATCTATATCACGTCCTTTCTCTATCTGCTGTTCCAGTTCAGCAATTCGGTGTTCTGTTTCAGTAATAAACTGTTTTCGCTGTTCAGTTTCTGTACCAATTTCTGCCATTGCTGATTTTCGTTTTCCCAAAGTTCTATCTTCGTTTTCTGTTCTTCCATCTTGGAAAGCAGTTCCTCGGTATTTGGCAAAATGTTGAGCAGCTCGGATAACTCGCTGTTTAATTTTTGCAATTTCTGATTCTGTTCCTGCATAAGAGAGAGTTGGGTGTCCCGGTTCTGCATTTCCAGAATCATTTCTGCCATTAAGGTCTGCTGTTCTTCGATTTGCCCAATCATGGATTCCATTAAGGGTATAATTTCCCGGCTTTCTTCTAATGTCATTTAATCGCTCCTTCCATAATGATAATGCACCCGATACTTTTCCAAAGGTGTCCAGTATCTTTTGCAATAACGTGTTTTGTTGTTTTATGATTTGATTTTCCGCTACTTTCCACGAACCTTTTATTTCCTGCCCGGCAAGAAACTTTTGTTCAATCTTTCTTGCGTCAGCGCCTTCATGGATGGTAGGAATCTGGAGTTTTCCCTGTTTTTCATAAGAACGGTGATCGACCTGATTATGCAAAGGAAGATGTTCATTACACACCTTTGCCCATTCACTCCGCCACAGTTCACAATTTTTTGGATTGTTCCATCCGTTAGCATCGGTCAGCACCCGTTTCCATTGCAGGCGGTTTCTTGCACCCATCTTCTGAATTCCGTTTTCGTCTAATACAGGGATACGGATTCCATGACGGTCAGGGTTTTTCTTATCCTGCCACCAGTTCGGATGGGATTCATCAATCACGATATTTCCGTTTTTATCTCTGAGAAAATCCCAATCCTTGACTTCTTTCTTTCCCCAAGAATGATCCGGGTTAAAAGGACGCATAGTCAGAAGCAGATGGACATGGGGGTTGCCATCCCCTTTATCGTGGATACTCCAATCAGCACACATTCCTCTATCTACAAAAGTTTTTTGAATATAGTCAGTTGTATATTGAATTTGTTCCTGTCTGTTCCATTCTTTGGGAAGGGCAAATTCAAATGACCTGCCAAGTTGGGCATCTGCATTTTTTTCAATCTTCAATACCTCATTCCATAACCTTTGTTTCTGAAATGTGATTTTAAATTTTTCTAAAGCAGCTTCTTTATCTTCTGATCTTTTGTATCGGACAGATTTTTGAAAGCGTTTTATATTTTCTTCTGGTACTATCTGCCATTCAGGAGGTGCGTTTTCACACATCATCAGCCGAGTGTAGACCACTTCTTTTTTAGAAGTGTAATAACTGATTCTCCCGGTTTCCTCGTTTTTCATCACATCCCCATTGAGATATGCGGAAGCGGAGATAACAGATTTCCCTTTACTTCGTCCGACTATTTTGACTGTGTAATGAAAAATCGCCATGTCTGGATTCCTCCTTTCTGCACATCCGGCATAGATTTCCGGCAACATTGCTTTCGGTTTTAGGAAAAGCAGCATTGCCGGAACGCCCTCTGCGTAAGAGTGCCCTGCGCATAGCAGCCTGCATGGAATGCGCCTCTCTGGCGAAGAGTGCCTCCTGCGGCATGAGCAGGTCTGGCTGAAAGCCCCGCCGACGGAACGAGCCCGGCAAGCGTGAACGCAGACCGGTTGCCACTTGTGGCAAACTTATTGGGACGACCTCTGGTTGTCCATAAGTGCGCCCTTCATGAAAAAGCAATGAAGGGAATGAAAAACTCATCCCCTCCGCCATTACACTTTCTCCATATCGGTATTGACTTCTTTCTGCATTGCCTTTGAGAAAAATTTCCCGTTGGCTTCCTGCCTTTTCAGAAAACCAATCAGCTTTGGGATGTCTTCTTCCTCAATAGGCGCACCGAGAACGGATTCCACCGCACCGCCAATCTGACAGAGCCTATGGGTTCGTTTTTTACTTTCTTCGGCTTTCTTTCGCTTCAGAAGTTCTTTCTTCTGTGCCGCATATCGTTTCGCCTTTTCAAGGCTTTCCTGCTCTTTCTTTTCCATTTCAAGCATTCGTGCTTCATAACTTTTTGTTGATTTTGCCATTCTTACATTCTCCTTTCCTTCACAAACATAAGTTCTCGGTTGCGTATCAGAAGAAGCACATGGTATAATCTTCTTGCGTGTAGGTATATCATGGCTTCGGTCTGATAGAACCTTTGGCGGTTTCTTGGGAAGCCGCCTTTTTAATTTGCCGCAGTTCTTGTTACGGCTTTTACATTTCCTCTATCCCTCAAATCACGACCTTCATTCGCTTCCATAAACATTTCCAGAATATCGGTTTTAATCAGGACTTTACGACCAACCTTTAATACCGGAAGTTTCTTCCATTCTACAAGCTGTCTTAAGGTGTTTCTGCCGATTCCCGTATAGTCGGCAGCTTCTTCGATGGATAATGCAATTTTTCTTTGCGTCATATAATCACCTCCTTGTAAATTGCATTATGCAATTCCTGCGATGTAAGTATATCCTTTTCACATCTTTTTGTCAAGCGTTACGAAATGTTAAAAATAAATATTGCATTGCATATTGCAATTTTGGAAAAACAATGCTATAATTCATACATACCGAAAAAGGAGGCAGTCAGCATGAAAGATAAAGAATTACGCAAGCTGATAGGCAGCAGAATAAAACAGCGCCGTCTGGAATTGAATCTGACACAGCCTTATGTCGCAGAGAAGATGGGAGTTACCGCTTCTACAATCCTGCGTTATGAGAATGGTTCGATTGACAATACGAAAAAAATGGTGCTGGAAGGTCTTTCGGAAGCACTCCATGTATCTGTGGAATGGCTCAAAGGGGAAACAGATGAATATGAAACCGACATTACGGATAAGAGAGAATTACAGATTCGTGATGCGATGGGAGATATTCTGGAACAGTTACCGCTTGCCCTTACCAAAGAAGAAGATGCTTTTTCAAAAGATTTATTACTGCTGATGTTAAAACAATATGGTCTGTTTTTGGATTCCTTCCAGTTCGCCTGCAAAAACTTCAAGGGAAATGCTGGTCAGACGGATATTGCCAAAACAATAGGGTTTGAATCGAATGAGGAATATAATGAGATTATGTTCTTAAGGGAAATCACTCATACCATCAATGCTTTTAATGAGATGGCAGACATTGTAAGGCTCTATTCCAAGAAACCAAAAACAGCAGAACAAAGGCTTGCAAATCTTTTATCAGAAGTCTTATACGAAGATTCCGAATCGGTATAGTAAGACAACCGGAGTTATGATATACTTACACGCACGAAGCATTTCATCAGTTCCGATTGTCTAATATCGAAAGGAGACATACGATTATGGCAAAAGGATCTGTAAGAAAAAAAGGAAAGAAATGGTACTACCGCTTCTATGTAGAGGACGCAAGCGGCAATCTTGTTCAGAAAGAATGCGTTGGAACAGAAAGCAAAAGTGAAACTGAAAAACTGCTCCGTCAGGCAATGGATGATTATGAGAAAAAGAAATTTGTTGCCAAAGCGGATAATCTCACAGTCGGACAGCTTTTGGATGTGTGGGCAGAGGAGGAATTAAAAACAGGTACGCTCAGCAATGGTACGGTGGAGAATTACCTCGGAACAATCCGAAATATTAAGAAACACCCATTGGCAGAACGTAAACTGAAAAATGTAACCTCTGAACATTTGCAATCTTTCTTCGATTTGCTTTCCTTCGGGGGAGTTCATCCCGATGGAAAAGAGAGAAAGGGTTACAGCAAAGATTACATCCATTCTTTTTCCGCAGTCATGCAGCAATCATTCCGCTTTGCAGTATTTCCAAAGCAGTATATTACGTTCAATCCTATGCAGTATATTAAACTGCGGTATCAGACGGATGAAGTGGATTTGTTTTCTGATGAGGATATGGACGGAAATGTCCAACCAATTTCACGAGAAGATTATGAAAGACTGCTTGCTTATCTGCAAAAAAAGAACCCAGCCGCAATACTTCCAATCCAGATAGCCTATTATGCCGGGCTTCGTATTGGAGAAGCCTGTGGTTTGGCATGGCAGGACGTAAATCTGGAAGAACAATGCCTTACCATAAGACGCAGCATCCGATATGATGGCTCAAAGCGCAAATATATCATCGGACCAACCAAGCGGAAAAAAGTAAGGGTTGTTGATTTTGGAGATACACTGGTAGAGATTTTCCGTAATGCCCGGAAAGAGCAGTTAAAAAATCGAATGCAGTACGAAGAACTTTATCACACGAACTACTACAAAGAGGTCAAAGAGAAAAACAGAGTGTACTACGAATATTATTGCTTAGACAGAACGCAGGAAGTCCCGGCAGATTATAAAGAAATTTCTTTTGTCTGCTTAAGACCGGATGGTTGTCTGGAACTTCCGACTACTTTGGGGACGGTATGCAGAAAGGTGGCAAAAGCATTAGAGGGATTTGAAGGCTTTCATTTCCACCAGTTACGTCACACCTATACAAGCAACCTTTTAGCAAATGGAGCAGCCCCAAAAGATGTACAGGAATTGTTGGGACACTCAGATGTCAGTACCACAATGAACGTCTATGCTCACTCCACAAGAGATGCGAAACGAAAATCGGTTCGGCTTCTTGATAAAGTGGTAGGCAATGACTAAAAAATTTCCCTTATTTCCCTTGTGATTATCTCATAAGGGCAAAAATAAGGGAAACTACATATCATTTCACTAATGAACAGGCGGGAAAGCCTGTAAAATAGGGAAAGTTAGAGGAATAATTATATAAATTCCAGTTTGTCGAACACATGAAAATTTGAATTTTAAGAATTGTCTAGGAGATATGATTTATGAAAAAAAACACATTTAATAATTGTAAATATAATTCTTTTACTGTGGTATTTTCTTTCAATGATAGGATTGAAGATTGGAGACAAATACTTGGTAACAGGTGCATTTGAGGAAGAATGGCTATTTATGCTTATTCCGACAATTACATTCGTTTTAATGTTAGTTACAAAAAATGTTGGAAGGAATATACATTTGATATGGTTGGCAGGGTGGTTTGTCACTCAGTTCTTAAGTCATGAATGGTATACTTTATTTGGAAGAGGATTTATGGGAGAAATGGACAAGAAGATTGCCTATTTTTCAGAATGTATTCAATTAATAAATGTGGATGGAAGATATGTTCCTGATGTATATCATATTGTATTACATATTTTGATAATTATTGCATTTGTTGTGACCTTGCTTTATAGAGAAAAAACATTAGTTGACGAAGTGTGAAAATTCCAGTTTATGAGGATAAAACATGAAACTTGGAGAATACAAAACGACTGACTGTGGGCAGATGTTGCTCGATAGATTGTTAAGGGAGTAGGAAATGAACGAGATTTTATACAGAAAGACTACAAAAGATGATATGGAAATCCTCATGAAGCTGAGACTTGAAATGCTTAGAGAGGTAAATGATCTGTCCGGTGAGTATGAATATGATGAGGATTTTATCTCTGAGAGCAGGCGGTATTTTGAGTCAGGTGAGCAGACAACGGTTATTGCACTTGATGGGCAAACTCCCGTAGGCTGTGCAAGCCTATCCTATATATGGATTATGCCGACATTCTCGCACCCGACAGGCAATCGGGCGCATTTGATGAATGTCTATACCCGTGCAGATCACAGAAGAAGAGGCATCTCTAAGAAGATGGTTGAGATTCTGATTGAAGAGGCAAAGGAAAATGGTGTGACAGAGATCAGCCTGGACTCAACAAAGATGGGAAGACCTTTGTATGAAGCATTAGGCTTTAAGGCATCGGATTCATGTATGACGATGGAATTGTAGTCATTATTCTGTATGCGATTTCCGGAAATGTAAATGGATATTCAGGGACAGGCTGGAAAACAATCGTCTTTCAGCCTGTCCCTGATTCAATTATTTATTTGCGCTATCTGCATCAATTACAGATTGGATCTGTTTCATCAGAGTATCATAGTTGTCCTGGTTATCAATTCCTCCAAGCATTGGATCTCCGACAATATTACCGTTTCTGTCAACGAGTATGGTTGTAGGAAATGCCATAATATCGGAAGCGTATTTTCCTGCATCGGAAGAGGCGTCGATGGAGAGATTGCGGTATTTGGCACCCTGGCTTTCAAGAACTGCTGCGGCTTCTTTGATCGCAGTTTCGTTTCCGTCGAAGGTTTCTGTGTTGATGCCGATCACTTCGCCGCCCATGGACTTGATGGCATCGTTTAATTCATTAAGCTTCGATAACTCTGCAACACAAGGCTTACAGCCGGTAAACCAGAAATTGATGACTGTGACTGCATTCCCGGAAAACAGGCTTTCGTCAACCGTATTACCGTCATAATCCTGACCGGAGAAATTGCGAAACGGAGATGTGGATCCGGAATTGTCGTTTGCGTCAGCACTCTCGGAGGTTGTGTCTTTCTTCTCGATTTCGGCGATCTGTTCTTCGATCTTCCGTATAGTCTCAATATCAGTCGTAAGTGTGTTCAATTCGTCTTTTGTAAAAGCATCCTTGTTTGATTCAACGGTGCTGGCTAGAAAATCTGCATAATTTCCGCTTGGATCGGCAGTGCTTTTGTTCATCATGCCGAACACTTTGTTCCATACATCCTCATGATCGGCAAAGATCTGGTTTTCCTGCTGATATAAATCATCCAGTGTTGTGCTGGAATCCCCTGTGGCTTCTGTACTGGCTTCCGTCTGGGAATCCTGTGGTTTTTCCGTGGTTGCAGCGCCCTTTCCGGTGCAAGCCGTAAGGAATAATGCTGCACAGAGTGTTACAATAGGAATAAAAGTTTTTTTCGTTTTCATGATTATTGCTCCTTTGAATTATATTAAAATTTAATTGTTATCGGTTGATTGCGGCTTCCTGCTGTCCTCCTTTTGCTGACAGGCACCGCCTAGAAACTGGTAATGGATTGCGTCTTTTGGACAAGCCTTTATGCAGGCACCGCACCGGATGCATTCCGGATGGTTTGGTGTCTTGCACACGTCAACATCCATTTTACATGCCTTCACACATTGATTACAGCCCACACATTTACTTCCATCCACCCGGATGCTTAGAAGGCTCACCTTGTTAAACAGGGAGTAGATTGCTCCAAGCGGACAGATCCATTTACAGAAGGGCCTGTAGAACAAAATACTCAGCACTATAACTGTAATTAAGATCAGGCATTTAAAGGAAAACAGCTTTCCCAATGCAGATCGTATAGCCGGGTTTCCAATCGACAGCGGGATGGCTCCCTCTAAGACACCTTGCGGACAAATATACTTGCAGAAGAATGGGTCACCCATTCCGATTGAGTTCGTCATAAGCATCGGCAGAAGTATAACGAAAACAACGAGGATGATATATTTGAGGTATCTCAGCGGTTTCAGTCTGGCTGTGGAGAATTTCTTCCCGGGGATTTTATGAAGTAAATCCTGAAACCATCCAAACGGACACAGGAATCCGCATATGAATCTTCCGAGTAACACACCGAGCAGAATAAAAAACCCGGTTATGTAATAGGTGAATTTAAATTTGGACGATCCGACCACTGCCTGAAAGGCGCCGATCGGGCAGGCACCTGTTGCGGCGGGACAGGAATAACAGTTTAATCCCGGCACACAGACTGTTTTTGCTTTGCCCTGGTATATTTTGCCCTTAAACAGATTAGGAATATGGATATTGGTAAGCAGCGTGGCGGCTGCCTGTATCCATCCGCGTATCCGGGCAGTTTTTTGTGATAGTGATTTCTTTTTCTTATCCAATTCCGACACACTCCAGACATAATTTTATAGCTTTGCCCAGCACGGTGGCAGCTTCTCCTCTGACTGCACCATAGCTGATCATGGCGATACCTGTGATGAGCAAAACAATTTGGGATATTTTTCTGCGCTTCAAGATATAATTGCTCCTTTCGTTTGTTGTATTTGTTGACCAGCTGACTTCGGTATTATACAATAGCAGTTGTAAAATTATTGTTAAGAAATGGGAGAAATATTTTGAGATTATTAATAGTGGAAGATGAGAAACAACTATGCGATACAGTTGCGAAAAGCCTGTATGATGCCGGGTATGAGGTGGATACCTGTTATGATGGAGAAACGGCGCTTGAATGCATTCTGGCAGAGAATTATGATTTGATCGTGCTGGATCTGAACCTGCCTGGTATGGATGGGATGGAGATTCTGCGCGAACTAAGACAGAGCAACGAGGAGACGAAGGTGCTTATATTATCCGCCAGAGGACAGATCGCGGATAAGGTTGAAGGGCTGGATGCGGGGGCAAATGACTATATGGAAAAACCGTTTCATCTGCAGGAACTTGAGGCACGTATCAGAAGCCTGACAAGAAGGAAATTTGTGCAGAAGGATGTATGTCTGGAATGTGGCGGGATAAAGTTCGATACGATCCGGCGCGAAGCATACGCCAAAGGGCAGATCGTTCCTTTGACAAGAAAAGAGAATGGAATTTTGGAATATCTGCTGCTCAACCTGGGCAGACCGGTGAGCCAGGAGGAACTGATGGAGCATGTATGGGATGCATCTGTGGACAGTTTCAGCGGAGCCATCCGGGTACATATGTCTTCACTCCGGAGAAAGCTCAAGGCGGTGCTTGGATATGATCCGATCCTGAACAAGGTGGGCGAGGGATATAAACTACGAGAGGAGTCCAATCAATGAAAAAGATGTCACTGCAGTGGAGACTGACCTGTATAATTACCATATATATCGCAGTTATATGTGGCTGTTTGACTATGCTTGTCTATAAAAACGGTGTGTATTATATTGACTCCCTGAAGGAGACTGTCGATGCCAGGGGAGATGAGAAGGCGGATGATGCAGATGAAATCTATATCAGTATTCCGGAAGATAATTGGGATGAGTTTGCGAATGATTTTTCCGTCCAGGTATATAATAACAAGACCGACTACAGGAAAAACAGTCTGATAATCTCGGCGGTGCTGGCGCTGCTTGGCGGAGTGGCTACCTATTTTATAAGCGGACATGCGCTCCGGCCGATTCGTGAGTTCTCGGATAAGATCGAAGAGGTGCAGGCGCAGAATCTGGCTGATTCAAGACTCGAAGAAAATAAGGTGAAAGAACTGAACCAGCTGAGTGTCTCCTACAACAAGATGCTCGGACGTCTCTCGGATGCATTTGAGGTACAGAGGCAATTTACCGCAAATGCAGCACACGAGCTGAGAACCCCGTTAGCTTTAATGCAGGTGCAGCTCGATTCCTATAATTCCGGGCAGCATCCGGGCAGCGATGCCGACACCGTACAGACAATCAAGATGGTTACGGAACAAAACGACAGACTCAGCAAGATGGTGAAGACGCTTCTCGACATGAGTGAGCTTCAGACAGTTGGACGGGATGAGACAATTATGGTCGACGCTCTTGTGGATGAGGTATTGGCAGACTTAGAACCGCTTGCCAGGGAGAAGCATGTAGAACTGACCGGGAACTGCGAGGATATAACGATAGTTGGAAGCGATATTCTTATCTATAGGCTGGTATATAATCTTGTTGAGAACGCAATCAAATATAATCATCCGGGCGGACAGGTCACAGTAAGTGCATTCCGGAAGGAAAAGTGCGTTTGCCTGTCGGTAGCCGATACGGGGAACGGAATCCCGGAGGAGCTTCGGGAGCGTGTCTTTGAGCCGTTCTTTCGAGTGGATAAATCCAGAAGCCGCGCGCTTGGAGGTGTCGGGCTTGGACTTGCACTTGTTTATGAAATCGTGAGAGTACATGACGGAAGTATTACTGTCCGACCAAACCCATCGGGAGGAACGGTTTTTGAAGTGATGTTTACGCAGTGATTTTCGGTTATGAGAAGCATTTCTTCCGGATTCCCCTGTTGACACACACCGCTATATTTGATAAAATTTATCAGGTAATTGAACAGTCCATGAGGGAGTAGTTAGCGCGAAAGTGTGGTTTGTCAACATTCTGATTATAAGTTGAGAGTATAATCTGGCAAATCTTAAATAATGAGACTCATGTATATTGATCAACCGTCTGTGCAATAATCTACACAGGCAGCTGATTGATATACATGAGTCTTTTTTTAAGCTATCCATACTTATGATAGCAGGATTTCGGCTGACGGAAGCTTTGAACGAGAAAAGGAGGAAACCATGGAAAAAATCATTAACAATGCCCCATTTGCCCTTGTGCTTGTATTCCTTGTGATAGGCTTTGTACTGCTTATCAAGGGTGCGGACTTCTTTGTGGAGGGAAGTTCCAGCGTGGCGAAGCGGCTGCATGTGCCGTCGATTATTATCGGACTTACCATCGTTGCGATGGGGACATCCCTTCCGGAAACCGCAGTCAGTGTGTCTGCTTCCCTTGCAGGCAACAATGAGCTTGCAGTCAGCAATGTCGTTGGGTCCAATATCTTTAATCTGATGGTCGTCATTGGCGTGTGTGCCATATTGGCAACAGTGAATGTTGCAAGGGAAACAATCAGGAGAGATATCCCGTTATCCCTTATATGTGCCGGACTTCTGATGCTTCTTGGAATTGTCGGACTTGGCGACAAGACCGGTATGACGCTTGGACATATGGATGGTGTGATATTTATAGTGCTTTTTGCATGTTACATTATCTACATGGTCCGGACTGCGATGAAGGCAAGTAAGGAAGGTAAGAAGGTCGAGATCGAAGGTGGATCGGACGAGGAGATCAAGCTTGTGTCTGTTCCTGTGAGCATCCTGTTTATCATTGGCGGCGCAATCGCAATTGCTGTCGGCGGAGATGTGACGGTTGATGCCGCATCCAGAATCGCAAGCGATCTCGGTATGAGCCAGACACTGATCGGGCTTACGATCGTTTCAATCGGAACATCGCTTCCGGAGCTTGTTACATCTATCGTAGCAGCCAGAAAGAATGAAGTGGATATGGCACTTGGAAATGCAATCGGTTCCAATATATTTAATATATTGATGGTGCTTGGTATAGCATCGGCGATCAGCCCGATCAGCATCATTACAGAAAATATCATTGACCTGTGTGTACTGATCGTATTTACCATATGTGCATGGATCTTTGCAGGAACGAAGAAGAAAATCGGAAGAGCGGAAGGACTGTGTATGGTTGCGCTTTACGCGGCATATGCGGTTTACATCATAGTAAGATAAAGGGGAGCTCGGACAAATGATATTATTCTTCAAGGTGTTTTTCACGGAGTTTATAGCAGAGATGGGCGATAAAACCCAGCTTATGCTGATCGCGCTTACTTCGAAATACAAATTAAGGGACATTATACTCGGTACCGGTGTTGCGATTCTTATACTGAACGGACTTGCGGTTCTGGCAGGCGGACTTGTCAGCGAGTTTGTGCCGGAATGGGTAATCAAGATGATTGCAGCACTCGCATTCCTTTATTTCGCCGCATCCACGATTGCCGGTGACGATGAAGAAGAGGAAGAAGATGGTAAGACGAAGATCAAGTTTGCGCCGCTTGCGGTATTTTGTACATTCTTCGTGGCAGAGCTTGGCGATAAGACACAGCTTACCGCAATCACATTTGGCGCAAATGAAGGCATGCGTGCGGCATTCGTTGTATGGATTGGCTGCTCGCTCGGACTGTTCGCTGCGGATATGCTTGGTATGCTGATCGGATATCTGCTGAAGAGCAAGACGCCGGACGGACTGCTTAGCATGCTTGCATTTGCAATCTTCTCCGTCTTCGGTGTATACACATTGTATCAGGGGCTGAAGCTTGTTTGCGCAAGCGTCTCTCCAATCCCGGTGATTCCGGTGCTTGTAGTTGTGACGATTGTCTTTGCAGGCTTGTGTGCGTTCCTCTTTGTAAGACGGGAGAAAAAGAATAAAACGGCATAAGATGATATTCCCACTGGTGCATTTGTTAGGATTGTAAAATGCGTCAGTGGGATTTTTTTATTGAATTCGGATAAAATATATAGTAAGATAATAAGCAAGATAATAAGCAAGATGGAGTTGGTTAAATGCAAAATTATATACCACCATATACAATATCAAATAAAATGTTGGAGCTTGTTTCAGAGATATCTGAGAAAATAGGAAAGATCAATAGTCACAGGGAATTGGAATCCAGACCGCATTTGCGAAGAAATAACAGAATCCAATCGATACATTCTTCGTTGAAGATAGAAGCGAATTCCTTGTCCTTGTCAGAAGTCCGGGATGTTATAAATGGTCATTTGGTTCTTGGCGACCAGAAGGAAATTCAGGAAGTAAAAAACGCATATGAAGCATATGAGCATATCCCAGACATCAATCCGTTCAGTATAATAGATCTAAAAAAGATACATGGAATTATGACATACCGAACAGTCAATGAATCCGGAGTTTTCAGAAAAGGCGATGAAGGCGTATTTTCCGGTGATACATGCATTTTTGTGGCACCACCTCCACAGATGGTAGACAATTTGATGAATGACTTATTTACATGGATGAAGAAAAGTGAAGGTGTGGTTCATCCGCTTATATTGTCTGCAGTATTTCATTATGAGTTTGTATTTATTCATCCTTTCGCAGACGGAAATGGAAGAATGGCAAGATTGTGGCATACAGCTATCCTGTATCGCTGGAGAAATGTTTTTGAGTATATTCCATTGGAGAGTCAGATAGAAAAATACCAGGCAGAATATTATGACGCAATCGCACAATGTCATGTCAATGGTAATTCAGATAATTTTATTGAATTTATGCTGGAAATGATTTGGCAGATCCTTGACGAAGTGATTGCACAGATTCGCAAATCAGACTCTGAAACATCGGAATATGTAAAACGTATATTAGATGTGATGGAATATGATATCCCATATACATCAAATGCTATTATGCAAGCGCTGGGACTGCGGTCGAAAGAAACGCTTAGGAAAAACTATATCAATCCGGCAATTGAACTGGGGGTTATCAGAATGACGTTACCGGATAAACCGAATAGTAAGAATCAAAGATATGTGAAGCAATAATCTGTTTTATAAAAATGCGAGGAATAAAACATGGAATATAACTATACCCACGGTGGAGATGTCTACCGAAATCCAATCGAATATGATTTTTCTATCAATGTCAATCCACTTGGTATGCCGCTTGCAAGTATTCAGGCGGCGCATGAGGGTGTTGTATTGACTGGCAGATATCCCGATTACAAGGCGGAACAGTTGTGTCATGCGATTGCGAAAGCACAAAATATACCGGCAGACCGGATTATTCCCGGGAACGGCGCAGCGGAGCTTCTGTATGCACTTGGACAGACGATTCCCGGGAAGGCACTTGCAATTGCACCGACTTTTACCGGGTATGCGGAAGCTGTCGCTGCGGGAGGCGGAGAGATGAGTTATGCAGGATGCGAGGATGCGGATGGGGGCGTTGATGATATGAGCGGACAGGATAGGTTGCAGTTTGATTCTGAAACCGTAATTCAACGTCTGCTTGCAAAGCTGGACGATTCCATCCGCCTTGTATTCCTGTGCAATCCGAACAATCCAACCGGAACATTGTTTACGCGGGAACAGATCCTGCGCGTGCTTGCGAAGGCGGAAGCAATGCAGGCGTATGTCTGTGTGGATGAATGTTTCCTGCCATTTTTAGAGGAGGAAGCTTCGTATAGTATGCTGCCTTATCTGGCGAAACATCCGCGGTTGTTAGTGCTCCGTGCATTCACGAAGATTTACTGTATGGCAGGACTTCGACTTGGGTATCTGGCTTGCGGGGATACAGAGTTGCAGTCGAGGATTCGTGCGAAGCTTCAGCCGTGGAATACATCGATTCCCGCACAGATGGCAGGCATCGCGGCATTATCGGATACAGAGTATCTGGCGAAGACACGCGAGAATCTGCAGGCGGAACGCGCGTATCTTGTGCCGAGACTACGTGAGCTGGTGGCGGAAGTGTATGATGGATATGGGAATTTCCTGTTATTTCACGATGAACCGGACTTGAAAGAGCGGATGCTTGAAGTGGGTGTTTTGATTCGTGCGTGCGGTGATTTTGAGGGACTCGATGATACATATTTCCGCATTGGAATCCGTTCCCACAGTGAGAATCAGGAATTCATTCGCAGATTGGCCCATGTGAAAAATGTGGTAAAATAAACTTAGATTTATATAAAGTAGTGAAAAAAGAAATTATAAAATCAAAAAAATCACTGTTTTTTCAAAAAACAGTGATTTTTTTGACCCTGAGTGGTATTATATTACTATAAATGAAAAAGGGGTGTGAATATATGGAACCATATAAAGCAAAAAGTATGCCTTTGGACTATAAAATAGATAAAGATATGTTAAAACTGATTTCAGAAGCAAATGTAAAATATGGGGAATACAAATCATTGTTAAATACGTTGGAATTTGATGCCAGCTATTTCTTGGATTCCGTAATATTAAATGAAAGTTATAAATCGACACAGATTGAGGGAACACAGATATCTCAGGATGAAATGTTTTATCTGAAATATATGGAAAAAACAGATGATAATCAGGAAATACAAAATCTCAAGAAAACAATCGAATATGCGCAAACGTATTTGCAGACGAAAAAGCAAATAAATTATGAACTTGTAAATGAAATGCATAAAATTATATTAGATAGTGTGGGAGGATCGCAAAGAACGCCCGGAAGAATCCGAACGACACAGAATTGGATCGGACCAAGAGGATGTACGATTGAGGGAGCAACATTTATTCCGCCAGTTCCAGAAGAAGTTTATGGATTGCTTATAAATTTATACGATTATATGAATGATGCGTTTACAGATCCTTTGTTGGTAAATGTTGCTTTATCCCATATGCAGTTTGAGACGATTCATGCATATAAGGATGGAAATGGAAGACTGGGCAGGGCATTGATTCCGGTACAAATGGCAATGATGGATGAAAGTACTCCGATTTTGTACATGTCAGAGATTCTCGAATTATATAAGCCATCTTATCAGAGATATCTTATGGAATGTAGAAGAGGCAATGTAGCAGGATATATTAAATTCTTTTTACAGTGTGTGATTGATCAGTGCAATTCATATACTAACAAACTGGAACGAATTAAAGTGATTTACAAAGAAGATATGGAGACAATTAAGCAGATAAAAGGAAATTCGATATATAGAATTATGCCTGTGATTATGAAGCAGATTGTGTTTAATAAAAAAGAAATACAGGATCTGTCTGGGGTATCTGTGAATGTTGTGTCAAGGATAATAGATCAGCTAGTAGATTTACATGTGATTGTACCAGATTCCACGGTTTCGAAAAAAGGATATCGATATCAAAGAATATATGAAGTGTTCGTTGGAACAAATGAGTTTTAAATGACAAGGAGACACAAAATGGCAAAATCAATCATGATTCAGGGCACCATGTCCAACGCGGGCAAATCTCTTATTGCGGCAGGACTTTGCCGCATATTTAAACAGGATGGTTACAAGGTTGCCCCATTCAAATCCCAGAACATGGCATTAAACTCCTATGTGACAAGTGAGGGGCTGGAGATGGGACGTGCACAGGTTGTACAGGCGATGGCGGCCGGTGTGGAACCATCTGTGCGGATGAACCCGATCCTGCTTAAGCCGACGACCGATATGGGTTCGCAGGTGATCGTGCAGGGACAGGTCGTAGGAAACATGCGCGCCATGGATTATTTTGCAAAGAAAAAAGAATATATTCCGGTGATCAGGGAAAGCTACGAGCAGCTTGCTGCAGATCACGACATCATTGTGATCGAGGGCGCGGGAAGTCCGGCGGAGATCAATTTGAAGCAGGATGATATCGTGAATATGGGGATGGCGAAAATCGCGGATGCACCAGTGCTTCTGGTTGGCGACATCGACCGCGGGGGTGTATTTGCGCAGCTAATCGGTACGGTGATGCTCTTGGAACCGGAGGAACAGGCGCGAATCAAAGGTCTGATCATGAACAAATTCCGTGGTGATAAGAAAATATTAGATCCGGGTATTACAATGTTAGAGGAACGGGTAGGTAAGCCGGTGCTCGGCGTGGTGCCGTATGCAGATGTGGATATCGAGGATGAAGATTCTCTTGCGTCAAGTTTGGAAGAGACGCATATACAGGCGGAAATTGATGTGGCTGTGATCCGGTTCCCGCGCATCTCGAATTTCACAGATATGCAGGCGCTCAGCATGGAGCGGGATGTGTCAGTACGCTATGTGACAAAGCCGTCAGAACTAGGAGAACCGGATGTAATCTTACTTCCGGGTACCAAAAATACGATTCAGGATCTGCTCTGGCTGCGGGAAAGCGGACTGGAAGCAAAGATTACGCGTCTGGCGAAGAAGGGCACCATCGTGTTCGGAATCTGTGGCGGGTATCAGATGCTTGGCGAATCACTCATGGATCCATTGCAGACGGAGAGTGCACTTGGTAGTGTGCGTGGTATGGGATTGCTGCCAGTTACAACTGTGTTTGAAGAGGAAAAACAATTGGAGAACCGCGCATACCGGATTGGAATGCTGGAAGGGAATTTTGTGTCACTCAGCAATAAGAAAATTGCCGGTTATGAGATACACATGGGGCGGACGGAAGTTGCTGGCAAAACTAAAACCCCCATTTATCCTTTCGTCAGCGATTCAGCAGGAACCGTACTCGGCTATACGGCAGGAACTGTGGCAGGCAGTTATATTCACGGCATCTTCGATGAAATTGCATTCCGTGAGGCATTTATTGAACTGTTGTATGCGCGCAAAGGGAAAACACGGGGAGAAAGTGAACATTTGACCTTGCAGGAATACCGGGAACAGCAGTTTGACAAGCTGGCACAGGTTCTGCGGGAAAGTCTTGATATGGAGAAAATCTACGAAATTCTGGGACTAATCAAGCAGGGATAAAGTAATTCCTGTGTAAGCGGAAATAAACTCGAAATACAGAAAGCAGTAATAGATTATAAAGGAGACGGAAATGATTCAGATCTATCATGGAGATGGAAAAGGAAAGACAACGGCGGCTGTGGGACTGGCTGTGCGCGCGGTGGGGAGCGGACTTCCTGTACTGTTTGTACAGTTTTTGAAGGATGATACGTCCGGAGAGATTGCAATGCTGCAGAGGCTTGGTGTCGAGACAATGCATGCCCCGCAGATGTATGGATTTGTGAGCCGGATGTGTGAAGAAGAGCTTGCAAAGACGCGTGCATATTTTGCAGATATGCTGGCGCAGGTTGAAATGTGGATTGCAAAACAGAAAAAACAGCATGACGACGTGCGGAAGGAAAATACGGTTGAGGCGGTTGTTGTTTTGGATGAGGTTTTGCACGCTGTAAAGTATGGGTTACTTGATGAGAGTACATTGATGGAAGTGCTGGCGAGCAATCAGGCGCAGATCGAATTCGTTCTGTCCGGACGGAATCCATCGGACAAGCTTCTGGCACTTGCGGATTATGTCACGGAAATGAAAAAGGAAAAGCATCCGTATGAACAGGGAATTTCTGCCAGAAAAGGGATAGAATTCTAAGGACTGTTGTGATAAAATAAAACCGATCATCGACAAAAACAGGAGCGCACATGGAAGCACATCAGTTACCTTCGGGGACGTATCTGGAACAGAATAAATATTATATTGAGCGGGTGCTTGGAGATGGCGGATTTGGAATTACGTATCTTGGGTATGATGTGAAGCTGCAGCGGAAGGTTGCAATCAAAGAATTCTATATGCGCGGGTACTGCTACCGGAATCCCGGAGATCCGAATGTTTACACCGAGGCAGGTGAAAAACGTGAGAATTTCGAGAAGATGAAACAGCAGTATATTGAGGAAGGTCGTGTGCTGGCTGCCTTGGGAGAGCAGCCTGGTGTGGTAAATGTCTACACGTTTATTGAAGAGAACAACACAGCTTACCTTGTCATGGATTTTGTGGAAGGACAGTCGCTGGATGCATATGTAAAAGGTCGGGGAGGCAGGTTATCTGTGTCCGAGACTCTGGCAATCATGCGTCCGGTTATCCGTGCGTTGGCAGGTGTACATAAACGAGGTGTGATCCACCGGGATATCAGCCCGGACAATATCATGATCACACATGACCGAAAGGTGAAGCTGATTGATTTTGGCGCTGCGCGAATGTATGGAAATTATAATTATCTCCGCGTGCAAAAGGGTGGATATTCGCCAATCGAACAGGTGTCACCGGGAGCGCAGATTGGACCGTATTCCGATGTATATGCGCTTTGTGCGACGATGTATACTTGCATGACCGGGGTGAAGGTGCCGCATGCCGTCGAGCGGGCAAAGCAGGACAGACTTGTGCCGCCATCTGCGATGGGACTTGTGATCGCACCGCAGGAAGAAGCTGTTTTGATGCAGGGACTTGCAATTGATCCGGCACAGAGGTATGCAAATGCGGAACAGTTGTATCAGGCATTGTACGAGACGTCGATGGAGCAAACAGGAAGCGTATCCATGATGACGCACAGTGGAATATCTCAGATGTTGGCGGATATGCAGGCAGACCGGAAAAAGCAGGCACATAGAAAAAAGCAGATTGGTATGGTCTGTGGTATTGTTCTGTTGTTGGGGATTGGAACTTTTATATATTTTCAGAGGACGCGAAATGGGGATGAGACAACGGCTGCTTCCGAAGCAACGACACAGCAGATCTTACAGACGGAGATAGATGCGAGTCCGGTGGAGGAAGTGGATTGTACTGCATATGCGCAGGCGTTTTATGATTTATGTGCGAAGCAGCACGAATCAAAGGGGAATACTCTGACACAGAGGGATGAATTTACAGTTGCTGCCAAAGAGACAGCGGCAAAAAGCGCGGCGTTGGTATATACCAGCATGGATGAATTAAATGCCGCGTTAACGGAGATTGGCAATCAGGCGATTGCCACATATAAGATACCGAATACCGGATGGGTGACATATACATTTTCTTTAAAGGAAGATGTCGCGACGGTAAAACAGGCATTGGATACTTATATTGCACAGATGAACGAGGAAAATCAGGGAACCGTGGATTTGGATAATTGTGCGTATCTTGGCGTCAGCGTAGCGCGAGCGCAGGATGGTACATATTTCTGGGCAGTATTTTATCAATAAAGAACAGGAAAACATAAGGAAAAAAGGAGAACATGGGGGATTTTGAAATGGATAAAAACGGGGATTTTAAGGAATCGTCAAAGGACAAATTGAATCGTGCCATCGCATCTATGTGCGATGAATGGTTGTTGATTGAGGAGATTGATCTGGAAGCGGATACATTTGAAATCCTGCACGATAATTTGCAGAAGCAGGGGATTCCGGTACCACGGAATTGTAGTTACAGCCAGCAGAATTTCGAGATGCAGGAGCTGGTTGCACCAGAATATCAGGAATATCGTTATAATTTCGGTGTGCGGGATAATCTGCGCAAGCTTCTGAAGCAGAGCGATACCGCGGAATGCGAGTATATTGTATGCACGGGAGAAAATGTATGGCGCAGAGATGTGTTCAAGGTAGTGGAATGGAAAGATGAGGAACCGAAGATTTTAAACTGGTTCCACATGAATATTGACAGCAAGAAGTCTGCAGAGTTAAAACAGCGGCAGGCGATTCGGGATGCATATCTGCAAAGTGAGCAGGCATATGCAATCAAAAATATGTATCTCAAGCGGCTGAACGAGGAATTGCAGATGCCGATCAACATGATCGTCGGAAATGCATCCGTTGCGCGGACATTTGTCACGAATCCGGAACGTGTGACTGCGTGTATCGAGGAGATTTCCCTTTCAGCAAAGGCAATCTTCCGTATGGTGCGTCAGATGATCAATACAGACGCGATACAGCAGGGTACGACGCTGTTGCAGATGCAGCAGACATCTGTAGAAAATCTGTGGAGAAATACGCTTGATATTGTCAAGCCATCCATGCGGCTTCGGCGGCACACAATGCATCTGGACATGGCACAGCTTTACCATCGCAATGTGATTGGCGATGTGGAGAAGATGCAGCAGATATTGTTGAATTTATTGCAAAATGCAATTGATTATACGCCATATCAGGGCGAGATATTTTGTGGGATCAAAGAGAAACCGATGGACGAAACGACCGGATACTTTGAATTTTATGTGCAGGACAATGGAGTCGGTATGTCTGAGGAGTTTCGGAAGATTATGTTCGAGCCATTTGCAAGAGAGCATTCAGACCGGATTGAGCGTGTGGAAGGCTCTGGCTTGGGGTTGATGATCGTGCAGAATTTGGTTCGTCTGCTGGATGGAGAGATTGAGGTTGAGACAAAGACTGGTCATGGGACGAAGATCACAGTTGGAATGAAACTGCGATATGGAACAGAGTCCAAGGATGCCGCAGAAGAGATTCAGTATTTTGACTGGAGCGATTGGGAATCTGCGCGCGAGAGGAAAACGATGTTTTCCGGACAGCATGTGCTGGTTGTAGATGATAATGATATTACCGCTTCGATTGAGGAGCAGATTTTGACAGAACGTGGACTTGTTGTTGACCGTGCGATCAATGGAGAGGATGCGATCTGCATGTTTGAACGGTCACCGGCGCATTACTATGATCTGATATTGATGGATATGGGATTGCCGTTTATGGATGGTTATGCAACAACAATGGGGATACGACAGCTTCGCGAGGATGGAAGGACGGTTCCAGTGATTGCGTTGTCTTCCCGGTTATATGCAGACGATGAGTTTCATGGAGAAGAATATGGAATGAAAGCAAGGCTTCAAAAACCTGTCAGTGCAAGGAAACTGATGGAAGCCGTGCGCGAATATATATAAAATTAAGGAGTCGCAAAAGAAAATGCCAGTTACAGAGTACCTAGAGAGAAATGCCAGATTGTACCCGGATGAGGTTGCACTGGTGGAGTTGAATCCGGATGAGCCGGATACGAGAAGAACTTCGTGGAAGGAGTTCGAGCTGATACAGCCATCGAGATTTGAGCCGTATCGAAGAGAGATTACATGGAGTGTCTTCGATGAGAAGGCAAACCGGTTTGCCAACATGCTGATCGGGCGAGGCATCAAGAAGGGCGATAAGGTCGCAATCCTGATGTATAACTGTCTGGAATGGCTGCCGATTTATTTCGGCGTTCTGAAGACAGGAGCCATCGCCGTGCCGTTTAATTTCCGGTATGATGCAGAAGAGATTTTATATTGTGCAGAGCTTGCAGAGGTTGATATGATCGTGTTTGGCCCGGCGTTCATCGGTCGAATCGAGACAAATGCAGAGCGGCTTTCCAAGGGAAGACTGTTGATCTATGTCGGGGATAACTGTCCGGAATTCGCAGAGAGCTATCATCAGCTTGTGGCAGATTGTTCGAGCCATGCACCAAATGTGGAGATCACAGATGATGATTTTGGAGCGATTTATTTTTCATCCGGAACGACCGGATTCCCGAAGGCAATTTTACATAAACACCAGAGCTTAACACAGGCCGCACAGATGGAGCAGAAGCATCACGGCACGAGCCGGGATGATACGTTCCTGTGTATCCCGCCACTGTACCATACCGGTGCGAAGTTCCACTGGATGGGAAGTCTCGTGGCAGGCAGCAAGGCTGTGCTCTTAAAGGGCACAAAACCGGAGACGATTCTCTCCGCTGTGTCGAGTGAGCATTGTACGATCGTCTGGCTGCTCGTTCCGTGGGCACAGGATATTCTGGACGCGTTAGACCGCGGGGACCTGAAGTTAGAGGATTATGAGCTTTCGCAGTGGCGGCTTATGCATATCGGTGCACAGCCGGTACCGCCATCGCTGATCAAGCGCTGGAAAGAATATTTCCCACATCACCAGTACGATACGAACTATGGACTTTCCGAGTCAACAGGTCCTGGCTGTGTGCACCTGGGTGTGGAGAATATCCATAAGGTTGGAGCCATCGGCGTGCCGGGCTATCGTTGGGAATGTAAGATTGTGGACGAGAATGGTGTGACGGTACCACAGGGTGAAGTCGGAGAACTCTGTGTCAAGGGACCGGGTGTGATGACCTGCTATTACAGAAATGAGGAAGCAACCGCGGAGACAATCAGGGATGGCTGGTTATTTACCGGAGATATGGCAAGACAGGACGAGGACGGATTCTATTTCCTTGTCGACCGGAAGAAGGATGTCATCGTCAGTGGAGGCGAGAACATCTATCCGGTACAGATCGAGGATTTCCTGCGCAAGCATAATAAGATCAAGGATGTGGCAGTCATCGGACTTCCGGACCGTCGATTGGGCGAGAAGACAGCCGCGATCATCGAGATCAAGGACGGTATGACCTGTACAGAGGAAGAGATCGAGAACTTCTGCTTGGAGCTTCCGAGATATAAGAGACCAAAGCAGATTATTTTCCATGAGATTCCGCGAAATGCAACCGGCAAGATCGAGAAGCCGAAGCTTCGTCAGATGTACGGCGCAGACAAGCTGGTGGAGAAGGAAAATGAGGCATAAAGGATAAAAGGAGTAAATTATAAATGAAAGAATTGATGTTGGGAAATAAGGCGCTTGCACGCGGCTTATACGAAGCTGGATGTAAAGTGATTTCCAGTTATCCGGGTACACCGAGTACGGAGATTACCGAGGAAGCTGCTTTATACGATGAGATCTATTGTGAGTGGGCACCGAACGAGAAGGTGGCTATGGAAGTGGCACATGGCGCGAGTCTGGGTGGAGTCAGAAGCGCAACGGCAATGAAGCATGTTGGATTGAATGTGGCAGCAGACCCATTGTTCACGATCTCTTATCAGGGATTAAATGCAGGTCTGGTTGTCTGCGTGGCTGATGATCCGGGTATGCATTCTTCCCAGAATGAGCAGGATTCGAGACATTATGCAGAGGCAGCGAAGGTGCCGATGTTAGAGCCGGCAGATTCAGAGGAAGCGCGCGTATTTGCAAAGCGTGCGTACGAATTATCTGAGAAGTTCAATACACCTGTATTTCTTAAAATGTGTACACGTGTGGCACATTCACAGAGTGTTGTAAATACAGAGGAGCGGATCGTTCCGGAGCAGGTTCCTTACAAGAAGGACCCGACAAAGGTTATGATGACGAAGAATTCCCGTGATGCGCATGTGCGCGTGGAGCAGCGGACAAAGGATCTGATCGCATTTGCAGAGGATTGTGACTTAAACCGCGTGGAGATGGGCGATACATCCATCGGATTTATCACAAGCTCCACATCGTATCAGTATGCAAAGGAAGTATATGGTGATAATGCAAGCTACCTGAAGCTTGGTATGATCTGGCCACTTCCAGAGAAGCTGATTTTAGACTTTGCAGAGCATGTGGATAAGGTTGTAGTCTTAGAGGAGTTAGATCCATTTATCGAGAATCACTGCAGAAAGCTTGGCTTAGAGGTTGTCGGCAAAGAGACATTCCCGATCTGCGGCGAATTCTCACAGAATCTGGTGCGTACGGCACTTGGCGGAGACGCACCGGATGAACTGGCGATTGCCGATGAGATTCCGGGACGTCCGCCTGTGATGTGTGCGGGCTGTCCACACCGTGGAATCTTCTATATTCTTTCGAAGTTAAAGTGTATGGTCTATGGTGATATCGGATGTTATACATTGGGTGCCGTGGCACCATTAAATGCAATGGACTTAAATGTCTGCATGGGTGCATCGTGCTCCGGTCTGCATGGCTTTAATAAGGCGATGGGTGAACAGGGCGAGAAGATGAGTGTCGGTGTAATCGGTGATTCGACCTTCATTCATTCCGGCATTACTGGTATTACAGATATTGCATATAACATGAGTAATTCAACCGTGATTATTCTGGACAACTCGATCACAGGTATGACCGGACATCAGCAGAATCCGACAACCGGTAAGAACCTGCGTGGCGAGCCAGCTGGAAAGGTAAATCTCGAAGCACTCTGTGCAGCACTTGGATTTAACCGTGTCACGGTTGTTGATCCATACGATCTCGCAGAGGTGGAGCGTGTCGTGAAGGAAGAGCTTGTCGCAGAGGAGCCAAGTATCATCATCAGCCGCCGTCCATGTGTTATGATCAAGGGTACGGTACATAAACCGCCAATCAAGGTGAATACCGATAAATGTGTCGGCTGTAAGATGTGTATGAAGATCGGATGTCCTGCGATTTCCGTGAGGGATAAGAAGGCAGTGATCGATACGACGTTGTGTATCGGTTGTGAAGTATGTACACAGATGTGTAAATTCGGCGCATTGTGTCCGGCAGCAAAGGAGGGCAGGTAAGATGGAGACAAAGAATATTATGATCGTCGGTGTCGGCGGACAGGGTACGTTACTTGCCAGCAAGATCTTAGGGCATGTGCTGCTCTCACAGAATTTTGATGTGAAGGTTTCCGAGGTGCATGGAATGAGCCAGCGGGGCGGAAGCGTTGTCACATATGTAAGATATGGTGAGAAGGTGTATTCACCGGTCATTGATAAGGGCGAGGCAGATGCGATTGTCGCATTTGAGAAGCTCGAAGCGGCAAGATGGATCTCCTACCTGAAGAAGGGTGGACAGATTATCGTGAATACACAGGAGGTAGAGCCGATGCCGGTCATCACAGGCGCTGCGGAGTATCCACAGGAGCTTGTCTCCAAGATGGAGGCAGCCGGTGCGAATGTCGATGCGAAGGATTTCCTTGCTATCGCAGAGGAGGCAGGTTCTGCCAAGGCGGTAAATATCGCACTCATGGGAAGACTTTCGAAGTATTTTCCGGAGATTCCGGAAGCAGCATGGGAGGAAGCAATCGATGTGATCGTTGCGGAGAAGTTCCGTGCTTTAAACCACAAAGCATTTGAGTTTGGAAGAAATGCATAGGCAAGTGTAAACTTTGCCTGAAAACGCCTTTCCTTTGTTCGTGTAATATAAGGACATCAGCAAGAGCTGAAAAACAAACGAACAAAGGAGAGGTAAAAATGAAAAGATTGGAAATTGCGCAGTATATTGCACTTGGAGCAACTTGTATGACAGTATTGGGGTTCGTAATCAACCTCGCCACACAGAGCAGATGGAGCATAACGATGTGTGGATATGGTGTGATGATCGGATTGATCTCATACTTCTTCGGCGGAATCAAAACCGCAGTGAAGATGGCGGGAAAGATTGCAAAATGGGGCTGGATCATTCTGCCGTTTCCGTATGATATCGTGACCGGTCTGGTTGCATTTTTTATTTCGATTTTCGTATTTATGGCGTTGCCAATTATTCCGATCCGTAAGGCGTACAAGGAACAGTCGATGGAGTAAACGGATGCCTGTGACAGGCATCTCACAGGATGATGTATGGAAGAAAATGATTATGAGACAAGATTTATAAGAGAAGAGATCGGAAGATGTGAGGATCTGGATGAGCTGAAAGCGCGGATTTTTCCACTGCTGCAGTCACAGCAGGAGCTGTGGATGCAGAAGATGCAGGAAATCCTTGCGGAGAGCGGACTCACGAAGTCTGCATTTGCGAAGCGGTGCCGCGTGAGCCGGGTGTCAGTCGACAAATGGTGCAAGGGAGCGATCCCGAAGAACCGCGAGACATTTCTTCGAATCGGCATGGCGGCGGAGTATGACTTAGAGAAGATGAACCAGCTTCTGCGACGGTACGGGCAGTACCCGGAGCTTTATTCGAAGAGCTTGGAAGACTGTGTCTGTATCTACGTGTTAAATCACAGGTTTGAAATGGATGGTTCCGGAAACGGTGCATCAGAAAAGTGCGGGGAATCGTATGGACTGACCGCCTATGATTACATATTGTCGCAGATTAAGGAGAACATGACGGCGGATACAGATATGGAAATCCCGGATATCAATACGGCACAGTTTGCCGAGCAGTTATCACAGGTGGAGAATGCAGATGCCTTAACGCAGTTCATCTATGACAATATCGCAACATTCTCCTCAGCATATCAGAAGTTTTATGCCTATGTGAAAATGTATGTGACGATCAATTACCAGCGGTATTCGTCGAGCGTGGCGAATCTGGCAGAGGGACAGGGCTGGTCGTCGTCGCTGCGGCAGTGCGTGTCTGCGATACGGCAGAACAAATGGTATCCGACGCGGAACAAGATTATCTCGCTGGGACTGCATCTGAGCATGGATCATGAGCAGATCGACGAGATGCTTACGCTGGCACATATGGAACCTTTGTGTGCGAAGAACCTGTTTGAGAGTGTGATCCTGTTTATTCTGGATGATGCGGAACTGAACAATATGCTTGATACGGAATCGGAGGAATTCGATCCGGATGAGTTATGCCGCTATGCGCGCAAGGTGCTGCTGGAGCTTGACCTGCCGGAGATTGACGCGTTTCTCGCGGAGCTTCCGGATCTCGATACGGATATATGGTAGGATGGAAAATAATTTAATCGTAATTGAAAATGGACAATTGAATATCTATTTGCTGGACAATCAGGTCGTCTGGGAGGTTGGACGGATGTCGAAGGAGCATACGCCGGATATCCCGATGCATGCAACGACGATCAGCCGCAGACATGGACGGTTCCAGAATATGGACGGTATCTGGTTTTACATGGACGAAAACCCGAAGAACGGTACGATCCGCAATCAGAAGAAGCTTTCTTCCGGGCTGCATGGGCTCGTCAAGCCGGTGATGGTTTCGCCGGGGGATGTGTTCGTCTTCGGTGGCGGCGAGGATGCGGTCGTAAGTCCGGCGACGGTGTGGGCATTCTTCCGGACGCGGTACTATGATGCACCGTGGCGGGCGATGGATTCGCGTGGCTGCAGCAAGTTCCTGATCGTGGATGGAGATATCCGGATGAAATTAGCGAACCCGGAGCCGGGAAGTGTGGTAGAATGTGAACACGGGATGGTGATCTATATGGGTGCGCTTACCTATGTGATCGGACCGTTGAAGGTGATGGGAAGTAAAGGGAGTACAGATGGAACCAATTATTACGGAACAAATTGAGAAATTTCAGTCCGGAGATTTCAGCGGATATGAGAGCTTTTATTATGCGACATCGCAGACGGTCTATACGATGCTGCATACGATTATTCCGGATGAGAACACTGCGGCAGAGCTGATGCCGAAGGTATATGAGAAAATCTATGCGAATGTGCAGACGCTTCCACAGACAGAGGCATTTTATGCGTGGAGCGCAAAGCTTGCAAATGAGGAAGCTTTGGAGTACTTAAAGGGAAACACCACACAGGCAGAGATGGATGTTGTAAATGCACAGACTATGGAATCGGCAGACAGCGGTTCGGATATGCCGTTCTATGATTATGCGGCGGAGGATGAAGCTCTCACAATCACCGAGGAATTGTCTGAGAATCGGGTATTTACAGAGAAAGTAGAGGCTGTGATCGAGGCATTATCGCCGATGGAAAAAATCGTATTCCAGTCGTATTATTATTTTGGAGACAGCGTGCCGTCAATCGTAGAAAAAACGGGATGTACGACGCGGGCGGTAAAGCATACCATCGGACAGACACGGACAGCCTTGCTTTCTGCAATCACCGCGTATGGACAGGCACCTGCATATGCGGTACAGCAGGAGAAGTCGCATAAATTCAGCTTGAAGGATACACCTTGGATGTATATTTTGTTCCAGAATTATATTGGAAAGGTGACGGGCATCGCGCATGTCGGAATCACAGGAAGTGCGGCTGGTGCAATCGCGATGGTCGGACAGGCAGGTGGCGTGGCAGGAACATCTGCGGTAATCGGACAGGCAGGAGGTATTGCAGGAACCACGGCAGGACAGGCAGGGAGTGCTGCAAGTGCAGCGGTAACCGGACAGGCGGGCGGAGCTACAGGTGCAGCAGCGAAAGCATTTGCAAAGGGAAGCGCAAAATTCCTTGGTACGGTTGGCGGAAAAGTGGCAGTTGGAGTTGTCGGAGTTGCAGCGGTTGTCGGCATCGGTCTGGGAATCCATCATGCATCGGCAAAACCGGAAAAACACATTGTAGCAATAGAAGAAGAGAATGGCAGTGGTGCGCTTATGTGGGAGGATGGACCGGCACCTGAAGTTGAGACAGAACAAACGGAAGAGGAGACAATGCCGGAGAACGAAGATGAGCAGCAGGTAAAGTCACAATTAGAAGTAATGCTGGAACAGGCGAGAACGGGGATGGAAGATTATGCTACAACCGGGAAAAGTGAGTATTCAGATTATTACACAATTACAACGTACAGTAAGGAAAACAGTTTTTATGCACTGGAAGATATTGACGAGGATGGAGAAGATGAGCTTTTGTTTGGTTGTTGGAATTCGGAGAAGAGGATGGTAGAAATCCGAGATATCTGTAATTGGGAATATCATCCAGAAGCCAGATATGGGAATTGCTATTATAGTGAAGGAAATGTTATGTCGGTACATGCCTCCGATGATCAAAATTATGATTTGGTATATTATGATTCGTCGTTGGAGGATGATTATTCTTGTACATGTTTATTAGAATTGCGTGGAAGAGATGGCGTAATTAGATATTATGAATTAGGTTATGGTGCTCAACCAGATTATTTCAGTGGACCGATAGAGGTTACATATGATACATTCCTTCAGCAATTAGACGATGATTATCAAAGTCTACAGTATACGGAAATTGATGAATCAACATGGGCAGGGCAGGAAGAAGCACATTCATATAAGAAACTATCGTGGAAACCAATGTTTGAGGACGAAACAATTTTGAACGATGATCCATCAATCCCGGATGCGGATGGGAAATTCTAAATAAAAAAACATTTAAGTGAACAATCAGAGGGAGTAAATGAATCCAATCATTACAGAGCAACTTAACAAATTTAAAAATGGAGATTTTGGAGGGTATGAAAGCTTTTATAATGAGACAGTAAGCACGGTCTACACGATGCTTCATACAGTTGTCCATGATTCAAATGTAGCGACATCGTTGGTGCCACAGGTATACGATAAAATCTACCAGAATGTGACAAGCTTGGAACAGACCAACGGATTTTACCAATGGGCTGCAGAGCTTGCAAATGAGGAGGCACTGGGATATCTGAAGGAAAATGGATGGACAGAGATTCATAATGATTCTGTTGAGAATACTTATGAACAGGCGGTAGACGGGAAATTTTATGATTATGCGGTGGAAGATGAGGCGTTAACTATAACGGAAGATGCAGTTTTGGATACTTCTTTTGTTACAAGAGTGCAGGAAATTGTAACTACGTTGTCACCGATGGATCGTGTCGTTTTTCAGGACTATTATTATTTTGGTGTTAGTGTGCCAGAGATTGCAGTGAAGACAGGATGTAAAGATTCGGATATCAGATATACACTGAGTCAGACACGGACAGCTATTTTGCAGACAATCGCACTGGCGCCTGTGGATGATTCGGAAAATGGAAATTCCAATATCAGAAGATATCGTTTGGCAGAAGTGCCATGGATGTGGATTGCATATCAGAATTTCCTTGCATATACACTTGGGATTGATACGATTAGCATTGCAGGATGGTTGGCCGACATATTTGGACAGATAGTAGGAAGTGGGATAGCAGTAAGCGGAATGGATGCAGAAGGAACTGCAACCGGAGCTGTGTCAAATGGTGCGTTCTCAGTTGGAGCTGGTGTGCCCGCGGGAGAAGCAACGGGTGCAGCGGCTGGAAGTGTCGGAGCTTCTGGTACGAGTGGAGGTGTGGCAGCAATCTTTGGTACAATTGGTGGAAAAATTGCAATCGGTATCGTTGGGACTGCAATGGTAGCAGCAATCGGCGTTGGTGTGCATCACGTTGTGACAGAAAATCAGTCGACTACCGAAAAGACGGCTGTGTCGACAATGGGAGATGCTTCAGAAAACGAAATTATTATGAATTATACTTCCTATGAAGCGGTGCTAGCAGACTTAAGACAGTGTATTGAACAGGGAACAACCTATGTAGCCAGCGAGAATTTTACAGATAAGAGTAAAAATAAAAATGCGTTTTACGTGATTGATGATTTCGATGGGGATGGAACGGAGGAGTTAATAATTGGTCAGTGGAACGCGGTGATTGGAGGAATGGATATTGGGGATATATTTACGATGCGTGACGGAAACGTTGTAAAGATTTTCACCTGCAACTATGGGTATGGTGACAATGGTCAGAGCGCTGTTCTTTATAATGATGGAATCATATATGAAAATGCAGAAAAGATAAATTTTGAAAATGAACAGGCTTTGGAGTGTAAATATGTTTATAATATCAGATGGAGAATTGCAGGCGGAACCTGTAACTTTGATATTGCAAAGATTACATATAGTGCAGATGGGGAAGGCAGAAGTGCATATCAAATAATTTTTATTCATGATGAAAAGGCATTAAGCATGTTTGATAACACAGTTGAAACAGGTTTTTCGGCAGTGCAGAATCTTGTTGATTCTGCGCCAGAAATATATATAAAACCGACGGTAAATGAAGACTTGGGTGATGGTTTAAATATATATAAGACAAGCTGGAAGACCTTATATGATGATAATTCCTATATGAACACGGATAGTGGTCCAAAACCGGATGCGGATGGGAAGTTCTAATACCAAATCAAAAAGAAAAACGAGGAACAAATCTATGAAGAAACTGGCAATATTTTTCCCGGGAATCGGGTATCATGCGGACAAGCCGCTCCTATATTACAGCCGGAAGCTGGCGGGCGAGGCAGGCTATGAGCAGATCGCTTTGAAATACGATTATCATGCGGGGAATATCCGCGGGAACAAAGAGAAGATGGAAGCGGCTTTCCATGTACTGTATGCACAGGCGGAAGCACAGCTTGCAGATGTTGATTTTACAGCATATGCAGAAGTGCTGTTTGTATCGAAAAGCGTTGGTACGATTATCGCATCTGCCTATGCACAGAAACTCGAAGAAACGGGAACGGAAGCAGAACTCCGCCATATCCTATACACGCCGCTTGAGGCAACCTACAACTTTGCCCCGAAGCATGCGGCTGCATTTATCGGAACGGCTGATCCGTGGAGTGATGTGCCTGCAGTGATCCGGATGAGTGAAGCGCAGGGCGTTCCGATGCATGTCTACGAGAATGCAAACCATTCGCTGGAGACTGCGGACACGATGCAGAACCTGAACATCCTGCAGGATGTGATGGAGAAGACCAAAGCAATTATATAATACAAAAGCCCCTGCTGCAGTCCGGTGTGATTGGAAATATATCCACAGACGCAATCGGGGCTTTTTGTTATGGTAAGCAGAATGCTTAATTATCAAACGTTGCCGCTTTTGCTAACGCAACATCGATGTTCACACAGAAGTTCTCTTCGCCAAGTTTTTCTACGAAACCGGCTTTCCCCATCACATGGCGTGGCTGCTCATTCACGTGGGAGAGCAGCAAATGGATGCCTTTCTTCTGGCACGTTTTATATGCTTCCTCGAGCGATTCCAGTCCGGTGATATCCATAGCCGGGACATCGCGCATACGAAGAATCAGAACATTCTTGTGTTTTTCGTGTGTAAATGCAAGGTAGTCATTTGTCTCCGCAAAAAACATCGGACCGAGAATTTCATATACCATTGTGTTGCGTGGTACATTCTTCAGGTCAGTGTGCTCGGAGATCTCATTTTTGTCCAGATCTTCCTTGTAGATCCATGGTTTCACTTCGCCGACATCAGACATTCGCTTCATGAACAGGAATGCTGCCATGACCATACCAATCTCGATAGCCACAACCAGATCGAAGAATACCGTCAGAAGCAGAGTGGTGATCAGGACGAGAATATCGCTTTTCGGTGCGGTTTTGATCATGTGGCCAAATGTCTTGAAGCCGCTCATGTTGTAGGCAACCATGATCAGGATTGCGGCAAGACAGGTCATCGGAATCATAGATGCATACGGCATCAGGAACAGCAGGATCAACAGCAGGGTGATCGCATGGACGATACCAGCGATTGGTGTACGTCCGCCGTTTTTGACATTGGCTGCGGTTCTGGCGATCGCTCCGGTTGCCGGGATACCGCCGAAGAGAGACGACATGATGTTACCGACGCCCTGACCGACTAACTCCGCATTCGAGCGGTGGTGTCCACCGATCATACCATCGGATACAACACAGGAAAGCAGCGATTCGATCGAAGCCAAGATTGCGATTGTAAATGCCGGTGAGATCAGCTCTTTCACCAGTGCGAACGAAAGCTGCGGGGCGGCGAATTTCGGGAAGCCTGCCTTAATCGTGTACAGATCCCCGATCGTAGCAACCGGAAGTTTGCCGAGCTGGACAATCAGTGTGGTTACAAGGATTGCAATCAGGCTGCCCGGAATCTTCGCAGATACCTTCGGCCAGAAGATCTGGATCAGCAGCGCGAGCATACCGATACCGAACGTCATCCAGTCAATCGTGTGAAATGCTTTCGCATAGGCAGCACATTTATCAACAAATTCGGATGGTACAGCCCCCATGGACAGACCGAAGAAGTCCTTGAGCTGTCCGGCGAAGATACCGATTGCGATACCAAATGTAAAGCCGACCGTGATCGTTTTCGGGATAAATTTGATCAGATTGCCGAAATGGCACAGTCCCATGATGATCATGATGATACCAGACAAAAAAGTAGCGATTGTAAGTCCGGTCATGCCATATTGGGCGATGATGCCGTAGATGATAACAACGAATGCTGCGGTCGGACCGCCGATCTGCACGCGGCTGCCACCGAGCAGGGAGATGAAGAATCCTGCGATGATGGCTGTGTACAGACCCTGCTCCGGATTGACACCGGAGGCAATGGCAAGTGCAATCGATAAAGGCAATGCGATGATCGCCACGATGATACCTGCGACGATATCCTTCACAAACTGTTCCTTTGTATATGTTTTCATAGTGCTAAAAAGTTTCGGTTTTATATATTTGAGCTTTTCCATGTCAGTAAAATCCTTTTCGCTTTATTTAAAATGTAGTATAACGATCTCCCCGGATCCGGCTACAGCAATCCCTGAATCAGAATGATCAGAATCAAAACCGGCAGTATAAACTGGAAATACGGCTTTAATTTCCGGCTGATTTTAAGCCCTTTTCCGGTATTTGCCTCTTCGATGTAGTTATCAAATCCAAATCCCCATTTGGTAACACAGAACAACAGATAGACGAGTGAACCAAGCGGCAACAGCAGGTTGCTAACTAAGAAGTCTTCCGTGTCGAGTACGTCACGACCGCCGATCAGATGCACACTGCTCCAGACATTGTAACCGAGGACACAAGGCATGCTCGCGATCAGGATGATGATGCAGTTGATGAGTGACGCTTTGTTCCGGCTGATATGGAACATATCCATACAGAACGAAATGATGTTCTCAAATACAGCGATAACCGTTGAGAAGCTGGCAAATGTCATGAACAGGAAGAACAGTGTTCCCCAGATTCTTCCGCCTGCCATATTTACAAATACATTTGGCAGTGTGACGAAGATCAGACTTGGACCGGCACCGACTTCCACGCCATAGCTGAAGCATGCCGGGAAGATGATCAGTCCTGCCATGATTGCAACAAATGTATCGAGAGCACAGATACGGACGCCCTCCCCGGCAAGCGTATTGTCTTTGCTCATGTAGCTTCCGAAGATCTCCATTGCCGCAACACCCAGACTCAGAGTGAAGAACGACTGGTTCATAGCCGCAGAGATCACATTTCGAAGACCGACCTCGGATACGGTTTTTGCATTTGGTACAAGGTAGAACTTCAGGCCTTCCTTTGCACCGGATAATGTCAGACTATGTACAACTAAGATCACGATCAGTGCAAGCAATGCCAGCATCATGAACTTACTGATCCGTTCCAATCCGTTCTGCAAGCCGCGGCTGCAGATGAGAAATCCTGCGACCACGATAATGACCATCCAGATCGTCATCTGAAGCGGATCACCGAGCAAATCTGTGAATACGGAAGATGTCGCGTCGGTGTCCATACCGGAATGGAAAGCACCTGTGGCAAACTTATAAAAATAAGAAAGCATCCAGCCGGATACGGTTGTGTAATACATCATCAGCAGATAGCATCCAGCCATGGCAAACCAGCCGTGGATATGCCATTTGCTGCCGGGCTTTTCGAGTGCCTTGTATCCAAGCACCGCACTCTTGCGGCTCGCACGTCCGACTGCAAACTCCATTGTTAAAACCGGGAGCCCCATAATTACCAGAAAGATCAGGTAAAAGAGCACAAAAAGACCGCCTCCGTTTTCCCCTGCAACATATGGAAAACGCCACACATTTCCAATACCGATGGCGCATCCTGCCGATACAAGCAGAAAACCAAGGCGGGATTTGAAAGATTCTCGCTGCATATATATTTTCCCTCCTGAATAAAAATGCCGCCAGATGATTCAAAATAGCGGCATATTACCTATTATATTGTTTGACAAAGCAAACTTCATAAAATATACTATAAAAAAAATAATAATACAAGGGGAGAACTTTCAAAATTAATTAAGGAAACGTGAAAGGACAGGTTTAGAAGACAACATGGAAGAAAATGTAAACGTAACAGAGCTGTTTGGCTGTGACGTATTTAACGACGCGGTCATGGAAGAACGACTTCCGAAGAAGGTTTACAAAGAACTCAAGGAGACGATTGAAGAGGGCAAGGAATTGTCATTGGAGATCGCGGATGTGGTAGCCCACGAGATGAAGGAGTGGGCGATCGAGAAAGGGGCAACACATTTCAGTCACTGGTTCCAGCCGATGACCGGTGTGACTGCTGAAAAGCATGATGCATTTATCACAGCACCGAAGGAAAATGGAAAGGTATTGTTATCGTTCTCCGGTAAGGAGCTGATCCAGGGAGAGCCAGATGCATCTTCATTCCCATCCGGCGGACTTCGTGCGACATTTGAGGCAAGAGGTTATACGACATGGGATTGTACATCTCCAGCGTTTGTACGTCATGACTCTGCAGGCGGGATCCTTTGTATTCCAACCGCATTCTGTTCGTACACTGGCGAGGCACTCGATCAGAAGACACCATTGCTTCGTTCGATGGAGGCAGTTAATAAGCAGGCACTCCGTATCTTAAGATTATTTGGAAATACAACTGCAAAACGTGTGACACCATCCGTTGGTGCCGAACAGGAATATTTCCTTGTTGATAAAGAAAAATGGTTAAAGCGTAAGGACCTGATCTACACTGGACGTACATTGTTTGGTGCGATGCCACCAAAGGGACAGGAGATGGATGACCATTATCTTGGTACGATCCGTCAGCGTGTCAGTGCATATATGAAGGAAGTCAATGAGGAGTGCTGGAAGCTTGGCGTCGCTGCGAAGACACAGCACAACGAGGTTGCTCCGGCACAGCACGAGCTGGCTCCGATCTATGCACCGGTCAATATCGCACAGGATCACAACCAGATCATGATGCGTATTTTGAAGAAGGTTGCAAGTCGTCATGGTATGCGCTGCCTGCTTCACGAGAAGCCGTTTGCAGGGGTAAACGGTTCCGGTAAGCACAACAACTGGTCACTCACTTCTGACGATGGAGTTAATCTGCTTGATCCAGGCAAGAATCCACATGAGAATAAAATGTTCCTTCTTGTACTTGCATGTATCTTAAAGGCGGTTGATGAGCATGCAGATCTGCTTCGTGTATCTGCAGCCGATGTCGGAAACGATCAGAGACTGGGTGGCAATGAAGCACCACCAGCGGTCATCTCCGTATTCCTTGGCGACCAGCTCGAGGATGTGCTTGACCAGATTCTGAAGAATGGAGAGGCAACCCATAGTATCAAGGGTGAGAAGTTTGCAACGGGTGTTACAACGCTTCCAGATTTCCGCAAGGACGCAACTGACCGTAACCGTACATCACCGTTTGCTTTTACAGGAAATAAGTTCGAGTTCCGTATGCTTGGTTCCCAGGATTCTCTGTCAAACTGCAACGTCGTTTTAAACACGATCGCAGCGGAGGCATTTGAAGAGGCCTGCGACAGACTGGAGAAGGCAGAGGATTTCGACAAAGAGTTAAACGCGCTGATTGTAGAATATACAGAAAAGCATAAGCGTATCATCTTCAGCGGAAATGGATATTCCAAGGAGTGGCAGGAGGAAGCAAAGCGCAGAGGACTTCCAAACCTTCCGACAATGGTCGATGCAATCCCGGCGCTTACGACGGATGCAGCCATTGATATGTTTGAGCATTTCAAGGTATTTACAAAGGCAGAGCTTGAGGCAAGAGCGGAGATCCAGTATGAGATTTATGCGAAGGCAATCAACATTGAGGCAAGAACGATGATCGATATGGCAACGAAGCAGATCATTCCAGCGGTTGTCAAATACACAACCGTACTTGCAGAATCTGTCAACCAGGTACGTGCAGCTGGCAAGACTTACAATGTAAGCGTACAGGAGAAGCTTCTGGAGAAGACATCAGCCCTGCTTGCAGAAAGCTACGAGGCACTTAATCATCTGGCAGAGGTAACAGCTGAGATCGAGAAGAAGGAAGAAGGTCCGGAACGTGCAAGATATTGTCTGGATGTGATCATGCCAGCCATGACAGAACTTCGTACTCCAGTCGACGCATTGGAGATGATCGTCGATAAGGAGATGTGGCCAATGCCTTCTTATGGAGATTTGATGTTTATACTGTAATGCAACATGTAAGATAAGAACCTGAATGCGGTCGGAGAGTCGGACACGAACCAGTATTCCATGTGGAAGGATTATTTGTCAACCACGGAAGTTCGGGAAATTCTTACATAAAAAAATAAATCGGTGCTCTCGCATGCGGAGATGGATGGGAAAACCTATGCGTATGCGGTTGTGGCGCGGAAAGATCAGCCGGGATTGGTGCTTTGTTATGAGGATGTCACCGGCTATAAGGAAGTAGATAACGAATTATCGTTAGATACGTTATTATCAGGAAATAACTTTACGATGGAGGCGACCATCATTATCACTGATGGCGCTTCTATCATAAATAGCAATGATGAAACAAAGAAAAATAAATCCATTTCAGGAACAGTCGTAGAGACAGCGGAAAAACAGGGCTGGGACGGATAATACGATGCAGAAGATAAAGTCGGACGGACAGACATGGTATGTCATGCGTCGGAGCTACAAGGACAATCATCTGTATGTATTTTATACGTCGGGCGAAATGTTTACATATCGTACAACGACAATGGCGTACGCGGTTTTGTTGTATTTGCTGTTTGTATCATTTTTTCATATGATTCATTATCGATATGCACGAAAAAACACCGAATACATAGAAAAATAATATCAGATCATACAGGCAATCAGCACGATTTATTCAACGGATATCATTCTGTTCCCACAGACAAATACATGGGAGGGATTGAAGATTCCAGAGAATGTTGGAGTTCATCTGCATGGCGGAGAGACGATGGGAGAGCTTGTTGAGACGCAGGCAGCCGCAGCCGGTGTGACTTTCCATCGCGAAAGAGCTGGTGGAACGATTTCTTTTACAAGTGAAGAGGGCGTGGGGACGACCTTTACAATCGAGTTTCGATTTTTACTTGCGCCAGAGACAGAAAAAGGGGATAATAGTAAAGATAATACAATGCAGGATTTTCAGGGAACGCAGCAGATCCGTGCGATGCATCGACCAGATGCAGCGACGATTCCGATCATAGCGATGACAGCAAATGCATTTGCGGACGATATCCAGCAGAGCAAAGAAGCGGGGATGAGTGAACATTTGTCAAAGCCACTCGATGAGCAGAAGATGTTCGCGATGATAAGAAAATATTGTAGGGAGAAAAAAGAGGGGGAGAACCAATGAGAATGAAGAAACTTCGTCAGATCATAGCTGCATGTATGACGGGGTGTGTACTGCTTGCGGGCTGTGGATCAACCGCGACAGAAGGCACACAGCAGTCGTCAAAACTGCCGCAGTTGGTGATTGGCAGTGACAGCTATGAACCGTTTAATTATATCAACGAGGATGGTGAATTTGCAGGCGTGGATGTCGAGCTTGCGCAGGAGGCATGCCGCCGCATCGGATACGAGCCGGTCTTTACACAGATCGTGTGGGAGGACAAGGACGAATATCTGGAGGAAGGAAGCGTGGATTGTCTGTGGGGTAGCTTCACGATGACTGGTCGGGAAGAAGAGTATACATGGGTTGGACCGTATCTGAACAGTCGGCAGGTTGTTGTGGTGCATGCGGACAGTGATATTTTTCAACTATCCGATCTTGAAGGAACGCGTGTAGCAGTACAGGCGACGAGTAAACCAGAACGGGAATTTTTAAATCAGGATAATCCGGCGACACCACAGGTGGGGGATCTGTTCAGCTTTTCTTCTATGGATGAGATTTACGCGAGTCTCAGAAAAGGATATGTGGATGCGATTGCCGGGCATGAAAGTGCGCTTCGTACATTTGTAGAGACCGATCCGGATGCTTACCGGATTCTGGACGAGAGTTTGTATAATTCAGAACTTGGAATCGCGTTTATAAAGGGAAGCGATAACGAAGTGATTGGGAAATTGGCACAGGCATTGAATGAGATGCAGGAAGATGGAACAACAAGGAAGATTATAGAGAAATACGGGTTAAATCCAGAGACAGCATTTAGTGACATGAAAGGAGTACAGGAATGGAAGTAAGAGCATGCTATGAGGAGATGGGATCAAATTTCGATGAGGTATTGAGCCGTCTCGGCAGCGAGCAGATGGTGCAGCGGTTTGCAATCAGATTTTTGAACGACAAGTCCTATGAGACATTGGAGGCAGCACTTAAGGAGAAGGATGTGGACAGTGCATTTCGTGCAGCACACACGCTCAAAGGTGTCTGTGTCAATCTCGGATTTGACAAGCTGTATGAGGTAAGTTCAGCGCTGACGGAGAAGCTTCGTGCAAAAGAGTTAGATGGTACAGATGTGATGTTTGAAAAAGTAAAGGAGCAGTATGACATTACTGTGAATGCAATCCGTAAACTGCAGTAAAATAAAGAGGAATCTATGGCAAAACTTCGGAAAATGTTAATCAAGGTATTATAAAAAAGTTTATTAATTTGTTCAAATAAGAATCGAATATTTCTTTCGATTTTCCACATACTACCCATACAGTACAAAAATGGAAGTATGTCAGGAGAACAGGAGGAAATAATCAAATGAAAGCAACAGGAATTGTCAGACGGATCGATGAGCTTGGCAGAATTGTCGTTCCAAAGGAGATCCGGCGCGTGTTACGGATTCGGGAAGGCGATCCATTGGAAATATTTACCGACAAGGATGGTGAGATCGTCCTGAAAAAATATTCACCAATCGGAGAGCTTTCTGCATTTGCGCAGGAGTATGTTGATGCGATCGCAGCAAGTCTTGGTTGTGGCGTGTGCGTCTGTGACCGGGATCAGATCATCGCGGTCGCGGGAATCTCCAAGAAGGATCTGCTCGGCAAATCCCTGCACCGGGAACTGGAGGATGCGATCAATGACCGGGAAGCGATTCTGGCGCGGAAAGGTGAAAAGAAGTTTATCCGGATTCTCGGGCACGGAGATAATGAGTATGATGGAGAGATCGTGCAGACGATCATCTGCGAGGGCGATGCTATTGGCGCGGTAATTTTGCTCAGCCGGGAAGGAAGCAGGCAAATCGGCGAATCTGAGGTGAAAGCGGCGGCGATTGCAGCGAAATTCCTTGGGAAACAGATGGAAGGGTAAAATTGACATCGAAATTCCCAAAAAGTGCCAAAAACTTGGCTTTTTTCCTTGACAAACAAAGGGCAACAAGGTATAAATATGCGTAGGGCTTTGTTGGCAAAGCTGATAAAAACAAGATTCGACCGCGGGGGATGTGGTCAGGAAACATCGTTTTATTATAGGAGGAAATTTCGATGAACAAGAATGAATTAGTTGCAAAGATGGCTGAGAAGGCTGGACTTAAGAAGACAGAAGCTGAGAAGGCACTTAAGGCTTTCACAGAGACAGTAGCAGAAGAGTTAAAGAATGGTGAGAAGATCCAGTTAGTTGGATTTGGTACATTTGAAGTAGCTGAGAGACCTGCTCGTGAGGGACGTAACCCAAGAACAGGCGAGACAATGAAGATCGCTGCTTCTAAGTCTCCTAAGTTCAAGGCTGGTAAGGCTTTAAAGGATTCTTTAAACTAATCTGATTCTTATCCGAAAAGATTTTTCGATAAAGAGTGAAAAGCTGTCGCATGCTGCGGCAGCTTTTTCATATGAGAGGAAAGTAAGGAGGAACGTGCTATGCGTTTGGACAAATATTTAAAGGTATCGCGTCTGATTAAGCGTCGTACCGTAGCAAATGATGCATGCGATGCAGGCAGAGTCATGGTCAATGATAAAGTCGTGAAAGCATCCTATGATGTGAAGCTTGGCGATGTGATCGAGATATCGTTTGGTAATAAATCCGTGAAGGTTAAGGTGACAATGATCGCGGATTCTACGAAAAAGGAAGATGCAAAAGAGATGTTTGAATATCTCTGATGGAAGGTAGAAGGCTCATAAATCGCAGAGTGCCTGCATATATTTATGCTATAACAAGTGTGCAGGAGCATACATGGAAAGTCATATGATACATATTACACAACGCGCACATATGAGCCTCACCGGACTGGAAAAGGTGATATCGATGGAACCGGAGCTTGTTGAGGTAGAAACAACAGCAGATCATCTTGCCATCAAGGGGCAGAATCTGCACGCAGAGAAGCTGGATATGGAGAAGGGTGAACTCCAGTTGACCGGAACGATACAGGGGATGCTTTATTCGGACAAAAAGGGAAAGAAGAAAGCCGCGGCGATCGCCAAACGGCTGTTTCGATAATTGACAGATGTATTGATACGACAGGGTGCCATGTTTATCATGAGTGTTGCCGTGGGAATCGCCCTCACACTGTCGTATGATCTTTTGCGTGTATTTCGACGCGTGGTATCTCATAATTCAATTTTAATAGCAATGGAAGATGTCTGCTTCTGGCTGATCTGGACCTATGTGACGTTGGAGTGCATCCACGTATATGGGGATGGTGTGCTGCACTGGTATATGGCGGTTGGCATTTTGTTTGGCGTTGTATTGTTCCATTACACTATAAGTTGTGCCTTGTTAAAATCTGTAAACAACATCTTGTACAAGGTAAAAAAATCCGCGAAAAAGCACAAGAAATTGTTGAAAAATAGCGATAATAAGGGTAAAATGTAAATATCTTTAGGTATGAAAAGTGGGTATGGAAATGGCAAAAAGCAGTACAAAAAAATCAGTTCGATATCGTCAGTCGCCGGTGATCACATTTCTGGTTGTTGCGGCGGTTATATTTATATGTGTGACTTCGATTGTGCGTGCGACAAGTCTGCACACGAAGAGTAAGCAGCTGGCAGAGACCGAGAAAACGATGGAGTTGAAGGTCGAAGAGGCAAAGCAGGAGCAGGCGAACCTCGATGCACAGGAGAAATATATGCAGACGAATGAATATATAGAGGACGTGGCAAAGGACAAGCTCGGGTTAGTGAAACCAGATGAGCTGGTTATCCGTCCGGCAGAATAAATGAATCAGAGATAAGAAGACAGAAAGCTTCCGGTAGATTGCCGGAAGCTTTTTTGCGTAAAAATGTCTATAAATTTTATCTCCCAGCTGTCACTGTTAGACATACACAGTCGGAAGAATTGTATAAACTTGTATGGCAAATTTGAAACAGACGGAAACCATCGGGTAGAGGGGATTGAGAAAATGAAAGTGGCGAAGCTTTTTTCTGGTATTGCAGATATTCTGATTGCATATTGTGTGGGACATTGCAGTCTGCTTGGCACAGCACCATTTGGGACGGCAATCATTGGTGCGGGCAGCGCCTGCGGGAGAAGTCCGTGGATGTTGCTGCTCGGATTGCTCGGCGCATTTTTTGAGCAGGGTGGTTTTGAGAAACAGGGACAGATGATCTATCCACTGATCTGGGTGATGGCAGCTGTGCTTGTACGCGTCAGAAAGTTGCAGCTATTATATCCGCGTTCGTTTCTGTTGTCTGTCCTTGTCGGACTGGAGACGATCGTTCTCCAGATCGGTGCGGCGTTCTGGCTGCCAGGGGCAATCGGAATCCCTCTGGCGTGCGCAGAAGGTGCGCTCGTTTTTTCTTTTATGTTAGCGTATTGCTTTTCTTATCGGAATCTGAGTGGGGATAAGCTCCTTTTTTTAACAGACACCCAGACGATGCTTGCGGTGCTGATTCTTGCAACAACCGTACTTGCCGGGATGCCGGTTCAGCTTGGCGGAGTCGTCGAGGTGCTTGCGAGCGTGTGCCTGTTTACAATCTTTTATATATCGTATCGGTTTGGATTTTCGGCTGGCGTTTCCTGGGCGGCAATCTCCGGAGCCATCTATGCCCTCCGGACAGATGATATGCAGATGCTTGCCGCGTGGGTATTTCTCGCAGTACTTGTAAATGGTTTGACCGAATTCCTGCATATGGGGCGGTATGGAAGCGTTTTGATTTTTGCGGCGAGTGATTGCCTGCTTGGATATTTTGCGTTTCCGCAGATGCTCTCTGAGGCTGGCATCAAGGCGATTGCGACTGCGGTGTTTGTGCTGTTTTTTTTACCGGGACGCCTGTTCGTGCAGGTGCGTACGCAGGGGGATGCCATGGCACTTTCCGGGGCAGAATGGGGCAAGCTTACGCTTTCCCGCGTGCGCAGCTTCTCGGATGCGTTGAAACGGATTGATTATACGTTTGCAGGGACGGAGGGGCAGCGGATTGGATTTTCACAGATCGGAACGATGCTGGAGGATTTTACAAAGCAGTTGGACAGCCCTGTTGCGATGCGTAAGGATGCGGAGACGGCGATCGTGTCGGAATTGGGCAGGATGGGCGTACATGTGAAATCGCTGACGCTCTTAAAGGCGCAGAATGGCAGATACCAGCTCTATGCGGATGCCCGCGTGGGACGTGGCAGACTGGTCGGTGCAGAGGCGGTGCGCAAGATTGCAAGCAAGGAGACGGGAATCCCGTTTGAGATCGGGGAGGACAGCCGCCAGATGGTTGGACGGAGCTATGACCTTGTTATATTAAATCAGAAGCCTGCGTTCCGCATTCAGACAGCAGCCCGTCGACTTTCCTGTCAGGAAGATGTGATATCGGGAGACAATTTTTATATTGGGAATCTGAAGAATGGACAGGCGCTTTTGATGATTGCTGATGGCATGGGAAACGGTGTGCAGGCGGCGAAAGACAGTGAAGCGCTGCTCTCTGCGGTCGAGGAACTTGTCATGACCGGATTTGAACAGGAGATGGCAGTGCGGCTTGTGAATGCGTATCTGGCAGAGAAGAATAAGGGGGAGCATTTTACAACACTGGATATGTTGTTGCTGGATCTGTACACAGGAGTTGGACATCTGGTAAAATACGGCGCCGCAACGACTTATGTGTGCCGGGGAAACTGGATGGAGTGTATCAAATCGACATCGCTTCCGGTTGGGGTGATGGAGGATGCTGGATGCGAGTGCAGCAGTAAGAAATATTATGCCGGCGATCTGATTGTCATGGTGAGTGATGGCGTGCTGGACAGTATTTTGTTTGAAAATAAAGACGACTATATGCATACACTGCTGGAAGCGTTAAAGGATGAGGAGCCAGAGACTGTGGTGGAGGCGGTCATCCAGGATATCCGAAGCGTCTGTGGAAAACGATTGAAGGATGATGCAACGATTATTGTGTGCAAGGTCATGAAAAATCTGTGAATCGCTATACGAAAGGTATCGTTTGTGCTAATATAAGGATGGTAAAAACTGACAAATGACGGAGTATGTATGAATTATTTTGAGCAAAAAGTCTACAATTATATACAGACACACGGATTGATCGAACCGGGAAATCGACTGGTAGTCGGTGTGTCGGGTGGTGCGGATTCCGTGTGCCTGCTACGCGTGTTAAAGGCGCTTATGCCAGTGTTGCATATCCCTTCGCAGGGCATCGTTGTGGTGCATGTGCATCATGGCATCCGGGGCGCGGAGGCAGATCAGGATGCCGCATTTACCAAAGACTTGTGTGCAAAGCTTGGATTCCTGTATCAGGAATATCGGAAAGATATTCCGGCGTATGCGAAGCAGTTAAATATGACTGTTGAGGAAGCGGGACGGGAGTATCGCTATCAGTGTATGGAAGAACTGGTCATGCAACTGAAATTCGATAAGATCGCCGTCGCGCACAACCAGGATGATGTCGCGGAGACGGTGCTGTTCCATATGCTTCGGGGCAGTGGATTGAACGGGCTTGCCGGGATCGCGGCGAGCAGGGGGAATATCATCCGCCCGCTGCTCGGTGTGTCGCGTGCAGAAATCGAAGCGTATCTGGAAGAATGCGGACAGGATTTTTGTCAGGATTCGACAAATGCTGAGCTTGCGTATGCACGGAATAAGATCCGTCACAGTATATTGCCAGTGATGAGGGAATTAAATGAACGGGCAGTGGAGCATATCTGCCAGCTGGCGCAGGATGCGGCACAAAGCTATGACTATATTCATACGCAGGCGATGGAACAATGCGATACAACAGAGGATGAGGATGCCTTTGGCAGAACGGTGACACTTTCGATTGCAGAACTGTATAAAGTAGGACCGGTGCTGCAGGAGCATATTGTATGGGAAGCAATCGGACAGGTTGCACAGCGCAAGAAGGATATTACGCGGCGGCATATACAGGCGGTTGTGGCACTGATCTATCAGGATTCTGGAAGCAGTGTACAGCTTCCATATGGTATCCATGCGAGAAGAAATTATGGGGAGCTGATCCTGTCGGATAAGGTGCAGGCAATGACGGATTACCGGTTTGCGATTGCACAGACCGGTGATTATGAAATCCCGGATCAGGGAACACTTTCGGTATCTATCGAGGATTTTACTTTTACGGAGCCAATTCCGAAAAAAAACTATACGAAATTCATTGACTATGCTAAAATAAAAGGTACTCTGTGTGTCCGGACACCGGAAGACGGAGATTATATCGTGATTGATACGGCTGGAAATACGAAGAAACTGTCGCGTGTATTTATCGATGCGAAGATCGACCGGACCAAACGGGCAGGATGGCCGGTGCTTGCATGCGGACAGGAAATCGTATGGGTAGTTGGACTGCGGTTTTCGCCAGCGTATCATGTGGATGAGCAGACAAACAAAATTATGAAAATACAGTATGGAAGCAAAGGAGATCAGAATGGAACAAAAGATTGATGTTATGATTGATGAGGCAACTGTGGAGGCAAGAATTGCAGAAATCGCACAGCAGTTAAGCAAGGAATATGAGGGAAAGACGATTCATATTATCGGTGTTTTAAAGGGAAGCGTGTTCTTCATGTGTGAGCTTGCAAAGCGTCTGACTGTACCAGTGACGATGGATTTCATGTCTGTTTCCAGCTATGGAAATGATACCAAGTCTTCCGGTGTTGTAAAGATGATCAAGGATCTCGATGAGAGTATCGAGGGAAGAGACGTGGTACTGATTGAGGATATTATGGATTCCGGTCGTACACTTTCTTATCTCATCAATATATTGAAGGAGCGCAAACCGGCAAGCTTTAAGGTAGTCACATTACTGGATAAGCCGGATCGCCGTGTTGTAGAGTTGGAGCCGGACATCACCGGATTTGTGATTCCAGACCGCTTCGTTGTAGGATATGGTCTTGATTGTGCACAGAAATACAGAAATCTTCCATATATTGGTGTGATTTCTGAGTAATACATAAATTTATCCAGAAGGGAGCATAGCATGAAGGGATTAAAAAAAGGACTCGGAATCTACCTGATTCTGTTCTTTGCGATGTTCTGTGGCATTATTTGGTACATGAACAAAAACTCAAAGACAGATTCCGGTTATACGATCGTCGATTTTCAGGCAGAAGTATCCGAGGATTTGATAGGCTCCGTTGAGATCTATCAGAATAAGGAGATACCGACAGGAACGGTATACATCACGTATCGTCAGACAAACGAAGAAAAAGAATTTTATGTGTCGGATGTCAATAAGGTACAGCAGATTATCATGAGCAAAGGAAACGGAAATATCCGCCTGGAGCTGCATGATGTCAGTGGTCAGAGCAACGTCTGGACATGGTTGCCGACAGTCGTGCTTATTGTAGTATTGCTGGTCGTTGTTATGATATTCATGGCAAATATGTCTGGTGCCGGTGGCGGTGGTGGTGCCGGTGGCGGCAAGATGATGAACTTTGGCAAGAGCCGGGCACATATGTCAAACGAGAACGATCAGAAGTATACATTCAAGGATGTCGCTGGTCTGGAAGAAGAAAAAGAGGATATGGCGGAGATCGTAGATTTCCTGCGGAATCCAAAGAAATATAACACGCTGGGTGCACGTATTCCGAAGGGCGTTCTGTTAGAGGGACCTCCGGGAACAGGTAAGACACTGCTTGCAAAGGCAGTTGCCGGAGAAGCTGGTGTTCCGTTCTTCTCGATTTCCGGTTCGGATTTCGTCGAGATGTTCGTCGGTGTTGGTGCGAGCCGTGTGCGTGATCTGTTTGAGGATGCAAAGAAGAATGCACCATGTATCGTGTTTATCGATGAGATTGATGCGGTTGCCAGAAAGCGAGGCTCTGGTCTTGGTGGCGGTCATGATGAGCGTGAGCAGACATTGAACCAGATGCTTGTTGAGATGGATGGTTTCGGTACGAACGAAGGTATCATTGTGCTTGCGGCGACAAACCGTGTGGATATTCTTGATCCAGCGATTTTGAGACCGGGACGTTTTGACCGTAAGGTTATGGTCGGCAGACCAGATGTTAAGGGACGTGAGGAGATCCTTCGTGTCCATGTCAGAAACAAGCCGTTGTCTGATGATGTCGATCTGCATGAGATCGCAAGAACAACTGCAGGCTTTGCTGGTGCGGATCTGGAGAACCTGATGAATGAGGCAGCTATCTGTGCAGCTAAACAGAATCGGCAGTTTATCAAGAAGGAAGATGTTGACAAGTGTTTTGTCAAGATTGGAATTGGCGGTGAAAAGAAGAGCCGTCTTGTACCGGAGAAGGAGCGGAAGATTACCGCTTACCACGAGAGTGGACATGCGATCTTGTTCCATTTACTGAGCGAGGTTGGACCGGTGCATCTTGTATCCATTATTCCAAATGGACGTGGTGCTGGCGGATATACGATGCCATTGCCGGAGAATGATAATGTGTTTATGACGAAGAAGCATATGCTGCAGGATATCATGGTCAGCTTTGGTGGACGAATCGCAGAGGAACTGATCTTCGGCGATATCACAACCGGTGCTTCTGCAGACATCAAGCAGGCAACCCAGACCGCACAGGCGATGGTTGTCAAGTATGGTATGTCTGAGAAGGTTGGGCTGATTAACTACGAGGTAAACAGCGAGGAAGAGGTATTCCTTGGCAGAGATCTCGGACATGCGAGAAATTACAGCGAGAAGGTCGCCGCGATGATCGATAAGGAAGTGCGCCGAATTATGGATGAGTGTTATCAGGAAGCAAAGCTTATCATCGAGAGTCATATTGACGTATTGCATCGTTGTGCAGCTGCTTTGCTGGAGAAAGAACGTATCAACCGTGCAGAATTTGAAGCACTTTTTGAAGTAAGTCCAACAGAAACTTATCCGGATGGACTGGATACAACCGGATTGAATCTGTAATCGATTGTGAAAAATGTAGTGATAGAAACTATGGAATTGTGCAAGATGCACAAAAATACGACAAAAAACGAATTTTTGCGACATGATTCAAGAGAATATGCACAAAAAAAATCTGAAAAAAATTAAATGTTTGGGCAGACTTTTTAGGGTTTATATGTATAATAATACTTGTAACCCCCCCAATACATTATATAGTTTTTTGCTACACCCCAAAGTAACAAAATACCTTCTCCGAAAAGGACAGCCGATCGTTGGCTGTCCTTTTCCCTTTCTATTTTTAATTTTTTATTGTGTAAATTCCTGTCCTGTATTAAAATAATAGATAGTCGTCAAAAAAGAATTAGGGAGGATACTCTTGATGGTGGAGAATCAGAGACAGGCTCTCAAAGTATTACAGTATGTATATAATACAAAGACTGCATTGAATTTCGGTGCATTGTTTGCGGACGGAACGGATAGCTACCGGCATCCGGCAGAGTTAAAGATTGGAGATTCGGTGACATTGCGGTTCCGTACAGGAAGAAACAATGTAGATGCTGTCTATCTGGTTTACAATGGGGAGCGTTGTAACATGCAGGTGGAAAGCAGTGACGAGTTATTTGATTATTATGCATATACCATTTCCGAGGTAACGGATGACATAGACTATTATTATATGGCGCTTGCCGGGAATGTTATCTGCTATTATAACAAGCTTGGCACACAGAAGGATTTGAATCCAGATTATAATTTCCAGATTGCGCCGGGATTCTCGGTTCCGAAATGGGCGAGAGGTGCTGTGTTCTATCAGATTTTCGTGGATCGTTTCTACAATGGAGATCCGTCCAATGATGTCGAGGACAACGAGTACTGCTATGTCGGGGAAGGCACGCGCAAGGTCAAGGACTGGTTTAAGTATCCGGACAATATGGATGTCCGCAGCTTCTATGGTGGTGATCTGCAGGGTGTTATGGATAAGCTTGATTATCTGCAGGGACTTGGCGTGGATGTCATTTATCTGAATCCGATTTTTGTTTCTCCATCCAATCATAAATATGATATTCAGGATTACGATTATGTAGATCCTCATTTTGGAAAGATCGTCAAGGATGGCGGAGAATGTCTGCCGGAGGGCTGCAAGGTCAATAAGGAAGCCAGCAAGTATATTATGCGTGTGACAGATAAGGCGAATCTGGAGGCCAGCAACGAGTTGTTCGCACAGCTTGTGGAGGAGATTCATAAGCGCGGCATGCGTGTAATCTTGGACGGTGTATTTAACCATTGTGGTTCTTTTAACAAGTGGCTGGATCGAGAATGTATTTACGAGAATCAGGAGGGCTATGAGAAGGGCGCTTATGTGGATTATCAGAGCCCGTACAGAAGTTTCTTCAAGTTCCAGGACCCTTGGCAGTGGCCATACAACGGCACATACAATGGCTGGTGGGGACATGATACCCTTCCGAAATTAAATTACGAAGAATCTGAGAAATTATATGAATATATTATGCGTATCGGTGAAAAATGGGTTTCTCCGCCGTACAACGTGGATGGCTGGCGTCTGGACGTGGCTGCCGACCTTGGTTATACTGAAGAGTTTAACCATCGTTTCTGGCGTGATTTCCGGACAAGAGTGAAGGAAGCAAATCCAGATGCACTGATCCTTGCGGAGCATTATGGTGATCCAAAGGCATGGCTTTTGGGCGATCAGTGGGATACCGTTATGAACTACGATGCATTTATGGAGCCGATTACATGGTTTTTGACCGGTGTGGAGAAGCACAGTGATGAGTTCCGCGGTGACCTGCTTGGAAATCCAGATGCATTTACTGGTGCGTTGCGCCACCATATGTCGCGGTTTAATCAGAACTCTCTGGAAATCGCGATGAATGAGCTGTCCAATCATGATCATTCACGATTCCTGACACGTACAAATCGCCGTGTTGGACGAATCCATACGATGGGACCGGAGGCCGCCGGTGAGAACATCAACAAGGGTGTATTCCGTGAGGCAGTTGTATTCCAGATGACGTGGCCGGGCGCACCGACAATCTATTATGGTGATGAAGCCGGACTTTGCGGCTGGACCGATCCGGATAACCGGCGTGGATATCCGTGGGGCAGAGAGGATCAGGAGCTGATTCAGTTCCACCGTGATATCATTAAGGTACACAAAGACAGTGCGGCGCTGATGAAGGGATCTGTGATGTTCCTGCATGGTGAATATAAGGTAGTCAGCTATGGACGGTTCCTGCCGGGCGAGGCAGTGGTTGTGATTTTGAACAACGATTACGAACCACATGAGCTGAACCTGCATGTGCGCAGACTTGGTGTACAGGATGGTGCGGTGATGAAAGCCTGTATCACGACGACGGAGAGTGGCTATCAGATGGATGAGACAGAATATGTCGTTGCAAATAACAAGTTAAAAATTACGGTTGGACCGATTTCAGCGGTTGTACTGAAATATACAGAGCCTTCTGTATAAATTAAAAATGATATATAATTTGAGTCCCTGTTTCGGAAACGGAACAGGGATTTTTTATACCCATAGTTGCATCAAAAGGAACTTTAGCTAGTTTTATGCAAAAACCCAATATGTGAGAATAAAAACAGATTGTTGCGAAAAGCGAGGGTATGCATAAAGTGGTGCTAATGTCGTTAAAACTATATCTTGCATGGGGATGCCTGACGCTTGTCGTTATGATTTTAGGTATTTTGATATATATGATGCTTCAGGAACGAAAGCGGGGAAAGAAGTCCTGAGTAGTTTGCCAATATATATAGACACAGTGGAAAACGAGGTGTAAAAACATGCAGGATCGTGCTTTTTATGAGCGCATAGGAGCAAAATTTCAGAGTGAACGGGAACGGCAGAAGATAACCAGAGAGCATATGGCGGAGCAGATCAACATTTCATCCAAATTCCTGTATGAGATTGAGAGCGGAAGAAAAGGTTTCTCGTGTGAGATATTTCGGAATATGTGTAAATATCTGCATGTAAATGCAGATTATATTCTGGAGGAAGATGATGTCGCCAGCAGTCAGATGCGGATTGAGACGATGACACGTGATTTCTCCATAGAGGAAATGAATTATCTTGTGAAAATGATCGAGGGAATCCGGGAGATGCGCAAGGCATACGAGCAGAATGATAAAATTGGTTGACAGCCGGGACATCCTGTGCTATTTCTTATACAGATAAGAGATACGATCAAGGAGGCAATTATGGTTAAACATATTATTTTGTGGACATTGAAGGAGACAGATGCGGACAAGAAGGCAGAGATTCTTGCCAATATGAAGGAGCATCTGGAAGGCTTGGCAGGTAAGGTGCCTGGACTTCTTGAGGTGCATGTAAGAACGAATCCACTTGCGTCTTCGAATGCGGAGGTAATGTTGGATACGACATTGGAGAATGAGGAAATGCTGAAGGGATACCAGAAGCATCCGGCGCATGTAGAAGTTGCAAATACGTATGTGCGTCCATATACAGATGTGCGTATGTGCATGGATTACGAAGTGTAACGAATAAAAAGAATGGAAAACGCAGAGGATAACGGGAGTGCAGGGCATTTCCGTTATTTTTATGTGTGTGGAAGTCAATAGTATGGAGATCGGAGTGCATTTTATCGGGAAAGAACATTTGTTCTATACAAATAAAAGAAGATGTGGTAGAATGATATGTGTTATAAACAGTTAGGATAAATTCTAAGAAAGCCACGCGCTTTCGGCAGTGGGTAACAAAAACATTAAAAGAAAATGATTCAAGCACAGTAAAAGGAGAGAATTTATCATGGATCATTTTGAATTAGTATCGGAATATGCACCGACCGGAGATCAGCCGGAGGCGATCGAAGGACTGGTAAAGGGCTTTCAGGAAGGAAAGAAATGCCAGACACTGCTCGGTGTCACAGGTTCCGGAAAGACATTTACGATGGCGAATGTCATCGCCCAATTAAATAAACCGACGATCATCATATCGCACAACAAGACATTGGCGGCACAGCTTTACAGTGAGTTTAAGGCGTTCTTTCCGCACAATGCGGTGGAGTATTTTGTATCGTATTACGATTATTACCAGCCTGAGGCATATGTGCCGTCGACGGACACGTATATTGCGAAGGATTCTGCCATCAATGATGAGATCGATAAGATGCGGCACAGCGCGACATCAGCCCTGATCGAACGGAAGGATGTAGTCGTCGTATCTTCCGTATCCTGCATCTATGGTTTGGGTGATCCGGAAGAATATAAGAACATGATGCTCTCGCTCCGCCCGGGTATGGAGAAGGACCGGGATGAACTGATCCGGCAGTTGATTGATATTCAGTACACACGGAATGAGATGGATTTCACGCGAGGAACTTTCCGTGTGAAGGGCGATATCGTAGATATCCTTCCGGTATCGACGTTTGAGGATGGTATCCGGATTGAGTTTTTCGGCGACGAGATTGACCGGATCGTGGAGTTTGATCCATTGACCGGTGAGATCAAGCGTGCACTTTCCTTTGCCTGTATCTTCCCGGCATCGCACTATGTTGTTGCGCCGGAGAAGATGAAGCATGCAATCGTGGAGATAGAAGAGGAACTAAAGCAGCAGGTGGCATATTTCAAGGAGAATGACAAGCTGCTGGAAGCACAGCGTATCCGTGAGCGGACAGAGTTCGATATGGAGATGCTGCAGGAGACAGGATTTTGTTCGGGCATCGAGAATTATTCCCGGATACTGGCGGGTATGAAACCGGGTGCCACACCGAACACACTGCTCAATTTCTTCGATGGCGATTATCTGATTATCGTGGATGAGTCGCATATCACATTGCCACAGGTACGAGGCATGTATGCGGGTGACCGTTCCAGAAAGACGACATTGGTTGATTATGGATTCCGTCTGCCGTCAGCGCTGGATAACCGTCCGCTGAATTTTCAGGAGTTTGAATCCAAGATCGATAAGATCTTATATGTATCTGCGACACCGTCCGATTATGAGAAGGAACACGAGGAGAACCGCGTCGAGCAGATCATTCGCCCGACCGGTTTGTTAGACCCGGAAGTAGAAGTACGACCGATCGAAGGACAGGTGGATGATCTCGTATCAGAAGTCAACAAAGAGGTTGCAAAGGGCAATAAGATATTAGTTACGACACTGACGAAGCGTATGGCAGAGGATCTGACCGACTATATGAAGCAGCTTGATATCAAGGTCAAATATTTGCATTCCGATATTGATACGCTGGAACGTCTGGAGATCGTACGTGATCTTCGAATGGGTGTATTCGATGTATTGGTCGGAATCAACCTGCTCCGTGAGGGACTTGATATCCCGGAAATCACACTGGTTGCGATTCTGGATGCGGACAAGGAAGGATTTTTACGATCAGAAACATCACTCGTGCAGACGATTGGACGTGCTGCGCGTAACGTGGATGGACATGTGATCATGTATGCCGATACAATCACGGATTCGATGCGGCATGCAATCGACGAGACGAACCGCAGGCGGAAGATTCAGGACGCCTACAACAAGGAACATGGCATTACACCGCAGAGTATCAAGAAGGATATCCGCGATCTGATCAGTCTGGATACGGGTGAGAGCGTGACAGCGAAGAAGGAACGCGAGAAAGATCCGGAATCCATGACGAAGAAGGAATTGAACGCCGAGATTGCACGTCTGACGAAGAAGATGAACAAGGCGGCGATGGAGCTTAACTTCGAGGAGGCAGCCGTGCTTCGTGATGAGTTGAAAGAATTAAAGATTGCCTTGCGGGATTATGATGATTAGTTTACAATTATTTTAGTTATACTAAGTCTTAAATAAAATGAATAAGGAGGAGCTTGCGATGGAAAGAGATGAATTGATTGAGGAGATCTCAAGAAGAAAAGGAATTGCGATGGAAGAGGTTGCAGAAATCTTAGATGAGGAGGATGCAATCTGCCTCGAAGAGGAAGAAAAATTTGTACAGCAGATGAAGAAAAAGAAGAGAAGAAAGAAGATGTGCATGCTTGGAACAATCACAATATTCCTTGCAGGTGCAGTGTGTGCACTTTTTGTCCTTGACAAGAAGGAGAAGATCAATATGTCAGATTTAGAGGACATGGTGAAAGATAACGTGAAGAAATATACAGACAAGTATATGGATAAGATTAAGAAATTTAGCTAGACAAAGGAGTAAGCGGAAACAGACGTCATGAGTGAACATAAGTATATCACCATCAAAGGTGCAAGAGAGCATAATTTAAAGAACATTGACATTAAGATTCCGCGTGATCAGTTTGTAGTATTGACAGGACTTTCCGGTTCCGGTAAGTCCTCTCTTGCTTTTGATACGATCTATGCGGAAGGGCAGCGGAAATACATGGAGTCTCTGTCGTCCTATGCACGGCAGTTCTTAGGACTTGCGGACAAGCCGGATATTGACTCGATTGAGGGACTTTCTCCGTCCATTTCCATCGATCAGAAATCAACGAACCGGAACCCGCGTTCCACGGTTGGAACGGTGACGGAGATCTACGATTATCTGCGTCTGCTGTACGCGCGTATAGGAATCCCGCATTGCCCGAAGTGTGGCAAAGAGATTGCCAGACAGACCGTCGATCAGATGGTCGATGAGATTATGGAGCTGCCTGCGGGTACGAAATTCCAGTTGCTTGCGCCTGTTGTGCGTGGACGGAAGGGCGAGCATGTCAAGCTGCTGCAGCAGGCAAAGAAAAGCGGTTATGTGCGCGTGATCGTGGATGACAGTATGTATGATCTGTCGGAAGAGATCAAGCTTGATAAGAACAAGAAGCATAATATCGATATTGTTGTGGACCGACTCGCAGTCAAAGAAGGCATTGAAAGCCGTCTGACGGATTCCATTGAGACTGTCCTGAAGCTGGCAGAAGGCTTGGTGAAGGTTGATGTGATCGGCGGAGAAACGATGTTATTTTCGGATAGCTTTTCCTGCCCGGATTGTGGCATCAGCATCGAGGAGATCGAGCCGCGAAGCTTCTCGTTCAACAACCCATTTGGCGCATGTCCTTGCTGTACGGGACTTGGATTCAAGACAGAATTTGATATTGACCTGATTATTCCGGATGACAGTCTGACTCTGAATGAGGGTGCAATCGCCGTACCGGGCTGGCAGTCGAGTGGTGATAAGAAGAGTTATGCACATGCATGCCTCGAAGCACTCGCAGAAGAATACAAATTCTCTCTGGATGTGCCGTTTAAGGATCTGCCGGAAGAGGCAAAGCATGTGATCCTATACGGAACTGAAGGCGAGAAAATCTATGTACACTATAAGAGTGCGTATAACGGAAAAGATGCATTCTATGCAAATTACGAAGGACTGCTTCGGAATCTGCAGCGCCGGTACAGAGAGACGACTGCAGAATCGGTCAAGCAGGACTATGAGACCTATATGACTGTGACACCATGTGAGGTGTGTCATGGTAAGAGATTGAAGCCGGAGTCGCTGGCAGTTACGATCGGTGGAAAGAACATTGCGGATGTCACAGATCTGTCTGTGGTAGCCTTGCATGATTTTATCTCGAAATTAGAGCTTACCGACCGGCAGAAGATGATCGGCGCACAGGTGTTAAAAGAGATTCAGGCGAGACTTGGATTCATGATCAATGTTGGTCTGGATTACCTGACATTATCGCGTGCGACAGGAACCTTGTCCGGTGGAGAAGCGCAGCGTATCCGTCTGGCAACCCAGATCGGTTCCGGTCTGGTTGGGGTTGCGTATATTCTGGATGAGCCAAGTATCGGACTGCATCAGCGAGACAACGATAAGCTGATTGCGGCACTGAAGCGTTTGCGGGATCTGGGAAATACATTGCTTGTGGTAGAGCATGACGAGGATACGATGCTTGCGGCAGATCACGTCATTGATATCGGACCGGGCGCAGGTGCGAACGGCGGTGAAGTCGTGGCTCAGGGAACCGCAGAGGAGATCATGCAGTGTCCGGAGTCTATCACGGGTGCCTACTTAAGCGGCAGAATCAAGATTCCGGTACCGGAAGAGCGGAGAACGCCAACCGGATATATCGAGGTACTTGGCGCCAGACAGAACAATTTGAAGAATATTGATGTGAAGTTCCCACTTGGCGTGATGACCTGCGTGACAGGTGTATCAGGCTCTGGAAAGAGTTCCCTCGTCAATGAAATCTTATATAAGCATCTTGCTAGAACGCTGAACCGCGCGAAGGTAAAACCGGGCAAGCATGACGATATCACAGGACTTGACCAGTTGGACAAGATTATCAACATTGACCAGTCTCCAATCGGCAGAAGCCCACGTTCGAACCCGGCGACTTATACGGGTGTCTTTGATCTGATCCGTGACTTGTTTGCGAATACAAAGGATGCAAAGGCAATGGGTTACACAAAAGGACGATTCTCATTCAACGTTGCCGGTGGCCGATGTGAGGCGTGCCGTGGTGATGGTATCATCAAGATTGAGATGCATTTCTTAGCAGATGTATATGTACCATGTGAGGTCTGCCATGGAAAGCGGTACAACCGGGAGACATTGGAAGTGAAATACAAAGGCAAGAGTATCTACGATGTACTTGATATGACAGTCGATGAAGCGTGCGAGTTCTTCGCGCATGTGCCATCTGTCCTGCGCAAGATTTCGACCTTACAGGAGGTTGGACTTGGCTATATCAAGCTTGGTCAGCCATCGACGACATTATCCGGTGGAGAAGCACAGCGAATCAAGCTTGCGACAGAGCTTTCACGCCGCAGCACAGGCAGGACGATCTATGTCTTAGATGAGCCGACAACGGGACTTCATTTTGCGGATGTACATCGTCTGGTCGATATTCTGCGTCGGTTGTGTGAGGGTGGAAATACGGTTGTAGTTATTGAGCACAACTTAGATGTCATTAAAACCGCCGATTATATCATTGATATCGGACCGGAAGGCGGCGAAGGCGGAGGAACAGTTGTTGCAACCGGAACGCCGGAAGAGATTGCCAAGTGCAAGAAGAGTTATACGGGGCAGTATCTCAAGAAATATTTGAAGAAGTAAAAGTTGAGGCTGTAAGAATACTCCAAGAATTCGTTCAGGGTAAAATTTTAAAGGAAAATCGTAAGAAATTATATTCTTTTCGATTTTCCTTTTGTTTATAATAATTGCGAAGCAGACGAGGTTTTTATAGATATATTCTGACACTGGCTTCGTGTAATATGTGATATATTGAAGCTAAGAGATGCTAAATGTTCTGTTGAAAACATCGAAAACGTACGCAAACGCCGCCAATTCGCCATCCGTGGCTCAGTGGCGGCTTGTTTGAACATCGTGTTCAAACATTGCTGATAACTTACAGAACATTAAGAATCTCTAAGCTTCAAACATATTCATATAACACGAAGCCAGTGTCGGAATATATCATATACATGGGACTTTCTGCTTCGCAAAAAATTAGTTGGGTATACGAGGAGGGTACAACATGTATATTGCAAAAGAAACAAGATATGACAATATGAAGTACAATTACTGTGGCGCAAGTGGCTTGAAGCTTCCTGCGGTATCGCTTGGGCTTTGGCACAACTTTGGTTCGAACGGAAATTTTGATACGATGATGGATATGTGCGAGACAGCCTTTGATAACGGTATCACACATTTCGATCTGGCGAATAATTATGGCCCATATGATGGCGCTGCTGAGGAGAATTTTGGCAAGATCTTAGATAAGAGTCTGCGTCCATATCGGGACGAGATGATCATCTCTACGAAGGCCGGATATACGATGTGGCCGGGCCCTTACGGCGACTGGGGCAGCAAGAAATATCTGGTAGCAAGCCTCGATCAGAGCCTGAAGCGGATGGGACTTGACTATGTGGATATCTTCTATCACCACAGACCGGATCCGAATACCCCGCTGGAAGAGACTGCCTGCGCTTTGGATGGCATTGTACGAAGCGGAAAAGCGTTGTATGTCGGAATCTCCAACTACAATAAAGAGCAGACAATCGAGATTGCAAAGCTTTTCAAGGAGATGAAAACGCCATTTATTATCAACCAGAGACGGTACAATATGTTTGACCGTGAGATGGAAGAGGATGGATTAAAAGATTACGCAGCCGCAAACGGCATCGGTATCATCACATTCTGTCCATTGGCACAGGGTTTACTTACAAATCGTTACTTAAATGGTATCCCGGAGGATAGCCGTATCCGTACCGATGGCAGATTCCTGAAGGAGACTGCTATCAATGAGGAGACGATTGCAAAGGTTCGTGCACTCAACGTGATTGCAGAAAACCGTGGTCAGACATTGGCAGAGATGGCACTTGCATGGATTCTGCGTGATAACGACATTACAAGTGTGTTGATTGGTGCATCCAGACCATCCCAGATCTTAGACAACATCGGCATGCTCGCAAATATGACATTTACACAGGAAGAACGCGAGAAGATCGATCGGATTACAAAATAAAAAACAAGCCGTGCATGGGTTGTAGAAATACCCATGCACGGCTTTTGTAATTTATACAGTTTGTTGTGAATTCAGCCGCGACAGCTCGCGCAATTCCTTGATCGTAAATACACCACAGACCACAGCGGCTGCGACATCTGCAATCGGGCCAGCATACATGACACCGTCGATTCCCATGAAGATCGGGAAGATCACGATGAGCGGCAGCAGGAAGAGAATCTGTCTCGTCAGTGACATGAAAATACCAAGCTGCGATTTGCCGATGGAATTGAAGAAATTCGCAGTTACAGGCTGGATGCCGTTGATTAAGGTGAAGAACATATAAATCCGGAAATACCGTTCGGAGAACTGATAGTACAGCTCACTTCCTTCTCCGAAGACACGGATGATCTGTCTTGGGAAAAGCTGGAAACATGCAAATGCAATCAGCGACAGGAAGGTTGCGGTAGCAAGTGCCAGAAGATATGTTTTCTTCACACGGTTGTATTTCTTTGCACCGTAATTAAATCCGATGACCGGCTGGATGCCCTGTGAGATACCGATGACGAACGACATGAAGATCATGTTGACCTTTGTGATAATACCGGCACAGGCAAGTGGAATATTACTTCCATAGACGGATGATGCACCGTAATGTGACAGGACGTTGTTCATCACGATCTGCACGACAGTCATAGCAATCTGGTTGAAACACGCACTGGCACCAAGGCGCATGATGTTTGCAAAATTATTTCCACGGATGCGGAAACACCGTCTGCGCAACCGGATAGTCTTGAAATGAAACATGTATCGCAAACTGATGCAGAAGGATACAATCTGTCCAAGAATCGTTGCAAGTGCGGCACCACGCATTCCCATGTCCAATGTAAAGATGAAGATTGGATCAAGAATCGTATTTACAATGGCACCGATCAGCATGGAAATCATTGAATAACGCGGACTTCCGTCGGCGAGGATCAGCTTGCTCATACCAGTGTTTGCAATCAGAAATGGAAATCCAATCGCAACAATGCGGGTATATTCCTGTGCATACGGCAGAACTTCCGCTGTTGCTCCGAAGAATTTCAGCATGGGTGTAAGCAGGATCGAGGTAAATGCGAATAATGCAAGGCCGAAGATCGTCATCAGGCAGATACCACAACCAGCGTAATTGGCAGCTTCTTCCTCCTCTTTTGCGCCAAGCTTCAGGGAGACATTGGTCGCACTTCCGATTCCGAGCAACAGGGAAATTGCTGTACATGTCGTAGACAGTGGAAAGGTAATGTTTGTCGCTGCATTTCCGTTGATTCCAATCCCCTGCCCGATGAAGATCTGGTCGACAATGTTATAAAGGGCAGTTACCAGCATCGAAATGATGCATGGAATTGCGAATTTGACAAGTAATTTGGATTCTTTCTGTGTGCCAAGTGGATTGGCAGATTTTATGTTCTCATTCATATTTTTCACCATTTTTCTGTAGTATGTCCATTTATTCATTATTAAACTATCACTATCCGAGAAAAAATGTCAATTATAAGTTGCATTTTTAGTAGAAACGAGTTCTTAACTGAATAAAAACGGATACTTAACGGATGTAACATAGAATAAAAAAATCAAATATTTGGATATAAAAAGGGTAAAAAACGGTTGATTTATACATAGAAGAGTATTATACTAAATATAAAGGTATCGGTAATGAAAGAATTTTTCAAAGGAGTGATGCATATGACAATCGAAGAAATGAAAGAAAAGAAGCGGGAACATGGGTACACGTATAACATGATGTCGCAGATGTCGGGAGTTCCGCTTGGAACCGTGCAGAAGATTTTTACGGGTGAGACGAAATCGCCGCGCTATGATACGCTTGAGGCATTGGCACGTATCTTTGAAAATGGCGACCGTGATTACCTGTATGCGGATATGGTAGAGGATTCCGGAACAGCATACGCGGCAAAGGTTCAGGGACAGTATACGCTGGATGATTATTATGCGCTGCCGGAGGATCGCCGGGTAGAGCTGATTGATGGCTGTATCTATGATATGGCGGCACCTTCGACGATTCACCAGTTGATTGCAGGGGAAGTTCACAGGCAGATATCAAATTTTATTCTGGAGCATGATGGACCGTGCATGCCGTTTATCTCGCCGGTGGATGTACAGCTTGACTGTGATGATAAGACGATGCTGCAGCCGGACGTCGTCATTTTGTGCGACATTGACCGGATGAAGGTGCGTTGCATATATGGTGCGCCGGACTTTGTGCTGGAGGTAATCTCAAAATCCACCCGGCTTCGCGACTATGGAAAGAAGCTTTCCAAATACATGGATGCCGGTGTGAAGGAATACTGGATTGTGGACCCATACCAGAAGCGCATTATGGTGTATGAGTTCAACAAGGAAATCTTCCCTGTGATTTATGGAATTGATGCGGATATCCCGGTCAGTCTGTATGATGGCAGGTTAACGATCAATTTGGCGGCGTTAATAAAGAAGATTGAGAAACTGTTGTAATGAAAAAGTAGTAGTTATTCGAATAGAGGTTAAAGATTCTGTGTAATAACATGCAATAAAATATCCTGTTGGAAGCGTTGACAAAGCTTGAGGCAAATGTTTGTTGAACGATACACTATTTTTGGAGGGGTGTTCAACCAAAGTGAGTGCTTTTCATCCATTTAACATTTTTCGTCATCAGCCAGTTCAAACATATCACCATGCAATTCATAATGAACATATTGGTATCTATCAGCCATATATTCTGTACCAATTTCAAATGCCTGTAAAAAATTCTCATCACGCATTAATAACTGTACAAAAACAGGAAAATTGAACAAAATAAATGTAAGCATATATCTATGTGACGCGCTCATATTTGATGCCTGTTCATCAATCCATTCAGACAAACCATTCAAATACGTAATACATGTTTGAATCAAATCAAGCCATTGCATATATACATTCTGACTAAAATTCTGAAATGTTACTGTATAAACACGGTCAGCCATCTTTTCATTAACAGGCTTTGCCTTTAATTTTTCTAAAGCCGATTCTTTCCCAGTTGCTACAAAATGATACATTACATCATATACATTCTTTGTAAAATCTTCTCTGGATAAGAAAGCACCATAAATATATGGTAACTGCACCTGCAGCCAACGTTCAAAACCTTTTGAACAAATATAATCGCCATCATTTTCCACCAATGCAAAACTGGCATCTAATAACACAAACGTTTCTTCGTCTAGTGTCAAGACATCGCCAAACAATGCACGTAAACACACCATATAGGCATCTTTATAATCCTTATAATTAGACATAAGTTATCGCTCCTTTCCTGATACTAAATCATTATGTTGAACGATACACTATTTTTGGAGGGGTGTTCAACCTATTACATCTAGTAGCGACAAACCATCATATATACAATATGTAGTCATTTGTTCCTTGCTTATATTAAATTATAACATAATATGACAGTTGCTACCAACTGTTTTTTCTTGATAATCAGTTTCGCCGGACACCATATAAATATTTTGATATTGTTTTTCGGTAAGACGTAGAAGCCTGGCGATTCCTGTTTTAGGTGCGAATTGTTCAATACACCGGTAGTGTTTTTCTGAGTTTTGTATACTTTGCTGCAAGTGCTTCAATGTAGTCAACATTGTCAAGATTTATCTGAGAAATATAGGGAGCTATCGGTATCATATTACCGTAACCATCTTCATACACTGTACAAACAGTCAAACAGAGGTTTGTATAGTTGAGAGATTACATTGAAGAACGGGCACTTGAAATTGGTGAATACATCATTGAGGAGGGGGCAACGGTCAGACAGGCTGCGCGGAAGTTCGGTATTTCGAAGTCAACCGTACATAAAGACGTCACGGAACGCTTAGAGCAGATCAACCTGCGTCTTGCACACGAGGCAAGGAAGGTGTTAGATGTCAACAAGTCCGAGCGTCATATCCGGGGTGGACTTGCGACGAAAGAAAAATATGCACATATGGAACATTGATTAAGATTGTAAAAAACCACCAAAAATGATATACTAATTTGTATAATATTACGAAATGGCGAAGCCATGAGAGATGGGGTGGAAGTATATGATTCGTATCGAAGATTTTTGTGACATGAAGAAGTTTGAGGACATCATGAAGAACTGGGCGATGAGTACCGGACTTGCAACAGTGGCTGTTGGGGCAGATGGAAAGTACATCAGTGAGTGCTACAACTTTACAGAGTTTTGTATTGATCTGACTCGTGGAAGTGCAGAAGGACGCAGACGCTGCGAGAAGTGTGACCGGGAAGGAAAGGGCGTGTATTCCTGCCATGCAGGACTCGTGGATTTTGGAATACCGATTACCCTAGATGATGGAACGGTGCTGGGAAGTGTAATTGGCGGACAGGTGCTGCCGGAGCATCCGGATGATGATGCATTCCGGAAGACTGCGGGAGAGCTTGGTATCGATGCAGAGGCCTATGTTCGGGCATTGCACAAGGTGAATGTTAAGACAAGGGAAGAAATCGAGGCAGCAGCGACGCTGCTTGGCGATGTGATTAATATGTTTGTGCGCGCATCTTATACTTCTGCAGTGAATAAGCGTTTGCTGGATAAACTGCAGACGGGGATCCAGGAGTGCGTGGAATACATTGATGATGCAAGTGAGAAGACACAGAAAATCGAGGAATTTAGCGGCCGTCAGAGAATTCTTGCTTTAAATGCCGCGATAGAAGCGGCACGTGCAGGGGAAGCTGGGCGTGGTTTTACAGTAGTTGCATCGGAAGTGCAGAAGCTGGCAGATGGTATGAGCCAGGCAAGTTCCCAGATTGTGGACTCGTTGCGGAAACTTTCAAAGAACATTCATGAGTTAAATGAATAAAGGAAAATCCATGGGTGATGGATCGAATTAAGAAGGGCTGTTCGCGAAAAGGGTGGACAGTCCTTTCTTTTGTGAAACTCTCGTGAATTTCTGGAAAAGCTTGATTTCAATGTACCGATGCGATAAAATAATCAGAAGTATGTAATGTGGGAATGGAGGCGGATGCGATGCCAACGATACTTTTATACAGTGTTCCAGCGGAACAGCACAGACAATTAGAAGCACTTGGCATGCGTCTTGGATATTCCTGCAAGAAGATTGCGCGCAAGCGCTTTTTACAGCCAATCGGCTGTCATGCCGGATTGCCGGGATTTGAACAGAACGGGGATTGGTACGAAGGAAAAGATCTGCCTGATCCGATGATATTATTTTCAGAGTTTTCGGATGGGTTGTTGAATCGTTTTCTTGCGGCATGTAAAGAAGATGGCATGCCGCAGATCGATTATCGGGCAGTTGTGACAGAACATAACATTCACTGGAATGTGTTGGATTTATATCAGGAACTGGTGCAGGAACATGAGAGCCTGCATGGAGGCAAGGTAACACTATGAAATTCATACATATAGCAGACGTCAATCTGGGTGCGCAGCCAGACCGCGGAAGAATCTGGAGTGATGTGCGGGCAAAGGAGATTTATAGTACCTTTCACCGTGTGATTGAGGTATGCGAAGAACAGAAAATTGAATTGCTTTTGATTGCGGGAAATCTGTTTTACACAAAGCCGACGGAACAGGATTTGAAGGAACTGGATTTCCAGCTTCGGAAGATTCCAAATACAAAGACGGTAATTATTGCTGGCGATCAGGACTATATTGATCCGGGTTCCGCATGGGAGACATATACATTTGAGAGTAATACGATCGTGATGCCACGGGATCAGGCGGCAAGCGTGTATTTTGAGGATCTGAATGTCTGTGTCAGCGGATACAGCTATGGACATGCGACGTACACTGGACGGATTCTGGAACGCATGCGACCGGGTAAGCCGGATGCATACAATATTCTGCTTGGACATGGCGGAGACATGGAACATATGCCATTTTCGAAAGAACATGTCGCGAAGCTGGGGTTCCAGTATGTGGCACTTGGACATATGCACAAGCCGGCACATATATTGAAAAATCATATGGCATTTGCCGGAACACTGGAGCCACTTTCTTATACAGAGACTGGAAAGCACGGCTATATTTTAGGCGAGGTGTCAACTTCAGGTGAGGCGACGATCACATTTGTGCCATTTGCATGCAGAAAATATGTGAATATGGCGATGGATATCAATTCGACCTATACAAATGGAGATATCTGCAATCTTGTAGAAGGAAAGATGCAGGAGCTGGGGGCGGATAACATTTACCGGATTTTGCTGCGTGGACGTGCCGCTCAGAATATGGAGATCAACTTAAGCGAACTGACACGCCGCTATTGCATCAACGAAGTGATCGATAAGACAGAATGCGACTACGACATGGACGAGCTGCACGTGTCGAATCATGACAATCTGCTTGGCAGACTGATAGACGAACTGACAGACGATAAAAAAGGCGGCGATAAGGCGATTCGGGATAAGGCATTGCATTATTGTATGGAAGCCCTGCTTGGAGCAGGAGAGAAATAACGATGTATTTCAGTAAATTATTATTAAAAGATTTTGGAAAATTTCATAACCGCGAGATCAATTTGAAGCCGGGTGTGAATGTTGTGTATGGCACGCGAAATGCGGGCAAGAGTACGGTCGCGGATTTTGAATATGCAACGCTGTACGGTATCGGTACATTTCCAGAGACGGAGGACGATGATCTGGCGCATCATAAGCCGATGGATGAACACGGCTTTTCTGGAAAGGCATATGTGATAAAGGATGGAGACGAGTATCTGGTGGAGCGCAGCTTCCGCAAGCACAATATGACGACGCAGGTCTTAAATGTGAAGAATGGTCGTGTTGGCAAGCTCAAGCACAAGAACAGCTTGTATGAGTCGCTGACAGGTGTAGACAAAAAGACATATAGTGATGCACTCTATATTCGTCAGCAAAAAGATACAGAAAATGAAGCAGAAGAACTCAATACATTTGTTACCAATCTGGCAACCACCGGTTCTTCCAATCTGGATAAAAGACGGGCGCTGGCAATCCTGCGCGACCAGAAAAATGCACTGGATGTGACGGAGACGGAGCAGCAGATTGCAGAGCTGAAAGAAGAACTGAAACAATACGATGGTGACGAAGAAGCGCTGAAGGAAGTCCGTAAGAAGATTGCGGACAATGATGAGGAGTTTGCAATCGAGACGGCGAAGCGGAAACGCGAAGCCAGACGGTTAATTGATACAGAAAAAGGCACGAAGTATGAGGAAGACGATGAGTTAAACGAGCATCTGGATTCCTTGCAGGAAAACAGTGTGTTTCTGGATGCCGATTTGCTGAAGGATTATAAGGCACCGAAGAAGCTGACAGATCGTTGGTGGATGATTGCCTTGACGGGATTGCTAGTCATTGGTGTAATTGCCGCACTTGTATATATCCTTCCATTTGATGATGGTGTGCGGCAGCTCTTTGTTGTGTGTACAGCATTGTTTGTAGTTATGACGATCGTGGACGGCTTGCACAGAAAAGGCGCGCTGGATGGAGAAAATCAGGCACCTTCGGAGGAAGAATTCAAGAAGATCGTCTATGAACTGGAACGTAAAAATGAGGCGTATGAGGATGTCGAGATCGACATGAGTTTCGCGCGGAAATATATGGATCTTAAGGAAGATCTGCGGGCAACGGAGGCAGAGATTCTGGAGCGAAAGAAGCAGAAAGCACAGATGGAGGATGAAATCCGTGTGTGCGAAGGCAGAAAACAGGCAATTGAACGAGAGATTTATGCGACGACGCTTGCTATCAATACGATTCAGGAGCTTTCCAGAAGCTATGTAGAAGAGTGGAATTATATTATCAATGATCACATGACGGATATTATGCAGCGCGTGACAGGTGGATTGTATGAGGACGCGAAGATTGATGAAAAGCTTCGACTGGTGATTAAGAAAAATGGCGCATTTACGGATATTACACAGATTGATGCGACGGATTTACCATTGGTGCGGATGGCAGTGAGGGTAGGAATTGCAACACGGTTATGCAAAGAGCATATGCCAGTTGTGATCGACGGCTTGCCGCAGATGAACAATACGCAGATGCAGGGATTTTTTGCGAGTATAGAGGAGATTCCATCCGAGCAGATTTTGATTCTGACGGATGATAAACAGTTGGTGTCAAAAATAAAGGATACAAAGTCAACTTATGCTTTGACAAATCTGAGTTAGTGTGGTAGAGTATCACATGCAGCTGGGATTTCTATGCGAATAGAAAGATGGTTGTCATGCTACTGTGGCTCAGTTGGTAGAGCGATTCACTCGTAATGAATAGGTCGTCGGTTCGAATCCGATCAGTAGCTTGGAGATATGCGGGTTGACGATATGTCAGCCCGCTTTTTTCTTAGTGTAAGTTCTGCGAGCGGGAATGTATGAAATTGTATAGATTTATGCAGGATATGGATACAAAATGACGCATGCAGGTACATGATGAAGTTGGGACTGAATAAAATGAGTAAGAAAAGACAGAAAACGACAAATAAAAAAACAGCGCAGAATACGCAGAAAAAATCGGACACAAAGCCGGAAGTGAAACCGACGGATTCGAAGATGAAATCTGTAAAGAGACAGCCAAAACGAATCCGTGAAGCGCGATTTGACAAGCTGGATAATACCGCGAATCTCTTCCCGGTGATTGCCAGCCGCAAATCAAGCAATGTCTACCGGATCGCGGCAACACTGACCGAGGAGATCCAGCCGGAGAAATTGCAGCAGGCGCTCGACATGGTGCTTCCGTATTTTGATGTCATGCATGTGCGTATGAAGACGGGTGTATTCTGGTATTATTTCGAGGATAATCCGAACCAGGCGCCGCGTGTGATGCAGGAGGACATGGGACCTTGCCAGTATATCAATCCGCTGTTAAACCGGGAGTATCTCTTCCGTGTGTTATATTATGAACGAAGAATCAGTCTGGAAGTCTTTCATGCATTGACCGATGGCAATGGTGCGCTGATGTTCTTAAAAGAACTCGTGTACCAGTATCTGCGTCTGGTGCATCCGGAGATCGGAAATAGCGAGCGGATGGAGCTGCATGAGGAGACGACCGTCGACCGGGAGGACAGCTATCTGAAGCATTATAAGCGTCCGGCGAAGAAGAGCTATAAGACGGAGAAGGCGCTTGTGATCCGTGGGGAAATGTTCCCGCGGGAATATTTCGGAATCATGCACGGCTATCTGCATCTGCCGGATGTCAAGCGCGTGGCGAAGCAGTATGGAGTGACTGTCAATCAGTATCTGCTCGGTGTATTTGCATGGTCGGTATATAAGGGCTATATGCACAGTATCCCACACCGGCGTCCGCTTGCGGTATGCGTGCCGGTAAATCTGCGTCCATATTATGGTTCTGCAACAACGAAGAATTTCTTCGCTGTCGTGTCGGCAATGTTCCGGGCGGAGCGGGAAGATTATACATTTGAAGAAGTGCTGGCACAGGTGGCAGAGAGCCTGAAAAGCCAGATCACGAAGGAACACCTAGAAGAGATCATGGCATACAATGTGTCAAACGAGAAGAACAAGGCATTGCGTGCAACGCCGCTCTTTATCAAGAATATTGCGATGAAGATTATCTATCAGATGTCTGCAAAGGCGAACTCCGGCTGTGTGACGAACCTTGGTCTGGTGAAGCTTGCAAGCCCGTACGACGCGTATGTGGAGTCGCTGTATGCAACCTTGTCCATGTCGAAGAATCAGAACCTGAAGGCAGCGGTTGTGTCGTATAAGGATACGCTGGTGTTCACATTCAGCTCGGCAGTGCGGGAAGTCGATGTGCAGAAGGTATTCTTCCGCAAGCTTGCAGAAGATGGAATTGATGTCTCGGTAGAGACGAATGGAGTGTATTATGAGTAAATGTAATCGCTGTAATATAAAAGTGAAGGATGACAGCCTGATCTGCCCACTTTGCAAGGGCGCGCTGTCGGAGACAGAGCATGTGCAGCCGGTCTATCCGGACATGTTCCCGAAGCAGCAGCGGATGCGCCTGGCAATCCGCATCGTGACGTTCTGTGTGGTTGTCGGTGTGGTCGTGCTTGGTATCGTGAATTATATGACCTATCATGGCGTCCGCTGGTCACTGGTAAGCCTTGCAGGAATTGCGTATCTGTACTTTACATTTACGTTTACTGCACAGCCATTGGCAGATGAACAGCAGAAAATCATATTTCAGGGAGTAATCAGTGCGGCACTTGTGCTTGCGGTCGATTTTTCTCTTGGCTATGAAGGCTGGTCCGTCAATATCGGAATTCCGGTTGTCGTGATTGCGACGAATATTACGATCTTCGTATTCATGATGGTGCGACGCCGTGACTGGCGAAGCTATATTATGCCGCAGCTCGAACTGACGTTGCTCGCAGCCGTTGAGTTGTTGTTAGTCAGCCTGGAAGTTGTCACATGGAAGCTTCTGACACTGGTTGCAGTATTTACCGTACTCGTCCAGCTCTTCGGAATCTTCATGATTGGCGGGCGAAGCACCACGCTCGAACTAAATCGCCGCTTCCGTGTGTAGTATCATTATCAAAAGAGAGGTATGTATGAAGGAGAACGACAAGACAAGTCACCGCGCAGAACTGATGCGTGATATCGTAGCCATGGTCAACCAGAACCCGGTTTTAAAGCAGGCATGGCAGAGAAAAAAGGAAAAATCTATTCAGAACACAGAATTTGAATACCCGGAGCACCTTTCCGTAGAACATATCGACATGGGACTGTTCAAGATGGAATATCTGACATGGAACGGATCAGAAAATCCATATGTGATATTGCAGCTTCATGGCGGCGGGTATATGTCCGGGCTGCAGGGACAGTACCGGAAGATGGCAGGGCTTTACGCCGAGATCAGCAGTGGAGCGGCAGTGCTTTCTGTGGATTACCGGCTGGCACCAGAGTACCCATTTCCGGCGGCATTAGAAGATGCGGTTGCCGCATATAAATGGCTGCGCGATAAAGGCTATGAATCCGATCGAATCATCGTAGTCGGCGATTCGGCGGGCGGCGGTCTGGCGATGGCACTCTGCATGGAACTGCGCACAAATGGCGAGCCGATGCCGGCGGGATTAGTTGCGATGTCGCCGTGGACCGATCTGGCAATCACGGGAGAATCGTACACGAAGAACCGGGAGATCGATCCGGTCTTTGGTGCAGATGGCGGTGGAGAGATGCTGTTGCACAGCCCTTATATCGGGGAAAATGATGCGAAGAACCCTTTGATTTCACCCATGTACGGAAACTTTACCGGATTTCCGCCGATGCTGATTCAGGTCGGGACACACGAGATGCTGTATGATGATGCGGTATCGGTTGCGAAGAAGGCAAAGGAACAAGGAGTTCCGGTACGATTCACAGTATATGAAGGTATGTTTCATGTGTTTCAGATGAGCGGCACGGTGATACCGGAGTCAAAGCGCGCATGGGAAGAGGTTGGCGCATTTATGCATAAAGTAATGGGACAGTGGTAAAATTGTGGAGGTAGACAGCGTATGCGGATCGCACTGGCACAAACGAATATCCTATGGGAAGATAAACAGGCGAATCTCGTCCGGGCAGAGGAATTTGTGATAGCTGCGGGCGCGGAGATCATATTGTTCCCGGAGATGAGTCTGACGGGATTCTCGATGCATACCGATGTGACGGCAGAAATTTGTCAACCGGATGCTGAGATACAATCGCGTGCGCAAATGGATAGCACTCCGGACATGACGAACCAACCAACAACCGGCTGGACGATTGAACAGATAAAAACACTTGCAGATCGGCACCACACGATAATTGGTATCGGCTGGGTGAAAAAGACAGAACCACTCTGTGAAAATCATTATTCGATCGTGACACCGGATGGAAAAATTGCAATGGATTATGCCAAGATCCATCCGTTTTCCTATGGGGAAGAACATGCACACTTCCGTGGCGGAGAGAAGCTTTGCACCGGAAGGCTCGGAGAATTTCAGGCAGGACTTGCCATCTGCTATGATCTGCGCTTCCCGGAACAGTTCCGGGCGATGGTTCCGGAGGCTGAAATTTTTATCGTGCCTGCGAACTGGCCCGAATCACGTGTATCACATTGGAAAGCACTTCTTGCCGCACGCGCAATCGAGAATCAGTGCTATGTGGCAGGGGTGAACTGTTGCGGTGATATGGACGGACAGTATTATTCCGGGGATTCGGGGGTGTATGCTCCGGATGGCAGCCTGCTTGTGCCGATGAGGGAAATCCGGCTTGCAGATGATTCCTGCAAGGAAGAAAAACTACTTGTGTATGATATACAAAACGATGTGACAAAGATCCGGGATGCATTTCCTGTGTTGCAGGATCGAAAAGAAATGAAATGTTCTTAATAAAATCTTAAATATATGAAATCTAGTATCTTAAAATTCATTTTGCGATAATACAGGTATCATAGCAACAGGGGTACCTGTATGGTCGGAGATTACCGATAGGGAAGAGGAGAACAATATGTATAACATTTTAGTCTGTGATGATGAGAAGGATATCGTGGAGGCACTTGGTATTTACCTGTCTGCAGAAGGGTACCAGGTGACGAAAGCGTACAACGGACAGGAGGCATGTGAGAAGCTGAAAACCGGTGATGTGCAGCTTGTACTGATGGACATCATGATGCCGGTGATGGATGGTATCACAGCGATGAACGAGATTCGCAAGATGTCCAATGTTCCGGTCATTCTGCTCACAGCGAAAAGTGAAGATACAGATAAGATCCTTGGTTTGTCGGTTGGCGCCGACGACTATATTACCAAACCATTTAACCCGGTTGTTATGATCGCAAGAGTAAAAGCACAGCTGCGCCGTTACATGATGCTTGGCGGAAATGTTCCGAAGGAACCGGAAGCGGATACGCTTACCATCGGCGGCGTCTGTCTGGATGACAGGGCGAAGAAGGTTACGATTGACGGAGATATGGTAAACCTCACCAAAACAGAGTATGCAATTCTGAAATTCCTGATGGAACATCCGAATACGGTCTATGCACCGAAGGATATCTATCGTGCAGTCTGGGAGGATGCTCCGTTTGGACAGGAGGGCACCGTTGCGGTACATATTCGCCACTTGCGTGAGAAAATCGAGGCAGATCCTTCGGAACCACGCTACATCAAGGTAGTCTGGGGACAAGGGTATATGTTTGGGAAGGAATGATAAAATGGACAAATTAAAGAAAAGTGCAGTGGCAAAGGTGGTTGCTGCAATCCTGCTTTCTGTATCGCTTTTTATGGCAGTGGTTTCCGGCTGTGTGGTAGTTGCGGCGATTTCGTACGGCGATTCCCGCCAGATGCAGGCGGAGGCGATTTACGATGGCTATATGGGAAATCTCGTGGATAATTCCTCGTATCAGGTGGACGAATACTACAAGGCATATGTGGAAAGTCAGGATGATACGCAGGAGAATCATACGATACGGTATTATAAGGATTATTTCAATGAGAAAAACAGCAATTTCTACTTCGAGGTCGTACCAGATGATGCAAAGAAGTATCCAACCTTGTCGAATTACAAGGCAGAAGAGTATCAGTATCATGACGTAAGATCCAGGCAGATAATGACCTATACCGGACAGACGACGATCACCTGTAAGCTTTCTCTGGAGGATATCATTGATTTCTGGAAGAACAATTATGTACCGGACGAATATGATGAGGATTACAGCAGCTATGAAGCGGACGAAGATGTATTTGCAACATCCGGGGAAGTTCCTGCGTCAATCCGTGACATGTACTGGGATTGGAGCAATATTTCCTTTGCGGATATGACCGTGGTTGACACTGCCGTAGATGACGAAGGCAATGCGGATCCGTATATTCAGCTTGACAATACAAATTTTATTTATTATCTCTCGAACAATTCCGCTTATCAGAAGGCAGTTGCACGTGCGACGAAGAAAGCCGGTGATGTGCAGATATACAATGAGAGCCTGACGCTGGATTATGACGGCAGCCTGACGCAGGGCATTGATATGTATACACCGGTTTCTTACACGCTGTATGCCTATGTCAGATCCGACCTGACTGCACGTGATATCTATGCAGAGTCGATCGTGCTGCGGTATTGTAAGCCGGTTATAAAGGCGGCACCCTATACGCTTGCTGCTTCGATCATTTTGATTCTGGTTATGGGCGGATTTTTGATCACTGCATCCGGGCACAGAAAAGCGCAGGAACAGATTACCTGCAATGCGTTCGACCGGATACCGTATGATCTGTTTTTGTATGTATTCTTCGCGGCTTTTGCAACGGGAGTCAATGTAATTAATTATTATGTATATTCCGGGATTGATGAGCTGTTTTTAGCAGCAATCTATCTGGCTGTCGTGGCGTTGCTTTTCCCGCCGCTTTTGATGACGACATCAACCAGAATGAAGGTTTCCGGCTGGGCAATGTTTGCAAACACATTGATCTGGCGGCTTTGTAAATTGCTTGTGTGGGTTGTAAAGTGGGTGTTTGGCAAACTTCGGGATATCTTCCGTTTCCTTGGAAGATATTTTAACCTTTATTGGAAATGGATTGGCGGATTGGCAGGAATCGCACTGCTCCGGTTTATTCTCGTGGCTGCGAGTGGTTCTGCCGGACTGGCAATCGTGCTGGATCTGGTATGTGCGGCTTTGCTTGCGGTCTTCCTGATCCGCGTGATTGTGCAGATGTATCGGCTGAAGGATGGCGCGAAGAAGATTGCAGACGGCGAGACGGATTATAAGATCGACACGGCACATATGCTGCCGGAATTTGCGGCACATGGCGAGACATTAAACTGTATTCAGGACAGTGTGCGCGTGGCAGTGGCAGAGCGGATGAAGAGCGAGCGGATGAAGACGGAGCTTATCACGAACGTTTCCCATGATATCAAGACACCGCTTACGTCTATTATCAATTACGTGGATATCCTCTCCAAGGCGGGAGATTTAAGTGACAAGGAAGCGGAATATCTGGAAGTGTTGCAGCGGCAGTCTGCAAGGCTCAAGAAGCTGATCGAGGATCTGATTGAAGCGAGCAAGGCGTCTACGGGCAATCTGGAAGTGCATATGGAACCGACCGATGTGGAAATGCTCTTAGAACAGGCACTCGGAGAATTCGAAGAGCGGCTTGCGGCATGTAAGCTGCAACCGGTAGTGACGAATTATCTGACGAAGAAATACGGTACGCAGGCAGACTGCCATGTCATGGCAGATGGCAGACATCTGTGGCGCGTGTTCGACAATCTGATCGGAAATATCATCAAGTACGCCCAGCCAAACAGCCGGGTATACATCGATATTGACGAGGCAGAACCGGGAGAGATCACAGTGACCTTCAAGAACATTTCGAAGGAACCACTGAACATCTCCGGCGATGAATTAAAGGAACGGTTTGTGCGTGGTGACCGTTCGAGAAATACAGAGGGCAATGGATTAGGGCTTTCCATTGCGCAGAGCCTGATGGAATTACAGAACGGCAAAGTGGAAATAATGATTGACGGAGACCTCTTCAAGGTTGTATTATTGTTAAAGACCGGAAACTGTAAAAATTAGGTGAATTTTGGGTAAAATCCAGCAGACCGGCTTATAAAATGTCAATAAAGAGAATAGGAGAAAAAGATGGATATTTTTGACGTTCTATCCATGGTTGGTGGTCTCGCATTGTTTCTGTACGGTATGCATATAATGGGAGATGCATTAGCGAAGATGTCAGGTGGTAAGCTGGAAAAGGTTCTCGAACGCCTTACCTCCAATAAGTGGTCTGCTGTGTTGCTTGGCGCAGGTGTAACGGCAGTCATCCAGTCATCCGGAGCGACGACGGTTATGGTCGTTGGTTTTGTTAACTCCGGTATCATGAAGCTCAGTCAGGCAGTCGGTATTATCATGGGTGCGAATATCGGTACAACGGCAACCTCATGGCTGCTGTCACTGTCCGGTATTGATGGAGGAAGCTTCTTCCTTCAGATGCTGAAGCCGACCTCTTTTACGCCGATTTTGGCTGTGATTGGTGCGATTTTAGTTGTATTTTGCAAGAGTGAGAAGAAGCATAACATCGGAACAATCTTACTTGGTTTTGCGATTCTGATGTATGGTATGACCGCAATGAGTTCGGCAGTGGAACCACTCAAGGATGTTCCGCAGTTCACACAGATTCTGACGAAGTTTGAGAATCCGCTTCTCGGAGTTATTGCAGGTTTTGTATTGACGACGATTATGCAGTCTTCCTCTGTGTCCGTAGGTATTTTGCAGGCACTTTGTTCCACGGGCGCTGTCTCCTATGCACTTGCTCTCCCTATCATTATGGGACAGAATATCGGCAGCTGTACGACTGCGATGATCTCAAGTGTGGGAGCAAGTAAGGATGCAAAACGCGCGGCAGCGGTTCATTTTTACTTTAATGTAATCGGAACGGTTGTATTCATGTTAGTATTTTATATCTCCAATGCATTTGTACATTATGCATTCCTGCCGCAGGCGGCAAATGAGGTAGGAATTGCAACGATCCATTCGATCTTTAATATTGCCGCAACGATTGTGCTGCTTCCGCTTTCCGGATTCCTGGAGTTTCTTGCTGTCAAGACCATCAAGGATGACGACGAGGAAGAGGATGAGCTTAGCAAGCATGACAAGGTACTGCAGCTTTTGGATCCTGTATTCTTAGAGAGACCTGGTTTCGCAATCATGCAGTGTCGGAAGGTAGCTTCTGAGATGGCAGAGCTCTCCATGAAATCTGTTGGACGTGCAGTCGGATTGCTTACCGCATACGACGAGGAAATAGCGGAACGGATCCGCAAGGAAGAAGATACCGTCGACAAATACGAGGATCAGCTTGGCACATATCTGCTCCGGCTCTCTACGAAAGATCTTTCGAAGGAAGATGGACACCGTCTGTCACTGATGCTTCATTCGCTGGGAGATATCGAGCGTATCTCGGATCTGGCTGTGAATATACTGCTGGCAGTGGAACAGATGCATAAGAAAGAACTGATCTTCTCGAAGAAGGCGATGGATGAGCTTGCTGTCTACAGCAAGGCACTCAAAGATATCCTGACGATGACAGTTAATGCATTTGAGCAAAATGACCGTTATAAAGCAGCGCTTGTACAGCCTTTGGAAGAGTTGATGGACGATATGAACAAAGAGCTCAAGAAACGTCATGTCAAGCGTCTTCGTAAAGGCAAATGTACGATTGAGCTTGGACTTAGTCTGTCAGATATCTCCGATACTTATGAGCGTATCTCTGATCACTGCTCGAATATTGCAACCTGTGTAATCCAGGTGGAGGATGATGAACTCGATGCACATGAGCACCGCAAAGAAGTGAAGGAGCAGGATGCGAAGTGGTACGACGAACAGTACCGTGCATATGAACAGAAGTATGCACTGCCATAACAGTTGATAATAATAGAAAGATATGCACGGATGTGCATGCCGGTCATCATGCGGATACATGGTGATGGATCATAACATGTTTTCGATAGACCAGCATTTTATCTGGCAGACAGATGAAATGCAGGAGCAGATAGTTGCAAATGACAATTGATTCTGCTATATTGGGAACATGTTATTTTTATACAAAATTTCGGATTTGTATAGTACGTAGGAATAACAAAATCGGTAGATAGGAAGGAAGAGGTTATGAAGCTCGAATTAAAAGATATAAGAAAAAGCTTCGGGGAAAAAGAAATCCTGCATGGGGTCAGCTTCGCGGTGGAGAGCGGACGGGCGCTCGGACTACTTGGTCGAAATGGTGCTGGTAAGACGACAACTATCCGGATTATCATGGATGTATTCCATGCAAATTCCGGCGAGATTATGCTTGATGGAGAAATATTTCGTCCGACGGCAAGCCAGGTTGGATATCTGCCGGAGGAACGGGGACTTTACCCGAAGAAGAAAGTACGTGACCAGATGGTGTATCTGGCTATGCTTAGGGGCATGAATAAGAAACAGGCGAATGAGAGCACAGTGAAATGGCTGGATCGTCTTCATGTATCCGAATATATTGACCGGAATTTAGAGACATTATCAAAAGGAAACCAGCAGAAGGTACAGCTTGCGGCAACTCTGGTCGGTGAGCCACAGTTAGTCATATTAGACGAGCCGTTTTCCGGGTTAGATCCGGTCAATGCACAGGTGTTAAAGGACGTCATCCGGGAATTGATCCGCGAAGGTCGCATCGTTATTTTCTCCAGCCATCAGATGAGCTATGTGGAGGAATTCTGCGAGGATATCGCAATTATTAACCATGGCGATGTCGTATTGTCCGGACATCTCGATGATATCAAGGATACGTACGGACGTGGCAGAAAGACGATATCGGCGGACAATTACAGCCCACAGGAGCTGGCTGATATCTGCAGGGAGAAGCTGTCTTCTTATGCAGCTGTTGAGCGCGTGACTAAAAAGTACGTGGTGCTTGAACTGAAAACCCAGGCTGATATGTGGCAGATCCTTGATATTTGCAAACAGGCAGGAGTTGAAATTCACCAGTTTGGAGCCTATGAGCCATCCTTGAATGATATCTTTATCTCTTGTGTCGGGGATGAAGAACCGGACACAGAAGCAGCAAAGGAGGCGGTATAATATGAAACAGTTTTTCACGATATTAAAGTTTGAACTGGACAACTATTTTAAGAGCAAGTCATATGTGATATCCACAATCCTGATTGCTGTTTTGGCAGCGGGCATCATGTTCGTGCCGCGTGTCAAGGATGCAATTACGGGAGATAAGAAGGATTCTACCGTTCAGGACAGCACTTCAAAGGAGGATTCTTCCGCAGATGCGGATGCAGAGCATACATACGGGGTCTACGATCCGGATGGAATTTTGATCATTGACGTGGATGGCTCGGTATGGGGGTCTATGGAAACAGGAATAAATCTGGTCAGCTTTGACAGTGAGGATGCTTTGAAAAAAGCGGTTGAAGACGAAAAAGCGGCCGCCGGATTTGCGGTTCGTTCGCTGTCTGATTACGATTATTATGTATATAACAAGAGCATGGATAATTCCGATGCAGCTGTCTTTGACAGCTATCTGGGGATGCTTGTCAAGCTGGATTACTGTGAGAAGCATGATCTGGATCTGAATGAATTCATGGAGGCGTCATATAAGGAGATTACCCATGATGAGTATGTCCTTGGCAAGGACAGCACACAGAATTTCTGGTATTGCTATGTGCTTGTGATCCTGATATTTATGCTCATCATCATGTATGGCATGAGTATTGCGTCTTCTGTTACAAATGAGAAGAGCAACCGTTCCATCGAGATTCTGGTTACCAGTACCGATTCAACGGCGCTGCTGTTCGGCAAGGTATTTGCAGGTGCCGTGGCAACGGTATTTCAGGTTGGAATCATTGCTGTCTGTCTGCTTGGTTCATACCAGTACAATAAAGATTTCTGGAGCATTGACCTTGGCATGTTCCTGGATATCCCAGCCAATGTATTGGTTGTATTTGCAGTATTCGGCATTGGCGGATTCCTCTTCTATGCGTTTCTGTACGGCGCGCTTGGGGCGCTGGTATCGAAGATTGAGGACTTGAACAAGTCTGCCGGATCAGCACAGATGATTATCATGATCGTATATTTTGTTGTGCTGCTTCAGCTTGACAAGGTGGATGGTGTACCGATGAAAGTCTGTTCTTTCCTGCCGTTTAGCTCTTACAGCGCCATGTTTGCACGTGTGGCGATGGGACATGTACAGATATGGGAAATCATCGTATCTGCGGTCATTCTGTATATTTCCGTTGCTCTTATGGGTGTGATCGGAGGTAAGATCTTCCGGAGTTCGACATTGCGTTACGGAAATCCGATCAAGCTTACAACAGCAATCAAAAACCTGCGTAAGAAGGATTCATAACGAATTCAGAAAAGAATTCGGAAAAGAAAAATGGTGGCTAGATCCAGCCACCATCGAATTTCAATATTTCGCCGGTCATATAATCCGGCATTGCCAAAATATGAGAGATACAGGCGGCGGCTTCTTCGGGAGCCGCCATTTTTTCTGCCGGGATTTCCTCACAGAGCGTCTTCTTCTCTTCGACAGACAGATGACCGTTCATGGTCGTGTCCACCGCACCGAAAGCAATCGCATTGACCGCGATATGGCTTGGGGCAAGTTCCTTTGCAAGCGCCATTGTCAGACTGTTGATGGCACCCTTCGTCGCGGAATAAGCAACTTCACAGGAGGCACCGACGAGTCCCCAGACCGAGGAGATATTCAGGATACGTCCATACTGGTTTCGCACCATATCGGGAATCACTGCGTGGCAGGTGTTGTAGACGGAAGTTACATTGATGCGCAGGATGCGGTCGAATTCTTCCGGCGTCATGTCCTGAAAAAGCCCGACGAGCGAGATGCCTGCGTTGTTGACGAGTATATCGACCGGATGTCCGGATGCGACAAGTGACCGGACGCATTCTTCAACAAATGCAAAGTCGGATACATCCCCGGTAAATGGAATGCATTCGCAATTGGTTGTGGTGTGAATCTGATTCGCGACGGCATTTAATTTTCCGTCGGTATTCCGGCTCATAATGGCAACACAGTCGTATTCTTTTGCTAACTGATAGGCGGCAGCTTCGCCGATTCCGCGGGAAGCACCGGTAATAAGAGCTGTTTTCATGGGATTGGGACCTCCTTGTTATTCTTGAAATATCTATAGCAGGATGCAACTTTTTCACAAAAAATCCATACTACGATTATGCTATAAATGGTTGAAAAAAACAACAACATTTGCTATACTTGAAAAATGTATTGAAAAAAAGACTAGAATGAGCGACGGTAGATACGAATAGAAAAAGATGGAAACAACGTATGACGTAGATAGGAGAAAATTATGAGTGGAAAAAAACAGCAGACGGCAGCAGGATTGTTCTTTTCAATGTTGCTTCGCGCAGCCGTTATTATATTAGGACTTGCCATTGTGGCATTTGGCGCATTTTTTGTAATGCAGGCATTAAAGGGGAACACAGCGAAGGATACGCCTGCGACAACCCTCGATGAGAATGCATTGACGGATTCTCAGGTGGATGATCTTCAGATCACACCATCCACAGAGGCTGAGACAACCGAAGCTGCACAGGAGGCTGAGACAGTCAGTGCAACGGATAGGAAGATCCTGGTGCTGAACAGTACCGATATTGCAGGACTTGCCGGACGCTGGTGTGATACGTTAAATGCAAATGGATATGCAAATACAAATGCATCCGATTACACAGAAGCACTTGCAGACACCAAGATCGTAGCAAGAGAAGATGGCGTAGGCAAAGAACTGGTACAGTATTTTGCAAATGCCAGCTATGAAGTTGGAACTGTGACAAGCAATGTGACAGAATCCACAGACGGTTACGATGTCGTGATTATCATTGGTGCATCCGACAGCAATCATTAAAAACGAATAAAAATGAAAGATGGACTCCATACTAGATGTTAGTATGGAGTCTTTTTTCGTGTGGAGGTTTGTGTGATGACTGCAAAACGATATGGCTTGATGACCGTGGGAGCATTTTTGATGGCATTCTCGGTTGTTGTATATTTTAACCCACTGGAGCTGGTGACCGGAGGTGTGACCGGACTGGCAATCCTGCTGGAGCATCTGTTTCATATCCAGCTGTGGCTGGTCAATGCAGCGGTCAATATTCCATTGTTTATCATAGGATATAAGGTGCTTGGAAAGCAGATATTTTACCGGACGGTCTATGCGACGGTTTGTCTGTCTGTGTTCCTTGGGCTGCTCCGTCCATTGCCGCTTCTCACCGGGGATGTACTGGTCGACGGACTGTGTGGCGGCGTAATCATGGGTGGTGGACTTGGCTTGATCTTCCTGCAAAATGCGTCCTCCGGCGGCGCAGATATGACAGCGCAGATCATTAACCGGCGCATCCCGCATGTATCGGTTCCAAAGCTGATGGCAATCGTTGACGGGATCATTATCCTGTTTGGAATTGGCGTGTTCGGACTGCGCAACGGAATCTATGCGCTGATCGTCCTGTTTGTCATGACGAAAGTATCTGATTTTGTGCTGGAGGGACCAAACCATGCCAAGCTTATGTATATCATATCAACCGAGGAAAAGGCACTCGCTGAATACATTACCGGGCAGCTGGGGCGCGGTGTCACGCGTGTGCCGGCACAGGGCGGATATACCGGCTGCCCGAAGCAGATGCTGCTCTGTGCACTTAGTTCAAAAGAAATGGTAAATGTCAAGCGGAAAATTTATGAGCTGGATGACCGGGCAATCTGTTTTGTGGGGGATATTCGGGAGGCTTATGGTGAAGGTTTCACAAAATATAGCTAGTCAGAATTCGGTAAAGTTTGTGAAAAATCCACAAAAAAATCATGAAAAAAATTTTCATATACAAATTACACAATATTTTTCCGCCTTATTTGTTGAATAGTAATATGGCAACTTCGGGCTATTTGGTGTATCATACAAACATCATGAGTCAGATGATTATAGCTAAAATCTAAGGAGGAAAAATCAAAATGGCTAGTTTACAACTTAAGAATGTTTATAAAATTTATCCAAATGGCTTCAACGCTGTAAAGGACTTCAACTTGGATATTGAAGATAAAGAGTTCATCATCTTCGTTGGACCTTCAGGATGTGGTAAGTCAACAACACTTCGTATGATCGCAGGTCTTGAGGATATCAGTTCCGGTGAGCTTTGGATCGGTGACAAGATGGTTAATGATGTAGAGCCTAAGGACAGAGATATTGCGATGGTATTCCAGAACTACGCTTTGTATCCACATATGTCAGTTTATGATAACATGGCATTCGGTCTGAAGCTTAGAAAGGTACCAAAGGAGAAGATTGATAAGCAGGTACATGAGGCTGCTAAGATTCTTGATATCGAGCATCTGCTTGACAGAAAGCCAAAGGCTTTGTCAGGTGGTCAGAGACAGCGTGTGGCTATGGGACGTGCAATCGTTCGTGAGCCTAAGGTATTCCTTATGGACGAGCCTCTTTCAAACTTGGATGCTAAGCTCCGTGTTCAGATGCGTGTTGAGATCTCTAAGCTTCACCAGAGACTGCAGACAACTATCATTTACGTAACACATGACCAGACAGAGGCTATGACTCTTGGTACAAGAATCGTAGTTATGAAGGATGGTATCATCCAGCAGGTTGATACACCTCAGAATCTGTATGATAAGCCATGCAACCTCTTCGTAGCTGGATTCATGGGTATGCCACCTATGAACTTCATCGATTGTAAGGTTGTTAAGTCTGGAGCAGATGTATTACTTATGTTCGGTTCTCACTCAATCAAGGTTCCTGATGCTAAGGCTCAGAAGCTTATCAGCGGTGATTTCCTTGATAAGGAAGTTGTTCTTGGTATCCGTCCAGAGGATATTCATGATGAGCAGCTCTTCATCGAGTCTTCACCTGAGAGTGTTATCGATGCAAGAATCAATATTTACGAAATGCTTGGTGCTGAAGTATATCTGTACTTCACAATCGACCAGTTCGATATCACAGCAAGAGTAAATGCACGTACAACAGCAAGACCTGGTGATACAGTTCAGTTCGCATTCGACCTGAGCAAGATCCACATCTTCGATAAGGAGACAGAGGAGATTATCATCAACTAGTCAGGTGCTGCGTTCTAAAATTTGAACAAAGTGTGATTTTTCAGAGGAAATGCATAAAAATTATGCGTTTCCTCTTTTTTTTTTTACATTTTTCGTGTAGAATGTACTTTGTATGAGTATAGGCAATGTTGAATAATTGGAAAGTATTTGACATTGACAGAAGAATGTATAAATGTTACAATTTTGTTACAGAATTTTTAAAAATTCACAACAAAGAATAGGGGTGGACGAATGATTTCGAATCAGATACTGCAGGATACGGTTACCGGAATTAAATCAATTACACGTGTAGAACTCTGTGTGATGGATACCGAAGGTAAGATACTTGCGACAACTATGCGCGGAATGGAAGAATATGAGGATGAGGTTGTAAAATTCTCTGAATCAGCGGCGGACAGTCAGGTGATCCGTGGCTTCCAGTTTTTCAAGGTGTATGATGAGAATGAACTGGAATATGTCATACTGGCAAAAGGGGATGCCGAGGATGTCTATATGATTGGAAAGATGGCAACTTTCCAGATCCAGAATCTTCTGGTGGCATACAAGGAGCGTTTTGACAAGGACAACTTTATCAAGAACCTGTTGCTTGACAATCTGCTTCTGGTAGATATTTATAACCGTGCGAAGAAGCTGCATATTGAGGCAGATGTAAAACGTATCGTGTTTATTATCGAGACAAAGACGGAGAAGGATACCAACGCATTGGAGACAGTCAGAACGTTGTTCTCCAGCAAGACAAAGGATTTCATTACGGCAGTTGACGAGAAAAACATTATTCTGGTCAAGGAAGTAAAGCCGAGTGAGACTTACGAAGATATGCGCAAGACTGCAAAGGTAATTGTGGATATGCTGAATACAGAAGCCATGTCATCGGTCAATGTGGCATATGGTACGATCGTCAACGAAATCAAAGAAGTTTCCCGTTCTTATAAGGAAGCAAAGCTTGCACTGGATGTAGGAAAGATCTTTTATAGCGACAGAAAGATTATCGCATACAGCAATCTCGGAATCGGCCGACTGATCTATCAGTTGCCACTTCCACTTTGCAAGATGTTTATCAAGGAGATTTTTGATGGTAAATCACCAGACGAGTTCGACGAGGAGACATTGACAACAATCAACAAGTTCTTCGAGAACAGTCTGAATGTATCTGAGACATCCCGTCAGCTTTACATTCACCGAAATACTCTGGTTTACCGTCTGGATAAACTTCAGAAGAGTACCGGACTTGACCTCCGGGTATTCGAGGATGCCATTACCTTCAAGATTGCCCTTATGGTTGTGAAATATATGAAGTACATGGAGTCGTTAGAGTATTAAAAGACACGCTCAAAAGGAGATAATAAGATGTTAGAACTGAGTCATGTGAAAATGAGGTATCCGGCGAGTAAGACGTATGCCTTGAACGATGTAAGTTTGAAGATAGAAAAAGGCGAGTTTGTGTTTATCGTAGGTTCTTCCGGATCAGGTAAGACGACACTGATTAAGCTGCTGTTAAAAGAATTGGACCCGACCTCTGGTAAAATCAAGGTCGCAGACACAGATTACAGTAAATTGAAGAGAAAAAATATTCCTAAGATTCGACGTAAGATTGGTGTTGTATTTCAGAACTTCCGCTTACTCAAGGATCGCACGGTATATGAGAATGTTGCATTTGCACAGCGTGTCATTGAGACACCAAGCCGCTACATTCGTCGGCAGGTACCAGCGATGTTGACATTGGTCGGACTTGCGGATAAATATAAGTCATTTCCAAAGCAGTTGTCCGGTGGTGAGCAGCAGAGAGTCGCACTTGCGAGAGCGCTGGTAAATAAGCCGGAGATCCTGCTTGCGGATGAGCCAACCGGTAACTTGGATCCAAAAAATTCATGGGAAATTATGCGTCTTCTGGAGGATGTCAACAAGAAGGGAACAACGGTTGTTGTTGTAACGCATAACAAAGAGATCGTCAATATGATGAAGAAACGTGTAATCACGTTGAAGCATGGCGAAATAATCAGCGATGAGCAAAAAGGTGGGTATATTGATGAGGATTAGTTCATTCATGTATAGTATCAGACAGGGTATTAAAAATATTAAACGAAACCTTTTGTTCTCATTGGCATCCATCGGAACAATCGTTTCCTGTCTGTTCTTATTTGGTTTATTTTATTGTGTGATTGTGAATTTCCGTACAGCAATGACGGATCTGGAGAATACAGTTACGATTTCTGTATTCTTTGATGAAGGTGTAACAGATGAGAATATCACAATGATCGGTCAGCAGATTCGACTGCGTGATGAGGTCAATACACTGGATTTCATTTCCGCAGATGAGGCATGGAAGCAGTATGCAGAAGAGAAGTTTGATGATCCGCAGGCAGCGATTGATGCATTCCAGGGGGACAACCCATTGAAGAACAGTGCATCATATAAGATCACATTGAAGGATCTGTCAAATCAGGCAGAATTTGTACAGTACTTAAAGGGATTGACCGGTGTACGTAAGGTACTTAGCTCCGAGGTAACTGCAGACGGTGTGGCAGCACTGAACAGCGTTGTCAGCTATGCATCCATCGGAATTATTGTGATCCTGTTGCTCGTATCGATCTTCCTGATCAGTAATACGATTACAATCGGTATTACTGTGCGTAAGGAAGAAATTGGTATTATGAAGCTGATTGGTGCGACAAACTTCTTCGTACGTGCGCCATTCATTGTAGAGGGTGTTGTGATCGGACTTGTGGGATCATTGATTCCATTGATCTTGATCTACTATATGTATGATACAGTGGTTCAGTACATCATTGGCCGGTTCTCCGTTGTACAGAGCTTATTTGCATTTGTACCGGCAAAGGAGATATTTTCAGTTCTGATTCCATTATCTGCGGGTATTGGTATCGGACTTGGTTTGATTGGTAGTTTATTGACAACACGGAAACATTTGAAAGTTTAGGAGGGAAGCATATGAAGTGTAAAAAGCTTGTGAGAGCAATCATTGCATTTGCTGTGGCTGGAAGCATGAGTATGACGGTAAATGCGACGAGTATTTCGGACCTGAAGGATCAGAAAGATCAGAAGGAAAGCAAGAAGGAAGAAGCAGAAGCCGTTCTCGCCCAGTTGGAGAAAGAACAGAATTCGATTCTGGATGCGATTGCAGAACTGGATGCGCAGGTAACGGAATATACAAATGAAATTACGGATCTGGAGGCGCAGCAGACTCAGCTCGAAGCAGATATTGAGACGAAGCAGACCGAGCTTACGGCTGCACAGGAGAAGGAACAGGAACAGTATGAGGCGATGAAAGAGCGAATCAAATACTCATACGAAAATGGTAATCCATCGTATCTGGATGTACTTTTCTCAACCTCCGATATCTCGGATATCGTAAATCAGGCAGAATATGCAGATCAGATTTATTCTTACGATAAGAATATGTTTGATGATCTGGTAGAGACACGACAGACGATCGCAGATACAAAGGCCGGTCTGGAAAAAGATCTGAAGGATGTTGAGGATATCAAACTGGAAGTGGAAGACAACAAGGCTGCTGTCGAGGTTATGATCGAGGGTAAGCAGGTACAGGTAGCAAACTACGAATCATCCATCGGTGATTACGAGGCAACGATTGCAGAGCTGGAGCAGGATATCGAGGCAACCAATCAGGCAATCGCAGCCGCAGAGGAAGCATATAGACAGCAGCAGGCAGCCGCAGCGGCCGCGGCAGCAGCTGCAGGAAGCACAACAACGGCACCGACAGATGTAAATATCACATATACAGGTGGAAGCCTGCAGTGGCCAGTATCAACTGGAGGAACGGTTACTTCCAGATTTGGACCGAGAGAGAGTCCTGGAGGTATTGGTTCGAGATATCATCAGGGATTGGATATTGGATGTCCGACAGGAACACCGATTGTAGCATGCGAGGCTGGAACGGTAATTGCGGCGTCTTACTCAAGCTCGATGGGTAATTATGTAACGGTTGCACACAGTTCGTCTATGTCAACTACATATATGCATAATTCAAGCTTGTGTGTCAGCGTGGGACAGACGGTATCGCGTGGACAGGTCATTGCGCTTGCTGGAAGTACCGGAAATTCGACAGGTCCACATTGTCATCTTGGATTAAGAATCAATGGCAGCTATGTTGATCCATGGCCGTATTTACAATAAGATGAAAGCGCAAGGTTAAAGGAGAGTAAAAGTAGACGTGAAAAAGAACATGAAAAAACTATGGGCTTTGGCGTTGGCAACCGCGTTATCTGTTGCATGTATCGGTTGTGGAAATCAGACAGAGTCAAAGAAGAATACACGGGAATCCATTGATGTACAGACGGATTCGGATGCAACACAGGCAGATACGTCAGAACCAGTAGTTGCATCGGATCTGTGGCAGGACAGTTCAGTTGCAAAGAAGGTCGATGAGATCAATTCCCTGATTGACAAGTATTATTATTTCGATGTTGACCGGGATAAGCAGGAAGAAGCGTTGTATGACGGAATCATGGATGGTCTGGATGATCCGTACTCTGTCTATTATACAAAGGAAGAGTATGCAGAACTGCAGGAAGATACTTCGGGTGAATATGTAGGTATCGGTGCAGTTGTGACGATGAATTCCGATATGCGTGTCGAAATCGTACGTCCGATCAAGAACAGCCCGGCTGAGCAGGCTGGACTGAAGGCAGGCGATATTTTAGTTCAGGTAGATGACACGGAGATTACCGATCAGGAGCTTTCTGTGGTAGTAGATATGATCCGTGGCGAAGAAGGAACGAAGGCACATCTGAAGATTTACCGTCAGGGCGAATCCGATTATCTGGAGTTTGATGTAGAGCGTCGTACGGTGGAGAATTACACGGTAGAAAGTGAGATGCTGGATGATCAGGTTGGTTATATCGCAGTTACACAGTTCAACGACAATACAGCACAGGAATTTGAAGATGCTATCGATGAGGTGCAGGCAAATGGAGCCAAGGCAGCTATCATTGATTTGCGTGATAATCCGGGTGGACTTCTGACAGCCGTTGTTGATATGTGCGATTATATCATGGACGACGGTGTCATCGTATCCACGAAGGACCGTGATGGAAATGTGCTTGGTGAGTACAAAGATACGGGAAAGCACAGCGTAGATATTCCATTGGTTGTACTTGTAAATGGCAACAGTGCCAGTGCATCTGAGATTTTCTCCGGAGCAATGCAGGATTCAGGTAAGGCGAAGCTGGTTGGTACAACGACATTTGGTAAGGGTATCGTTCAGTCAGTCATACCGCTTTCCGATGGAACTGCTGTGAAGCTTACGGTTGCAAAGTATTTTACACCAAATGGAAACGATATTCATAAGAAGGGCATTACACCAGATTATGAGGTAGAACTTCCAGATGGACAGACATCGGCTGTCAATATCGACCGTGCAGATGATACACAGTTACAAAAAGCGCAGGAAGTTATTGCAGAGATGCTAAATAATTAGTATAATAAGCAGGGGTTTTATCGAAAGATAGGACTCTTGCTTATTTTCTTATAAATATAATAAGAGGATGAGTAATTATATACAATCGTGGTTACAACACATGATATAATGAGGCACGCTGATGCGTGCGCAGGTCATCACGTTATTGCATGGTGGCAAGAAATACAATAAATCAGAGAAGAAGGGAGACGCACATGAATAAGGAAATGATTATCGTGCTTGATTTTGGTGGTCAGTACAACCAGTTGATTGCACGTCGTGTCCGTGAATGTAATGTGTATGCAGAGGTACATCCGTACACCTTGTCGCTCGACAAGATCAAGGAAATGAATCCAAAGGGAATCATTTTCACGGGTGGTCCAAATAGTGTGTATGGCGAGGAGTCACCACGCTATCAGAAGGAAATATTTGATTTGGGAATTCCGATTCTCGGAATCTGTTATGGCTCGCAGTTGATGGCATATATGCTTGGAGGTACCGTGGAAACTGCGCCAGTCAGTGAGTATGGCAGAACCGAAGTGGATGTAGATAACAGCAGTGCTATCTTCCAGGGCGTAAAGCCACAGACAATCTGCTGGATGAGTCACACAGATTATATTTCAAAGGCACCAGAGGGGTTTAAGGTTGTTGCAAAGACACCAGTTTGCCCAGTTGCAGCGATGGAGTGCCCGGAGCGCAAGCTGTATGCGACACAGTTCCATCCAGAGGTTATGCATACTGAAGAAGGACAGAAGATGCTGTCAAACTTCGTTTATAACGTATGTGGATGCTCCGGCGACTGGAAGATGGATTCATTCGTAGAGACGACGATTCGCGAGATCCGTGAGAAGGTTGGAGACGGAAAGGTATTATGTGCCCTGTCCGGTGGTGTCGATTCCTCCGTAGCAGCCGTTCTTCTCTCAAAAGCAGTAGGAAAGCAGCTTACCTGTGTATTCGTTGATCACGGCTTACTTCGTAAGAACGAGGGCGATGAGGTCGAGGCAGTATTTGGCCCGGATGGCCCATACGAGCTGAACTTTATCCGTGTCAATGCACAGGAGCGTTATTATAAGAAATTAGCCGGTGTTACCGAGCCAGAAGCAAAACGTAAGATTATCGGCGAAGAATTTATCCGCGTATTCGAGGAAGAGGCAAAGAAGATCGGCGCGGTTGACTTCTTAGTACAGGGAACGATTTACCCAGACGTGATCGAGTCTGGGCTTGGAAAGTCTGCAGTCATCAAGAGTCACCATAACGTAGGTGGACTTCCAGATCATGTTGATTTCAAGGAAATCATCGAACCACTCCGCCTGCTCTTCAAGGATGAAGTAAGAAAAGCCGGATTGGAACTTGGTATTCCAGAATACCTCGTATACCGTCAGCCATTCCCAGGACCGGGACTTGGCATCCGTATCATCGGGGAAGTAACCGCAGACAAGGTTCGTATTGTGCAGGATGCAGATTACATCTATCGCGAAGAAATCGCCAAAGCAGGGCTTGCCAAGAACCTGGGACAGTATTTCGCAGCACTGACCAACATGCGTAGTGTCGGCGTTATGGGCGATGAGCGAACCTACGACTACGCGATTGCACTTCGTGCAGTCAACACCAGCGACTTCATGACCGCTGATTGCTCCGAGATCCCATTCGAAGTACTGCAGAAGGTTATGACAAGAATCATAAATGAAGTAAAGGGCGTAAACCGTGTAATGTATGATCTGACGAGTAAACCGCCTGGAACGATTGAGTTTGAGTGATAACGAGCCAAACACGACATAAGTAAATACGGCATCTGCGAAGCAGATGTCACACAAGAAAGGATGAGCCGTCATGCTTGCATGAAACGGTTCATCCTTTTCTTGTGCGTAGACATCCGGCTGATCAGCCGGATGCGGTATTCCTTAATGAAAGTACTTGGCGACAACATACAGCGAGATGAAGCGAAGCGGAATCGAGCTGAGGAGGGAGTAAGCGGTAGCGCAGGCGGTAATATGAGGTGCATGGCTGCTCTCAGGTCAATAACAAGAGGGAGGCTAAGGGTTATCTTCCTTTTGCATGTCGACTAACAATATATTTCGTGAAAAAAAGTTGCATAAAAAATAATTGATGATATAATAATGATAAGTAAAGAAGAAAAGTGACTTGGAGGAATGAGCCATGATTATAGAGATAAGAGCAAAAAACTGTTATGCATTTGAGGATGACATTACATTTTCGATGAAAGCAGATATGCGAAATAAAAAATTTGGAGCAAATGTTCACAAAGAGAATAATTTTAATGTCCTTAAAACGGTAGGAATATATGGACCAAACAATGCCGGTAAAACATGTCTAATCAAGTGCATTAGGGCAATAAGAAATGTACTTTTAAATAAGAAGAATGGACTGATGCCAAATATATTTACTGATAGTGATGTATGCGAGTTAGGTGTTACATTTATGGCATCTGGAAGAAAGTTTTCTTATGATTTTAAGTATGATGCAGAAAAAGAAGAATATATATATGAGTCATTTTCGGAGATATTTAAAGATCAGTACAACAACGAAAAGGAAGTTTGTTGGTTAAAAAAAGATACTGTTAGTGAAATATATGAGTGTATTGATGAATCCGTTCAGAATATGATTTCAGTTGTATCGAAGAATAATTTGCTATGCTATGTGGTAGATACAAGTAAATTCGAATATATCAACGAGATGAAGCAGATTCTTGTCGGATTTGCAGAAAAAATTGATATCATCAATATGAATAACATACCTATGCAGCACACGATTGAACTCATGAAGAATAAGAATCAGTTGCAACAGAAGGTTGTTGAGTTCATAAAAAATGCTGATTTATATATGGATAATTTTGAATATGTGGATATGGATAAGATACAGCTGAAAACTGGTGAAGGTGATGAAAAGCCAGATGAGAAAGTGCTTGATATTCCGGAGAACATTATGGATCAAATCAGATTGGTATCCACTTATAAAGGAGTCCATGTACCAAGTATGATGTTTGATTCTACAGGAACAAAGAAGATTGCTGCTATTGCCAGCTATGTAATCGAAGCACTTGAACAGGGCAGAATTTTAGTCGTGGATGAGCTGGACAGCAGTATTCATTTTAAGCTCACCAGAGCGATTGTTGCCATGTTTAATAATGAATTGAATACAAGTGCACAGATGATATTTACAGTACATGATATAAATCTTATGGATTGCAAGAGAATGTTCCGGAAGGAGCAGATTTGGTTTGTTCATAAGGATGAAGAAGGCGTATATGTGTATTCACTTGCAGATTTTACAGCACAGCAGGGGGTGCGAGATACGACAGATGTTATGGAAAAATATAGAAAAGGTGCGCTTGGCGCTTTACCTGATCCAGAATTGATTAACTCTTTGCTTAGCATTAAAAGTGGTGTAAAGGGGGATGATGCCGATGCCAAATAAGCTCCCTAAGTTTTTGGATAACCATAAAATCTGTATTATCTGTGAAGGTAATGAGGAATATGAGTATCTAAATCGATTAAAAAATTTAAAAGTATGGAACGAGCAATATGATATTTCATTGGTCAATGCTGGTGGAAATGGAAATATCCCGGCGAGGTATCAGGACCGATATCAAAATGGGGCAGATGAACTTGTGCTTGTGTTCTGTGATACGGAAAAGAAACCACATGAGCAGTATGAAGATATTAAACGTAAGATTAATGAGTTTCATGGTGTGGATAATGCAGCAGATGAAGTGATTATATTTGGTAATCCATGTACGATGCAAATTATATCTAAACATTGGACCAATGAAAATCTGAAATCTCCAGCAAAACCGGTGAATGCTCCCTTGATAAAGGAATATACAGGGGTGGAGAATTACAAAGGAAGGGCAGACCAGATCAATGAGGTTATGAAGTATGTTACTGTAGAGAATTACAAAGATATGAGTCGACGAGTGAAAGATTTGGATTCGGATGATTCTGTTACTGGTAGCAGTAATTTTGGAAAGTTCATAAAGCTGTTTGAGAGTGATGATAGTGGGTGGATTGAGAAGATTAATGAACAAATAGAGTAGTATAAGGAGAGTACAAAAGTTATATTATGAACAAAGTAAACGTGATAAAACAAAATTTGGAGTTCATAGGTAAAACGTGGATTAAGTGTATTGGTACATTTGCAAGTATATTATCGCTTTTCTTTTTGTTTTGGACTTGGGATGATATACGAATTACGTCAACACAATATAAATGTGTGATAATAATATTATTATGTGTGCTTGCGCTCATACTTGCAATTCTATGGACGTGTATTTTTAAGAGAACAAAGACAATTTGGGAAAGTCCATCTGGGAAAATAAAAGTATGTTATTCTGATATTATGAAAGATGGGTTTGACAAAAGGAACAAGGAAGAAAAGTTATTTGTAATTCCGGTTAATTCATGTTTTGACACTATTGTAGATGAAGATATATCAACATGTTCAAAGCCATTGGTATCACCTAATTCGCTACATGGAAGATGGATAAAAACAATGGTTAATAAGGGATTTACTATAGAAGAAATAGACAACAAGATACATAATTGCTTGGAAATGCAAAATTTAGTGCCCAAAAGTATTATTGCTGACGAAGATAAGGAACGTGGGAAAAGAGAAGTATATGAGTTAGGTACAGTGGCGATGATTAGGGGAAATAACAATAGTACCTTTTTGTTACTTGCAATTTCGGAATACGATAAAGATAATATCGCTCATACTTCTGTCGATGATTTAGAAATGTGCATAAAATCACTTCTTAATTTTTACGATCAACATGGTCAAGGGCATAGATTGGTAATTCCATTGATGGGAACAAACCTTTCGAGAGCAGGATTGTCACATAATGATTCACTGAGAGTAATAACATCGTTATTTCAATTGTATGGAGATAAAATACATGGAGAAGTTGATGTTGTTATATATAAAGGAGATAAAGATAAAGTAACATTAGACATATAGTAAAGGAGGAATTTAATATGTCATATCGAAATGCAAATTATAGTGCGTTTTATGTTTCGGAACCATTTAGTGAAAGTAATTTAGGGGCAAATTCAACACATGATTTTGTTTACTACAATATGCTAAGATTGTGGAGAGGATAATAGTTTTCCCTTTAATGATGCACATGATAAGACATATAATGTGCGAGATGGTAGTGATTGGGAAAAGACTCTTAAGCCTAGACTTCATACAAGACTTGACAATTCTAAGAACATTATTTTATTTTTAAGTTCCATTACTGCCAATAGTCGTGCATTGAGGGAGGAAATGAATTACGGAATAGGTACAAAAGGTTTACCGGTAATTGTAATTTATCCAGATTACGACAAGAAGTCAGATATAGTTGATAGTAATAGCGGCATAGCTAATTGCCATGTAATCACATGATAAAGATGAGAGGGATACAGTATGGGATTAAGTTCTTTGACAAGATATAATCTTTTTATGGAAAGCGGAGATTCAATAGAAAGTGATGATGGAATAGTACGCTTTAGGGATTACTTATCAGTTAAGAATATGTATTATGATTCTGCAAGACTCATACGGGGCTTTGAAGACATTATTAATAATGAGGAAAGAATGCCTCAAATGGAAGAATATCAAGGAATCTTTGATCGTAATGCAAACGAAGTCCAAGATTTATTGTTCGTGCAGAGAATAACAAATCAAATACAGCAACAAATGAGTAAAAAAATGGAAAAAGAACAGTCTTCTTCCAACTCATTTAAAACATACTTTAGATACTTGTTAAAGGCTATTGCAGATTATCAAGAAGAAGTTATAGAAACCAATTTTATTGGGCTTTCGGACAATGAGATCATTCGTACCGCGAGAAAGCAAACCTTTTTGTCATACGCATATTACGACAAGGGGTTAACTCAAGCTTTGTTTTACTATTTTTGGCTTCGCTCTGGCTTTTTATATGTTAATTGGATGTGGGATGGAGCAAATAATCACAGTTCCGCCACCAAGGAGAAATTGGAAGATGCTTTAAAAGATAGCAATCAGTTTTTGTTCCTGAGAACGACGAATAGTGAGTTACGAATTCGAGGTAATAATAACAGCATTCGCCAATGGTGTGCTTGGGAAATCGGAAATTTCTACACAAAGCATAAAGAAGAAAAATATTACACAAGTTTTTATGATAAAACAGAACCTCGAAACGATATCTTAGATACATTTAGTCCAATGAGAGAAGTAGTTCTAGGAGAGATACGATGAAAATATTATTTCGTACAATGAAATATAACTGGCGTTACATATTTTCTAAAAGTAACAAAATCGCAGTAGCCCTATTTTCTGTTTGGGGGTTTGTTACATTAGTTACACCTACAGATATTATGTTAAATTGTATTGATAATGTAGTTCTGCGAATAATTGTAGCCGTGCTTATTTTGATGGTAATCTATTTTGCTATAGTAATAGGGGGCACGATTTATACGAAGCAAAGAAAACAAGTGAAAATTTTTGATCTTCACTCAAATCATTCGTTGTTTGTGGAATATGGGGATTTATTTAATAGCGGAGATCCAAATGAAGAGAAGAACATTGCTTTTGCTGGGAATCGATGTTTCGACACGATTGTGGATGATGATTTAATAGGGTCAAAAAAAATTCACGGTATGGCACTTAAACGAATATATGAGCAAGGCAATAGGGATTCAGATACAGTCTCGAATGAGATACAAAACAATTTGTCATTGCATGGATATAAGTATACAGATCTCAAACAAAAAGAAAAACGAAGTGGAAACTTGCGTCGATATGATGTCGGATCGGTTGCTGAAATAAATGGTCTCAACAATGAACAGTATTTTATCTTGGGGCTAACATATTTTGACAATGAATTAAGAGCCCATGTCGAAAAGATAGACTATATAAAAGCTATAGCTTCTTTAGTAAAGTATATTTCAGAACGCTCTCAAGGGTTTTCTACATATATGCCTGTAATTGGGACGGGAGGGGCTGATGCAGGCTGTGTAAATGACTTAGTTGTCTATATTGTTAAAACAATTGAGCTTTTTAAGGATGAAATAGATTGCGATATACATATTGTTGTAAGTGATAAAGAAGAAAAATTAGGTTTGATGAACCTGAAAATGTTATAGGGAGGAACCACACGTGAACAGAACAGGTACATATGTTGCCTTTGACGGGCAGGGATCGACAGATCCTACAGAAAGCGATATTCATTATTTTAACTTGCTGAAGGCATGGAATAAATCTGGAAGTATAGATTTTAGGTTTACTAATTCACATGAAAAAACTTATCAGGTACGTGATAGCTCATCAAAAGCAACGCTTTTTAACAGATTAGAAACTAGATTATCAGCGAGTAAGAATTTTCTTCTGATTATATCGGATAAGACAAATTATGACAGAGGAATTCTTAATTGGGAAATTGAAAAGGCCGTTGATTATTATGAGTTGCCAATCATAATAGCATATCCAGGGTATTCTAAGATTGGCGCACCTTCAGAATTGAATAGCATGTGGACAAAATCTTTGGCGGAACGAATAAAAAATGCAAGGGCACATTGTATACATATACCGTTTAAAAAAGAACCGATATTTGACGCGATTAATCAGTTTTCTGTTGTTAATTCAAAGTATCCTAAGGGAGGCGCTTTGGGGTGTTACTCAGAGGAAGCGTATAAAAGCTGGGGTATTGTTTAGCAACGTGAAAACGAGCTTCGGCTTATATGCTATTCTGGGTACAATTTGGATACAGCAGCTTTGAAACCACATTAACAAGATACAAAATCGTATCAAAATGATACGGTTTTGAAACGCAATAACAATTAAGTAACATGAAAAATCAAATCCGAAAAAGAGTTTGAATAACGGATTAAAATGCCGAAAGCCTGTATTTATGCGGGCTTCCGGCATTTGTTTTATCAAATGGCTCTAGTTTGGCTCTATTTGTGGGCGGGATAAGGGTTGCGAAAGCACTGATGGAGAAATAAAGGCATAATGGTAAGGAAAAAGTGATATATGCATCTTGGAAGCACAGGAATACTGAAAATTATAAGTTCAGCTGGAACAAAAGTATGTTATGTACTGGAAAATTCCGGGGATCTGTGGGGAGTAATTGCGGGAAAAAAGGGAAAAGCGTATAATGCAAGAAAATAATGTTTTCACAGTGTAAAATAGAGGAGAGAACTATCATGCAGAAAATACTGATTGTAGAAGATGATACAAATATCAATAATCTGCTTCAGGAAGCATTATCCAAAGCAGGCTATTCCTGTGAGCAGGCGTTTTCCGGAACTGAGGCAAAGCTGCTTTTGAATATGCAGGAGCATAGCTATGCACTGGTGTTGCTGGATTTGATGTTGCCGGGAATTACAGGAGAAGCAGTTCTGGAGGAAATACGGAAAAAGGGAAATCTTCCGGTTATTGTTTTGACTGCGAAAGATAGCTTGGATGAAAAGGTAAAGGTTTTAACTAGTGGGGCTGATGATTATATAACGAAACCTTTTGAAATCAGAGAGGTACTGGCAAGAATTCAGGTACAGCTTCGTCATACAGAAGAAAAGGAAATAAAAGAATCTAACCTTTCGTTCAGAGAGATGGTATTGAACAAAGCTACTTTTCAGGTCAGCATTGGTGGAAAAATACTTCCTAAGATAACAAGACAGGAGTTTGCGATTTTAGAATTACTGCTCAGAAATCCGAAGCAGGTTTTCAGTAAAGAGGACATTTTTGAATATGCGTGGGACGAACCATATATGGGTGAAACAAAAACTCTGGATGTACATATAAGCAATATTCGTAAAAAGATAAAAACAGTTACATCTGAGGAATATATTGAAACAGTCTGGGGAATCGGTTATCGTCTTCATCTATAATCTTTACTCTTTTTTTACTATTTATTTGCGTTTGATTAGGATTATTCATTTATGATAAATGCAGATAAGAAAAAGGAGATGAAAAACTTGAGCGAAATGTTATTGGAAACAAGAAATTTGACTAAGCAATATGGACACCATAAAGCTGTGGACAGTGTCAATATGCATATTAAAAAAGGTGCTATTTATGGTTTTATCGGTCGGAATGGAGCTGGGAAGACAACTTGTCTGAAGATGATCAGTGGACTTTCCAAGCCAACTTGTGGAGAAATCGAGATGTTCGGATACAAGGGAAAGGATTTGCAAAAAGTTCGATCACGGATAGGATGTCTGATTGAGGCACCGGGACTTTATGGAAATATGACTGCATATGAAAATCTGAATATCAAATGCAAGCTGTTTGGAATAAAGAAAAAAAGTTATATTGAAGAAATATTGAGAATTATCGGTCTGGAGGATGTGGGAAAGAAAAAAACAAAACATTTTTCACTTGGAATGAAACAACGTTTGGGAATTGGTCTTGCTTTGGTTGGAGAACCAGATTTATTAGTTCTTGATGAGCCAATCAATGGATTGGATCCACAGGGTATTGCAGAGATCCGGGACACGATTCAGAGACTTCAGAAAGAGAAAAATATGACAATATGCATTTCCAGTCATATTCTTGAGGAATTATCGAAGATTGCTACTGATTATGGAATTATTCATAATGGAAGTTTATTACAGGAAATTACAAGAGAAGAATTAATAAGAAGATGCAGTGAACGGATAGAGTTGACATTGGATCATCCGAAACAGGCGATTCCGGTGATGGATTCTATGGGATTTACCAACTATCAGGTAACAGATAAAGAGCATATTCATATTTTTGAACGATTGAATGAAAGTGCAGCGTTGAATATGGAACTTGCAAAGTCAGGAATTCCGGTAAAAGGGATTTCCATAACCAGTGAAGAACTGGAAACTTATTTTCTGAATCTGACGGGAGGTGCGGATCATGCTTAATATAATAAAAATGGATTTATACCGGATGCTTAAAACCAAAAGTATGTATGTAATCTGGATCGTACTGGCTGCAATATTATTGATTACAACATCTTTATGCAAGACAGATTATGAGCTTTTGACTGAAAAGGATGCCATGAAACAGGAGCAGGTTACTGAACCTGCTGTGGATAATATTAATGTGGGAATGATGGTAACGTTGCCTACGGAGCCGGGAGAAAAGGTGACGGTATATGATATCTTTTTTGCCAATTCCCAAGGAAAATTGTATGCACTGCTTTTGGTGATTTTTACTGTTCTGTTTTCAACAGCGGATATCAGTAGCGGATATATTAAGAATATAGGAGGTCAGGTTAGAAATAGAGGAACTCTGATTTTTTCCAGGGCAATTGCCTTGGCTGTCTTTACGGTACTGACAATGGCAGGTGCATTCTTATTTCAGGCAGCGGCGAATGGTATTGTTTTCGGGGAATTGGAATGGGGAAATACAAAGGCAATTTTATCTTATTTTGTGACTGAACTGGCTCTTCATTATGCACTTGTGCTGATTTGTATGGCGATTGCAATTGTTTTGAAAAATAATGTAATCAGCATGGTCATTGCTGTCTGTCTTAGCATGAATGTAATGACCATTGTGTATGGGGTGATCAATAGTGCTATTCAAAAAATAGGAATTCAGGATTTCCAGATTTATAAGTATACGATAACAGGAAAATTATCACTGCTTCCTATGAATCCGAGTGGAAATGAGTGTTTGGCGGCATTTGGTGTGGCAATAGTGTTCATCGTTATGATGATATCAGTAAGCAACGTTGTTTTTCAAAAGAGGGATATTTAACGGATGTATATCGTAATTGGGATATTAGCAGGAATTATTATCTTACAATTTATTATTATGTGGAAATACCAGCGGCAGGTGAAAGACATCTGCCGCCAATTGGCGTTTATGATGAAACATGACAGTAACATGTTGATTAACCATGAATTTGATGTGGGTGGAATAGGAAAGCTTTCTGACAAGTTGAATGAGCTTCTGGAACTGCGAAGAAAAGAGAAGCAGCATTATCAGGAGAAAGAAGCTCTGATTACGGACACATATACAAATCTTTCTCATGATATCCGCACACCACTGACATCTTTGGACGGATATTTCCAGCTAATGGAAGAATGTGAAAATATAGAGGATCAGGAACGTTATTTAAGCATTATCCACGAAAGAATTCATAGTCTGAATGAAATGTTGGAAGAACTTTTTATGTTTACAAAGTTAAAAAACGAATCTTACAGTTTGGAATTGACATTGTGCTGTATGAACCGGATTTTGAAAGAAACAGTTTTTTCATACTATGATGAATGGGTAAGAATGGAAATTCAGCCGGATATTCAGATTACGGAAGAACAGTTGTATATACATGGAAACAGGCAGGGACTCCGCCGTGTTATCCAAAATGTGATAAAAAATGGGCTGGATCATGGAGAAAAGAAGATTAGCATTGTGTTGGAACGTGATCAAAATCAGGCGGTGCTTAGAATCAGCAATCAGGTTACACATCCAGAACAGATTAATATAGATCAGGTATTTGAGCGGTTTTATAAAGCAGATGTTGCCAGAAGTAAAACATCTACTGGATTGGGACTATCTATTGCAAAGGAGTTGGTTAGTCGGATGGATGGAGAGATTGAAGCAAAAATAGAAAAAAAAGAGTTTATTGTTGAAATGAACTTTCCGATTGTAACCGATGCTAAATAGTATTTTGCGACGTAGAGGGATAATCAATAATTTTTATTTATCCTTGCAGAAGCATTAGTTCTTATGTTAGGATACTATCTAAGGAAAGTACCCATGACAAGGCGTTAAGCGTCCGGGGGACACTTGTTTAGCACCGACCGAAACGGAGTGTAGACGTGGCGCCGATGACGACTTATGAGATCATTTCGATTTTCATTGGGATATTAGCATTGTTGATGTCCTTTGGTAGCTTGATTTTTGCAGACTTAACTCAACAGAATACGAACGAAAAACGCATGTCAATCAACTTGACATGCGTTTTTTATGACCATTTTTTACAGCTTGTTTAGCACCCTGCTTTGCAACAATACAACAATATTCATCGCATTCATGTAATGTATGCAGGTTGTCCAATTACAACCGACTCTTCACATAATCCCGAATAAAGAAATCATCTCCCGGCATCTGGCAGCCGACGATGTAAAGCCCCTCATTATCAGAGCAGCGGATAACACGTCCTTCCAGTACGTCGTGTTGAGGCAGGTCAAAGTTGTGAATTTTCACACGGATGTCGACGCCCTTATGGGTAGCAAAGTAGTTGTCATGTGTCAGGAATGCAAAGCCGTTTGCACTTAAGTTATCGAGCTTGCCTTCCATGGTTGTTGTGCCATCTGCCAGAGTGATCGTGCAGGCATTGGAGATATCCAGACGAGGGTATTTCCGGCGGTTGTTAATCTTCGGACGGGATTCAATCTGAATCGTGAAGTGGGAAGCCGCTTCTTGCGCGGTATGGACAATCTTAGCCGGATCCCAGCAGTAAAGCACGTTGCCGACAGTTACTTGCAGCTTACGTTCTGTCACCTCCGTAAGCTTCGGTGCATTTGCAAGGGTGATTGATAACGTATTGTTCTCACGTGTCAGTACCTCGCCGTAATAGTTCTTTCCGTCCTTCAGTGCCACACTCAGTTTCATGCCAGGCTGTACATCTTCGGTTCCCATGAAACCACCGATTCCAAGCTCGCACATGAGGGATTCGATGACGGTCTCAATGGAGTTGATGCTGTTGGCTGATTCATCGTATTTGCTGAGCATGCGGTTGTTGATCTCATTGGAGTCGCTGATGCAGGTTGTCATGTCGCCGACGATATCCGTTACCTGATTCAGATTGTCCACAAGATGGATGTTGGAAGCCTCGACTTCCTTCATGGCGTGGTCGATGACCTGAATATTCTCACCGATCTTATTCGTATCGGAAGCGATTTCCGTCATACTCTTACCGGTCTGCGTGACCTTGGTCAATGTGAGCTGGATCAGCTTCAGGGTTTCTTCCATCGAAGCGGTCATCCGCTCAGAAGTCTCTTCAAGATGCTCGAGAGCCTGCCGAATCTGATTGGAAGAGGACTTGGTTTCCTCGCTTAATGTACGGATCTGATCGGCTACGACTGCAAATCCCTTTCCGGATTCGCCGACGCGGGCAGCTTCAATCGATGCATTTAATGCAAGAAGATTCGTCTGAGATGTGATATTCTCGATGACACCGGTTTCGTTCTTCACCATGGCGAATTCAGATTTGAAATTCTGCAATGTCTGCTCGATCTACCCGGAGAGCGAAGCCATCGTGTTCGTCGTTGTTACAAGATCTGCCAGATCCTCGGAGCTTACCTTCGCGTGCTGCACCGAAGTGCTCGCAAGTGAGACCATTTGCTCAATCATCTCTGCCACATGGTTGACCTGTGCGTGTATGTCGGATGTCATTTCGTTTGACGAGGTTGTACTGCTCTGCAAGTCAGAGTTATGATCGCTGAGCCGGTTCAGGCTGTCTACAACAATCGTGGCACCGTGTGTGTTCTCGGATGCAAGCTCACGGACAACGGTAATGCCGTTTGTGATCGTGTTACATGCCTGCTTTACCTGTTCCACAGTCGTGACAACACGATGAAGGTCTGCCTTGATGCTGTCTGTCATGGCACCGTCAGACTCAATCAGGTGCTTGATGGACATGACATAGCAGATATAGCAGAGTATGATACAGGCGAGCTCGAGCTGATAATTCTTCATATCGGAGGCGGAGTTGAATCCCTGTGAGATACGATAGGCAGCACCTCCGACGATAATCAGGGAGTTTGCGATTCCGCAGCTTACCATGAATCGGATACTCTTATAGAGGACCAGAAGACTTGTCACAGGAAGAATATACGTGAATGCAATCGGGGATTCTGTCGTGCATACCACAAATGTATAGAAAATACCATACCCAATGACCAGATTAAACTTGTATTGGTCGGTGTCAAAGCCCTTTACACGAAGCAGAATCTCGCCCGAGATAATCGGAAGCCAGCAGAGAACTAAAAAAACAATATAATAAGAAGTGCCACGTAGATGGTTTGCTACATCAGCACCATAGTTGGCAGAAAGTAATGCTACGAAAATAATCCAGATCCGTCTGGCTCTCCGGTTCGCCTTTTCCTTAAAAACAGATCCGCCGTAATTCATAATTTTTCTCCTTCGTGGAATATATATCCGTGGCAATCTGTTGCTCATCAGTTTCATTCGTTTTTATAAGGTGTCTGTAAATACATCTGTCGTAAACTTTATTATAGCATAGTATTGTTATAAATGTAATTACAGATAATGTATTTTCTCCTGGGGTGAATGTGAAAGAATTGGTAAATAGGAAAGTTCAGATGTGGTTGAGCTTGTGCTGTATCCATGTTATAATAAAGTATTATGAATTGAGGAAATATACGAATGAAAAAAATGGAAAACAGAGTATTAAAAGCAACGAATAAGATAGAAAAAAGCTGTGCCTTTGGTGCGATCCGCAAGGGGATGATTATGCTTATTCCCCTGCTTGTTGTTGGCTATGGCGCATTGATGATCATGAGTCTGCCGATAGCAGGCTATCAGGATTTTATTGCACATATCTGGTCAGGTCATGTTATGGATATGCTGCAATTTATATATCATGGTGTAAATGATATTTTTGCGGTTTTGCTTGCAGTGACGACGAGTGTCAGCTATGCGCTGATCAAATCCAGAAAGAAAAGTGGATTTGTGGAGCCGGGGGATGCGATTGTACTGGCGGTTGTTACGCTTGCCAGTTTTGCCGGATGTGCAGGAATCCAATATGGGAGTTTTTCGATAAAGGCATTTAGCAATATGAATACATTCACTGCACTGTTTGTATCCCTTGGTGCAGGATTTTTGTATTTCAAATTAAAGGATATAAATTTTATGTCAGTGAGAAACAAGGAAATAGATACTGACAGTGGTTATATGCATGCAATCAATGGAATTGGCTGTACTTTGGGGATATTATTCGTGTTTAACTTGTTTCATCAGGTACTATATGTGACGAGCGGGGTAAATGGAGTACAGGAATTGTTTGAGCTTGGAGTAAATCGTCTGTTTGGTTCGATTGATAATAATTTCTGGTCTGGAATCTTAATCATTGTGGAGACACATGTATTTTGGTTTTTTGGGGTGCATGGAAACAATGTATTAGATGTTGTGATCAAACAGAATTTCTCAGATGTATCTGTTGGTATATTCAGCAAGTCTTTTCAGGATGTGTTCGTAATCATGGGGGGAACCGGCGTGATGATCTGCCTTGTAATCGCGGTTTTGCTGTTTGCGAAGACGAAGAGTCTGCGGAATGTTGCGGGTATGGCGGCACCGGCAGTTTTGTTTAATATCAGTGAGATTGCGTTGTTTGGAGTTCCGGTCATTTTGAATCCGATCTTTATTGTACCATTTTTGGTAGTTCCGATCCTGAATTTCCTGATTACATATGCGGCAATGTATTTTGACATTGTTCCACATGTGGTAGCATCGGTGGAGTGGACAACGCCAGTTCTTCTGAGTGGATATCAGGCAACTGGTTCGTGGAAAGGAGTAGTGCTTCAGCTTATATGTATTGTGATCGGCGTGTTTGTATATCGTCCGTTTATCCGGATGTTTGAAATGCAGCGCCGGCAGCAGATGATACAGAATGTGAACCAATTGGTAGAAGAATACAAAAAGCAGGAAGAAAGTGGAGTTCTGTTCGCATTTACAAAACGGGAAGATGTATGTGGAAATACGGCACGGCTGCTGGCCGGCGAATTGAAGGAGGCAATTGAAAATCACAGTCTGTTTCTGATGTATCAGCCACAGGTGGACAAGAATGGGCATTGTTCTGGTGCGGAGGCTTTGATTCGGTGGAATCATCCCGTGTTTGGAAATATTTACCCACCACTTATCATTCAGCTTGCAAAAGAACTTGGAATTATGCATGCGCTTGATGCAGCAATCTTAGATGAAGCGGCAGCGGCGAGAGCCAGACTGACTGATTATGTAGACGAAAGCTTTGATATCTCTGTCAATCTGACCAATGCGTCACTGCAGTGGGATGGATTGGTGGAAGCGGTGGAAAACAGCGTGAAGACACATGGAATTTCCTGTAGCCAGTTGTGTCTTGAAATCACTGAGCAGGACGCGATATCTTCGACAGAGGATGTGGTACATAAAATAGAAGAATTGAAAGCACACGGACACCGGTTTTTGATTGATGATTTTGGGATGGGGCATACCTCCCTGCTCTACTTGCAGACGGGATTTTTTGCAGTCGTGAAACTGGATGGATCTTTGACGCGGAATGTGCTTGAAAACGAAACCAATGCGGAAATCATCGGTTCGATCACCAAGCTTGGGGAGTCGATTCATTTTACAACGATTGCAGAATGGGTGGAGTCAAAAGAACAGTTAGAGAAGCTGAAAGCATTGGGGTGTGATGTATTCCAGGGCGCTTATTACAGCCGGGCAATCGGGTATGAAGATCTGGTTGAATGGCTTATATCATACAGAGATTCATAATTGTCCGTTGCATTTGAGGCAGATATGAAGTAAGCTGTTGGATGAGTTATTATAGGAGATAATTGATAAGGAGGAACAACATATGAACCAGAAAGAAAACGTAGCGTCAGCTTTGGGATCCATATTGCTTGGAATTTTGCTAATTGTTATGAAAGGAAAAATTATTACCGCAGCCATTACGCTTCTGGCAGTATTTGTAATTGTTGGAGCCATTATGGATTTTGTGGCAGGACTCGTAAATTATGGAATTGTGAAGTCAGTTGCCGGAATCTGTATTTTGGTATTTGGCTGGGTATTTGCAAGTCTTGCATTCTATATTCTGGCAGCAGGAATCATTATAATGGGGCTTCTGCAGATCTCTTCGATCAAGAAGACCATGCCGGTTAACCTGACAGCCGGAGAGCGGTTTCAGGAATATTTCAGACCGGGGCTGATGGTGGCTGCGGGTGCGTGCCTGCTCTTCAACCAGAGCGGAACGATTGCGTGGGTATTTATTGCAACGGGTGTGCTGTTGGTAATAAATGGTATCATGACGTTGGTTGGCGCAAATAAAACCTATTAGGTATAGGTAATTGAACTATGAGTTTAACTGTAATGGTGAAATAAGTCTTGTATATCTAAACGGAATGCGTTATACTAACAATAGCTTCGGAAAATCAGAGTATTTTCTTGAATGAAACTAAATAGAACGAAGAAGGCAGATTGTAGACGAAGATAGACAGTTCTACAAGTCTGCCTATTTTTATCAAAAAATCTATTGTTTTTATTCAAGGAGGTATGTATGATGAATACAACAACTACAATCGATAAGGCAACAAATAACCAGAATGCATTTAATTATGCAGTTTATATGATGCTCGGCAGCTACTTCAAGCAGATGGAAGCTGTGTCCGAGTGTTATGTCCAGAAGCTGTATCTCTACTATGTGGAGAATAAGCGGGAGCACCAATACAGCTTTGAGGATATTGCAATCCGTTTTGTGGAGCGGGTTTTGCAGAAGCAGCTGCCAGAGGAGATCTGGCAGGAGCGGGTGCTGGTATCGTTCTTTGCGAGGGACGGCAGGAACTATGTTGCCTTCCAGGGAGCCCGTTACACATTGGTTGTGCAAAACGACTACCGTGAAGCACGCACGAAGCTGCAGTATCAGCTGTATGAAGATACGCCCGCTATCGAGAGATAGCGGCGTGTGGAAAGGATAACAAGAATGTACCATATAATCGTAAATCCGACCTCATCTTCTGGAAAAGGAATGGATGCATGGAGGGAGATAAAAGACATATTAGACCGAAAAAACGTGGCGTATAAGGTGTATGTACTGCGGAAGCCGGGAGAAGCAACGATGGTTGCAGGGAAACTTACAGCAGGAAGGAACATGGCTTTAAACGAAACGGCTGCTATGGATCAAAGCAAGGAAGTGGTTCGGGGAAATGAGGAAGATATCAATATTTTAGTGATTGGCGGCGACGGAACATTAAATGAAGTCCTAAATGGGATTCAGGAATTTGATCATACGACGTTATCGTGTATTCAGACAGGATCCGGAAATGATTTCGCTAGAAATATGCATTTGGAAAAGAATGTGGAACGTGCAATTACGCATCTGCTTGAAAATCCGGAGGAAATTGCGCTTGATTATGGAGAAGTGACAACGAATCATCAGGGAAGCAGTGCAAAACGATTTTTAATTAGTTCTGGGGTTGGCTATGATGCAAATATCTGCGAAGAGGTCAGCCGGAGCCGACTGAAAATGGTGTTAAATAAGATTCATCTTGGTAAATTGGTGTATGTGCTGATCGGCGTTAAGCAGATATTTGCAAAGAAAACGGTACGCGCAAAATTATACCTGGACGATGCGCCGGTGATGAAGCTTCCGGAGCTGTTCTTCGTCGTTGGGATGAATCATATGTATGAAGGTGGTGGAATCCCATTTTGCCCAAACGCAGATCCGACAGATGGAAGATTGGATGTCTGCCTAGTGAAAGGCATGTCAAGGTTGAAGCTTCTTCTGGCAGTTGTGCTTGTTTATTTCAAAAAACATTTGTTGTTTAAGGACATTACGAATCACAGGTGTAAGAAGATGCGTCTGGTGACGGAGACACCGCAGTGGATACATATGGATGGTGAGACACCATATCAGGTAAGCGAGATTATCTGGGAGAGCAAGGGCAAACTGCGGTTTGTGCGGTAAATTCAGAATGTAAGAAATAAAATAAGATATGATACAAGGGCGTGAAGTTATAAATACGCACGCAGAAAAGGAGATCTACAATGGAATTTATATGTTACCCAAAATGTTCCACCTGCCAGAAGGCAAAGAAGTGGTTAGATGAAAATAAGATTGAGTATACCGAACGTCATATTGTAGAAGCGAATCCAACGGAGGAGGAGTTAAAGACGTGGTATGACAGGAGTGGGCTTCTGCTTAAGAAGTTTTTTAACACAAGTGGCATGCTCTATAAGGAAATGAAGTTAAAGGACAGGCTTCCAGAGATGAGCGAAGAGGAACAGATCAAGCTTCTTGCGACGAATGGTATGTTGGTGAAACGACCATTGGTTGTGGATGAAGAAAAGGTGCTGGTTGGCTTTAAGGAAGCGGAGTGGAAGGAAAAGTTGATATAGGTATAGATGTGTACTCCTCGCAAGGACAATGATGTTGTTGCGGGGAGTTTTTTATATAAGAGTAAAGATTTACTAGAAGATATTGTTTAGCATAGGATAGAAAATTCTTATAAGAATATTCATAATTGGAATAATGGATTGTATATATAAGAAGTATATGATAACATGCAAGAACAATAGAAATAAGAAATTACGCGATATATGAAAGGGGTGAAGGTATGGAGGGCGTAATGAAAAGGATAAAAGAAGAGCGAGTGAAAAGAGGGCTTAATCAGACAGCAATAGCTAGATATTTAAATATATCCCAATCAACATATTCCAAGATCGAAAAAGGATCTCAAAAGTTACTGGCTGAGGATCTTGTTAAGCTAGCATTTTTTTTTGATATGTCGATTGATGATTTTTGGAGATGACAGTATGAGTAATAAATTATAAGGAAAAGTTGGAGAAAGTAATGAAAAGAAAAAATGAATTTTTATATGAATTTATATATGAACAGCTAGCAAATGGTGTAAAACGTACATTTGTTCAAATTGATGAAATTGCTAAACAGAGATTAGGAGATTTATATAATCAAAAGCAATTAAGAAATTTACTGTATAATTTAGTATCAAAAAATGAACTTGGCCAAGATGGGAATGAATATTATTGTTTGTGTAAAAAGGAAATCGGAATAATATCAGAATATCTGCGAGAATTAGAAAATATATGTAGGAAAACGGAACGAAAATTAAAAAATCCATTTGAAAATTATCATGGTCAAGGTCTCCTAGAGGCAGAAAAACTTTATAGAATAAATAAAGAAGTTTTAAAATTGATCAAGTCATATGAGTAAAATTTAAAAGAATTCTAAGAAAAGCGGCGTTATAGCGCCGCTTATTTAGATGATTTTGATTGTTGGTTCTTTGAGCCGCATATGCTATAATTTGATAAGACTTTAACACGGAATGATTTCGAAGATATGGGGAGTACAGATCATGAACACAATTGACGAGTTAAAACATGGATTTGAAACTGCGTTTATAGATGCAAATATAACATCAAATTTGGCATATAAACCGCAATTTGTATCAAACAATTACAAAGAGGGAAAGAAAGTTCTTGCATCTATTGAGGAAGAACTTTTGGCGTGCGACTGTTTTCAAATTAGTGTTGCATTCATCACATTAAGTGGGATTGAACCGTTGCTCCAAACATTAAAAGAGTTAGAGAATAAACATGTTCCAGGGCAAATACTTACAACAAACTATCTTAATTTCACAGAACCAAAAGCTCTTAAAAAGTTGAATGAGTTTGAAAATATTACATTAAAAATGTATGATATAGATGATGCTCATGGCGGATTTCATACAAAAGGATATATTTTTAAGAAAGAAGAAATCTATCGAATCATCATAGGTAGTTCCAATATGACAAAGTCTGCGCTTACAGTGAATCGAGAATGGAACACAAAAGTGATTTCAACAGAGCAGGGGGAAATGGCCCAGGAGATTATTTCGGAATATGAGGCATTGTGGAATTCCGAATACGCAATTGAATTTGATGACTTTTATGAGAAGTACAAAGAGCAATATGAGATTATTAAGCAGCAGAAACAGATTGCGAAACAAGAACCTGTAACATCTCTTGAAAAATATAAATTACACCCAAATAAAATGCAGCTTGCATTCATATCCAATTTGAGACAAATTGTGGGTGCAGGACAGGAAAGGGCACTTTTGATTTCGGCGACAGGGGAACGTGGTATATTTGTGACAGGTGGAAGAAACCCAGGATTTACAAGGGTTTCGGAAGCCTGGTCCTAGACGTTTCCGTGTGAAAATTGTCCGGATTAGCTCTGGACGGGAAAACTTAACAGGTATTTTTGCTGATAGGACTAAATTGACACAGAGAATCGAAGATTTAATCGGTTCCATATTGAAGTCAATATGGTCTTATTTTTTATACCCTTTTTTCGGGTGGCTCCCGATGGGTGGAAAGGAGAGTTGAATTTATGATTTTAGAATTTGTTGGCAGAGTTTTACTGAATGTTTTAAAGGCTATGGTATGGATGGCGTTGTTAATGCTTCGGTGTGTACTGGGATTGGCGAAGCTGACATTATTAGTGTTTGGGCTGGTTGCAAGAGTATTTCTTGTGTTTGCTAAGGCAGTAGTCGATTAGGATGGAATGGTGATTTTTGTGTGTTCCAGCGTTACAGATAATTTAACTGTCAGGTGTGGACAGCATTTATACATAGCTTCGCAAGAGGCAATGAGAAAGGAGGATTTTCTGCATGGCAGAACATTTGAGGGCAGTAACTCTCCGCGGGCTGGCGTTAAGGCAAATAACGATATTTTTAAGGCGCAAGGCGCAGAAAGGACTTTTTATGGAAGAAAAAGCAAAGGTGACTGCAGCACCTACAATTGCAGAACAGTGTGGTATTAAGTACAAAGAGGTGGATGGATTGTTTTATCCGATTTTGGGAGAGTCGGATCCGAGAAGTTATGCAAGTCTTGGAAAGTATGGACACCGTTATCTCAGGGTTTTGATGGAAAATGACCGTTATCTGTATAACAAGTATTTTATGCAAGGGGTACTTTTTGATAAAGCAGCGGAATATGAGAATTATGCATGGCAACTGTATGACACTGTTTTACAGGGAATAAGCAAGGTAAGAGGAATTGCTTTGGATACTTTGGAAGAAAAAGGATTTCAGGTAACATTTCATGAAAACATGCAGGCGGCAATGACAGCAGATGAGATTGTAACAGAGGATTTGTTTGCAACAATTGATTACAACAAGCGTGTACGTCTGGAACATGCAAAGGAAAATATCGCATTTGAACATGCGGAGACACAGAGAATGGAGGCATGAGTTTATGGAAGAGAAAAGAATTTATTATGTGGGAATTGACCACGGGAATCATTTAATGAAAACATCAAACCATGTGTTTGAGAATGGTGTGGAAAGGCAGGCTGTAAAGCCTACCTTCCAGGCTAATACACTGGTTTATGATGGAGCATTTTATAAGATTGGAGAAAAGCGTAACAGTGTGAAGGACAGTAAGCTTGCAGATGATGATTATTATCTGTTGACACTTGCGGCACTGGCAAAGGAATGTCAGTCAGGGAATATTCCAAATGGTGCCAGAGTGGTGCTTGGAGTCGGACTTCCTTTAAAACAGTTTGCAACGGTAAGAAAGCAGTTCGTGAAATATTTGAAACGTGGAAATCAGCCAGTGCATTTTAAATTTGAGGATGTGGCATATGATTTTACCATTGAAAATGTACTGGCATTTCCGCAGTGTTATGCAGCAGTGGCAGACAGGCTTGGCAGTATGAAGGGGGAATATCTGATTGTGGATGTGGGTTCCTGGACGATTGATATCATGCATGTGAAGGATGGTGTTCCAGTGGAAAGTAAATGTGAGACCTTCACGGAGTCCATGATTTCTGTTATTCAGGAAATCAAGAGCAGAAGCAGTGAGGTTTTTGGAAAAGAGATTTCGGAGAATGTGATTACAGATTATATCAGCAATCTTGGCGGCAATTATCCGGAAAAGTATGCAAGGATTATGGACGAGTCGCTTGAAAAGTTTGTTGCAAGAGTGGAAGGAGTTCTGAAAGAGAACGGGCACGATACGGAATTTACCAACATTATTTATGTGGGTGGCGGAGCAAAGGCAATGGAGAGATTTGGAAAACATGGGGATAACATTTCATATGTGACGGATGTCAGAGCCAATGCAAAGGGCTATGAGTTTCTTGCAAAACAGATGGCATAAAGGCAGGTGGTACACATGGTAATGGGATTTAGAGAGAGGCGGCTTGGCTGCCGTCTCTATGTGGACCGCCAGTCGGATGCAAATATTCTGAAAAAACTGGACAGGATGCTTGTGGATGGAAGCTATTCAAATCAGACGGAGCTTATCAAGAGAGGTATCGAGCTGGCTTATGAAGAAGTGTATGGAGAAGAAGGTGGCAGGTCCTCCGGTATGTCTGATGTTGATATAAAGAAGCTTGCAGGAGAGATTGCCGGGGCATTGAAGCCGGAAATCGAGAAATTACTTGTAAAGTATGAGGTGAGAGTTGACACAGCGGAAACACCATCATCACCAACACCCACTTTAGCATCAACGCATGATGCACCACAGGATAATACGGCATCTGTCCCTGATGATGAAGTCATTATTCCAAGTCAGACATTCAATTTTCTAAAAGGACTGAATGATGATTAGGCAGCTACGTCAGCGACGTCGAATTGACGACAATGGAATCCTGAATGACGGCAGATTGATGTCATTCATATATAAAATAAATATATCTGACGGCAAACTGACGCCAGTTAGCGGATGGTTTGCTGTCGGTATTTTGGCACATATTTTGTGCCATATATTGGGTGCAGGAGCTCCTGCCAAGATGAAAAAATGGTAATTGCGGTTAGCAATTATATTTTTTCGGGGAAAGGTCCGACCTTTCCCGAATCTTGCAAAACAAGTGAACAGCAACAGAAGCAGGTTCTAAAGAAGAATAAAAAAAGGAGGTCACAGCCATGAGCATGGTAAGTGAGATTGTGATGCAATTAATTTTGAGAATTGGAGGTTATGTGTATGGCAGATGGAAACAGAAGATACAGGTCTGACAAAAAGCTATATAAGGTTTCTTTTAAGTTGTCAGAGGAAGATAAGCGACTGTTGGAAGAGGGGGCAAAAAAGGCTGGAATGAATATCAGTGAATACCTGCGCAATCTGGTGCGTGGCGGTGGAAATGTGGATGCATCTTTTACGACAGACAGGGGGATTTTTATCAGACAGATAACAGGAATTGCTACCAATGTGAATCAGATTGCGAAGGTAGTAAATACCCAGGGATATGGTTACACGAGGGATATCCTTGCTGTTAAGCAGGATTTGGAGGATGTTAAGAGGCTGATGAGGGAGGTGCTTACGGTATGGCAATCACTAAGATACAGTGCCTGAATGAGGCACATACCGGGAACCCGGCGGCACATCTTAAGAATGCTCTTTCGTATATTCAGAATCCAGAGAAAACAGAGGAAAATGTTATGGTGGGCAGTATAAACTGCCTTCCGGATACAGCCTTTGAGCAGATGATGGATACGAAGGTTACTTTCGGAAAAACAAATAAGCGACAGGGATATCACATTATCATTTCCTTTGCACCGGGAGAAGCGACAGAGGAACAGGCGCTGGATATCGTGGCACGTTTTGCACAGGAATACCTGAAGGATAAATATGAGGCAGTATATGCGGTTCATAATGATAAAAAGCATATGCATGGGCATATTGTTTTTAATAGCGTCAGTTTTGAAACGGGGATGAAGCATGAGTGCAAAAAAGGGGAATGGAAGCATCGTATGCAGCCGATTACAAACAGACTCTGTAAAGAGTACGGACTGTCTATTGTGCCAGCAGAGTATGTAAAAGAGCCTAAAAATTTATCAAGGAAGGAATGGGAGCGTGAACAATGTTTTCGCAAAATGATTCTGGCAGATGCAGAGTTTTGCCAGAGTCAGGCGGGAAGCTTTGACCATTTTATATTCCTGATGAAGAGAATTGGGTATCAGTTTGAGTACGGGAAGTACCTTTCGGTAAAGGTTCCGGGTGGTAAATGGTATCATGAACTGGATAAGCTGGATGAACGCTTTTCAAAGGAAAAATTCCGATTTTATCTGGATATGCCTTTTTCCAGACCGAGATTTGTTGTGGGTAATACTGTGGCAATTCATAAACGTGGAATAACGGATTTTCAAATGAAGTATTATCGCAGAATCTATCAGGCGAGAATGGTGGAACAGCGCCGATTTGATAAGCATTCTGCATATCTTGCGAAAGAGCTGGAGCGTATGAAGCAGCTGCAGGAACAGTATTTGTTTCTTGTGAATAATAATATCAAAACTGTGGAGGGACTTGTGACTTATCAGGTTTTGGGAGAGCGGGATGTAGAGAAAATCTCTGAACGTCAGCAGGAATTGTATCAGCAGAACAGAGCAAGAAAACGTTCTTGCAAAACAGAGGAGGATATTCGTGATTACCAGATCTGGCATATGGGAGTACAGGCGGAGCTGGACGAACTTAAGGCGGAGAAAAAAGCACTTAATAAGAATTTGAGGATTGCTGAAGGGTGTGTAGAAGAGTATAAGAAGTTTTCAATGTTGGATTTTTCAACTAGTGAGGATGAGATTCGTAATTCAATAGAAGTGCCGGAGTATCCGTATGCGGAGGAGAAAAATATTGCGCTATCTGTTAATGATGCAGTGTCTGATATGGAAGATATTTCAGTAATGAATGAATCAGAGGATTATGATATTTCGTTAGGCGCAGAGGTATGTGAACAAATTTCAGCAGAAGATACCATGGATGCCACAGTAGGAGATGCCAGCGAAGCGAATAATGTGGAGAAATATGTTGGTGATCGGCCAGATGATAAAGGCAGCTATGAGGCATACAAAAAGATGACTCCAATGGAAAAGGCTCAGATGCATGGATTTAGGGAACTAAATAGTTACGACACAGTTAGGTCAGTTGTACAGATGAAGTTTCTGGACATGGGGCATATTGCAGATGTGGATGAACTTCTGGAAGAGACGGATTTGATTTATAAGGGCATGTGTGAATTGGTTGTCAAAAATAAGACAGAAGAGGTGCTGGATGAGATTAAACAGCGGGGAATTGCTTTTGATGATTTGCCTGTTATCGAGAAGGCAAGGATGCTACAGTTTCAGCCGGACAATAATTCATACAATATTCAGCTGTACAGTGCTGTTTGCAAGGTATGTGGAGTTGATACTTCTGATGAGGATAAGATATTTGAAGATTATCAGGCTATTTATGAAAAGACATTGGAAATGGAGCAAGAAAGGGTTATTGAAAGAAAGGATGGAGACAGAGAGAGGGCACGATAGCGTGCCCTCTGTCAATATAGGGCTTATTGGCTTAATTGTAATCCAAGATTCCATACCAGCTATCTTGGATAAGTGTAAAAGTTAATAGTTATCAGTGTAAAAGAAAGGTATGGATTTTCTTTTACAAATGAATTGAGACTGACTGGATAGTTGGTCTCTTTTCTGTTATGCTTTGATTTCTGGCGGCTGGAAAGGAGTCACCATGTCAAAGTTTTTATCTTATGAAGATCGAATGATTATTGCTCAACGCCTTCAGGAGAATGCATCCTTTGGGGCAATTGGCAAAGAGTTAGGAAAGGACCGTACAACCATTGCCAAGGAGATTAAAAAGTATTCCTATGACAAGAAAAGCGGTCGTCCTGGATATCCGTATAATCCTTGTAAATTCCGTGCTACATGCAAAGCAAAAAGGATTTGCGGAACAAGCTGTACACACCAATCTGCTTACAAATGCAGCCTGTGCTCTGAATGCATCTTACATTGTTCTGATTTTGTAGAAGATGTCTGTTCTGTCAAAAATAAGCCACCTTATGTTTGTAATGGCTGCAGTCAGCTGTCGAAATGCACGTTATTAAAACGTATTTATGATCCGGCAGATGCACATGAGCGTGCACATCATGCTGTTTCGGAAGCCAGAACCGGTATCATGTCCAACGAAGATGATATTGCAAGAATTAACGGGATCATCAGTCCTTTAGTTAAAAACGGGCAGTCGCTTCATCAAATCTATCTTGCTCATGTAGATGAACTGATGTGCAGTGAAAAGACATTGTATAACTATGTGGATGCCCAGCTCTTTGATATCAGGAACATTGATCTGCCCCGTAAAGTGAAATACCGTCCCCGTTATAAGAAGCCTGAATTTAAAGTTGACCGGGGCTGCCGTATTGAACGAAGCTACGCTGACTTTCAAAAATATCTGGGAGCAAACCCGGAAACGACCATTGTACAAATGGATAGCGTGATTGGTCGTGTGGGAGGAAAATGTCTTCTTACCATACACTTTGTAGAAAGCAGTCTCATGCTGGCTTTTTTGCGGGACGCAAATACATCAGCCTCTGTAATAGAGATCATAAACTTATTGGATGAAGTCCTTGGGGCAAAAACATTTAATAGCTTGTTTCCGGTTATTCTGACAGATAACGGAAGTGAGTTTTCAAATCCAAAGGAAATCGAAAAACGTAGCACCATTCCATGCAATAGAACAAAGATATTTTATTGCGATCCAAGTGCTCCTTATCAAAAAGGAGCCTGTGAAGTCAACCATGAATTGATACGTCGTATCCTGCCAAAAGGAAGCAGTTTCGATGAGCTGACACAACAGGATATTACTCTGATGATGAACCATATCAATTCTTATAAAAGAAAAAAGCTGAACAACCGTAGCCCATACGAAACATTCAGCTTTTACTATGGAGAAGATGTGCTTAAGAGACTGGGATGCTCACCGGTTGCCGCCGAGAACATCATCTTAAAGCCTAAACTTCTCAAAAAGTAACAAATAAATTTGCTGAGTGCCGCCAGAGCCAGAATAGAACAACTCTATCCAATCAAAAACGGGGATGGATTCTCCGAATACAAAAATTTCGAGAGAGAATTGATCTCTGGTTGTTGTACGCAAATTTATTGCTGAACGTATTATATCATATCGAAATAGAAATGAAAATTCGGGAATCTTGCTTACAAACCGGGAATTTCATTTACAAACCGGGAATCTCGCTTACAAAACAGGATTTTCATTTACAAAGAGGGAGTCTTGGGTTACAAAGGGGATTCTCGGGTTACTATTTACCATAGGGCTTATTGATTGGAAATTTTGATTGGAGACATTTCCTTGAAAAGTAAAAAACAAAGTTGACGATATAAAACTCTGGTTTTATAATAGGGTTATGGAAAAGGTAAAAAATTGTCGATAAAATTTCAAATGTACCAATGGAGGAATGCATATGTCTAATTTTGGTTTGCCTGAATATGATCAACACAGAGAATGGATTCGTAATGCGAGAAATCGTAACATGAAGTGGGAAGAGATTGATTATGCGGGGCGTGGTAATGATGAAGGATTATCAGAATTCCTAACCCAACAGTCCTTATTGAATTTTTGGAAAGAAGTTAGTTGCAGTGAATGGAAAGAACTCGTTCGCTTACAAAAAGAGGCAGAAGAACAGACACAGGTTATAGATTATCTTAGTGGTCAGGCTATGATTATGGGTGAAGGCGAAGATAATGATGTTACAGTACCAGCAGATCCACAATCCGCATGGCAGTTATATAGAAAAAAATTGATTAAGGGTGGTTTTAAAGAAGAAATCGTTGATGAGATGGAGAGAACTACATTAAAGATTTTGAAGAGACTGAGCAGTGACACAACCGAAATGAAACCAGTTAAGGGATTGGTTATTGGTAATGTTCAGTCTGGAAAAACTGCAAATATGGCAGCTTTAATGGCTATGGCGGCTGACTGGGGATGGAATATGTTTATAGTTTTATCTGGAACCATCGAAAATCTTAGACAACAAACACAAAACCGGTTATTAAATGATTTAAATTGTCAGGGCAATCTCAATTGGAATGGTTTAGAGCATTTATCTAAAAAACCAATGCTAGGACAAAGGACACAGGATTTGCACTTTGATAAAACGTCAAAACAGAGATATTTTACAGTTTGTCTGAAAAATCCGGGAAGACTTAGGGGGCTTATACAATGGCTGCAATCTGATGGTAATAAACAAAAACAGATGAAGATACTGGTTATAGATGACGAGGCTGACCAGGCTGGTATTAACACAGCAAATGTTAATAGTTCAACGATTAGAACAATTAATAGATTGATAAGAGATTTGGTAAATGGAAAAAATGAGAAATCGCAGGAAATCAGCAATAAATATAAGGCGATGAATTATATTGGATATACAGCCACGCCATATGCAAATATATTAAATGAGGCTGGAGAAGATTCGTTATATCCTAGAAATTTTATATCAACATTAAGTGTATCAAAGGAATATTTTGGACCACAACAGATATTTGGACTTGAGGGTGGGGATTATGATTATGATGGTTTAGATATCGTGAGAATTATTGATGAGGATGATCTTCAGGCAATCAAAGAAATTCATGAAGAAGGATCACCGTATGTTCCGCTCGCGTTACAGGATGCTATATGCTGGTTTCTGTGTGGCGTAGCCTGTATGAGAATATGGGGATACGGAAAGCCGATTAGTATGCTGATACATACAAGTCAGAAAACTGATCATCATCAGAATATTGCAGAAGCGGTCAGAGATTGGATTGTGAGCAAAGATGTAGATGAGATGATTAGAAGATGTGAAAAAGTATGGAATACAGAAACCAGTCAATTTACATTTGAAAAGTTTAGAGAACAATATCCACAATACGATAGGAAGGATGAAGAAATAAACAGATATCCTTCATTTGAGGACATACGTAAGGAAATTACAATTTTGTTGAGTAAAGAACCAACTAATATTCCATTGGATGAGGACGATGAGTTCGCATATCACGAAGGAATTCATATGTGTATTGATAATTGCAAGAATAATGGAATTACCGACGATGGAATGTATGTCAGATTGGCATATCCTACGGCTGATAACATGCCAACACCAGCACCGGCGTTTATTGTTGTGGGTGGAGCAACTTTGTCCAGAGGTTTAACGATTGAAGGACTTATCAGTACATTTTTCCTTCGTTCTGTTAGTCAGGCGGATACACTTATGCAAATGGGGAGATGGTTTGGATACAGAAAAGGGTATGAGTTGTTGCCGAGATTATGGATTACATCTAAGACAAATGATCAATTTAAATTTCTTGCAGCGCTGGATCAGGAGTTACGTGATGAAATACATGAAATGGACACCTTAGGAAAGAGTCCTGCAAATTATGGACCAAGAGTGAAAAATACTCCTAAAGCAAGCTTTATACGTATAACTGCAAAAAATAGGATGCAGAGCGCACAAGCAACAGATATGGATTTCAGTGGCTCTTTTAATCAGACATATTTGTTTGATAATGATGTAGCAGTGCTGAAACATAACATTGTTGAGACTGAAAAGTTTATTGCTTCATTAGGACAACCGGAAGAACGAAAAGAATGCAATCAACATGCGGAGAATTCTTTTATTTGGAGGAATGTTGAATTCTCTTTGGTGAAAAAATATCTTGAAGAGTACAAATTTAATTCGAGATTAGGAGTTTTCAATGATATAGCTTCTGTTATTGCTTGGATTGAAAAAATTTCAGCAGAAGGGAAACTTGAAAATTGGAATATTATTTTGGCTGGAAAAGGTAGTGGTTCTGTTTGGAATTCACCAGTAGGTCCGGTAAAAAAGGTAAGCCGTACAAGGAAAAAATTGAAGAATGAATCGGATACGGTAATAAATATTGGTGTTTTAAGGGATCCAAAAGATATTATAGCTGATATAGATTTGGAAGGACAGCCGCAAGAGATTGTGAGCAAGGTTAAGGATTTTAAATCAAAATATGCAAAAGAAATTAGAAGTTTAGCTGGTTTAGATTCAACTCCACAGTTGATTGTTTATGTAATAGATAAAGATTCAAAAGCGGTAAAAGGCTCTGATACGAGAGAAGATCTAAATTCGGTTGAGGATATTGTAGGTATTTGTATGAATATTCCGGGTGGAAAGCGCGGAACAGATTATACAGCGACTGTATCTATACATATGCAAAATAATCCGTTTGACGACGAAGGTGACTTGGAGGGAACAAATGAAAATTGAAATTGCTGAACCTGGTAGAATGACCCAGTCGGGGAGTTCATTACTAAAATTGATACAAAATAATAATATGCCTATTTTAGATTTGTTGGTTCGAGAATCCATACAGAATAGTTTGGATGCAAAAAATGATACAGACCCATATGTGACTGTAGATTTTTTTACAGGAGAATTTAATAAAATATCTTTAAATAAGGAATTAGAGGGCATAACAGAAACTTTAAATAGAAAATATTGGAAAGACACGTATAAATTCATAGCAGTACGTGATTCAAATACTGTTGGACTGACAGGCAAGCTGCATTATGATGAAGTAACAGATAACCAGTATGGAAATTTATTAAAGTTGATTTATGAAATAAGTAAACCACAGGAAGCAGAAGGTGCAGGTGGTTCATGGGGACTTGGTAAAACTGTATATTTCAGAGTTGGAATAGGACTGGTTGTTTATTATAGCAGAATACTGAATGAAGAAGGAATATATGAGTCGCGATTAGCAGCTTCACTGGTGGAAAATGAAATGAATGCTGACTCACTTATTCCTGCTTTGCCGGGAAAATCAAAGCGAGGTATAGCATGGTGGGGACAGGAAATCGGAAGCAACAAAACAAAACCTATTACAGATGAAAAGTATATTGAAAAAATTTTAAATATATTTGAAATTGAACCATATGAAGGTGATTTAACAGGAACCACAATAATCATTCCTTATATTGATGAACAGATGTTACTTGAAAATAATCAGATAGAATATAAAGATAGTGAAGATAATAGAATACGTCCTTTTTGGAGATGCAGTATTGAAGATTATCTTCGAATCTCTATACAAAGATGGTATGCTCCGAGATTAAATAATGAAAAATATCCATATGGGAAATTTCTACGCGCACGAATCAATAAAAAAGGAATTGGTTTAGACAATATGGAACCTGCATTTCAGATTGTACAAGCACTTTACAATAGGGCTGTGTCAGAAGAGGCTGGGAATGATATTTTGGCACAAGACGGCGTGGAGTGTAAATCAGAAGACATTCTTTTGCGTAAGGTATTGGAAACAACAAAGGCTGGTACGATTGCGTATACGAAAGTTCCACGTAAAATATTGAAAACAGGATATCCAGATAACAAACCAGAGCCGTACATGTATTTTAATTGTGAAATAAAGGATAAAGAAAAGAATAAACCTGTTTTATTTTTTACTCGTAAACCAGGGATGATTGTATCATATGAGGATGTGGGAAACTGGGTTGATGGAATAAGTGCTTCTAGTAAAGATGAATTTATTTTTGCTATTTTTGTGCTAAACTCAGAAAATAAACTTACTAATACAAGAGAGCCATATAGTCTTGAGGAATATGTAAGAAAAAGTGAGATGGCCGATCATACTTCTTGGGGAGACTTTAGTATGGGTAATAATAACCCGAGAATTGTGTCAAAGGTACAAGCGCAGGTTAATAGTAAAATTTCTAAGGAATTTTTTGTAGAGGAAGAAGATACAACTAGCAGATTAAACTCTGGTCTTGGAAAAATGTTTGGAGATTTGTTATTACCACCTGAAAATTTTGGTAAAAAGCCAAGTGGCGGAACAAGTGGTGGACAAGGTGGAAGTGGACACACCGAAACACATAAAAATGTTGTTTTTGGTTATGAATCATCAAAAACAAAATATTTTGCGAATGGGATGATGGTTAAGTTAACAATCAAATCGCGAAGAAAGATTTTGGCTACAGGGATTAATTTGGCAATTGATTCTGAGATAGGTGCAATTAAACCTAAAGACTGGGAAGAAAAAATGGGATTATCCATGCCGTTCGAGATAGTTTCTGCAGATATTGTTGTTACAAAAGTAGATAAACTTAAAACAAATTTAAAAATGGCAGTAGATAGCAGTAATGAAAGTTCTGGAATAAGTGACATTTCCTGTGAATTACTTAAAACGAAAAATGGTGCTGGTTATGGTATACATGTAAGGTCAGATGCTGAGCATTTGATAGAAATGGAACTTGATATTACTTTGCAGTTGAATAGAAAAGATATTAAACCATTGTTTAATGTTGAAAAGAATGAAGGTGATAAATAATGGCAGCGAATATTTCACTTTTTCCGGTAATAACGGATGATTTGTTAAGTAAAACTAGATTCCAGGCATCACCATATCAGCTTTATTATGTAAGAGATGATCAGGAATATGTATTGCGTACGGAAGAAGTTGATAGCAGTACTATAGTTCATAAAGTGATCGATGATGAGGGAATATGGTCTCCGGATGATTATCAGTTATGTATTAGAAGAAAGTATTCAATTCGTACATATCAGTGTTTGTTTGGACTAAACGGAATAGCATGTAATAATGCAAAACTGGGAATAGCATTAATGTGGACATCCCCTGATTCAAAGCAAAGAGGTGTTATTCCGATTGGAGAGATAGAAAATTCCCAAAGAGATTTGGAATTTGAGTTAAATTATGAATTCTTAGAAGCTCAATTAAGAGGAAGTGTGGAATTTTCGACAATTATTTATTTGAAAGAAGCAGGCACTCCGCTTTGGGGAGAGGAACATCTGGCTAATCAATATGGATGTATTTTAGGAGAGTTAGATAATAAATTTGTAATAAGGCTAGATGGAAATGGTTCAGTATTTCCTATGTATGAAATACATGAACCGGGTCAGCCATTGTGGTATGTAAAATGTGATTGGATAGATCCTACATATGACCTGTTTTCAGACAGTGTTTCTATATACATAAATACTGCACACAAAAATTACAAGTATTTAGATAAAACGAAAAGAACATATGATGAGCAACTTTTAAAGGAAATAATGGCAAGTGCACTAGGTGTTATTATTACAAAATTAAAAGAACAGGAAGATTATTGGGATGTAACTACTTCTGGTGAGGACTTGCAAAGTGGTAGTGTGTCAGAAGCTATCCACTATTTCATTGATACATTGGAGTGGGATATTTCTGGACCGGAGGCAATGTCATTGTCTATAAGAAAATTTTTTGATCAGAGGATATAGAAAGTATGATTATTAAAACATTAAATCGTTCGGAGGCTCAGAATGCAATGAAAGAATGGGTTTTGAATTATCCTTCATTGCCGGAAGTCGAGGGAGATTATTTGAAGATACGTAAAGATATACAAGAGTTTAATCAAAAGGTGAGAAGTGAGTGCCCGGATACTATAGCAAAAAAAGACTACTACATAGATGCTCACATTGGAATTTTGTTGTACGACTATTTGTGGCGTGTGCCGGGATTTAACCTTAGAGCTGCAGCTAATGACGATTTTTGGAGATATCTTTCGATAAAGGTTATACCAGATGTCGTTGCTGAAAGATGGGGATATGAAAATGAGAGTCATTATTGGAGCAAACCTGCAAGAATATGGCTTAGATCAATTTGGTGGTACGTACATTTGTCGTGGCAGGGAGATATGCAGACAACTGCCAAAGTATTGGAGGCTTCCTGTTTTACAACTGACAGTATATTGAATTTAGAGGAAAGAACAGGACGTAAGGGAACGTTTATAAATGTATATAGATACATTATGTATTACTATAGTCATATACAGCAACAGGTTCTTGATGAATACAATAAGAACACAAAAACGCAGCAGGATGATTTATTCAGAATTGTAATGAAATTGAACACTGCTAAAGTGATGGTTGTGGATCCGGCATTATATTTGGGTGGCGAAAAAGAATATGTACGTTCTTTATTTATGGACGCGGGGGTGCGTGTGTAATGTTACCTAAAATTATTGATCTGTTTTCAGGGTGTGGTGGATTGGCACTCGGATTTGAAAAAGCGGGTTTTGATATTGTGGCAGGAATTGAATTGATGCCAGAAGCATGTAAAACCATTTCTTACAATCTTTCCTGGCGCTATGGAAAAAAAGAAACACATATATGCGGAGATATAACAGAAATAGAAGCAAGTGTGTTTAAAAATAGTTTTGGAGATGAAGGGTGTATTGTTATAGGAGGACCGCCATGCCAGGCGTATTCTATGGCAGGTCGCGGGAAACTTAGATCACTCGGTGAAGATAGAGTAAATATAAAAGATGCAAGAGGATATCTGTATCAGGATTTTTTGAGATTTGTATTCGAATTGGAAGCAAGAGCTGTTGTGATGGAGAATGTTCCGGAATCAACAAATTTTGGCGGTAAAAATATACCAGAAATAGTATGTACTGAGTTAACTAAAAAAGGTTATAAGGCATATTGGACAATACTTAATTCTGCCGACTATGGTGTTCCACAGGTAAGAGAGAGAGTTTTTGTTGTAGCAATCAAGGGGGATGAAGGAAAAGAGATAAAACTACCAAATCCAACACATCGAAATGAGGTTGATGTATTGACTCAGCATCAAAAACGATTTGAGGGATATAAGCAATGTCAATTTTTTGTGGAACCCAATGGAACAACAGATGAATTAAAACCATGGGTTACTGTAGGAGATGCTTTTTCAGATTTACCAGAAGTATTTCCGACAGCAGACTCAAAATACAAATTGGTGTCATTAAATATTGAGTATCCATATAAAACGGAAGCACAGAATGAATATCAAAAAATAATGAGAACCTGGTATGGTAAAGAGGGATTTGGTGTTTCGGCAAATGCATTCAGAAGGAATACCAGAGATTTCCCGATCTTTGAGAGAATGCAACAAGGAGATAATTATATTGCGGCGACAAAGATAGCAGAAGAGCTATTCTATGAAGAGGCAAAACTTTTTGGGTATGAGAAGGATAGTGAGGAATACATTAGTCTCTATAATAAAATGGTTCCGCAATATGATAAAGAAAAATTTGAGAATAAATGGAAAAAACTTGATGTAACAAAACCATCTCATACATTAGTAGCACATTTGGGAAAGGATACATATAGTCATATTCATCCAATTGAACCAAGAGGAATTACCGTAAGGGAGGCTGCAAGGTTACAATCTTTTCCAGATGATTTTTTCTTTGATTGTTCTATGGGCGATGCATTTAAGCAAATTGGAAATGCTGTACCTCCGCTATTGGCGTATGGAGTTGCAAAAACAGTGTTGAATACTTTTGAGGAGGAATAGGCTATGGGAATACTGGAGGAAATTAGAGAGTATTTCGCATCGACGCAAAATGGTGCAAGAGAAATTAAAACGTTACCAAAAGAATACTCAGCAATGGTTATCCGTGATAATGAAGGATATGGTGTTGCTATTGAATTTGATGATATCAGAGATATTTCAGAAAAATTTGCCAATAGCAGATTGTTTTCCAGAACTCTTGCGATTGGTGGGATAGAAAAAAAGTATCTTATTCTAAGTTGTATGTTGGATAGTTTACGATATGAATTTGCTACGGTCTGTGCGCAGTTTGTAGAGCCAGGAATTGACGGAATGGATAGAAAAAATCTTATGTCTGAACCATTGGAATGGTGGAAAAAGTGGCGTGAGTTAATGGGAAATACCATTTCTAATAAGGAAGCCTACAGTGTAATTGCAGAAATGATGGTTTTAGATGATTTATACACTCAGGATAATACTGTGGAATGGACAGCTGTTAATTCTGGGAGCCACGATATAGAGGGAAACGAGAGCAGCTATGAAGTTAAGTCAACAGTAAAACGTTATGGTGCTACTATTACTATATCTGGACAGCATCAGCTCCAAAGTTTAAAAAGATTACAGCTATATTTCTGTAGATTAGAACAGTCAAGAACAGGAATATCTATAAATGATATGAAGGATAGACTAGTTGCAGATGGATATGATAAAGATAAGATTGAACAGCAGTTATATCAGTTGGGATATGAGCGGGGTGCAAGTATAAGGGAAGAAAAATACAAAGTATTAGAAAAAAGAAAATATGAGGTCGATGATACATTTCCGAAGATAACAAAAGCCTCATTTAAGGATGATCATATACCGGAGTCAATAACGCAAATTACATATACCATTGATTTGGATGGCTTGGAATATACTGTATGGTGATCCCGGGAGAAAAGAAATGTTTAGAGTAATTGAAACTTTTAGTGGAATTGGCAGTCAGGCAAAAGCATTAACAAGAATTGGAAAACCTTTTGAAATTGTAAATACTGCAGATTGGGATATTAACGCAATACTGGCATATTGTCTGATACATAAAGGCAAAATTGATATTAATAAATATGCAGATATTTCAGATGAAGATGTTACAAATTTTTTAAAAGGTTTATCGCTGAGTTCCGATGGAAAGAAACCTATGAGTGATGAGGCGTTTAGGCGAATGCCAATGCATTTGAAACGAAGATTGTATGCAGCAATAAAAGAAACAAGAAATATGGTAAGTATTACGGATGTTATGGGAAGTGATATACCCGACAATATTGATTTGTTCACATATTCATTTCCTTGTCAGGATTTATCATTATGTGGATGCTGGCATGGGAATAAAAGTGGAATAGCAAGGGATGCACATAATCGTTCTGGTATGCTTTGGGAAGTTGAACGTATATTGCTTGAAATGAATGAAATGGGAAAAGAATTACCTCGCTTTCTGCTTATGGAAAACGTGACTAATATTCTGTCAAAACCACATGCTGCAGATTTTGGTGATTGGAAGGAAACTTTAGAAAATCTGGGATATTATAATAAAATATATAGGCTTAATGCTCAAAATTTTGGTATTCCTCAAAAAAGAGAAAGAGCGTATATGATCAGTATATTGTGCAAAAATAATGCAGAAACGATAGCCCAAGTAGAAAAGTACTTTGAAGAACATAATTTGGAAAAGGATGAAGCAACGCGTTTAAAGCAAAGGAATTTAAGGTTAAAAGACATTCTTTGTTTAGATTACGATGATGTTCCCCGATATAAGGAAGAAGCTGATGCAAGTAAACCTAATGATACGCCTTCCAGAAGAAAAATATGGGAAGATAATGAATTGTTGTATGATGGAAAAGAGATTAGGGACATCGTTGTTAATACAGTAACGACAAAGCAGGACCGTAATCCTAATTCCGGCTTGATTATTTATAAGAATCGGGCAAGAGGAAAGACAAAATGGAGATATCTGACTCCAAGAGAGTGCTTTAAGTTGATGGGATTTGATGAATCGGATTTTGACAGGATAATTAGTGATAATCCTATGGTAACAAAGAACAGATATTTGTATTCAACAGAGAAGCTTATTAAACTGGCAGGTAATAGTATCGTGGTTGATGTTTTGGAAGCTATTTTCCGACAGATAATGGATATTAATGGGAAGATTTTAGGTGAAAGAAAATGACAATAAATCAGAAAAAGTCTTTAGTGGCATTTTACATTTCAAAGTTTAATGATGATGCATTTCGTGAATTGGGATATAGTGGACCGGTGTCAAAAGCGATGGATGACTTATCAGTACGAATTACCGGTCCGGGTGTTGAACCTAATGCTTATTTAAGACGAAGACGGGATGAATTTGATGTGTTTTTTGATAATGGAAGAGCTGGACAACATAACAGAAAACCAACAGCGACTGTAACAGAACTTTATGAGCAATGGGATGTAATGGAGTTTAAAGAAATAACAGAAATTGTGAAATCAGTTTTGGATGGAACAATGGAAGAAACTCAGGTGATAAATTTAGATGTTGATGGAGAAAAAGTTTCAGAATATGATGTTGAACAGTATTTAAACTTTGATGACAACACAGCAGCATTAAATAAGACGGTAAAATCTGTGATAGAACGTACCTATTCTAAAAAGAAAGTAAATATGTTAAAGCGTCTATATGCGTATAGATGTCAGATATGTGGTCAAAATGTCGGTGAAGAACATGGCGTTAATATTGCGGAAGCTCATCATATTAAGTATTTTTCAAAGAGTGTTGATAATTCATCAGATAATCTTCTTATATTGTGTCCAAATCATCATAGTCTGATTCATGTATTAAATCCAAAATTTGATTATGATGAATTACAGTATATTTATCCAGACGGAAAGACTGATAAAATTATATTGGATTTGCATCTGACTCATGGTAAGGAGGAAGAATAAAAATGACAATATCTGAGCAAATAAAAGTATTATGTGTCAGACAGAAAATAAGTCTGGCAGAGTTGGCAAGGAGATTGGGAACAACACCTCAAAATTTTAATGCAAAACTGAAAAGAGAAAGTTTTACTGTGGCAGAGCTTGAGGATATAGCAGAAGCCGCGGGAGTTACTTTTGAAAGAAGTTTTGTGTTGGATGATGGAGACACAGTATAAGAAGGTGATATATATGGCGGATGTTTTGACTAAAGAACAACGGCATAAAAACATGAAAAATATTCATGGAAAGGATACTAAAATTGAAATTATCCTTAGAAAAGCTTTATGGGCAAAAGGTTATCGGTACCGGAAGAATTATAAAAAGTTACCGGGAAATCCGGATATTGTGTTGACAAAATATAAGATAGCAATTTTCTGTGACGGAGAATTTTTCCATGGAAAGGACTGGGAAGTATTAAAACCCAGGCTGGAGAAGAGCAATAACAGTGAATTTTGGATAAGTAAGATATCTAGAAACAGAGAGAGGGATGATGAGGTAAACAAAAGATTGTTGTTTGAAGGGTGGACTGTTATCCGATTTTGGGGTGATGATATTAAGAAGCATACGGATGAGTGTGTGAAGGTTGTCGAGGAGGCAATATTTGATTTGAATTTTGATGAAAGTGAAGACTTTAATTAAGAATAAAGTCTGAGTTATAATTTAAATAGAAAAAATGAGACTAATAGATAGCAGTTCTATTTTAGGAAAGGTGGATATTTGCATGGATTATAAAAGCAAAGTGAAAGAGCTAATTGAATATCCTAGAGAAGCGAATTGGTATGAATTCAAGACCAACTGGTATGAGCCAGCAGGAATTGGTGAATATATTTCTTCGTTGTCAAATGCTGCCGCATTGGAAGGGCGCGAAGCCGGATATTTGGTATGGGGAGTAGACAATGATACTCATGAAATTATTGGAACAACTTTTGATTATACGGTTGATGTAAAGAATGAGCCACTAGAGCATTATTTGGCAAGACAGGTTTTTCCGGATAACAATTTTTCATTTCACGAAATTACAGTAGAAGGAAAAAGGGTTGTCATTTTAGATATACCTGCAGCAACTAAAGTACCGACCAGTTTTGATAATAACAGATATTTACGCATTGGATCCAGTAAAGTAAATCTGAATAAATACCCAGAGCGTGAGTCGAACCTATTTCATGTATTGCGTGTTGGGCTACCTACGATTTGTAATACAGAATCGGAGAATCAAGAATTAACATTTGATAAATTGTTTGTATATTATGCATCAAAGGGAATTACACTAAATAAAAGAACTTTTAAGAAGAATCTTGGCTTTTTGCTGGACAATGGGAAATATAATATGTTGGCGCAGTTAATGTCAGATAATAGCGGCATTCCGATACGTTTTGCAATTTTTAAAGGTAAAGATAAAACATCCACGATGTATTCTGTTCGTGAATTCGGAAATACCTGCTTGCTGATGTCGTTAGATAAAGTTCTTGAGTATGGTGGTGTACTGAATGTTCCACAGGCAGATGAACGAGAAAGAATAGTGGAGAGAAAAGAGATTCCTCTATTTGATGAAGAGGCATTCCGAGAAGCAATGATAAATGCATTTGTGCATAATCAGTGGACAACGGGGAATGCGCCAATGATAACAGCGTTTTCTGACAGAATAGAGATTTTATCCAGAGGAACAATTCCTCCGGGACAGACAATGGAAGGATTTTTCGCGGGTGAATCTGTACCGGTAAATCAAAAATTATCAGATATGTTATTGCAACTGCACATAAGTGAGCGTACAGGTCGTGGAGTCCCAAAGATAACAGAGGTTTATGGAAAAGGAACATATGAGTTCAGGGAAAATTCTATTGTCGTGTCCATTCCGTTTACCAGGGTATCAACAGAGGATGAGGACCCAAGATGGACCCAAGATAGGACCCAAGATAGGACCCAAGATAGGACCCAAGATGGAACTCAAGAAGATAGTAAGGGTAGTTCGGAGGATGAGAAAATTAAGCGTATTTTGGAATTTTGTCAAACCCCGAAAGGTATATTAGAAATCACAGAAATGTTAGGATATTCCGGAAGAAAGCCAACGAAGAAATATGTCAAACCATTGGTTGAACAAGGACGTTTGGCGATGACGATTCCGGATAAGCCTCAAAGTAAGAATCAAAAGTATGTAACCGTGAAGTAATTAATGGTGGGTGAATAGAACGATGGACTAGTTTGGAAGGGCATTTTAAAGAATAAGAAGTATTGTGCTTATTTCAACCAAAATCTGGTGCGTTTTCCTTAAAAAACAGCAACCCTGTCCATAGACAAACACAAAAACCCATCGTATAATGAATACACGATTTGCAAATTTCATACTCTGCCGAAGTGTACAATTACTGACCGAAGCGGTATGATACTTTTGCATAAATCAGAAAAAGGTCACAAACTGACACCTTTTTCGAGAAAATAAACCATGATAGTACCTTGTGGACGACACCGGATTGGTTTATACTATATCCAGGCTTGAGACAAGCCAATGAGAAAATGAAAATTGACAACTGAATATCAGTTACAGATTTGAGTAAAATTACGGATCATATACCCGCAGGATGAAAGTCACAGTTATCATATTAGTAGGCTGATGGATTGAGAGATGAAGGTCAAGAGGCTGGACGGAAGTTCGGGCAATGCGGGAGCAGGTATGTTGCGTAAGGATAATAACCCATGAGGGGCGAGAAGTTCGTCCCGATCCCCGTAATGCAGGTAGGGGAGATAGTGCTTCTCCGGAATGGAGAAGGGCGTCGTGAACACAGATAGTGGCTCATCTGTAATTCCCGGAGGTGAGTACACCTCTACGTATACGGGGCGATGAGGGGTCAGAAAGACCGGCGTATACCTTCATAGGACGTTAAGAGAAGTCCAAAACAGAATTAGTGATAACCAAAATCGTTATCCATAGTTTATGCATTTTCAAATGAGCTATGGGTAGCGATTTTTTTAATGGAGGTAACGCAGATGGAGGAAAAAATAGATATTAAAGCAAAGACAATTAAGATGGATACGGGTAAAGGGAATACCATAAAAGTAACCATGTCATACGGTGAACAATCAACTTTGGAAGAGTTGTTGATAGCCTATTTGGGGCAGGAAATAGCAGGTGGAAGTGCAGCATAATAGTGGCTGCCCGATGATTTATAAGGGCTCGTGTGATGGTTGTGACTGGTAAAAATGCTGAAAATTATATTTTGTCAGAAAATGTGGAAAAAAGTGGTAGACAAATATTTGCTTGGAATGTAATATAAGCATGTGGCAGGAAAACAGATTAAAAAATAGCCACAATACCTGTAAAACATTGCGAACGCCTAGCCAACGTGATGACCAATGTTAAGTTTTTCTAATTGAATAGTTGACAGCAAGACAGCTTGAAAATGTCGGTGCAGATGAGACACCATGAAATAATAACCGCTGTCCATGGTCAACAAAGTAAGCGCAAGCTTACATACATATTTACATACGGAAACATCGTATGGATGCAGAGTATGGCGTCAGAGATTATAAGAATATATGACGTCAAAACAGTTTAAGTTGAAATGAATATCGAACCAGAATGAAGAAAAGATGTAAGTTATTTAGCTTTTCTGTAGGGTTTGTGCTTTTCGGCTTTCGTGTGTAAATGTGATATGTAGCGCGGTTGTTACAGCAGATGTAACAAGAGACTTTGTTAACTATGGAGAGCGGTTTTTGTGTCGCATGATTTAGCCATAAGGAGGACATTTTCAGGCTGTTTTTCATTTTTGAAGGGAAGGAGAAGAGTGTATTTTGCAGGAAACAGATACGAAAGAGCGGAATGTGACGGAGTGTTCGCAGCATGATGCAAAACAACAGGGAAAGGCGAAACGGTATGGAAAATATACTGTTCAGTCCACCTTTGCAGGAAGCTGTAGCATTACGGATGTTATGAATTGCTATATAGAACGGAAAGCGTCACTTAGATATCAATAGAAGCTATTTTTACAGCAGTTGAAGAACGATAGGAGGAATTGTAATGAGTAAGAAACAGATTGATATATACAGAACAGGAATTTATCTGAGATTGTCTCAGGGAGATGAAGATATTGATGGACTGGAGAAGAAGGAAAGTAACAGTATTTCCAACCAGAAACTTTTGCTGGAGGGATTTATAGGTGCCAATGATGATTTGAAGCTGGTGGATATTTTTATTGATGACGGTTACAGCGGAAGTAATTTTGACAGACCGGAGTTTCAGAGGATGATGGCATCCATGAAAGCGGGGAAGCTTGACTGCATTATTGTAAAAGATTTATCCCGACTTGCCAGGGAGCGTATTGGTGCGGATGAGCTGATACAGAAAACTTTTAAGAAATATAATGTGCGTTTTATTGCGGTATCGGAAGGGTACGATAGCCTGACTGCCAGTAGCAGTGAGACGCATACGATCATTCCTTTCAAGAACCTGCTGAATGAGCAGTATAACGGTGATACGTCCATGAAGGTTCGTACCAGTCAGGGCATTTTGAGAAGAAATGGGCTGTTTATCGGCGCATTTGCACCATATGGTTATCAAAAGGCAGAGGATAATAAGAATCATCTGGTGCCGGATCCTTATGCAGCCGGTGTGGTTCAGGGGATATTTGCAAAGAAGCTTTCGGGAATGAGTGCATCAGGAATTGCAAGGATTCTTAACAAGAATGGCGTGCTTGCACCATCGGAATATAAGGCAAAATGCGGAGAAAAATACAGTACCAGTTTTAAAGGCGCAGGACAGTCAAAATGGTCTGCCCAGACAGTGTCCGGGATTCTTAAGAATGTGGTGTATATCGGAACATTGGCGCAGGGAAAACGAACAACTGTCAGTCACAAGGTTAAGAAGGAAATAGCAGTACCGGAATGTGACTGGGTGGTAGTGGAGAATGCGCATGAAGCAATTATCAGCAGGATGGACTTTGATGCAGTACAGATTCTGATGAGTCGGGATACCATAGCAGTTGCTGGAAAAAACGAATCATATATGTATGCGGGAATTTTATATTGTGGTGATTGTGGCAGCAGTATGGTTCATCGCAAGGAGTCATACAAGGGCAGGGAATATATCAACTATATCTGTTCTAATTATAACCGGAACGGTAAAGATGCCTGCAGTCGTCACTGCATCCGTGAGGAGGACCTGAATCAGATTGTGCTGGGAGAATTACAGGGATATATCAACAGTATGTGCGACTGTGAAAAGGTGCTGGCACATCTGGATGAGCTGAATGTGAATTATGATGAGGCCGTTGCCCATGATAAAGAGATTGTTGCACTGAAGCAGGAGCTTACAAAATGTTCTGCATTTAAGGCTTCACTGTATCAGGATTTGCGTGATGAGATTATCAGCAAAGAGCAGTTTACAAGGTACCGCGAGGAGTTTTCGGCAAAAGAGCGGGAGCTTGAACAGGCAATCAGGGAGCAGGAGACAATCATCCGCAATATATATGAAAATGGAATTGTTGTGGCAAAGGATCTGGAGCAGTTTCGTGAAGGTCTGGTGATTGGAAATCTGGATCGTGTGGCACTTGTTTCATTTATTGACAGAATTTTGATCTATGATGATTTCAGGGTGGAAATTGTGTTTAAGTATCGTCAGGAGATGGAAAAGGTTACCGGATTGTTTGATGTCGTTAATGAGAAAGATGCGGAACCTGTGTACACCATGGTAGATGGTTTGCCAGTGCTGGAGCTTAAGGAGGCGGTGTAAATGGCGAGAACGAAGAACAGATTTAATGCAGTTCAGATACCGGAAGCGGTAACAGCTGGTGTACCTGTAAAGCAGAGAAAATCCTTTCGTGTTGCACTTTATGCCAGATTGTCGGTGGAACTGAAATCCAGACCGTCGGAGTCCATAGCCAACCAGCTGAGTATTTTAAGAGAATTTATCAAGGATAAGGCTGAATTTGCAGAATACCATGAATATGTTGACAGTGCAGTGTCGGGAACCAGTTTTGACAGACCTGCATTCGGGCAGATGATGGATGATGTCAGAGAAGGGAAAATCAGCTGCATTATTGTGAAGGATATGTCCCGTTTTGGCAGGGATTATATCGAAGCCAGCAACTATATTGAGACGATATTCCCGTTTCTTGGGGTACGTTTTATATCGGTAAGTGATCATTTTGACACGGAAGCAGAATTTAACCAGAATAAGGCGTTGGAAATAGCGTTGAAAAATCTGGTGAATGACATGTATGCCAAGGATATTTCAAAGCGTGTTTCAGTCAGTCGCAGGCTTGATATGGAAAGGGGCAAATTTACCGGAAGCAATGCACCATATGGTTATAAGGTGGATAGCGGGGATGCACTTCGCAAGTATGTGATAGACAGGGACGCGGCGGCAGTTGTCCGTCAGATTTTTGAACTGGCAGCAGATGGAGTGACGCTCAGGGAGATTGCGAAAGCACTTCAGGAGTATCGTCTTGCATTACCGGGAGATTATCTGAAAACGGGGAATCTCTATGTGGAGGAAGGTGCAGAAGCAAAGGCATGGTATCCTGGTACGATTTCCAACATTTTAAAAAATCAGGCTTATATTGGAAATATGGTACAGGGGAAAAGGCGTACCAGCCTGTATGATAACGAGGCAAGGCATGCTACGGATGAAAATGATTGGATTGTGGTTGAAAATACCCATGAGGCAATCGTGGATAAGGAGCTTTTCAACAAGGTAAGAGCTGTTATGTATAAGAAGGTGGAAGAAAGCATTTTCACATCTGACAGGGGAAAGAATCTGCCGATAAAAGAGGACATTTTTGCAGGAATTTTATTCTGTGGAAATTGTGGCAGAAGAATTCCTTTAGCTTCCAGAATCTTGGAGAAGGATGGAGTGTTGGAGCGTCAGTATTTTTATTCCTGCAGATACAATTATGATTTCGGTGGGAAACAGTGTGGCTGTACCATTATGGAGCAGGAGCTTATAAAGGTGGTGCATAACCTGCTTACAACTCAAATTGCAGTACTTACAGACAGTGACAGGACGGAGGCTTCCATGCGAGGCGTGATGGACAGGGAACTGAAAGAGCATGATATGCGGATTCAGAAGATTCAGAAGCAGATTGACAGGAAGAATTACGAAGAAAGCAAAGAGTATCAGTCTTATGTTACCGGAGAGATTACCAGGGCAGATTTCAAGTGCAGGCAGAAGAAAAATGCAGATGCCATAATGAGACTTTGGGGGCAGATAACGGATGAGGAAGCAAGCCGTAGGCGTGTGAAGAGATTCTGTGAGAAGAAGATACAGTGGCTGAAAGCGATTTATCGTTTTCAAAGTGAGGTCTCCCTGGATAGAAATATGATTAAAATACTGGTCGACAGTATTTACCTGTATCCAGATAAGAGGCTGGTAATTAATCTAAATTTTAAAGACGAGTATGCCAGGATGACAGACGGAGAGGAGATTTAAAATGGAGCAGATAGCAATATATTTGAGATTATCAAAGGAAGATGAATTTGTAAAAGATGAGAGCAACAGTATTACCAATCAGCGTGCTTTTATCCGTGGATTTATCAATAAAAATAAGGAACTTCGCAAAGTGAGTGTGATGGAGTTTGTGGATGATGGCTATTCGGGTAAAAATATGGATCGCCCAGATATGCAGAGAATGCTGGAACTGGTGAAAAGAAAGCAGATTTCATGCATTATTGTAAAGGATTTCTCCAGATTTTCCAGAGATCATATCGAGCAGGGAAAGTATATTGAACAAATATTTCCTTTTATGGGTGTGCGATTTATTGCCATAAATGATAATTATGACAGCGCAGATTATGTGGGTGGTATCGGTGAGATTGATGTTGCATTTAAGGGGATTCTATATGATTTCTTCAGTGAGGAACAGTCCTCCAAAGTATCATTGACACTTGATACAAAGCGTGGCAGCGGTAAGTACATAGCTACCTATGCACCTTATGGTTATGTGAAAAGTCCAGAGGACAAGCATAAGTTGGTTGTGGATGAGTTTGCCAGTCAGATTGTAAAGCGCATTTTCAAAGAGTTCCTGTCTGGAAAATCTATGTATAAAATTGCAGAAGGACTGAACTGTGATGGAATAGATACACCGGGAGTGTATATTGCCATGCAAGTAGGAGGTGAAAAGCAACTTGCCAGATATCGTGAGAAAAAGCCTCTCTGGAATAATGTTGCAATAGGAAGAATCCTCGGAAATGAGCAGTATACCGGCACGATGGTTTACAGTCGTTTCAAGAGTGAGAATGTCGGTGATAAACACGCAAAAGCACTCCCAGAGGATGAATGGAAGCGTGTGGAAAATTGTCACGAAGCAATTATAAACAAGGCGGATTTTGAAAAAACCGTTGCCATGCGAAAAGGAAATACATGTGCCAGTGCCAAAAGAAAGCATGAAACACATTGCCTGACTGGAAAAATGATCTGTGGTAACTGTGGACATCGCCTGTCTCATACTTATGCCGGTCGACCGAAGTATTATTGCGCAAATCATTATCTAGATAAATCGGATGGAAAATGCAATATCAGTGTGCTGGATGCCGATATAGAAAGCATTGTGAAGAAAGCACTTCAGATGATGATTGATGTACTGGTAGATTCCAGAAAGGTTGTGGATATGCAGCGGGAAAAACAGGCAGAGCGATTAAAGCAGGCAGAGAAGCATCTTTCAGATATGGAGCATAGTCGTGAACTGATCGAAAAGGACTTGCGTGAAGCTTATGAAAGTTACAAGCTTGGTATGACAGATAAAGAAACATATCTGGAACAGCGTAAGATATATGAGCAGATGCTTGAGCGACTGCAGGAGAATATCGAAAAGCAGAGGGCAGCAGTCACCAAGATGGCAGATGTGGATGTGCCGGAAGTGGCAGGTTTGGAAATGCTGGGAGGACAGCTGAAACTGACCGGACTTAATAGGGAAATGGTTGGTGCTTTTGTGGAGGAGATTGTCGTGTATGCTAAGGATAGGGTGGAGATAAAGTGGAAGTTTAAGGATGAGTTTGGGGAGATGGGAAAGGTCGAAAAAGATAGAACATTCGGTGGAGAATATGGAAATGGGGTGGTATAATTAAAATGTGTTAAATATAGAAAAATTGTATCTGATATTTATATATTAAAGGCACTGGAGGTAATCAATGAATTATTTGTTTGGATTTTTTATTTGGTGGATTATTTTTTTGGTAATATGCTTGAGTACTTATTGTTTTGAATGGCAGACAAAGAATTTCGTGAGTACATTTAGAAAATACGCGCAGATGATCTTGTATATGCTTTTTATGTTGAGTGGATATATAATGGCATTTCTGGCATCGTATATATGGAGTTGGAAACAATGGAAGGGTTCTGCGTTGGCTGGCGCACTTATATTGCTGATTACATGGAAAATTGCATATAAGATTTTTGGCTGGATTTGGAGAGAAAGAAATGTAGATACAGGAGTCATTGAATACAATATAGAATTGTCAGATGGAGAAAGGCAATGGTGTAATTCAATAAGTATCGGTGGCATGATTGTAATAGGTATAATTTTGTTTGCACAAACTGGTGAAGAGGATTATTTTGAAGTAATAAGTATGGCTTTTTCTATTTGGATGGGGTCATATATTTCGATTCAGAAAGTACAGCAAAAGAATACAATTAAAGAGGTGCTGAGGGATTGGAAAACGGTGTTCGAAGTAAGGAGTAAATTAGTGCCTATTACAGGGACAATTTTTATGTTTGTGCTTGTGTGTTTTATAGCACTAAATTATTTTGAACAAGCTAGAATGATATTTGATGAAATGATAATAGGATTTGCAATTGGAAGTATTTCGTTCTTATTGGGTATTGTTATCAAGAATAAATATCAAAAGAATTCTAGATTTGAAGCTAAGAAATAGTGTCATGAGTAATGTTATGTGAAGGAAGGATAGAAAATATCGTTTGGAATTTTAGTAGAAATAATTTGAACATATAATGTATGGAGACTTTGATGCAAAAATTGAATGTGTAGAAAACGATTCAGTGAAGAAAACACTAATCCGATACAATACATATTGCACTTAAATATTTCTTTTTATAGAAACAAATCGTTACACATTGAATGAGTAACTGATGAAAATAAGACAAAAGAATTGCTAAGACGGTAGAATAGAGATGGAATAATGCAAGAATAGGGAGTATAAGAAATGTCATCAAAATCAATTAAGGTGGTGTGCGAAGAAAAATGTTTGAATATTATTTATTCGCCTGCAATAAACTTTGATGTAATTGAACAAAATATAAATGACGGAACTTGGATAAAAGGAACTTTTTGGGTAAATAAGACAAACATAGTTGAAATTAATCAGGATGACGAATCAATTTGTTTTACAATTGCAAAAACTAAAGGAAATTACTATTTGCTTGATAGAGAAGTATTTGGAATTAAGCATAATATTTCAATTGAGAAAAAGTTGAATATCTCAGATAAGTGGTTTATTACATATCCAAAAACTTCAGTGATAAAAAAGATAGATGAATTATTGCAAGATGATTTGTGTATAGTGGCTGATGAAAATGGAGAGGAAAATTATTTACCGTCGAGAGCATTTCTTGAGTTGATAGAAGTATTTCCAAATTCATATGAGGTAAAAAAATATGTATCTTCTAGAATATCATATTTGCTTTCGACCTATGTCGAGGGCGTATGGAAAAACAAAGAGTCGTATGAAAGATACTTAGAGAAAAAGGAAGCAAATTTGCCATTATCTTCTTTTCCTAATATTAAGTTAATGGGATATGAAATGTATAAGAAGGCTTATGATGAACTTGAACTAATGCTTGAAGATTCAATGTCATATTCAGAGAAAGAATGGCAAAGGCGAATTTATGAGATAATTTGTGTATTATACCCCAAGTATATTGCTCGCTTTAGGGAAATTGAAGTTGGAACAGATGGCCGTCATATGAAAACACCAGATTTTATTTTGGTAGATTCAGCCGGTTTTGTTGATATTTTAGAAATTAAAAAGCCTGATGGCATTAAAGTTGTTTCAACTACAGAATATAGAAATAATTACGTTGCAAGTAGAGATCTTGAAGGAGCAATAGTTCAAATAGAAAAGTATATATACATTCTTAATCATGAAGGAGAAGCAAGGGTAAAAAAGATACAAGATAAGGTGCGAAATCATTTGCCTTCAAATTTTCGCTTAAAGGTAGTTAATCCGCAAGGGATTTTGTTACTTGGAAGAAGTAATAATTTAACAGATGAGCAATTATTTGATTTTGAAATTATAAAACGTCAGCACAAAAATATTGTAGATATTATGACTTATGATGATTTGCTTAAGAGATTTAGAAATATCTTAAATCAAATAAAATAGTAAAGAATATAAGGTAATGATGCATAAAGATGATATAGTTCTGATATGTGTCAGGGTTATATTGTTATTTGGGAAAATGTGAACGTATTATAAAGATAATAGATGAATTTATTGAGTAGTACATATTGGTGCAACTAGGTGATTGCAAAGCGGGAGTCATAACCCGCTACCGCATTATGAAAGGTAGGTGCATATCTAATAATGGAAACATTTAGAATGGCTGGTGATAATAACCGGTTGTATTTTAAAAACTACGAGAGAAGACCTGATGATGAAGAGTTTGCAGAGGTTATGAAAATTCTTAAAGAAGAAGGTGCAATTATTAGTGATAAATATATAGCACCAGATTGTGATTGGTATCAGAATTGCACTATTGGAGAAGGTGTCTTTGATATTCTTTATTCGATTGATGGAGATGGAACTTTTCTCTATACAGAAAGTGGCAAAACGCTAGAAGTATTAGAACGCTTATTTGCGAACAACCATAATAAGAATACAACTGAATAACAACCCTATCAGAAAAAATATCAAAAACCTTCCCATCACACCCTTGACACGAAGGGGAACAGGAAAGACTTATGCATCGGCTTTTGCTATGCGGGAATTAGGATTTCGTAGAGTTTTATTTTTGGTACATCGAAGTCAATTAGCGAGACAGACAAAGAAAGCTTATCAAAATGTATTCTCAAAATCAGTATCAATGGGATTGGTTGGCACTGGGAATGCAGAATATGATAAAGATTATGTGTTTGCAACTGTGCAAACATTAAATAAGGATCAAAATCTTAAGAAGTATAGTCCGGATTCGTTTGATTGTATTATACTGGACGAGGCGCATCATTCATCAGCAAACACTTATCAGAAAATTATGCATTACTTTACACCGAAGTTATGGCTCGGTATGACAGCGACGCCAGATAAACGTGATGATGAGATTGAAGGAAGAAATATTTACGAGATATTTCATCATCAGATTGCGTATGAGATCCGTTTGCAGCAAGCAATGGAAGAAGATATGCTTTGTGCATTTCATTATTTTGGAATAAGTGATATTTCGACGTTGGATGAAAAACAACTTGCAAAGGCGAAGATTGGAGATCGAGATTTTAATAATTTAACTAGTGATGAACGTGTGCAACACATCGTAGAACAAGCGAATTTCTATGGCTATAGCGGAGAGCGTGTAAAAGGGCTTATATTCTGTAGTCGGATTGATGAGTCTGAGGAACTGTCAAATAAATTTAATCAAGTGATTAATCCAGAGACAGGGAAGCGATATAAAACACTTGCATTAAATGGAACAGCAACAGAGGAAGAACGGCAGCACGCATTTGAACGCCTTGCAATGAATGAAGGCGATTCGGAAGAAGAACCTCTTGATTATATTTTTTCGGTTGAAATTCTGAATGAAGGTGTGGATATTGTTGAGGTGAATCAGGTTATTATGCTTCGACCAACACAATCTCCAATTGTATTTATTCAGCAGCTGGGTAGAGGCCTTCGGAAGGCGGAAGGAAAAGAGTTTGTTGTAATCTTAGATTTTATTGGAAATTATAAGAACAACTTTATGATTCCTATTGCACTTTCTGGTGATCGAACATATAACGCGGATAATATTCGAAAATATGTTATTAGTGGCAATAATATAATACCAGGTGGTTCAACTGTTCATTTTGATGAAATAGCCAAACAGAAGATATTTGCTTCTATTGATAAGATTAAGGGGATAAGGTCAATAATAAAAGAGAGCTATTGTTCGTTAAAAAATCGGTTAGGTCGGGTACCGTATTTATTTGATTTTTATGAGAATGGTGAGATTGATCCCCTTGTAATTATTAAGGAATATAAGACTTACCAGAATTTTTTAGAATACATGGAAAAAGAGCTATATGTCGGGAAGGTAGCAGAAAAAGAAAAAATAATATTGGAATATTTGTCTAAGACAATATTAAGTGGGGTGCGTCCATATGAGCTGGAGATTCTGAGAAGGGAAATTCGTACAGGAAATTTGAATATTGGAGAATTCTGTAAGGATTTTGAAGAAAAATATCAGTTCTCGATTGATGAAAAGTCATTTTATAATGCGATAGATGTATTGCAAGGGCGATTTGTTGGGAAGGATGATGAATATAAAAAATATAGTGATATGGATTTGATTGTGTTAGCTGATGGTGATAACTCATTAAAAAAGAGTGCGTGTTTGTCGTATGAGTTTAGGAAGAGATTACGCCATTCGGAATTTTCTAAGCAGGTAGATGATATTATATCAGTGGGATTGAAACGATATTCTGACAAATATGCAACTGTGGATGGCACACCATTTGTCCTTTATGAGAAGTATTCTAGGCGAGATGTGAGTTTCTTGATGAATTGTGGAAAAGATTTATCGTCCACAATGTATGGAATGAAACGGATAGGTGAGGATGTTTTTATCTTTGTGACATATCATAAGGAAAAAGTGAGCGATGAGAAGACTTATGTTGATGGAAAACCAGATTATGCGGATGCGTTTGAGGATAATATGATATTTCGATGGGATACACAGATTGGTCGGGGTATAGAGAGTTCATATGTGAAAGATGTTTGTAATGCAAAGAGAAAGCATTTATTTGTGAAAAAAAGTGATGCAGAGACGAATTTCTATTATATGGGTCAATTTGATATTATGGAGAAGAAAGCTGCAAAGAAGAAGGACAATAAAGGCAAAGAACGCGATATAGTAAAGATTCGGACGAAGATGCATCATCCGGTTAGGGAGGACCTGCTTCGGTATTTGCAGAGCGATATATATACAGAGAAAGAATAAAGGAGAATGTATGAAAAAAGTGAGAGTTGTGGCAGCAGTTATACGCCACGAAGATAAAATATTTGCCACGCAACGTGGATACGGAGAGATGAAAGGCGGTTGGGAGTTCCCAGGAGGGAAGATTGAAGAGGGAGAGACCCCACAGCAGGCTTTGAAGCGAGAAATTGAAGAAGAGTTAGATTCTGAAATTCAGGTAGGAGATTTAATAGATACAATTGAGTATGATTATCCTTCTTTTCATCTGTCAATGGACTGCTTCTGGTGTGAAGTTCTGAAGGGAGATTTGGTATTAAAAGAGCATGAAGCCGCTAAATGGCTGGATAAGAATTCTCTTGATAGCGTAGCCTGGTTGCCTGCCGATATTACATTGATTGACAAAGTTAAGAAAGGACTATAACATACAATGAAACCAAAATCTCCACAAAGCATACAACTTTATAACATTATGCTTCGCCTTGGATACCCAGAGGAATTTGCAGACATTGTGACGAAGAATCTGAATACGGACTTTACGGCGACGCGGATGATGGGATATCTGTATCGGTATTCGAATCCAAGATTGGAGGATGTGGCGGATGAGATGCTGGCGATTCTGGATGATCGGAACCGAATCATGGAGAAGAAGGAACTGGAAGAAATCAATAAGAAGTGGAACGAATTTCTTCATACGGGTATACCGGATGAGGACGAATAAGAGGAGGACAAACAAATGCCATTTATCAATTCAAAAATTAGTGTAGCATTAACGGATGCACAGGAGCAGGAAATTAAGTCAAGACTGGGACAGGCAATCACAGCCATTCCGGGAAAGTCAGAGAGCTGGCTTATGGTTGGCTTTGAGCCAGAGTATAAGTTGTATTTCCGAGGATCAAAGGATCAGCCGATGGCGATGGTGGAGGTAAGTGTGTACGGAAGCGAGAATCCGTCCGCGTTCTCCAAGCTGACTGGCGAGATCTGCAAGATATTTGAGGATGTGCTTGGAATTGCACCGGATCATGTCTATGTGAAATATCAGGCGGTTGCAAACTGGGGCTGGAACGGCGGCAATTTCTAATTACAAAAGAACGAATAAAGGCGCTTTTGATTAAATATAAAAACGAAAGCGTCTTTATATTTTTATTTGGAAGATTCTGCAGAATGTCTGTTGCATATCCTTGGAAGATGATATAAGTTAGGGAAAATATCAGTAAAAGAGGAGTGTGACTGCTTATGCAGATAAAAACTGCAACAATGGAAGATTATGATATTGCATTTTCCTATTTTGAGAAGCTTTGGACATTTAACACATATGACTATGAAGAAACGAAAAAGGTATACGAGAAAGTGCTTGCAGATGCAAATAGTTTTTTGTTTTTTGCATTAGATGACGCAGGAAATTATCATGGATTGTGTCATGGTAGTTATTTTGAAACATTTTGGATGACAGGGTGTACCTGTTATGTGGCAAGTCTGATCACGAACAAAGAAGATCGTGGAAAAGGGTATGGAACATTTTTATTGGATTATTTAAAAGAAAAATCAAAAGAGAAAGATTGTAAAGCATTGATATTGGATTCCGGATTGCCACGCGTGGAGGCACATGGCTTTTACGAACATTATGGATTTGCAAAAAATTGCTATGGATTTCAGCTTGTTTTGTAGTCTGATGCAGACAAAGGCATAAAACCAAACAGATCTGTCAATAATACCATTGCGATAAAAATAAGACAAAATAAAGGAGTCAAAGCAATGGAATTAAAAGAGAAAGAACGTACCCTGATTCAGGATTTGCAGACACAGGAGCAGAGCTGCGTGGAAAAGTATGGGAAATACGCAGCACAGGCGAAAGATCCAGAGCTGAAAAGTCTGTTTGAGACGATTCAGAAGGAAGAACAGAAGCATTACGATACGTTGCAGCAGGTGTTAGATGGTTCTGTTCCGGCGTGCGATTGCAACGATACGCAGGGAAAAGACTACGAGCCGAAGGTAACGTATGGTACATTGGATAATTCCGAGGATAAAAAGCATGATGCATTTCTGGCGACGGATTGTATCGGAACGGAGAAGCTGGTGTCCGGTGAATATAATACCGATGTGTTTGCATTTGCGAATACCGCACTTCGGAAACTGTTGGCCGATATCCAGATTGAAGAGCAGAACCATGCGGAGATGATCTACAAATATAAAACTGCAAATGGAATGGCATAAGCTATTATAAAACAGAAAACGGATGGTTGACATTGTGCAATCATCCGTTTTCTGTGCAATAAGCTGTCATACAGAAATTGTGCTTGCACAGACTTCTATAAGAGGATCAATGTTCATCAAGCTGATAGGCGGGATGACAATGTTTGTATATCGAGTAGGTGTCAGCCTGCTCGGTTCATTTAGAATGCCACTTTCATTGCGAGTGCAATCACACATAGAATGATTGCGATTGGCACATACAGGTATCGCCCAAGGAAATACCACAGCTTTCCGCGTGGCTTCCTGCCGCCTTCATTGATCGCTGCAAATAAATCTTTTTTCTTCATAATCCAGAACCAGGAGATTGCACCAAGCGTTGCACCGATTGGGATGATGTAGATGGAGACGAGATCCATCCATGTACCCCAGCGTGTGATGGCTTCCATGCCGATTCCGGCACCAAGGCAGATCACGCAGATAATGCCGAGTGCGACGGTACGACGCAGCTTCGGGAAGCGGTGCAGAAGGGATTCAGCAACGGCTTCGAACATGTTCTGCAGGGAACTTACACCGGCGAAGATCATTGCTGCATACAGGATGATCGCAAAGATCTGTCCAAACGGAATATCCTGCAGGATTGATGGCAATGTGATAAAGAGCAGGCTTGGCCCTGCGTCCACACTGACATTGTAGGAGAAGCATGCCGGGATGATCACAAGCGCGGCAACCAAAGCTGCAATTGTATCGAAGATTGCGGTATGTCTCGACACTGCGATGACGTCTTCTTTCCGGTCTAAGTAGGATCCATATGCGATCATTCCACTTCCGGTTACGGACAGGGAGAAGAACGCCTGCCCCATGGCAGTGATCCAGACAGTCGGATCTTTCAATGCTTCCCATCTTGGGATAAACATGAATTCATACCCGCTTGCTGAACCGGGCAGCAGAGCTACGCGGGCTGCGAGTACAACGAAAATCAGGAAAAAGAGCGGCATCATGATTTTGTTGCTTTTTTCGATACTACTGGCACCAAGCAACAATGTAAGCAAAGTACCAATGATAACAATAATATGGAATGGTACAACCGAGAAATCCGTCATGGAGAACGATTCGAACCATTCGGAAGTGTTGACCTGCATCAAAAGACCGGTTGCAGAGTCAACAAATGCTTTTAATACATAGGCAACGATGATTGAATAGCCGATTGCGATGCACAGGGAACCTGCGAGTGGCAACCAGCCAAGTGCACGCCCAGCAGGCGCGAGTTTTTCATTTCGTGAGCGCCATGCATTTTCATAGGAACCGAGCGTTCCGGTGCGCGACCAACGTCCGATCGCGAACTCGGCTGGAAGTCCGACGTAGCTGAACAAAAATATAAATAATAAATAGATGAGAAGAAAGGCACCACCGCCGTTACTTCCCATTTTATTTGGAAATCCCCAGACATTTGCCATGCCGACTGCGGAACCGACCGATGCAAGAATAAATCCCCAGCGGCTTTTGAACGATGTTCTAGTTTGTTCTTTTTTCATAAATGTACCATACCTGTCTAATTTAGTTTGTAGTTTATCTATTCTACCATAAAAGCTTGCAATCAATCAATGCGGGTTGGGGAGAAAATGTGAAATGGCGCAAAACTCCCCAACCGGAAGCTTTTGAGAAGCAAGCAGGTTGGGGAGAAAGTAGCGGAAAGGGGAAAACTCTCCAATAAATGAGGCACGCTGCCGCGTGGTGACATGAAATTACATAAAAATCGACTGGCACAATTCCCGCTTACTGTTCTTGCAGATCATGTAACTGTTGATGACCGGTGTTTCCAAGTCCAGTAATGGAATGACGCGGAGCTTGCCCGCTTCTAAGAATGGACGAGCTGTATCCGCGGGCAGGAACGTATAGCTTTCCGAGCCGAGCAAAAAAGGAATGATCTTGGAACAGTCATCGATTTCCAGTGAAAACTGATGGTAGCGCGGAAATAAGTTTCGGATGAACTGTCCGACATCCTGCAGGGCGAAATTGCACATCAGATAATTCTCGGCAATCAACGCCTGCTTCGTGATACCGCGTGCATACATCGTATTATAATAATCAGTCACTAAAATCATCTTATCCTGCTTGTAGACCTCGCAGTGATAGGATGATTTTTTCATAGGAAGATAGGTGAAGATCACATCGAAGATATCGTTCTGCAGTTGTTCCATCAGTAGGTTGGAAAGACCAATCGTGATCTTCAGGGCGTCGTTTGGAAACTGTCTTTGATGCTCTAAGATGATCGGCGCCAGATGTCCTTCGTAGATCGAATCGGAGCAGCCGATGCGCAGATGGTTTTCGTATTTGTGTAAGGAACTGATTTCGGAGAGTGATGCATTCGTCAGTGTGATGACTTTCTCCGCATAGTCCTTGAACTGCTCGCCTTCCACGGTCAGCTCCACGCTGCGGTTGTTGCGCGTGAAAAGCGCGATATTCAGCTCTTTTTCCAATTCGTGAATGCGGTTTGTCACGGTAGACTGGGCGACAAAAAGCTGCGCGGCGGTGCGTGTGTAGTTTTTCGTATTGGCAAGTGTCAGAAATGTATTCAATGCTTCGATATCCATAAAAATCTCCCATTATTCATAAATTTGATTATTACTATCAAAATTATCTATTTTACATATAATATAGCATGTGTTTATAATGAGTGCAACAAAAATGGATGAAACATCCGAAGGATGGAGGACGGCATATGCAGGAAATCAGACTAAGCAACAAGACGAACAAATTGGAACTGGATCCATACAGCTATCAGTTACAGGACGTGGAATCCCCGGAGCTTTTCCGCGAGATGTTCCCGTATACGGAGACACCGAAGATTGCGTTTAACTATCGCCGGGTGCCTGAGAATATGCCGGAGGATATCTTCATCACGGATACGACATTTCGTGACGGACAGCAGTCGCGCGCGCCGTACACGATGGAGCAGATGGTGCATATCTATAAGCTCCTGCATGAGCTTGGCGGACCGAACGGCATGATCCGCCAGACCGAGTTCTTTGTGTATTCGGAAAAGGACCGCAAGGCACTTGAGAAATGTATGGAGTTAGGCTATGAGTTCCCGGAGATTACAACATGGATTCGTGCGAATAAGAAAGATTTCGAGATGGTAAAATCCATCGGAGTCAAGGAGACGGGCGTGCTTGTGAGCTGTTCGGATTATCATATCTTCCACAAGATGGGACTGACAAGGAAGCAGGCATTAGACAAATACCTTGGGATCGTGTCAGACTGTATCGAAGCAGGACTTCGCCCAAGGTGTCATTTCGAGGATATCACACGCGCGGATTTCTATGGATTTGTCGTTCCATTTGCAAACCGTCTGATGGAAATGTCCGAGCAAAGCGGCGTGCCGATCAAGATCCGCGCCTGTGACACGATGGGATTTGGCGTGCCGTATCCGGGCGCATCGCTGCCTCGAAGCGTATCCGGTATCATCTATGGATTGCAGCATTATTCCGGTGTGCCATCCGAGATGCTGGAGTGGCATGGCCACAACGATTTCTATAAGGGCGTCGTAAATGCGACAACTGCCTGGATGTATGGTGCAAGTGCCGTCAACTGTTCGCTGCTTGGCATCGGGGAACGTACCGGAAATGTACCGCTTGAAGCGATGGTATTTGAATATGCATCCCTGCGCGGACACTTAAATGGGATGAATACGAAAGTGATCACAGAGATTGCGGAATATATCAGCAAAGAAACCGGCTATGAGATTCCGCCGATGACACCGTTTGTCGGCGAAAACTTCAACCTGACAAGAGCCGGCATCCATGCCGATGGCATGCTCAAAAATCATGAGATTTACAATATCTTCGACACTGACACACTGCTTGACCGCCCGCCAAAGGTTTCAGTCAACAGCACATCCGGCATCGCAGGTGTCGGCTACTGGATCAACCAGTACCGCAAGAAGAAGGGGCTTGAACCGGTTGATAAGAAATCGCCCCTGGTGCGTCGTGTGTACGACTGGGTACAGGAGCAGTACGACGAGGGACGAATTACAATTATCAGTGATGCAGAACTCACACGACAGACCGAGCTTGCGATGGAAGCAGAATAGTGAATCTACGAATCATTACCCAATCCCACCCAGTGCGATACCAAGGATCAGCACAAGGATACAGATTGGACAGTACAGATATTTACAGACAGGTACATACTTGTCTGTAAATTTTTTGTTACGTCCAAGGTTGACCTGCTCCTCGACATAGTTCTTACCGTATACCCAGAAGAACATGATACCGGCGAGACCTGCACCAAGCGGGCAGATGTAGATGGACAGGATATCCATCCAGTCGGATACGATTCCCTGAATACAGATGGACACAATCACGCCGATGACACCGATGAGAAGACAGGAGAGCTTGCGGTTTAAGTGAAGCTTTTCCTGCACCGTTGCGATTGGTGCTTCGTATAAGTTAAGCAGAGACGAAAGTCCTGCGAAGAAGACTGCCACGAAGAAGATGATCGCCACGATGTGTCCGCCTGGCATAGACTTAAATAAGCTAGGAAGGAAGATAAACATCAGTCCGGGACCTCCCTGGTCAAGCTGTGCACCGGTTGTCGCCATCGCCGGGATAATAACAAGTGCTGCAAGCATCGCGGCGATGGTATCGAATAAGGCAACACGACCAGCGGAAGCAGGAATATCCTCGTTGTCCGGCAGATACGAACCATAGATTAACGTTCCGTTTCCGGCAACAGACAGGGAGAAAAATGCCTGCCCCAAAGCGAAGATCCATGTCTCCGGCTTTGCCAGAGCAGAAGGCTCGACGCGGAAGATATACTTATAGCCGTCGATGGCGCCCGGCTGGCATGCGGTGTAGATTGCAAGGATCAAAAACAACAGGAAGAACACCGGCATCATGATCTTATTTGCCTTCTCGATACCATTTCCGACACCGAACATCAGGATTATAACAGCAACTACAAGTGCGATGATCTGCCACAGATTGTTGCCGAAGGCAGAAGCCATTCCACCAAACGATGCGGCGAAGGAATCGATACTATTCGGGGCAAGTGTGCTTCCGGTAAATGTTCCGATCATGTATTTCAGAATCCATCCCATGACAACGGTATACCCAATCGCCATCGCAAGAGAACCAAGCACCGGGATAAAACCAAGTGTTTCGCCGACCTTACGTCTGTCGCGGGATTCACAGGCGGCACCAAAGGCATCGATCGGACCGGATCGTGTGCCTCGTCCGAAGCTCATTTCCCCGATGACACCGGTCGATGCAATCAAAACGACAAAGATAAAGTATGGGATCAGATACGATCCGCCACCATAGAGGGATACACGTGTCGGGAACATCCAGATATTGCCCATGCCGACGGCAGAGCCGATGCAGGCGAGGATGAAACCGAGACGGTTAGTAAAAGATTCACGTTTGCTCATATAATTTCTCTCTCTCTGAATATTTTGAAAATTATTCCGCACGAACTATGCAGAAAATGAAAAATCTAAAATCTACTATACAGTATAACTGCCAAAATGTAAAATGAATAATAAAAAACGCACGGAAAGGCGGTTGTTTTTTGACGGATTCTATACTAATATACATAATAAATTAAAATGTTTTTTTGATGGGAGATAAATATGAGAATCGGGAAAATAGAGCTTATGCGTTTTCTGGGGGCTGTGCTGATCATGAATGCACATTTTGGCTATCAGGACCGACCATTTCAACTAAGCTGGTTTTTTGTAGAGTTCTTTTAATAATAACCGGATATTTTACAATGAGACATTTCGAGAAACAGGAACCACAGGAACACTTTGAAGCTGTGAAAATAGCGGTTGAGTATACGGGAAAGAAGTTTGTACAGTTTCTCCCGTATACTACGGGAGCGATATTGATTACATATATTGCTATGAATTGGCATTATATAGGAGAAGGTGCATTTGGAAACTTCATACGGTCATTTGAAAATATGCCGTTTGAGATGCTATATCTGTCTGAGGCTGCACCGGAGGGATCGTTGTTGTTTACAATGTGGTTTTTATCAGCGATGTGTCTGGTATTCCCGTTTTTCTGCCTGTTGTTGATGATGCGGAATCGCCGGTTATCTGGCATGATTTGTTTTTATGTAGCACTTTTTTATTATCTTCATACATATGATTATGGTGCACATGAGTTTCCAAATCGATTGGTACGAACATTTGCGGGTCTGTGTCTGGGCGCGACTATAGCGTTGTTGGCGGATTGGTTAAGAGGGATTTCATTAAATCGAACATGCAGGGTGTGGCTGTCAGTGCTGGAAGTAATCACATATGTGTTTCCAATTGTGACCTGTTACCCGCATTTTAAGTTTCTGCGTGGAAATCTGTTGTGCTTTGTGGTAAGTGTGACGATTATATTTTCCGGTCAGAGCATGGTGCCGGATATGTCCTGTCGATTTTTCTCATGCCTGGGCAGGCTTAGTATGCCGTTATATGTATGGCATATAGCAGTGTTGAGAGTAATTGAGAGATTCTTCCCTGATGTTGATATGTTGACAAAGGTGCTTGGCTTTTGGCTTGGTACGTTTGCTTTGGCAATAGGAAATATGTATCTGGTTGGATTCGTAAAACATCGTTTAAGAAAAGATAAGGAATGTACTATGAACTAAGAAAGAGGTGCAAGACATGACAGAACAGGAAAAGATGCTGGCAGGCAAGATCTACGATTCATCGGACGAGACGTTACTTGCCATCCGTACAAAGGCACATAAGCTGTGTCAGACCTATAACCAGACTGCAGACACCGAGGAGAAAGCGCGGGAGCAGATAATGCGTGACCTGATCCCTGATTGCGCGAAGGGCGTGTATCTGCAGGGACCGATCTATTTTGACTATGGGAAATTTACGACAATCGGTGAAAATACGTTTGCAAACTTTAATTTCACGGTGTTAGATACCTGTCCGGTGCATATCGGCAATAACGTCTTCATCGGACCGAATGTATCGCTTGTGACACCGATGCATCCGTTTCGCTATCAGGAGCGTAACATCAAGTTCAGGCAGGATGGCACGGCATACGATGATGAGTACGCAAAGCCAATTACGATCGGAGATAACTGCTGGCTTGCAAGCAATGTCGTTGTGACCGGTGGTGTGACGATCGGCGAAGGCTGTGTGATCGGTGCAGGCAGTGTGGTGACAAAGGATATTCCGCCACATTCCCTGGCGGTTGGAAATCCGTGTAAGGTAATCCGGCAGATCACGGAGGCAGATTCCATTCGAAATCGGGAAGATTTGTGGTAGATGAAAAAAGAGGGCAGCTTACCCTCTTTTTTGATATCTGACTTGCAGCCGCTTATAGCTGCTTTTTTAATTGCTCGATTTCTTCCTGAAGAAATCGGTTCGTCTGTTCTACGCTGCACACATATCCGTATTCTGGCAGCGTCTGGATGAAGTCCATGATACTGCTGCAAAGTGTGTGCTCTTCCAGTGGAAGAATCATGGAATTCCCATCGTTTCGTACCAGCATCAGGAACGTCATGGATGGCGGTGTAAACGCGATGGAAATATTCAGAGACGTATGTATTTTGGAAGGATCTAATAGCAGAAAATGATAGTCTGTATCATTTTGGTTTGCCTCTATAAATTTGCGGAGAATATAAATACGGTCTTCGATATCAAAGCGGGCAGCGAGCGTATCCGGAAAATTCACATTTTTTCCTTCCGCGGTAAATAATTTTAAGCCTTCCAGCGTGAAGAGAATCGTATGGCTTTCCTTCGTAAGCTGACCGATCCGTTCTAATAATTTGGCGCGGATGACATCCTTGTAAGGGGATTCCAACATGTATTTGTCAATCATTTCCGGCGTGAGATATTTCTCGATGGTGGGCTGGATATTCAGGCAGATTGGATAGTTTAATGCCGGATCTACTCCATTTAATACATTTAACAGGTCAAGTGGTGTCTGCGCACCAGAGGTCAGGATATTTGACCGGGCAAGAAGCTGCTCGTAGTTGTGCAGATAATACTCGTGAATTGCTTTGTCGCTCAATATCAAGGCTGTCTCATAGGTTGGGGACAGCAGGATGACGTGTGTATTCGTGATGACATAATATGGGAACGCGGTTGCCTGTTGTTTAAAACGATTTCGCGCAGAGTAATAATAGTGCACTTCAAATGTGCCAGGAAATGCGGCAAATGATGGCAGCAGATTCTTCAAAATCTGAATGTTGTGTATATTATCATAGTTTTCGCCGTCCATCTGCGTTTTCTGATATTCGATTAAGTGCTTCACATGCAACGGCTGAAAGGTTGGATGATACAGTGGTTTGAAGAAGATAGACGCGTATGGGTGACTCATATCAGCAAATGTATATATAAATGGATGATCTTCGGTTGTCACATTTTTCAGGGCGACAGAATAGATTGCGTTTACAATCTGATAGGTGCCTTGAATCAACATACAGTTCGACCAGGTATCGACATTTGATACAATCAAATCATAAGGGGAATCGTCTGTCTGGTAGAGCGTCGATGTGGACATTTCCAAAATACGCTTGATTTCCATATGTGTCTGGAAACGCTCGGTTCCAATCTGATTGATCAAAAAAGCCTGTTCTAATTCTTCCTTGTCAATCGGCGAAAGTGCGAAAAACGGAAGAAGCTTTTCGTAGATTTCTTTTGTGATTTTTCTTTGCCCGGATAAGATCTTCTGAAGTGTTGTACGATTGAGGCCGCTTTGCTGAGAGATAGAATATACCGTATATCCGTTTGATTCGATGTAGTGCTTGATCAAAGCCTGTATTGTATCCATAATTTTCCTCACTATACTTTAATGCTATGTATATTTTAAAACACAACTATATAAAATGCTATCGCTAAAAATTACAAAAACCGTCACATTTTTTGTCACATATTGAAAATGCATATTTTTTTCTTATAATTGGAACTGTATTGGCAAGGTAGACGGAGAAAAGGGGAGAATGTAATACGTGTTTGTGACAATGATTATATAAACTCCTTGCACATATCGGAAAAGTCTGCGTAATTGCAGACTTTTTTGCTTTGTCAATAAAAAATAACAAAGGGGGCTTTATATGAGAGCAATGAAATGTTGGAAACGGCTGACTGCATTTTTGTTGTCATTCGTCATGGTGCTTGGATTGGTTCTGACAAATGGAATCACCTCCGAAGCAGCGAGGAAAGAAACTGCATGGACAGAAGACGGGGAAATCGAAGTAACTGTTCCAAGTGTTATGTACAAGACACATGTGCAGTCATTTGGATGGGAGAAAAGCTGGAAGAAGGACGGACAATCTTCCGGTACGTTTGGAAAGGCAAAACGTCTGGAAGCCATTCAGATTCAGGTAGACGGTGGTTATGGTATTGGAATTGAATACCGTACGCACGTGCAGAGCATTGGCTGGCAGGGCTGGAAGCATGATGGACAGTTATCCGGTACAAGTGGACAGTCAAAGCGTCTGGAGGCAATTCAGATTCGTCTGACTGGTAATAATGCAGATTTATATGATGTATATTATCGTGTACATGCACAGACCTATGGCTGGATGGGCTGGGTAAAAAATGGAGAGCCAGCAGGTACAGCAGGACAGGCGAAGCGTCTGGAGGCAATCCAGATTATTATAGTTCAGAAATGGGAATCTCCAGTCTACATGTACAATGCAAGCGGAGAGTCATTAAAGGGCTCTGAAAGCTGTGGATTTGTCGGAACAGCAAAGACAAATACATCCGATGCAAATGGTGTGGTAACATATAGAACGCATGTGCAGAGTTATGGAAACCAGAACTGGGTAAGCGATGGCAGTATTGCCGGAACAAGCGGAGAGGCGAAGCGTCTGGAAGCCATCTATATCAAGTTAAATGCATCGAAGCTTGGCTATACCGGAGGTATCCGTTATAAGACACATGTACAGTCATTTGGATGGGAGAAAGAATGGAAAAAGGATGGTCAGATGTCTGGAACGAGCGGAAAGGCAAAACGTCTGGAAGCCATTCGAATTGAGCTGACCGGCACGATTTCTTCTTATTATGATGTATATTATCGTGTCCACGCGCAGTCATACGGCTGGATGGGCTGGGCAAAGAACGGAGAGACTGCAGGTACAGCAGGACTTGGAAAACGATTAGAAGCAATTCAGATCTGTCTGGTAGAAAAGGGCAGCGATGCTCCAAATGCATTGCCGGCAGCTTCCAATGCCAAGGCTTATCAGGGAACACCGGAGCCAGTAGATAATAGTATCATTTATGTATATTCATGGAACACAGAACTGGGAGAACGTCTGGAGTATTTTAAAGATAAATATCCACAGTATGCAGACAAAGTAAAATTTGAAAATCTGGGACTTAGCGGAACAAGCGATGAATACAAGAAAGAAATCGAAGCTGCATATCAGAAGGGCGGTCAGAAGGTTCCTTCGATTGTAGCGATGGATGAGGATGTTTCAAAATATTTTATGTCTTCGGACATGTTTGTGAGTATGGACAGCATTGGTATTACAAAGAAGGATTATAGCAATGCATTCCAGTACACCATTGATTATGCAACCGTAAATGGCAAGTTAAAAGGACTTTGCTGGCAGGCAACACCGGGATGTTTTGTCTATCGTACAGATATTGCACAGAAGGTGCTTGGAACTTCTGATCCGGCAAAGGTACAGACATATGTAAAGGATTGGGATGCCTTTATGCAGACTGCAGAAAAGATGAAGCAGGCAGGCTATAAGATGGTATCCGGACCAAAGGAAATCCAGAATGCGGCATTGGCAGATCGAAAGAGTGCATGGGTAAATGATGGTACTGTTACGATTGATCCGGCTGTTGACAAATATTTAGAGCTGGCAATGCAATTGATCGACAATGGTTATACAAACAAGAATGATCCTTGGACCGATGGCTGGGTAAGTGATTTCACAGGTGATGTATTTGGCTATTTCGGATGCCCTTGGTTTGTATACTGGACAATCAACGATGAGGAAAGTGGTTCCGCTACAGCAGGAAAGAGAAATATCTGTGCAGGCCCTTCTGCTTACAGCTGGGGTGGTACATATCTTTCTGTAACGGATAAGTGTCCAAACAAAGAGCTTGCAGCGCTTGTATTAAAGACACTTTGCTGTGATACCGATGTGATGTATAAGATTCAGGACGAGACCTTGGATTTTGTAAACAACAAGGCAGCCGTTCAGAAGATGATTGCGAATGGAAAGGGTGCAACTCCGATTTTGGGAGGCGCAAATCCATTGCAGACATGGTATAATGTAGCAGTCAAGGTTGATGGATCAAAGGCAACACAGTACGATTCGGTAATTGATGGATATCTGTATACAGTTATCGATGGATGTGAGGGTGGACACCACGAGTCGAAGGATGATATGAAATCAATGTTGAAAGCGATGATTAAAGAGGGATATCCAAATTTAACAGTGAAATAAAGAACGTTGTTTTTGACGATAAGGAGCACAGGTATTGCTTGTGCTCCTTCTTTTGTTTTGTAAATAGAATGTAAAAAAAACAAAGTTATTGCAAATTTATTATCATGTGTTATACTAAATATAGTTTCTGGCTATATAGTTTTAATAACCATGGAAACGTAGGATAAAAAAGGAGGATTTAAAGGGATGAGAGGCAAAAAATGTTGGAAAAGGGTGACAGCCGTCCTGATGGCATTCATGATGCTGGTCGGACTAGTAATGACAAATGGCATTACGTCGGAAGCATACTGGTATAACAGCGAGGGTGAGCGTTATCCGAATGTTGGGTATAGAACCCATGTACAGTCAAAAGGCTGGGAGAGAAAATTGACTTTGAACGGAAGAACATCCGGAACAGTCGGAGCAGGAAAACGTCTGGAAGCAATCCAGATCATTGTAGAGCCAGGGTATGGTGTTGGCGTTGAGTACCGTACACATATTCAGTCAAAGGGCTGGGAGAAAACATGGAAAAAAGATGGTGAAACATCTGGTACAAGTGGAGAGGCAAAACGTCTGGAGGCAATTCAGATCCGCCTGACTGGTACAAACAAGAACAAGTATGATATTTATTATCGTGTACAGGCACAGACTTATGGCTGGCTTGGCTGGGTAAAGAATGGTGCTTATGCAGGAACTGCAGGACAGGCAAAGAGACTGGAAGCAATCCAGATTATCATTATGCCAAAGACAGATTATCCAACGGATTACGAGGGCTTTGATGGAACGATCGGTGGTGGATTCGTAGATATGGGTAAGAACCCGACAACCAATGGTTCAGGTGCAGTTTCTTACATGACACATGTACAGTCATATGGTAACCAGAAATGGGTAAGTGATGGTTCTATCTCCGGAACAAGCGGAGAGGGAAAGAGACTCGAAGCAATCTCGATCAAGGTAAACAATGCACAGTTGAATAATATCAGCGGTGGTATTGCATATACAACGCATGTACAGACTTATGGCTGGTCACAGGGCTGGAAGTATAATGGAGCAGCATCTGGAACAAGAGGAGAAGGAAAGCGTCTGGAGGCAATCCGTATTCAGTTAACAGGCCAGCTGGCACAGTACTATGATGTATATTATCGTGTACACGCACAGACTTATGGCTGGCTCGGCTGGGCAAAAAATGGCTCAATTGCAGGTACATCCGGTTTAGCAAAGAGACTGGAAGCAATTCAGATCGTGATTATTCCAAAGGGTGAGCATGCTCCAAACCCATTGCCGGCAGCACCGGGTGCAGCAGCATATGTGCATTAATCGGAATACATAACAGAAGATTGGAAGAGACATTATGAGTGATCATAATGTCTCTTTTTTTATGCCGTCAATTGTAATCTGAGATTCCATACCCGCCATCTCAGACTTCTTTAAAAGTTAATAGTAGTAAGTGTAAAGGAAGGGTATGGATTTTCCTTTACAAATTCAAGAGACTGACTGGATTGTTGGTCTCTTTTTTGTTATGCTTTGATTTCTGGCGGCTGGAAAGGAGCTACCATGTCAAAGTTTTTAACATATGAAGATCGATTAGTTATTGCACAACTCCTTCAGGAGAATGTCTCTTTTGGAGTTATAGGAAAGAAGTTAGGCAAGGATCGTACCACGATTGCAAAGGAAATAAAAAAGCATTCCTATGATAAGAAAAGTGGTCGCCCAGGATATCCTTACAATCCATGTAAACATCGCAGTACATGCAAAGCTAAAAAGCTGTGCGGAAACAGTTGTACGCATCAATCAGCGTATAAATGCAGTCTGTGTTCCGAGTGTACATTACATTGTCCGGATTTTGCAGAGGATATCTGTTCCGTTAAAACCAAACCTCCATATGTATGTAATGGTTGCAGCCAGCTTCCCAAATGTACCTTGTTAAAACGCATTTATGACCCGGCAGATGCTCATGAAATGGCACATCAGTCTATTTCGGAATCCAGGACAGGTATTTTATCCAATGAGGATGATATAGCAAGAATCAACGGAATCATCAGCCCCTTGGTTAAAAATGGACAGTCTCTTCATCAGATTTATATAGAGCATGTTGATGAAATCATGTGCAGTGAAAAAACATTGTATAACTATGTTGATGCCCAGCTTTTTGATATCCGTAACATTGATCTGCCTCGTAAAGTAAAGTATCGCCCGCGATACAAACAGCCTGAATTCAAGGTAGACAGAGGATGTCGTATTGGTAGAAGCTATACTGATTTCCAGAAGTTTCTTGAAACAAAGCCGGAGTCTGCTGTTGTACAGATGGATAGTGTTATCGGACGTGTGGGAGGCAAATGCCTGCTTACTATACATTTCGTTGAAACAAGTTTAATGCTTGCATTTCTACGAGATTCAAATACTTCAGCATCTGTCATACAGATTATAAATCTGTTGGATAAAGTCCTTGGAAATGAAGATTTTTCACGGTTGTTTCCGGTTATTCTTACGGATAATGGAAGTGAGTTTTCAAATCCAAAAGCAATTGAAAAACGAGATACGATTCCATGCAGCAGAACGAATGTATTTTACTGCGATCCAAGTGCACCTTACCAAAAGGGAGCCTGTGAAGTGAATCATGAGCTGATACGTCGTATCCTGCCAAAGGGAAGCAGCTTTGATGATTTGACACAGAAGGATATTTTTCTGATGATGGATCATATCAATTCTTATAAAAGAAAAAAGCTGAACAACCGTAGCCCATACGAAACGTTCAGCTTTTATTACGGAGAAGATATACTTAAGAAACTTGGATGTAAACCGGTTGCCGCCGAAAACATCATCTTAAAGCCTAAACTTCTCAAAAAGTAACAGATAAATTTGCAAAGTGCCGCCAGAACAAAGACAGCAGAATGACTTCAAAACAGGGATGGATTCTCCGAATACAAAAATTTCGAGCGGGAATTGATCTCTTATTGTCGTGTGCAAATTTATTGCTGAACGTATTATAACATGTCAATGTACAAATGAAAATCCGGGAAATTCGCTTACAAAACGGGATTTTCGTTTACAAAGTGGGAATCTCGTTTACAAAATGAGATTTTCATTTACAAAGAGGGACTCTTGCGTTACAAACGGGACTCTCATTCTACATTTCACCCTCTTTTTTTATGCACAATTCCTCATTTGGTTGATAAACAATAAAAAGTTATCGAAAAACAATAAAAATATATTGACATTCAATAATGAATCGTGTAAAGTGTAGAAAGGTTAAGAAATAAAACGCGCAGTTTAGAAAAGATGTGGGAGGACATATAGGTATGAAAGAAAATAAAATTGCCGGCGCGACGAAGGTCCTGCTGGATATCATGTATTTTGTTGGAATGGTTGTGACGCTGACTTTACCGGTGTCATTCAAATGGTATGGAACTGTGATCAATCCATTTTTCGGAGAATATTATATCTGGATGGTGCTGATCTTCATGACGGCAGGTGTGTTCGCAGTGCTGATTCTAAGAGAGCTTCGGAAGATGTTTCGGACGGTGCTTGCGGATGACTGCTTCGTGAAGGAAAATGTGAAGAGCCTGAACCGAATGGGCATATACAGCTTCGCAATCATGGCGGTGATGCTTTGCAGGATTCCACTTTACTTCACGCCAGCTGTATTTATCATTGTTGTAGTATTTTTGATCGCAGGTCTTTTCTCCCGCGTGCTTGCCATCGTGTTTGACAAAGCGGTGCAGTACAAGGAAGAAAATGATTTTACGATTTAGGGACGTTACCATATAAGAAAAGGCGGTGGTGATATGGCGATAAAGGTGAATCTGGATGTGCTGATGGCACAGAAGAAAAAGGGGCTGACAGAGCTTGCGAAGGAAGTTGATATTACGCTTGCGAATCTGTCGATTTTGAAGAATAACAAGGCGAAGGCGGTGCGGTTTTCCACATTGGAATCGATCTGTAAGGCACTCGACTGCCAGCCGGGAGATATATTGATCTATGAGGATGAAGAGGATAACGACGAATAAGATAGAACGTATCTGGAAAGGAGCGTTTTCAATATGGGAAATGAACAAAAACAAGAAAATTTAAACAATCAGAATATACAGGAACAAGAGCCAAAACAGATGATGCCATATGTAGATAATCAGGATATGAAGGAACGGGCAACCCGGTTTGGAACGGGTGGATTTGCGGCAATCATATACGCGGTTGTGACAACCATCTGCCTGTATAAAAATGCATATGGTATTATGACGGTTTTATTTGCGGCTGCAACGATTGGGTTCTTATATTATGTCTGCTCACATGCACCACAGAGCAAGGCGTACGATAACCGCGAGGATAAGACATCAAATCCGCATACGATGATTTATTACATAGGAATTCTGCTGCTTGGCGTATCGATTTTCCTGACTGGAGATCGCTTCCTGATTGCATGTAATTACATAGGAATCTATCTGCTTTCGATGACGGTTTTTTTTACCTGCTTTTGCGATGCAGAGAAATGGGGTGTCGGGAAATATATTCGTGCTGTGATAGGCACCGTGTTCTCGCCGCTTGGGTATCTGTTCCGTGGATTCAGTGACTGCTATGTGTATGTGAGACAGCGGGAAAAGAAAAAATCCAAGGCAATCTATGTGCTGGTTGGTGTGCTGATTGCACTGCCATTTCTGGTTTTAATGTTGATCGTGCTGTCCGAGGCTGATGCCATCTTCAAATACATTGTCGACCGGAGTATTGGAAATCTGCAGTTATCCGGGAATCTGGCAGGCTTCGTGATGATGCTCGTTGCGGTATTTGTCACCGTATATGGAATCTTCTGCAAGATGGTGATACAGCCGCCGAAGATCGACTGTGAAGAAAAGCGGATGGTGGAGCCGATGATCGGTATTACGTTCTGTGGTCTGCTGACTGCATTATATGCAGTGTTCGCAATCATTCAGATCCTGTCGCCATTTCTTGGAAAGCAGATGCTGCCAGCCGGGTATTCGTATTCGGAATATGCGAGACAGGGATTCTTCCAGTTGCTTTTTGTTGCGGCTGTAAATTTGGTAATTGTTCTGGTTTGCAACCGTGCATTTGCAGAAAGCCGGGTGCTTCGGACGATTCTTACGATCATGTGTGGCTGTACCTATGTGATGATCGGCTCTTCGGCAGTGCGGATGTTGATGTACATTCGGGCATATCATCTGACGTATCTGCGTGTGCTGGTGCTGTTTGGACTGCTGGTATTGGTTGTGCTTTTCACTGGCACGATCATCTATCTGTATAAGAATACATTCCCACTGATGAAATATATGATCGTTGCATGTGGCGGTTTGTATATCGCGTTTGCGTTGTCACATCCGGATACGTATATCGCGTGTTATAATCTTGCGTGTGCACGTGCGGATGTGCAGACATGGATGGCGGAGGATGTCGATACGGACGATATGGAGATCCGGCTGATCGACCTGATGCAATATGATCTGCAGGCTGGCTCGGCGGATCGGACGCCTGCGGTGTTTGAGTTTTTGGAGTGGGCACAGGCACGTGGAATCTGGACCGATGAGAACGATGATGAGGCGCAGAGCCTGCTTACCTATCATAGTAATCTATGTACGAGCCGACGGGGTATCCGGACCTTTAATGTGAGCACGTATCGTGGAAAAACGGCACTGGAGAATTACCTGGAAAATTAAAATATGACAGACAGCTATCAGTTAGCGAATCTGGCTGGTATGTGTTGCAGGAGGAAACAGATAGATGGAAGGAAGATTGATTGGCGTCGGAGTCGGCCCGGGAGATCCGGAGCTTCTGACGCTGGCAGCGGTGCGTGCGATCCGGGAGAGTGACTGCATCTTACTGCCAAATGAGAAGAAAGAAGAATGTTATGCTTATAAGATCGTGCGGCAGGTCGTACCGGAGATCGAAGAAAAGGAGATCTGCCCGATGCAGTTTCCGATGACGAAGGATGCGGATGTGCTTCGTGCGGCACAGGATCGCTGCTTTGCCGAGGTGCAGGCACGGATGCGGCAGGGAAAGACGCTTGTATTTCTTACGATCGGTGATCCAAGTGTGTACTCGACCTATCATTATATTCACCGGCGAGTGCTTGCGGCGGGGATGCCTGCGTCGATGATCAGCGGCGTGCCTTCTTTCTGTGCGGTGGCGGCAAGACTTGGAATCTCCCTTGCGGATCAGGGCGAGGAGATCCATATTATTCCGGGCAGCTACGCGGTGGAAGATACCGCGGACTATGACGGGACACGGATCTATATGAAGTCGGGGAAGAAACTGGAACAGCTGATCGGCATGCTTCGGACAGAGCTTGTGCGGAGAAGACAGCAGGGAGAATATTTGGAGGTCTATGGCGTCTCGAACTGCGGACTGCCGGAGGAACGTGTGATGCATGGGATAGATGCGTTGACACAGGCGGCAAGCTACCTTACAATTGTGATTGTGAAGGTGAAAAAACAGGACAAATAACGATATTTTCATTAAAATTCTTCCAATAACGGATTTGTTCACAAAACAAACATAAATCTGTTATAGAATATGTATCACAGATCAGAGACAGAAGAAAAAAGAGGGAAGGAGAAACCACTTGAGCATATAGAAAGTGGCAGATCGTATATGAAATATGCAATTATAGGAGCCGGTGGATGCGGCGGAAGCATTGGTGCATTCTTAGCGGAAGCCGGACAGGATGTAACATTGATTGCGCGTGGCGAGCATCTTGCAGCAATCAGAGAACATGGTATATGTGTGGAGTCACCAAGCCGGACATTTACCGTGACAGACATAAAGGCAGTTGATGAGGCAGGATATGCGGAGATTCCGGATGTCCTGTTTGTGTGTGTCAAAGGATATTCGATTCCGGATATCATTCCATTTTTGAGAGAACATAGTGATGCGGAGACGTTGATCGTTCCGATCCTGAACATCTACGGAACCGGTGCAAAGCTGCAGCAGGCGCTGCCGGATGCAACAGTTGTAGATGGCTGTATCTACATTGCGGCGGAGATCAAGGAGCCGGGTGTGATCTTACAAAAAGGCGATATCTTCCGTATCGTATTTGGCGCACGGAAGGGACAGGCGCTTTGCCGGAAGATGTTCCTCTTAGAGCAGGAATTAAAGGCAGCAGGCATTGATGCGGTACTTTCTGACCAGATCGAGCGGGATGCATTTCAGAAATACGCGTATGTATCGCCGATGGCAGCCTGCGGTCTGTATTATGATGCGACGGCAGAAGTATTCCAGCGCGCAGGAGAAGAGCGGATGCTTTTGATCCGGTGTATGAAGGAGATTGACGCACTTGCAACAGCAATGGGAATCCCATTTTTGGTTGATATTGAGAAGACGAATCTGGACATCTTAGATGCGCTTGTACCGGAGGCTTCGACTTCCATGCAGCGCGATATCTGGGCAGGAAAACCATCGGAAATCGATGGATTGCTGTATGAGCCGCTTCGTCTTGGAGAACAATATGGAGTAGAGATGCCGAACTACGAGATGATCGTGAAGGTATTGAAGGAGAAGTACGGAGAGTAATAATCTAGACAAAGAAAGGAAGTATGCAGAGATGAAAGAAGTAAAATCACCAAAACGTCCGTTGATCTTCTATTATGGAATCGTGCTGGTAGTATTGCTGGTGTTTAATTTATTTATCACCCCAATGCTGGCAGAGCGGCAGGTAAAGGAAGTTGATTACGGAACATTCATGAAGATGACCGAGGATAAAGATATCGGTCAGGTACAGATCGACAGTACACAGATCACATTTACGGATAAGGCGGAGAGCGCAATCTACAAGACCGGACTCATGCCGGACGATGACTTGACACAGCGGCTCTATGACAGCGGTGCGAAGTTCTCGAAAGAAATCGAGACGAGGACATCTCCATTTATGAGCTTTTTGATGTCGGTTGTTCTTCCACTGTTGTTGTTCTGGATTCTTGGAAGATTCCTCGCAAGGAAGATGATGGAACAGGCTGGCGGTAAGAATTCCATGATGTTCGGTATGGGTGGAAAGAGCAATGCGAAGGTATATGTGCAGTCCACCGAAGGAATTCATTTTACAGATGTCGCCGGTGAGGATGAGGCAAAGGAAAACTTAGCCGAGATCGTTGACTACCTGCACAATCCGACCAAATATACCGACGTCGGTGCGTCTATGCCGAAGGGACTTTTGTTAGTCGGCCCTCCGGGAACTGGTAAGACAATGCTTGCTAAGGCGGTTGCCGGTGAGGCAAATGTACCATTCTTCTCAATCTCCGGTTCCGAGTTCGTAGAGATGTTTGTTGGTATGGGCGCATCAAAGGTGCGTGATTTGTTCAAGCAGGCAAAGGAGAAAGCACCATGTATCGTATTTATCGATGAGATTGATGCGATCGGTAAGAAGCGTGACGGCGGCAAGTACGGCGGCAACGATGAACGGGAGCAGACATTGAACCAGCTCTTAACTGAGATGGATGGATTTGAAGGAAATAATGGTGTTATCATTCTGGCGGCAACGAACCGTCCGGAATCCCTTGATCCGGCACTGACTAGACCGGGACGTTTTGACCGGCGTGTACCGGTGGAACTGCCTGACCTGAAAGGCCGTGAGGCAATCCTCAAGGTACATGCAAGAAAAATCAAGGTTGGCGATGATGTAGATTTCCATACGATTGCACGTATGGCATCCGGTGCATCTGGAGCCGAGCTTGCGAATATCATCAACGAGGGCGCGCTTCGTGCTGTCCGTTCGAACCGGACATTTGTAACCGAGGCAGATCTGGAAGAAAGTGTCGAGGTTGTAATTGCCGGTTATCAGAAGAAGAATGCCGTGCTTTCGGATAAGGAGAAAAAAACGGTTGCATATCATGAGGTCGGACATGCATTGGTGGCTGCGTTGCAGAGCCATTCTGCACCGGTACAGAAGATTACGATTATCCCACGTACATCCGGTGCGCTCGGATACACAATGCAGGTGGAGCAGGCCGACAAATATCTGATGACGAAGGAAGAAATCGAGAACAAGATTGCGACACTCACCGGTGGCCGTGCAGCAGAGGAAGTGGCATGCGGAGAGATCACAACCGGTGCTTCGAATGATATCGAGCAGGCAACGAAGCTGGCGCGTGCGATGATTACCCGGTATGGTATGAGCGAGGAGTTCGATATGGTAGCGATGGAGACGGTAGAAAACCAGTATCTGGGTGGGGATACCTCTCTTTGCTGTTCTGCAGATACACAGAAAGAGATTGACCATAAGGTGGTCGAGCTTGTGCGCGCACAGCATGAGAAGGCGAAGAAGCTGCTTGTCGATAACAAGCGTCTGCTGGATATTCTGGCAATGCACCTCTATGAGAAAGAGACAATCACCGGTGATGAATTTATGGAGATTCTGAATAAGGAAGGGGGAGCCGCTCTATGAAAAGACACACAGGCTATGGATGGCTGGAACTGATCGAGGGTATTCTTCTTATAATCCTTGGCGCTTTGGCGATTGCATCGCCGGGGGGGATTCTGCGTTGGATTACGATCTTCTATGGTGTGATGGCAATCGTGACCGGAATTACCGATATTATCTTCTATGCCAAGTCGGAACGTTACATTGGGTTTGCACCGTGCGTGTCTCTGGCTGCCGGGGTGATCAGCGTGATCACCGGTCTGGCGCTGATGGCATATCCGCACATAGGCGAACTGGTTGTAACATTGCTGCTTCCGCTATGGTTTATCGCACACAGCGTATCGAAGCTGTGTCATCTTGGATTTATCCGGAGTTTGTACAGAGGAAGGTATTTCTATGTCTCACTGGTCATCAATGTGATCGGTCTGGTAGTAGGTGTGCTGATGATATTCTGGCCGCAGATTGCTTTGTTCTCAGTCGGATTTTTGATAGGTACATACCTGATTATATTAGGAGTAGACAGTGTAGTATCGGCTTGCAGTAAACTTGGAAAGGATTGGTAAAAAAATATTTATTTTTTAGAAAATTTGTGATAATATATGTAGTTAGATTAGACTAACAGGAGGTAATTATTATGTCAAATTTTTTTAAAAAGATCGATGGAAAGAAAACAGGGATTTTTGCAGCAGGTGTATTGTTCGGAACAGCAGGAATCAAGCTTTTGACAAGCCGTGATGCAAAGAAGGTTTACTCACATGGTACAGCCGCTGTCCTTCGTGCAAAGGACTGCATCATGAAGACCGTGACCAATGTACAGGAGAATGCAAGCGATATCTATGCAGAGGCAAAGCAGATCAACGCAGACCGCGAGATCGAAGCAGAGGCACAGGTAGTTGAGGACGAAGCAGAAGCAGAGGAGCAGGCGACAGAAAATGAAATTTGTGATTAAACATGAGATACGAGGCAGAATTCGTTTTCATGTTGCACAGAAGAACATGTCGTACCGGGAAGCCGATATCCTTCAGTATTATCTTGACAGCATGAAACATGTCAGTTCTGCGAAGGTAAATCATTCGACCTGCGATGCGGTTGTCTGTTATGAGGGAAGCCGGGAAGTGATGATAACAGCGCTCCGGCGGTTCCATTATGAGACGGCAGATGTGCCGGAATCCTATCTGGAAAATTCTGGAAGACAGGTGAATGAAGAGTACAAAGAAAAACTGGTAGACAAGGTTTTAATGCGATGCATCAACCGGATGTTCTTACCGATGCCGATCGCGAACACCCTGACTGCCATCCGTTCGGTAAAATATATCACGAACGGACTGAAAACATTAGCAAATCGAAAGATCGAAGTTCCGGTTCTGGATGGCACGGCAATCGGTGTATCCGTATTCCGTGGAGACTTCCAGACGGCAGGATCTATTATGTTCCTGCTTGGAATCGGCGAGATCTTAGAGGAGTGGACACACAAGAAATCCGTCGGGGATCTTGCACGGAGCATGTCCTTGAACATCGGAAAAGTCTGGTTGAAGAAGGACGGACAGGAAGTGCAGGTATCTGCAGAATCTATCCATGTGGATGATGAGATCGTGATCCATGTCGGAAATGTGATCCCATTTGACGGAACGGTTGTCGATGGCGATGCGATGGTGAATCAGGCATCGATGACAGGCGAACCTTTGCCGGTACATAAGCAGGCAGATTCCTATGTCTATGCAGGAACGGTGCTGGAAGAAGGTGAGCTTTGCATCCGTGTCCGCCAGGTCGGTGGTTCGAGCCGGTATGAGAAGGTTGTCACGATGATCGAGGAATCCGAGAAACTCAAATCTTCTCTGGAGAGTAAGGCGTCGCATCTGGCAGACAAGCTTGTACCGTATACGTTACTTGGTACAGCCGCAACGTATCTTTTCACACGGAATGTGACGAAAGCACTGTCGGTCCTGATGGTTGATTTCTCCTGTGCGTTGAAGCTGGCAATGCCGATTTCCGTATTGTCCGCAATCCGGCAGGCGAGCAAGTCAAGCATTACGGTAAAGGGCGGTAAGTTCTTAGAGGCGATGGCGGAAGCGGATACGATCGTATTTGATAAGACCGGAACGCTGACGAAAGCAGCACCGCGCGTGGTTGATGTTGTATCGTTCTGCAATGAAAGCAGCGATGAACTGCTGCGGATCGCCGCATGTCTCGAGGAGCATTTCCCTCATTCGATGGCACGTGCAGTTGTTGATGCGGCAAGCGAAAAGAATCTGGTGCATGAAGAGGTCCACTCGAAGGTGTCCTATATCGTAGCACATGGTATTTCTACTACGGTAGAAGGAAGAAAGACAATTATCGGAAGCTATCATTTTGTATTTGAAGATGAGGGCTGTGTGGTTCCGGAAGGTATGCAGGAGAAGTTCGATGCATTGCCAGAGGAATATTCACATCTGTATATGGCAGTAGAAGGACGACTGGTGGCTGTCATCTGTATCGAAGATCCGATCCGTGATGAGGCAGCCGATGTGATCCGGACACTGAAAGAGCTTGGATTTGCAAAGGTTGTTATGATGACCGGTGACAGTGAGCGGACAGCCTGTGCGATCGCACGGAAGGTTGGCGTGGACGAGTATTATTCTGAGGTACTTCCAGAGGATAAGGCAAGCTACGTGGAGCGTGCGAAGGCAGAGGGACATAAGGTTATCATGATCGGTGACGGTATCAATGATTCACCGGCACTTTCGGCAGCGGATATCGGTATTGCAATCAGTGATGGTGCAGAGATTGCACGGGAGATCGCGGACATTACCGTTGGAGCAGATAACTTGAATGAACTGATCACATTGCGGAAGATCAGTACCGCACTGACAAGACGAATCCGAAGAAATTACAGAACGATCGTTGGATTTAATACCGGACTGATCGTACTTGGTGTTGCAGGCGTGATCCAGCCGACAACCTCGGCGTTGATGCACAACACATCGACACTGGCAATTGGGCTGCATTCGATGAAGGACCTTGTATTATAAGGAGATAACCTATGCGGTTAATGATAAAGCAGCGCGTATTTGCGTGGACGGATACGTATGATATCTACGATGAATATGGCAATCCAAAATATTTTGTGAAGACGGAATTCTTCAATATCGGTCATCATATGCATATCTATGATATGTATGATCAGGAAGTAGGCGTGATCCATCAGGAGATATTTCATCTGCTTCCGGTGTTCGAAGTCGAGATCGGCGGACGGACAATCGGTCGGATTCAGAGACGATTCTCCCTCTTTACGCCGAGATATGATATTGAATATCATGGCTGGCAGGTGCAGGGTGATCTCTTCGGATGGGATTACGACGTGTATGATGGCAGTTATTGCATCGCACATATCGGCAAGGAATTGTTCCGCTGGGGCGATACCTATGTGATAGACATTGCGAATCCAGAGGATGAGATCTTAGGATTGATGCTCGTACTCGCAATCGACGCCGCAAATTGTAGCAACAATAATGATTAATCAGTGAGAATATAGAATCAGAAAAGGAAACGTTGGGCAGATGAATGTGCAGGAGACAGGAATGTAGCTGCATCTCATCGAGATCTGCTTGACGTTTCTTTTTTTATTCACTATAATATAACGAAAGTTACATAACAAATGTTATAAAATAAATATGGAGGGGCTTATGCCAAGGGCAACAAAATTTTTGAAGGAAGATATTATTGAGGCAGCGTGTGCGGTTGTGAAGAAAGAAGGCCTGTCTGCAATCAATGCCCGCCGGGTGGCGAAAGAGCTTGGTTGTTCGGTACAGCCGATCTTCTATCAGTTTGAGAACATGGAGGATCTAAAGCAGGCGACGATCTTACACATCCGGAAGATATACCAGTCGTACATGATTGCAGGTTCCAAGGAAGAAAAAGCGTATCGGGGCATGGGACTTGCGTATATCCGGTTCGCGAAGGATTACCCGGATTTCTTCAAGATATTATTTATGGGAGATTCGAAGATTTCTCCGACGGAATTTATTGAGAAGGATAATATGGGAAATCAGATTTTAGAGAAAGGTGCAGAATTCACCGGGTATGACAGGACGGAACAGGAAGCATTTCATCTGAAAGTGTGGATTTTCACACATGGAATCGCAAGCATGGTTGCAACGGGAACGGTTGCATTTACGGATGAGCAGATTGAAGAACTGCTAACGGACACCGTAAGACAAATGAAGATCGGAAGCATGTATGACAAGAAGCCGAGGGATGAATAAATATGAACCACGGAAATTGCGATATTGATTTCAGTATATATTTTAATATTGATTTATAAAGATATACGATATGTTTGAATCATAGAAGTTCTTAATGTTCTGTAATTATATTAGCCATGTTTGAACACGATGTTCAAACAAGCCGCCACTGAGCCATGGATGGCGAATTGGCGGCGGTGGCGTATTGGATGGAAATATAGATCAGAACATTTAGAACTTCTCAGATTCAATACATTGTATATCGTATAAATCAATATTGAAATATATAGAAACAATATCGCAATTGCTGGGAATAAAAAGGAGAGTGGAAAAGCGAAATGAGCGCAGTTGTAGAAGTAAAGAATCTGACAAAGGAATATAAACAGAAAAAGGCGGTCGATGATCTGTCGTTTGAGATCCGGCAGGGAGAGATCCTTGGGCTGCTTGGTCCAAACGGAAGTGGAAAATCAACCACGATCAACTGCATCCTCTCGCTGTTAAAATACAGCGCGGGAAGTATCAAGATCTTCGGAGAGGAGATGACACCGGATGCCTATAAGATCAAGCGGGATATCGGTGTGATTTTCCAGGAGGTAGCGGTGTTTGAGGAGCTTACGGTGTATGAGAATATTGACTATTTCTGTGGATTGTATGTGAAGGATAAGCAGGAGAGAAAAAAGGATATCGAGGATGCAATCGCATTAGTCGGACTGGATGAATTCCGCAAATATTATCCGAAGCAGTTGTCGGGCGGATTACTCCGGAGATTGAATATCGCATGTGGTATCGCGCACAAGCCGAAGCTGATCTTCTTAGATGAGCCGACCGTTGCAGTCGATCCGCAGAGCCGGAACAACATTTTGGATGGTATCAGGAAGCTGCGGGATGATGGCGCGACAATCTGTTACACGACACATTATATGGAAGAAGTCGAGATTCTGTGTGACCGGATCATCATATTGGATAGGGGAAAAATCATTGCGCAGGGAACGTCCGACGAGTTAAAGGCACTTGCGAAGATCGAGGAGAAGGTTACGATCGAGACGAAGCATTTCAAACCGGAATTCTTAGAGAAGCTGCAGGCGGCACCGAATGTTGACAAGGCAGAATATGCCGGCCATCAGCTTGTAATCACCTATAAGAGCGGAAAAAATAACGTGGCGAAGCTGATCGAGGAACTGAGTGCGGCGGGAATCACCTGCAACAAGATCTTCTCCGAGCGTCCGACGCTCAACGATGTGTTCCTGGAGCTGACCGGAAAGGAGCTTAGAGACTGATGTTTGGACATAACTTTAAGTATACATTCAAAGTCCTGATGCGGAACCGGATGCTTTTGTTCTGGACATTTGTGTTTCCGCTCGTGCTTGGCACGATGTTCAAGCTGGCATTCTCCAATATCGAGAACAGCGAGAAGCTGAACGTGATCCCGATTGCGATTGTCGATAACGAGGATTTTCAGGGAAACGAAGCATTCCGCCGGACATTTGAGACTTTGAGCGATGAATCAAGCGATGAGCAGATGTTTGACACGGTGTATGTGTCGAAGGATGAAGCAGATACGCTGCTTTCGGATGGGGATGTCGACGGCGTGCTGTACATGAATGGCGCGGAGCCGGAGATCTGGATTCACGAAAATGGTATCAACCAGACAGTGCTTCAATATGTGGTAGACGAGATCGTACATACCTCTGCAATCATGGAAAAACGTGTACAAAATGAGCTTGAGCAGGGCGCGATGCCGGATATCGAGGGACTCTACAAAAATGTAATGGAGCAGGTGGCAGGCAGAAAGTCGAATCTTGTCGATGCATCCCGTGCGAATATGAGTTATACGATGATTGAGTATTACACATTGATTGCGATGGCTTGTTTGTATGGCGGTATCCTCGGAATGACGGCACTGAGCAGGAACCTTCCGAACATGGGAAATCTCGGAAAGCGTACAGCCATCGTTCCAATCAGCAAGGCAAAGACGATGTTTTCATCCCTGCTTGCCGCATATTGCACACAGTTGATCGGGCTTGCGATTCTGTTTGTGTATACAATCTTCGTGATGAAGGTCGATTACGGGGAGAATCTGCCATACGTAATCCTGCTGGCACTTGCGGGGAGTCTGGCGGGGCTGACGCTTGCAATCATGGTGACTACGGTTGTCAAGACCGGCGAGAATGGAAAGCTTGGAATCCTGATCGGCATCACGATGGCGTGCTGTTTCCTGTCTGGCATGATGGGAATTACCATGAAATATATCATCGAGAAACATGTGCCGTTCTTAGATAAAATCAACCCGGCGTCGATGATCACGGATGGATATTATGCACTGTATTATTATGGCGTGGACAAGCGTTTCTGGATGGATGTAGCGAGTCTTGGAATCTTCTCTGCCTTCATGCTGCTTGTGTCCGCACAGGGATTAAGGAGGCAGAAGTATGACAGTATTTAAAGCATTTCTGCATGTATTGAATAAATGTAACGGCATGGTGATCCTGTATACGGCGCTGCTTTTATTGTTCGGTGGCATCAACGCAAAAAGCGGGGATACAACAAGCCAGTTTACTGCGGACAAGCCGGAAATCGTCATTGTAAATCAGGATGAAAATGTCGGAATCACGAAGAATTTTACAGATTATATCGCGGCACACAGCAAACGGAAAGAACTGAAAAGCGAAGAGGACATAGACGATGCAATCTTCTACCGGCAGGTAGCATTTGTAATCTATATTCCGCAGGGCTACCGGCAGGCGGTACTGAACGGCGAAACCCCGGAACTTCGGTACAAGAGCTGCCAGTCGGCGGATGCGAGCTTCGCGCAGATGATGGTCGAAAGCTATCTTGCCATACAGCAAAACTACGTGGATGCCGCTCTGCAGGCGAATCCGGATGAAAAAAACATATCTCTGAATGAGGAGGAAGTCTGTAAGGATATCACGCAGACTTTGGAACAGACATCAACCGTGCATGTGACGACGACACTTGATACAAACAGCATGTCGAAGGCAGCGGGTTATTATAATTTTGCAAGCTACAGTCTGCTTGCCGGTGCGATCTTCGTGATCTGTCTGGTACTTACGAGTTTCCAGGAGCTGCCGATCCGCAAGCGTATCACGATCAGCAGTATGAATTATAAGAAGCATAATGCGATCCTGCTTGCATCGAATCTGCTTTTTGCAATCGCACTATGGCTGTTTTACGGTCTGATCAGTTTCGTGATTGTCGGGAAGGTAATGTTTCGTGCGCAGGGAGCCATGTATCTGGCGAATTCGTTCGTATTCACCTTGTGTGCATTGACGATGGCATTCCTGATATCAAGCATCTTCAACAACAAGGAGGCGGTCAATGGAATCGTGAATGTTGTGGCACTCGGCTCGGCATTTCTGTGTGGTGCATTTATTCCGGTTGAATGGTTGCCGGATGGTGTGCTTGCCGTGGGCCGTATCTTCCCGGCGTACTGGTATATTCAGACGAATGAATATCTGAAGACACTGGAGACGGTAAGCGTCTCGGGGCTGAAACCGGTATTTATCAATATGCTGGTGATGGCTTTATATGGCGTGTTCTATATTATTGTGGCGAATATCGTGTCGGCGAAGAAACGGGTAGTGGCGTAATCTTGAAACAGGTGAAGTGGAAATTCTGCTTCGCCTGTTTTGATGTTTTTAGAAAATTTATGAAAAAAACAAACGGATGTTCGCAAAAAATCCTTGCATCCAAGAACGTTTGTTCGTATAATGAGGACATGAGTACAGAGATTACAAACAATTACATAGAAGAATATACAACACAGGAGAAGCTGCAGATTCTTGCGGATGCTGCCAAATACGATGTGGCGTGTACGTCGAGCGGATCGGATCGCCGGGGGAAGAAAGGAGAACTCGGGAACGCGGCAGCTTGCGGCATCTGTCACAGCTTTGCTTCGGATGGCAGGTGTATCTCCCTGCTTAAGATCTTGATGACGAATCACTGCGTCTATGATTGCAAATACTGCATCAACCGTGCAAGCAATGATGTGAAGCGGGCGACCTTCACGCCACAGGAGATCTGCGAGCTGACGGTCGAATTCTACAAGCGGAATTATATTGAAGGCTTGTTCTTAAGCTCCGGCGTTCTGAAGAATCCGACATACACGATGGAGAAGATGTGCGAGACATTGCTTCTGCTTCGGACGAAATATCATTTTAACGGCTACATCCATGTGAAGACGATTCCCGGCGCATCGGATGAACTGCTTGCGGCAGCAGGATATCTGGCAGACCGTATCAGCGTGAATATGGAACTGCCGACGGAGGAAGGACTGCGGACACTGGCACCGAATAAGACGATGCAGACGATCTTAGATCCGATGGGAAAGGTGCGGAACACGATCGCGTCGCATCGGATGGCAATCGGGAAATCCGCACACATGGAGCGAAGCAAAGGCAATCAGTTCCTGAAGCAGAGTATCTTCGGGACAGAGTCGAAGAAGCAGTTCGCGGATGGATTGATGAAGGAGAAGAAAGCCGGGAAAATCGTTGCGGATGGAGCAGTAGTTCAGGAGTCTAGGAGTTCTTATGGAAACAAGGCTGAAGAGGAAAATTATGGCGCAGGTTCAGGTGGTTCGGTAACTGGAGAGACAGATGTGCAGAATACGATTGCGAATCTGGCTGCGAAGATGAACGGAACGGTTCTGGACAGTGCTCTCACATGGGATAACGCATATCAGCTAGCACCGCTCGATATGTCGAAATTAAAGCGGCGGTTTGCACCGGCGGGACAGAGCACGCAGATGATTATCGGGGCAACCGGCGAGAGCGATTATACGTTGCTGCAGACGACACAGCAGTTGTATCAGGGCTTCGACTTGAAACGGGTCTTTTATTCGGCATATATTCCACTGAATGAGGATAAAGTGTTGCCGCAGATCGGAACACCGCCACCGCTTCTGCGGGAACACCGGTTGTATCAGGCGGACTGGCTGCTCCGGTTCTATGGATTCCAGGCGGGAGAATTGTTATCGGAAGAGAAGCCGAATTTCAATGAACTGGTTGATCCGAAGTGCGACTGGGCACTGCGGCATCTGGATCAATTTCCGGTGGAAGTGCAGACTGCAAGCTATGCGATGTTACTCCGTGTGCCGGGCATCGGACCGAAATCGGCAGGGCGGATCGCATATGCAAGACGTTATGGCAGGCTGGATTTCGCTTCCCTGAAGAAGATGGGTGTCGTGCTGAAACGGGCACAATATTTCATTACCTGCGGCGGCAGGCAGATGTATCACACACCGATCGAGGAAGGGTATATCACAAGGCAGTTGACCGGTGTCGATCAGAAGGATATATGGAAGGCGGAGCACGCGAATGAATCGTTCACGCAGATGTCTCTGGCGGATTTCGGAATTGGGTAGATTGTAGTTATGAAGATATATACATGTAAAGACCGGTTGGAGGATATTATGACCTGCATCTACGATGCATGGGTGGAAGCCTTGCGGATCGGTCACGAACAGATACAAGTGAAGAAAGAGCCAGTATTTCAACAGACGATGTTCGATGAGTACATTCATGTGGATGGCGATGCCAAAAAGGCAGAGAAGGTGATTCGTTCCATCCGTAGAGATATCTCGGATGAGGCGTATCTGGATGTCTATTATGCGACGCTTTCCGCAGAGGAAGATGCATTGCAGGCAATCTATAATTTCCTGCGGGTTGGATTCGCCGCTGGCTGCCGTGTGCTTGATTATTATACGAACCCGCATGTGATGCGGATATTGGAACTGCGGCGGAAGGTGGGGAATGAGAGCCACCATTTCCGGGAATTCGCGCGGTTTCAGTCGTTAAACGGGAAAGTCTATGTGAGCCATCTGGAACCGAAAAGCGATGTGATCATGCTGGTTGGCAGACATTTTGCAGATCGTATGCCGTCAGAGCATTGGATGATCATTGATGATACAAGGAAGACCGCATGCGTGCATCCGAAGGATGGGACGAATTATCTGCGTTATCTGACCGATGCGGAATTTGAGACGCTTCGGAAGACGGAGGAGTACGAGGATGAATATACCGATATGTGGAAGACATTTTTCCACGCGGTTGGAATCAAAGAGCGCGAGAATTATATCTGCCAGCGGAATCTCTTCCCGATCTGGAAACGGAAACATGTGGTGGAATTCAAGGATTAGATATGGTAGTATCTTAGTAGAAAATACAGGAGGAACAGATACGATGGCATACTTCTATTTTACAAGACATGGACAGACAATTTGGAATGTGGAGAATAAAATCTGTGGCGCGACGGATATTGCACTCACAGAACTTGGACATACACAGGCAAAGGAATTGGGCGAACGGATCAAGGCAGAAGGAATCCATATTGATAAGATTCTGTATTCACCGCTGATGCGTGCGGCAGATACCGCAAAGCATATTGCGGAAGTGACAGGCGTTCCGGCAGAGGAAGAAATGCGCTTAAAAGAGCAGAATTTTGGACGGTATGAGTCCACCCCGCGAAATGGTGCGGAATTTTCTGTTGCCAAGGCGCAGTTTGTCAACAGCTATGATGGTGGAGAGTCCATGCTGAAGCTTTCCCAGAGAATCTATAATCTGCTGGATGATATTAAGAAAGAAGCGGAAAGCGAAGGAACGGTGTACCTATTGGTGGCGCATAACGGAATCTCCCGTATTATTGAATCATATTTCCACGATATGACGAATGAGGAATTTGCAGCATTTGGGATAAAGAATTGTGAGTTGAGAAAGTATGAATTTTAAGGGAATTAGTCGGGTATTTTCGACAGAAAATGAAACATAATGAGACATATGGGGAGAAGATTTTACACAGATTGGAGAAGATTTCGAGAAATTCCATACAGTACATACCGTTCAGATTGGAAATGCAACAGTCAAATTAATGAGTCAGAGACAGATCGTTGACTATGCGGTTAAATGGATAGAAGAAAACAGAGGAAGATTATAGTGCATGTTGTTGAATGGAGAAGAACATGAAGCGAATCGGATATGCAATAGCAACTGTGATTTTGCTATTGATTGAAGTGTTGATTGCGATATATGTGCATGATGCATTTGTAAGACCATATATTGGTGACGTGCTGGTTGTGGTTGTGATATATACGTTTATAAGAATATTTGTACCGGAGCGATGCAAACTGTTACCGCTGTATGTATTTATTTTTGCGGCACTGGTCGAGGCTTTGCAGATGTTCCATATTGTGGAAGCATTAGGCTGGCAGAAAAATCGTTTCTTAAGTATTCTGGTCGGTTCCGTATTTGATTGGAAAGATATCCTGTGTTATGCCGTTGGGTGTATATTGCTTGGCGTGTATGAGGTGTTGAAGCGAAAGAATGTAAAAGGGAGAACAAATGGCGTTTGATTTTAAGAAGGAATACAAGGAATTTTATATGCCGAAGAACAAGCCGGAGATAGTGAATGTTCCAAAGGCAAACTATATTGCAGTAAGAGGAAAAGGCAATCCGAATGAAAAGGATGGTGCGTATCAGCAGGCGATTGGCGTTTTATATGCAGTTGCATATACACTTAAGATGAGTTACAAGACGGATTACAAAATAGATGGATTCTTCGAATATGTTGTGCCACCGCTCGAAGGCTTTTGGTGGCAGGATGATGTTGATGGGATTGATTACTCGAATAAGGATGCATTTAATTGGATTTCCGTGATAAGACTTCCAGATTTTATTACGAAGAAGGATTTTGACTGGGCGGTAGAAACCGCTACAAAAAAGAAGAAACTGGATTGCTCGTCGGCAGAGTTTATCACGATAGAAGAAGGCTTATGCGTTCAGATTATGCATTTTGGAGCATTTGATGATGAACCGGCGACTGTTGAAATCATGGATACATATTTGCAGGAAAATGGATATAAAAATGATCTGTCAAGAGATAGATTGCATCATGAAATTTATCTTTCAGATGCAAGAAAAGTTGCTCCTGAAAAATGGAAAACGGTTATCCGGCATCCGATAGCATTGTTAGATACCAAGTGATTAACTGGCAATTTCTGGTGTATCAAACGAACAATATTTGTTGGATATGTAAATGAGAATCTTGCAAAGGCAGAAAAGGGCGAGAAGGATTATGAGACTGCAATCAGAGATGCGGTGAACCGTTGCATTGCAGAGGATATCTTAAAGGATTTTTTGCTGGAACGCGGAGAGGATGTGCAGAAAATTATGATGTTTGATCTGACATACGAAAAGCAGATGGAGAATGCGAAGCAGGAATGGTTTAACGATGGTGTGGAAGAAGGACGTGCGGAAGGGTATTCATCTGGAATTGCAGAAGGTCGCGCAGAAGGGTATCGTCGTCTTGTGAATTCAATTATCAAAAAACTTCAGAAGAATAAGTCGCTTGAACAGATTGCAGATGAGCTTAAAGAATCTGTTGAAACTATCCAGCCGATCTATGATATTGTGAAGAAGCATGCTCCGGAATACGATGCGGACACAATTACTACGGAAGTGCTGGAAGCACGGGAAAATGAAAAAGTATAATTGTTAGTAAATAAAGGTAGGATAGATGATAGAAAGTCAACTGTCCTGCTTTACATATATAATAGGCATTTTGTTGTTTGAAACTCAATTAGGGGCATAAAAGTGAGACATTTTATAGATTTTATAAAAAGTAAAAAACAAATGAAACCGGAGTTATTCAGCATTTCATGTGAATATGATGGTTATGATTTAGTCTTTGAGGAAGGGACTATAGATGCAAAACTTTACGAAGCATTCAATGAGATAATTACGGACAGGCGATATGATATAAATACTCTGCCGGAGTATCATGTGCTGCTTGACCGTAAAGATGAGGAACATTTCAATACTTTCTATGACTGTTGGATAAGAGAATTGGAGAAAAATGGTTTTGCTTTTTTATTGGACAATACCATCGGAATAGATAGCTTTGTAAAAGGAATTAATAGAATTTTGTTGAGTATTGGTTCAGGAAAACAATTGAACGCGGAGAGGGTAAATTCTGAATATCGACGTGAAGTTATGAATTATTCTTTGTCTGGAAAAGAGATTACATCTGAAATAAACTACGATATACTGGAAGCAAATATCGTTGCCAAAGAACTTCGGGAAATTGGATATGAATTGATTTGCCTGTTTAATGGCTTCGATAATAACATAAAGACAATTATCAGGATAGATAGAATAACTGAGCTGAAAGAGATTGAGGCGAAGATAAAGCATGGGGTGGATTAGCTGCCAAGGGTTACGAGAAATTATAAGTAAAATCAGGGGGAGGATACCATGAAAATAGAGTATAGAAGACTGACAGAGAAAGAACTGAATACGTTTATTGATATGCGGATAAAGCAACTGAGAGAAGAAGGTGCTAAGGAGGATATTGATTTGGTACCTGCATTAAAGCAGTATTATATACGCCATATGGGAGATGGAACATTCGTGTCTTGGCTTGCTTTTGACGGGGATAGGATTATTGGAACGAGTGGGATATCTTTTGTAGAGAAACCGCCATATTTTGGCTGCCCAAGTGGAAAGATAGGGTTACTATCCAGCATGTTTACTGATCCGGACTACAGAAGAAAAAGTATCGCAAAAGAGCTGTTAACACGCGTTGTTCATGATGCAAAAGAATATGGCTGTGGAACAGTGCAGATCACAGCGTCAGATATGGGCGTTAAGTTATATTCGAACTTTGGATTTGTTCCGAATAAAAATTTTATGCAATATAAACTTTCGTGATTCTAACCATTGTCAGTGAAAGTACAGAAAAATATATGAGTGTTAGGTGAGACCACTCATAAGGAAAGGATTATCATGGATAAAACGATAAATGATTTTATTAATCTTTGGGTTGGAAAACGGCTTGAAGGGCTTAACTGCATATGTGAAATGCTGGATTTCTGTTTCAGCGATAATCTCGTATTGCATGGATTGGGATTGACTAGAATTTTTCTTAATGATGACTTGATAATAACAACGATGGATTACAATTCTTGGGATCAAGAAGAGAGCAAACATAATGATGAATGGTTCAATACAGATAAGTTTCGGAATCAGATAATTGGTGGAAAAGTGACAAGCATATCCATTAGTAAATCCAATGATTTGTTCGTTGAAATGGATAACGGCGTGAGAATAGAATGCTATATTTCCAATGCTTATCCGCATTATGAAGAGGAATGTGAACAATGGCTTTTATTTGAACATACAGAGGATCATTCAGGAAGAATATTGACTGCATATAATAAAAGGCTGGAGAGTAACATTGGAAATAGCAGAGGGGACAAAGATGTGGTGGTATGAAGATGTATCAAGAGCTGATTTTGAAGCGGTTAAAGATACGATAGAACAAATTATGCTTCAATTAGGTGCTTCAAAATACGAAATCCGTTTACCTTATGAGGTTAAAACAACAAGCTGTTCAGATGATTTTGAAGAAATGCATCGTTCTGAACGATCAGTATTTACATATAAAGGATTATTTTTCAGAGTGGATGAAGTCCTTTTTAGTAAAAAGCCCTTTATTGTAATAGAATGTGGGGATTTGGATGAGCTAATGAACAATATTATGGATGATGCAGAGCCTTTTCCATATGATTTATCCTATGAAGAATTGTGTGACGAGGTGAAGTATTCTTTGGGAATCGAACCATATCCGCAAGAGTAAAAGTTTATAATTTCTAAGAGGTGAAGTGTGACTTGCAGTTTGGTACACGGTTGATCAGATAGGAAAAACACAATAAATATAAAAATGCTTGACGACATAGTTCAATTCATTTAATTTAAGATACAGGAGTATTCAAGTAAGGATTATGAGTCTGCAATCTATGATATTGTGATGAAGCATGCTCCGGAATACGATGTGGATGCGATTACTATGGAAGTGCCGGAAGCACGGGAAAACGAAAAAGTGTAAATAGTTATGAGGTAAATAAAGGCAGGATAGATGATTGAAAGTCAACTGTCCTGCTTTCCGTATATAACAGGTTATTGATGGATTATGAGGATAAATAATGGGAATATTTGATAAATTAAAAAGGAAAAGCAGTAGTTTAACAATTGAAAAAATTATAGCAACAGATTATAGTCAAAAGTATTTTGATGAGTGTAAATATATATGGAAAAATTATGTTCCTAAAAGTGGACAGGCAGATAATTTACAGGGAGAGTTGTTAAGAGAAATAGAAGAACTTCGTTGTGAAGCGCAAGACGATGGTAATATAAATTGGGATGAAGATCATTCTTATTTCTGCAATTTTATTAGTAAGAAATTATTAGAACAGTCAATATTTTCGAACATAGAAAAAGAAGAAATAACGTTAATAATGTCTTATATAAAAGAGTGTGGTATGTATGCTCAAAAATTTAACAGCGGTATAATTCCAGAAAATGAGGTTGATATTGATAAAATTGCTTATACAGATAATAATTTGTATGACATTATTTGTGATAAAATAGGGCAATTACAGAAAGAACATAATCTTCCAATACCATACGAAAAAAATGATACTATTAAAAGATAACTTTCTGTTTGTATATTATTAGGGGTGAATTACAGATGAAACCATATCATTTGATTTTGGATTTTACACATGTATATGATGATGAAATATGTGCAGACAGAGAGCAATTTTCGTGGATTGACTGTTCAGATATTGAAGGAAGCAACCTGTATTGTTCTCCACAGGCAGAGCGGGAGATTTGCAGGAGAATAGAGCCGTATGGAGTGCATGGAATCCATTTTGTGGATTCTGGCAATTATCATTATGTTACGAAGATATTTACGGACCAGATTCACAGCCCGTTTTCTTTGATTGTTTTCGATCATCATACAGATATGCAGCAACCGTTAATGGAAGGAATGATGAGCTGTGGCGATTGGGCGGGAATGGTTCTTGATCAGAATCCGGCATTGCAACAATTTATTTTGATCGGGCCGGCGGAAGACGATATAAAACAAATTCGTACAAAGCATCTGGATAAACTCATAACTTTTTCCGCAGAGGAAATCCGTAAAGGAGAAGGTGTGGAACGGTTAAAACGGATTCACGGCGGTGTACCGTTGTACATTTCAATCGACAAGGATGTGCTTTCTGAACAATACAGTGAAACAAATTGGAATCAAGGCGAACTGACGCTGGGGATGCTTGAACATATGCTTCAATATTTTCTGGAGCGGGCACCCGTATATGGTATAGATATCTGCGGGGAATGCTCTACAGCGATAGCCCTGCCGGAATATTTTCAGGCAGAGGGTGTAAATGGTAAGACAAACGTAGAGCTGTTTCGATTTTTGCGTAGTTATTGTTGTAGTTGAGCTGGATACAAATGTGCGAAATACAAGAGCAAGAAATTTGTACCAGAGGTTAGGGTATGAAGAGATAGGAACCGATAAATGAAGCAAACCACACAGAAAACTGTATATTACCACCTTCCGGGGTTATTTGAATTCTATGAGTTATACGAATTATTTCTGCCGTTATTTCGTAAGCATCGGGAATACTTTTATGATTGGTGTGAGATTGGTTCCATCTATGGGGCACCGGCAGATTGTATCTGGGGCGGTGGACGGATCGGAGACGGCGAACACAGTGCACAGGAAGTGCTGCATCTGATGCAGGAATATGGTATTTCCACGAGATTGACATTCAGTAATTCGTTGCTGCAGGAAGAACACTTATCTGACAAGAAATGCAACACACTTTGCACGTTATTTGAAAAAGGTGGAACAGTGCAAAATGGAGTGATTGTGCATTCGGATTTATTACTGGCGTATCTGAAGAGGCAGTATCCGGGCTTGTATCTTGTCTCATCGACCACAAAGGTTCTGACGGAGTTTGAACAGTTCCGGGATGAACTAAAGCGGGACGACTTTCGTTATGTAGTGCCTGATTTCCGGTTGAATAAACGGTTTGAAGATCTGCATACGTTGACGGATGAAGAAAAGGCGAAGGTTGAGTTTTTGTGCAATGAATGTTGCTGGTTTGGGTGCAAAGAACGGAAAGTATGTTATGAGGATGTGAGCCGGAAAGCACTTGGCATAAAAGCACCGGATCATCGATGCATGGCACCAGAGTCGGAACAGGGATACCGGTTCTCAAAGGCAATGTCGAATCCGGGATTTATTGGAGTTGATGCGATAAAAGACGTCTATCTGCCGATGGGATTTTCCAATTTCAAGATTGAAGGACGCGGATTAGGAAGTGCGTTGGTGTTGGAATTTGTGCTTTATTATATGACGAAGCCGGAGTATCAGATTCATGTGAGGGAAGCGATTTATCTGGATAATATGTTGGATCTGTTCTGAGGAGAAATGCGGAATATAAGTTTCTGCATTATAAGGAGAAGCAAATATGAAATTAAGAAATATACTTATTGTCGTGAAAGACATAGAGCGTGCAAGAAAATATTATCACGACTTATTTGGACTGGATATGCTATTATTATGTTACTCTAATAGAAGTTAGCAGGAAATGAAGGGAGATAAAGAAGGATGACATCAAATAATTATTCGATAATTTTCAGCAGCGTAACCGGTAATACAAAGAAACTGGCAGATACAATCCATGAAACGCTGCCTCAGGATATGTGTGATTATTTTGGCGGGAATGAATTACAGGTACCGGAATCTGATTTGCTGTATATCGGTTTTTGGACGGACAAAGGAAACGCAGACAATAAGACATTAGAATTGTTATCGAAACTAAAAAATAAGAAGATTTTTTTGTTTGGAACAGCCGGCTTCGGTGGAAGCAACACATATTTTAACAAAATTCTTGAGCAGGTCAGACAATCTATTGATTCCAGCAATGAGGTTATCGGAGCGTATATGTGTCAGGGAAAGATGCCGCAGTCTGTGCGCGACCGTTATATTAAAATGAAAGAGAATCCGGAACATCCGGCGAATCTTGATATGCTGATTGAGAATTTTGATCGCGCTTTATCCCACCCGGATGCGGATGATCTGGAAAGATTAAAAAAGACATTATGAACAGACCGGGAAAGTTCAGGAGGAAACAATAATGTCAAAAGATGAATATTTAATTACAGATGCGCCTCTGAAAGCGTTGACCGTATTTGCGATGCCTATGATTCTCGGCAGCTTCTTCCAGCAGGTATATAATATGGCTGATTCCATAATCGTTGGTCAGTTTGTTGGTTCTTCCGCGCTTGCGGCTGTTGGTGCCTGTGCAGCGCTTACCAATGTTTTTATTTGTGTAGCATTGGGTGCCGGTGTGGGTGCCGGTGTGCTTGTAAGCCGTTATTTTGGTGCCCGAAATTATGGAAAAATGAAAACAATAGTGTCAACATCGTTGATCAGTTTTTTAAGCTTGAGCATACTTCTGAGTGTCCTTGGATTTTGCTTTTCTGATTTGATGATGCGGTTATTACACACACCTGCGGATATACTGGATGATGCGGTGCTGTATCTGCGGGTCTATTTTATGGGATTTCCGTTTCTGTTTATGTATAACATTCTATCAACCATGTTTACTTCCATCGGGGAGTCGAAGATTCCATTGGTGCTTCTGATCGTATCGTCGATATTGAATATTCTTATGGATCTCTGGATGGTGGCCGGCCTGGGTCTGGGCGTGTTCGGCGCAGCCCTTGCGACTCTTATTGCACAAGGAATTTCCGCAGTGCTGTCTTTCCTGATTTTTATTCATCGGATGCGGCAGTATCAGAGCCCTTTTCGCTGGTTTGAACGGCAGGAACTGTATTCCATGCTTCGTATTGCCGTTCCTTCGGTTCTCCAGCAGTCCACCGTGTCGATCGGTATGATGATTGTACAGGCAGTTGTAAATCCGTTCGGTACACAGGCACTTGCCGGTTATGCTGCGACGATGAGGGTAGAAAATGTTTTTTCACTGATATTTGTATCTATTGGCAATGCGGTGTCCCCATACGTTTCCCAGAATCTTGGTGCGAAGAAACCACAGCGTATCAAGAAGGGCTATCATGCTGCATTGGTGTTAGATGTGAGTTTTGCAATCCTTGCGTTTGCCGTCATTGAAACACTGCATACGCAGATTTCCTCGTTGTTCCTGGGGAAAGACGGAACTGCTTTTGCATATCAGGTATCCGGGGATTATATGAGATGGATTGGATATTTCTTTATCTTCATGGGTATCAAGATGGCGACAGATGGAGTTCTTCGGGGGCTCGGAATCATGCGGCCGTTTCTGGTTGCCAATATGGTAAATCTTGCAATTCGTCTGGCGGTTGCTTTGATTTGTGCACCGAGGTTTGGAATCGCATTTGTCTGGCTTGCCGTACCTGCCGGCTGGCTAGCAAACTTTCTGATCTCTTATGTGGCGCTCAGAAAATCATGGCCGAAAATCCTGCACTGAATAAACACGGTGCGTGTTCGCTCCCATGCATAAGGCGGAAAATGGCGTTTCTGGTTCCGACATTGCTTGGGTATATCGATAAGACAAAAAAACAGATGATTATAAATGAAGCTCGGGATGTCTGGGGTGCTTCGCAGGCAGCCTTGACAGAATGCTACGGATTGCACCCGGAAAGCTTTGAGGCTTCCTGTAAGTTTACTTCGTCCATAGGTGGAAGGACCGTGAAAAATCTGGGAAGAATATCGAACGGTGCCCTTGGAGCACTGCAGAAAGATCCGGGCGATACGGTGGAAGCGGGAACATCCAGCCGCAGAATTGCCTGCCATCCAGGGAATAATAAACGATCGGATGGCAGCACGGAGAATAATTCGCCTGTATTACCTTTGCGTATGTTTGTTCCGATAGGCTTTGGGCGTACAACACATAATTTCTTTAAATTTGCGAATAAAATAACTGACATTTTCAAATCCGCAATCCAGTGCGATATCAAGCACTGGATTGTTTGTCGTTTCAAGCAGAATACATGCCTTTTGAATGCGGTAATTAAGCAGATACTGAATCGGAGAAACACCTGCAATATCCTTGAAAAAACGGCAGAGATACTGGCTGTTGCATGGGATGGTATCCGCCAGGTCCTGCAATGTGACAGGCTGGTTATAATTATGCTCCATATAAGAGATGACAGACTTATAGTTCTGTATTTTCTTTTGGTTTGTCTGTGCGTGTGCATTTTGGACTGATTGCATGAGATTGGCTGTATAAATGGATGATATAATATCGAGAATCAGTAGTTTGCTTGTCATATACCAGCCGTAATCCATTTCTGCGGCAGTATCCATAAGAGCCTTGATTTTAGGTGAAAGGGCGGCATGGATGGATGAACCGCAATGGTAGATATTTGGCAATAGAGCCAGTTGGTTTATCAGTGGTCTGATACATTTTTCCTGCATTTCATCTTCATAGGAAAAATCCAGAATACACGGGTCGAATAAGATCACGTTGTGCTTGGTATCGGAGGAATTCCCCTTGATCTGATGCAGGTCACCGGGATTCAGGATACAGATATCTCCTTGTGATAAGGTAAAGCTCTGCAGATTGATTTCAAATTCAAAGCTCCCCTTCTCAATATAGAGAATTTCCATATAGTGGTGCCAGTGGCGCGCAACAAAGAAATATTCCGGATAGGGTGTACCGGCCCCTGTATCAAAATGTAATCTGGAAATAGGATGTTCTTTTGTTCCGTAATGAATATTTTCTTTTAGAGAAATGTCCTGGTTCATATCGTATAATCGTTCCTTTTTTGAAAGTAGATTCGCACCAGACCTGTGCCTGCATAAGTTCTTATAGTTAAAATATGCTATTTTTTAAGAAAAGTCAATATTGTGTCATAAAATAACGAAGATAATGCAAGAATATTAGCTTGCTTGACAATATAATGATATTAACAAAACGTAAGACAAAACAATCGGAAGGAGAATGCGAAATGATTAAAAAATATACCTATGGAACCCCGTTTCCAACAGAATCTGTGACAGAACCATTTGCAGCATCGGAAGGAATGCCGGAGTTTGGCGACATTCATTTACAGGAAGGATTTTCTTTCACTTATAAGCTTCGTGATGAGGATGTCGTATATGGACTCGGTGAAGCAAACCGTGGCATCAACAAACGCGGCTACCAGTATATCAGCAACAATTCAGATAATCCCCATCATCATGAAGATGTATATTCGCTGTATGCTGCGCATAATTTTATTATCGTGTCAGGGGAGCAGACGTTTGGACTTTACTTTGATTATCCGTCAACACTCACCTTTGATGTCGGTTACACAAGATCGGACGAGCTTCATATCTTCTGTGAAAGGGCAGATCTTGATCTGTATGTTATTACAGGCGAAAAACCATACGATATTACAAAGCAGTTTCGGAAGATGATTGGCAGAAGCTATATTGCACCGAAATTCGCGTTTGGCTTCGGGCAGAGCCGCTGGGGATATAAAACGCCGGAGGATTTTGTCGCGGTGGCAGAAAAATACAGGGAAAATCATATTCCGATAGATATGGTTTATATGGATATTGACTATATGGATAACTATAAAGATTTTACGGTAAATGAGGAGTTCCGTGATTTCCCGCAGTACGTAGAGAACCTGAAGAAGGATCATATCCGGCTTGTTCCGATTATTGATGCAGGCGTAAAAATCGAAGAGGGATATGATGTGTACGAGGAAGGCGTCGAGAAGAATTATTTCTGTAAGAGACAGGACGGAAGTGATTTTGTAGCCGCTGTCTGGCCCGGATATACACATTTTCCGGATGTATTAAATCCGGATGCCAGAAAATGGTTTGGAGAGAAATATAAGCGCCTGACGGATGCCGGCATAGAGGGATTTTGGAACGATATGAACGAACCTGCGATATTTTTCACACCGGAGGGTGTAAAAGATGTAAAGGAAGCGATGAAAGCGTTCATTGACAAAGAGGAAACCGTGCAGGATGTATGGGCAATCAGGGCGCAAGTGACCGGCCTTGCGAACAACGCGGAAGACTATGCATCTATGTATCACAATGTAGATGGCAAGATGGTGCGGCATGATCAGGTGCACAATCTGTTTGGATATAACATGACGCGTGCAGCGGGGGAAGGACTTCGTGAGATTTCGCCGGATAAGCGTTGCCTGTTGTTCTCACGTTCATCCTATATTGGCATGCATCGCTATGGCGGGATCTGGACCGGTGACAACAAATCCTGGTGGTCACATATTCTGTTGAATCTGAAGATGCTGCCATCCTTGAATATGTGCGGGTTCTTATATACCGGTGCCGATCTGGGTGGCTTTGGCTGTAACACGACACGGGATCTGCTGCTCCGCTGGCTGGCACTCGGTGTATTTACGCCGCTTATGCGGGATCATTCCTGCGAGAACACGAGAGAACAGGAGTGTTATCAGTTTGAACACATTGAGGATTTCCGGCATATAATCGGTGTGCGGTATCGGTTGATTCCATACATTTACAGCGAATATATGAAGGCTGCACTGACCGATGACATGATGTTTAAGCCGCTTGCATTTGAGTACCCGGAAGATCGGATGGCTGTAAATGTGGAAGATCAGTTGATGCTCGGAAATGAAATCATGATCGCACCTGTGTATACGCAGAATGCAATCGGCAGATATGTGTACCTGCCGGAAGCGATGATGCTTGTCCGTTTCTGCCCGGACGGAAAAATCGAACAGACGGAAATGCCGAAGGGACATCATTTTGTCGAGGTTCCGTTGAACGAGGTTATCTTATTTATCCGTCAGGGCAAGTGCATTCCGCTTGTGGATGCTGCAGAGTGCGTGGATGAGATTGATATGGACAGCCTGCAGCTGATTGGATATGCGAATAGCACCTATCAGTTATATGACGATGACGGTTATACGAGGGCATATGATCTGGAAAAGTCAACCGTCTGGTTGAAGAAGGAAGAAAATAAATAAATTTATAATACCACAGCTACTTGACAATACAAAGTAGCTGTGGTATTTTCTTATCATACTACTTGGCGATACAAAGTAGTGTGATAGAAGAAATACGAAAACTGCCCCATAATGGAGGAGCTATCATGATAGATACACAATTAATGAAAGGAATTCTGGAAGGATGCGTGCTATCGGTGATTGCGGAACATGAGACATACGGCTATGAGATTCTGCAACGGCTGACGGAATCTGGATTCACTGAGCTTGGCGAAGGAACGATGTATCCGGTGCTTACGCGGCTGGAGAAGAACGGCTGCATCCAATGCCGCAAAGAGAAATCCCCGCTTGGACCGATCCGGAAATATTATTCGGTGACCGATGCGGGGGCGAAGCATTTGAAGGAATTCTGCGAGAGTTATAAGAGCATTACGGAAAGTGCAAAGAAAATTTTGAAGATGGAGGAGTGAGACGGATGAAGGCGGAGAACCTGACACTTGCTGAGTATGTTGCAAAGGGCGGCACGGCTGAGTAAATAAAATTTAGAAATACAGATTGACTGGATCATTGGACGAAAAGAGGAACGAACATGGCGGAGAATGAACCGAAGAAGATTGTAGTACGGGGTGCAAACGTACATAATTTGAAAAATATCAATGTGGATGTGCCATTACATCAGATCGTTGGGATTGCAGGTGTGTCCGGTTCGGGCAAATCATCACTTGCGCTTGGCGTGTTGTATGCTGAGGGTTCCAGACGATATCTGGAATCGTTGTCGACTTATACAAGGCGGCGGATGACCGGGGCGGCAAAGGCAAAGGTGGATGAAGTGTTATATGTACCGGCAGCACTGGCACTGCATCAGCGGCCGGGCATTCCGGGGATTCGCAGTACATTTGGAACCGGGACGGAGCTTTTGAACAGCCTGCGGTTGATGTATTCCCGGCTGGCATCCCATCGCTGCCCGAACGGACATTATGTGCCGCCCACATTAAAGGTGGCAGCAGAACAGGAGATTTTGTGTCCGGAGTGCGGGGCGAAGGTGCAGGCACCAAGTGCGGAGGAACTGGCATTTAATTCGCAGGGGGCGTGTCCGAACTGTGGCGGAACTGGCAGTGTCCGAACGGTGGATATTGATTCGCTTGTGCCGGATGATTCCATCAGCATTGACGATGGCGCCGTTGCACCTTGGAACAGTCTCATGTGGTCTTTGATGACAGATGTCTGCCGGGAGATGGGCGTGCGTACAGACGTTCCATTTCGTGAGCTGACGGAGCGGGAGAAAGACATTGTCTATCATGGACCGGCGGAGAAAAAGCATATTTTGTATAAGGCGAAAAAATCGAATCAGGCGGGTGAACTTGATTTTACATATTACAATGCCATTTATACAGTGGAAAATGCCTTGGCGAAGGTGAAGGATGAAAAGGGCATGAAGCGTGTTGAGAAATTCCTTAAGGAAGAGGTATGTCCGGCATGTGGTGGCAGCCGGCTTTCTGAAGCGGCGCGGGCACCACGGCTGCGCGGAATTGGATTGGATGAAGCCTGTAAGATGACGCTTGGGGAATTGGTCGACTGGGTAGCTGGTGTGCCGGATTCTTTGCCGGAGGAGATGCGGCCGATGGCAGAGGCAATCTGTGAGTCGTTCCAGACCGTAGCCAGACGGTTGATGGATTTGGGACTTTCTTATCTTTCACTTGATCGTGTAGCATCTACACTTTCGACGGGGGAACGGCAGCGGATGCAGCTTGCACGCGCCGTGCGGAATCGTACAACCGGTGTATTATATGTATTGGACGAGCCGTCGATCGGACTGCATCCATCGAATATTCAAGGCTTGAATGCTGTTATGCATGACCTTGTTGCAGACGGAAATTCGGTGCTTCTGGTCGACCACGATACACAGATCTTATCGGAATCGGATTGGATTATTGAGATGGGACCAGAGGCAGGTGCCGGTGGTGGTTATGTGATCGCACAGGGTGATATTCCGCAGATTATCGCAAATCCGGATTCGATGATAGGACCATTTCTGGCGCGGAAAGCGGATATGCGTGTGCGTGAGCAGGCGCGCGCGGAGGAAAAGTTTGACTTTGGAACACTGCATCTGTCGACGGATGCGATTCACACGGTCAAACCATTGGAAGTGGATATCCCGAAGGGGCGTCTGACCGTAGTAACCGGAGTGTCTGGCTCTGGAAAAACAACGATGGTTTTAGAAAGCCTGATTCCAGGCTTGGAAGCATCCCTGCAGGGAGCCACGCTACCAGCACATGTAAAGCAGATTTCGGCAGAGGGAATCGCACATGTGAAGCTGATCGACGCATCGCCAATCGGAATCAATGTGCGGTCGACAGTCGCAACGTATGCGAATGTACACGATGAACTGCGGAAGATATATGCAAAGACACCAGATGCGAAGGAAGCGGGATATAAGGCAGGCGATTTCTCCTATAATACCGGAAAGCTGCGATGTCCGGTGTGTGATGGAACAGGACAGATTAGCCTCGATGTGCAATTCCTGCCAGACGTGGATGTACCATGTCCGGAATGCAACGGATCACGGTATGGGAAGGAAGCATGGCAGATCGGCTATGAGACGAAACAGGGAGCGAAGTATTCCCTGCCACAGTTGATGGATATGGATGTGAATACTGCGTTGGAAGCAGCGGCGGAGTGGAAGGTCGTGCGCCAGCGCCTGCAGGTATTGAAGAATCTGGGACTCGGTTACCTGACGCTGGGTGAGGAGACGCCGAGCCTGTCTGGTGGAGAGGCACAGCGGTTGAAGCTTGCCAGCGAGATGGGAAAAGGACAGGCGGATTCGGTCTTTGTATTCGATGAGCCAACGATTGGGCTGCATCCGCTGGATGTGCAGACATTGCTTGGCGTATTTCAGGCGCTTGTCGATCAGGGTGCAACCGTGCTTGTGATCGAGCATGATTTAGATGTGATCCGGAACGCCGACTATGTGATAGACATGGGACCGGGCGGTGGTGCCGCCGGTGGCCGTGTCGTTGCGGTTGGAACACCGAAGCAGATCGCAGCAAATAAAGACAGTATTACGGGAAAATATATTTAAAGTCATAAATTCTCCTTGACTCTGCACTTGGTGCATGCTGTATAAATCGCATATAGACCAACACTGTGGGAGGGAAGAACAAATGAAATTCATGTTATTGTTGGGATTGATCGGACATATTTTCTGTGGAGCATCGGACTGGCTGCTCACCTATGCACCGAATGGCAAGGTGAACCTGACGGACTTGAAGGATTATGAGAAGTCGAGTGTTTCGTTTCGGGGGATGCCGAGATGGGCATGTATCTTCAATCTGCTTCCGTTAGCTGTCGTCACATTGCCGACGAAGCTTCCTGTGAAGGCAAATGTAATCGGTGCAGGGATGTTCCTCGGACTCTTGTTTTTGATGTAAGATCTTGTTAAAATGGTGTTCAGAATGTGCTAGAAAAACAGGATGGAACATACGATGTTACTGGATAAAGATATACGGGAACCATTATTTGAGTTCCTCGAAGAGCGGTACGGTAAGGTGCGGATCTTGGAGGAGAAAACCGTCGGGAATTCGCGGGCGGATGTCGTGATGGTGATTCCCGAAAAGATTGTTGGAATCGAGATAAAAAGTGATGCGGATACATACACGCGGTTAGAGCGGCAGGTCGCAGACTACGATCTGTATTTCGATGCGAATATCGTGGTTGTCGGGAGCTCACATGCAAGTCATGTTGCGGAGCATGTGCCGGAGCACTGGGGGATCGTGTCGGTAGAACAGGAAGAAGACCATGTGGATTTCTATATTGTGCGGGAGATGAGCGACAATCCGTATGCACAGCTTCTTCGGACGATTCGTGTGCTGTGGCGCCCAGAGCTTGCACATATTCAGGAAAAATACGGACTGCCGATGTACAAGCAGAAAAGCAAGGATTTTGTCCGTACAATCATTGTAGACCGGTTACCAGTCGAGGTGGTTCATAAGGAAATCAGTGATGCGCTATTTGAGCGGGATTACACCGCGATGCTTGCGGAGATTCAGGAATTCCGTAAGGCACAGGCGGCAAAACGCGGCAAGACTGTGCGCAAAAAAAGAAAAAAGTATCGAAGAAAAAAGCGGGATGCCTAGTAAGGCAGTTCCCGCTTTCCTTGCATAAAGTCGATTACAAGCTGCTTGTCCGTCTCGTTTTCAATGACGGCAGGCTGGTAGTTGTTGGATTCCCCGGTGTAGACATAACATGGAATCAAGGTGATGTCTGTATTCGCTACGGTGAAACCACCAGTCGCTGCATCCTGTGTGATCGTCAAAGTCTGGTTATAGATCAACGTTCTGTTCTCCGGGTAATTATTTCCACCGAAGATAAAATTCCCCAGTGAATATACGATGTTCACACCGTTGTAAGTCTCCATCGGCTGTAAGACATGTGGGTGGGAACCGATGACGAGGTCGGCACCGTGGTCGACTAAGTTATGGCAGGACGCCTGTTTCCAGTCCTCGTAGGCGTGTACCTTCTCTTCACCGCCGTGGAAATATACAACCTGATAATCACTGTTTGCATTTGCCTCTTCCAGATCCACTAACATTGCCTGTTCAGCTCCGGCGGAGTACATGCTTCCGAATACAAATGCAATCTTGAAACCATTGATTTCCTTGTAGACGATCTTTCCGTCCTTGCCCCAGTCAACACCTGCCACATCTAAGGCAGCACGCGTATCCATGTTGCCATCGGTGCCGAAATCATAAGTGTGGTTGTTGTCAATCGAGACAATATCGACGCCATTTTCCGGCAGGAGCTTGGCAGTTGCAGCGTGGGAGCGGAACCAGAATGCACGGAAGGTATATTCCGGCTTCTCCATGCTGACAGTCGTTCCGGATTGTTGTGCAAGTGCAACTGCAGAGTTATATTCCGCAACCGCATTATTGTATTGTTCGAGTGCGGCGGCTTCGCCCTTATCCGTTTTCGCCAGATTGTCATTGTCGGAGAAAACATTTTCACAATTCGCAATTGTGATATCATCATTTAAGAAATAATCCCGTACATTTTCGAAGAAATACGTGCTCGGCTGGCTGTTCGCCATGGCGTCGATGCTGCTGGTAGCGGTGTCGTTACCCGCGAGCATGATATCGCCGACGAAATTCATGCTGATGGTAAAGGATTGGGAAGCTGGTTTTTCATCTGCCCCGGCGTTGGTTACCGTTGCAACGCTGCCACTAACTGGCTGATAGGAATCCAGCCCGGAAAGGTCGATCGGCTGTGAGATTTCTGCCTCGGAGGTATCATCTGTATGGGACGAATCCTTCCGCAGATTGATCGCGACGAGACTGACCGTGCCGATGATCGTCAGAATAATAAAAAATATGATAATCTTTCGCATAGTAAATCCTCATATCTTCTGTGAATGCGTTTGTTTCAAATCATAACAAACGCAAAAAGGAAACAAATAACAATATATAGAATACCACATTTTTCCGGTAAAGCAAATATAAATAAATTCAAGATAGCGGCTAGTCAACTGGGATAAATGGTGGTAAACTATGCCTAGTTTAAATATGATAAAAAGGAGACATGGGATGAATTATCCATTGACTTTGGAACAATATATTGCACAGATGCCGATGCAGGAAGCAGAGCTTGCACGTATGGGTGCGCAGATTGCGGAAGCGCTTTCCGTGATCCACCAGCAGGGACGTGTGCATGGGGATGTAAAGCCGGGGAATATCTTGGTTGTGTCACCCGGAAATTATCAGTTGATCGGGTATGAGAACGTGCGGCAATATCCGGAGGGGACAATCCCGACATTTGTTGCACCGGAGCTGACACAGGGTGGCGCTTACCATGCAGGGACGGATGTGTATGCACTCGGCATGCTGATGAAATCGCTGATTCCGAAACAGGGCATCAGTGGTGTGTTTGACGAGATTATCCAGAAAGCGTGTGAACCAGATCCGGCGAGACGTTATGCGACGGCATTGGAATTTGCAGAGGAATTACAGATGCTTGCGGATATTTTGCAGGAGCCAACGGTAGGAACCGGGCAGCAGATGTATGTACAGGAAACAGAGCAACCATCGATGCAGCCAATGTACGCGCAGAAACAGGAGCAATCATCGAAACAGCCAACTTGCGGGCAGCCATTGGTACAGCAGCCGAGGAGACAGTCACCGGCGCAGCAACCAACAGATCTGGTCAATCACCGAAGAAATGTACAGCAGGCGGATGCATATAATACACAGGAAGAGATGCATCTGCAACCGAAAAAAGAAAAAGTGACAAGGGAGACGCAGAAGGCGTCCTTGATGTTGCGGTTTTTACTGCCAATTCTGATTGTGCTGATCATAGGTGCGGCTGTTGCAATCTATGTTGTATTGATCCATCCAGTCAATCAGGAGGAAGAAACGACAACCGCGGCGCCAACAACCACGGAGGTAACGACCGAAGCAACGACGACAGAGGAGACGACTGAAGCAACCACAGAGGAAGCGGAATGTCCATATGAATATTCCCAGAAGATTACGGTAACCGCACATGCGGGAAGCACATCTGGAACGCTGACCGTTTATAACTGGGAACATGGCGACTGGGTTAACAAATATTCTGTTGCATGTGTGCTTGGCAGAAATGGAATCGGTTCTGACTACGGAGAAGGAAAAGGTGTCACACCGATGGGAACGTTTAAGCTTGGCTTTGTGATGGCAAATGTTGATCCGAAAAATAACATGAATTTTAAACTGGCAAGTGACTCAGCCGCAATCGTAGATGATGCAGAATCCGAACTGTATAACACACTTGTCGATACGAATACGGTAGGCGATGTGAGTGTTGATCATGTCGGAAGCAATATCGTAAACGGAAAATTAAATGCAATTATCTTTATCGAACATAATGGAGATGGCTTGTCTTCGGATGGCGTGACACCGGGAAAAGGCTCAGTCATTACGATCTGTGGAAATTATAGCAATGTCAGTGAGACAGCAGGCTGTATTGATATTTCAGCAGAAAATATGACAGAATTGTTGAAACTGTTGGATGGAAACATGAATCCACATATTGAGATTACATTGAATTAGGGGGTATCTATGAAGAATTTGCGGATGTTGTTCTGTATGTTGATGGGGCTTTTGATCGGTTCAGTTCTGGGAATTGTAATCGCAAATCTCACACACAATCAGCAGAAAAAGAAACACGCACAGATGGCAGCCACGGAGGTGACTGCGACTGCAGATGCAACGGCAGGGGATGTGGCAACGCCGATGGAGGAGCAGATGCATACAGCCCAAGATGCGACTGGGACAGATGCGGCGGTTCCTGATGAGGCACAGCCGGAAGCTTTGACAGAGATTTTGAATCGGAGTCTGGTCAGCTATGCACAACTGGCGGAGGTTTCCTGCAGACAACTGGTTGTCGTAGATGCAGATCACGATAAAGCGACGATATCCATGTATATCTGTGATACGGACGGAAAATGGACGGATACCGGACTGACAACCGAGGGCTATGTCGGGGCAAATGGTGTGAGCCGGGAGTCTTATGAGGGAAGCCGGATGACACCTGCCGGGGTATTTCCAATCGGCGAAGCATTTTATATAGAAGAGAAACCGAAAACGGGTCTTTCAACATTTCAAATTACAGAAAATACATATTGGGTTGACGATGAGGACAGTGAATTATATAATCAACGCATAGAACTTGATGGAGAAAAGACCTGGCAGAGTGCAGAACGTATGATTGAATACACGGATGCTTACAAATATGGATTTGTCGTGGAGTACAATCAGAATCCGGTGGAGCCGGGGCGTGGTTCGGCGATTTTCTTCCATGTGGGGCAGCAGCCGACACTGGGATGCATTGCAACAACGGAGGATATGGTGCTTGCATATCTGGCAGAATTATCGAAAGATATGCACCCGTATATCGTAATTCAATAGAAAATTTAACATCAGGTTAAATGGATGATAAAAATAAAAAACGGAGGATAGAGTTATGGCAATGAATATTGTATGTTTAGATTTAGAGGGCGTATTGGTACCAGAGATCTGGATCGCATTTGCGGAGGCAAGTGGAATTCCGGAACTGAAAAAGACAACAAGAGATGAACCAGATTATGATAAGCTGATGACATGGAGACTTGGCATCCTGAAGGAGCATGGACTTGGTTTGAAAGAGATTCAGGAGACAATCGCGAAGATTGATCCGATTCCGGGTGCAAAGGAATTCTTAGATGAGTTGCGCAGTTTGACACAGGTAATCATTATCAGTGATACCTTTGCACAGTTTGCAACACCACTGATGAAGAAGCTTGGTTGGCCGACGATTTTCTGTAACTCTCTGGAGGTTGCAGAAAGTGGAGAAATCACAGGCTTCAAGATGCGTTGTGAGCAGTCAAAGCTGACAACGGTTAAGGCATTACAGTCGATCGGATTTGAGACCATCGCCAGTGGAGATAGTTATAACGACCTTGGTATGATCAAGGCTAGCAAGGCAGGCTTCCTGTTTAAGAGTACAGAACAGATCAAGAAGGATAATCCGGAGCTTGCAGCATATGAGACTTACGATGAGCTGCTTGCTGCAATCAAAGAGCATCTGGATTAATCGGATAAAAATCGTTCTCTTATAACGAGGAATGAATAGAAATCGCTGTGAGCAACGCCTGTATTTGCTTATGGCGATTTCTTTATGTGCAAAAACTGCCATGCACAGATGTATGTACAAGATTTGAGAGATATAATTAGGAGGAATCTGGAAGATGTCAGAAGAGAAAAAAGAAATGAAAAAATCATCCAGCCCGGCGAAAGATCTGACCGTAGGATCGCCGATGAAACTGATTCTCGGATTTGCATTTCCGATGTTTCTGGGACTGTTGTTCCAGCAGTTTTACAGTCTGGTTGATACGATGATCGTAGGAAAATATCTGGGCGTGGATCCATTTGCAGGCGTTGGCTCGACAGGCAGTCTGAATTTTATTGTCATTGGATTTTGTATGGGACTTTGCAGTGGATTCTCGGTTCCGATCTCACAGAGCTTTGGTGCCAAGGATTTTCCGCTGCTGCGGAAGATGGTGACAAATTCTGTGTGGCTGTGTACATTTTTCAGCGTTGTAATTACAACTCTGATGCTTTTGTTCTGCCGCCCGGTTTTAACATGGATGAACACCCCGGAGAATATATTTGAATACGCATATATTTACATATTTATAATCTTTGCGGGAATTCCGTGTACGATTCTGTACAATATGACGGCAGCTATCCTGCGTGCGCTGGGAGACAGCAAATCGCCGATTATCTTCCTTGCGATTTCGTCTGCCATCAATATCGGTCTGGATCTGCTGCTCATCATAGTGTTCAGGATGGGCGTCGATGGTGCGGCGCTTGCAACCGTTGTTTCCCAGGGCGTATCAGGTGTGATCAGCATTATATATATTAAGAAAAAATTCGATATTCTTGCGATGGAGAAGGGAGACTGGAAGCTGGAGAGACATCTGGCAGGAAAATTGACGGGTGTTGGAATTCCGATGGGACTGCAGTATTCCATCACGGGAATCGGTTCGGTAATTCTGCAGACAGCGGTAAATGGACTAGGTTCCATCTATGTTGCATCTATGACAGCCGGCTCGAAGATCAATATATTTCTTGCGTGTCCGTTTGATGCGCTTGGTCAGACGATGGCACCGTATGCCGGACAGAACATCGGAGCAAGGAAGCTGGATCGTGTAGGGAAAGGTCTGCGTGCCGCATGTATCATTGGATTTATCGTGTCTGGACTGATGGTAATCGTAGTGAAGTTGTTCGGAGACCAGCTTACAATGCTGTTCTTAGATGAGAAGGATCCGGTTATCATGCAGAATTCAACACAGTTTTTGATCATTGTATCGGCATTTTACTGTCTGCTTACCTTGGTCAATACGGTTCGCTTTACAATTCAAGGTATGGGATTTTCATCACTCGCCATTATCGCAGGTGTGATGGAAATGATCGCGCGCGGTATCGCGGGTATGCTGCTCGTGCCGGCGTTTGGCTATCTCGGAGCCTGCTATTCCAGCCCGCTCGCATGGCTGCTTGCGGATGCATTCCTGATTCCGGCGTTCTTCCTGTGTAAACGCAAGGTCGCGCGGCAGCTGGAAGTCGGGAAAGCATAGTCAGGACTTGAATCTGGAAATTAAAATAAGAAAGCACGGTTTGATGTGAATCAAATCGTGCTTTTTATGTAATATATCGTTATCTGAACAATATTTTCATGCGGTCATTTATGCCTGACTCATGTGATTGATGTAATGATTCTTTAACGCCTGAAATGTTTCATCGCTCAAGTCATGTTCGATTCGGCAGGCATCCTCGTAAGCAGTCTCTTCGTTCACACCAAGAGACATAAAAAGATGGGCAAGCGTTTCATGCCGCTCGTAGATCTTGGATGCGATCTTCATGCCTTCCTCTGTGAGTGATAAATATCCTTTGTCATCGACATTTATATATCCGTTTACACGGAGGTTCTTCAGATACACGCTGACACTCGGCTTGGATAATCCAAGATGGTGTACGACATCAATCGAACGAACGTGCTCGTGTGATTTGCCGAGAAATAAAATTGCCTCCAGGTAATCTTCGGCTGATTCCTGTATTTTCATAAACCAATCCCCTTTACATAATAAGTGCTGTTAACGTCGCTATGTCTGAATACTAACACAAATTTTACAGGTTTGCAAACGCTTTGCAAAAATGCTTTATAAATAAGAAATACAAATATAAAAATCCGATGTATTTTTTATTGACAAAATAGTTAGTTTGGGCTAATATTGTGTCGACAGAAAGTTAGTTGTTCTAAACTAACCTGAAATAAAGTATGAATACTACAGAAAAGGAGTGATTTTTATGCCACTGTCAATGGTAGAAGAAGGAGAACCAAAAACCATCGTGAAAGTGGGGGGAAAAGAGGAAGTTCGTAAATTCCTTGAGAACCTCGGCTTTGTGGACGGTACAGTTGTAACCGTTGTATCTTCGCTGGGCGGAAACATGATTTTGAAGGTGAAAGATTCAAGAGTGGCTCTTGGTCGTGACATGGCAAGTAAAATCCAGGTAGCCTAGAAGAACGTATTCGTAAGAGAGGAAGTGAAACAATGAAGACATTGAATCAGGTAAAAGTAGGGGAGACCGTAAAGGTAACAAAGATCGCAGGCGAAGGCCCTATCAAGAGAAGAATCATGGATATGGGTATCACAAAGGGCGTTGAGATCTACGTGCGTAAGGTAGCTCCACTTGGAGATCCGGTTGAAATTACAGTTCGTAATTATGAGCTGTCTGTTCGTAAGGCAGATGCTGCAATTATCGAAGTAGAGTAATCACCCAATGTCAGGGAATGTAAAAAGATAAGGAGAGAAATCATGGCAATTACAATTGCACTCGCAGGTAACCCGAACTGCGGTAAAACGACATTGTTTAACGCCTTGACCGGCGCAAACCAGTATGTTGGTAACTGGCCAGGTGTTACGGTAGAAAAAAAGGAAGGTAAGTTAAAGGGACATAAAGATGTTGCCATCATGGACTTACCTGGTATTTATTCTCTTTCTCCATATACATTGGAGGAAGTTGTAGCAAGAAATTATCTGATCGGTGAGCATCCAGACGCAATCATCAATATCATTGATGGTACGAACCTGGAGCGTAACCTGTATCTGTCTACACAGATCATCGAGCTTGGCATCCCGGTTGTTATGGCTGTCAACATGATGGATGTAGTCAGAAAGAGCGGCGACAAGATTGATATCAAGGCACTTTCCAATGCACTTGGCTGTGAAGTCGTTGAGATCTCCGCTTTGAAGGGCGAAGGAATTAAGGAAGCTGCAGACAAGGCAGTTGCAGCTGCAAAGGCAAAGAAAGCCGTTGCACGTGTACATAAGTTTGACGATGCAGTGGAAGCTGCTATTGATGCAGTGGAAGCAAAGCTGGATGATTCAGTAGCAGAAGCACAGAAGCGTTTCTTCGCAATCAAGGTTCTTGAGAAAGATAGCAAGATTGGCGATCAGCTTAAAGTTATCCCAGATGTATCTGCAGAGATCAAGACACTGGAAGATAAGTTTGACGACGATACAGAGTCAATCGTGACAAGTGAGCGTTATGCGTACATTTCTTCTATCATTGGAAAATGTTTGAAGAAGGCAAAGTCAGGAAAGAAGCTTTCTGTATCTGATAAGATTGACAAGATTGTAACAAACCGTATTTTGGCACTTCCTATTTTTGCAATTGTCATGTTCTTAGTATATTACATTGCAATGCAGACCGTCGGTGCTGCTGCAACAGACTGGACAAATGATAACCTGTTTGGTGATGGTTTCCATTTGTTTGGTATGGAGAAGAATGACGATGGCGTTGCTTACAGCGACGATGCAGATGCTTACGCAGAGGCAATGCAGATCATCGATGGATTCATCTCTTATGGTGAAGAAAATGGTGTAGAAGTTGGTGATATTGCAGATGCTATGGATGCAGAGTCAGATGAGTTTGATCCAGCAAACGCTGCAAAGGCTGCTGACGAACTGCTGACAGTATTTGATGCCAATACAACAGCAACTTATCTTGTAGAAGATGAGGAGACACTGGCAACTGACGAGACAGAGTCTACATATGCAGATCTGCAGAGCGCAGTTGATACATACAAGTCTTATGGTTGTGAAGAGCCAGATCCTGCAGATTATGGCGTATTTATTCCTTCTATCCCGGATCTTGTATCAAAGGGACTTGAGAAAGCAAATTGCGCAGATTGGTTACAGGGATTGATCGTTGATGGTATCATCGCCGGTGTTGGTGCGGTACTTGGTTTCGTACCTCAGATGCTGGTACTGTTCATCCTTCTTGCAATCCTTGAGTACTGTGGATACCTTGCCCGTGTTGCATTCATCATGGACCGTATCTTCCGTAAGTTTGGTTTGTCTGGTAAGTCCTTCATCCCAATGCTCGTAGGTATGGGATGTGGTGTTCCAGGTATCATGGCTTCTCGTACAATTGAGAACGAGAAAGACCGTCGTATGACAATTATGACAACAACCTTTATCCCTTGTGGTGCAAAGGTTCCATTTATCGCAATGATCGCTGGTGCTATCTTCAATGGTTCCGCAATCATTTCAACCGGTGCTTACTTCATCGGTGTTATTACAATCATCTGTTCAGGTATCATCCTGAAGAAGACAAAGATGTTTGCTGGTGATACATCTCCATTCGTTATGGAGCTTCCAGCTTACCACTGGCCAAAGGTTGGCGCTGTTTTACGCAGCATGTGGGAGCGTGGCTGGTCCTTCATCAAGAAGGCCGGTACAATCATCCTTCTTTCTACAATCGTTGTATGGTTTACAACATACTTCGGATGGGTTGACGGAAGCTTCGGAATGCTTTCAGAGGATCAGATGGATTATAGTATCCTCGCTAAGATCGGTAACGCAATCTGCTGGATCTTCAAGCCACAGGGCTGGGGCAACTGGCAGGCAACGGTTGCAAGTGTAACCGGTCTTGTAGCAAAGGAGAATATCGTTGGTACGATGGGTATTCTGTACGGTGGCGGAGACGCAACTGTTTACCAGACACTGGCAAGCAAGTTTACAGAGCCAAGTGGTTTGTCATTCCTGTTGTTCAACCTTCTCTGTGCGCCATGTTTCGCAGCAATGGGTGCGATCAAGCGAGAGATGAACAGTGCAAAGTGGTTCTGGTTCGCAATCGGATATCAGTGTGGTCTTGCTTATCTTGTATCACTCGTTGTATATCAGATTGGTGTGCTCATTACAGCAGGTACATTTGGTGTAGGAACGGTTGTAGCGTTCTTGATCATCGCCTTCTTCCTGTATATGCTGTTCAGACCAAACAAGAATGCACAGTTTGCAAAGATCAAGACAAACTAATTCATAGTTTTTAAAAAAGATTGTATAGCACCGGAGCATATCCGGTGCTATATTAAGTATGTGGGAATTGTGTTTGTAAACCATGGAAAAGATGAGATAGAAGGTGCATATATTTCCATCTGATATCCATAATATAGGGATGTATTGTAGCTAAGAAGTTCTAGGTGTTCAATGTAAGTATTGTGAGTGGACGCCAACGCCGCCAATTCGCCGTCCATGGCTCAGTGGCGGCTTGTTTGAACATCGTGTTCAAACATGGCTGGGTAAATGAGTTGAACACCAAGAACTTCTAAGCCACAAACATATTCTATATCATGGATATTAGATGGAAACATATGAACCATCTACACCATTGGTTTATATGGTTTGCAAATACAATAAATATTACCTTGTAAGGAGGTCGTGGAAATGAATTTAGGTACATTTTTAATATTATTGGTAGTAGTTGCGGTGGTTGGTTTGGTCATCCGGGGGATGGTGAAGGATAAGCGTGCCGGCAAGTCAAGCTGTGGCGGGGATTGCAGTCACTGTGGAAGTGTCTGTCATGCACCGAAAAAAACACAGAAATAGAGCAAACAAGCGGAGTAATCCACAAGGAATATCGTCCAGTTAAGAATAATTATCAACAAGTAAAAAATATGAAAAAAGTGGTTGACTTTTTAGTTAGTTTACGTTAACATACAACATGTAGTTAGCAACAACTAACCACAACGAAACATAAATTCGCGTACATGGAATTTATAATCGACTCCTTTCTCTAACAGCCCCGCGCTACTCCACATAGCGCGGGGTAAATTTTTGCGTGATAATCGCCCAAGCACATGCATCGCTGCAAGCTTGCTTGCAAGCAGGTTGGGGGAAAAATGGCGGAACAAGAAAAAAGCCCCAATCGGAAGATAAAATAAAGCGGGATGCAAGTTTTGGTTGCCTAGAATGGGAAGGTAGAATATAATTGTTGCAGTGTGATAGAAACAAAAGATATGCACAAGTAGAAAGGGGATGTACAAGTGCAGTTAAGAAGAGATAATGAAACGGATCAGGAGAGAAAATCAGGCCCATATTATGGCATGCCGTCGCAGAAATATGAGAATCAGAATCCATATACAAACCAGAATCCTTATGCATATGAAGATCCGTATGTGGTTCATACAGTGCCACCGGTTCAGCCCGTGCGTGCAAAGCAGACGATTCCGATTGTTACAATCCTGATTATTGTGGCGAATGTGATTGCGGCGATTATGTGTATTGGTATCGAAAACACATTCCAACTTGCAGGAATTAACTATGAGTACATCACGATAAACCACGAATATCGTCGTTTGATCTCTTATATGTTCATACATGCGGATTTTGAGCATTTGATAGGAAATATGGTGGCGCTCTTTCTGTTTGGTAAACTGGTAGAACAAAGGCTTGGTTCCCTGCGGATGGCAATCATCTATTTTGGTTCCGGCGTTGGAGCAGGATTCCTCTCGATGGAGATTGCACACAAGCTGCATCCGGAGAGTCCACGGTTTGCCGCGGGCGCGTCCGGGGCTGTCTTCGGAATTATATGTGCAGCAGTGTTCCTCCAGATTATGGGACGGAAGAATGCCGAGCGGAAGGATATGATTATCGCTATTGCACTCGTGATTGGATATGCGATTTATTCTGCAGGCGGGAATGTGGATATCTATGGACATATCGGCGGCGCGATTGTTGGCGGTATTTTGGCGTTTGCGTTAAATGTAAAGAAATGGCAGGGCTTCATAGAGAATCAGTTCTGCAAGATCTTGGCGATTATAGCGACAATCGTGCTCTGCGTGATGGGCGTTGGTGAGGCACATATTGGCAAGGATCAGTCCTCTCTGATGGATAAGCGGGTAATGTATATCCGGGAACAGCCGGTGGCAGATTATGAGATGAAGAGCTATGGAACGAAAACCTATGGCGAAGCTTTGGATGATTACTGTACGAATACAAAATGGGAATCCTTTACCGCAGAAAGTGGAGAACAGGTCGTACAATTCAATGGAAACGCGTATTATAAGGGAAGCGAGAAGGAAGTGATCATCCAGTTTTTGATCACGGGTGACTGCGAATCGTATGAGCTGTCGTATTTTGCATTCGACGACACTGCGTGCAACTGGCAGCAGGTAGACGCATTTTACAAGACAATATGTAAGTGATTTTATAATTGTGCAACATAGTAGATGTATATGATTGTGCAGATATTACCAATTCTAAAACAGACCGTTGAAGCACGTTGGTACTTAATGAACGGCAAACTTGTTTGGCGTGAATTTAGTACCATTACGTGATGAACCGAGCGAGAGCGTGTCTGTGTAGAATTGGTAATATCTGTACAATACACATACAATTATCAGTTGCACAATTGATAATAAATAATCCGGAGGATAAGACAAAATGAGTGAAATTAAGAAGATAGCGGTACTGACAAGTGGTGGTGATGCACCGGGAATGAATTCGGCGGTTCGTGCGGTCGTGTTCAGCGCGAACAATCTCGGTATCGAAGTCGTTGGTGTCCTGCGCGGCTACGAAGGGTTGATAGACTGGGAGACGGTTCCGCTTGGATTAGACGATGTGCGAAACATCAACAATCAGGGAGGGACGATTCTCTTCACAAGCAGGAGCGAGCGCTTTTTAGATCAGAAATACAGACACATTGCGGCTGAAAACCTGCGTGCACATGACGTGGATGCGGTTGTCGCAATCGGTGGGGACGGTACGCTGCGCGGCGCAATCAAGTTCAAGGATGAAGGTGTGGATATTGTCTGTATTCCGGGAACGATCGACCGGGATGTGGCATGTTCCGAATACACATTGGGATTTGACACAGCAGCAAATACCGCCATGGAAGCAATCGATAAGATCCGCGATTCATCGGTATCCCATGGTCGCTGCAGCGTCGTAGAGGTCATGGGCAGAAAGCGTGGTTATATCGCGCTCTGGGCAGGCATGGCGACATCCGCAGATGCTATCGTATTACCGGAGAAATGGGACGGAAACTTCGATTACATTATAAATGCACTGCGTAAACGGCACACCGATGGCAGAAACAGCTATCTGGTTGTCGTGGCAGAAGGTGTAACGGATGCAGGCAAGCTGGCAGATCTGATTCAGAAGGAGACAGGAATTGAGTCGCGTGTATCTGTGCTTGGATATATCCAGCGAGGAGGACAGCCAACGGCGAAGGATCGTATGTATGGTTCGCTGATGGGCGCGTATGCAATTGAGATATTGCGACAGGGCAGAGGTAACCGGATCGTTGCGATCAAAAACGATATTCTGGTTGACTATGATATTGCGGAGGCAATCGGCCTGCATAACAACAATCTGGATTCCTTCCAGTACCAGCTCAGTCTGATGCTGGCAGAGTAATGGAGGTATTGGTTGTATTATGAATTCTGCGGAATTCAGTCGGGGTACACCCTTTTTGTAGTTTGAAGATACGGAGGAACGATGAGATAGAGTGGAATCCACAGCTCATTGCGACCTCCGTTATATTTTTTTCAGGGTCAGAGAGCAACAGGCATGCATGATAAATGCGCTGTGCATTTACATAATGGTAGAAGGTATCGCCTGCAAATTGTTTGAAAAGCCGAAGAAAATGATACTTGGAAAATCCCGTCATGGATGCCGCTGTATCAACGCATAGATTTTCTGCGTAATGCTGATGGATGTATTCACATACAGATGAAAATGCTTCGGTATAATGTCTTTTCTTGTCAGGAGATATATCATGGAAGACTGCACTTTCGTCAGACAGTGTGCGCCCAACCAGCAAAAAAAGCTGAACAAGGAAATGAAACACCGCAGTCTCACGGAACCGGTTTTCGCCGAAATACTCTTCTGCACAGGAGGAAATCAGTTGGGCACATGTATCATGAATTTCAGGGAGTGTGTTCCCGTTGATCAGTGTAACTGGAGAGAGTGCTGCCTGAATTGTTGAAAAACAGTCAGATTTAATATAATGGAAGAAATCTGCCAGAAAAATATAACGTTGACCATGACAGGCTGGAATGGAATGAACAGTTCCAGGTGCAATGATCAGGATATCCCGCTCCTTCAGATAATAGTTTGTCCCATTGCAGATGATAGTATAATCGCCTTTGACAGGCATGATGATTTCTGTGGATGCATGCCAATGTGGCACATATGTTTCGTATTGCGTGTTGTTATATAACAACACAGATTCATAATCGTGAAATTTTATCTGTTCATAAGAACCATCCAGGTTAAGTGCCATGCTAATATTTTGTCTCCATTCTATAATCAAAAAATGCTTTTGGATGTTGATGATTTTATTAAATTATAACGAAATAGAAAAAAATATCAAGAAAATTATGAAAAACAGCAAAAATATTCGTAAAAAAATAGCAATAATTGATAACTAAATAGCAATGATTCGGTAGATAGTGAAAAAAGATTACGATAAGATATAGTCAGATCAGGGCATGAGGAAATAATATCTCACTTTGCATGAATAGAACGAGCAGGAGGACAAGATTATGAGAAAGAAACAAGTGTTTAATCCTTTTTTACCTTTGAATGAGTATATCCCGGATGGGGAACCACATGTGTTCGGAGACCGGGTGTATCTGTATGGTTCCCATGATCATGAGGGGGGATATACATTCTGTATGGATGACTATACTGTGTATTCGGCACCGGTAGATGATCTGACAGATTGGAGAAAAGAACGAGTGATATATGAGGCAAATCAGGATCCTGCTTACCCGGAGCTTTGTTATATGTATGCACCGGATGTTGTGCAGGGAAATGATGGAAAATATTACCTGTATTACGCGATGTCCGGCGATTATGGCGTGGGTGGTTATACATGTCCGATCAGCGTGGCTGTATGTGATACGCCAGCGGGAAAATATAAATTTTTAGGGCATGTGCGCAATAAAGATGGAAGTCCGATGATGCGGTATGTATGCTTTGACCCGGCGGTGCTGAATGATGATGGCGTGATAAGACTCTATTATGGTACACAGTATGATTACGAAGAACAGCCAGACTTCCCGGAAAATGATGCCTATGTGAAACAGGAGATGGAGATGTTTGGGCGTACAAGAGAAGAAATCCTGTCATACCCGGACAGCATTATGGGACCTGTGATGCTGGTGCTCGAGGACGATATGCTGACCGTGAAAGAAGAGCCGAAGCATATTATTCTGTATAAGGTGAAAGGAACATCATTCGAGGCACATCCGTTTTTTGAAGCTTCTTCCATGCGAAAAGTTGGAGATAAATATTATTTTGTCTATTCATCAAAGCAGAATCATGAACTTTGTTATGCTGTAAGTGACCAGCCGGATGGTGGATTTACGTTTGGAGGAACGATTGTCTCAAATGGCGATGTCGGGCTGGATGGCAGACCATTGGAAGAGAAACTTAATATGACCGGTACGACACATGGAAGCATTATTGAAATAAATGGTCAGTGGTATGCGTTCTATCACAGACTCACACACAAATCCGACTATAGCAGACAGGCGTGTGCAGAGAAGATAAAGATCGAAGCAGATGGAAGTATTCGGCAGGTGGAGGTTACAAGCTGTGGATTAAATGAGGGACCGCTTGTTGCGGAGGGGAGCTATCCAGCAGTGATTGCCTGCAATCTGACGAATGGAAGTATGCCGCATGGAAATAACAGCATATATAAAGAAGAATTCCCCAATATAACCAATAGTGGAGAAGAACGTTTCATTGGCGAGATTGATCATGGAACGTTGATAGGGTACAAGTATTTTGAATTTAAGAATGTAACCAGAATCGGAATTGTTGGACGAATTGAGACAGAAGAAAATAAGGCGCGATTCGATACACCAGCCCGGCTCGATGCACGGAGCAGACTGATTCATAAACCAGTAGATATGCCGGTGCCTGAAAATAATTTCTTCGAATTGCGTTTGGAACCAGAAGGACCAGCCTGCGGGAAAATCAACATAACAGATGCAGAAGATGAGCATGCATGGGAATGTTTCACCGGGGACGTCCAGATTCCAGATGGTATACATGCGTTGTATCTGGTTTACCACGGAAAAGATAAATTTCAGATGAAAGAACTGAAATTCTTATAGATTGCAATTGAACAGATAAAAAGAAAGCTATGTGTATATGTCTGCGCGACCGCTGATAGTCAGACAATGGAAAACAGAAAATACACATAGCTTTTTATGTACTCTTTTTAGATATGAATGATGTAAATATAAATTATACGGTTGGCAGGGTTGCAAATGACTTTGCAAGTTCGGTACAGAAGATATGGGACAGCTCGTCCAGTGTCACAGGCTGTAACGTAGCCGGATTCAGAATTGGTGCAGGCTTTTTCTTCATGTCCGCACGCACATTGTACCACTGGGTTGGCATCTCGTTTTCTTCAAGATAGATCTTGTATGGGATTTCTTTTGCCATGTTTGTTCTCCTTTTCTTTTTTTGTATTTTCTTTGTTGTAAATAAGCTCTAAAACAAAATATAATTTGTTTTACATTATTTTTATGTGTTTTACAATATTCTCAAGTAAAAACAACAAAAGAAGTGTGAAACTACAGTGAAAATAATGACAGTACGAATAGAAATGTGCTATAATTACATTAATTATGCAATAGAACTTGAGGTGTGAACATTGAGCATAAAGAAAAGAGCCTTCTATTTCTTCTGCGCGTGCTGCCTGCTTTTCAGTCTGGTGGGATGCGGAAAGAAAGAGGATACAACACTGGCGGATGGAATGTTCCTGATGTTGTCATCGACAGTCAAAGGCGAGGCAGTTGAGACATATGAGATGTATACGCTGCATGCGGAGATCAGTGACAATGGAAATGTCCGCATTTATGCAGATGACTTTAATCGTTGGGTGCCGAGTGATCCATGCCCGGAGGAGACGGTTCAGTTATCGGCAGATACAATTCAGCAGATCAAGGATATCATAGATGATATTGACCTGTATCATATGCGAAGAAATATCGGAAGCCGGGATTTGAAGGACGGAGAATACAAGGAACTGACGTTGTATACGGCGTCGGGCGAGCATGTATCTGGAGGTTTGAATCCATCAAACCGGGAATTCCTGAAGCTATATGATTATGTGGAAGATCAGATTCGGGAGGTGGAATACCGATATCGGACGAAGATCGCCGAGATGCAGAAGAAAGCCATCTCTATGGAACAAAATAAGAATGTGTATATTACGGATTCACAGGAAGAGACAATCGTTGCACAGGACGAGATCAATGATGTTTATGTGACCTGTGGAGCGCAGCATACAAGGTATGAGGAAACGGCTACCGCAGATGCAGAAGAACCAGTCAATTATTATGTAACATTTCTGCTTGCGGATGCAGGGGCGGAAGCGTTGCGGGCGGATACAAAGAGCTGCAACGAGGACAATGCCATGTATTACAAGGTGTATCAGGACAATGCATATGCATTTACGTTCTGTGTACAGGAGCCTGTCATGACAACTGAGATTTATGTATACGAGACAATGGATGCAGAAGAAGCAGTTGCGAAAGCAAAGGAACTACGGGATAGTTTGTATTAAATATAGAAAAAGGTTGGAAGAAAGATGAACAAATTAAAAGCAGTAATTTTGGCAGCAGGAAAAGGAACACGAATGAATTCTGATTTACCGAAAGTCATTCATAAGTGCTTAGGCAGACCGATGGTGCATTATGTGATTCAGGCGTGCAAGGATGCAGGAGCCGGTGAGGTATGCGTGATTGTCGGCTATAAGGGCAGAGAGGTCAAGGATGCGATCTATGATGTCGTAGATTATGTAGAACAGAAAGAACAGCTTGGAACTGGACATGCTGTCAAATGCGCCAAGGATTTTATTGGTACAGAGGGCGATACACTGGTGCTCTGTGGAGACACGCCGTTGATTACTGGAAAGACATTGACAGAACTTGTCGAGAAACATCGCAAGGAAGCAAATGGCGTGACAGTATTGTCTGCAATTCTGGATGATGCAACCGGGTACGGACGTATCATCCGTGATGCAGCAGGCAATTTCGAGAAGATTATCGAGCACAAGGATGCAACCGAAGAGGAGCGGGCATGCAAGGAAGTAAATTCCGGTATGTATATTTTTAATTCCGAGGCACTTTCTGCAAGTCTGGATCTGCTGAGCAATGATAACGCCGCTGGAGAATATTACCTGACGGATACGATTGCACTGATCAAAAAGATCGGTCTCAAAGTATCGGCACTTCCGCTTACCGGAGATGCCTGTGACGAGATCCGCGGTGTGAATACGATCGATCAGCTCGAAGAAGCAGAACAGATCATGTGTCACCGTGAGGACTAGGAGGCAGACGATGAAAATAATCGTAGGACTGGGAAATCCGACGAAGGAATATGCCGGAACAAGGCATAATGTCGGGTTCTCCGTGATATATAATATCAGTGATGCATATAATATTCCGGTTGAGACGAAGAAGCATAAGGCGTTGATCGGAAAGGGTATCATTGAGGGTGAGAAGGTCATTCTTGCCATGCCGCAGACATATATGAATCTGAGTGGCGAGAGTGTGCGGGAACTGATGGACTATTATAAATGTGATCTGTCAGATCTGATCGTCATCTATGATGATATCAGTCTGGATGTCGGCAAGCTTCGCATCCGTGCGAAGGGCAGTGCCGGTGGACACAATGGCATCAAGAATATCATTGCGCAGCTTGGCACACAGGAGTTTACACGAATCAAGATCGGTGTCGGAGAAAAGCCGGCGAAGATGGATTTGGCGGATTATGTGCTGGGGCGGTTCTCGAAAGAGGAACAGCCGATTATTCGGGAGAGCGCTGACCGGGCGAGGGAAGCGGTCTGTGAGATGATCACACACGATGTGGCTTCCGCCATGAACAAGTTTAATTAGGGTAAGAAATAATAGAAAAGAGGATCAGAAAATGAAGGCATTGACACTTGCATTTCAGGATGATCCAAGGTTTGCAGAGTTAAAAAAACACCGGGATGAATCAGGCGGTATCCACCATGTATGGGGGATGGATCGCCGGATCACCCCACTTTTGATGGAGGCACTGTCAGACACAAAACGGTTTCGCCTGATCGTGACCTATGAGGAGCGACGCGCGCGGGAGATCGTCGAGGACTATCGGTTTTACAGCCGTCAGACCTTTTATTATCCGGCGAAGGACGCTCTCTTTTATTCCGCAGATATTCACAGTAACAATACCGTGCAGGAGCGTCTGGAGATTTTCAAGAAGATCGCAGAAGGGCGACCATGTACCGTTGTTACGACCATCGAGGGATTGATGGATAAAATTCCATCCATCTCGCATATCATAGAAAATATATTGACGATCAAGGTCGGAGATACCTTGCAGCTCGATACATTTTCACGGAAGCTCACAACACTTGGATATGAAAAAACTTCAATCGTAGAGACACCGGGGCAGTTTTCGGTCAGAGGAGGAATCATCGACATCTTCTCCCTGACGGAAGAGTGCCCTTATCGTGTTGAGTTGTGGGGAGATGATATCGACAGTATCCGGAGCTTTGACGTGGAAAGCCAGCGTTCGATGGAACGTGTCGAGGAGTTTGTCATCTATCCATCTACGGAGATGGTGCTCGATGATGTGCGGATCAGCAAGGGGATTGCCAAGCTGGAGAAGGAGCATAAGGCACAGGCGAAGCTTTTGAAGGAACAGTTCCACACGGAGCAATACGCACGGCTGAACAAGATGGTGGAGTCGGTATTAGAGGAGTTAAAGGAGTTTAATTCCACGATGGGATTAGACAGTATGGTGGAATATTTCTACGACGACACGGTGTCGTTTTTGGATTATTTCCCAACAGATACGGATATCTTCATTGACGATCCAGAGCGTGTGAACCAGCGTGCTGGTGCGTATGCGATGCAGTTTGGCATGTCGATGGAAGGCCGTCTGGAGGGCGGTTATGTTCTGCCGACACAGGCAAATGTGCTTTATGATGCCAAGACCGTTGTGGCAAGACTGGTAAATCGTACGCCGATCTTGCTTTCGGAGTTGTACAAGAAGCAGCCAGCATGGAAGGAACAGTACGCATTTCAGATTGATGCAAAGGGGCTTGTCAGCTACAACAACAGCTTCGAGGATCTGATGAAGGACATCGAGAAATATAAGAAGAAGGATTATCGGATTCTGATCCTGTCACCATCCGCGACACGAGGCAAACGTATCGCGAAGAACTTACAGGATAATGATGTCATGGCGTACTTTACCGAGAACCGGGAACAGCCGCTCAAACCGGGAGAGGTACGCATCAGTGTCGGTCGAATGGAGACGGGATTTGAGATTCCGGAGTGTCATCTGCTTGTGATCGCAGAGGGTGATATATTTACCTCTAAGGAACTGAAAAAACGAAAGAAGCTGCCGAAATATGCCGGTGAGAAGATTGCCGGATTCTCAGATATTTCTGTTGGAGATTATGTCGTACATCAAAATCATGGTGTCGGAATCTACCGCGGTATCGACAAGGTGGAAACCGATGGACGCATGAAGGACTATATCAGTATCGAGTATGCGAAGGGCAGTAAATTGTTTGTGCCTGTGGAACAGCTCGACCGCATCGGCAAGCTGTCCGGCAAGGATGGCGCACGTGTCAAACTGAATAAGCTTGGCGGACCGGAGTGGGAGAAAGTGCGCACACGTGTCAAGGGACATGTGGAGGATATTGCAAAAGAACTGATCGAGCTGTATGCGATCCGATCGAGCACACAGGGCTACAAATATTCGGAGGATACCGTATGGCAGCGGGAGTTTGAAGAGATGTTCCCGTATGAGGAGACATTGGATCAGCAGAAAGCCATTGACGATACCAAACACGATATGGAGAGCGGTAAGATCATGGATCGTCTCGTCTGTGGAGATGTCGGATTCGGAAAGACAGAGGTTGCCATCCGGGCAGCGTTTAAGGCAGTACAGGATAACCGGCAGGTAGCCTATCTGGTACCGACGACGATTCTTGCCGAACAGCATTACAACACATTCTGTGAGCGTATGAAGAACTATCCGGTTAATATCCGGATGCTGTCCCGGTTTTGTACACCGAAGGAAGTAAAAGAGACGTTGGAGCAGATGAAGTCTGGTATGGTCGATATCGTGATCGGTACACACCGGCTGCTTTCCAAGGATATTGTATTTAAAAATCTGGGACTTTTGATCATTGACGAGGAACAGCGGTTCGGCGTCAAGCACAAGGAACAGATCAAGCAGATGAAGAAAAATGTGGATGTGTTAACTCTCACGGCGACACCAATTCCACGAACCCTGCATATGAGTCTGGTTGGACTGCGCGACATCAGTCTGCTGGAAGAGCCGCCAGTCGACCGGCTGCCGATCCAGACGTATATTATGGAGTACGATCTGGAGTTTGTAAAAGAGGCAATCAACCGGGAGCTTGCGCGAAACGGACAGGTATATTATGTGTATAACCGGGTAGAGACGATCGCGGACATCACGGGACAACTCCGTCAGGTGCTGCCAGATGCAACGATTGAATTTGCACATGGCAAGATGCCGGAGCGGGAGCTTGAAGCGATGATGCGCCGTTTTATCAAGGGTGAGATTGATGTGCTAGTATCGACGACGATCATTGAGACGGGACTGGATATCCCAAATGTCAATACGATCATTATACATGATGCAGACCGGTTCGGTCTGTCACAGCTCTATCAGCTGCGGGGACGTGTTGGACGTTCCAACCGGAGTGCCTACGCATTCCTGCTCTATAAGCGCGATAAGATGATAAAAGAAGTCGCAGAGAAGCGGCTGAAAGCAATCCGGGAGTTTACAGATCTTGGCTCCGGGTATAAGATAGCAATGAAGGATCTGGAGATTCGTGGAGCCGGAAATCTGCTTGGACAGGAGCAGTCGGGAAATATTGAGGCAGTCGGTTATGATCTGTATTGCCAGATGTTGAACGATGCGATCCGGCGTCTGTCTGGTGAGACGGTGCGTGAGGAGTTCGTGACAAACGTAGAACTTCCGCTCAATGCCTATATTCCAGACAGCTATGTGAAGAATGAATATGTGAAGCTGGATTTGTATAAGAGAATCTCAAAATGTGCGAACCGCGAGGATAATGATGCCATCTTAGAGGAGGTGCGTGACCGGTTTGGAGAGCCGCCAAAGCCGTTCTTCCGCTTGCTTGATGTGGCGTATCTGAAAGCAATTGCACATGAGGTTTATATTACGGATATCAAATACGTAGGCGACGAGGTGCGATTTTACATGCTGCCGCAGGCACCTGTGCAGGCGGAACGGGTCAATCCGTTATTGAAACGGTATAAGAACACATTGCGGCTTACCGCGGGCAAACAGACATATTTCCGTATCCGTATGTCGAAGCTGATCGAGGAAGAGATGGTATCTTCCTGCGAGAAGGTAATTGAGGATATCCGCACATTGTATAATACGGAGGATGTGAACCATGAAGCATAATAGACGTTGTCGAAAACTAATTGCAATATTGTTGTGTATCTGCCTGATGGTGCCGATGCTTTCCGGCTGTGGAGAGAAAAAGGAAGAAGAAACAAAGCAGACAAGCAGTGGAACACTGGTGTTTCAGTATGGAAATAATCTGGTAACCAAGGGCGAGGTATATATCTATATAGAAACCGTGCGGGAGCGGTATGAGATGCAGTACGGCAGTGATGTCTGGCAGACGGTGCTTCCGGATGGTGGTGCGGGAACTTCTATGGAGAACCTGACGCGTGAGGAAGTTGTAAATGAGATTGTCCGTGTCAAGACGTTGTGTGCGCATGCAGAGGAGCTTGGAATCACACTGGGCGACGATGAACTGGCAGAGTTAAATCAGAAGGCAGATGATTTCTGCGAGGGCCTGACGGACGAACAGTTACAGAATATGGAGATCACAAAGGAAAAGGCCGAGAAGGTGATGCAGGAAAATGCAATCGCATCGAAGGTGGAAGCAAAGATCTTAGATGACCGGAAGATTGAGATTTCTGATGAAGAGGCGCGGATGACGACCTTCTATGATATGTATTTTGCATGTTATAGTATGGATGAAAATGGCGTGATAACCCCATACACGGATGATCAGAAGAAACAGCAATATGAAAATGCGCTACAGGCGTGCAGCACACTTGCGACGGCAGACTTGAAGGACAACACAGGTGCAGCAATTGAGAAGCTGGCAGAGTACTACCAGCTGGATCAGGCGCAGACGCAGACGATGAGTCCATCGCAGATTCTGGAGACATACGGACAGGATGTGTATGATCTGCTCTACAGCATGGAGAATGGACAGTACAGCACGGTTGTGGAGACTCAGTATGGTTATCATGTATTCCAGATGATTGCTCTGACTGATCAGACGAAAACAAATGAGCAGAAGATCGTGCTTTACAATCAGCAGGTACAGGAAGCTTTATCGGATACGCTTACGAAATGGCAGGCACAGATCGATCCGATCTTCAAGTATCCGGACAGCGTAGATATGGACGTGTATGATACGATTGTAAATGATACAGTTGGGACAAAATAAATGAAGAAAAAAATTTTTTATTGTACCATAATGTATATTGTTACATATATTTTGATCGTTGGTATTTCTGTGCAGGATTATAACATATTTTCCACAGTTGTAAGGAATCAAACAACGGAAACTGTACGCTATACAATTATTCCATGGCTATGGGTGTCAAGGCTGATTAACTGGGTGCCTGTGTTGCTTGCATGTTGTATGGTTTATACAATGATTAAAAATGTAGTTGTTTTAGAGAGCTTTTTGTTTGCGGGAATCAGTATATGTAAGATGTTAATTCAGTTGTTCCCACAGGCAGATAAAACGACTATTATAATATACCTGCATATTTCATCAGTTGTGATATACCTGATATTGACAGGTAAGATAGAACAACGGGTAAGTGCATGGCGTTGTGTCAGGGATGCATTTGCAAAAAAGACAGTGCGCAGAGCTGTAATAATTTTTGCAATATGTGGGATCGTATGTAATCTTGCATATATATTTGCACCAAAGAAGACGTTTTATGCATATATTCCAGAGGAAACGAGGACGACGGTTGTATGTGAGGATTTGTCTAGTTACTATCCATATGCAGATTTAACGATAGAGCATGAATATGCAATCATCGGATTGGCATGGAATCATAAGGATTTTCAAGGTTGCGTGGTGAAGGCAGAAAAGCCTGGAACAGATGTAATCCGTATAAAACAGAGTGGGGATTTGAAAGGAACTGTAGAAGTAGAATATCCAGTGACGGTTGATGAAAAACTAAGATTCCATATCAAACCGAGTGTATCATATTTGTATCATCGGTACTGTGCAAATGTGAATTTTTGTATTGGTATGATATTGTTGCTTGTGGCTGTCTGGAACAGTGGGGATACCATAACAGAAACTAAGCGATGTGTGAAAATGGCGTGCATTCTGTTGACGTTGATAATTTATGGCATGTGTATAGGTGTAGAGGCGGCACAAATAGGTGTTAAATATGTTGCTCTATTTATATTGTTTAGTATATATGTTTTGTTAGATTGTTTTAGATTGAGAAGCAAAAAAACAAATGGAATATTGGGTGCGGTTTTGATATGCTTATTTTTGTATAGCAGTTATTATGTGGAATTGTTGTTATGGTTATGGTTTGCCTGGCAGGTGTTTTCATATAAAAATAGTCAATCGAGTAGGTGTTAACCTGCTCGATTTTTTGATTAAAAGCAATTATGAAACATGTTCGGCATATTTTTATAAAAAGTACTTGACAAAACTGTATTGTTGTATTACTGTACTATTTAGATAATACAACAATACAAAAAGGAGGAACAACGATTGGCGTGGAAGTTTAACAATGAATCTCCAATCTACTTGCAGATTGTGGAAATCATCAAGACGCAGATCGCGCAGGGCGTCTTAAAGCCGGGTGATCAGGTACCGGCGGTGCGGGAGCTTGCAGTGACCGCAGGTGTGAATCCGAATACGATGCAGAAAGCACTGGCAGAGCTAGAGCGCGAGGGCGTGCTGTATTCCCAACGGACAGCCGGACGATTTGTTGCAGAGCCGAAAGCAGGAGGTGGAAGCTTGAGAGAGGAATTAAGTAAAAAGCATATACAGGCTTATGTGGATAATATGCGGAGTCTTGGATATGCGGACAGCGAAATATGTGCAGTGCTTGAAACATTCCTAAAAGAATCAACTGCGAAAGCAGAATAAGCAATCAGAACCATAAATCAGGAGGAACGGAAACTATGAGTAATTTAGTAGAAGTATCCGGTGTGAAGAAAGGGTATGGGATCTCGAAAACTGTATTTGAGAACCTGAACCTGACATTGCCGGAAGGAAAGATCATCGGTCTGCTGGGACCGAACGGAAGTGGCAAGACAACACTTATCAAGATGCTGGTTGGTTTGCTGCAGCCGGAGAAAGGAAGTATCCGCATCTGTGGGCATGCGGTAGGACCGGAGTCAAAGGCGGTTGTGTCGTATCTGCCGGAGCGGACGTATTTTAACGAGTACTTAAAGATCCGCCAGCTTGTCAATATGTTCAAGGATTTCTATGCGGATTTTGATGAGGCGCGGGCATATGACATGATGCAACTCTTAAATATCGATCCGAACATGACACTCAAAAAGCTGTCCAAGGGTAACAAGGAGAAAGTACAGCTGATTATGGTGATGAGCCGACGGGCAAGGCTGTATGTCTTAGACGAGCCGATCGCAGGTGTCGATCCGGCAGCCAGAGACTATATCATGCAGACAATTCTTACAAACTACGATGAGAAAGCGACGATCCTGCTGTCCACCCATCTGATCTCGGATATCGAGAACATATTGGATGAAGTTATCTTCATCAAAGAGGGAGAGATTCTCTGTCAGAAGGATGCGGATGCATTGCGGGCAGAAAAAGGACAGTCAATTGATGAGATATTCAGGGAGGTATTTCGATGCTAGGAAAATGTATAAAAAATGAATTTGTAAACCGTTCCGGATTAGTCGGAATGATATCTGCCGGTGTGATGCTTTTTGCGGTTATCGTGCTCGGGCTGGATAAATTATATAACGTGGTTGGTACGACTGCATTTGCTGTATTTGTAAAGCTTGTAGACGTGATGTTTGCTCTGGCAATGTTTGCCGTGATTGTGATGGTTGTACTGCTTCCATGCCTTGATTTCCGGAATCGCTTCTTCAAGGATCAGGGGTATCTCACCCATACCCTGCCGGTAAAGACATCCACACTCATTGGCGCGAGACTTATCTGTGATCTGGTGATGATTGCTTGGATGGTTGCTGTTTATGGGCTTGCTGTCTGCGTCGCAACGGGGAATTTCGAGGTGTTCAGTGATTTCGTAGGGTTCGTACAGCAATTCCTTTCGATGTCCGGGATGACAGTGGATCGGGGTCTGATTGTGCTGGATGGTGTATTGGCACTTCTTATGATGTGGCTCGGTGTGATGTGCAATATCTGGACGATCAATGCCGCCTATGCATTTGGTCATGCATTCACAAAGGGGAAACGCATATGGTCAGTTATGATTTTTGCTCTGATCCAGATGATATACGGCATACTTGTTGTTGTGTTCAGTGAGATTCTGTCAAAGCAGGATATTGACTTATTTCTGGAGCAGATCTCATCGACAGCAAAGCAGTATCTGATTGTGCTTGTGACGGTTACGATCATAGAGGTTGTCGGAATTGCGGTACTTTCCGTGGCTACAACGCTTACCTGTAAGCATAAGCTGAATCTGGAGTAAAAGAAAGCCGTCCCTCTCTTTTAGTGAAATCCCTCGGAATTTTCATATTCCGGGGGATTTTTGTAAATTAGTGGTAGACAGCTGACGCAGCATGACATATAATTGGTGCGGGGACAAACGAAAAAAGCACCAAGTATATCGTAGGGGGGATAAATGATGGTGAAATATACGAAACATGCGAAGAAAAATGTCGTGATAAGATTGATTCCGCCCGTGGCGGGAGTTTTATTACTGGCATTTATTTTTTTGCTCACAACTTATATGGCGAAGCAGACGGTCAGTGGCGTGGCAGATGAGACGTTGCTATATGCACGTCAGACCTGTGAACGGTACGACAATTATGTGAGTGATGATAAGACGAAGGATCTGATCAATCTGCAGGAAAAGGCAATCTCGATTGCAATGTATGAGCAGTATGGAGTAACAATTCACAAGGACATTTTGGATGCGTATGTGGTGGATGGGAATCTCACCGGGGTTGTCGTGACAGACAAAGCGGGGAATTGCGTTCTTTCCAGTGGAGAAGATGCACAGATCCTATTTGAGAAGGAACTGAAGGATGATTCTGTATCGCAGATTCTGGAGCATCCGGAAAAATCTTATATGGAGCGGCTGCAGATAGGAGAAAAGACATATGATTTTGCAGTCGTCGCAAGAGAGGGTGTGACCGGATTGATCCTCTGTTATCATGAGGTGGAACTCCGCCCAATGGGCGTGAATGAAATCTCCCTTGATACAATGCTTTCCGGACATCAGTTTAAGATGGATGGTATGGTAGTTATCACGAATGGTGAAATCGTGTTGAATACAAATGAGAACCATGTGCAGGGGCAATCCGTGGTTGGATGTCCGATTGACATCACAGATGATACGGCATGGAGGGAAGGCAGGATTACAAAATTAAAATATAACGGGAAACGTTGGTACGGAAGGCAGATGCGATATAAGCAGTATAGATTGTATGTGGTATATCCTTCGAGTCAGGTGTTTGCAACACGAACGACGATTCTGGCGTTTAGTACAGCCGTTTATATCTTTTTCCTGCTGGTTCTTACGTTTTTGCGAAACCGGTCGGCACAGAATACGATGCGGGAGATGCAGAAGCAGTTTCGGATTATCAATGCGGTCGGAAGTATTTATAAACTGAATCTTCTGATCCACCTGGATACGGGAGAGTGGGAAGCCATCAAAATGCCAGGCGAAGTCGGCGCGGTGCTGCAGAAACAGGCAACTGCAAAAGTTATGCTGGAAAGCTACATTCAGAATTTCGTGGGACAGGCGTATAGGGGCGCTTATCAAAAATTTGTCAATCTGTCAGACCTGGATGAGCGTCTGAAGGGAGAATCCTATATTACATTTGTCTCAGAGAATGATTTTGGAATTTGTGCCTGTTCGATTTTGACACCACAATGCTGGGATGCAAAGGGACATGTGACCTCGGTTGTGTTTGCTGTGCGGGATGTGACAGCAGATATTCAGAAAATGAAACAGAAACAAATGGGTGCACTTGCTTAGTGCACCCATTTGTTTTGAAATAGTATCTTATCGTCCCGTGGAACCAAAACCACCGGCACCGCGTTCGGTTTCTTCTAATTCGTCAACCACTGCGAAATCACCAACAATATATGGTGTGATGACAAGCTGTGCGATACGCTCCTTTGGCTCAATCGTCTGTGGCTCGTTGCTGTGATTGTGTAGAGCAACCATGAACTCACCGCGGTAATCGGAATCGACAACACCGACTTTATTTGCAGGAGCCAGATGACGTTTGGCAGCCAGTCCGCTTCTGGCATAGACAAGTCCGGCATAACCTTCTGGAATCTCCATGGCAAGTCCGGTATGAACCATCACCGTCTCATGTGGTGCAATCGTAAGTGGCGCATCGATACATGCGTACAAATCGGCACCGGCAGCGTTGGTAGAACCGTAGGTTGGCAGTACTGCGTTTTCGTCTAATTTCTTAACATTTACCTGCATATGGGTAATCATTTGTAAAATTCCTCCTCCAGACAAACTTTGTTTTCTGCAAGCGAACGCTTGACGTTGATGATTCTCTGGTTGGAGGAGCCGCGGAAGCGGAGGGACAAATCTTTCTTATCCATTTCGAATTCCCCGTCGACCAGTATATCGATGTAGCGGAGCAATTCACGTGTCTCCGGCCACATCACCATCATTTTTCCCTGTATATCTTTTTCAAAATCATAGCCTGTGTAGCACCACACATCTTTCTGTGGGTACAGAGACTTAAACCGTCGAAGCAAAGGCAGCAGTCCCTGCTGGTTGACATATTCGAAAGGTTCCCCGCCGAGTAGCGACAGTCCCTTGATATAGTCTGGTTTCAGATAATCCAAGATCTGCTCAATCTCCGCTTCTGTAAATGGTTTTCCGTAGTTGAAATCCCATGTTTCTTCGTTAAAACAGCCCTTGCAGTGATGGGAACAGCCGGACACGAACAGGGAAACCCGCACGCCGAGTCCGTTTGCCACATCAATGCGCTTGATATCCGCATAATTCATATCTATTTTTTAACCTCGACTTTACAGATGTAATACACGTGCTTTGATCTCTTTCGTCTTGCCGACATTCCAGAAATTCTCGCCGAGGTAGCCGCAGGTACGACGTGTCACATTCATCTTGGAGTGATCCTTGTTGCCGCACTGTGGACATTCCCACTCGTTGTCGTCGTTGATCATGATTTCTCCATCGTAATCACAGACATGGCAGTAATCGGATTTCGTGTTGAACTCTGCATACTGAATGTTGTCGTAGATGAAACGCACGATCTCTTCGAGTGCCTCTAAGTTGTGGCGCATGTTTGGAATCTCCACATAAGAGATCGCACCACCAGAGGAAATGGTCTGGAACTGGCTTTCAAAACGGAACTTGCTGAATGCGTCGATCTTCTCGCGGACATCCACATGATAAGAGTTCGTATAATAGCCCTTGTCTGTGACGTCTTCAATCGTGCCGAAACGCTCCTGGTCGATTCTTGCGAAACGATAGCAGAGGCTTTCTGCCGGTGTGCCATACAGACCGAAACCAAGACCGGTTTCTTCCTTCCATGTATCACAAGCCTTGCGCAGACGGTTCATAACACGAAGGGCAAATTCCTCACCTTCCGGTTCGGTGTGGCTCTTGCCAGTCATAAGCTTTGTTACCTCGTACAGGCCGATATAACCAAGGGAGATTGTAGAGTATCCATCCTTCAATAATGGATCAATCTTTTCACCTTTTTTCAGACGGGCAATCGCACCGTACTGCCAGTGTACCGGACTGACATCCGAGGTAACACCAAGCAGTGCATTATGTCTGCACATCAAAGCTTCGTAGCACAGATCCAGACGCTCGTCGAGCATGCTCCAGAACTTTTCCTCATTGCCCTTTGCCAGAATACCAATCTGTGGAAGGTTCAGGGATACAACACCCTGGTTGAAACGTCCTTCCCATTTATAATTTCCGTTCTCATCCTTCCATGGAGAGAGGAACGAACGGCATCCCATACAGGAGAATACATTGCCTTCGTAGTTTTCACGCATCTTTTTCGCAGAGATGTAATCTGGATAGAGGCGCTTGGCTGAACATTTGACCGCCAGTTTCGTAATATAGTCATATTTTCCGCCCTTTAAGCAGTTGTGCTCATCCAATACATAAATAAGCTTCGGGAATGCAGGTGTCACATACACACCCTTCTCGTTTTTGATGCCCTCGAGACGTTGACGGAGAATCTCCTCCACGATGATTGCATTTTCCTCGATATACTCGTCGTTTGGATCGAGATTCAGGAACAATGTCACGAATGGGGACTGTCCATTGGTTGTCATCAATGTATTGATCTGGTACTGGATTGTCTGGACACCGGAACGAAGCTCGTCCTGCAGGCGGTCCTGTGCCATCTGCTCCAGGATTGCATCGTCAATCTTATCTCCGAATTCCTCAACCAGTTTGTTCTTATATTTGTTGTAGCTCTTGCGCAGATATTTGCCGAGATGACGGATATCTACAGACTGTCCGCCGTACTGGCTGCTGGCAACCGAGGAAATAATCTGTGTCATAACCGTACAGGCTACCTGAAAGCTCTTTGGGCTCTCAATCAATTTTCCGTTCATTACAGTCCCATTATCAAGCATATCGCCGATATTGATCAGACAGCAGTTGAAGATTGGCTGTAAGAAATAATCCGCATCGTGGAAATGCAGTACGCCCTCATCATGTGCCTTAGAAATCTTCTCTGGCAGCAGAACACGACGTGTCAGATCCTTGGATACCTCACCGGCGATCAGGTCACGCTGGGTAGAGGCAACCGTTGCGTTCTTGTTTGAATTTTCTTCCATAACATCTTTGTTACGGTTTTTAATCAGACTTAAAATAGAATCGTCCGTTGTATTTGCCTTACGGACAAGCTCGCGGGTATAACGATAAATAATGTAAGTCTTGGCAAGTACAAACTTGCCGTCCGCCATCAGCTTCTGCTCGATGATATCCTGGATATCCTCCACCAGCATACGTGGGCGGTTCTTGCTTTCAATCCCCTGAACAATCTCCTCAATTTTTTCATCGGTTACTTTTTCACCTGGTTCAACCTCAGCATTTGCCTTTTTGATGGCAGTGATGATCTTGCTGCGGTCATAGGTCACTGTATGACCATCTCGTTTGATAACTTTCATAAACCCTCTCCTAAAACTATCTGTCAGTGTATTTCTTTGGTATCCAAATAAAAAACGTGAATACGGTTTCACATTATATCATCTGACTTGTGGTTTGTAAACATGAAAACACTAAATCTAGTATGAAAAAAATGCACAAAAACTAGATGTTGCGATTTTTTGGACTCCTAAAATGCCGAAAAACCGCGTATTCAAGCCATTTTTGTGCCTTATACATGCCGGAAAAAATGTGTATGCCCTGTGATTTCTTTGTGAAATATGAAAATTGCCTTTTCATTTTCCTTAAAATATGGTATAAATGCTAGGGATTTAAGTTTTTAAGTCTTATATTTTTAGGTAGAATCAGAAGGGATATGTATTATGAAGAAGTTTAAAACACTTGGGTATGTACTGAGTCTTGCGCTTGGGATGACAATGCTTACCGGATGTGGAAAGAAGGTAGATGGCGTTGACCAGCAGAGTATGATTGACAAATATGCAGCGTATTGTGACCTGCCAGACTATAAGGGACTGGAATATGAAGAGACAAAATCGACCGTGACAGATGCGGATGTAAAAACAAAGATTGATTCCCTGTTGCAACAGTATGCAACGAAGACACAGGTAAAGGAAGGAACCGTCAAGGAAGGCGATAATGTCAATATTGATTTCGTTGGCAGTATCGATGGCGAGGAATTCGAAGGTGGTAATTCAAATGGCTCTGGTTATGACCTGACACTTGGAAGTGGATCCATGATTCCGGGCTTTGAGGATGGTATCATAGGACATAAGGTTGGTGAGACGTTCAACATCAAGGCAACGTTCCCGGAGAATTATGGTAAGGATGAGCTGAACGGAAAGGAAGCAGATTTTAAGATTACGATCAACTACATTACAGAGACACAGCTTCCGGAGTACAACGATGCATTTGTTGCTTCTTATACAGATGCAACAACAATTCTGGAATATGAGGATTCCGTCAGAAAAGATCTGGTTGAGCAGTATGACAAGTCGGATAAGAGTGCCAATGAGAGCGCAGTTATGCAGGTGCTTGTAGAGAAGACTACTTATAACGAGTATCCAGAGCAGGAAATGCAGGATCTGATCGATAAGAGTATTTCTCAGCAGGAGCAGGCAGCTTCCCAGTATGGCTATTCACTTGGCGATTATGTAACAGCCAGATATGGTTTCCAGAGTGAGTCTGATTTCCGTGAGTATGTACAGGGACTGGCTGAGGATTACATGAAGGAAAAGATTGCGGTATGTGCAGTTGCAAAGGATGCCGGAATCACCGTTGATAAGGCAGAGGTTGATGACTACAAGAAGACAATCATGGATTATTATGGTTACGATGATGAGTCCAGCCTTGAAGAGAATTATACTTCTGAGGATCTTGTTTATTATGCACTGGCTCAGAAGGTCGTTGATTACCTGTTAGAGAATGGCAAGGGTGTACAGGCAACCGCCAGTGATGCAACCGTTGAGACACCGGCTGCAACTGGCAGTGATGCCTCTGCAACGGACGCAGAATAATTAAAAATGAAAAAGCGTTTCGATTTTATCAATTTTCCTGTTGACATTTGCGGATAGAAATGATATGATACGAAACGCAGTACGCGGAAGTGGCGGAATTGGCAGACGCGCAGGCTTCAGGTGCCTGTGGTAGCAATACCGTGTGGGTTCAAGTCCCATCTTCCGCATCAAAAGGGATAGGCAATCGCCTATCCCTTTTTTGATGCGGAAGATGGCTGCAGAAGAGGTTTAGAAAACAGCTTGCCCATATAGGATAAGTTTGGTAAAATAGTAAGTACTATGGGAAAAACGATATCTTCAAAATTTCACAGGATGCGTGCGGAAGATCTGAAGCGACAGGTGGAACTCAGTAAAAGAAAAGCCGAATTTAAAATTCCACCATTTGTTGTGAAGCAGTTTGACATTGACGAGTTGCACGAGGAGGGACGGTTATGCTATCGGCTCGTGCCCAAACAGGGATTTAATGGGACTTACATTATGTATCTGTATTCCAGTAAGCTGTGTTTCCGGATGAACCCTGCAGAATGGATGTTCCTTGCGAAGACAGCACTTGCGTGTCATGCGGGAATTTTCCTGCCGATGTATCCGCTTGCACCGGAGCATTGTTGCCGGGAAGTTTTTCAGATGCTGGAACCGGCGTATGCGAACTGTACGAAAGGACAGGACGTGGAACGCGTGGTGCTTATGGGCTGTGGCGCTGGCGGTGGTCTGGCATTGTCGCTTGCGATGGCGGCATGGCGGGAAGGCTTGCGCAAACCGGATCAGTTGTATCTGCTGTCGCCGATGATGGATACCGAGTTTTTTGATAAGAGCTTAGAGCAGGAACTGATCGAGAATTCCAAGCAAGCAAAGTGGACATTTTATAATGAGCATGTCAAAGAGTTCCTGAACTCCTATTGGGTGCGTGATTATGCGGTAAAGACGGAGTATACCAGTCCATACTATGGAGATATGACCGATATCTGTGACGATGTTGTGCTGTTTTCCGGGGTGCAGGATTTGTATCACTGCTATGCGCGGGAGTTTTATAAGAAAGCGAAGAAGGCTGGCGTGAATATCCGGTTCTTTGAATTTGAAGATGAAGCGGAAGATTTCATGATCTACGATAAGACAAAGGAGTACAAGAAAGCACAGGGCTTTTTGATCGACTGTATCAACGGAACATTTGATACGTCGCTGCGTGCGATCTATCCTTTGAAAATGATGTCAGACTGGTCTAAGAAATATCCAGAATATTTCAAGGATGACTGGGCGTCTAAGTTTATATATGACCATAAATTTGATTTTACCAGACTGAATCCACATATCAGTGAATACCAGAATATCCGCATGGCAGCGGATGCGAGTGCCTGCGATACGCTGGTGCGCCGGTTTACGGAGGAATTCCCTTGTGGAACGGTTGTACATATGGCATGCCGGCTGGACAATATGTTTGGCAGAGTAGATAATGGAAGAATTCAGTGGTATAGCGTAGATTCTCATAATATCATGTCAGTCCGGCGGGCGATGTATGGCGTGCGCGAGCGGGAGAAGACGATTGGACGGCGCCTGATGGATTTTTCGTGGTTAGACGAGATCCGGTGTAAACAGAATCAGGGTGTCATGTTCGTGTGTGACGATGGATTTTCATACTTGAATAAGAATGAGGTGCGCGACCTGATTGCGAAGATACGGGCGTTGTTCCCAGGTTCCCATCTGGTATTCACTGCATCATCCACATTGGCGAATGCGACGGCGAACACATGGAAACATAGTCAGACCGTACAAAAACGGAAAAAACGGAAGTTTTCAGTAAACAATGCTGCGCAGATGTTTGGTGCATGGCGGCCAGATTACCACATTATCGACGAACAGCCGATTTTTCGATATCTGGAGATACCAAAGAAGCTGGGCTGGGTTACAAAATTAATGTGCCGTTACAATCTGATTGGTTATAACCACAGAATCATACATGTCAAGCTTGGCAGTGAAGAATATAAGATCAATTACAAATATTAAGGCTGTCCGTGCAGAAACCGGACAGCCTTTTTCTTTTTGAAACGGAACGTATAGTAATGGATGAATTGGGAAAGGAGAAGGAATGTTAGAGGCAGAAAATCTGGTAAAACAGTTTGAAAAGAATGAGAAGAAGCATAAGAAGGTATTATTTTCAGCGGTCGATCATGTAAGTCTGCACATAAAGGAGGGCGAGATCGTCGGGGTATTAGGTCCAAATGGCGCAGGAAAGACGACGCTGCTGCGGATGCTTGGCTGTCTGATGCAGCCGACGGAGGGTGTAGTCCGATATACCGATGGCGACCGGATTATCACTGATCAGACAGAGATCAAACGGCAGATTGGCTATCTGTCGGGCAATACGAAGCTGTATGGCAGACTTTCCACGCGGGAGCTGCTGACGATTGCCGGGAACATCTACGGATTGCCGGAGAATGTGATTCATGCGCGGATTGAAGAGATTGCACAGATTTTGTCGCTGGAGGATTTTATCGACAACCGGATCGAGAAGTTGTCTACCGGACAGACACAGCGGGCTTCTATTTCCCGGTGCCTGATCCACAGTCCGAAACTCTATATTTTTGATGAGCCAACTCTGGGACTCGATATTGTGAGCAGCAGTGCGATTGTTGATTTCATGCGGGCGGAGAAGGAGCGCGGAAAGGCAGTGCTTTATTCCACACATTACATGGAGGAAGCGGAACTTCTGTGTGACCGGATTTTGATGCTGGCGCATGGACGTGTAATTGCAGAGGGGACTCTGCCGGAGATCTATGCACAGACAGAAACAACGAATCTACGGGATGCATTTAAAAAGCTGATACCTGCAGGAAAGGAGGAAATGTCATGAATTTCAAGGTGATCAAACAACTGTATAAGAAAGAAATATTAGACGTCCTCCGGGATAAAAAGACGATCATTATGATGGTGATCGTGCCACTTTTGATCTATCCGCTGATGTTTGTTGGCGGTATGGTCATGATGTCAAAAGTGACAACACAGATGGATACACAGACATATGAAATTGCGGTTGATTTTATGGATACGAATCCGGAGCTCGTCGAGATGTTTCTGCATCCGGATGATGACACGCTGCATTTCAAGCTGTGCGATCTGAATGTTATGGATGCAGATATTTCGATGATCCTGCGGGGAGAAAAGATCAATGCGATCGTATATGAAAATGAAGATGGAACCGGATATAATATCGCGTATCTGTCCTCGGTTACGAATTCCAGCTATGCGGAACAGAAGGTGCGTCAGGTACTCTCAGCGTATTCGGATTCCCTGACGAATCAGAGTCTGGAGGCGGCAGGATTAGACCCGGATACGGTGTTACATCCATTTGAGGTAGAGGACGACGACCGCGCGAGTACTGAGGAGACGACCGGAAGTCTGCTCGGTGTGATCGTGCCATTTATGCTTGTTGTGAGTCTTCTGATGGGAACGATGTACCCGGCGATCGACACGACAGCCGGAGAGCGGGAGCGCGGAACGCTTGAGACGATATTGACGCTGCCGGTCACGAATCAGGAACTGATCTTCAGTAAGTTCCTGACCGTTGGAACGATTGGCGTGGCATCTGCTTTGTTAAATGTCCTTTCAATGGGTGGAATTGGTGTATATCTGTACAAACTGGCGGCACAGACGACCAGTATGGTTTCGAAAATACAGGTGTCAAAATTCGTTCCGGCAATCTTAGTCTGCTGCCTGTGTATTCTTGCCTTTGCGGTCTTGATCAGTGCGCTCTCTATGTGCTTTTGCGTATTTGCAAAGACCTATAAGGAGGCAAATAATTATATTACGCCGCTTATGCTGCTTGTGATGTTTGCATCATTTATTGGGTTTATGCCAAATGTCACACTTACCCGGAATATGGCACTTGTTCCGGTTGCCAATATCTGTCTGCTGATCCGGGATCTGCTGGCGTTTAAGTTCAGTTTTTCATCGATTACGATTGTGCTGTTCAGCAATGTAGCATACGGAATTATTGCAGTGCTTGTGCTTGGAAAGCTCTACAACAGTGAAGCGATTTTGTTTGGCGATGGAACTGGAAATGTACAGATCTTTGAACGTCGAAGCAATATGATCAAGGGTGGCGTACCATCGGTTGGAGATGTCTGTCTGGTACTGCCGGTCGTGCTCGTGCTGATGATCTATGCCGGTGGTTTTGCCAGTGCGAAGAGTATGCTTGTTGGATTGCTTGTCACACAGGGCATTGTCGGTGGTGTTCCGCTTCTGACTGCGTGGTATACAAAGAAGGATATGCGAAAGACATTTCGTATCCGGCTTTGTCGTCCGGGATTTCTGCTTGGCGGACTTGTGCTGATGATGGGAACGATTCTGGTAGGTATGCTCCTGACGAGTATCACAAGCATGTTGTTCCCGGAGAGTGCGGAGAGTATGACAGGATCTATGGAAGCGATCTATTCATATGGATATGGTGTCTGCCTGCTGCTGATTGCCCTGCTTCCGGCGGTGTGCGAGGAGCTTTTATTCCGTGGATTTTTATTATCTTCGCTGGAACATACGATGAAGAAACGGGCGGCAATCCTGACGGCGGCAATCGTGTTTGGACTGTATCATATGAATCTGGTGCAGACACCGACGACAGCACTGATCGGTATGGCACTCTGCTATGTGGCGGTGCAGTCGGAAAGCCTGCTGCCGGGAATGCTGATGCACTTTTTCAACAATGCATTGTCTGTGACAGCCGCATTTTATCCGAAACAGGTCGCACGTGTCCTGCCGATTTTTTCGGAGAATGGCGTGCCGGCCCTGGTGCTGATTGTCGGCGGAGTCGGGTTGTGCGTGCTTGGCGTATATATAATAAAACGCTCGAAAAATAAGGCGTTTCCGGTTGAGTCAGATGCCCGTTTGTGATATGATAGAAAGTAGGTTAAGAAAGGTTCACCAAAGAGTATGGAACAGCAGAAAAAAAGAGATTATGAGATATACTGGCCACATGTGATACTGGTTGGAGCCATTGCACTCGTGCTTGTCCTGATCGGTGTAGTCATAGGTGTCAATATCGGAAAAAGCAAGAAATATAAGCCGGTTCCTGTGACGGGACAAGGGTATACATGGACATTGCAGCCGGGCGCAGAAGCGCAGATGATCTATACGAACTTCTGGCAGTTTGCGAAAGCCAGTTATGTGTTGGTTGGCGATATTCCGAATTGTGAATTTTATAAGATTGTAAAGGAAGTGCCGCGCAACGATTTCCAGACAGATAATTTCTACATGGAGGACGGCGATAGCACGATCATGGCATACCATGCCGGAGATGGCAGCCGGTTGTCTGAACTTGCTGTGGATGTGTCTTCCTATCAGGCAGAACTGGATTGGGATGCGTTGAAGCAGGCAGGCGTTACAATCGCATTTATCCGGGTTGGATACCGGGGCTATGGCTCGGAAGGCAAACTGGTGGCAGATGAGATGTTTCAGACGCATATTGAGGGCGCCAAAGCAGCCGGAATCAAGGTCGGAATTTATTTTTACAGCCAGGCGATCAGCTACGAGGAAGGTGTGGAGGAAGCACAGTTTGCGCTGAATCTGGCATCTGCATATACGCTCGATATGCCGGTTGTGATTGATACAGAGGAGGTCTATGCGGACGGAGCGAGAACCGCTGACCTCTCTAATGATGCACGGACGGATAGCGTTGTCGGATTCTGCGAGACCGTGAAGAGCGCAGGCTACACACCGATGATCTATTCGAACCGGAACTGGTTTGTACAGAAGCTGGATATGACAAGACTGGGAGATTATAAGCTGTGGCTGGCACATTATGCGAATCAGCCGGATTTCCCATATCTGTATTCTGGCTGGCAGTATACAGGAACTGGCACGATCGCAGGAATCGGACAGGAACTGGATTTGAATGTATGGATGGAAGGTAGTGTTTATTAGGAACGGGGAGTGCCTATGTTGAATTGGGATCTGGCATATGACTATGCGGCGATTTATCTGCTGCTTATTATAATCATATGGTATTTTCATGAAAAAAGAATACCGCTTGCGAGTCACCGGACATTTTTAGTGGCACTTGCCGCAGTCTTTGTCTCAACGGGACTGGAGATCGTCAGCACGAAGCTGGCACAAATGTCCGGCACGGAAGGAAATGCTGGATTCTGGGTGACAAGCACCTTGCAGCATCTGGCACTGAATGCGCTTCCACTGCTGTTTGCATACTACGTGCTGCAGATCGTACATATCAATGCAAAGCAGATGCTGCATGCCAAATGGATGCTGGCATTGTGTGGCGTGGTTGATGTGGCTGCACTGGTGACGAATCCATATACCCATTGGGTATACGAGGCGGAAGGCTGGCAGTATACCTATGACTATGGAGTGCTGGTGCTGATCACGGCTGCGATAGCTGCAATTGTGGCAAGCTCGGTCGTGGCATTGCACCGGGTGAATCATACATTGTTTGCCAAGGCAATGGTTGTACTGTTTCATATGCTGCTTGTTGTGTTAGCGGTCTTTTTGCAGTTAAAAACACATGTATTGCTGTTGAATTTTGTGACAGCAACGGTCTGTCTGACGATTTATTATTATCTGCAGAATCCAAATGCGGTCATTGATACGGTGACAAAGCAGTTTAACCGGCGTTTTTTTGGCGAATATCTGCACACCTTTTTTATTAACGAAAAACCATTTGGAATCGTAGTCGTTGCGATGGATGATTTCAAGTTTATCAATAAGACCTATGGCGTTGAAAATGGAGATAATCTGCTTCGGCAGATCGGCGCTTTCATGGAGACGCTTCCATTTGCCAAGACGGTGTTCCGTCTGGGCGCAGACCAGTTCTGTATCGTGTTATACAAGGATCTGGATCAGATTGACGCGGTGGCACAGACGGTACATGAGCGGTTCCGCCATCCGTGGTACAGTGAGAATCAGGCAGGCATTATGATGTCTGCATCCATCTGTTGTGTGAATTGTCCGACAGATGCGTCTGCATATGGACAGCTGGTCGAGGTTATGGATTACTCTATGTCAATGGCGAAGCGGTTGCAGAAGGGTAGAATCACGTATGCAAAGGATTACGATTTAGGCAAGATCAAACAGGACAAAGCGTTTGAAAAGGCGGTCAAGCAGGCACTCGACCGGGATGAGCTGATGGTATATTATCAGCCGATCTTCTCGGTGGAGAAGGGCGTTTATAACTCCGCTGAAGCACTGGTACGCTTGCATGATGAAGAACTTGGCTGGATATCACCGGAGGATTTCATCCCGATCGCGGAGCGGAACGGTATGATTATTGAGATGGGAGAAGTGATTCTGGATAAGGTGTGCCGGTTTATTCATGATTTCAAGCTGGCGCAGACGACGGTAGAGTACATCGAGGTCAATATCAGTCCGGTGCAGCTGATGCAGCAGCATTTTTCAGACCGGGTAAAACAGATCATGGAAAAATACGATGTGCGTCCGAATCAGATTAACATTGAGATTACGGAGACTGCGACCATCAGTATGGCGGATACGGTCAATGCAAATATCATGGATCTCGTACAGTATGGAATTAAATTCTCTCTGGATGATTACGGCTCTGGCTATGCCAATATTGATTATATCAACCATATGCCATTTTCAATCATCAAACTGGATAAGTATATTATCTGGGATGCATTTAAGAGCACGAAAGCTGGAATTACGTTGAAGCATACGATTGGTATGCTGAATGAATTAGAGTTACATATCGTGGCAGAGGGCGTGGAGACCGCGGAGATGCGCGATCACCTTGCCGACATTGGCTGCCATTTTATGCAGGGGTGGTATTACAGTAAGGCTGTATCCGATCAGGATTTCATCCGTTTGATCGAGATGCAGTAGTTTACATGTTCCACAGACCGTAAGCTGGGATATTCAGGGTGTCTCCATCGAGAGACACCTGATTGAAGCTTACTTTCACTGCAATGTTTGTATTTGAATTTTTACTTCGGAATGTCTTAATATTCTGTGCCTTTGAATTCGGGACGAAACGGATATCGACCGGAACCGGGGCATCTTCTCCTTCATAGACAAACGGAACGCGCGCGGTTGCGCCGGATACCCAATAGTACAGATACGGAATCTTGGAGCTTAACTCCTGGAAGATAAACTGCTCTGCAATCGCACCACATTTTTCTGCCAGGATATCGTTCACATCAATCTCCTCATTCATAGGAAGTCCATAAGCGGCACGGAGCAGGCCGTGATCGATGAAGAACAGCTCAAAGGATTTGTAATCAACATGCTCTTCCAAAGGAAGGTTTCCAGATGTCAGACGTGGCAGTTTCCGGGCGATTCCGAGGTTGCATAATGCCTGTGCTGCTTCGGCGTATTCCCGGCTGCGTGCATTGGAATCGACGGACTTGTACATGAATTTCTTGTTCTCGCGGGCAAGCTGCTCCGGGATACTCCGGAAGATGCGCTTGCATCGCTGGTAGAGTGCGACCGGGTAAGTCTGTTTCATAAGCTGGACATAGTCTTCCAACAGTGCCTCCTGCATCGGACGGATGATGGACAGATCCCGGTTCTTCAGATACGCATGGACTACGCCCGGCATACCGCCAACTAACAGGTATTCCCGGAGCATAGAGGTGATTGCGCCGATTTCAAGATTGGTAAGCGGCGTGTCCTTATGCTTTGAAATTGCATCTATGAAAGGATGTGCCTTGCTTGCAATCATATATTCTTCAAAGGTCATCGGACGCATGCGGAAGATCTCAAAAACGTCCGGGTGACTGTATTCAAACTCTGTAAATTCCATCGAGGATGCGATCAGACAGATGGTGTAATCTGGATGATTCTTGCGGAAAGCATAGAAAAATTCCGCGCAGTCCGGCACTGCCTGTACCTCGTCAAAGATAAAAATACAATCTGATGCGTCTCCAAACGGAAAACGTTGAGACAGCAGCAGATCCAGATTGGAATCGCCGGCGATGGCATCCTGACAGGCAGAATCTTCTGCCAGATTGATATAGCATTGCTGCTTGAAAAAGGCTGTGGCAAAATCGCGAACCGCCCATGTTTTACCGACACCCTTTGCGCCCTTTACATATAAGATTTTGCGCTTTGTCTGGTCGTACCAGTTAGCAAAGTCGTTGATGATATTCCGATACATCTGTGCATACACCCCTTTGCGTATTATATGAAAATATTTTAGTCAATAATATAGGGAGTGTCAACAAGAATTAGGTTGTTTCTACCAATTAAAAATGCTATAATAAATCGTAATTATTGTATGAGTAGAAGGAGACAGATGCGTGAAAAATAAGTGGAATAAAAATATTCTTCAACTTGGGGTTATGCTTGCACTTGCTGGCTGTGCATGTATTTTGTTTGCAGAAGTCATAAAGCAGTGGAAGTCTATTTTCGGATTTCTCGGGAATGTTGTCTCTGCGATGACACCGATCATTATCGGACTTGTGATCGCATTTATGTTGAATCCAATCATGATCTATATCCGGCGTGGGCTTTCCTTTTTGATCTGTAAGATTAAGAAAGAAGCGGAATACGATAGGGTTTATAAGAAGGTGAAGGTTCCGGCTTTGATTCTGACGGTGCTTTTGTTCCTTGGATTGCTGGTTGGATTGTTGTGGCTGGTAATCCCACGTGTGTATGAGAGTCTGACAGATCTTGTGAACAGCACAGAGGATTATATCAATTCAGCTGAGGCGTGGATCAAAAAAGTATTTGCACAGAATCAGATGATTGAGGATAAGTTGTCACAGGTGCTTGATTATGCAGAAAATAATGTGTTTACGATTCTGAAGGATAAGATCATGCCGAACCTCGACACAATCGTGAAAACGCTTTCTTCCGGCGTGGTTGTCGGAATCAAGGCAGTCATGAATTTCCTGATCGGTCTGATCGTTATGATCTATCTGCTGATGAGCAAGGATGTGCTGCTGGCGCAGTGCAAGAAAGTGATCTATTGTCTGTTCTCCAAGAAGACAGGTAACAAGATCATGGAAGGATGCTCGTATGCAAATGTCGTGTTCGGCGGATTTATCAATGGTAAGATCTTAGATTCCTGTATCATTGGAATCATATGCTTTATATTTACTTCAGCCGTACACATGCGGTATGCGGTGCTGATCAGTGTGGTTGTCGGTGTGACAAATATCATTCCATTCTTCGGACCGTTTATCGGAGCGGTACCGGGTGCGTTGTTAGCACTGATGGATGATCCAATCATGTTCGTGGTATTTATCATCTGGATCATTGTATTGCAGCAGTTTGATGGCAATATCTTAGGACCATTGATCTTAGGCGATGCAACCGGAATCTCCGGTATCTGGGTATTGCTTGCAATCTTAGTGGGTGGTGATCTGTTCGGCGTGGCAGGTATGATCTTAGGTGTTCCGGTATTTGCGTGTCTGTATGCATTTTTCGCAGTACAGCTCCGGGACAAGCTGCGTGCGAAAGATTTATCTTCAGCCACAGGCGATTATATCCGCTTGAAGAAATTCGACGAGGAGACTGGAGAGCCGATTTACCAGGAGCGCCACGATGAGCGAAAGACATTGAGGGAAAGCCGGATGAAGCAGGTGTTCCGCCGCTGGATGGAGAAGATGCATCTGAAAAAGCATGAAAATGCGACGAAGGAAGCAGAGAAAAAAGAAACAGAGAAAGACGAGAAATAAAGGGTTACAAACATAGAGAGACAAGGAGGAGCGAGTATGGCAAAAGGTAGTTATGCAACAAAGCAGATCTTAAACTGGATGGAGTATTTTTCAAAAGAGATGCAGGTAAGTCCGGAGAAGATCAAACTTCTGGATATTTGTGGAAAACAGAAAAATGTAATACCGACCGTGGAAGGACACAAACGTGTGCTGATTTTTGCAGATGAATCCCATGAGGATCTGTTCTATGATTTCTGGGAGGCAGGCTTTGGCGATTATGATATGTGGTATGCGGTTGGCATCGAGGAAGAAGGACAGGTAAAACATGTCAAGATCAAAGAGGTGATCAACCGAAAGATCACAGGCCCGACAGTAATCTTCATTCTGAATGAGAAGACAAGAGAATCGTACCGGATCGGTATGCGCAACGAGATGTTCTCGAAGGGACCGATCAAGTATGTTGGCAAGGAAATCCGTGCCGTCATCATGAGTCTGCTCGGTGTGGATTCGCAGGATACGATCTGTTTAGTTGATGCAGAGAGTATCGCAATCGAGGCAGCTTTTGTGGCAAGTGATGGCGCAATCATCTGTGTGGAGAATGATAAGGGCGCCAAGGATACGATGGAGGATAATGTGAAGCAGTTTGGCGTGCACAACGTCCAGATTATCCCAGACTTATCCGAGGGATCTATGGCGAAGATTCCAACACCAAGACTTTCCTTTATCGTTGCGAACAAGCATCTCGAAGAAGATATTCAGAGACTGCTGAAGAAGAATCCGAAGATGCAGTTTGTCATCTATACATTGGAGTTAAATATCCTGTCTGGCATCAAGCCACTCTTTGATAAGTACGGTATCTCAAATATGGAGGTATTGCAGATCAATGTGGCAAAGACAAACAAAGATAGTATGTTTGTAAATCAACCAGCCCCTTGGCTGATTACCGGAGAGGTGTTATAATGGCAATCGAAAATTTACCGAAGGATCCGATGATGCTCTTAAGCTTTGTGAATACGAGACTGCGTGATGACGGCATCAATCTGGACAGCTTTTGTTTACAATTCCGGACTGCAAGAGAAGATCTCGAGCAAAAACTTGCGGCTGTGGATTATAAATATGATGATAAATTAAACCGTTTTGTATAAGAGGCGGATTTAGTAAAAGGAGACATTATGAGACACAATTTCAAAGTAATCGAGAAAAAATGGCAGAAAAAATGGGAAGATGCCAAGGTGTTTGAAGCACAGGACTTCTCAGACAAGAAGAAATTCTACGGATTAGTAGAGTTCCCTTATCCAAGTGGAGCGGGTATGCATGTAGGACATATCAAGGCTTATTCCAGTGTAGAAGTCGTATCCAGAAAGCGTCGTATGGAGGGTTACAACGTATTGTTCCCAATCGGATTCGATGCATTTGGTCTGCCAACAGAGAACTATGCAATCAAGACAGGTACCCATCCGCGTCAGATCACAGATCAGAATATCGCGCGATTTACCGAGCAGTTGAAGCGGGTTGGATTCTCGTTTGACTGGAGCCGTGTGATCGATACAACCGATGAGAAGTTCTACAAGTGGACACAGTGGATTTTCCTGAAGATGTTCGAGAAGGGACTTGTATTCCGTGATACAGCACTCGTTAACTATTGTCCAAGCTGTAAGGTTGTTCTTTCCAACGAGGACAGTCAGGGAGGTAAGTGTGATATCTGCCACAGCGAGGTTGTACAGAAGTCGAAGACGGTTTGGTATCTGAAGATTACAGAATATGCAGATAAGCTTCTGCAGGGTCTGAAGGATGTCGACTATCCTGCAAATGTAAAGCAGCAGCAGGAAAACTGGATTGGTAAGTCTACTGGTGCATTTGTAAACTTCGATGTCGATGGAACAGATGAGAAGCTTCAGATTTATACAACAAGACCAGATACATTGTTCGGTGTAACTTTCATGGTTATCGCACCGGAGCATCCGCTGATCGATAAATATGCTGACAAGATTACAAATATGGATGCCATCAAGGCATACCGTACGGAATGCCAGAAGAAGACCGAGTTCGAGCGTACACAGCTTGTCAAGGATAAGACAGGTGTGAAGATCGAAGGTCTTATGGGTATCAACCCGATGAACGGCAAGAAGATTCCGATCTTCATTGCTGACTACGTTATGATGGGATATGGTACTGGTGCGATCATGGCAGTACCGGCTCATGACCAGCGTGACTATGATTTTGCAAAGGCATTTGGCATTGATATCATTCAGGTTATCAAGGGTGGCGATATCTCGAAGGAAGCTTATACGGGTGACGGTGAGATGATCAACTCAGAGTTCCTGAATGGATTTACAAATAAGAAGGATTCTATCGCCCGCATGGTTGAGGAAATCAAGAAGATGGGTGTTGGCGAAGCAGGCGTACAGTTCAAGATGAAGGACTGGGCATTCAACCGTCAGAGATATTGGGGTGAGCCAATTCCTCTGGTACATTGTCCATCCTGTGGTGTCGTAGCCGTGCCATATGAGGAGCTTCCTCTGGAGCTTCCAGATGTGAAGAACTTCGAGCCGGGTGAGGACGGTGAGTCTCCACTGGCAAAGATTGATTCCTATGTAAACTGCAAGTGTCCGAAGTGTGGCGGTGATGCAAAGCGTGAGACGGATACTATGCCACAGTGGGCAGGATCATCATGGTATTTCCTGCGTTATATTGATCCAAACAACGATAAGGCATTTGCAGATCGTAAGAAGATCGACTACTGGATGCCGGTTGACTGGTACAACGGTGGTATGGAGCATGTAACTAGACATATGATCTACTCCAGATTCTGGCATCGTTTCCTGTATGACCTCGGCGAGGTAAATACACCGGAGCCATATGCAAAGCGTACGATTCAGGGACTGATCTTAGGACCAGATGGTGATAAGATGAGTAAGTCCAAGGGAAATGTTATCGATCCACTTGACATCGTAGAAGATTACGGCGCAGATACGCTCCGGACATATGTATTGTTCATGGGTGATTATGCAGCCGCAGCTCCTTGGAGTGACAGCTCTGTAAAGGGATGTAAGCGTTTCTTGGAGCGTGTAGCAGGTATGACAGATATGGTATCGGATGATCCTTCCACAGATGCTTTGGAGGTAAGCTTCCACAAGGCAATCAAGAAGGTAAGCAGTGATATCGAGGAAACAAAGTTCAATACAGCAATCGCAACCTTGATGGCACTGACCAATACTGTTTACAGTGCTGGTAAGCTGAGCAAAGAACAGCTTGAGATCTTCATCAAGCTTCTTTGCCCGTTTGCACCACATTTGACAGAAGAAATCTGGGAGTCTCTCGGACATGAAGATTTCTTGTCTGTCAGTGCATGGCCACAGTACGAGGAAGAAAAGACCGTTGATGCAACGATCGAGATCGGTGTACAGGTCAACGGTAAGGTAAGAGGAACGGTTCTTGTCGCAAAGGACGAGGATAAGGATGCCGTACTTGCCCGTGCAAAGGAGATTGTCGCTGATAAGCTGACTGGCAACATCGTAAAAGAAATTTACGTACCGGGTAAGATCGTAAATATTGTATGTAAGTAATATTTGCTGAAGAAATAGAAAGAAAACGGTTGCCTGACATTGTTTTTGTACCGTGTCAGGCAGCCGTTTTTTGTTACAGGAAAAAAGATTTGATCATCTGGAATTTCTGACGCTCCGCCGGAGACATGCTTTCTTCCATCGCTTCGAGAAGCAACGCGGATTCTTCTTTCGTGAAACTTAAGTTCCGGCGTTTTAATTCCTGATTGATCTGCAGGATCTGCGGCAGCAGCTCCTCGGCGGACTGGTATTTGCTCTGCTCCTTGATTTCGTTGATAATTCGTAATTTGGTTGGATGGATGTTTCGAAGTTTCGGGTTTTGTTCAAACATAGGAGAACCTTTCTATTTATTGGGAATTCAGGATATCCATGACGCTGGAATAAAGATCCTTGTGCCTGCCTGACTGGTTGTTGCAATTATGATCTGGATTTCTACCAATGTCCTGCCGCGGCGCATAGTCGGGTGGCGGAGGTGGTGCACCGCAGCCCGGTTGTGGCGGGAAATCACAGGGATTTCCACAATTATTATTTGGTGGCGACCCCTGTGATCCAGAATCATTCATCGCCTGCATGACCTGCATCATTTTGAGCATCTGCTGCATGTTCTTGATATTGCCTGCAAAATCGCCCGGCAGGAAACGGCACATGCATTCCATCATTTCTTCGGAACTTTCCGGGTGACAGTCGAACCCGCAGGAGGCAACATAGTCCGGGTGGTCGAAGCATTGCATCAGGGCGCGGATTTCCTGATATTTGATTAAGAGGATCAACGGTTTTTTGTAGGCATAGTCCACAAAAGGAATCATGGCTTCCAAGAAAAACAGGGAGTCGTCATGGATCAGTTGATCGAGCGGATGATTATGCAGCATGGCGGATGCTCTGAAATCTTGTTAGTCTAATATATGTGCGACTCTGTAAAAATATGAGCCGGAGGAAGAGGATGCAACCGCTGTCATACAACAGATAACAAAAACTCCCTTACAAGTGAACTTGCAAGGGAGTCCCGAAGAATTCCTCTATTAACAACCGCAGCCGCAACCGCCGCCATTGTTATTTCCGCAGCAGAAGAGGAGAATCAGGATGATCCAGATACAGTCATTGTCGCAACCGCAACCGTTTCCACCGCAGAATCCTCCGCCGCCACAGCCACCGCACAATAACAACAGGATGATAATCCAGATGCAGGAACAGTTGCTGCCATTTCCGATGTTAAAACCATTTCCACAGCCGCAACCGCACTGTGTAGCTGACAAATCGCTCATGAGATGCCTCCGCTAAAAATTCTTATGGTTTATACTATGCGCCTGCCTGCGAAGTGTTAAAAAAAGTTGAATGGAAGTTCGTTAAATGTTAAGATAGAGAAAATTGACAAAAGGCGACAGGATTCGATGAAGCACAAGAAGTTTGAAATCATAATGATAAAAAATACATTGGCGATGATGCTCCCTATCATGGTCTTATTGCTTGTACTCATTTTTGTGGGGGTGCGTTATTCGCTGTTCCATGTGGTGCAATGTTATGAGCTTACGAAGATTGAGCCGATTGAGGATCAGATTGCGCAGCTATATTCAGATGGCACTACAAGTGTCCGGTACAATGCGGAGAATCTGTATTACACGGGATATAATTATCTGGTGGAAAACAAAATCAAGGGTGCCTATTATTATTGCTTTGAAGATGATCATATGGTGTTTCTGCTTATTAAAACAAAACAGCCACAAAACAGTATTGATAAGCGGACAGTGAAGGGACGTATCGTAAAGGACGAGGTAGTTACAGATCATATCATAGCCGGATTGTCAAAAAATGGAGAGGTTCCGATGAACATTTTAGATGGATTCTATGATTCTTATGTCATCAGTGAACCGGATTTCCCATATGTGTATACGGGGATTGCGTATATTATTGTTGCGGCGTTGTCGATGCTGTATGTCTTTGTGCTGGCATATGTTGTCCGGTTGTGGATGCGGCCATACAAGAATCCGCAGGCAAAGAAGCTGCGTGCCTATGGGCGTAGAAGTGCTGTGATCGAACAGCTCAATACAGAATTACGCGATAAATTATATTTTCATTATCATGGAATCTATGTGACAGATAATTTTCTGGTTGCAACATATTGGTTCCATACGGACGTAATCCGCCTCGATGATGTGCGGTATCTGTCCAAGAATCGGGTGGAGGAAAGGGGTGGTAGAGAATTGTACCGGCTGACCTTGTCAGAACCGGAGACGGATTTGTTTTATGAAATTGATTTTAGAGAAGAAGAGTTGATTGACGCGTGCGTGGATGCGATTCGGGGATAATGATGTAGATGATGGAGGATGGAACGCATGAATATAGTTTTGGAAATCATTATTTTTAATGTCGTGGTATTTACGATCTGCGGAATCAATATGGCAAAAAAAGGAAGACTTGGATTGATACAAGAGTATCCAAAAGCAATACAGAATCGATGCAGAGAGCTTGGACTGATCGAGGAAAGCTCTGGCAAGTTGATGAAAAAGGCAACGATCGGTAAGATTGGATTTTTTATCGGATACATAGTTTTGCAGACGGTATTGGCGTATTATATCGGAGGAGCACGCACGTTTTTCACAGGCTGGCTGCACGGTTATCTCATGTGGGTGGCAGAAATGTGGTTTGATGCACTGGTTGTGGACTGCCTCTGGTTTTGCCATAGCAAGAAAATGGTAATTCCGGGAACCGAGGATATGGTCGATGCTTATCACGATTACTGGCATCATATCAAATATGCGGTGATCGGAATGTTTACGCAGGCGGTGATCGCCCTGCCGGTAGGACTTTTCGTGATGTTGTTAGGGAAGTAATGGGATGTAAAACAAATGAAATTTGTGCAATAGGTAAATTATTATTTACCTATTGCATGTAGCTGTGTATTGCTGTAAAATTATTAAGAGTTTGAAATTTTCAAGAAGGAGTGCAGGGAATGTATCGTATAAAAGCTAACAAAGAAATACGTGTAAATGCGGTATCCTGCATGATCCCGAACCTCAAAATAGAACGTTTGTTCATCGGGGGGGGTACTGCTCAGCAGGAAAATTGTTGAAGCAGAGATAGAGAAATTCGAATCTCGCAAATTCATTTCCAGTTCGGAGAACTCACAGAATCGATATAACTATATAAAGAACATGAAAGTAGTCGGGCAGAGATGCGTGGCTTTTTTTCGTGCGCAAAAATGGGGACTGTTGTAACGTAACAGGAATGCAAAAAGCAGATTTGTATGTGGTAAATATTCGAAAAGTGATGACTCTGTGACGAAAATCGGAAAGAAGAAAAAATAAGTGTATGATTTACACGGAAAGAGAGGACAAGGGATGAGAAGAACAAAAAGATTTGCCAACTTCGCGCTCGCCGCATGTATGGGCGTGAGTCTGCTTGTCAACGTGCCGGCAGGAACCGTGTCTGCGGCAGAACCGACAGCCGAAGTTGTAGCAGAGGGAGCGACAGAAAGTGAAACGGTGGAAACCAGCAGTGAGGATGCGACAGCAACGGATGCGGGAAGCGGAGTAGCGGAAGAAACTTCGCTGGAGCAGGCAGAAGAAGTCGTGGCAACTGGTGCCGAGACGAGTGAAGCAGATTTTGAGTGGAATGGAACGAGGATTACAAAGTATATTGGTACAAGTACTGAGGTTGTAATTCCGGGTAGGTGTACAGAGATTGGGGAGAATGCGTTCCAAAGTAATTGGACTATAGAAACAGTTGTAATTCCGAAAAGTGTTACAAAAATAGGAAAGAGAGCGTTTGCTGATAGCAGACTTTTGAAAAATATTGTAATTCCTGACAGCGTAAAAGAGATTGGAGAAGGCGCATTTGCCATAACAAGTCTGAAAAGTGTTAAGATTCCGGAAGGCGTAACAACGATAGAAGATGGCTTATTTTCGTCATGTTTTGCACTGACCAGTGTCACAATACCAGACAGTGTGGTAACAATCGGTGATGCGGCATTCTATGAGTGCGTTTTGTTAGAAAACATTGTTATACCAGATGGAGTAACGACAATTGGAAAATCTACATTTGAAAGCTGTCGCGGATTGAAAAGCATAAAAGTTGCGGATGGAAATACAATATATGACAGCCGGGAAGGTTGTAATGCAATTATAGAAAAAGCAACGAATACGTTGATTTATGGCTGTAAAAATACAATGATACCGAATAGCGTGACAAAAATAGGGGATGGTGCATTTCATGAATGTACAAAATTAACAAGTATTACTATCCCGGATGCTGTAAAAGAAATAGCAGATGATGCATTTAGCTATTGCTACAACTTAAAAATCATCCGTGGTTATACAGGTTCCTGTGCAGAAACTTACGCAAAGAAATATGGTTACACATTTGAAGATGTCCAAGGGAAAATTACTACCTCCTACCGCACCCATGTTCAGTCCTTCGGCTGGCAGGCGCCTGTGACAAATGGTACTATGAGTGGTACAAGCGGCAAGGCAAAGAGACTTGAAGGAATCGAGATCTCCGTGAGCGGAAATGCAAATCTCGGCATCCAGTATTCTACGCACTGCCAGACATACGGCTGGCTTCCATGGTCCGCAAATGGGGAGATGAACGGAACAACCGGTGAGGCAAAGCGTCTCGAAGCAATCAAGATTCAGTTGACCGGTGCAGATAAGGACAAGTACGATGTATATTATCGTGTGCATGCACAGTCTTACGGCTGGCTTGGCTGGGCGAAGAATGGTGAGCCATCTGGAACAGCCGGTTATGCAAAACGGCTCGAAGGAATTCAGATTGTAGTTGTAAAGAAGAATGAAAAGGCACCGGGACTTGATTATGCGAGGGTGAATGCATCGAAGGGTGTGCATGATTCCCGTGCATATATAGCAAAGACAAACGGCGCAATCACAATTCCGGGATCAACCGACAGCACAAATATTATGTACAAGACACATGTACAGAGCTTCGGCTGGCAAAACTGGGTATTGAATGGTACGATGAGTGGAACATCCGGCAAGGCAAAGAGACTCGAAGGAATCAACATCAAGCTTTCCAATGCAGCGTATGCAGGTGGAATCCAGTATCGTACCCACGTCCAGACTTATGGCTGGGAGAAGGAATGGAAAAAAGATGGCGCGATGAGTGGAACAAGCGGAGAAGCAAAGCGACTGGAAGCAATCCAGATCAAGCTTTACGGCGAGATGGCAAATCGCTTTGATGTATATTATCGTGTGCATGCGCAGTCTTACGGCTGGCTTGGCTGGGCGAAGAACGGAGAAGAAGCCGGAACTGCCGGATTTGCGAAGCGTCTGGAGGGAATCCAGATCGTGCTTGTACCGAAGGGTGGCACAGCACCAGCGAACAACTATAAAAATATTCAGTCTGTGAATACAAAGGCTTATATCAAGAAGTAATAATCATATAATTGAAGAATAAAAAATGTGGAAGGTGTACTTCATTATCGAAGTACACCTTCCGTTCTTTCTTTGTATGACGTTTTGAAACTAAGAAAAGTATTTGTTGATTTAGGATAATTATTGATTATTCAAAATCTCGTCTAATTTCTCCTGTGTAATCTGGAGATGATCGATGATCCAATCATCGGATTTACCAACTTCAAGATAAGCAAGAACTTTGCCTTCGATTTTGCCCTCAGACAGTCCCTCCTGTCTGCCAATTTCTTTTAATTGTACCAGTGCCTCACACATATTTACATCCTCCTTTTCCAATTCCTGTTTTGGTATATTCATGTTACACGCCTCACTTATAATGCCTGCCGTCAGTGAATCCAGATGCGACAGGTCGTTTTTATTTTGATTTACATAGTTGTTCATATCCTGCCAGTTTGTCGATGCCTTGATTACCCCAAGTATATGCCGGAGTGGCGATTTCATACGCGCAAGCTGCTTGCTTGTAACGCTTTCTGGTTGAAGAATTGCTGTGCGGTAGTCCGGCACATATGCAAGTAGTGTTTCAGGTACTCCATCCAGATTAAACATTTCGTGAAGTGTTTTAGGGGCATCCCAAGTTCCTTTTCCTAAGTATACAACGACTGTGAGAACGGGGGTAAATGTTTCGCCCTTTTTTATCCCTGACAGAAACTCATTTCTTGATTTGAGCAGGTGATTCTCCCGGTTGTATTTTTGCCTGGCAGATAATTGCCTGGACAAATTAAGAGCATCGTATTCAAAGTTCCGAATCGGCATTGCATAATGTATATGCGATTGGATTTCTGCGCCTACAATGATGCGCACTTCCAATTTCCCGTTTTGTGTTTGAAGCATACGTAGGACATCACGGTATTTCTGATTGCTGAATGCTTCTGCTTTTCTTTGCGTTTTGTCCGTTTTTTCTTCACTTTCGGTTATGCTCACAAAATCATCATCGAAGATTGTGTGTTCTTCCGTTGGATCAAGCGGCGATAAATCCTGTGCGCGGATCATTGACTCACCATCGAAGAACAGCACATTCATTGTGTCGGCAAAGACGAGGTCGTTCTCGTATAATTCCTTTGTCATGTCGTCAAGTTTTCCCATATGTAATTCCTCCTTTTCTGCCGTGCATTTGATGTGTGGTGGAGGAAAAAATAGAAAGAACCTGAGAGTACAAAGGTTATAATTAAAGATATTTTACCACATAAATCAAATACAACAAGCGATACATAATAAAATAATTGGGATTTTTCGTGATATAAGAGCTATATCACTGGTTATCAGATGAAATCTGACACCGCCACAACATCAAGTTGCGTGTTATCAACAAATGCATGCTATCATACTTGTTGTGGGGGTGTAAAGGGGTGAATTATAATTTACTTGAATCCGTTGCTGATTTCGGGGTTGACACAACTGTTTATTGTGCTAAAATGTTTTTTTGATAGGTGCATTTGCGGAATGAATGATGATGCGCCTGCAGGAACATAATAAGCAGAAAGACGTTGAAGGTGCAACAAGGATTTTCAAGACCTGACAGAGAGACGGGGTCATGGCTGCAAGCCCTGTTCAGTAGAGGAAGATCTCATTTTCACACTGGAGTCGCGGATTTGAACATACCATTGTCGTGGTGCAGTGGAAAGTAGGATTCGTCGTGTTATGCACGTTACGCATACAATGAGAGCGACTGTCATAGTCGAATCAGGGTGGTACCGCGGATATTACTTCGTCCCTAGTCAAGGGCGAAGTTTTTTTGTTGCCTTTTATGACTGGTTAGAAACACATATCAGATGATTGCAGTTCCAATATGTGGATTGAGTGATTCGTAATTACCAATTCTAAAGCAGACCGTTGAAGCACGCTGGTACTTAATGAACGACGGATTTATCGTCGTGAATTTAGTACCACTGCGTGATGAACCGAGCGAGAGCGTGTCTGCGTAGAAATGGTAATTATGAATCGCTCGTATGATGTGTTTCTGGTTTGCAATCATCTGAAATTGGTATAACATGGAGGAAAACAGGAAATGAAAGAAAAGTTGCAAAGCATCAAAGAACAGGCACTTTCCAAGATCGCCGAGGCACAGGATATCAACCTCTTGAATGATATCAAGGTGTCGATCCTTGGTAAGAAGGGTGAATTAACCCAGGTATTGAAGAGTATGAAGGATGTGGCTCCGGAGGATCGTCCGAAGGTTGGACAGATGGTAAATGAGACACGTGCAAACATCGAGGCAAAGCTCGAGGAGAAGATGAAGTCCATCAATTCTGCTATGCGTGCAGAGAAGATGAAGCGTGAGACAATCGATGTTACACTTCCGGGTGTGAAGAAGATCGACGGACACAGACATCCAAACCAGATCGCGCTTGAAGATCTGGAGCGTGTATTTATCGGTATGGGATATGAGATCGTATCTGGACCGGAAATCGAATATGACAAATACAACTTTGAGCTTTTGAATATCCCTGCAAACCATCCGGCAAAGGATGAGCAGGATACATTCTATATCACAAAGGACATTCTGCTTCGTACGCAGACATCACCGGTACAGGCAAGAATCATGGAGCAGGGCAAGCTGCCAATCCGTATTCTGTCACCGGGACGTGTATTCCGTTCTGACGAAGTAGATGCAACTCATTCACCATCTTTCCATCAGGTTGAGGGACTGGTTGTTGACAAGGGAATCACAATGGCAGATCTGAAGGGAACACTCGATCAGTTCGCGAAGGAATTCTTCGGTGAGAAGACAAAGACGAAGTTCCGTCCGCACCATTTCCCATTTACAGAGCCTTCTGCAGAGGTAGATATCACATGCTTCAAGTGTGGCGGCAAGGGCTGTCGTGTATGTAAGGGCAGTGGCTGGATTGAGATTCTTGGTTGTGGTATGGTACATCCACACGTATTGGAAATGTGTGGCATTGATCCGGAAGAGTATTCAGGATTCGCATTTGGTATCGGACTGGAGCGTATCACACTTCTGAAGTACGAGATCGATGATATGCGTCTCTTGTACGAAAACGACACAAGATTTTTGAATCAGTTCTAAGATGGAGGTAAGAAGATGAATACACCGATTTCATGGTTAAAAGTATATGTTCCTGATTTAGACGTGGACGTACAGGATTTCGTAGATGCGATGACACTGTCCGGTTCCCATGTAGAAGGATACGAGAAAAAAGATAAGAACTTAGAGAAGATAGTAGTTGGTAAGATCGAGAAGATCGAGAAGCACCCGGATGCAGATAAGCTCATTATCTGTCAGGTAAATATCGGTGCCGGGACGATCCAGATTGTGACAGGTGCCCCCAATGTAAAGGAAGGCGACCTCGTACCGGTTGTCTTAGATGGTGGTAAGGTTGCAGGCGGACATGATGGCGAGCCACTTCCGGAGGACGGCATCAAGATCAAGAAGGGCAAGCTTCGTGGTATTGAGAGTGATGGTATGATGTGCTCCATCGAAGAGCTTGGTTCATCCAGAGATCTGTACCCGGAAGCACCAGAGTATGGTATTTACATTTTCGGGGAAGAGTCAGGCGTAAAGCCGGGCGACGATGCGATCGCAGCACTTGGTCTGCATGATTCTGTTGTAGAGTACGAGATCACATCGAACCGTGTCGATTGTTTCTCGATGATCGGTATGGCAAGAGAGGCTGCAGCAACATTTGACAAGGAATTCCATGAGCCGGAGATCAAAGTACAGGGCAGCGGCGGTGATGTGAATGATTACATTACGGTAGATGTACAGGCGCCGGATCTGTGCCCGCGTTACACAGCCAGAGTTGTGACAGATTTGAAGATCGGTCCTTCACCAAAATGGATGCGTGAGAGACTGGCTTCCCAGGGAATCCGTTCCATCAACAATCTGGTTGATATCACAAACTATGTTATGGAAGAGTACGGTCAGCCAATGCACGCGTATGACTTAGATACGATCGCAGGCAAGAAAATCGTTGTAAAACGTGCCAATGACGGTGATACATTTGTGACACTCGACGGACAGGAACGTAAGATGGACAAGGATGTTCTGATGATCTGTGATGGCGAGAAGGAAATCGGTATTGCCGGTATCATGGGTGGCGAAAATTCCATGGTTACGGATGACATCAAGACATTGCTGTTCGAGGCAGCCTGCTTCGACGGTACGAATATCCGTCTGACAACAAAGCGAATCGGTCTTGCGACAGATGCAGCCGCAAAATTCGTGAAGGGACTTGATCCAAACTTGGCAGAACAGGCAATCAATCGTGCCTGCCAGTTGATCGAGGAGCTTGGCTGTGGTAAGGTCGTGGACGGTATGGTGGATGTATATCCAAACCCGGTCAAGGAGGTTGTACTTCCGTTTGAGCCTGAGAAGATGAACAAGCTGCTCGGAACAGACATTTCTTCTGATGTTATGCTTTCCATCTTCAAGAAGCTGGAGCTTCGTTATGACGAGAAGACAAATATGCTGACAATCCCTACTTTCCGTCAGGATCTGAAATGTATGGCAGATCTTGCAGAGGAAGTAGCACGTTTCTATGGCTATGCAAATATTCCGACGACTCTGCCACACGGCGAGTCCACTGCAGGTAAGAAGAGCTATGCAGAGCGTGTAAATGATATCGTAAGAAATATTGTCGAGGGCGATGGTTTCTCTGGAGCTATGCATTATTCGTTCGAGAGTCCGAAGGTATTTGACAAGCTGCTCATCCCACAGGATTCCGTATATAGAAAGGCAATCCAGATCATGAACCCACTTGGCGAGGACTTCTCTATCATGAGAACGCTTCCGTTAAATGGTATGCTGACATCCCTTTCTACAAACTATAACCGTAGAAATAAACATGCGAGACTGTATGAGCTTGCAAATGTATATCTGCCGAAGGCACTTCCGTTGACAGAGCTTCCAGATGAGCGTATGATGCTGACACTTGGTATGTTCGGCGAGGGCGATTTCTTCGATCTGAAGGGTGTGATTGAAGAGCTGACAGAGAAGCTTGGATTTGCAAAGGAAGTAAGCTACGAGCCAACATCTGAGCATCCATTCTTACATCCGGGACGTCAGGCAAATATCACGAAAGGCAAGCTTTCGGTTGGTTATCTCGGACAGCTTCATCCAGAGGTTGTTGAAAACTATGGCATGAAGAAGGAAGTCTATGTCGCAGTTCTGGATATGCAGACAGTTACAATGCTTACGACATTTGACAGAAAGTACGAAGGTATCGCGAAGTTCCCAAGCGTTACACGAGATCTGGCACTGGTTGTAGATAAGAGTGTATTTGTTGGCGAAATCGAGAAGGTCATCAAGAAGTGTGGAGGCAAGATGTTAGAGAGCTATAAGCTGTTCGACGTTTACGAGGGCGCACAGGTGGCACCGGGTAAGAAGTCTGTTGCGTACTCTCTCGTATTCCGTGACAAGACAAAGACTTTGACGGATGCGGATGTTAATCCAGTCGTAGAGAAGCTTCTTGCAGAGCTTTCGAAGATGGGCATCGAGATCCGTGCATAATAGCATAGTTCTGCGTGCAGAATTTTATGGAGCAGATAAATATGAACGAAATGAAATTAAGTGATTTTAATTATGAATTGCCACAGGAGCTGATCGCACAGGATCCGCTCCTGAAGCGAAGCGATTCCCGGCTTATGGTGTTGAACCGTGCGACTGGAGGAATCGAACACCGACATTTCTCGGATGTGATCGAATACTTAAATCCGGGTGATTGTCTGGTTATCAATGATACAAAGGTCATTCCAGCCAGACTGATTGGCGTCAAGGAAGATACAGGGGCATCCATTGAGGTGCTGCTGTTGAAGCGCCACGATGATAAGGTCTGGGAGACGCTGGTAAAGCCGGGGAAAAAGGCACGTGTAGGTGCGCGTATTTCCTTTGGTGAAGGCAAATTGGTCGGCGAGGTTATCGACATTGTTGAAGAGGGCAATCGTCTGATCCGTTTTGAATACGAAGGAATTTTTGAGGAAGTGTTGGATGAGCTTGGACAGATGCCGCTTCCACCGTATATTACACACCGTCTGGAGGACAAGGATCGTTATCAGACGGTCTATGCAACACATACCGGTTCGGCAGCAGCACCGACGGCAGGCTTGCATTTTACGAAGGAACTTCTGGCGCAGATCAAAGAGAAGGGCATCAAGATTGCAAGAGTGACCTTGCATGTCGGACTTGGTACGTTCCGTCCGGTGAAGGTGGAGAATATTTTAGAACATCATATGCATAGTGAGTTCTATGTGATTGATGAGGAAGCTGCCAATACGATCAATGAGACGAAGGCAAATGGTGGCAAGATCGTATCGGTTGGTACAACGAGCACGCGTACGCTCGAGACGGTTGCAGATGAGAACGGACATGTGCGTGCCTGCAGTGGATGGACGGATATCTTTATCTATCCGGGATATAAATTCAAGGTGGTTGACCGCCTGATTACGAATTTCCACTTGCCGGAATCCACATTGTTGATGCTGGTTTCTGCATTGTATGACCGCGAGAAGATTCTTGAAGCATATAAGATTGCGGTTGAGGAGAAGTACAGATTCTTCTCATTTGGAGATGCTATGTTGATTTTATAAAATTGGAGAATGGCGTTGATAAGAAAATAGAATACGATATATGATGGTATAATCGTATAAAGATTAACAAAGAAATGGAGGAAAAAGTTATGAGTCGTTTGAAGCAGGCAGTGAAGATGCTACGGTATAACTTTTCCTCCATTGCTTTTTTTGAGATAGTTTACCGGGTATTGTCATTGGCAATTCTGACACCGGCAATGTATGGACTGCTGAATGTGTCAATGGATATCGCAGGCGTTTCGTATCTGTCATCCGGAACGATCTACCGGTATATGCGGTCGCCGATTACCTATGTGGCATTCCTGCTGATTTTGATTCTGATCGCATTTTTCCTACTGATTAATCTGTCGGGAATTATTTACAGTATGGAAGCGTCGGTGCGGCGCGAGAAGCTGAATCCGATGGATATTTTGCTGCATGGAATCGGAAATGCCTGCCGGAGTCTGACACCGAAGAATCTGCTTACACTTGGTTATGTATTGTTTGTTCTGCCATTCACATATTCGCTGACATTGTCAGGCACGTTGCTCGGCTTGAAGCTGCCGGAATTTTTGACACATTTTCTGAAGAATTATAAGTTCGGAGTGATGGGGGGGCTTGCCATCTACCTTGTGCTCTGTCTGACCTTCTTCAAAGAAATTTTTACGCTCAACTATTTTGTCCTGTATAAGGTCAATTATAAGCAGGCACGCCGTATGAGTAAACAGGCGATGAAACGGCATGTATTACTTATGATGATCGGTGTCATTTCATTAAATCTGGCGATTGCCGTCATTGCGGTGCTGCTGGAAGGTGCATTTGCAGCGGGAATCTCGAAGGTTGTACTTAACCTGATTCCGAACAAAACGGTTGTGACAGTGATTGATACAATCTTCCGTGTCGCGACGGTGATTCTTTATGTGTTGATTGTCATAGTTGCAACGCCGCTGATTCATGCATATATCTGCGCACATTTCTATGAACGTGAAGGCGATATGGATTATGAGGAGTTCAAGAAACTCCATGTAAATAAGATTCAGGAGCGGGAGGAGAAGATTCTTCTGAGCCGTTCACGGAAGAAGCAGCGTACATTTTTGGCTTCTATTGTTGCGTTCGGTCTGATACTGAATGGCTGTTATGTGTATCTGTCAACCAACAATTACATGTCCTTTCGTATTGCATATCCGACGAATGCATCGGTGACAGCGCATCGCGGGGATGCCGGAAATGCACCGGAGAATACAATGCCTGCATTTGAAAAGGCAGTGGAAGCAGGTGCGGATATTATTGAGTTGGATGTACGACAGACGGCGGATGGCGTGTATGTAATCATGCATGATGAAAGTCTGAACCGGACCGCGAATGTCAAGCGTAAGGTCGGTGAAGTGGATTATGATTATATCAGCAAGCTGGATGTCGGAAGCTCCTATGACCGGTCGTATGATGGCACGCGGATTCCGACGTTGGAGGAAGTGCTGATTTTTGCCAAGGAAAATGATGTATTCTTGAATATTGAGTTAAAACCGGCAGATACTGATCAGAATTATGTGCAGGGCATTGTGGATCTGTTGCATGAATATGATTTTGTGAATCAGTGCATGCTTGGCTCACAGAGTGTCGCGGCGTTACGCGAGGCAAAGGAACTGGATCCGGATATCTCAACGCTCTATATCATGACGATGGCATTTGGCGATTTCGCAGGCATGCAGGGAATCGATGGATTCAGCATCAAACATACGTATATTAGTAACAACATGGTAAGTCGGATTCACGCAAAGGGAAAGAAGATTTACGCATGGACGGTAAACAATGAGTCGGACATCAAGGATCTGTTGCTACTGGATGTGGACGGAATCATCACGGACGATCCTGCCAATACAAAGGAAGTTATATCCAACGCAAATGATTCCATCATTGAAGATTGGATGAAACGGTTGATCTATAAATACTAGATTGAAAGTAAAAACAGATTGATTGGAAATGAAAAGGCTGCCAGATGTGGCAGCCTTTTTTGCTATGGTGACGTGAAAAATGCAGTGATCAGATCAGCTAAAGCGGTGTAGTCATCCTTGTGCATCAGCTCGCTCGCAGAGTGCATGGCAAGAACCGGAATACCGATATCGCACGCGCGCATTGGCAGGTAGGAGGATACGATCGGACCAAGAGTCTGCCCGCCCGGCATGCCGGAACGGTTGACGGTGCGCTGCAGGGCAATTCCATTTGTGTTGCACAGGTCAATGATGCAGGCACCAGATTCACTGTCACATACATAACGTTGACTGGCACTTGATTTCAGGACAGCACCGTTTCCGAGCAGAACTGTATTGGTAATGTCGGATTTCTCGCTGTAATTTGGATGTGTGGCATGTGCGACGTCCACGGACAGATAAAATCCATCTTCAATCAGTGAAAGCTGGCTGCTTGCAGCCAGGCGTTTTATGATATCGGAGAGTAATGTGCTGTCAGCTCCCTGCTTGGAGCGGCTTCCGATTTCTTCATTATCAAAAAGTGCGCCGATGCAAAGTGTATCGGAAGGCTCTGCGCTTGCCAGTCCTTCTAGGATGGCACAGACCGAAGAGATATTGTCGATACGTGGACTTGTCACAAATGCATCATTCATACCGACGGTCGTTGGTGCATCGCAGATGTACAGGTACAGATCGAAGTCTAAAATATCATCTGGAGAGATGTTTAGTTTTTCTGCCACATAAGAAAGCAGAAAATGGGAATCTGCTGCGGGCGCGACCATATCTACAATCGGAATCAGTTCCTTCTGTACATCCAGTTCTCCTTCTTTGCCGCCACGTTTCAGATGCGGAGCAAGGTTCGGGATGATAGCAACCGGTTTTTGGGAATCGAATAGACGGACTTCCGGGTGGAAGCTTGTGTCGCCCTTGAGGATAACTTTTCCTGCGAGTCCGAGCGGACGGTCAAACCATGTTTCCTTGATAAGTCCACCGTATGGTTCCACGTTTATTTGCAGATATCCCAGCTTTTTTAATTCCGGGTTCGGCTTTACCTTGAGCATCGGGAAATCCGTATGGGCGCAGGCGATGCGCACCTGTGTGCTCTGTGCGCCTTTGACGAACGGAATCACGATCGAAGAAAATGGGGCAAGGTAGTATCTGCCAGCGGCGAGCTCGGTGAGATTTTCCCGGTCGGATATCTGTGTGAAGTTATGCGCATCTAAATATTCTTTAGCAAGGGCGGCAACATGGAATTGGGTTTTGCCGTTCTGTAAGAAACGCAATAAAGTTTTCATGTGATGATCTCCTTTCGAAATCGTGTGGTTCATTTATGTAGTATAGAGAGTTCCTAGTGAGATTGCAAGGCTGGGAGGAAACTTTTGTTGGCGAAATGGGCGTAGAGAGGAAATTTCTGGGAAGAAAACCCACGCGGTGGGCGTGGGGAGCAGCAGAGAGCAGGAAAAGCCCAAGTATAGCTTGTGCATATGGAATAAGGAACGTATAATGGATGTAGTATTATATATGCAACATAAGATAAAACAGATTAGTGAAGAACATGCAATGAACATGGATAAGAACATGCAGTGAATATGGAGAGAAACAAGCAGTGAAAAAGATTATAATAACGCTGAAATATATGGTAGCTAGTTTGCTCATCGCGCTTTCGTTCGCGGGATGTGTAGCCGGGCAACCCGCCGCGGATGATTCGACCACGGCTGCCATAGAAGCGCAGGATATAACGGAGAATCCTGACACGCGAGATAAAGACTCGCAGCCAGATGCACAATCGGAGAATGGGCTTCCGCGTGCAATCCAGACGGGAACTCCAGTTTCGCTTGCTGACATTCCGGCTTACGACGGAACGTCGTATATCCAGCTTGAGAATAATATGCCGGATTTTACAGAGGAAGAAAAGAAGAGTACGGAAGCGTTTGAACGATATAGTGATCTGGATTCGCTTGGACGCTGCGGGCAGGCGTATGCGAATATCTGCCCGGAATTACAGCCGACGGAAGAACGGGGCACAATCGGAAATGTTCGTCCAAGCGGCTGGCACACGGTGAAGTATAATGATCTGATCGACGGGAATTATCTCTACAATCGCTGCCATCTGATTGCGTACTGTCTTGCCGGTGAAAATGCAAATGAGAAGAACCTGATTACCGGGACAAGATACCTGAATGTGGATGGGATGCTTCCATTTGAGGAAAAGGTAGATGCATATGTAAATGAGACTGGAAATCATGTGCTGTACCGGGTGACACCGATTTTTGAAGGGGATAATCTGGTTGCTTCCGGCGTGGAGATGGAAGGATGGTCTGTCGAGGATGAGGGAGCTGGAATTTGTTTTCATGTGTACTGCTATAATGTACAGCCGGGAATTGGGATCAACTATGCGGATGGAACAAGCTGGGAATCTGAAATACAGGAACAAACACCGAATTCAGAACTAATGGGGGACAATAAAAATGAAACGGCACAGACCTATATTTTGAACACAAACACGAAGAAGATTCATCGTCCGACTTGTTCGAGTGTCAGCCAGATGAAGGAGAAAAACAAGCAGATCTATGAGGGAACGGTGGAGGAGTTAGAGGACATGGGATATACCCCGTGTAAGAAATGTAATCCGTGATTGTAATCAGGCTTCCTATATGTGCATCGAGGCAAAATAACACGTAAAATAATATGCAAACAATCCGCGGATGTGTGTAAAACAATCCATAAATCGGTTGTTGCTGGAAATGAGCCGTGTTATAATGATGTAGATTTTTATGGCGAGACGTTCAGACTTGAAAATGGAAACAAAAACTGTGTACGGATGCAGGATTTGAAAAGACTTAAATATGCGTATTACATAATATTAGACATACAGAAAGAGAGAAAATTATGAAATTATCAAGAGTTCATGGACTCTCCGGCGAAGTGACAGTACCAGGAGACAAGTCCATTTCCCACAGAAGTATTATGCTTGGCTCGATTGCGAAGGGCAACACGGAGGTAGAGGGATTCCTGCAAGGGGCTGACTGCCTGTCGTCGATTGCCTGCTTTCGTAAGATGGGTGTCGAGATCGAGAATAACGGAGACAAAGTATTGGTACATGGTCGTGGCCTGAGAGGCTTGAAAGCACCGGATTCGATTCTGGATGTTGGAAACAGCGGAACGACAACACGTCTGATGTCGGGAATCCTTGCGGCACAGCCATTTGTATCAACGGTCAATGGCGATGCGTCGATTCAGAAACGTCCGATGAAGCGGATTATCACGCCGCTTTCCCAGATGGGTGCAGATATTCGGAGCTTACGCGGAAATGACTGTACACCACTTGAGATTCATGGAACGAATTTGCATGGCATACATTATGATTCGCCGGTGGCTTCGGCACAGGTCAAATCAGCGATTCTGCTTGCAGGACTTTATGCGGATGGCGAGACATCTGTGACAGAACCAGAAGTAAGTCGGAACCATACGGAGCTGATGTTTGAAGAATTCGGCGTGGATATCCGTACAGAAGGAAAGAGCGTGTATGTAAAACCAGCAGACGAGCTGTATGCAAAGAAAGTAATTGTGCCTGGTGACATTTCTTCGGCAACATATTTTCTGGTAGCGGCTGCGATTACACCGAACAGCTGTGTAACGGTGAAAAATGTAGGCATCAATCCGACACGAGATGGTATCCTGCGTGTGCTTTCGGATATGGGAGCGGATGTGACAGTTGAGAAGACATCTGGCGAGATCGGAGAGCCGACTGCTGATGTGACAGTTCGCACCTCGGATCTGAAAGGCTGTGTTGTTGGCGGAGAAGTGATTCCAACTCTGATTGACGAGATCCCGGCGATTGCGATTCTTGCCTGCTTTGCAGATGGTGAGACAATCATCAAAGATGCGGCAGAATTGAAGGTAAAAGAATCCAACCGGATTGATGTGATGGTAGATAATCTGAAGAAGATGGGCGCAGATATCGAGGCGACCGAAGATGGTATGATCATCCGCGGTGGCAGACCGCTTCACGGCGCAGTGATCGACAGCCATTTGGATCACCGGGTTGCGATGAGCTTTGCGGTTGCTGCAATGAATGCAGAGGGCGAGACAGAAATCACCGGCGCTGAATGCGTGGATATTTCGTACCCGGGATTTTATGAAGACATGCGCAAGCTGGTGAAACTGTAGACCGGACAGCAAAATAGACAGATAGATCAAGTGTGCAAAGCCAATACATAACATGGATTTACGCTTTGCAACCAAAATAAAAAGTTCGATGAAACATGAATCGTCTCATCGAACTTTTTATTTCCCGGATTCTCAGCAATTACTCCGCGTCAGCATCTTCAGCCTTTGCTTCTTCTACAGGCTCCTCAGCAGCTGCTTCCTCTGACTTCTCGGAATCATCTGGATTGATCGTCACGTAATCACGGTTTGCATCTTCCATCTCAAGATCGAGATCATCTGCAAACAGATCATCCTCTTCGATATCATCCTCGTTATCAAAGATCTTTGGCATTTTGTCCTTGATTGTTGTCTTTACTTTGTTGATCTTTTCATCAACGTTGTTATCCTGATATACCTTAGATTCTCTGATCTTGTCCTTGAATGCATAGCACAGACCACCAACTGCGGCTGCGGCAACTGAAAATTTTACGACACCTTTAAAAAACTTACCCATGTCTGAATCTCCTTTTCCATAATTATCTATATTTTACCACGATTATATAAAGACTATTCTAATACATGCAATAATAAAAAGCAAATGAAAATCTGTGGTTCACAGAAAGTTTAGAATTATTTCTTTGCCTTGCACTGTGGGATATGGTAGACTAGATTGTAGTAAAAAGACCGGAGGGTAATATAAAATGAAGAATTTAAAAGAATCCGAGAAGAATTTCCTTACCTGTGCGATTTTGATTGCGCTTGTTGGAATAGCATTGGTTTTCTTAGACCAAACTACATTAGGAATCCTGAGCATCATTGCGGCAGGCGTGTTTGTAGCAATCTTTTTCAAGATGGTAATCACGAGAAAAAAAGAGGAAAAAGAGGAAGAAAAAAGGCATGATGACAGTAAGTGAGAATCGAAAGCAGTTTGAACAGTGGACGCTGGATTATCAGAACCAAAAGGAACGGGCGGACCGGTTATTCAGCCGGATTTCCACGTTTCGTATCCTGACATTTTTAATCGGTGCGGCTGGCTTGATCGTCGGAATTACCGAAAAAGAAAAATCATATGCAACGCTTCTGGTGATCGCCGGTGTGTTGTTCCTGCTCGGCTTTGTAGCACTTGTGAAATGGCACAGTGTTGTAGCGGAACGACAGGAGTCGCTGACGGAGAAATGGGAGGTCTGCCGGCGTTATTGCAATCGTTTTACCGATGGATGGCGGAAGTTTGAAGAGAAAGGAACTGTGTATCTGCGCGAGGACGATTGTGTTGCCGCAGATATTGATTTGCTTGGAGAGAATTCTCTGTATCAGATGATTTCTGTCTGTCATACAGAGAAGGGAAAACAGACATTTGCAGACCATCTCACAACGCGGTATATTGAGGAAGCGGAGCGGGAGCAGCGACATGCTGCAATCAAAGAGCTTTCGGGGAAACCGGAATTTGCCGTAGAGTTTGAGACAGCCGGACGCAGGATGGAAGCGGAAAAAGAAAAGTTTGACGCGGAAGCGTTTGAAGATTTCTGCGGGGACGTGGCACAGGGCAAGCTCCCGGCATTTGCACATGTATTGCGTTTTTTGTTGCCGGTTTGTGAGATTGCGAGTCTGGTATTGTTCCTGACTGGCACGATTTCCTATGGATATCCACTTGCTGGATTTCTGGCATTGCTTGTCATTTCGTGGCTGACCAAGTTCATGACGGACGGTATCATTCAGCCGGTTTATTATGCAAGTACCGTGAGCGGAGAATACGAAGTGATGCTCTCCTTGGTCGCAGAACAGGCATTTCAGAGCGAAGTCCTTGCCAGGATGCAGCAGCGCGCAGGCGGGGCGACCGGAGCGGTCCGGGCATATCATAAGCTAAAAGCAATCAGCCAAGCATATAATATTTCCTTCAATCCATTGGTACACCAGATCTTATGTGGACTTCTTTTGTGGGACTATCAGCTTGCAGCGGTCGTTTCCCGGTGGAAGAAAACATATGGAACGCAGGTTGCCGGATGCTCGGATATGATTGCGGAGCTGGAAGATCTGATGAGCTTTTCTGTGCTGGGAATGGTACGGGAGACTGGAGAAGGGCAGATTGATTATACGGAGACAGAGGTGCATCTGGAGGGAACGAATCTGTATCACCCATTGCTGTTGCCAGATCAGGCACAGGGCAACGATGTAACACTTGGCTCTGGTATCACGATTATCACGGGATCAAATATGTCTGGAAAGACAACCTTTTTAAGAACGGTTGCCATCAATCTGGTACTTGCTTATCTTGGTGCACCAGTCTGTGCAGAAACATTGAAGGCATCTTATATGCGCATCTTTACATCTATGCGGGTAAAGGACGATGTGGCGCATGGTATCTCCACCTTCTATGCGGAGATTCTACGCATCAAGGAGATGGCTGTCTACCGCAAAGAGGAAAAACCAATGCTCTGTCTGATCGATGAGATCTTCAAGGGGACCAATTCCGCAGATCGTATCGTCGGCGCGAAGGAGGTTATCACGAAGCTCGCAGGCAGCCGTTGCATGACGGTTGTTTCTACACATGATTTTGAGCTTTGCAGCATTACAGATAAGAACCAGACACCGGCGGTAAACTATCATTTTCAGGAATATTATGAGGGAGATGAGCTGCGGTTTGACTATAAGATCCGCGATGGCAGATGTACAACGACAAATGCGCGGGCAATCCTTCGGATGGCAGGCTTTGAGGTCTGATGATTTGTGAAATATTGTACAATTTTGATAAAAAATAGGCTTCCATTTGTCGAAAACGCTTTGTCAATTATGCACAATGCCAATTATGAATTATTGACAAAGCGAAGGTTGACTTTGCCTCGTATTTTGTTATAAAATCGAAGTAGTGAAATTTAATTACAAGGGGGTATATGGCAATGGCATTACCAGCAAATATTACCGCAGGATCAGACAGCAATGTCCTTACAATTGCGGCATCAAATAACAAAGGACTGTTGATTCGTTTCCTGAATGAGCAGGTAGAAGATGGATTTTATGCATTGGTTATTGACTATTTAAAGGATAGTAATTTTGACCTCAAGAATATGATGGTTGATGACGATGTAAAGACACAGTGTACAAAGCTTTACGAGTTGGGTGAGTTCGTAGACACCAACATCAAGGCGACAGGACGTTATGAGATTGAAGAGTGGATTGAACCATTGTTCAAGTTTGTATATGGCGATATCGATCCGTTGGATGTGGATGCTCCAATCAGCACATCCGGTATTTATCGTTACAGCATCTGGCTGATCTATCTGTATCAGAGAGAGTGCTTCGGTGATGCGATGCGTCTGATCGGTGAGCGTATTGCACCATTGCTGATCAATCTGAGCTATCAGATTTTAGAGGATGATGACAGACCGAAGAACTTTGATAAGGCAATTATGGGTTATCTCGATCTGATCAACGTTATCATGGAGATGGGACTTCCGGCAGACAATGCAAATTCGGATGCATATATGAACAATCTGGAAGTATTGTTTGATTATGTAGTAGAAGACCCACATGTAGGAAATGATTATAAGATTCAGTTCTCAATCGGACTGTTCAACGCATATATTCACAACAAGGAATACAGCAAGGCATTTGAGTTTTATGGATTGAATGCAGAGTATATTCCAATCGACAATATGTCAGTCTATGAGAGCTTCAAGGAATTGATCCGCAACACGAATTCGGCAGCCGATACAACCGTGCTGAGCAGAAGTGTGATCAATGCAATCTCTAAGCAGGAGATCTACAACAAGCGTATTGATACACTGATCGCAGAGGTATCTTCCTTTGTAAGAAAGGTATATCTCTATATCGAGAACGAGCCAAATATGAAGAAAAATCTGCAGATTCTTGGCGCAGGTGCTTCCTTAAGTGACAAGCACAATATCTTCGAAGGCTTGTACGAGTATAACCTGGTGTTCTATGAGTGTGGAATCAAGGATCTGGTAAATCAGGACAATTCCAACAAGTCATGGGAAGAAAAGTACGAGATTCTCGATTTACTCTATACAACGTTGAATGTTATCTTTGATGGCTACAATGTATATGAGATCTCAAACAAGATTGAGCATCAGTATGTAGAGCTTACATGGATTGGAAATTATGTTAACGCGAATCCTTCTCTGCTCAAGCTGTTCTTCAGTGTAAAGGAGAAGATTAAGGCGTTTAAGGTTCGTAAGAATTCTATCCTTGAGAAGTCTAAGACAAACTACGAGATCAAGCAGATGATTGATGATCGCCAGAAGGCACTCGTATTTATGACAGCAGAGGATATGATCTGCAACGGTTTGAACAGTGGTAGAATCAATATTATTAATAATAACTATGATCCAAAGGTAGCTGAAAAGCAGTTGATTAAGACCTACGCAGAGATTGTAGTTCCTGCAAAGTACAAGAAGGCAGAGGCACCACAGTCTGGCGGTAAGTTCTTCGGTAAGAATTCTGGGCCTGCGATGGATCCAGATCTGCAGAAGCTGTTGTCTGACACAAAGATAGAGGAGATGCTCCTGAAGTCTGAGTGGCTGTGGAACCAGTATGAGGACAAGGGAAATGATCAGCAGACACCAGAGGAAGCTACATACAGTGTTGTATGCCTGATCAAGGTAGTAGAAAAGCTCCTTGACAGAAAGGGTGGAAGCTCTTCGCGTTCAGAATCCTCTCCGAACAAGAAGGTTATCATCACAAAGACTGGTAAGGTTATCGAATTATCTGATGAGGGTGCACAGACACAGAACAATAATACAACACTTCAGCCAACCGTGATCGAGAACCTGAACAACATCATCGTGACATTGAAGGACAAGTCCGATGCAAATGTAAAGTATGTACAGGCGTATGTAAATGACTGGTTGAATTCTGTTGTAGATGCGAAGCTGGATAAGAACTCTATGCTGCAGTTATATGAAGCAGAAGAGCTTCGTAACAAGACATTGACGGTGATCAAGAAGCTTCGTGCAGATCTTTTATAATCAGACCACAAAAAAACCTTTATTATAAAGTGGGAGGTATCTTACGGATACCTCCTAATTTTATTCTGAATACCTGCACAGAACAGGAGTCAATCGAACATGGCAGAGAAGAGACAACGAATCAATGTGAATATTTATCGTGCCAGCCACAACGCGGAGGAAAGTCAGTATATATTCGACGTGGAGGAGGAACTGAAAAAGCTTCCGAAAAGTCCGGGTGTCTATATCATGCACAGCAAGAATGATGATATCCTCTATGTGGGAAAGGCAGTGAGTCTGCACAGCCGGGTGCGGCAGTATTTTCAGACCGGACATGGACACGGAGGATCTGCAAAGATTGCCAAAATGGTGTCGCAGATCGCGTATTTTGAATATATCGTGACAAGCTCTGAGATGGAAGCACTTGTGCTGGAATGCAATCTGATCAAAGAGTACCGCCCGAAGTATAACACGATGATGACGGATGACAAAGGTTATCCGTATATCCGCGTGACGGTGGAGGAAGCTTTCCCACGGTTTTTATACAGCCATTCTATGAAGCGGGATCATTCCAAATATTTCGGACCATACACCAATGCACGGGCAGTCAAGGATATCCTGGAATTGATCAATAAGCTCTATCATCTGCGTACATGCAACCGCAGACTGCCGCAGGATATCGGCAAGGATCGCCCATGCCTGTATTACCAGATCGGGCAGTGTAAGGCACCTTGCAATGGGAAGATCAGTCAGGAGGATTACGGCAGACAGGTGCAGGCGGCGTTGTCGTTCCTGAATGGAAATTACAAGGAGATATTGACGGAACTTCAGGAGCAGATGCGGGCGCAGGCGGAAGAAATGGAGTTTGAGAAAGCGGCTGAGACGCGGGATCTGATCGAGAGTATCCGGCATATCGAGGATAAGCAGCAGATGAATAAGGCGTCTGGTGAAGATCGGGATGTTATCGCGTGTGCATCGAACGACAAGGATATTGTCGTGACCGTATTCTTCGTGCGGGATGGTAAACTGCTTGGACGGGAAAATCATCATATGAATGGCAACAGCAAGGAACGGTTGTCAGAGGTGCTGGCGGCATTTATCAAGCAGTTTTATTCGGGGACACCGTATCTGCCGAGAGAGATTCTGGTTCCGGAAGTGCCGGAGGAACAGCAAATCTTAGAGGCGTATTTGAGTGAACGGCGCGAATCGAAGGTGCAGATTGTTGTGCCGCAGAAGGGAGACAAGAAAAAGATCTTGGATCTGGCGGCAGAAAATGCGAGATTGGTACTAGCGCAGGATATGGAACGTGTGAAGCGGCAGGAGAAGCGGACAATCGGAGCGGCAAATGAGATTGCGGAGCTTCTTGGAATTCCGTCGGCGAACCGGATGGAGGCGTTTGATATCTCCAATATCTCTGGCGTATTGTCAGTGGCGTCGATGGTTGTGTTTGAACAGGGAAAGCCGAAGAAGAATGCGTATCGTAAATTCCGGCTGCGGACGGTAACGGGTCCGGATGATTATGCATCCATGAAGGAAGTGCTGTCGAGACGATTCACAGATGAGAAGATGGATGTTTTGCCAGATGTCATTATGATGGATGGTGGTAAAGGACAGGTAAACGTTGCATTGATGGTATTGGATAGCCTGGGGCTTGACATTCCAGTGTGTGGTATGGTAAAAGATGATAACCACAGAACAAGAGGCTTGTATTATAATAATGTGGAAGTGAAGTTCCCGAAGGGCAGTGAAGCGATGTTGATGGTGACGGCACTGCAGGATGAAGCGCACCGCTTCGCGATAGAATATCACCGGCAGCTCCGCAGCAAAAATCAGGTACATTCCGTGCTCGATGAGATACCGGGGGTAGGTGAGAATCGGCGGAAGCAGCTGCTTAAATATTTCGGTGAGATACGGAAGATCAGGGAAGCGACAATCAGCGAGCTTGCAGAAGTGCCGGGAATTCCAGAGTCCATTGCGAAGAATGTGTATGAATTTTTTCATGCGGAATAAACTGTCTAACCGGTATTAGAAAACAGACGAATAAAGACTTAGGAGAACACGATATGTTTCAGAGATTTTTTCCAAACGAATATTACGACAGCACCTATCATATTGATTTTCAGGCATTCTATGACAAAGGATACCGCGCGGTGCTGTTCGATGTTGACAATACACTGGTGGAACATGATGCACCTGCCAATGCGCGTGCAAAGGCATTGATACAGAAATTAAAGGATATGGGATATGGTGTCTGCTTCGTGTCAAATAACGATGAGGAACGTGTAAAATCCTTCAATGAACAGGTTGGAGCAACTTATGTATATAAGGCAGGAAAACCGTCAGCCAGAGGATATGTGCAGGCAATGCAGAAGCTTGGTACTGACCGGACGAATACGTTGTTTGTCGGAGACCAGATCTTTACTGATATCTGGGGTGCAAACAATGCGCAACTTTACAGCATCTTAGTACAGCCGATTGCAAAGCACGAGGAGATTCAGATTGTGTTAAAACGAATCCCGGAAAAATGGGTGCTGCACAGCTATCTGAAGAAACATACATTGCAGACAGGAAAGTAAAAAAGAAAACACACGAAAAAGAAAAAGACGCGGAAAGCGTCTTTTTCTTTGGGTTAAAATATATTTATCAATAAAATAATTAAGCAAGCTTGTTAACAGCAAGTGTTAAACGGGAAATCTTTCTTGAAGCGTTGTTCTTGTGGTAGATTCCCTTTGAAGCAGCCTTGCTGATCTCGGATGTAGCAACCTGAAGTGCAGCTTCTGCAGCAGCCTTATCGTTTGCCTCGATAGCAGCCTCAACCTTCTTAACTAAAGTCTTAATCTTAGACTTGATCATTTTGTTTCTTAAAGTCTTTGTCTCGATAACAAGAATTCTCTTCTTTGCGGATTTGATATTAGCCAAACCTGACACCTCCATAAAATATTATAATAGTTTAAGTTTATATAATTATCACTTTGGTCAAGACACGAACAATCCGTCCACACCACTAGACAGATTGGACCAGTGAAAATTTCTAATTGTGTTCACACACAAACCATAGAATAGCAAAAAGCCATTTTTCTGTCAATACTTTTTGATGAAAAAACCCGTAAAAACCTAAATTTTAGCTTGCAGAATAGTCCTGGATCATCTTATCGTAATCTGCGATTGGCATAGGTTTTGCAAACAGGAAGCCCTGACCGATTTCACAGTTGATGGAACTGAGCATTTCCAGCTGTTCGACAGTCTCGATGCCTTCGCTGACAACGCGGATATCGAGGGTGTGTGCCATCTCGATGATACTGCGCAGGATGCTGATTGCATTTTTGTCGTTTGTCGTTGACCGGGACAAGAAATCATGGTCAAGCTTGATGACATCGATCGGCAGATCCTTGAGCAGTGTAAGGGAAGAGTAGCCAGTTCCAAAATCGTCCATGTTGATGATGAAATCCATCGATTTCAGCTTGTTCAACACATCGATCATCTGTGAGTAATTCTCAGAGAAAATACTCTCGGTGATTTCGAATTCCAGATAATGATGTGGAATGTAGTACTTCTCGACGATCTCCTGTACTTTTGACAGGAAGTCCGGATGCGCCAGCGTTACCCGTGACAGGTTCACGGAGAACGGAATGACGTAGATGTCGGAATCGAGATACCGGCGGATGGACTTACAAGCCTGCTCGAGCATGAAACAGTCGATCTGATAGATGAAACCGTTCTTCTCGAAGGATGGGATAAAGGCTGCCGGTTCCAAAAATCCCTTGGAAGGAGATAACCAGCGCACCAGAAGTTCTCCACCGATCAGGCTCTTCGATGCAATATCGTACTTTGGCTGTACATATGCACAGAATTCGTTGTTCTCAAGGGCACCGTGGATGCTGTTCTCAAGCTGTGCATCGTTCAATACCTTCTTGTGGTATTCGTCATCATAGAATGCATACGATACGCCGGTTGAAGCATCGATGGACTTGCCAGCCATCATTGCGCGGTCGACTAAGCGGTTGATGCTGTAGCTGTGCATTGTTTCGTCGATGATAAGAATTCCGGTCGTGAAGTCTACGACGAACCGATCCTGAATGGCAAGGCATGCATCATGCACCTCTGCCTTGATGTTGTTGAAGATGGACATAAACTGATCTTCTGCCTTGTAGTGAATCAGCATGATGTAAGTATCGCTGATGACACGGGCAAATGTCTCACCTTCCTGCATATATTTGTTCAATACATCTGCGACTGCCTTGAGCGTCTGATCGCCCACATTATGACCATAGGTTTCGTTGATGTATTTGAAGTTCTTGATGTTAAAGTAGAACATAACATAATCGGTGTCCGGGTTGTCGTTTAAGATTGCCTGTGCATCGACCTTGAACTTCTCGAAGTTTCCATATCCGGTTACAATATCGCGGTAAGAAGCCTCGGCAATGCGCTTTTCGATGTTGATGTTCTGCTCGAGTTCCTTGCGGAGCTGTTCTGCCTTTGTCTCCTTGTGTGCGGAGGTTGAAATCAAAAATGTATGGCTGCCGGAACTCCAGTTGATCGTTGTCATATGGACATCCAGCGGCTCGTCGAGCGTGCGATTGTGCTTGATGCAGCCAACAGTCGGATTACTGTCAGAGATCTTATGTACCGGACAATCACGGCAAGGCCCGCTTTCCTGCTGCAGGCAGGTGTAGCATTTGCTGTTTAAAGCAAGTTTTGGGAAATATTCCCGCGCACATTCGTTGAAATACATGACGTCGTAGGAGTCCTTGTCGACAACGACCATCGGATTCTGTACGAGATCAAACGCCTTGATCGTGTCATCACGCAGCAATGACATCGCACGGTTTGCCTGTTTTGTCTTGATCGCTTCTCCGAACAGGCGGAAGATCTGCTTAAATGCGGTCAATGTCTGCGCGTTCCATGTGACGTCTTTGTCCATGGAATAGAAGCTGATAAAGCCAATCCGTTTGCCGTTTGTATTGATATCGCACTGCATGAGCTTGCGGATGCCTTCCGCATACGGGTTCATGCTTGCGGTGTTTGTCTTGATCAAAGATGTATCGGAGGAATAGGTAATGCCGTCCGTTCCCATCGCAGATAATTCCTCCAGAATCGCAGCAGGCGTATGCTGGCGGAGCGTCATATCGTTGTTGATTCCCTTTTTGCACCATTGATGCGTACAGTCAACGAAGCTCTTGTTGTAGCTGTATTCCCAGATGCTGATCTTGTCGATGGCGTAGTGCTCGCCTACGATTGCCATTGCCTGTTCGATCGCAGTGTAGGTGTTGGTGCTGGCAAACAGTGTAGAAAGCAGGGAATCTAAAAGAGCAGAGGTTTCTGTTTCTTTTACTGTCGGCTCGGAACGATCATTTTCGTACTTCCCACGTTCCATATCATCGGCATAGAAGAAGTAGCCGTTCTTGCCGTTTAACTTCGCCTGATACAGGGCAGTATCAGCATTTTCCAGCAGGACGTTATATGGAATCTGCTGGTTCGTTGCGGCGATACCGATACTGAGTGTGACCTTGCAATCGTGCTGGTACAGCTCACGCAGACGATCGGCGATCATAACGGCTTTTTCGCTTGCAAGCTGGGTATCTAACACATTGGACAAAAATACGCAGAATTCGTCGCCGCCGAGACGCCCGGCAATGCCGTAATCGCCTTTGAATTCCTGCAGCGCCTTTGCGATGTCGACGATGACTTCGTCACCCTTCAAATGTCCAAATGTATCATTGATCTTCTTGAAATCATCAATATCGACCAACATCAGAACCTGATAGCTGTTTCCGTTTAGTTCACGCAGGGATGCTTGAATTTTGCTCTCGGTTGTCGCCTTGTTGTAAAGTCCGGTCATCTGATCGGTCTCTGCACGGATCAGAAGCTTTTGCTGTTCCACCTTCTGGGCATGGATATTCCGGAGCAGACCAACGACACGAAGCGGCGTTCCCTCCTCGTCGTAGATGGTGGAGAATGTGGAGAAGTACCACTGGAAACCACCATTTTTCGTATTTAATTTGAACTCTGTCGAATGATATTCTGTGCCGGCTTTTGCCAGATAAAACAGCTCCTCGATCGCGGACTGTGTATCGTAAGAGACGAGTCCCATCTTGAGCATATTTTCGGTCGGGTTCTCAATCACAGATTCACCTTCAAAGATATGGTTGAACTTCTCGGCAAAGGTGATCGTATCGGTTGCAATATCATATTCGTAAGGAAGTTCCTCAGAGATATCAGAGATGATCAGATATTTCTGCTCTTCAAGCATTGCCTTTGTCTCTGCAATCTTCAGACTTGTAATATCTGACATAACGAGGTTTACAACTGGGAAGCCTTGTTCCTCGGAACCGGAGCGGGCGATGACTGCATTGACCCATTTGATATTGCCATCCGCACACTGGATACGGAAGTTCATGATCTTGGAATTCTCCTCGTTTTCCGTCAGGTCAGCGAGTGCGTCAATCACAAGCGCCAGATCCTCACTCAATACGAGCTGCAGTGTGCTCTTGCCGAACTTCTCCTTGTAATCATGCTCAGAGTAGCCGCACATATCATAAAAGAAATTATTTGCCCATAAAAGAGAGAGATTGTTGTCGAGCAGATGCTTGCTCACGCCGCTCGGAACGGTATTTGCGAAAATCTCCAGATCGGTCTTGGCACGGACGGTCTCGTTCGCTGCATTTTCCAGATTCGTGATATCGGTAAAAACGCACTGTAATACGTCACGACCATCGTTCAAAGAAAATGCCTGTCCGTTGCAAAGCACCGTCAGAACCGTACCGCTCTTTGTCACGATCCGATGCTGGATACTGATCAGATTCGAGATACTTAACTGATAGTTCATGGAGGCGATCACTTCTGTGAAGTCCTCCACATATAACAGATTATCCAGGGTACAGATCTTCTTGGACAATTCACGCGGAGAATACCCGGTCATTGTACAAAGTCCCTGGTCAAAGTCTAAAATATTGTATGGTGCATCTGTCTCCAAGACAAATGTAGCCACGTCATTTCCATTTACAAAATTGCTTGATGCCATTATCGCCCCACCACCTCATGCTGTATAAAAAAACTACTATTATTATAGAGGAAAACAGCATATGACGCAAGGCAAAAATGACGCAGAATTCCAGCGATATTGGACGCATTTATAAAATGGTTTCTTTACTTTGCAGGGCGGAAATGGTAAAATAAATAAGCTTATAGGTTTTTAAGATTTTACAGGAAAAAGATAGTAATCAATTATTATGAAAAGAGAAGAATATAGAAAGTTTCAATGGCTGGCGAGTGTCTGCATTGCGGTGTTTATTTTGAGCTTTGCTGTGTGCCTGCTGGCGTTCAACCGGAGTGTGTACCGGCTTTCATCGACGGATTACTGCAACGGTGCGACGGTGGAGATCAGCAAGGCAGAGGCAGAGCTTTACTACGGACAGATTGCAGATTCGTATTGTCGCTTTTTTACAGGAAAATACAGGATTGCAGGATATGAATTATCGGACGAAAATGTGCATCAGCTGAACCGATTGAAAGGGTATTACCGGTTCGCATGGATTTTAACCATTGCATCGCTGGCTGGGATGATATACAGTTTTCGCAGGCTTTGGCGCAGGCGGGAGACGATGCCATGTTTTTATGGAAGTGCAGGCGGCGCGTGTCTGGTGGCGCTTTTGATGCTGCGGATCGTGACATCAAAAAGAGAGGTCTATGCAGGACTTCGGAATATGATATTCCGTGGCGATTATGGCTATTTTTCTTCCGGAGATGTGCTGTGTAAGATTCTGCCGGAAACCTTTGCAAGGAATCTGGCGTTGCTATATCTTGGCATAGTTGCAGCGGAGATTTTTGTGTTTGTGATGATTCGTGTGTGTGTCCGTCTGGCGGGGCGACCACACCGGTTTTAGATTTAGAGAAGGATATTTTTAAGGAGGGTTACAAAATATGAACAAACGACTGGAAGATTGGGTAAACTGGATTTTGTACGATGAATTGAAAAATGGGGTTATCAATGCACCGAAGCATCTGCTCGGAAACCATGTTTATGGCGATGGACAGGTGATCACCGTATATCGTCCATATGCAGAGAAAGTCTGCGTCGAATCTCCGACAGGCAAAAACCGTGAGGAGATGGAATGTCTGGCAGAGGGCTTCTATGGATTTTACAGTGCAAAGAAGAAATATAAGGGAACAAAATACCGCATCGAGACAACCTATCAGGATGGTACAACGGTTGTGACTGCCGATGCATACGCGTTTGACTCACAGATCACAGAGTTTGACACATATCTTTTTGCAGAGGGCAAGCACTATGATGTCTACGAAAAGTTTGGTGCGCATCCGATGACAATCGATGGTGTGAAGGGAACATACTTCGCAGTATGGGCACCGCATGCGAGACGTGTCAGTGTCGTAGGTGATTTTAACATGTGGGATGGCGCACTCAACCCGATGCAGATGATGCAGACCTCCGGTATCTATGAGCTGTTTATCCCGGATGTAGCTCCGGGGGCTGTCTACAAATATCAGATTCTGACAAGAGACGGTGAAATCTTATACAAGGCAGATCCATATGGAAACCAGTGTCAGGTAAGACCGGACAATGCGAATGTCGTTGCGGATCTGACCGGATATAAGTGGAAGGATACGGACTGGATCGAGAACCGGAAGCAGCAGACGCGTGAGACCGAGCTGAAAAAGCCGATGGCAATTTATGAGTGCCACCTCGGTTCGTGGAAGAAGAAAATTGAGGATTCAGATTTTGGATTCTATACCTACCGTGAGCTTGCAAAGATGCTCTGCGATTATGTAAAGAAGATGGGATACACCCATGTCGAGCTGATGGGTATTGCAGAGTATCCATTTGATGGATCATGGGGTTATCAGGTAACGAATTATTATGCACCGACCAGCCGTTATGGCTCGCCGGAGGATTTCATGTATTTTGTAGATCACATGCATGAAAACGGCATCGGTGTGATCTTGGACTGGGTGCCGGCACATTTCCCGAGAGATGAGCACGGACTTGGAAGATTTGATGGCATGCCGCTTTATGAGCATCCGGATCCAAGACGCGGCGAGCATCCGGACTGGGGAACCTATATCTTTGATTTTGGAAGAAATGAGGTCTCTAACTTCTTAACAGCCAATGCGTTGTTCTGGGTGGAGAAGTTCCATGTGGATGCATTGCGTGTGGATGCGGTCGCTTCTATGTTGTATCTGGATTACGGAAAGCAGGATGGACAGTGGCTGCCGAATAAAGATGGTGGAAATGAGAATTACGATGCAATCGAACTGCTCCGCAAGATCAATACGGTTATGGAAGAGCGCAATCCGGGCGCGTTCCTGATTGCGGAAGAGTCTACGGCATGGGCAGGTGTCACAGCACCGGCAAGCATGAAGGGGCTTGGCTTCCTGTACAAGTGGAATATGGGATGGATGAATGACTTCTTGGAGTATATGAAGATGGATCCATATTTCCGTTCATTTAATCACAACCGACTGACATTCAGCCTGTCATATACATATGCAGAGAATTATGTGCTTGTGATTTCACACGATGAGGTCGTACATCTCAAGTGCTCCATGCTCAACAAGATGCCGGGTGTAGAAATGGATAAGTTCGCAAACCTGCGTACGGCTTATGGATTTATGTATGGACATCCGGGCAAGAAGCTTTTGTTCATGGGACAGGAGTTCGGACAGCTTCGTGAGTGGAGTGAGGCAAGAAGTCTTGACTGGTTCTTATTAGATCAGCCTCTGCATAAGAAGATGCAGAAATGGGTGGCAGATCTGAACCATATGTATACAACCTATGACGCATGCTACTACAATGACAACAATCAGATGGGATTCGAGTGGACCAAGGTCGATGATGCAAATACAAGTATTATCGCGTTTGTGCGTCGTGGAAAGACGGTGAAGGATCAGTTGTTGTTCGTATGCAATTTCGTTCCGGTAGAGCGTAAGGATTACTGGATTGGAGTGCCTTGCCTGACCGAGTATGAGGAGATCATCAATTCGGATGCGAAGATCTACGGCGGTTCCGGTACGAAAAACGGTAAGGTAAAGGCATTTGAAGAAAAGTGTGATCGTATGCCGTATGCGATCAGCATTGATATCGCACCGCTTTCCATGATGGTATTCAAGTATGATTATGTAGATAAGAAGCCAGCCATAGCAAAGAAAGCGGCTGTGGCAAAGACTTCCACAGAAAATAAGTCAGTAGAAAAAAAGACGACGAAATAATGGCAGAAAGATATGAGTAAGAAAAAAGCAGATAAGAAAAAAGGCGGATTTGTGCGGGCAATCAGGAATATATTTGTGTTCCTGATTGCGTGTGCGCTGCTGATCCTTCTTGGGTTGACAGGAATCTATATCTATGTTAAACATGATGTGAATCCCCGTCTGCTGAAAGAGGAGGACGCAACTGCACTTTCGGATGTGGATTGTATTATCATTCTTGGGGCATCTGTAAAGAATGGAGATACACCGAGTCCGATGCTGCGGGATCGATTGGATGAGGGGATTGCACTTTACAAGGCAGGCTGTGCACCGAAGATACTGATGAGTGGTGACCACGGCAGCGAATATTATAACGAAGTCAGTGTCATGAAGAACTATGCGATCAAGCAGGGCGTTCCGTCGGAGGATATTTTCCTGGATCATGCGGGATTTTCTACTTATGAGAGTATGTACCGTGCCAGAGCAATCTTTGGCGCGGAAAAAGTTGTGATCGTCACGCAGAAATATCATTTGACACGTGCGGTCTACAATGCCAAGAATCTCGGTATGGATGCATATGGAGTGGCGGCAGCATCGATTAACTACGGTGGACAGACCATCCGGAATATCCGCGAGTATCTGGCAATCAGCAAGGACTTTGTTATGACATTTATCAAACCGGAGCCGACTGTACTTGGTAACCCGATTTCCTTAGATGGAAGCGGGGATGTTACCAACGGCGCAGATTAACATAGACACAGAAAAGAGGAGGAGCGAAGAGCGTGAAGATGATTTCATTGGAAGAAGAATTGAAGGGCAATGCGTACCCGGGCAGAGGTATCGTAATCGGAAAGTCACAGGATGGCAAGAAGGCGGTAACTGCATATTTCATTATGGGACGCAGCGTAAATTCACGGAACCGTGTATTTACAGAGACAGAGGATGGCATAAGAACAGAGGCAGCAGATCCTTCCAAGCTGACAGACCCACATCTGATCATCTATGCACCGGTGCGTGTATTAGGCAACAAGACAATCGTGACAAATGGAGATCAGACCGATACGATTTACGAGTTGATGGATAAGCAGCAGACATTTGAGCAGTCTTTACGCACGCGAGAATATGAGGATGATGCACCAAATTATACACCACGTATTTCCGGCATTATGCATGTGGAAAATGGTTCGTATAATTATGCAATGTCCATCTTAAAATCCGCAGACGGAAATCCGGATTGCTGTGAGAGATTTACATTCTCTTATACAAATCCACTTCCGGGAACCGGACATTTCATTCACACCTATATGGGTGATGGCAATCCACTTCCAAGCTTTGAGGGTGAGCCGAAGCTGGTTGCAATCCCGGATGATATGGATGCATTTACCGATATGCTGTGGAACTCTTTGAATGAGGATAACAAGGTATCTTTGTTTGTTCGCTATATCGATATCGAGACAGGTAAGGCAACATCAAAGATTATCAATAAATACGACAGAGTCTAAGAAAGCGGAGGATGAAAAATCATGGCAAACGAAATTATGCTTAAGTATGGATGTAACCCGAATCAGAAACCATCTCGTATCTACATGGAGGATGGAAGCGAGCTTCCAGTCAAGGTGATCAATGGCAAGCCGGGTTATATCAACTTTTTGGATGCATTTAACGGCTGGCAGCTTGTAAAGGAGCTGAAAGAAGCAACCGGACTTCCGGCAGCAACTTCCTTCAAGCATGTATCTCCGGCGGGTGCGGCTGTGGGACTTCCGCTTGATGATACATTGGCAAAGATCTACTGGGTAGACGATCTCGGCGAGCTTTCTCCACTGGCATGTGCCTACGCGAGAGCCAGAGGTGCCGATCGTATGTCTTCGTTCGGTGATTTCATTGCACTTTCTGATGTGTGTGATAAGGATACAGCAAGACTGATCAAGCGTGAGGTATCCGATGGTGTGATTGCGCCGGGCTACACAGATGAGGCAATTGAGCTTCTGATGCAGAAGAAAAAGGGCAATTACAATATTATTCAGATTGATCCTTCATATGTACCAGCTCCAATCGAGCACAAGCAGGTATATGGCATCACATTTGAGCAGGGAAGAAATGAGCTTCCAATCAACGATGAATTGCTTTCAAACATTGTGACAAAGAACAAGGATCTTCCAGAATCTGCAAAGAACGATATGAAGATTGCTCTGATCACGCTGAAATATACACAGTCAAATTCTGTATGCTATGTAAAGAACGGACAGGCAATCGGTATCGGTGCCGGTCAGCAGTCCCGTGTACATTGTACAAGACTTGCCGGACAGAAGGCAGATAACTGGTATCTCCGTCAGGCACCACAGGTTCTGAATCTGCAGTTTGTAGATTCACTGGGACGTGCAGACCGTGACAATGCAATCGATGTCTACATCGGTGATGAGTATGAGGATGTACTTCGCGAGGGCGAATGGCAGAAGCGTTTCAAGGTAAAGCCACCGGTATTTACACGTGAGGAGAAGCGTGCTTGGCTCGATGGAAATACTGATGTAACACTTGGTTCTGATGCATTCTTCCCATTCTCTGATAATGTAGAGCGTGCAAAGAAGAGTGGTGTGAAGTATATCGCACAGCCGGGTGGTTCTGTACGTGATGATCTTGTCATCGAGTGTGCAGACAAGTACGATATGGTTATGGCATTTACAGGAATCCGTCTGTTTCATCACTAATCGGATGTTGTAAAGCGAAATAATAGTAGAAAGAAAAATGTGAATCCGCAAGGTCAGAAATGGCTTTGCGGATTTTTGTAATGTGTGCCGAATAATATTGTAAAATCCAATAGAAATCTTATTTGACATATGACGGAATATCCGATATAATTCAAGCATGTATGCTCGGAAGAAGTCTGAGCAAATATGTCGTGAAAGAAAGGAAAATAGAGATGGCTGAGAAGAAAAATCTGTTGACTAGAGAAGGTCTTCGTAAGTTAGAGGACGAGTTACAGGACTTAAAGGTAAATAGACGTCAGGAAATTGCACAGAAGATCAAAGAAGCAAGAGAGCAAGGAGACTTGTCAGAGAACGCCGAGTACGATGCTGCAAAGGACGAGCAGAGAGATATCGAGGCTCGCATCGAAGAAATCGAGAAGATCCTGAAGTATGCAGAGGTTGCTGACGAAGAAGAAGTAGAGCAGGGTGTTGTAAACTTTGGTTCTGAGGTATCTATTCTGGATATCGATATGGATGAGGTAAATACATTCAAGATCGTTGGTTCTACTGAGTCCAATATTCTGGAAGGAAAGCTTTCCAATGAATCTCCACTTGGCATGGCTATTTTGAAGAAACGTGTAGGCGAGACAGTCACAGTGGAAGCACCAGACGGAAACTTTGATTACCGTATTTTGGATATTCGATAAGAAAGAGAGAGTTAAAAAGTGGCAGAGAATAAGCAGCAGGATACAAACAAGCTGTTGCAGGTGCGTCGCGACAAGCTCGCAGAGCTGCAGGCAGCAGGAAAAGATCCATTTGAGATTACGAAATATGATGTGACAAATCACAGTGAAGATGTAAAGGAAACTTACATTGCGCATGAAACAGAGCTTCTGGCAGGCAGACCGGCACCGGATGTAGAGGGACTGGATGACGAGCAGAAGAAGGAAGTTCTGGCAAACGATTACAATGAGAGAAGAACAATCATGGATGGCTCTCCGATTCATGTAAGTATTGCCGGACGTATGATGTTTAAGCGTGTCATGGGTAAGGCATCTTTCTGTAACATTCAGGATTTGAAGGGAAATATTCAGGTCTATGTTGCAAGAGACCAGATCGGCGAAGAAAGCTATGCAGATTTCAAAAAGTCTGATATTGGAGATATTTATGGTGTGAAGGGATATGCATTCCGTACAAAGACGGGTGAGATTTCCATTCATGCCGAGGAGATGACACTTCTGTCAAAGTCTTTGCAGATCCTTCCGGAGAAGTTCCATGGACTGACTGATACGGATATGCGTTATCGTCAGAGATACGTAGACCTGATCATGAACCAGGAAAGCAAGGCAGTGTTCATCAAGCGTTCGCAGATTCTGAAGGAGATCCGTAATTTCCTTGCAGGTCGTGATTTCATGGAAGTTGAGACACCAATGCTCGTATCGAATGCAGGTGGTGCCGCAGCAAGACCATTTGAGACACATTACAATGCATTAAATGAGGATGTAAAGCTTCGTATCTCACTGGAATTATATCTGAAGAGACTGATCGTTGGCGGACTGGAAAGAGTGTTCGAAATCGGTCGTGTATTCCGTAATGAGGGTGTGGATACCCGTCACAATCCGGAGTTTACATTGATGGAGTTGTATCAGGCATATACCGATTACGAGGGCATGATGGAACTGACAGAGTCTATGTTCCGTTACCTTGCAGAGAAGGTATGTGGCAGTACAAAGATTTCTTACAATGGTATTGAAATCGATTTTGGTAAGCCATTTGAGCGTCTGACAATGAATGACGCGATCAAGAAATATACAGGTATTGATTTTGATCAGGTAGCAGATGATGCAGAGGCGAAGAAGCTGGCTGACGAGCACCATATCGCATACGAGGATCGTCATAAGAAGGGTGATATTATCAACCTGTTCTTCGAGGAGTTCTGTGAGGAGAAGCTGATCCAGCCAACATTTATTATGGATCATCCAATCGAGATTTCTCCACTTACGAAGAAGAAGCCTTCAGACCCAAGCAAGGTAGAGCGTTTCGAGCTCTTCATCAATACATGGGAGATGTGTAATGCATACTCCGAGCTGAACGATCCAATCGATCAGCGAGAGCGTTTCGCCGCACAGGATGCAAATGCAGCTGCAGGTGATGACGAGGCAGAGCATACAGATGAAGATTTCCTGAATGCTTTGGAGATCGGTATGCCTCCAACGGGTGGCATCGGTTACGGTATCGACCGTCTGGTGATGCTGCTTACAGATTCGCAGGCAATCCGTGACGTACTTCTCTTCCCGACGATGAAGAGCTTGGATAAATAAACCTAGTGTTTATGCGGGGTTGAGGCATTTGAGTACGTCAAAGGACGCATTAAAAGACGCATTTTGACATAGTCATTTACATCAGTATGAAAGAGTACACAATCTGAAAAGAAAAAGATTCAATCAAATATGAACTACTAAGAGGACATTTTCTAAAGAAATTTAGAAGATGTCCTCTTTTTTGCGTTATGGAGAAAATACGTCATTTGTTATGAAGTCAAAGTGAAAGGAGCACAGCAATGAATGAATCAAAGAAGAAAGATAGATATGAGGATGCAAAAAAGTTTGTAAGATATTCAGATGGTGCAAAAATGTACAGTATGGGAATGACAAAATTTCAAGAAGTGGCTAAGGATGCCAAGGCTTGTTATAAAATTGGTCAGCTTGTACTTGTTAATACAGAAATATTGGATAAGTATCTTGAAACTTTTCATATTACAGATTCTGAGTTTTATAAGTAGGTGATGTTATGGTAAATACATTGAGTGGTTCAGTTTGTGCCTATAGAAAAGAAACTGTAAAACCAAGATTTATTCGTATTGATGAGGTAATGGCTTTATTAGATGTAACACAAGATGAGGCAATGGATATAGCGTTGGCTGCTGGAGCAAGATATCAGCTTGCAAAGATTATATTAGTACATAAGGAAAGGTTGATGAAATTTATGAAACATTCTGCAAGAGTTCCTAGTTCAAATAAAATTGTGGAAAAGAAGTTTGTGAGAATCGGAGAGGGTTCAATGACTTACAGCATAGGACATCATAGATTTATCGAAATGGCTAGAGCAGCTGGGGCTGTATATAAGATAGGCGAAGCAAAAGGAAATACTATTCTGATTAATCTGGAGGTGTTTGATGAATATATGGAGCAATTCAGAGAACCGCCAACAGAAATGAAACATCCATTGCCAAATGTGAAAGGAGACTGATGAATGAGTTACTCATATAAGTGCTATTCAGATACAAAGGATTTTATGAAAAAATTTGTCAATGCAGAGGAAGGAGCGATTATTTATGGGATAAGTAAATCGAGAATCATAGTAATTGCGAGAGAGGCAGGAGCAGTCTATAAAGTCGGTAATTCAGCATTAATCAATACGGAATTATTTGAAAAATATCTTGAACGATTCAGAGAGCCGGCAAGAGAACTGCCTAAGCATACATGGAACAAATTAAAGGAAATGACAAATACACCAAAAACTGGTGAAAATTCGTAAAAATACACCAGTGGTGTCACTTCCGTAAAATTAAAGTGCATTGTAGAATATCAATTGTCCAAGAGAGATTGGACATAACAATTGAATAATCAGTTACAGATTTGCAAAGTAGTTTGCACTACAGAATTTCTGTAGGTAGTAAAATTACGGGGCATGTACCTGGAGGATGAAAGTCACAGCTATCATATTAGTAGTCTGATGGATCGAAAGATGAAGGGCGAGAAGCTGGATGGAAATCTGGTAAAAGGAATCGGCATGTTGCGTAAGGATAATTAACCACAGAGGGCGAGAAGTTCGTCCTTATCCTCAAAAGGCTAAAAGAGGAGATAGTGCTTCTGATAATTCAGAAGGGCGTCGTGAAACACATTTTGTGGCTCGTCTGTAACTCCCGGAGGTGAGAACACCTCTTTGTACACGGGGCGATATAGGAGTCTAGTGTACTGTATCATTGATATTTAGTATATCTGCCACTTTAATTAAAAAGTGACAGATGATAGTGTCGGATACAGTGATATCAGTTTTTCCCGTGCATCCCCTGTTTGGAAATGCCACTGTATCTTAGCTGTATCCCAATTACGTTCCATTTCCCATGCTGATAACTCACATTTAAGTTTGTCAAGGGTGGATATTCGACGCGAAAGACATTGGCGTGTCATTACATTAAGCTCAATTTCAGCCATGTCAAGCCAACTTCCATGTTTAGGCGTATAGTGGATTTCCAGTCGTTTTATGATCCTTCTTGCTTCTGATGGTGGAAATGCTTTATAAAGTGAAGCAGCTTTATGGGTGTTTAAATTGTCCATTACCAGTATGATTTTCTTTGCATCTGGAAACATTTCATCTGACAGATATTTGATTTCCATTGCCCAGTCAATTGCAGTACGGTGTTCATGGACACTCACATGGTGTCTGCCGCCAAGTGGTTCAACAAAAGCAAATATGCTGCAGGTGCCATTCCTCTTATATTCGGAATCCGTTTTCTGGTTGTCACCCGGACGAACAGGCAGTGGCTGCCTTACATCATCCAAAAGCTGGTATGGCTTTTCATCCATACAGACAACAGGGTACATCGGGTCATATGGGAGTTCATAAACATCAAGGACATCTTCCATGCAGGCTACAAAATCAGCATCTTCTTTTGACGGAATACACCAGTAGTCATTCATGTGAGGTCGAAGTTTATTTTTTTTAAAGCCCTGCCGATGGTATCTTTACTGACTGGAACATCAAGTACAATTTTTGCCTGTTCTTCCAGCAGACGGAGTGTCCAGCGGGAATGTCCTTCCGGTGCAGGACTGCACGCAATTTCAATAATACGAGCCTCAGCACGCCCATCAAATTTTCTGCGTGCATTATCAGAATTGACATTCCGGTTCATTGTACGGATACCCTGGATGCCTTTTTCGGAATAAAGCTTTACAGTATTCATGATAGTAGCCATACATACGCAATTTGTTTTGGCAGACTGTGCATGGGTAAGAACTTTACCGTGTGCCTCATCTAGATCAATGATAATCTGGCATCTGTTTCGAACAGTTTTGGTTGTTTGCTTTTTACGCATAACAGATTTTAGTTCCTTGAGTTCGTCATCCGTTAATGAAATATTATATTTTTTTGGTCTTGCCATCTAAAATCACCGCCGTTTCTTTTTAGTATATCATGAAACGGTTTGTCAGACCATAAAATTAATTAAATATCAATGATACAGTACACTAGAAGACTGGCGTGTACCTACATGCTTAGCATTAAGCATAGCCATGTAGACTATATCACTTCCAAATTCAAATTTTGTCTATATGGCAACTAATTTGAAGGAGGACAAAGTGATGATGGGATTTAGCATAGCATTTATAATTATTGTTCTTATCGTATTGTATTCATTAGCAAGGACAGCAGGTGAGTCGGACAGGATATTGGAAAATATAAGAGAGCAATCACTCCTTGGAAGGGAGGAGAGCTCTGGTGGGAACAGTTGAAAAAAGAGATAAGCATAAGAAACGCAGGTTTGTATCTCCAGAAGAAAAGCTTGAAAGAGAATTAAAAGATTGTATGCATTGTAGATTCTTCTGGGGACATAACAACAGATGTGCCAATGGAACATGTTGTAAACCATCTAAGAAAAAAGAACAGAAACTTCCGACGGAATGTGTCGGATGTCCATATTATCGAGGGAATGGTTATTGTTTTCCTTGTATGCGAAAGCTGATAGGAAAGTAGGTGGTTAAGATGTTCAAGTGGCTGTTTAAGAAGAAAGGATGTGCAAAACACATGAATAACAAGTTAGAAGTAATCGGCATTGATCATGGCTGGTCAATGATGAAAACAATCTCTCAGGTATTTGTCACAGGAGTTAAGGAGATTACAACTACTCCGGCACTTTTCGGTGATGTACTTGAGTATGAAGGAAAGTTTTACAAGGTCGGAACTGTAAGGCAGGAAGTAAAGGATACAAAGGTCGAAGATGACAGCTTTTATCTTCTCACTCTTGCAGCAGTTGCTAAGGAACTTAAAAGAAGAGGTCTTGCAGAGGCAAAGGTATTCCTTGCAGTAGGACTTCCACTTACAAGGTTTGGAGCAGAGAAGAATGATTTTATCAAGTACCTGACAAAGAATAAGCGTGTAAGCTTCAAATATGAGAATGAGTCATATCATATTGAAATTGATGATGTGGCAGTATTTCCTCAGTGCTATGCAGCAGTAGTGGACAAGATTCCTGCTATGGCAAAGAAAACACTGATAGTAGATATTGGAAGCTGGACAATCGACATTATGCCGGTAATCAACAAGTCACCGGATGAATCAAAGTGTGTGACGATTCCAAAAGGTCTTATTACCTGTATGCGTTCTATCAATGAGCAGTGTGTAAGACAGCTTAACGGAGAGGTAGACGAGTCAGAGATACAGAACATCATGCGATATGGCAGGTCAGATATTGATGATGAATACTTTGCCATTATCAAGGCTGAGATAGAGGATTTTGTTGATAAGGTATATAACTCAATCCGTGAGTTTGGGTATAACTTAAAGACTACACCGATTGTATTTGTCGGTGGCGGGGCAGTTGTGATGAAGAATTTTGGCAGTCACGATGCAAAGAACATTTCCTATAACCTTGATGTAAAGGCAAATGCAAGAGGATATGAACAGCTTGCCACGATGGGACTTAAAAGCACTAAGCGATTATAATAAGGAGGCAGATGATGGGAAGAAGACTTGAATATGAAGTAAAAACTTCTGTCCGCCTCAACATGAGCAATCCACAGCATGTGAAAATCAATGATGTGATTCAGAACCTTGATCCGAAGATTTTCAAATCTAAGAATCAGTTCATCATAGATGCGATTCAGTTCTACATTGATAATTATGGAAAAGAAACCTTTGTTATCAAGAAGAAGGAAAAAGAGCGGGCTGAATATATCCGGTCAGAAGATATTGATGACATTAAGGAAGAAGTCATTGAAGCAGCAACCAATGAGGCTAGGAAAGAGGTCATAAGGCTGTTAGGCGGAGTGATATCCGGGATGAATGTTGGTCAGCCGGTAATAATGCAGGCAGCCAATAGTGAAGCACAAGAACCTACAGAAGATGTTATGGACGATGCAGATGTTGCAGGACTTGCAATGGGATGGATGTCGAAAGGAGACTGATTATTATGAGAAGAGTTATGGGAGCCGTAGGAACAGTGATTTTAGAGATACTCAAGTGGATATTAAGGATAATTCTTGGAGCGTTGAAGCTGGTCTTAGGACTTGCCAGAATAATTCTTCTTCTATTCGCTATGGTGGCAAGGATATTTCTTTCATTCGTAAGAATGGGCACATTCTGAGAGGAGGTGAGCGTATGCAGGTAAAGGGTTTATTCTTAAATTATAAGAAAAACAGAAGACTTATGCAGTATTTCTTTAAAATAAGAGAGCTGGTATAATGAAAGGAGTTTAAGATGCACAGAATACGGGACAGTCCTATGTGTCCCGTGCATTACAGATAAATAGTTCACCGCAAGGGTGGATGGCACGGAACACAAAGCCCGTCCCCCTTGCGGAGAAGGGATGGGCGATTACTATGAAGAAGATAAGTATTATCTTATTATCCGCAGTACTGGTCTTTTCAATGGCTGACTGTAATGGTGGTAAGGAAAAGGCTGATAATCAGACAGAGAAACAGACGGAAAGCGTAAAGCCAACTGAAGAAGCAGAAATGGCAGCGGAAGCTGTCACAGAGGTCACAACCGAAGCTGGAAGTGAAGAGACAGAGAAAGATATTGCCGAGGTTAAAGATTCAGAAGAGAAGACTGATAAGGAAGATAACCAGTCTGCTGATAATGAAACTGCTTCAAAGCAGAAAGAAAAGTCAGAGCAGGATGACGAGCCGGAACAGAAAGCTCCTGCAAGTGGTAATAAGGAAGCTGGTGGAAATCAGAGTAATGCAGGTAATGGTGGTCAGACTACAGACAGTCCGAAAGACAATGTGAGCAATCCACAGCCTGCATCCGTGGCGTACAGTCCACAGAATGTTGTGTCACTTGCAACAGCAAAGTGTCAGGCAGGAGGGATGATTACCACACAGCAGAATTTACAGAATCATTTGAATGACGGCAGTATCACGCAGGAAGAGTACAATGAGTATTATCCTTACGATGGTATGGAAGGCTCTTATTATAGTGTGTTTGTAGAGACAGACCTCAACAAAGCAAGTACCATTGATGGACAGCGGTTATCATCTGAGGATGCAATCGCAGAGTATATTGCAAGTATGTTACTTTTGGAAACAGATCCGGTATTCTACATCAGTTATGATGGAGTTTACACGACAGGCGGCACAGACTATTACGAGTTTCGATGTCACAGATAAATAAAAACGAATAGAAGCAGAAGGAAGAAAGATGTAAGCCATAAACTTATGTCTTTCTTTTTTTATGCGAAAATTAAGGAGGAAAGAGCACATGAAACAGAAACTAAAGCGTTTTATGGCAGGATTTTTGGCGATGCTCACACTGGTAGGAACACTCTTTACGAATGGAACAACAGCATTTGCAGCCAGTCCGCAGGCAAATATTGCGTTCTGGAATGCGTCAGTCAAAAATTCCGGAGAAGTAAGTGAGCTGAAGTCCGGATATAATCATGGCAAGATTCTGTATTCAATTCTTGACGGAAATTCTGCATATTGTATGAATTTCGGATTAAGAGCAGATGGCGGTCAGCTTATGAACAGCTACGATGATGCGAGCACATCAATGTCAGCACAGCAGAGAAAGCTTTTAAGTTACTGCCTTTATTATGGGTTTAACAGTACACAAAAGGCGGCACCAAGCAACAGCCAGTGCGATGAGTATATCGCAACTCAGGCAATGGTATGGGTAATTGTAGCAGATATTTTTGGAACCGGAAGTGGTGATTCGGCAGCTAGAAAGCTCTGCAACACAGCACCTAGTCCTGATTCTTCATACAGCTATTATGAGAGACTCAGGGACAATATCAGCAGTTCCTACAATGCAACACTTCCAAGTTTTGCATCACGCAGAACCAGTGAGGCACCAACTTATGAATTAAAGTGGAATGAATCAAATCAGAGATTTGAAACAACATTATCTGACAGCAATGGTGTTTTATCAGATTTTGATTTTGGCATCAGCGGATATTCTGTTGATAAGAATGGCAACAGTATTACAATCTCTTCAACGAGCGTGAATACCACAGCTACAACAGGAACATTCACATCCAATGCTGGCAAGGTTGAGACAACATCAAGCTGTGTATTCTGGCTTACAGGAAAGAGCGGATATCAGGAGTTTATTTCTGAAAGACCGACAGCAGATCCTATCAAAGCCTATATCAAGGTCAAGACAGAGAACATCGGATATGGTGAGCTTACAAAGACAGACGAGTCAAGCGGAGTGAAGCTTTCCGGTGCAGTCTATGGAATCTATTCTGACAGCGGATGCACAAACAGAGTACAGACCATGACAACAGATGGAAACGGATATGCAAAGTCAGCTGCACTTGTTGCAGGCACTTATTATGTAAAAGAGATTACCGCTCCAAAGGGATATGTCCTTTCCGGTAAGGTTCATACACTTACTGTAAAAGCAGGACAGACAACGGGAATCTCTGCAACAGATAAAGAGCAGCTTGGAGCAATCACAATCTACAAAGAGGGTGAGGTGCTTAGCTCATGGAATGGAAGCAATTTCACCTATGAGAAAAAGAAGCTTTCCGGAGCAGCATTCAAGGTAACTGCCGGGGCAGATATCTACAAGGCAGATGGTACAAAGGTGTATAGTGCTGGCGATGTTGTAGCAGAAAGCCTAACAACAGGAACTGACGGACAGGTGGTATTATCTGACCTTCATCTTGGAACTTATGTGGTTACTGAGATTAAGAGCATTGACGGATATACAATCAATACCACACCTCAGACAGTAGCAGTTGAGTATAAGGACCAGACTGTGACAGTCCAGTATGAATCAACTACGATTGAGAATACAAGACAGAAAGCGGATGTATCTGTCGTAAAGAAGGACTCTGACACAGAGAATCCTCTTGATGGCGGCAAGTACACACTTTATGCCGGAAATGACATCAAAAACTATGCCGGACAGGTTATTGTGACAAAGGGTACAGCTCTTGAGACAGTAACTACAGGTGAGGACGGAAAGGCAAGCTACAGCGTAGATCTGCCAATCTCTAACGGATATTATGTCTCAGAGACACAGGCACCATATGCGTATATCAGAAACAGTAAAGATGTTTACAGCTTCAATTTCAATGTATTACCTGAAACACAGGCAAAGGCATCATTCAGTCACACATTTGTAAATGACAGAACTACAGCAAAGATTCATATCTACAAGGTAGACAAGGAATCAGGCAAGGCAGCAGCCCAGGGAGATGCAAGCCTTGAGGGAGCTGTCTATGGTCTTTATGCAAGAAACGATATCCAGCATCCGGACGGAGCAACAGGTGTTGTTTTCAAAGCAGGAGACTTGGTTGCAACTCTTACAACAGATAAGACTGGCGAGGCAGAGGTTAATAACCTTTATCTCGGCAACTATTATGTGAAAGAAATCACACCATCAGAAGGATATCTTTTAGATGAAGAGGAGCATGATGTAGTATGCGACTACGAGGGCGACTTAGTAGCAGAGGTATCAAGAAGCACAACCTCAGCAGAGCAGGTCATCAAGCAGCCATTCCAGCTTATCAAGGTATCTGACAATGGCGATGATACTGAAGCAGGACTGCTTGCAGGTGCAGAGTTCACAGCTTATTTGAAATCATCTTTACCTGTAAAGGCAGATGGAAGTTATGACTTTGATAAGGCAACTCCGGTAGTAATCGGGGAAAACGGAGCAACAACAATCACATCCGATGATAAGGGACATGCAGTTTCCATTGCAATTCCTTATGGAATCTATGTGGTAGTTGAGTCAAAGACTCCGCATAACATGAAGGCAATCAAGCCATTTGAGGTAAAAATCAGCGAGAACCATCCTGACAAGCCTCAGACATGGAGAGTATTTCTTGACAGGGAATTTACTGCAAAGCTTCGTGTGATCAAGAAGGATTCTGATACAAAGCAGACAGTACTTGTACCAAATGCAGAGTTTAAAATCTTCAATATTGATAAGAACGAGTATGTGAAGCAGTACACAACTTATCCGTCAAAGGTAGAGCATACTTCATTCTTTACTGATGAGGACGGAGATTTAATCTTACCGGAAGCTCTTAAAATCGGTAATTATCGTATTGAAGAGGTCAAAGCACCATTCGGATATGTTGTAAATGATAAGTATGTCAACATCTCTGTTGATACTGACACAGCATTTGAAACAGATGGTGATACAAATGATGCGATCATTACCGTGGAATATTCCGATGCCCCTGCAGTAGGAGAGCTGACTGTAGAAAAGAAGGGAGAGGTACTTGATGGATTCAAGGGAGGACTTCTTGCAAGCTCATATGAGAAAGAGTTTGTTTATAAGGAAGGCTCACTTGCCGGAGCAAAATTCAAAGTTTATGCTGCCGAGGATATTTACACAGCAGACAACCAGAAGGATGCAGGCGGAAACCGAATTAAGTATTACAGCAAGGGAGACCTTGTGACAACTCTTACAACTGGCAAGGATGGAAAGGCAACAACTAAGAATCTTCCTCTTGGACAGTACAGAGTTGTGGAAGTGGAAGCTCCATACGGATATGTATTAAATCCGAATGAGCAGAAAGTGACATTCACATATGTGGATGATAAGACACCTGTTATCAAGGAAAGCCTTACTTTCTCAGATGACAGACAGAAGCTTGATATGTCAGTGACTAAGCTTGATGCAGAAGATAACACACCGATTGCAGGTGCAGTATTTGGTCTTTATGCAGATGAGGATATCAAGAATGCTGATGGCAGAGTTATTATCGAGAAAGGCACACTTCTTGAGAAGGCAACATCTGATGAGAATGGAAAGATTGCTTTTGTTAAGAATTATCCATTTGCAAAATATGTTGCAAGAGAGCTTGTAAAGCCTGCCGGATATGTGACAAATGAGGAAGCAGTAAACTTTGATACAAAATATCAGGGACAGGATGTTAAGACTGCTGTATATAACAGCGAGTATAAAAACACACCTACAACCTTTGAGTTTACAAAGACAGATATCACAAGTGGTGCAGAGCTTACAGGTGCAACACTTACTGTACTTGATAAGGATGGAAATGTGGTAGACACTTGGACATCTGATGCCAAGGAAGCACATGTGATCAAGAGACTTGTAGTTGGAGAGACTTACACTCTTCGTGAGGAATTTGCTCCTTACGGATATCTGAAAGCAACCGATATTCAGTTTACTGTAGAGGATACAGGAGATGTGCAGCATGTAGAAATGAAGGATGAGGTTCCGACTGGTTCTATCGTGATCAACAAGGATGGCGAGTTTGTAACAGATACCACTCTTATGAAGGGACACTGGTATGATTTCATTTTCAATTACTTCAAGGACAGTCTTGCAGGAGTAACCTTTGATGTATATGCAAAAGAGGATATTGTGAGTGCAGACGGACTTGGAACTGTATACCACAAAGCTGGTGACAAGGTAGCAACCATTGTTACGAACGATAAGGGCATTGCAAGAATTGATGACCTTCCACTTGGCAAGTATTATCTTGTAGAGACAAAGACATTAGATGGATTTGTGCTGGATGATACACCGATTGATGCAGACCTTTCTTATATCGACCAGAATACAAAGGTTGTATTTGCGGGAATGGATGTAACCAATGAGAGACAGAAGGTGCAGATTACTGTCACAAAGACTGATTCAGAGACGAAGAATGCTCTTGAAGGTGCAGTATTCGGCTTATTTGCGAAAGAGGATATCGTAAATAAAGATGGAAAAGTCATTGTCAAAGCAGATACACAGATTGAGAGAGGTGTTACTGGAAAGGATGGCAAAGTAACATTTACCTCTGACCTTCCGCTTGGACAGTATTATGTCAAAGAGATTGAGGCACCAAAGGGCTATGTGAAGTCTGATAAGATTTTTGATGTGGATGCTTCATATCAGGGAGATAAGGTAAAGGTTATCGAGTTTAAGGCAGCATTTGAAAATGCACCGATCAAGGTAGAAATTTCAAAGACTGATATCACAGGCAAGAAAGAATTGCCTGGAGCAAAGCTTTCGGTTATTGATGCTGATGGAAAGCTTGTTGAGAGCTGGACATCAGAGGCAGGAAAGACTCATATGATTGAGAGACTTCCTGTCGGAAAGTACACACTCAGAGAGGAATCTGCACCATATGGATATAAGGTGGCAAGTGATGTAACCTTTGAAGTAAAGGAGAAAGCAGAAATCCAGAAGGTATCCATGAAAGATGAACAGGCAGTCGGTAAGATTGTCATTGAGAAAACTGACAAAGTAACCGGAAAGCCGATCGAGGGTGTTGTATTTGAAGTAAGGGATAAGGACGGAAAGGTGCTTGATACACTCACTACTGACAAGAATGGTCATGCAGAGAGCAAGGAGCTTCCTATCTGTACTTACAATGAGGATGGTTCATTTAAGGAAGATATCCATTATACAGTAGTTGAGACAAAAGCAGCTGACGGATATATCCTTGATGAAACAGCTCACGATGTAACTCTTCGATATGATGACAATGCACCGGAAGTTGTTGTAACAACACTTAAGCTTGTCAATGTACCGACAGAGCCTAAGCTTCCACAGACAGGCGACAATGCAAATCCGCTTCTTTATCTTGGAATCGGTGCACTTGCACTTATTACAGGTGTTGGAGTCGGACTTCGTGGAAGAAAGAAAAAGAATAAACAGTAACAATTAACCTTGCGGGGAATGTAAGCCAGTAACTTATGTTCCCCGCTTTTTTAGATTAAGGAGGAACCGTAATATGATGAATTACGAGATTTTTAAGGAAGTAGTAAAAGAAAAGTTTATGGATTATATGCCTGAGAAGTTCAAAGGAATGGAGCTTGTGGTAGAACCCGTGGAAAAGGTGAATGTGACTCTTGATGGCATCATCTTAAGAGAGGAAGGCAGGAACATTTCGCCTACGATTTATATCAATGACATGTATAAGAAGTATCAGGATTGTGGTGATCTTGAGGAAACACTTATGGCTGCATGTGACTTCATGGAAAGGGCATATGAGCAGGCTCCGGTTGTTGATGTGGACAGCATTATGAGAGATGCTAACGAGAAGATTGTATTCCAGCTCATCAATACAGAGCAGAATAAAACATTTTTGGAACAGGTGCCTCACAGGGAGTTCCAGGATCTTTCTATTGTATATAAGGTAATAATCAGTGCAGATAAGGATGCGGTGCAGAGTTCAAAAATTACAAATGAATTTGCGAAAAGACTTGGAATGAGCGAGGAACAGCTCTTTAAGTGTGCAGCGGAAAACACAAGAAGACTCTTCCCACCTGTCGTTCGTAGCATGAATGACATTATGAAAGAAATGTTCGCAAGGGATGGGATGCCACAGGAGATCGCAGAGATGATGATAGCTGAGATTCCACCGGAGCAGACGATGTGGGTGATTTCCAATGAAAATGGTATCAATGGTGCAGCATCCATGCTTTATGAGAATGAGCTTCATGAGCTGGCAGAGAGTTTAGAGAGTGACCTTTATATTCTCCCTTCGAGCGTGCATGAGGTTATTGCAGTATCTTCAGATATGGGAAGCCCTGAGATGCTAGCACAGATGGTAGTCGAGGTAAATATGCAGGAGGTGTCTTTGGACGAGAGACTTTCCAATCAGGTATATCACTATGATAAGGATTTAAGAAAACTCACCCTTGCAACTGATACACCAAACAAGAGACTTGATGGTATCGTTGCAGAACCTCCCCTTGTATATGATGCGAAGGAAAAGTCCAGATAGGAGGCAGTTATGGAGCAGGAACTTACAATGGAAGAACTCATTGCTCTCATAAACAGCCAGAAAGGTGACTTTGTTATCCGTGTCGAGTTTGGAGAGGAGGCGGTGTCTGATGCCAAAGAAGAATGACTTCAAGCTTGATGTGGTTTCGGTAAGACTTGTAAAGGATGCTCCGATTTATTCGGAGCACACCTTTAATAATCCGGCGGATATAGCTGCTGTCATGGGAGACTGTATGTGCCAGTTTGACAGGGAAGTAGTGTGTGTGGTCAATCTAAGGTCAGATTTAAAACCTATCAATGTGCATTTTGCAAGTGTTGGTTCTTTAAATGAGGCAATGGCACATCCGAGAGAGCTGTTTAAATCAAGTATCTTAAGTAATGCTGCAAGCATGATGTTAATCCATTGTCATCCATCCGGAAATGTATTCCCAAGCAAGGCAGACACGATGATGACAGACCGCATGAACAAGCTGTGTGAACTGATGGGAATACCGCTCATTGACCATATCATAGTCGGTGGTGACAATCGTGAATTTTTCAGTTTCAGGGAAAAAGGCATGATTGATAATCCTAAGATTACCCTGAGCACGGATTACCGGACACTTGATATCAAGTCACCGCTTGTAGCAGAGCAGGGAAAGGCAAGGTGAAAGCATGGATGGAAGATTTACGGATGAAGAGCTTGCCATAGCAAAGAGTGTTGACCTGTGTGCAGTTGCAGAAAGCCTTGGGTATACAGTAAAGAGGATTGGCAAATACCACACTTTAAAGGAGATGGATTCCATTCGTATCTATAACAGAAGCCATTGGTACAGATGGTCAAGGCAGTTTGACAAAGGCAACAATGGCGGCTCACAGATAGATTTCTTACGGGTATTTTGTGGAATGAGTGTAAAAGAGGCTGTGTTCTGGCTTTTAGATTTTGCAGGATACAGAAGAATCGAGAATCCTGTAAAGCAGCCACTTGTTCATCAGGTATCGCAGAAGCAGGCAGAGGAGAGAAAGCCGTTTGTCCTACCGGAACCTGCAGGAGATAATTCCTATCTTATTTCATATCTGAATCAGGAGAGAGGAATCAGCAGAGCAGTCATAGATCTGTTTTTAAAAGATGGACTGATTTATGAGAGCAGGCATTACCACAATGTTGTTTTCAAGGGAAATGATAAAAATGGAGTGACAAGATTTGCAAGTATGCGGGGAGTGTTTGATAAGCAGGGTAAGCCATTCAAGTGTGATGTCACAGGAAATGATAAGAACTATGGATTTAATGTGGTAAATGTTAACAGTACAGAGCTTGTAGTATTTGAGGCAGCAATCGACCTTATGAGTTATGTCGATATCTTCGCGGATTATGAATCAAATAAGCTGGCACTTGGGATGCTTGCAGATGCACCACTTGAGACTTTTCTTCGGGAACATCCGCAGATTACTTCCATCCGGTTCTGCCTTGATGGAGATGAGCCGGGGAGAAAAGCAGCAGCTGAACTTATGAGAAAGTATTATGAGCTTGGATATGAGGTAGAAGACTGTCCGCCTCCAGCCGGATATAAGGATTACAACGAGTGGCTTGTGGCGGCAAAGCTTAATCTGAACCAGATGAATCAGAGAGCAGATGAACCAGTCAGGGCATGAGAAATCGGATTTTGATGTGTGGGGGCAGAAAGCGCCCCCAAAACAGCAAAGTGGGGGCAGAAAGCGCCCCCAAAATGTCAAAGTGGGGGCAAAAAGTGCCCCCGCAATTTGGACACGACAAAATCCGGACTGGAGTAAAAATAAAAGTGGGGGCAGAAAGCGCCCCCAAAATAACAAAATGGGGGCAGAAAGCGCCCCCAAAGTAGCAAAGTGGGGGCAAAAAGCGCCCCCACTTTCATAAACAGAGGGTTTTAGGGAGATTTTCTCCCTAACTAGATGGCATTAGGACAGAGATGTCTCTAATGCGTATCTAGCAGTCGCCGGGGACTAACTGGAGACTGGAGCTTTGGTGAATATTTACTAAACACGGATAAGGAGGTGCAAGGAAGCAATGGATGCAGAAGTTACGCTATTTTCAAAACCAGAAGAACTGATTGCCTGGGCAGACACATTTGATATCTTACTTAACCCTTCGATAGAAGATGCTGCAATATTGCTTAATTATATGGAAGGTCATGATTATGCTATTGGCATAGATTCTGATGGAAAGATGTACAGACAGGATGTAGCTGAGGAGAATGGTGAAATTGAACCATACCCGATAGATGATGTTATAGATACTGTTTGTGAATGGAACTATGAACTGATACTTGATGCTGATGCACACAGGAATGATCCAAAGGATTTTAAAGATTACAGTGAGTTTCAGGATAAGTATGACAGTTTGAAAGCAGATGAAAAGAGGCTGGACAGGTTGTTTGAAAAGACCTGTTATGCAAAGGAGATTGATGAAATGGCAGCTGCTTTGGTGGAATCATTCATTAGTCATCTAAGTAGCAGGGATGATTTGGAAAAAGCTGCGGTGACAGTTGCAGAAGGAATTAAGGATTATAGTACGGGTAAGAGAGGAAGGTGAGTCTATGGCAGATAAAGTTCATTGTATTAGGAAAACACTAAGACTAATGCCAGAGGAAGCCAAGATTCTTGCAAAAAAGGCATGTGATAATGGAATGAATGAGGCTGAGTATATCCGTCTTCTTATCAGTCAGAAACCAAATGATTATCCGGAAGTAAGGAAGATTCTGAAGGAACTAATTAATGAAGTCAACAGAATTGGAATAAATATCAATCAGATAGTATTTAACAATAATGCCGGGCTGTATTCCAAGGAAGATAAGACACAGCTGATAGCTTATATGCGAAAACTGAATCAGAAGGTAGATGAGGCGGTGGTAAAGATTGGCAATCAGTAAAATCCTTAATATGAAGGATTGTGGTGGGCATTTTCACGGAAAACATCTGAAGAAATCTCTTGATTATGTGATGAATCCAGAGAAAACACAGGATGGAAGGCTCGTTGGTGCAATCAACTGTCAGGTCGATTCTGCTTTTGAACAGATGAAAGCTACAAAACGGAAGTTTGGAAAAGTTGATAAAAGGCAGGGATATCATATCATTCTCTCATTTAAGGAAGATGAAGTGAATCCTGATACGGCATTTGAGATAACCCGCAGATTCGTGGAAGAGTATCTTGGAAAATCATATGAGGCAGTATATGTGGTGCATGATAATACAGCACATGTTCATTCACACATTGTATTTAACAGTGTGAGTTTTGTGGATGGGAAAAAGTACCGCTATGAAAAAGGAGACTGGGCAAAGTATATCCAGCCAATCACGAATAAGCTGTGTCAGGAATATGGTCTTTCAATCATTGATGTTGATGATGGCAGTAAGGAAAAAGAGCATGAAAGCTATAAGGACTGGAGCGAATATCGTGAAGGCAGTTTTGTATGGGCAGATATGATTAAGAGAGACCTGGATTCCTGCATACTGCAAGCAGGAAATTATGAGCAGTTTCTGGAGCTGTTATCTGACAAAGGATATGAGGTCAAGCAGGGAAAGTATCTGGCGGTAAAGCCACAAGGAATGACGAGATTTCGCAGATGTAAGACATTAGGTGACATGTATTCTGATGAGGCAATCCGGGAAAGGATAGAAAAAGAGGATATTTCATTTTACCGGGAACAGCAGAAAGAAGTACAATCGGTTCTTTGTAAGTGTAAGGTGAGAAGATACCGAAGGGCAAAGATGTCGGGGCTTCAAAAGAGATACTATGCAAAGCTATACCGGATAGGAAAGCTGAAAAAGAAGCCATACAGTCAGGTATGGAAGTATAAGGATGATATCCGTAAGATGCATAAACTGCAGGAGGAGTATTTGTTCCTTGTAAATCATGACATTCATTCAGCAGAGGGGCTTGTCAGTGTAATCAGCTCATTGACAGATAAAAGAAAAGAAGTTTCAGCAGAGAAAAGCCGCATTTATAAGGCTAGGGAGAGAAGTCGAGAACTTTTTGATATAGCAGATGATATGAAAGAGTTAGAACCTGCTGAGAAGTCTTTCCTCCAGGGAGATGAATTTTTTACGGATGAGCATCTGCAATGGGAAACTTTGAAACAGAAGCTTTTATCACAGGGATATAGCCTTGAAGAGGTGGAAGCACTGCGTAAACATTATAAAGAGGAGTATTCCAAAGCATGTGCAAAAGAAAGGGCAGTATTCAAAGAGTTGAATATTGGTAAATCTATATGGAAGAGTCTTATTCCAGATAGCGTATCAGATGGAAAAGATGCACAGTACAACAAAGAGACAATACGAGACAGGAAAGAGCAGCCAGAACGTTAGGCTGTTTTTTTAGTAGTTAGGAGGCATATATGGAAGAAAACAGAGAACCGCTTAGTGCGATAGCAATCGAGAAAAAATTGCAGCTTCTCCGAAATAAGCATTTTAGTGAAGATACGATTGCTCTTGTAAAAAGTGATTATGAATATGGACTGAAAGAGGAGGAGATCAGCCTTTATCTCAATAAGTCATACGACATTGAACAGATGAAGATTTTATCGGAATGTCTGCACAAGGATGTTCCAAAAGATGTGATTGATATTATCAAGAATACCAAGTATTCGGTTCATCAGATGCAGGTGTCCCTTGAATTTTATGAAAAGGGTGTACCTGTTCAGACAATTAAGGAGGTTATGGACAAAGGGGAAAAACCTATTACCATGCGACGATTATATGAGGAAGTTCTGGAACAGCTGAATAAAGTCAAGAAACAGATTCCGGAAGAGTCTGAGTATGTGAAAGCACTCATTTCTCAGATGGATGAAGTGGTTGAAAAGATCAATCACCAGAATGAAAGGTATGATGCCCTGAATAAGAAGCTTTCTGAAATAGAGACTTCCAAAGATGATGAGGAAGTTAGGGAGCGTCTGGTCAAGGAGAACCAGGATAAGGACGCTCTTATCAACAGTCAGCAGAATGAACTGAATAAGGCAAGCAGTACAATTGCAAGACTCAGGGATGATATTGAGAAAAAGGATAAGGAGATGAAGCGTATGGGAGACAGAATAGAGTCATTGGAAGATAAGATCATAAGTGTTGCCACAGAGAATAAAAAAGAAGCAGAAAGTAAGGCAGAGCCGCAGGAAAGCCAGTCCGTATCAAAGGCAGATAAAAAGATGGTTGATACAGTTGCAGTTCCTCAGAATATGCAGGCTGTGGCAAACGGGATTCCGGTCTATTATCAGATTCCGATAGTTGATGGTACTGGAAATGTGGTGCAGAGACTTCCGATTGAGAGAAGTGTGAGAAAGAGCAGCAACAGCGGAGTGGCGAGCCTTTTTGCAAGACTGTCATTTAAGAAAAAGTCAAGGGCAGATATTGTAAAGCTGGTTGCATCGGGAGACCTTGTTCCGGCGCAGCTTGTGCAGATTAAGAGTGCAATAGAAAAGGGACTTACTGAGTCACAGCTTGTAGAGCTTATAAACAACAACATTTCAGCGGAAAAGATGAAGGAGATCATTGAGATTGCTGTGCTTGAAAACAGCATGGCAGATTAGGAGGAACTTATGAATTTAGCAGTAGTAAATGAAGCAGTAACAGAAATGAATGGTGTGGAGCATCAGTTTACAGAGGAAGAGAAAAACTTTGTTGTCCAGTTCGCATTCAGAAGTGGCAGCAAGGAAGACACGATTTCTCTTATTGAAGCTTTGGCACATTCAGCGGATAAGGCTGAGTCGGACGAGATTATGGTCACATACAGGTCTAAATATGATATGAAGCCTGCATGGGTGGAACAGGTGGAAAACCTGCTTGTGGCACTTGAAATGTATCGTATCGAGGAGGAGAAAGCAATCAATCATCTGGCAGATATTTTGACTGCTTATGGTATTGATGTATCAGCCGAGGAAATCCGTACTACAGAGACAGAAACGCTTAAAACAACAGTCAGAGAGAAAGTGGAGGTGCGATAATGGCAGAAGAGATTCAGGAAGCGGTGCAGATCATCCGTGTAGCTTATGATGGCATTGAGATTGCCATGAAGGTAGGAAGCGGCAGCATTGCTGCCATGCAGAAGGCAATAGATTTCTTAAAAGGGATGCTTGATTATGAAAAGTCACTTGGCAAGACATCCATGAGAAAGCTGATCTTAAAAGGTGGCGATTTACAGGTGTTGCAGTTTAATACCGAAGATATGAAAAAGGTTGAAAAGATGGCAAAGAAGTATGGAATCCTGTATTCGGTACTTCCAGACTGTAACAGGAAAGATGGACTGAGTGAGGTAATCTTTCATACAGAGGCAGTTCCCCGTGTGAATATGATGATACAGAAGCTCAAGTTTGGTAAGATTGCCACATTTGACGATTATCTGAAGAATGGAGATGAAAAATCCCTTGGCAAGCTGATGGATTTTTTGAAGAAACAGCAGGGAAACGAGAAAAGCCACACGATAGAAGGGGATAGGGTTAATACCGCCATTGACGGACTGATCGAAAAGGTCGGAATGTTTGCAATGGAAAAGAAAGCTATCAGTGTGGATCAGGTCAAGGAGAATTTCAGTATCAATGGTGAGCAGGCTGAAAGTGTTATCAAACAGCTTGAGACAATCGGTGTGCTTGGCAGTAAGAAGGAAGATGGTACGCATGCAGTCATGATGGATAAGGATGCATTTATCAACCGTGTCAGAGGATATCAGGACCTTGCAGAGAGAATGAGGGCAGTAGCCGCATCAAAGAATGCCAATCTTTCGGATGTTACAATCAGTAAGAAACTCATTATTGAGGAGAATGACCATGCAGTTAAGACAAGAATCCCCGGAACATGGGGAGACGAAGCAAGATATGTATGGCTTCGTAAAGAAAACATTATGGACATCCATAATGGAAAGACTATGCTCACGTTTCTCGATTCCAATAAGGATTATAAGCTGTATGACAGCCAGAATCGTGTTGTAACAACACAGAAGGGAACAGAGCTTTATACGCATTATGATAAGGTGGAGGCATCTGTCAGGGAGCGTTATGAGAAAGTCCAGAAACAGCAGAAAAAGACCACGCAGCAGAAAACAGTCACTACCAAGAAAGCGAGGTAGCAGCCTATGCAGACAACAAAGAAAAAGCCGTCACTGATATTCATCCTTGTGGGTGCAGTGTTAGCCGGGTACCTTGGTTATCTGATAAATGGTGCGTGGTCGGAGGGAGTGGCATTTAATGAATTTATGAACAGATTCAATGAAGTATGTGCTGCTCCCTTTGCAAACTATTACAATACGAATACTATAAAAGCGGTAGCCATTGCATTAGGAATCTATGCGATGGCTATTGTTATGTATTACACCAGCCAGAGAAACTATATGCCCGGCAAGGAGTTTGGTACAGCGAGATTTGAAAATCCAAAGCAGGTTAATAAGATACTGGCGGATAAGGACGAGAATTTCAATCGAATACTAAGCCAGAATGTGAAGATGTCACTTGATTTCAGAAGGCTGAAGCTCAATGGAAATATTCTTATCTGCGGTGGTTCCGGTGCCGGTAAGACATTTTATGAGGTAAAGCCGAATCTGATGCAGATGCCACATAACTGTTCCTTTATCTGTACTGATCCAAAAGGTGAGATTCTTAGAAGCTGCGGGCAGATGTTAAAGAATAACGGATACAATGTGAAGGTCATCAATCTGCTTGAGATGGATAAGTCAGACTGTTACAATCCGTTTTCCTATATCAGGGAGGAAACGGACGTGGTAAAGCTGATTACCAATCTTATCAGTAATACCACACCAAAGGGTTCCACTCCAAGTGATCCATTCTGGGAGAAAGCAGAAGGATTATTTTTACAGTCAATCTTTTATTATGTATGGCTTGAAGTACAGCCGGCAAAGAGAAACTTTGAGACAGTACTGAAGCTTCTTGGAGAAGCAGAAGTGACAGAGCAGGGAAAGGCATCGAAACTGGATGTGCGAATGAAGTTCTTAGAGGAGAGTTCTCCACTTGGAGCTAATCATCCGGCAGTAAAACAGTACAACAAGTGTATGAGAGGTGCAGGAGATACAGTACGTTCCATTATTATCAGTGCAAACTCAAGACTTGCATTTCTTGAGAATAAGCAGGTTTTACGACTTCTTTCTAAGGATGAGCTGAATCTATCTGATATAGGTATTGGAGTCAATGGTGATGGAGAGACGAAGACAGCACTCTTTTGTGTAATCCCCGATAGTGACAAGTCCTATAATTTTATTATCGGAATGCTCTATACTCAGATATTCCAGGAATTGTACTATCAGGCGGATTTTAACTGCGGTGGCAGACTCCCGATTCATGTGACATTTATGTTAGATGAATTTGCGAATGTTGCATTGCCAGATGATTTTTGTTCGCTGCTTTCTACAATGCGAAGCAGGGAAATTTCCAGTATTATCATCATACAGAACTTTGCCCAGTTAAAGGCACTTTTCAAGGATACTTGGGAAACCATTCCAGGCAACTGCGATACTTTCATCTATCTTGGAGGCAATGAGCAGAGTACGCACAAGTATGTCTCGGAACTGCTTGGAAAAGGCACGATTGATAAAAAATCAAGCGGAGAGACAAAGGGGAGGCAGGGAAGCTCGTCAAGAAATTATGATGTTTTAGGCAGGGAACTGTTTACACCCGATGAGGTAAGAAAGCTGGATAATAAGAAATGTATTATTTTTATCCGTGGATTTGATCCTATCATGGACAACAAGTTTATTCCATTTAATCATCCGATGTTTAACCAGACAGCAGATGGCAAGGGAGAGCCTTATGTTCACGAGATAAGAGGAGCAAATAATCTTATCGGTCCGCCATTTGAGATTCTTTCAGACAAGGCAGTTAAGTATTATGAAAAACTGAAGGATAAGGGCGAGAATGTGTATATAGATTCTCTAACCTATGAGCAGTTTATGATGCTTGGCGATGCGGAATTAAGCAGAAGATTCTCCATGCAGGATGAAGCAGAGCAGAAAGCAAAGATAGACAGGGAACAGGCAAATGAGCTTGAGTATGTCGATGAATCGCAGAAAGCAGATAGTACAGCAACTGCCAGTGGTTCTAGTGGAAACGCTGGTGGTAAGCCTGTAAGGAATCCTGAAAGGGAAAAGCCTAAGTGGGAAGATACTATTACAAACCGAATGCTTCATTGGTCATATACACCTGAGCAGAAAGAGGAGCTAAAGATGGCACTTGCGGCAGGAATTCCTAGAGCAACGATACTGACTTATTTCTATCCAGAGGTAACGGTGGAGAAGATGAGTTCTTATCGAAAGAAGCAGTAAGTTATCGCATAGGCACAGAAGTTGTGGTATACTGTGTCTATGTGAGATTAAAGAAACTTACAAATCGGAATTTACAGAACTACAAAGAAAGGATACATATTATGGAAGGAAGATTAATAGCATTTGTTATTTGGGTAATAATCGGCGTATTATTTATTGTAATGGGCATTTATGATTTTAATTCCAAGAAAGCAAAACCTTTCGGTTTTTGGGCAAATGCTGAGGTAGCGCCCATAGAAGATGTGAAAGGCTATAATCGTGCTTTGGGCATATTGTGGTGCGTGTATGGTGTTTTGTTTACGTTAATTGGATTGCCTTTATTAGATGGGCAGAATTCGGGTTTGATTATTATACCTATATTGGGTGCAATGCTTATTAGTATTGCGGCTATGGTAGCGTATGTAGTAGGTATTGAACCCAAATACCGCAAAAAGAAATAAATGGAAACTTCAAGTTTGTCTGACTGATAAATAATTTAATAACTGTTTTACAAAGCACTTTAGCCAATAATAGGTTAGAGTGCTTTTTTCATGCCATAAAAGGAGGTGGTTGAAGCACAACGCATCGGGGAAAGCCCGATTAATCTTTACAACAGGCATTGCCTGATAATCATATAGTAAAAAAACAAAGACAGAGAGGAATGTATATATTCCATTCGGAAATCAGCCGGATTGGAATGTGTACATTCCTTTCTGGCTTTTTCCATATCTGTCACACATCAAGAAAAAGGAGATTTTTATCATGAGAAAAGAACAGATTACAGTAACTAACAATTCAGTCTGCAATAGTGCAGAAAACAAGGGTTTGGAGGGAAAAGGCATGAAGAGAAGATTACTTCATTTTAAGAAAAGAATGGTTCCGGCAGTATCCGGAGCACTTATGGGAGTAATGCTTATGAGCACTACTTGTTTTGCAGCAGGTACAGGTACTTCCGCAGTAACACAGCCGCTTGAGAATTTAAAGACACTTATCATTGCAGTCATTGGTGCGGTCGGTGTCATCATTCTTGCAAAGAATGTTATGGAGTTCGCACAAGCCTATCAGCAGCAGGATTCATCTACCATGAACTCCGCTCTGAAAGGAATTGTAGCAGGTGTCATGATGGCTGGTATTTCAACAGTTCTGACATTCTTAGGCTTCTAAGATGGGGAAAAAGAGTTCCCCTTTTAGTAAAAGGAAAGAGGTGAATAACAAGTATGGATATTTTTAAGCTTGGAGACAAGATCCTTGCACTTCTTGAGGCGGTGTTTGGATTTTGGAACAATCAGATATCCCTGGTCTTTGCAATGCTTGGACAGTCACCGGTCAGTTTCAAGGGCGGAGGTCCTTGGGCAGTTATTGAGGGTATTGAGCCGGTCTTTGTAGCGGTCGGCTCATCCCTCGTTGTGCTGTTCTTTGTTATCGGTTTCTGCTCGGAAAGCATAGATGTAAAAGATGAGATGAGGTTTGAGTCTATATTTCGTATGCTTATCCGATTGGGACTTGCAGAATGGTTTGTTGCAAATAATGTCACGATTATGAAGGCATTTTTTACTTCCATAGGAAATCTGGTAGGACTTATATCTGCCGGGACAACAACGCAGCTTGCCATTGACAGTACACAGGCAGATATCATTAAAGGACTCGGATTTGGTGAAAGTCTGGTAATGCTGATACTTACAGCTTTGCTTGCAATCATCATTATTATCTGTGGATTCTTTATCATCTACACAGTGTATTTCAGGTTCTTAAAGATACTGATTATTGTGCCGCTTGGTGCGATTGCATGCTCCACAATGGCAGGAAACAGAATGGTCAGTCATACAATGGCTACCTACTGCAAATATTTTCTTTCGTGTGTATTCGAGGCAGTAACGATGGCACTTGCAATTGTGGTATGTAATGCATTTATCAATGCAGGACTTCCAGCATTTACAGGAAGTTACGCTGACTGGGCACAGACGCTTATTTATTTGTGTGAAATGACATTTACGATAGCAATGACTGTTGGAAGTGTGAAGGGTGCACAGACACTTACAAGCAAGGCATTTGGATTATAGAAGGAGGCAGAAATGGATAATGAAAAGAAACAGGTTACTTATAATTCAAGCATAACCGGAGAAACGCAGGTGACATTTGATATCCAGCAGTATATGAATAACAGGGCAATGTTTATCGGTCTTATGTGTAATGAAGATGGATATGAGGAGCCTTTTGGGGATGTGACTGTGAATTTGTCGGTTGCAGCACCAAATTACAGCGGATATCTGAATGTGAATGACATGCCGGATATTGAAAAGTTTATTACAGATAACGACCTTGGAGAGTTTACAGGATTCACGCAAAGGAGTGGTTTCTGCGAATATCCGCTTTATCTGTTCAATGTAGATAAGCTTAGAGAACTGTGTCCGGATGGAATGGATAAGTATGAGGCGAATATTGGAATGACAAGAAAGCCGGAGACAAAGGATTTATCAAGATAGGAGGCAGGGACAATGGTAATCGAAGTAAACAAGGATATTGACCGCTATCAGGAATCGGTTGCGATGGGACTTACTGCAAGGCAGCTTATATTTTCCATTGCAAGCGTAGTAGTCGGTGGCGGTATCGTCCTTCTTCTTTACAAGTATATCGGTCTTACGGGTTCTGCTTATGTGGCAATTCCCTGTGTGGCACCGATTGCACTTGGCGGATTCTATTCCTTTAACGGGATGAATTTCTACGAGTATATGGGAAAGAAACTGCATTTTATGTTTGGAAACAAGGCACTTACCTATGTATCAACAGAAGGAGAGCCTGCAATAAAGCAGTTAGAAGTAGAGCAGAATGAACAGGTAAAGAAGAAAGGCAGAAAGGCTGAACCGGAGACTGTAACAGCTGATTCGGCTGTAAAGAAGCAGGAGGAGTTTGAAGAAATGAAGAAAAAGACAAGAAACATGCTGCTTGGACTTGTCGCAGTCATTGTGGCGGCAGCAGCTGGTATTGCAGCATATAAGGCAATGCATTAGAAATAAATAGTATCTGACCGCAAGGTCGGGAACACAGCCCGCAGGGTGAAGTTCCCGGCGGGCTTTCATTATAAGAAAGCGAGGTTAGAGACATGGGTTTATTTACAGACGGATTTAAGTTATTAAAGAAGGCGAGTGAGCCTTTGTATAAGACACCTAAATCCATTCAGGAAACCATAGAGATTATGGCGGTGGCTGAAAACGGCATTTTTGAAGTAAGCAAAAATAAGTATTCCAAATGCTACCGCTTTCAGGACATCAATTACACGACAGCAACCGAGGATGAGCAGATCGGTATTTTCGAGAGATACTGCAAGTTCTTAAATTCGCTGGACTGTAATTATAAGATTACGATCAACAATAAGAACAAAAACATGGATGAACTCCGTGACAAGGTTCTGATTGCTGAGAAAAATGATGGTTTCAATAATTACAGAAGAATTTACAATGACATCATTGAAGAGAAGATTATTGAGGGCAGACAGGGGATTGAGCAGGAGAGATACCTGACAATCACGATTGAGAGAAAGAACTTTGAGGAGGCGAAGGCACAGTTTGCAACCCTTGAGGCAACGATACACAAGGCTTTCATTGAGCTTGGTGCGGAGATTGTGCCTCTTAATGGAAATGAGAGGCTGAAAGTGCTTTATGACTATTATCATCTTGGAGATGAGGGCAGCTTTGATTTTGATATCAAAAAGGCAAAGAAGGTCGGGGCAGATTTTAGAAATGACCTGTGCAATGGGATGGTGAAATATTTCCCGGACCATTTTGAGGATGAGAGTAAATTCTGCAAGGCACTTTTTATCAAAAAGTATCCGAGCAGTTTGTCAGACAGATTCATCAATGAGATTACTTCCCTTCCGGTTCATTCTATCACGAGCATTGATGTGGTGCCTGTTCCAAAGGATCTGACAACGAAGGTGCTTCAGAAAAAATACCTTGGTATTGAGTCGGATATTATCAAACAGCAGAGAGTTCGTAATAAGAATAACGATTTTTCTACGGAAATTTCATACGCCAAGAGAACGGAGAAAAAAGAAATTGAGGAAATCATGGATGACGTCCGTGAGAATGACCAGTGCCTTTTCTTCGTGGGAGTAACCATTATTCTTATGGCAGAAAGCAAGAAGGAGCTTGAGAGTGTATGTGAGACTGTGGAGACCATCGGAAAGCGTAACAGCTGCACGATTGATACACACTACTTAAAGCAGAGGGAAGCTCTCAACACAGCACTTCCGATTGGTGTAAGACAGGTGGAGACAATGCGTACCCTTCTTACTCAGTCACTTGCGGTACTTATGCCATTCAATGTGCAGGAGCTTAATGACAGCACAGGCAACTATTATGGTATCAACCAGATCAGCAAGAATGTGAATATCGGTAACAGAAAGAAGCTTATCAACGGAAATGGCTTTGTATTTGGTGTGCCGGGTTCCGGTAAATCCTTCTTCTGCAAGATGGAGATGGGCAGCGTATTCTTGTCGGGAGATGATGAGATAATCGTCATAGATCCAATGAACGAGTACTTTGATATAGCTGATACTTATGGTGGAACAGTGGTAAATATGTCTACCTACACGGATAACTATGTGAATCCGCTGGAGATGGATGTATGGAGCCTTGATCCGAATGATTCCAAGGGAATGGTTAGAGAGAAGGGCGAGTTTATGCTTGGACTTTGTGAGCAGTGTATCGGGGACAGTTTAAATTCAAGACAGAAGTCAATCATCGACCGCTGTGTGAGAAAACTGTATATCGACATTGCAAGGAGCAAAGAGAAGTATATCCCTGTAATGAGTGACTTTTACGATATCCTTATGGCGCAGCCGGAGGACGAGGCAAAGGACATTGCATTGTCACTAGAGCTTTTCGTAAATGGTTCACTTAACATCTTCAATCACCAGACAAATGTGGATGTGGATAACAGATTCACAGTATATGGCATCAGGGACTTAGGTACAGAGCTTAGTCCTATCACAATGCTTGTCATGATGGAGTCTATTCAGAACAGGATTGTTGAGAATGGCAAGAGAGGCAAGGCAACATGGCTCTATATTGATGAGTTCCACGTCTTACTTAATTCTGAGTATTCTGCAAAATATCTGCAGCAGCTCTGGAAGAAAGTAAGAAAGCAGGGAGGTCTTTGTACAGGTATCACGCAGAATGTCGTCGATCTGTTGCAGAATTACACAGCAACCACAATGCTTGCAAACTCTGAGTTTGTGGCACTTTTGAAGCAGGCAAATACGGACAGTTCCAAGATGGCGGAAGTTATCGGGGTATCAGAGGCACAGCTAAGATTCGTAACCAATACTGCATCGGGAATGGGACTTATCAAGTGTGGTTCTGTGGTGATTCCATTTGATAATCAGATTAGTAAGGATACAGATTTGTACAGGCTGTATAATACCAACATTCATGAGAAGATTGCGGAACAGAAGAAACGTGAAATGCAGAAAAATGTCGAATAATGTTGATAGAGGTCGCAATTTGCGACCTCAAAGCATAGCCATCCGGGAAGCTGGGTGGCTGTTTTGCATTTTGAGTGAAAGAAGGTGAGAACATTGAAGATAAAAAAGGTGGATGACAAGCCGATGATCATTCACACAAAGGAGAAAGCTAAGATTCATGCCCACGAGCCAAAGGGTGCCAAGATTAAAGGCAACAACATCTATACAGTAGAAAGAGGTCCTAAGACTATCGGTGCAAAGGTATCTGATGATAACAAGAAGTCCTATCGAAAGAGTACCATTCATCAGTCAGAGCCGAAGAATAAGGGACTATCAAGATTCAAGCGAAACCTTAAAGAATCAAACACTTCCATCAAGACTAAGAACACCAATCTTCACATTGCAGGAAGAACAGGTGTACTTGCAGCCGGGGCAGTAACGGAGCAGGTGGAAGGCGGGGATGAGGTATCGCAGGCAGCATATCTTGCATATGAAGCAAGCCAACCTGTTACCGGAACTGCTTCCAAGGGGGCAGCACTTTTCAGGAAAAAGGCGGCAGCCGAGGCAAAGAAGCGTATCAATAAGGTAGAGGCAGGAAAGAAGCTGGCAAAAAAGACAGCAAAGAAAGCTGCCAAAGATACAGCCAAGACGGTAGCTAAAGAGACGGCAAAAGAAACAGCCAAGACAACTGCCAAGGTTGCAACAAAAACTGCGACAAAGGCAGCTGCTACAGCGGCAGGAACAGCGGTTGCACCGGGAGTTGGTACTGCAATCGGCATGGCAGCCGGATATGCTGCAGGTGTGTCCATAGAGGTCAAGGATGAAAAGATGACCAACCGGAGCAGGAAGATAAAATTCTTTCTGGATAAGATGAAAGCACAGGAGAATCAGACAGACAGCGTGGCAAAACTGGTAAAGGATCTGATTGTGCGAAAAGCGATTACCTGGGTAAAGGCAGCTGCACCGATTATCGGATTGGTGCTTTTATTACTTGTTCTTGTAGTTGCCATGATTGCGGTTCCGGTTATAGCGGTGATAGCAATCCTTTACAATTCTCCATTTGCTTTATTTCTGCCACCACTTGAATTAGGAGATACCGTGCAGACAGTAACGAGTGCTTATGTGCAGGAGTTTAACCGGGATGTGAATACGAAAGTGAATGAGCATACCGGATATGACCTTGGAGAGCTTGTATATGTGGATTATGAAGGTATGGAAGAAAACCCAAGCAATTACTATGACATCATGGCAGTCTATATGGTCAAGCATGGTATCGGAGATACTGCAACAGTCATGAATGACATTTCAAAAGGCTGGCTGCAGGCAGTAGTAAATGATATGTGTTCATACACCACAAGCACAGGAACAAAGGATGTGGAAGAAACAGATGCAGACGGTAATGTAACTACTGTCACGAAGTCGGTTCTGTATGTGAATGTCACACTGAAATCGTACAGAGATATGATTTCGGTCTATGGATTTAATTCTGATCAGGTGGAAATGCTTGAGCAGATCATGAGTCCGGAGTTTATGGGACAGCTTGGATATGCCGGAAGCGGAAGTGGCGGCGGAGGCGGAAGTCCTGGAGTAAGCTCCATGACTGAGGATGAAATCAATGCCATCCTAAACGGAATTACAGACAGCAGGCAGAAAACAGTCTGCTCCTATGCACTTCACAGAGTTGGCTTCCCTTATAGTCAGGATTTAAGAGACAGCGGTAACTATTATGACTGCAGCTCCTTAGCCTATTATTCATGGAAGGATGCAGGCGTGGATATTAGTTACGGCGGTGCAACCACAGCGGCAGCGGAGGCACAGGGACTGGATGAAGCCGGAAAGACAGTCTCCTTTGATGAGTTACAGCCGGGAGACCTTATCTTCTACAGTTTTACAAGCAACGGAAGATATAAGAACATCAGCCATGTGGCAGTATATGTCGGAAATGGCAAGGTGGTAGAGGCACTTAATGAAAGTCTTGGTGTGGTCTACAGGGATGTGGCAAGCACAGGAAAGATTGTTGTGATTGGAAGACCATAACAGAAAATTTGCGGAGAGGGCATAGTCCCTCTCTGAGACTGGAGGTAAGAATGGATTTAAAAGATATGATACTGGTAACAGAAAACGACAGGGGAACAGAGATAAATATGCTGATGACTCTGGATGATTATAAGAGTTTTATAGCAATTGATGACATGTCAGAGCTTGCAGACCATCTGTTGCAGCTTGGAAGGACACTTGGTGAAGCAGATAACTTCACAGAGTATTACAGGGCAGCAAATGTAACTGTATCTGCGAGATTCTGTCTGGATGATATTCAGCTGGGACACTTTCTTCAGGGACTTTATAACGATTCCAAAGAAATTCGGTTTGATAAAGAAGCCAGTTCTTCTGAATGTGTTGCAAAGCTTAAGGAGATTGGAATGACCGATAAGGGCTGGGTGGATGATTTTAACCTGCATTATGAAAGTGTGGACAGATTATTTGAAAGGGGACAGACATTCCATAACTTCAATGACCATGATTACATGGTGCTTGAAGCATTATCACCAAGGAATCTTGTGGTGATGGATATGAAGTCAGGTTCCCTTACAATCGCCCTTGGTGCGACAGAGTATAAGCGTTATCCGAAGGATGAGAAGCCTACAAAGGACAATACCACAATCGGGGTATCGTGGGAGCATGGCATTTATCTTGGTTCCACACTCTCAACCACGAATTTCAAGGCATACAAGAGGGAGTATGGCACACCGGAAAAGATAGAGGATATCTATGATTACAGGGCAAAGCTAAAGCAGAAGTTCTATTTTTATCAGGATATGTCAAAGGATGATGATGTACCGAAGAAGCTGCAGAATGACTTCCTTCACCAGATGTATGAGGATTTTGGAACGATTGAAGAGGACTGTTTTTACGACAGGCTGGAAGATGGAAAGTACGATGGAGGCTTTAAAGAAAAACAGGTAAAGGAAGAAAAGAGCCGGTGATGATATTTTTACAGGAGGCGATATCATATGGAACAGGAATTTGATGTTGAGATAAAAGAAGTGCTTTCACGAGTACAGAAAGTAAAGGCAGAGTCGCTTGACGATGCCATCAATAAGGCAATGGATATGTATTATGCAGAGCAGATAGTCCTTGGAGCAGAGGACATGAAGGGAGTTGATTTTGCACCTATCAGCGAAAGTCAGCTCCCTTCTTCATTAAAAGAAAACGGAGGAAGAGCAAGATGAAAAGTGATTCAACAACAGTAATTAATAACATGGAGTTTTTAGTAAAGGAACTTCATAAGGAGTGGGACAGATCGGGTGCTTCTAAGGCATCCGTTATTATTTCCCTTGAGGAAGTAGATGGTATCAATGATAAGTTAAAAGAGATTATCTATCAGACACAGAAGTCAGTCGATGAGGATGAGCTGACCTTTAAACAGAGCATTGCAAAGTCCAAGGAGTGCTATGTGCTTCTTCGTGTGGTGCGTAAGATTGTAAAGAAAAAGGATAAATGCGAAAAACAGGCAATCGACAATGAATTTGCAATCGAGCTGGATAAGGATGAGTTAAAGCTATTTAAGGGATTGTTTGCAGAGATGTTTAAGTAGAGGAGGACAAAGGTATGGGCGTTGATATGAAGGTCAAAGCGATATACGATTCTGAAATTGGTAACATCACCAGATCAGAAAAGAACTGGAAGGATGTGTTAAAGGTCGCAGGTCAGTTATACCGCTATGAATTTGACAATATCGTTATGGTAACAGCTCAGAGACCTCCGGAAAAAAGCACACTCATGGCAGATTATGATACCTGGAAAAAGGTGGGAAGATATGTAAAGCGTGGTGCGAAAGGCTGCGCTATCTTCCCGTCGAGGGCGCTGAATCCACGCATGAGGTATATCTTTGATATTAGTGATACCGGAGGGAAGAATGTCAAACTGACATGGGACCTTGAGGGAGAAAATCTTAAGGATTATGTGGATTTTCTTGTGTCAGAAGGTCAGATTGAGCAGTACGATAACAGCGACAGGGAGTCTCTAAAAAATATATTAAAACAGTTTACAGGAACAGATGTTTGGCTTATAATAAAAGAAGAGTTCGGAGACCGAATGACCGAGCTTATGCAGCTATCAGGTAGTGTGATAAAGGAAGAAAGTAAGAAACGCAATGGCTTACAGCAGGAAATGGACATGGAGCAGCTTGTATATGCAAGTGTCATGTATGCTGTAGGGACGAGATGCGGATTTGACTTATCTGTGCAAGAACAGGATTTTAGTCAGATCGTAAATATCAAAGACGAAGAGATTATTTACCGTCTTGGTTCCATTGTATGCGATGTCTCCTGTAGTGTTCTTAGAGAATTTAGTCGTAACTTAAAGGCAATCGAGAGCGAAAGGAGAATTGGATATGTTAGAAGAAATGACTTACAAGGAAGTGGACGGACTGCTTTATCCGCAGATAGAGATGCCGGACGAGACGGAGGATCTCACGAAGCTGGGCAAATACGGAAGGATGGCGATGAACTATCTAAAGGAGAACGAGCCGGCAAGATACAAGACGCTGATGAGATTCGGGAAGATGTACGAGAAGATGTCAGCGGTAGAGGAGGAAGCGAACCAGCTGTACGACCAGCTGGAGATGCAGTATCTGGCGAAGCACAAGCCACAGGATCCGTCATCGACAATGGAGATGTGGAAGATAAGAGAGCAGGCGAAGATGCAGGCAGAGGAAGTGGTACTCCATCAGATAGTGATGCGATTCCACTAGAATCGGATGATACAGAACTGAATAGGGAACTTGATGAAATCAATTCATTGGGTGTTAGTAAGGAAGCCGAATATACACAGGCTTCCTTTTTTTTCGACCAGAACGGGCAGGCAAGTATTGGCACCATTCATACTGAAGATGAAAACAATAATCAGTTTATGCGTCAGTTCGAGCAGGACAGAAAAGCTGCATTAGCAGGTAAATACAATTATCTGAATCCAAAGAAGTCAGCCACAGTATCAGGTGAGTATATCAAACAGGTGCTTATGAGAGGTACAGGTTTTATCGGTGGCAAGGGCAGAGTATGCAAGATTTTTGAAACAGAGATTGATGCAGGAACCAGAGCAAAGCGTATCAAAGCAGAATATGGTCAGGGAGGTGCAGGCTGGCCGGTTGACGGACTAGGACTGCACGGATATGACACATTTCATGGGAATGGACTGCGTTTTCAGTGGCGAGATGAGGATGGAGAGGTTGAAGGATATGTTTCGTGGAAAGATATCGAAAAAGAGCTTGGTGTACTTATTCTTACAGGGGAATACCAGCCTGAGACACCTCGTATTGATGAGCTTGCGATGGACGGACTCCGTGAGGATGATGAGGTCATTGATGCCGAATACCGGGAAGTGGAACCGGAGGAGGCAGAAGCAGAGATTGATGATTATGCAATACCGGATGAGCCGGAGAGCTATGCTTCTAACAGAGATTATGTAAGTGCAAAAGGCATGACACCACAGGAAACTGCCGATGAAGACCGCATGGTAACACAGGCAGAATATGGTGCAGAGATAGAAGCTGAAACAACTGAAAAAGATCCATCAGAGCTTCAGTATATTACACCGATTGATTATGCCAAGCGTATTGCAGAGCTTGATGAAGACCTGCGTGATGCGGCGGAGATTCTTGTAACAGATTGCAGCTGCTACACTCCATTTAGGGCATTCCTTATGGATGTGGTGCAGTCTGATTTTGCATTTATGCCAAATAAACTTGACCTTATCAGGGATATTGCATTAGGGACAGATAATGCAGAAAGAAAGGCATATTCCAACAATAAGTATGGTCTTGTGGAGTACTCAATCAGAAGCGGATATGTGAAGATCAGCTATAAGAACAGGAATGGTGTGCGTAAGGAAGGTGCACTCGACTGGCGTGAGTTATACGAGATTTTATCCTATATGGTAAAACAGCCATTTTACTGTGGAGAAGACCAGAAAAGGTATTATCAGGAGACAAAGCAGAAGGCTGACAGGGATAAGATGAATCCGGTCTATAAGAGATTCTTTGATATCGAGGATAGTGTAAAAGCTAATCGTCTTGAAACCAGGGAAAGAGCAACAGCGAATGGCTGGGAAACCAAGATTGATGAGAATGGACATGTGATTTCAGATGATGCGGTACAGAAAAAATACAACTTCCACTATAATCTCTGGGAAATGGAAAAAGGTGGAGCCAAGACCAGATACCAGTGGAATATGGATGCAATCCGCACTTTAAAGCAGATTGAATCAGAAAACAGGCTTGCCACACCGGAGGAACAGAAAGTTTTGTCGAAGTTTGTTGGCTGGGGCGGACTGTCACAGGCATTTGACGAGGAAAACGCAGGCTGGAGCAAAGAATATGCAGAGCTGAAAGACCTTTTATCTGATGAGGAATACAGTGCTGCAAGGGCAACAGTAAATAACGCCTTTTATACTTCACCGGAGATTGCCATGTGCATAAATTCGGCACTTGTCCAGTTTGGTTTCAGAGGCGGCAATGTATTAGAGCCATCTATGGGTATCGGTAACTTCTTTGGAAGTATGCCGGCACCAATGCAGAGAAGCAAGCTGTATGGGGTGGAGCTTGACAGCATTTCAGGAAGAATTGCAAAGCAGCTTTATCAGAATGCCAATATCAGTATCACAGGATTTGAGAATACCACATATCCGGATAACTTCTTTGATGTGGTTGTCGGGAATGTGCCATTTGGAGATTACAAGGTATTTGATCCGAAGTACAACAAGTATAACTTCCGTATTCATGATTATTTTCTGGCAAAAGCACTTGATCAGGTAAGACCGGGTGGCATGGTTGCTGTAATTACCACAAAGGGAACACTTGATAAGGCAAATCCTACTATCCGAAAGTATCTGGCTGAAAGAGCAGAGCTTGTGGGAGCAATAAGGCTTCCGAATACTGCATTTAAAGACAATGCAGGAACCGAAGTGACAGCAGATATCCTGTTTTTGCAGAAGAGGGAGAGAAAGATTGATATTGAGCCTGACTGGGTACACCTTGGTGTGACTGAGAATGGCATTGCTGTCAACTCTTATTTTGCGGAACATCCGGAAATGATGCTTGGGGCTATGGAGTATGACACAAGGATTTACGGACAGGACAGCAGATATACAGTCTGTGTGAATGATGATGAGAACTTCAATATGTATGAAGCATTAAACAAAGCTATCGGTAATATTAAAGCACAGATGACAGATTTTGAGAGAGTGGCAGATGAGGCGGAGCAGACGGAGGAAGTTATCCCGGCTGATCCGGATGTGAGAAACTACACTTACACATTTTTTGAAGGAAAGCTCTATTACAGGGAAAATTCCGAGATGGTAAGAAAAGAAGTATCACAGACTGCCGAGGAGCGAATCCGAAGCCTTGATGAAATCAGACAGATAACAAGAGAGCTGATTGATATCCAGATGGATGGCTGCAGCGAGGAGGAGCTTTCTGATAAACAGAGACTTCTTAATGTAAAATATGATGATTTTGCAAAGCAGTATGGAGCCATTACTTCAAAAGCAAACAGAATAGCTTTCAGGGATGACAGCGATTACCCACTTCTTTGCAGTCTTGAGGAAGTAAATGAAGACGGGGAGGTGAAAAAAGCGGATATGTTTTATAAGCAGACGATTAAGGCAAAGGCTGTCATAGACAGGGTTGAGACTGCTGTGGAAGCATTAAATGTATCCGTCAATGAATTTGGATATGTAAACCCTGCCTATATGCTTTCTATCTATGAGCCGGATATTACTAATGCAAAGGAAGAGCTTGCAGAAAGGTCCGGACAGACAGCGGATGAGATAACGCTAAGTGATGATGCTTTGGTAGAGCTTAGAAGAGCAGTTCTTGTGGAAGAACTGGATGGACTGATTTTCTTAAATCCCGACCGTTACAACGAGAATAATCCAGACATCGGATGGGAGACAGCAGACGAGTATCTGTCCGGAAATGTGAGAGACAAGCTTCGTGTAGCAAAAGCTATGGCAGCGGATACAGACAATCCACAGGCAGAAAGATTTGCAGGCAATGTGGCAGCACTTGAAAAGGTGCAGCCGGAATGGATTGAAGCATCAGACATTGATGTAAAGATTGGTACGACATGGATTGAACCGCTTGATTATGAGCAGTTTATCTATGAACTTCTCAATACGCCAAGGCGGGCAAGGGCAGTCAGAAGCCAGTATTACAATACAGGCATTCAGGTACACTTAAATAAGATGAGCATGGAATGGTTCATCGAGAATAAAAGCATGGATAAGCATTCAGTGGCAGCTACTAAGACCTATGGTACAAGCCGCATGGATGCTTATTCTATTTTTGAGGATACGCTGAATCTTAAAACTGTAACAGTAAGGGACAGGATTGATGACGGAGATGGCCAATATCATTACGAAGTCAATAAGAATGAGACAATGCTTGCAAGGGAAAAGCAGAACATGATTAAAGAGAAGTTCAAGGAGTGGCTGTTTTCAGAGCCGGAGCGCAGACAGAAGTATGTGGAGTATTACAACGAGACATTTAATAACATCCGTCTGCGTGAGTATGACGGAAGCCACTTACAGTTTCCGGGAATGAATCCGGCGATTGAGCTAAAGCCACACCAGAAGAATGCGGTGGCAAGAATTCTTCTTGGAGGAAATACCCTGCTGGCACACTGTGTCGGTGCCGGAAAGTCCTTTGAGATGATGGCTGCCTGCATGGAACAGAAAAGACTAGGACTTGCCAATAAGACCATCATGGTTGTTCCAAAGCCGCTTATCGGTCAGACTGCATCAGAGTTTTTAAGGCTTTATCCATCAGCCAATATCTTAGTTGCCACAGAGCGTGATTTTGAAAAGAGCCGCAGAAAGCAGTTTGTATCAAGGATTGCGACAGGCGACTATGACTGCATTATCATGTCCCACTCGCAGTTTGAGAAAATCCCAATCTCAGCAGAGAGAAAGGAGCGAATGCTTAATGAGCAGATTGATGAAATCAGCTATGCGATTGATGAGATGAAGGAGCGTAACGGAGAGCGTTGGACTGTAAAACAGATGGAAAGCCAGAAGAAAAAGCTGGAGGAACAGCTGAAGTCTCTATCCGATGAGAGCAGGAAGGATGACCTTATAACCTTTGAGGAGCTTGGCGTGGATTCTATTATGGTGGATGAGGCGCATAATTTTAAGAACCTTGCGATTTTTTCCAAGATGAATAATGTGTCAGGCATCAGCAGCAGTGGAGCGAAGAAGTCAACGGATATGCAGCTAAAATGCCAGTATCTATCAGAGATAAATGATGGCAGGGGCATTGTATTTGCAACAGGTACACCGATATCCAATACCATGTGTGAGATGTATGTCATGCAGCTTTACTTACAGAAAGCGGCACTTGAAGAGATGGGGATTTATCACTTTGATTCATGGGCAGCGAACTTTGGTGAAGTGACAACAGCACTGGAGCTTACTGTAGAGGGAAGCGGATTCCGTTTTAAGAGCAGATTTAATAAGTTTACGAATCTGCCGGAGCTTATGAATATCTTCCGTGAGGTAGCAGATGTGCAGACCGCAGACATGCTTGACCTTGATGTGCCAGCTCTCCGTGGCGGGAAGCCTATCATAGTTGAGTCGGAGCCTGACTGGTATGTAAAGCAGGTCATGGAAGATTTTGTTGTGAGGGCAGAGCGTATCAGAGGCGGTGGAGTTGATCCAAGCGAGGATAACTTCCTGAAGATTACCCATGAGGCAAGACTACTCGGAACAGATGCCAGACTGATTGATAAGGATGCACCAAACAATCCGGATGGAAAGCTCAATAAGGTAGCAGAAAATGTCTGGAAAGAATATGAGAAAGGAAATGCCAACGGTCATATAGGCTGCCAGCTTATTTTTTCGGATATCGGCACACCGGGACCGGATAAGGACTTTACCATCTACGATTATCTGAAGGAAACACTTATCCAGTATGGTATTCCGGCTGATGAGATAGCATTTATCCATGATGCCAAAACGGATGCACAGAGGGATGCACTTTTTAAGGAAATGAGGACAGGTAAAAAGAAAGTTCTTATCGGTTCAACGGACAAGTGTGGAACAGGTGTCAATGTGCAGACACACCTTGTTGCAATGCATCATGTGGATTGTCCGTGGAAGCCTTCTTCTATTGAACAGAGGGAAGGACGAGGCATACGACAAGGCAACGAAAATGAAGAGGTGGCAATCTACAGATATGTCACCAAAGGAACCTTTGATGCATACAACTGGTCGCTCGTCGAGAATAAGCAGCGATTCATCAGTCAGGTCATGACAAGCAAGGCTGTAAGCCGAAGCTGTGAGGATATCGACGAGGCTACACTTTCCTATGCAGAGATTAAGGCGGTTGCTACAGGCAATCCTCTTATTCGTGAGAAGATGGAGATTGACAATGATGTCCAGAGATTAAAGCTATTAAAGGCATCCTATGACAATCAGAGATATGGCTTGCAGGATAACTTTATGATTAAGTACCCGAAGCTCATTAAGACAGCAACGGAAAAACTTGCCAATGTAAGAGAGGATGTAAAAGCAAGGGATAAAGAGCTGATTGATAATCCGGAATTTGCCATTACCATAGGCAGGGCAACTTACACAGAGCGAGTGGAAGGCGGAACGATGATGCTTGAAGCAATCAGCAAGTGCAAGACCGGAGAGACAACTGCAATCGGTAAATTCCACGGATTTGAACTGCTTGTGGAAAAGAACTTCCTTGGCATCAATTATATGGTGCTTCGTGGAAAGACTGAGTACAAGGCAGAGCTTTCCACAAGTCCTGTCGGCAGTATGGTAAAGCTGGAAAACCTGTTCAATGGACTCCATGAGAACATCGATTTCTTAGAAAAGAAGATTGAGCAGTACCAGAATGACCTTGAAGCATCAAAGGCAGAGTATGACAAGCCATTTGCGTACAGTGAGGAACTGAATGAAAAACTGGCAAGGCAGTGTGAACTGAATGCCCAGCTTGACCTTGAGAACGCAAAGGCTGTGGATGCAGACCTGAGCGGACCGGAGGAAGAAAGAGAAACAGATGACAGGATGGAATCTGCAGCAATTGTGGCAGAGGATAAAGGTGCTTATCCAGCCGACAGAGAGGGCAGAACACGATAGGAGAGTGAATAATATGAGCATAAGAAAAGTGGTCGCAGGACTACTGATTACAGCAGGGATTGCCATTATGGCAGTCCCTTTTTTCTGGCGGACAACCGGAGAAAAACAGACAGAACAGCTCATACGTGAATTTGAGCAGACATTGGAGGATGATTACGATGAAGAAACAGATGTGGAGGAAGAGCAAACCTTCATTAGTGAAGAGGATGAAGCCATTCTTAAAGAAGGCGGTGTTATCGGCATCATTGAGATACCGGGCTTAGATATCAGGTATCCGGTAATGGAAGGAACCACAAGCAAAGTACTTAATGCCGGGATTGGTCATATAGAAGAAACAGCAGGAATCGGTGAGAGTGGCAACTGTGTGTTATGCGGTCACAATGGCAGCAGATATGGCACATTTTTTACAGCGCTGAAGCAGATATCCATAGGCGGTGAAGTGATGATAACCGACAAAAAGGGACTGAAACACATCTATGAGGTAACAGAGACAGAGGTAGTAAATCCGTATGATAACAGCATCAAGACACAGGGTACAGAAAAAGAACTAACTCTTTTTACCTGTTCCCAGAAAGGAACCATGCGTTTTGTGGTCAGGTGTATTTACAAGGAGGCGGTGATGGATGAATAAGAGATACCGGTTAGGTGAGATAGAAGAGGCAGTATCGGAAATGGAGGAGTTAATCGGGCTTGAGGATGATATTGCAGAGATTGATGATGACTTTCAGATAGTCGTAAGCGGCTGGTCAGTATATGTCGAAAGCCTGAATCTGACACTCAGACAGGGAATAGCCTGTGTATGGGATGAGGAGGAAGGATTATTTATGCCTGATTTTGATGTGACTATCGTGTATGAGGGGAACATTGAAACACAGGAGTGGCTCTACTACGAGCAGGATGGAATGGTCGTTACACTTGGCAACTGGTTAAATGGTAGATTGTCTTGTGAACAGATAGAACAGCTTTGGTGTGATCTTATCATACCAAAGCAAAACAAAGAACAAAAAGAAAGCGAGGAATAGCATATGAAGTATTCAATTAAGGTAAATGAAGTAAGAGCAAAAGAGGGCAGCAATATCAAGGGATTTGCAACAGTAGTATTTGGTGATTCATTTAAGATTACCAATATTGCAATTCTTGAGAATAAGGACAAGGGAGAGCTTTTTGTATCAATGCCTAGATACCGTTCCAATGAGCGTGATGAAAGCAATGGCGTGATCTATAAGGATGTGTGCAATCCTATCACAGCAGAGTTTCGAGAGGAACTCTATACCAATATCCTTGATGCCTATGCAAGAATCAGGGAGCCGGAGAAAGAGGAGACACAGAAGCAGGACAGAACACAGGAAATGCCTGAGTTTTCCGTAACTGTGACACCTTATGAGAGGGAAGGCAGCAATATCAAGGGGCTGGCACGAATTTACTTTGAAAACAGTTTCATTGTAAATAACATTAATATCGTGCAGGGCAAAGAGAAGATCTTTGTATCAATGCCTTCTTATAAGACAAAGCAGGTGGATGAGCAGGGCAAGCCAATCTATCAGGATGTCTGCTATCCGGTCACAAAGGATTTCAGGGAAAAACTCTATAATGAGATTATCTCGGAATATGAGAAAGCAAAGGATAAGAGCAATGAAAAAGCTAGGGAGAGTGCTGAGAAACATCATGGCAATCCCGATAAAGAGAAGGACAAAGAGACAACACCCTTTCGATAATTAGCAATCGGAGAACAGGGGCGGCCAAGGCTGCCCCATTTACAGAATGGAGGAAACAGAATGGATATGGAAGCAGGAAAAACACTTACCAATGAGGAGGTCATAAGGGAACTTCTCGAATTATTAAAGAAAAATGCCATGAAAGAGCAGGCAAATGATGTATTTGAGATATGCAGCTATGTGGATGGACTGGAGAAAAAGATTGATTCCATGACGGAAGAACTAACCAACATGCAGAACCAGATCAAAGAAATGCAGGAGGATACACTTGTCAATAATGTTAAAAAGGCATTGGCGGAAGCACGGGAGCGACTTAATACCAGATGTGAGCAGATAAAGTCGCAGGTATCAGAAGTGAAAGCACAGGTCAAATCTACAGCAAAGAGCATAGTTGATGAAGCAAAGGCAAAGGGAAGAGCAGCATTATACAGGGTATCTGAGTTCTTAGGAATTAAGAAAAGACTTCTTGATATCCGGGAAAATGTAAGAGGTGCAATCAAGACTACGGATAAGGATATAGCAAAGACAGCACTTCTTGCAAAAGGATTTCGTGAAGCCGGGCAGACAGTAGCCAATGCATTCCGCACTTTTGCTGACAAGCCGGAGGTGGATTACTCACGGAAAGAGCAGAAACATCCCATTACAAAGGCGGTGCTTGCACCTATGAAAGCAGTGAAAAAGATACTTGTATCAATGGAGCTACATCTTGATGCTTCGATTAATAAGCTGGATAATCTGGCTATGAATGTGCAGCTTGATAAGGAAGAGCATATGGAGAATGTGAAGGAGCAGGAACAGACAGAGCCGGAGAGGGCAGAAACTGAGCGAGTGGAAGCAGAGATTGTATATTCACCAATGGTCGCTGAACCGCAAGAGTATCAGTATAATGCAGATGCATTTGAGGCTAGAGGTGTGGATGAGGTGAAGCAGGAAGCGGCACATAAGGAAGTATCGAAGGTAAGAGAAGATAAAGCCAGATAGATGTGAGGACGTGGGAGAGATTCTGCGTCCTTTTTTAATGCGGATAAATATGATAGATGTTATAATGTGAAAAGATAAGTGCGAAACATGTGCTATACTAGCAAAAGTTGTTAATTACATAAAGGTGGGAGAAATTTGACAAAAAGTAAAAAGACAAAAATACATAAAAAGGTAGATGGTCAGCTTTTTCAGATGAATAAAACATTTAGTAATCTCAAGATGAAACAGAAGGATAAGATTACAGGCTGGGTGTTTGATGAATACAAAAGATATGTTACAGAGCATGATAAAGCACCTGATTTACTGGCAGATGAACAGATTGTTGAAGCTGTACTTGATAAGATAAATGAGGCACAAATCTGGATACCTGATGGAGAGATATACGATTATTATCGAAGAAAGAAGCCACAACTTCAAAAGAGGCTAGATAATGAAAAGGTGATTAAGTTTAAATCCTATGTCAGTTTTTATAAGAGCATTGTTGATCAGGACAGGGCATCCGTTGTTATATGCAATCTCAAGCATGAGATTATCTACATGAATCCGGCAGCTGTTATCAGCTATGCAAAGCGAGGTGGCGATAAACTTATTGGAAGAAGTCTGTTAGATTGTCATAATCCGGAATCCAGAGATAAAATACAGCAGGTAGTGGAATGGTTTGCAGCAAATGAAAGCCATAATATCGTCTATACTTTTCATAATGAGAAACAGAATAAAGATGTTTACATGGTGGCACTCAGAGATGAGGGTAAGCTGATAGGATATTATGAGAAACATGAATATCGAAATGTAGAAACTATGAAACTATACGATTTGTGGTGATGATATGACTAAGGATGAATGGTACAGGCAGTTATTTGAGCGACTGGATAATTCCAAGTTCAGAAGCAGTTTCCATCTGAAGCAGAAAGATATTGATTACATAAATGAAAAAGGTCTTGATACAATAAGACAACATGCAAAGGATTTTATAGCAAAGAGAGAAGCTCCGGCATATATAGCAAATGATGGCAAGCAGACACCTATGCGTGGACATCCAGTATTTATTGCTCAGCACGCAACAGCAACATGCTGCAGGGAGTGCATCCGAAAGTGGCATAAAATGCAACCCGGCAAGGAATTGAGTCAGGTGCAGCAGGATTATCTTGTAGATGTAATTATGACATGGATTCAAAAAGAAATGGGGAGGCAGGAACATAAATCATGAGTTTAAAAAATGTATTGATTATTGTTGATAACATTGACGAATCAATTGATTTTTATGAAGAATTGTTTGGATTGCGTGTGATTACAAGGATGGAAGGTAATGTGATAATGTCTGAGGGGCTTGTGTTGCAGGATGTAGATGTATGGTATGATAGTACAAAAATACATACAACTCCACATAACAATATGACGGAACTTTATTTTGAAGATAATGATATAGAAGGTATTATTGAAAAACTGGAGTCTGGCAAGTATGTTGTAAGTTATGTTACGGAATTAACGGAACTTGAAGGTGGACAGAAACTTGTAAGATTCTATGATCCGTCAGGAAATCTTATAGAAGTACGCACACCAGTTAATTACAACTGAAGAAAGTGGATTTGAGGAAAATGCAGATATTTGTAGATGCAGATGCGTGTCCAGTAGTGGACATTGTAGAGACAATAGCAGAGAAATACAACATTTCAGCCACCTTGTTATGTGATACGAATCATATTTTGTATTCTGATTACAGCGAGGTGATTGTAGTAGGTGCAGGAGCAAATGCAGTAGATTATAAACTGATCAGCATTTGCCATAAAGGGGATGTGGTAGTATCGCAGGATTATGGCGTCGCTGCTATGGCACTTGGGAAGGGTGCATATGCTATTCACCAATCCGGCAAGTGGTATACGAATGAGAACATAGATCAGATGCTTATGGAGCGGCATCTTAACAAGAAGGCAAGACGCAGCTCTCACAAGAATCATATGAAAGGACCGAGAAAGCGTACAGAAGAAGATGACGTACGCTTTGCACAGTCCTTTGAAAAACTTATACTGATGGCAAGATCAAAAGAAGGTGCTCAGAGTGGGAATATTTAAGAAAAAGACAGTTACAAAGACATATGATAAGGGAAATAAGAAACCAGTAATCAAGGCGAGCATTTGTAATGGTGAGCAGGTTGCAGGCTTTAAGGACCTTCATACAGGGAAGATAGAAGAGGTTATGTTGATTAAGAATCAAGCAGATCTTGATGTATTCAAGAAAATGTATGGAATAGATGGAGAGATAGAGAAGGAATACTGATATGAATATACAGATATTTGGAACGAAGAAATGCAATGATACTAAGAAGGCGGAGCGTTTTTTCAAGGAGCGGGGCATAAAGTATCAGTTCATTGATATGAAAGAAAAAGGTATGAGCAAAGGAGAATTTAATTCGGTAGCTCAGGCAAATGGTGGATTAGAAAATATGGTTAACTGGGATGGCAAGGACAAGGATTTACTTGCTCTTATTAAGTATATCGCAGATGAAGATAAGCTCGAAAAGGTACTTGAGAATCCACAAGTAATTAAAATACCAGTAGTAAGAAACGGAAAGCAATCAACACTTGGTTATCAGCCGGATATTTGGAAAGGATGGAACTAAATGTACTTAATTAAGACTTTAATGGGAGATATAACAAAAGTAACAGATGTGCAGGCAATTGTGAATGCAGCAAACAACTCTCTTCTTGGCGGAGGTGGTGTAGATGGTGCAATTCATAGAGCAGCAGGACCGGAGCTTCTGGCGGAGTGCAGGACACTTCACGGATGTGAGACTGGAGAAGCAAAGATAACAAAAGCCTATAATCTGCCATGTGATTATGTGATACATACTGTAGGACCGATGTAGGACGGATTTTGCGGACATTCAAAATAAAAAAGAATGTGGAGGTAACAGACAATGGCAAAATCATTATTTGAGGAACTGGGCGGCAAATACGAAAGGCAAGGGGATTATTTGATACCGTGCTTAACTGTACCCGCCGAAGAAGAACAGGCAATAGGCATCTGGGGGCAACGGCATTTAGATTATCTAAAACAGTACCGTAAAGTTACATACACCAATCTTCTTACAAGCGGCAGGCTAAACGCCTACCTTGCCGACATCAACAGACAGGCACAGGAACGCTTTGAAAGGCTCATAGAGGGTATGAAACAGGCACAGGGCATAACGGAACAGCTAAAGGCAGAAAACGCCTTAGAATGGACAGGATGCCTCAATAACATAAGGGCTTGTGCGAGGGAGATTGTGGAAAAGGAAATTATTTTTGCATAAACAGATGATTAGTGGCAGGGGGAAATCCTGCCGCTTTTTCTGCTTTAGTTTGTCAGCTTGACAAATAAAGGGTTAAGGAATATAATTAGATTCAGTATTATACAAGGAGTTAATAAATATGCGGCAAGGTATTCTTAAATAAACTGTCAATTTGATAGTGGGAACAAAAAGTAGCAGTCCCGTTTCACTTTTAATATGGGGCTTAGTTTTTTGTACCCAGTTTAAGAATACTTTTATCATGTAATTTTATATGCCCGAAAACATATAAGTGTTTTGGGGCTATTGGAGTTATTTACCCAGTGATAGGAGTATTTATCACTGGGTATTTTTATGCCCTTTTTTGGGTGTTGATAGGAGGAAAATCACATGAAAATAATTAACTTAGGCATTCTGGCTCACGTTGACGCAGGAAAGACAACATTAACGGAAAGTTTATTGTATACCAGTGGTGCAATTGCAGAACTAGGGAGCGTAGATGAAGGCACAACAAGGACAGATACAATGAATTTGGAGCGTCAAAGGGGAATCACTATCCAGACAGCAGTGACATCTTTTCAGTGGGAGGATGTAAAAGTCAACATTATAGATACGCCAGGCCATATGGATTTTTTGGCGGAAGTATACCGTTCTTTATCCGTATTAGACGGAGCAGTATTATTAGTTTCTGCAAAGGATGGCATACAGGCACAGACCCGTATACTGTTTCATGCACTACAGATAATGAAGATTCCGACAATTTTTTTCATCAATAAAATTGACCAAGAGGGGATTGATTTGCCAATGGTATATCGGGAAATGAAAGCAAAGCTTTCTTCGGAAATTATAGTGAAGCAAAAGGTTGGGCAGCATCCCCATATAAATGTAACGGACAATGACGATATGGAACAGTGGGATGCGGTAATTATGGGAAACGATGAACTATTAGAGAAATATATGTCAGGGAAACCGTTTAAAATGTCAGAACTGGAACAGGAAGAAAACAGGAGATTCCAAAACGGAACGTTATTTCCCGTTTATCACGGAAGCGCTAAAAACAATCTGGGGATTCGGCAGCTTATAGAAGTAATTGCCAGTAAATTTTATTCATCAACGCCTGAAGGTCAATCTGAACTATGCGGGCAGGTTTTTAAGATTGAATATTCAGAGAAAAGGCGGCGTTTTGTTTATGTGCGTATATATAGCGGAACATTGCATTTGAGGGATGTTATTAGAATATCTGAAAAAGAGAAAATAAAAATCACAGAGATGTGTGTTCCGACAAATGGTGAAATCGTCCCGGCTGACCATGCCTGTCCGGGAGAAATTGTTATTTTAGCTGATGATACTTTGAAACTGAACGATATCCTGGGAAATGAAAAACTCCTGCCTCACAAAACACGGATTGATAATCCCATGCCATTACTTCGGACAACGGTAGAGCCGCAAAAGCCGGAGCAAAGGGAAGCCCTGTTAAATGCCCTCGCAGAGATTGCTGATACAGACCCTCTTTTAAAATATTATGTGGATACTACAACGCATGAGATTATACTTTCTTTTTTGGGGAATGTGCAGATGGAAGTCATTTGTGCCATCCTTGAGGAAAAATATCATGTGGAGGCAGAAATAAAAGAGCCTACTGTTATATATATGGAAAGACCGCTTAGAAAAGCAGAATATACCATCCACATAGAAGTCCCGCCAAATCCTTTCTGGGCTTCTGTCGGGTTGTCCATAGAGCCGCTCCCTATTGGAAGCGGAGTGCAGTATGAAAGCAGAGTTTCACTTGGATATTTAAATCAATCGTTCCAAAATGCGGTTATGGAGGGGGTTCTTTATGGCTGCGAGCAGGGGCTGTATGGATGGAAAGTGACAGACTGTAAAATCTGTTTTGAATATGGATTGTATTATAGTCCTGTAAGTACCCCCGCAGACTTTCGGCTGCTTTCCCCTATCGTATTGGAGCAGGCTTTAAAAAAAGCAGGGACAGAACTATTAGAGCCATATCTCCACTTTGAAATTTATGCACCGCAGGAATATCTCTCACGGGCGTATCATGATGCTCCAAGGTATTGTGCAGATATTGTAAGTACTCAGATAAAGAATGACGAGGTCATTCTGAAAGGAGAAATCCCTGCTAGATGTATTCAAGAATACAGGAACGATTTAACTTATCTCACAAATGGGCAGGGAGTCTGCTTGACAGAGTTAAAAGGATACCAGCCAGCTATTGGTAAATTTATTTGCCAACCCCGCCGCCCGAATAGCCGTATAGATAAGGTTCGGCATATGTTCCACAAGTTAGCTTAACAGCTTGCAAAAGTCATATAAAATGAGATTTGAAAGGAGAATGTAACTTCATGTTTGCTAAAAATTCAAAGGCATATTCTGTCTACCTGCTGTTCCGATTTGTCTGTTCCCTGGCGGTTTCTATGTCCACAGTGCTTTCCATCGTGTACCACCTGGAGGTGGTGCAGCTGGATGCTTTCCAGCTTGTCCTGGTAGGGACGGTTCTGGAGACCTCCTGCTTTCTGTTCGAGATACCCACCGGTGTGGTGGCGGATTTGTATAGCCGTCGGCGCTCGGTGCTGATTGGAATGTTCCTCTACGGCCTGGGCTTTCTGATGGAGGGTGCGCTACCGTGGTTCGCGCCGGTTCTGCTGGCCCAGGTTGTCTGGGGTTGCGGTGATACCTTCATCACCGGCGCTCTGGAGGCGTGGATTGCCTCGGAGGAAGAGGACAAACCCATAGACAAGGTGTTCCTGCGGGGCAGTCAAATGGGGCAAATCGGCGGCGTTCTGGGCGTGGTGCTGGGCACACTGCTGGGAAACATAAACCTGCAAATGCCTCTCATCTTGGGGGGCAGTTTGTGCTTGTTGTTGGGGCTGGTGTTGGGTCGCATCATGCCAGAAACCAACTTCTCCCCTGCTATTGAGGAACGGCAGGGCTTGCTTAAAGACTTTGTCTGCCTGTTCAAGCTCAACCTGGGCTTTGTGAAAGGCGCACCTGTGTTGCTGGCGCTCTTAGCAATCACACTATGCGGGGGACTTGCCAGTGAAGGCTTTGACCGGCTCTCCACCGCTCATTTTCTGGATGACACGGTAATACCCGTTATCGGGCCGCTGAACAGCGTCACTTGGTTCGGTGTTATCAGTCTTATCGGCAGCGGCTTAGGTATTCTGGCTTCTCAGTTGCTCATCGCCCGCATGGAGAAAAAAGGGACTGTCAGCCGAACCAGTGTGGTCATGTCCACCAGCGCCGGGTATATCCTGTTCCTGGTTCTCTTCGCGGTGGGGCGGAGCTTTTGGTTCATGTTGTTGGTGTTCCTGCTGGCGGGGCTTATGCGCACCATCAAGGAGCCTGTGCTGGCCGCCTGGATGAACGACCATGTGGATGAGAAAATGCGCGCCACAGTCTTTTCCACCAGCGGACAGCTGGACTCTTTCGGGCAGATCATCGGCGGGCCTATTGTGGGGCTGGTAGCCCAGCAGGTGTCCATACCCTGGGGGCTGGTCTGTACCGCTTTCCTGCTGTTGCCCGCGCTGTTCTTAGTGCCGGTGGCGGGAAAGAAGCGGGATTGATATGGCATAGTTAAGTTTACTGACGAGCGGGAGATTACTTCCGCTCGTCTTCATTTAGTAGCGCAAAATTTGAGGACTCTTTATTTCCTTATTCGGTATAGCGGAGGCGGCTGTCAATTCGACATAATTTTCTTGTGATACTTTACCGCACATGAGCATTTGTTTCGTATTTGAAAGAACAAACTCACCAAATAAAAAAAACGATATTCGGGTGGGTTATTTTGTTATACCCTAAATTACCCTCTGAATTTGTTTTTAAATTTGGAGGGATTTTTTTATGTCCTTTTTTCGGGCAGTTATCTATCTGCTCATACGAAGCAAAATTTATCAATACATAGCATATCAGAGAACGGCAGGAAACCAGTTAAAAAAATTTCTGCCAGTGCAACGGTACTTCTCACCTTGAAAGTAGAAGTACAATCTCCATACAATAGAATTACTATTTCCTATAACCGTAAAGGTCACAGAGCCTTTGCGGTTTTTCTTTTGTCGATTTTTGTTGGAAAGTGCCGTAGGGCTGTTTCTGATATGCGGTGTCGTTCTCCGCCTCTCCATCTGGATTTTTTACATTTCAAAAATTCAGATGGGAGGTATTTATGGTGAAATATGCACCAAGAAAGGTATATATCAGAGAAAGTGGCGGCTATGTGGAATTATCCTACACGGAGTTCTGCCGTTGCAGGGAATCCGACCAGACCTATATGGACAAGCTGTTTATCCCCATTCAAGGCTGTCTGCTTGAAGTCGTGAGGGAGCAATACACAGACTTCTACCGTGACAAGGAACGGTGGCGTTATCTGCAAAAATTAGATACAAAGAATAGACTGCTATCTCTCGACGGATTTACGGACAGCGAGGGGAATCCTCTGGACTTTATCACTGATGAAGCGGTGGACATTGCAGAAACCGTTGTCAATGCGGTCATGGTGGACAGGCTGAAAGCCGCCCTGCCTTTGCTGTCGGATAGTGAACAGGAGCTGATACAGGCAATCTTTTTTGACGGACTTTCCGAGCGTGAAGTCGGGGCGAGGTTGGGCATAACCCAGAGCGTTGTAAACAAACGCAAAGCCAGAATCCTAATAAAACTAAGAAAGATAATAGAAAATTAAAATTTAAGGCGTTCAGCCCCCTTGTTTTTTCCTTTGGGAAGATGAGGGGGCTTTTCTCTGCCCTCTCAATCAATTCTGATTGGAGGAAGTAAGAATGGCATACAACCACGGACGGGAGGACAGGAAATGGCGTATCTGGAAAGAAGCGGAGGAAAAGCTGCTGCGTGAGTGCGGCGTTGATGAAGCGACCATTGAGCAGATACGCATGGCGGACAGGGCAGACTTCAATTCCAACAGGCGGTTTTACCGATGGACGAATGACGTTGCGGAATATCTTGAGGACATGGCAGGCAGGGAGCGGCAGGCGGAAGTGGGTACGGTTGCGGAGTTACTGGAAGAGATTGAGAGCGAAAATCTCTATCAAGTATTAGTCACGGTGGACGGGCGTACCTTGAAAATCGTCCTGCTGAAAATGCAGGGGTATTCCACAAAGGAGATTGCCCCGCTTGTGCCTTTGACGACTGGTGCCATCTATGCGAGGTTAGACCATCTGCGGAAGAAGCTGCGGAAAATTTTATAGCTTCTAAAACAGCCTGCCATCCTGCGGGCTACTGGGTGAGGGATGGAAATCCCCTCACTCATTTTTTGCAGGAGGACAACAGGATGGCATACAGGGTTAAGGCATACACGCTTCGGGAGGAATCCACGGAAAGCGGCACAAGGTATTTTATCAGCTTTAAGGACGGGCAGGGCAAATCCCACGAGTTGGAAGTGTCGGAACAGTTCTTTATGGAGTTTCGGCAGATGGAGCGCAGGAACAGGAATCTTTTCTAATGGGACGAGCGGCACAGGGAGTTTAACGAGGTATGGGACGAAACCCTTTACAGACGGGCGTTGCGTGTGCCTAAGAGCCTTGATGAACGCATGGTTGAGGAAGAACGGAATGAAACGCTCTATAAGGCGGTTGGGAGCCTTCCAGAGATACAAAGGCGGCGTTTCCTGCTCTACTACGAGTATGAGTTCAATTTTTACCAAATCGCCGCTATGGAGCATTGCACCGCTTCGGCAATACAGAAATCTGTTGCGATTGCAAAGGAGAAAGTAAAGGCGGAAATTGAAGAAATATCTCCAACCGTGACCGACACCGCCCGAAAAAGAAATCTGTTTTTTATTTGTGTGGGATTGGCGGCATTACATACTCTCACTTTTTTCCGTGGGAGTAAATCTATTTTTAAGGAGGTCAACGCCTATGTGCAACGAAAACAAAGACACCGCCCGAAAGGAGGAAAGCCATGCAGAAGTTACAGACAGTCAACGCCGAAACGCTCCTTTATGAACCGCTTGAGAAACCATCCTTTGTGGTGGACAGCCTTATCCCGACAGGCTTATCGCTGTTCTGCGGCTCACAGAAGATAGGCAAAAGCTGGCTCATGCTGAAGCTATGCTTATGCGTGTCGCAGGGAATCCCTTTATGGGATATGCCGACAATGGAGGGCGATGTGCTTTACCTCTGCCTTGAGGACACGTTCTGCCGCATACAGGACAGGTTATTTCGTTTGACGGACGAAGCAAGCGGGCGGCTCCACTTTGCCGTGGCAAGCTGCAAGCTGTCAGACGGTCTTATCGTGCAGCTTGAAGATTATCTGAAAGATTACCCAGACAGCAGGCTCATTGTCATTGATACCTTGCAGAAAGTCCGTACAGCTTCAAAAGACAATGCCTATGCAAGCGACTATGGGGACATCTCCCTCATCAAAGACTTTGCCGACAGGCACTCTCTGGCGGTCATTGTCGTACACCACATCCGAAAGCAGAATGACAGCGACGTGTTCAACAAGGTGTCTGGGACGACAGGATTAACGGGGAGTGCGGACGCTACCTTTGTTCTGGAAAAGGAGAAACGTGCGTCTGACACCGCCAAGCTGTATGTGACGGGCAGGGACACGCCTTATCAGGAATACACGCTGCGTTTCCGTGATTGCCGTTGGGAGCTTGTGGAGCGGAAAACGCAGGAGCAGCTTGCGAAAGAAACGATACCAGATGTCCTTTTTCGGTTGGTGGATTTTATGAGGGATAAGGAAGAATGGATAGGCACGGCAACGGAACTGTTAGCCGCTATGGGGGAAACGGAAACCATACCCACGGTGATTACGAAATGGCTGAATGAATACCGCACCACATTTTTAAGCGAGAACCGTATCTGCTACCAGTACAGCCGCAGGAAAGACGGCAGGCGGATTGCCCTTGCAAGGAGGGCGGGTGACAGCGGTGATGGTGGTGACAGCGATATTAGGATACCCCCCTGTTACTGTCATTGACGCTTAAAGCCATGTAAAGCTGGCGGCTCTGCCCTGCGGGTGACAGCAGTGACGGTGGTGACAGTGATTTTAGGATACCCTGCCGCTGTCATCCCTACGGGAGAACACCCCGTAAACGCAAAATGCAGGCGTGAGATTTACTCGCCCTTTTCGGTCGTGTAAAACCACCCCTGCGGTCAGAAAAATCATTCCGATTTTTCCGACTGCGTTTACAGGGTGTAACACACTACACTTTGCCCTGCAAAGTCGTGTGCCAGACGTTCCCTCTGGACTCCCTTAAGGCAGGGCTGTGCCCTGCTATCCTACGCCTTACGGCTTCGGATAAAAGAATGGCGGCATGACGGTGACGGCTCTTGCGAGGGGGGTATCCCAAAAACACCGTCATCATCGACATGACCGTCATGCAGGGGGTGAGGGTGACAGTTGCGGCAGTCGGCAGGGGGTATCCCAAAACTGCTGTCACCACCGTCACCGCTGTCACCCCAAAGGACGGTCACCCGCCGAAAGAAAGGAGGAATCCGCCTATGCCTTATGCAATCCTGCGTTTCCAGAAACGAAAAGCGGGCGGCGTTGCGGCTTGTGAACGCCACAACGAGCGGAAGAAAGAAGCCTACAAAAGCAACCCAGATATAGATATGGAACGCTCTAAAAACAATTACCATCTCATAGCACCACCAAAGTACACCTACAAGAAAGAGATTAACCGCATGGTAGCCGAAGCGGGGTGCAGGACAAGGAAAGACAGCGTGATGATGGTGGAAACGCTCATCACAGCTTCACCAGAATTTATGAACCAGTTACCGCCCGAAGAACAAAAAGCGTATTTCCAGACGGCTCTTGACTTCATTTCGGAGCGTGTTGGAAAGCAGAATATCCTCTCCGCTGTCGTCCATATGGACGAGAGAACGCCCCATATGCACCTCTGCTTTGTGCCGATTACGCCAGACAATAAGCTGTCAGCGAAAGCTATCTTAGGCAACCAGAAATCATTATCCGAGTGGCAGACCGCCTACCATGAGCGGATGTCCTCACGGTGGAATCAGCTTGAACGGGGGCAGTCCTCAATGGAAACCAAGCGGAAACACGTCCCCACATGGCTCTATAAATTAGGCGGCAGGCTTGATAAACAGTATGAAGAAATCGTGTCTGCCCTATCCGACATCAACGCCTTTAACGCAGGGAAGAAAAGGGATAAAGCGTTAGATTTACTCTCTGCATGGCTGCCAGACGTGGAGAAATTCTCTAAGGAAATCGGGAAACAGCAGGCGTATATCGACAGTTTGAAAGAGAGAATTGGGCAGGAATCAGACTATGCGGGGCGTATGCGTGATGAAAAGTACGAGCAGGAACTAAAGGTGCAGAAAGCGAATCAGAAGATATTTGAATTGCAGAGAACCAACGAGCAGATGGGGCGGCTGCTGTCAAAAATACCGCCCGAAGTGTTGGAAGAATTGCAGAAAAATCATAGAAGCAGAGCGAAAGAAAGGTAGATATGTGAATGAAGAAACAGGATTTTAAGGTGTTAAAGACCAAAGACTTGTACCCGTTCCCCGACAATCCGTTTCATGTGGCAGAAGATGAAACACTGTCAGAGTTAGCGGAAAGCATCAAGGAATTTGGCATTGTCACGCCGATAATCACACGCCCGAAAGAGGACGGGGACGGTTATGAAGTGATTGCAGGACAGCGGCGTGTCCGTGCTTCTGAACTTGCAGGGATAAATACCGTGCCTGCGTTTGTCCTGCCCTTAGACCGTGACCGAGCCATCATCACCCTTGTAGACAGCAATTTGCAGCGTGAGAATATCCTGCCATCGGAGCGGGCGTTTGCTTACAAGATGAAATCCGAAGCCATGAAGCGGCAGGGTTTCCGCACAGACTTAACCTCGTCACAAGTTGTGACGAAGTTGCGGACGGACGACAAGGTGGCACAGGGCTTCGGCGTGGGCAGGATGACCGTGCAGCGTTTTATCCGCCTGACGGAACTGATACCGCCGATTTTGCAGATGGTGGACGAGGGGAAAATCGCCCTCACGCCTGCGGTGGAACTGTCCTTCTTGAAGAAAGACGAGCAGGAAAACCTCTTTGCCACGATGGAGAGCGAAGAAGCAACGCCCTCACTCTCACAGGCACAGCGGATGAAACAGTTAAGCCAGAGCGGGCGGCTTGACATGGATACGATATTTGCGATTATGACGGAGGAAAAGGGCAACCAGAAAGAAACCTTGAAAATCAACACAAGCAAGCTGAAAAAATACTTTCCGAAGAACACAACGCCGAAGCAGATGGAGGAAACCATCATCAAACTTTTGGAGCGTGAGTTGCAGAGGAAACGCAACCGTGACAGCCGCTAATCTTCTTTTTTCGGGAAGTAAATACAGAGAGTTGAGGTATGGAGAATGAGAGAAATCCAGTATGAAATCGTAAAGGAAATCGCAGTATTGTCTACGGGCGACAGTGGCTACACAAAGGAAATCAATCTCATTTCATGGAATGGGAAAGAGCCGAAGTATGACATCCGCAGCTTTTCCCCGAACCGTGAAAAGTGCGGCAAGGGAATCACGCTGAACGCTGATGAAGCGGCGGCACTCCTTAAAGCATTACAGAAAGAATTAAACAGCGAGGATTAATGGTATCTGATTGGCAGGGCGGGGACATTTCCAAACTCTTCCCTGCCCTGTCTGGAAAGGAAGATTTAAGTATGGGCGAGGATAAGAAAGCAGATAAAAAGAGAAAGCGTATCGTGCCAAAAGCACCAGTGCAGATGATAATCAGCCGTGAATATGTCGGCACACAGACCGTTACAGAAGCGTTTGTCCCGATTATCTCCGAGGATATTCGGAAGAAGATTGCCGAGGGCGACACCTTCGACAATGAGGGGCTGTCCGCTTAGAATGTACGCAATGGGACATGAAAACAGATAGGACAGATACGGAGGTTTTACAGTATGGCAGGAATCAAAGAAGAAAAGAAAATCTATTTAGTCGGCATTTATTGCCGCTTATCTAAAGACGATGGTACGGATAACGAGAGTGCGAGCATTGCGACACAGAAATCCATCCTCACGGATTATGTGAAAAAGCAGGGATGGCACATAGCAAAAACGTATGTGGACGATGGTTATTCTGGTACAAATTTTGCTGGGGTTAGATAGCGATACTTTTTACATCTACCATGTTGCGGCGGTCATGGTTGACAACTTGCGTCGGCTCCTGCTCGGTATCAACCTGTCCGACAAAGCTATAATGGATTTCGATTTTCCGGGTGTTGGTTTCCCGGTCTAATTCATGTATCAAAATACGGTCGATAAACTCATGGACGTTTTCATAGGTCAATTCCTGTATGTCGCTGTATTTCCCGACAATCTGAATAAACCTTGATATATCCCTTTTTCGCTCGGTAACGGTTGCGATCTGCTGTTGTAACTCGTCTATCCTTGCGGCAAGGGATTTCTTTTCGTCCTCATAGCCGGAAGTTAGAAACACAAACCGTTCATCTGTCAGTCTGCCTAATGCGTTGTCCTCATACAGCTTGCGGAAAAGCGTGTCAAGTTCGGTCATACGCGCCTGTGCTTTGAAAAGTTCCTTTTGCTGCTGCGCTAATGCCTTTCTCGCTTCCATGTCGCCGTACTCGGTAGCTTTACAGATAAAGTCCTGTTCGTGTTCCTTAACATACCGCAAAACCCGCCGCATATCTTCCAGCACTAAATCAAGAAGTACGTTTTTGCGGATATAATGAGAGGTACACTCGCTGCCTGTCCTTGCCCTGTTGCGCCATGCGCCGCAAGAATAGGAAAACTTGCGCGGCTCGATATTTACGCCCTGTTGGTAATACATCTTATGTCTGCAACCAGCGCAAAACAGCAAGCCGGAAAAAATATCAATCTCCGCTGCTTTTGTCGGGCGGTGGCGGGTAGCAATCCGCTTTTGCGCAAGTTCAAAGGTTTCCTCGTCAACAAGCGGCTCATGGGTGTTTGGGAAGAAATAGCGTTGTTCTTCTTCGTTCTTCCGGGTCTTTTTCGACTTGTAGGATACCTTGTGAGTTTTCGCGGTTATGGTATGCCCTAAATATTCCTGCCTTGCTAATATGTCATAGAGCGTTTTGTCCGGCCAAGTATAGGGGGCGATCATTGCCCGCTGATACCGCGCCTGTCCTGTACGCTGATAGCGCAACGCTCCAATCGTCAAGACTTTGTTTTCCGCAAGCCATTTTTGGATTTCGCACATACGCACGCCGCTAACAAACATAGCGAAAACCTGTTTGACAATCGGCGCGGTTTCCGGGTCGGGTATAAGGTGGTGGCGGTTGTTCGGGTCTGGGATATAGCCGTATGGATATTCCCCGTTGACGCGCTCGCCTTTTTGCGCCTGTGCCTGTTTAACTGCGCGGATTTTCTTGCTTGTGTCGCGGGCGTAAAACTCGTTAAACCAGTTCCGCAAGGGGGTAAACTCGTTATCCTCCCGCGCTGTGTCAACTCCGTCGTTGATCGCGATATAGCGTACTCCGTTTTCGGGAAATACAATCTCTATGAGTTCGCCCGTTTTCAGATAGTTTCTGCCAAGACGGGAAAGGTCTTTGGTAATGACCGTCGCCACTCGTCCGGCTTCCACTTCCTGCAACATCGCTTGCAGCCCCTCGCGCTCAAAACTCACGCCGGAAAATCCGTCGTCCACAAAAAACTTTGTGTTCAAAAAATGGTGTTCGTCCGCATAGCGTTGAAGTATCATTTTTTGGTGCTGTATGCTTCCGCTTTCTCCGGCTTGCATATCCTCTTGACTTAAACGGCAGTAAAGGGCGGTGATTTTATTCGACTGTAACATTAGTCCTCCTTTCCGACAGCCGAATAAACAGGTATAATGTGTTGCTATCATTATACCATATCCCGCCGCCTAATGCACTACTCGGACGCTAAAAATCCCGGATTTCCGGGCTTTTTCTGCAAATCCTTTACAATGAGTTTCTCAATCTTTTTATGGATTGTATCGGTTGCCTTTTCACTCGGCAACGCTTGAACAAGATAGGTGATTTTCCCTATTTTGCGTTCGGTTGTAATTGTCTGTTTTTTATCCATTAGAAAAACCTCCTTTTCCTGTATGGATAAACTATATTCGTCAAAAGGCAAAAACGGGCGGTTGTTAGCTGCAACCTCACGGGAGTTTCACCCCGGCCCATGCTTATGGGTGCGCCGCGCAATACTTTGAGGGTGTTCAACGCGGGAGTATCATTGTGCCGCCTTGTATGTCGTCGCCCACAAGCTGCTAAACCTGTTTTACGGCGCGGTAGTTCTCGCTCGGCTTTTCCCCTATGGGGAAAAGCTGTCATGGCGTACCCGCCGACTGGCTCGGTACAGACGGAATGTACCCGTTTGCCTGTTATGCTGCGCACCAAAGGCCGCTTTCTTTGTCAAAGAACAATAGGCTTTGTCGGCCTGCAAAAGCACATCAACAGCGGATATGCTTTTGCGGAACGACAAATAGCCCATAACGGGAAGCGTGGAAAGGGGACACGCTCCCCGCATGGGCTAAAAGATTATCCTACATGAAAAGCAAGGGTGCGGGTAATAAGGCGCACTTGCAGCCTGTTACGCATTTCCTCGTCCACATAGGAATAGGTATTGCCCGCGTCGTCTTTCAGCGTGCGGGTACAAAGTTTCGCTATGTAACCCTCGTAGTGCTTCAAGATCGCGCACATGGCGGTTGTGTCGCCGTTTGCCGCTGCGGAAATGACAGGGAACGGCAACAGATTTTCAGACTTCCTAACGGTATTCATCATCTGCTTTTCCCTCCAAATACTGTTTGATTTTCGCAAGCGCGGATTTCCTGTGCCGGAAAACCGTCGTGCGTACAACATTCAGCAGTTCGCCAATTTCCGCGTCGCTCATATCCAAGAAGTAGGACAAAAGGATAATGTCGCGTTTCCTTTCGGGCAAAGCGTTAAGGGCTTCGGCAAGCAGTTCATTTTTGACGAGTACATCAAAGCCGGACACTTGAAAACGGAAATAATCGCTTTCGTATTCGTCCGTTGTGAAAAGCTGCGCGAGTTCGCTTTCGCTCAAATCCGAAAAAGTAACTTCGCGTGCTGCGCGTTTCGCAAGAGTGCGGCGGTGGCTTTTCGCTTCGCCGACCAAAGTTTTCTTTGCTAATGCGTCGTACTGATGTTGTATTCTTTCCTTGTCGGAAGAAGATAGCTCCATAGAGTTCACCTCCTTCCCGCGTGGAGTAGAGGACGGGAGTTAAGGGCTTGTCCTCTCTGCCCCTTTCGCTCCGTACCCGTTCTGGAGATGGCTCTTGAGTGCGCTTTTCAGAAAAAAGTTGAAAAAAGCAAAATGCGCCCGTCCGCAAGACGCGGACGGGCGCAAAGGAAATGTAAGCAGTAGCTAAATGTATTGACAGTTCACATTCATAGCCGGAATATCCCGCTTGCGGAGCATAGCTTTTTTTGACCGCAAAGCATTAGGCGGGTTACAGTAAATAAAAATGGACACGGCGATACCTCCCCGATACCGCCGTATCCTTAAAAAAGGGCGACTTTAATACACTACCCGCAATCCATTCTATAATAGGGAACAGCGGCTTTTGCGCAATATTAAATAAAAAAGCCGATAACACATAGGTTTTTTGACCTAATGCGTTATCGGCTCTGCGTCTATGCGTCTGGCACTTTTAATCATTTTTTTTTGAATTTATTATATGTGTTAGCTAACTGTCCACAAGCCGCGTTAATCTCTCTGCCATGAGAAACTCTCATAGTAACTTCAAGTCCTGCTTGCTCTAATTGATGTTTGAATGCAACTATTTCCCGTTTCTGTGGTGCTTTAATTCTTGAATTGCTTGTTGGGTTGTATTGTAACACGTTAATCATAACTTTTTTGCCCCGAAACCATTTTGCAAGTTGTCTTACATCTGAGGGCCGGTCATTTATACCCGGTAAAAGCAAATACGCAAAGACAATTTTGCGATTATGCCTTTCAGAATAGGATAAGGCTTGCTTAACAACATCTTCAATAGCATATATGCGCATGTGAGGAATAATACGATTTCTTGCAGATTGTGTTGCTGCGTGTAAAGATATTGTCAACTGAATTTTAAGATGTTCCTCGCGCAATTTTTTTAATTGATCGACCGGACCAACTGTTGATATGGTAATGCCGTCGGTTGGAAAGTTGAGCCCATATCTATCTCGGAGAATATGGATTGCTTTTATCAAGTTGTCATAATTGAATAAAGGCTCTCCCATACCCATAAAAACGATACGGTTTACTTTTCGACGCAACAATATAATCTGTTGTACGATTTCTGACGATGTTAGATTACGAACAAAGCCATTTCGCCCGGACTCACAAAAAATACAACCAACAGGACAACCGACTTGTGTGCTCACGCAAACAGTTCCACCATCTCGCCGCTTGATAAAAACCGTTTCAATGTATTTGTTGTCTTTCAGTTCGTAAACATACTTTTCAGTATCACTGCTTTTGCAAATATTTTTTACCAACATTGATAGATTTTTTTTGCGTGGTAATTGCTTATATAATTCTTCATATAAGGCTTTTGCTTCATTCTCGCCAATAACTTCCGACATTTCTTTGTAAGTAAATCCGTATGGATCATTCCGTACTTCCGCAGGCGTATATTTAGGTAAACGTTTCATTTTTATATCCTTTCTTCTAAATAATAAAAGTTTGTTTTTCTGTATTTTTGATTACAATCTCTAATTTTTCTACATCAATGATATGCGTCAATTTGCATTTAGGGCAGAAAAGAGGAAAATCTTTTAATACAGTATTATGAAATACTTGAACTCTCGTCTTTCCGTTACAAATCGGACATTTTATCCAATATTTTTTAAGCATTATATTTCACTCGTCCTTTTTACACAAAAAAATGCAGGTCAATCCTCAACATGAGCATTGACCTGCATTTATAATGCACAGAGCAGTACAACAAAACTAAGGCATAGCTTGCACTATGTCTATACTATATCTATACGTCGTTAGTTTTTTGTATAGCATCCGCAAAATAAGCATGACAAAAAAGCCCATGTTGAAAATGGGAAAATCCTTTTTTTCAATGCTTATCTAATACGCATGCTATGCAACATAAACGCCACCTCCTTTTACATAAATTTTATTTTATCAGAAAATCAGTCTACTGTCAATACACAACAGGAAGTATTTAACCTAATGATATGAATTGTGTGGACATATCCAAAAAGAAAGGTGAACTGTAAAATGTAACAGGGTGAATGAAAATGGCAAAAAGACCCGTACCATTGTACGACTTTAAGGCTTTCGGGGCAGCTATAAAAGCCGCGAGAAATGAATACGGCGAGAGCCGCAAAAAGGTAAGCGACGAGTTATATATTTCCCCGCGCTACCTTGCGAATATCGAGAACAAGGGACAACAGCCGAGTTTACAGGTATTCTATGACCTTGTAACCCGGTATCATATTTCGGTAGATCAATTTTTCTTCCCGAACAGCAATGCGGAGAAATCCACCGGGCGGCGGCAGCTTGACGCGCTGCTGGACGGTATGAGCGATAAAGGCATACGGATTGTAACCGCAACAGCAAGGGAGATAACGGAAGTCGAAAAAGCAGAGGATTAACCTCACAATATGAGAAATCGGGAGATTGCAGCGCATGGCGGCTGCAATCTTTTTTTGCGTCCAAAATCAAAGGAACGCGCAACAAATACCGCCTTTCGGTGGGGGTATGGAGTAGATAGCAAGCACAGCAAACGAGTACCCGTTTGCGGAAAATGCTTGTTGGGATAATCCCAAACCCTTATACCGAAAGGCGGTGCGGAAATGGAAAACCGAAAGAGAAATATACAGATGAAGTTTTACGTTACGGAAGAAGAAAAGCGGCTGATCGACGAGAAGATGAAGCAGCTTCCCATAAAGCAGTATGGGGCATACTTCCGTAAAATGGCGATAGACGGGTATATTCTTGTCGTTGACCGAAGCGACACAAAAGCATATATCCGGGAACTGCAAGCGGTGAGCCGGAACATCAACCAAATTGCAAAACGCGCCAATGCGACGGGGACGGTTTACAGGCAGGATATAGAGGACATTAAAAAGGCGGTGGACGAGATATGGCGGTTACAAAGACGCACCCTATTAAATCAACCTTAAAGGCTGCGATAGACTATATCTTAAATCCCGAAAAGACAGACGGGAAGCTGCTTGCGTCCTCTTTCGGCTGCGGGCTGGAAACCGCCGATATTGAGTTTGCATGGACGCGGGAAGCTGCCGGAGATCGCGGCACACATTTAGGGCGGCACTTGATACAATCCTTTGCGGTGGGAGAAACCACACCGGAAGAAGCGCACAAAATCGGCATGGAACTTGCCGGGGCGGTATTAGGCGGCAAGTATGAGTTTGTTTTGACAACTCACGTCGATAAAGACCATCTGCATAATCACTTGATTTTTAACTCGGTCAGCTTCGTTGACTACAAAAAGTACCATTCCAACAAACAAAGCTATTACCATATCCGGCGCACCAGCGACAGGATATGTAAAGAGCATGGGCTATCCGTCGTCGTGCCGGGACAGGACAGAGGGAAGGGATTTAGGGAATGGAAAGGAATGGAATGGGTACTTGATAAATCAGTAATTGATTGTTCTTTACTTGATATATCTTTATTTAATTGCGTTGGATTTTCCAACGTAGGTTTTTCCAACGTAGGTTTTTCCAACGTTGGATTATCCAATGTTGGATTTTCCAATGTAGGTAAATCCGATGTAGGCGGCTGTTCGCTGCTGGTAGCTGCTTCCGGCTCTTTGGGCTGCGGCTGCTCGTATATGACATAATCCGCACCGCGCAAACGTCCTTTCTCGTCGCGTTCCCGGCTGCGGACGATATATCCGGCTTTTTCAAGTTCTTTGACCGCTTCGCGGATTGCGTCGATCTTCTCCCGGTTGATATGGGATAAGCCCGCAAGGGTATAATCCCAATCTTCGGGCAGCGAAAGCATTTGCGACAACAAGCCCTTTGCCTTTAAGGACAATTCCTTGTTTCGCAAGTGGTGGTTGCTCATAACGGTATATCCCGTATTTCGCTCCACTCTGAAAACTGCCATATTTCCTCACTTCCTCTCTTGGTATGCGTGGACAATTAGAAAGCCGTTTTCGGCTGTTTTGGTATTGCAATATGCCCTTTGCCGTTTTCGCGTCTGCAAAGCCGCATGGCACAAGGGCTTTTGCCCGTCTATTTGTCCATGCTGGCGTGCGTTTTCCGCGTCCTTTTGCCGGGGCAATAGGGACACTCTTTGAAAACGCAAAACTCATATTTCCACCCGGGGCGGTAGAAACGGCAAGTGCCGCAATCTTCATCATCTCCGGCACAACCGGATTGATAGCGGTCAAATCCCGGCTTCTGCTGCATGAGCAATTCAAACGCCCGCTGCTTGCCCTTTGTGAAATACATTCCGGCTGCACCTCCTTTCCTGCGGGCATAAAAAAACGGCGTTACTTTCTCCCCCAAAGGGGTTAAGGTAACGCCGTTTGTGTGCGTATTCAGTTTTTAACACATTCCCTGTCTATCCGCTGTCCGCAAAACCATTGATTTTATTAGCTTTTTGCCGCTATCGCTATCACACCTCATTATTCCAAAGACCAAGTTTCCAGAATATGATAAAAGACATTGAAAGCGGTCTGATAAACTGCGTGATTACGAAAGATTTATCCCGTCTGGGGAGAAACTATCTTGATTGTGGGTTATATCTGGAAGTTTTCTTCCCAGAGCATAACGTGAGGTATATAGCGGTCAATGACGGCGTAGATACCTTGAATAAATCTGCTATGGACATCACGCCTTTCCGCAACATTTTAAACGAAATGTATGCCGCTGACATATCTGTTAAGATAAAATCGGCATATCGGGCGAGGTTTCAACAGGGGAAATTCATGGGAACTACCGCCCCTTATGGCTATATCAAAGACCCTGCCGACCACAACCATCTGCTGATAGATGATAAAGTGGCACATGTTGTAAAAGAGATATTCGACCTTGCATTAAAAGGGAATGGAGTTGCCAAAATTTGCAGACATCTTAATAAACAGCATATCCTACGCCCTGCCGCTTATGCGGCGGAGCGTGGCGAAACAGGCTTTGAACGTCATTTTGAGGGGAACGAGGACAAACGCTATATTTGGAGTGGGAACAGCGTGAGGAGCATTTTAAGAAGCCCGATATATGCGGGAAATCTTGTAGGCTACAAACGGATTGCCGCCAATATGAAAAGCAAGAAACGCCCCTCTAAGCTGCCCGAAGAATGGGAAGTGATACCCAATACCCATGAGGGAATAGTCACGCAGGAGGAATTTGATATTGTCCAACAGCTTATTACAAGTCGTAGGCTTCCACAGAACAAGGGAGGATTTGTAAATATTTTTGCAGGCGTTATCAAGTGTGTGGACTGCGGATGTGCTCTGCGGGCAATGAACGTACACAGGAGGAAACGCCCAGAGATTATCGACTGTGTACAGTATTCATGTAATAATTATGCAAGAAACGGAAGAAGCGAGTGTAGTGCCCACAATATAGAAGCAAGGGATTTATTCAATGCCGTTCTTGCCGACATCAACTGTTTTGCGGATATGGCAGTGAATGATGAAAAGGCGGTCAGGGCCATAGAAAAGCGGCTCACGGAAACAGACCAGAGCAGGGCGAAAGCATTAGAGAAAGAACGTAAGAAGCTGAACAAACGCCTTGCGGAACTGGACAGGCTGTTTTCCTCTCTCTACGAGGATAAGGTCATGGAGCGTATTACCGAGCGGAATTTTGAGATGATGTCGGGGAAATACCAGAAAGAGCAGCTTGAAATTGAAGCAAGGCTGAAAGAGGTGACGGAAACTCTTAATGAAAGCTACGAGAAATCACGGGGAATCCGTGACTTCCTCGCCCTTATCCGAAATTATCAAGGCTTAAAAGAACTGGATGCAACAGTTATAAACGCACTCATAGACAAGATACTTGTTTCGGAGCGTGAGAAGATGGCAGACGGAACAGTGAAGCAGGAAATCAAGATTTACTATAAATTCATCGGCTTTGTCGATGAATTACATATCATACCTACAAAACGGTGGGCAGCAATGCCCGCTAAAAATTGTACGGTGTGCGGCGTTGAATATGTCCCGGGCTCTGGTGCATCAAGGTATTGTCCTGCTTGTGCCAAGAAGATACGGAGGGAGAAATCAAACGAGAGCAAACGCAGGAGCAGAGAACAGAAAAGGATAGCATGTATGAACTGTCCGCAAAAAATGACCGACTGATATGGAATGCAGGAAGGAATAGAGAAGAGGAACTTCTTGCTAACTGCTATTTTAATTCTATGAAGCTGGCAATGGATAATGGAATCAGGTCTATTGCATTTCCTTCTATATCAACTGGAGTATATAGTTTTCCGGTTGAGTTGGCAGCAAAGATTGCAGTACATACAGTAAATAGGTTCTTGCAGGATAATCCGGATTGTTTTGATCTGGTGGAGTGGGTGCTATTTGATACTCATACTGAATCAGTGTATGAAGCTGAGGTTGATAAATTATACGATAAATAAAACGACAAAAGGGAGCTTTTATGTACGCTGAAAAAACAGATTATGATGATATTGAAATGTCGAGCAGGTTACGGAATATTCTCAGAAGAAATGGATTTGAGTCATTGGAAGGATTGAGAGAATATCCAAAGGAGCATTTTATAAAATTTCGTAATATGGGACAGGCAACATTGCAGGAATTATATCAGATTTGTGAAGAGCAAGGGGTAAAGCTGCGCAGTGTAGAAGATCTGAATGATCGGGAGCATGGAGTCAGATTTGATGACTTCCTATGTATGGATGCGTTTAGAATGGGAATAAAAAGCAAAGATGATTTGAGAAGATACAGTTTTGAGGAACTTGAAAAGATGTGCCCGAAGGACAAGAGACTTTTTGTTCGATTAAAAAAATTGAAGACTGTTTATGGATGAAATAGGACATTTCTTCCTAAAAACAGTATGTTTATGGTATACTAGCTAGTAGTAATGCAGTTTCAACCGACATTACATATTATGATGAGAAATTAATGCAAAGGAGTTACAATCAAATGGATAACAATGAAGTAGTAACAGAAGAAGTGGCAGCAGTTGTTGAAAATAATACAGGTATTGAAATAGAGCCTTTATTTGATGAGCAGGTTGATTTTGATACATTCTCAAAGTCAGACTTCCGTGTTGTAAAGGTAAAAAATTGTGAGGCAGTACCTAAGAGTAAGAAACTTCTTAGATTTACACTTGATGATGGTACAGAGAATGAAAGAACTATTCTTTCAGGAGTACATGCATTTTACGAGCCGGAGGAACTTGTAGGTAAAACTTTACTTGCAATCGTAAACCTTCCACCGCGTTCTATGATGGGAATAGATTCATGTGGTATGCTTCTTTCTGCAATTCACAATGTAAATGGAGAAGAAAAACTGAATCTGGTAATGTTAGATGATGCAATACCAGCAGGTGCAAAATTGTATTAAGAGTATAAATGTCACATGGTTGTTAATAACTGTGTGGCATTTTATTGTTGTTGTTGATAAGGATATGAAAAGCTGTCTAAAATAGAAGGAGAGCCGGATTGCTGCTCCGACTCAATCTTCCACATGGAATACATCTTCCACCAGCATATTAAAGTACTTTGATATCCGCAGCATAAATTCGGCAGATGGGGTACTGTCCCCACGTTCTATCCTGCCGACAGTTTTGGTGCTGTATCCGATAGCAGCGGCAAGGTCATCCTGGTAAATGCCTCGCTGTTCACGGATTTCTCTGATATTATTGGTAACCGCCATAAGAATCCCTTCTTTCAGTTCTATAGATATTTTCTTATTGTCAATTATGCAAAATAATGTGTCCGATAAAAAGGACTTGCAATTTTTATCGGCAATGTCCTGCAATAGCAGAAGCATCAGATTTTCCAAGAACTTTTCCAAATATATCTAAGCGGTCATTTTCACTAACCTTGATAGGTGCATACTTTTCATTGAGTGAGATAAGGAAAATTCCGTCTTTATCGTTTTGTAATTTCTTAATATAGGCATCTCCGTTCAGAGCGAAGATGCCGATTTCTCCATTAGCAACAGATTCCTGCTGTAATACCCATGCAATCTGACCATCGTGGAATTCAGGTTCCATACTGTCACCACTAATACGAACACCGAAAGTAGTATCTTCCGGTAAGATAGATTCATCTATACATACAGTCTCTTTCGGTCCGTCTACAAGGAAGTTACCGGTTCCAGCTGATACAGCATTTTCAAAAATATCAATGCTTCGGAATGGAATTATCTTAGCAGTCTGCTTTTCATACATTCCGGATGCGTGGAGCAGATTAATATAATCCATAGCTTTTTCCCTGCCTTCATCAGTAAGTGATGAAAAAGGATCAGCAGGATTTACTCCAAAATATGCTTCATACATATTAGTAATACCAAGGATTCTACACACCTTGTAAAATATGGTAACGCTTGGTTCAGCAAGATTTCTTTCCCAGTTAGATATAGCTTTGTAGGAAATGGTAACACCTTCCTTAGCTAATTCATCAGCGAGATCCTGCTGGAGCAAGCCTTTCTTTTTTCTATATGATGAAATGATTTCTCCGATTGAGTACATGCATACGCCTCTTTTCTTTCATTTTGTTGATTTCAAATGTCTCTTTTCACTCCATAGTATATAGCAATAGTGCCAATTATTCAAGTTAAAAATCCAATATAATGGGAAAAAGGACACATGTGTCCGTTGACAGTCGATTATTCTTGGGGTTATACTATGCCCTGTAAGAAACATTACTCATATACTTGGACTAAAGGTTATGGTAGTGACAGATTAAATGCAGGAGGTGATGAAGATGGGAGACAGGGTAATACTTCATTCAGATATCAACTGTTGTTATGCCTCGATTGAGCATCTGCATCATCCGGAGCTTGCAGGAAAGCCACTGGCAGTAGGCGGTGACCCGGAGGCAAGACATGGGATTGTCTTAACAGCCGACTATATTGCTAAGAAGTACGGTGTGAAAACAGGAATGGCACTCTGGCAGGCAAAGCAGGTCTGCCCTGACATAACATTTGTTTCACCAAGAATGGACTTATATCTTCGGTTCTCAAGAATGGCTCATGAGATATATGCAGAATATACGGACAGACAGGAGCCATATGGAATTGATGAGTGCTGGCTTGATGTGACAGGGAGCAGTTCCCTTAAAGGAGATGGATTGCTTATCGCACAGGAAATCAGCAGGAGAATGAAGTCAGAGCTTGGCATCACAGTAAGTGTTGGTGTTTCTTTCAATAAGATATTTGCAAAGCTGGGTTCTGACTACAAGAAGCCGGATGCAATCACAACTATGTATAAGAGTGAGTTTAAGCAGAAGGCATGGTCACTTCCGGTGGCAGATCTTCTATACGTTGGCAAAAGTACGAACAGAAAGCTTGCATTATTTGGTATCAAAACCATAGGTGATCTTGCAAGGGCAGATGAAGATGTGCTTAATAGTCACCTTGGAAAGATGGGCAGTATCTTATGGTCGTTTGCTAATGGCTATGATGATTCACCTGTCAAGCTGGAGAATACCCACGCTCCAATCAAATCGGTGGGAAACAGCACAACGACACCAAAGGATTTAGTATGCGATGAGGATGTAAAGATTGTTCTTTATATTCTGGCTGAGAGTGTTGCAGCAAGACTTCGTGAGAATGGATTCCGGTGCAGAGTGGTTGAGATAAGTGTCAGGGATAATGAGTTATTCTCTTTTACCCGTCAGAAAAAGATTGACCATGCAACAAACATCACCGGAGAGATAGCTGCATATGCTTATCAGATATTTAAGGAAAACTATAACTGGAGCAAGCCAATCCGTAGTGTTGGTGTCAGAGGTGCAGATCTGGTAACAGATAATTATTGGGAGCAGATAGATTTGTTCTCAAGTGTGGAGAAACGGGAAAAGCAGATGAAGATGGATAATGCTGTGGATGAGATTCGCAGAAGATTTGGATTTTACAGTATCCAGAGGGGACTCATGTACCGGGACAGGATTCTGTCGGCAGTCAATGCAAAAGAAGAACACACAGTACATCCACATGGGTACTTTTCAGGTTAGCAACGAGAAGTGCCAATAGAGTAAAGAAGAGGGAGGCGGAACATGAGCGAAGCAGCAAGAATTAATCTGGTAGACAGAGCACCATTGACGGAGAAGCAGCAGAATGTGTATGAAAGCATTATGCAATATCAGCGTGTGAATGGCTATGCTCCTACTATCAGGGAGATATGCAGGATGGTAGGGGTGGCATCGACTTCAAGTGTTTATGCACATCTGAAAATATTAGAAGAAAAAGGCTATATAGCAAGGAAGATGGATGCTTCCAGAGCAATAGCAATCTTGTAAGGAAGGTGATTACATTGAGCAATAAGGTATATGTTGATGTACTTGCAGAGTTTTCAAAGGACGGACTGCTCATTCCCAAAGAGATAACATGGGAAGATGGCAGAAAGTATGAGATTACACGAGTAAAAGACAAGCGCAGGGCAGCCAGTACAAGGGCTGGTGGAGTTGGAGAGCGTTATACCTGTGTGGTAGATGGAAAGGAAATATTCCTTTTCTATGAAGATAACAATATGTGGTTTATGGAAAGAGCTGGAGCCTGATGTGATTGTGTGCTGACAGCACACAACATGTCAGTTGGCTTTAGATCAGCAAAGTCGGGGAATGTGCAGACATTCATCGGAACTCCCGGCAAAAGGCTTGCAAAGGTGATTTCCCTTTCCTTTACGAGTACAGAATTGTAGATTGATGATTTTGTATGAATAAGGAGCGAACTGAATTGAACAAAGGAAATGTTATAGAAATTAGATGTAAAAAATGCAACAAGTTAATGATGGAATACTTTGTATGCGGTGATGATTCCGCTGTGGCACTTCAGAATATTGGAATTAAGTGTGACAGATGCAAGCGAGTGATGATACTCAAGAAGTATTCCGAGGGAATGATGAAGGAACATTCTGAGAATGGGACTTTCAGAATATAACGATTGACAATTAAATTACAGCCCACCTGATAAGGGCACATCAAAAGATGGAAGCACCAGAGACGCAGGGGAAACGAACAGTATCTAGGATACTGGTTTCCTCGTGCGTCTTTTTGTGCTGTAAAGGTAATCCGACTTGTTCGTTTCCAAGGGCGGCAAGGTGGATTTATGAGCAGTAAAGCACAGACAAGAGAAAAGGATTATGAGAGAGGAATACGAATTGCTGATAGAAGAAAGGAGATAGGATTATCACAGGATGAGTTAGCTCATAGAGTAGGTATAGGCAGACAAGCATTATCTGCGATTGAAAATGGTGGAGATTTTAAGACACAGACATTAGATAATCTAGCAATCGTACTTGGTGTATCTGTTGATTTCATAATGTATGGAAAGAATGAAGAAAAGTCGGAACTATTATCTGAGGCAATGGATGTTCTTTCAGATATGGATGAATTGCAGATAAGACAGTGTCTTGCAATGATGAAAGCAATGAAAAGCGTGTCAGTTGAAAAGTGATTGTCGTGTTTACACGACATAATTGTCGCCTGTACACGGTCGGCAATTAAGGTGTGGCAGATTACAATATACTTGTGCTTGAGATACAGCACACCACGAGAGTGGAGGCGCCAAAACTCTCCAATACGAAATCGTAAAGGAGATAACAAAATGAATAAAAGAGATTTTAACGTAGTAGGAAACGAAGGTACTGATACTCAGGAGCTTGCTAAGGGAATTGCATTTGTAAAGTCCCGCAGAGCAGAACCTAATGTAGTCCAGATGGTCGAGAATATTCGTGATCAGGCAATGCCTAATGGAGTAATAATAAATGATGCGTATTGTGATCGTTCAATGACAAGGGACTATGACAGAGAAGCACTGAATGCTTTCTTTGCAACACTTAAAGAGGAAGATTTTGAGGTTGTAGTAGTCAGAAGCCTGAATGAGATCACCGATGACATTTATGATCTGGAGGAATTTGTAAAGACCATCACAGATATGGGCATATGGCTCTATTCTCTTGAAGTTGGTCCGGTGCCAATTACTGCATCTCATGCAGAGGATTTTGGATGCTAACGGAGTCCTTTGGTAGAGCGACAACAGAAAATCATTCCGGTCGGGACAAACAAGTCCCGGCTGTGAAGGATTGCAGATTTACACAGACTGTGTTCGGAACAGTTGTACATGATTCAAGTGGGAAGTGGCTTGGTCAGTATGAAACAGAAGATGCAGCTGTAGAGATGATTAGAGAAATGGCACAGGACATTGGAGGGTACGACGATGAAATATGAAGGATATAAAATTGGTCCGGTGATTCGTGATATCCGTAAGGACAAGGGACTTCTCATTGAAGAGGTTGCTGCTAAAACTGGAATAAGTGTTTCGACACTTGGACAGGTGGAGCAAGGAGGAAGAAACCTGAGCATGAAAAATTTGTATATGCTTATGGAAGTTTATGAAACAGACGCAAATAGCTTACTTGCAATAGACTGTACACCGGATTCATTAGATTCGAGGCTAAAGCGGTTACCTGCAGATAAGCAGGATTATTTGAAAAAGACATTTGATTTTATGATAGAGCAGGCTTTGAAGTCAGCATAGGAGGCAGAGAATGAGAAGAAAGATTAAAAAGATGGATTGCATAGAATATCTTTCAGTGCAGGCTCCATTGGAAAAAGTAAATATGCTTGAAGACAAGCAGAGCAAATATATACATGAATTTGTAAAGAGAAAAGAATATTCAATCGTGGGAAAGATGAGACGCAATGGCTTTTCGCAGAGAGATGTTGATCGCCAGTGGAATCAGATTGTGAATATGATCCGCAAAAAGCAAATCAGTGGAGTAGTTGTTGCGAATATGGCAGCTATATCCAGCAGTGTCGCAGATGCTTATTTTAAGGTAGGACTGGTTATTGAAGCAGGCGGCATTGTGGTGACTGTAGATGAGGGCAGATTGGATATGCACATCAAGAAGGGAGCATAGATATGAGCAGACGAACAGAAAAAAGAAAGTATGGTAAATATAATAAATTTGATGTCGTGTATGCGGATTTTGGGAAAAACCCACATGGCATTCAGGGCGGAATCAGACCAGGAATAATTATTTCATGTGATGCAAGCAATCATGATGGTGCACCGCAGGTGTCAGTAGTCCCTTTGAGCAGTAAGTTAAAGGATATTCCGGTACATGTGATTTTAAATCCGAAGGATGTGAGTGGATTTGGATTAAGTAAGATCTCTGATTTTATGCCTGAAGATGCACAGACAATTTCAAAAGGCTGCATTAGAGCAAAAAGTGGAACTGTCATTAAGGATTCAGGCGTGAGAGAAGAAATAGACAGAGCATTGATACGACAGTTTGATCTGTTACCTGTAGCTCGCAAAATGGTAATGGAGGAGTTAGCAAATGGACAGCAGAACTAAAAAGACTAATAATAAAAGATTTGTCAGATATTCGGAAGGGGCAGAGATGTATTCAATGAGCGTGTCAAAATTTATGCAGTTAGCGAAGGATGCAAAGGCATGTTATAAAGTGAATCAGCTGGTGTTGGTTAATCTGGATATTATTGACGAATATCTTGAAACTTTCCACATTGTAGATGACGAGTTTTATAAGTAATTATGAGAAATGACGCATTAGTATAGAAGAAATACAAACAAGTATGGAGAAAAATGAGCCAAAAGAGAAAAAATGTATTGACTTTCGGTCAGACCAAAAGTATAATATGATTAAGATATGAAGGAGGCATACAGATGGCTAGAACTGGAAGACCAAAAGCAGAGAAACCTTTTGATCATAAGGTGACTGTTAAATTCAAAGAAGAGGAATACCAGATAATGGTTGAGTATGCTGAGACTCATAATCTATCCATTTCGCAATTGATTAGAATGGGTGTTGAATTACAAATGAAGCAGCAGGCTAATCAGTAGAACAGGCTCTTTTCTCTGGAAAGGAGAGAATAATGGCTTGTAGAAAAGATGGTAAAGGCAGAGTATTAAGAAAGGGTGAGGGTTACAGAAAAGGCGATGGAAGATACTCATATGTATATATTGATCCATTAGGCAAGAAAAGGACCATTTATGCAAAGTCTTTGGTAAAACTTCGAGAAAGAGAAGAACAGTTACAAAAAGACCAGTTGGATGGACTTGATATCTATGTCGCAGGAAAAGCTGATGTAAACTTTTTGTTTGACAGGTACATATCAACTAAAACAGAATTGCGTAGCACTACTTACAGTAATTATTTGTATACATGGAATCATTTTATTCGTGATACATTTGGTAAGAAGAAAGTAAGAGATGTGAAATACTCAGACGTGTTGTTCTTTTATACAGACTTGATTAATAATCAGGGATTACAGATTAATACGCTTGAGACAATCAATACAGTATTAAGACCTACATTTCAGCTTGCTGTGAGAGATGATATCATAAGGAAGAATCCGGTAGACGGAGCATACTGTGAAGTAAAGAAGCGTAATGGTGGTGCCAGAAAAACAAGGCGAGCGTTGACTGTGGATCAGCAGAGAAAATTCATGGAGTATGTAGCAAAGAATCCGTTCTTTTATCACTGGTATCCATTCTTTGTATTTTTGTTAGGAACTGGATGCAGAATAGGAGAAGCAATTGGGATACGCTGGGATGATATTGATTTGGAAAATCGAATCATTGATATCAATCATAGCTTAACATATTACCAGAGAGCGGATGATTCATATAAATGTGAGTTTAGAGTATCTTTGCCAAAGACGGAGGCAGGTAATCGTAGAATACCTATGATGCAGCAGGTATATGATGTGCTTCAGGAAGAATATGAGAGACAGAAGCAGGAAGGCTTTTGTGTTGAGAATGTGGATGGAATGACCAATTTTGTATTTACAAACCGATTTGGGATGCCACATAACCCAGCAGCAGTAAACCGGGCAATCAAGAGAATTGTGGATACACATAATTCAGAAGAAGAGGTGGCTGCTAAAAAGGAGAAGAGAGAACCTGTTATGATTCCAAGATTCTCCTGCCATATCTTCAGACATACGTTTGCATCAAGATTTTGCGAGAATGAAACCAACATCAAAGTAATTCAAGAGGTAATGGGACATGCTGATGTATCGACTACCATGAACATATATGCAGAAGCAAACCCAGATGTTACCAAATCAGTAATTGAGAAATTATCAAAAAATATGGATATTTTTTAGAAAAGAGTCCTGCGATTGAACTCTTTGAAGATTGAAAATATACCTATTCATACTGGGATAAATATGCTATACTCATCTAGTATTGAAGTGTTTGACACGGCAGTACATGTCTTAAAATAAAAAGACGTATTTTAAGGCGGATGACATCTTTTAGACGCACAAAAGTCAAAAAAACGTCCAAGAGTGACCAAGTATATAGAATCCGGGAAAGCCTATTTTCCAAGGGTTTGCAAGGATATACAAGAGTTAGCTTAGCAATCAAAAAAATTCCCTACAATGAAGTCATTAGATGGTGTAAATAAGAAAAATGATGTAAATAATACAGCTTCTGAAGCACCTGAAAAAAATGTAAAAACTGAGTCTGAAAAGATTGATTTCTCTAATGTGAAGATTGAGCCAATCTTTGAAAAAATGGTAGATTTCGATACATTTGCAAAATCTGATTTCCGTGCAGTTAAAATTTTAGCTTGTGAAGCAGTACCGAAGTCAAAGAAGCTTCTGAAGTTTACATTAGATGACGGAGAACGCAAAGACCGTGTGATTTTAAGCGGTATTCACGACTATTACGAGCCGGAAGAACTGGTTGGTAAGACAGCAATCGCTATCGTGAACCTGCCACCGAGAAAGATGATGGGAATTGATTCCGAGGGTATGCTGATTTCAGCAGTACACGAGGAAGACGGTCACGAAGGACTAAACCTTCTGATGGTAGATGACCACATTCCGGCAGGTGCAAAGCTCTATTAAGAAGTACCGTTTTATCTTACAAAACGGGATGTACTTCATTTGTGAAAAAGCTCTGAAAATACACAAATACACCAAATTTACACCAAATGGTGCTTGAAACGGTGCAGAGCCTAAAAAATCGCATAATTACAGGCGATACAACAGAATTTATAAGGGCGGTGTCTGAAATTATCGGACATCGTCCTTTTCTGTATTCGAGTTAAACAATACACATATTTCAGCTCAAAATCGAGACAAAAGCCTTGAATGTTAATATGCGTTGCTTGAAGCAACGGGCAGTCCAACATACAATTAGTCTGTCAGCGCCAGAAAGGTTAGACAGAGCATTTTTTGTAAATCGGCAGGGCAACCCCCTTACTCGTGCCGGAGCAACATATATCTTGTGTAAATATGTTCAAATGGCTGGATTACATATCAGAAAGATATTGCGCCGGTTTGAAAACTAAAAGTATCAAAATACAGACTTAATAATTGCAATTTCATTCTCAAAGTACTATAATACAAACTATATTTGGGTGGAGGTGCGGAAATGAAAGTACGGTACAACAAACTTTGGAAACTACTGATTGACAAGGGAATGAAAAAGAGTCAATTACGAGAAGCGGTCGGGGCAAGCAAAAGTACATTTGCGAAACTCGGAAAAAATGAAAATGTTACCCTTCCCGTGCTGTTGAATATATGCGAATATTTAGAGTGTGATTTTGGCGACATAATGGAAGCCGTACCCGAAAATGAGGTGTAGGATCAATGAACAAGAAGATTTTAATTGTGGATGACGAAAAAGAAATCGTTGATCTGCTTGAAGTGTATTTGAGTAACGATGGTTATTCAGTATATAAATGTTATAATGGGTTAGAGGCGATGAAATGTATCAAACAGTCGCAGATTGATTTAGCGATACTTGATATTATGCTGCCGGATATTGATGGTTTTCGACTTTGCCAAAAAATTCGGGAAAAGTTTTACTTCCCTATTATTATGCTTACCGCCAAAATTGAGGATAGCGACAAGATTATGGGGCTTACGATTGGTGCGGATGATTATATAACGAAACCGTTTAATCCTTTAGAGGTTGTGGCAAGAGTAAAGACGCAATTAAGGCGTTATCAGAGCTATAACAGTCCTAATTTGAGTCAATCCGAAGAAAAAGACGAGTATGACATCAGAGGTCTACTGATAAACAGAGTCAGCCACAAGTGCTACTTGTATGGCAAAGAAATAGCCTTGACTCCGTTGGAGTTTTCTATTCTGTGGTATCTGTGCGAACATCAGGGTAAAGTTGTCGCCTCGGAGGAATTATTTGAAGCCGTGTGGAAAGAAAAGTATCTTCGCAACAGTAACAATACGGTAATGGCGCACATTGGGCGGCTTCGGGAAAAATTGAATGAACCTTCAAAAAATCCGAAGTTCATTAAAACTGTTTGGGGGGTAGGGTATGAAATTGAATAAAAAAGAAAAAAACTATCTGCTCTCTACCTTGTTCAAAGGGTATGTAATTCAATGTGCGATTTGCTCTGTGCTTATTTTAGGCGGTACTTTTCTTTTAGGAATTATGGCAGAAGAAATTCTCCGCAAGTATGTTTTGTATTATTACTTGTATTACAGAACAGAATATCTTTATATAGTGGCTGTAATCGTGTGGGGTGGCTGTATTATATACTTGACATACCTACTTTTGAAAAAAGTAGTCGCCTACGTGTACGAGGTACAGGCTGCGACAGGAAAAATGTTCGATCAGAATGTCAGTTACATTGAAATGTCCCCGGAGTTGAGTGAAATCGCCGCTAACATCAATCAGTTAAAACAGGAGGCTGAAAGTAATGCAAGGCTTGCAAAAGAAAATGAGCAGCGAAAAAATGACCTGATTATGTATCTTGCACACGATTTGAAAACACCGCTTTCTTCTGTAATCGGGTATCTTACTTTACTGCGTGATGAGTCGCAAATCTCAAAGGAACTTCGAGAAAAGTACCTTTCAATCACTCTTGGTAAGGCAGAACGGTTAGAGGATCTGATTAACGAGTTTTTCGAGATAACACGATTCAATATATACGATATTACATTACAATACACGAAAATCAATTTAACTCGCCTGCTGGAGCAACTTGTATATGAATTTAAGCCTATGCTCAACACAAAGAATTTGCAATGTAATCTTTGTGTTGATGATGATATAATGCTTCGATGTGACGCAGACAAAATTCAGCGTGTTTTTGATAACCTTTTGAGAAATGCGGTTATCTACAGTTTTGAAAATACGGATATCACGATCAGCGCACAATGTCAGGAAGATACGGTCAGCATTATTTTTTGTAACCACGGCGATACTCTGCCGGAAGAAAAGTTAAACAGGATTTTCGAGCAGTTTTATCGGCTTGACGCAGCGAGAAGTACAAGCAGTGGAGGAGCTGGATTAGGTTTGGCGATTGTAAAGCAGATTGTTGAACTACACAATGGTACAATCGTTGCAGAGAGCCAAGAGGATCAAAACAAGTTTTCAATTACTTTGCCGTTGGCGTAGGAAAATTGTAAGAATTTGCATAGAAAAAAAGAGGAATATCTTACGAGCAATCAAGAAAATACGGGCTTCTGTTTTGGTACAATAAAAGTATCAAGATAGAGGCTCGTATTTTTTGTGATACAGCATAAGGAGGAATGATGAAGTTGCTAAGAAAACAAATGCTGCTATGTTCTATTTTGTTTCTTGTATTTACGCTATCTGCCTGCTCTGCAATTGGGCAGACAGACGAAAACAATCTTACAGATAGCGCAACATCCGCAGAAAAAACGGTATCAGTTGTACGAGGGACAATTACTCCAACCGTTTCAACGCAAACGACTATTGTTCCGGCAGTACCGTTTATTATTTCCTCACCCGAAAATGGCATATTTAATACAGCGGTAGAATTAGAAGAAAAAATCACTGCCGGGCAAATTATTGGAACTGTGAACGGCAAAGAATTGAAATCTCCGGTGGATGGTACAGTTACCTCTATTGCCCCATCCAATGAAAGCGTACCGAGTAATTATCCCGTAGCGATAGTGCATTATACAGGATTTGCCCTCAATGTAGAGGCAGATAATTTTTTGAGTACCTTACCGGAGTATGCAGAGTTGAAAGCAAAATTTCAAGTATATGATGGTGTAGGACCAACCGATATGATTGCCGTGGTGTCGCCTGCCGCAGATGAAAATGCGTTTACGGGAATCGTGCCGCAAGAGGGCATTCTGCAATGCTTGATCAGTCAAACAGTCGATGTGAAATCGGGGCAAAGTGCAACGGTAGTCATAACGGCGACAACGAGAAATGATGTCCTTATATTGCCGCTGTCGGTAATAGCGGGTAGACAAGGTACGGGATTGGTTACTGTAATTACTCCGAATGGAGAAAGAGTGGAAACAAAAGTGACATTGGGTGTGACAGACGGAGCCAATATAGAAATACTGTCCGGCTTAGAGGAGGGCGATGTGGTTTCTGCTACTCCGCCAAACCTTGATCCGAGGGGGAATTGATAAAATGAAAGGAATTTCCGAAAAGACTTTAATCAAAATAAAGGATTTGAAAGCAAGCGTCAAATTGAATAATGGCGATATGCTGACAACAGTAACCAACGCTAATATGGAATTGCAACGAGGGCGCAGTTATGCCATTGTCGGAAAGTCCGGCTCAGGCAAAACAAGCCTTATATCTATTATTGGCTTGTTAAATCGGGAATATGAGGGCGAGTACCTTTATGATGGTATATCTATTTCTGCTTTGAAAGACCGTGATCTGTCTATACTGCGAGCCAATAATATCGGATTTGTATTTCAGAATTACTCTCTGATTAAGCACTTGCGGGTATGGGAAAATATCGAATTACCCCTACTCTATGCCAAAAAGTCGTTTACCGCCAAACAGCGTCACGAGATAATTACAGGCTTGCTAAAAAGTGTCGGCTTAGAAAGCAAGGAAAATGATTACCCAATCAATTTGTCCGGCGGTGAACAACAAAGAGTTGCAATCGCAAGGGCGCTTGCAGTATCTCCGGAAGCCATTTTATGTGATGAGCCTACGGGAGCGTTGGATAAAAAGACGGGAACGCAGATTATGGAACTGTTGCACAGCGTCGTAAAAGAAAATGGAATTATGCTGCTGTTGGTTACGCACGATCCTGATATTGCAGATACCTGTGATACGATTTTTGAAATGGATGGAGGGAGGATAACTTGTGCTAAAAATGATACTTAAAGACCTTCGTCTGTCTCCACTTAGAAGTATTCTGACAAGTGTTTCAATGCTTGTAGGCATTATCGCAATGATTGGATCGGTATTAGTTGGTACGCTTGGACGGGAGTATTTGATTTCCGTAAACGCACAGGTATATGGCTGGTCACCTACTTACTCATTCGTGATAACGGAATCCGATTTTCACGATAGAAATAAAATGGAACAATTATTCCAGAGATTTGAAGCCATTGATGATGTAGCCGCTGTTACTTTTTCTATGGGAGAGGATATTCGATTTGCACCAATGAAAGATTTAACGCCAATACCGCCGAATGATGTTTACCAAAACCTGATGGCTTTTGATGTAGTTTGCACCACGGAGGCATATAGTCAAGTCTATAATCTTCCAATGACATCCGGTAGATGGTTAGAGCCTTTGAGTGAGGGCGGATCGCTTGAAGTGGTCATAAACAAAGAAGCTAAAAACTATTTTAATGATTCGCCCTATGCTGCAGGAAATGTAAAAAGCACACTTTCGTTAACCCCATTCAATATTGTCGGAGTAGTAAACGATGGCAGGGATTTTCCGACTATCTATGCGGATTCTGCGGCGATCCTCAATTTCGCACCAGCAATGTGGCAAGTACAAAATGCAAATGTGTATTGGCATCCCACAACAGGACTGACAATCGAACAGATACATTCTGCCCTTGGCGACATTTTGACTGATACCATTGGCGGTTACTGGGAAAGTGCTGGGCGGAGTGATATTGGAGATACCTATGATTCGGTATTGTCCATACTGCAATTAGGGCTTTTGGTTACTTCGCTTTTGTTGCTGTTTGTTTCCGTATTAGGGCAGATCAATATCGGACTATCTTCATTGGAACAGCGCACACATGAGTTGCTGATCCGCAGAGCGATAGGTGCTTCACGAACAAATATTGTGGCACTGGTTTTAGGCTCACAGTTGATTTTATCAATATTCGTTTGCTTTGCAGCTATTTTGATTTCGCTGATTTTGGTGCATTGTATTGGAGCGTTGCTCCCTGTGGATTCCCCGGTGGGAACACCGAGTTATCCAATCAGCGTTGCTGTTGTTGCAGTTGCTGTGTCTGTGCTTACAGCATTATTGGGCGGATTATTACCAGCATTGAAAGCAGCAAAATTAGAGCCTGCATTGGCTCTTAGATAATAAAACTCAATTCAAGGAGGAAACAAAATGAAACGAACAATCTCAAAATCCGAAAGACCGTACAGACTGTTACTGTGTGTTATGATTTCTTTGCTGGTGATTATGCTGGCAGGCTGCTCCACTTCTTCGGACTCCGACACAAATACAAGAGGTTTCACGGACTTTGCTACCATTGAAGAAGAATACCTAACGACCATTGAGAGTTTGAATTGGCCGGAGGGCGTTACTCCGCCTGATGCTTTGGAAGGCGAAGATACGGGAGCGTCTTTTCAGATAGGATATGGCGATACAAAAGCATCTAACCTTTGGGAATATTCTTGGATGCAGGAATGGCTTGATACTTACAATACGAATCCGGAAAGGGCGGCAAAAGCCTTAGCTGAACTCGAAAAAGCCTTTGATATGCCTTATATGGGAACAGATCGCTGTGATGACGCCACACGCAAATATCTTCGTGATAATATTGATAAAGCTAAGTTGGGAGATCCGTCTGGATTTACAGAGTGTATTCAGGCAAATTATGCCGATTAAAAAATGGCACATAAGAGTTTTGGGGTTGGGAGGTGAGCACATATATGCAGAGAAAACGCCGTAAGAAAAAACGATTTGGAGTATTTTTGTTTTTGCTTGTAGTTTGTATCGGCATAGGTATAATGTTTGTGCCGTGGGCAATGCAGCCGGAAAATTTCAGAGAGGTAAAGAATAAAATAAATGGTTTTCTCTACAAAGAAGATTTTCCTGACTCTTATAATGCAAAATCGCTGATTTTGGTGGATTGTTCTGATGATGAAATATTTGTTTCAAAAAACGAGAACGAGCCACAAATTCCTGCAAGTTTAGCCAAGCTGTTTGTTATTGAGTATGCGTCAACTTTAGCAGACCTTGATAGTATCGTTGTTGCAGACTATGGTGCTATTTCACTCACGAAACCCGGCTCGTCTGTTGCTCAAATCAAGGAAAAAGAATACTTTTTACACAATCTATTTGCGGCAATGTTAGTACCGTCAGGGAATGACGCAGCTTATGTGGTTGCTGATTATTGTGGAGGATTACTTTCGCCGCAAGCAGAAAGCAGTCAAGAGCGTGTGAGGATTTTTATGGAGAACTTAAACCTGCATTTGCAACAGCAGGGGTACTTAGACACAGTTTTATATGATCCGAGTGGTTTTGATATGGAGGCACATACCACCACTTTAGATTTGAAAGAAGTAGTATATCGGTTGTTGGAATACTCGTGGTTTAGAGAAATTGTATCTCAAAACACTTATACGGCAACACTGCCTGATGGCAGTACACAAATATGGCAGAATACAAACGCCTTCCTTGATCCGACATCCGAATATTACAACGAAAATGTATGCGGAATTAAGACTGGCTCTCTGTCTGACGACTATAACTTGATTGTGCTTTACCAGCAGCACGGAAAAGAGTTTTTGATATGCAGTTTAGGCTCTCAGTCCGATTCCTCTCGTTATGACGATGTGAATTTTATTCTGAAAACGATTGATGAATCGTATTATCTCACGCAATAAATCTTATGTTGTCCAAGACAAAAAAACTAACCAAGGGGGTGATAATATCGGACGAATCGTAATAATGGAGTTCAAAACACAAGACTCAACAGCCTTTGACGATATGCTGGCTTTTGTAAAACAGCACCCTGATTTTGAAAAATTAGAGATTTCATATGAGCCGACATTATCCCTTTCCGGCTTAGAAATCAATTTGAGCCGGCGCAGAGTTATCAATAACGGTCAGGAAATTGAACTGACCGTCAAAGAGTATGATATACTCTGCTTACTCGCAGCCAATAAAGGTCGTGTTCTTACATACGAGCAGATTTATGATAAGGTGTGGGGCGAAATATCAGCAGGCAATGAAAAGGATACCGTAGGCTTTTACATTCGGAATCTTCGTAAAAAACTTTGTGATACAAACTCTCACTTTTCCATAGATAGTGTTCGTGAGATCGGCTACCGCTTTAACAGTCAGTAAGCAGTCCCTCGTAGTTCATAATGAATTGCGAGGGATTATTCATTTTCTAAGACGGTATGTCGGAATTTGATAAATCCCTGCAAATGTTGATTTTATACGACGGTTAAGAGAAATATCGTGTCTAAACTTGCGACTGGACTTTGCATTTTCTACGAGTTATCTTCGTAATATCTCGACATTATACATTATACTACCCCTATCTACAAAATGAGAGGGCACTGAAAAACATACCATTTTTATTTTGACTTTAATAAAAAAGAAAAAATTCATCAGAGTTTTTATGATTCTGGTGGATTTTTTGTTAGGCGAAATATAAATTGCTTGTCTTTTTCGGATAAAGTTCTTATTTTTCATTCATTAATTTAATTATTCTCTTAAGATTTACTGCAAAGATTGTCATTGCTCCTTGCATTTCCATACAAATAAGACCTGATGATGATGCTACAAACAAGTATGGAGAAAAATGAGCCAAGAGAGAAAAAATGTATTAACTTTCGGTCAGACCAAAAGTATAATATGATTAAGATATGAAGGAGGCATACAGATGGCTAGAACTGGAAGACCAAAAGCAGAGAAACCTTTTGACCATAAGGTGACTGTTAAATTCAAAGAAGAGGAATACCAGATAATGGTTGAGTATGCTGAGACTCATAATCTATCCATTTCGCAATTGATTAGAATGGGTGTTGAATTACAAATGAAGCAACAGGCTAATCAGTAGAACAGGCTCTTTTCTCCGGAAAGGAGAGAATAATGGCTTGTAGAAAAGATGGTAAAGGCAGAGTATTAAGAAAGGGTGAGGGTTACAGAAAAGGCGACGGAAGATACTCATATGTATATATTGATCCATTAGGCAAGAAAAGGACCATTTATGCACAGTCTTTGGTAAAACTTCGAGAAAGAGAAGAACAGTTACAAAAAGACCAGTTGGATGGACTTGATGTCTATGTCGCAGGAAAGGCTGATGTGAACTTTTTGTTTGACAGGTACATATCAACTAAAACAGAATTGCGCAGCACTACTTACAGTAATTATTTGTATACATGGAATCATTTTATTCGTGATACATTTGGCAAGAAGAAAGTAAGAGATGTGAAATACTCAGACGTGTTGTTCTTTTATACAGACTTGATTAATAATCAGGGATTACAGATTAATACGCTTGAGACAATTAACACAGTATTAAGACCTACATTTCAGCTTGCTGTCAGAGATGATATCATAAGGAAGAATCCGGTAGACGGAGCATACTGTGAAGTAAAAAAGCGTAATGGTGGTGCCAGAAAGACAAGGCGAGCGTTGACTGTGGATCAGCAGAGAAAATTCATGGAGTATGTAGCAAAGAATCCGTTCTTTTATCACTGGTATCCATTCTTTGTATTTTTGTTAGGAACTGGATGCAGAATAGGAGAAGCAATTGGGATACGCTGGGATGATATTGATTTGGAGAATCGAGTCATTGATATCAATCATAGCTTAACCTATTACCAGAGAGCGGATGATTCATATAAATGTGAGTTTAGAGTATCTTTGCCAAAGACGGAAGCTGGTAATCGTAGAATACCTATGATGCAGCAGGTATATGATGTGCTTCAGGAAGAATATGAGAGACAGAAGCAAGAAGGCTTTTGTGTTGAGAATGTGGATGGAATGACCAATTTTGTATTTACAAACCGATTTGGGATGCCACATAACCCAGCAGCAGTAAACCGGGCAATCAAGAGAATTGTGGATACACATAATTCAGAAGAAGAGGTGGCTGCTAAAAAGGAGAAGAGAGAACCTGTTATGATTCCAAGATTCTCCTGCCATATCTTCAGACATACGTTTGCATCAAGATTTTGCGAGAATGAAACCAACATCAAAGTAATTCAAGAGGTAATGGGACATGCTGATGTATCGACTACCATGAACATATATGCAGAAGCAAACCCAGATGTTACCAAATCAGTAATTGAGAAATTATCAAAAAATATGGATATTTTTTAGAAAAGAGTCCTGCGATTGAACTCTTTGAAGATTGAAAATATACCTATTCATACTGAGATAAATATGCTATACTCATCTAGTATTGTAGTGTTTGACACTGCAGTACATGTCTTAAAATAAAAAGACGTATTTTAAGGCGAATGACATCTTTTGGACGCACAAAAGTCAAAAAAACGTCCAAGAGTATCCAAGTATATAGAATCCGGGAAAGCCCATTTTCCAAGGGTTTACAAGGATATACAAGAGTTAGCTTAGCAATCAAAAAAGCTCCCGACAATGAAGACCTTGAATGATGTAAAATCTAAGGCTGCTGAAGAAGTGAAAGCTGAGCCTGAAAAGATTGATTTTTCTAAGGTAAAGATTGAGCCTTTATTTGAAGAAGCAGTAGATTTTGACACATTCAGCAAGTCAGATTTCCGTGCAGTAAAGGTTAAAGAGTGTGTTGCAGTACCGAAGTCAAAGAAACTGTTACAGTTCACTCTTGATGACGGAACAGGCACAGACAGAACTATTTTAAGCGGTATTCATAGCTTTTATGAGCCGGAAGAACTGGTTGGAAAGACTCTTATCGCTATCACAAATCTTCCACCGAGAGCTATGATGGGCATTGACTCTTGTGGTATGCTCCTCAGTGCTATCCACGAAGAAGAAGGCGAAGAAAAGCTCCATCTTCTGATGGTTGATGACCACATTCCGGCAGGTGCAAAGCTCTATTAAGAAGTACCGTTTTACCCTACAAAACGGGATGTACTTCATTTGTGAAAAAGCTCTGAAAATACACAAATACACCAAATTTACACCAAATGGTGCTCGAAACGGTGCAGAGCCTTAAAAATCGCATAATTTTCAAGATGAATGGGCAGTCCCAATCGGGATTGCCCATTTTCAGAAAGAAAAAGATAAATTGGTATTTATAAAGGAGAATATTGATGAAACTATTTTTATGTTCGCACTTTTCAAGTGTGGGAAGTCTGATAAAGGAAGAAATTGAAAATAAGAAAGTCGCATTTATTCCAACAGCTTCACTGCGTGAAGGCTACACCGGTTATGTCGGCTCGGCTCGAAAATTATTCAAAAAGTTGGGAGCGATCATAACTGAAATTGATATTTCAACGGAGGCTTATTCAACGATACAGTTTGTTTTTGAAGAAGCAGATGTGATATATTTTACCGGCGGAAATTCTTTCTTTCTTATGGACCAGCTCCGTAAAACGGGAACTGATGGACTGCTGAAAAAGGAATTGGCAAATGGAAAATTGATGATCGGCGAGTCGGCTGGCGCAATTATATGCGCTCCAAGCATCCAATATATCGAGCAAATGGATGAAAAGCCGGAGGACTACTCACAAGAAGATGATGCAGGGATTGATTTGATTGATTTCTATGTTCTTCCGCATTATCTTACAGCACCATTTAAGAAAGTTACCGAGAAAATAATGACTGAGTTTTCGGATTTGAATCTATGCCCAATTAACAACCGTCAGGGAATTGTAATTGATGGTGAAGATTCAAAGGTTATTTGTAAAGACTAATTTGAAAATTCAAGTTTGTCGAACTGACAAACCATAACAATTTAATATAAACAACAGCGTTAGAGCATTTATGTGATTGAAACATAGATGCTCTTTTTTTGTGCCCTTTGGGCAATGTATATGAATGTAACTTTAGGACATTTTGTCCAGAAGTTCAGATAAAGGAAATTAAGGAGGAACAAGAGATGTGCATTAAAATGTGTATCCTATGGGTGAGAGCACCCACAGACAGAAGCCATAGGAAAACATATAACAGGAGGACAGAACAATGGTCGATGAGTTGACGCAGGAGTCATTCCAAACGGGAAAGGCGATTGTGACTGTCAGCGTGGATCTGATAACAGCCATTGCGGAAGCCTGTAAACGTTCAGAAGAGAAAAATCCCGGTATGAGTGCGGAGCAGAAGGAAACTCTGCTCGGCAAGGTAGTCGATAAGGTGGTTTCCAACTATAAGGAGACACATGGCTCGTTAAAGGATTTTAACCAAGAGGGTAAAGATGTTACTTCCATAGATGTGAATGATGAGAGAACCGCAGAGATATTAAAGAAAGCGTGTAAAAAAAGTCATATTCCGGTGGATATGAGAGAAGTCACACGGGCAGATGGTTCGGTAACACATACAGCATGTGAACCTTATTTTATGACGATGCTATTTGTAGTATTCATGGCAAGAAGCAGAAAAGCGGAGTTTCAGATACCATTTGAACGACCAAAGATGAAAATGCTCCTGCAGAGTATCGGTATCTCAGTATGCTTCTGATGATGTAGCTGACCGGATAGGATTGATAGAATGATTTGCATGATGTTGTGGTATTAATTGCGGGTATGAGTGAAAAATGGTATAATCAATGTGTATTTTTCGATTATAAGTGGTTAGGATTATATAGTATATGACACAAAAGAGGGGAAACAAGGGATGGCTTTTGAAGAAGAACTTAAAACACTAATAGAAAGAACAAAAAAGAATGGCACAGATACCAGTATGTTCTTGAAAAAATTAACATGGGAATGACAATAAAGGGAATGTACAGACAAGATGTATATGAACTTCCTACAGATAGCATAAGAGAGTTGATTGCAAACGCAGTGGCTCATCGTAGTTATCTTGAGCCGGGAAATATACAAGTGGCATTGTATGATGACAGACTAGAGATTACTTCGCCGGGTATGCTACTGAATAATGTTACGATCGAAAAAATGATAGAAGGTTACTCAAGACCGAGAAATCCCGCAATCGCAAGAGCTTTTGCGTACATGAAAATTATTGAAAAATGGGGAACTGGAATACCGAGGTTATTTGCAGCCTGTGAGGAATATGGATTACCGAAGCCGGAGTTGATTGATTTTGATGGCGATTTCAGAGTAAATATGTATCGAAAAAGGGATGCTAATACAGAAACTAACACAGAAACTAACATAGAAACTAACACAGAAACTAACACAGAAAATGTAGGGAGAATAATTAGGCTCATGGGTGAACAGCCTTCCATTACAGTAAAGATGATTGCACAGCAGCTTGGGCTTTCTGTTGGAGGAGTTCGCTATCATATCAATAAATTAAAGAAAGATGGTGTTGTGGAGCATATCGGTTCTTCTAAGAAAGGTACATGGGTAATCCATGATTAAAATTGTTGTATTGCGAGTGGAATAGTATACTAAAAGCAAAAGGTGAACAATTAAAGCGATTATGCCGATATACAATGTGAGTCAGTAAATGGATTTACAATATAATGTGCACAAGGAGGTTACATTATGTCAAAAATTACAGATTATGCTTTTTTGTTTCAAAATTCATCCGGAAAGTCGGCATTTAATCCAATAGGGAGTTTCCAATTATCCCAGCTCAATAGCAGTGCAGTACAATCACAGTTAAAAGCAGCAGGGATTAACACAAACAGCAAACAATATAAAACCGTTATAAGTAAAATGATGCAAAATGCAAACGGAATGATGTATACCAATCCGGCAGCCATAAAGAATTTGATGAAGAACTATGACAAAGATGGGGACTATATTTCTCCGGCAACTGGTCTTGCCGGTATGGACGCAACGGATATTCCTATTTCGCAGAGACACGTGATTATTGATATTCCTGAAAAAAACAGACAGGAAATGTTTGATAATGCAAAACGGGAGTTCCTTGAAGAAAATGGAATTGCAAACGGAGATACTACAAAACGTTCAGATGTGTTTTACCATTATCAAAAGTCTGCAAAGAAGCGGGACAGATTAAAGGGGACGTGGACTTTAGAACAATATGAACGACAGTATAATCAAGCTTTTTATGATGCGGCAAAGGCTGCCGATCCAACATGGAAACCTGGAAAAGCGATAAAAGCAGGTGCGTTGGATGGGATTACAAGAGAGCAAATTGATAAATCATTGACTGTAACGATGGGACAATATGGAGAAATATTCAAGAGAGGTTTTGATCTGAAATTATAATGATCTGAATATATTAGTAGACAGAACGGCATTTTGTGTAACAAATGCCGTTCGGATGCCTTTTCTATAACTTTACTGCAAAGCATGAGGATTAAATATCTTCATGCTTTTTCCCTAGATAGGTGTCAATTTCCTTCTGGTGGCGCTGCAGCTCCTTTAGATCACGCTCGTTTTGTTGCTGCTGCTCCTCAAGGTTATACATATCCTGCTCAGCCTGCTCGAGTCGATTTTGCAGTATTTTGATATTGGAACTGGTGATTGCAGTGAGGTCTATGTTGTGGCTTTCCAGTGCGAATTTCGCATCATGGTAGGCGTTTAGCTGGAGACATAGCTTCGTATGTAGCTTTCCGCTTTTCTTTTCGTTCTTTCGCTCTTTCCTTTTGCGTTTTCAGATAGGCCTGTCGTCTCGAAATTCTCTTTTTTATGTTGTCGTCGGTATAGAAGGAACCGAGAGAGTATAAATTTAGCAAACTTCATCAAATCTTTATTTTTCCCTGATAGATTATATTTCAGTAAGAAATAAAATATAGAAGGAAGGATAGAAAAGATGGAAATGATGTTGCAGACACAAAATTTGTGTAAATATTTTAAAAAGCAGAAAGCAGTAAATAATGTTTCACTCAATATAGAAAAAGGACAGATAGATATAAGAGAAAAAAAGTAGAGAAGACAATAGTTGCAAATCCGCATTCTCTTTCTGAAACAGTACAGTATGCAAAAGAAAAATACGGATTGACAGAAACTGCTCCAGGCGATAGAGAATATATTGAACAAATAAAATGCCTAAAAGAAAGTTTGATTTTGCAACATAAACCAGAACTTTTGGGTGAAATGAAGGATATTCCATTACCAGATTATTTTAATGAAGCATCCGTTATAGAGTATTTTGGTAAAATAAAGACTCGAAGTGAAATGATTGCTGAAATGCCCGATAGTATAATTCCTATGGATTTTCATTTGTATAAAATAGAAATTAATGATAATTTTCTTGAAATGGAAATAGATTATACTTGGAATATATTTGGAATGTCTTATTCAGGAAATAAAGCGGTAATGAAAAAGTTTAAGAAAATAGCCAGAGATTTATACAGTTATTATGGTGTTACTGAGGAAGATATTATAAATAAGACAGAAAGATATTCGTCACTGGTAACGAGCTTGAGTTCATAACTTCCGGTTTGGAGAATTGAAAAAAACGGAATTTACCTATTAAGAAATATAAACTCTTGACAATAAAGCTCCTATATAGTATGTTTCTAATAAACTACTATATAGGAGCTTTTGTATGGAAATGAATGGAGGATTTCTTGTCACCAAAATAAAACAGCTTGGAGACCGGATTTTCGAGAAGATTCTCAGTGAAAAGAATATTGATGCGTTTAATGGAGCCCAGGGACGTATTCTTTATGTGCTGTGGCAGGAGGATGGTATCTCAATCAGGTCACTCTCGACTAAATGCGGATTAGCGATAACATCTCTTACTACGATGCTGGAAAGAATGGATAATCAAGGGCTGATAAGCCGTGTTCAGTCTGAAACGGACAAAAGGAAAACACTCCTGTTTCTGACTGAGAAAGCACATGCTTTAAAGGGCGAGTACGATTCTGTATCTGATGAGATGGGCAGTATTTACTACAAAGGTTTTTCAGAGGAAGAAATTACCCGGTTTGAGGAATGCCTCGACCGCATCAGAAAGAATCTTGAGGAGTGGCAGAAGTCATGAGTATTTGTATCAAAGATCAGATTCAGAACATGAATATCGTCATTGGCTGCACAGTGGGGTGTACATATTGCTATGCCCGCAACAACGTGAAACGCTGGCATATGATTGATGACTTCGCTGACCCTGAATTCTTTCCGGGTAAGCTCAAGATGATGGAAAAGAAACGTCCGAAGAACTTTCTTCTTACCGGGATGAGTGATCTTTCCGGATGGAAGCCGGAATGGAGAGACGAGGTATTTGCAAAGATCCGTGAAAATCCACAGCATCAGTTCCTGTTCCTTACCAAGCGACCTGATTTGCTGGATTTTGATACCGATCTGGAAAACGCATGGTTTGGCGTTACGGTGACGAGGAAAGCAGAACTGTGGCGTATCGACGCCCTTCGGAAAAACGTCAGAGCAAAACATTACCATGTTACCTTTGAACCGTTATTCGACGACCCCGGCACAGTTGACCTTTCCGGAATCAATTGGATTGTTGCGGGCACCATGACCGGAGCTCAGAGCAGGAAGATTCATACGGAGCCGGAATGGGCATGGTCTCTGGCGGACCAGGCACATAAGCTCGGCATTCCGGTGTTTATGAAGGAAGACCTTGTCCCTATCATAGGGGATGAAAATATGATTCAGGAAATGCCGGAAGAATTTAATAAAGTGTTAGAGGTACAGAAATCATGGAAGAAGTAATAAATGGAATCCTCATTCGTGAGGTGGAAACAAAGAACATCATGACTAAGTCTAGTCTGCCGGTAGGCGGTTACTCGGTCAATCCCTATGTGGGCTGTACGCATGCCTGCAAGTATTGCTATGCTTCTTTTATGAAGCGCTTTACCGGGCACAAGGAGGAATGGGGCACTTTCCTTGATGTGAAGCATTGGCCGAAAATTAAAAATCCGAAGAAATATGCCGGACAGCGGGTGGTCATTGGTTCTGTGACAGATGGTTACAATCCACAGGAGGAGCAATTCGGGAATACCAGAAAACTTCTGGAGCAGCTGATCGGCAGTGACGCAGATATTCTGATCTGCACAAAGTCGGATCTTGTGGTACGGGATATTGATCTGCTGAAGAAGCTTGGACGTGTAACCGTTTCATGGTCGATCAACACGCTAGATGAAAATTTCAAGAACGATATGGATTTTGCTTCGAGCATTGAGCACCGTATCGCTGCTATGAAGCAGGTATATGAGGCAGGTATCCGTACAGTCTGTTTCGTATCCCCGGTATTCCCCGGTATCACGGATTTTGAAGCAATCTTTGAGCGGGTAAAGAATCAGTGCGATCTGTTCTGGCTCGAAAATCTCAATCTTCGAGGCGGTTTCAAAAAGACAATTATGGATTATATCGCCGGAAAATATCCTGATCTTGTACCACTTTACGACGAGATCTATAACAAGCATAACCGCAGCTACTTTGAAGCACTTGAAGTAAAAGCTGAGAAAATGGCTAAGAAGTATGATTGTGCCTTTGTGGATAATGAAATGCCTTATGGCAGAGTCCCGCAGGGGCATCCGGTGATCGTAGATTATTTCTATCATGAGGAAATCCGTGGGACAGAGAATACCGGAAAAAGAAATCGCTAAATTCAAGTTTATCTATTTAATCCTCCGAAACCCTTGTATTTTCAAGGGAAATCGGCATTTTAATGTTCTTACCTTATGTATTCAGTTGTAGTGCTATACTAATGTTGTAACATTAGTATAGCACTACAGTGTTTGATAAATGCATATAAAAGTTTTCAATAAACACGTATTACTATATCAATATTTTTTGGATAATGTGTAGGTATAGTAGGTGTCAATAATCAAAAGAATTGCTACGATGCCCATTGTCCACCAGAAACAAGAAAAGCCTTTCGTTAAAAAGCATACTATGATTATAATAACCCCGCCTACAATAAATGAAATACCGCCAAAGCGTTGGCTTTTTTTCCACGTTGTTTCATTTTTCATACTCCATACTGTTCTCAGTCCTGCGATTGAGTTCATTCGTAGTTTTGGCATAATATTGCCTAATATAATCATTGCAACACCAGGCAGTCCAAATAAAAGTTGATTAATATCAAGTGCAATTGAAGAAAGATTTTCAATCGAATTGAAATCAGCATACAAGAAATAACCTGTCATAGCGTTAAAAAGTGTAAGAGATACAATTCCTGCCACAATACATACATTTTCGTTGTTACTCCCATTTTCTTCTTGTTTTGAAGAGGATTTAGCCATACCAAGCATAAAGTAGCCAAATAAAACTGTGATCACAGGGAAAATTAATGTTTCGTATTTACTGCCCCAACGTGTTACTTGATTATTGAAATCATAATGAGCTGGAATTCGCTCTGGTAAGAACGGTAAGGCAATCAAAACAACTATCAATGGCAAAAACATAAGACTATAAAAAATGATTTTTTTCTTTTTCATTGTTGACCTCCACGTAATTTACTTATCCACATAATTGTTTCATCAAGGATAGATAAATTTAATTCATAGTAAATAAAATTTTTATATCGAGTTTCGTAAATCAAGTCTGCCTTTTTAGCTTTGATAAATGATAGGATAATGCCTGTGGTGTCATATCCAATGCGATAGCTAAATCGCCTGAGCTTATTTTTCCTTCCTGTAAATTTAGCAGAATTTTTCGATGAGTATCGTCTGCTAAAGCAGCTAACACTTCATTTATAGCCAATCTTCCACGCCCTAATCTATTTCAAATAATCTTTAAATAGTTTATATCAGTTTAGCATTCGTTTTTCAATGGCTATTTCAAAATATTTTTAAATAGCAAAACAAGGGCAGTAAGCTAAAAGCTGGCTTACCGCCCTAATTTTTACTATGCGTAGATAATCTCGTTGTAAATGACTTCTCTAACTCTGGACTGAATTTCATTCATTTTCTGCACCCACAACATAGCATTGTCGGCAAGGTAAGAGAAAGAGGTCCTTTTGTAATGTCCCCATTATATTCAATTAGAATTTATTTCTTTCGGTTCGTCTGAAAATGAGTAAATAGTAGCAATTCCATTATCAAATGCGAATACAGCAATAAGGTTGTCATCAACTGTATACATAGAACTCAAAGAAGCCGTATTGCCTTCCGTTATTGCAACACGGGCTTCACGGCGTGTATCTTCTGTAATGCTGCCTTCTACTCTTATCCATGTGTAGTAAAGCCAAATGGCGACGCGTGGTACACGAATACGAATGAGTATGCGGCAGACTCAGCTGCGTACCTGCCTTGGTGTTATACCATATTTTCTTTTGAACATCCGGTTGAAATTCGACAGATTTGAGAATCCACATTTCTGTGAGATTTCAAGAATCGAATCATTGGTAGATGTGAGCATTGCACGTGCTTCTGTGACACGGAAGTCATTCACATATGAGATAAAGCTCATTCCGGTATGGATCTTAAAAAATTTCATAAAATGCGATGGACTATAGTGGCAAAATTCTGCAATTTCTTCGATGGATATATCTTCATAATAATGTGTGGAGATATACCGGATGATACTTTTCAATTTCTCTTCATGCTTATCACTTTGCGCAGTCTCGTTTACTTTTGGCGGGTGCGTAATCAGTAGGTATACAATCTGGATAAGCCCCCCCTTGATAAAAAGCTGATACGCATAGTCTCTTTCATCGCTTTTTTCATCTAATAAATCAATAATATTGCTGATTTCCTTGTATAACGCGTGCCCGGGTGTCAGATAATGACGAATCTGGATATCTCCGTTAAAAAAAGGATCGATAAATTTTTGCTGCGTCACGTCATCTGCACCAAAGGCAAGAAAGTGCTTTGAAAAAAGTATATTTTCATATTCCATAGTCGAATTCTGTTTACCTTCAATGGAATGAAGCATTCCGGGAAGAACGATTACGATATCTCCGGATGAAACCTTATATCTCTGAAAATTGAGGGTAACGTATCCGCGTCCCTTCTTAATAACGATCATTTCGAACTCGTCATGCCAATGAACCGGTACACTTGCAAAATCCATCGGAATCGAACATATATAGGTGTTATATTGATATTCATTTTGAAAGTGAATCTTGTTTTCATTTAATTCGATATTAGACGCAGAGTCTGGATTTACAATCTCTTTCATGGCAAACACCCTCCTAATTGATAGAATAGTATCATATTATGATACTATTTTGCAAGAGAAACGTTTCCAATTCGTGATATTGTATTACTATAAAAGAGCGTACAAAAGCTCAAGTGAAAACGAAAGGGGTATACGATGAAGGTAAAACAGGAACTTGAAAAACTGCTTGGAAAAGAAATCGCACAAAGCAGCAATGAAGAAGTATATTATGCATTGCTCAACCTGACAAAGCAGTTAGCAGATGACCGCCGCATGGAAGAAACGAAAAAGAAGATTTATTATGTATCGGCAGAATTTCTGATTGGAAAGCTGCTCTCGAATAACATGATCAATCTTGGAATCTATGAGGACGTCAAAAAAGTGCTTGCCGAAAGCGGAAAGACACTTGCGGAGATTGAGGAGATTGAGGTAGAGCCATCTCTTGGAAATGGCGGTCTGGGGCGACTTGCTGCATGTTTCCTTGATTCAATCGCAACACTTGGATTATCGGGTGCGGGTATTGGATTGAATTATCACCTTGGCTTGTTTAAGCAGGTGTTCGAAGACAGAATGCAGAAAGAGCAGATTAATCCATGGATCAAGGATCAAAGCTGGCTTAGAAAAACAGATGTGACATACCCTGTTACATTTGGAAAATGCACGGTGCAGTCGAGATTGTATGAGATTGATGTAACAGGTTACAATAACCGTACCAACAAATTATGCCTATTCGATGTAGAAACGGTGGATGAGTCCATCGTAGATGCAAATCATCAGTTTGATAAAACAGACATAGAGAAGAACCTGACATTGTTCTTATATCCGGATGACAGTGACGAAGATGGAAGAAAGCTTCGTATCTACCAGCAGTATTTCATGGTAAGCAATGCCGCAAGACTCATTATCGATGAGTGTAAGGCGAAGGGAAGTAAACTTTATGATTTGTTCGACTACGCAGTAATCCAGATCAACGACACACATCCAACCATGATCATACCTGAGTTGATTCGCCTGCTTGTAGCGGAAGGGATGAACATGGATGCGGCGATTTATGTTGTAAGTAAGACCTGCGCATATACAAACCATACAATTTTGGCTGAGGCACTTGAGAAATGGCCTAGACATTATCTGGCAGAGGTTGTTCCGCAGCTTGTCCCGATTATTGAGATTCTGGATGATAAGGTAAGAAGACGGTTTAGCGATGAGAGTGTGGCAATTATCGACCGGAATGATCTCGTTCACATGGCACATATCGATATTCATTATGGATTTAGTGTAAATGGCGTTGCGTATCTTCATACAGAGATTTTGAAGAATTCGGAGCTTAATAATTTTTACAAAATCTATCCTGAGAAGTTCAACAACAAGACAAACGGCATTACATTCCGCCGCTGGCTTCTCTATTGTAATGAACTGTTATCTGATACGATCACGGAGTGGATTGGGGACGGATACAAGAAAGATGCAATGGAATTAGAAAAATTACTTGCATTTGTAGACGATGATGACAAACTTGAAAAGCTTCTTGAAATTAAACATCAGAACAAGCTTCGCGCCAAAGAATATTTCAAGGAAACACAGGGAATCGAATTAAACGAAAACTCAATTTTTGATATCCAGGTAAAGCGTCTGCATGAGTACAAGCGTCAGCAGTTAAATGTACTTTATGTTATTCATAAGTATCTGGAGATTAAAGCGGGCAAGCTGCCGACTACGCCGGTTACGGTTATATTTGGAGCAAAGGCTGCACCTGCGTACACGATTGCAAAGGATATTATTCATTTGATCCTGTGCCTTCAGGAATTGATCAACAACGATCCGGAAGTGAGCCCGTATCTGAACGTAGTTATGGTAGAAAACTACAATGTTACTCTTGCAGAAAAATTAATTCCTGCCTGTGATATTTCGGAGCAGATCTCACTTGCATCAAAAGAAGCAAGCGGAACTGGAAATATGAAGTTCATGTTGAACGGCGCGGTTACTCTCGGAACAGAAGATGGTGCGAATGTTGAAATCCATCAGCTTGTTGGTGACGACAATATCTATATCTTTGGAGAGTCAAGTGATTCGGTGATTGAGCATTATGCGAAGGCTGACTATGTCTCAAGAACATATTATGAGAACAATCCGGTATTGAAGGAAGCCGTTGATTTTATTATCAGCGACGCAGTGATAGCACTTGGAAATGCAGAAATGCTGCATCGTTTGTATAATGAGCTTCTCAACAAAGACTGGTTCATGACATTTATTGATTTTGATTCTTATGTTGATGCCAAGGAACGTGCCTATAAGGAATATGAGGACCGTAAGGCGTGGGCGCAGAAGATGATGGTGAATATTGCGAAAGCAGGATTTTTCTCATCCGATCGTACAATTGCTGAATATAATAACGATATTTGGAAAATAATAAAATAGGATCCATTGATAGCAAATGCACGCAGAAATTGGTGATAAGTAACAAAAAAAATTCAAAATTGCTGTGTAATTTGACTAAATAAACAAAAAGTTGACTTTTTTGATTGCAAAAAGTTTTTAAATGTTGTATCATTGACTCATGAAATGGAAACGTTACCAAAAACGATACAACAAACGTTTCCAAGGAACGTATACGTAACTATAAACAAAGCAAATGAAAAGATTAGAGGAGGAAAAAGCATGAAGAAGAAATTAGCAGTTTTAGGATTAGCTGCAACAATGATGATGTCACTGTTTGCAGGTTGTGGAGGAAAGGGAACTTCAGGAGGGAAGGATGCATCGGCTGATAAGGGTTCGGTATATTACTTGAATTTTAAGCCGGAAGCAGATGCCCAGTGGCAGGAGCTTGCCAAGATCTACGAAGAGGAGACAGGCGTAAAGGTAACCGTTGTTACAGCTGCATCCGGTCAGTATGAGACAACTCTTAAGAGTGAGATGGGTAAATCAGAATGCCCTACATTGTTCCAGGTAAATGGTCCGGTTGGCTTAGCATCGTGGAAAGATTACTGTGCAGATTTGTCTGACACAGAAGTTTACAAGCAGCTTACTTCAGAGGATTTCGCTTTGAAGGATGGCGATAAGGTAGCAGGTATCGGATATGTTATTGAGTCCTATGGTATCATCTGCAACAAGAAGCTTCTTGCCGAGGCAGGTTATTCCATGGATGACATCAAGAACTTTGCAGATCTGAAGAAGGTAGCAGAAGATATTACAGCAAGACGTGATGAGCTTGGATTTGATGCATTTACATCTGCAGGTATGGATGGTTCATCAGACTGGAGATATAAGACTCACCTTGCAAACCTTCCTGTATACTATGAGTATCAGGCAGACGGAATCAACAACACAAAGGCAATCAAGGGAACATACCTGGATAACTACCGTCAGATCTGGGATCTGTACATTAATAACTCAACTACAGATCCTAAGCAGCTCAGTGTTAAGACCGGTGATGATGCAGTTGCTGAGTTCGTAGCAGGAAAAGCGGTATTTTACCAGAATGGTACATGGGCATACTCAGATATAAGCTCAGTCGGAGATGAGAATCTTGGAATGCTTCCGATTTATATCGGTGTAGACGGAGAAGAAAATCAGGGACTTTGTACAGGTACAGAGAACTACTGGTGTGTAAATGCTAAGGCTTCCGAAGCAGACATCAAGGCAACAGAAGATTTCATGGCATGGCTTGCTACAGACGATACAGCGCTTAAGGCAATCTGTGGTTCACAGGGTGCAATGCCATCCGGAGCAGACGGAATGGGATTTGTTACTCCATTCAAGAAGAACCTTGAGTCAGATAACCTTCTTGTGAATATCGCAAGCCAGTATGTTGCAGATGGCAAGACACCTGTAAGCTGGAACTTCACAACAATGCCTTCTGAGACATGGAAGAACGAAGTAGGATCAGCTCTTACTGTATACGCTTCCGATCAGACAGATGCGAATTGGGATCTCGTAAAGAAAGCATTCGTTGAAGGCTGGGCTACAGAGAGTCAGGCAGCAGGAAACTAGGATCAAGAAGCCTGATAAAACAACCTGTAATTAAAAAGGGAGGATATATTTCCTCCCTTTTTTAGAAGGTAGTTGTTCGAGGGCGTAGGAGGTATAAGATGGAAAAGGCAGTAAAAAAATATTGGCCAATATTTTTGTTACCGACTATGGCTGCATTTTTGATAGGATTTATTATTCCTTTTATTGAAGGTATTTACTTGTCTTTCTGTAACTTTACAACAATCAAGGATGCAAAATTTGTCGGAATACAAAACTATATAGAAGCATTTAAAGATTCAAATTTTCTTGGATCATTCAAATTCACTACTTTATTTGCAATCGTTTCGCTTGTGTTGATCAATGTACTTGCATTTTTGGTTGCTCTGGCGTTGACACAGAATATCAAAGGAAAGAATATTTTCCGTACAGTGTTTTTTATGCCAAACCTGATCGGAGGTATTGTATTAGGTTATGTATGGCAGCTGATTTTTGATGGTATTTTCGTGAAGTTTGATACAGCCCTGAAGTTAAATGAAACATTAGGTTTCTGGGGACTGGTTATTCTTGTAGGCTGGCAGCAGATTGGTTACATGATGATCGTATACATCGCGGGACTTCAGGCGATCCCTGGTGATATTCAGGAGGCGGCTATGATCGACGGAGCTACCAGAATGCAGAGATTGTTTAAAATTACAATTCCTAACATGATGCCATCGATTACAATTTGTACATTCCTGACGATTACGAATTCGTTCAAGTTATTCGATCAGAACCTTGCTCTTACAGGTGGTGAGCCACTTCATAAGACAGAAATGCTTGCCCTGAATATTTATAGCACATTCTATGGCAGAGTAGGAGCTGAAGGGGTTGGACAGGCGAAGGCAGTTGTGTTCTTCATAATTGTAGTAGCGATTGGATTGTTACAGTTAAAGTTGACAAGGGATAAGGAGGTGCAGCAGTAATGAAAAAGAAAGTGATGGGAATACTTGCAACATTATTTTTTACACTCGTTTCAATTATATTTGTTGCTCCAATCTTTATCGTATTGATTAACTCGATGAAGTCGAAGACGTTCATCAACCTTGAGACATTTAAGCTGCCTACAGAGGAAAGCTATGTTGGACTCGAAAACTATAAGACAGCAATTACGCAATATGATTTCCTGAAAGCTGTGGGCTGGACATTATTTATTACAGTATTTTCAGTTGCGGTTATCCTGATCTGCTGTTCCATGACAGCATGGTTTATAACCCGTGTTAAGAATGTTTTTACAAAAATGATTTACCTCTTATGTGTGTTTTCTATGGTTATACCGTTCCAGATGGTTATGTTTACACTTTCCGGAACGGCAGACTCCCTCCATCTGAATACACCTTGGGGAATCGTGATTGTATATCTCGGTTTTGGTGCCGGACTTGCGGTATTCATGTTCACCGGATTTGTAAAATCAATTCCGGTAGAAGTGGAAGAAGCTGCAATGATTGATGGCTGCTCACCACTCCGGACATTCTTCTGTGTAGTAGTTCCTATGATGAAGCCTACATTCATTTCCGTAGGTATTCTGGAAGCAATGTGGATCTGGAATGACTTCCTTCTTCCATACCTTGTACTTGATATTAAGGAATTCAAGACAATTTCCATTGTCATCCAGTACATGAAGGGAAGCTACGGACGTGTTGATATGGGTGCGATTATGGCATGCCTGATCATGGCAATCATTCCGGTTGTTGTATTCTACTTATGCGCTCAGAAATATATTGTCAAAGGGGTTGCGGCTGGCGCTGTTAAGGGTTAATATATAATCACATTTTTACAGGAGCGATTATATGACGATCAAAGATATAGCAAAATTATCTGGATACGGTATTGGCACCGTATCCAGAGTAATAAACAAACAACCGGGTGTAAGTGAGAAAGCGCGCGAAAAGATATTGAAAATTATCGAAGAGAGCAATTTTGAACCAAACGGAAATGCCAGAAAGCTGAAACGATGTGGCGGAAATACAGTTACAATTATCATGAAAGGCCGGCACAATAGTTTCTTCATGGAGATTCTTGACCGGATTACACTTCTGCTGTCAGAGCTGGACGAGGTTGTATCCTGCCAGATTATCGATGAAGATGGGGACGAGGTTGCAGAGGCATTAAAATTCGTTCGTGACAAAACCTCAAAAGCGATTATTTTTCTCGGTGCGAATTTAGCTCTTTTTGATGAACGTATGAATGAACTTGAAATCCCCTGTGTTGTTGCAACTACGAGTGCAAGGGAGTTAGCGTTCGACAATGTTTCTTCCGTATGTGTCGATGATGAGGCTGCAACCATGGAGCTCGTGCAGTATTTAACAGGCTACGGACACAAAGATATTGTCGTAATGGGGGGCGAGATTTCAGATAAACAGATCAGTTTCTCGCGTTATCTTGGGTGTAAAAAAGGCTTTGAAAAAAGTGGTCTGGAGTTTGATCCGGATAAGAATTATATGGCTTGCCGGTATTCGTATGAGGCAGGTTATGAGACAACAAAAAAGTTACTTGAAAAAAACATACATGTGACAGCCATTGTCGGGCTGTCAGATACGATTGCGGTTGGCGCAATTCGGGCAATCGAAGATGCCGGGAAAAAAGTACCGGATGATATATCGGTGGTAGGCTTCGATGGTACAGTCATATCGAGATTTTACACACCGAGAATTACATCAATGGGTCAGGACATAAACAGTATTGCGAAGCGGAGTGTGGAGCTTTTGATGAAGCACATACATTATACACTGGGGTGTGAACATGATTATGCCCCACACAATCTGATCGAGGGCGAAAGCGTACGCAGAGTATAATTGTTATGCCTTGACGTATATGGAGGACATATATGGATAAAACAGCAGGAATATTGTTCGCGATTTCCAGTCTGCCATCAAAGTATGGAATTGGCTGCTTTTCCAAAGAAGCATATAAATTTGTGGATTGGTTAGTGGAAGCCGGTCAGACGTTCTGGCAGATTTTACCTTTGGGACCTACCGGATATGGAGATTCTCCATACCAGTCGTTTTCCACATTTGCCGGGAATCCGTACTTCATAGATCTGGAAACTTTAATTAGCGAAGGTTTATTGACAAGAGAAGAATGTGATAGTGTTGACTTTGGAACAGACGAACAGTCTGTTGATTATGAAAAACAATATAATGGACGGTATGTATTGCTCCGCAAGGCTTGTGAGAGAAGCGGGCATAAGAACAGTACAGAGTATAAGGCGTTCTTAGATAAGAATGAAGCGTGGGTGTATGACTATTGCTTATATATGGCAGTGAAAAATCATTTTGGTGGAATGAACTGGACTGAGTGGCCGGAGGCAATTCATAGTCGTACAGAAGAAGGTTTACGTGAATATAAAGAGAAGCTGGCAGATGAAATTGATTTTCAGTTATTTATGCAGTTCCAGTTTTTCAACCAGTGGTATAAGCTCAGAGCTTACGCCAATAAAAAAGGAATTAAAATTATCGGAGATATTCCGATTTATGTATCATTGGATAGTGCAGATGCATGGTCGCATCCGGAATTGTTCCAGTTAGATGAACAATGTACACCGAAGGCTGTTGCGGGATGTCCGCCGGACGGATTTTCGGCGGATGGGCAGATGTGGGGGAATCCTCTTTATGATTGGGATTACCACAAAAAGACAGCGTATGCATGGTGGATCGAACGGCTTTCATTCTGCTTTGAATTATATGATGTTGTACGTATTGATCATTTCCGTGGTTTCGATGAATATTATTCCATCCCATATGGGGATAAGACCGCGGTAAATGGCAGTTGGAAAAAAGGTCCGGGCATGGATTTGTTCCATACAATCGAAAAGAAGATTGGCAGAAAATCCGTGATTGCGGAGGATCTTGGCTATATAACGGATACCGTCCGTAAGCTTGTTGCGGATAGCGGGTTCATGGGGACGAAAGTGTTGGAATTCGCATTTGACACAAGAGATACGGGTTCGGCGAGGGAGTATTTACCTCATAATTATATTGAGAATTGTGTAGCTTATACAGGCACGCATGACAATGAGACACTGGTCGGCTGGTGGCAGGAGGTCGATGACGAAGGCAGGAAAAAAGCAAGAGATTATCTGTGTGATTACTATACACCGGCAGATAAAATGTATATTCCGCTCATTGGCGTAATCATGCGAAGTAATGCGAAAATCTGTATTGTTCCAATTCAGGATTACCTTGGCTTAGACAACAAGTCGAGAATGAATACGCCTTCTTCGGTTGGCAGCAATTGGAGATGGCGGGTAGACAGCAAAGAGTTAAATAAGACTTTAGCCAAGGAGATAAAAGCGATTACGGTTCGTTATGAACGCTGTAACTAATTTATAACTGACGATTTATTGAATGCGCCCCGGGGTTTTATGTTACCAGGGGCGTTTTTCATAGATACGCCGGATAAGCAGAAAAGCCTGCAGGATTATCTTAATATGGCGGATCAGTCTATGTATGAGAATAAGAGAAAAAAGAGGACAACATAAGACAGAGGGACGATTATGAGGAGGAGATCGGTTATGATAAATGTTACAGAGATTATGAAGCGTGGAGCGGAGAATAAAAAACTTCCGCCATGGGTGAACATGCGCCATGCGTGGATGGTGAATGATGGATTGCGCGACAAAGATCTGGAATATCCGGAAAATGTTGTACAGATTAAGAATTTAGATTATAAGAAAAGATTGGATGCAGAGCAGTTTGCTGCGATTTTGGATAGCTGGAAGATGGATAAGAAAAGGGAGATGCTGTATGCATCATCCGGGGATGCGTCGGACATTGATTCAGACAGTTATGTATCGAACAGTCTGTTTGATCTTTGTGTGCCGGCATCTTATATGGGAGACTCGGATAAAGCATATCCGGTGATTGTCAGTGTGCATGGTGGTGGCTGGTTTTATGGAGATAAGAAACTGTATAGCCATTATTGCTGTCATTTGGCACAAAGCGGATTCGTAGTTGTGAATTTTAATTATCGTCTGGCACCGCAGAATAAATATCCGTCTGCCATAGAGGATGTAGCATATCTCGTAAAATATATTGATGATCATGCGCGGGTGTTTGGCCTGGATATGAATCGGTTTTTCATGTTGGGAGATTCGGCGGGAGCACAGCTCACTGCGCAGTATTGCATTGCTGCGTCAAATCAGGAATATCGGGGGAAACTGGATTATTTTACCTATGATAAGCTGCCGGTTCGTGTTTGCCTGAATTGTGGTGCATACGACATGGGAAAACGGGATGACATGATCTCAAACTGGTATCTCAGGAAAGATGGCACGCTGGTTGTGTCTGAAGAACAGTACCAGTTGTTCATGGATCAGTTAGCATATATGAATGCGGATTTTCCGGAAGCGTATCTGATGTACAGTGTGAATGATGATCTGCGGTTTCACACGATAGAACTGGATAAGAGGATGAATGATATTGGTGTAGCACATGTAACGCGGGCGTTTGGTGCGGGCCATCCGGAAAGTGGTCACGTATTCCATCTGAATCTTCGAAATTCGGATGGTGTACAGTGCAATGAGGAAGAGTGTTTATTTTTCAAAAACAAATAGAATTACAATTTTATTATTGACAATATAGTAGAAACAAAACATATAGAGGACAGTGATCTGCGTGTTTTTTTATAAATACAAATTGACAAATTATAGAATTATTATTATACTAAAGTAGTAATAATTATCGTTATTAAATCACTGTATATATGAAAGGGGGAACCATTTATGGGAAATAATAAAGTGAATGCAAAAAAGGCGGTTATGATCGGTTGTGGATTTGTGGGATCGGCATCCGTCTTCGCTTTGATGCAGAGTGGGTTATTTACAGAGATTGTATTGATTGATGCAGACAGAAACAAAGCAGAGGGAGAGGCAATGGATATCAGCCATGGAATCCCATTTGCTTCTCCAATGCGGATTTATGCAGGAGATTATGACGATGTTGCAGATGCGGCAATCGTGATTATCTCCGCGGGAGCCGGACAGAAACCGGGGGAGACAAGACTGGATCTTGTGAACAAGAATGTGGCTATTTTCAAGTCTATTATCCCGGAGATTGCAAAGCGGAATTTTAGTGGAATCCTGCTTGTGGTAGCGAATCCGGTCGATGTCCTGACACAGGTGGCAATCAAATTGTCCGGACTTCCGGAGCAGCGGGTGATTGGTTCCGGCACAGTGTTAGACAGTGCCAGACTGAAATATAAGCTGGGTGAACATCTGTCTGTGGATAGCCGGAGTGTGCATGCATTTATCGTGGGCGAACATGGCGACAGCGAAGTCGTTGCATGGTCATCTGCAAATGTCTCCGGTGTGGAATTAAGCGAGATGTGCGAGATGCGTGGACATTACCAGCATAAGGAAAATACGAGGGAGATTGCAGATGCAGTAAAGAACAGTGCATATGAAATTATCAACCGGAAGCATGCGACGTATTATGGAATCGCGATGTCTGTAAGGAGAATCTGCGAGGTGATCATGCGGGATGAGAAATCGATCCTGCCAGTCTCACACATGATACATGGTGCGTATGGTATCGAGGATGTGGTCTTAAGTATGCCGGCGATTGTCGGTGCAGATGGCGTGGAGACAGATATTCCAATCAAGTTAAGCGGCGAAGAGGCTCTGAAATTAAAGGAATCGGCAGATGCATTGAAAGAGATTCTTGCATCGCTGGAGTTATAGAAGGAGGAATCGTCATGGATTTACGGGTTGGAGTGTCCGCGGTTGTTATGAACTGGCTGATTATGTTATATTTCATTATTTTATTTGCGGAACGCGTACAGAGCATCGTGCGTTCTATAAGGGATAAGGACGTGAAACTGTTCGGAAGCGGCTTCAATAGTTATGTGTATCTGGCTGTGTTCTTATCGCTTGCTGCATTTCTTGTTTTATTGGCAGTGGGGAATGCAGCGTTCCTAAAATCATTATTTACGCTGGATATAAATGTGTATCATTCCATTGATTACCGGATGCTTTCCATAACCGCAGGAGTCATTCTTGTGTCCGGAATGGTACATACGGAATATACGATTCCGGGAATCCAGTTTGCATCTTACGGAATGCTGATTGCGGCTTTGGTTATCAAGACGGCATGCGTAAACGCACAGGCGGAAGATCGTGTATTGTTATGGATGTCTTTAATCTACCTGATATTATTTTCCATGGCAATTCCGGTCATGTATCATTCGGAAATTGAGAAAGCCATCCTCTTTCATGTGATAGAGGCGGTTGTTTCACTTGCACTTGTTGCAGCGTTCGCAGTCTTGATGTACAAAGTGCTGATAGGAAATGCAGTCAATCTATTCTATGTAATTCCGGTAGCCATTGCCGTAATCGGAGATACAATTATCGTGGCGATGCGTTGGAAAGAAAAGGTGAATGGCTTTGTTCTGATATTCCTGATCGCAGCGTCGGTCATGTGGATTGCCGGAAGGATCGCGGCAGCGGTGCGCCTGCATGGATAGGATATAAAAGTTGTTGATAAAGATAGAATGAAACTGTTGTCAATGTTAAGTTATGCAAGCATTGGCAGCAGTTTTTTGTGTGTACAGCTTTGTCGAAGTATGATAGAATCAGACATAAGTATGTAATCATTTTCTAAGAGAAAATAGGGAGGAACGAATGAAAGAATTATTGCAGTTTTTATTAGGAATCGTACTTACAATCATCGGGGTGATCATCTTCTTGCAAAACGTTGTCGTGAGCAGCTTCACTTTATTTTACCGCATGGGGCGTGTGAATGTAGGTGGGATTCTGATCGTTCTGATCGTAGTTGCATTTATCGCATTTATCGTAAAACCGAATATGCTGACCGGACTTTCACTGATCGGATTGTGCATTACATTTTTTGTATGCCTTGTCATTTCACTGAACATATCCATGCGTTATATGTCCGGTCTGGAGCTGGCACTGATCCTCGGCACAATCGGCGTCGGTGTCGGATTCATCATCAAGGGCTTGCTTGGCGTGAACAAGGCAGACAAGCAAAACAAGAAAAATAAATAATTTGGCTGGACTTTTACATCTGGCAACAAGGTAAAAAGAATGGTTCAATAAAAAAATAGAGGAGAAACTTGCAAAACGTATTGTGAATTGTATATATATGGAAGTGCCACATTCTGATAATATAAATATGTTTGAAACGTAGAAGTACTTGATGTTCTGTAAGTAAAATAGCAATGTTTGAACACGATGTTCAAACAAACCGCCACTGAGCCATGGATGGCGAATTGGCGGTGGTTGCGTTCGGTATCAGAAGGTAAATCAGAACATCTAGAACTTCTTGGTTTCAATACATCTTATATTATCAGAATGTGGCACGGACATATACACAATTCACAATATGTTTCGCAGAACAAAAACAGATGATTTTAAATGTTGAGAACTTAACGCACGGTTTTGGCGATCGTGCAATCTTTAATAATGTATCATTCCGCCTGCTTGCGGGCGAGCATATCGGTCTGGTCGGCGCGAATGGCGAAGGAAAAAGTACGTTCATGAATATCGTGACCGGCACACTTGCACCGGATGAAGGCAAGGTGGAATGGAACAAACATGTGCGGGTTGGATATCTGGATCAGCATGCCGTGCTGGAGAAGGGCATGACGATCGAGGATGTTCTGAAGTCCGCTTTTTCGTATCTATTTGATATGGAGCAGAATATTAACGAGATTTATGAGAGCATGGCAGATGCGACGGACGATGAAATCGCGGAGATGATGGAAGAGGTTGGTACGCTGCAGGATATGCTGACGAACCACGATTTTTATATGATCGATGCGAAGGTCGAACAGGTGGCGCGGGCACTTGGACTTCTGGAACTGGGGCTTGACCATGATGTGACGGATTTAAGTGGCGGACAGCGTACGAAGGTACTGCTTGCGAAGCTGCTTTTGGAGAAACCGGAAATCCTGCTTTTGGACGAGCCGACGAACTATCTCGATGCGGAGCATATTGAGTGGCTGAAGCGGTATCTGCAGGAGTATGAGAATGCATTTATCTTAATCAGCCATGATATTCCATTTTTAAATGATGTTGTAAATATCATCTATCATATGGAGAATCAGGAGCTGAACCGCTACGTCGGAAACTACGATAAGTTCTTGGAAGTTTATGAGGCGAAGAAGGCACAGCAGGAGGCAGCCTACCGGAAACAGCAACAGGAAATCAATGAGCTGAAGGATTTCGTGGCAAGAAACAAAGCGCGGGTTGCCACAAGAAATATGGCGATGTCGAGACAGAAGAAGCTTGACAAGATGGACGTGATCGAGCTTGCCAAGGAGAAACCAAAGCCGGAGTTTTATTTCAAGGAAGCCCGGACACCGGGCAAGATGCTGTTTGAGACAGAGGATCTTGTGATTGGATACGATAAGAATGCACCGCTTTCCAAGCCGATCAATCTGCGGATGGAGCGCGGCGAGAAGATTGCAATTATTGGAACAAATGGAATTGGTAAAAGTACGTTGTTGAAGAGTCTGCTCGGTATTGTTCCGGCGTTATCCGGCAAGGTTGAGTTGGGCGACTATCTGTACAAGGGATATTTTGAACAGGAGATGGCAGGCACGGACAATACCTGTCTGGAGGAGATCTGGCAGGAATTTCCGGGATATTCCCAGTACGAGGTGCGTTCGGCACTGGCAAAATGCGGACTCACGACGAAGCATATCGAGAGCAAGGTGCGGGTCTTAAGTGGTGGAGAGCAGGCAAAGGTACGTCTGTGTAAGCTTATCAACCGGGAGACAAATCTTCTGATCTTAGATGAGCCGACGAACCATCTGGACGTGGAAGCGAAGGACGAGTTAAAGCGTGCTTTGAAAGAGTATCACGGTTCGGTGCTGCTGGTGTGTCATGAGCCGGAATTTTATTCGGATATTGTGACGAAGGTATGGAATCTGGAAGAGTTCAGCCGTCTGGCTGTATAGAAAATAAAACTTGCTATCCCTGTGAAAAGGAAATATGATGAAACGTAAGTGTCAAGTAGAGGAGGAATTTGCCGGATGGCATCGAATAGAAGAATCTTAACGAAATTAGCCGGGGAACTGCAGGCAACACGGACAGGAATGGGAAGCCAGCTGCATGGCGTGTACCGGGGATATACATATGTCGTGAAACCGGGTACCGGTTCCGGCAAAAAAATGATGATGGTTGCATTTTCGGTTTCCAACGATCAGACACCAGCATCTGTCGATGTGTGGGGAACGATGCGCGCGGTACTTCCGAGCGGCGGCAGGATCATACCGAAAGGATTTAGCATTGCGGTATATGTTCCGGTTCGTGGTGGCACAAAAAAGAACGTGCAATTGATCAAGAATCTGATAGAAGGTATGATCACGCAATTTGAACGATATCAATATTATAATTGTGATGCCAGGGGCGTGCAGGGGCCAACGAATGTCTATCAGGTGGAGGATGGCTATTCCTTTTTAAATGAGGAATCTGCGAAGATGACGGAATATGCGTTGAAACTGAACCAGGAAGAGGATTATGTTGTGCGTGAAAATTATGCACTCGGTCTGCTCGGAGCGATTGGTGGTGGCGTTCTGGGTGCGCTGTTGATTTTCCTGATCGCACGCATTGGATTCGTGTCAAGCTATGCCGGGCTTGCGATGGGAGTCGCGGTTATCTATGGATATAAGTGGAAAGGCGAAAAGCTGTCGACCATAAGTTTTCTGTTGTGTGTTGCGGTATCAGCTGCATGGCTATATCTGGCATTCCGGGTAGACATGGCAATGGCGATACAGGCGTCTAAACTTTCAGATTACTACTATAGAGCTTCTTCGTTCCAAAGCTGTTTTGTACATGCGAAGGAGCTTATGAGATGGTCTGGCAACATGGATATCTATTATGAAAGCCTTATCAAAATGATGGCGTTTGGTATGGTCGGCGTTCTGGCATTTGGCTTTACAGAAATACAGGGGCAGCGGAAAAAATATAAGATGAAAAAAATGTAGAATACGATAGAAGAAAGACGTGATCCGAAAAAAGTTGGCAAATATGCTTCAAAATCATGAGAAAAACGAAATTTTTTGTGCAATTTCGAGGTGATCACGGACAGATTCGTCAAAATTCATATAAAAATTTCATATAATCAAAAAAAATTGCTAATATATCCAAAAATATTCTATTCTTTCCGGACCTCATTCCAAATATAATGAATTTAGTCAATGAGACAGGGAATGATTCAAAAAAAATGTACAAAATGAACAAAAAGTACGAAGGAACATTTCAACAAGTATTTCATTCATAGGAGGAAAGAGTATGAAGAAGAAAAAAATCTTAGCTGTAATCGCAGCAGCAACAATGGCACTGTCAATGGTAGGATGTGGATCATCAGGTGGAGGTTCTTCATCAAGCGGAGTTGCAAACAAGGATAAGCCGCTTGTATGGTACAACCGTCAGCCTTCTAACTCATCAACAGGAGAGCTTGACAAAACAGCCCTTAACTTTAACAAAGATACTTACTATGTAGGTTTCGATGCGAATCAGGGTGCTGAGCTTCAGGGTGAGATGGTACTTGACTACATCAAGAAGAATGCAGCAACGATCGACCGTAACGGTGATGGCGTAATCGGATATGTACTCGCAATCGGCGATATCGGACATAACGATTCCATCGCACGTACAAGAGGTGTCCGTTCCGCACTTGGAACAGGCGTTGATGCAAATGGCGCAGTTGATTCAGCACCAGCCGGTACAAACGTAGATGGATCTGCAAAGGTTGTTCAGGATGCAACACTGGAAGTAGATGGAAAGAAATACACAATCCGTGAGCTTGCTTCCCAGGAGATGAAGAACTCTGCAGGTGCTACATGGGATGCAGCAACAGCAGGTAACGCAATCGGTACATGGACAGCTTCTTTCGGTGATCAGATCGATGTAGTTGTTTCTAACAACGATGGTATGGGAATGTCAATGTTCAACGCTTGGGCAAAGGACAACAAGGTTCCTACATTTGGATACGATGCAAACAGCGATGCAGTAGCAGCTATCGCAGAAGGCTACGGCGGAACAATTTCACAGCATGCAGACGTTCAGGCTTACCTTACACTCCGTGTTCTTCGTAACGCACTTGACGGCGTAGATGTAGACACAGGTATCGGTACAGCAGATGAAGCTGGTAACAAGCTTGATGAGGGTGTTGATTACAGATACTCAGCAGAAGAGAGATCTTACTACGCTTTGAACATTGCAGTAACAGCAGATAACTACCAGGATTTCACAGATTCAACAAAGGTTTATGACAAGGTTTCTAAGCAGCTCGATGCTAGCAAGAGCCCAGAGAAGAAGGTATGGCTTGATATCTACAACGCTTCTGATAACTTCTTAAGCTCAACATACCAGCCACTTCTTCAGAATTACGATGATCTTCTGAACCTGAAGGTTGATTACATCGGTGGTGATGGTCAGACAGAGTCTAACATCACAAACCGTCTTGGTAACCCTGGTGAGTACGATGCATTTGCAATCAACATGGTTAAGACAGACAACGCAGCATCTTACACATCAATTCTTAACAAGTAAGAGAACTGATTGAACGAACGGTAAATGATTTAACCAAAGAAGGGTGTCACCTAAAATTGATACCCTTCTTTTTAAGAAAGGGAAGTAGAGATATGGCAGATGATAAGAATAAATACATCTTATCGATTCATGGCATGAGTAAATCATTCGGAAGAAACAAGGTTCTTAACCACATTGATTTGAATGTGAAGCCAGGATCCATCATGGGACTTATGGGTGAGAATGGTGCCGGAAAATCGACAATGATGAAATGTCTCTTCGGAACCTATCAGAAGGACGAAGGAACAATCGTATTAGATGGCAAGGAAGTTAATTTCTCTGGACCAAAGGATGCACTCGAAAACGGAGTTGCAATGGTACATCAGGAATTAAATCAGTGTCTGGAAAGAAATGTAATTGATAATTTGTTCCTCGGTCGATACCCAAAGAATTCGCTTGGTGTGGTCGATGAGGGCAGAATGAAAAAAGAAGCATCTGATCTGTTCAGAAAGCTTGGAATCACAGTGAACCTTACGCAGCCGATGAAGAAGATGTCTGTATCAAAGCGTCAGATGTGTGAGATTGCGAAGGCAATTTCATACAATTCAAAGGTAATTGTACTTGATGAGCCGACTTCATCCCTGACAGCACCGGAAGTAGCAAAGCTCTTCAAGATGATGCGTCAGCTTAAGGATCAGGGAATCTCCCTGATTTATATCTCCCATAAGATGGACGAGATCTTCGAGATCTGCGACCAGATTTCCGTATTGCGGGATGGCAGCCTCGTAATGACGAAGGACAGCAAAGATACAAACATGAACGAACTCATATCAGCCATGGTAGGCCGTTCTCTGGATAACAGATTCCCGCCGGTTGATAATACACCGGGAGAGACGATTCTCTCCGTGCAGAACCTTTCAACAAAATATGCACCGAAGCTCCAGAATATCTCCTTCGATGTGAAAAAAGGCGAGATATTTGGTTTGTATGGATTGGTCGGTGCAGGTCGTACAGAGCTTCTTGAGACGATATTTGGTATGCGTACGAGAGCAGCCGGAAACGTTATCTATGATGGTAAGATGATGAATTTTGCATCTCCGAAGGATGCGATGAATCATGGATTTGCCCTCATTACAGAGGAGCGTAAGGCAAATGGTCTGTTCTTAAAAGCAGATATAACATTTAACACAACCATTGCAAATATGAATCATTATAAGAGTGGACTTGCACTCTCACATGATGACATGGTGCGGGCAACCGCAGAGGAAATCAAGGTCATGCATACGAAATGTATGGGACCGGATGATATGATTGCAAATCTGTCTGGTGGTAATCAGCAGAAGGTAATCTTCGGTAAATGGTTGGAGCGGTCTCCGAACATCTTTATGATGGACGATCCGACAAGAGGTATTGATGTTGGAGCAAAATATGAGATTTACGAGTTGATCATTAACATGGCAAAGCAGGGTAAGACAATTATTGTTGTTTCTTCTGAGATGCCGGAGATTCTCGGAATCACAAACCGTATTGGCGTTATGTCGAATGGCCATCTGGCAGGTATTGTCAATACGAAGGAGACAAATCAGGAAGAATTATTAAAGCTTAGTGCGAAATATTTGTAATAGAGAGGAGTTTTGGCGATGGCAGATAAAAGTATGATCCTTTCGGCAGAAGCGGAAGCAGCGCTTTTGAAACCGATTGATGAATATGTAGGAAAAATACAGAAGCAGATCGATGCACTTCGTGTAGATGGATCTGACAAGGTTCGAAGCTTAAAGAACCATATCGCAATTGCGAAGGAAGATAAGAATTTAACAAAGGAAGAGAGAGCAAAGATTATTGCGAAGGATAAGGCGGACTTAGAGAAAGCAAAATCTGTAGAATCTGCAAATAAGGATAAGGTATCCAAGCTCATTTCCGATGCAGAGAGCTATCTCTCCAAGCATTACAAGAGTGACTACTATGAGAAGGTAGTTGCGAGCTGTGAGGCAGAGAAGGCAGCAGAGAATGCCTCTTATGACAAGATTGTGGCAACCATTAAGACAGAGCACGAGCAGGCTTTGGCAAAGCTTTCTGATTCTGAGGAAATCAAGGATGAGAAGTATGTATATCGTAACCGCCTGTTCGATGCACAGATGACACATGAGTCTAAATTGCAGGAAATCAAGGATAGAAAGCACGATGCATTTGCACATAAGTTTCATTTGATCGATCTGCTCCGTATGTCTAAGTATACATTTGGACAGAAGCAGGCACAGAAGGTAGAAAACTACAAATACACATTCAATACAACACAGTTTATGTATAAGAATGGTCTGTACATTGTAATTTTACTCATCTTTATTGCATTGTGTATCATCACACCGATTGTAAAGCATACACAGCTTTTGACACTGACAAATATCCTGAATATTTTGCAGCAGGCTTCGCCTCGTATGTTCTTAGCCCTTGGTGTTGCCGGCCTGATTCTGTTAACAGGTACCGACCTTTCCATCGGACGTATGGTAGGTATGGGTATGGTAACCGCAACTATCATCATGCACAGCGGTGTAAATACCGGTGGCGTATTCGGACATATCTTTGATTTTACAGGTATTCCGGTAGCGGGCAGAGCAATTATTGCACTTGTTGCATGTATCATACTTACAACCGTATTTGCAAGTATTGCCGGTTTCTTCATGGCGAAGTATAAGATGCATCCATTTATTTCGACAATGGCGAACATGCTGATTATCTTCGGACTTGTAACATATGCAACAAAGGGTGTATCCTTCGGTGCAATCGAGTCAAGCATTCCGAACATGTTTATTCCAAATCTTGGTGGATTCCCAACCATCATTATCTGGGCAGTTGTAGCAATCATCGTTGTATGGTTCATCTGGAACAAGACAACATTTGGTAAGAACCTTTACGCTGTTGGTGGTAATCCGGAAGCAGCTTCTGTATCTGGTATTTCCGTATTCAAGGTAACAATGGGAGCATTCATCTTAGCAGGTATCCTTTATGGATTTGGTTCATGGCTTGAGTGTAACCGTATGGTTGGATCCGGTAGTGCCGCATATGGACAAGGCTGGGATATGGATGCGATTGCAGCCTGCGTAGTAGGTGGTGTATCCTTCACAGGTGGTATCGGTAAGATCTCCGGTGTTGTAACTGGTGTACTGATCTTCACATCCCTTACATACTCTCTGACAATCCTTGGTATTGATACAAACCTTCAGTTTATCTTCGAAGGTATTATCATCCTTGCAGCTGTAACACTTGACTGTCTGAAGTATGTTCAGAAGAAGTAATCAAAGGAATCAAATAAAGTTGTAAACGAAGGAAGGGTCGCCTTGTCTATCGAAGAGGATGGAGAGGCGGCTTTTCCTGTATATTGTATATAATGTCAAAACGCAATAAAACAGTGCCACATATATACTGGTTTTATTTTGCGTTTTTAATATATGAATTGGAGTAGGAAGTAAGCTGGTTGGAGTAAAAACTTGAAAATGAGGGAAAATCCCCCAATAAGGCAGGAGTAGGAAACAAGTCAGTTGGAGCAAAAACTTGAAAATGAGGGGAACTCCCCCAATGGAACAAGAGCAGGAAGCAAGCTGGTTGGAGCAAATTCTCGAAATAGAGGAAAAATCCCCAATGGAACAAGAGTAGGAAACAAGTCAGTTGGAGCAAATTCCCCAAATAGAGGAAAAATCCCCAATTGAGCAATAGAAGGAAGCAACCAGCTAGATATTTAGGTATCTTTATAGTGATAACTTTGGTATAATAAGGACAATAAAACAACAAAGAACAATAAGAATTGCCGGGTAGTTCGGAAGCATCCTAACCAAAGACCAGATGCTTCCGAACTACCCGGCAGGCGATAACAAGTGGGGTGCAACATGGAAAAATATAAAGTGCTTTTGGTGGATGACGAAGCAGAAGTCATCGAAGTAATTGAACAACGCATACAATGGGACGACCTTGGATTTACCGTCGTTGGAAACGCAACCAACGGAGTGAAAGCACTTGAACTGGTAGAGAAGCTTCAACCGGATGTCGTAATTACAGATATCAAGATGCCATATATGGATGGATTGGAGTTATCCCGTCGTTTAAACCGGGATTACCAGAACATTCACATCATTATTTTTACCGGGTTTGATGAGTTTGAATATGCAAAGGAAGCGGTGCATCTGGAGGTTGAGGAATATATGCTGAAACCGATAAATGCAACGGAACTGTCTGATTGCCTGAAACGTCTGAAGGACACACTGGACCGGGAACGGGAAGAAAAACTGAATGTAACACGTCTGGAGAATTATTTCAATGCAGCACTTCCGGTACTGCAGAATAACTTCTTTGTATCTCTCATTGAGGGACGGGTGACAGAAGAAAACTGCGGGAAATTTTTTGCCGCGTATCAGATTGATATGAAAGGACCATATTATGGATGTGCAATTTTCCACACTTCGGAACATCATGTGCCGGACGGTATGAATCCGTTGCTGCTTGCGATGTCTGTTGAACATGAGATCAAGGAACGGCTTGCGACAGAGTGGAAGAGCCGGGTATTCTCTTATCTTGGCAATACACTGATGCTGATAGAGCTTTCATCGGAGGACGCGATTGTGCAGTTTACGGATTCGTGTGATCGATTCTGCAAATGGGCTTATCGTGTGATGGGGGCGGTGGTTACGGCAGGTATCGGTCGTGTATGCGACAATATGGCGAATATTAAAACGTCTTACGATGGTGCCAGAGAGGCAGTATCATACAGGGTACTGTATGGAACGAAACGCGCGATCAATATTGCCGAGCTTGCACCGAAGGAACAGGAAACGACCTTGCAGCCGGAAGATACAAGAATGCATGATTTGTTCAAAGCCATTCATTTAGGGTTAAAGGAAGAGATTGAGAAGGTCGTTGTAAACGAAATAGAAAAGCTGCACAGCAATGCACAGACGGTCAGTCAGTATAATCTTGCAATCATGGAGATGGTGGGAGCATTTTACAGGTTTTGTGCAAATAATTTCCTTGATTTTAATGATTATCTGCACGGAATCCAGAATCCTTACGAGACGATTCCGCAGATGGATGAGAGTACACTTACGGCATGGATGCAGGGAGTTTCCGTAGAGCTTGGGGAACAGTTGAAAAATGCTCGAAACAGTACATCGAGACGGCTTGTGACCGATGCGCAGAATCTTGTACGTGAGCGCTATATGGAGCCGGATTTGTCATTGGACACGATCTGCTCTGTGCTCGGGGTATCGAATTCGTATTTTTCGTCGGTGTTCAAGAAGGAGACAGGAAAAGCGTTTATTACGTATCTGACGGATTACCGGATGGATCATGCGGCAACACTGATACTGGAAACAAATGAGAAGAGCTATCAGATCGCTGAGCGAGTGGGATATTTGGATGCGAATTATTTCAGTTATGTATTCAAGAAACGATTTGGCGTGTCACCGTCGAAGTACCGGGCACAGCATACGAATCAGTAAGAAAAAAATAGGGGAAATGGATTGAAAACAAGAGAGATGGGAAAATTGCAAAAGAAGGAAAGCTGGCTTCAAAAGTGGATGAAAAAGCAGGGCTGGACACATCATAGGAGATTTATCGGACTGGATATCCAGTCAATCATTATGGCGGTTCTTACTGCACTTACGTTGATTACGACAATTACAATTGGCCTGCTTTTGTATAATCGTTTTAAAATGGCGATGAAGCAGACGGCTGTGTCGAATGCAGAGAGTATGGTCGAAAGCACGGTGGATAAGCTGGATGCGGAGTTGTTGAATGTCCGTCAGATAATGAATGCAGTGAATTATAATATCATTCAGGAAAATGATATCTCCAGTGATGATTTTAACCGCCAGTTCAGTCTGCTTTATGAAATCAACACAGACAAGGTTCAAAGCATGGCGCTGTATGACAGCAATGGTGCACAGCTTATGGCGGAGCCGGTTTCGGAACGCAAGAAGGGCGTAAAGGCATCCGAACAGGACTGGTATACAAACGCAGAGGAGGAGATTGAGAATGTGCATTTCTCCCTGCCGCATATTCAGAATCTGTTTGAGGATGGCACATACCGGTACTACTGGGTTATTTCCCTCAGCCGTTCCGTGGATATTAACGATGGGGAAAAACCGCGCAGCGGTGTACTGCTGGTAGATATGAAATATTCTGTGATATCAAATACGATGAAGCGGATCAATGAGTCCTCAAACGGTATTTATTATTACCTTTGCAGCCGGGATGGACAGATGATTTACCATCCGAGACGTGCAGATATTGACCGTGGATATTTTTCGGAAAACTGTGAGATGACATCGCAATTAGAAGACGGAACGTATGAGCTTTCGCTGAACGGTAGACCGGGAAATGTTGTTGTGAGTAGTGTGGCATATACCGGCTGGAAGCTGGTCGGTGTGATTCCGGAGCGTGTACAGACAGCAAATATCAACCGGTTCCGGTATTATATTATCACAGCCATTCTGATTTTGATGATGATGCTGCTCGAAGTAAACCGGATCATATCAAGAAAGATTTCACGTCCGATTCTGCGGCTGAATGAGTCAGTCAAGGCATATGAGACAGGCGGGGATACGGATATCTATATTGGCGGTTCCTCGGAGATCAGGCATCTCGGATATTCGGTCAAGAAGTCCTATGAACAGATAGAGAATCTGATGCAGGAGATTATCCGGGAACAGACTGAACGCAGAAAGAGTGAGATGGATGCACTGCAAAGTCAGATCAATCCACATTTCTTATATAATACACTCGAGTCGATTACATGGATGGTTGAGGCACAGAAGAATAAGGAAGCGGTTCTCATGATTTCGGAGCTTGCCAGACTGCTTCGGATCAGTCTGTCAAAGGGCAGAACCGTAATCCGGATCGCGGATGAGCTGCAGCACAGCCGAAGCTATATGAATATCCAGCTTGTTCGCTATAAGGAGCGGTTCCAGGTGAAGTTTGATATCGACGAGGAAGTCAACGATTATTGTACGGTCAAGCTCATCGTACAGCCGATCTTGGAAAATGCAATCTATTATGGGGTTGGAAATATGGACGAGGATGACGGCGGAATGATTACGGTAAGCGGTGAGAAAAAGGGAGATGATATCTATCTCTCGGTCGAGGATAATGGCATGGGTATGAGTGAGGAAACGGTTGAAAATGTCCTCAAGGATAACAATAAAGTACCAAAGCATGGTTCCGGGGTAGGACTCATCAATGTGCACAACCGGATTCAGTTGATGTTTGGTAACGAATATGGTCTTCTTGTTTACAGTGAGCCTGATGAAGGAACGAAGATTGTGATACACATTCCGGCAATTCCGTTTACGGAGGAGAACCGGCAGCAGCTCGAGGCGCAGAGCTATAGAAATGGGAGGGCTACAGATGAAACGAGATAAATTAACATTTCTCATTGCAGAGCTTATTCTGATTGTCCTCGCAGCCTTCTTCATACATAAAATCTTCCAGGAGGATGTCGCTCAAAAGCGTGTAGCGGTTATCCTGCAGAATTCCGGTGACACCCGGTGGGAGGGTGTAATCAATGGATTAAAGCAGTCTGCGAAAACCAATAATCTTCATCTGATTATCTGTAATACGGATGATATTGTAAGCGCGCAGGACGAGCGGGAGCTGATCGAGGAACAGCTGGAAAACGATGTGGATGCATTTATCCTGTGCCCGGCACCAGGCACAGATACGAAGGATATGTTAGACTGGCTCGGCGAGCAGAAGAAGCCATTTGTACTTCTGACAGAAGATGTTTATACCGGTGAACAGCCAGAGGCAAGCGGGTATGCGACAGTCAAACCGGATAATTACCAGATTGGATACACACTTGGCACGCAGCTTATTACGCAGGACGAAGATGGGCTGAAAGGAAAAAGGATTGGCGTGATTGCCGGACGATCCAAGACGGAGGCAAGTGTGAATCGTATCCAGGGACTGAAGGACGCATTGGAGAAACAGGATTGCGAGATTGCATGGGAGTATAATGAAGAAAGTGACACGGATATCTGTGCGGTTGTTGATGCACAGGAGTCCGTCGATTATATGGTGGTAATGGATACACAAGCCTTGGATACGCTGGGTGAACACGCGGAAAATGGTGTGTATAAGGATGCGAAGATCTTTGGCGTTGGTACGAGCATGAAATCGATTGCACTGCTCGATGCAGGACAGGTGCAGTGTCTGGTAATCCCGGATGGATACGGGATTGGTTATGAGAGTGTCGAGGAAATTGAAAAAGAACTGACACGGACATTTTACACGTTGAAGAGCCATGAGAAGGAAGTAAAAGTTATTTATAAAGAAGATTTGTTCTCGGATGAGATAGAAAGGTTTTTGTATTCGTATGAGTAGAAGAGACGTAAAGAAGAATATGATAGCATGGTTGTGCGTGTGGGTATTTTTGATTTCACTGACAGGCTGCGGAAAGCAGGACACAAAAGCCGATCATATGTTGCGTGTTGGTGTCGTGACATATACACCGGACGACCCGTTTATCAATGCAATGACAGATATAATAAAAAGTAATCTGAAAGCAAAAGAGAGCAATACGATGAAGGTAATCGTATCTGTAAGAAGCGGCGACAATGACCAGCAGGAGCAGGACGAGATCGTTGAGGAAATGATTGACGCCGGATGTGATGTTTTGTGCGTGAATCTGGTTGACCGGACAGCCCCGTCGAATATTGTCCGTATGGCGCGGCAGAATGATATTCCGGTTATTTTCTTTAACCGGGAACCGGTGCAGGAGGATCTTCTTCAGTGGGATAAGCTTTTCTATGTTGGCTGTGATGCAGCACAGTCCGGTGAGATGCAGGGCGAGATCGCAGCGGAATATATTAAGAATCACCCGGAGGTCGATAAGAATGGCGATGGGAAGATCCAATATGTGCTTTTAGAAGGGGAAGCCGGACATCAGGATGCAATCAGCCGGACAGACCTGTCGGTTAAGACGATGATTGAGAATGAAATAGAACTGGAAAAACTCAGTTATCAGTTTGCAGACTGGAACCGCGCACAGGCGGAAAACCGGGTGAGTCAGTTGATCGATCAGTATGGTTCTGAGATTGAGTTGATTTTATCGAACAATGATGAGATGGCGCTGGGGGCTGTTGAGGCGTACAAAAATGCCGGCTACAGGCAGGCGGAGCGGCCGATTATTTTCGGCATTGATGGTCTGACCGATGCATTGGAGGCAGTGGAACATGGTACGATGCAGGGAACGGTCTATAACGATAAGGAAGATCAGGCGAGGATGATCGCACTTTTGACGGTCGCATTGTTTCAGGGAAGCGATATCGAAGGGTATGGACTGGAGGATGACATCTATTATATGTCACAATATCGTAAGGTTGATGGGGACAACGTAGATACATTCCTTGGAAAGTAAGGAAGGCTGCAACTGGAATTATGCAGAAAATGAATGCACGGATGAATGAATGGATGTATGACTGAATGCGCTGAAGACTAAATGCGTGGATGAATGGACGCACGGATGAATGGATGCGTGGATAAATAGATGCAGATGTTGATTGGCAGTATAAAGGAAACGGAGAACAGCTATGCAGGAGACATGGTTAGAGCAATTTTACAACGAAATGGACGCGGAGAAGCGGCTGGACATATTGAATACGAATGCAGATAAAACTGTGAACGCAAGTGAAATAGCAAATCATTCTGCGGGAAAGCCGGAGGAAGTGGATGCGGCGTTTATAAAGAAACTCTGGGTGGCGCGTTACGGAAAGCGCAAACCGAAGACCGATGCATTCGTCGGGTATCTGATGCAGCTCAAATACATTGCGGAGAGTGGGGCAAATGATATCGGTGGACAGAAGCGCAAGCAGGCAGTTGAGACCGTCTCCGGACTGTGCCTGTTTGATGCAGACAAGCGGCCGGAAGCCGAACAGGAAATTCTGCTGTCTGAGATGACGCATGCATTCCGGAAGTTTATTGATGTAAGCAGAAACGGCAGAGGCTTTACGTCGATCGTTTTCGGTATGGGGCAGTTATCCGATGAGGGCGTGGCAAAGAAAATCGCAGAACAGATTAGTGCGATTGCATTTACCGCGCCGCACATGTTGCATATGGAGAAGGAATTTGCATTGCTGCAGGAGGCCGCAAAGCGGGCATTCCGGGAGGAATACCCGAACCGGGAGCATTTCCTGAAGAAACTGTAATCTGAAATTAGGCAAGGGGTTGTCTCTTTCTGTATTGGGAAGGAGAGACTCCTTTTTGTTTGCGAAACAGCCGGCTGAAGTAGAGCTGGTCATCGTATCCGACGATCTTCGCAATCTCGTAGATGGAATAATTGGTCTGTTCCAGAAGAATCTGCGCATTGTTGACGCGCAACGATACGATAAACTGCATCGGTGTCATGCCGGTGTATTTCTTGAAGTTCCGGATAAACCAGCTCACACTCATGCCCCTTGTCTGGGCGTAATTTTCTATACTGATATCCTGATTGTAATTCTCATTGAAATAGGTAACAGCACTGTGCATCTCCCGATCCAGATATTCGTTTTTCAGAATGTGCTCGCGCGTGAGTTCCCGTTGAAACACAATAAGCAGATGGCGAAGCAGCAGGGCGAGCATTTCCTCATAGTGATCCTGACAACGCTGCAATTCCTGTATGATCTGTTTGAACAGCCGCTCGTACTCGAGCGAGGAACCGACGGGGAAAACTCTCTGGTTATCTTGCAGACCATAGCTTCGCAGAATATTTTTTACATCGGAACCCGTGAAGTGAATCCAGTAAACTTCGGTTTTATCTTCGCCATAATATTCGTATTTCTGTAATTCCTTTGGACGGAACAACACCATATTTCCGGCAGGGACGATCGTCTCATTTTCCGGTTTATCGAAATGAAAATGTCCAAGCCCGGACGAGATATAGATAATTTGATAATCCAAACGTCCCTTTGGACGGTAGGTCGGCATCTTCGGATCATCGGTCAGACGATAAATGCCACAGCTCCCGACGACGAGCGGACGGCTCTTGTCCTTGAAATCCTGATGAGAATGATTTAAGTAACCGGTATTGATATACATAGGGACACCTCCTATTGTTTATTGTATCATGTCGCCTGCGGCTCCATGTTTGTATTCGCATTATGCTGGTATGTGCAAGCACATCCCATCGCAATGCTCATTGTATCATTTCGTCCATATTTTGTCCATTCCTGTTCATAGACTTTTTGTACGGAAATCAGTATTATAATATCAGACAATACGGAAAGACAGAAAATATGAACGGTTCATAGACAACAAAAAAATACATATATAGGAGGACGATTTATGATTGTGCCACGTTATTATGAAGATTTGGATTTCTTACATGAACATACAATGCCGCCAAGAGCGTATTATATACCAGCTTCCCACCGAATGGAGGATCTGGTAGAGCATCGGGAGGCATCCGACCGCGTACAGATGTTAAACGGGATGTGGAAATTCCGGTATTTTGAGAGCATCTATGATGTGAGGGATGCATTTTATGAGAGCGGTTATGATACGTCGGATTTTGATGAGATTCCCGTGCCTGGTGTCTGGCAGATGGCAGGCTATGACACGCATCAGTACACGAATTTCCGCTATCCATTTCCGTTTGATCCGCCGTATGTGCCGCAGGATATTCCGTGTGGTGCGTATGTGCATACGTTTTCTTATGCGAAGGATGAGAAGGCTCCGAAGGTGTACCTGAACTTTGAGGGCGTGGATAGCTGCTTTTATGTATGGGTGAATGGCACCTATACCGGATACAGTCAGGTGTCCCATGCAACGAGCGAGTTCGATGTGACAGACGTGATAGAAGAGGGCGAGAATACGATTGCCGTACTTGTCTTGAAATGGTGCGATGGTTCGTATCTCGAAGATCAGGATAAGTTCCGGATGAGCGGTATCTTCCGGGATGTCTATCTTCTGAAGCGGCCGGAAAAGGCGGTGCAGGATTATCGGATCACGACGGAAATCACGGAAGCGTGTGCGAAAATTACATTGGATATCAGCTACTATCAGGAGACTCCGGTTACCGTATCCGTGGAGGATGCGGCAGGGACTGTGGCTGCACAGGCAGTAATCAGCAAGGCGGGAACTGTGACATTGGAGATTGCGAACCCGGAGCTTTGGAATACGGAACATCCGTATTTATACACGCTTATCCTGCAAAATGCGGATGAGACAATCGAGGATGCAATCGCTTTGCGCACGGTAGCAATACAGGAGCGGGTGTTATATTTCAATGGACAGGCAATCAAGCTGCGCGGTGTGAACCGGCATGACTCGGATCCGGTCACAGGATTTACAGTTGATGTTGCAAAGATCAGGAAAGATCTTGTCTTGATGAAAGAGCACAATTTCAATGCGATTCGTTCGAGTCATTATCCGAATGCACCGTATTTTTATCAGATGTGCGACCGCTATGGATTCCTCGTGTGCGATGAAGCAGATATCGAGGCACATGGACCATTTATGCTGTACCGCAAGGAGGATACAGACTACAACCGCTTCAAAAAATGGAACGAGAAGATTGCAGATGATCCGGCATGGGAGCAGGCGATTCTCGATCGCGTGAAGCGTATGGTTGCGCGTGATAAAAACCGCTTCTGTATCATTTTCTGGTCGATGGGAAATGAGAGTGCGTATGGATGCAATTTTGAAAAGGCGCTTGCATGGACAAAGAAATACGATCCATCCCGTATCACGCAGTATGAGAGTGCGCGGTATCGGAATTACGATGTGACGTATGATTACTCAAATCTTGATCTGTACAGCCGGATGTACCCGGCACTTTCCGAGATCGAAGAGTATCTCGAGAAGGATGGCAGCAAACCGTTTCTGCTTGTGGAATATTGCCATAGCATGGGGAACGGGCCCGGCAATCTGGAGGATTATTTCCAGATAATCCAGAAGGATGCACGGATGTGTGGCGGATTCGTCTGGGAGTGGTGCGATCATGCGATTGCGCACGGACAGGCGGAAAATGGAAAGACGAAATATTATTATGGCGGCGATCACGGCGAGACAATCCATGATGGAAATTTCTGTATGGATGGACTGGTGTACCCGGATCGTACACCACATACAGGATTGCTTGAATATAAGAATGTGTACCGTCCGGTGCGTGTTGTATCTTATGATGAGAAGACCGGCAGACTTGTGTTGCATAACTATATGGATTTTGATGATATAAGCGATTATGCAGACATCTTGTATGAAATAACTGTGGATGGTCTGTGCGTGCAAAAGGGTGTGCTGGATGAGGTATCGATCGCACCGCACAGCGACGGTGTGATGACGCTCAAGTTGGACATTCCGCAGAGCGGCAAGGTGTATCTGAAGCTCCGGTATCAGTTGAAAAAAGAACTTCCATTGCTTCCGGCAAAGCATGAATTAGGATTTGATGAGGTGCTGCTTGCCAATGTCGATGGCAGAAACCAGACGGCAGTCAAATGGCTGGCAGAAGCGGAAGAGAAAAATGAGATCAGCGTCAGCGAAACCGATACAGAGATCACATTAAAGGCGAGCGATTTCACATATGCAATCAGCAAACGAACCGGACTTTTTACGAAGCTTCAATATGCAGGACGGGACTATCTGAACCATTCGATGGAACTGAACATCTGGCGGGCACCGACGGATAATGATATGTATATCCGCGCAAAATGGGAAAACGCACATTTTCACGAGGCGTACACAAGAGCGTATAAGGTGGAGACAATTCAGAACCAGTACGGCGTGATTGTGATGAGTCATGTCGGCGTTGTAGCACCAACGGTACAGAAGATTCTGGATGTCGAGCTCGTGTGGAAGGTGGAAAGTTCAGGAAGAATTACCGCATCCATGGAGGTAAGCAAGGATGCAGAGTTCCCAGAACTTCCGAGATTCGGTGTGCGTGTATTCTTCAACAAGAATCTTTCTGAGGCTTCGTATTATGGCATGGGACCGCAGGAGAGCTACCGTGACAAGCACAGAGCTGCGAGTCATGGATTGTATCGCAGTGCGGTGAAGGATCTGCATGAGGACTACATTATGCCACAGGAAAATGGCAGTCATTTCGATTGTGATTATGTCGAACTGTACAACGGCCGGTATGGAATCGCGGCAGCGTCTGAGACACCATTTTCATTTCAGGCGTCAAACTACACACAGGAAATGCTGGCACAGGCAAAACACAATTATGAATTGGAAGAATCGGACAGTACGGTATTATGTATTGATTATGCGTTAAATGGCATTGGCTCCAACAGCTGTGGACCGGAGGTGCTTGCGGCATATCGATTCGATGAGAAGGAATTTCAGTTTGGGTTTACACTTGTTCCGTATGTGAAGGGATGATATGAGGAGAAAAGCTATGGAAGAGAAAAAATATTTAAAATGGTATAACAAGGTGGGCTACGGTTCCGGCGATATTGCCGGAAATGTAGTGTATGCATTTTTGACATCGTTTGTCATGATCTATCTGACCGAGACGGTTGGGCTTGCGTCCGGAATAGTTGGAACTTTGATCGCATTTTCGAAGTTGCTGGATGGATTTACAGATGTTTTCTTTGGTTCACTGATCGACAAGACACACAGCAAGCTTGGGAAAGCACGTCCGTGGATGCTGTATGGATATATCGGCTGCGCAGTCACGCTGGTTGCATGCTTTGCGGTACCGACAAGCCTTGGCAAGACAGCACAGTATACGTGGTTCTTTCTGGCATACACACTGTTAAATGGCATTTTTTACACGGCAAATAATATCGCGTATTCGGCACTTACATCGCTGATAACGAAGAACAGCAAGGAACGTGTACAGATGGGGTCTTACCGGTTTATCTTCGCATTTTCGACAAGTCTTTTGATCCAGTCGATTACCGTTGGATTTGTTGACCGCTGTGGTGGTGATGCGGCGGCATGGAGACTGGTTGCAATCATTTATGCAGTCATTGGACTGGTTGTAAATACGATTTCCAGTCTCTCAGTGAAGGAGCTTTCAGAGGAAGAGTTGAACGAGGGCAAAACGCAGGATAATGAAGAAAAATATGGACTGATTCAGGCGTTCAAGCTGCTTGTGAAGAACAAATATTATATGATGATCTGTGGGACATATATCTTACAGCAGTTGTACAGTGCGATGATTGGTGCTGGCTTGTTTTATATGACATGGGTGCTCAAAAATAAAAACCTCTTCGGATGGTTTGCATGGGCGGTCAATATTCCTCTGATTATTGCGTTGATCTTCACGCCGACATTGGTAGGAAAATGGAAGGGCATGTATAAATTAAATATGCGAGGCTATATGCTTGCTGTAATTGGCAGGGCACTGGTTGTCGTGGCAGGTTATATCGGCAATGTGCCATTGATGCTTGTATTTACAGCTGTTGCTGCGCTCGGTCAGGGACCGTGGCAGGGCGATATGAATGCCATGATCGCATCCTGTTCGGAATACACCTATCTCACACAGGGAAAGCATGTCGATGGAACGATGTATTCCTGCACGTCATTGGGCGTGAAGATTGGTGGCGGTATCGGAACTGCGGTTGTTGGATGGCTGATGGAATTGAGCGGCTATGTTGGCAAAAATACGACACAGCCGCAGTCTGCATTGGATATGATGCAGTTTATGTACTTGTGGCTGCCGTTGATCTTCGATGTATTGATTCTGGTTATTCTTTCCAAGATGAATGTGGAAGCAGAAAACGAGCGGATAAAATTGCAGCGGGGTATTGGTTCGGATATCCGTCATGAGATATAGGAAGCTGGAACGCAAACAAAAAGCTGGGACAAAAATCCCAGCTTTTTATGCTTATGTAATTACTTGCGCAACAATTTACCCACGCAACAGCAATTCTTTCTCGATCATCTTTCCATTCCGGTAGTAGAATCTTGGAACTCGCTTGCTGACGGCACAGGTTAATTCGTATGGAATCGTGTTTGCCAGAGCTGCCATAACGTTGATGGAATTCTTCTTTCCGAAGATTTCAATCTCGCTTCCGACATCGATTTGCATCTTGTCAGTCAGATCAATCATACACATGTCCATGCAGATCTTTCCGCGCTGTGGAACTGGACCTTCGTCCGACATTAGCGTGCAGCGATTGGACAGGGCACGGAAGAATCCATCGGCATAGCCGTAAGGGATGACACCCATACGCGTTGTCTTGTCCGTTACATAGATGCCGCCGTAGCTGATTGCGGTACCAGTCGGATAGGTCTTGATCGTGCTGACAGTCGTCTTTAAGCTCATGACTGGCTGGAGTCCAAGCTCATCTGCGAATTCACCATAGCCATATAACAAAAGTCCCGGTCTTACCATATCGAGCCATGTTTCCGGGTAGCGTGCAACCGCACCGGTATTGGCACAGTGGCGGATGGCGAACCGTCTGCCGAGCTTTTCCTCGACGCTTTTGATCACGTCAGTAAATAATTGGAACTGATGCTCCGTGTAGGCTTTGCATGCATCGCCTGGCTCATCCGACACAGCAAAATGTGTAAAGATACCTTCGGCGTAAAGCCCCGGAAGCGAGCAGCCCTCACAGATACCTTCCACACCAGTATCAAAATAATCCCCGTCGCACAGATATCCCAGACGGGACATTCCAGTGTCAACCTTGATATGAATCTTCAATGTGCCACCGCATTTCACGGCTTCTTCGCTGTATTCAAGTGCCTTTGCTTTACAGGTGACAGCCTGTGTGATGTTGTACTCAATCAGGCGGCTGACCTGCTCCTTTGGCGTATGTCCAAGAATCAGAATCGGCATGGTAATGTCATTTAAGCGAAGCTCAATCGCTTCGTCGATGCTGCTGACCGCCAGATAATCAGCACCAAGCTCCTGCAGCAGGCGGCTGACCTGTACGGAGCCATGTCCGTAGGCATCTGCCTTGACAACGCCTAAAAATTTGACATTTGCGCCAATGCGGTCACGCAATGTTTTATAGTTATGAGCAAGGGCATCTAAGTCGATTTCAGCCCATGTTCGTTTCAATGTGGAATCCATCTTTCGCACCTCGATTATGCAATATTTTTATACCTATTCTAGCACAAACCGACAAGAGATTCCATAGATGGATGCAGGAAAATGAATCAGTTTCTTTTTTGTTTAGAAAATATGCTTCCGTATGCTATAATGATAAAAGTATAATTTATAAGAACGAAACATATGGGAGGAATACGCGTGATTACAGGCGATGTGATATTTGATTTACCATTTTATAATGCAAAAGGAATTCTGACGGGGGGCGATATTTATGGACCGCGGTACCGGATCGCAAAGCTCACGGTCGAGCATGAACCCGTGGAGGAAGGTGGCGAGACGACTTCCGAGAATTTCTTTGAAGTGTGTATATGGCATGCAAGTACCTGCTATGAGAAGACACCGGAGGAGCAGATCACAAGGAAAACATTTCCGTTTGATGCAGAGGGAAGGGAAGCTGTGCTTGCATGGTTGAATGAACAGATACCGGAGAGGTGAGAGTATGAAGTTTTTACATTTGGCAGATTTACATCTGGGAAAAACATTGGGGGATTTTGATCTGAAGGATGACCAGCGGTACATCCTGCAGCAGATTTTGGAAATTGCAGAGACAAAGCAGGTCGATGCGGTTCTGATTGCCGGAGATGTGTTTGACAAGACGGTACCAAGTGAAGGGGCGGTGCAGATCTTGGACGAATTTATCTGTGAGTTGGTTGAACGGCATTTGCAGGTCTATATGATCAGCGGAAACCATGATTCGGACGAGCGGCTGAATTTTGGAAGCAGCTTGTTTGAGGCAAATGATGTGCATATCGCTGCCAAATATCAGGGGAAATTATTTCATCATGTGATAGAGGATGCTTATGGAGCCGTACATATCTATCAGCTCCCGTTCGTGAAAGCATCGCAGGTGAAGCGTGCGTTCCCGGAGGCAAAGATCGAGACGTATGAGGATGCGGTGCGGGAGGTACTGGCACACGCAGAGATCAATCAGAAGCAGAGAAATATTTTAGTGGCGCATCAGTTTGTATCAGGAAAGGGCAAAGATCCAACACTGGGCGGTTCTGAGGGTGCATTGACGCAGCATGTTGGAACGGTAGAGAAAATCGGGTATGACTGTTTCGATGCATTTCGTTATGTGGCACTTGGACATATCCATTCCTCGCAGAGTGTCGGCAGAGAGGAAGTGCGGTATGCTGGTTCCCCGCTCAAATATTCTCTGTCAGAGGCTGGCCCGGTGAAGCAGATTCCGGGCGGCGTGCGCGAGCGGGATGGAGCAAAGCAGGTGCCAATCGTGACAGTGGATGGAGAAGGACAGGTGACGATCGAGCTGGAGAAGCTCGTTCCGCTGCGGGATCTCATTCATATCCGGGGAACATTTACAGAGATTGTAAAGGAAGAAAATCAAATCGAACATACAGAAGATTTTGTTTATGTAACGCTGACGGATGAGGACATTGTCCCGGATGCAATGCGGATCATGCGACAATATTATCCGAACACGATAAAGCTGGATTATGATAATTCCCATACGCGAGAACTTTCCCATGTGGATGTGGTACAGGCAACACAGAGCCGGTCATATGAGGAACTGATTGGTGATTTTTATAAGCAGATGTATGGTGCCCAGATCAGCGAAGAGGAAATGGATATGATGAAGGACGTTGCGAAGGAGGTGGGAATCTATGAAGCCGACTAAATTGGTAATGCAGGCGTTTGGGACGTATGCAGAGCAGACGGAGATTGATTTTACCCAATTTGAGGAGAAAGGTCTGTTCCTGATTTGTGGAGATACAGGTGCAGGAAAAACAACGATCTTTGATGCGATCAGCTATGCGCTTTATGGGGAAGCGAGCGGAAGCTACCGCGATACGAAGAATCTGAAAAGCGAGTACGTGGATAAGAAAGTGGAAAGCTTTGTCGATTTTTATTTTACGCATCAGGGCAAGGACTATCATGTGTGCAGAAAACCGAGCTTTAAGTATACCAACCGAAATGGCAAGCCGGATGAGCAGGCAGAAAAGGTGACTTTCTATCAGCCGGATGGAACAACGCTCGAAGGTGCGAAAAACGTTGATGGAACGAAAGAGAAGCCAGGCGCGATACCTCAGCTTCTGAATATGGATGCCGGACAGTTTATGCAGGTTGCGATGATCGCGCAGGGAGAATTCTGGAAGCTGTTAAATGCAAAGACAAACGAACGTACAGAGATTCTTCGAACAATCTTCCAGACCGATGCCTATAAGAAACTGGAACTGAAACTGAAAAATCGTATGGATGTAAGTTTTGCCGCGCGTAAGGAAAGGGAGCAGAGTATCTCCCAGTCGTTCCGTGAGGTAAAGGTAGAGCCAGCGGAGATTTCAGAAGGAATATCTGGAATTTTGGCAGAGGACTTGGCGGAGGATTCGGAAGAACAACCGCGGTCGGTGGTACAGCGTATCTGTGACTTGCAGGAGAAGCTGCAGGACAGCAAAGCGGTGTGGAATATCGAGGAAATGCTTACGTTGCTGCAAGCTGTGATCGGGGAAGATACAGAAAAAGCAAAGCAAAAAGAAACTGTGCTTGCACAGGCGGAGGAAGAATTACAGAAGTTACAGGGCACACTCGTATCGGCAAAGGATAACAATGCAATTTTAGAGCGGTATGCACGGACGAAGGAAGAGCGGGAAGTATTAGAATCACAAAAGGGATTATTTGAAGAACGAAGGATACAGCTTGATCGCACGAAGCAGGCAACCTATAAAGTAAAGCCGGAGTACGATGCATGGAGTGCCAAGGAACATGAATGGGAGCGGACAAAGCAGCTGATCACAGATGGCGCGCAGACGCTTGCGGATTGTCAGACACGTGCTGGGATGGCAGATGCAAAAGTGAAAGAGACGGAGGCTTTACGACCAGAAGCGGAGCAATGCCAGAAGATCGTGGATAAGGTGCGCGAGGAAGAACCACGTTACAAAGAGCGGGAAATGCTACAACACGAACTTGGACAAATCCAGTTGCAGCTTGCCGCACAGGAACAGCAGGAAGTCGAACTTGGAACAGCGGAACAGACGTTACAGAAGCGGATTGGAGAGCTGCAGGAGCAGCAGGCAATGTGGAAGGAAGAGCCACAGCAGCTTGCGCAGGCACAGGCGGCGCATGATAAACTGTTGGACAGCCAGAAAAAGACAGAATCCATTGCGAAGAATCTGATTCCTGCATGGAGACGGAAGCAGCAGGAGTTAGAGGAAGCACAGAGTGAATATCGGAAAAAGCAGGATGCGTATGAGTCTGCGAAGGAAGCATTTACCCATGCAGACAGACTTTATCGGGCGAATCTGGTAGGAATTCTGGCAAGTGATCTGGCAGAGGGCGAACCGTGTCCGGTGTGTGGAGCTACGCATCATGAGAAGCTCGCGACACTGGTTGAGGCATCTGTGACGGAGGAACAATGCAAAGAATTAAAGGCAGCGGAAGAGAAAAAACTGGATGCTTTTAATCAGGCAACTGCCAGCGCTTCGTCTTTGCGAGCAGATGTACAGGTAAAGGGGCAGCAGATAAAAGAGGAGATACGGGGATACATGACACCTGAGTTTATCGGTGGTGTTGAGGCATTAGAGGAATTGATTGTAAGCTTCGAGAGACAGCGGGAAAAGCTGGTGGATACTGTTGCGCAAAGCAGAGAGCAAATGGATACATTACAGCAAAACTGTGAGAAGCTGCGCGAGGTGGAAGCTATGCTTGCACGTGCACAAGGGACAGAGATGGCGCGGCTTGCAGAGCAGCGAAAGTCGCTTGTAGAGGAGCGACAATCGCTCATTGCGAAGCAGGCTGCTTCACAGGCGACCTTAGCAGCATTACAGACATTATCGTATCCAGATTGGGAAGCCGCCATGCAGGCGGGGAATCATGCACTGGCACGTGTGACGGAGATTCAGACAGCACTTGATACAGCAGCGAAAGAAAAGAAATCCGCAGATGAGGCGGTAGCACGTGTACAGGCGTCCATAGCAACGCAGAAGCAGGCACTCGAACAGCAAAAGTCCGATGCGCAGATGTTAAAACAGCGATTAAATGAGAAGCTGACGGCATGCCAGTTTGCATCGGTAGAGGAAATGCAGGCGCAGGTGGCAACAGATGCAGAGATACATGCGGAGGAAGCGAAACTGGCAGATTATGACAAAAAGGTAACGGAGGTTGCCGCCAGACTGTCACAGTTAGAACAGGAGCAGGATGCCAGACATCGGACGCTGGTTGATTTCGAACAGTTACAGCAGGAGCATACAAGCAAACGTGTACAGGTGGAAACACTTCGAACGGCTTTGCAGGCGATTACATTCCGTATCCAGAATAACTGCGAGAAACAACAGAATATCCGTGCACAGCAGGTGGCATACGAGAAAGCAAAGAAGGAAAATGATACGAGCTATCGGTTGTACACGCTTGTATCCGGGCAGACAAGAAACGGAAAGATTACGTTTGAGCAGTATATTCAGGCAGCAGGCTTTGACAGCATTCTTCAGGCTGCAAACCGGCATCTGCTTCCGATGAGTGACAACCAGTTTCAGTTGTACCGGCAGACGAATGCAGTTGGAAAACAGACCAATACATTTCTGGATCTGGAGGTGCTGGATATCAGCACAGGAAAACGCCGCCCGGTTGGAAATCTGTCAGGCGGCGAAAGTTTTAAAGCATCGTTATCTCTGGCGCTTGGCTTGTCGGATACAATTGCGGAAAATCGAGGCGGTATCCAGATGGATGCACTGTTTGTCGATGAGGGCTTTGGTACGTTGGATTCGAAGTCGTTGGAGGAGACAAAGGATGCGTTACTCAGCATGTCAGGAGAAAATAAGCTGGTCGGCATCATCAGCCACCGGGATGAACTGATGGATATTCCACAGAAGCTGCGCGTCACAAAAGGCAGAGGCGGCAGCCGGATTCAGATGGAACTGTGAAACTCGATCGTGTAAGTGTGCACGGTTTCGGCGTTTGCGATAAGCTTCTGCTCGCCCGGCTTCTCACTCAGATCTCCGGTGAAATCCATGTTATCGGTACGCCCAATCCAAGGCTCTAAGCAGACATACGGGCCATCCGGTTTTGACCAGATTCCGACGTATGGGAAGTCTGTGCAGGTAAGTGTGACAAATGGCTTCTTGTCCGCATCGACGAGTCCGACACTTGGAAGCTGTCCGTCCTCGAAGACCAGCGCGTCCTTGTCAAACAACGTATCTGTAACAGGAACGTAGGCGTTACCGGCGTCGTTGAATGGATAACTCTTGCTCGTATCGGCAAGTCCGGAACCGGCTGCATCGAGCAGGAGATAGTGTCGTGGATTTGCATCCGGCAGGGCGATGGAATATTCGCTCCGCGCATGTCCCGGTGCAATCTGGAATCCCGGATGTCCGCCGATGGAATATAACATTTCATCGGAACCAAGATTTTTCACTGCCCATGTGACGTGCAGGAGACGAGGATTTTCTGCATCGAAGCGGTGTGTGATTAGCAGTTCGAATTCAAATGGATAGATCTCCAGTGTCTCATCGGAATACACAAGCTTGTGCGTGATAGAATCAGTGGTTTCCTCGATGCAGGTAAATTCCGCATCGCGCGCAAATCCATGCTGTGTCTTCATGGCGTATGTATTTCCGTTGTAACGATAGGCACCGCCCTTCACCTTTCCGACAAATGGAAACAGCACCGGAGCATGACGGTTCCAGACTGCTGGATCGGCGCACCAGATCCGCTCGAAATCCTGTGCCTTATCGTAGACGCTTGTAAGCTCGGCACCGTGGTCGGATACCGTGACTTTTAAATAATCATTTTCGATCGTATGTAACATGTGTGATACCTCCTAAAACAAATTCTCTTTCGTTAACATTTCGTCGACAATACTCAATATCGAATTAAGCTCATAGCGGAACCGCAATCTGGTTTCATCCAGACGGGATTTGCTCCAAAGTGTCTTTGTGAGTTCGAAAGAATTTTTCCCGTTATTTAGTGCCAGCGTGACTCTGCTGTTCTCAAATTCAATCTTCGTGTAGCCGTCGACCTTCTCATCTGCAGCAACAATATGTTCCATGAATTGTGGCGTGAGAATATAGAAGGCAAGCTCGTCATCGGAAGTGATTACCTTGAACTGCTGGTTGAATGGATCGCTCTCCATCTCAACTTTGTTCTGGCTCATGCCGAGAAATTCTGCCGCACCGCTGACGATACCGGAGAGAAAACCATTTTCTTTGCGTGGTAGCGGGTTCTTTTCCGTCCGTTTTTATCCCGGTAGGTATCCTTATACTGCAGATGCAGATCGCAGAAGGTAAACGGAACCCCGCGATAAGTACCGGATACATAATCCGAGCCGGAGATACGATCGTAGTTTGGAAGAATGTTGCAGTTTTTCACGAAGTCCGGGTTGATATACTCATTTGGTGCGTATTTTTCAACCTGTACCTTCTCTGCAAGCACGCCTTTGACAAGGTATTCACCGGTCAGAGATTTGATTTTCCGTTCCAATGCATTTACAGACTTTCCGAGTACGACCAGAAATCTGTGATATAATCTGTGAATCGGATAGTTTTGAATCCATAATGTACACCCCCCACTTATTTTGTAATATTTTGCATTATTATACATGGAAAAAACGATGAATGCAATGGAACTGACCGGTCGGATGCTGTATTATTTTTTGTTCTGCCTGTAATAATGTTTGCGTTGATGGTTATTCAGTTGTATTATGTAATTTGGATTGTAAAATATGTAGAAATATAAGAGATGTTTGAGATGGAGATGATGATAGATGACAATGGATGAATTACAGCCGGGGCAGAGTGCTTATATCACGGCGGTCGGCGGAGAAGGTGCCTTGCGGCATCATCTTCTGGATATGGGACTGACGCCGGGAACGGAAGTCACTCTGCAGAAGATTGCACCGATGGGTGACCCGGTACAGATGAAGGTGCGCGGATATGAGCTTACGCTGCGCTTGAGTGAGGCACAGAAAATAGATGTGGATCATGTGCATGAAAAGGAAGCGGAGGCGCCAAAACAGAATGTGCGTTATGAGTCGATTGAACACCCGGGAGTTGGTGAGTTAGGACAGGCGGATCCCACTCATGTACATGACGAGAAGACGGCTGTTCCGAAGGGCGGTAAGCTGACATTTGCGCTTGCCGGCAATCAGAACTGTGGCAAGACGACACTGTTTAACCAGCTGACCGGCGCCAATCAGCATGTCGGGAATTTCCCCGGTGTGACGGTTGACCGGAAGGATGGTACGATCCGGAATCATCCGGAGGCAACAGTGACAGATCTGCCTGGTATATATTCGCTTTCCCCGTATTCAAGCGAGGAGATTGTGACGCGGGAATTCCTGATTGAAGGTAAGCCAAGCGGCATTATCAATATTGTGGATGCGTCGAACTTAGAACGGAATCTGTGTCTGACGATGCAGCTGATGGAGCTTGGAATCCCGATGGTGCTTGCACTGAATATGATGGATGAGGTACGGGCGAACGGTGGTACGATCCGTGTCAATGAGCTCGAGCAGATACTTGGAATTCCGGTGGTGCCAATCTCGGCTGCGAAGAATGAAGGTATCGACGAACTGGTAAGCCATGCCATGCATGTGGCAAGATACCATGAACCGCCGGGAAGAATTGATTTCTGCCCGGACAGTAAGGATGACAAAGATCCGGTTGGAGCGGTGCATCGCTGTATCCATGCGGTTGCGCATATGATTGAAAATGATGCGAAGGAAGCCGATCTTCCTGTGCGGTTTGCTGCAACAAAGCTGATTGAGAAGGATACACCGATCGAGGATGCACTGCAGCTTGCAGAAGATAAGAAGGAAGCATTTGAGCAGATCGTGTCGGTCATGGAGAAGGAAACCGGGCTTGACCGGGAAGCGGCAATCGCCGATATGCGGTTTCAGTTTATCGGGAGATTGTGCGAGAAGACGGTTGTGCGTCCGCATGAGAGTAAAGAACACCGGAGAAGCGTAAAGATAGATAAGCTTCTGACAGGAAAATACACAGCGATTCCGTGCTTCATCGGGATTATGGCGATTGTTTTTGCCATGACCTTCAGCCTGCTTGGTGCGTGGTTGTCCGATGTGATGGCGCTTGGCGTTGATGCGGTCATTGGATGGATCGACAAGGGACTTATCGTTGCGCAGATTAATCCGGTGGTACGTTCTCTTGTGGTGGATGGTATCTGTCAGGGTGTCGGAAGTGTCATCAGTTTTCTGCCAACGATTGTGATCCTGTTTTTCTTCCTGTCGATTCTGGAAGATACCGGATATATGGCGCGGGTTGCATTTGTCATGGATAAACCGCTTCGTAAGATCGGATTATCGGGCAGAAGCTTCGTGCCGATGCTGATTGGATTTGGATGTTCCGTGCCTGCGATCATGGCGACACGGACACTCTCGAGTGAACGTGACCGGAAGATGACGATCCTGCTGACGCCATTTATGAGCTGTAGTGCGAAGCTGCCAATCTATACACTTATGATCAGTGCATTTGTGCAACGGCAGTATCGTGTGTTTGCGATGGTCGGACTTTATCTGATCGGAATCGTGTGTGCAGTGATCTACGCACTGATTCTGAAGATGACGAAATTCAAGGGTGAGCCGGTTCCTTTCGTGATGGAATTGCCGAACTACCGGCTGCCGTCTGCCAAAAGCGTGCTGCACCTGATCTGGGAGAAGGCAAAGGGATTTATCCAGAAAGCATTTACGATTATCTTCCTTGCCTCGATCATTATCTGGTTCCTGCAGACCTTCGATCTGCGGTTCAACGTAGCTGCGTCGGCAGACCAGAGTATGCTTGCCTTAATCGGAAGCCTGATTGCTCCAATCTTCAAGCCCCTTGGATTCGGTGACTGGAGAGTATCAACGGCGCTGATTACAGGATTTACCGCAAAAGAGAGCGTGGTATCAACGCTTACGGTTCTGCTCGGTGGTGATGTGACGAGCGTGGCAACGTTATTTACTCCGTTTACGGCAATGGTATTCCTGATCTTTACGCTGCTTTATACACCATGTGTGGCTGCGATTGCTACTGTGAAGCGGGAAATGGGCGGCACAAAAGCGGCAGTGATCACGGTTATTGCGCAGTGTCTCATCGCATGGGTTGTTGCATTTCTGGTGCACGCAGTTGGATTAGCATTCGGCGTGGTATAAATGGTTGCTTCATAAATCAAAGCATAAATGAAGTTTTGATTGCGAAAAAAATTCAAAAAAGTACTTGACATTCGTTTTTAATAGGACTAGTATGTCGGTAAACAAAGAGCAAATGCTGAGAACAGAACAAGGTTTTCGAAAGGAAATACTTCAGAGAGCTGTCGGCTGGTGTGAGACAGTGTAGGATTTCGGGAATTATCCTCTGCGAGCAGTGCACTGAATTCCTAGAAGGACATTAGGTGTCACCGGTTTTCTACCGTTACATAGAAGCTTATTTCACAGATGACATGTTGAGATGATGCAAAAGATGCAAATATATCGATATGCGGTCTGTAAGATAAGAATGAGTGGTCGCATATGCGGCAAATAAAGTGGTAACGCGGAAGTTTAAACCTTCGTCTTTATATAAGACGGAGGTTTTTTATGTGTTTACTCTTTGTAACAAAAATATTCAGAAGGGAGCCGCCGCGTGGCGGGTGAGGAAGTATGAATGGTTTAGTAATTGTTTTAATCGGAATTGTAGTGTTGTTCGCGGGCTATCTTTTCTATGGCAGATGGCTTGCAAAGAAATGGGGACTTGATCCGAAAGCTGAAACTCCGGCAGTGAAGTACGAGGATGGAGAAGACTATGTTCCATCATCCAAATTCACGGTATTTTCACATCAGTTTTCATCCATTGCAGGTGCAGGCCCTGTAACCGGACCAATCCTTGCATCTGTATTCGGCTGGGTGCCGGTATTGCTCTGGCTGTTGATCGGTGGATTGTTCTTTGGAGCCGTACAGGATTTCGGTGCTTTGTATGCATCTGTGAAGAACGAAGGAAAATCGATGGGTATGATCATCGAGAAGTATATCGGTAAGGCAGGAAGAAAGCTTTTTATGCTGTTTTGCTGGTTGTTCACATTGCTTGTTATCGCAGCATTTACGGATATGGTAGCCGGAACCTTTGTTGGTAAGGGTGTTGCAGATATGGCGAAGGAGACAAGCTACGCAAATGCATCCGCCGCTTCTATCTCTATGTTGTTTATCGTAGCAGCAATTGTATTTGGTGTAATTCAGAAACATGTAAAGAATATGAATGAGGGCGTCAGAGCTGTCATTGCAATCGCACTTTTGGTAGGTATGTTTGCGCTTGGTATGCATTTTCCATGGTATGCTACAAAGAGTGCATGGATCTACATTGTTATGGCATATCTGTTCCTTGCATCGGTTATGCCAATGTGGTTACTGATGCAGCCACGTGATTACATGACGACATTCATGCTGCTTGGCATGATCATCGGTGCGGTTGTCGGTGTTGTCGTAGCACATCCAACGATGCAGCTCAATGCATATAACGGATTTAATGTCGGTGGAAATTATCTGTTCCCAACATTGTTTGTCACGATTGCCTGTGGTGCCGTTTCCGGATTCCACAGTCTGGTATCTTCCGGTACATCATCAAAGACGATCCGGAACGAGAAGGATATGCCGATGGTTGGTTATGGTGCCATGATTGTAGAGTCCTTGCTTGGTATCATCGCGTTGGTTGTTGTTGGTGCTGTTGCAGTCAATGGTACGAAGCCGGAGGGAACACCATTTGCAATCTTCTCCAGTGGTGTTGCAGGATTCCTGGAGAAGCTTGGTCTGCCGGTTCAGCTCGCAACTGTATTTATGACAATGTGTGTATCTGCACTTGCACTGACATCGCTTGATTCCGTTGCGCGTATCGGTCGTATGTCTTTCCAGGAGCTGTTCCTCGGCGATACAACCGATACATCCAAGATGCCTGTATGGCAGAAAATTTTGACTAACAAATATTTCGCAACTGTGGTAACATTATTCTTTGGATATTTACTGACACTTGGTGGATATACTAATGTATGGCCTTTGTTTGGTTCTGCAAACCAGTTGCTTGCAGCGCTTGTATTGATTGCGCTTGCAGTATTCTTGAAGACAACCGGAAGAACCGGCTGGACACTGTACGCACCAATGTTCATCATGCTTGCCGTAACATTTACTGCATTGGTACAGAAGACAATCGCACTTGTAAAGAACATCGCCGGCGGAAATGCAACAATGCTCGTCGATGGACTGCAGTTTATCGTCGCAATCCTGCTGATGGTACTTGGTGTGCTGGTTGCATTTAGTTGTCTGAAGAAGCTGTTCACGAAGAAAGCAGAGGCTGAAAATTAGGAGAATTACGAAATAATATAACAAAAATCGTACGTATATTACATATCAGATTTGTATAATATAGGATGTATTGAAACTAAGAAGTACTAAAGATGTTCTGATATAAGTTTTGATAACGGACGCAACCGCCGCCGATTCGCCGTCCATGGCTCAGCGGCGGCTTGTTTGAACATCGTGTTCAAACATTGCTGGATATTTACAGAACATCAAGTACTTCTATGTTCCAAACATATCTATATTCCACAAATCTGATATGTTTATATACGTACGATATTTACAAATAGGTTTCGTAATAACAAATTTTTGACTTTGGAAGGAGATACAGGATGTGTACAGCAGCGACGTATAAGACGAAGGATTTTTATTTTGGACGGACGCTTGATTATGAGTTTTCGTATGGCGATGAGGTGACGGTGACACCGCGGAATTTCTGTTTCCGGTTCCGGCACATGAGTGAAGTGAAGACACATTATGCTATGATCGGTATGGCGTATGTGGCAGACGATTATCCGCTCTACTATGATGCAGTAAATGAGAAGGGACTTGGTATGGCGGGCTTGAATTTCGTTGGGAATGCGAAGTATCAGGACGTGCAGGCAGGGCGTGAGAATGTGGCACAGTTTGAGTTTATCCCATGGATTTTAAGTCAGTGTGCAACGGTGCTCGAAGCACGCAAAGTGTTGGAGAAGATGAATCTCGTTGGAACGCCGTATAGTGAGAAGCTGCCATGTGCATCGCTGCATTGGATGATTGCAGATAAGGATGCCGCAATTGTGGTAGAATGTGTGGAAGATGGCTTGCATGTCTATGACAATCCGGTTGGAGTGCTGACCAACAATCCGCCATTTCCGGTGCAGATGTTCATGCTGAACAATTACATGCATGTATCACCAAGCCAGCCGGAAAATCACTTTGCGAAGGAGCTGCCGCTTGCGACATATAGTCGAGGCATGGGTGGACTTGGACTTCCGGGCGATCTTTCGTCGGCGTCGCGGTTTGCGAAGGTCGCATTTACGAAGATGCATGCAATCTCCGGAGAGTCAGAGGCGGAGAGCGTGAGCCAGTTCTTCCATATCTTAGGTTCGGTAGAGCAGCAGCGTGGCTGTTGTGAGGTGGAACCTGGGAAGTATGAGATTACGATTTATACGTCCTGTGTCAATGCGGACAAGGGAATCTATTATTATACAACTTATGAGAATCATCAGATTCAGGCGGTGGATATGCACCGGGAGAATCTGGATGGAGATACACTTCGACGGTATCCGCTGATCAACGAAGAGCAGATTCGTGTGGTGAATTAAGAAGTGTGGATAAAATAATGAAATAGTTTGCTTTTTGCAGCAGCTAGGGATTTAGGCAGTCGATGAAAGTCGGCTGCTTTTTTATGTTAGTTTGAGTGGTAAATTGGGGGAAAAGTTGAGAAATCGGAAAAATCCCCCAACCGGAAGCTATTGGGAAGCAAGCGTGTTGGGGGAAAAGTTGGAAAATTGGGAAAATTCCCCAACCGGAAGCAGCTGAGAAGCAAGCGTGTTGGGGGAAAAGTTGAGAAATCGGGAAAATCCCCCAACCGGAAGCTAAAGGGAAACAAGTGGGTTGGGGGAAAAGTTGAGAAATCGGGAAAATCCCCCAACCGGAAGCTGTTGGGAAGCAAGTGGGTTGGGGGAAAAGTTGGAAAATCGGGGAAATCCCCCAAATTAAAAAATAAGGGTTGACAGTTGGCGCAATATACGTTAACATAACGGTGTTATGTAAGGAGCCTCCTACAGGCGAAGCCTGTATTAAGATGGAGGCGACGACCTGCCGCATCACGAAGTGATGGGGCGATACCCGAGGAGCCTCCTACAGGCGAAGCCTGTATCAGGATGGAGCGAAAAGGAGCAAGAAAAGTGGAAAAGGAAACAAGGGAGTTGCTGTTGGCGAGTGCCAAGCAGGAATTCTTGGAAAAAGGATATCAGGGAGCCTCGCTTCGATCAATCTGTAAGAATGCCGGGGTGACAACCGGTGCATTATATTTCTTCTTTCAGGATAAGGAAGATTTGTTTGCGGCAATAGTGGAGCCGGTTTTGGAAAAGCTAAAGCACATGCTGCAACAGCATATGCGTCAGGAACTCATGGAACTGCAACAGTTTCCGGATGCAAGGGAAGATAACATGCAGGATGATATGTTTGCAAGTACGCAGATTATCCATCTTCTATATGCGAACTATGATATGTTTACCTTGATTTTGACGAAGAGCCAGGGGTCTCGGTTTGAAAATTGCATCGATGAATTCGTGGCAATTATGGAGAATGGATATCAGGTCTTTGCAGCAGAACAGGCGAAAGTGTTGGGCGTGGAATCACCGGATGAATATACGTTGCATTGGGTGGCACATGTACAGATCAATGCATTTTCTCACTTACTGCTGCATGAGAAGGATGAGCAGAAGGCGTTGAAGCATATGGAACAGGTTATGAACTATCTGCTGGGTGGATGGAACGCCATGTTTCAAAAGCAATAAAGAAAATCAGCTATGTATGCATTAATATGTTGCATAGCTTTTTATAAGACGACGACATAACGATGTTATGTCGTTAGCAATCTTAGGTAAAAAATCTTTCAGCTTAATGCAATCAAAACATAACACTGTTATGCGACAAAGAAGATACAAATAAAATAAAAAGAAAACACAAGGAGGATCAATAGGATGTATGTAGAGGTATCAGATGTAAAGAAAAGCTACGGTGAGGGTGGCAGTTATATGCAGGTATTGAAAGGCGTGTCGGTTGGTGTCGAGAAGGGAAAGATGTGCGTGATTCAGGGAACGAGTGGTTCCGGTAAATCCACATTGTTAAACTGTATCGGTGGACTGGATGTGGTAGATTCCGGTTCGATTCAGGTCGACGGACAGGAGATGGTAGGACTTAAAATGGATGCGCTCTCTGATTATCGTAGAGATTATCTTGGATTTATCTTTCAGTTTTACAATCTGGTTCCGAACCTTACCGTGCGCGAGAATATTCAGGTATGCGAATATCTGACTGATCAGCCGTTAGATATGGATGAGCTTCTGGATGTGCTTGGACTCACCGAGCATCAGAACAAATTCCCATCGCAGTTGTCCGGTGGACAGCAGCAGCGTTGCGCGATTGCCCGTGCACTCATCAAGAATCCGAAGCTTCTGCTCTGCGATGAGCCAACTGGAGCACTGGATTCAAGAACTTCCCGGGATATCCTCATTTTGTTAGAGAAGATCAATGCGCAGTATGGCACAACGATGATCATCGTCACACATAACAACGCAATCAAGGATATGGTTGATCAGGTAATCGTCCTGAAGGACGGACAGATCAAGAAAAATTATAACAATGAAACGAAGGTGCCGGCAGCAGAATTGGAGGATTTGTAAGATGCAGAAAGTATTACGCAAAAGAATTTTCAGAGATTTCAAAGAGAACCTGCCGCGTTATCTGGCACTCGCATTTTTGTTGATTCTCAGCATGTACATGGTTGTGAGTGTTGTTGGAGCAGCAGAGACGGTTATGCGTGGCACAACAACCGAGGCGGAGAAGCAGAACGTCGAAGATGGTCAGTTTTCCCTCTTTGTTCCGATGAAGGAGAGCGAGTGGGACGCACTGACGGATAAGGGAATTACATTGGAGAAAATGTTTTTCTTAGATTATGCTGTCGATGGGGATAAGACAATTCGAGTATTCCGCAATCGTACCGAAATCAATACGATTGCGATTTGCGCGGGTAAGCTCGCACAGGCAGACGATGAGCTTGTTCTTGAGCGGCAATATGCGGAGAAAAATGATATACACGTGGGAGATACAATTGTTCTTGGTGACCGCACATATAAAGTAAGCGGTATCGGCACGGTGCCGGATTACGACAGCCCATTGAAATCACTCAGTGACACAAGCTGTGACAGCCTGAATTTCGGCTTGGCATTTGTGACAGATGAGGCGTACACGACACTACAAAAGGAAGGCAAGAGCGCGAAGTCTGAGGAATATTATTATGCATATAAGTTAAATGATGCGATGACCGATGATGAATTAAAGGCAGAGTTAAAGAAGCTTTCCTTCTCATCCGACGATGTGGATGATGTGTATTTTCAGGAGTATTGGGACCGGACGCTCGGCAGGGAAGAGGAATTTCGCGATGGAATTAATGAGCTTGCTGACGGTGCAAAGGAGCTTGCTGAAGGACTTTCTGAGCTGACAGACAATAACCCCGCTCTTCAGAACGCAGCCGACGGTGCATCTGATGTACAGGATGGCGTGCAGGAATTGAAGGATGAGACAGAGGATATGCTTGATGAGATCTTCACTGCCGATGCCGATAACCTGCTTTCCTTTGTAACTGCAGAGGACAATGTGCGTATCCATGCAGCGGGCGATGATGTGGAGATGAACAAGACAATTGGAATGATCGCGGGCGTTCTGCTCCTTGTGTTGATCGCTTATGTACTTTCTGTATTCGTGGTACATTCTATCGATCAGGAGAGTGCCGTGATCGGAGCCCTCTATGCACTCGGTGTAAAGCGAAAGGATCTGATGAAGCATTATATCCTGCTTCCGACTTTGATTTCCCTGATCGGAGGTGCGATTGGAACAGCACTTGCTTACACAAGGATTGGCGTGTGGTATCAGATGCAGGATGCATATAATTATTATTCTCTGCCGGATATAGCGGTGCAGGTACTGCCATATACAATCATATATGGTGTTGTGATTCCGCCAATCATATGTCTGATCGTGACGAGCCTGGTTATCCGTAAGCGCCTGTCCCGTCCGGTGCTTATCCTTCTGAAAAATGAGCAGAAGGCCGCAAAGGGCAAGGATGTGAAGCTCGGCAACATGAAGTTCATGAAGTTGTTCCGTATCCGTCAGATCCTGCGTGAGAGACGGACGGCACTTACCGTTGTATTTGGTATGTTTGTAAGTATCCTGCTTTTGGTAATGTCCATGGAGATTTATACATATTGTCATGCTGTACAGGACGATTATGTCGCAGATACGAAATTTGAATATATGTATACCTATAAATATCCAGCCGAACAAGTGCCGGATGGCGGCTATGAAGCTTATGCCAAGACGTTGAAGAAGGAAATCTATGGATATAACTTCGATGTAACAGTGCTTGGCATCAAGGAGAACAATCCGTTCTTTGATGTGATACTATCTGATTCTGCAGATAAGGTAACAATCAGCTCATCCATTTCTTACAAATATGGATTGAAAAAGGGGGATGTGATCACCCTGAAGGATGAGGAAAACGGAAAGATCTACGCATTTGAGATTGAGGCAGTGACACAGTATGCCCCAAGCTTCATGGTGTTCCTTCCATATGATAAGGCACTTGATCTGTTCGGCGAGCAGGAGGATTATTACAATGTCGTATTTGCAGATCATGATCTGGGTGTCGAGGGTGGACGTCTGTATTCGACGCTGACACGTGACGACGTGAAGAAAGCAGCCGGAATCTTCTCCGACCAGATGCGGTCGATGATCATTACGATCGGTGCTGTATCTGCCTTGATCTTTGCCATTGTCCTGTACCTGATGATGAAGGTTATGATCGATCGTTCTTCGTTCAGCATTGCGCTGATCAAGATCTTCGGTTACCGGAACAAGGAAGTGAAAAAGATGTATCTGGATGGAAACTTCTATATCGTTTTGATCGGTGCGCTTGTTTCGATTCCGCTTGCGAAGGTACTGCTTGATGCGACGTACGAGCCGCAGTTCGTGCCGAACATTGCGTGTGGTGTCGACAAGTCCTTTCCGGCATGGCTGTATCTGGCGATGTTCGCAGGTGTACTTGTATTGTATTTCATTATCAATCATTTACTTGTGCGGAAAATCAAGCAGATGCTACCGGCCGAAGTGCTGAAGAATCGCGAGTAAAATGAGAAAAAAACGCATGTATCCTCATTGAGAAGCATGCGTTTTTTTGGTACAATATACATATCTGAATTATGATACGAAAGGGGATTATGACATGGGATTTTTAGAAGGTAAAGTAGCAATTATCACAGGTGGCGGACGCGCGGTTTTGAGCGACGGAAGCTGCGGTTCGATTGGATATGGAATCGCAACTGCCTATGCGAAGGAAGGGGCAAACCTTGTCCTGACCGGACGGAACGTGCAGAAACTTGACGATGCAAAAGAAGAAATCGAACGCAAATATGGCGTGAAGGTGCTTCCGGTACAGGCAGATGTAAGCGCCGGCTCTGACAACGAGGCAGTCGTGGCAAATGTTGTAAAGCAGACGATCGATACATTTGGAAGAATTGATGTACTGATCAACAACGCGCAGGCTTCTGCTTCCGGTGTGACGATCGCCGATCATACAACCGCACAGTTTGACCTTGCGATTTATTCCGGATTGTATGCAGCATTTTATTATATGAAAGCATGCTATCCATATCTGAAGGAGACGAAGGGCTCCGTGATCAATTTTGCATCGGGCGCAGGCTTGTTCGGAAACTTCGGACAGTGCGCTTACGCTGCAGCGAAGGAAGGCATCCGTGGACTGACGAGAGTCGCAGCAACCGAGTGGGCTGCCGATGGCATCAATGCGAATGTGGTATGTCCGCTTGCATGGACTGCACAGCTTGAGAATTTCGAGAAAGCATATCCGGATGCATTTAAGGCAAATGTCCACACACCGCCGATGGGACATTTTGGGGATGTAGAAAAGGAAATCGGACGTGTCTGTGTACAGCTTGCGTCACCGGATTTCAAGTATATGAGCGGTGAGACACTGACATTAGAGGGAGCGCTTGGTCAGAGACCATAAACGGTTAAAAAAAGTAAAATAGAAATTAACAGTTGCCACATAATTCGCTATGATTTGCCATTGAAGAAACGAGTTCCAACGAGGAGTTAAGTATGAGACGATGTGCAGATCACAAGCGAATTATTGTGGCAATTTTAATTGCAGCCTTAAGTATTCTGTGCGCAGTATCTTAGATCTTTTCCAGGGTATCGGTACAATGTTTGCGCAGTCACCACAGATTGCGATTGCGAGAGTCGTGTTGATCTTTTTAGGATTCTTATTGGTGTATTTAGGCGTGAAGGGAACGTTGGAGCCGCTCATCATGGTGCCGATGGGACTTGGTATGTCTGCGGTCAATGCGGGCGTTTTGTTCCTCGGTGAAAATCAGATCGGAAACCTGATCATTGATCCGCTACTTTCGACGACCGATGAGCTGATGACATACATGCAGATCAATTTCCTGCAGCCGATTTATAACCTGACGTTCAGTAACGGATTGATCGCGTGTCTCGTATTTATGGGAATCGGTATCCTGTGTGATATCGGTTATGTGCTTGAACACCCATTTATCAGTATGACGATCGCGCTTTTTGCGGAGCTTGGTACGGTTGCAACCTATCCGATCGCGCGTGCGATGGGGCTTGACGCCGGTTCTTCGGCAGCCGTTTCCATCATTGGCGGCTATGTTGTATATTTCTTTAAGAAAGGAAAGTTCAATCCGACGGTTGGCATCGCAGGTGTGTCGTGTGTGCCGTCTACGGCGAAGGTTGCACAGAAGGCTGCTGCAAAGGCAAATCCGGCAGCATTTATTCTGGATTATGCTCTCGGCGCGAATATCTGCGGCGTTATCACAACGGCAATCCTGACCGGTATCTATATTACGTTACTTAGTTAAATCAAAATCCCCTTCTGTACCGGAAGCAAGCGAAATATGCTCTGGTGTGGAGGGGATTATTTGGTTGAGATTGAGTTTTGTTTGACATAAAATATGATACATAATAGAATTGGTTTAAGAGATAAAAAGAGGTTAACAAATCGGTATTTTTAGAACTAAGGAGGAATTTATGAAAAAGATACTAGTAACAGGGGGAACAACTTTTGTAAGTAAGTATGCAGCTGAATATTTTGTGAATATGGGCTATGAAGTATATGTACTTAACAGAAATACTAAGTCACAAGTTCGGGGAGTAAAACTCATTGAAGGCGATAGACATAATTTGAATGGTATATTGAAAAACCTCTCTTTTGATGTTGTGGCTGATATAACAGCTTATAACGAAAAAGACATTATTGATTTTGTTAAGGAATTAGGTTCTTATGGACAGTACATTATGATTAGTTCAAGTGCTGTGTATCCAGAGTATGGAGTTCAACCATTTCTTGAAGAATCAGAAAAAGCCGCAAATATCTTTTGGGGTACATATGGAACTGATAAAATAGCAGCTGAAAAGGCATTACTTGAAAGAGTGAAAGATGCGTATATATTAAGACCGCCATACCTATATGGGCCTATGAATAACGTTTATAGAGAGGCGTTTGTATTTGATTGTGCGTTAGCAGATAGAAAATTCTATTTACCAAAGGATGGAGATATGAAATTACAATTTTTCCATGTGAAAGATTTGTGCAGGTTGATGGAAGTGATTATAAAGGAAAAACCAGAGGAGCATATTTTAAATGTTGGTAATGCTGAAGCAGTATCTATAAAAGAGTGGGTTACAAAATGTTACGAGAGTTTAGGAAAAAAGCCGACTTTTGTAAATGTCTATGAGGAAATTGAACAGAGAAATTATTTTAGTTTTTACAACTATGAGTACTATTTGGATGTGTCTCGTCAAGGCGAGATATTCTCGGAAACTACAACTTTAGAAGATGGATTGAAGGATGCAGCTGAATGGTATCTTGAACATAACACTGAAGTTAATAAGAAACCATATTTTGAGTTTATTGATGAAAACTTAGTGGAAAGTTAAATTCCAGTTTATAGAGTTAAAAAATATAAGTTAAGGAGGCATGTATTATGAAAAAAGTAATCTATCTGCTTGTATTATGTATGGTGCTGGGAATGGCTGGATGTGGAACGAATCAAGAAAATAAAGAACCTGTGTCTGGAAATGTGTCCGTAGAAACAGAAAATAAAGAAAATGATGATGTAGTACAAAATGAGCAAATAGCAGATACTGGCTCATATCCTCCATGTGTTATGGTTGATGGTGTTATATATAAAGACACAGGATATGTAGCGTCAATGCCTGGTTGTGGAACAATGGATGGAGAAATTGTGTCAACAGTGGCAGGGACAGAGTTACCATCTGAAAATAATCAATCAAATTTCGGAAGCGGATATCATTATCAAAGGAGTTCTGAAGGTCAGCTCATAGTAGTCATTGATGACGAACGAATCATATTTAGAGATATTGAAAAAGATGATACGTCTATTCCAATAGAGGTTATCAATTTTAATGCAAAAGTAAAAGAAATTATCGATGATGGAGAACTTCTTGTAACGCATGTGAGTACAGCTGAAGGCTTTTGTCAGATGAATGATGGAGAGTATTATGTATCGGCAGAAAATTTAGCGGAAGATGTTCAGGTGGGAGATATCGTTACAATATGGTTTAATGGAATGATTAAAGAAACATACCCTGCTCAATTGGGGGTAGTTTATAGAATCATTAAAACACAATAATTAGTCAACTTCAAGTTTGTTGAACTGAATCCGAAAAGCATTAGGGCGCAGAGGAGATAGAATCCTTTGCGTAAAAGACTAACGAACATATTTAATGAAACATCGGAACCATCTTCTTTTTGTTGTCTACCTATAATAACGATTGGAGTAATCGATTATAGACACCCCTGCAATCAAAAAAATCTGAAAATATATTTATCAACATTACATAAAAGTGTGTAGATGCACATAAAATGGGAATGCATATTGAAATTCACGTCGCTCTGTGATAGCATTACTAAAAAGTGTGCAGATGCACGGAAAGGGGGAGCGTAACGATGGAGATTAAAAGAGACGCTTACCTACAGCAGCTGACCCTGCGAAAAGATAATGGAATGATAAAGGTGATTACCGGCATTCGTAGATGTGGCAAATCCTTTTTGCTGTTTACCATCTTTAAGAGATACTTACTGGAGAACGGCGTTGATGTTGATCATATTATTGAGATTGCATTGGACGGTATTGAAAATGAGGAACTAAGAGATCCTAAGGTGTGTTTCAAGTACATCAAAGATGCCATGAAAGACGATGGCAAATACTATCTGCTTCTTGATGAAGTGCAGTTTATGTCACAATTTGAGGAAGTGCTGAACAGCCTGCTCCGCATGAGCAATATTGATGTGTATGTCACCGGAAGTAATTCCAAGTTCCTGTCCAGCGACATTGTGACCGAATTCCGTGGCAGAGGTGATGAGATTAGAATCTACCCTCTCTCCTTTGCAGAGTTTTATTCTGTCTATGACGGCGATTATGATGATGCATGGGATGACTACATGATCTACGGAGGATTGCCGCAGATCGTAAGTTTCCAGAGCGAACGACAGAAAGCGGACTATCTGAAGAACATCTTTGCAAATGTCTATCTGAAGGATGTTATTGAAAGAAATAAGATTCAGAACGTGGATGAGATTGGGATTCTGGTTGATGTGCTTGCATCTGCAATCGGCGCACCGACCAACCCTTCAAAGATTGCCAATACCTTTGCTAGTGAGCGTCAGATGACTTATGCTAATAAAACCATCTCCAAGCATATCGACTATTTGACAGATGCCTTTTTGATTTCCAAGGCAAGCCGATACGATATTAAGGGCAGAAAGTATATCGGTGCAAATCTGAAATACTACTTTACGGATCTGGGACTGAGAAATGCACGTCTGAATTTCAGACAGCAGGAGCCTACTCATATCATGGAGAACATTGTTTATAACGAGCTGTTGATCCGTGGCTACAATGTTGATGTGGGTGTCGTGGATATCTTCGATAAGGATAAAGAGGGCAAACGTGTTCGCAAGCAGTTGGAGGTTGACTTTGTGGTGAATCAAGGAAACCAGAGATACTATATCCAGGTTGCATATGACATGACTTCGGAAGAAAAACAGACGCAGGAGTTCAATTCTCTGCGTAATATCCCGGACTCTTTCAAGAAGATCGTCATTGTAAATGGCAGCAAAAAGCCTTGGAGAAATGATGAAGGTTTTGTCATCATGGGAATGAAGTATTTCTTGCTGAATGCGAATAGTCTGGAATTTTAAGTCGATTTGAGTTGTTGCTGTGTTGTTGTTCTATTTCAAAAAAGAGTGAACACGCTGGGAGAATGTCGTGATGTGACAGACCAATATCAAACCGGACGAAGTGCATATTTGCGACTGGGACAATTATTTATGAGATTATTTGCTGGATTGCTATAAGAATCTGATGAAACGACCTTTCAAAAAACAGTTGATTTAGAAGTTAACTGTTTTTGAACCTCTTCTCAGACACAAGAACAGCAGATTGCGGGTCTCGAAGCAACCCAAAGAGAAGTCGATGAGTTTATTAACTTGACGGTAGATCGTGATAATTCGGCATCATCCGAAATCTCACGTGCTAAGAAGGACTTTTACAAACAATACTCTTATCTTAAGCCTGACTGCGAAAAGACCGACTGGGAAAAATTTTGCGAAGGTTTGAAAAAGGTCGGTCAGTGGTGTAAAGATCACTGGAAAGAGATCGTTCTGGTAATTGAAATCGTAGTGGCTGTTGTCTGCATTTGTGTTCCTGGCTTACAGGGTATAGGCACTGGCATTCTTATCGGAGCTTTAAAAGGTGCTTTGACCGGTGGCTTGATTGGCGGAATTACCAGTATGCTAACAGGAGGCTCATTCCTAGAAGGATTTGCCCAAGGTGCATTAGATGGTGCCATAATGGGTGGTGCCTTGGGCGGCGTAGGCGGAATCGCCGGCAAATTCATAACCTGCGGTTCTAAATTAGGAAACGCAATCCAGACAACCTCTAAAATCAGCGGGGCCATTTCTAATAGTATGGATGGTTTTGACATGGTATCATTAGGATTGGGGATGATTGATCCTAATAACCCAATCACGGAACTTAACAACAAAATGCATCAGAGCGATGTATACAACAAGTTCCAGATGGGGGTAAGCTTGGTATCTTCGTTCTCAGGTGCTGCTTCTCAGAATATGGCGTGCTTTGTTGCTGGTACATTGGTACTTACAACTGCTGGTCTGCTCGCTATTGAAAAGATAAATCCTGGTGAAGGCGAAGGTCCAGATGATCCTGGGCACGGTCCAAATCGCGGATTTGGCAATAGTGCTTTTCCAGATACTTGGTCCGATGATAATGCTATTAAGGCTGTCGAAGATGTTGCGAATAGTCCAAAATCAATTTGGCAACAAGCTACAGGTCCAGGAAGTGGTCGAAATGCACCGAAAACTATTGGTGGTCCAGATCCAAACGCTCCTCTTACCACAAGAAATGGTAGACCAGTTAGATTTACTGTTGAAGGACAAAACCATAGTTTAGATATTAGAGTGATTGTTGAACCAGGCGGTGAAGGGATAGTAACTGGCTTTCCTATTAATCGCTAATTATGAGAGGAGATTAAAATGGTAAAAGACGCATATGATATGTTCTTCAAAAATATCTCTATGCAATTTCATGACGACTCTCTTGTGAATGCTCTTGTGGAAGATGCTGAAGAACTGGCGAAATATGGAGAAAAACGGGTGGCTCTTGAAAATTTTTTGGAGAACGTTTTAGCTAATGAGGTTACGATTTCAAAAGAAGCTGTCACTTTAGCAGAAAAAGCATTCAGTGATGCTCCAAATGATTATGATATAGAGCTAATAAACGAACTGAAAAAAACCGATGTTACGTAAGGGGATGATTTGGATGCCAATGGACAAAAAAGATCAACTTGTAGAATTAATTTCAAATGCGGAAACTTCCTTTTATAATGGGCAATTACAAGAGGCGTTCAGTCTTTCTTTATCAGCTATAAAACTCGATGAGAACTGTAACATATCAAAGCTCCCGGCAGAGCTCCAATCATGTCAAGGTATATAGCGGAAATGCTGTCAGAAATTACAAATCACGTTATGGGAAAGGCAGTCGGTCAACTTATACGGTGCTGCAAATTAAGCCGGATTCACCGGTCAATGGTGCCAATGTGTTCTGGTATGAGGGAAATTGCAGCATTCTGGGCAATAAGAATGTTTATATAGGATATAGTGATAATTCCATGTCGGTCTTATCACAGTTTGAACTGGTGATTACGCTCATAAGCGGTGCATTTTTATTATTCCATGCAGTTTCAGCACGGTTGCTCAGTAAGAAAAATCCATATGGCGGGAAGCTTTTCTGGTTCTTTAAATTTTGACCGGTCCTGTAGTTTATCTTTTGTTTGGATATATTATTATGTTCGCATGGTTAGCCATAATGATAACCGCAATGATTCTGCTTCGAAAAAATAAGGCAAATTTTCTATCTTTTATAATACCGTGGTTCGTGGGATTCGTTGGGTGTTTGGTAGTAGTGTTTGTAATACTTTGATTTTCAACGATTATAAAATATGAATCCGACATGATGATGAAATTGTAAGGAAAGCTGAAAGATAATGGGGAAATACAAAAGTAAAGTATTAAAGAGAACATGTAAGAGGTGTATGATTGCGGTGATTATAACGGCTATCCCCGGAATCATTGCCGGACTTTTTAACAGATGGATTTTTTTAGCTTCGCTCTTTGCAATTATTCCTATCATCTATTTGGTCAATCGATTTTTCGTGATTATAAAATGGAATCTGGTCGAGGGGATCATCGAAGATGTAACGTTAGTTAATGATTTTAACCAGCCCTATACCGAAGCTCATATTATATTTAAGACAAAAGATAATATGGAACATGAGTGCCGCTTCATAATCGGGCATTATGGAGATTACGAAGAAGGAATAGAACCAGCGTTAGAGAATATGCTTCAAAGTGACAAAAAGTTGTTTATGAAGAAGAAAGTCCCGGTTTTTTATTCTCCAAAAGATGTTAACAGATGTATAGTGTATTTAGAAGATTCACAATGAATATAAAATGCTATCAAGCGTTTTTAAAACTAAGAAATTGGTATTTGTTAGGAAAGGAACTTTATTTATGACAGCTGAAACAGAGGCAATAAAAGTACAAATTCTTTCAACAGGAAACGCTGAAATATTGCTTGAGGAAAACGATTTTCTGATTGTAAAATGGATAAAACCGGAAATAAAATATAGTATGGCAGCATATCAATACGGGAAAACAGGAATGGCTAACAACTATCCATGGGAATGTAGTTTGACGGAGGAACAAATCGCATTTTTTCTGGAACATATCAATGCAGCTGTCGAGTATTTTAAATCAAAACATCATTATTTCCATCTTGAGGTTAAAGAAGTCTCCTACGAGAATATTGTTTCTATTGATGAGCATGGAATAAAATTTAGTGATTTGCATTGGTTGACATACAAAGAATGTACTATAAATTTCAATCGGAAATATCCCAACAGTAGAGGAAACTGTATCGGAGAAAGAAATATCACTGCCGAACCGCCATATATCGAATTGTATAGCACATACGCACATACTAAAATATTGTTTAATAAAAAAGGACTATTTCGGAAAAATAAAAACATGATAGATTTTCATAATTTGCAAAGACATATCAACGAGTTTGGCTATACAACTCTTGATTTAAGTTAAGAACAATTTTATCATTTATCTAACTGATAATTTCCGAGTTTGCTGGATAGTTGATTAGAAAGAAAAATTGGAATATACGGAGGTGGACTATGAGATTAGATGGATTTGGATTATTTGTTGAAGATATGGCGAAAATGATTCGCTTTTATAGAGATGTTCTTGGCTTTGAGATTAAAGAAAGCGAAGACACATCAAATGTTTATCTTGTTAAGGATGGAACATTGTTTTTGCTATATGGAAGAAAAGATTTTGAAAACATGACACACAGAAGGTATGAGTATATAAAAGGTCTAAATGGTCATAGCGAAATTGCACTCTATGTTGATACTTTTGAGGAAGTTGATATGGCATACAACAATGCTATAAAAAATGGTGCAACGTCTGTATTAGAACCAGAGCTTGAACCGTGGGGACAAAGAACTTGTTATATCGCCGATCCAGAAGGTAATTTGATTGAGATTGGTTCTTGGAATAAGGTATACGAGCAAAAAGATTTATAATTTTATCCAAAACTTAATAAAAAATGGTGCCAAGGTTGAAATGACATATGAGTATGAAGTCAGTGGTTATGGACTCAAGACAGAGCAATTGGATATGAAATCGTTAGCCCGGGTAATAAGGTTTAACAAAGAACTTTGGGATGAAGTCGAAAATAATCCGGATTAATTGTATACACGGATAAAGCGGAAGTTTATGGTATGCACATCTGATAGCGGTATGAAATTATATGAGATAGAAGAATATTCGGATCATGAATATATTACCGGATATCATGCATGGAATGTAACTTATTTTATTGACGTCATTTATGGTGCTGATATGCATTATTATATTAGCATGAAAAGGGGCTTTATTATGACACCTGAAACTGAGATAGTAAAAAAGCAAATACTTTCAACAGAAAATGCGGAAATATTGCTTGAGGAAAATGAGGCAAAAAGGTACTGAAACCACGACTTTATGAGAGAGGAGAAGGAAAGATGACGAATCAGGAATTGTTTGAGAGTATTCAGATGGGACATAAAGAAAAGAAGGTTTTGTCCTTATCAAAGAAACTGGTAAAAAAATGTTCGTTTAATAGAGGATCGGATGTTGAAAATCTTTGCCACTTAGCCTATTGGTTATATGTTTATGGGTGTGAGGACGAGGCTCTTAAGTTATGTGAAATTACTCATGAAGTGGAGTTCCCGGGGAAGGGAGTATGGAATGTCTGGGATAGAATACTACTCATGTGGGGACTGGAAGTTCAAATTTACAAGAATAGAAATATGACAGAGAAGGCAGACGAACTCATCAGGCAGATGGATAATCTGTGGCGATTTCCTCCGACTTTACCGCCGGCAGATTCTGAATTGGAAGCGGAGCGAAGAAATCGATTCACAGTAGAGTTTTGTTCTTATAAGGAAAATATTGAAGGAGAAGATTCGGTGACATCTGCGAATGAATGGAGACTGATTGGATTGATGAATTTGGTAGGGTACGGAGCTACCGGTTTATTCCCGAATCTTGTAAAGGAAAAAGAAACGGTTGATTGTTTGATTGAAGAGTATATGTTGAATCTGAAAAAAGTAAAGTAGTGCCAGAGCTGCAAAAATGACAATCTCTTCAAATAATTTGTTGAATGGAGAAGAACATGAAGCGAATCGGATATGCAATAGCAACTGTGATTTTGTTGCTGACCGAGGTGTTGATTGCGTTATATGTACATGATGCATTTGTAAGACCATATATTGGTGATGTGCTGGTTGTGATTGTGATATATACGTTTATAAGAATATTTGTACCGGAGCGATGCAAATTGTTGCCGCTGTATGTATTTATTTTTGCAGCACTGGTAGAATTTTCACAGATGTTCCATATTGTGGAAGTATTAGGCTGGCAGGATAACCGATTCTTAAGTGTTTTGGTCGGTTCTGTATTTGATTGGAAAGATATCCTGTGCTATGTCGCCGGGTGTATATTGCTTGGAGTGTATGAGGTGTTGGTACGAAATACTGCAAGAAGGAGATAAAAATCGAAATTCTTAAAAGCGATCAGATTCCGTTTTACAGTGCCTCTGTCACGGATTTAGCTTCTCAGGCGGTTGCCTTTAGTAGTGGATATATGCTGTTGTGGACGGATTCTTTTGGTGTTCGGTAGTATAGGATGTAACGATACCAAATCACGATTTACTAAATCGGGATTTAAGCAAGAGATGATTTGCAATAATGGAGGTTACTTATGAGTCTATTTGATGTATTGAGTAAGGGTTTTTGTTCAAAAAAAAGGGAATCAAATGAAATATTATCACAAGAAGAGTATAAAGATAAGTTTTTACATGGTGATGAATATATTAAAAGAGAACTTTATGACGAATACATATCTCGAAGGTTGTCAGAAGAATTCGGGTTGAAATATAATGAAAAGATAAAAAAATGGCACTCTGAATGGAGTGCTAATCGGCGTTTTGTGGTCGAATTATGTTATCCAAGAGGAAATCACATATACTTGCGCTGGGGATATAATTATGATTTTATCCCTGATATCAATAGTAAAAATAAGTTGACATGGCATCGGACAGAAAGTTCTGTAAAAATACACATTGCTGATGCTTGGTATAATCACATAGAGGATGAAAGAGAACAAGACTGTGGATATACAAAGGAAGAATTTTATAATCCAAGGAAATGCACAAGTTTTCAATATCAAATACCTACCTACACGTCCGATATAGAATTTGCATTGGAATATATAAAAAATGTGATAGATAAAAATATCCCACTGATAAGAGAGTGGATAAATAATGTACAAACAGTTGATGATGCCATTACTGTTCTTAATCAGAGGATAGTAACTTTACCCCATATATATGTTCCGTATATGTGTCATATCAGAGCGTTTTTATATGCAAAGAATAACGATATAGATAATGCAATCGAATCTATTAAACAAGGTTATGAAAATAGCGAGATACCACAAGTTATAATTGATAAATTGGTTCAGATTGCTAATGGGTAAGAAAGAGACAAATTCTAGTTTGTCAAATTGAAAAATTAGAATTATGAAAGGAGAGCTTGCTTATGGGACAGATAGCAAATCAAATGGCATTAGAATTATTTTTTAGGATTAAAGAGCGAATAAAAGAAAAAAAGAAGCAAAAACAAGACAATAAAAACAATGGTTCAAAGAAATAGACAACTTCCAGTTTTTAAAACTAAGAAATCGGTATTTGTTAGGAAAAAATACGATTTCTTATGTCTATGCTATTACAAGAGAAGAGTGGAAAAAAATGAAAGAAAACTGAGTTAATTTCAGCACTAATATCAATGCACAAACTGCATTTTTGATAAAAAGTGCATTGATAAACTGAACTATAAGGGGTTATATCCAGTATGAGCTTTGCTCTTGGTTATACCGTTGGTTCTAAGAGCAAAAATAAACACCAAAAGACCGCCATGTTTGGTAAACTTTGGCGGTCTTTTGGTCAAACATATATCCGGTTTTGTGGTGCGGAAGAATATGCCATAATTATTTTGAATTGTGATACAATGAAAATATAGTCAGATGGAATGTAAACGTCAAACCATGCGCTTACGAAATGTCTGCTGCTTTTTTGCTCTATAAGAAAATGCCATTACCAGAAAATGAATTATTTAAAAAAAATGGGAATAGAATAAGGACAGAAGCAGCTGACTGTGCTAAAATATGCATGAAATGTATTACCAAAATATAAAGAAATTTCAAAAAATGGGAATGGGAGATAGTGATATGCAGTTTATTGTAAGGCAAAAGTATCTAGATGAATTGATTGAATTATATGGGACGCCAGATATAAAAGTAATCACGGGCATCAGACGAAGCGGCAAGTCTGTTTTGCTGCAGGAATTTATCACTTATCTGCAGTCGTTAGAGGAAAAGAGCAATATTGTAATGATAAACCTTCAGGAATTAGAGTTTGATCATTTGCTGGAATATCATGCATTGCATAAGTATATCTTGGGACAATATAAAGAGGGAATGAATAACGTATTATTGATTGATGAGGTTCAGATGTGCCCTCAGTTCGAACTTGCAATCAATAGTATTTATACAAAAGGAATCTATGATATTTATGTTACCGGTTCAAATGCATTTTTGTTAAGTTCAGATTTGGCAACACTTTTTACTGGAAGAACGATGGAAATAAAGGTATATCCTTTTTCTTTTGTGGAATATCTGACTTATTATGGAATTACGGATGGGTATGATGATGCATTTGATCAGTATGTCCGAACCGGTGGTATGCCGGGAGCTTATGTATATAAGACAGAGGATAGACAGTATGATTATATCAGAGATGTGTATGGGACTATTCTTATAAGAGATTTGGTTGAGAAATATAGAATAAGAAATACATCAGAGTTTGCCAGTATATCTGAATTTATGATGGATAATATTGGCAACCTGCTTTCTCCCAATAATATCTGCAAGACATTAAATAATGACCAAAGAGAGATTACCAGAAAGACAGTATCAAAATACATTGGTTATTTAGAGAACGCATTTCTATTTTATGAGGCAAAACGGTATGACCTAAAGGGAAAAAAATATCTCGAAAACAATAGTAAGTTTTATCTTTGCGATCCAGCATTTCGATATGCAGTCAATGGTACACGAAATATGGACTTTGGAAGGGTTTATGAGAATATTGTTTATCTGGAGTTACGAAGGAGAGGTTATGAGGTATATGTTGGTAAACTTTATAAAAAAGAAGTGGACTTTGTAGCAAAGAAACGAGACACACTGATATACATTCAGGTAAGTGACAATATTTCAGATGAAACAACATTTGAGAGGGAATATTCGCCATTGCTTGCAATACGAGATGCATATCCTAAGATGGTAATTGCAAGGACACATCATGAAACTTATGATTATCAGGGTGTGCAGGTGGTCGATATTTGCAGATGGCTGCGATGCAGATAGATGAATTCCGGGTTATAGGTCTGTTAGAGTATTGATAAAAGAGATTATTCATGATACAATATCCGAAAAATCGGAAATAGAAAAGCAGAGGAAAGGGTATTGCACCATGAAGATATATGAGAAAATATTTGCAAGACTTGAAGAATTACATATGAGCCAGACGGAACTGTCCAGAAGAACCGGTATTGCGACCAGTACGATCAGTGACTGGCGAAAGAAACAGATTAATCCACAGGCGGATAAACTGGTGTCTATATGTAAGGCGCTAGATATGACGCTTGTGGAATTACTTTGTGACGAAGAATGATCAGTTACCTTGCACTTCTTGATGTCTGCAAGCAAATCAACGATAGTGCCCGGTCGAAGAAACAGCAGCGGAATGTTTCTGTTATTCAGGATATTGATGGGAACAATATTGGGGATGATCTGCCAAGTGAGTATAGCGGATCAAAATATACACATAGTATCAAAGGAACAAATGCGAAAGCGAAAGCAAATGCTGTACAAGGAATTCCTGAAATGATAGAAATAACAGTAGGAAAACATTTTCGGGAAAATAAGGAGAGCAAGCATTGGAGAAATGCAATGTATGGCTGGTATCGTTATGATTCAAGATTTGCAATTCCGGTATATAGAGATGATGAAGAGGTGGAGAGGTATAACATTTTTCATGCTTCGCTGATTGTAAGATATTCAGAGGATGGGAAACTGTATTTGTATGACGTAATAGACATAAAAAAAGAAACGAGCAACCCGATTGAGCCGTAAGGCTGTACACGACAAAAAACCCATTCCTTTTTATGAATAGATGATACAATATAGTAGAAGAAATGTCAATCCGAATATTCGAAAATTAAAACGTTAAGATGGTATTTGTATATAATAAAAGTAGGGCTATGATTACTTGCTGTAATGACGGTACAAGACCTGTTATTTTTAAGATTGAGAGAATAGAAATTGATAAGTGATAAATCGCAATTGATGGAGGTAGTGTGAATTATGAAAAAGATTGTATGTGCAATGCTATGTATTCTGCTTGTATTTAGTTTGAGTGCTTGTGGCGGAAATGTTAATGAAGTAAATACGCATAATGTAGAATCTGAAATATATTCTGAAGAGGACATTGCAACTGCTATTGACACCATAAAAAAAGAGTTTAAGAGCAACTGGAATGGATGTACTCTTACAGAAATTTATTATGCAGGGGATGACAGTTCTAAAGACCATCAAGATTGGGCAGATAGGAACAATGCAGATGAAGTCATTGTTTTGCTATCTTCGTTCGATGTTGATTCATCTGGAGGAGATGGTTCTCTGAATCCAAATAGTACATACAATGATTGGAAGTGGATTTTAGTTAGAACAAATGGCGGACAATGGCAACATGTTGATCATGGATATTAAAATGAATTCCGGGAATTCCACTTCGCCCATAACAAGCCCATCAAACAATCCTTCAAAGAGATCAAGCTCTAAGGTAAGCCCCTGATTAAGCGGAATCTTATAGCGCGTTTTCGCAATCACATTGCCGTCTGCCTTGGCACAGAGTGTCCGGTAAGCATCTTCATCAATCGGAAGTTCAAATTCCTGTCTGGCTAACATACCACTGCTTTTGACAGTCAGGACATATTGGCAATCGGAGACTGCAGATGCTGCGTCGTATAAGGTTTTCTTGCGTACCCGGATCACCGGATTGGTCGTCACATATGCCTGCTCAATGCCGTAATGTGGGTATGTGTCAAGCTGATCTGGCAGTTTATGAAATAAAAATTTACGTTCGATTTCCATATTTTGTTCCTCCGTGTCTGGAATATCTGTCAAGCGTTTTTGAAAAAGTCCTTGACGGCATAGTTTAAGTCTATGTTTGCAGATGGATTTCTCCTGCGAAAGCCAAAGGAGGACGAAATATGGCAAACAGAGAGTACAAAAGTGATGTGCACCGTGTATAATATCAATCCGGGGAATAATGAGGATTTGAAGAAGCGGAGCCAGACATTGCGGGAGTATATGATATTTGTTGGATATGTAAATGAGAATCTCGCAAAGGCAAAAAAGGGCGAGAAGGATTATGAGGTTGCAATCAGAGATGCGGTGAACCGCTGTATTGCAGAAGAATAAAACACTTGAACAGATTGCGGATGAACTCGAAGAATCTGTCAAAGATATCCGGCCAATTTACGATATCGTGAAGAAACATGCTCCAGAATATGATGTGGATGTAATTACCACAGAAGTACTGGAAACACGGGAAAATAAAAAAGAATAAAACTTTAAAAAGAGGTGAAGCGGATATGAAATTTATTCGAGGTATCTACTCAGTACAGTTGATGTAAACTGTTGGCAGATTGTGCTGAGGTGAAAATAAACTTGCTAGCAGTCGTTAACTGTACTGTCCAAATGATTGAAATATAATATTAAAGGAGTACAGTTATGCGCTATATAAAAGAAATTCTAAAAAATAACAAATTATGGGTATTGGCTTACATTGGACTAGGTATATTTAATGCATTTATGGCTAATTACAAAACGGACTATTTTCAGAAGGTTATTGACGGATTGGCGGCCGGAACACTTACATTTGCAGGAGTTATAACCTACGGTCTTATTTTGCTGGTAAATTATTGGATGAATTATCTGGATAATTATCCGGAAAAGAAATTGGAGTATGGTATTTATCTGGATTTTAAGCTTTTATCGCTTAGAAAAATAAGTACAATCGATTATACGGAATATCAGAAAATAGGTACTGGAAAACTTGTTCAAAGGATTGAGAATGGTTCATCCGCAGGCAGAAATGTAGTATTCAATTTCTGGTTGCGTTTGATTCGTGATTTACTTCCTACTATTGTTTTTAGTGTATATTTTATTTGGAAGATTGATAAAAAAATTACTTACATATTGTTTGTAGGCTATATACTTATTTTTATAATAACCAATATTCTGCTAAAGTTTCTATACAAAATAAAAGAAAAGATTTTGAACAGTGAGGAGCTATTCAATCATTTTCTGGTCAGGGGCTTTATGGAAATGCTGGTGTTCCGTATGAGCAAACAGTTTCCGAGTGAAATAAAGAAAACCCATAGTGCAAAAGAGGATATTGTATCATCAAAAGTAAAAATGAATATGATTCATGAAGCTTTTTTTACAATATTTGCGCTACTTGTGGCAATGTTAGATATTGGTATTTTATTTTATGCATGGAAAACAAAAAATCTTACAGTGGGTTCTATAGTTGCACTCATTGCGCTGATTGAAAATGCTTACACGCCGATAGCTATTTTTAATGTACTTTATGTTCAATATAAATTGGACAAGGCATCCTATAAGAGATTTGAAGAATTTTTAGATTTAAAAGAGGATAATCAATTAAGAAATGGTGACGCAATTCATACGGACATTGGGGAAATATCGATAAAAAACTTATCGTTTCAATATGAAGAACGGAAAATTATTGATGATTTGAGCCTGTTCATAAAACGGGGACAAAAAATAGCTTTTGTAGGTGAAAGTGGCTCTGGGAAATCCACGGTGATTAAGATATTACTGGGATTATTAAAATACAATCAGGGAGAAATCTACTTAGGTGATATGGAGTTAAGTGGAATTTGCCTTAATAATTTGTATGACAGAGTCAGCTACATATCGCAGGATGTTCCTGTTTTTGATGGAACAATAAAGGAAAATCTGGTATTTGAGAAGAATGTGTCAGAAGAACAAATGCTGGACGCATTGAAGGAAGTGCAATTATCTCATTTGGTTGAGAATCTTGCGGAAGGTTTAGATACTGAAATTGGAGAGAAAGGTACTTGCTTATCAGGAGGAGAAAAACAAAGACTTGCATTCGCACGCTTGTGGTTTGAAAACCCTGAACTTGTCGTTTTGGATGAAGCAACATCTGCAATGGATAATTTAACTGAAGAAAATGTAATGAAATCGGTTATGCTAAAAATGAAAGATAAAACGGTCATTGCGATTGCGCATAGATTGAATTCCATTGCCGGTTTTGACAGAATTATTCTCTTTAGAGAAGGGAAGATTGTTGGACAAGGGACTTTTGAAGAACTATTACATACGGATTCTTATTTTAAGGAATTGTATAATGCGAATGTGCAATAATTGAACTTTTTACAGAACAAATAACATCCCCGGAGACATGGTTAACCACCAAAAATCTCCGGGGATGTTTCGTTTGAAAACAACGCTAATTATGCAGAAAGTGACTGTATAAACTGTGCGATTTCTTCTTTGCGCATCGCGCTCATCGTACTGTTGTGGAAATGCGTATCATACGTCACTTCTTTTTTCACTGCAAAAGAATCCGGTAAGGTGTAGTTCTTGGCTGTTTCTTCATCCGGGAATTCCACTTCGCCCATAACAAGCCCATCAAACAATCCTTCGAAGATATCAAGCTCTAAGGTAAGCCCCCGATTAAGCGGAATCTTATAGCGCGTTTTCGCAATCACATTGCCGTCTGCCTTGGCGCAGAGTGTCCGGTAAGCAGCTTCGTCAATCGGAAGCTCAAATTCCTGTCGGGCTAACATACCACTGCTTTTGACAGTCAGGACGTATTGGTAATCGGAGACTGCAGATGCTGCGTCGTATAAGGTTTTCTTGCGTACCCGGATAACCGGATTGGTCGTCACATATGCCTGCTCAATGCCGTAATGTGGATATGTGTTTAGCTGATCTGGCAGTTTATGAAATAAAAATTTACGTTCGATTTCCATATTTTGTTCCTCCGTGTCTGGAATATCTTGAAGATTTTCCCAAACTATTATATACTACATGTAATTATGGGATGGAATTGTAACATTTGCTGGATACAAATTCGTAAAACCATAACCAATCAATAATTCCTTGTAAATTATAATGTATTTTATAATAGAAGGAAAGTGGAATTTTAGAATATGAATATACATGTTTGCGGGTCGGAAATCAACCGGTTTCATGATGCGCAGGGCAAGGAGGATGCATATGAGTAAAGTAAATGTATATCTTGCAGATGGTTTTGAAGAGGTCGAAGGGCTGACCGTCGTAGATCTGCTGCGGCGCGCAGGCATCGAGACAGATATGGTATCCATTATGGGACGGAAGGAAATTACCGGTGCACGGAAGATTCCCGTGCTGGCAGATAAGCTCTTTGAAGAGCAGGACGATCCGGATGTGATCGTGCTTCCGGGCGGTATGCCGGGAACCCTGCACTTAAAGGCGCATGAAGGTCTGGCAGATCTGATCCGACAAGCAGACAAGGAAGGAAAATTGCTTGCAGCAATCTGTGCAGCACCAACCATCTATGGAGAGATGGGACTTCTCGAAGGAAAGAATGCAACCTGCTATCCGGGCATGGAGGACAAGCTGCTTGGTGCAAACTGGCAGGAGCAGCCGGTCGTTGTCGACGGAAACTTCGTGACAAGCCGGGGCGTTGGGACAGCGATTGCATTTGCACTCACATTGGTTACAATCCTGAAGGATGAAGAAACAGCGAAGTCTTTGGCGAATAGTATAGTTTATAAATGGTAATTCCAATCGGGAGGACGTTATGTACAGATTAACGATAAAGGATATATTGGAAGCAACAGGCGGCGTATTGCTGTGTGGCGATGAAAATACAGAGATCAAAGATGTCTGCATCAATTCCAAGGAGATCAAGCCGGGCGATTTGTTTGTCCCGATCATCGGGGAGCGGGTCGATGCGCATCGTTTTATCGAGAGCGCACTTCACACAGGTGCGGCAACCCTGACATCACAGCATACCGATATTGTTGTATCGGAGAAGCCGTTTGTCTACGTGAGTGATACAGAAAAGGCATTGCAGGATATCGGCGCTTATGTGCGCAGGAAGTTTAAGAAGCCGGTTATCGGTGTGACCGGAAGTGTTGGAAAGACGACAACGAGACAGATGATTGCAACCGTACTTTCGGGATGCTTAAATGTCTATCAGACCGAGGGCAATCTGAATTCCCAGATCGGTGTGCCGCTGACCCTTCGACGGATTGACGAGAACGCAGAGGCAGCCGTGCTTGAAATGGGTATCAGCGAACCGGGACAGATGGAGATTCTGTCTGACATGGTGAAGCCGGATATCTGTGTCGTGACGATGATCGGTGTTGCGCATATCGAATTTATGAAGACGCGTGAGAATATCCGCAAAGAGAAGTTGTCGATTATCAATCATATGAGCCCGGATGGTGTGCTGTTCCTAAATGGCGATGATGCACTGCTTGCAGAAGTGAAAGGTGATACTGGCGTCCGTACATTTACATACGGCACTGGTGCGGACTGCGATTACCGGGCAGAGAATCTGCATATGGAAGATTACCAGTATGTATATGATTTCGTGCATGGAGACACGCGTGTGCATGTGCGGCTCAACGCACTTGGCAAGCACAATGTCGGAAATTCACTGGTCGGTCTTGCGATTGCGGATTATATGGGATTGGATCTGGAGAGGGCAGCAGCCGGACTTTCCGAGTTCAAGGGGCTTCGTCAGAAGCTGATCCGTGTTCCGGGTAAATATACGATTATCGATGATACTTATAATGCAAGTCCGGATTCCATGAAGGCAAGTCTGGATGTGCTGGAGGACCTGGAAACAACCGGTAAGAAAATCGCGGTGCTTGGCGATATGTTCGAGCTTGGTGAAAATGCAGAGCAGTATCATTATGAAGTCGGAAAATACGTGGCGACGAAGAAAATCGATGAGCTGGTCGTAGTCGGGGATCTGGCACAGCATATCATGCAGGGCGTACAGGACAGTAATTCTGATATCAACTGTTACAGCTTCAAGGACAACGGCGAGGTTGCTTTGTATCTGCTTTCTGTGATGCAGCCGGAAGATATCGTGCTGATCAAAGGCTCGAATGGTATGCATCTGGATGAAGTTGTAAATAATATGCTTGGATAATAAGATACATGAATTGTGACAGTGGCATGGCGATGAAATAATTTGTGTATCCGATGAGGTTCTATGGATGCATAGGACCTCATTTTTAATGTGGTAAGCAATGGAAATGCTTGTACATATGTTGATGTGTGAAATCATGGGACTATATATAGATAAGAGCGTGCGTATTGTGCGGCTACACTTGCACGAGCCAGTGGAATGTGAAAACACATATGAAATAATCCGGCGGCATGATAGGATGTAATTGTGAAAAATCTGTAAATTATGAAAATACAGGTTGACAGTCAGAATATGGTGTGCTATATTAACAATAACAAAAATGATAATCATTACTGATTTAAAAAATGTGGATCAATCAGTTCTTGCAAGTATCATTTTGTATAATTGCAGATATTATAGCAAAGTATATCATGTGTATAAACATGTGGAAGAATGAAAGGAGATTTATTATGAAATTTGTATGTACAGTATGTGGATATGTTTATGAAGGTGACGCAGCTCCGGCAGAGTGCCCAATCTGCCATGCTGGCGCAGATAAGTTCAAGAAAGTAGAAGACGGAGCGATGACACTGGCTGCAGAGCATGAGTTTGGCGTATATGCTTCTACTGTTAAGAATAACCCGGAAATCAGCGACGAGGATAAGAAGTTTATCTTCGATCAGCTTAAAGCAAACTTCAATGGTGAGTGCTCAGAGGTTGGTATGTACCTTTGCATGGCAAGAATCGCACATCGTGAAGGCTATCCGGAGATCGGTCTCTACTGGGAGAAGGCAGCTTACGAAGAAGCAGAGCATGCAGCAAAGTTTGCTGAGATGTTAGGTGAGGACTTAGAGCCAAACATGACAAGCTCTACCAAGAAGAATCTTGCTTGGAGAGTTGACTGCGAATATGGCGCAACAGCAGGAAAGGTTGACCTTGCAAAATGTGCAAAGAAGAATAATCTGGATGCAATCCATGACACGGTTCATGAGATGGCAAGAGACGAGGCAAGACATGGCAAAGCATTAGAAGGATTACTTAAGAGGTACTTTGGTTAAGCTACAAGCCATGCAAAACAGTAAAAATAACGCTCCGCAAGTATACTTGCAGGGGCGTTTATTTTTGCTGTTTTATACGGCGCCAGCCGTCCATGAAACAGCCCGAAGGGCTGTGAATGGGGCATGGCTTGTGATTTTACCTTTTTCCATAAGCATATTAGGTAAAATGTTTGGAATATAGATAAGTGGGAAATTCTCTGAAAAGTGAAAAAATGAAAGATTGTCAAACGGAAAAAGATGCGATAGAATATAGGACAATTTATTGAACCGAACGAGATCGGGTGCAGATTGAGGAGACAGACGAAACAATGCGATTCCTTCAGAAACAATATAATAAAAAATGGATGCTTCCGTTGCTGACTTTTGTAGTCGGATGTTTGATTTTGACAGCATTTATACATCATTCTTATGATACAAACCGAAAACAGGTGCGGATGATTACGGAGCTGAATGCAAGCACCTATGCGGAACGACTACGCGACGATATGAACCGCGGAGTTGCTATTGCCGATGCACTGAAAGCGATCATAATCAGCGGGAATGGGACAATTGACAATTTTGAAAAGGTATCTGAGAATCTGATGTCAGATTTTGTTCAAAGCATACAAATTGCACCGGATGGGGTTGTCACAGAGATTTACCCGGCGGAAGGAAATGAGGCAGGAAAGATAGACCTGCTTCATGATGAAAAACGTGGGGAAATCTGCCGCTATGGAAGAGATAACAATTGTGTAACGATGCAGGGACCGTTTGATTTAAAGCAGGGAGGCCGTGGAATTGTAGTTCGCTATCCTGTCTATCTTGAGGCGGCGGATGGGAATCCTGTATTCTGGGGATTTACCATAGTGATTATCCGGGTTCCGGAAATTTTTGAAGAGTCGGTGCAGGCTCTTACGGATTTTGGGTATGATTACTGCTTGACCAAGACGGTTTCTCCGCTTTCGGAAGAACGTGAGAGATTATCCTTTTCGAAAGAAGATTTGACAAATCCGGTTACATATACGTTTGAATTCGGCGGCTGTACATTTAATCTGGCAGTCACGCCAAAAGATGGATGGAAGCAAGGGTGGAAGATACTTCCGAATCTGGTTCTTGGATTCTTCATTGTATTATTTTTGACAGGATTAGTGGCAGGCATTCTTGTAATCGAATTTCATCGGGAAGCATTAAAGAAGATAGCAATCACGGATCCACTAACCGGACTTTTGAACAGGGATGGGTTTGATGAACAAATCAAAAGTGCAATACAGGATACCCCGGATGCGCATTGCGTGGGAATTCAGACAGACATTGATGACTTCAAATTTATCAATGATATGTATGGACACGAAGCAGGTGATACCGCGCTTCGGATACTTGCGCAGAGTATGCGGAATGCTTTTGAAAAGGATGCGATTCTATGCAGAAATGGTGGCGATGAATTCTCGGCGGTTCTGATAGGAATGACGGAGGCAGAAGCGAAGGAAAAAATCGAGAAATTCACTATGCAGCCTAGATATATCACACAGAATGGAGAGAAACGTCCATTTTATATTTCGCTTGGGTATGCAGAATATCCGAAGGATTGTGATGATGTATCGGAATTAATCCGCTGTGCGGATATGGCACTTTATGCGGTGAAATTACACGGAAAGCATAGCTGCTGTGCGTATGAGGGTAACTACAAAGTGCAGAATAGAAGCCAGTTGGGATTTGCACTTCAGGATGTGTCAAGAAATCTGCCGGGGGCATTTCTGATATACATTGCGGATAAAACGAATGACCGCATCTTATTTGCGAATCAGGAGTTGATAGAATTTGCGGGATGTAAGGATTTTGATGAGTTTCTTGCATATACGGATCAACGATTCCGGAATCTGATTCATCCGGAGGAGCAGGATGCGGTTGAGACGAGCATCTGGAAGCAGATTGACTCGGAGAAAAGTGGAAACAATGACTATGTCAAATTCCGTTTTGCGAAAAAAGACGGAACGTATCGGCCGGTATTCGATCATGGAAGAATCGTGAAGAGCCGGTATTATGGAAATGTATTTTATGTGTTGATTATGGATTGTGCTCTGATTGATTCATATTATGACAAAATGTGATTGGCAGTGCCCATACATTTCAATAAGCAAAATAGAAAAGAGGCAACAACATGGGTAAAAAAGAAGAGAAAACAAATGTGATGCGTCTGCTCGATCAGGCGAAAATCGAATACAAGCATTACTGCTATGCAGGCACGGATGCGGTCGGCGGCATGGAGGTTGTCGAGGTACTGCACCAGGATCCGGATCAGGCATTTAAGACACTGGTCACAGTCGGCAAATCCGGCGAACACTATGTGTTTGTGATTCCGGTCAATCAGGAGCTTGATTTGAAGAAAGCGGCAGAGGCTGCCGGCGAGAAATCCATCGCGATGATCAAGTCCAAGGAATTGCTGCCGTTAACCGGCTATATTCATGGCGGATGTTCACCACTTGGAATGAAGAAGCAGTTCCGTACATTCTTCCATCAGACCGCCAATGGTTTTGAGACAATTATGTTCTCGGCAGGAAAGATCGGCTATCAGGTGGAGGTAAGTCCGGAAGCACTCCGGAAGATCCTGAAATATGAGACCTGTGATCTCGTAAAGGAATAAAAAAATCGTATAAATCCCTTTACATTTGCCGATAATTAGCTTATAATCGAGACAATTATAGGGAAAAAGCGTTGAAGGAGACTGCCGACAACAGGACATGACAGGGAATATGGTCACCGACTGAGAGCCATAACATGACACCATGTCTGGTGGAACACTACCGGAGCTGATAAGCTGAAGCCTACGTGGAGCTACATCCTAAGAGGTCTAGGTTTATCCGGAGCATTCACGTTACGAATGAAGAGAGGAATCCGTCTTATATATATTTATTACAGATGGTTTCAATGCGGGTGGTACCGCGGATGTAACACATGTACATTCGTCCCGAGGTCAAAGCACATTTGACTTCGGGATTTTTTAATGCAGAAAAGGAGATAGGAAAATGCAGGCAAACATTTACAGAGACATGACAATGGCGCAAGTATCAGAAGACCTTGTCGGAAAAGAAATCAGACTGGCAGGATGGGTAGAGAACATCCGTGACCACGGTGGCGTATCCTTTGTGGATTTACGGGACATGTATGGCGTAATGCAGGTTGTTATGCGCGATACAACGTTGCTCGATGGAATTACTAAGGAGCAGTGTATCTCCGTAGCGGGACTGGTACAGCATCGTGACGAGGAGACATACAATCCGAAGATTCCAACCGGAACAATCGAGCTGGAAGCACATGAGGTAGATATCTTAGGAAAGGTGTACAAGCAGCTTCCGTTCGAGGTGACAACCTCCAAGGAAGTCCGTGAGGATGTCCGTCTGAAATATCGGTACTTAGACCTTCGTAACCGCAAGGTAAAGGAGAACATGATCTTCCGTTCCAACGTCATCTCATTCCTGCGTCAGAAGATGACAGAGATGGGATTCATGGAGATTCAGACACCAATCCTTTGTGCATCTTCTCCGGAGGGCGCACGTGATTATATCGTACCATCCAGAAGATACAAGGGTAAGTTCTATGCACTCCCACAGGCACCACAGCAGTACAAGCAGCTTTTGATGGTGTCCGGATTTGATAAATATTTCCAGATTGCACCTTGCTTCCGTGATGAGGATGCAAGAGCCGACCGTTCCCCAGGTGAGTTCTATCAGCTCGACTTCGAGATGAGCTTTGCAACACAGGAAGACGTATTCAAGGTTGGCGAGGAAGTGCTTACCGCAGCATTTAAGAAATTCGCTCCGAAGGGATACACCGTTACAGAAGCACCATACCCAATCATCAGCTACAAGGAAGCAATGCTGAAATATGGTACAGATAAGCCGGATCTTCGCAATCCACTTGAGATCATCGATGTGACAGAGTTCTTCCAGAGATGTACATTTGCACCATTCCACGGCAAGACCGTTCGTGCGATTGCAGTACAGAAGAAGCTTTCCAAGGGACAGCATGAGAAGATGCTGAAGTTCGCGCAGTCTATCGGTATGGGCGGACTCGGATATCTCGAAGTATTGGAAGATGGTTCTTACAAGGGACCAATCGACAAGTTTATTCCGGATGATATGAAGCAGGAGCTCAAAGATCTCGCAGGCTTGAAGGAACTTGATACGATTTTCTTCATCGCCGATACAGAGAAGCAGGCAGCTCTCTTTGCAGGACAGATTCGTACCGAGCTTGGTAACCGTCTTGATCTGCTTGAGAAGAATGCATATCGTTTCTGCTACATTAACGACTTCCCGATGTTTGAGTACAATGTGGAAGAGAAGAAGATTGGATTTACACACAACCCATTCTCTATGCCACAGGGCGGCTTAGAGGCATTAAATGAGAAAGATCCACTGGAGATTCTTGCATATCAGTACGATATCGTATGTAATGGCGTGGAGCTTTCATCCGGTGCCGTTCGTAATCATGACATGCAGATTATGGAGAAGGCATTTGAGATTGCAGGCTATGATAAGAGTGTTCTGGAGGAGAAGTTTGGAGCACTTTACAATGCATTCCAGTTTGGAGCACCACCACATGCAGGTATGGCTCCGGGTGTCGACCGTATGATCATGCTGCTTCGTAACGAGGAGAATATCCGCGAGGTTATCCCATTCCCTATGAGCGGAACCGCACAGGATCTCATGTGTGGCGCACCAAACGAAGTCACAGAGCAGCAGCTTCGTGAAGTTCATATCAAAGTACGCCAGTAGTATTTTTCAGCAAAGAGAAGGCAATTGTGATTTCATATGAATTGCTTGCGTTAACATGAATGATATGTTTGCGGAAATAATCAATAGAAGAGTAGTACCACTACGTGCTGAACCGAACGAGAGCGCGTCTGCGTAGAAAATAAATCCGAACATCTCAGAAACAATAATAGGTTTATTGATTATTTTCGCAAACTATAATATGTAGATTCGCAAGCATTATAGGAGGAAAAATATGACGATTACAGATGAAACAATTGATTATGTAGGTATTCTGGCGAAGCTCGAGCTTTCCGATGAGGAAAAGGAGCAGGCGAAGCAGGATATGTCGAATATGCTGGAATACGTCAGCAAATTAAATGAGCTCGATACCGATTCCGTGGAACCGATGAGCCATGCGTTTCCGGTCAGCAACGTATTCCGTGAGGATGTTGTGACAAATGGGGATGACAGAGACAATCTTCTGGCAAATGCACCAGAGCAAAAAGATGGCTGTTATAAAGTGCCGAAGACATTTGACTAAGGAGGGCGGTATAGATGAGAAAAGATTTAATGAAATTAACCGCCGTTGAACTCGGCAAGAAAATTAAAGACAAAGAAGTGACCGTCGTAGAGGCAACGAAGGCGTGTCTGGAGCGAATCAAAGCACTCGACGAGACATACAACTGTTTCGTCACTGTGGATGAGGCAGGCGCACTGGCACAGGCGGAAGCAATTCAGGCAAAGATTGACAGTGGAGAGCTTACCGGACCGCTGGCTGGTGTTCCGGTTGCCATCAAGGATAACATGTGTATCAATGGTATGCTTACAAGCTGTTCTTCCAAGATTCTGAGTAATTTCGTTCCGACGTATACAGCAACTGCCGTTGAAAAACTGCAGGAGGCAGGTGCGGTTATCATCGGAAAGACAAACATGGATGAGTTCGCTATGGGAAGTACAACCGAGACTTCTTACTATGGTGTGACAAGAAATCCGTGGGATACAGACAAGGTACCGGGCGGTTCTTCCGGTGGTTCGGCAGCAGCCGTTGCAGCAGAGGAAATTCCATATGCACTTGGTTCCGATACAGGTGGAAGTATCCGTCAGCCGGCCGCATTTTGCGGTGTGACAGGTATCAAGCCGACATACGGAAGAGTGTCCCGTTATGGTTTGATCGCGTATGGTTCATCGCTTGATCAGATTGGACCACTCGCCAAGGATGTAACAGACTGTGCAACGATCCTTGAAGCAATCTGTAAGCATGATGACAAGGATTCCACTTCCTACGCACAGGCAGAGGATGATTTCACATCGGCATTAGTGGACGATGTAAAGGGTATGAAGATCGGTATTCCAAGAGATTATTTCGCAGAGGGTATCGATGAGGATGTCAAGACTGCCGTGCTTGCAGCCGCAAAGAAGCTTGAAGAAAAGGGCGCGATCGTGGAAGAGTTCGACCTTGGTATGGTAGAATATGCGATTCCTGCTTATTATATCATTGCATCCGCGGAGGCATCTTCGAACTTAGAGCGTTTCGATGGTGTCAAATATGGTTACCGTACCGCAGAGTACCGTGACCTTCACAATATGTATAAGAAGACCCGTTCCGAGGGCTTTGGTGCAGAGGTAAAGCGTCGTATCATGCTTGGTTCCTTCGTCCTTAGCTCCGGTTATTACGATGCATATTATGTAAAGGCACTGAAGACAAAGGCGCTGATCAAGAAAGCCTTTGACGATGCATTTGCAAAATACGATGTGATCTTAGGACCGGTTGCACCAACGACGGCATTGAAGATGGGCGAATCTTTAAGTGATCCGATCAAGATGTATCTGGGAGATATTTATACAGTATCTGTAAATCTTGCCGGTCTGCCGGGTATTTCCCTTCCATGCGGACAGGATAAGGATGGTATGCCGGTTGGCATGCAGCTGCTCGGACAGACATTTGACGAGAAATCAATCATCCGCGCAGCGTATGCATTTGAATGTACAAAGACTTATAAGCGTCCGGATGCTCTAGGCACCGTGGAAGCAGAAAGGGGGCTTGCATAATGAGTAAAACATATGAGACAGTCATCGGCCTGGAGGTTCACGTAGAGCTTGCCACGAAGACGAAGATTTTCTGTGGATGTTCGACTGCATTTGGCGGTGCACCGAATACACATACCTGTCCGGTTTGTACCGGTATGCCGGGATCCCTTCCGGTGCTCAATAAGGCGGTAGTTGAGAAAGCAGTTGCGGTTGGTCTTGCAACGAACTGTACAATCACACAGAACTGTAAGTTTGACCGTAAGAATTATTTCTATCCGGATAACCCGCAGAACTACCAGATTTCGCAGCTTTATTATCCGATCTGCCGGAATGGTAAGGTAGAGATCGAGGTTGACGGGAATAAGAAATATGTCCGTATTCATGAGATTCATATGGAGGAGGATGCAGGTAAGCTGGTACATGATCCGTATACAGACAGCTCGCTGGTTGATTACAATCGTTCGGGCGTGCCTCTGATTGAGATTGTATCCGAGCCGGATATGCGTTCCGCAGAGGAAGTCATTGCTTATCTTGAGAAATTAAGACTGATCATCCAGTACCTTGGTGCTTCGGATTGCAAGCTGAACGAAGGGTCCATGCGTGCCGATGTCAACCTGTCTGTCCGTGAAGTCGGTGCAGAGAAGTTCGGTACAAGAACCGAGATGAAGAACCTGAATTCCTTCAAGGCGATTGCGAGAGCCATCGAGAACGAGAAGGAGCGTCAGATTGATCTGATTGAATCCGGTGAGAAGGTCATCCAGGAGACAAGAAGATGGGATGATACAAAGGAATATTCCTATGCAATGCGTTCGAAAGAGGATGCACAGGATTACCGTTACTTCCCGGATCCGGATCTGGTTCCGGTTATGATCAGCGATGAATGGATGGAAGAGATTCGCAGCCGCCAGCCGGAGCTGCGTGACGAGAAGCGCATCCGTTACAAGGAAGAGTACGATATTCCGGATTATGATATTGACATTCTGACGAACTCCAAGAAGCTTGCAGATATCTTCGAGGAGGCGATTGCGCTTGGAGCAGCACCAAAGAAGGTATCGAACTGGCTGATGGTTGAGACAATGCGTCTGATGAAGGAAGCATCCATCGATGCCGATGACTTAAAATTCTCAGCAAAGAACCTTGCCGCTATCATCAAGATGGTCGATGACAAAGTCATCAATGGTACGGTTGCAAAGGAAGTGTTCGAGAAGGTATTTGCAGAGGATATCGATCCGGAAGCTTATGTCGAGGAACACGGTCTGAAGACTGTCAATGATGAGGGCGCGCTTCGTACTGTCATCTTAGATGTCATCGAGAAGAATCCGAAGTCTGTCGCAGATTTCAAGGGCGGTAAGGAGAAAGCAATCGGTGCACTTGTCGGACAGACGATGAAGGCAATGCAGGGTAAGGCAGATCCATCCGAGGTTAACCGTATTCTGCGCGAAGAATTAAGTAAATAATTTTGGCTTGCCGGTTTGTTGTACGGACGAACTCCAGGCTGTAAAGAAGTCCACCTCAAAAAATTCACGTTACAATTTTTGTGAGGTGGACTTTTTGCATCCCGGAGTTCTGGTAAAGGAAAAACGGAAAGCAAAAAAAATTATGAAAATATTCTTCGCTTAAAACGGTTCGCCTTGTGTAATACAAGAAATTATAATAAAATTAAAGCATAAAGGTAAGCACTACGGAGAAGTAATATCTATATTTGAATAGATATTATTAATTTATTCAGTATGTAAGGAACACGGCGGGATGAAAAATCAAATTCATAAAAATTGTAACGTGAATTTTTTGAATTTGATTTTTCACCCGTCAGTGTTCCGTGGTTTGAAGGAAAAACACTATGAAAAAAGAAGGATATTACTCGACCGGCGAGTTTATGAAACAAGCGAATATTACGAAGAAAACCATCCGCTACTACGATGAGAAGAACATCCTGAAGCCATCCTTTGTCAGCGATTCCGGCGCGCGTTACTACACGGAGAAGGATCTCGCGAAGCTCCAGCAGATCCTCCTGTTAAAGTATCTTGGATTCTCGCTGGGAGATATCAAGGAGATGCAGGTGGACGATGCAGATAAGCATTTTATCGTCAACTCCCTGAACATCCAGCAGAAGCTGGTGGAAGACCGCATTGAACAGTTACAATTGGTCGCAAGCACGATTCGGGAGGCAACCGATGATCTGCAGGCAGACCGGGAAGTAGACTGGACGAAGTTGTTCGAGTTGATTCAGGTGGCAGACCTGGAGAGCATCCTGAAGAAGCAGTACAAGGATGCTTCGAATATCATGGCGCGGATCAACCTGCACAAGCAGTATTCGGTCAATAAACAGGGCTGGTTCCCGTGGATCTATGAGCAGATGCAGGTAAAGCCGGGGCAGAAGATTCTGGAGCTTGGCTGCGGTGCCGGAGACCTCTGGGTGGAAAATGCAGAGAAGTTTCCAGAGGATATTTCAATTACAGTTACGGACATTTCCGATGGTATGCTGCGTGATGCAAGACGCGAAATCGGCAGGGAGGATGCAGTGTTCTCGTATGCGATCTGCGGCTGCGAGTCGATTCCATTTGCGGATGCGACCTTCGATCTTGTCGTGGCGAACCATGTGCTCTTTTACTGCGATGACATCGGGCAGGCGTGCCGGGAGATCCAACGCGTGCTGAAACCGGGAGGTGTGCTTGTTGCGGGTACGTATGGCTCGGCGCATATGAAGGAAATCAGCCGGTTAGTCATGGAGTTTGATGACCGAATTGTGCTTGCGGCGGAGAATCTGTATGACCGGTTTGGCAAGGAGAATGGAACAGATATTCTTCAAAGTACATTTGAGGAGGTGGAGTGGCGGCAGTATGAAGATGCGATTGAGATTGACGATGCCGAACCGCTGATCTCATATGTTTTGTCGTGTCACGGAAATCAGAATCAGTATATTGCGCATAAATACAAGGAATTCCGGACATTTATGAAGAAGAAAATAGTGGGTGGCTTTCACATTACAAAGGATGCAGGAATATTTCTTGTAAAAAAATGAAAAAAACACTTGACTATGCCCTAGGGGCACCCTGTATAATAAATACATAACAAACACATATTCGAATATACCGGATTGTGTTTCGACTCAAAAGCGCGAGACAAAATCAAGAAAATAAAGGAATGATTTAAGGAGGTAGAAAAGTGAGAACGTATTTAGTAACTGGTGGTGCCGGATTTATCGGTTCCAATTATATTCACTACATGTTTAAGAAGTATGATAACGAGATTCGCATTATCAACGTCGATGTGCTGACATATGCAGGCAATCTTGAGAATCTGAAGGATATCGAAGACCGCGAGAATTACACATTTGTAAAGGCAGATATCTGCGATAAGGAAGCAATCTCGAAGATTTTTGCTGAGAATGATATCGACCGCGTGGTACATTTCGCAGCGGAGTCTCATGTAGACAGAAGTATCAAGCATCCGGAAGTATTTGTACAGACGAATGTACTTGGTACCGCCGTTATGCTGAACTGCGCGAAGGCTGCATGGGAGCTGCCGGATGGCACATTCAAGGAAGGCAAGAAGTTCCTGCATGTATCGACCGATGAGGTGTACGGTTCCCTTCCGGACGATAAGAATGCATTTTTCTATGAGACATCACCATATGAACCACACAGCCCATATTCTGCAAGTAAGGCAAGCTCGGATATGCTTGTAAAGGCATATATGGACACTTATAAGTTCCCTGCAAATATCACGAACTGCAGTAACAATTATGGACCTTACCAGTTCCCGGAGAAGCTGATTCCTCTGATTATCAACAATGCATTGCAGGGCAAGAAGCTTCCGGTTTATGGTGATGGTAAGAATGTCCGTGACTGGTTGTTTGTTGAGGATCATGCCAAGGCAATCGATATGGTTCAGGAGCAGGGACGTCTGTTTGAGACATACAATGTCGGTGGACATAATGAGAAGCAGAATATTGAAATCATCAATATTATCATTGATACGCTGCAGGAGATGCTTCCAGCAGATGATCCAAGACGTGCACTTGTATCGAAGGATCTGATCACTTATGTAGAAGATCGTAAGGGACATGACCGAAGATATGCAATCGCACCGGACAAGATCAAGGCGGAAATCGGCTGGTATCCGGAGACCGATTTTGCAACTGGTATCAAGAAGACAATCGCATGGTTCTTCGAGCATGAGGACTGGATGAAGAACGTGACAAGTGGTGATTATCAGAAGTACTATGACGACATGTACGCAAATAAATAAGACGTGCGAAATCATCTATAATGCCGATGCGAGCTTGCTCGCAAATCGGCAATTATAGATGATTTCATACGGCGCATAATGCGACCGACTCGGAGCGAAGCGGAGAGGAGGTACGGATTATGTGCGCACGTCGTATAATTGAGTGTGTATAGAAATGCGACCGACTCGGAGCGGAAGGGGGCGGAAATTATGAAAAGACAAGCATGGAAGCGAATGCAGGCGTGGCTTCTTGTCGTTGCAATGCTCGTTTCTGTTGTAACAGGAATTGGCACTACGAAAACTGCGAATGCAGCAACCAAGATGGGTGTTACCTATACCGTGCATGTACAGACCTATGGTGACCAGCAGGGATGGGTTCATGATGGTACGATGGCAGGAACGAAAGGACAGGCAAAACGTTTAGAGGAGATTCGCGTCAAACTGACCGGTGATGAATATTCCGGAAGCATCCAGTACAAGACACATATCCAGAGCTATGGCTGGCAGGATTGGTCATACAATGGAGAGAAAAGCGGCAGCCGTGGACAGGCAAAACGTCTGGAAGGCATTGAGATTCAGCTTACCGGTGAAGTGGCAAAACATTACGATGTTGTATATCGTGTGCATTGTCAGACCTATGGCTGGATGGACTGGGTGAAGAACGGTGTCATGGCCGGAACGAGCGGACAGGCAAAACGATTAGAGGGCATCGAGATTAAACTGGTTCCGAAGAGTCAGATTGTAGATATGGGTGTGCAGTATCGTGTGCATTGCCAGACACATGGCTGGATGAGCTGGCTTACGGATGGGAAGACGAGCGGCACGACCGGCGAAGGAAAACGTCTGGAAGCAATCGAAGTAAAATTGACCGGAAACCGGTATTATGGCGGCATCTCATATCGGACACATGTGCAGACGTATGGCTGGGAGACAAAGATGGTCAGTAATGGTGCCATGTCTGGAACGAGTGGGCAGGCGAAACGTTTAGAGGCAATCGAACTGGAATTATATGGAGAGGTTGCATATTATTATGATGTATACTATCGGGTTCACGCACAGAGCTATGGCTGGCTTGGATGGGCGAAGAATGGTGAGACTGCCGGAACAAGCGGCATGGCAAAACGTTTAGAGGCAATCCAGATTAAGCTTGTGCCAAAGAACAGTGATACCAGTCAGTTTGAGGATGGAAAGAAAGCCTATATCAAAGGGACGCCAACTGCGAACTACTCAACACAGGCACAGGAAGTTCTGGCACAGTGTAATGCACAGCGGCAGGCAAATGGTATTGCGGCACTTTCCTTAGATCCAGAGCTTACAAAAGCAGCCAATATCCGGGCGCAGGAGATTGCAACCTTGTTTTCCCATACACGTCCAGATGGAAGAAAATGTTTTACCGTGTTAGATCAGATCGGGTATTCCTATTGGTCGGCGGGAGAGAATATTGCGGCGGGATACGGAAATTCTTCTGCTGTAATGAATGGTTGGATGAATTCGCCGGGACATCGGAGCAACATCCTCAATGCCGGTTTTAAGAGACTGGGTGTTGGTTATGTGTATATTCCGAATTCAGAATATGGATATTACTGGGTACAGATTTTCTCGAATTAGAATTTAGAATCAGAATTAAAAAGAGAGTCCAAATCGTTGAGATATGGACTCTTTTTTTTCGTTGTATTAAAGTGTATAGCCGTTTTTCTCCAGCAATGCGCGGGCAGTATCGACGGAATCAACTCCTGTGCTGTTCTTGACTGGCGCAAATTCATGCTCGCGGTCGACCTCGAAGATCAGACAGTCGTCCATCTCGTGGATCAGATCGAGAGCCAATGTCTCAAATTTAAATGCATTTGGCTCTGCCGGGGTAACCGGATTACCGGATTCGTCCACGTAAGGAACCTTTTTCTTTACTATATGCAACGGCATGGATTTATCCAAAGTTTCCTTCAATCTCTGGATTGGGAACAGATAGTTCAGGATAGCTCCAAATCCGTAGGCAAGACTGCCATCTGGCAGACGCTTGTTCAACATATCATCAGTCATTTCGTAATACTCGATAATATGTGGCTTGCCATCTTCCTTGCACATGACACCAACTTTTTCTTCCGGACACGCTTTGCGGACAACCTTTGCTCCACTCATCTTTCCACTGTCGATGGTTGCACCTAAGAATACCGGATCGGCAATCCGCTGCAATACATTGTCCACAGAAAATACATTGATCCATTCCAGATTGGATTCAAAAATTCCTTCCAGAAGTCCAGCTTTGTGCATAGAAGAGAACCAACCGCCGTTTCCGTTTGGAGACAGGGCAAGCTCGTATTTGGATTTCAACAGAATCTTTCCGTTAAAGTCCGTAGCCGGGTTCAATTCCTGTACAAAGAAATGTACATAAGCTGGGTTATAACCAAAATAATCATGTGCTTCAAAGAAAGTCACAGTATCCTGATAGTTAATGTTGCTCGTCATAATATAAAGCGGAATCCATGCATCTGCAGCATGCACGATGTCTAACGTGTGCTCAATCAAAAGCTGGAAGATGTAGAGTTCCTTTGTAATACCAACATTGAAACAGCCCTTTGGTTTGTCGAAACCAAGACGAGTGCCCTGTCCTCCGGCGAGAAGCAAAAGGCAAAGCTTTCCTTCCTTGATTGCCTGCAAGCCGATAGAACGATAACGTTCCGAATCTGCCTGGATCTTATCCAGATGCAGTGCATCGATCTCCTCAATCATGGTATCTTCTTTTTTCTTGTCGTTGTGAAATGCCTGTTCAAATCCCCAGTCAACTGCATCAATCTGTGAAAATAAGATTTGCTTTTCATCATCATTTAACTGGTCGAGAAAGCGTAATAGATGTACCTGTTGCTTCCCCTCCAATATGTTCTTTCGTTCCTTAAAATTCATATATTCAAATAAATTCCTTCCATAATATAGTAGTCAAAATTTAATTTAGTATAGCATAGGCATACTTTGTTTACAACAGTCAAAATATGAAAGTTTTTTGAAAAATTAGCAAATAAGGAAAAAGAATATTGTAATTTTATGAAGAATCATGTATGATAGGTAAATAGTTTGGTTTAGAAAAAACACAAAGATGGAAGGATAAGAATATGAGCAGGAAAAAGGCAGGCATGAGTGCAAATGCCAAATGGGGAATTGCATTTCTGATTGAAATCGTTGTTATGTTTTTTATGGTTGTCGGATATTTATTCTTTTATGCAAATCGAAAATTAGACAACATTAACCGCCCGACAAATTGGGATGACAGTAAAGAAAATTTGGATATTAATGAAGATGCGAATGAGGCACAGAAGGGATATCGGACAATTGCATTGTTTGGTATCGACTCTAGAAGCACAACTTCCATGGCGGAAGGAAACCGAAGTGACTCTATCATTATCGCAAGTATTAACAATGATACAAAGGAAGTAAAGCTTGCTTCAGTATATCGTGATTCCCTGCTTCAGGTAGATTATGATGGCGGTATCACGACGAAGATTACACATGCATATGCATATGGTGGTCCAGAGATGGCAGTCCGTGCATTGAATGCAAACCTGGATTTAGAGATTACAGATTTCGTAACGGTTAACTTTACAGCGTTGGCACAGGCGATTGATGATCTGGGTGGAATTACGATCGATGTCCGTGAAGCAGAGCTTGAGATGCTGAATGCATGTATTACAGAGCAGATTGGTATTTCCGGCGAATATTCTGATGGTGTATTTTCAGCAGGTACACAGTTGCTGAATGGTACACAGGCAACTGGCTGGGCACGTATCCGTAGTACAGATCAGGGAGATATCACCCGTACAGAGAGACAGAGAACCGTTATTGCGAAGATGATTCAGAAGGCAAAGAGTTCCGATTTGTCAACCATCAATGATATTATTGATGATGTATTCCCAAACATTTATACAAGCTTGACAAAGAAAGAGCTGATGAGTCTTGCAAAGGATATGTTTGATTATAACCTTGGAGATACAATCGGATTCCCGATGGCATATGCACCAGTCACAACAGATGCAAAGGGTGCCGTACTTGTTCCTGCAGATCTGACAACGAATGTATCCGCATTGCATGAGTTCCTGTTCGGAACACAGGATTACACGCCGACCTCTAAAGTACAAGGCATTAGTTCTTCCCTTCAGAGTGAGACGGGAGTTGGAGCACAGGAGATTGATTTGAATATCTTCAATCCGCCGACCGAATAAAGTTATTATTTTGAAACGTATTATATATAGAAGAAACGCATTTTTTACAGAATACTGTGAGGGATGCGTTTCTTTTTTGTATAAGTGATTATTCAGAAGTGCATGTATTCTGAAATGATAGTGAAAAAACTTTGTGAAAATATGGATTTGCTTGTTATTTTCCACAAAAATACAAAAAATGGTTTACATTTCGAATAAAGTGTTGTATTATAGGCGCATGAGTTGAGAAAACAAAGTGAAAAATATGTTTTACTTGATTTTCGCCAGCACAAGATTTTTTCGAGAAAGGAAAGACAAGCATGACGCAGATAAGAGATGAAAGAGCGCATATCGCAGAACAGGGCATGTATGATAGCAGCTTTGAACATGATAACTGCGGTATTGGTGCAGTAGTAAACATTAAGGGTATTAAGACACACAAGACAGTCAGCGATGCACTTCGGATTGTGGAGAATCTGGAACATCGTGCCGGTAAGGATGCAGAAGGAAAGACCGGTGACGGTGTTGGTATATTGCTTCAGATCTCACACAAGTTCTTCAAGAAGGCAGCAAAGGAGCTTGGCGTGGAGCTTGGAGAGGAACGTGATTATGGTATTGGTATGTTCTTCTTCCCACAGAATGAGCTTCAGCGTAAGCAGGCAATGAAGATGTTCGAGATCATCGTGGAGAAGGAAGGACTGGAATTCCTCTGCTGGAGAAAAGTTCCGACGAATCCGGGAATCCTTGGACATAAGGCTGTCGCTGTTATGCCATATATTATGCAGGCATTTGTGAAGCGTCCAAAGAACGTGGAGCGTGGACTTGATTTTGACCGGAAGCTGTTCGTAGTACGCCGAGTATTTGAGCAGTCAAATGAGGATACGTATGTTCCATCTCTTTCAAGTCGTACGATCGTATATAAAGGAATGTTTCTGGTAGGCGAGCTTCGCTTGTTCTATCAGGATCTGCAGGATGAGGATTATGAGTCAGCCATTGGTCTGGTACATTCCAGATTCTCAACGAACACAACACCGAGCTGGCTGCGTGCGCATCCATATCGTTTCCTTGTTCACAATGGTGAGATCAATACAATCCGTGGTAACGAAGACCGTATGATTGCCCGTGAGGAGACAATGGATTCCGAGTATTTCAAAGGAGAGTTCCACAAGATTACACCAGTACTTGATCCGGATGGTTCCGATTCTGCAAGACTGGACAATGCGCTGGAGTTCTTCGTTATGAACGGAATGCCGCTTCCACTTGCAGTTATGATCCTGATTCCGGAGCCTTGGGATTCCAATAAATATATGCCGAAGGCAAAGCGTGATTTCTATCAGTATTACGCAACGATGATGGAGCCTTGGGATGGACCAGCATCCATGCTCTTTACCGATGGCGATTACATGGGAGCCGTGCTTGACCGTAACGGACTTCGTCCTTCCCGTTATTATATTACCGATGATGATTATCTGATTCTTTCTTCCGAGGTCGGTGTTTTGGATATTGAGCCGGAACATGTAGTGATGAAGGATCGTTTACGTCCGGGTAAGATGCTTCTCGTCGATACGAAGGCAGGAAAGCTGATCTCGGATGATGAGCTGAAAAATCAGTATGCAAATGCACAGCCATATGGTGAATGGCTCGACAGCAATCTGACATATCTGACCGATATTCCAATTCCAAATGAGCGTGTGCCGGAGCTTTCCAACGAGGAGAGAAGCCGTCTGCAGAAAGCATTTGGTTATACCTACGAGGAGTTTAAGACAGCAATTCTTCCAATGGCACAGAATGGAGCAGAGGCGATCGCAGCAATGGGTGATGATACCCCGCTTGCGGTGCTTTCCAACCAAAAGCTTCCGTTGTTTAACTATTTCCATCAGTTGTTTGCGCAGGTAACGAACCCGCCAATCGATGCGATCCGTGAGGAGATCGTCACATCGACGACGGTTTACCTTGGACGTGATGGTAATATCCTCGAAGAGAAACCGGAGAACTGCCGCGTGCTTCGCATCAACAATCCGATTCTGACGAATACGGATATGTTGAAGATCAAGAATCTGAATACAGAGAACTTGAAGGCAGCCGTTGTGCCAATTACTTATTATAAGAATACATCCTTAGAGAAGGCAATCGACCGTATCTTCGTCGAGGCAGATAAGTTCTTCCGTGATGGAGCCAATATCCTGATCTTATCGGATCGTGGTGTCGATGAGAACCACGTAGCGATTCCGTCTCTGCTTGCGGTATCTGCGATGCAGCAGCATCTGGTCCGCACGAAGAAGCGTACTTCGGTAGCTTTGGTCATCGAGAGTGCAGAGCCACGTGAGGTACATCATTTTGCAACGTTGCTTGGTTATGGTGCTTGTGCAATCAACCCATATCTGGCAATCGATACGATCAAGGACATGGTTGATACGCATTTCCTGAACAAGGATTTCTATGCGGCAGTCAATGATTACAACAGCGCAGTCCTGCATGGTATCGTAAAGATCGCATCGAAGATGGGTATTTCTACGGTGCAGTCTTATCAGGGGTCACAGATCTTCGAGGCAGTCGGACTGTCCGAGGAATTTGTAAAGAAATATTTCACGAACACGGTAAGCCGTGTCGGTGGTATCGGAATTAAAGATATCCAGCGCCATGTGGAGGAACTGCATAATTCTGCATTTGATCCACTTGGATTGTATACGAACCTGAGTCTGGAGAGTATCGGAAGCCACAAGATGCGAAGCGGGAAAGAGGAGCATCTGTATAATCCGAACACGATTCATCTTCTGCAGCAGGCAACATGGACAGACAACTATGATCTGTTCAAACAGTATTCTGCAGCGATTGATGATGAAGAAAAAGCGTTCCATCTGCGTGGACTGATGGAGTTTAATTATCCGGAAAATGGTGGAATCCCGATCGATCAGGTAGAGCCGGTTGATTCCATTGTAAAGAGATTTAAAACAGGTGCCATGTCTTATGGATCCATTTCGCAGGAGGCACATGAGTGTATGGCAATCGCCATGAACCGTCTCGGCGGCAAGTCCAATTCCGGTGAGGGTGGCGAGAGCTTGGAACGTATGCGTGGAAGCAAGGACGGCGTGAATCGTTGTTCTGCGATTAAACAGGTTGCTTCCGGTCGATTCGGTGTTACATCCGAATATCTGACAAGTGCGAAAGAGATTCAGATTAAGATGGCACAGGGTGCGAAGCCGGGTGAAGGTGGACATCTGCCGGGCGGAAAGGTATATCCTTGGATCGCCAAGACCAGACATTCAACGCCGGGCGTAGGTCTGATCTCACCACCGCCACATCACGATATCTATTCGATCGAGGATCTGGCACAGTTGATCTATGATTGTAAAAATGCAAATACAGATGCACGTATCTCCGTAAAGCTTGTATCCGAAGCTGGTGTCGGCACGATTGCTGCTGGTGTTGCAAAGGCGGGCGCACAGGTTATTCTGATCTCCGGTTATGATGGTGGTACGGGCGCTGCTCCGGCAAATTCCATCCATCATGCAGGACTTCCTTGGGAGCTTGGTCTGGCTGAGACACACCAGACGCTTATTATGAACGATCTTCGTAACAAGGTAATTCTTGAGACCGATGGTAAGCTGATGACCGGCCGTGATATTGCAATCGCGGCAATCCTTGGTGCGGAGGAGTTCGGATTTGCGACAGCACCGCTTGTAACAATGGGCTGTGTCATGATGCGTGTATGTAATCTGGATACCTGTCCGGTCGGCGTGGCTACACAGAACCCGGAGCTTCGCAAACGGTTCAAGGGTAAGCCGGAATATGTCATGAATTTCATGCGGTTTGCAGCACAGGAGCTTCGTGAATATATGGCAAAGCTTGGCGTGCGTACGGTGGATGAGCTGGTAGGAAGAACAGACCTGATCAAGGCCGGCAAGATGGCTGAGGAATATAATGTTGATCTGTCCCGTATCATAGACAATCCGTTTGCGAATGATGCACAGAGTAAGATCAGCTATGCAAATAAGAATCCTTATAACTTCGAACTTGAGAAGACGGTCGATGAGACGGTTCTTATGAAGAAGCTTGGACCTGCGCTTGAGAAGAAGCAGAAGAAGACCATCGAGATCGATGTATCGAATATCAATCGTTCACTCGGTACGATCTTTGGTTCTGAGATTACGAAGAAATATGGAACAACTCTGGATGAGGATACATTTGTTGTCAAATGCCACGGCAGCGGTGGACAGAGTTTCGGTGCATTTATCCCGAAGGGACTCACACTGGAACTGGTTGGCGACAGCAACGATTATATCGGTAAGGGACTTTCCGGTGGTAAGATCATCGTCTACCCGCAGGATGGTATCCGCTATGATGCATCCGAGAATATCATCGTCGGAAATGTTGCGCTCTATGGAGCAACTTCCGGTAAGGCATTCATCAACGGTGTTGCCGGTGAGCGTTTTGCTGTTCGTAACTCCGGTGCAACGGCAGTTGTGGAGGGCGTCGGCGAGCATGGCTGCGAGTACATGACAGGTGGCCGTGTCGTGATCCTTGGACCAACCGGCAAGAACTTCGCGGCTGGTATGAGCGGCGGTATCGCATATGTACTTGATATGGACAGCGACCTTTACATGAAGCTCAACAAGCAGATGGTCGAGGTTGAGTCTGTCGTTGATAAATACGATGTTATGGAATTAAAGGACATGATCGTGGAGCATGTTCAGTGTACGAATTCCAAGCGCGGCAAGGAAGTACTCGAGCATTTCGAGGAGTACCTGCCGAAATTTAAGAAGATTATCCCACATGATTACAAGAAGATGATGTCGACGATCGGTCAGATGGAGGTCAAGGGACTTTCCAGCGAGCAGGCGTTGATCGAAGCATTCTATGCAATCAAGAATCATTAAGAGAGAGGAGCGTATGACTTATGGGAAAAAGTACAGGATTTATGGAGTATGAAAGACAGACCAGCAAGGAAGTACCACCTCTTGAGCGTATAAAGAATTTTAACGAGTTTCACGAGCCGCTTTCGATGGAAGAACAGCGCAAACAGGCGGCACGTTGTATGGACTGTGGTGTGCCGTTTTGCCAGTATGGCAAGATGATTGCCGGTATGGCGTCCGGTTGTCCGCTAAATAACCTCGTGCCGGAGTGGAATGATAATGTGTATACAGGAAATATGGAGATGGCGTATAAGCGCCTCTCCAAGACGAATAACTTCCCGGAATTTACAAGCCGTGTCTGCCCGGCACTCTGCGAGGCAGCATGTACCTGTAATATCAACGGAGATCCAGTCTGCACGAAGGAAAATGAGCGGAGCATTATCGAAAATGCTTACGAGAAGGGCTATGTGAACTGTGAGCCGCCAAAAGTACGGAGTGGAAAGCGTGTTGCCATCGTTGGTTCGGGTCCATCCGGTCTTGCAGCCGCCGATCAGTTGAACCGCAGAGGACATCAGGTAACGGTATTTGAGCGTAGTGACCGTCTCGGTGGACTTCTGATGTATGGTATTCCGAACATGAAGCTGGAGAAGCAGATTATCGACCGTAAGATCGACTGTCTGAAGAAGACGGGCATCGAGTTCGTGACCGGAACAGAAATTGCAAATGGAAAGAACAACCAGAATCCGGCAGTTGCCAAGGGTGATGAGATGGCAGGTTATCTGACCGATGCCAAGGTGAAGAACGTAAAGGCGGAGAAGCTGTTGGAGGAATACGATGCCGTTGTCCTTGCGTGTGGCGCATCAAATCCACGTGATATCAAGGTAACCGGACGTGACGCAAAGGGAATCTATTTCGCAGTTGACTTCTTAAAGACAACAACGAGAAGTCTGCTCAATTCAAATTTTGCAGATGGAAAATATGTCAGTGCCAAGGGTAAAAAGGTGCTTGTCATCGGTGGTGGTGATACTGGAAATGACTGTGTCGGAACATCCATCCGCCAGGGTGCGGTTGCTGTGACACAGCTGGAGATGATGCCGAAGCTTCCAGAGACACGTGCAGCAAATAACCCATGGCCAGAGTGGCCGAGAGTCCTGAAGACGGATTACGGTCAGCAGGAGGCAATCGCGAAGTTTGGACACGATCCACGTATCTATGAGACAACCGTAAAAGAGATCGTGAAGAACAAGGATGGTCAGGTCTGTGCAGCAAAATGTGTGAAGCTTGCATGGGAGAAGGATCCAGAGACTGGACGTATGAACATGAAGGAAATCCCGGACAGCGAGTACACGATCGAGTGTGATCTGATTTTGATTGCAGCCGGATTCCTCGGTACACAGAAATATGTGGCAGATGCGTTCGGTGTGAAGCTGAATGCGCGCACGAATGTGGAGACAGCTCCGGGCGAGCACAAGACGAATGTGGACAAGGTGTACACATGTGGCGATATGCACCGTGGACAGTCGCTGGTTGTATGGGCGATCCGCGAGGGACGTGACGCAGCGAAGGAAGTTGACACATTCCTCAACGGCTACTCAAATGATTTCTAGAGGCATGTTTGCCAACCTATGAAAATTTAATAAGAATTGCACACAGTAATATAAAGCCATCTACAGACGCGCTTTCGCTCACTTCCGCACATAACAGACACTAAGCTCTGGAGAAACAATTTTTAAAATTGTCCCTCCAATCGCTAAGTGCTGATGTGCTCCAATGGTCTGTTGATGGCTTATATTATGTGTGCAATTCATGTTACCGTATTGAAGTTGGCAAACATGCATGAACACATTCTCATTTATGATTGTGCGGACACGCCAATTCCATTTTAATGTATTGAACTTCGGGTTTTACTTCCCATAAACCTTCGTCAGATGCGAAACATCCAAATAGTCCGCGATGCCATCCGCGTAGTCCGTTGGAACTTCCCCAGCGACGAGCGGTTTCAGATACGCAATCATTTCTGCGGTCACGTCGTGGTGGTCAGGCGTGATCCAGGAGACAGGCACTTCCTTTGCCTGATTTGCAACTTCACTGACCGGAGTATTGGAAAGCTCGTAGGTGTATGGAGCATTCGACAGACGATGCAGACTTACCATCTGTGCGCTTTCTCCATTCTTGGCAAGGACAACTGCATGTTTGCCAGAGAGGAAAGATTCTGTTAAGTCTGTCATGCTTGCCATATGTCCGGCACAACGCTGCAGAACATTGACTTCGACGGAACGAACCTTGATGCCGAGCTTTTCCTTTACAAGGTATTCCAGTGTCTTTCCGGCACCGCTCAACTGTGCATGTCCGAACTTGTCAGCGGCAGCATTGGTAGCAGAGATGTAGTTGCCGTCCTTGTCGCGGATACCTTCAGAGACAGCGACGATGACATTCTTGTATTTCTTTACCATTTCCTTTAAGTCTGTGATGAACTGCTCCTTGTCGAAGGCAACCTCCGGCAGGTAGATCAGATGTGGTGCAAGGCTGAATTCATTTCTTGCAAGCACAGAAGCAGCAGTCAACCAGCCGGCATCCCGTCCCATGATCTCGATGATATTGACACTTTCCAGATCGTAAATATAGGTGTCATAGGCAATCTCACGGATGGAACTTGCAATGTATTTGGCAGCAGAGCCAAAGCCTGGTGTATGGTCTGTCATGATCAGATCGTTGTCGATCGTCTTTGGCACACCGATGATGCGGATATCATTGCCGATGGAAGCCGCGTAAGCAGAGAGCTTGGCAACCGTATCCATGGAATCGTTTCCGCCGATATAGAAGAATGCACCGATGTTCATTTCCTCAAAGATGGAGAAGATTTCTTCGTACATAGAAACGTCGTCCTTCATATCTGGCAGCTTGAACCGGCAGGAACCGAGGTACATGGCTGGTGTACGTGCAAGCTTCTGGATGAATGCGTCATCCTTGTCTGACAAATCCAGAAAATGTTTCTTCAGCACGCCCTGAATTCCGTGAATCGCACCATAAATTTTATCATATATTCCAAAATCTCTGGCAGCGGCAACAACGCCGGCAAGAGATGCATTGATAGCGGCTGTTGGTCCGCCAGACTGTGCAACGATACAGTTTTTACTCATGATAACTCCTTATTCTACTTTAAATATAATCATTTGGTATCAGACGTAAAGAATGATTTCGATTATAGTTGATTTACGCCATACAAAATTATATTAGCATATTCATACAGGGATAGCAAACCTAAAATCCGCGAATCTATGCATCGTCGAAAAGTGATAAAAAATTCTAAAAAAAACGAGAAATCCAAAAAATTTTATATAATATTCAAAAATTTTCAATTTCAATCAAATCTGATCTTATGTATTATAATGACATAAACAAAAGAAGAGAACTTCAAAAAAAGAAGTTACCCCCCTCTCCCCCCTTTTTATGTGACAAAGCTGCGTGATCCATTCTCTCCCCTCTTTTTGGATTTCGCAGCTTTGTGTATAGTTAGACATAATTCGGGATGGGGTGGAAAGCATTTGCCCAATGTGGTATATATATGGTAGAATATGAGATGTTGGAGAATTCCAGCGGATATACGGATAAATATAAAATATGTAAAAGCATTACATATAAAGAAGGAATTAAGAAAGGTGGTACGCAGGCTATGAAGATTTTAGTAACAGGTGGCGCCGGATATATCGGAAGCCATACATGTGTGGAGTTGCTTGAGGCAGGCTATGATGTTGTGATCGTCGATAACCTTTACAATGCAAGCGAGAAGGCAGTTGACCGGATCGGACAGATCACAGGCAAGACGCCGACATTTTATGAGGCAGATATCCGGGATTATGAGAAAATGACAGAGATATTTGCTAAGGAACAGCCAGATACCGTGATTCATTTCGCAGGACTGAAGGCAGTTGGTGAATCTGTGCGGAAACCACTGGAATATTATGAGAATAACATCGCAGGTACATTGAATCTGTGCAAGGTTATGCGTGAGAATGGCTGTAAGAATATTATCTTCTCATCTTCTGCAACTGTGTACGGCAATCCAGCCTTTATCCCTATCACAGAGGAATGTCCAAAGGGCGTTTGTACAAACCCTTATGGCTGGACAAAGCATATGTTAGAGCAGATCCTGACAGATATCCAGTTTGCAGATCCAGAATGGAATGTGATCCTGCTTCGTTACTTCAACCCAATTGGTGCACATAAGAGTGGTCTGATCGGAGAAGATCCAAAGGGTATCCCGAACAACCTGCTTCCATATGTAGCACAGGTAGCAATCGGCAAGCTTCCTTGCGTGGGTGTGTTTGGCAATGATTACGATACACCGGATGGTACAGGTGTCCGTGATTATATCCATGTTGTTGATCTTGCGAAGGGACATGTGGCAGCGATCAATAAGATCAAGGAGAATCCGGGCGTCAAGATTTATAACCTTGGAACAGGAAAGGGATACAGCGTACTTGATGTGATCCATGCGTTTGGCAAGGCGTGCGGCAAGGAGATCCCATATGAGATTAAGCCTCGTCGTGCTGGTGATATTGCAACTTGCTATTCCGATGCAAGCCTTGCAAAGAAGGAGCTTGGATGGGAAGCACAGTATGATATTGATGAGATGTGTGCAGATTCATGGAAGTGGCAGTCTATGAATCCGGATGGCTATAATACACCAGAAAAGTAAAAATTTACTAAAAATATTAAAAAGTAGGAAAGCAACCGTGTTAAGCGGTTGCTTTTTTTGCCTATTCGCGGTACAATTCGTATAATTGTGTGAAAAAATAAGGATTGAATGCCGATATTATAAGTTGGGTTTACTTATATATCGGAGGAATTTGAATGAGAAATAGAACAAACGATAAGAATTAGGGCTTTACATTGAACGCAAAGAACTGTCTGACTGCAGCACAGACAGAGTTCATAGAGTTGTATGCGAAAAATGATACAACAATTATTGGATCCGAAACAAAATAAATTTACTGTAAATGGCGAGCAGATTGATATGCAGTTTTACTTTGTAGCAGCACCAGATAGTAATATGAGTAATAATTGGAATATATTGAAAGATTATTTAAATGTCATGCAATAGTAAAATGAGGGAGATATAGATGGCAGATTTTGCGAAAGAAAATCAATTTACACCCGATCAGCAGGCAGAGATTGATGCAGGCATCAAGGACAACATTGATGTGTCCATCTATGCAAAGCCGGAATTTCTTGCAATTCAGATGCATGAGATTCGGATTGGCCTTGTGGAACAGATACCGGTCTCTTATTATGCGGACAGCCGGTATGATTGGTTTCAGATGGAAGAAATCCGTAAGGGACTGGAGATGTCTTTGGATGTCAGTAAATACGCAGATCCAAATATCTCCTTTGATAGGATGCGTCAGATTCGCAAGGGGCTGGAAGCAGGCATTGATTTATCGGATAAAAAGAATATGGCTGCGGGGGTTCTGCAGCAGTTAAGAAAGGCGACACTGGAGCATATCGATTTATCTGTATATATCAATAACGGGTTTGATGAAGACCAACTGCATCAGATCCGGTTGGCAAAGAAAAATGGTGTAGATATTGATTCCTATGTGATACCGGATTTCCGGGGAATCTCGATTCGTGAGATTCGATTAGGATTGGAGCATCATATTGATGTGTCTGTGTATGCGAGCAGAGAATACACGTGGCAGCAGATGCGTGAGATCCGGTTAGGACTGGAAAAACATTTGGATGTAGAACAATATAAGAATGTGTTATATTCATGGCAGCAGATGCGTGAGATCCGGTATGGACTCGAAGAAGGCATGGACGTCAGCTATTACCGTAGCTTTATGTACACGGCAAAGCTGATGCGGCAGCGCAGACTGGATTTGCTGGAAAAGACGAAAATGCCGATCCAGAATGGAGAAGCAGTGAAGAAACGATTTTCCTGTTTTGATATGTTGCTTAATCAGAGTGGTATGGAGGCAATCGTCATACTTCCAAATCCGGGAGTTCCGATAGCGCAGGATGAGGTGCTTTCGGCGATTAAGGAGGCAGATATCAAAAAAGGTGTTGACTATGCGGTTGTCAAAGCAATCTGCGATGGTACGACAAGTGGCGATATCGTAACACTGGCAAAAGGCGTGATGCCACAGGCAGGCGCAGATGGCTGGTATGAATTCTTCTTTGATACGAATGTAAAATCCAATCCGGTTTTGATGGAAGATGGTTCCGTGGATTATCAGAATGCAAAATGGTTTGAACTGGTGAAGAAAGGGCAGACGGTTGCTGTCTACCATGAAGCACAGGAGGGAACACCGGGTTATACAATTATGGGAGAATCCCTTGCGACAAAGAAGGGTAAGGAGAAGCCAATCCTGACAGGAAGTGGTTTCCAGATATTGGAAGATAAGAAGACATATATTGCGACGGAAAATGGAAAGATTGAGCTGAAAGATAACCGGCTTGTGATCTCCAGCTTATTAGTGTTAGATGATGTGACAAGTGCAACCGGAAATGTTGATTTTGATGGTTCCATCTATGTACGTGGCAATGTTGGACAGGGTGTGAGTATCCATGCGACAAGAGATGTGCTGGTAGATGGATATACCGAATCTTCGGTAATCGAGGCTGGTGGCGATATCATATTGAAAAAGGGTAACAATGCATCCGGACGCGGTTTCCTGCGGGCAAATGGCGATGTGATGGGCATGTTTTTCGAGTCCGCACGCGTATGGGCAGGTGGAAAGGTCAGTGCGAATTATTGTCTGCGGAGTGAGATTCATGCAGGTACCCGGATCGAGATATCAGGACGAAATGGTGTACTTGCTGGAGGACTGGCGCAGGCGCAGAATCTGATACAGGCAACTAACATCGGAAATGAGGCGAGTCTTGCTACACGGCTTGTGCTTGGAAATAAGGACAAAAATGTGCAGATGCAGGTAGACCTGCAGGGTAGGGAGAAAAAGGTTTCACAAGAACTTCGATTATTGCTGAATGCATATCAGGAGTTCCGGAAGAAGTTTGAACCTGTGATACGAAATGTACATCCGACCTATTTAAAACTGGAGGATGCAATTTATACAAAGAAAACAGAATTGGAGGAATTAAAGAAGAGGAAAGACGCAGTGGAGAAAGAACAAAAGAAACAAAAATCTGCGAAGGTAGTCGTTACCGGGAATTTGTATTCCGGTGTCAGCGTGGAGATTAATGGTGTGATTTGGCGTTCAGAACCAATGCGGAACGTGTATCTGGTGAGTAGAGGAAATCGTATCGGATCGTTACGGAATGTGTAAACGAAGGAGAAGCAAATGAGAAATAAAATTTTGATAGTGGATGATGTTGATATAAACCGCGAGATACTGCGTTCAATCCTGGAAGATGAATATACGATTCTGGAAGCTGAAAATGGAAAACAGGCACTTGAGATTGTAGATCAGGAAGCAAAAGATATGGCTGCAATTATGTTGGATCTGGTCATGCCGGAGATGGATGGTACGCAGGTGCTGGAAGAGTTGAACCGACGCGAGGTGATCGGAAAGGTTCCGGTTCTGGTTATCAGTGGAGATCATACGGTGGAGGTACAGAAGAAGTGCTTTGAGCTTGGAATCTCCGATTTTATTGCGAAGCCATTTAACAATGCGATTATTAAGCAGAGAGTTAAAAATACAGCTGAATTTTTTGATTATAAATTAAAGCTGGAAGACAAGGTAGCTGAGCAGACGAACGTATTACGGAAAGCATATCGCACCTTGCAGATCCAGGCAGAATATCTGCAGAAGAAGAATCAGCAGATCATTGAAATGCTTGGTACGGTTGTCGAGTATCGAAGCACAGAAAGTGGAGAGCATATCCAGCGAGTAAAGGGATACACCCGGATTCTTGCAGAGGCAGTGATGGAGGATTATCCAGAATACGAGCTGACAAAGGAGAAGATTGATATCATTGAGTCTGTCAGCGTTTTGCATGATATTGGAAAGATTGCGATTCCAGACCGTATTTTATTGAAGCCGGGCAGACTGACAGCAGAAGAGTTTGAATATATGAAGTCCCATACGATCCGTGGATGTGAACTGCTTGATTCCATCAAGGAGGATTGGAACGATGACACGATGAAATATGCGTATGAGATCTGCCGCCATCATCATGAGCGTTATGATGGTAAGGGATATCCAGATGGTTTAGTTGGTGATGAGATTCCAATCTGTGCCCAGCTTGTATCGGTTGCGGATGTATACGATGCACTTGTCAATGAGCGGTGCTACAAGGATGCGTTTTCAAAGGAAGATGCATATCGGATGATTATCACCGGAGAATGTGGTGTATTTTCACCGAAGCTGATGGAGTCGTTTAGAAAGGTACGTCCAGCATTCGAAAAACTTGCCAATAAGAGTTTCCGAAAATAAGAACATACTTGATAAAAACAAGTAAAATAGCATAAAACACAGAAAAAGAGAAGTGAAAATACGTTTTCACTTCTCTTTTTCTAGTACAACTTAAAAACATGTGGAGATTATACAATCTCACTTTATTATATTAAATAAAAGCTGCATATGTGCTTGATAATCATAAGTAAAACGATTAATTTGCTTGATATAAATATAAATATTGATATTTCGGCTGGAAAAAACTGTTTGACAAATTAATTTTATTAAGTATAATGACAACATGTTGAGTAAGGAAAGCTAGCGGACTTAACAAAAAGAAAGAAACAAAAAGAGGAGGAAATGATTATGACAGAAGAAATTATGAATGCGATTTCAAGTGAAGTCTATGGCGTCTGGTTCTTGATCGGTGCGGCACTGGTGTTCTGGATGCAGGCAGGTTTCGCGATGGTGGAGGCAGGATTTACCAGAGCGAAAAATACTGGTAACATCATCATGAAGAACCTGATGGACTTCTGTATCGGTACCGTGATGTTTATCCTGATCGGTTTCGGTTTGTTCTTAGGTGAGGATGTGGCAGGTATCGTTGGTAAGCCTGGATTTGATATCTTCACAAATTATGCAAATTTTGATTGGTCAAACTTCGTATTTAACTTAGTGTTCTGTGCTACGACAGCAACGATCGTATCCGGAGCGATGGCAGAGAGAACAAAGTTCTTATCCTACTGTGTATATTCCGCAGTAATCTCCGCAGTCATATATCCGATTGAAGCACACTGGACATGGGGCGGCGGCTGGTTGTCTAAGATGGGCTTCCACGATTTCGCCGGTTCCAACTGTATCCACATGGTTGGTGGTATTTGTGCCCTGATCGGTGCAGCAATCCTTGGACCACGTATTGGTAAGTTCAAGAAGCAGAAGGATGGAAGCATCAAGGTTGGTGCATTCCCAGGACATAACTTGGCACTTGGTGCACTTGGTGTATTTATCCTGTGGCTTGGCTGGTATGGATTTAATGGTGCAGCCGCAACATCAGTTCCGCAGCTTGGTGCGATATTCACAACAACAACGATTGCTCCTTCCGTTGCAACAGTCGTATGTATGATCTTTACATGGATCCGTTATGGTAAGCCGGATGTATCTATGTGTCTGAATGCATCTCTGGCAGGTCTGGTAGCGATCACAGCACCATGTGATGTTGCAGATGCGACTGGCGCAATTGTCATCGGTGCGGTATCCGGTGTACTCGTAGTATTTGGTGTATGGCTGCTTGATAACAAACTCCGTGTCGATGATCCGGTTGGTGCCGTAGCCGTTCACATGATGAATGGTATCTGGGGTACGATCGCAGTTGGACTTTTCGCAACAGACAGTACACCTACCTATTCTCTTGCAGATGCAAATGGTGACAAATTACTTGGCCTTTTCTATGGTGGTGGATTCAAGCTCCTTGGTATTCAGTTGACAGGTATGCTTGCAACAGCCGCATGGACAGCCGTTACAATTACAATCACATTCCTGATTATCAAGAAGATCTTCGGTCTGCGTGTATCCGCAGAGGAGGAAATCACAGGTCTGGATGCAACCGAGCATGGCTTGGAGACAGCTTATGCAGGATTCATGACATATGGCGATCACATCAGCAGCGATGGCACGACAACGGTATCAACTCCTGCGATTCCGGAGAATGCAGTCCCTGAGGATGAGGCAGTTCCGGTTCAGGTTATGAGTGGTGGCACAGGTGTTGCTTCGGATGTCAAGCTTACAAAGATTTCTATCATATGTAAGCAGAATAAGTTTGAGGATCTGAAGAATGCTTTGAATGATGCCGGTGTAACAGGTATCACAGTCACTCAGGTACTTGGATGTGGTGCCCAGAAGGGTCAGACAAAGTACTACCGTGGTGTTAAGATGGATATGACATTGCTTCCAAAGGTAAAGGTGGAAGTCGTTGTCAGCAAGGTTCCGGTTGCTACCGTTGTAAAGGCAGCAAAGAAGGCGCTTTATACTGGTAGCATCGGTGATGGCAAGATCTTTGTCTATGGTGTTGAGAATGTAATCAAGGTTCGTACCGGAGAAGAAGGCTACGATGCTTTGCAGGGAGAAAACTAAATCATTTCCTTACATATAAAGAAAGGCGGTCTGTATGTTATGTGCAGACCGCTTTTTGCTATAAGGTTTCACCGGATACAAGATGATTCAGGAAACATGAACCCTTTGCTGAATCCATGCATTGTAGATTTTGAATGGCTTTTCGAACAGTGGCTGTGCAAGTATGATCACGAGAATTATCGCGATGATAAGCCATAAAATATTTGCCCATCCATGAAAATGCTGATACAGGAACGGATATGTCTCCACGTATTCCAGATAGAAGAGAACCGGACGATGGAAGAAATAAATCGACATGGATTCTTTTCCGAGAGCATCTAAATGGAATATCTTATGCCTTGGGATGATACTTAAAATACATACACCAATAATAAATGTGATCATATATGCGGATAGCCGGAATAAAATACCGACCTCACCAGCATCGTCCAACAGGGCTTCATATGAACTTCTGCCGGTGAAGAAGCGGCGGAAGATGTAAAAACTGTCAATATTTAAACGGCAAATAATAAAAAATGCAAGGACGGTCACCGGTGCAAGAATCTGCATAACCGGACGGTGAAGCTGGTATTCTAATTTGTTCACATTGCACATCCACCCGAGCACAAACCATGGGAAGAATACAAGACACCGGGAAAAAGCAAATACATCCCCGATTCCGTTGTCATAGCCAGCCAGAAGTGCAGCCAAAACTGCGATGGCTAAGATTTTGCGCTTATCGACATGGCGAAGCAGATAGGCACATGTATAGAATACACACATGGCGAAAAGGTACCACGGAACGCCGTCGGTTTTCACAAGTGAAAATGTAAGTCCGGGACTGGTCAGCCGTTGGAATGGAAAGATCAGCAGCTTCAACAGGACATACAGACCTGCAAAATTCGCAAGTTTTTTGCAGAAGCGTTCCTTTGTTTTGATTGCATGCTCGCACATAAGACCACTTGCAAACACAAATAAAGGCATGTGAAAGCTGTAAATAAATAAAAATAAAGATTTGCACATATTGGAATGGTAGTCAATTCCGCTCTCTAAAAAATGCCCGGCGACAACACAGATAATCAAAAATCCTTTTACATTGTCCAGCCAGATGTTCCGTTTTTGCGTAGACATAGAAAGAACTCCTTTTCTTATAATAAATAATATGCTATAAAAGCCGTCGTTTATAGTAGTCTTGTCGGGGACAAAAGTCAATAGAAATTCATTGTGCAAAATGTCCTCTTTTTTTCTTGAAAGCGCAAATCCATTGGTAAATACTTAAGAAAATGCTAAAAAGCCTTGCAAATTCAAGGAAAGTGGCGTAATATCATGTCAACAAATGAAATAAAAGACAACATAGTGATACTGAAAAATATACATACAAATTTTACGGAGGAATGGATTATGGCAGTAAAGAAAGCAACAGTTGATGCAACTATGGCAAAGGTAGAAGCAGCAAAGGCAGCAGCACCTGCAAAGGAAGAAGCAAAGAAGGCAGCAGCTCCAGCAAAGAAAGCAGCACCTGCAAAGGTAGCAGCTCCAGCTAAGAAGGAAGAGCCAGCAAAGAAAGCAGCAGCTCCAGCTAAGAAAGCAGAGCCAGCAAAGAAGGCAGCAGCTCCAGCTAAGAAAGCACCTGCAAAGAAAGCAGCTCCAGCTAAGGCAACCGCTCCTAAGGCAGTAAAGCTTTTTGTTGAGTATCAGGGTGGTCAGGTTTCCACACAAGATATCGCAGCAAAGGCAGCAGAGGCAAGTGGAAAGAAAACAATTAAGGAGTTGAACGTATACTATCAGCCAGAGACAAATATGGTATACTATACAGCAGATGGAACAGAGGGTTCTTTCTCATTATAATTTGTATTCCCAAAACCTTTCATAAAAAAGAAGCACTCGATGAAATTGATCGAGTGCTTCTTTTTTATCAAGACGAAGGGTGTTAAATTCCCTTCGCTTTTGCAGTGCAGGCTTTCATGGCGTCCATGACAGCCCCGCGGAATCCTTTTTCTTCTAAGACACGAACCGCTTCGATAGTGGTTCCGGCAGGAGAGCATACCATATCTTTGAGTTCTGCAGGGTGCTTTCCAGTCTCTAAAACCATCTTTGCACTTCCGAGTACCGCCTGGGCTGCGAATTTATATGCCTGTGCCCGTGGCATACCATCGGCTACTGCTGCATCAGCCATCGCTTCGATAAACAGAAATACATAAGCTGGCGAACTGCCGCTGACAGAGACAACAGCATCCATCAGGGATTCAGGGATTGCCTCGGCAAGTCCAAAGCTACTCAGTAATTTCAATACATATGCAAATTCATCTTCTGTGACAAGGTTGTTCTTGCAGACACCTGTGATGCCTTCTCCGACAAGGGCTGGTGTATTTGGCATGGTACGAACGATCTTTACATCACCAAGCCGCTCTCCAAGCCAAGCCAGTGTCTTGCCCGGTGCGATTGTAACGATGATCTGCCCGGCAGGGAGCGTTGGTTGGATCTCTGCGATCACCGTCTCGTAATACTGAGGTTTTACGGATAAGAATAATACGTCTGCCTGTGTGGATACTTCCGTATTCGATGCAGTTGTACAGATACTAAGGGTTTCCTTTGCTTTCTCACGTGCAGCTTCCGATGCATCTGCTGCGATGATTTCCGAAGCATCGATTCCAGCGTGTGCCTTCAATCCGCCGATAATGGCGCTTGCCATATTTCCACAACCAATAAATCCAACTTTGTATTTCATGCTTGTTCATCCTTTCTGTTTTGTCTATCTGATTATTCAAAAGCCATGCGTGCCTGTAATCCAAAATCCGGTCGGTCGGTGATGATACCATCGACACCTTTGCGGATCAGTTTGCTCATTTTTGCAATATCGTTGACCGTCCATGCATAAACTTCTTTGCGATGCAGATGCATGCGCAGGAGAAATTCCCGTGTCACGAACTGGAAATGCGGTGAGATAAAATCTGCCTTGCATACATGTAACCGGTGAAGCGGAAAATATTCGTTTAACCGGTGGATAATCGTGTTACGTGGTGTCCCAATCAGCAGCCCCGCTTTGATGTTCGGATCGATCTCCTTGATACGAAGTACCGAACGGTCAATAAATGACTTCATCATATAATCGGAGTAATCATAATAGCGTTCCACCAGATCAATGATTTTCTGTTCATATCCAGTTTCTTTTAACTCGATATCCAGCTTGATTTTTCCGCGGCACAGCTCCAATACTTCCTGTAAAAGCGGAACCCGGTAACCGTGTGTGCCGGTGATTCTACAGATTTCGTCATAGGTAAGTTGGCGGATATCCGTGCCGTTTAAATCTGGATTGTGAAATGCAATCAACTGATGATCCTTCGTTCGACGGATATCAAACTCTGCAAAATCTGCCTGCAGATTGATCGCAATCTGAAACGCCTCCAATGTGTTTTCGTGGGTGGCGAGTGCCGAAGCACCCCGATGTGCGATGATCGCAGTCATCATAGAGCATCATCTCCGCGCTCTCCGGTACGAATACGTACAGCATCTTCTATATTATATACAAAAATCTTACCATCCCCATAACTTCCGGTTGGAATACGTTCTGTAACCATGGCGATCAACTTCTCGCATACATCATCGGAGACAACGGTCTCAACCTTCAGTTTCGGGAGAAGATTGACGAAATAATCGCCGTTATGGTGCTGGGACTTATATCCCTTCTGGTTACCGTAGCCCATGATATTGCTGACCATAGCTCCGGTTGTGCTGCATTCATCCAAAATCTCTTTCATGTCATCCAGCTTCTCAGGTCGGATGATCACTTCCACTTTTTTCATCTTGATACCTCCTGATCCTGTCGTTTAAATATTGGTACCACGTAATTCGATGATCGGTGCGCCCTTGCCATTGATGTAATCGCCGGTGATGGTGACACGACCGATGTTATCGTCGCGCGGAATCTCATACATAATATCCATCATGAATTTCTCGATGATCGCACGGAGTGCGCGGGCACCTGTCTTTTTCTCCATCGCTTTTTCTGCGATTGCTTCATAGGCACTGTCATCGAATTCCAGATCTACCTCATCCAATGCAAGCAGCTTCTTGTACTGCTTGAGGATTGCATTTTTTGGCTCCTTTAAGATCTTAATGTACATGTCCTTGTCCAGCGAATCCAGAGTGAAAAGCACTGGGAGACGACCAAGGAACTCTGGAATCATACCGAATTCACGCAGATCTTCCGTTGTTACTTCCTTGATCAGGTTATCGTTCTTGTCATATTTATCCTTCAGGTCTGCGGCAAAGCCCATAGAAGACTGTTTGTTCAGACGCTGCTTGATGATGTCCTCGATATCCGGGAATGCACCACCGCAGATAAATAAGATATTCCGTGTATTCATCGTTGTCATCGGCGTCATGGCATTCTTGCTACCGGAACCGACAGGTACCTCAACCTCGGCACCTTCTAAGATCTTCAGAAGTCCCTGCTGTACAGACTCTCCACTGACATCACGGCTGCGCGTCTCTTTCTTCTTCGCAATCTTATCGATCTCATCGATAAAGACGATTCCACGCTCAGCTTTTTCAACATCATTGTCCGCAACGGCAAGAAGTTTGGAGAGAATGCTTTCTACATCATCGCCAATATAACCAGCCTCAGTCAGCGTGGTCGCATCGGTGATTGCGAGTGGCACCTGCAGAATCTTGGCAATCGTCTGAACCAGATAGGTTTTACCACAGCCGGTAGGCCCGAGCATGAGCATGTTGGATTTTTCAATCTCAATGTCATCCATTGTGTCTGTGATCACACGCTTGTAATGGTTGTAGACGGCAACGGACATGGCACGCTTTGCGTATTCCTGTCCGACGACATATTCGTCAAGCATTGCCTTGATCTTATGTGGGGCTGGAACATCTGCCATTGTGAGTGGCTTTTGTTCCTTTTCTTCCTTCTGTTTTTTCTTCTTTTTGACCTTCTGGGAAGTCGGGATATCATCAAATGGCATGAACTGCGACATGTTGATATTCGGCATCTTGGAGAGGTCTAAAAACTGCATCGCTCCGTTGTTGAAGGAGTCGAAACTTTTCTGCATACAGTCGTTGCAGATATACATATTTCCCGGCATCCGGATAAATGGACCGGCCTCGGATTCCGGTCTGCGACAGAGATAGCAATACTTTTCGTACTCATCATCGTCGTTGTTATTCTGATTATTTCCGTTGTTGTCTGGCATAATTTCCTCCTTATGTATGCGCATAAAAATGCACCCTTATTATAGCACGGAAATATACATATGACTATGGAATATTTATGCAGACAGCGATATAATGAAGAAATGAAAGTGAATACAGAAATACAATAAGGAAACGAAAAAATCAAATATAGCTATATGGTCTGGAGGAATGAAATATGAAAAAACGAATTACTGAATATCTGGCATATATTGATGCGCTGTTAGAAAAAGAGGATGTCGACTGGGAACATGAGAAGGAAAAGCATCTTGTACAGATCGCGTTTTTTGCACATGAGCGGCAGGTACACCTTATTGTCATGGCACTGTTTGCATTGGCAACTGTGATTTCAATCTTGTATTTGAATTTTAGCGGCTCACTGATCATCGTTGCGCTTGTGTTTGCGCTTTTGGTGCTGCTGATTCCTTATGTGATGCATTATTACCTGTTAGAAAACAGTGTACAGAAAATGTACGAACAATATGACCGGATGATGAATAAGATCGAGCCATCCTTTCAGGTGAAACCGGACGATAAAAAATAAAACAAGGTTCCGTTTGCGGTATGAAAACTATACCACAGGCGGAACCTTTTTCTTTGTTATTATCGCTTACTCTGATTTCCATCTACGGCATCTTCCACGCCGTCCACAGCATCCTTGACACCATTTCCGACACCTTCGGCAGCATCCTTGACGCCTTCACCAACGCCTTCTGCTGCGTCCTTGACACCTTCGCCGACACCGTCCGCGGCATCTTTGATTCCATTTCCAACGCCATTGGAATTTGTTGCATTTCCGCCAGTTGCGTTGTTATTTTCGGTTGTCATCTGTGTCTGTTCCGAAGTGGTTGCAGTATCCTTGCTCGTCTCATCCATACCACATCCACACATACAGATAGAAAGCATCATAGCAGTTGCTGCAATAGCAGCGGTTGTTTTAAATTTCTTCATAATAAAACACTCCTTATCTAGTTTTCATTCTATAAAAATAGTATGAACCTAAATAAGGAGATTATTTTACCAATTTCCGGTAATTTTTGAAATTCAATCCGACGGTGTCAGACAGGTGCAGTCATCGGGATCGGTACAGCTTTCGCAGTTTCGCTTCTGGTCAAGCGGATTGCAAAGCTCCAATGGCTTGATGTTCCGGTCTAAGAGGCTTCCGCTTACAAAGCTCATGCAGACAGACTCCTCCGGACTTGCAAGCGTGCCCTTGGATACGAGCGCTTTTCCGTTGTGAGGAATCCGGTATTGGTTGTAGTAGATGGATTTCACGATCAGGGTAAGTCCTACCGTCATTTCCGCATTTGCAATATCGAAGTTTAATACTTTGGACATTGCCATCAGATTCAGTCCTTGCGAAACCGTTCCGTTCGTGGAGAGGAATCCGATAAAGTTCAGGTTTGGTGTTGCTACAGTCGTATCCGTGTAGGTGACACCATATGGGGCAAACAGCTGCATGGTTACGGAAGTTGGATTGGTATCTTCATCGTATTCCGGATCGGTTGTTGCGGAAGGGAGATAGACAACACCTGTGACAGGGAGGGTTGCAAGCAGCCGTTTGCAGCAGTCATAGACATAGATGACAAAATCCACAGTCAGGTTTGTGAGTGTCAGCTCGTAGCAGTTTGGACGTCCGGCAATCGGCTTGATTGTTACGGAAGGTGCTGCCCCTGTTGCAAAGGTGATGTTTGTAACCTCTGCCCGGATATATGCTGCTGTTGGATAATCTGCAAGCAGGGTTGCAAGCGGAATTGTCCGGCATACATTGATGCCAATCTCGTCGTAGATAACAGGAACAAGTACCGTGAGCAGCTTTGGGTCACCACATTGAGGTGTGACACATACATCGGTACAGTTATCTGTTAAGCTGCATGTGCAGGAATCGGTGTTGTTAGCAACTGCATTACTTAAGACTTTCTTGTTACAGCCACAGCATTTAGACATGTTCGTTTCCTTTCAAATATGCTTACAATAATATATTCAGAATATGCATTTTTGTTCGATTCCGGCAATATATTTGTAAAAGAAAGAATTGGGAGGAAAACGTGGAAGCGGTTTATAGATGGAAAGGAGATAAACGGATTTTACTTTATGAGGAGGGAAATCAGATCTTAGCACAGGTGATTGGGACGGGCAGGACAGTGCAATGGGGCAGTTTATGCCGGGATTATCATTCCTGTGGTGTAAGTCTGTTCTGGGAGGATGAAATCTATGTGGCATATGTCAACACAGAAAATGTTTTAATGTGGGATAAGCTTTTTGCGGAAGGACGACTGGTACTTGTGAAGGGTGACGACTGGGGGAGTATCTCTACGGTTCGGATCGCACCAGTCGCAGGAGAACGGACACAGCTTTATGTATGGTATCGCATGGCAGATCCGGGAAATGGCACGGATAGTCTGTATGTGATAAATCCACTGGGAGAGAGGAAGGTTCAGAGATTGGTATATGGTACAGAGAGGATTGAACGATATGAGATTTTACAGCACGGGGAAGTCAGTTATCTTCTATATAAATTAGCAACGGAAGCCAAACCGCGGATATATGCCGTGGATGTATCACGACTAGGAGACATAAGTCTGTCGGAATATATATTATGTAAAGAACAGACAATGCAAGAACTTGAAAAACGATGTAAAGAAAATGATAAGAATTATAATGAAGCAATTCGAAAGACGCAGGAGGATTATGAGTCACGGTTGAAATCAACAGTAAAAAATATGGAGCAGCGGTATAAACAGCAATATGACGAGCTGGCAAAACTGACACAGGGTATGCAGGAGGAAGGCCGTAAGTGGCGGGAATTATATTACAAAAGTGTTACAAAAGATTAAGAAAAAATAAAATTTACTTGACATAACTCATAGAATTTTATAATATAAAAATTGCAACCTTTTTTTCGGGAATGTCCCAAGGCTGCAAATGGTAATTTGTATTACATAAGTAATGTACCACAATATATAGAGAATGTAAAGGAAAATTTTATGGAAGACAAGAAAAAAACTTTAACTGAATATGAGAAAGAAATTTCCGAAGCACAAGAGATGGAAGAGGCAAACACACACAAACGAAAGGTACGGAGCTTTAAGCGGATGTTGATGGTAACATTTCTGGTCGTATGTGCGATCCCGATTACGTTGTGTATGTTCCTGATGGTGAAGATGAACCGGCTCGATCACCGGATAGAGAATCTGGTTGACCGGGTGGAGGAAGGAAAGAATCTGGTCAGTACAAACATCGGACTGATTGATGAATCGACGGAGACGATGACGAGTGAGCAGATGGCGTATGGGGATCTTGGAAAGGGTTCGGAAGGTGTGCACGTAGCTCTGACAGACAATGGCGATGGTTCAAACAAAACCACGGACGATGCAGAGGCGACGACGGAAGCAGCCAGTGATGTACCGGAACAGACGTACTACAATGGACAGAAAGTATACTTGACTTTCGATGATGGACCAAGTACATACACCGGAGAACTCTTGGATGTGTTGAAGGAAAACAATGTGAAGGCAACATTCTTTGTTGTTTACAATGATGATAAGGAAGCACAGCAGTATTACAAGCGGATCGTTGACGAAGGACATTCGATCGGAATGCATTCTTACAGTCATGTGTACGATCAGGTATATGCAAGTCAGGAAAGCTTCGAGGAAGACGTGACGAAGATTCACGATTACATACAAGAACAGACAGGTGTGGATACGCATCTGTACCGCTTCCCGGGTGGAAGTTCGAACCAGGTAAGTAAGGTAGATATTCAGGATCTGATCGGATATCTGCATGACGAGGGTATCGTTTATTATGACTGGAATTCCCTGTCAGGTGATGCAGTGGATGCATCTTTGACACCAAGTGAGTTAAATGATAATATACTTGGGTATGTACATGCCAATGCCGGCGATTCCGTGATTTTGATGCATGATCTGCAGAACAATCATGCAACGATCGAAGCACTTCCGGCATTGATCCAGACTTTGAAGGATGAAGGATATGAGATTTGTCCGATTGATGATTCTACAAAGCCAGTGCAGCATGTAGAATATAAGGGAGACAAATAATTGAACTACTTAGAAGCACAAAATTACATTGAAGAAAAAAGCAGGCTGGGCATTGTACCCGGCCTGACACAGGTAAAGGAGCTCTTACGGAGACTCGGCAATCCACAGGATGCGTGCAGGACACTGCACATCGCCGGGACGAACGGAAAGGGCTCTATTTTTGCGTTTGTACAGGAAAGCCTGCTTGCTGCAGGGTATCATGTGGGACGATATATTTCCCCGACAATTCTGACGTATCTGGAACGGTACCAGCTTGACAGACGCTATATGACAGAGGATGAATTTGCGGTGTTGCTCACAGAGGTTGCAGCGGTGATCGAGACAATGGAGACGGATGGGTTTGCCAGTCCCACTGTATTCGAGATTGAGACGGCGGTTGCGTTTCTGTATTTTGCGAGAAACCACGTTGACTATGTATTGCTCGAATGTGGCATGGGTGGAAGCCAAGATGCGACGAATGTGCTTGCAAAACCGGAGGTTTGTGTGTTTGCACAGATCAGCATGGATCATATGCAGTTCTTAGGTGATACTCTGACGAAGATTGCAACAGAGAAAGCAGGTATCATCAAGCCGTATACAACTGTGATCTGCGCGCCGCAGGTGCCAGAAGTATCGAAAGTATTACGGGAGATATGCGAAGTACAACATGCTTCTTATATAGAAGTGAATCCATCAGACTGGGAAGTTGTGCAGATGAATCTGGATGGTACTGAGGTGGTGGATTGTGGAACGAATCCAGATGAAACCAATATGGATGCGGATATGGATCAACGGCAACAACCATATCATATCCCGCTTTTAGGAGAGCATCAGATTGCGAATGCACAGACAGCAATCACGGTGCTGCGTACACTATATATAGAAGAAACAGCCATTCATAAGGGAATCGCACAGACGGTATGGCTGGGGCGTATGACGAAGGTGTCGGAGCATCCGTATATCTATGTGGATGGTGCGCACAATGTAGCAGCGTGGGAATGTTTGCGCACATCGGTGGAAAAATATTTTACAAACCGCAGGGTAATCTATATAATAGGAGTACTGAAAGATAAGGAATACGAGAAGATGGTGGAGATTCTGGCACCGACGATGGCAGTGGCAGTTGTGATCACACCAGATACACCGCGCGGCCTGCCGAAAGAGATTCTGGCACCGTTGATACAGGCGCAGGGCGTACCGGTCCAGCTTGCGGATACGAGCGCGGAAGCACTGCAAAAGGCAAGAGAACAGGCGGGAGAAACGGGTGTCATTCTCGTGAGTGGTTCGTTATCTTTTCTGGCAGAGTATCTGCAATTAGAAAGCGGAGATGAAAACAATGGAGCGAATAGATAAAATTCTCGTGCATCCGGAATTTCAGGTGTATATGCGTCGGATCAGGGAGCAGGAACGCACGCGTGTGTTCTGCCTGCATGGAATCGAGCATAGTCTGGATGTGGCAAGAATCGGATATATAAAGAATCTGGAACAGGGACTTTCCTTCCGGCAGGATGTGATCTATGCAATGGCATTGCTGCACGATATCGGAAGATGTGAGGAGTATGCTTCCGGGAAATCCCATCATGAGGCGGGAGCCGAGCTGGCACGACCTATCCTTCTGGCATGTGGATATACAGAGCATGAATGTGCTGAAATCTGTGATGCAATCGGCAGACATAAGGCACCGAGTGAGCAGGCAAGATCGCTTGCAACATTGCTGTATGATGCGGATAAGCAGTCTAGAAACTGTTTTGACTGCCCCGTGCAGGAACAGTGTTACTGGTCAGAGGAAAAGAAGAACCATACAATTCGATATTAAGTTTCATATACAAGAAGAATGCAGTCGGGAAAAAAACGGCTGCTTTTTTGTTTATGACGGGTGTAAAGAAATTGACAAAAAACAAAACTTGATAAAAACAACTACAAATTGATTTACACAAAGGAAACACAAGTGAAAATAAAATACAACTTGATAAAGCTGTGCAACAACATAAAAATAATAAGAAAACCTCTCTTTTTTTCTAAAAATAAAAAATGAACTCCCCAAAACTTTAAATAAATTAGGAAATCCCTTATCTGTGTTGACAAAATAACGTTACGGGCACATAATACAGCCAAGTCAAAGGTAAGGACTTAAGAAAATTAAGAAAAATGTGAGAAGAAAGAGAGGATGATGTTTATGAAGAAAAGAAAATTAATCAGCATGGTGCTTGCAGCAACATTGGCATTGACATCTCTTACCGGTTGTGGAAAGAAGAATTCATCCAGTGATGACAGTGTATTAAGAGTCGGAATGGAATGTGCATATGCTCCATTCAACTGGTCACAGGAAACGGATGAGCTTGCAAATGGTGAAAAGGCAGTTCCAATCTACGGAACAAACATGTATGCATATGGATATGACGTAATTGTAGCAGAGAAGCTTGCAAAGCAGATGGGTAAGACATTGGAAATCCACAAGGTAGAATGGGATTCCATCGGAATGTCACTCGATGCTGGCGATTACGATGTGATCATCGCAGGTATGGGTCGTACGAAGGAACGTGAGGCATCTTATTCATTTACAGATCCTTACTATTATAGAACAAACTGCTTAGTTGTTAAGAAAGGTTCTGGATTGGAAGGAATCAAGGGCTTATCTGAATTGGCAGGAAAGAATGTAACACTTACGACACAGCTTGGTACCGGATGGGTAAACCTGCTTGATCAGGTACCGGATGCAACACTTGGTGCAAATTATGAGACAACGGCTGAATGCTTTATGGCGATCTCAAATGGAACGGCTGATGTGTGTGTCATTGATGCACCGACAGCAGAATCTGCAGCGATGACAAACGATGATCTGGCAATTATCTATCTGGATGACAATGACAAGTTCGTGGGCGATGAGGAAATGACAAATGTATGTATCGCAACAAGAAAAGATGATACCGCCCGTCGGGATGAGATTCAGAAGGCGATGGATGCCATCGGATGGAATGACAAGGCTGAGATGGATAAGACAATGGAAGAGGCAGTCAGCTTACAGCCAGCAGCTAATTAGATTATGATCCCCCCCGCAGCCTTTCATGATTTCAGGCTGCGGAGGAATTATAAAAAACGTGTAGGACAGGAGGAAATCATATGGGTGCTATTCTAAGTATATCATCCCCGAACAATATCTTTGAATGGATGGCATTTCTTGCCGAAAAGTATTCGAGCATGTTCTTGCAGGGAACATGGATTACCCTGTATGTATCTGTGATCGGTACGATCGTAGGTTTCATACTTGGTTATATCGTAGGTATTGTCGGAGATATCAAAATTCACAAAGAAGATAATCCGATCAAAAAGGGAATTATCAAATTCTTCAAATTTATCTGTTTCTTATATGTAGAGTTGTTCCGAGGAACACCAATGATCGTACAGGCGATGATCGTATACTTCGGTCTCCGTCAGGGCGGTGTGAACATCAACCCGATCATTGCAGGTATTCTCGTAACTGTATTAAATACAGGTGCGTATATGTCAGAAACCGTACGTGCAGGTATCAAATCCATTGATGCCGGACAGCGTGAAGGTGCTCTGGCAATGGGAATGTCGCCGATGCAGGCAATGTTCTATGTAATCCTTCCACAGGCATTCAAGAACATTATCCCAGAGATGGCGAACACATTCCTGACGAACCTGAAGATGACATCTGTGTTGAATGTAATCGGTATTCAGGAGTTGTTCATGCAGGCAAAAACGGTCGGTGGTACATATTACAAGTATTTTGAATCGTATCTTGTAATCGCACTAATCTATCTGGTGCTTTGTGTGGCATTTAACCGGTTGTTCTTATTTATCGAGAAAAAGATGGCAGGCAAAAAAGATTATGTGCTTGCTGTGGAATATATGGAAGACAAACAGTAGGAGGGTGAGCTTATGAGTAAAAACAATGAAGAAAGTATTATTGAAGTAAAAGACTTAAGCAAATCCTTCGGTGATCATGAGGTTTTGCGGAAGATTGATTTTGAAGTGAAGAAGGGCGAGGTGATCTGTATCCTTGGTTCGTCCGGTTCCGGTAAGTCAACCTTGCTCCGGTGCGTGAACAAGCTGGAGACACAGACGAGTGGACAGGTGTTGTACCATGGTAAGGAGATCCGGAATGTCCAGAAGGAGATTAATGAGTTTCGTTCCAGAGTTGGCATGGTGTTCCAGTCCTTCAACTTATTTAACAATATGACGGTGCTGGAAAACTGTATGGAGGGCGCCAGAAAGGTACTGCATGTATCCAAGGAAGAGGCGTTCGATCGTGCAATCAAGCATTTGAAAGAGGTTGGCATGGCACCATACATTAACGCCAGACCGGAGCAGTTATCCGGTGGACAGAAGCAGCGTGTGGCAATCGCCAGAGGGCTCTGTATGAATCCGGAGGTGCTGCTGTTCGATGAGCCGACATCCGCGCTCGATCCGGAGATGGTCGGTGAAGTATTAAATGTAATGAAGGAGCTTGCAAGCTCCGGACTCACGATGTTGATCGTGACACATGAGATGGATTTCGCCAAGAATGTATCGTCCCGTGTGTTGTTCATGGATAAGGGCTATGTTGTGGAGGATGCACCACCAGAGGAGTTCTTCACGAATCCAAAGAACGATCGAAGCAGAGAGTTCTTAAGCAGATTCATTGCATAGCAACCTTGCTTGAAAATGGTTTCAAAAAGTGTAGATAGATTGTGAGGGAAAAATATGGAAAATTATGTTGTTACTTTTGCAAGAGGCTTTGGTACCGGCGGAAAGGAAATCGCATCGAAGCTTGCGAAGGAGCTTGGCATCCATTGCTACGAAAATCGAATCCTGACACTGGCATCCCAGATGAGCGGACTCGATGAGAAGTTATTTCAGGAGGTCAACGAGAAGGTTCGTTCCAATGGCGGTTTTTCCAGCTTTTTAAAAGGCTTGCCACGGGCGAAAAGCTATATCAGCCGGAATGAGAAGTTCGTGTCCGATGATAAGCTGTTTGAGTATCAGAAGCAGATCATTGAGAACTTAGCGGATACCGAATCGTGTGTCATCGTTGGAAAGTGTGCCGATTACATCCTGCGGGGCAGACCGAATATTGTAAGCATCTACATAGAGGCACCACGTGATTTCTGTGTGAAGCGGACGATGGAGCATATGGGCGTGACCGAGGATGTTGCGACGGCGACGATCGTGCATACGGATAAGTTCCGTGCCGATTATTACAAGTATTATACACATGGAAATTACTGGACGAACCCGGTCAACTACGATCTGACGATCAACAGTGAGAAGGTCGGAATTGAAGATAGTGTGAAGCTGATCAAGGATTACATGAAGATTAAAGGCATTATAAAGTAACGAAAACATTTTATATATTTAGGAGGCGTTTATTATGAAATTAAAGGATCTTGGATTAACAAAGCAGGACATCAAGGATAAGGTAAGCAAGTACATGATCGATACATACGAGCGTTTTGATTTCTTGGCAGAGACAGCCGAGGGCATGTACATGTACGATGAAAATGGAACTCCGTATCTGGATTTCTATGCAGGTATCGCGGTAAATAATGCCGGAAGCAGAAACCCGAAGGTTGTTGCAGCCGTCAAAGATCAGGTCGATGATATCATGCATACATTCAACTATCCGTACACGATTCCGCAGGCATTGCTGGCTGAGAAGGTGTGTACAACAATCGGTATGGATAAGATCTTCTATCAGAACTCCGGTACAGAGGCAAACGAAGCCATGATCAAGATGGCAAGAAAATATGGTATTGAGCATTACGGACCAAACCGTTATCATATCGTAACTGCAAAGATGGGCTTCCATGGTAGAACATTTGGTGCGATGTCCGCAACTGGTCAGCCGGGCAATGGCTGTCAGGTTGGCTTCGGACCGATGACATATGGTTTTTCTTATGCGCCATACAATGATCTGCAGGCATTTAAGGATGCTTGTACCGAGAATACGATCGCGACCATGATCGAGCCAATCCAGGGTGAAGGCGGTGTCCATCCTGCAACCTACGAGTTTATGACAGGACTTCGTAAGTTCTGCGATGAGAATAATATGCTGCTCCTGATTGATGAGGTACAGACCGGATGGTGCAGAACCGGTCAGCCGATGTGCTACATGAACTATGGTATCAAGCCGGATATCGTCTCTATGGCGAAGGGACTTGGTGGCGGTATGCCAATCGGTGCCATCTGTGCAACCGCGGAAGTTGCAACCGCATTTACACCGGGTTCCCATGGTACAACATTCGGTGGACATCCGGTCAGCTGTGCAGCCGCTTATGCGGAAGTAAACGAGCTTCTTGACCGCGATCTTGCAGGCAATGCAAAAGAAGTTGGTGCGTACTTCATGGATAAGCTGAAGAACCTTCCACATGTGAAAGAGGTTCGTGGTATGGGACTGATGATCGGTGTTGAGTTTGATGATACAATCGGTGCTGTTGATGTGAAGCATGGTGCATTTGACAGAAAGCTTCTGATCACAGCAATTGGTTCGCATGTCATTCGTATGGTTCCACCACTGATTGCAAGCAGAGAAGATTGTGACAAGGCATATGCAATTCTGGAAGAGACAGTGAATGCACTTTCAAAATAAAGGCAAGGTGAATTAGATTGAAGAATTTTAGCTTTTCTGTGCCGCAGGATATCATTGTTGGTGCAGGTTCTATTAAGAAATTAGGTGAATGCGCAACCAAACTTGGCGGCACACATGCCCTTATCATCTCCGGTCCCCATCTGAACAAGATGGGACTGGTGGATACATGTAAACAGTCTCTGGCAGATGTTGGGATTCCGGCGGATGCATTTACGGAGACCGAAGGAAATCCTTCGGTTGAGACGGTCGAAAAGGCAACGAAGCTGTACAAGGAATGTGGCGCGGATTTCATTGTGGCATTTGGCGGTGGTTCTCCGATGGATGTGGCAAAGGCTGTTGGTGTTATCGCAAAATACGGTGGAAGCATTACAGAATACGAAGGTGGAGGCAAGGTGCCGGGACCGATTGTTCCGCAGATTGCGATTCCAACGACTGCTGGTACAGGTTCTGAGGTAACTGCATTTTCGGTTATTACCGATCACAGCCGGAACTACAAACTGACGGTATTCAGTTATGAACTGATTCCAAAGTACGCGATTTTAGACCCGGATCTGATTGCAACGGCTCCTGCTTCTGTGGCAGCAGCGTGTGGAATGGATGCATTTATCCATGCATGTGAGTCGTATATCTCGACGGATGCTTCTCCGTTTTCCGAGGCGATGTCTGAGAAGGCGATGGAACTGATCGGGCGTTCGATCCGGGCTTATGTGGCAAATCGTACGGATGTCGATGCCGCCAGTGATATGCTGGTTGGTTCCCTCTTTGCGGGTATTGCATTTTCGTGGGCGAGACTTGGCAATGTACATGCGATGAGTCATCCGGTCAGTGCGTATTTCGATGCACCACATGGCGTGGCAAATGCAATCTTGCTTCCGACGATTCTGGATTATAACAAGCTTGCGGATAAAGGTAAATATAAGAAAATCTACGAATATGTGAGTGAGACACACAGAAGCGATGAGAGCTTCACACCGGATATGCTGGTGGATGCGATCAGAGCGTTGAATAATAGTCTTTCAATTCCTGCAAATCTTACAGAAGTAGGAGTGACGGAAGACAAGATCGATGTCATGGCAGACGATGCCATGAAGAGCGGAAACATCATGGTGAACCCACGCCGCTCTACGAAGAAGGATATCGTAGCTCTTTACAAAAAGGCTATGTAATATCAAACCTGTCTACACGGGAAAAGGTTGTCGCTTGTCGGCAGCCTTTTTCTATTGAGGATATTATTTGCAAAACAACCCTCAGAGATAATGATGTGCATGGAAAAATATACTATTCGGAATCATATGCGATGTATGGAATCTAAACGATTCTAAAAATTGTAAATAAAAAAATATAGATAAACCGGTGGCAGTTTTATGATAAAAATGTTAAAATGATAATAATTATGGACAAGAATGAAAATGAGGGCTTATAAATTATGAAAAAACAGGTTATAACGATTGGAAAACGTGACTTTGAAATTGGAAAACGTCCTTATGTGATGGGAATCCTGAATGTGACACCGGATTCCTTTTCGGATGGCGGAAAGTACGGAGATCTGGATGCGGCGTTGAAGCATACAGAAGAAATGATCAAGGAAGGTGCCGATATCATTGATGTTGGCGGAGAGTCGACTCGACCGGGACATGTGAAGATTTCGGTTGCGGAAGAGATTGAACGTACCTGCTTCGTGATTGAGGCAATCAAGGAACGGTTTGAGATTCCGGTTTCGTTAGATACGTACAAATATCAGGTGGCTCAGGCGGGAATTCTGGCTGGTGCCGATCTGATCAACGATATATGGGGATTTAAATGGGACGATGAGATGGCACCGCTTTGCGCGAAATACCAGATTCCGGTCTGCCTGATGCACAACCGGAAGGAAGCGGTATACAATGATTTTATTGCGGATGTGATCGCAGACATGAAGGAGTGCGTACAGATTGCGCGCGCATCAGGACTTGCCGACGATAAGATCATCTTAGATCCGGGGATTGGATTCGCAAAGACTACGGAAGAGAACTTAAAGTTTATGAACCATCTGGAGGATCTGGTTGCACTCGGATATCCGGTACTGCTTGGAACTTCGAGAAAATCCATGATTGGAAATACACTGAATCTGCCGGTTGACGAGCGAGAGGAAGGAACAATGGCAACTTCTGTCTTAGGACTGGTGAAGGGGTGCAGCTTCTTCCGTGTACATGATGTGAAGAAAAATGTGCGTGCGCTTGCGATGACAGATGCAATGCTCAAGGCATAAGATGGCAGGCGTGTGTCATAACGCTGTCAGGGCATTTGCTATGGAATAGGAGACGGAAAAGGACAGAAAAGAAATGGATAAAATATGGATTAAAGATTTAGAGATATTTGCATATCACGGTGTCCTTGCAGAAGAAAAAAGAAATGGACAGAAATTCTATGTAACTGTATCTATGGATGTGGATCTGCATGCGGCAGGCATGACAGATGATCTGGACAAAACGGTCAATTATGCAGAAGTATGTGAACTGATCCGGCGGACGATGCAGGAGGAAAGCTATGATCTGATTGAGGCAGCAGCGGAGAATGTTGCAGATGCGATTTTGCTTGCCTATCCACAGATAAAGATGGTTCATGTGATTGTAAGCAAGCCGGGGGCTCCTATTCCGATGGACTTTGATACGGTCTGCGTGGATATTACAAGAGGCAGACATATTGCGTATCTGGGTATCGGTTCCAATCTCGGAGATAAGGAGGCATACCTTGACTATGCGGTCGATCAGCTGAACAAAGATGAGTATATTCAGGTGACAAAGGTTTCTTCCTATATAATAACAGAACCATATGGCGATGTGGAACAGGATGATTTCTTAAATGGCTGTCTGGAGATTGAGACAATCTATTCTCCACAGGATCTGCTGGCTGTTATCAACGATATTGAACAGGGTGCCGGCAGAAAGCGGCTGATCCACTGGGGTCCAAGAACTTTGGACATTGACATTTTGCTCTATGATCAGGAAATGATCATGGAAGACACGCTGAAGGTGCCGCATGTGGAGATGGCAAAGCGCGCGTTCGTGCTTGAACCACTTGCCGAAATCGCACCATATGCCTACCATCCGGGCTACCATAAGACGATCATCGAACTACTGGAAATATTACAAAACAAAAAAGATTAAACTACAATATAAGAAAAACTATATTCAAGGGAGCGGCAAATGACATGCGTATGCCATTTGCATTGTAACCGGAAGTATATAAATGAGCAGATAATTATCCGATACAATCGATGTGTAGAAATCATGCGGGACACTGGTATTTATCCTAACGCAGACCATTGGAGCACATCAGCACTTAGCGAGTAACGCATTCATTCGCAGAATGATGTGTTAGGAGCTTAGTGTCTGCTATGTGCGGAAGTGAGCGAGAGCGCGTCTGCGTATGGATAATAGCAGTGTTCTGCATGAGACATACAGGAAATGTCGGATAATTATCTGCGGATGAAATAGGGAGGTAAAAACTATGGCATACAAAATGTTTGCCGCCATCTACGTGGGAAGCAGCGAGATATCCATGAAGATCTTCCAGGTAAATGGTAGAAAAACGTTTCGTCAGATCGACAGTGTCAGCCGGATACTGGAGCTTGGGCGGGACACCTATCGCGAAGGAAAACTGAGCCGGGAGTCGATCAAAATGATTTGCGAAGAACTCGAAGGCTTAAAACATAAAATGGAAGAATACAAGATCACAGAATACCGTGCCTATGCGACGAGTGCGGTACGTGAGGCAGATAACATGGATCTGGTGCTGGATGTGATCGAGCATACCACAGGTATCCGTGTACAGGTTCTGAGTAACTCGGAACAGCGTTATATCAGCTTCAAGGGACTGGTTGCGAAGTATTCGGATTTCCATCAGGTTGTCAGCAAGAACACAGCGTTCGTCGATGTCGGTGCTGGAAGCGTGCAGATTTCCCTGTTTGATAAGAACAATCTGGTTGTCACAGAGAATATCCCGATTGGTGCGGTGCGTGTTCGTGATTATCTGGCACTCATCGGGCACAAGTCCGGAAGACTCGATGAGATCATGGCAGACTATGTAGATAATGATATTGTATCGTTCCGAAATATTTATCTGAAGGATAAAGAAATCAAGAACATTATCGCTGTTGGTGAGGTCGTAAGCTCCCTGAAGAAGATCGTGCCGGAACTTTCCATCAAGGATGTGATCACGCGGGCGCAGTTTGATGCGATGTACAAGCGTGTTATCAGTATGCCGGCGCAGGAGCTCGCGGAAAAATACGGTATTCCATACGAGCGTGCGACGCTGATGTTACCGAACATCACAATCTACCAGTCGTTCCTGAACAACTGTAAGGCAGAGGAAATGTATGTGCCGGATGTGGATTTCTGCGAGTGTATCGTGGCAAATTACATGGACGAAGGAAGCCGTGTCGTGTTCAATCACAATTTTGAGGAAGATATTCTTGCAACGGCGAATAACATTGCGAAGCGGTATCGCTGCAACCGGAATCATGTGGAGCAGACCGCATATTTTGCACTGAAGATCTTCGATGTGGTTCGTAAGCCGTTTGGATTGGATAAGATGCAGCGTCTGCAGCTTCAGATTGCGGCACTTCTGCATGAATGTGGTAATTTCATCAATCTGCATGATGGAGCGAGAAATTCCTATTATATAGTAGCAAATACTGAGATCCTTGGACTTTCGCACAAAGAGCGTATGGAAGTGGCAAATGTAGTCAAGTACAACCCACTGTATCTTCCATCGAAGGATAAGATATCAGCAGAACTTGATGGCTGTGATTATATTGTGATCGCGAAGCTTGCAGCAATCTTACGAATTGCGAATATTCTCGATAAGAGCCATATGCAGAAGATCGAAGATATTTCCGTGACATTGAAAGACGGAAAGCTGATTATTCTGGCAAAGACATACGAAGATATCTCACTGGAGGCGGGACTTTTTGAAGCACGTGCAGATTTCTTTGAGCAGATCTATGGAATCAGACCGGTACTTCGGGTGAAAAGGAGTGTGTAAGGAATGGACAAAAAATTATTGGAAAAACCGGAAAATTATTATAACCGTGAGATGAGCTGGTTACAGTTTAATTACAGAATCTTAAATGAGGCGAAGGATAAGTCAATTCCACTGTTTGAACGCCTGAATTTCCTGAGTATCACAGAATCAAATCTGTCTGAGTTCTTCATGGTGCGTGTAGCATCTCTGATCGATCTGGTACACGCAGATGTAAAGAAGAAGGACATTGCAGGATTGACGCCGCAGGGGCAGCTCGATCTGATTATTCCTGAGACGAAGAACATGATTGCGAGCCAGTACAGCACACTGAACCGCCAGATTCTTCCTGCAATGGAAGAAAATGGTCTGAAGCTTGTTAAGCATTATGAGGACTTAAACGAGAAGCAGAGCAAGTTCGTAGATAAATATTTTGAGAAGGAAGTGTATCCGGTACTTACGCCGATGGCAGTTGATTCTTCGAGACCATTTCCACTGATCAGCAACAAGACTTTAAATATTGGTGCACTGATCCGTGATAAGAAGAAGGATGTTATTGACATTGCAACCGTACAGGTACCATCCGTGTTGCCACGTGTGGTTGAGATTCCGGGCGAGGACGGATGCAGAGAGATCATTCTGCTCGAGCAGATCATTGAGAAGAACTTGAATCAGCTCTTCTTAAATTACGAGATCATTTGCGCGTATCCATACAGAATTATGCGAAATGCAGACCTTGCAATCGACGAGGACGATGCGTCCGATCTGTTGAAGGAGATCGAAAAGCAGATTAAGAAGCGTGCGTGGGGCGAGGTTATCCGGCTCGATGTGGAAGCAGAGATGGATAAGCGTCTGCTGAAAGAATTGAAGAAACAGTTAAATGTCAACAGCGATTATGTCTATTCGGTAAATGGACCACTTGATCTTACGTTCCTTGGAAAGGTACGTGGACTCGATGGCTTTGATCATTTGAAGAATAAGAAATACATCCCACAGCCGGTGAAGGGATTGGATCTCGATGCGAATATCTTCGACCAGATCAAGAAGAAGGATATCCTGTTACACCATCCGTATGATGAGTTTACACCGGTCATTGAGTTCATCAAACAGGCGGCAATTGATCCGGATGTACTTGCGATTAAGCAGACGTTGTACCGTGTCAGTGGCAATTCTCCAATCATTGCAGCACTTGCACTTGCAGCGGAAAATGGCAAGCAGGTAACGGTACTTGTTGAGTTAAAAGCACGATTTGATGAAGAAAATAATATAAATTGGGCAAAAAAACTGGAAAAAGCGGGTTGCCATGTTATTTATGGTCTGGTAGGATTAAAGACGCATTCCAAAATTGCACTCGTTGTCAGACGGGAAGAAGATGGCATCAAGCGATATGTTCATCTTGGAACTGGTAACTATAATGATGTGACAGCAAAGTTATATACAGATATGGGTATGCTGACTGCATCGGATGCGATAGGGGAGGATGCAACCGCAGTCTTTAATATGTTGTCGGGTTATTCCGAGCCGCCAGCATGGAATAAACTGCTTGTAGCTCCGATCTGGATGAAGGATCGATTCCTTGCACTGATCGACCGGGAGGCAGAGAATGCACGTATGGGTAAGAGTGCTAAGATCATTGCCAAGATGAATTCCCTGTGTGATCCGACGATTATCCGTGCACTGTATGAGGCGAGCAATGCGGGCGTGAAAATCGAACTGATCGTACGTGGTATCTGCTGTCTGAAGACAGGGATTCCGGGACTTTCCGAGAACATCACGGTGCGTTCCATTGTAGGTAACTTCCTGGAGCATGCGAGAATCTTTTATTTCTATAATGATGGATTCGAAGATGTATATATGGGCAGTGCCGACTGGATGCCTAGAAATCTGGACAAACGAGTGGAGATTACATTCCCGGTTGAGGATGAAGACCTCAAAAAACGGGTGATTGAGATTTTGGAGATTCAGCTTTCCGATACATTGAAAGCACATATTATGCAGCCGGATGGCTCATATGCAAAACAGGATCTGAGGGGGCGTGAAAAGTTGGAGGCGCAAAATTATTTCTGCAAACAGGCGATGGGTTCCTTGAAAGAGGACGACAAAAAGAAAGTATCCCGTATCTTCATTCCGCGCATGAAGATCGGTGATTAATAAAAACAATAGAGAGGAGACTTAAAAAAGTGGAAAAGTTTTTTAAGATCAAAGAGAGAGGATCAACGCTTAAGACTGAGATCTTCGCAGGTATCACAACCTTCTTCGCAATGGCTTACATTATCTTTGTAAACCCGAATCAGGTTGCTGCAGAGGGCGCAAATGGATGGCTTGTCGGATTAGGAGCTGATCCGGGAACTATGGGACAGATTTGGAATTCTGTATACATCGCATCTATCATCGTAGCGATCATCGGTACGTTGTTGATGGCATTTGTTGCAGATATGCCGTTTGCACAGGCGTGTGGAATGGGACTCAATTCCTTCTTCTGTACAATCTTCGTAGCTGGCTCTTTCTTCGCTGGCGAGGATGTTAAGACAGGCTATCAGGCAGGTCTTGTTATCGTATTTTTGTCAGGTATTGTATTCCTGCTTCTTTCCGTAACCGGACTTCGTAAGTACATTGCAGTATCTATGCCGGAGTGCCTGAAGAAAGCAATTCCTGCAGGTATCGGTCTGTTCATCGCAATGATCGGTTTCAAGAATGCAGGTATCATCGAGGACAACCAGTACACATTTGTACAGTTCTACGATTTCCATGGCAGAATCAAGCAGATCGGTACAGAGGTTGACGGCGTGATGGTAACAGGTCTGGATGTATGGCATCAGATTGTACCGGTTGTCGTCGCTTTGCTCGGTGTGCTTATCATTGCAATCCTTGCGAAGAAGGGAATTAAGTCAAACGTGATTATTGGAATCCTTGCATCAGCAGTACTTTATTATCTGTTTATGTGGGAGGTACCTTCTTTTGATATGAGCAATATTTCCCAGTCTTTCAAGGATTTTGCAAAAGTAGGTTTCTTAGGCGTATTTAATGGTGACGCATGGGATGCCGCATTTAACAGTTCGTATGTCGGCGGTGTATTCTCCGGAATTATGCTGATCGTAGCATTCTGTCTCGTAGACATGTTCGATACGATCGGAACCATCTATGGTACAGCCGCATCTGCAAACATGATGGATGAGAATGGTGATCCGATCAGCATGAATGAGTGTATGCTCTGTGACTCAATCGGTACAGTATCCGGTGCTCTGCTCGGTACATCTACATGTACAACATTCGTAGAGTCTGCATCTGGTGTTGGTGCCGGTGGTAGAACAGGATTTACAAGTATTATAACAGCACTTTGCTTCGTATTCTGTTTGTTCTTAAGCCCGCTTGCAAGCGTGATCCCAAGCTGTGCAACTGCACCGGCTCTGATCTATGTAGGTGTTCTTATGGCCAGAAACTTTGCAAAGGTAGATATGGACGATATGCTTTCAGCAGTTCCTGCGTTCCTTGCATTGATCATGATGCCTTTGACATATTCTATCTCAAATGGTATCGGTATCGGTGCAATCGCTTATGTTGTAATCGCTCTGTTCACAGGCAATTACAAGAAGAAGGATATCGTAATTACAGTTATCGCTGCATTGTTTGTATGTAAGTTTATCTTCGTCACGATGTAGCCGGATTGTAAAGCAAATAATATGGAAACAAAAGAGGATCGTACTTGCGGGGTGCGGTCCTTTTTTATTGTATACGGACCGCTACTATACAATGTTCACAATCCAAATTGTGCAAAATGACGAATAACAGGAAGAAAACAGATTAAAATATTGGATAGTATTGCTTGTTGACTAATTTGCTATATGTGTTATACTTCAACTAGAACAGAAAGAGAGATACAGATCCGGAAGGGAGTTGAGAAGTATGGATGCTGAAAAGTTTACAAAGAAGTCATTAGAGGTAATAGAAAGTTGTGAGAAGCTTGCGTATGAGTATAACAATCAGGAACTGACGCAGGCGCATTTAATGTATGCACTTGTGACGGTGGAAGACAGTCTGATTGCGAAGCTGCTTACGAATATGGGAATCAATATGGATGCGTTTACCGGCGAATGTGAGAAACTGGTTGCAAACCGGCCGAAGGTATCGGGCGGACAGTTGTTTACAAGTCCGGAATTTTCCAAGGCATTGATTCAGGCAGAAAAAGAAGCAAAACAGATGGGTGATGACTACATTTCTGTCGAGCACATTTTCTTGGGTCTGCTTGAGAAGGCAGATAAGGATATCAAGCGAGTGATAAATGCGTATGGTATCACAAGAGGTAAATTCCTTGAGGTGCTGGCGAATATCCGTGGCAACCGGAAGGTAGAAAGTGATAATCCAGAGGATACTTACGATGCATTGAATAAATATGGATACAACCTGGTAGAGCGGGCGCGGGAGCAGAAGCTGGATCCGGTCATCGGTCGTGACAATGAGATCCGAAATATTATCCGAATCCTGTCCCGTAAGACAAAGAACAATCCGGTCTTAATCGGTGAACCGGGTGTTGGTAAGACTGCCGCAATCGAAGGACTGGCACAGCGTATCGTGCGTGGCGATGTGCCGGATTCGCTGAAGGATAAAGATATTTTCGCATTGGATATGGGTGCACTGTTAGCGGGTGCCAAGTATCGTGGTGAGTTCGAGGAGCGTCTGAAGGCAGTCCTTGATGAAGTGAAGAATTCCGAAGGTCATCTGATCTTATTTATCGATGAGATTCATACAATCGTCGGAGCTGGTAAGACCGAGGGCTCTATGGATGCGGGCAATATGCTGAAGCCTATGCTTGCGCGTGGTGAGCTGCACTGTATCGGTGCGACAACGCTGGATGAATATCGGAAATACATTGAGAAGGATGCGGCATTGGAACGTCGTTTCCAGCCGGTTATGGTAAATGAGCCGACCGTGGAAGATACGATTTCCATCCTGCGAGGTATCAAGAACCGTTACGAAGTGTTCCACGGTGTCAAGATCAGCGATGGTGCATTGGTCAGTGCGGCAACACTTTCAAATCGTTATATCACAGATCGTTTCCTGCCGGATAAGGCAATCGACCTGGTTGATGAAGCATGTGCGATGATTAAGACAGAACTTGATTCGATGCCTGCCGAATTGGATGAGATTTCCAGAAAGATCATGCAGCGGGAAATTGAGGAAGCAGCACTTAAGAATGAAACAGATCATCTGAGTCAGGATCGTCTGGAGGTACTCCGGAAGGAATTGGAGGAACTGCGGGAACAGTCCAAACAGATGAAGGCAACATGGGAACACGAGAAGCAGGATGTTGAACGTGTACGGAAGCTTAGAGAAGAGTTAGAAGATGTGAATAACCAGATTCAGGTTGCACAGCGCGAGTATAATCTGGAGAAGGCAGCAGAACTGCAATATGGTAAGCTGCCGCAGATCAAGCAGGAGTTGGAGCGTCTGGAAGCGCAGGTCAGTGAGAAGGACAGAAGCCTGGTGCATGAGTGTGTTACAGAGGAAGAGATTGCGAAGATTGTTGCAAAGTGGACAGGAATTCCGGTTGCAAAGCTGACGGAGAGTGAGCGTAACAAGACCTTGCACCTTGGCGATGAGTTGCACAAACGTGTTGTTGGACAGGATGTGGCAGTGCAGTTAGTCAGCGATTCCATCATTCGTTCGAAGGCAGGTATCAAGGATCCGACAAAGCCGATTGGATCATTCTTATTCCTTGGACCAACTGGTGTAGGTAAGACAGAACTTGCGAAGTCGCTTGCTGCTGCATTGTTTGATAATGAAGCAAACATGGTGCGTATCGATATGAGTGAGTACATGGAGAAGCACAGTGTGGCACGACTGATCGGAGCGCCTCCGGGATATGTTGGATACGATGAAGGCGGACAGCTCACAGAGGCAGTCAGACGGAAGCCATATTCTGTTGTCCTTTTTGATGAGGTAGAAAAGGCACATCCGGATGTATTCAATGTACTGTTACAGGTGCTTGATGATGGACGTATCACAGACTCGAAGGGCAAGACCGTCGATTTCAAGAATACGATTCTGATCATGACATCCAACATTGGCTCCGAGTATCTGCTTGAAGGTATTGATGAGAATGGTGAGATCAAGCCAGAGGCATCGGCACAGGTTATGGCAGGCTTGAAGAATCATTTCCGTCCGGAGTTTTTGAACCGTCTGGATGAGATTATCATGTTCAAGCCGCTTGACAAGGCGTCTATCAGTGGTATTGTCAACCTGTTGCTTGCAGATCTGAATAAGCGGATTGCAGATAAGGAGCTGACACTGAAGCTTACCGATGCAGCGATGGATCATGTCATTGAAGCCGGTTACGATCCGCATTACGGAGCGCGACCGCTCAAGCGTTATCTGCAGAAGAATGTGGAGACACTGGTTGCGAAGAGTATCCTGTCGAATGAGCTTCGTGCAGGTGATACGATCACACTGGATTATGATGGTAACGCATTGTATATCAAGAAGTAAGTTATATAAAATTGAAATACCGTCAATATGGGAGCAATCCTGTATTGACGGTATTTTTTTCGCCCGATTACGTGGGAGCATGATTTCGTACAGCAATTCTGCTTAAGTATCAGACTGTGCGCATAGTTGCTCGATGTCAATATTGGAGCAAATGTCAGTATTTGACATATTGCTCCTAAAAGGTTGTTCAGCCTACAAAAAAATGGTAAAATAAGCAAGGCAAAAGTGATGGGAGTTGCACATGAACGATGTTTGTGGAAAACTCTGCGAAAGGAGACAAAACTATGTGGGCAAACGAAAGCGTATTTTATCAGATTTATCCGCTTGGCTTCTGTGGCGCACCATTTGAAAACGATGGCAATCTGGTGTCACGAATCAAGAAGGTGGAGGACTGGATTCCTCACATCCAGAAGCTTGGCGCAAACGCAATATATTTTTCACCGGTATTCGAGAGCGATACACACGGCTACAATACGAGAGATTACACGAAGATCGACTGCCGTCTTGGCACGAACGAGGATTTCAAGGAGGTTGTCGATAAGCTGCATGCAGCGGGAATCAAGGTTGTCTTGGATGGTGTATTTAACCATGTGGGACGCGGCTTCTGGGCATTTCAGGATGTACTTAAAAATCGCTGGGATTCCCCGTACAAAGACTGGTTCCATATCAGCTTCGATGGCAATTCCAACTATAACGACGGACTCTGGTACGAGGGCTGGGAAGGAAACTTTGACCTTGTCAAATTAAACCTTCGGAACGAGGAAGTGATCCAGCACATCTTGTCCTGTGTTAAGGGCTGGATTGATGAGTTTGATATCGACGGTCTCCGTCTGGACGTGGCATATTGCTTAGACCACGATTTTATCCGCAGACTGCGCGCACACTGTGACGGACTGAAGCAGGATTTCTTCTTATTAGGAGAATTGCTGCACGGCGATTACAATGTATTTGTAAATGATGGCATGCTGCACAGTGCGACAAACTATATGTGCTATAAGGGACTTTACTCAAGCTTCAACTGCATGAACATGTTCGAGATCATTCACAGTCTCCTGCAGCAGTTTGGACCAGAAGAATGGACGCGATACAAAGGAAAGCATTTCCTGTCCTTCGTCGATAATCACGATGTGACAAGAGTCGCAAGCATCCTGACGAATAAGAACCATCTGCCTCTCATTTATGCACTTGCGTTTGGTATGCCGGGTATCCCTTGTGTATACTATGGAAGCGAGTGGGGCGCAGAAGGCAGAAAAGAAGAGGGCGATCCGTCCTTGAGATTGAGCTATGAGAAGCCGGAATGGAACGAACTGACTGACTGGATCAGCAAGCTCGCGGAAGCGAAGAAGCACAGCGAAGCATTGAACTACGGTGGATTCCGTTCGGTTGTACTTACGAATCATCAGTGTATCTTCGAACGTCGTTCGGAGCATGAGCGTGTGCTTGTGGCAATCAATGCAAGCGACCAGCCGTACACGGCGCATTTTGATGCCGGATGCGGAACCGCACAGGATCTGATTACCGGACAGCCACACGACTTCGGTGGTGGCTCTGAACTTCCTCCATATTCCGCAGCATTCTGGAAGATGGAGCACTAATCATCAACAAATAAAAAGTCTCGCATAAACTATACAGAAAGTGTATGTTTGCGAGGCTTTTTTATGGCAGTGAAAATCGTAATCGACGCCGGACATGGCGGATATGACGCCGGTGCTACGTATAATGGAAGAAGAGAGAAGGACGATACGCTGGCACTGGCACTTGCGGTCGGTGAGATATTGGAGGCACAGGGATACGATGTTGTCTACACACGGACGGACGATGTCTACGATTCGCCAGTGCAGAAAGCGCGGATTGGAAATGAAAGCGGTGCAGATTTCTTTGTATCGATTCACCGGAATTCCTCCCCGACACCAAACCAGTACAATGGCGTGCAGACACTGATCTATAACAACGCCGGACTCAAGGCAACAATGGCGGAAAATGTGAACAAAGAATTGGAACAGGTCGGCTACCGGAATATCAACGTGGTGGAGCGACCGGATCTTGCGGTACTCCGGCGGACGAGAATGCCTGCAATCCTGGTAGAAGCAGGATTTATCAACAGCGATGTGGACAACAATCTTTTCGATACGAAATTCTCTGAGACAGCAGAGGCAATTGCGCGCGGCATCGATGAGACAATCCGAGATGCCGGATATACGGTTGCGCAGGGAGATATGCGAAGCGATGTTGCACAGGTAAGTGCTCCTGTATCAGAGGAAATGTATATCGCTAAGTCAGAGAACGATGCATCCGGTACGCAGATGGTAAATGAATATTATGGAATTTCACGGACGATTCCAGTATTTGCAGAAGAAACGTCGCAGCAACCAATCGGCTATCAGATACTGGTTGGCATCTACCGGGCGTTTGGAACTGCATCGTATCAGGCAAATCGGTTTATCAATGCAGGATACGACGCAATGGTATATGAGGATGAAGGGCTGTATCAGGTGCGTGTCGGAAATTATGATACGATCGAAGATGCAATTATTGCACAGCGGGAATTGCGCGATCGTGGATATGATACGCTGATTGTGCGGAAAATGTAAATAAAAGTGAAAATGGGTATTGACAACTATAGGTTTACGTGATAAAGTAGCAAACGATGAACTGCCGTAGACAGTAGGTGCCGCGAGGCATAAGCAGGAAAACGCCTACCGAGGAAGAATCGTGATGAACGAATTTTAACTCTCATACTGCGGTGTGGGAGTTTTTCTTTTAAGTGCAGTTTCCGTTAATATTATAAGGAGGTGCAAGACTTTGGCTAAGATCGAGTTAAAACAGCCTGTCGTTGAGGAAATCAAAGAGAATATTAAGGACGCTAAGTCAGTAGTATTGGTTGATTACCGTGGACTTACAGTTGATCAGGATACACAGCTTCGTAAGTCAATGAGAGAGGCAGATGTCATTTACAAGGTATACAAGAATACCATGGTAAAGCTTGCTATTGCTGGTACAGAGTTCGAGTCTTTGAAGGACGAGCTCGAAGGACCTACAGCCGTTGTTATCTCTAAGACAGATGCAACAGCTCCTGCAAGATTGGCAGCTAATTTCGCTAAGGCGAACCCAGCGCTTGAACTTAAGAGTGGTGTTGTTGAGGGTACTCATTACGACACAGACGGCATTAAGAAAATCGCTACAATTCCTTCCAGAGACGAACTTATCTCTAAGTTCCTTGGAAGCATCCAGTCACCAATTACAAACTTTGCTCGTGTTATTAAGCAGATCGCTGAGAGCAAGGAAGCTTAATTGGAATCGTTGAGATTGGAAATTACAAAACAAATTTAAATTTATAATGGAGGATTATTATTATGACAACTCAGGAAATTATTGAAGTTATCAAAGGTTTATCAGTATTAGAGTTAAATGACCTTGTAAAGGCATGTGAGGAAGAGTTCGGCGTATCTGCAGCAGCAGGCGTTGTAGTTGCAGCAGCAGGTGCAGACGGTGCTGGCGCAGCTGAGGAGAAGGATTCCTTCGACGTAGAGCTTACAGAAGTAGGTCCTAACAAGGTTAAGGTTATCAAGGTTGTTCGTGACTGTACAGGTCTTGGACTTAAGGAAGCTAAGGACGTTGTTGATGGCGCTCCTAAGGTTCTTAAGGAAGGTGCTTCTAAGGAAGAGGCTAACGAGATCAAGGAGAAGCTTGAGGCTGAAGGCGCTAAGGTTACTCTTAAGTAATTTCGACTTAAACATTAAATGTCCGGTTTGGCAGATGCCAAGCCGGATTTTTTATCTAAGAAATGATACAAAGAAATCTTTTTTATTTTTCTGCAATTTTTTTCAAAAAGTGTGTTGACACAAATTTCCAACCATGATAGTATAGTAAAATGTCATTACTATGGATATGTGTGCTATAAATTCGGATAGTAAAGAAAAAACCAAATAAATTCAAGGGGTGAATGCGTCGATGAAAAAGTACAGAATGCGTCCTGTGAAATCGGGAAGAGGTATGCGAATGAGTTTTTCAACTGAGAAGAGAGTTTTGGACATGCCAAACCTCATCGAAGTGCAGAAGAATTCATATCAGTGGTTCCTTGACGAAGGTTTGAGAGAAGTGTTTAAGGATATTTCTCCAATCGTCGATTACACAGGCAATTTGAGTTTGGAACTGGTTGATTATCAGTTGTGTAAGGAAGACATCAAGTATTCTATTGAAGAATGCAAGGAACGTGATGCAACTTATGCAGCTCCAATCAAGGTCAATGTGCATCTTCGTAATGAAGAAACAGGTGAAATTGCACAGCATGATATCTTCATGGGTGATCTTCCACTTATGACAGAGACAGGTACATTCGTAATCAATGGTGCAGAGCGAGTTATCGTCAGCCAGTTGGTTCGTTCTCCTGGTATCTACTATGCAATCGATCACGATAAATTTGGTAAGACCTTGTACTCATCTACAGTGATTCCAAACCGTGGTGCATGGCTGGAGTATGAGACGGATTCCAATGATGTATTTTACGTACATGTTGATAGAAATAGAAAGGTGCCAATCACAGTTTTGATTCGTGCACTTGGCTTTGGAACAAACCAGGAGATCATTGATCTGTTTGGTGAGGAGCCAAAGATTATGGCGAGCTTGGAGAAGGATGTTTCAAACAGTTTTGAGACAGGTGTCATCGAGCTTTATAAGCGACTTCGTCCGGGCGAACCAGAGGAAGTAGAAAATGCGACAAATCTCTTCATGGGTATGTTCTTCGATGCAAGAAGATATGATCTGGCGAAGGTTGGTCGTTATAAGTATAATAAGAAGCTTGCATTAAAGAATCGTATTGCAGGTCATGTTCTGGCAGAGGATGTCATTGATCCAAGTACTGGTGAAGTTTTGTTTGCAGCAGGTACCACTCTTACAAGAGAGGATGCAACTGCAATCCAGAACGCAGCAGTTCCTTTTGTGTACATTCAGACGGAAGAGAAGAATGTAAAGGTACTGTCAAACCTGATGGTAGATCTTTCTGAATATGTAGGTTTCGATCCGAAGGAAGTTGGCATACATGAAGCAGTTTATTATCCGGTATTAGAGAAACTCTTACAGGAGTACGATGACGAGGACGAGTTAAAGGCAGCCATCGAGGCAAATGTAAGCGAGCTTGTACCAAAGCATATTACAAAGGAAGATATCATTGCTTCCATTAACTATAACATTCATCTGGAGTATGGCATCGGTAACGACGATGATATCGACCACCTGGGCAACCGTCGTATCCGTGCAGTCGGTGAATTGCTCCAGAACCAGTACAGAATCGGTCTTTCCCGTATGGAAAGAGTCGTTCGTGAGCGAATGACAACGCAGGATAAGGATACTGTTACCCCGCAGTCTCTGATCAACATCAAGCCTGTTACAGCAGCCGTGAAGGAGTTCTTCGGAAGCTCTCAGTTGTCACAGTTCATGGATCAGAACAACCCACTTTCTGAGCTGACACATAAGAGACGTCTGTCAGCCCTTGGCCCGGGTGGTTTGTCAAGAGATCGTGCCGGATTCGAGGTTCGAGATGTACACTACACACATTATGGTAGAATGTGTCCAATCGAGACACCTGAAGGTCCGAATATCGGTTTGATCAACTCTCTTGCTACGTATGCAAGAATCAATGAGTATGGTTTCGTTGAGGCGCCATACAGAAAGCTGGATAAGTCAGATCCTGCCAATCCGGTTGTTACAGATGAAGTTGTATATCTGACAGCGGACGAAGAGGATAATTATATTGTTGCACAGGCGAATGAGCCATTGGATGAGGACGGTCACTTCAAGAAGAACAACGTATCTGGTCGTTTCAGGGAAGAGACATCTGAGTTCCCGAAGGCAAACGTTGACCTGATGGACGTATCACCAAAGATGGTATTCTCTGTTGCTACATCCATGATTCCTTTCCTGGAGAACGATGATGCAAACCGTGCCCTCATGGGATCCAACATGCAGCGTCAGGCAGTGCCACTTCTTCGTACAGAAGCTCCGGTTGTTGGAACAGGTATGGAAGCAAAGGCAGCTGTTGACTCAGGTGTATGTATTGTTGCAAAACACGATGGTGTTGTTGAGATGTCATCCAGCGAGAAGATCATTGTCAAGTGTGACGATGGTACATTGGATGAGTACCATGTAATCAAGTTTGCCCGAAGCAACCAGGGTAACTGTATGAACCAGCGCCCGATCGTGAAGAAGGGTGATCGTGTAACAAAGGGAATGGTAATCGCTGATGGTGCATCTACATCAAACGGTGAGATTGCACTTGGTAAGAACCCATTGATCGGATTCATGACATGGGAAGGTTACAACTACGAGGATGCCGTTCTTCTGAGTGAGAGACTGGTAAAGGAAGATGTGTATACATCTGTTCATATTGAAGAGTACGAGACAGAAGCAAGAGATACAAAGCTCGGACCAGAAGAGATCACAAAGGAAGTTTCCGGAAACGGTGATAATGCCCTGAAGGATCTGGACGAGAACGGTGTTATCCGTATCGGTGCGGAAGTTCGTGCCGGTGATATCTTAGTTGGTAAGGTAACTCCAAAGGGAGAGACTGAGGCAACAGCCGAGGAGAGACTGCTTCGTGCAATCTTCGGAGAGAAAGCAAAAGAGACAAGAGATACATCACTGAAGGTGCCACATGGTGCTTACGGTGTTGTTATGGATACAAAGATCTTTACGAGAGAAAATGGCGATGAACTGCCACCAGGAGTAAACAAGTCTGTTCGTGTATACATTGCACAGAAGAGAAAAATCTCCGTTGGTGATAAGATGGCTGGTCGTCATGGTAACAAGGGTGTTATCTCGCGTATCCTTCCAGTTGAGGATATGCCATTCCTGCCAAATGGTCGTCCACTTGATATCGTGTTGAACCCATTGGGCGTACCTTCCCGTATGAATATCGGACAGGTGCTTGAGATTCACCTTAGCCTTGCTGCAAAGGTACTTGGATTTAACGTATCTACACCAGTCTTCGATGGTGCAAACGAGCATGATATCATGGATGCTCTGGAGATGGCAAATGATTATGCAAACTCCGATTGGGAGACATTCTATGAGAAGTATAAAGATGATACAGAGAAGGAAGTTATGGATTATCTGTATGAGCACCGTGACCACCGTGAAGAGTGGAAGGGTGTTCCAATCAACCGTACAGGTAAGGTAAAGGTACGTGATGGTAGAACCGGTGAGGAATTTGATTCACCAGTTACAATTGGATTCATGCATTACCTGAAACTGCATCATCTGGTTGATGATAAGATTCATGCACGTTCGACAGGTCCTTACGGAATGGTTACACAGCAGCCACTTGGTGGTAAGGCACAGTTCGGTGGACAGCGTTTTGGTGAGATGGAGGTTTGGGCTCTTGAGGCTTACGGTGCATCTCATACATTGCAGGAGATCCTGACTGTGAAGTCCGATGATGTAACAGGACGTCTGAAGACTTACGAAGCAATCATCAAGGGTGAAAATATCCCGGCTCCTGGTATTCCAGAATCCTTCAAGGTATTGCTTAAGGAGTTCCAGTCACTTGGTCTGGATGTCGGAGTTCTCGATGAGAACGGTGAAGAGGTAGAACTCGGAGAGTCTATGGATACCGGAAATGAGAACGTGAAGAAGTATATGGGCGAAGATCCAGACGACTTCAATGAGGATCTTGGAGAGAACGGATACAGCGGAATTAACGAGGATAACGAATTAGAGTCTTTGAATGATGATTATCTGGACGATGATTTCGACGGTAATTTCGATGATGAATTTTAAGGAAGGAGATTTGTAAGAGATGTTAGCGATGAATAACGAGAAAAATCAAGAGCAGCCTATAAATTTTGATGCCATCAAAATTGGACTTGCATCTCCTGAAAAGATAAGAGAATGGTCTCATGGCGAGGTTACAAAGCCAGAGACAATCAATTATAGAACTTTGAAGCCAGAAAAAGATGGTCTTTTCTGTGAGAGAATCTTTGGACCAAGCAAGGACTGGGAATGTCATTGTGGTAAGTACAAGAAGATTCGTTTTAAGGGCGTTGTCTGTGACCGTTGTGGTGTAGAGGTTACAAAAGCTTCCGTACGTCGTGAGCGTATGGGACATATCGAGCTTGCTGCACCAGTGTCACATATCTGGTACTTCAAGGGAATTCCAAGCCGTATCGGATTGATGCTTGACATTTCTCCAAAGCTTTTGGAGAAGGTACTGTACTTTGCATCTTACATTGTAATTGATCCGGGAGAGACGAATCTGGAATACAGACAGGTGCTCTCTGAGGCAGAATACAGAAAGGCAGAAGAGGACTTCGGCGGAAAGTTCCGTGTTGGAATGGGTGCCGAGGCAATTAAGGAGCTTCTTCAGGCAGTTGATCTGGACAAAGAGGCTGAGACTTTGACAGAGGAGCTGCAGACAGCAACCGGACAGAAGCGTGCACGTGTCATTAAGCGTCTGGAGGTTGTAGAAGCATTCCGTAACTCACATAATAAGCCTGAGTGGATGATTCTGGATGCAATTCCAGTTATCCCACCAGATATCCGTCCAATGGTACAGTTGGATGGTGGTAGATTCGCAACTTCCGATCTGAATGATCTGTATCGTCGAATCATCAACCGTAACAACCGTTTGAAGAGACTGTTGGATCTGAAGGCACCTGACATCATTGTTCGTAATGAGAAGCGTATGCTGCAGGAAGCCGTTGATGCATTGATTGATAATGGTAGAAGAGGACGTGCGGTAACTGGTCCTGGTAACCGTGCATTGAAGTCTCTTTCTGATATGTTAAAGGGTAAGCAGGGACGTTTCCGTCAGAACCTTCTTGGTAAGCGTGTTGACTATTCCGGACGTTCCGTTATCGTAGTTGGTCCGGAGCTGAAGATTTATCAGTGTGGACTTCCAAAGGAAATGGCAATCGAGCTGTTCAAGCCTTTCGTAATGAAAGAATTGACAGCACGTGGTATTGCTACAAACGTAAAGGCAGCAAAGAAGAAGGTTGAGTCTTTGGAGCCAGAAGTATGGGATGTATTGGAGGATGTAATCAAAGAGCATCCAGTTATGCTGAACCGTGCCCCGACGCTTCACAGACTTGGTATTCAGGCATTTGAGCCAATCCTGGTAGAAGGTAAGGCAATCAAGCTTCATCCATTGGTATGTACCGCGTTCAACGCCGACTTCGATGGAGACCAGATGGCTGTGCACCTTCCACTTTCTGTAGAGGCACAGTCTGAGTGTAGATTCCTGCTTCTGTCACCAAACAACTTGTTGAAGCCTTCTGATGGTGGTCCGGTAGCCGTTCCTTCTCAGGATATGGTACTTGGTATTTACTATCTGACTATGGAGCGCTATGCAAGTATTTCTGACGAAGAAGCTGCAAATGTAGAGATTAAGAAAGAATATCTTGCTGACGACGAGAAGGGCAATCTGGAGCAGTTGCATACAGATTGTTATGCAGGCGAGTTAGATGCAGATGATTATATCAGAGTTCGTGTCGTTGCAAAGAAGACAAAGGCAGAGACATTCTACAAGAATATTGTAGGAACAGTCAGAAACTTCATGAAGCCGAAGTTCAGCAGCGAGAACCTTGCAATGCTCGCATATGAGAACAAAGAGATTACATTACATCAGAAGATCGAAGTTGTTCGTACTGTTACGACTCCAGATGGCGAGAAGCATACAGGATTCGTTGAGTGTACACTGGGACGTCTGATCTTTAACGAGATTATTCCACAGGATCTTGGATTCGTAGACAGAACAAATCCAGATAATATCCTAGAGCCAGAAATCAACTTCCATGTTGATAAGAAGCAGTTGAAGAAGATCCTTGACAAGTGTATCAATACACACGGCGTTACAAAGACCGCAGAGGTATTGGACGATATCAAGGCAATGGGTTATAAGTACTCAACAAGAGGTGCGATTTCAGTATCTATTTCTGATATGACAGTGCCTGCATCTAAGAAGGATATTCTGGAGCATGCACAGGAAATCGTAGATAAAGAGAATATGCTGTTCGGTCGTGGATATCTGACCGACGAAGAGCGTTATCATGCCGTTGTCAAGACATGGCAGGATGCTGATGACAAGCTTACAAAGGCTCTGTTGGATGGACTTGACAAGTATAACAACATCTACATGATGGCAGATTCCGGTGCCCGTGGTAGTGATAAGCAGATCAAGCAGCTGGCTGGTATGCGTGGACTGATGGCAGATACATCAGGACGTACCATCGAGCTCCCAATCAAGTCAAACTTCCGTGAAGGTCTTGACGTATTGGAGTACTTCATCTCTGCGCATGGTGCTCGTAAGGGACTTTCTGATACAGCCCTTCGTACAGCCGATTCTGGATACCTGACACGTCGTCTGGTAGATGTATCGCAGGATCTGATCATCCGTGATGTTGATTGTAGCGTAGATCGTGAAGAGAAGCCAGGCATGTATGTCGAAGTATTTATGGAAGGTGATCGTGTAGTCGAGAGCCTGAAAGATCGTATCACAGGTCGTTACGCAGCGGAAAGCATTTACGATAAAGATGGTAACATGCTTGTAAAGGTAAATCATATGATCACTCCAAAGCGTGCAGAGAACGTTTTGAAGAATGGTGTAGATAAGGATGGTGTTCCATTTACACTCGAAGGTGAGTCAGAACCAAGAAGAGATGCAAAGATCAAGATTCGTACGATCCTCACATGTCGTTCACACCTTGGCGTATGTTCAAAGTGCTACGGTTCAAACATGGCAACCGGACAGGCGGTTCAGGTTGGTGAGGCAGTCGGAATCATCGCTGCGCAGTCAATCGGTGAGCCTGGTACACAGCTTACAATGAGAACATTCCATACAGGTGGTGTGGCCGGTGGAGATATTACACAGGGTCTTCCTAGAGTTGAGGAGTTGTTCGAGGCAAGAAAGCCAAAGGGACTTGCAATCATCACAGAACTTGGTGGTGTGGTTGAGATCCGTGAGACAAAGAGAAAGCGTGAAGTAGTCATTACAAATCAGGAGACAGGTGAAGCAAAGGCTTACCTTATTCCTTATGGCTCACGTTTGAAGGTACAGGATGGACAGGTACTTGAAGCCGGTGATGAGCTGACAGAGGGTTCTGTAAATCCACATGATATCCTGAAGATCAAGGGTGTACGTGCTGTACAGGATTACATGATCCAGGAAGTACAGAAGGTATACCGTCTGCAGGGTGTTGAGATCAACGATAAGCATATCGAGGTTATCGTTCGTCAGATGCTGAAGAAGATTCGTGTTGAGGAAAGCGGAGATAGCGATTACTTACCAGGAATCAACGTAGATGCACTTGAGTTCACAGAGCTCAACGAGAAGCTGGAAGCAGAAGGCAAGGAACCAGCAAAGGGAACGCAGATTATGCTTGGTATTACCAAGGCTTCTCTTGCTACAAATTCCTTCTTGTCAGCAGCATCCTTCCAGGAGACAACCAAGGTATTGACCGATGCCGCTATCAAGGGCAAGGTTGATCCGTTGATCGGTCTGAAGGAGAACGTCCTGATTGGTAAGCTGATTCCTGCTGGTACAGGTATGAAGCGTTATCGTAATGTGAAGCTTGACACAGGCGATGGAAACATCGATATGTCAGAGGTAACAGGCGAAGAGACAGGTGATTTCGAGGAAGCAGATGCAACCGTAGAAGAAACTGTTAACACAGAAGAGTAATAAAATAAACACACATGGTTGGTGACAGCCATGTGTGTTTTCTTATAAATGACTTTATATTCTAAAAAAATGAAATTTTTTCTTATATTTTGCGGGTTTCCCTGTTGACATCCGACGATTTGAATAATATAATAGTCAAGCATGCGTTTAAGGCATGTGATTTGTGTGTATACTTGTGTATGCATGGTGTAAAATATTTTGAATGGAGGTGAAAACATGCCAACTTTTAACCAGTTAGTTAGAAAGGGAAGACAGACTGTAGAGAAGAAGTCTACTGCACCAGCGCTCTTAAGAAGTTACAACTCACTTAAGAAAAAGCCTACTGATACAGCTTCACCACAGAAGAGAGGTGTTTGTACAGCAGTTAAGACAGCTACTCCTAAGAAGCCTAACTCAGCTCTTAGAAAGATCGCCAGAGTTCGTTTGTCAAACGGAATCGAGGTTACATCTTACATCCCAGGAGAAGGTCACAACCTTCAGGAGCACAGCGTTGTTCTGATCCGTGGTGGTAGAGTAAAGGACTTACCTGGTACAAGATACCATATCATCAGAGGTACTCTTGATACAGCAGGTGTTGCTAAGAGACGTCAGGCACGTTCTAAGTACGGTGCTAAGAGACCGAAGGATGCAAAATAAATCGGTAGATTAGTATTGTAACAGTTCGTATTTCAAGAACTAAAAAGTGCGAAAGTGGGTTATGTTTTCCGTATTATATATTTATAGAAGGAAAGATAGCAATTTCCGCACGAACACATTTCCACAATACTCAAGTACAGCAGGTAACGGTTTGCTGTATCTCTATTGAGGGGAATGTGAGTACCGTTGAATTAATTCGGATTGAAAGATCCAAAAATAATTAAGGAGGGAAGAACCGTGCCACGTAAAGGACATATTGCAAAAAGAGACGTATTAGCGGATCCAATTTACAACAATAAGATCGTTACAAAGCTTATCAACAACATCATGCTTGATGGTAAGAAGGGTGTTGCTCAGAAGATCGTTTACGGTGCTTTTGATCGTATCGCAAACGAGACTGGTAAGGAGGCTTTAGAGGTTTTCGATGCTGCTATGAATAATATCATGCCATCACTCGAAGTTAAGGCCAGACGTATCGGTGGTGCAACATACCAGGTTCCAATCGAAGTAAGACCTGACAGAAGACAGGCTTTAGCGCTTCGTTGGTTGACAACTTACTCACGTGCAAGAAGTGAGAAGACTATGGAAGAAAGACTTGCAAAAGAGCTTATGGATGCAGCAAACAATACAGGCGCATCTGTTAAGAGAAAAGAAGACATGCACAAGATGGCAGAGGCAAACAAGGCATTTGCTCATTACAGATTCTAGTTTTCGGGTGCATATATACTAAAATAAGGAGGAAAAAACCTTGGCTGGAAGAGAATATCCACTTGATAGAACAAGAAACATCGGTATCATGGCACATATTGATGCTGGTAAGACAACTCTTACAGAGAGAATTCTTTACTATACTGGTGTAAACTATAAGATTGGTGAGACTCATGATGGCGCTTCTACCATGGACTGGATGGAGCAGGAGAAAGAGCGTGGTATCACAATCACGTCTGCTGCTACAACATGTCACTGGACATTAGAGGATCATCATAAGAAGAAGCCAGGTGCTTTAGAGCATCGTATCAATATCATCGATACTCCGGGACACGTAGACTTTACTGTTGAGGTAGAGCGTTCACTTCGTGTATTGGACGGAGCTGTTGGTGTATTTGATGCAAAGGCTGGTGTTGAGCCACAGTCAGAGAACGTATGGCGTCAGGCTGACACATACAATGTTCCACGTATGGCATTCATCAATAAGATGGATAAAATGGGTGCAGACTTTTTCATGTCTGTACAGACAATCATTGACCGTCTTGGCAAGAATGCAATTCCTGTACAGATTCCAATCGGACAGGAAGATGATTTCATCGGACTGATCGATCTGTTCGAGATGGATGCATACTATTATAAGAACGATGAGGGTACAGATATCGAGATTACAGATATCCCTGCAGATTTGAAAGAGCTTGCTGATAAGTGGCATGAGAATCTGGTAGAGAAGTGTTGTGAGCTTGATGATGACCTTATGATGCAGTATCTTGAGGGTGAGGAGCCATCTATCGCTGATATGAAGGCTGCACTCCGTAAGGGTACAATCGCAAACGAGGCAGTTCCTGTATTCTGTGGTTCTGCTTACAAGAACAAGGGTGTTCAGAAGATGCTCGATGGCGTTATCGAGTACATGCCTGCTCCTACGGATATCCCTGATATCACAGGTACAGACGAAGATGGTAACGAGGTAACTCGTCCTTCATCTGATGAAGCTCCATTTGCAGCACTTGCATTTAAGATTATGACAGATCCTTTCGTAGGAAAGTTGGCATTCTTCAGAGTATATTCCGGTACATTGAACTCAGGTTCTTATGTACTGAACGCAACAAAGGGTAAGAAGGAGCGTGTAGGACGTATCGTTCAGATGCATGCAAATTCCCGTACAGAGATCGACAAGGTTTACTCTGGTGATATCGCTGCAGCAGTTGGATTCAAGGTTACAACAACCGGTGATACAATCTGTGACGAGCAGCATCCAGTAATCCTTGAGTCTATGGAATTCCCTGAGCCAGTTATTGAGCTTGCTATCGAGCCAAAGACAAAGAATGATCAGGGTAAGATGGGTGAAGCTTTGGCAAAGCTTGCTGAAGAAGATCCTACATTCCGTGCACATACAGATTCAGAGACAGGTCAGACAATCATCGCAGGTATGGGCGAGCTTCACTTGGAAGTTATCGTTGATCGTCTTCTCCGTGAGTTCAAGGTTGAGGCAAACGTTGGTGCACCTCAGGTTGCTTACAAGGAGACATTTACTAAGGCTGTTGATGTAGATAGCAAGTACGCTAAGCAGTCTGGTGGTCGTGGTCAGTATGGTCACTGTAAGGTTAAGTTCGAGCCTATGGATCCAAACGGTGAAGAGCAGTTTATTTTCGAGTCAACTGTTGTCGGTGGTGCTATTCCTAAGGAATACATCCCAGCTGTTGGTGAAGGTATCGAGGAAGCAGCAAAGGCTGGTATCCTTGGCGGATATCCGGTACTTGGTGTTAAGGCAAACGTTTATGATGGTTCTTACCATGAAGTCGATTCTTCAGAGATGGCATTCCACATCGCTGGTTCTATGGCATTCAAGGATGCTATGGCAAAGGGTGGAGCAGTGCTTCTTGAGCCTATCATGAAGGTTGAGGTTACAATGCCTGAGGAGTACCTCGGTGATGTAATCGGTAGCTTGAATGCAAAGCGTGGACAGATCCAGAGTATGGACGATATCGGTGGTGGAAAGATTGTTAAGGCATTGGTTCCACTTGCTGAGATGTTCGGTTACTCTACAGAGCTTCGTTCTTCTACACAGGGTCGTGGTAACTACTCTATGTTCTTCGAGAAGTATGAGCAGTGTCCAAAGAACATTCAGGAGAAGGTTCTTGCAAACAAGAACTCTTAATTCTGCAAAGTATATATTTGTAGGACAATTTTAAAAAATTGCTTGAAAATATCGCTATATTTTAATATAATGATTTTTAGCCGAGTAAACGCCCGGAAAGGGCAAATAAATTGCCCGGAGGGGCTATATTAAGGAGGAAATTATAATGGCAAAGGAAAAGTTTAACAGATCAAAGCCACATTGTAACATTGGTACAATCGGACACGTTGACCACGGTAAAACTACTTTAACAGCTGCAATTACAAAGGTATTGGCTGCTAGAGTTGCTGGTAACACAGCTACAGATTTCGAGAACATCGATAAGGCTCCAGAAGAGAGAGAAAGAGGTATCACTATCTCTACAGCTCACGTTGAGTACGAGACAGAGAAGAGACATTACGCACACGTTGACTGTCCGGGTCATGCTGACTATGTAAAGAACATGATCACTGGTGCTGCACAGATGGATGGTGCTATCCTCGTTGTTGCTGCAACTGATGGTGTTATGGCTCAGACAAAGGAGCACATCCTTCTTTCTCGTCAGGTAGGTGTACCTTACATCGTAGTATTCCTGAACAAGTGTGATATGGTTGACGATGAGGAACTTCTTGAGCTCGTAGAGATGGAAGTTACAGAGCAGCTTGAAGAGTATGGTTTCAATGACTGCCCAATCATCAAGGGTTCTGCTCTTAAGGCTCTTGAAGATCCAATGGGTCCTTGGGGCGACAAGATCATGGAGCTTATGGATACAATTGATTCATACATTCCAGATCCACAGAGAGCTACAGATAAGGACTTCATCATGCCTGTAGAGGACGTATTCACAATCACAGGTCGTGGTACTGTTGCAACTGGTAGAGTTGAGGCTGGTGTTATTCATCTTAACGACGAAGTTGAAATCGTTGGTATCAAGCCAGAGAAGCAGAAGACAACTGTAACAGGTATCGAGATGTTCCGTAAGCTCCTTGACGAAGGTCAGGCTGGTGATAACATCGGTGCTCTTCTTCGTGGTATCAAGAGAGAGGATATCGTACGTGGACAGGTTCTTTGTAAGCCAGGTTCAATCACATGTCATACAAAGTTCACAGCTCAGGTTTACGTTCTGACAAAGGACGAGGGTGGTCGTCATACACCATTCTTCAACAACTATCGTCCACAGTTCTACTTCAGAACAACTGATGTAACTGGTGTATGTAACCTTCCAGCTGGTACAGAGATGTGCATGCCTGGTGATAACGTAGAGATGACAATCGAGCTCATCCACCCAATCGCTATGAGCCAGGGTCTTACATTCGCTATCCGTGAGGGTGGTAGAACTGTAGGTTCAGGACGTGTTGCTACAATTATTGAGTAATACTGCAACGACTTTGAGTCGAGCGTATATTTGATAAAATAATAAAGCCGAGAGTATGCTTGCATACTCTTGGCTTTTATTTTTTATCTGCATAGACATTCGACGAATGTCTATGCGCTTGTGATTGCGAAGCAATCGCAAGAGATATACGTGAGTTCTGGATATAGGGCGTGAGCCCGCGAGACAAACACGCGAAGCGTGGTTGTCATAGGCGGCTGAGTGTATTATAATTTTACTTAGTCAAAGCTATGTTTGGCAGGTGAAAACAGCGGAACAGATAGGAGGTGTCAGGCAGCATGAGCAAGGCAACGACAAAGTTTGCAATCGCATTTGCGTTTAAGGAGTTATTATTAGAGAAATCGATTGATAAAATAACAATCAATGACATTACGGAAAAGTGTGGGATAAACCGTCAGACTTTTTATTATCATTTTCATGATATATATGAGTTGATTGAATGGATTTGCGAAACAGATGCAGATCATGTACTGAAACAGAATAAAACATATGATACGTGGCAGGAAGGATTTCTGGCAATATTTCATCTGCTGAAAAAGGACGAACCTTTTGTTGTCAACATCTATCATAATGCTCCGCGAGGATATATTTACCGCTATTTGTATAAAGTGACATATCAGCTGATATATGATGTACTCGAGGAAAAAGCGGAAGGTATGGTTGTGCGGGAAGAGGATAAAACATTCATTGCGGATTTTTACAAATATGGGTTTGTTGGACTGGTGTTAGAATGGATTGACAAGGGAATGAAGGAGGATCCGAAAAAGATCATAGAAAGATTGAATGCATTGATTCAGGGATCTTTCGCACATGCATTGAATAATGCAAAACTGAACAAGAGCTGATTACGACAAATCTGCTGGTTTGTCGTATATGGATGCAATGTAAGAGGATTGTCGCTTTCTATGACAGTTCTCTTTTTTTGTGCATAGTAGGAAGAAGATTTTGTGGATATACTGTGTATATGGAAACAAAGAAAAATGTCACAGTTTAAACAAAAAAGGAGTGTGTTTATTATGTATTATTCAGCAGGAACTTATGAAGCATTTGCAAGACCAGAAAAACCGGAGGGTGCTGACCGGAAATCAGCATATATCATTGGAACAGGATTAGCGGGGCTTTCTGCCGCCTTTTATCTGGTGAGAGATGGGCAGGTAAAAGGAGAGCGTATTCATCTCCTTGAGAAGCTGGATCTTGCCGGAGGCAGCTGCGACGGAAGAAAGGATGTCCGAAAAGGCTTCTACATGCGTGGCGGAAGAGAAATGGATAACCATTTTGAATGTATGTGGGATATGTTCCGGGATGTTCCTTCGATAGAGACGCCGGGCGTCTCTGTTCTGGATGAGTATTATTGGTTAAACAAGCATGATCCGAATTACTCCCTTTGCAGGGCTTCTGAGAAATGCGGGCAGGATGCACATACAGATAAGAAATTTACACTTGATAAGGATTCAGCCCTGGCATTGTCAAAGTTGTTTATGACACCGGAAAAAGATTTGGAGGATAAGAAAATCAGTGAGATATTGCCGGATTCCTTCTGGGACACGAATTTCTGGCTGTACTGGCAGACCATGTTTGCATTCCAGAGATGGTCATCTGCATTGGAAATGAAACGGTATTTGTGCAGATACTGCCATCATATTGATGGACTTCCGGATTTTTCCGCACTCCGCTTTACGAAATACAATCAATACGAGAGCATGATTCTTCCGCTTGTAAAATATCTCGAAAGTCACGGTGTGTCAGTCGAGTATGGCATGGATGTCAAAAATGTTGTCATCAAAGATGATAATGGTAAAAAATCTGCTACACAGATCGTATATGAGAAGGATGGAAAACCGGGTACAATTGATTTGATCGAGGATGATCTGGTCTTTATAACAAATGGATGCTGTACAGATACTTCCTGCTATGGAGATCAAAATACAGCGCCGGATTTGAGCCGGATTAAAAATGGTGCAGGCGAATCTTGGGATTTGTGGAAGAATATTGCTGCACAGGCAAAGAATGGTGAGTATGGTAATCCGGATAAATTCTGCGACGATTTTGAAGCAACAAACTGGATGAGCGCAACTGTAGAAACCTCGGATGAAGAGATTATCCAGAAGATTATCAGCATTTGCAAGCGGGATCCGAGAGAAGGAAAGGTAACAACCGGAGGAATTGTGACAGTGAAGGATAGTACCGATAACTGGTATCTTTCGTGGACAATCAATCGCCAGCCGCAGTTTAAAGCGCAGGATAAAAATACGGTTTTGATCTGGGTATATGCACTTACAACGAATAAAGAAGGAAATTATGTAAAGAAGGCAATGCGGGATTGTACAGGTGAAGAAGTTTGCCGGGAGTGGCTGTATCACATTGGCGTGCCGACAGATCAGATTGACGATTGGGCAAAAAATCGCTGCAATACAACAACCTGCTTCATGCCATACATCAATGCGTTCTTCCAGCCAAGAAAAGAAAGCGATCGTCCGCTTGTTGTTCCGGAAGGCGCTGTTAATTTTGCATTCCTGGGACAGTTTGCAGAGACACCGAGAGATACTATTTTCACAACAGAATACTCCATCCGTACGGGTATGGAAGCAGTTTACACACTTATGAACGTAGATCGTGGTGTTCCGGAAGTGTGGGGTTCTAAGTACGATGTACGGGAATTGCTGCGGGCCGCATATTATGCAGTTGATAAAAAGCCGATTGATGAACTTCCGCTTTCTCTCAAAGAAAAGATTGTCTTAAAGAAAGTAATAAAAGCTGTGGAAGGAACCGACCTGGAGATTTTGCTAAAGGAAAGTGGATTACTCCGGTAGGAGAGATTATTCACTGATATGGATTTAAGCAAAATGTCTCAGATGACAATATAAGTAAGAGCAAGGAAAGAGGAAGCATGTGCGATGTTTCCTCTTTTGTGCAATATGCCATTGATTCTGATTATTGTTTGAAGATTATAATTGTTATGGTACAATATATTCGTAAATTCCCATTTAACGTTGAAAGAGGGGGTGCAATAAGTAATGAATCAGGTTGAGGTTTTGGATAATGGTGTAGTATTGAATGGCAATTTGCTGACATTTCCACTTTCCTATGAAGATATACGTGCATTATTCGGTGAGGCTCGGATAAATGTTCAAAGTGATAATCATTGTGAATATTTCTATGATGAACTGGGAATATCGTTTGAGGGGGCAACTGCATATCTTCGGAACTTAAAAAAACAGAAAGCTTATATAGATGAGACGCATAATATTACATCTATGACGATGTATGTTACAGGGGAAAACGTATTCGCAGAATCAAAGACAGAAAAACGGTATATTGGTGGACTAAAAGTCTTAAATCAAAATATGTCACGCGACAGATTATATCCATATATTCTAGGCTACGGCTATAATTCAGAAATTAAGGATGAGCAGGGGAATATGGTTCGGCAGATTCATATGGATATTGTCCTGAAAGTAGAAGATGAACGAAAGAGAAAAGATATTCCAGTCTATGATGGAGATCAAATTCTATTAGATGTATATATCGGATTCAGACCAGAACGTCCAAAGAGTGATGAGAATTACAATATCATGGTTCCGGATGAATCTTGCCTGATATTTGATACATTTAATTTTAAGCTCGCCGTAATACAGGAACTCATGTACAATCAGGAAGTCTTGAAGCCATATTTTGATATATATGATTATATGATTTTCAAAAAAGCACATTGGAATCTTGAAACGGATAAAAATATACGTGCCGCGGTAAGCTTCTTTAAGGAATTACCGATTCCGGCAAGTCTTGCAGGGCTGGTTAAGGAAATTAATATGGATGGTTCCGACGAAATCTATATGCAGATAGCACCAGAGTGGGACGGAAGAGACGAAAGATTCGATTTCAGAAAAGTAACAAAATCGGAGATGGAGCAGTTCCCAAATCTGAAGAAAATGCTCATTTTCGGAAATGAACGTGACGCAGAAAGTCTTAGAAAAGTATGTGATCCGTTGGGGATTGAAGTGGAACCTATGGCGTGTACGTCTGTTTAGATTAGAAGAGATATATTTATATATTCTTGGCTTTTATTTATATTACTTGAATAAAAAAGGTTAACCAATCCCCTTCCCAATCCGATAACATACATATAAAAGCTCAAAAGGAATTGAGTTCAAAAAACTTCAAGGATGAAGTAATAAGGTTTTCAGAGGTATAGGGGATTACTATACCTATTTCTGTATTATTTCTTTACCCTTGTAGTGGGTTTATTTCCTATGTAAAAATGTGTGATATATAGTTGGGATTAAAAAATCGGAGCATGTATCATGGAATCACAGGTGAAACAGTATAAATCGGGGGGTGAGATGATGTATACAGGAACGATTCAAAGTCAGGTCAGTCTGCAAATGCTGGATCAGAAATGGCAGAAAAAGAAACAGGATATCAACAGTAAGAAGGATACAGAGGGTATGACGCAGGATGAGATCCTGTTGGACAGTCTCGAACGACAGGCGCAGACGGAGCGGGAGCGTTCTGCGACCAGTGAGCTGTATACGAAGTTGAAAACGGGAGGAACGCTGACGGAAGAGGAAATTGCGTATCTGAAGGAACATGATCCGGAAGCACTTGCAGAATATGAGAAAGCGCAGACGGAGAAGAAGGCATATGAAAATGCACTGAAAAATTGCCGGACAAAGGAAGATGTACAGCGACTTAAATTGAATCGTATGGGAAGCTTTGCGGCACAGGCAAAGGAAATCGCAAGCAATCCGTATATTCCAAAGGACAAGAAGGTGGTGCTTATGCAGCGGCTGAATAATGAGGTGTGCATGATCCGTGATGCACATCAGGCGTTTGAGAAGAGCCGGGCATATGAGGAGCTTCCGGAAGAGCAGGAGCTACGCAGGGAGGCTGCAGAGGAACCTGCGGAGAAAATGGAGCATCAAAAGGATACAGAGCAGGCAGAAACGACAGAAACGACAGAAGATTCAAAAGTCGACAATAAAAATAAGGCAGATGCAGCGGATGAGGAAGTGGATGAACCGCAATCTGATGTAAAATCGGAAATGTCTGATGTATACGAAACGGTAGAAATTGCAAATGTAGAAACACATGCAAAAATAAAACCGCCGGAATCGCCGAAGACCGCCGGTGATGCAAGCATGGCACGCAGGCAGCTGGAAGCTGCACAGACATTTACAGAGATAACAGAGGAAATCGAACGATTTCTGCGACGCAATCACAGTGGCAGAGGAAGCTTTACAGCACAGGTATGAGGAGGAACCGATATGAACGAAGTTCATATTTAGGATCGGTTCCGACGACCAGCCGCCGAACAGATGTGAGGGGGCATTACATATTAGACGAAGGGAGAGAAAGAAATGGCAAATTTATATGGAGTATCTGCATATCAGCAGACGAACAGCACGTGGAACAACACCCGCACGAATAACACGAAGACAGACCGGAAGAATGCGGAGAAGACGGATGCACAGAAAACAGAGACAGACAGCGTGAAGACAACAACCTTCAACCCAGCCGATACGACAGGTTCTCTCGTCCCGACAACGAAGAACGGATATGGGACGGTGATTGGAAATGTGGAGCTGTCTGACAAAGCGAAGGACTATTACAACAAACTGAAAGCCAAGTTTGGAAATATGGATTTTATACTTGTAAGCAAGGACATGAAATCACAGGTGCAGGCAAATGCGGCGGCATATGGAAATGCGAGCAAGCAGGTTGTTCTGATCGACGATGAGAAAATTGAGAAGATGGCAACGGATGAGTCTTTCCGGAGAAAATATGAAGGAATTATTGCGATGTCACAGGCAAAGCTGCAGGAGGCAAAAAACAGTCTGACAAGCAGCGGTGCCAGTGTAAATAACTTCGGTATGTCTGTTGATGCAAATGGAAAGGCAACCTTCTTTGCAACTGTGGAAAAGGCGGCGAAAAAGAAGGCGGAAAAGAAAGCAGCAGAGAAGAAGGCTGCACAGAAGAAAGCGGAAAAGGCGAAAGATCAGAAGCTTGCTGAGAAAAAAGCAGCAGAAAAGAAGGCCGATGAGAAGCGCGCGGAAGAATCCAAAAATGAGGAAACAACGATTGCAGATGAGAAGGAATACGTGCAGATCACAGCCGTTTCAATGGAAGAGCTGATTGACAAAGTTTCTTCTTATGCATATGAGAACTCCGAGCGAAATGTACTCACAGAAAGCGAAAAGAGCGTTGGACAGAAATTTGATTTTCGGGGATAGAGGTGACCGGTATGAAGATTGAAGATGCGAGAGTACGGTACAACGTACAGATCAAAACCTACTACTCGAAGCAGAAGGAATTGTATGCGCAGAAACAGAAACTCGAAGAGAAGATAAAGACGACCGAGAATGGCGCGGAAGTTTACAAGGATGAGTCGGCGATTCTTGAGCTGCAATACAGTGCGGTTGATGAGAAGAGACAGGAATATCAGGATTACATGGACAAACTGATGGAACAGTGGCGCATGATCTCGGACAAGATAGCAAGCAAACAGCAGTCGGACGCTATGGCAGATCAGGCAAAAGAAATGAACAAGATCATGCTTGTTGCAAGGCGCATTATGCATGGGGACAAGGTTCCGGCGAAAGATGAGAAGAAGCTGATGGAATACGATCCGAAGCTTTATATGATGGCAAAAAATGCAGCGGCGATGCTGGAGATGCGAAAACGCAAAGAACACAAATCGCTGTGGGAGGATGAAGAAGAAAAGGAGCAGGTAAGCGCAACCGAAGAAGCAAATAATACGGAAGCATTTGCAGATGGACCAGAGGTTGTGGATGTAGAAACTACAATCAGCAATGCCACCGGGGAGATTGATACGTCCGGAGAATAAGAGATATATTTATGATGTCAGTGTAAGTAGTTACAGATATAGATGCAGAAAGGGCTTCACCAAAAGTGGGAAGTCTTTTTTGTTGACAAGATCATATGACTATCGTAGTGTACATAAAAAGAAGCGTCCCCAAGGAGGAGTACATGGGAAAACGATGGAGCAAATTGCAGAGCAGACTGTATAATCTGATGGATGAAAAAGCGGAATTTCAGATTCATTGCGCTTTGTATGAGATGAATTCAAATGATGGGTATCATGGGAATAAATTGCCGCGGTATTTTATAACGATAGGCAAGGATATGGTGTTCGATTATCCGAAACAGTTTGATGCGACGTTAAAATATGGGTGGAATTCATATCCGTGGGATTGCGTTAATCGGGGATGTTGTTTGATTTGACAAACTAATACTACGGCTGTAATATATAAATATTACAAATGTAGTATTAGGAGGAAAACAGATGAAAAAACAACACTTGATAGCTATGGTGATAAGTATGATATTCCTTTTGACAGGGTGTTTGCACAACAACGGAAAGGGAAATATCAGAATTGAAAGCGAAGAGGAGCAGACTGGTATTTTAGATGAAGGGACTCTGGATCAGTGCTTGCGTGTCTATCAATCCATTTATGATGATGCTGGCAATGATATAACGGATGTTCAAAAACAAACACAGATTGTGCAGGGGATTGGCTCACTTGGATATGTTGCTATTGATGTGGAAAATAAAGTCGATATGGCATGTGCAGAACAATTGCAGGCGTTTATTCAGAGTAAAAAACAGACAAAGGATGCAGACTGTATTATATTTCGTATTGCAGTGGATCAGAAGTTTTGGGTATATCGTCTTTTGTCACGTGGGGAAAAAGTGACTATTGAGCAACAGTGTATACAATATCATAATCAGCAAATGGAGATTTCAGATTTGCAGGAGTATGATGCAACGGAGTTTTGTTATACGCAGGAGGGATATTTATTTATAGAAGGGTATTGGGTTTCGAATCAGATGTCGGCGTTGCTTGCGGCACCGGAAGAGGAACATATTGCGTTTCGTGTGGAAGCATTAGATGCGGCGTATAAGGCAATGAATGAAGCTTATATAGAACCTATTTCGTATAGTTTGAATAATGTATTTCTTGTAGATTGGGACGCTGAACATTGGGGACAGCTGGATTTCTATGATATCTTTGTCAAATTTTATCAGGAATGTTATCAGAAAGAATGTCCATACAAAAGGAGCGAGGATTTGTCGGTTGGAATGGAATATCAGATTCCACAGGATGAATTCGAAAATGTAATAAGGAAACATTTTCCGATTGAGGTTGAAACATTGCGCAAACTGCTTCGGTATAATTCGGACACACAAACATATCTTTTTCGACCACGGAGTATGGATGAGATAGATTATGCGGAAATTCCGTATTCCGAGGTTGTCGGTTGTGTGCAAAATGCAGATGGTTCAATGACACTTACAGTAAATGCGGTTTTTCCTTTGAAAAATACTTCCCGGTTATTTGCACATATGGTAACAGTAAAAAATGAAAATGGTACAATTCATTATTTGCAAAATCGCATAATAAATAATTCCGAGGGAGAACATTGGTGGCATAGTGATCGTTATACGGATGAGGAATGGCAGGAACGGTATGGGATTTCGGATGAAAACAATATATTTCCAAAGCCGGAAACAGAATTGCTGACGAATGAGGAAAAAGAGCAGATAGATGCATCAATCATGGAGCATGCAGAAAGCATCTGGGATGTGTATGAACACGTAGAACTTGAAGATGGATTATTTTATACATCGAATATAAAGAATTTTACGGACGAACAGAGAAGTGAGGTGGTAAGCAGACTGGCAAACTCTGGAGTCGTGGCGGTAACTGATGGCGAAGATATGAGAAATGGTGATTTGCTAGTCGCATTTTATGAGTCGGTTCAGGAGGGCGTAGATGCAGATGTAACTGTATATAGTGTGTTGGAGGATGGGCTGCTGACAGGAATTACATTTGTACATCGTAATGGGCAATTACAAACGTATTATGTTGGTATTCGACCAGATGAAAACAAGAGACCGTCGATGATCGGAAGAAATGCATATGATGTCAAATTTATCAATTATACAGAAAAGGGATATTTTATCTATGCTTACAAATATATTCCCGTACATGCGAGTCTGTGTAATTATTGGCGTGTAAAACCACTTTCCGATACGTGTAAGGCATTGACGGAGAAATATGTATCCGGTTTGGATTATCAAAAATACAATTTGCTTTTGATAGATTGGAACACAGAGACGGCAAGTGATATTCTGATGGATGGAATTTTTGAGGATTTATATCATATTGCATATGGCGAGCCATATAGAGAATCTACAGATTGCATTCCGGGCGACCTGTTTGAACGGATTATGACAACATATCTTCCGGTTACCATAGAACAGCTCCGAAATGCATATACCTATGATGCGGAAAAAGATGTGTATTATCAGGATATTGTGTACAATTATCCATATTCACCTTTTGGAGAAGTGGTTGATTATCAATATAATGCAGATGGAACTTTAAGCCTGTATGTAGATGGTGTCTGGCCAGATAAAAATTCTGATTGTGCATTTGTGAATAAGCTGGTTGTACAGACTTTTTCGGATGGAACATTTCGAATCTTATCCAATCACGTAGAGGAAAAGGAGCTGGAGCTTCCTACGATTCGTCCCAGAGATGAAGCATTGACAGAATCGCCAATGTGAGTGTAGATGCGGTTTTACCGTTCGCGTAGTCAGAAGCCTGTATATTGGTTGCAAAGATGTAAGTGTTTGTATCCGAAATCACATATCCGATAAACCATCCGTTCGTATCTTTCTCATCTATCCGTCCGGTTCCGGTTTTTCCATATAGTTTTCCATGTGTAGATGAGGTTATGTAAAGGGAGTTCTTGACGGCATTCATCTGGTCGGTGGAAAAAGGAAGTTCGTTTTTATATAGTCTGGTCAGCAGGAGCACCTGCTCGACTGGAGAAATCTTCAGAGAAGTTTCCATTCCAAATATACTGGATGTATCTTTGGGTGACTGGTTTCCATATTGTAACAGGCGCAGATAATTGCTTTGCATTTCTGTACTGAGACTGGACAGGATTGTGTCGAAGTACCAGTTGACAGAATATTTCATTGCGGAGGAGAGTGTTTGATCCGCTTCCCAGTTGGAAAAAGGATATGACTCATGATTCCACTCTAATTTGGAATTATCAATCGTGATGATTTGCTGATCAAGACCGAACAGGGCACAGTACGGTTTATAGGTGGAATTTGGAGCAATACGCGTGACTGCCTGATCCAGATTGTATATGCTCCATGTGTCTTCGGCAATATCATACAAAACAAAACTTCCAGAGTACGACTGATACTGATCAGATAAATCAAGTGAAGTTATGGAGACGGATTTTGTATTCCACTGGTAATGGAGTGAGTCAGAAGCATGAACGGACAGCCAGGGAGTACCACACAGGATTACAAGAAGTGACAGCAGAAAGGATAAAATGCTGCGCAGTTTCTTCTGAATAGTCAGAGGCTGGTGCTGTTTGATGTTCAAAATCCGACGCTTCATCTGCTTGGCATTTTCACTCAAATTATTTAGCAGGGAAAGGGGCGTGTTAGTTTGCTTATCAACAAAATGGAGCAGGGTTACGCCATATGAAATCTGTTCGTTCGCACCAAGTAACCGTAAGACGGAGGTGTCACAAGCAAGTTCGCGCTCCGTATAAAATTCCTTTGTGATAAGCCAAATGAGTGGATGAAACCAATATAAGATTCGTATGATATTCATACAGTAATTGAAAATGGCATCTTTATAATAACAGTGCATAAGCTCGTGCAATAATATATATCGGATTTCTTGCTCTTCAAAGTTGGAGATGCGGTGTAATGGCAGAAAGATGGCAAGACGTAGAATTCCTGTGGAGACAGGTGTGTCGATTATGGATGAAGAATACAGTGGGATGGATTTGCGAAGCTGTAATTCGGAAAGACATGTCATATAGATGGTGTGTATGCGTTTGTCCTGCATAAGGTTTGCTGTGCGGCGCATATGGTGCAGTAATACAAGGGAACGCACAAAAGAGAATAGCATAACGAACATGCCGATTCCCCAGATCACACAAAAAATGGTAGAAATATAGACTGGAAACTGTGTACGCATGGAGATTGCGTAATCATAGATTTGATTTGTGGATGAGGATGTATATTCCGAAGTATTTGTGGTATGGACTGTGTGGCTAAAATGTGCAAGAGGGTGGAACAGATCCTGCATTTTCGTTGATAATGTAGAAAATGAAACTGGCAGAAACGGAACAAGCAGTGAAATCGTAAATGGAATCCAAAGATTAAACTGCATGCGGGGAGTGAGACAATGTTTAAATATTCTCTTCATACATAAAAGTATAAGAACGAAAAGACCGATTGTTATATTGCATAATACGAAGTGAATAAAAAAATTATCCATAGAGATTACTCCTTGTTTTCTTGTTCCAGTAGTGATTTCAGTTCATCGATTTCTGCCTTTGATAAATTTCGATGATCCAAAAAGGTTGAGACCATAGAGGAAAGATTCCCGTTGAAAAATTTGTCCAAGAAAGACTTGCTTTGCTGACTGACATAGTCCTCTTTCTTTAACAGTGGCGTATAGACAAAGACACGTCCCTGCTTCTCATAGGTAATAATATTTTTTGTTGCCAGCCGTTTAATTAAGGTCTGGATTGTACGTGGATTCCAGTTAGTTGTCTGCAATAGCTGTTCTGTAATCTCATTTGTGCTAATTGGATAATTATGCCATATTATTTGCATAACTTCGTATTCTGCTTCTGTAATCTGTGGCATTTTTTTCATGATAAAGCTCCTAAATCCTACAAGCGTAATAATATCATTATTATAATGAAGAGGGGAAGTCTTGTCAATTTTTCTTTTATTTTATATACTTGAATGATCGGGAATGTAGCTTCTGTCACAAGGAGGAAAAACAATGATTGAAATACACGAAGCGAAAGAGGCAGATGCAGCCGGGTTGCTTGCCATCTATGCACCATATGTGGAACATACTGCAATCACATTTGAATATGAAGTACCGACGCTGGAGGAATTTACCGATCGGATCCGGCAGACGAAAACAAAGTATCCATATCTTGTTGCCAAGCAGGATGGAAAGGTGCTTGGGTATGCGTATGCCGGACAGTTTCATGCTAGAGAAGCGTATGCGTGGGCAGTTGAGACGTCCATCTATGTAGATGAAAGCTACAAGCATACGGGAATCGGTGGGAAGTTGCATGCGGCACTGGAAAAAGCGTTGAAAGAACAGGGATTTTTGAATATGAACGCCTGTATCGCCTATGCGCCGAAGGAGGACGAATACCTGACGAACAATAGCGTGGAATTCCATGCGCATCTTGGCTATCGCATGGTCGGACAGTTCTATCAGTGCGGGTATAAGTTTGGACGCTGGTATGATATGGTCTGGATGGAGAAGCTGATCGGAGAGCATGGAGCGAATCCGAAAAGACCATTTTAATAAAATGTGAATTGACATAGCCGTACGGCTTATATTATACTAACAACAGTAAAATTAAGTCGAACGGCTTATTTTTATAAAAGAATTTTAAAATTATGCCGTACGGCAAAGAGGAATGATAAATATGAAGATAAGAAGTGTAGAAGAATTAGGCGAAGCGATTCGTACGCGAAGAAAAGAACTGCATTATACACAGGCGTTTCTTGCAGAATTTACGGGGTTCAGTGTCAGCTTTATTTCAGATGTTGAACGTGGGAAAGCGACGGCGGAGATAGGAAAGACATTACAGCTTCTGATGATATTGGGATTGGATCTGTCGGTGGAAAGGAGAGCATGAGTTGCGGAAATTAGAGGTATACATAGAAGAAGATGGGGATTTTGTGCTGGCTGGACAGATACAGGGTGAAACTTGGGAAGATGCAAGATTTATATATGAGAAGTCTTATCTGGAAAATCAAAGTCATCAACCGGTTTCAATTAGTTTGCCCTTTCAGGAAGATGCTTTTTCGCCCTTTGAGACACGATGCTATTTTGAAGGGTTACTGCCAGAAGGATATACGAGAAGGTGTGTGGCAGGATGGATGCATGTTGCAGAGGAAGATTATTTGTCTGTGCTTGCGGGACTTGGAAATGAGTGTCTGGGTGCTGTTCGGATTTGTGAGCCGGGTGCAGGTGGATGTAGTCCGTCGTATAAAAAAATATCAAGGGAAGAATTGCTGGAATTTGCCAAAGAAGGGGCTTCAAAATCAGCCCAGTTTCTGGCAAAGGCACATTTATCATTGACTGGTGCGTCCGGAAAAACAGGTTTATATTATGATAATAAAGATGGATGGTATATGCCGTTTGGGACGGCACCAAGTACACATATTGTAAAGCAAAGCCATGTACGGCTGAGTGGAATCGTTGCAAATGAACAACTATGTCTGCGTACAGCAAAGATATTGGGAATAGATGTACCGGAAAGTTTCATTATATCAGTTGGAACAGGAGAGCATATATTGTTTGCGACAAAACGTTTTGACCGGCTGATGCAGGAAGATAGCCGGGTGATAGATGGTAAAAAAGTTCCGTTCCGGTTGCAACAGGAAGATTTTGCACAGGCACTCGGTGTTCCGGCTTCTCAGAAATATGAGAAGATAGGGGACTCGTATTTAAAGCGTGTGTTTACATTATTAAGGCAGTATTCAGACAATCCGGTGGAAGATCAATTGAAATTATGGGATATATGTATCTTTAATTATTTAATCGGGAACACGGACAATCATATTAAGAATATTGGATTACTGTATGGTAAGGATCGAAGGACAATCCGGCTTGCTCCGGCATATGACATTGTCTCAACGATGATTTACGAAGAGAGTACAGAACAAATGGCAATGGCAATTGATGGAGAACTGGATATTCGCAAGATTACAAAAGAATCATTTCGCGCAGAGGCAAGGCATATTGGACTCGGAGAGAGAATCGCAATGCGGAGGTTTGAACAAATGCAGAACTCTTTTGAACGTGCACTTGCACAGGCGAAGGAAGAAATACAGGATGCGGGATATCCGGGCGTTGAGGAAATCTATGAGAAGATTTTGAGGAAAAACCAACCAAATCACCACTTAAATCGTCAATAAGATGAAGGGCTATACAAAACTTATAGGCGAGAAAGGAAACATACATATGGAAAATATTCCGGATCAGGAAGAAGTCGAATATCCAATCAAAGAAGATCTCTGGAACACGGAGAGCAATATTGTACGCTACACAGTGAAAAATAATCTACATAAGCAGATTTTTTATGAGTTCCGTTTCTTAAGCGCAAATGGAGAATGGATGGATGATGACCGGGAGACGGAGACGACATGGTATCTGGATGCTGACGATGAAATGACGATATGCATGAACAATCCCGATCGCCTTATTGGGAGCACGGGAAGCTATGGGGAATATATCAACGATAATGTGTATGGCGTCTCCCATAATAATTTAATAAAAGAGATTTTAGATCCAACCATGAAGCAGTACGACGCGCAGATTGTGATGAGAGATATAAATGATTAGAAAGGCGGTTCCAGCAACGCCTGACGGTAAGAAAAATTGCGTATTATTTCAATTCAAAAGTCTATTAAAGAACAAAAAAATGAGTTTAATACAATGCCAAGATGAAATGCATCAACTTAACCTTGAATTTGTTTGACATACATTTGATGATTATGGTAAAGTTTACCATAAGAAACTAGAGTTTGTTGTATGCGGGAGAGGTACAATCTATGGAGAAACGAATTCGGGCGTTAAAAGCGATTATATTAGTGGTTGTGATGATTGTAGAATTGTTTGGCGTGGATGCCGTGCGTGTAGTTGCAGAAACAATTAATGTTACGGGGGATACGACGATTTCAACGGAAGACAATCGTGACTATGCTGTGACTGATTGCACGCTGACTGTTTCATCTACCGGAAATATCACCGGAACGGTGTATGGATCTGGTGGAAAAATTGTCAACCAGGGATCCATCAGTAAAATTGAAAGAAACATAGAAGTTGATAATCAGGCGGGAGCCAGCATTCAGGATCTTCAAAGTTCAGTCGGCATTACGAATGCCGGACATATTACATCCGCGACATATAGTTCGACATACACTTTGACAAATAGTGGAACAATAGATACCCTGAATGTTCAAAATCCTGGATATTCTGGCAGCACTGCGACAGTCAACATGAATGCAGGAACGATTTCTTCTTTGAATGTAACAAATTATTCGGGGATGAATCCGGTCATTAACTATGCAGGAGGAACGATTACATCCCTGATTGCCGAAGGAACGAATGGTGCAGATCTTGTCGTATCCGGAAGCCATGAGATAAGTCAGCTAAAGGGCACCGTAAATGTATCGGGCAGCGGTATGCTTACGGTATCAGGGGCATTACAGCTGGAAAAAGGCTATACAGGAGAAAAACTGGGGGTTACAAAGGATACAGCTTTAACTGTAAAGGATGGTTATACTGTACAGGTAAATTATAAGGATCATGTGTACAGTATTTCGTCTGCAACAGAACAGAAAATAAACGGGAATATACATGCGATATTCCGTAGAAATGCATTTATAGAAAGCGCCGGCCCATGCAGGCTGCCGGCATCTCCGTTTACCCGTGTGGAGGCGGATGATAAAGCCTGTGCAAAGATATTTCTGTTCAGAGCAATCGATGTAATGCTCCATTTGGCAATCCAGGAAGCCAGATAGCCGATGCCCCAGCAGACAGAACGCGACAGAATGATTTTAAAACCGGTTTTTGCATCGCATAACCGGTTATTTTTCTGCATCAGGACAAGTAACAATGCAAGCGGAAAAAGGAGTGTAATTGTCTCGGTTGACAAGAAATCAAAATATGCGGTGATATTCCCGACAAGCAGGAAGAACAGCCCGGATACCTCCTGTTTCTTTTGGTAAGAGAATATCGTAAGGATGCTTGCAATAAACATGATCAGAAAGCACCAGATGTATTCGAGACTCATAGGTATAAACCAGAACGATACCGACAAAAGCGCAACGGACATAGCCAGGGCACAGAATATGTGTCCGGATTTCGTCAGCTGCGTAAATAAAACAACAAATAGTATTGCCAGTGTAATGGCAAAAAAGATATAGATCTGCCGGATGTTTAATATCGTTAGCAATGGACGTATGAAAATAGTTGAACCATGCCAATACCGGAAATAATCGTAGGTAGGTGTTACGTTGGAGGTTACTGCTGTATAGAGATTCTCATTTTCATTATGCGTTTCTGTATAATAATAAGAAGCGGTAAGCGGCGAGGTAACCGGATGAGCCGAATCAAAGTGATATAGGATATTCAGAAGGATCGCATCCGCATAGTGGTCGATGTTAGAGGCAGGATCCTGTTTTACTACACGGTAAAAGACCGGCTTTTCCAGTAGATATTCCGCCGACTCCTGCGTGTGCTTCCGGATGGCAGAACGCGGAATCAGGGAAACAGCGGAAAGTAAAAAAACTTCCAGAAACGTGAGAACAAGAAAAGAAACGATTCCGATGAGAATCGTTTGGCTTCGTTTCCTGTTTGAATTCAAACTGCTGTTTTGCTTGAAAGAATGTTTCATATCGCCTCTCCGTGAACTTTGATCAGTATGTGTCAAACGGTTGTGATAGGTGCCGGTTAACGGTTGGGAAGATGTGTGGCAGGAAGCGCCTTGTTCAGGTCATCCACCGGCGTCAGAAGACAGGCACAAAACCCTTCGAGTGGCTGAAAACAGCGCACAAAAATCTCTTTGTTTATTTCCGGGCTATAATCGCGGATGTAACGGCTGCTGCCATTGACTGCGACATCGGTATATGCAACCAGCCATTTTTTGTCAGCATTTGGAAATACTGAGAAGAAAGAATGATTCATCATTTCTTCGATAGTTTTTCCTTCGATAACTGCCATCTCGTTGTTACAATAACGGAATACAAAATCAATCCCATGCCCGTCATTGTTAAATATAAGTTCAATAACACAGAAGGCAATCGGCATATTGTCCAGAATCGAAAAACGGTTTCGGATATCGACCACTGTCTCGATGCTGTCCGCAATGCTTTGGTGTAAGGTCGCATTCAGTTTTTTGTGGGCAGCGGCCGTGCGTTTCCTTCCCTGAAATTCGGCACCATCGAGCATATGATAGATGCCATCCGCAATATAATTAATCTGATTTTTGGCAACGACAATCCCTTTGTTTACACAGATAAAATCATGCAGTTCCAATGATTCAAAAAAGTCTTTGATTGTTATATAAGTAAGGAATGTCTGATTATCCATCGTGTGAATACACGTTTTACCATCAACACGTGTCAGATATTTGATATCTTCAATCTGAATATGGTTTTTCTTGAAATATTTTAATATTTTGCTGTCCATTGCAAAACTCCTCAAATTACTTTAATATCTATGATGTGAGTTTAGCAAAGAAAAATGTAGAAGTCAACGAAAGACCCATAAAACGATGGATTTCAAGAAATTTTGAAAAAACCCAACCGAAGGTGCGCATATAACGTCTATATAATATAATAAGGAAGAAAGGAATAAACATATGGAACAAATTCAGAAATTGATAACCCGTGTTATAAACGGAGACACGCAGGCGTTTGAGGAGATTTATCAGGCAACATACCGGCAGGTGTATTATACGGCGTTCAGCTTTTTGAAGAACGAACAAAATACGCTGGATGTGATGCAGGATACATACATCACGGCACTCACGCATCTGCAACAGCTTGAAAACCCGGAGCGGATTGTGGCATGGTTAAACCAGATTGCCGTGAACAAATGCAAGGATTTTCTGATGAAGAAGATCCCGGAGCCGATAGAAGAAAACAGCATCGATACAGAATTGCTGGAGGAAAATGACAATTTCCTGCCGGAAAGCTATGTGCTGAATGCCGAAAAACGAAAGATCATTTTGACGATTATGCAGGAAGAACTGTCAGCAGTGCAGTACCAGACGATTATTTTATATTATTTTGACGGGATGAGCGTACCGGAGATTGCAGCATGCATGGAATGCCCGGAGGGGACAGTCAAATACCGGCTGTCAACTGCGCGGGGGAAAATCCGGAACGGTGTGCAGGATTATGAGGATACAAGCGGAATCAAGCTGTATTCCTCCGGCAGTGTTGCACTGCTTACTGCGATTTTTATAGCAGAGTCACAATCTTTGAATATTCCGAATGTAATAAGCAATATTTTTGCGGGAGCAGCGGGTATTGCCGGAACTGCAGCAGGAGTGGCAGGAACCGTAGCGGCGTCCGGTTCAGGAATGGCGGGTGCAGCCGGTTCTGCAGCTGCATCAAGTGTAAGCATGGCAGCCACGAAGGCAGCGGGTGTAGCAGGAAAAGCAGGAATAAAAGGCCTCTTTCAGACGTTAAAGGCAAAGGTGATTGCAGGTGTGACAGCGGCTGCACTTGTTGCCGGAGGTGTGACAGCCGGTATCCTTACACACAACAAAAAACCGGATACAGGCAACCATTACCGTCCGGTAGAGATAACCGTCTGCGATGATGAGTATATAACATTGACAATCAAACGTGTATATGAACAGGGCTATGTTCCAAGCGAGGAAGAAATGCCGATGTATCAGTTGGATCCGGAAGCATGGACGGGGGAAGACTGTCTCATTTATTATACGGTGACAAATAAGACGGATAAACTGGTTTATTATGACCTGCAAATCCGGAGTGTAAACGATGAATGTATGGATTATGACTGGGAAGCAACAAACTGGTGGTACTTAGATCCGGGACGGGAAAATATGGAAATCTGTGCAAATAACTGCAATGGAATCATGCCATACAAGGCAGGCAGAGATCCGATGACCCGGGCAAAAATCGAGCTCGCGGTCTATACAGAAGGAGAACTGGCAGAGCCGATCCTGCAGGATCATAGCGTGCAGGAGATTGATTTTACAGAGGATAAAGAGACGCAGGCGAAGGCTTATACACGGACACCGGCGGAAACGGATCAGGTACTTGTTGACAACGACGAATTGCGTATTACTTATATAGGAGCCGAAGTGCATAATGCACCGGAGAGAAGCTCATTTAATGCTTATCCAATCTTTTATGTGGAAAATAAGACTGATCATGATCTGCTTGTGACAATGAATGGGACATATGCACATTATACAGGACAATTTGCTTTGTTTGCGGGATGCAGCGGCTATATGACAAGAACGAATATAAATGATTGGGATATATCGGATTCGGATGATACAGGAGCGGAGTATCAGGAATTTGCGCAAATGTATCAGGACAAGGCATCATTTGATGTAACGTTTGAAGTATATGATTATACGGCAAGTGGCATTGATTATATTGCTGGTGATATGTATTCTGCAAAGACAGGGCATACAGCTAATCTGCAGGATGCCTTGGCAGCTTCAAAAAAAGAATATCCGGCGAGCTTTGTGCTTGTGGATTATTCAACGCAGCAATAAAGCTCCCGGAATAATGAAATAGGTGTAAAATGTCAATATGATGATTTAAAATTGAGACGATAAAACAAAATAAAACATTTTTTGAAGATTAAAGACAAAAATGAGAAAAATATGGACAAAAATCAAAAATAAGTGAACAGAAGAGTCAGCAGGAGAAAAAAACAGAAGGAAAATAAAAGAGAAGATGTAGAATTATCTCTTGCTATATTGTTGAAAAGTGTATAAAATACAAAATATCAAAATACTAAACCAAAAAGGATATATGGAAGATTATGAAGAAAGTTGTAAAATTCGGTGGTAGTTCATTGGCAAGTGCGGAACAGTTCAAGAAGGTTGGGGCGATCATTTCAGCTGATGAGAGTCGCGTCTATGTTGTTCCATCTGCACCGGGGAAGAGATTTCCGGAAGATACGAAGGTAACAGATATGCTTCTCCATGTGTATGAGACAGCAAAAGCAGGGGAAGATATTACGGAAGAGATGAAGGCAATCAAGGCAAGATATGATGAGATTATCACAGGGCTTGCGCTGAAAGATTTCTCGCTGGATAAGGATTTTGAAGAGATCACAAAGAAGCTGGTCGAGAATCCACAGGTTGATTATGCAGCGTCCAGAGGAGAATTTTTGAATGGTAAGATTATGGCTGCATATCTTGGTGTTGAATTTATTGATGCCGCAGAGGTGATTTTCTTCAATGCAGAAGGAAATCTCAACAGCTATAAGACAGAGAAGGTTCTTAGTGAGAGACTGTCGAAGGCACCACGTGCAGTTGTTCCCGGATTTTACGGACTTGGCAAAGATGGGAATGTCAAGACATTTTCCCGTGGCGGTTCGGATGTGACAGGATCTATCGTTGCACAGGCAAGTCAGGCAGATGTGTACGAGAACTGGACAGATGTGTCCGGTTTCCTTGTAGCAGACCCACGTATCGTTCCGAATCCAAAGCCGATTAAATATATTACTTACAGAGAGCTTCGTGAGCTTTCTTATATGGGAGCATCGGTTCTGCACGAAGATGCGATTTTCCCTGTCCGTAACTGTGGTATACCGATCAATATCCGGAATACAAATGTACCGGAAGATCCGGGTACATGGATTGTTGAGAGCACATGCCAGAAGCAGGATTATGTTGTGACAGGTATCGCAGGTAAGAAGGATTTCTGTACGATATTTATCTCCAAGGCAATGATGAATTCCGAGATAGGCTTTGGAAGAAAAGTACTTCAGGCTTTTGAAGAAAATGAGATTTCGTTTGAGCATATGCCATCCGGTATCGATACTATGACGATTGTTGTTCATGAGGATGAATTCATGCACAAGGAGCAGCGGGTGGTATCTGCAATCCATCGTCTGGCAAAGCCGGATTCAGTTGAGATTGAGTCAGGACTTGCGCTGATTGCAGTCGTTGGACGTGGTATGAAGTCCGCAAGTGGTACTGCTGGTAAGTTATTCAGTGCACTTGCAAAGGATGGAATCAATATCAAGATGATCGATCAGGGTTCTTCTGAGCTGAATATTATTATCGGTGTCAGAAACAAAGACTTTGAGCCGGCAATCAGGGCAATTTATGATACATTTATTGTAGATAAAAAGAAGAACTAATTCTATAAATGCAATTCATTGGGCCGGTAGGCGGATGATATTGGTTATAAGTCGGGCAGGAGGTATTCTGCCCGATTTTTTCATGGTTTTCTGTCAGGAGACAGCGCCGGATTATGTAAACAGAGGGACATCCAGATATAGACGGTTCTTTTTATTTATGGTACAGTTTATACAGCATATAAATCGGGAGACAAAAGATATGACAGAGCTACAGCGAAGATTGTTTGAATTGCAGGATAAAAAGTATCAGGCGTTCCACTCAAAATTGATACCGAATATTGAACCGGCACATGTGATCGGAATCCGGACACCGGTGTTGCGGAACTTTGCGAAGGCGTTTGCGAAAGAGGATGGTGCGGAAGCATTTTTGCAGGAGCTGCCACATACCTACTATGAAGAAAATAATCTGCACATGATGCTGATCGGTGGCATCAGGGACTATGCGCAGTGTTTATATGAGGTAAAGCGCATGCTGCCATACGTTGACAACTGGGCGACATGTGATTTTCCGGTTCCGAAATGTTTTGCGAAACATAAGGAGGAACTGCTTCCGGAGATCCACACATTTCTTGCATCCGGGGAGACTTACACGATCCGCTATGGCATAGGACTTTTGATGCGGTTATACTTAGATGAGGATTTTAAGCCAGAATATCCGGTGATGGTTGCGTCGGTCACATCGGAGGAATATTATGTGAATATGATGATCGCGTGGTATTTTGCAACCGCACTTGCCAAGCAGTGGGAGATGTGTATCCCATATATCGAAGAGCGGAGATTATCACCGTGGGTGCACAGAAAGACGATTCAGAAGGCGGTGGAGAGCTACCGGATTACGGATGAGCAAAAGGTGTACTTGAAGACATTCCGGTAAGCGTGTACTATAATAAAAAGTATGGAGGCAGGGAAGATGCAGACAAGAGAAGAAGTCTTAGCGTTTGCGCTGTCCTTTCCGGACACATATCAGGACGCCCCGTTTCATGATGATAACTGGCAGTTGGTACGTGTGAAGGGCAGCAGGAAAGCGTTTATATGGACATATGAACGGAATGGATATATGAATCTGAATGTTAAGGTAGACCCGGAGTGGCGTGATTACTGGCGGGATGCCTTCGAGTCGGTTCTACCGGGGTGGCATCAGAACCGGGAGCATTGGAACACGATTATCTTAGATGGAAGTGTCCCGGACGATGCAGTGCGGGAAATGATTGCAGAGAGTTACCGGCTTGTTACCGATAGCCCGTCGAAGCGGATCTATGAGGCAGTGAAGAAGATTCCGCGTGGAAAGGTAGCAACATACGGACAGGTCGCAGAGCTTGCCGGGGATAAGAAGATGGCGCGTGCAGTCGGAAATGCACTGCACAGGAATCCGGATCCGGAGCATATCCCATGTTATCGCGTGGTAAATGCGAAGGGCGAGCTTGCCGGAGTGTTCGCGTTTGGCGGTGCGAATGTACAGGAGCAACTGCTTGCGGCAGATGGAATTATGGTCGTGGACGGACGCGTGGATCTTGAAACGTATGGAATGAAACTACCGGAGAATTAAAGAATGAAGAATAGGGGGTTGAGGGGGCAATACCAGGAAAGGAGTGGAACAGTTTGAAGAATAAGATAAAGAAGATAGCAGTGGCGCTGTTGGCATTTACCGTCGGGTGCGTAAGTCTGACCGGCTGTAATGTGCGGCAGGATACGATCCGGTTCGGTGCGGCAGGCGTTGGTGGCGGATATTATGCGTTTGCGACGGCATATACACAGCTTGCAAATGCAGAGGATGCGAAAATGAAATTCAATATAAAATCAACGGCCGGTTCGATGGCGAACCTGCGGCTGCTGTCCGAGGGATATGTAGACGTGGCAATTGCGCAGGCCGATCTTGCCACAGCCGCGTATTATGGAACGGATGAAAAAGGGGAATCCTATCAGGGATACCGCGTACTGGCAGGCCTTTATACCGAGGCGTGCCAGATTGTTGTACGCAAGGATTCCGGAATCAAAAGCTTAGATGATCTGCAGGGAAAGACGGTAAGTATCGGTGAAGCAGAGTCCGGAACTGAGCGGAACGCATTGCAGATTTTACAGGTGAGTGGACTTGCTTCTCCGATTACAGAGACGGTCAACCTGACGTATATTGAGGCAGCAGAGAAGCTCAAAAGCGGCGAGATTGACGCGATGTTTTATACAGGCGGTGTGCAGACCAATGTGATTGCGGAGCTTGCAGATAGCTGTGAAATTGCGCTTATTCCGGTCGATGCGAAGACCGTGGATAAGCTGAAGCTTGCATATTCATCGTATGAAACGTGTGAGATTCCGGCGAACACTTACAATGGACAGACAGAGCAGGTGGCAACGGTCGGTGTCAAGGCGCTGTTGCTTGCGAGTGAGAAGATGTCTGATGAGACAGCCGAAAAACTTACAAGGCAGCTTTTTGCACATGCAACAGAGATTGAGTATGCAACTTCGTTAAAGGAAATCGCGGATGTAAATGCGGCTGTGGATGGTGTGCAGATTCCGTTCCATCCGGGGGCAAAAGCATATTATGCATCACAGGGCATCACGGTGGATGCAAAAGAAAATTAACAGATAGGAGAACCATTTTACATGGAAATACAAATTGATATGTATCAGACATTGGCACTTTCGGTCGTGGTGCTGATGCTTGGACAATTCTTGAAACAGAAAATAAATTTCCTGGAAAAGTTCTGTATCCCATCTCCGGTGGTCGGTGGTTTGATTTTTTCGGTACTGACTTGTGTTTTATATAGCACAGGGGTGGTGGAATTTACATTTGATGATACGCTTCGGGAAGTCTGTATGGTATTCTTCTTTACGTCGGTGGGATTCCAGGCGAATCTGAAGGTGCTAAAGAGTGGAGGAAAGGCACTTGCAATCTTCCTTGGATTAGTCATTGCCCTGATTTTCATGCAGAATTTACTGGCAGTCGGCGTGTCACATCTGATTGGGCTTGACTCGCTGGTCGGGCTTTGTACTGGATCTATTCCCATGGTTGGTGGACATGGAACAGCAGGCGCATTCGGTCCGGTGCTTGAGGATTTTAATGTACAGGGTGCAACGACAATCTGTACGGCAGCGGCAACCTTCGGTCTGGTGGCGGGAAGCCTGATCGGTGGACCGATCGGTAAACGTCTGATTGAGAAGAAGCATTTGCTTGATACAATCGTGACAGAGGATGACAGCCTGTTGATTGAGGAAGAAAAGAAGCATGAGAGACATTCGAATATGTATGCAGCAGCTGTGTTTCAGCTGATTCTGGCAGTCGGACTTGGTACGATTATTTCTGAGCTTCTGACGAAGACGGGACTTACATTTCCTATCTATATCGGAGCCATGATCGTCGCGGCGATTGTTCGAAATGTCGGCGAGTATTCCGGAAAATTTGACATCTATATGGGTGAGATCAATAATCTGGGTGGTATTTGTTTGTCGCTTTTCCTTGGAATTGCGATGATCACATTGAAGCTGTGGCAGCTTGCGGAGCTTGCATTACCGCTTATGATCTTGCTTGGCGCTCAGCTTCTGCTTATATTCTTGTACACATATTTTGTAGTATTTCGTGTGATGGGAAAGGATTACGACGCGGCAGTGCTTGCGGCGGGAACATGCGGATTCGGTATGGGTGCGACACCGAATGCAATGGCGAACATGCAGGTACTTTGTGACCGCTATGCACCATCGGTCAAAGCGTATCTGCTTGTACCGTTGATCGGAAGTTTGTTTGCGGACTTCATTAACAGTCTGGTGATTACGTTGTTCATCAATATTATATAGTGCAGTGAGACGAATATTTGGAAGAAAGCCTTATCTTGAAATGGAGATAAGGTTGGAGGAATCACATGAAGGACAAGAAAGAGAAGAAGGAAAAAACAAAATTTAATCTTGCATTTGATAATCTGGCAATCCCGGAAGTGCATATTGGAGGAAATGCGCATGGTCAAGGAAATGTGGAACATAAGCATCCGGATGCGGACAGAGAGATGGGGGAAGAGGTTGTAACATTTGCGGATGTTGCAATTCCGGAGGTTCATATCACAAGATATAAAGAGCTTTCTGATATGATTCACAGTCTGCGCAAGAAGCTCCACGAGAATCCGGAGCCTTCCATGCAGGAAGAAAAGACCCGGCATATATTGCAGGAATTTATAAAGCGCCATACAACGTTTGAGGTTGTAGATAAAGGCGTATGGTTTTATGCCGTGAAGAAAGCGGAGAAAGAAAGCGGGAAAGCACCGATTGCGTTCCGGGCGGATATGGATGCGGTATGTGGAAAGGATGGGAAACCGGGACACTACTGCGGACATGATGGGCATAGCAGCATTCTGTGTGGTGTAGCGTTGTATCTTTCAAAGCAGGAAGAATTGCCAGAACGTGATGTATATCTGATCTTTCAGCCGGGCGAGGAGATTGGCGCGGGCGCGAAGATCTGTAAGGAATTACTTACGGAAAAGCAGATTGGAGAGATATACGGATTGCATAATATTCCCGGCTATCCGAAGAACCAGGTATTGCTTCGCAAGGGAACATTTGCATGTGCATCGACCGGGCTTTCGATTCGTATGACCGGAACACCAAGCCATGCAGCATACCCGGAAGCAGGCAGGAATCCGGCTATTCCGATGGCGAAGCTTCTGCTTGAGATCGAGCGGATCACGAAGGAGATGCAAGTGCGGGGTAATTTCGTTCGTATGACTGTGATCGGGGCGGATGTTGGCAGTGCAAATTATGGCGTATCAGCATTTGAAGGTACGTTGCGGCTTACGGTGCGCGCAGAAAAGGAAGATGCATTTGACACATATGTGAATGAGATTAAAGCTCTGGCTGCGACACTTGCAGAAGAAAATCAGCTTACTATAGCCATAGAGGAAATCGAGCGGTTTCCTGCAACGGAGAATCACGATGCAAATGTAGATAAGCTTTTTGCGTGTGCAGAAAAATTACAATTCCCTGTGACAGAGCTTGCACAGCCGATGCGATGGTCGGAAGATTTTGGATATTATCTGCAGGAAGTACCGGGGGCATTCTTCGGTGTGGGCGATGGCGAAGATCATGCACAGCTTCATACAGCGGAGTATGAATTCCCGGATGAGATTATGAAGACCGCGGTTGCAATGCTTGTGGGATTGATATAGGAAAGAAGAATAAAACCATGAATATCGAAGTAAGAGCATATACAGACAATGACATCGAGGCGATGGTGACGATCTGGAACCAGGTTGTCGAAGATGGCGTGGCATTTCCGCAGGAGGAATGTCTGACACCGGAGTCAGGAACCGCATTTTTCGCAGAGCAGACATATTGCGGAGTTGCAGAGGATACGGACACAGGCAGAATCTACGGCATGTACATCCTGCATCCGAACAATGTTGGACGATGTGGACACATCTGCAATGCCAGCTATGCGGTCGACCGGGAATCAAGAGGATTGCATATCGGCGAGAAGCTGGTGTCTGACTGTCTGGCGCAGGGCAAGGCACATGGTTACCGTGTCTTACAGTTCAATGCGGTTGTCGCAAGTAATGTGCATGCACGACACCTGTATGAGCGGCTTGGATTTAAACAGCTTGGCACGATACCGGGTGGCTTCCGCATGAATGATGGGAGTTATGAGGATATCTGCCCATATTATCATGAGCTGTAAAATTGTTAAAAGCTTGTAAACTTGGTTGACGAACCCGGGAAAATGGGGTAGACTACACCACAGGTCGAGTAGAATCATGACGAAATATGGTTTAGGAAGATCTGGCAGTGATAAAGCTGCGAATAGAATAAAAATTATGGAGGTGAGACTATGGACGGTTGCGATAGTACGAGTCGAGCGATACGCGGTGGAAGACATATGGATATACGAACGCAGTTTGGATATAGTCTCATTTTATATATGACGATATAACTGCGTTTAGTTTTCTGTTGTCTGAACCACCGTATGAAAGACGGTGGTATTTTTATGCCCCGGAATAAGGAGGTAGAAGACAATGAAGAAATGGATGAAAAGAAAAAATTATACAGCGCAGTCAAAGAAGCATTTGCGGGATAAGAATCTGCAGGAGGCAGCAAAGGTACTCTCCCTGATGGAAGTCGACGATGCGGTCGATGTCTTGGACGAGGTCGATGATGCAACGAAAAAGCAGGTTGTGGATATGCTCCCTGAGGATGCCGGAAATGATATCCAGATGATCCTCTCCTACGAGGAAGACGAGATGGGTAGTCGTATGACGACGAATTATATCGCCATCCGCAGAGGCATAGATATCCGGCAGGCAATGCGCGAGCTGGTTTCACAGGCAGGTGAAAATGATAATATCGGAACGGTCTATGTATTAGACGAATCCGATAAATACTATGGCGCGATTGACCTGAAGGATCTGATCGTCGCCAGAGAAAATGATACACTGGAATCTATCATCAATACGACGTATCCGTTCGTGACTGATCATGAGAAGATTGAAGATTGTATTGACGAACTGGTGGATTACGCAGAGGATTCCATTCCGGTTTTATCTGAGACAAAGGAATTACTCGGTGTTATCACCGCACAGGATGTCGTGGAGGCTGTCGATGATGAGATGAGCGAGGATTACGCAAAACTCGCTGGTTTGACAGACGAGGAGGATTTGAGAGAAACTACAAAGGAAAGCATGAAGAAACGATTGCCATGGCTGATCATCTTATTGTTCCTTGGCATGGGTGTGTCTTCCGTTGTAGGAGCTTTTGAAGCGGTTGTCGCTGTGCTTCCGATTGTGATGTGCTTCCAGTCGTTGATTCTGGACATGGCAGGGAATGTTGGAACACAGTCGCTGGCGGTTACGATTCGTGTATTGATGGATGAGAACCTGACTGGTAAACAGAAGCTGCATCTCGTATGGAAGGAGATGAAGGTCGGTTTTGTAAATGGCTTGTTGCTCGGCTCTCTGGCATTTGTATTTATTGGTATCTACATCGCCTGCTTCAAGCACAATGCATGGCTGCATGCATTCCTGATTTCCGGTTGCGTAGGTGTATCACTGATGGTTGCCATGGTGATTTCGAGTCTGGTTGGAACCTTGATTCCGATTTTCTTCCACAAAATCAAGATTGATCCGGCAGTTGCATCCGGGCCACTGATTACAACGGTCAATGACCTTGTAGCAGTCGTAACGTACTATGGACTGGCATGGTTGTTCTTGATCCAGATCATGCAGATTGTTTCGTAGGAATGCGGTAAGAGAAATGGATTTAGGAGTTTATATGCTTTTATTACAAGACGTCAAATAGTCAAATAAATGAAAAAAGTAAAAAGCGAATTGCTTGAAAAATATTTTATGCATGTTAAAATATAGTTCGGTTATGAATTGTTTGATTGCGAACAATTCATAACCGAACTTTTTTATCTAATAAAATGAGGATGATAGGGATATCATTTGAAAATGAAATTAGAGACTATATAGATCTGTTATATGTAGATGAAACAGGCTGTATGGCGCAGACAATCTGTTGCAATACAGAGCGTTGGGAAGATACTACTAAGGGAGGGAATTCATGGACGATTGGAAACACGATCATCTGGGAAATCAGATCATCATATTATCAAATCAGGTGAAGCATTATCTGCATCAGGCAGCGGAAGTGGAAGGCATCAGTGGTTCGCAGAGCCGGATCCTGCATTACATTTCTGAATTCAGTAAGAAGACAGAAGTATATCAGAAGGATGTGGAAGAATTCTTCTATCTGCGCCGGTCTACCGTCACCCAGACGTTACAGGCGATGGAGAAGAACGGACTTATCAGGCGCTCCAGCGTTGCCAGAGATGCACGCCTGAAGAAACTGGAACTGACCGAAGCAGGGCAGGCACTCGAAGCAAAAATCCATACACGCGTGATGCAGATGGAGCAGCGTTTGAGCGACTGCTTATCGGAGGAAGAAATCACACAGTTTTTATTGATTACAGATAAGCTTGGGGCCGAATTGATAAGCCTTGGAGCACCAGAAATCAAGCAAGCCTGTAAGTAACCAGAAGGTCACTTGGCTTGCTTTCCTATGATTAAGAGAGTGAGCGACATGATGCAATTTGTAAATGTCCATATTCAATTCTGGAAATATAGATATGTTTGGAACTTAGAAGTACTTGATGTTCTGTAAGTAATCAGCAATGTTTGAACACGATGTTCAAACAAGCCGCCATTGAGCCACGGATGGCGAATTGGCGGCGGTTGCGTGCAGGAGTTCTGTGTGAATCAGAACATCTAGCACTTCTTAGTTTCAATACATCATATATTACCAGAATTGAATATAGACATATATACAAATGCATCATGGACGAAATTGAAGCATAAGAAAGGAGACAACATGTTAAAGACGTTAGGAAAACAAATCAAAGAATTCAAAGCCGCGTCCATCGCAACCCCACTGTTTATGCTGCTGGAAGTTCTGATGGAAACACTCGTCCCGTTCCTGATGGCATCCATCATTGACGATGGCGTCAATGTGCCGGGCGGCGATATCCACCATATCTGCGTAGTCGGTGCATGGATGATCGTGGCAGCGGCAGTCGGACTATTTGCGGGACTTATGGGAGGCCGTTACGGTGCATATGCATCTGCCGGGTTCGCTAAGAATCTGCGGCAGGCGATGTATTATAATATCCAGACATTTTCATTTACAAACATTGACAAGTACAGTACCGCCGGACTGGTGACTCGTATGACGACCGATGTGACGAATGTGCAGAACTCCTACATGATGATCCTGCGTATGGGTATGCGTGCCCCGGCGAGCATGATCTGCGCGATGGTAGCCGCATTTTTGATCAATGCAAGAATCGCAAGCATTTACCTGGTTGCAGTTATTTTGCTGGCACTCGTATTACAGTTCATTATCCGCAAGGCAAATAAATATTTCAATATTGTATTTGAGAAGTACGACGACTTAAATGCCAGCGTGCAGGAGAATGTATCTGCAATCCGGGTCGTTAAGGCATATGTCCGCGAGGAGTATGAGACAAATAAATTCGCACAGGCAAGCGCGAAGCTTTACAACATGTTTGTGCGGGCAGAGAGCATCATCGCCTGCAATATGCCGGTCATGATGTTCACGGTGTATAGCTGCATCCTGTTGATCAGCTGGGTCGGTGCGCATATGATCGTGAGTGATATGCTTACCACAGGCAACCTGATGAGTCTGCTTGCATACTGTATGAATATCCTGATGAGCCTGATGATGCTTTCGATGGTATTTGTCATGATCAGTATGAGTATGGCGAGCGCGAGACGTATCGCAGAGGTTATCAACGAGGATACGACCTTGAAGAATCCGGAACAGCCGGATATGGAAGTAGTGGACGGAAGCGTGGAGTTCGATCATGTATATTTCCGTTACAAGGAGATGGCGAAGGATTTCGTATTAAAGGATATCAATGTAGCAATCAAATCAGGTGAGACGATTGGCATCATCGGCGGAACCGGTAGCGCGAAGACGAGCCTTGTCAGCCTGATCAGCCGTCTGTATGATGTGTCGAAGGGCAGCGTCAGGGTTGGCGGCAAGGATGTCAGGGATTACGACATGGAGACACTTCGAAATGAAGTTGCGGTTGTATTGCAGAAGAATACCTTGTTCAGCGGAACGATCTACGAGAACCTTCGCTGGGGTGACAAGGATGCTACAGACGAGATGTGCAGACGTGCGTGTGAGCTTGCCTGCGCCGATGAATTCATCGAGAAGATGCCGGATGGCTACAACACATATATCGAGCAGGGTGGTTCGAATGTGTCTGGTGGACAAAAGCAGCGTCTGTGTATTGCACGTGCGCTCCTGAAGAATCCGAAGATTCTGATCTTAGATGATTCGACGAGTGCGGTTGATACGGCAACGGATGCGAAGATCCGCGTCGCATTTGCAACCGAGATTCCGAACACAACGAAGATCATCATTGCGCAGCGTATCTCCAGTGTGGAGCATGCGGATCGGATTATCGTCATGCATGAGGGCGAGATTAACGGCATTGGAACGCACGAAGAGTTGCTCGCTGGAAATGATATTTACCGTGAAGTATATGAGTCACAAAATGGTGTCGGCGGAGATTTTGACGAGGCGCCTGTTGCGACGAAGGAGGTGAGCCAGCATGCGTAATCAAAGAGGAAAAGGACCGGAGAATCCGGGCAGACTTCTGAAGCGGTTGATGGGAATGCTGATGAAGCATTATGGCGCAGCAATTATTATCGTTGCAATCTGTATCATCATCAACGTTCTTGCAAACGTACAGGGAACGATGTTTATGCAGCGGTTGATCGACGACTATATCACACCGCTGTTAAAGAGTGAGACGAAGAATTACACCCCATTGCTTCATGCAATCGGACGTGTTGCATGCTTCTATGGAATCGGAATTATTGCTTCGTATTCCTATAACCGGATCATGGTTAATGTCACACAGGGCATGCTGAAAACATTCCGTGATGCAATGTTCACGAAGATGGAGCAGCTTCCAATCAAATATTTCGACACCCATGCGCACGGCGATATCATGTCCATGTATACAAATGATACTGATACGCTGCGACAGATGATCAGCCAGTCAATGCCACAGCTTTTCAACAGTGCGATTACGATTATCAGTACGACCGTCTGTATGTTCATGCTGAACATTCCACTTACGGCACTGACATTTTTCATGGTTGGCATCATGCTGGTGTTGACAAGAAAAATCGGTGGTCTATCCGCGAAGCATTTCATTGCGCAGCAGAAAGATATCGGTACGGTCAATGGTTATATCGAGGAGATGATGCAGGGACAGCGCGTAGTCAAGGTGTTCTGTCACGAAGAGGAGAGCAAGGAAGCATTTGACAAGCTGAATGATGCTTTGTGCGAGAGCTCCTACAAGGCAAATAACTATTCGAATATTTTAGGACCGATCAACGCGCAGCTTGGAAATATCAGCTACGTGCTCTGTGCGATCGTCGGTGGTGTACTGGCGATTGGAAATGTCGGCGGATTCACGCTGGGCGGTCTGGCGAGCTTCCTGACGTTCAACAAGAACTTCAACATGCCAATCAACCAGATCAGTATGCAGATCAATGCAATCGTAATGGCACTTGCCGGAGCGGAGCGAATCTTCAATTTGCTGGACGAGGAGCCGGAAGTGGACGAGGGCTATGTCGAGCTTGTGAATGCAAAGCGCGAAAATGGACAGCTTGTGCCAAGTGAGAAGCGTACCGGACTCTGGGCGTGGGCGCACAAGCATACAAATGGCGATCCAACCACATATGTGGAGCTGAAAGGTGACGTCGTATTTGACGACGTGGACTTCGGATATACCGATGATAAGATTGTGCTGCACAATGTTTCGATGTTTGCACAGCCGGGACAGAAGCTTGCGTTCGTCGGTTCGACCGGTGCCGGAAAGACGACGATCACGAATCTGATCAATCGGTTCTACGATATTCAGGATGGAAAGATCCGGTATGATGGCATCAATATTAACAAGATCAAGAAAGCGGATCTGCGAAGATCACTTGGTATCGTATTGCAGGATACGCATTTGTTCAGTATGAGCGTGCGGGAAAATATCCGCTATGGACGGCTCGATGCGACGGACGAAGAGGTCGAGGCAGCCGCAAAGCTTGCGAATGCTGATGGGTTTATCCGTCGTCTGCCGCAGGGCTATGATACCGTTCTGACTGGCGACGGCGCAAACTTAAGTCAGGGACAGCGTCAGCTTCTTGCCATCGCGCGGGCAGCCATCGCCGATCCGCCGGCGCTTATTCTGGATGAAGCAACAAGTTCGATTGATACAAGAACCGAGCGGCTGGTACAGGATGGTATGGACAAGCTGATGCATGGAAGAACGACATTTGTAATCGCACATCGGTTGTCCACGATCCAAAACAGCGACTGTATCATGGTACTCGAACAGGGACGAATCATTGAACGTGGAACGCACGAAGAACTTCTTGAAAAGAAGGGCAGATATTACCAGTTGTATACCGGAAATGCAGTGCTGGCGTAGGAATATGGCGGAGTATCTGATAAAGGAAATGGCAAGAAAACAAGGTGTGACGGAACAACTGAAAGCGGAGGATATGATGCGATGGATAGGATTGATGAATAACATTCGAGCCTGTGCAGATGAGATTGTATTGAACGAAATTGTGTATTCTTAATAGCATACCAACCGAAAAGGAACTGCTGTCTTAACTGATGGCAGTTTTCTTTTTCGGGAAGTATTCAAGAAGTCATTAAGTTGTGAGTGTAATGGAAGTGGCAGAAAAGTTCACAAAGGTGTGATATAATGAAGCACGCTGAGACGGTCGTTCTCTTGTCCCAACAAAAACCGGATGACAGGATTGAGGTTGAGATAGAGTTGGACGAGCTGGATTTGACCAGTGCGGAAAGTAAGGCGACTTATGAGGAGATTAAGGAGTATGTCTTAAAAGAGCATGGTTTGAAGGTTTCTAACCTGTATATTTCACAGGTAAAAGGGAAATGTGGAATAGAGGTTGGAATGAATTACAATCTGCCAAAGTCCGAAGATAGTAGACAGCCACAGTGTCCGATGGAAAAAGAAAAGGCGATAAGAGATGCGTTGGAGCATTTTGGGATGATTTAGATAGCGAGGTGGTTACATGGCACTAAATTATACATTGTATCATTACGATGGTAGCAGAAATTCTGTTGTAATAACAGATATGGGTGGCAAGGAACTTATAATTGATTGCGATAAGGCAGAAACGCAGGTTGTGTTTGAGGAACCGAATGATGCCGGAATTCTTGCCAGACTTGCAAGAGAGGAACCGGCTAGTTATGTGAGTTTTGCCATGCGACCGGGTGGATTGCAGGATTATGTGGATGTGTGGAATGAGTTGAATTAGGAAAATCCTATCTTGACATTCCTGCTTCACAATGCTAGGATAAAAGCATCTTAAGGAGAGAGGTGAAAAGATGAGAAGATAGTTTACTTTTGATTACATGAATGTTTTTTTGGTATGAGCAAAAAGGCTCATATTGTTTGTCATGTTGCCAAAAGTGGATTATGTTCTCATAACCTCTCTTTTTGTGTGCAAAAGTATAAAGTGACAGGTATATATCCTGCTTTTATTAAATTCATGAGGTTATAGTACGTAACGGGACTGTTTGGCAACAAGCGGTTCCGTTTTTTTTGTTGCCAAAGCCAGCTTGATTACGGAACCCTGAGAGGAGGAATGTATATGTCACAAATTAGTGTAAATAATCTTACTTTTGGCTACGAGGGTAGTTATGATAATGTGTTTGAGAAGGTTTCATTTTCTATTGATACGAATTGGAAACTGGGCTTTATTGGGAGAAACGGGAAAGGGAAAACTACATTTTTGAGATTACTGCTTGGAAAGTATGAGTTTAGCGGTTCTATTCATACGACCACGAGATTTGATTACTTTCCCTATGAGATTGCAGAAGAAAAAATGGAAAACCCGATTGCAGAATTTATGGATGAGTTAAAGCCGAGTTGTGAGCTGTGGAAGGTGATTTGTGAACTTGAAAAATTGTCGGAAAATGCAGATATCCTTTATAGGCCTTTTAAAACCTTGAGTCCGGGAGAACGTACGAAGGCTATGCTTGCGATTCTGTTTTCTGAGGAAAATGATTTTTTGCTGGTAGATGAACCTACCAATCATCTTGATAAAAATTCCAGAGAGATTGTTAAGAATTATCTGGTCGGTAAGAAGGGGTTTATATTGGTTTCTCATGACAGAGATTTATTGGATGCATGTACGAATCATTGTCTGGTGTTAAATCGGAACAGCATTGAGGTGCAGCAGGGTAATTTCTCGACTTGGTGGGAGAACAAACGGCGAAAAGATCAATTTGCTATAGCGGAGAATGAGAAGCACAGGAAGGAAATCAGAAAACTAAATGAGGCTGCAGACAGGGTTTCGGGATGGGCGGATAAAAATGAACGTACCAAGATTGGATTTGATCCCATAAAGGAGCATGACAGGTGTTTGAGTACTCGAAGCTACATTGGTGCAAAAACCAAAAAAATGCAGAGCCGAGTAAAGCAGATGGAGATGCGGATTGAAAAGGAGATTGAGGAGAAGGAAGGACTTTTACAGGATATCGAATCGACGGTGGAATTGAAACTGGTTCCTCTTTCGCATCATAAAAAAACTCTAGTAAATCTGAAGGAGTACGGTCTGCAATACAAAGACGGAAGAGAGCCGCTATTTGAAGGACTGTCTTTTTCGATTGAAAAAGGAGACAGAATTGTTTTGTTGGGAGAGAACGGATGCGGAAAATCCACATTCATAAAAATGGTTTTGCAAAAGTCCGGTTCTTCTACAGAACGTTTGGAAGTGTCTGAAAAGGGATTATGCGAGGTTGCAAGCGGACTTATTATTTCTTATGTGGGACAGGAGACAAAAGAATTAAAGGGTGATATTGAACAATTTTGCGAAGAACATCATTTAAATAAGAGTCTGTTTTGTTCTATCCTTCGGCAGTTGGACTTTGATAGGACGCAGTTTTCAAAAAGCATAGAGAATTATTCGGAAGGACAGAAGAAAAAGGTGCTATTGGCAAAAAGCTTGCTTACACCGGCACATTTGTATATCTGGGATGAACCCTTAAATTATATTGATGTCTTTTCACGTATGCAGTTGGAGCAACTGATTCTTGCGTATGAGCCTACCATTTTATTTGTAGAACATGATGTGAAGTTTTGTGAAAAGATAGCAACCCAAGTGGTGAAGTTGTAAAGGAAAAGGAGGTTAGGCTTATGACAAATATTTTTGTAGAAGGTATTCAAGGTATGGGGAAAAGCACTTTGATAAATGGAATTTCAAAGTTGCTTCCGAAGTTACATGTGTGCAGGGAAGGGGATTATTCACCGGTGGATCTGGCTTGGTGTGCATGGATGTCGGAGGTGGATTATAAAGCGATATTGTTAAAATATCCTGAAGTTGAAAGTGAGATTTTGAAAAATACGATGAAAGAGCAGGAATACTATATTGTTACTTATACCAAGATTAAAACTGAGGTGCTGGGATTTTATAAAGATTTGGAATGTTATGAAATCTATAATGGACGAAAATCGTTGTCGGAGCTAAAGGAGATTATCTTCAATCGGTTTCGCAACTTTACAGAAACGGGATATCTGTTTGAATGTGCATTTTTTCAGAACATAGTGGAGGATATGATACTGTTTCATGTGCTGAGTGATGAAGAAATTATAGAGTTTTATCGGGAATTGTTTTTGCTTCTTGATAGAAAGAATTTTTTGCTTTTGTATCTTTATAGCGATAGATTGGAAGAAAATCTTCAAATCATTCAAAGAGAGCGTTGTGATGAGGAAGGAAATGAGGTATGGTACCAGTTGATGTTAGATTACATCATAAAGTCGCCTTACGGAAAGAAGCATGGTTATAGTGGAGAGAAGGATTTGATTAATCATCTCAAGCACAGACAGGAGTTAGAATTGTCCATTATAAAAGAAGTATTGGGAGAGCATGCGTTAATTCTTCCGGCAAAAGAGTATGACCTTGAGAAGATTATTGCAAAAATTACTTTTTCGGAGAAAATAAGTTATACAATCAGAAAAATAACAAGCGATGAATATGAAGTTTTGGATGATTTTCTCTATGAGGCGATTTTTATCCCGGAAGGTGTAGAAGCACCGCCCAAAGAGATTATCAATGCGCCGGAACTGCAGGTTTATGTGGAGAAATTCGGAAGTAGGGAATGTGACATCTGTTTTGTGGCAGAGATGGAGCCGCAGGCGGAAGAAAGAGGCAAAAAGCTGTTTCGCAATATTATAGGAGCAGTATGGGTTCGTATCATGGATGATTACGGTCACATAGAAGATGGTGTGCCCTCATTTGCAATATCTTTATATGAAGAATACCGCGGATTGGGTATCGGAACTGCTCTTATGAAGCAGATGCTTGCAGAGTTAATGGACAGAGGTTACAGGAAAACGTCTTTGGCAGTGCAAAAAGCAAATTATGCAGTGAAGATGTATCTGAATGTGGGTTTTCAAATCATTGATGAAAACGAAGAAGAGTATATTATGGTATGTGAATTATAATTGATGCCTTTTTGGAAGAACAGGGATATCAAAACGATATAACTGAAAAAAGACTTCATCATGAAATCTATATGTCGGATACTAGAAAAGTTGCACCGGAGAAGTGGAAAACGGTAATCAGGCATCCGATTAAAAAATTGTAGCTTATGGATTTGTAGGTGGGTCAAAATGTGGAGCCACTATAATGCGTGCGCAGGTCATCACGCTGACGCGTGGTGACATATGATATAATGTACTAAATTGAAAGCGATAAAAAAAGTAATTTAGTGTTGAGAAAAAGGTGTTAATATATGAAGAAAAAAATAAGTTTAATATTAAGCATAATATTATATTTAGTTGCTATATTTATTTTGATATATTATTTTAGTGTAGAGTTTAATGAATTATTACGTTTAAGTCCAACTGGAAGAATAGTATTATTACTATCAGGTTGCCTTTTTATGTATTTTGGTGGTTTAGTTTTAACAAAATATATAGATAAGAAATATAAGAATAAGGTTTTAAAAATAAATATAGGTATATGGTTTATTTTATATATTATATTATTATCAACACTTACCTTATTTGATGATTACTTTTTTAGAGGAAATTTTAATATATTGAATTGGAATAGTGAATTGTTTAGAAGTTATATGTCTAACTCATTTAATTTAATTCCATTTAAAACAATATTTGGTTACATTACAAAGTTTATTAGTGGAGATATTGCACCATATATATTTATATATAATATTTTAGGAAATGCAGTTGCTTTAATGCCTTTTGCCTTTTTCTTACCAATATTATAAAAAAAACAAAAGAAATTTAAAAACTTTTTAGTAACAATGATTTGCATAGTTATAGGTATTGAACTGTTGCAATTTATTACAATGTCTGGTTGTTGCGATATTGATGATGTGATTTTAAATGTAATGGGTGCGTTAGTTATGTTTGGTATATTGCGAATAAAATCAATCAACCAATTAATAAGAAACATATTTCTTTTAGAAAAAAATAAAATTGATTATAAAGATTTAGTAAAAAAGATTATTATTATTTTAATACCAATTATCTGTATTATTGGAGTTGTTTTTATAAGCGAAAATAAGTATATAGATAAAAATAGTCAAACTTTTACACACTTAAAGATAATAGATAAAACAAAAGAAGAAAATATTACTTGTAATACTGCATTAGAACAATTTTATGAAGATAAAGAATATATATATTATTTTCCTTGCGAAAAAAGTAAATATGTAATAGTTATATATTCTAATGGTTATCAAGAAACTGTAAAATCATCTTTAGAATATGGAGATATAACTATTGAAGATTTAGAAAGAAATAATATAGAATTTATCAGACAGAAAAAAGATATGAGTAACTGATAAATACCAATTGTTGCTATCCATAAAGCAGATATTTGAATAACAAAAAACATCGTAGAAATACGGTTTCCTTTGATCTGTAATTAGATTGAATAACCTTAAATAATTTCTACTATGTAGATTCCAACGGCGTTCTCATTTCCTGCAAGATTGAATACCCTTAATAATTTTAATAGAAATATCCATCTAAAGAATCGCATACAATCCCATCAACCCAGCCAGAAACACCACATTGACAATCGTAAACCACAGAAAATATTTCCCCTTTTTGCCCGGATATTCCCGGGCAATTTGTTTATAAGAGATCAGGCTTGCCATCGAAGCGATGAGCGTGCCAAGTCCGCCGAGGTTGGCGCCGATGATAAGTGCCTTGCAATTCGTTGTAAATCCCGACAGCAAAAGGGCAGTTGGCACGTTGCTGATAATCTGGCTGGCACCGATTGCAATGTATGTTTCCTGTCCGGTAATGATGCTTTCAAGGAAGGATTGGAAAGCTGGCACGCGCTCCATATTTCCGATGAATACGAAAAATCCGATAAATGTGCCGAGCAGTGCGTAGTCCACGTGAAGCAGAGTTTTTCGCGATACAAGCAGGAACAGTACAAGAATGATCGCAAACAGGATGCGGATGTCCAGAAGTTTGGCGACATTCAACAGGCACAGCACGAATGCGATGCTGTAAAGGATAATCTGCTTTTTCGGAAGTTTAACTGCATTGTCGTTCCGATCGATTACAATGGCATGCTGTTTGATGAAGAACATGGAAATCAGGATTCCAAGTAGCGAAGCAATCGTGTAAGGGAGCATAATTTCCACGAATGTACCGAGGGACATGCCAGATTTCGCATATAGATACAAGTTCTGTGGATTCCCCATCGGCATAAGCATACTTCCGAGGTTCGCAGCGATTGTCTGCATCACAACGACAGGAATGATCAGATGTTCCTTCTCCGACATGGAAAGCACAATGATCGCAAATGGCACAAAGGTAATCAGTGAGACATCGTTTGTGATAAACATGCTGAATACAAATGGAAGCAACACCAGTACAAGAAATAATTGTCTTGTTGTATGAACGTGTGCAAGCAGTGCATTTCCGATCGTGCGGAACAGACCGGTTTCCTTGAATCCAGCCATAACAGCCATCAGGCAGAACAGGAGTGTGATGGAATGCCAGTCGATGTAGGAGATGTATTTTCTGTCCGGATGGACGAGGAACATGGAGAGGATGGCGAGCACAAGGCTTACCATCAGGACGGTTTCTCTTTTTATATATGTAAGTATTTTCTTCATAACGTATCTCGATTCTGTAAAGTTTTTTCCATTATATCACATGTCACTACACGATAGCGTGATGACCTGCGCACGTATCAGAGAACTTCATTATATTAGCATATCATGCCTGCATCATTTTTTATTTTTTCCTGTATTAAACATTGTGTCGTGGATGATATTGGGTGTATTTTGAAAATACGAAATTATTCCCCTATTTCATTCCGATATATTCGTGTTCTATTGGGGGATTTTCCGTATTTCAATATATTTACCCAATAATTTCTGCCCTTTTTTCAAAATCGTTTGGGGGAATATTGGTATATGTGCATTCTTTACCCAATTGGCTTCAATTTCCAGACTTGTGATTGGGGGATTTCTTGATAATGTGAAAAAATCCCCCAATTTGTTTCAGCATGGTTATCCGCAATTGGGGATTCTACTGGAAAATTGAAAATTCCCCCAACTTACCACCGCAAGCCTGTCAAACAGAGTAACAAAAATCTCTATGCTATCCCGCAAAAATCCCTATGATTTCTTGTTGCAAAATCCCCACTGCTCGTGCATAATAGAATACAAATAAATTCTCTTACAAGTCAAGAGAGGAAAAGAGGTAAAAACTATGGGTGACACAAATGATGGAGCAGTCAGAGATGCGAAAAAGCTTGGATTACCGAAGGTTTTGATTTTGGGATTACAGCATATGTTTGCAATGTTCGGTGCAACTATCTTAGTCCCAATTTTAGTGTCCGGGTATTTTGCAGATGCATGTGGGGAGCCATTGACGAGAGGTCTGACCGTATCAGTCACACTTTTCTGTGCAGGCTTTGGTACATTGCTTTTCCATGTATGTTCGAAGTTTAAAGTACCGGCGTTTCTTGGATCTTCGTTTGCATTCTTAGGTGGATTTTCAACCGTTGCCAATCTGGATACCGGTAAATTCGCCGATATGGCAGCAAATGACAAGGTAGCTTATGCCTGCGGTGGCGTGGTAGTAGCCGGTGCATTGTATCTGGTTATGGCATTGATTATCAAGCTGGTTGGCGTAAACCGCGTGATGCGTTTCCTTCCACCGGTTGTAACCGGACCGATCATTATCTGTATCGGACTTTCGCTTGCACCATCCGCAATTTCAAATGCCAGCACAAACTGGTGGCTTGCGGTAATCGCGTTAGCGGTTATCATCATCTTCAATATCTGGGGTAAAGGTATGTTCAAGATCATCCCGATTTTGATGGGTGTTTTGATTTCTTACGTGGCAGCAGTGATCATGAATGCAGCAGGACTTACGAATCCGGATGGCAGTGCGATCATCGCATTTGAGTCGGTGAAATCCGCAAGCTTCTTCGGTGTACCACAGTTCCAGTTTGCAAAATTTGATCTCACATCGATTCTGGTTATGGCACCAATCGCAATCGCTGCGATGATGGAGCATGTGGGTGATATGTCAGCTATTTCTGCAACCGTTGGCAAGAACTTTATTCAGGACCCGGGTCTGCACCGTACATTAGTTGGTGATGGTCTTGCAACTGCATTTGCAGGAGCAATCGGCGGACCTGCAAACACAACATACGGTGAGAACACAGGTGTATTAGAGCTTTCCAAAGTATACGATCCGATGGTTATCCGTCTGGCAGCCGTATTTGCAATCGTACTGTCCTTCATTCCGAAGTTCGCAGCTGTCATTTCCACGATGCCATCAGCGATTATTGGCGGTGTATCCTTCATGTTATATGGTATGATTTCAGCCATCGGTGTGCGGAATGTCGTTGAGAATAAGGTAGATCTGACACGTTCCAGAAACCTGATTATTGCTGGTGTGATCTTCGTCTGTGGACTTGGTTTCTCAAACGGTATCACATTTACAATCGGGGAGACATCTATCACACTGACAGCACTTGCTATTGCAGCAATTGCTGGAATTCTGTTAAATGCGATTCTGCCGGGAAATGATTATCAGTTTGGTGCAAACCCAGATGGTGACCAGAGTCGTGGTGTCTTTGTAAAGTCTAAGGAATAAATATAATAACAAAAGCAAAAAACTAGAAAAAAGGAGATTACAAAAAGGATTTTAAAAACGAAAAAAATATTACGATTTTTGAGCATCCGTTGATTCAGCATAAGATTTCGATTCTGCGTGACAAGAATACAGGAACCAATGAGTTCCGGAAGCTCGTAGAGGAGATTGCGATGCTTGAAGGATTTGAAGCACTTGGTGACCTGCCATTGCAGGATGTGGAGATTGAGACTCCGATCGAGAAATGTATGACTCCGATGATTTCCGGCCGTAAGCTCGCTATCGTTCCAATTCTTCGTGCAGGTCTTGGTATGGTGCCGGGCGTGCTTGCTCTTGTACCATCTGCAAAGGTTGGACATATCGGTATGTACCGGGATGAGGAGTCGCACATTCCACATGAGTATTACTGTAAGCTTCCGAATCCGATTGATGAGAGAATTATCGTGGTAACCGATCCGATGCTTGCAACCGGTGGCTCCGCCGTGGATGCCATCACACAGATTAAGGAACATGGTGGGAAGAAGATTAAGTTCATGTGTATCATTGCAGCGCCGGAAGGTGTACAGAAGCTGCATGAAGCACATCCAGATGTACAGATCTATGTTGGACATTTGGATCGTGAGCTGAATGAGAATGCGTACATTTGTCCGGGACTTGGCGATGCGGGCGACCGTATCTTCGGTACAAAATAACGGAAAAAACTGACTATAAGGTCACATAAGGTCAGATATGTAAAAATAATTAAAAACAGTTCAAACTGACATTGCTAAAAGCATAGGGACTGGATATTTCAATATATCCAGTTTCTGTGCTTTAATTATATCCGTAGTTTTCTTGTATGTATATCTGCAAGAATATCAGGAAATTATGAAATAAAAGAGCAATCAGGAGGAACAATGATGAGCGAGAACAGATATGAATTGAATAAGAACCTTGCACAGATGTTAAAGGGTGGCGTTATCATGGACGTTACAACACCGGAGCAGGCAAGAATTGCACAGGAAGCAGGTGCATGTGCAGTTATGGCATTGGAGAGAATTCCAGCCGATATTCGTGCAGCTGGCGGCGTATCCCGTATGAGTGATCCAAAGATGATCAAGGGAATTCAGGAAGCTGTTACAATTCCAGTTATGGCTAAGTGCCGTATCGGACATTTCGTAGAGGCACAGATCCTCGAAGCAATCGAGATTGACTACATCGATGAGAGTGAGGTTTTATCACCAGCCGATGATATCTACCATATTGATAAGACGAAGTTCAAGGTTCCATTTGTCTGTGGTGCCCGTGATCTTGGCGAGGCACTTCGTCGTATTGAGGAAGGTGCATCTATGATCCGTACAAAGGGTGAGCCGGGAACCGGTGATGTTGTACAGGCAGTTCGCCACATGCGTGCCATGAACTCTGAGATCCGTCGTATCGTGGGTATGGCAGAGGATGAGATCTACGAAGCAGCAAAGCAGCTTCAGGTACCGGTAGAGCTTGTACGTTACGTCCATGAGAATGGCAAGCTTCCGGTTGTAAACTTTGCGGCCGGTGGTGTCGCAACACCAGCGGATGCAGCACTTATGATGCAGCTTGGAGCAGAAGGTGTATTCGTTGGATCCGGTATCTTCAAGTCCGGAAATCCTGCAAAGCGTGCAGCTGCTATTGTTAAGGCTGTTACAAACTATCAGGATGCAAAGCTTATTGCAGAACTCTCAGAAGATCTTGGCGAGGCTATGGTCGGAATCAATGAGTCTGAGATTGAGATTCTTATGGCAGAAAGAGGAAAGTAAGATGAAGATAGGAATATTGGCATTGCAGGGTGCATTTGCAGAGCATGAAGCATCTCTGGACAAATTACATATTCCACACTTCGAGATCCGTCAGGCAGACGACCTGCAGGACGATATGGATGGACTTATCATTCCGGGCGGCGAAAGCACAGTTATGGGAAAACTTCTGAAGGAGCTTTCCCTGTATGAACCCCTCAAGGCGAAGATCGAGGCAGGTCTGCCGGTCTTCGGTACCTGTGCAGGCTTGCTGCTTCTGGCAAAGGATATTGACGGAGAGGATGCACTTGGCTTCCGGACAATGAATATCACAGCCCGTAGAAATGCTTACGGCAGACAGCTTGGCAGCTTCTTCGTAGAAGAGGACTTCAAGGGAATCGGAACGGTCGGCATGACATTTATCCGTGCTCCGTATATTGAGAGCGTTGGTGATGGTGTCGATGTCTTGGCGACATGCGATGGCAAGATCGTAGTTGCCCGTCAGGGAAAACAGCTCGTGACAGCATTCCACCCGGAACTGACCGAAGATGTAAAAATTCATCAGTATTTTGTGGATATGATTTCGGAAAACTAAGCAAAAATACGAAAGAACCCTCGAAACAAGGGTTCTTTTTTTATGCCTTCTCTTTAATTGTATTTGCTCCGCACATCTAGTATAATTAAGTGATTTTGGATAAAAATCGGATTAAATATTACACAAGGGGGCAAATATGAGCAAAAGAGAAGACATTAAAAAAGTTCTGATTATCGGTTCCGGTCCAATCATTATCGGTCAGGCATGTGAGTTTGACTATTCCGGCACGCAGGCATGTAAAGCTTTAAGACAGCTCGGCTATGAGATCATTCTGGTAAATTCCAATCCTGCAACCATTATGACAGATCCTGGTATTGCGGATGTGACATATATTGAGCCATTGAATGTGACAAGATTGGAGCAGATTATTGCCAAGGAACGCCCAGATGCGATATTACCGAACCTCGGTGGTCAGTCGGGCCTTAATTTGTGTTCCGAGCTTGCAGCTGCAGGCATACTTGACAAATATAACGTGAAGGTCATCGGCGTTCAGGTAGATGCGATCGAACGTGGTGAGGACCGAATTGAATTTAAGAAAACTATGAACAAACTGGGAATTGAGATGGCGCGCAGTGAAGTTGCCTATTCTGTAGAAGAAGCACTTGCGATTGCAGATAAGCTTGGTTACCCAGTTGTTTTGCGTCCAGCCTATACAATGGGCGGTGCCGGTGGCGGACTTGTCTACAATGTAGAAGAGTTGAAGACCGTCTGTGCAAGAGGTCTGCAGGCAAGTCTGGTAGGACAGGTACTCGTTGAGGAGTCAATCCTTGGCTGGGAAGAGCTGGAGCTTGAGGTTGTCCGTGATGCAAAGGGTAACATGATTACGGTCTGCTTCATTGAGAACATTGATCCACTCGGCGTACACACGGGAGATTCCTTCTGTTCTGCACCAATGCTTACAATCTCTGAGGAATGTCAGAAGCGTTTGCAGGAGCAGGCATATAAGATTGTAGACGAAGTACAGGTGATCGGTGGAACAAACGTACAGTTTGCACATGATCCGGTGACAGATCGAATCATTGTAATCGAGATCAACCCTAGAACTTCCCGTTCTTCTGCACTTGCTTCCAAGGCGACAGGATTCCCAATCGCGCTTGTATCAGCGATGCTTGCAGCCGGACTTACATTGGATGAGATTCCTTGCGGCGTGCATGGAACCCTCGACAAATATGTTCCGGGTGGCGATTATGTCGTAATCAAGTTTGCTAGATGGGCGTTTGAGAAGTTCAAGGATGCGCAGGACAAGCTTGGTACACAGATGCGTGCTGTTGGTGAAGTTATGAGTATCGGTAAGACTTATAAGGAAGCATTCCAGAAGGCAATCCGAAGCTTGGAGATCGGTCGTTACGGACTTGGCTTTGCGAAGGATTTCCATGATAAGACAAAGGATGAGCTGCTTGCAATGCTGGTAGAACCAACCAGTGAGAGACAGTTTATCATGTATGAGGCACTTCGTAAGGGCGCGACAGTTGAGGAGTTATACAACCTGACGAAGATCAAGCATTACTTCATTGAGCAGATGAAGGAGCTTGTAGAAGAGGAAGAAGCACTGCTTGCAAAGAAGGGTGAGACACTCGACAAGGATACAATGGAGCAGGCGAAGAAGGATGGTTTCTCAGACCGTTACTTAAGCAAGCTGCTTGAAGTTCCAGAGGACGATATCCGAAATACCCGTCTTGGCTACGGCATTACCGAGAGCTGGGAGCCGGTACATGTAAGTGGAACCGAAGACCGTTCTTATTACTATTCAACTTATAATGCACCAGACCACACAACAATTACGAACAACAAGAAGATCATGATCCTTGGCGGTGGTCCAAACCGTATCGGACAGGGTATCGAATTTGATTATTGTTGTGTACATGCAGCACTTGCACTAAAAGAGCTTGGATTTGAGACAATCATTGTAAACTGTAACCCGGAGACGGTTTCGACAGATTACGATACATCTGATAAATTGTATTTTGAGCCATTGACACTCGAAGATGTACTTTCGATCTACGAGAAGGAGCAGCCGGTGGGCGTCATTGCACAGTTCGGTGGACAGACACCGCTGAATCTGGCAGCAGACTTGAAGAAGAACGGCGTGCGTATCCTTGGTACATCCCCAGAAGTTATCGATATGGCAGAGGATCGTGATCTCTTCCGTGCAATGATGGAGAAGCTTGACATCCCGATGCCAGAAGCTGGCATGGCAACGAATGTTGAGGAAGCACTTGCTGTTGCTGAGAAGATCGGTTATCCGGTTATGGTTCGTCCATCTTATGTCCTTGGCGGACGTGGTATGGAGGTTGTCAGCGAGCCGGAATCTCTGAAGAAATATATGGCAGCCGCTGTTGGTGTGACACCGGACCGTCCAATCCTGATCGACCGTTTCCTGCGCCATGCAACTGAGTGTGAGGCAGATGCGATCGCAGATGGCAAGCATGCATTTGTACCAGCTGTTATGGAGCATATCGAGCTTGCAGGTGTTCACTCCGGTGATTCAGCATGTATTCTTCCATCCAGAGGAATTCCGGAGAAGCTCGTGGAGACGATCAAAGATTACACAAGAAAGATCGCAGAGGAAATGGGTGTCTGTGGTTTGATGAATATGCAGTATGCAATCGAGAACGACAAGGTATATGTACTCGAAGCAAATCCGCGTGCATCCCGTACCGTACCATTGGTATCCAAGGTATGTGGCGTATCTATGGTGAAGATTGCAACACAGATTATGACAAGTGAGTTAACCGGCAAGCCATCTCCGCTTCCAGAGATGAAGGAAGTAAAGCCGAAGTATTACGGCGTGAAGGAAGCCGTATTCCCATTCAACATGTTCCAGGAGGTTGACCCGGTATTAGGACCTGAGATGCGTTCGACCGGCGAGGTACTTGGACTTTCCACGAATGTCGGCGAGGCATTCTACAAGGCACAGGAAGCAACCCAGACAAGACTTCCGAAGGAAGGCACGGTGCTTTTTTCTGTCAGCCGCAAGGATAAGCCAGAGGTTGTAGATATCGCAAAGACATTTGAGAAATGCGGATTCCACATCGTAGCTACTGGTACTACTTATGAACTGTTGATCGCAAATGGTATTAAGGCGGACCGTATCAACAAAATGCAGGAAGGCAGACCGAATATCGTGGATGCTGTGATGAATGGCAAGATCCAGCTCATCATCAACACACCGGCAACACAGGAAGAGAAGGTGTTTGATGACAGTTATGTCCGCAAGACCGCGATCCGTGCAAAGGTTCCATATATGACAACGATGGCAGCCGCACGTGCAACCGCAGAGGGTATCGAAGCAGTCTTAAAATATGGTGAGATCGGTGTTATGTCATTGCAGGAGATTCATAAGGCAATCCAATAATCGACAAAAAAATGCGGTAAAATTCAAATAAAAAATGTATACTTGTATACATGTAAAAAGGAGGGTGTAAATTTCCATTTACATCTTCCTTTTTTTGTAAGTGTGTATTATAATAGCACTTGGTCACTAAATATAGTATTAAAATAAAAAAGAAAATACTATATTTAGTGTTTGAGAAAGTATTATAAAAGGGAGTCAAATATAAATGGATGCAGTACACACAAATGTAATTAAGAGAAATGGCGAGGAAGTCTGCTTCAATCTTGACAAAATCGTGAATGCGATCACTGCCGCGAACAAAGAGGTAGACCGGTTGCATCAGTTGAACGATTATCAGGTGCAGGCAATCGCCGATAACATTGCGAAACAGATCGAGATCATGACACATGCGATTCACGTAGAAGATATTCAGGATATGGTGGAGACCGGAATTATGGAGATGCGTGGATACGAGGTTGCCCAGAAGTATGTGCGTTACCGGTATAAGCGTGAGCTTGCAAGAAAATCAAACACTACCGATAATGGAATTTTAGCATTGATCGATCATCTGAATGAGGAAGTTAATCAGGAGAATTCGAATAAGAATCCGGTTATTAATTCGACTCAGCGTGATTATATGGCAGGTGAGGTCAGTAAGGATTTAACGAAGCGTATGCTGCTTCCGGAAGAGATTGTGGAAGCACATGAACAGGGAATTATCCATTTCCATGATTCGGATTATTTCGCCCAAAGGGAACATAACTGCGACCTCGTGAATCTGGAGGATATGCTGCAGAACGGAACCGTCATCAGCGAGACGATGATTGAGAAGCCGCACAGCTTCTTCACTGCATGTAATGTCACAACACAGATCGTGGCGCAGGTTGCAAGTAACCAGTATGGCGGACAGTCCTTTACACTTTCCCATATCGCACCGTTTGTTGATGTGAGCCGGAAGAAGATCCGCGAGCAGGTAATCGAGGAGCGGAAGATGTGTGGCGAAGCACTTGACGAGGAAGTAATCAGCAAGATTACAGAGAGCCGTCTGCGTGCGGAGGTAAAAAGCGGAATCCAGACAATCCAGTACCAGCTTATTACCCTTATGACCTGTAACGGGCAGGCACCGTTCGTTACAATGTTCATGTATCTTGATGAAGTCCCGGAAGGTCAGACACGGGATGATTTGGCGATGATCATCGAGGAAGTGCTGCAACAGAGAATCCAGGGTGTCAAGAATGAGAAGGGTATCTGGATTACACCTGCATTTCCGAAGCTTATTTATGTGCTTGACAAAGATAATATTACCGAGGATTCCAAGTATTGGTATCTGACCGAGCTCGCTGCGAAATGTACCGCAAAGCGTATGGTGCCGGATTACATTTCTGCGAAGGTGATGCGTGAGCTGAAAAATGGCGATGTCTATCCGTGCATGGGCTGCCGGTCATTTCCGACATCCGAGGACAGCCAGAGAAATCCGGATGGCACAAGAAAATATTACGGACGATTCAATCAGGGTGTTGTCACAATCAACTTGGTTGATGTTGCATGTTCCGCAGAGGGACATATCGACCGGTTCTGGGAGATTCTTGAATCCCGTCTGGAGCTTTGTCACCGGGCACTTCGATGCAGACATGAGCGACTGCTTGGAACGGTATCCGATGTCGCTCCAATCCTGTGGCAGCATGGTGCACTCGCGAGACTCAAGAAGGGCGAAACCATTGATAAATTACTGTTCAATGGATATTCAACAATCTCACTTGGCTATGCAGGACTTTGCGAGATGTGCGTGCGTATGACAGGCAAGACACATACTTCACCAGAGGGCAAGAAGCTTGCACTCGAAGTAATGCAGAAATTAAACGACAAGTGTAAAGAGTGGAAGGAAGCAGAGAACATCAGCTATTCCGTTTATGGTACGCCGATGGAATCTACGACATACAAATTCGCCAAGTGCTTGCAGAAGCGGTTTGGAATTATCAAGGGTGTTACTGATAAAAACTACATTACGAACAGCTACCATATCCATGTAACCGAACCGGTCAATGCATTCGACAAGCTGAAATTCGAATCCGAGTTCCAGAAGCTTTCCCCGGGTGGTGCGATCAGTTACGTGGAAGTACCGAACCTGCAGGACAATGTGGAGGCGGTTATCTCCGTGATGAAATTCATCTATGATAACATTTTATATGCGGAGTTAAATACGAAGAGCGACTACTGCGAGATCTGCGGCTACGACGGTGAGATCAAGATCGTGACCGACGAGAACGGCAAGCTCGTCTGGGAGTGCCCGAACTGTGGCAACCGTGACCAGAACAACCTGTTTGTAGCTCGAAGAACCTGTGGCTACATCGGAACACAGTTCTGGAATCAGGGCCGGACGCAGGAGATCAAAGACCGCGTACTTCACCTGTAAAAGAATATGAATAAACAAAGGCAGGCGCAGACGATTTCTTATGTTCCTGCCTTGTTTTTTGCAAAATAGCTCTTGCCTAAGCATCGCCAAGGTGCTAGTATGTATGAGTAATTTTGTTTTACGAATAAAATGTATATAAGTTTGCGCATAATTACTAATTCTAAAGCAGACCGTTGAAGCACGCTGGCACTTAATGAGCGACAGCTTCAGCGTCGCGAATTTAGTACCACTGCGTGATGAAGTGAGCGGGAGCGCGTCTGCGTAGAAATAGTAATTATGTGCAAACTTTAGAGACACTATATGTAAAACAAGATGACTCATTAAAAAAGACAAAGGAGATAAGAACATGAAGCCGATCAAAGAAGGAAAAGTTCGCGAGATCTACGACAACGGAGACAGCCTGATCATGGTTGCAACAGACCGTATCAGCTGCTTTGATGTAATCCTGAACAATCAGGTAACAAAGAAGGGTACTGTACTGACACAGATGTCAAAATTCTGGTTTGATATGACAGAGGACATCCTTCCAAACCATATGATTTCCGTAGATGTAAAGGATATGCCAGAGTTCTTCCAGCAGCCACAGTTTGATGGAAACAGCATGCTCTGCCGGAAACTGAACATGCTTCCAATCGAGTGTATCGTAAGAGGCTATATCACAGGTAGTGGCTGGGCAAGCTACAAGGAAAATGGTACTGTCTGTGGCATCAAGCTTCCAGAAGGTTTGAAAGAGAGCGACAAGCTGCCTGAGCCAATTTACACACCATCTACCAAGGCTGAGATTGGCGATCATGACGAGAATATCTCTTATGAGCAGAGCGTAGCACATCTTGAGAAATATTTCCCAGGCAAGGGAGAAGAGTATGCAGCAAAGCTTCGCGATTATACAATTGCACTGTACAAGAAGTGTGCAGAGTATGCACTTTCCCGTGGTATCATCATTGCAGATACAAAGTTTGAGTTCGGTCTGGACGAGGACGGCAATATGGTACTCGGCGATGAGATGCTGACACCGGACAGCTCCAGATTCTGGCCAGCCGAAGGCTATGAGCCGGGACATGGTCAGCCATCCTTCGACAAGCAGTTTGCACGTGACTGGTTAAAGGCAAACGAAGGTCATAACTGGACATTGCCACAGGATATCGTAGATAAGACCATCGACAAATATCTGCAGGCATACAAGCTGTTGACAGGAAAAGATTTATAAGACAAAATGATGCGGCGGCAGGATGAACAGTCTTGCCGCTTTTTTCAGTATAATGCATAGAAATATGGTTGGTGAAGTTGTTCCATTAAAAATCAACCATAAAAATCGAAATCAGAAACGTATAATATATAGCAGGGGTTATGAGGGGACAGGTATATGACAGAACATGAATTTTATGCTGCCATAAAAGGTCTTGCAAAAGGAAATAAAGACATGCTCCGTGCCATCTACGACGCGTATGGGCGGCTCATCTATACGATTGTCTACGATGTCGTAAAGAACCGGGAGGACGCGGAAGATGTGACGTCGGAATTCTTTATCAAGCTGATCCGGGTAGCGGGTACCTATCAGAAGAAGACATCGCATCGGGCATGGTTGATCCAGATTGCAAGAAATATGGCAATCGATCTGCTGCGGAAGCGTGGGCATGAATATCTGTTGCACGAGACAGAAGATGCGCCACAGGATCAATTAGAAGAAGGCGGGACGGTGGAGACGGCATCTACCGTCGAAGAACATGTGGTATTGGCAGAGGATATGCGGCAGGCAATGCAGACGCTTTCCGACCGGGAACGGGAAGTGCTGGATTTGAAGCTGGTTGGAGATCTCAAATTCCGGGAGATCGCAAAGACTTTAGGACAGCCGCTTGGCACGGTGACGTGGCTGTACAATCAGGGAATCAAGAAATTAAGGAGGTGTCTGAGAGAGTATGGAACAACAGAATAAATTAACCGAAGAAGAAAAAGCATATCAGGCACTTCGCACACAGGATATGCAGGACATGCCGGATCTGTGGAGCCGGATCGATGCGGGTTTTGAGGAGGAAGTAACAAAGCAGAAAACAGCTCGGAAAAAGAGAAGAACCAGACAGTTTGTACTGGTGGCAGCAGCAATTCTGATCGTGATCATTGTGGTGCCGGTAGGTATCAGTTCGATGCGTAAATCAAATATGAAGGAAATGAAAACAGAAACGGCAGCAGATATGCATGTGACAGAGGCTGGCAAGGATGAAATGGCAGATGAGGCAGCGGCGGCAGATAGTGCACTGCCGAACATTGCAGATCAGACAGTGCAGGCAGACAGCGAAATTCAGGAAAGCGCAGATGCGAGCGTGAACCATATGGATGGCAATGGAGCGACGGAGGCACAGACGGATGCGGCGATAGCTGCAAATCAATCAGGAAACCAGGCTTCCGAAGAACGTAATGATGGAAATAATCAGATGAGCTATCAGACAATCACACAGGTGATTCTCACGCAGTATGATGCACAGGGAAAAATCGTTCAGCAGTTTGACAGCGAAGATACAGACGGTGCGATCGACAAGGTACAGTTTTTGCTAGAAACGTATCAGGTACTGGACTGGAAACCGGTGGATATGATAAAATCTGACATGCCATATTACCTGATGGAACTGAAACTGCAGGATGGATCGAGTGTTGCAAATGTTTATTATGAAGCAGAAAATACGGAAGGAAAGACCGTTGCAGATCTTATGACTGAATTACAGAAAATGAAAGAAATAAAAAAATGATGAATTTCATGCAACCTTTTTACCGGATATAGAGTGTTATATATGGAGCAAAAGAGTTCCCGCCGGGTAAAACTATGTCCGGTGCGGGGAGATAATTAAGGAGGACAGAGAATGGACAACAATCAGAACCAACAACCAAATGGCTATGGAATGCCACAGCCGAATATGCAGGCAGGAATGCCGGGACAGACACCACAGCCTGGCTATGGTACACCAGGCCAGACACCACAGCAGGGCTATGGAATGCCGGGGCAGGGAGTGCAGCCGGGTATGCAGGCAGGAATGCCGGGACAGAACGTGCAGCCGGGATACGGCATGCCACAGCAGCCAGCCGGTGGGAATCAGCCGCCAAAGAAAAAGAAAACCGGACTGATCGTCGGCTTGATCATTTTAGCGGTAGTATTGATCGGTGGTGGCATCTTCGCATTTATGAAGTTTGGCAAGAAGGATGGAAAAGGAAGCAGTAAGGATGCAGAAGCGGCGAAGCAGACAGTTGTGGATTTCTGCGAAGGTATGAAGAACCGGGATATGGATGCAATCGTAGATGCATATTATCCGGATCTCCAGTCCAGTGTAGCGGACAATTTCTACACATCGAATGGTGTATCATCCGAAGATGAATTCTGGAATCATTATGATACTGTATTTGGCGGATACTCATTTGCATATACAGCATCTGACGCAGAGAAGGTATCAGATTCCAAGAGACAGAGCACACTGGATATCGTCAATGCGGCATATAGTTTATCTCTGGATGCAGACACCATGTATGAAGTGGACACAGAGGAGACATACTCTGGTTCCAACGGGAAGATGGTACTGGCTGAGCAGATTTACCTGATTGAAGATGATGGTAAATGGTATGTGATCTACGCAGAGTCTACACAGAAGGAAAACACACTTGTAGCAGCTGACACAGAAGATACAGAGGAAGATACAGAAGAGGTAACAGAGGAAGAGACGACTGAAGCAACAACCGAGAGTGCAGTCAGCACAACACCGGTAAATGCAGATGGCTTTGACTGGGAGAATATGCAGTTTACAATGCTTGGAAAACCTTATAACCTTGCAACACTTACCTATGACGATATCTTAGCAATGGGTTATTCCATTGAAGATGATTACCTCGAGGAGGAACTCGAAGACAATCAGTATTCGATGAGCGCCCGTGCAGAGGCTGCCGATGAGTCAGATATGTATATCCGTTTCAAGAACTTTACCGGTGGCGGAACAAAGAAGGTTCCGGATTGTGAGATTCTTGGAATCGAGCTTAGCCGTGATGATTTTGATAACAAGTATGATGCAGCACTTGGAAATGGCATCACTTTTGGCATGACACCGGATGAGGTAAAGGCGGTCATGGGCGAGCCGACCGATAGTTATACGAGCGATACGAGTGATTACATGACACTGACATACGAAGAAAATGATGATGCATACGCAAGCAGCGTGGAATTCACATTCCAGGACGGTGTGCTCACGAAGTTCGATATGGAGAATTACAACTAAAATCGTTTCATGGAGGAATCAAGTTGGAAGACCATGCAGGGATTGCACAACTTGTTGAGATGTATGCATCGATGATCTACCGCATCGCATATACGCGGATGCAGAATGTCGCCGATGCAGAGGATATCACCCAGGAGGTTTTGCTCAAATATCTGAAAGCGGACAAAACCTTCCGGGATGAAGAACATCGAAAGATGTGGCTAATCAGAGTGACAGTAAATACAATTAAATCAAATGTGACAAGTGCGTGGCGAAGACATACGGTTGCCTTAGATGATGTAACAGAACCTTCGTACGAGGCGTCAGACCTGCCGGTATTGAAAGAAAAGGTAGAGAAGCTTCCGGAGCGCTATCGACTGCCAATGTTTCTTTATTACTATGAAGAGCTATCGGTAAAGGAGATTGCACATGTGACAAAAAGTACGGAGGGAACAGTGAAGTCGCTTTTGAGCAGGGGGAGAAAGATGCTCAGGGACGAATTGAAGGAGGATGACTATGTCTGAGAACATGAAGAAGATATATCAAGCGTATGCTGATTCGATTGCACCCGCACCGGACATGCAGGAACGCCTGAAACGGCAACTGTATGCGGAAATGCAGGGAGAACGCCCCAGGAAACGAAACTATGGAAGAGGGCAATTCTCCCGGTGGTTGGTTGTAGCCTGTGTGCTGTTCCTTGTGAGTGGTGGCTGCTTGATCTATGCGGTAATGGGCACCTCCAGGCAGACAGGGAGGGCAGACGGCCGCTGGATCATCGGAGCTGACACAGGCGGAACGCGTCTGCTGGGAGAAAAGAATGTGGCAGATACGGATATCGAACGATATCCGGAGAAAGAAAAGCCATGGATTCTGCAGGAGATGCTGGAACTCGATTCTGTCATAGTGTTTTGCAACACGGAAGATGGCAGTGGGGCAGGAAAGCAGATGCGCATGTCGGAGGATGAACTCTGGTCATTGTGCGAATCACTGCAGAGTGCAACAATCTGTGAGGACATAACGCCCGATGCAATAGCAAGCGAGTCAGCAGTCCGCTATCAGGTACTGATACAGTATAAGCCATTTATCAGTTTTACGGTTTATGATGGTAAGTATTTACAAATCGAGGACGAAACTACGATTTATAAAATAAAAAATTAAAAAGTACCATAAAAAAGGAATCCTCCTTCGTATCTTATATAGAGGCTTTTGAAAACAAAGATGTATATAAGATCGAAGGAGGATTTTTTATGAGAAAACGAATTTTAGCAATGGCGTTAAGCATCTGTATGGCGGTGACTGTATGTGGATGCGGGAACAAAAAAGAAGCAGATGAAACGCAGACAGGAAAGACAGACGTAACAGTTACGGGAGAAGATACAGTTCCTTCCGGTGATGTGGCAGAGGAAGATAATGAAATGCAGGTGGACGGAATTATACAGGAATCTGCAGCCAATATGGCGACAGCAGATTGCGAATCCGGTTTTTATGATGACTCTCTCCAATGCCCGGATACAGAAGAGTGGAATACAAACGAATATTCCTACACAGACGAAAATCCATGGATGAACGTGCAGACCTCACCACTTTCGACTTTTGCCGCCGACGTGGATACAGCAAGCTATACACAGATCCGGAGTGCAATCGAAAATGGCTACGACATTGATCCGTCGATGGTGCGTATCGAGGAAATGCTCAATTATTTCCATTATGATTATCCGCTCCCGAAAGGCAATGAAAAATTCGCCGTGTATACCGAGTATGCGGATTGTCCGTGGAATAAGGATACAAAGCTTGCCTTAGTTGCCATGAATACGCAGGCAATCGATTTCAAGGAGGCACCGGCGTCCAACCTCGTGTTTCTGATCGACGTGTCCGGTTCGATGTTTGACGATAATAAGCTGCCGCTTGTGCAGCAGGCTCTTACCATGCTGGCAGAGAATCTGACCGAGAAAGATCGGGTATCTATCGTGACATATGCTGGTTCGGACGAGGTTGTCCTGCAGGGTGTAAGCGGAGACGACTATCATGAAATCTCCTCTGCGATTGAAGGTTTGGAAGCGTATGGAAGTACAAATGGCAGCGCGGGGATTGAGACAGCGTATGCACTTGCTCAGAAATATTTCATCAAGGGTGGAAACAACCGCGTGATTCTCTGTACCGATGGAGACTTAAATGTCGGGCTGACCAGTGAGGGACAGTTGGAGAAGCTGATTACCGAGAAGAAGGATAGCGGTGTATTCTTAAGCACTTTTGGCGTCGGCTATGGCAATTACAAGGACAACAAACTGGAGCTGCTTGCGGACAAGGGAAATGGAAACTATGCGTATATTGACTCGATGTTTGAGGCGAAGAAAGCATTGGTCGATGAGCTTGGAGCCAATATGGTGACGGTTGCAAAGGATGTGAAGCTGCAGGTGGAATTCAATCCGGCGCAGGTGAAAGGCTACCGATTGATCGGATATGAAAACCGTGTGATGGCGGCAGAGGATTTCGCAGATGATACAAAGGACGGCGGCGAGATGGGAGCCGGACACAGCGTGACTGCGCTTTATGAGATCATTCCGGTTGATTCGGAGATGGAGCTTCCGAAGACAGACTTAAAATACGGCGAAGCCGCGCAGGTTGTAACCTGTGGAACCGAAGATTACACCGATGAATTATTTACCGTCAATATTCGCTACAAAGAGCCGGACGGCGAGGAGAGCAAATTGGAATCCTACCCATGCAAGACAGAAAACTACAACAAAGACGGCTCTGATAACCTGCGCTTTGCAGCCAGCGTCGCCGCCTTCGGAATGCTCTTGAAAGACAGCGAATATTCCGGCAGTGCAGACCTTGGCATGGTGTACACGCTTGCCAGTTATGCAGCCGGATCGGATGAATACAAGAAGGAATATCTAAGTTTGGTGAGAAACTATGGAGAGAAGCAGCCTGGATTCTCCGAGGATATAGTAGAATAATTGACGGTTTCAAATCATATAGAGAAAGATATTACAAACATAATTATATCAACACAGGTGGGAAATAATTAAATATATGCTTTGGGATACATTACTAACATAATAATCATATCAACACCCAGCAGGCATATCGGACAAATGGATTCCAAGAAGGAGCAACTAAGCGGAAGCGGCCCCGGATTGGAACCATTGTCCGATATGCCTGCGTCCGTTGGAAGAGTCCGTTAGAAATAGGAAAATAAACTTTACGGAATCCAAACCATTTGTTATAATACTTTAAAATGTTAAAGTATTGCGGAGGTAGAAACTCATGGGTATGAATGGAACTATGATGCAGTATTTTCAGTGGGATCTTCCTGCAGATGCATCCCTTTGGAAAGCACTGGCAGAGGATGCGGCAAAATTAAAGACCGCAGGGGTGACGGCAGTCTGGTTACCGCCGGCATATAAAGGCGCACAGGGAAAAGAAGATGTCGGATACGGTGTCTATGACCTGTATGATCTGGGTGAGTTTAATCAGAAGGGCTCTGTCCCGACAAAGTATGGTACGAAAGCAGAATACTTAGCAGCGATCAAGGCACTGCATGATAAGAAAATCCAGGTATATGCAGATATCGTATTGAATCATAGAATTGGTGCAGACGAGGTGGAGCAGGTGTCTGCGGAAGAGTTCAACGCGAACAGCCGGAATCAGATGGTAGGCGATTCCAAGACGATTGGGGCGTGGACGAAGTTTACATTTCCGGGAAGAAAAGGAAAGTATTCGGATTTTACATGGAACTGGACACATTTTGATGGCATCGACTGGGATCAGGACAGAGCAGTCAAATCCATCTTCAAGTTTGCGGGAAAAGACTGGGACAGGGAAGTGGATTCCGAGCTTGGAAACTATGATTATCTGATGGGTGCGGATCTGGATTTTAACAATCCGGAGGTGACAGAGGAGCTTACCCGTTGGGGCAAGTGGTATACCGAGCAGACTGGCATTGACGGATATCGGCTTGATGCAGTGAAGCATATCAACAAATATTTCTATAAGGACTGGCTGCGTGCCATGAAAGAAGATGTCGAAAAGGATTTATTCGCAGTTGGTGAGTACTGGCACTGGGATGTCAATGTATTACAGGATTACATAAATGCGAACGAGAGCGAGTTAAGTCTCTTCGATGTGCCGCTCCATTTCAACTTCCATAATTGTTCGAAGGCACATGGCAATTACGATCTGCGCACGATCTTAGACGGTACGCTTGCAAAGGTGAATCCGATGAAGGCAGTAACCTTTGTCGATAACCATGACAGCCAGCCGGGACAGTCATTAGAGTCGTGGGTAGAGGATTGGTTCAAGCCGATGGCATATGCGATCATCCTGCTTCGTCAGGAAGGCTATCCATGTGTATTCTATGGCGATTACAAGGGAATCCCAACAGCGAAGATCAAGTCGAAGAAGCGGGAGCTTGACAAGCTGATGAAGCTTCGTAAGAATCAGGCATATGGCGCACAGCACGATTATTTCGATGATCCAAACTGCATTGGCTGGACACGCGAAGGCGATGAGGAACATAAGAATTCCGGTATGGCGGTTGTGATCTCCGATGGAACCGGCGGCACAAAGCATATGTATATTGGTAAGCAGTTTGCAGGATGCCATTTCGCGGATGCGATGGGAAATGCAAAATACAACATCAAGATTGACGAGGAAGGCTTCGGTGATTTCTATGTAAACCGTGATGCCGTGGCAGTCTGGGTGCACAAAGAGAATAAATAGGATAGCTCAATATGAGTAGGTGATGACATGGAAAAGACAATACGGACACAATTTGTAAAAGAATTTCTCGAAGCTGTACTCACGCTCGAATCGGTAGATGAATGTATGGATTTTTTTGAGGATGTCTGTACGGTGAAGGAAGTACAGTCGATTGCGCAGCGGTTTGCGGTTGCGAAGCTTCTGAAGGATGGAAAGACTTATGCGGAGGTAGCGAACGAGACAGGCGCTTCGACCGCGACGATCAGCCGTGTAAACCGGTCCTTAAATTACGGAAATGCAAGCTACGATAAAGTATTTGCAAGACTCGAAGAGAAAAATAAGGCATAAAAAATTGCTGTCTGGACACATAGCAGTTCAGACAGCATTTTCTTTTTAAGCGTCTGCACAAGCTCTTCCGTACAGACTGATCATGTAGAGTCCGGAAAGACCGACCAAAGCATAGATGACACGTGTGAATGCGGTCGCATCGCCGAAGATGCCGGAAACAAGATTGAAGTCGAAGAAACCAATCAGTCCCCAGTTGATCGCACCGATGATGGCAATTGTAAGAGCCACACAGTTTAATACTTTCATAACAAACCTCCATATACGTTAAAAATACAGAAATGTACTTTCTTACATCTATCATTCCCCGCTTCCGCAAAAATATACATCCGATATCAAAAAAGTGTTTCAAAACCGAAATATTGTTGTTATAATGTTATGTGGTAAAAATATGTTCAAAAATAAAAAGCATACAGGGAAAGGCCACGAAAGTGGAAAGGTACAGTCATGGGCGGTTTTTTTGGAGTTGCGTCGAAAGAGGATTGTGTATTTGATTTGTTTTTTGGAACAGATTATCATTCCCATCTTGGAACGAGACGTGCAGGTATGGCGGTGTATAGTGAGGAACATGGATTTGAAAAAGCAATCCATAAGATTGACAATGCACCATTTCGGACAAAGTTTGATAAAGAAGCAAATACCATGAAAGGTAACTTCGGAATCGGATGTATTTCAGACTATGAGGCACAGCCGATCTTAGTGCGTTCGCATCACGGTACGTTTGCAATTACAACCGTTGGTAAGATCAACAATGCACAGGAGATCATTGATACAATTTTGCAGGGAAGAACACATTTCTTTGAGATGAGCAATGGAGAGATCAATGCAACAGAGCTTGTCGCTGCGATTATCGATCAGAAGGATAATTTCATCGATGGTATCCGCTATGCGCAGGAGATTATCGAGGGTTCGATGTCCATGCTGATCCTGACACCGAAGGGTGTCTACCTTGCAAGAGACAAATACGGAAGAACACCGATTATCGTTGGTAAGAAGGATGGCGCATTCTGTGCGACTTTTGAGAGCTTTGCGTTCTTGAATCTCGGTTATTCAACCTACCGGGAGCTTGGACCGGGCGAGGTTGCTGTTATGACGAGCGATGCGTTAAAGACACTGGTTCTGCCGGGCAAAGAGATGAAGATCTGTACCTTCCTCTGGATCTACTACGGTTATCCGTCTTCGACTTACGAGGGTGTGAATGTCGAGGAGATGCGGTATCGCTGTGGGCAGCTTCTTGCAAGACGGGATAATGTCAAGCCGGATATCGTTGCGGGTGTTCCAGATTCCGGTACGGCACATGCAGTTGGATATGCAAATGAGTCTGGTATTCCATTTTCCAGACCATTTATCAAATACACGCCGACATGGCCACGTTCGTTCATGCCAACGATTCAGAGTAAGCGTAATCTGATCGCGAAGATGAAGCTGATCCCGATCGAGGAGCTGATCCGGGATAAGAGCCTGCTGCTGATCGATGATTCCATCGTGCGTGGTACACAGCTTCGCGAGACGACAGAATATTTGTTTGAGAGTGGTGCGAAGGAAGTGCATATTCGTCCGGCGTGCCCACCGCTTGTATACGGATGTAAATACTTAAACTTCTCCCGTTCAAACTCTGAGATGGAGCTGATCACAAGAAATGTTATCGCAGAGTTAGAGGGCGGGGATGTCAGCGATGAAGTCTTGCAGGAGTACGCAGATTACACATCTGAGAAATACCAGAAGATGGTTGATAAGATCTGCGAGAAGCTGAAATTTACATCACTCCGGTTCCACCGCTTAGATGATATGCTTGAGGCTGTTGGAATCGAGCCGGAGAAGCTTTGTACATATTGTTGGAATGGAAAGGAATAAGACGATGTTAGGTGATATCGAATCAAAACCATGGGATTACAGAACGCTGCCGAACAAGATGCTGGAGCTCGTCAAGAATGTGGGCGATATGCAGCAGGAAGGCACCGGGTATTTTACAGATAGTGAATCCGAGATGTTGACAATCCTGAATTATCTGAATTACGGGGAGAAAACGAATATCACGGATTCGATGATCGAACAGATTGATCTGGCGATCAAGACAATGGAAGGACGTAAGCTTGCAAATCGTGACGACGATAGTTTCATCAAGCTTGACTTCTAATGAGGACAGAGGAACAAGTGCTTATTGCCATGTTTGAGGCGCTCATTCCGTGGTATGAAGCACATAAACGCGAACTTCCGTGGAGACAGGATAAGGAGCCGTACCATGTGTGGCTGTCAGAGATCATGCTGCAGCAGACGCGTGTGGAGGCAGTCAAGGAATATTACCGGCGATTTCTTACGGCACTTCCGACGATTGCAGATCTGGCGGAGGCACCGGAGGAACAAATCTTAAAGCTCTGGGAAGGACTTGGATATTATAACCGTGTGCGCAATCTGCAGAAGGCGGCGCAGACGATTTGTGCGGAATACACGGGAGTATTTCCGTCGGAATACGCACAGATCCGGAGTTTATCCGGTATTGGCGACTACACAGCAGGCGCAATCGCGTCGATCTGCTTTGATGCACCGACACCGGCGGTGGATGGAAATGTATTGCGCGTGTATAGCCGGCTTCTGGCGGATGACGCAAACATTGATCTGCAGACAACGAAGAAGCGCATCACGAGAAAATTGCAGGAGACGTATCCGCAGAAGAATCCGGGAATCGCGACGCAGGCACTGATGGAGCTTGGTGCGACTGTCTGTGTGCCAAATGGTGCACCGCGGTGCGATGTATGTCCGGTAGCGGAGATCTGTCAGGCACGAAAGCAGGACACATGGAGAAATCTGCCCGTCCGCAGTGAGAAGAAGAAACGAAAAATTGTGGATAAGACAGTATTTATCCTGCTTACGGAAGATACCGTGGCACTGCATAAGCGCAGCACAAGCGGACTTCTGGCAGGCATGTGGGAATTCCCGAATGTGGATGCAAAGCTTGACAAGCAGGCGGCGGTAACACAGGTAACCGGCTGGCAGGCAGAACCGTTGGATCTTCTGATGCAGACAAGCTACACACATATATTCAGCCATGTGGAATGGCATATGACAGCGTATTATATCCGATGTCGGAAAACAAATAAAAAATGGAAGTGGGTAACAAAGGAGAGTCTGGACGAGACGTATGCATTACCATCTGCGTTTCGCCCATTTCGGGAACAGATCGAGAACTTGTAGGTAAAATTAAAAATTAGGAGGAAACATCATGAACGGAGTGAATGATTTAGGATGTTTCCGACGATCTGCCGCCGAACGAATGTGAGGGGGCGATACATATTATAGCAGGAGGATTGCGAATGGAAAAAATCAGGAAGGTATGTGGCATGCTCAGTATCAAGAACTTTTTGCTCCTGACGGTTGCGGGAATCGTCAATGCGTTTGGCGTTGTTATATTTTTAGCTCCTGTCAAACTGTATGATAGCGGTATCTCGGGAACTGCTATGCTGGTGTCCCAGCTCACACCGAAATGGATCAGTCTTTCCCTGGTTTTGATTCTCTTAAATATTCCAATCTTCTTACTTGGGTTAAAGCGCGAGGGCGTGGTATTCACAATCTACGCGATTTATGCGGTTTTGATCTATTCCATTGTTGCATGGATCATCACAGATATTCTGCCTGTGGATGTGACGATCGTATCTCCGCTTGCCGGAAGTGATTTGTTTCTGTGTGCAATCTTCGGAGGTATCATCTCCGGCTGCGGAAGCGGACTTGCGGTACGGTTTGGCGGTGCGATGGATGGTATCGACATCATAGGTGTTATGTTCGCGAAGAAGCTGGGGTTAAGTCTCGGCTCGTTCGTAATGGCATACAATGTAATCTTATACATCATATGTGGAATCGTGCTTGACAGCTGGATTCTGCCGCTTTACTCGGTTGTGACCTATGCGGCGGCATCGAAAACGATTGATTTCTTCGTGGAGGGCTTCGACCGTTCCAAGGCAGCCTTTATCGTGACAGAGCATCCGAAGCATGTATGCGAGGCACTTTCCGCCGCATTTGAAAACGGTATCACAACGATTGATGCGAAAGGATATTACTCGAATACCGACCGCACGCTGGTGTATTTCATTGTGAACCGGTTTCAGGTCGGCAAGATGCGGAATCTGGTACATAGTATTGATCCGTATGCGTATATCGCAATCAATGATGTGGCAGATATCTTCCCGGCGACAAACCTGAACGACCTGAAGGGTGAAACTAAATTGGAGGATACAGGAGATTCCGATGATACAGAATAAGGGATCCCGTGAAAGAGATAGATGTAAAGGAGTAAAGTCAGCATATGTATTATGTACCGGAAGGAACAACCCGTTGTGGGTATTATGAATGTGAAAGCTGTGGAGAGAAATTCCTGTCTCTGCAGACGATGGAGCATATCAACTGTCCATACTGTGAGGCGGAATTTGATCCGGAGATCGGACCGGATGAGACTATGCAGGTGGCTGAAGACACCGCAAAGCTGATACAGGTATTGGAGGGTGAGGATGTCGAGAAGATGGACGCATTACTCAGTCTTGCCATTACCGGTGGAAATTTCGAGTGGATATAATGTGTGCACAGATGAAGCAATCAGCTGGATTCGCAAGTGAATCAGCAGATAGGAAATGCACGTTCGGGAGGAGACATCTACATGATAGCAGTATTAGGACCGAAAGGGACATTTTGCGATAAGTCCTATGAAGAATATAATAAGAAATATGAGGCAGCACACGGGAAATCATTAGAACCGCTTTATTGTCCGACAATTGACGATGTGTTCGAACAGCTCTGTACGAACGAAGCGTGTGAGTATGCGGTTGTTCCGGTAGAAAATATGCTGGATGGTTATGTGCAGCGGACACTTGACCTGTTGCTGGAGAAAAACGTCTATATCGTCGATGAAAATCAGGTGGCAGTTCAGTTTTCGCTGCTTGCCAATACAGAGAAGATAGAAGATATCCGGAAGATCTATGTGCAGTTCAAGACGAACGGGCAGTGCAGACAGTTCCTGCATACCCTGCATGACGCAGAGATTGTAACGACGAACAGTAACATGGAATCTTATTACAAGATACAGGATGAACCAGGAACAGCGGCAATTGTACCACATCATGTGATACAGGCAGACGATGTGCGCGTGCTTGCAGAAGATGTGACAGATGCAAAAGGCAATCATACCCGTTTTATCATCCTGCGCAAGGGCGTGTTAGACGTGGAAAATCCGGATCTTGAAAAGCAGTTAGAAGAGCTTGTAAGTAACGAGAAAGGGTTGGATGCAGATGCGGATGGCACAGAGAAAACCGCGGAGCTTACACGGGAGAAAGTACGAATCCCGGTCTATATCATGCCTGCCACCGACCGGCCCGGAATCCTGTTCGATATCCTGCGCCGGTTCTATGACAAACGCATCAACTTGATCTCAATCATGTCCCGTCCGACAAAACAATCGATGGGAACCTACAACTTCTACATCGAGATCGACTGCCTGACCGAGCGGCTCGAAGTTGTTGTCGAGACACTGAGACAAATCCAAGTGTATAACGATATTAAGATACTTGGAGCATACAAGGAACATTAGATAAGCCAGGCATCATATAAGATGAGTGTTTATGGAATCATGGCAAACCTGATGAAATATGGCAGAGCTGCATCCACAGAACAGATTGTAAAGCAGACCGTTGAAGCACGCTGGTACTTAATGAGCGACTGTTTTTTGTCGCGAATTTAGTATCCACTGCGTGCTGAACCGAGCGAGAGCGCGTCTGCGTACAATTGTTCTGCGGATGCAGCTTCTCAGAAGAATAATCAGGTTTGCCATGATTCGGAAACAGAGTAAAAAGGAGGCGAGGCGTACCGGACATACGGTGCGGCAACGATGAATAAGGATTTAACAGTAGGGAAACCGGAGCGTGTATTGTGGAGGTATTGCATTCCGTTACTTGGAAGCGTCATTTTCCAGCAGCTTTACAACATTGCAGACAGTCTGGTCGCAGGAAAATATGTTGGTAAAAATGCACTTGCAGCCGTGGGAAATTCTTATGAGATTACATTGATTTATATGGCGTTTGCATTTGGCTGCAACATGGGGTGTTCCGTCATTGCGGCGCAGTTTTTCGGGGCGAAGAATTACCGGAAGATGAAGACGACCGTCTATACGACGTTTATATATTCGGCGGTGCTGTGTCTGATTCTGACACTGACCGGACTTTTTGCGGGCGGCGCATTGCTGCATCTGATACACACACCGGCAGATATATTTGCAGATTCCAAACTGTATCTGGACGTGTATACCGGCGGACTTGTATTTTTGTTCTTCTATAACATTGCAACCGGTATATTCTCGGCACTCGGAGACTCGAAAACACCGTTTATATTCTTAGCTTTTTCATCGGTATCGAACGTATTTGTAGATATCCTGTTTGTAAAGAGCTTTCATATGGGCGTGGCAGGTGTCGCGTGGGCGACATTTATCTGCCAGGGCGTAAGCTGTATCCTGTCCGTGATCGTTGTGCTGCTCCGGCTGCGTAAGATCAAGGATGAACACGAAGGACATCAGAAGGTGCAGGTATTCTCCGGAGAAATCTTCGGTAAGATGCTGAAGATTGCGATACCAAGTACCCTGCAGCAGGGCTTCGTGTCAATCGGAAATATCATCATCCAGAGTATCATCAACAGCTTCGGCTCAGACGTGATCGCAGGATATGCGGCAGCCGTGAAGCTCAATAACATGGTCATCACGACATTTACGATGCTTGGAAACGGCGTCTCGAATTTTGCGGCACAGAATCTTGGTGCACAGAAGATTGAACGAATCAGTCAGGGCTGCAAGGCAGCACTGAAGCTGATCTTTCTTACATGCGTGCCGGTTGTAATATTGTATCTTACGTGCAGCGGCAGTCTGGTGCAGCTTTTCATGGATGAAAACAGTATCGAGGCGAAGAAGGTCGGTGTTGAATTCCTGCATATATTAGCACCATTTTATTTTGTGGTGTCGGTCAAGCTGATTACGGACGGTGTCCTGCGGGGCGTTGGAGCAATGAAGCAGTTTATGGTTACAACATTTCTGGATCTGTTTCTGCGTGTGATCTTAGCCGCGCTTTTCTCAAGGGAATGGGGCAGCACCGGAATCTGGCTTGCATGGCCGGTCGGGTGGACGATCGGAACGACATTATCCGTAATCTTGTACCAGAGTACCGTCAAAAAATTAAAGAGCGCAAATAAAAAGAATGAAATAGAATCGAAAGAGGTGACAGAATGAACGATCAGGAACCAATCAGACAGGTAGCAAGCAGTAAGGAAGAGATTCTTGCGTCACTCAAGGAACATGGATATCGTCTGACAGAGCAGCGCAAGCTGATCGTCGACATTATTGCAAATGAAGAATATACCTGTTGTAAGGAAGTTTATTTTCTGGCGCATAAGCGAGACAACAGCATTGGAATTGCGACCGTGTACCGCATGATCAATACGCTCGAGGAAATCGGTGCGATCAGCCGGAAAAATATACAGAAGAATAATTGTAGTGGCAGATGCTGTGATATGAAGGGCGGCTGTACGGTCGTAACAGAGGAGAGCAAGCAGATTATCCTGACAGAGGAGGATATACAGGAGGCTTTGAAGTATATCATGGAGAAAAACGGATATGCGAATGTGGACGAGATCAAAGCTGTTCTGGTAAATCAGCAATGAGTAAACGAAGAAATTATGATGAGGGTACACATGGGAATCAGCTGCGCGGTGTGCTGTGCGTACTGGTTGGCGCAATCTCGTGGGGATTTTCGGGTGCCTGCGGACAGTTTTTGTTTTCGCACTACAACATCAACACGGCATGGCTTTCCTGTATGCGCATGCTTGTCACCGGTGTGATCCTCACAATTGCATATATTATCCGCGAGCGAAAAGCGGCATTTGATATATTCAAATCGACACGGGATTTCTTCGGAATCATCCTGTTTGCGATTTTCGGCGTGGGCTTGTGTCAGTATGCATATCTGGAAGCCATTCATCATACGAACGCCGGGATTGCAACGGCACTGCAGTATCTGGCACCGGTGATGGTGCTGATCATATCCTGTGTACGCAGATTGCGTCCGCCGAAGTTTCGCGAGATTGTGGCGGTGCTTCTGGCGGTTGGCGGTACTTTTCTCATCGCAACGCATGGAAATATCCATCAGATGAGTATCTCGAAAGAGGGACTGAAGTGGGGATTGCTTGCGGCGTTTGGGTTCTGCATGTATACCCTGCTTCCGGAGCGGATGCTAAAAAAATGGGGCAGTCAGCCGGTCGTTGGCTATGGCATGCTGATCTGTGGCGTGGTATATAGCTGTATCGTCAAGGTATGGACGATTCCGGTGCATCTCGATTTCCATGGAATATTAGCAGTTGCGGCGATGGTTTTGATCGGAACGATGATGTCGTTTTTGTTATTCCTGCAGGGAGTACATGACATCGGCCCGGTGCGTGCCAGCATGATCTCCAGCGTGGAACCGGTTTCGGCAACACTTTTTTCCGTGTTGTGGCTTGGAACGGTCATGACGACGATGGATCTGGTAGGTATGGCATGTATTTTAGTGATGGTAATTATACTGTCCGTAAAGGAGTGACAAAAGCGTATAGGAATTCTCGGAATGTATAGATAAAAAAACATTTACAATCACGCGGGGAATAGGGTATTATAAAATTAATGTATTGGTTCGGGATCTACGCATAGAGAGAAAGGGAAAAATATGATATATACAGTTACATTTAACCCGTCGCTGGATTATATTCTGGATTTGACGGAATTCGAACGCAACCAGGTGAATCGTACGACAGGTGAGAAGATTCTGCCGGGCGGCAAGGGCATCAACGTATCCATCGTACTGCAGAATCTCGGTATCGATAACCGGGCAATCTGCTTTACATCGGGATTTACCGGGGAAGCTTTGAAAGCGCTGTTGATGCAGCGTGATATGAACGCGGATTTTATTGATATTGCAAATGGACTGACGCGTATCAATGTCAAGATGCGCTGTGGCGATGAGACAGAGGTAAACGGACAGGGACCGGAGATCAAGAGCGAGGATATCGCAGAGCTCTATGAGAAGCTTGGATATCTGGATCAGGATGATTATCTGGTACTTGCAGGCAGCCTGCCAGACTGTATGTCCAAGACAACGTATATGGATATCATGCAGATGCTGCAATATAATAACAACAAGATTATCGTGGATGCGACCGGAGAACTGCTCACGAATGTTCTTCCGTATCACCCATTTTTGATTAAGCCAAACCGTACCGAGCTTGGAAACCTGTTCGGTGTGGAAGTAACAACGATGGATCAGGCAGAGATGTATGCGAAGCAGCTGCAGGAGCGTGGCGCGAGAAATGTGCTCGTCTCCATGTCGTATCAGGGTGCAGTCCTTGTGACAGAGGATGGCAGAGTGATTCGCGCAGCCGCACCGAAGGGACAGGTGAAGAACTCTGTCGGTGCCGGTGATTCGATGCTTGCCGGATTCCTGGCAGGTTATATCGAGCGTGACGATTATGAGTATGCGTTGAAGCTTGGTATCTGTGCCGGAAGTGCCAGTGCATTTTCCGAGGAGCTTGCAACGAAAGAAGAGATCGATACGCTGTTTCAGACGCAGATGGCGTAATAACAACACAGTATAAATGCATGTAGGACAGTTGATTTACAGTCAGCTGTCCTGTTTTTTATGCCGGTAATTTGGGCATATTACATGGTATGTGACTTTTGACGGAATTTGATTGGAAAATTGACTGAAAATTGGAGAAAAATGAAAGAAAATGATTGACAATGACGGAAAATGGCGTTATTATATAGAAAAGTTGAACGAAAATGAAACAAAATGAACGATTTTGACGGAAAGGAGAAACATGTTAGGAGAAGAAAGACAGCAGGCGATACTTGCAGCAGTAGAACAAAGACACAGCGTTTCCGTACAGGAACTGATGCAGCTTCTTGATATTTCCGAGTCCACGATCCGGCGGGATCTGAACGCACTGGATAAGGAAGGCAGACTGGTGAAGGTACATGGCGGTGCGATGGCAATCGGCGGAAGCTTCCATGTGAAGGACGATGCGGTGGAATACCGGAAGGAGATCAACCGGGAAGAAAAGATTGAGATTGCCAGATATGCGGCAGCATTGATCAAGGATCAGGATGTGGTGTATATGGATGCCGGAACGACAACCGAGCTGATGATTGACTATATCACAGCGAAGAATGTGATATTCGTCACAAACTCATTTGCACATGCAAAGCATTTGTCACAGAAAGGCTATACGACATATATCCTTGGCGGTGAGTTCAAGCCGGTCACAGAAGCGATCGTTGGAGAAGAAGCGATTATCTCTCTGGATAAATACAACTTCACGAAAGGCTTCTGGGGTGCGAACGGCGTGACAAAGGGCAACGGATTTACAACACCGGATGTCAAAGAAGCAATGGTGAAGAAGAAATCCATGCAGAAGACGAAAGAACGCTATGTGCTGTGCGACAGCAGCAAATTCGGTGAGATTTGTTCGATTAGTTTTGCGGAATTCAAGTCTGCAAGGATAATTACAACGAAGATTGAAAATAATGAGTACAGAGGAATGAAGAATATCACGGAGGTGAGCGTATGATTTACACTGTTTCATTTAATCCCTCTCTCGACTATGTGCAGGATCTGGATTGCGTGAATCTTGGATATGTCAACCGTACCAGTGGCGAGAAGATTCTGCCGGGTGGAAAAGGAATCAATGTATCTATGGTATTGAAGAATCTTGGATTCGAGAATCAGGCACTTGGATTTACGGCCGGATTTACCGGAGAGGTTTTGAAATCCATGTTGAAGGCAAAAGGTGTGGAAAGCGATTTTATTGAGTTAGATGCAGGCATGACACGGATCAATGTCAAGATTCGCGCGAAGGAGGAAACCGAAATCAATGGACAGGGACCGAAGATTTCCGCGGATGCATTGGAACAGCTATATCAGAAGTTAGAGACCTTGCAGGGGGGCGATATCCTTGTGCTGGCAGGTTCGATTCCGGAGAGCATGCCGCAGTCCGCCTATATGGATATCATGAAACGTCTGCAGGACAAGAAGTTGAAGATCGTCGTAGATGCGACAAGAGATCTTCTGGTGAATGTGCTTCCATATAAGCCGTTTATGATCAAACCGAATAATTTCGAACTCGGCGAGATCTTCGGTGTGGAGATCAAAGACAAAGACGATGTATGCAAATATGCGAAGAAGCTGCAGGAGCAGGGAGCCAGAAATGTGCTTGTATCCATGGCAGGGGATGGCGCGGTATTACTTGCGGAGGACGGAAGTGAGTACCGGGCAGAGGCTCCAAAGGGCACAGTGAAAAATTCCGTCGGTGCCGGAGATTCGATGGTCGCCGGATTTATTGCCGGATATCTGATTACAGATGGCGGAGCAGATGCTTATAGAAACGCATTTGAAATGGGTGTATGTACCGGAAGTGCGAGTGCATTTTCGGAAGAGCTAGCAACGAAGGAAGAAGTCGAAGGCTTGTACGTGAAGACCTTCGGCAAAAAATGATAAAGGAGGGGTTGCGTATGCGAATTACAGACTTGTTAGACAAGAGGAGCATTTACCTTGGTGCGAAGGTAAGCTCGAAGGAAGAAACACTGGATCGTGCCGTAGCCTTGATGGCAGAGAGCGGAAAGATCGCAGATGTTGACACATACCGCAAGGGTGTGTATGCAAGAGAACAGGAAGGAACAACCGGAATTGGAGAAGGAATCGCGATTCCGCATTGTAAGTCGGCAGCCGTGAAGCAGGCAGGACTTGCAGCGATGGTGATTCCGGATGGTGTTGATTTCGATTCGTTGGATGGCGAGCCAGTACATCTGCTGTTCCTGATCGCAGCACCGGATACCGCAGACAATGTACATCTCGATGTACTGAGCAAATTATCCGTGCTTCTTATGGACGGGGATTTCACGAACGCATTGAAATCCGCGAAGACAGTAGATGAATTCTTAAGTATCATTGACAAGGCGGAAAATGGTGATGCCAAGCAGGAAGAGATTCCGACTATCTCAGAAGCAACAAAGAAGATTTTAGCAGTAACGGGATGCCCGACCGGAATCGCACATACTTATATGGCTGCCGAAGCATTGGAGAAGAAAGCAAAGGAGCTGGGCTACGCAATCAAGGTAGAAACCAGAGGTTCCGGCGGAGCCAAGAATGTATTGACTGCAGAAGAAATCAAAGAAGCAGATGCGATCATCGTAGCTGCAGATACGCAGGTGCCGATGGATCGTTTCCACGGCAAGAAGGTGATCATCTGCAAGGTGGCAGATGGTATCAATAAGGCAGAACAATTACTGACACGAGCAGCCGAAGGCAAAGCAGCTGTCTATGAAGCAGGCGGTGATGCAGCCGAAAGCAAAGAGACCGAGGGCAAAGAAAGCGTCGGACACCAGATTTATAAGCATTTGATGAACGGTGTATCGCATATGTTACCATTTGTCGTTGGCGGTGGTATTCTGATCGCACTTGCATTCCTGATTGACGGATTGCTCATTGACTTAAACCACGTTCCGCAGTATCTGATTGACAAGTATGGTTCGGTTGCAGATGTAAAGAGTAACTTCGGTACATTGACACCGGTTGCTTATTTCTTGAAGGCTCAGGTTGGAGGCGTGGCATTTAGTTTTATGCTGCCGATCCTCGCCGGATTTATCGCGATGAGTATCGCGGACCGTCCGGGACTTGCACTTGGCTTCTTAGGTGGTGCCATTGCAGCAAATGGAAAGTCCGGATTCCTCGGCGCACTGGCTGCCGGATTTATAGCAGGCTATGTTGTATTGCTGCTGAAGAAGATTTTCTCGAAGCTTCCTTCTGCACTGGAAGGAATGGTGCCGATCCTGCTGATCCCGGTCTTAGGATTGCTGATTACCGGAGCAGGTATGGTGTATGTGATTGAACCGGTTGTCGGATTTATCAATACAGCTTTGAACAATGGCTTGAAGAACATGAGTGGTGCAAATATTATCCTGCTTGGAGCATTGCTCGGCGCGATGATGGCAGTCGATATGGGAGGCCCGGTCAACAAGGCAGCGTATGTATTCGGTACCGCGCAGATTGCAGCCGGAAATTATGATATCATGGCAGCGGTTATGATCGGAGGTATGGTTCCTCCAATCGCAATTGCAATCGCATCCTTATTGTTCAAGAACAAGTTTACAGAGCAGGAACGCAAGGCAGGTCCTACAAACTTCGTTATGGGACTTTCATTCATCACAGAGGGAGCAATTCCATTCGCCGCAGCCGATCCGTTACATGTCATTCCGGCATGTGTGGTTGGTGCAGGTGTCGCTGGTGGACTTTCCGCAGCGTTTAACTGTACACTGATGGCGCCTCACGGTGGAATCTTCGTATTCCCGGTTGTTGGACACGCCGCAATGTATCTTGTCGCACTGGTAGTCGGAAGTATCATTTCCGCACTCCTGCTCGGTGTATTAAAGAAGAAAGTAGTCGCATAATACAAGGTCATACGATTGAAGAATTTTATACCATATAATTTTTATATAGGATTGTAAAATCCAATATTGTAGATAGAGTTGCGGGACACTACACAATTCTAAAGCAGACCATTGGAACACGCCGGCACTTAATGAACGGCAAACGTGTTTGACGTGAATTTAGTGTCCGCTGCGTGTGGAAGTGAGCGAGAGCGCGTCTGCGTAGAATGTGTAGTGTACGCAACTTGGAAAGAAAACATAGACGTTGGAATAACCATAAAAGAAAAGGAGAATAAAATTATGAGAGAGTTTAGTTATGTAATCACAGATGCACAGGGAATCCACGCAAGACCAGCCGGACAGCTTGTAAAGCTCGCAGCCGCTTATCCATGCAAGGTAACAATCGCAAAGGATGGAAGAAGCGTTGATGCAAAGCGTATCATGGGTGTCATGAGTCTTGGCGCAAAGCAGGGACAGGAAGTGATCCTGCAGGCAGACGGTGAGCAGGAGGATGAGGCAATCGCAGCACTCTCCGCATTCATGAACGAGAATCTGTAATTGATGTACGAAGAAAGGGAAGGTCTTATACAGCCGGGTGAGAGTATGCAGGAATTAAAAGGAAAAAGTGTATTTGGCGGAATTGCAATCGGTCGGATCTCCGTATATAACAAGGATGAAAGTACTGTCAAACGTGTAAAGATCGAGGACACAGCCGCAGAAGTAAAGCGATTTGAAGAGGCAAAGGAAACCGCGAAGGAGCAGTTACAGGCACTCTACGAGAAAGCACTGGTGGAAGTCGGAGAAGTCAATGCGATGATATTTGATGTACACCAGATGATGCTGGATGATCTTGATTATGTGGAAGCAATCACACATATGATCGAGAATCAGGGAATCAATGCCGAGTATGCGGTTGCAACGACAGGTGATAATTTCTCGAACATGTTCGCGGCGATGGACGATGATTATATGAAAGCACGTGCCGCGGATGTAAAAGATATTTCCAATCGAGTTGTGAAGATTCTGCAGGGAAAGAAAGATAGTGTATTAGATGGTGACGAACCGGTGATTCTCTTAGCAGATGATCTGGCACCGAGTGAGACGGTGCAGCTTGACAAGTCGAAGGTGCTTGCGTTTGTGACAAGACATGGTTCAACGAATTCCCATACAGCGATTCTGGCGCGGACGATGAATATTCCGGCACTGATCGGTGTTAAATTCGAGGAAAATGTCGACGGCAGATTCGCAATTGTCGATGGTTACAATGGCAGTGTCTATGTAGAGCCAACCGATGATGTTGTGAAAGAATACGAGAGTAAGAAGCAGGAAGCCGAAGAGAAGAAACGCTTGCTGCAGGAACTGAAGGGCAAGGAAAATATCACACTCGATGGAAAGAAAATCAAGCTGTACGCGAACATCGGTGGTGTTGCGGATGTGGCATCTGCCCTGCAGAATGATGCAGAGGGCATCGGACTTTTCCGAAGCGAGTTCCTGTATTTAGAGAGCAATACATTTCCAACAGAAGAAGAACAGTTTCAGGCATATAAAACAGTTGCGGAGAATATGGCAGGCAAGAAAGTCATTATCCGTACACTGGATATCGGTGCAGATAAGCAGGTGGATTATTTCAATCTGGATAAGGAAGATAACCCGGCAATGGGCTATCGTGCAATCCGTATCTGCCTGACACAGCCGGAAATCTTCAAGACACAGCTTCGCGCGATCTTTCGTGCAAGCTATTATGGAAATATCGGTGTCATGTATCCGATGATCATTTCCGTGGCAGAGGTGCAGAAGATTCATGCAATCGTGGACGAAGTGAAAGCCGAGTTAGATGCACAGGGACTTCCGTATGGAGATGTCGAGCAGGGTATCATGATCGAGACACCGGCCGCAGTTATGATGAGTGCAGAGCTTGCGAAAGAAGTTGATTTCTTCAGCATCGGAACGAACGATCTGACACAGTATACGCTGGCGATTGACCGTCAGAATCCGAAACTGGATGATTTCTACGATTCCCACCATCCTGCAATCTTGCGTATGATTCAGATGGTGATCGACAATGGACATAAGGAAGGCTGCTGGGTCGGAATCTGCGGCGAGCTTGGAGCCGATACAACTCTCACAGAAACCTTCCTGAAGATGGGAATTGATGAGCTTTCGGTATCGCCATCCATGATATTCCCGGTAAGGGATAAGATCCGCAGCACGGATACAACCAAATAAAAAGCAATTGTACATTTTAGGGCAATCAACGTAAGCTATATCTTTTGACTCAGAAGCTCATTGCCTGCAAATATTGATAAAATCGCAAGGCGTAAGGACTGATCCATATATGCCTTGCGATTTTTCGTTTGTACAAGTATAGGTATCTGTGGTAGAATGGGCGTGGCAATGCAAATGAATAAAGCGTGCGTAAACCATCACGCTTCGTGTCGCAACATTAAATATGACAAGAAGGTTATAACATGTCAGAAACAGACAAATTACAGGAAAAACAAAAACTCCCAATCGGATTTATGGATTCGGGGCTTGGCGGATTAAGCGTCCTGCGCGAAGCCATAAAATTGATGCCGAAGGAAGATTTTATATATTATGGAGATTCCCTGCATGCACCCTATGGTGTAAAGCCGCAGGCGGAAATCCGGGATTTGACATTTGCAGTGGTAGAAAAACTGCTGGATATGGGAATCAAAGGATTAGCAGTTGCCTGCAACACAGCGACAAGCGCAGCCGTACGTTTGCTGCGAAATACATATCCGGAGCTTCCAATCGTGGGAATCGAACCAGCCGTGAAACCAGCCGTGACGGAAAGTCATGGAGGCAGAATCTTAGTGATGGCAACCCCGATGACACTCAAACAGGAGAAGTTTCAGAACCTTTTGGCAAAGTATCGGGAGCAGGCAGATATCGTTCCAGTCCAGTGTGACGGATTGATGGAGTTCGTCGAGCATGGCGATCTGGATGGACAGGAATTGGACGATTATTTCGCAGAAAAGCTATCACCAGTCCTGACCGACGACACAGAATCCATCGTTCTTGGCTGTACGCACTATCCGTTCCTGAAAAAAGAACTCCGCCATTTCCTTGGGGACCGTGACATCCATCTGATCGATGGCAGCCTTGGAACCTCCCGCGAACTCATGCGCCGCCTCAAAGTACAAGGCCTGCTGCGCACTGACGACCACAAAGGCAAGGTGCGGATTATGAATTCATCCGGAAGGCAGGAACTAATAGACTTGAGTCTAAAGTTACTGAATTTGCCTGACTACGAATGAGATTATATAGGGATAAGGTCGTAGATATCCCATCAAAAATGTATATGGATTTGGACACGATTGCCAATTCTTAAGCAGACCGTTGAAGCACGCTGGTACTTAATGAACGGCAAACTTGTTTGTCGTGAATTTAGTACCACTGCGTGATGAACCGAGCGGAAGCGTGTCTGCGAAGAATGGCAATCGCGTCCAAATCTGGATAGATGATAGGAGCATTCAAAATGAACATCGTAACCGTCGATGAAATCACAAAAGCATATGGCGAGCGCAAGCTCTTTGATAAAGCGTCCTTCTTTTTACAGGAAGGCGAAAAAGCCGGAATCATCGGAATTAACGGCACAGGCAAATCCACCCTTCTGAAGATCATTGCAGGCATAGAGAAACCAGATTCTGGAAACGTGATACTGGCAAATCATTATACAGTACAATATCTGCCACAGACACCGGAATTTGAACCGACAGATACCGTGCTGCAGGCAGTGGTGCGGGGACATGCCACAGAGGAAAACCACTGGACGGTCGAGAGCGAAGCCAAAACGATGATGACGAAGCTTGGCATTACGGATTTTGAAGAGACATGCGGACACTTATCCGGTGGACAGCGCAAACGTCTGGCGCTCGTATCGGCATTACTAGCGAAAGCAGATATATTACTGTTGGACGAGCCGACCAACCATCTGGACAGTGAGATGTCAACCTGGTTAGAGGACGAACTGCGCGCATACAAAGGCTCGATCATTATGGTAACCCATGACCGATATTTTCTTGACAGCGTGGCGAACCGGATCATCGAAGTGGATAAAGGACAGATCTATTCGTATGCAACAAACTATTCTGGATTTTTGGAGGGAAAGACGCTCCGTGAGGATATCTTAGATGCACAGGAACGCAAACGGCAGTCGATTCTGCGTGTGGAGCTTGAATGGGTAAAGCGTGGAGCCAGAGCGCGTTCAACAAAACAGAAGGCAAGACTGGAACGCTACGAGGAGATGAAAGGCAAATCCGCACCAGTGAAGGATGCACAGGTAGAGATCGGTTCTGTTTCCTCACGTCTTGGACGGACAACGGTGGAGCTTGACCATATTGAAAAAAGTTTTGACGGAAAGACGATCATTCATGATTTTACATATCATTTCTTAAAGGATGACCGGATTGGAATCGTTGGTCGAAATGGCTGTGGCAAGAGTACGCTGCTTAAGCTCATGCAGGGGATTTTAGAGCCAGACAGCGGAAGTGTTGTGATTGGTCCGACAGTGAAAATTGGCTATTTCGCACAGGAAATCCAGCTTGGCAAGGATATGGACCCGAACCAGCGTGTGATCGATTACATCCGCGATGTGGCGGAATATGTAGAGACAGACGAAGGAAAGATTACTGCGGCAAGACTGCTGGAACGGTTCTTGTTCCGTGGCGAAGACCAGTATGGCCTGATCGGAAAATTATCGGGTGGTGAGCGCAGACGGTTGTATCTGTGCAAGGTTTTGATGTCTGCACCGAATGTCCTTATATTGGATGAGCCGACGAATGATCTGGACATCACGACACTTACGATATTGGAAGATTATCTGGATTCGTTCCAGGGAATCGTTGTTGCAGTCAGCCATGACCGCTATTTCTTAGATCGTGTAGTACGCCGCATCTTCGCATTCCGCCCGGACGGAACACTCTGGCAGAGCGAGGGTGGTTACACCGATTACGAGACACGGGTTCTGTATGAACAACAGGCGGCAGAGAAATCTGCGGGAGCGAAGACAGAGACGGCTGAATCGAAGACAGGAAAGTCGGATAACTGGAAAGAAAAACCGCGCACGAAGAAGCTGAAGCTTTCGTATCAGGAACAGCGGGAATATGATACGATTGAAGATGATATTGCGATATTGGAGCAGAGGATAGAAGAGAATAAAATTGCAATGGAAAAAAATGCCAGCAATTCCTCCGAACTGCAACGGCTCTATGAAGAGCAGGAACAGCTCGAACAAACGCTGGCTGAAAAGATGGACCGGTGGATGTATCTGGAAGATCTGGTTGCACAGATTGCTGCGCAATCATAGCTGTTACGATTCGTATTCTTCCAGATCCGGAGATTCACAGCTTGTATGTAAATCCCGGTACTTCTTCGGTGTGAGTCCATATAACTCCTGGAAAGAGCTTGTAAAATGGCTCTGGGAGGAGAAGTTTAAGTACTCTGAAATTTCAGAGATGGAATAATTACTATATTGCAACAGATGTGCCGCAGTTTTCAAACGCTCGGTCTTGATGTAAGCGGAGATGGACACATCCATTTCCTTTTTGAACAAACGGGAGAGATACGTCGGATTCATATTCAGGTATTCTGCGATGCTTTCTAAGCGAAGCTCTTGTTGCAGGTTTGCCTGAATATAGTCGACACATTTGACAATCTGCTTGGAATAGATACCTTTGCTGCGGTTGTCCTGCATTGCTTTTGTATAGCTCATGATCATTTCAGTCTGAATCTTGTCAACTTCTTCCTTTTTCTTGCACACGTCCATGCGCTGGATAAATATGTCGCTCATGTTGTAAGCAATCTCGCGTGGAAGACCATACTGTGCACAGAAGCGGCTTGTCATGGCTGCAAGGATTACAAAGTGATACTTGGCATTCTGTAATGGATCGGCAGATAACACACCATTTTTGTCATTACCGGTTGTGTAGCCTTTGTGTTCCTCGTATTCTTTATGACGGGCTTTTACCTCCTCCATGTTGCCATTGGCGATTGCTTTGTAGATGCCAAATTCTTTCTCGTAGTCCAGATGGCGGCTTTGCTCCTGTTGTTGTTGGAATAATTTCATGTTTACTTCTTTGTCAATATTCATAGATACTCCTTCTAAAAATCTTAATAATTCTCTCTTTTTAAATTTTTTTATAGTATATCATAATAGTGCAAAAAAAGACATATATTTGATATAAAAAACCAAAAAAAATCTGTATTATACAACCATAGACTTCAAGAGATACATTTCTACAAAAGATAACTCGTGTAGAGACGAATCGACAAAAGAGGAAGGAAGTCTTATGAGATTGGTATAAAGCATGAGAATGCTTTATATATATAGAATCCCCCCAAGATTCATATTAGTGTCACAAGACACACATTTCTCCTTCGCGTTATTTGATAACGCAGCTGGCGGTCAACTATCCCCAAGTTGACCGCTTTTGCATTTTCAGGATTTCTTTTACTTACATTCGTTTGAGATTTCATCTGCGATTTTACTGATGATAGAGACAACACGATCCTGGTCGATGGTCGAATACTGCTCGTAGGCATGGTAACAGCCCTGTACTAAAATCGTGATAAGAATATTGGCGCGGAGATCGGTGCGGTATTTTGGACATTTCTCGTATAATGCATTTTTGAGGGAGGTTTCCAGTCCTTCGGTGAGTGCGCTGACACGAGAGCCGGAAAAGACAATCCGGAAATTATGCCCCTGATCGATCGCTTTCTGGAACAACTGCTTTGTGACCTCACCGGTATGGGTAAGGATATTTTCCGGGTAAGGGAGTTCCTTTAACATCTCCTGAATCATGGACTGTTCAATACGTTCGGACAGGTCGTACATATCCCGGTAGTGCAGGTAGAAGGTCTGTTTGCTGATCTGGGCACGTTCTGTCAGCTCCTTGACGGTAATTTTCTCCAAAGGATATTTCTCCCGAAGTTCGATGAATGCCTGAAAAATATTCTGTCTTGTTTTCTGTATGCGTAAATCCATATCCGGTTCCTCCAGTTGTATAATATGCTTGCTTGACGATATAGAAAGATGCGTCAATTACTTTACTTGATTATAATATTATACAAAAGTAAAATTGGGTACGTCAAGATGAAAAATCAAAGATAAATCGAGGGAGAAAAAGGTTTTCATTTTTCATGAAATTTGGTATGATAAAAAGGATAAAATAATGGAGATACTATGCGATGACGAAGAAACAACGAGCCGCTATAATTATAGAGCGTTTGCGGGAAGCATACCCGGATGCCACATGTACTTTGGAGTATGATGAAGCGTGGAAGCTTCTGGTCGAGGTCCGGCTTGCTGCACAGTGTACGGATGCCAGAGTGAATATTGTCGTGCAGGATCTGTATGCGAAATATCCGACAGTGGCAGCACTTGCTGAGGCGAAGCCAGAGGATGTGGAGGCAATCGTGCGTCCGTGTGGACTTGGAAGAAGCAAGGCGAAGGATATTTGCGCATGCATGAAGGTGTTGCACGAGAAATATCAGGACAATGTACCGGATGATTTTGACGCGTTGCTGGCACTTCCGGGCGTTGGAAGAAAGAGTGCAAACCTGATCATGGGCGATGTGTTCGGTAAACCTGCGATCGTGACGGATACACATTGTATTCGTCTGGTGAACCGGATGGGACTTGTGGATGGCGAGAAAGATCCGAAGAAGGTCGAGATGGCATTGTGGAAGATCATCCCACCGGAAGAGGGCAGTGATTTATGTCACCGGTTGGTATATCATGGCAGAGATGTGTGCAGTGCGCGCACGAAGCCGCATTGTGATGTGTGCTGTCTGCAGGATATTTGTAAGAAATGTGGCGTTAAATAGACAGGAGGCTATACATGGCAGTCAAATATAGAGAGTTTAAATTTCATTCACATGCAGATAAGCTAGAGATTCATGCGATGACAGTTGCGCCGGAAGCAAAGATCATCGGTGTGGTGCAGATTCTGCATGGAATGTGTGAACACAAGGAACGATATTATGATTTTATGAAGTATCTGGCAGAGAAAGGGTATCTGTGTGTGATCCATGACCATCGTGGACATGGCAGCAGCGTCGTGAGTGACGCAGATCTTGGGTACTTCTACGATGCTGGATATGATGGCTTGATCGAAGATGCACATCAGGTGACAGAACTGATTAAAGAGAGTGTCGGAGATGTGCCATATATTCTGCTTGGACACAGTATGGGTTCTCTCGTAGCCCGCTGTTATCTGAAGCGGTATGACGATGAGATCGACAAGGCAGTGATCGTCGGAAGCCCATCAATGCGGCGTGGCATTGCCCCGGGACTGCGGTTATTGAAGATTCTCCGTGGATGCAAGGGCAGGCGCAAGCACTCAAAGCTTATGGATCACATTATGATGAATTCGAGCTATGAGAGACGGTTTAAGAAGGAGAAATTACAGCATGCGTGGATCAATTCTGATCGCGATGCGGTAGAAAAATACAACAACGACCGGTATTGCAATTTCACATTTACATTAGATGGCTATGAGAATCTGGTCTATCTTCTGCAGGAGACATACAATAAGGATGGCTGGCAGATGAAGCATAAGGATCTGCCAATCAAGTTCTTCTCCGGCAAGGATGATCCATGTGCGATCAGTCCAAGTGATTTTGGAAAAGCAATTCATTTTATGAAGGATCTTGGATATACGGATGTCCGGGGCGCGATGTACAAGGGTATGCGTCATGAGATTTTGAATGAAAAAGGCAGAAAACGGGTATATCAAGACATATATGATTTTATAAAAAATTAAACGGTAAGAGTGGAACTATGAAAGTCAGAATGGCAGTTGAACAACCAAATAAGGACGCATTTATCGAGCAGGTGATGCGCAAATATCATTTTTCCACAGAAGAAAAAGAAGCGTTGCAGCAGGTATATGAGAAGGTTCGCACTTACATGGCACCGTATGCAATCTATCGGATCAACACACGGATGCGGGGCGTTCCGCTTCTCGATGCAGAACAGTCGGCGCTTGTGGCAATGACACTTGGCGAAGGTGTGGATCGTCTGCAGGAATATTATGAGCGGGAGCACGCGTTATCGGAAAGCTATATGGTGGAGTGTGTGGCAAATGAGCTGCTTTTGCAGATGTATGCGGATTTCAATCAGAGCTATCCGAAATTCCATCGCCGCTATGTGAAGCGGTATGTATTTGTCGGAGAGGAAATTCCGCTCGATGGCATGCAGAAGCTGCTTGCAGAGGTATATGGCAGACAGCCGGCAGATATCGGACAGGAAAATGATATTACGGCAAATGAATATGGCGTATTACAGCCGTCGAAAAGTGTGGTGTTTTTCGCATTGCTGTCTGACAATCCGGAACAGCATTGCCAGGGCATCTGTATGAACTGCGGGAATCTGGAATGTGAGAACCGTATGCAGGAGGCAAGGCAGATACAGGTGCGCATGGAAACACAGGAGATGGCGGCTGCTGTGGAACCGGAACAGAAGTTAAATTACGGATATCAGAGAATATTTGGACAAAAGTGAGGAACGGGAATTGGAGAAACAAAAGAAACGCTATATTATGGCGCTTGATGCCGGTACAACAAGCAACCGTTGTATCTTATTTGATAAGAGTGGTAAGATCGTGAGTATGGCGCAGAAAGAATTTACACAGATATTTCCGCAGCCAGGCTGGGTGGAGCATGACGCAAATGAAATCTGGTCGACGCAGCTTGGTGTGGCAGTGGAGGCGATGTCCAAGATCAATGTGACGGCAGAGGATATCGCAGCTATTGGAATTACGAACCAGCGGGAGACAACGATCATCTGGGATAAGAAGACCGGACAGCCAATCTGCAATGCGATCGTCTGGCAGTGCCGGAGAACCGCAGAATATTGTGAAGCGTTGCTTGGACAGACGATGACGGATGCAGAAGGGAATGTGCGTCCAATCAAAGATATGATCCAGCAAAAGACCGGTCTGATCTTAGATCCGTATTTCTCTTCGACAAAGGTAAAATGGGTGTTAGATCATGTGCCACAGGCAAGGCAGCGCGCGGAAGCCGGAGAGCTGTTGTTCGGAACGGTTGAGACATGGCTCATCTGGAAGCTGACCGGTGGAGCGGTGCATGTGACAGATTATTCCAATGCATCGCGGACGATGATGTTCAATATTCATACGCTCCAGTGGGATGCAGATATCTTAAAACTGTTGGATATTCCAGAATGCATGCTGCCAGAGGTGCGTTCGAACAGTGAAGTCTATGGTTATACATGTACGAATCTGCTGGGCGGCGAAATCCCGATCGCGGGTGCCGCAGGCGATCAGCAGGCAGCGCTGTTTGGACAGAATTGTTTCCATGCTGGCGACGCGAAGAATACATATGGAACCGGATGTTTCCTTCTGATGAATACCGGTGAGACACCGATCCTTTCTAAGCACGGGCTTGTAACGACGATCGGCTGGGGCAGAGAAGGAAAGATCAATTATGCACTCGAAGGTTCGATCTTCGTTGCAGGCGCAGCGATACAGTGGCTGCGTGATGAGATGGAATTTATCCGGGATGCGGCACAGAGTGAGGAACTTGCCACGCAGGTAGATGATACGGCAGGGTGTTATGTTGTTCCGGCATTTACCGGGCTTGGCGCTCCATATTGGGACAGTTACGCGCGTGGTACGATCGTGGGATTGACACGCGGTGTGAATAAAAAACATATCGTGCGTGCAACGCTTGATTCCATTGCCTATCAGGTTGCGGATGTGCTTGCGGCAATGAATCAGGATTCCGGGATTCACCTGCAATCGCTGAATGTGGATGGCGGAGCCAGTGCGAATAACTATCTGATGCAGACGCAGGCAGATATCATACAGGTTCCGGTCAGGCGTCCGGTATGTGTGGAGTCGACAGCGCTCGGAGCGGCATATCTGGCGGGACTGGCTGTTTCCTATTGGAAGGATATGGACGAGATCCGAAGTAACGCACAGATCGAGCGGATATTTGAACCACAGATCACAGAAGAAGAGAAGAATGAGCGTGTGCGCGGCTGGGAAAAGGCTGTGCGGACATCATTTGACTGGGCTAAAGGAGAGTGACAGACATGAATCCAATGAATTTTATGAAAGCAAAAGGACTGTTGACGCAGTTTACAACGAATCATCCGAAGCTTCCGGCATTTTTCAAGGCGGCATCGTCGCAGATTGGTGAAGGTTCAATCATAGAGATCAGTGTGACAACGGCAGAAGGGAAGAATCTCTGTACGAACATGAAGGTGAGACCGGAAGATATGCAGCTTGTTGAAGAGTTGAAGAATCTTTCAAAGTAATTGATTCTTGCTTTGAGGAACCGATGCAAATGTGGTAGAATTATAAGCAGGACAGGATATAAATACAAAACATAGGAGGAAAGCGCTTTATGGAAGAAAATATAAGAGAAGCGATGACTGCAGCGCATGATAATATGCAGGAGAAGATGCAGGAAAAAGTCGCTGAAGTAAAAAATACGCTGGATAGTCTGGAGGGAACGAGCCGGGCAAACCGGTTCACGGTAACCGGGTATACGATTTATAATGCAGTTTTGCTGGTATGCTATCTTGCGGAGGTAATCAAGGGCAGCCGGACAGGCGGATATTTCGCAATCTTCGCAGCCCTTTCCATCCTGCCGCTCGCTGCAATCTGGATCGAATATAAGCGGAATCCGGCGAGTGAAAATCTGAAACGGATTTTGATTTATTCATATGCAGTATTTTACACCTTTACGATATTTACAACCGTGTCTCCGGTTGCGTTTGTGTATGGTGCACTTGTTAGTTTGTTCGTCATTGTATATGGAGAGAAACGATTGAGCTTTGGCGCAGCGGGAGGAATATTCCTCCTTAACCTGATTCATGTGATTTATATGGCAGCAAATGGCATGATAACGCCGCAGGATCTTCCGAATGTTGAAATCCGGATCGGGTTTACATTGCTGTTCGCGTTGTTTATGGTGATGGCGACAAATGTTATCATCTCGAACAATGAAGCGAAGATGAAGGCTATCACACAGGAGAAGGAGTCTGTATCTGCAATGTTAGAGCAGATACTGGAAATCTCTGAGAATATGATCGGAGATATTCTGACAGTTTCGGAGAAGATGACAACGCTGGAGGATTCGGTTACAAAGACAAAAGCTTCCATGGAAGAAGTAACGAATGGTACAAACGATACCGCGGATTCAGTACAGTCTCAGCTCCTTAAGACGGAGGAAATCCAGCAGGTAATCGAGCGTGTGGAACATGTATCCGATACGATCGAGAGCGATATGGATGAGGCGAGCAAGGAGGTTGCACAGGGTAAGAATAAGATTGACGAACTGATCTCACAGGTGGAGACAAGCGATGAGGCGAGCAAGAAGGTGGCAACCGAGCTCGATAAGCTGACGGCATATGCAAGCCAGATGCAGGGAATCGTCGATATCATCGGGAACATCACCGATCAGACAAGCCTTCTTTCCTTAAATGCAAGTATCGAGGCAGCAAGAGTCGGCGAAGCAGGTAAGGGCTTTGCGGTTGTTGCATCTGAGATTTCTGCTCTTGCAGACCAGACCCAGGAAGCAACGGTCAATATCGCCGAACTGATTGGGAATATTTCTGAGGAGCTGACAGAGGTTGTAAATGTTGTCAGCTACCTGATTGATAACAATAAGTTACAGAGCATCGCAGCGACTGAGACTGCATCGAGCTTCGAGACGATTGCAAGCCGGACCCAGGATATCCATCAGTTGACAGAGGAGCTGACCGGACTGGTATCTTCTCTGGCACAGTCGAATGAGGCAATCGTGGATAGTATCCAGACAATCTCGGCAGCAACCGAGGAAGTGACAGCACATTCAAGCGTAACACTTGAGAGCAGCGAGGAGAACAGCTCGATTGTTGTAGAGGTTGGTGATATCGTCGGAGAATTGCAGGCACTTGCAGAACGTCTGAGTGCATTAAGCTAACATGGCTTTGACAAAGGAAAAATAACTGAAAAAAGGTTATTGACATTTTTTCTGAAGTAGAGTAGTATGAGTCTATCAAAAATGAATAGTGACACGAAACCAATGATGTGGAGATAACGTTACATCGTGCACGTACAGAGAATCCGGGAGGCTGAGAACCGGGTAGGACGCAGGGTAGCAAATGGACCACGGAGGGCATAGTCAAAGGAGCATCCGCTCTGAGTATTCTATGACGTTCGCATACGTTAGTTGCAGGGAATATGATAGTATTCTGAAAGAGCATGGGAGGAAACTCTCATGAAACAAGGTGGCACCGCGGGAATTCCGTCCTTGACAAAAGTATATTTTGTCAAGGACTTTTTTATTGCAATGAATAAATTATTGGAACCATGTCACGAAGAAAGGAGTTTGGAGATGATCAGACCAACATTAGAAGAAGTGATGCAGTATCAGAAGGATTATAAGGTTGTTCCGGTGTTAAAGGAAATCTATTCCGATATCCGCACACCGATGCAGGTGCTGAAGATACTGAAAAAAGCAAGCAAGCATTGTTATATGTTAGAGAGTGTGGAGAATCAGGAAAACTGGGGACGCTATACATTCCTTGGTTACAAGCCAAAGCTTTGTGTGACATGTATGAACGGAAAGCTGAAAGTCACCGATGTGAACGGAACGGTTATCCGCGAGGTGCTGGTACAGCATCCGGAAGCCTGTATCAATGAAATCCTGGCAGATTACAAAAGCCCGAAGATCGAAGGATTCCCGACATTTACCGGTGGACTGGTTGGGTATTTCGCATATGATTACATCAAATACAGTGAACCGAAGCTGAATCTGGATGCGGAAGATGAAGAAGGGTTTAACGATGTAGACCTGATGCTGTTCGATAAGGTCATCGCATTTGACAATGTGAAGCAGAAGCTGCTCATCATCGCGAATGCGAAGACGGATAACCTGACGGAGAATTATATCCATGCGGTGGAAGAAATATCCGAGATCATTGAACTGATCAAGCATGGAGAGGAAGCAGAGGTAGAACCGGCGAAGATGACATCCGAATACAGGAAGCTGTTCGATAAGGAAGCCTTCTGCAACATGGTGAAAAAAGCGAAGAATTACATCTACGAAGGAGATATCTTCCAGGTTGTATTATCGAACCGGCTGGAAGCGGATTTCTCCGGAAGCCTGCTGAATACTTACCGGGTACTTCGTACGATCAACCCATCGCCGTATATGTTCTACTTCAGCGGCGATGACATCGAGGTAGCGGGAGCTTCCCCGGAGACATTGGTGAAGTTGGAAAATGGTGTGTTACATACCTTCCCATTGGCGGGAACGAGACCGAGAGGAAAGACGAAGGAAGAAGATCTCAAAAACGAAGAGGAACTTTTAGCAGACGAGAAAGAGCGATCCGAACATAATATGCTCGTTGATCTCGGAAGAAATGATATCGGCAAGATCAGCAAGTTCGGAAGCGTGGAAGTGGAGAAATACATGAGCATCGAGCGGTATTCGCATGTGATGCATATCGGTTCTACGGTACGCGGGGAACTGCGGGACGACTGCTCCGTGACAGATGCGGTCGATGCAATCCTTCCGGCAGGAACCTTGTCTGGCGCACCGAAGATCCGTGCCTGTGAGATTATCAATGAACTCGAGAACAACAAACGCGGCATCTATGGTGGAGCAATCGGTTATATTGATTTTACCGGAAACTTAGATACCTGTATTGCGATCCGGATCGCATATAAGAAGAACGGAAAGGTATTCGTACGAAGCGGAGCCGGAATCGTGGCAGACAGTGTACCGGAGAACGAATATCAGGAATGTATCAACAAGGCAAAGGCTGTGATGAAAGCAATCGAGATCTCACAGGAAATGACAGACTAAGAAAGGAGATGGCAGCATGATATTACTGATTGATAATTACGATAGTTTTTCGTACAACTTGTATCAGCTTATCGGAATGATCCGACCGGACATCAGGGTTATAAGAAATGATGAGATGACGATTGCGGAGATCGAAGCACTGGCACCGGATCACATCATCGTATCACCGGGACCGGGCAGACCAAAGGAGGCCGGAATCTGTGAGGAAGTCATTGATTACTTCAAAGGGAAGATTCCAATCTTCGGGGTGTGTCTCGGACATCAGGCAATCTGCGAGACATTCGGCGGCGAGATCGGATATGCGAAGAAGCTGATGCACGGAAAGATGTCTATCGTTGATCTCGACACCGACAGCGCCATCTTCAAGGGGATGGAACCAAAATTACAGGCGGCCAGATATCATTCACTTGCCGCGGAGGAAGACAAGCTTCCGGCGGAGCTGAAGGTAATCGCCCGCTCGGAGGATGGCGAGATCATGGCAGTGGAGCACCGGAACTACCCGGTATACGGCGTACAGTTCCACCCGGAGTCAATCCTGACCCCCGATGGAAGGAAAATTATGGAGCAGTTTTTGGGTATGAAATAAGGAGGACAAAGCGATGATAAAAGAAGCGATCAGCAAAGCAATGAATAAAGAGAATCTGACAAGAGAGGAAGCCCTTCAGGTTATGAAGGAGATCATGAGCGGCGAGGCAGAACAGTCACAGGTCGCAGCATTTCTGGTAGCCCTGCATATGAAAGGGGAGACAGCCGAAGAGATTTCTGCCTGCGCCGAAGGTATGCGCAGTTTCGCAACGAAGCTTGACCGTGGCGATATGAATGTGATTGATATCGTCGGAACCGGTGGAGACCGTTCGAATACATTTAATATTTCGACTACTGCAGCAATCGTAACTGCAGCGGCAGGTGTGGCAGTTGCCAAGCACGGAAACCGAGCCGCTTCGAGCAAATGCGGAACCGCCGATTGCCTTGAGACACTCGGTGTCAATCTGATGCTTGAGCCTGAGAAGAATGCGAAGGTGCTGAAGGATACAAACCTGTGCTTCCTGTTCGCACAGAAATATCATCCGGCAATGCGTTATGTTGGTTCGGTGAGAAAAGCAATCGGCGTTCCGACCGTGTTTAATATTCTGGGACCACTGACAAATCCTGCTTATAATACATACCAGCTGCTCGGCGTGTACAGCGAGGAGCTGCTTGAAACGGTAGCGAATGCGTTGAAGGATCTTGGCTTAAAGCATGCGATGGTTGTCTATGGCAAGGATTGCTTAGATGAGATTTCCATGAGTGCGGATACTGAGGTTTGCGAGCTTGCCGATGGTAAAGTCACGAAGTACACGATCACGCCGGAACAGTTCGGATTCACACGATGCAGGAAGGAAGACTTGGTTGGAGGAACACCGGAAGAAAATGCAGCACTGGTGAAGGAAATCCTCGAAGGAAAGGTAACAGGTGCAAAGCTTGATGCCGTGCTGATTAACGCGGGTGCAGCCATCCATGTTGCGAAAAATGTGAGCATGGAGGAAGGTATCAAAGAGGCACGTGAGATGATCACAAGTGGCAAGGCGCTTGCAACTATGGAACAGTTTATCGCCGAAACAAATGCAGCATAAGGGAGTTAGAGCATGATATTAGATGAGATAGCAGAAAAGACACGGGCGCGTGTGGAAGAAGATAAAAAACAAATACCATTTTTCCATATGCGGAATGAAGCGGAGCGGCTGGCAGCGGAATTGCCGAAAGGAAACCGTCCGAAGTTATTTCCATTTTATCAGACTCTGAAAAGTCCGGGAATCTCGTTCATCTGTGAGGTGAAGAAGGCGTCTCCGTCGAAGGGTGTGATCGCAGAGGAATTCCCGTATCTCGAGATCGCGAAGGAGTATGAGATAGCCGGCGCATCCGCAATCTCGTGCCTGACGGAACCGTATTATTTTCAGGGAAAGGACTTGTACTTAAAAGAGATTACCCAGCATGTGACAATTCCGGTATTGCGGAAGGATTTTACGATTGATCCGTATATGATCTATCAGGCACGGACGCTTGGCGCATCGGCAATCCTGCTGATCTGTTCTCTTCTTTCCCAGTTGGAGTTAGAAGAGTATCAGGCGATTGCAACGGAGCTTGGCATGTCGGCGTTAGTCGAGGCACACAATGAGCGGGAAGTGGAGATGGCGCTTCGCGCGGAGGCATCCATCATCGGTGTGAACAACCGGAATCTGAAGACATTTACTGTGGATATCAACAATTCCGCCCGGTATCGGAAGATGGTGCCGAAGGAGGTTGCATTTGTCTCAGAGAGCGGAATCAAGACGGCTGAGGATATTGCGAAGCTTCTGAAAAATGGTACGGATGCAGTGCTGATCGGTGAGACGCTGATGCGCAGTGAGAACAAGAAGCAGGCATTAGATGAATTGCGGGGAATATAGGCACGTGTCCTGGAATCGAATTGGCGTGCGAAGCAGGAGAAAGATGAACAGGCTGGAAGGAAAGTAAAATGCAGAAGATAAAATTATGCGGCATGATGAAGCCGTGCGATATCGAATATGCAAATCGGGTCAAACCGGATTTGGTCGGATTCATATTTGCGAATACGAGACGGAAGATCAGTCCCGCGCAGGCAAAGCAATTCCGGGAAGCATTGGATGCGGAGATTCCGGCAGTTGGTGTGTTCGTGAATGAAGATATTTCCGTGATCACATCGCTCGTGCAGAATGGATGTATCGACATGATCCAGCTGCATGGTGAGGAAGATGCGGATTATATCAGACGTCTGCGTGAGATATGTGATGTGCCGGTTATAAAGGCGGTCAAGGTACAGATGGTCGAGCAGATACGGCAGGCGGCGGCACTTCCGGTTGATTACCTGCTGTTAGATACCTACCGCAAGGGTGTACTTGGCGGAACCGGAGAGGCGTTTGACTGGGAACTGCTGCGGGAGGCAAAGATAGTAGCCGGAGATACCGCAGAAGGAGAGTTGTTCGGAAAGCCGTATTTCTTAGCGGGCGGACTTCATGCGGGGAACCTGCGGGAGGCAGCAGCACTTGGAAGCTACGGGCTGGATGTAAGCTCCGGAATCGAGACAGACGGAAGCAAGGACTTTACCAAGATGGTCGAAGTTATGGAACTGGTGAGAAAATTTTAGATGTGAAGGAAATATAGTAATAACAAAAGTGTAGATATGAATATGTTCTATGTATGATATATCCAACGCTTATACATCTATATGCATATGTTTGAAACTTTTAGAAATGCTTGATGTTTCAGAAATATTAGCAATGTTTGAACACGATGTTCAAACAAGCCGCCACTGAGCCACGGATGGCGAATTGGCGGCGGTTGCGTAAAATTTGAATAATGTATATTGGAACATCTAGCATTTCTTAGTTTCAAAGCATCGCATATAGATGTATAAGCGTTGGATATGGACTGCATACATGGAACATATTGATAGTCATATTTCTAAGGAGGATAAGACATGTCGAAAGGAAGATTTGGAATTCATGGCGGTCAGTATGTACCGGAAACAATCATGAACGCCGTCAATGAATTGGAAGCAACCTATAATAAATACAAGGATGATCCGGAATTTAACCGGGAACTGACCGAGCTGTATAATGAGTACGCAGGCAGACCGAGCAGACTTTATTATGCAGAGCGCATGAGCAAGGACTTAGGTGGAGCTAAGATCTACCTGAAGCGTGAGGACTTAAACCACACCGGTTCCCACAAGATCAACAATGTACTTGGACAGATGCTTCTGGCAAAGCGTATGGGTAAGACACGTGTGATCGCAGAGACCGGTGCCGGTCAGCATGGCGTTGCAACAGCGACCGTTGCAGCCATGATGGGCATGGAGTGTGAAATCTTCATGGGTAAGGAAGATACGATCCGTCAGGCATTGAATGTATACCGGATGCGTCTGCTTGGCGCGAAGGTACATGCAGTGGAAAGCGGAACCGGTACTCTGAAAGATGCGGTCTCCGAGACATTCCGTGAGTGGACAAGCCGGATTGACGATACGCATTATGTGCTTGGTTCGGTTATGGGACCATATCCATTTCCGACGATCGTGCGTGATTTCCAGTCGGTAATCAGCCGCGAGATTAAGCAGCAGATCATGGAGAAGGAAGGCAGACTTCCGGATGCCGTGCTTGCCTGTGTCGGTGGTGGTTCCAATGCGATCGGTGCATTCTACCATTTTATTGAGGATAAGAGCGTGCGTCTGATCGGTTGTGAGGCAGCCGGACGAGGCATAGATACATTCGAGACAGCAGCAACCTTAAATACCGGACGTTTGGGAATCTTCCATGGTATGAAATCTTATTTCTGTCAGGATGAATACGGACAGATCGCACCGGTTTATTCAATCTCCGCAGGTCTTGACTATCCGGGTATCGGACCGGAGCATGCATACCTGCATGATATCGGTAGAGCCGAATATGTGGCAATCACGGACGATGAGGCGGTTGATGCATTTGAATATCTTTCGAAAATCGAGGGAATTATCCCAGCCATTGAGAGTGCGCATGCGGTTGCTTATGCAATGAAGCTGGCACCACAGATGGACAAGGATCAGATTATGGTTATCAATATTTCCGGACGCGGCGATAAGGACGTAGCAGCGATCGCCCGTTACAGAGGGGAGGATCTTCATGAGTAATATAGCAAAAGCATTTGAGCATGGAAAAGCGTTTATTCCGTTTATCACGTGTGGATATCCGGATTTGGAAACAACAGAGAAAATCGTGTATGCAATGGTTGATGCAGGGGCAGACCTGATCGAGCTTGGAATCCCATTTTCAGACCCGACGGCAGAAGGCCCGGTTATTCAGGAGGCAAATATCCGTGCGTTGGCCGGTGCGGATAAGGTGACGACAGACAAGGTGTTCGATCTGGTGCGCAGGCTGCGCCAGAAGGTCACGATTCCGATGGTATTTATGACTTACGCGAATGTTGTATTCTCTTATGGTTCAGAGAGATTTATCTCGACCTGTAAGGAAATCGGCATCGATGGATTGATCCTGCCGGATATCCCATATGAGGAAAAAGAAGAGTTTGATCCGATCTGCAAGCAGTATGGTCTGGATCTTGTATCCTTGATCGCGCCGACTTCACACGAACGGATCAGCATGATCGCGAAGGAAGCAAATGGATTCGTCTACTGTGTTTCTTCGCTCGGTGTAACCGGAACAAGAACCGAGATTACAACCAATGTCGGCGAGATGGTAGCCCTTGTGAAGAAAGCGAAGGACATTCCTTGCGCAATCGGATTCGGAATCTCAACGCCGGAGCAGGCAAAGAAGATGGCTACCTCCGCAGATGGCGTCATTGTCGGAAGTGCGATCGTGAAGATCATCGCAAAATACGGACGCGAGGCTGCACAGCCGGTGTTTGAGTATGTAAAGAGCATGAAGGATGCGATCTCGTAGAGGGGAATTATTGATGCATCTCGGAGGAATTATTGATAGTTTCCGGGATGGTTGATGTTGGAGAAATTATTGATTTGGGTGTGAATCCGGAAATTGAATTGTAAAAACCCACAGGATGGGCGTAATCTACTGAAAAAAGAGGATTGCGCCCATTTTTGCATGTTGAAAATGAATTCATGAGCCAGATATGGGTGTAAGGAGGAGAAATCCGGATGCTACGCCCACGTGGTGGGTTTTCGGACGAAAATGTGGTTGAAAAAGCCCAGGTTAAAAATCTGATAACAAATGGGAATCTGGTAACAACATATAAGAATTTATGGAAATGGCTGTTGGAACTGGATGGAATTATGGTGATTTATGTGCAAATTACAAGTTATGTGCAATCCGCCTATAATACATAAAATATGAATGTAATTTTATATGTATGCGTGATAAAATAGAGAGCGAGAACTTTAATTTTCTGTTACTTATAAAGATGTGAGAAATTTAGTTTTAGCAGACGGACAAAATTGAATTCTAAATGGCAAGAAATATTCCTTTAATAGGCGTATCATTTAACCATACAGAAGAAAGGAAGTGAATGCATGGAATGGCTGACTGCAATCAGAAAATCTATTGATTATATAGAGGAACATTTGAATGATAACATCAGTGCGCAGGATGTGGCAGAGCAAGTGTATGTATCCCCTCTGCATTTTCAAAGAGGTTTTTTGATTATGACCGGATATTCTATATCAGAGTATATTCGTAATCGTAAGCTATACATGGCGGCGCTTGAGCTGAAAAAGGCGAATAGGAAAGTAATAGACGTGGCATTTGATTATGGATATGACACACCGGACAGCTTTACGAAAGCGTTTACCAGATTTCATGGGATTTCCCCTGTGCAGGTAAAACAGGGCGGCGATATAAGAACCTTTCTTCCGTTGAGTGTAAAAATTACAGTTCAAGGAGGAGATAAAATGGACTACAAGATTACAAAAATGTTTGGATTTAAGGTGATAGGCTTTGCGAAAGAGTTTTCCTTTGATACGGCATATGAGGAAATTCCGAAATATTGGGATGAAATCTGTGAAAAATATGCGGCTAATGTATATGCAGGTAATCCACCTGCAAATCCATATGAAAAGGCATTCGTGGAAAATTGTATAGGAGAATATGGCATTTGTATTGATGACGGAAAAGCAGCTGATAAGGGAAAATTTACATATCTGGTTGCAGGTAAATATGCCGGTGGAGAAGTTCCGGAAGGAATGATGCTATATGAGTTTGAACAGGGGGAATGGGCGGTGTTTGACTGCGTAGGAGCAATCCCGGAGGCACTTCAATCACTAAATACCAGAATATTTAAAGAATGGTTACCGGGTAACGCTGATTATGAGATAAGCGGAAATGCGAATGTGGAATGGTATGACTGTGTAAATGGAGAAAACACAGATGCTGATTACCACAGTGCTATCTGGATTCCGGTAAAAAGAAAATAATTCAGAATCTAACACAAAAGCGAGGAAAAACATGAACATCACAGTATATTTAGGAGCCTTTGAAGGAAAGGATGCGAGCCTGAAGCAGGCAGTGCGGGAGATTGGAACGTGGATTGGTGCGAGCGGAAATGCGCTGGTATATGGCGGATCAAAATCCGGATTGATGGGGGAAATTGCAGAGAGCGTCCTACAGGCTGGCGGCACGGTGACAGGCGTGGAACCGAAATTTTTCATGGATGCGGAATTGCAATATGACAACTTGACGGAACTTATAGTCACAAAGGATATGACGGAGCGGAAAACGAAGATGATCGAACTGGGGGATGCATTTATCGCATTTCCGGGCGGCACAGGAACGCTTGAAGAGATTTCGGAAGTGATGTCGAAGGTGTCGCTGAAGCAGTTGGACGCGCCATGCATCTTGTATAATCTGAATGGATATTATGACAGCTTGAAAGCACTGCTTGCGCATATGATCGAGATGGGACTCTCGACACCAGAGCGGCAGCAGGGTATCTGTTTTGCGGATTCCCTGGAGGAAATCAAGCAGATAATAAACAGATATTGAGATGTTGGGTCAGGTAATAAAGATGCCATAGGATAGATGCTATACGCTATGTACATGTATATCTGCTTGTTAATACTTGAAAAAATATAGTTTTATATAGGGTTTCCTGTGGGATTTTGAACATTCTTAGGTTTGCTATAATTTGTTGAATGTGTTACAATTATTCTTGTGATTAAGCAATTTGTTGTACAAATTTCACATAATGTATGAATTTTGTATACGAGCAGGAATTGTGTGATTGAAAGGAGAATGAATTATGGCAGTAAATCGTTTTGTATTGAATGGAATTTCTTATCATGGACATGGCGCGATTAATGAGATTCCTGGTATTGTGAAGTCAAAGGGATTTAAGAAGGCATTTGTAGCGTCTGATCCGGATCTGGTGAAGTTTGGCGTGACAGCGAAGGTGACCGATCTACTGAAGGAAAATAGCATAGAATATGAGTTATATTCTGATATCAAGCCGAACCCGACGATTGAGAATGTATTGCATGGTGTCGATGCGTATAAGGCTTCGGAAGCTGATTTTATGATTACCATTGGCGGTGGTTCATCCATGGATACAGGAAAAGCAATCGGCATTATTATCAACAATCCGGAATTCGCAGATGTTCGTTCTCTGGAGGGCGTTGCACCGACGAAGAAGCGGACGGTATTTACGATTGCGGTACCTACAACCGGTGGTACGGGTGCAGAGTCAACGATCAATTACGTAATTACGGATGTAGAGAAGAAGCGTAAGTTTGTATGTGTGGATCCGAACGATATCCCGGATGTTGCAGTGGTAGACCCGGATATGATGGCATCGATGCCGAAGGGACTGACTGCATCAACCGGAATGGATGCACTTACACATGCAATTGAAGGTTATACAACCGCAGGCGCATGGGAGCTGTCAGATTGTCTGGATTTAGAGGCAATCAAACTGATTGCAGCGAACTTGAGAAAAGCCGTAGAGAACGATCCGGATGGTCGTGAGGGCATGGCACTTGCACAGTATGTAACAGCGATGGCATATTCGAATGTAGGACTTGGAATCGCACATTCCATGGCACATACACTTGGTGCGGTATATGATACACCACATGGTGTCGCCTGTGCGATGATGCTTCCAATCGTCATGGAGTTCAACAAAGAATATACAGGAGAAAAGTACAAATCCATAGCAGAAGCATTTGGAATTGATACGACAGGCATGGATCAGGCAACTTACAGACAGGCTGCAATCGATGCGGTTCAGCAGTTGTCTATCGATGTTGGAATTCCGACAAAGCTGGAGAAGCTGAAGGAAGAAGATCTTCCGTTCTTGTGTGAATCTGCTGCAGCGGATGCGTGTGCACCGGGCAACCCTAGACCGGCAAGCTTAGAGCAGTTTGAGGAGATGTTCCGTAAGCTGATGTAAGTAGAGCAGTTTGAGGAGCTATTCTGTAAGCGGATATAAATGGTTGTGTGATGATTGCTAATTAAATTAAAACATAGCTACACAACGAAACTATAAAAATGAATTTCTAAATCATAAGAGGAGTCTTCATCTTGGTGATGTTATTTATCACAAGATGTTGGCTCCTTTTTGCGCAAAAAGTATTCCCATTTTTACAATGCTATGATAAAATAAGTTAGATGAAACTAACTCAAAAGAAAAACAAAATTACAACCACCAGACGGGCACAAATAAAAGTAGTATATGAAGCAGAATAGAAGGGGAGAGAAACCATGAAGGTAACAACGTTAGATACACAGGTGGCAGAGCAGATCGGGCACGCGTTTGGATATTATGACTATGGAGAGGAAGTCGGAATGGGCGCATTTTACCGCAGCAAGGATGCGGTCGCAACGTATATTGCCGGGTATGTTCGGATGGCATTTGAAGGCGGTATGCTCTATGCGACAAGCGAGCGGGGCGAGGGTTATATTGCTTATAAGGTGCCGGGACAGAAATTGAAGCTTAGAGCAGGCATGCAGCTTGTAAAAGCATTGTTTCATTCAATGAGCCTAAAAGAATTGATTCGGATGGGACAGGGAGTTTCCAAGGGAGGAACGTCGCTGCAGGATCGGATGAAAAAAGAGAAGAAACCTTATATATTTGTCGGCATGGTCTGTGTGCCGGAACAATATCAGGGACAGGGTTACATGCGGAAGGTGATGGAGCTTGCCTACGCAGAAGGCAACCGGCTGCAGGTTCCGGTGCTTCTGGAGACAGATGCGAAGTCGAAATGCGACAAATACATGCACCTTGGCATGCAGCTTGATGGTATACGTGATTTAGGCAAATATGGAAAATTATATGATCTGGTCAAATATCCGGATTGATTTATCCAAGATGACTGTGGTATTTCCTGAGATAGTATACGCCGGAAATACCACCCGGAATCCCGATCCAGAGTATCATAGCGCCAGATGTCACAAGCTCAAAATCTGGAACTGTCAACGTGCAGGCGACATACAGCAGGACAATGGGAAGTGAGATATGCCCCAAAATGTTATGTGCAATTTTCCATGTCTCTTCGTCCCGTATGGTCCAAGGCAGTCGCAGCCCTGTGTACCGGTTGTATGGAATTCTTGGACATAGAATACCGGATGCAAGCATGATACAGCTTATAAAAGACATTGCAAATATTTTCTCGCCATTTTCAGAAAACGTTATAACATCAAGTGCTGTCAGACAGGCAACAAGAATCCCGATTATCAAAAATCCAATATTGATAAGTGTGGTCACGCGAAGGGTGCCAATACGCAGATCATCTGTAGTTTCATTTGTCAATAGAGCAAGATTACGATACAAAATGATGGCTGCGCTGATCATGCACATACCGGTTAACAGGAGAGACACCAGTTCGTTTTTTACAATCAATGCAACCAGCATGGCTAAGAATGTAAGAAATAAAATAGTACCTCTTTTTCTGCCAGCCTGAAGACGATTTCTTTCTTGCTGATTTTTCAGAGCCAGTTGTTCATTCAGGCCGGCTAATTGATCGGCAAGTGCCTGATGATTGTTTGGTTCTGTTTCTATACCGAGCAGCTGGCTGACCGATACGCCAAGCACATTTGCGAGACGAATCAGCACATCGGCATCCGGAACGGATAAACCGTTTTCCCATTTGGACACAGTCTGGCGGACAACGTGTAGCTTCACAGCCAGCTCTTCTTGACTGAGTCCTTTTGCTTTTCGGAAATGTTTGATATTTTCGTGGATCATTATTTCACGTCCTTTCCTGTGTGGTAAGCATAGCATTATTATACGAAGCGTTTATGGCGGATGCAAGCAATGAAAATTAACATTGGCAAAAAGACGGTGAAAACCAAAAAACAGACTTGACAAGTAGGTTAGGCTAAACTAACATAACAAGTGCTGTGGAGCTCATTTTTTATAACATAACAAATCGTAACAACTGTTATGTCTAAAAAGAAAAGCACATAAAAATCAGGTAAGTGCAAAAGGAATAAAAGGAAGCGAGGCAATCACATGAACGAAAAAACAAAAGTACAGGTACAGGGAGTTCCGGAGACAATGCTGCAGACATTATATGCGAGAGCGCAGGAGTCTAAGAAACCGAACCATCATATCTACGACGAGCGGGCAATCGAGGTTGTATCCCGTCTGGATTATGATTTTTCCAAGGCAGAAAGCGATAAGGCGATGAGCTTAGGCGTAATCGCGCGGACGATCGTGCTTGATAAGCTGGTCGGAGATTTTCTGTCTCACTATCCACACGCGGTTGTCATGAATATCGCATGCGGTATGGATACACGCTGTTATCGGATGGAAGGAAAATACGACCGCTGGTATAACATTGACCTGCCGGAGACGATGGCAGTTCGGAGTCGTTTCTTCGAGGAGCAGGGGCCGATCTTCCAGATTGCAAAATCTGCTATGGACGCAAGCTATATGGAAGACATCGAGTATCATGGCGAGCCGGTGCTGGTGATCATTGAGGGCTTGACGATGTATCTGTCCGAGGCGGATGTCAAGCAGATATTCGATATTCTTGACAAGCGGTTTTCGAAAGCAGTCGTGCTTGTAGAAACGATGTCGCCGTTTGTAGTAAAGCATATCAAGGAGAAATCCATCGAGAAGAGTGCGGCGAAGTTTTCATGGGGCGTAAAAAATGGTGCGGCGTTGGAACAGGTAATTCCTCGTTTTAAGAATAAGCGTGATGTAAGTCTGGTTGAGGGGATGAAAGTATTGATGCCGATTTACAAGGTGATCGGGAAAATCCCGGCAGTACGAAATTTCTCAAATAAAATCTGTGTGATGAAGAAATAGTGATATAATAATTTTGTCATGCAAATAAGCAATAAGGAGAATCGATAAATGGAGCTTCGGGTATTACGCTATTTTCTGACCGTGGCGAAGGAGCAGAGCTTCACGAAGGCTGCGGAACAATTACATATCACACAGCCAACGCTGTCAAGACAGCTTGCAGCATTGGAGGAAGAGCTTGGAACCGTGCTGTTCAACCGTGGCGGACGGAATGTTACGTTGACCGACGAGGGAATCCTGCTCAAGCGGCGAGCCCTTGAAATCATCGATCTCGAAGATAAGATCCGGGAGGAATTCAAGGAAAGTCAGGTCGTCGATGGAACAATCACGATTGGATGCGGTGAGTTCGCAGCAGTGGAGCTGCTGGCACAGATCTGCGAGCGGTACCGGGCGAAATATCCGATGGTTCAGATCCGGGTGCATACCGGAACAGCAGATACGATCTATGAGATGATGAATAAAGGACTGGTAGACATCGGGCTTTACATGGAGCCGGTGAATCTGGAAGGACTGGATTATATCCGTTTTCCGGAGAGTGACCACTGGGTTGTAGGCATGCGACCGGACGATCCGCTGGCAGAAAAATCATATATTACGAAAGAGGACTTATTGCCGTTACCGCTGATATTGCCGGAACGGTCGGGCGTACAAAGTGAGCTTGCGAATTGGTTTGGCAAGGACTTTGCGAAGCTGAACATAGCATTTACAAGTAATCTCGGTACAAATGCAGCAATCCTGGCGATGCAGGGGCTTGGTTATCCAATCTCCATTGAAGGCGCCGGCAGATACTGGCGATCTGATTTGCTTGTGCAGAAAAAGCTGTATCCGGAGATCACGGCAAGTACTGTGATCGCATGGCGCAGGAACATTCCGTACGCGCAGGCTGTCCTCAAATTCATTGACGAGATCAATGCCTTTCAGGCATAATAAAGCATTCAATGTAAGTATTAGACATAATACAATACAATAATTATAATCAAGGTGTAGGAAGAAAGAGACTACACCTTTTTTAGTAAGTGTTAGTAGTATTGCGGAGCATATAGTGATTAGTGTATGTGTCTGTATTTCATTTCAGAAATATGAATATGTTTGGAACTTAGAAGAACTCGATGTTCTGTAATTATCCAGCAATGTTTGAACACGATGTTCAAACAAGCCGCCACTGAGCCACGGATGGCGAATTGGCGGCGGTTGCGTTCGGTATCTATTTGTATATCAGAACATTTAGTTCTTCTTAGTTACAATACATCTGATATTTCTGAAATGAAATATAGGCAGTACGTAATCACTATATGCCCGCCCAATAGAATTAGGAGGACAAAAAATGAGTAAGAAATTAGTCGCATATTTTAGTGCAAGTGGAATTACAAGAAACGTCGCAAAGATGGTAGCAGAGGCAGCAGGCGCGGACCTGTACGAGATCACCCCGAAAGAAGCCTACACAAAGGCAGACTTAAACTGGATGGATAAGAAATCAAGAAGCAGTGTGGAGATGGCAGACAAGAAGATCCGTCCGGAAATCACAGACACCGACGCGAAGATTGCAGAGTATGATGAGATATTCCTTGGATTCCCAATCTGGTGGTACGTAGCACCAACGATCATCAACACATTCCTGGAGAAGTATGATTTCACAGGCAAGAAGATTGTGCTGTTCGCAACATCCGGCGGAAGCGGATTCGGAAACACCGTAAAGGAATTGCAGCCATCCGCACCGGGTGCACAGTTTGTCGAGGGCAGGCTGCTCAACCATGCAAATAAGAAGGAAATCGAAGAACTGGTAACAGAATTTTAGGAAGGATAAGAACATGGCAAAGATTACACAGACAGCAGGCAGAAATGCACTCGGAGAATTTGCTCCGCAGTTTGCACATTTTAACGATGATGTATTATTTGGAGAGAACTGGAACAACGAGGATATTGATGTCAAGACACGAAGCATCATTACGGTAGTCGCACTTATGGCACAGGGAATCACAGGTTCTTCCCTGAAATTCCATTTGCAGAATGCGAAAGCACATGGCGTGACACAGAAGGAAATTGCTGCGATCATCACCCATGTAGCATTTTACGCAGGATGGCCAAATGGTTGGGCTGTATTCAATCTGGCAAAGGAAGTCTGGGATGTTGATGAGGGCGATCTGCCTTACGAAGATCCAGCGATGCGTGCGCATGCAAAGGAAATGGTATTCCCAATTGGACAGCCAAACGATGCATTTGCACAGTATTTCATCGGACAGAGTTATCTGGCACCGGTATCCACCAGTCAGGTTGGAATCTTCAATGTCACATTTGAGCCGGGCTGCAGGAACAACTGGCATATCCATCATGCAAAGAGCGGTGGCGGACAGATTCTTGTATGCGTAGCCGGACGTGGATATTATCAGGAAGAGGGCAAGGAAGCAGCCGAATTGAAACCGGGTGACTGTATCAATATTCCGGCAGAGGTTAAGCATTGGCATGGTGCCGCACCGGATAGCTGGTTCAGCCATCTGGCAGTGGAAGTACCGGGCGAGGAGACATCCAATGAGTGGTGCGAGCCGGTAACAGACGAGGAATATGGTAAGTTGAAATAAAAACATTTAGGATTGCAGGAGGGGTTATACATGGAGTACGCAAAACTTGGAAATACCGATATTGAAGTATCGAAGCTTTGCATCGGATGCATGAGCTTCGGAAAAGCAGGTACAATGCATGACTGGACACTGGATGCGCAGGAAAGCGAGAAGGTGATCAAGCATGCGTTGAATCTTGGTATCAATTTCTTTGATACTGCAAACTGTTATTCAGCAGGAACCAGTGAAGAATATCTGGGACAGGCACTGAAAAAGAATGTGGCACGTGATAAGGTTGTGATCGCATCGAAGGTGTATTTCAATGAGGGTAGACTGTCAAAGGCAGCGATTGAGCGGGAAATCGACGGTTCCCTAAAAAGGCTTGGAACCGACTATCTGGATTTGTATATCATTCACCGGTTTGATTTTGATACTCCGATCGAGGAGACGATGGAAGCACTGGATGGTCTTGTAAAGGCTGGAAAGGTGCGTGCAATCGGTGCATCTGCGATGTATGGATATCAGTTTTATAATATGCAGTTTGCCGCAAAAGAGCGGGGACTGACACCGTTTGCTACGATGGAGAATCATTACAATCTTCTTTACCGGGAGGATGAGCGCGAGTTGATTCCAATCTGTAAGCAGATGAATGTTGCGCTGATGCCGTACAGTCCGCTTGCTGCCGGGCATCTGTCAAGACCTGTGTGGAATACAGATTCTCTGCGGAGTCAGACCGACCGTGTTGCACATGGAAAGTATGACCGGATGGAAGAACAGGATATGAAGGTGGTTGCCAGAGTGCATGAGCTCTCAGAAAAACACAATTGCAAGATGTCACAGATTGCTCTTGCATGGCAGTGGGCAAAGGGCGTGACAGCACCAATCGTCGGAGTAACGAAGACTGCATACTTGGATGATGCAGCAGGTGCGCTCGATGTGAAGCTTTCCGCAGAGGACGTGGCTTACCTGGAAGAGATGTATGTGCCACATCCAGTCGTTGGAGCTATCAAAGAAAATCCGGCACAGGGCGTTGTGCTGTTGGATGAGAAAAAGTAATTATTTCCCAACCACCAGCGCAAAATATCCCCAATCCCAGATCGGGGATGCAAAACTATTTTCCAGATATTCGCGGATATCCGCATCTTCATAACCGGTCATGCGCGACAGGATTACGATATAGTCACGGACGGTTTCGTAAGAAAGATGATTTGCTCCTTCGGCAGAGCAGAGAAGAAAAAGGCTCTGCCGGATGGATGCATATTCCAAGGCAATCCATTCGAGATGTAACAACATATCGTCAATCGTATCCTCCGGCATAAGCAGGTCGGAGAATATTTCGTTTGCCACATAGTTCCGAAACAGAATATCGTAGGTATGTAATTGCTTATTAAAATCGATAAGTCTCTCATCGTCTGGTACAGTAAATTGTTCTGCGAGCGTAATAAGCGGATTTAAGTACGGCGCGTACAAGCCTTCCTCGATATAATTTACAGATAAATCCTGTAACAACTCATTGCGTTCCATCCATGTGTCCGCAGCCGGAAGTTCTACGTCGTGGATAGCTGCACGAAGCTCTGCAAGCGAAGCAGGGGAGAAATATTCAGTTACCTTTGCTATGGTAATCGGTACGTTTTTTGCCAGTTCAGACAGTATATAAAAGCTTTCTAATAAAGCTTCTTCGATAGAAATATTCGTATCCTGAATCAGATTCATAATCGAAGTGCGGATCAAAAAGAGTGCGTCCGGCTCAGACACCTGTGGGAAATCCAGCAGCGTATATCTCCACAGATCAATCACTGCCGGGCAGCAAGGCATGAGCATCCCTTCCTTGTGGTCGTGGAAGGTATGATATTCCCGCGGGAAGGTTGTACACGTTTCTGAGAGCACAGAATCTCCGTAGGTAGAGACTAAGCGGCACAGCTTTGCCTCGTCTAGGAAAGGACAGCGATGCATCGCGTCTAATCCGATTACGCGCTGCCCGTCTTTCTTCGTTGTGTAGGCACTTAAATTCTTACGGCATTCCGGTACGGTATCCGGCGGAAGCAGCTTCTTCCAGCGGCGGTTCGTGTCTGCATCGACTGCGATTTTCCACTCTTTACAACAGGTGATCGGACATTTGTCCGCAATACAGGTAAATTTGTTATAATAATCCGGCGTTAACATGTGTGATTTTAATTCTCCGTTTCTGTATTTAAAGCCAATATCGGCTGACTGTCTAACATAGCGAAATCATTATAAATGAAAAATGGATATAGGACAATATGCGGTTGACAATTCCGGAAAGCAGCCATATATTATAATCGATTTTGTATGTGTCTTATATGCATTTTCGTGGAAATTTGGTGGGCATGATTCTATATGTGTAAAATTGTGCTAAAATAGAAGACACGTATAGAGAATGGAGGAAATAGCATGAACGAGAATATGAAAAAAAGAAATGCGGTTCTGGCACAGACCGTTATCAAAGGATTGGAATCCCGGAACATGACCGGTTACTATGCAGCAGATAAGGGAGAAGCTTTGAAGCTGGCACTTGAAGTAATCGGCGAGGGCAGCTCCGTTGCGATGGGTGGTTGTCAGAGCGCACACGAGATTGGTCTGGTGGATGCCTTGCAGGCAGGAAATTATAATTACATAGATCGTTCGCAGATGACGCCGCGTGAGGGATTGCTGGCAGCATATGATGCAGATGTATTCTTATCGAGCGCCAATGCGATGACGAACGATGGCATCATCGTAAATATCGATGGAAATTCCAACCGTGTGTCCTGTATCGCACAGGGACCGAAGCGGGTGTTATTTATCGTGGGAATGAACAAGGTCTGTTCCGATCTTGATGCGGCGATGAAGCGTGCCAGAAATGTGGCAGCTCCGGTGAACGCCCAGCGGTTTGATGTGAAGACACCGTGCAAGGTCACAGGCAGATGTTCGGATTGTAAGTCTCCGGATACACTCTGCTGTCAGTTCCTGATTACAAGGTTCTCACGTCATGAGGGAAGAATTCATGTGATTTTAGTAAACGATACACTTGGATATTAATGCATTTGCCAGGAATTTATGAGAGGAAATTATTATGCAGAAAAATACGTTAGAAGGGAAAGCCAAAACAAAAAACGGGATTAAACGGTTATGTTTTTGTGCCGTGTGTATTTTGCTTGAAGTTATATTTATGGTCTCCATGATAACAAGACTGAACGAATATGCAGAGATTGTAAATCTTCTGACACGTTTGCTTGGAACAATCCTTGTATTGGCATTATATGCGTCAGATCAGACCTCATCCATGAAGATGCCGTGGATTATTCTGATACTGATATTCCCGATCATGGGTGTTGCGTTATATCTGCTGATTGGTTTAAATGGTGGCACACGGAAGATGCGCAAACGGTATGAGAAAATCGACAGCCGCCTTTTCCCATTGATTCCGGCTAACAGAGATAATCTGGAAAGATTACGTTTGCAACTCCCCAAAGCCGGAAGTATCTCCACGTATATACAGAGAAATTCAAGCTATCCGGTGTACCGGAATACAGATATCACATATTATGATGAAGCAATCAAGGGGCTTCATGCGCAGCTTGCAGATCTGGCGAAGGCAGAACATTTTATCTTTATGGAATATCATGCAATCGAGGATGCGGAAGCGTGGCATATGGTACAGGAAGTATTGGAAGACCGCGTAAAGGCGGGAGTGGAAGTCCGCGTATTCTATGATGATATGGGGTCAATTGGATTTATCAATACAGATTTTATTAAAAAGATGGAAAAAGTCGGTATCCGGTGCAGAGTGTTTAATCCATTTACCCCTGGATTAAATATGTTTTTAAATAACCGGGATCATCGTAAGATTACGGTGATTGACGGTAAGGTAGGATTTACCGGAGGGTATAATCTCGCAAATGAGTATTTTAATATGACCCAGCCATACGGTATGTGGAAGGATACAGGTATTCGTTTGGAAGGAGATGCGGTAAAATCCCTGACCGTGACGTTTCTGGAGATGTGGAACGCCGTGAGTGACAAGGATGCGGATGATGTGGATGTTGAGAAATACCTTACACCGTCCGGCTACCGGGCAAGACAGGCTGGCTTCGTGCAGCCGTATGCAGATATTCCAACCGATGATGAACAGGTTGGAGAGGAAGTCTATATCAGTATCATAAATAAAGCAGAGAAATACTGCTGGTTTATCACACCTTATCTCATTATCACGGATGAGATGACACATGCATTATGTCTGGCAGCAAAGAGGGGCGTGGATGTACGGATTGTCACGCCGGGAATTCCGGATAAGAAGCTGATTTACAACGTTACGCGTTCGTTTTATCACGGATTGGTTAAGCATGGAGTGCGGATCTATGAGTGGACACCGGGATTTTGCCATGCGAAAATGAGTGTGGCAGATGATTGTATGGCAACCTGCGGAACAATCAATCTGGATTACAGGAGCCTGTATCATCATTTTGAGAACGGCTGTTTCATAGTTGACAATCCTGCTGTATTATCTATCCGGCATGATCTGGAGAAAACGATGCAGGAGAGCAGGGAAGTGACAGAAAAATATTGTTCCGGACGCAGTGCGTATCTGCGTCTGGGACAATTATTCATGCGGTTATTTGCAGGACTGTTGTAGAAGTATTTTACAGGAATTTATCCAGTTCTGCTTCCACCTGTTTTTTCTTTTTAATCTTCGGATGGTCGATGATCGTGCCTCTGGCAACCACCATATCTACGTTGCGGAGTGCACGCAGATCATCTAAAGGATTCTTCGCAGTGACAATCAGATCGGCTGCTTTCCCCTTTTCAATCGATCCCGTGATATCGCCGATTCCGGCAAGCTCGGCGCTTCGCGCGGTTGCCGTATAAAGTGCAAATGCATTCGAGGCACCTGCGTATTTGTGGAAGTAATAAAGCTCACGCCAGAAATCGTACTGCGTGATCCATGGGCAGCCGACATCATTGCCAAGTACAACCGGAATATCGTTTGCCAGTGCCTTCTTGGAGCAATCCACGATTCCTTCGAATACGACATTGCCGTTATATTGCTCGACTTCGGTCGCATTTGTGATAGAGCGGTCGAAGAGCGCATATGGCAGAGCCGGTGAGATCGTTGTGCAGAGGAATGCACCGCGTTCCTTGAATAATTCGATCATCGCATCATCCATCTTCGCACCGTGCTCGATCGAGTCGACACCATTTTCCAGAGCCACGCGGACACCCTCCGGAGATTCCACATGGGCGGAAACGATATAGCCGTCGGCATGTGCTTTGTCGCAGACGGCACGCACCATATCCGGCGACATCTTCAGCTCGCCCGGGACACCCTTTTCTTTGGCGTCTAACACACCGCCGGTAATCATGAGCTTCACTAAATCAACCTTTTCCTTCTTTGACTGTTCGAGATGCGCAAGTGCTTCCGGGATGCAGGCAGCGGCAATCGCAACCGAACCTGCCATGTGTCCACCTGGAACCGAGATGCCCTCGTTGGCGGCAAGGATACGCGGACCAACCTTTGTTCCGGCAGCGATCTCATCCCGCAGGCGGGTGTCGAAGCTTCCGAGTCCGCCGACCGTCCGGATCGTCGTGACACCACTTAACAGTTCATCCTTCGCAAAGCCGGAAACCATCTTGTAAGCGATGGCACGTGTCAGGGAAGAACGCATTATCTTCTTTACGAGTTTTTCATTGTCGCGCTGTTTTTTCTGTGGCTTTCCATTTCCGGCAAGATGCACATGCATGTTGATGAGTCCGGGCATGATATAGCGTCCCTGTAAATCTATGGTTTTGTAGCCGGCAAGGTCGGTTGTATCCGGTACGATATCGGTGATCGTGCCATCCTGTACGAGGATGCAAAGTCCGGTCTGCACCTGCATGTCTTTGGTTCCATCCAGTATCTTTCCATTTGTAAATGCGTAATTCATAAGCAGCCCTCCGTTCTTAATTCTATGTCCACTATACAATAGTTGGAGATGATCTGGCAATATTCGGAATCGCAGGAATGTCATGCAAATTGACAATTCTGAAACGGGTATCTGTCGCGGATTCCGGCTGTGGCATGAGTGAACATGTATATTTACATTTTGAATACACCTGTGCTATACTGTGCGCAGAAAATTTGTGTGAATTTTTCTAATGAATATTTTCGTCACACCCATTTGTTTGGGTGTGACTTTTTATTTTGGAAAGGAGCTGGTACTATGGAAACGGATAACAAAATGGGACAGGAACCGATAAATAAGCTGATTTTGCAGATGTCCATGCCGCCGTTATTCTCTATGTTTTTGCAGTATTCATACAATCTGGTGGATAGTATGTTTGTTGCAAAAATCAACGAGCAGGCGTTGGCTGCAGTTTCGTTGTCTTTCCCGATTACAACTTTGATGAATGCGTTGTCTATCTGGCTAGGCGTCGGTGTGAATGTACGCATAGCCAGTTATCTCGGACAGAAAAGGCAGGAGAAGGCAGACCGCGTAGCAACACTTGGATTGATTGTCTCTGTGATTCTTGGAATATGCGTGAACCTGTTCGTGCTTGCAATCATGAAGCCGTACTATCGTGCCTTTACAAATGATGCGCAGATATTCTCCTATGGCATGACCTATATGCAGATATGTGCATTTATGCAGATCCCGAATATGGTGCATATTCTAATTCAGAAAGAGTTGCAGGCGACCGGAAATATGCTTGCTCCAATGTGGTTTCAGATTGCGGGAGTTGTATTTAATTTTATATTTGATCCGTTGTTGATCTTCGGGATTGGACCATTCCCGAAAATGGGAATCGCAGGAGCGGCACTTGCCACGGTGCTTGGATATACTTTATCCATGTTGATCGCATTGGTTATGATTCTGTTTACGAAGCAGAAGGTGCGTCTGCAGTTCCAGGGATTCCGCATTGAGGGGAAGATGTTAGGTGATGTGTTTGCCAGCGGACTGCCGTCCTTTATCATGAATGCGCTTGGATCATTTATGGTGACCTTTGTAAATATATTTCTGGTAGCATATTCAGACACTGCAGTGGCGTTCTTCGGCGCGTATTTCAAGGTGCAGCAGCTGATTGTTATGACAGTAAATGGTCTGATTCAGGGATGCCTGCCGATTATGAGCTTCAATTATGGCGCGGGAAAGAAAGATCGGTTACAGCAGTCGTATCGCAGTGGAAGAAAGATTGCGACATGCATGATGGCAGTTGGAACATTGTTGGTGTTGGTTTTCCCCAATCAGATATTAGCACTGTTTTCTGCATCAAAAGCTATGCGGGAGTTCGGCATTCCGGCTATGCGGATTATGGCAATCGGATTTATATTCAGTGGGATTTCAACGATGGCTGCTACCTATGCGCAGTCGACGAACAAACTGATACAGAGTATTGTGATTCAATTGCTGCGGCAGGCAGTTCTGCTTCTTCCGGTTATGTGGGTCTGCAATTTGTTGTTCCATATATGGGGAATCTGGATTGCGTTTCCAATTACCGAGATAGTCGTTATGATTGTATCCATACTGATTGTAAAAAGTGATAAAATATCGCGATAAGCAAAATTTATTTTGGTACTTGATTCATAAAAATCAATCTGTTAGAATACACATATAAAAAGGGAGTAGCTTGCCGGTTGCGGTTCACTTCTTCGTCAAGACAGTTATTGAAACATATAACTCGGAAAGTGATGAAATAGCGAGACTTTTACTGTTTACGCAGTAGGAGTCTCTTTTTTTATACCTACTGCAAAATAAAACAAAGAAAGAGAGGTAGAAAGGATGTTCTTGAAGGTTGTTATTTTGTTGGTAGGTTTTTTGTTTCTTGTGAAGGGGGCAGACTGGTTTGTGGAGGGGGCGGCGAGTATCGCGAAGAAGCTCGGGATTCCGCAGCTTATCATCGGTCTGACGATTGTAGCGATGGGAACGAGTATGCCGGAGGCGGCGGTTAGTATCACGGCGGCGCTGCAGAAGAATGCGGGAATCACGATTGGAAATATCGTGGGAAGTAATATCTTGAATGTTCTGATCATTCTTGGTGTGACAGCGGTGATCACGAATGTAGCGATCCAGACGTCAACGTTTCGTTATGAGATACCATTTATGATGGTAGTAACGATTATACTACTGGTATTTGGAATAACCGGTGGGGAAGTGACATTCGTAGAAGGTATTATTTTCTGGGTTTTGTTCCTGTTATATCTTGGTTATCTGTTTGTGATGGCGAAGAAAGGAACCAATGAGGAAGAAGGCGAAACAAAGGATTACCCGGTATGGAAATGTATTCTTTTCATGGTGATCGGTGGTGTGCTCGTTGTAAAGGGAAGCGATTTCGCAGTCAGCGGAGCATCTGCAATCGCACGGTATTTCGGTATGAGCGAGCGGTTTATCGGACTTACGATTGTAGCACTTGGCACCTCACTTCCGGAGCTTGTGACATCTGTCACAGCAGCACGGAAAGGAAATGCGGGAATCGCAATCGGAAATATCGTGGGCAGCAATATTTTCAATATCCTGTTCGTAATCGGTACAACTGCACTCATCTGTACAGTGCCATTTGAGAGCAAATTCATCATAGATACGATCATTGCGGTTGTAGTTGGTGCGATCTTGTGGATCGGAACATATAAGCATAAGGAGCTGCGGCGTCCATGCGGCATCTTCATGCTGCTATGTTATGTGGCGTATTTCGTGTATCTGTGTATGATGTAAAGGATGTGTGTTGGGGAAATTCTTTTTCTTTGACTTTTTCTCCCCAATAAAAGTATGTATATAGCAAGCTGGTTGGGGGATTTTTCGTAATTCGAAAAATCCCCCCAATGATAATTGTTAATCTGGTAATTTCACTGGGTGAAAAAATCTAATTTCAAAAAATTTCCCCAAACCCACCAATAAAGATGAGAGATAGTTGGGTAAAAAAGTAGCAATCAGAAAAAGTCACCCAACAGCAGTCAACAATATCCCCAAATTCATGCAAAAACCACACTGCAACAGTCATCTATATCAACCAATTTATACAAAAACGTACACTATGCGAATAAAAAACAAAAAACATTCGTAAAACCTCTTGACAAATAAGTTAGTTAGAACTAACATATATGCGAATAAAATAACAAAAATGTTCGCATATAGCAGGGAGGACGCAGAATGTTTATAGAAGGAAAAAATCTGGTAAAGAAATACGGAAAGGGAGAAGCAACGATGTTCGCGCTCGATCATGCCGAGTTTGGGGTAGAGAAGGGCGAGATCGCCGTGATCTTAGGTCCGAGTGGAAGTGGTAAAAGTACATTGCTGAATATCCTTGGCGGTCTGGATAAGGTGACAGAGGGAAGCATGCTGGTAGATGGAACGGACTTGGAGAAGATGTCTGCCAAAGAGCTGGAACTGTATCGGAGGGAGAAGCTTGGATTCGTATTCCAGTCCTATAATCTGACACCGGATTTGACCGTGCGTGAGAATATTGAGATGACAGCAGAGCTTGTGCAGGAGCCGCTCAGTACCGACACACTGATCGAAGAGCTCGGACTGAAGAAGTATGAGACACATTTTCCAAAGGAACTTTCCGGTGGTCAGCAGCAGCGTGTCGCCATCGCACGGGCAATGGTGAAGAAGCCGGATATCCTTCTCTGCGACGAGTTAACCGGTGCGCTTGATACGAAATCCTCAAAGGATGTATTGCAGCGTGTACAGAAAATGAATGATACTTATAAGACAACGGTCGTGATTATTACACACAACCTGAACATCGCCGGAATGGCAGACCGGATCATCAGGATCACGGATGGCAAGGTTGTATCCAATCAGAAGAATGTAGATAAGAAACGAGTAGAGGAGATGGAGTTGTAATATGACGATCAATAAGAGAGCTGGGCGCAGCATAAAGAAAAACATCGCGTTTTATATTATCAGTATCATTCTTACGATGCTGACATCTATGGTGATTGTCGCCGCGGTGTCAACCGGATACACACTGACAAAGGTTGTGGATGATTTTGTGAAGGACTATAAGGCGGAGAATGCGGAGTTTGTCACTTATCAGCCGTTGTCCGATGCAGATATGGAGAAGCTCGAACAGGAATATGATGTGATACTGGAACACAGCCGGTATAAGGATGTAAATGTGGAAAGTGGGGATTTAAAAGGAGCTACGATCCGTGTATTCCCGATGCCGGAGAAGCTGAACCTCTGTGAGGTGCGGGACGGACACGAACCGGGTGACGGGGAAGCACTTCTGACACAGGATTTTGCGGATATGCATGACATCCGGGTTGGAGATACGATTTCCCTTGGGGCGTATGCTTATAAAGTATCTGCCTACACGACGAAGGCAGATTATATCTATATGCTTGATAAACTGTCCGGCTATATTGATAGTGAGAAATTTGCACTTGTCGTAGTCGATCGCAAGGAATATGACAAGATTGATGCAGATGAGACAAGCTATTATTCTATCAAATACAACAAGGATAATTCCAAGGAAGTCCGTGAGAAGTTAAATGAAGGTTATGTGATTGCAAGCTATATGGCGGCAACCACGAACACACGAATCTCCATGCCGGTCAATGAGGGAGATGCCGTTACGAACATGGCAACCATGTATGCACCGGTTATGTTCATCATTATTATCACGCTTGTTGTTATGGTGCTTGGAAGAAATATCAGACAGGAACAGTATCTGCTTGGAACATTTCTGGCACTCGGATTTTCCAAGAAGCAGATCATAAGACATTATATGCGGTATGGGGTACTGCCGGGAGTTGTTGGAAGTGTACTTGGCTTGATTGTGTCCATTCCGTTGACCGGGGTACTGTGCAAATTCTATATCGAATATGATTTTGAAAAGCTTACGTATACACCGGCCTACAATGTACCATCGATCGTTATAGCACTGGTTGTACCAACCGTCCTTTACTGTGCGGCTATCGCAATCCAGGCGGCAAAGCTCTTGAAGAAGTCACCGGTCGATCTCTTAAGAAACACAGGAAAAGATACGAAGACAGTTGGCGTGATGAAGAAGAGTCATGCAAAGACACAGACAAAGATGCGGGTGCGGAGCGTGATCGGACATCCGGGAAGAAGCATTGTAACGGCATTTGGTGTGGCTGTCGCTGCATTCTGTATTCTGACCGGATTTATTATGAAAGACAGTCTGGATACGCTGATGCATGGAGGACTTACAAGCTCTATCAAGTACGAATATCTGTACCGGCTGAATTCGTTAGAGGAAGGCACGCCGGAGCAGGGCGAGGCGTTGTTCCAGAATTACTATGAGGTAGAGGGAAACACCATACAGCTTTGTGCACAGGGAATCAGCAAGGATTCGAAATATTTCCCGGACAAGACGGACGGTGGTGACGCGCTTGATCTGGACAAATATTATCTGACAAGTGCGGCTGCACAGACCTATGGTATAAAGACAGGTGATACGCTTACCTTCAGCAATATTGCAGATCTGAAAGAACATAAGGTAACAATCAGTGGCATCGTGACGGACAATACGCATTGTTATCTGTACACAGGAAGAGAAAATGCAACGGCGCTGGCGGGTGTAGACAGTGATGCCTATAACTGCATTATAGATAAGGATGTATTGTCACTCAACAAAGACCGCGTGGCAAGCGAGACAACGATGACTGTCACAGCAGACACGATGGAGAATATGATGGGACCGATGCATACGATCATGGTTATATTTGAGATCGTAGGTGTTGTGCTTGGAGTATTTGTGCTGTATCTGATCATCAACATGATCGTCGCAGAAACTGCAACCAATATCTCGGTTATGAAGGTGCTTGGCTTCAGCCAAAAAGAGATTTCCAACCGGGTACTGAATGTCAATCATATTCTGGTATGCATCGGATATCTGATTGGAATCCCGGCTGCATATATGTTTGTCAAGGTCGGTTATTCGGATACAATCGAAAATTATGGTATGCTGTTGTCACCGGTTCTCACAGCCAGAACGTTGGTGATTGGTTTCGTACTTACATGGGTCGTCTATGAGATTTCCCTTCTTCTCCAGAAGAAAAAAATATCAAGGATTGACATGGTGGAAGCTTTGAAGGAAAATAACAGAAACGAGTAGATTTCTTCAGAAGCTTTTTTGGGAGGATACAGATGGCAAAACGGGTATTTACGGAGGAAGAACGGGCAGAGTATAGAGAGAAAATGCTGGATGCAGGGTTTGATTTGTTGAAGCAGTATGGAATGACACATATGTCGGTTGCTAAGATCACGGAGGCAGCCGGCATCGGTGTGAGTACGTTCTATAATTTCTTCGCGTCGAAGGAAGAATATGTGTATGAGGTTCTGCAATACCGGAGAAGAAAGATTCCGGAGCTGATCCGGATTGCATTAAATGGCAAGGAAAAGGCTGGCCCGGCAGAGACGCGCACGTATCTGAAGATGATGATTGATGAGAGGTACAGTGTATTTCCAAGTCTGACACCGGAGGATGAGAAGCGTCTGCTGGAGATGCTTCCGGAACAGGTAAGACCGGATCTGCAGAAAGAGACCGAGACAAGTATTCAATTCTTTCGGCATATGGAAGGCATCCGCCCGGATGTGAATATTCCGCTTGTGGCGAATCTGATTAAGGTCTATGTGCTTGCCGCAGAAGGAAAAGAGATGTTGCATCAGGCGGTGTTTGATGTCACGATGGAACGCATGCGGGATCTGATCTTGTATGAGATATTCGGAAGAACGGAATAAAGTTATGAAAAAGGAGCGATCAGCTCCTTTTTTTATGCCCTGAAAATAAGACTGACTTTTCCGGTTTCCCGGTTGTTATATATGAATGACAAAGGAATGAAAGGAAAGGTGCAGTATGAAGAAACAGGCAAGACACAAAAAGAAACAGAGCTACAAAGCGGTAGCGCGTGTACTCGTGACTTTGCTAATATTGATCACTGGTCTGATCGCATACTATTCAATCCGTGGTGGAGATCGCACATTGCTCATGGTATTTCATTCGGAAAAGCAGGTGGCAGATACTTCAGGCGCATGGAATCTAATTCTTGTTGATCGGGATCATTACATTCCTGCCAATTATCAGGTGGAACTGACCGAATTATCCAATGGGGAAAAGGTGGATTCAAGGATCTATCCGGAGCTACAGCAGATGTTTGATGATGCAAGAGCGGCGGGACTTGCGCTGTTTGTGCGGGAAGGGTATCGGACAACAAAGGAGCAGCAACAGATCATGGACGATCGAATCAAAGAATATGAAAATCAGGGCTGCTCGAAGAAAGAGGCGAAGAAGAAAGCGGAGGAGTATGTTGCGATTCCGGGGACGAGCGAGCATCAGTTAGGACTCAGTGTGGATATCAACGCGGATACATCCAAATGTTCATCGGATGCTGTCTATCAGTGGCTGGATGAAAATGCATATAAGTACGGATTTGTGAAACGCTATCCAGAAGATAAGACAGACATTACATCCATCAACAATGAACCGTGGCATTACCGGTATGTGGGAAAGGATGCAGCAAGAACGATGAAGCAGGAAAATCTGTGTCTGGAAGAATATCTGATAAAATATAAATAAAACTGACTTTTCTGACGCATATGTTGTTATAGTAAGTGGGGATAGAAAAGAGGTGAGAGCGAGAATGGAGTCTACAAGCGATTTTCTGCTGGTGCACCGGGCGAGAGCCGGGGATGAGGAGGCATGTGAGAGACTGGTCAGGAAATATTATCCAAGCATTTATCAGTACTGTTTGCTGCATATATATGACACCTATGAAGCAGAGGATCTGACACAGGAAGTGTTTGTCAGAGCCTTTGCAAGCTTAGAACGATACAGGGAATATGGCAAAGTAAAAAATTATCTGTATACGATCGCCGGAAATGTAGTGAAAAATTATTATAAGAAGAAAAAGGATATTCCGCTAGAAGAACTGCCAGAGGCGGAATCCGAAAATCGTGTGGACACGGTTGGTATCCGGCTGGATATCGAACAGGCGGTGCGGAAGCTGCCGGAGGAGCTACGGGAAGTTGCGATTTTGTCGTTCTTTCAGGAGCTGAAGCAAAGAGAAATCGCAGGATTGCTCCAGATTAAGCTCTCATTGGTGAAATACCGGATTGGACGGGCGAAGGAGCTTTTGATCAAAGAATTGGAGGTGGAAGAATGAAAGCTTACAGACAACGGATACAGGAATATAGAGATTTCGTACAGCAGACATGTATACGGGAAGAAGCGGGGGCATGCACGATAAAGGTGTGTCAGGATATTCTGACAGAACAGGCACTCCAGATGGAATCAAAGAAGACATCGTATTTTGAATTCTTATATGAGCAGTCACGGTTCATAAAAAAAAGATGGTGGGTGTTGCAGGGCGGAGTGCTTCTGTATCTATGGCTGTGGCTGAGCAACAATGCCAACGACATGAAAGAGACAATGCGACTTATGGGAATTTTCGCAACGATGTTTGTGATTTTGATCGTTCCGGAAGTCTGGAAAAACCGAAGAAACGGTGCCGTCGAGGTGGAACAGGCATCGTATTATACGCTTCGCCGGATCTGTGCGGCGAGAGTCCTGTTGTTTGCAGCAGTGGACTTCTTGATTGTCATGATATTTTTGGCGGTAGCATATCGGACAACGGCACTTACCCTGAACAATCTGGTTGTGAACTTCTTAATTCCGGTCAATGTGTCCTGTTGCATCTGCTTCCGCGTGTTGTATAGCAGATGGGAACGGTCAGAATATGTTGCCGTGATGCTATGTCTGCTATGGGTGGCAGTCTGGACGATGATTGTTGTAAATGATGCGGTCTATCAGAGGATTGCATCTCCGGTCTGGAAAGCGATGCTGTTGCTGACATTTGTATATGTTGTGTATTGTGTTCGGAAGTCATTGACTTTCGATGAGAAAATGTTGGAGGATTACACCAATGAAATTAGAGTTTAAGCATGTAACAAAACGATATAGCGAGGTAGCCGCCGTCCGGGAAGTAAACTGTGTTATGGAACAGGGCATCTACGGATTGCTCGGAGTCAATGGCGCAGGGAAAACAACATTGATGCGGATGCTGTGTACGATCATCCAGCCATCGGAAGGAGAGATTCTATGGAATGGCAAGGAAATCTGGAAGCTTGGTAGTGCTTACCGGGAGGTGCTTGGATATCTGCCACAGGAGTTTGGGTATTATCCCGATCTGAATGTGTATGATTATATGATGTACATTTCTTCGATAAAGGGACTAAAGCAAGCATTTGCCAACAGGAGAATAAAACAGCTTTTGGAGCAGGTAGATATGTGGAAGTTCAGAAAACGGAAGATGAAGCATCTGTCTGGCGGAATGGTCCGGCGCGTGGGGATTGCGCAGGCAATGTTGAACGATCCAAAGATTTTAGTGTTAGATGAGCCGACAGCAGGACTTGATCCGAACGAGCGGATACGGTTCCGCAACCTGATCAGTGAGCTGTCCGAGAACCGTCTTGTATTGTTATCTACCCATATCGTGTCGGACATTGAATATATTGCAAATGAAATCATGCTGATGAAGGATGGAATGCTTTGCTATACAGGAACCGCGGAAGAGTTGCTTGCATCCATGCAGGAACGTGTATGGCTGTGTCAGGTGCCGAGAAATATGGTCGAGAACTATATGCGGAAATATCTGGTCGGAAATATCAAAACATCCGAAAATGGTGCAGAGCTTCGGATCATATCGAAGGAGAAGCCGATGGCGGAAGCTGTGCTGACAGAGAAGAATCTGGAAGATGCATTTTTGCTTTATTTCGGGGAAAAATCGGAGGAACGATAGGATGCTTAAATTAGAGTTGAAACGGATTTTTTCAAAGAAGTTAAATGTGCTTGCCGTTGGACTGATGGTGATATTGGCAGCAGTGTTTAGTGGATTTGCTGCGACTAGCAACCGGTATGTGGATGCGCATGGAACGGTCAGCACAGGAATGCTGGCAACGAGAAAGCTTGTAGAAAATAAGAATGGGTATGCAGGGGCTCTGACGGAAGCAGAACTTACGAAGATTGTTGTACAGTATAAAGCGGTGATGGCACAATCCCAAGAGGAGCAGGATGCAAATTATGGGACACTATATCAGCCAATCGATGATATCCTAAATTTCATGATATCTGTGCTGACACCGGATGCGGGATACGATGAGACAGTTTTGGATTCGGTGACGGAGGATTCCGTACAGGATTTCTATACGTGGTATCGGGGAAATATGAAATGGATGGCAGATCAGTATGGAAAGACTCCTGAACAGAAAGATTATCTGGAGAAGAAATACAGTGAGATTATATTGCCGCTCCAATACGAATCCTATGGTGCATGGGATACGATGATCATGTATGCGGAGACATATTCGATTGTGCTGGCGATTCTGGTTGGATTTATCTGTGCCGGGATATTTGCGGACGATTTTCAGACAAAGGCGGATGCGGTATTTTTTGCTTCGAAGTATGGAAGATCCAAAGCAATTAAAAACAAGATACTGGCAGGCGTCGTTGCGACAACGATGATCTACTGGACAGGAATTGTCCTGTTAAGTGCAATCAGCTTTGGCATTATGGGAACCAGTGGCATGCATACACCGTACCAGATGTCGGAAGCATATAGCATCTACATCATGACATATGGACAATATTACGCACTGACAGTAGCATGCGGTTACATTGCAAGTCTGCTTGCAGCGTCTTTAGCCATGCTGGTAGCGGCGAAGATGCATACGATCAGTGTTGCTGTCTGCATTCCATTTTTTCTGTACTGCTTACTACCATTTATTGGGCGGGTATTGTCCAGCTATACAAAGGTGTTCAACCTGATTCCGACGATCCTTACAAATGTGGAAGCAAGCGTCAGGGTGCCGTTGTTGTATCAGATTGGAACGCATGTGATCCGGCAGGTTCCACTTGTAATGGTGATGTATACCGTTCTTTCCATCGTGCTATTGCCGCTTATTTACCGGAGTTTCCGGCGATATGGGAGAGCGTAGTTGATTTTTATCAAATTACTCTGTATTGCAAGTGATAAGAGGATAAGCATGGGCTTTTCCGGAGATAAATGATGTGGCGGATTGATAAATTTTCGTTTGACATTTTCAAAATCAGCAAATATAATATTCAAACGAACGAGTAGCAAATCTGCGTAAATCCAGTTTTGCTGCTCGTTTTTATTTTTATATGCCATTAAAAAGTGTGTAGCTGATCAGCGTAAGTCCAACTTACTTAGATAGTTACGCATTATTTTTTTGCGGAAGAAGCATCAGAAAAAGGAGGATTTAGAAAAATGGCAGAAAGTAACAAGATGAGGGATATGCCGGTGAATAAGCTCATGATCCGGATGGGTATTCCGATGATCTTATCCATGGCATTGCAGGCAGTCTATAATATTGTAGATAGTGCGTTTGTTGGAAATATGAAGGTGGGTAGCGAAGCTGCGCTGAATGCGCTGACGCTGGTATTTCCGGTGCAGATGCTCATGGTTGCAGTTGCAATCGGCACCGGTGTTGGCACGAATGCGCTTCTGGCAAGGACGCTCGGACAGGAGAATCCGCAGAAGGCCGCGAAGGTAGCAGGAAACAGCTTGTTTCTTGGAGCGATAATCTATGTAGTCTGCCTGTTGTTCGGCGTGTTTGGTGTGAAAGCATACATTTCGTCACAGACGGTTGATCCACAGGTAATCTCTATGGGAACGGGCTACCTGCGTATCTGCTGTGTGTGTTCGTTCGGCATTATATTCTTTTCTATGTTCGAGAAGCTGCTACAGGCAACGGGACGTTCCCTTTACTCCACGATTGGTCAGGTCGTAGGTGCTGTGGTAAATATCATTCTTGATCCAATCATGATCTATGGTATCGGACCGGTTCCGGAAATGGGCGTCGAAGGTGCCGCTTATGCAACAGTGATCGGACAGATTGCATCGGCAGTGCTATTATTCATCTTCCATAAGAAATTCAACAAGGAATTTGAACAAGGAGTATCCTACATGAAGCCGGAAGGCAGGATTATCCGTGAGATTTATTCCATCGGACTTCCGGCGATCATCGCACAGGCACTTATGTCTATTATGGTGTATGTGATGAACCTGATCCTAAAATTCAACGCGGCCGCCCAGACAGCCTATGGTCTCTTCTACAAAGTACAGCAGTTTGTGCTCTTCCTGGCATTTGGGCTTCGTGACGCAATCACACCGATCATTGCATTTGCTTATGGAAGAGGAAATAAGAAACGGATCAATGATGGAATCAGATATGGCCTGATGTATACAATTGTTTTGATGGCTGTCGGAATTTTGATTACGGAGCTTTTCCCGGAATCATTTGCCGGATTATTCAATGCAGGGCAGTCGAGAGAATATTTTATAGATGCGATGCGTATTATCTCGATCAGCTTCCTTTTCGCAGGCGTCAACGTCGCGTATCAGGGAATCTATCAGGCGTTAAACGGTGGTATCGAGTCGCTCGTGATTTCGCTGCTTCGGCAGCTTGTAATCATCCTTCCACTCGCGGGTGTATTCTCCATCTTCGTTCGTAACGGGCAGATGGGCGTGTCACTCATCTGGTGGGCATTTCCGATTACAGAGTTTCTTTCGTGTCTGGTCGGCTATGTGCTTTTGAAGAGAATTAAGAAATACAGGGTTGGAGAGATAACGGACGAGAAAAAAGGGTAAAATTCTGGAAAAATAAAAAGTTACTCTCTTAACTTGATGTAAACGTAATTACATAGTATAGTTATGTCCAAATACCAATGACAGCTATCATAATTGGAGATATTTTTGATCGCGATGGAAGCAGATATTTTATTATGGATTCAAAATAATATACGGAATGATGTGTTGACCCCGATTTTCAAGTTTGTTACGACACTTGGAAATGCGGGAATGATCTGGATTGTCCTCTCTGTGGGATTGCTGATCCCGAAGAAGACAAGGCGCGTCGGCGTGCTGGCGTTAGTTTCTCTTTCCTTCTCGGCTTTGATTGATAATGTGATCTTGAAGAACGTCGTTGCGCGGACAAGACCATACGACGTGATCGAAGGACTCACCAGTCTGGTCGGTTCGCAGAAGGATTATTCATTCCCATCCGGACATACCGGAAGTGCCTTTGCAGCGGCGGTTGTGATGTTCCGGGAACTGCCGAAGAAGCTTGGAATTCCGATTTTAGTTTTTGCGTGTCTGATGGGATTATCCCGGTTGTATGTCGGTGTGCATTATCCATCGGATGTACTGGGCGGAGTCCTGATTGGTACTGGCGTCGCACTGCTTACTCATTGGTTCGGTACCGTCTGGATAGAACAAAAGGTATAAAACGAAAGAAGGAATAACGATGTGGATTGCATTTGCATTCGGCTCTGCGCTGTTCGCAGGACTGACCGCAATCTTAGCAAAATGTGGAATTAAGAATACAGATTCCAATGTCGCAACGGCGATCCGGACAATTATAGTCCTGATCTTTTCATGGATTATGGTATTCGTTGTAGGAGCACAAAAAGGGCTTGCAGATATATCCGGAAAGACGTTACTTTTCCTGATCTTCTCCGGTCTGTCGACGGGCGCTTCGTGGCTTTGCTATTTTAAGGCACTGCAGCTTGGTGATGTGAATAAGGTAACACCGATTGATAAATCGAGCACGATTCTTACGATGCTTCTGGCATTTATCCTGTTACGGGAAGCATTGTCTCCACTCAAGGTGGCTGCGATGATTGCGATTGGTGTGGGAACATATCTTATGATTCAGAAGAAGGAAACCGAAGAAAAAAAACAGGATGGCAAATGGCTGATCTATGCGATTGGTTCCGCGGTATTCGCCAGTCTGACTTCGATCCTTGGAAAGGTTGGAATCCAGGATGTCAACTCGAATCTTGGAACGGCGATCCGGACGATTGTGGTACTCATCATGGCATGGGTGGTTGTGTTTGTGACCGGAAAGCAGCATACCGTAAAGCAGATCGACAAATCAAGCTGGATATTCTTAGTGTTATCCGGAATTGAAACCGGTGCTTCGTGGCTTTGTTATTACCGGGCATTACAGACCGGACCGGCAAGCGTGGTTGTACCAATCGATAAGCTTAGTATCTTAGTTACGATTGCATTTTCCTATGTCGTATTTCATGAGAAATTAACGGCAAAGGCGGGTATCGGTCTAGTGTTGATTGTTGCCGGAACGCTGCTGTTGTTGCTCTGGCGAGCTTAATCTTCAGGATATGAAGAAGGCTGCCGAGTTCAGGGGAGTCCAAGACTTATTCTTGATAAAAAGGTAGAATCTGTTTCCATGCGGGGTGAATACTCTGTCGGTTGCAGGTAGTTTGTCAGTTTAAATATTTTTTGCGATAGTCACTCGGCGACATGGAGACGTATTTTCGGAAAACACGGGAAAAATGCCCCGGGGAAGAAAAGCCGAGATCCAGACTGATGGCGGTCAAAGGTTTATCTGTGTAGCGGAGGAGGTGTTTTGCCTCCTCTGTTTTCCGGTTAAGTATAAAATCTGTGAGCGTGATATTACTTTCTGCCTTAAATCGTTTTGAGAGATATGATCTGCTCATATAAAATTCTTTTGCCATGGCTTCCACCGTAATCGTTTCTGACATATGATGGTCAATATAGTTTGCTACATCTGAAACAAGCTGTGATTTTGCCCCTGCTTCCTGTAACTGGTTTACACGCCTGGCAAAGTCTATGAGCATACGATAACGAAGATTGATAATCCTTGAATAATCATTTGATGATTCGCATTTCTGTATGTAGCTGTCACTCAGTGTGAATGCATCATCGGGATTCATGCCACCGTGGATAGCCGAACGTGAAACAAGCGTAGTTGTAGCGATAAAGGTATCCTTTAATTGACGAAGCTGATTGTCGGACATCGTACCAATCTTCAGAGCTGTAGATTTCTCAATCACTCCTGTTAAGGCCATATAATCGCCTTTTCGAACCATATTCATCACATTCTGTTCGAAATCATAAGTGTTGTGGAGTGTTATGCTTTGAGTTGTCTCATCGGAGAAAAACATGTCAGCATCATGCTTGTTCATTGATTCTATAAACTGCTTTTGTATGGCATCGTCAATAAAAACATCATGAAGGAAGCATTTCTCATTGTTCAGTATGTAATTCAAAAGACACAGAAGCTGCATAAGGCTTTCTAATGGTATGTGGGTGATATCCTGCATGGCGATTATAAAATCATCGATATCGTCACCCGGTATGTCCAATTGCATGGCGAGATCTCGTAGTGTTGGCGTGGAGTTTGGAACCTGGCTTGTCGGCCCGATTACAATTTTATAATTATCGGAATTAACAATGCCATAGTAGCAAAAATGTGCGGTCATGAAATAACCGACGTGGTCAGTAATTTTTAAAATGTCTGCCTGGTAGATAGACACAGGATCTTTAACAAGGTTGACTGTGGAGTGATAAAAAATAAGTGTATTGTTTTTATAAATACGTGTCGGAATTCCGAACAGACTGCCGGTGATTGTACCAATATAATCGTGATCAATGGATTGCATGGCTGGCTCCTCCTTATGAATATGGACACAATTATACTATTGTGAACACATATGTGCAAGAAATACGAAAAAAATAGTGATAGAATCCGGAAGGATAAAAAATATAAGAAAGGAACCTATGATTTATGTACACAAAAAATGCAAAAAAGAAAATTGAAAACATGCCATTACAGGAACGAATAGCCTATGGCTACAAAAAAGTAATTATGCTGATGCTTATTTCAGGGCTGCTTTCCATAATAGCGATAGGCGTACTGCTTGCGGATCTTTTGAATTATGTGCAGAAAATCAATGCTTCAGACATAGCAGTGAAAATGTGCAGAGTGAATGTAAATGCTGCTGCAAGAAATATAAGGGAAATGGCGTTGGATGACGATGAAGCTTCTTATGATGACTATGAAAAGACAATAACAAAGCTGCTTGCAGATGTTGATGCCCAGCTAAAAATAATAAAAGAAACCGGGGTTGTCTCAGAAGAAAATTATACAGAATATGCTACAGCATTATCCGATTGGGAAGACATAAGCACATCCATTATAGAGGAAATACGACAGGGACAGAACCAAAAAGGTGTAGAGGATATCCTTACCAAATGTACCCCTGCATTGAATAAATTAGTTGATATTGCTTTGAAATTAGATGATATTACAGACATAGCCAGCGATAAGGCAGTCAGAAATACCGTATTATGTGCTATTTTCGGTGTTGCCTTCATTATATTCTTTATAAGTCTGGCGTGGATAAATTCAAGAAAAACCAGCAAAAAAGTACTTTCGAGCATTTTGGAGCCATTGCATGCCATCGAAGATGTTGCAAAGGAGCTGACAGAAGGAAACTTACACAGCATGTTGGAGTATCGTTCGGAAGATGAAATCGGACGATTGGCACATAGCATGCGTAAATCTATCCGGATCCTGGGCTCTTATGTAGATGATATAGACCGCGCAATGAAGCTGTTTTCAGAGGGAAATTTTGATGTGCAGCCGAATGTGGAGTGGAAGGGAGATTTTGTTGGAATCCTAAATTCCTTTATGGCATTTGAAGAAAGTATGGCGGCTATGGTAAAGGGAATACAGACGGTTTCGGATCAAGTGTCCGGTGGTGCAGAACAGGTGTCATCCGGGGCAACTGAGCTGGCAGATGGAGCAACGAACCAGGCAGCAGCGGTAGAGGAACTGACGGCAACGGTAGAGAATGTTTCGGAACAAGTTCAACAAAACTCACAGGCTGCAAGTAAGATAAGTACAAAGGTAGTGGCACTTGGAGACGATATTTTGGAAAACAATGCCAAGATGCGTGAGATGGTAAAGTCTATGCTTGAAATTAAAGACGCATCCATACAGATAGAAAAAATTATTGAAACCATCAATGATATTGCATCACAGACAAATCTTCTTGCATTAAATGCGTCTATTGAGGCAGCGAGAGCCGGAGAAGCGGGGAAAGGATTTGCGGTTGTTGCCAATCAGGTAAACCAGCTTGCAGATCAGAGTGCACAGGCAGTAAAGGAATCGGCTGCTTTGATCAAAACATCCGTGAATGCGGTTGGAAAAGGGGTTTCATTTGCCGAGGAGACTGCACAGCAGCTGGAGATAATTGCACAAAACTCTAAGATTATTACCGGAGAGGTATCCGATATTGCGGATACGCTTGCAAATCAGACAGTCGAAATACAGCAGATCAATGAAGGAATAGAGCAGATCAATGATGTTGTACAGAGTAATTCTGCAACGTCGGAAGAGTGCGCTGCGGCGAGCATGGAGATGAACGACGAAGCAGATCATTTACGGAATATGATACAGGAAATCAAAGTGGCTGAATTTAATAAATAGGTAGAAGCATGAGTAATATTATATTTAAAGGATAGTTATGTTATGAAAGAACATAAAGATGGAATGCTTTCAAACGTTGATTTTAATAATATAATAGAAATAATCGAAGCATCTAGCCATTCCTTTTGTTTCGTGATAGAATAAGACATTCAATGAAATCGGAGGAATAGATATGAGTAACGAAAGCAAGCGCTGTAAGGTGCACTATACAGGAACATTCAACGATGGAACAAAGTTTGATTCATCTTATGATCGCGGCGAGCCACTCGAGTTTGTATGTGGTGCAGGCATGATGATCAAAGGATTCGATGAAGCAGTGAAGAATATGAATATCGGCGAGATCGTCGATGTACATCTGATGCCGGAAGAAGCTTACGGTATGCCGGATCCGGCGAATATCATCACAGTTGCATTCGAAGATATGCCTGGTTCTGAGAACTTAGAGATTGGCAATCAGGTTTATCTGACAACTCCATATGGACAGCAGTTTCCGGTGAAGGTCGTGGATAAAGACAAGGAGACTATCACCTTTGATGCCAACCATGAGATGGCAGGTAAGGAACTGAATTTCAAGATTGAGCTGCTTTCTGCAGAATAAAGATCATAAAAAGCGTGGACACGAAATGTATCCACGCTTTTTTAATGAAATAACGGGAAAGGTAACGCAAAACGATTGAAAAAGCACGGAAAATATGTTACTGTCATTTCGTTCGCTTTTGCGTTTACTGTGTGGCCTGACTCGATAGCAGCGTGATATTTACGATGCCGCCATGTATATTTGCAAAAAGGAAAACGACTATGGAAACAAATATGGAAACAAATATGGAAAGGGTAGAGGGTAGGTTACATGAATAGAAAACATCCAGAGAAGCGTGGGGCTTTTTCCGGCAAGCTTGGCTATGTGTTATCGGCGGCGGGCGCGTCGGTTGGTCTTGGAAATATATGGAGATTTCCGTATCTGGCAGCAAAATACGGCGGAGGAATTTTCCTGCTCGTCTATATTCTGCTGGCACTGACATTCGGATACACGATGATCGTTGCGGAGTCCGCACTCGGACGTATGACGCAGAAAAGTCCGGTTGGCGCATTCCGTTCCTTCGGTAAGAAGAAATGGATTTCCTTCGGCGGCTGGATCAACGCGATCATTCCAATCCTGATTGTACCGTATTATTCGGTCATCGGCGGCTGGGTAATCAAATACTTGGCAGAATATATCCGTGGAAATGGAACGAAGCTTGCAGAGGACGGATATTTCGGATCATTTATATCAAATGGTGTATCGACGGAGCTTTGCTTTGTGATTTTCTGTCTCATAACACTGGCAATCATTTATGCCGGTGTACAAAACGGAATCGAACGTGTATCTAAGATGATGATGCCGGTTCTTGTTGTACTTTCCGTGGTGATTGCCATCTATTCTGTGACAAGACCGGGCGCGATCGAGGGCGTGAAATATTTTTTGGTACCAAATGTAAAGAATTTCTCATGGATGACGGTCGTAGCTGCGATGGGACAGATGTTTTACTCGCTGTCGATTGCGATGGGTATCCTGATTACGTTTGGCTCTTATATGAAGAAGGATACATCCATCGAGGGTGCGACGCGAAATGTAGAAGTGTTTGATACGGCGATTGCAATCATGGCAGGACTTATGATTATTCCGGCGGTGTTTGCATTTTCCGGCGGAGATCCGGATACGCTGCAGGCAGGACCTTCGCTCATGTTTATCACGATTCCGAAGGTGTTTGCGAATATGGGACTTGGAACAGGCGTCGGGATTTTGTTCTTCCTGCTTGTGTTATTTGCAGCCCTGACAAGCTCAATTGCCCTGACGGAAAGTGCTGTTGCGACATTTGAGGATGAGCTTGGCTGGGGACGGAAGAAATCAACGGTTGTGATCGGATTGATTATGATTGGACTCGGAACGTTATCAAGCCTTGGATATGGACCGCTAGGATTCGTGAAGATCCTCGGAATGCAGTTTTTGGATCTGTTTGATTTTCTGACAAATTCCGTGATGATGCCGATTGCAGCATTTGTGACAAGCCTGCTTGTATCACGCGTTGTCGGAATTGATAAGATCGAAGAGGAAATCCGCCATGGAGAAAGTAAGTTCCGGAGGAAGAAGATATTTGTCGTGATGATAAAATATCTGTGCCCGATCTTCGCACTGATCATTCTGCTTAGTTCCGTTGCGAATGCATTTGGCTGGATATCAATGTAAAAAGAAAATATGATGATGAACGTAGCCAAACAGATGATTGCGGAACATGTTTTCGGGTAAATCAGAGGTAATCGGATATGGAACCAAAACAGGAGCATAAATTGATATCCCATGCAGATATCCTGCTGATCGTCGGAATTCTGATTCTGGCGGTGGCAGGACTTTTTGCGTGGAAGAAGCTGGAAACGCCCGGAGCGTACGTTGATATCATGATCGATGGTGATTCTGTGAAGACATTGCGACTTGACCAGGATGCAAGCTATGAGGTAAAGCAGCAGGTGGGTGTTAATACGGTTGTTGTGCAGGATGGCAGTGTGACTGTGCAAGATGCAGACTGTCCGGATAAGATCTGTGAGAAGCACCGGGCAATCAGCCAGACTGGGGAGACGATCATCTGTCTGCCACACAAACTTGTAGTGGAGATTAAAGAGTAGATGGACATAGACTAAACATGGAAGACGAAAAGAGACAGAGCACAGTGAAGGACGCACACGGACAAAAAAATAACCAATCACAATTAAATAATAACCATAAAATTGCACTCTGCGGTGTGCTGATTGCACTAGCCATGATCTTATCGTATCTGGAAAGCCTGGTGCCAATCCATATGGCGGTACCGGGGGTGAAGCTTGGTCTTGCCAATCTTGTTACGATCATCGCGTTGCAGAAACTGGATCTGAAGTCGACGGTTGTAATCTCGGTCGGACGTATCATCCTGTCGAATGTTCTGTTCGGAAATATGGCGGTGTTACTATACAGTCTGGCCGGTGCGGCATGCAGCATCCTGATCATGACGGCACTAAAAAAATGCCGGGTATTCGGACTTGTAGGAATTAGTGTTGCAGGCGCAGTCTTCCACAATCTGGGGCAGATCCTGGTCGCGGTCTGCGTGATGGAAAACGTGCGTATTTTTTATTATATGTTCATCCTGTTGATTACCGGAACGGTCGCTGGTGTAGCAATCGGATTGCTTGCTTCGTTTCTGTTAAAAAATATAAGAATATAGTCACAAAAGTTGTGAAATTAAGGACACATTTGTTGATAAAAATCCTCACTTGTATTAGAATAGTAGTAAATATTTTTTAGAGTGGGGTCAGTACGATGAAACTAACTTTTAAAGGAGGCATCCATCCATACGAAGGGAAAGAACTTACGATGGATAAGGATGTAATTGAATATGTCCCAAAGGGAGATATGGTATATCCACTGAGTCAGCATATCGGTGCACCTGCGAAGGCGGTTGTCAAAAAAGGTGACCGTGTTTTGGTAGGGCAGCTGATTGCAGAAGCCGGTGGATTTGTTTCTGCAAACATTCATTCTTCTGTATCCGGAACAGTCAAGGCCGTGGAACCTAGACTGACTGCATCCGGTTCTAAGGTCAATTCGATCGTGATCGAAAATGACAATCAGTTTGAGAAAATTGAATATGTGAAAAATGAGAAGCCACTTGCGGAGCTTACAAAGGAAGAGATTTTGGAAGCAATCAAGAACGCAGGCGTTGTCGGCATGGGTGGCGCCGGATTCCCGACGAATGTCAAACTCTCACCGAAGAATGCAGACGAGATTGATTACATTATCGTGAATGCATCCGAGTGTGAGCCATATCTGACATCGGATTACCGTCGTCTGCTTGATGAGACGGACAAGGTGATCGAGGGCTTGCGTCTTGCACTTGCAATCTTCCCGAAAGCAAAGGGAATCATCGCGGTCGAGGATAACAAGCCAAAGGCAATCCAGAAGTTGAAGGAAGTGCTTGGAAATGATCCGGACATCAAGGTCAATTCCATGAAGACCAAGTATCCGGAGGGAGCAGAACGTCAGCTCATCTATGCGAATACCGGACGGTATATCAATTCGAAGATGCTTCCGGCAGATGCCGGCTGTATCGTACATAATGTAGATACGGTGTATTCCATCTGTGAAGCTGTACGGCAGGGCAAACCGTTGATTCAGAGACTGGTGACTGTGACCGGTGATGCGATTACAGAACCATGCAACTATCTTGTACGGATAGGTACAAGCTTTGCAGAGCTGATCGAGGCAGCTGGTGGATTCCTGCAGGATCCGGAGAAGATCATTGCCGGTGGTCCGATGATGGGAAAAGCCATCTATGATCTGAATATTCCGGTTACGAAGTCCTCATCGGCAATTCTATGTATGACGAAGGATGAGGTCTCAGAGTATGAGCCGAGTAACTGTATCCGCTGTGGCAGATGTGTGGAGGTTTGTCCGGGCAGAGTGATGCCGAACAAGCTTGCGACACTGGCAGAACAGGGTGATCTGGAGGAGTTCCAGAAGTTAAATGGTATGGAATGCTGTGAGTGTGGCTGTTGTTCGTATGTATGTCCGGCGAAGCGCCATCTGACACAGACGATTGCAGGCACAAGAAAAGCCATTTTGGCGAATCGCAAGAAATAGGAGGTGCGAGAAAGTGGAACAGGAAAATTTGAAATTAAAGGTCTCTGCTTCCCCGCATGTGAGAAGCAAGGCAACGACATCGGATATCATGTTCGATGTTGTGATCGCATTAGTTCCGGCAACGGCATTCGGTCTGTACATATTTGGCTGGTATGCGGCATTGCTGGTCGCAGTTTGTATCGGAAGCTGTGTTGGGTTTGAAGCATTATATCAGAAATGTATGGGCAAGAAGGTGACGGTTGGAGATTTCTCTGCCGTGGTAACCGGATTGCTGCTTGCTCTGAACCTGCCACCAAACCTTCCAATCTGGATGGCGATTGCTGGTTCTGCATTTGCAATCATCATTGTAAAACAGCTTTTTGGTGGACTTGGACAGAACTTTATGAACCCAGCACTTGGAGCTAGATGCTTCCTGTTGCTGTCGTTCTCTCGTTATATGACAAACTTCGTATATGACGGTGTGGCAACTGCAACACCACTTGCAACACTCAAGCTTACCGGCATGGTAAACCTGCGTAGCATGTTCCTTGGATATACGGCAGGTACCATTGGTGAGACATCCGTGGTTGCACTGTTGATCGGTGCAATCTATCTGCTTTGCAAGAGGGTAATCAGCCCAAAGATTCCTTTGATTTACATTGGAACTTTTACAATCGCAGTTGCAATCTATGCAGCAACGAAGGATTACAATGTACCGGTTTATGTGGCTGCACATTTGTGTGGTGGCGGTCTGATGCTTGGTGCATGGTTCATGGCAACCGATTATGTGACAAGCCCGATCACTTCCTCAGGAAAAGTAATCTACGCGATCGGACTTGGACTTTTAACATTTGTACTTCGTATCTTTGGAAGCAGTACCGAGGGTGTTTCTTATTCCATCATCATCATGAACCTGTTAGTACCTCTGATCGAGCGTGCAACCGTACCGAAGGCATTTGGCGAGGGTGCCGAGATCAAGGATAAGAAGCAGGCAAAGCTTGCAACGAAAGAGGCAAAGAAGGAAGCAAAGAAAGCTGCAAAGACAGAAGATGCTTCAGAAGGTGATGACAAAGAACCAAAGAAGAAAGACAAGATGGATGTCAAGGGCATCGTGGTTGCAATCGTTGCAATCTGTGTGATCACCGTTGTGATGGGCGCTGCATTAGGCGGTGTCTACAGTGTCACAAAGGACCCGATCGAGAAGGCACAGGAGCAGGCAAAGAACGATGCGTATGCGGAGGTACTTCCGGAAGCAACCCGTATTCTAAGCGTGGAAGAGGACGGAGATGTAGTGAAGCAGATCAATCCATTGCTGGAGTCTTATGGATTTGAAAATGTACACATCGACGATATCTGTGTCGGCGGTGATGATGAGAAAAACACGCTGGTTGGCTATGTGGTACTTATCACAAGTACAGCCGGCTATGGCGGAGATATCCAGATGGCAATTGGTATCAACACCGAGTATCAGATTACAGGTATTTCGTTCCTGACATTGAATGAAACGGCAGGTCTTGGTATGGAAGCAGATACCGATGAATTCAAGTCACAGTTTATTGGCAAGCAGGTCAATAAGTTTGAATATACAAAGACCGGTTCGACGAAGGACAGTGAGATCGATGCATTGTCTGGTGCGACGATTACCACATCGGCAGTAACAAATGCAGTCAATGCGGCACTTCGTACAATTCGATTCCTGACAGTAGGAGGTGCGAACTAATATGGGAAAGATAGCAGAACGTTTAAAGAATGGTATTATCACAGAGAACCCAACCTTTGTCCAGATGCTTGGTATGTGTCCGACACTTGCGGTTACATCTTCCGCGATCAATGGACTGGGTATGGGACTTACAACGATGGTGATCCTGACGATGAGCAACTTTATGATCTCCCTGCTCCGGAAGCTGATTCCGGACAAGGTGCGTATTCCGGCTTACATCGTAATCATCGCTTCCTTTGTAACAATCGTACAGTTTTTACTGCAGGCATATATTCCAAGCCTGAACGACAGCCTGGGAATCTTCATTCCACTGATCGTTGTAAACTGTATCATCTTAGGTAGAGCAGAGAGCTATGCATCAAAGAATCCGGTGATTCCATCCATCTTTGATGGTATCGGTATGGGACTTGGATTTACAGTCGGACTGACTACCATCGGTATCATCCGTGAGATCCTTGGATCTGGCAGCATCTTTGGATTCAGTTTTGTAAAGGCTGTTGAGAATTTTGCTGAGAGTCATGCAAGTGAGAAGGTCTTCCAGATCTTGTCCGATCAGGGACTGTTCCAGCCGGCAAGTATTTTTGTATCGGCACCGGGCGCATTCCTTGTACTGGCATTTATCATTGCATTTATCAACCGTCGTCATATCAAGAAGGCAAAGAAGACGGGCGAGAAGGCAGAGACATGCAGACTGGCAGATTGCGCAAGCTGTGCAAATGCCATGTGTGCAGGCAAGGGAAAGGAGGAGTAGGATATGAACATTATTTTATTAGCGATATCCGCTGCTCTTGTGAACAATGTAATCCTGAGCCAGTTCATGGGTATCTGTCCATTTTTAGGAGTATCAAAGAAGGTAAGCACAGCAGCCGGTATGGGCGGTGCGGTTATCTTCGTTATGACGATTGCTTCGGCGGTGACAAGTGTGATTTATCATTTCGTGCTTGTGCCACTTAAGCTTTCTTATCTGAACACGATTGTGTTTATCTTAGTGATTGCGGCACTGGTACAGTTTGTGGAGATGTTCTTAAAGAAGACGATTCCATCGCTGTATGAAGCGCTGGGCGTGTACCTGCCACTGATCACAACAAACTGTGCAGTGCTTGGTATCGCACTCAAAAATGTGCAGGATGATTTAAACATTGGAGAGTCTATCATCAACGGTATGTTCTCCGCAGTCGGATTTGCGATTGCGATTATCGTAATGGCAGGCATCCGGGAGAAGATTGATAAAAATGATATACCGGAAAGCTTCAAAGGAGCGCCAATCGTGCTGATCACAGCCGGTCTTATGGCAATCGCTTTCCTTGGATTGAACGGATTGATTTAGAGGAGGCGAAGAAATGGGAGCATCGATTTTGTACGCGGCTGCGGTCATTGGAATTGTCGGAATTTTAGCCGGAATCCTTCTGGGTGTAGCGAGCGAGAAGTTTAAAGTCAAAGTAGACGAAAAAGAAATTAAAGTACGTGAGGCATTGCCGGGTAATAACTGTGGAGGTTGTGGATATCCGGGGTGTGATGGTCTTGCGGCTGCAATCGCAAAAGGCGAAGCGAAGCCGGATGCCTGTCCGGTCGGTGGCGAGGCCGTAGCAAAGAAGATTGTAGAGATCGTCGGTGGGGAGATCGACAGTGTCAGACATGTAGCACATGTGAAATGTGCCGGAACCTGCGAGAAAGCAAAGGATGCGTACGATTATGTCGGACCAGAGGATTGCCAGATTGCGGCGAATGCACCAGGCGGCGGACCAAAGGGTTGTAGCTTCGGTTGTCTTGGTTATGGTTCATGTAAGCGTGCCTGCCAGTTTGATGCAATTTCCATCGTAGATGGTGTGGCAGTTGTGGACAAAGACAAATGTAAGTCCTGCGGACAGTGTGTACTTGCCTGTCCGAGACATATCATCGAGATGGTACCGGAAGATGCCGGTGCAATCGTCGAGTGTAATTCGAAGGAATTCGGTAAAGACGTAAAGGCGGTCTGCAGCGCAGGCTGTATCGGATGTGGTCTGTGTCAGAGAAACTGTCCACAGGGCGCAATCACAGTGAAGGATCACCTTGCAGTCGTTGACTATGCAAAATGTACCGGCTGCGGCACCTGCAAGGAAAAATGCCCGGTTAAAATAATAAAGTAGACGATATGTGTTAATATAATAAAGTGTATCAAGTTGTACATAATTACAATTCTGACACAGACCGTTGAAGCACGCTGGTACTTAATGAATGGCAAACTTGTTTGCCGTGAATTTAGTACCACTGCGTGATGAACCGAGCGAGAGCGTGTCTGTGTGGAATTCGTAATTATGTACGACTTGTATATCACGATATTAATACATAAGATGGGAGAGAGTATGGGAAGAGATTACGTTATTATCACTGATTCATCGAACGATTTACCAGTCGGCTATGCCGAGGAACAGGGCGTCGTGATTATTCCAATCAGCTTTGAAATCGGCGATGAAGTATTTGATGGAAGAGAAAAAACACTGACAAAGAAAGAGTTCTATGACCGCATGCGTGCGGGACAGGGAACAAAGACAGCAGCGCCGAACATCAACGATATTGAAGAGGAGTTTGAGAAGGCACTGTCCGCAGGAAAAGACGTATTATTTACCTGTCTTTCCTCCGGTATCAGCAGTACGATCAACAACGCGTTTGTATGTAAGGAAGAGATGCAGGAGAAATATCCGGATGCGGAAATCTGTGTGTTTGATTCCATCTGCGCGAGTGGTGGACATGGACTGCTGATCTATCATGCGATTGAGAACAAGAAAAAAGGCATGTCCGTCAAAGAGAACATGCAGGCACTCGAAGAGCTGAAGCATCGTATCGTGCACAAATTCACGGTGGATGATCTGACCTATTTGCAGAGAGGTGGACGTATCTCCAAGACGGCAGCCGTTATCGGTGGCATGATCCAGTTGAAGCCGGTTCTGCATGTGGATACAGAGGGAAGACTTGCAGCTGAGAGTAAAGTGCGTGGACGTAAGAAAGCGTTAAACCAGCTGCTTGCAGAGATGGATATCTGTACAGGAGGCTATGCAGACAAGCAGGATGTAGTACTGATCTGTCACGCGGATTGTCCGGAGGATGCGGAGTATGTCCGGGCAAAGGTAGAGGAGAAGTATCATCCAAATAAGATCATTATGAGCGAGGTCGGACCAATCGTCGGAGCACACGTTGGACCGGGAACGATGGTACTTATTTTTGAAGGTGACAAGCGATAAGCTTTCGCATATACTAACTATAAAAAGCGAAGGTATGCGATGCGCTTTTTAGAATTAAAAGAAAAAGAAGTTATAAACTGCAAAGATTGCAGGCGGCTCGGCTATGTTGCCGATGTCGAGTTTGATTGTGAGACAGGGAAGATACTTGCAATCATCGTACCGGGACCGGGAAAATTATTTTCCTGCTTTGGTTCGGGAACGGAATATTACATCCGGTATTGCAACATTGTGCGTATCGGACCGGACATTGTTCTGGTCGATATTGATGCCTGCGATATACGGAAAATTCAGGGAGGAAAGGAATAAACATATGAAGTGCCCATTTTGCGGAGATGATAATACGCGTGTGATTGACTCAAGACCAGCAGATGACAACGAGGCAATCCGTAGAAGAAGACAGTGTGATGAATGTGGAAAGCGTTTTACTACGTATGAGAAGGTAGAGACGATTCCTCTGATTGTAATCAAGAAGGATAAGAATCGTGAGACATATGACCGTTCCAAGATTGAGTCAGGAGTGGTACGTTCCTGTCACAAACGTCCGGTATCTGTGGATCAGATCGAGGCATGTGTGGATGAGATCGAGAACAAGATTTTCAATCTCGGCGTGCGTGAAATCGAAAGCGAGAAGATTGGTGAGATTGTAATGGATCAGATTCGTGATCTGGATCAGGTTGCATATGTGCGTTTCGCATCCGTCTACCGTCAGTTCAAGGATGCGGATACGTTTATGAGTGAGTTGAAGAAGCTTCTGGATACAAAGTAGACGGAACTGAAAGGGACGTTATGGATTATATCAAACTGATCGAAGGTGCAGAGGGCGAGATTGTCGAGAAGAAATCCCGTTTTATTGCGCAGATTGCCCCGGTTGAGACAGAAGAAGAGGCGTATGCATTTATCGAGAAGATTAAGAAGAAGCATTACGATGCACGGCATAACTGCTTTGCATTTTCCGTGGGCGCTGAGATGCCGCTGCTCCGGTTCTCGGATGATGGAGAACCACAGGGCACTGCAGGAAAGCCGATGCTGGAGTTGATTCAGAATTCTGGAATCCATGATATCTGTGTGGTTGTGACACGGTATTTTGGCGGTACACTGCTTGGTACGGGCGGACTTGTCCGTGCATATACGCAGACAACAAAGGAAGCCCTAGAAGCGTGTACGACGAAGTTAATGCAACAGTTGCTTCCTGTTTTGATCCGGACGAATTATACGGATATGGGGAAAATACAATATATCCTGAATACGAGACAGGTTGCGATCATCAACACGGAATTCGCAGAGGATGTGGTCTTTACGGTACATATTCCGGTTGGCGATGCGAAAGCAATCTTAAAAGAGATAACCGATGCGACGAATGCAAGAGCGCAGATCGAAGAACAGGACGAGATCTTTGGATGATCTCGTCCTGTTTTTGTATCATATTAAATGTATGTTCCAATAATTAAAAAATATGAAATCATAGAATATAATTCACGAAGAAATATACGATGGTAATCAGTAAAAGCACCGGGATCCACTTGGCAAGTGTCCGGCTTTTTTTGATAAACACCGAAAGTACAAGCGACAGAAGATAGGCAAGCAGACTGACAAGTGTTACCTGTAACAGAGTTGCAGTTCCGTAGGTGATGCCGTTGCATAGCATGCCGATTCCGTAGATTGGAAGGATGCCAGCCAGAAGTCCCGTGCATAAAATACCATATCTGCGTTTGCCAGAAAGTGCGATGTAGATGCCACGTTCCTGATCCTGTAAGAACAACATCAGGCTGAACAGAGAAGCAAACAGGACGAGCAGACAGGTGCATTCGTAGATTGGAAGCTGGATACGATAGGTATTTTCCTTATAATCGTAGGCACCGTCTGTGACAGAGGACATACGGAAGATTGTGTCACTGTTCATATATGCCTGCATGCGGCTTTTTAACTCTTCAGATAACGCTGCATCGTCGATCGTGTCAACCAGAATCTGTGGGGATGCAACCTTGAAGATATAATGGAAGAATGTCTCGCAGATGGCAGAGGAAAGTGTACTTGCACTTGTCTCATACAAGGAAACCTTTGGTTCCCCGGAGCCTGCAATGTAGCCGGAGAAAAATCCATCTGGCAGGACAAAACCGCATTCTGCATCACCCGCCTGTACATCCCGGATTACATCTGTGGACGCATCTACATAATAAAACTGATAGAGCGAGGCACTGGCATCTAATTCCTCTTTGAACTGTGTCGTATACGCACTGGTATCTTCCAGATATACGGCAACACGGATTTCTGTGGACTGGCTTTTCGCTGGAAGCAATGCATAGATTCCAGTTAAGATGAGCAGGACGCCCAGCATGCACCAATATAGCTTTCGATGTAAAATTCGTTTCCATGCGACAATCAGTCGGTTCATAACAAAACTCCCAAATGTTTAATAAAGTGCGTGGCAGAAAATCTGCATTACATACGTTCCCGGCAGATACGGACGGATCTGCTGTATCACCTTTGGCAGCAGAACATCCGGTAGAAGTCCGCCACCGCAGTAGGCAAGCACCAGCACAACAAATAACAGACAGATATTTGCGGAAAAGGTACTTCTGGAAAAGGTTGCGATTCCGGCGATCAGCAGTGCAATCAAAAGCAGTGCAGGGATGATCGTCAGAAGTCCGTTCAGGTTTGCGTGCCCCATCCAGATGGAGATTCCGATATAGCACGGCAGGAACAGGATATACAGAGCAAGAAACGTGTGGAGCGTGTTTGCTGCCAGTATATGTCCGCGGTTTAGGTGATACAGCTTCATGCATTCGCAGATGCCATTTCCGGTTCCCTGTAAATATGGAATCAGCAGGAATGCAAGAAAACAGAGACTTAATATAATCGCAAATGCGGCATAGTGCTGTGTGAATGTCACACTTCCTGCATCCTCTGCCTGTATCGTCTTCATATAATTTGTCTTGTTCATGACACGGTCTAGGTATACGAAGTTCACACGGTTGGAAAGCTCACGTATCTGTTCCGGTGTAAATTCGTGGGCACGTGTCGTGTCAAGGCCGCTGTAAATACCAGCCTGAGCAGTTCCGAGCAGTCCGGCGTAGGACATGAACAATTCGTTGATGATATAAGAGGATATGGAGCTGTTGTCGTAAACAACGATATCAAGCGGTACATTTGTACTGTCCATAATTCCAGAGAAAAACTGCTCCGGGACGATGATCAGATACAGGATTTCATGCGAAGCAAGCATGTTATAGCCTTCCTCGACGCTGTTTACCTGTACGAGCTGGACGGTTTCCTCCATTCCTTCTAAATCCTGTAACATACCAATGCCAAGCTGGTTTAGGTCCAGGTTGTCGTCCTGTGGCAGATAGTATCCGATGGAAATCGCAGAAAATACATTTTCCTTATATAGATGTCTGGATAGATAAAATCCTGCGGTTCCAGTCAGGAGAAGCAACAGTAACAATGAGACAAACATCGATGGCAGATAGTGTAACAGCCGTTTGCAGTTGGCGCGGATGAAATTGAAAAACATATGGATGTGAGACATAAGTTCCTCTTAAATTTAATTTCTTAGCAGATCAATATAATTAGTGCCCTCTGGCAGATGCGACGCATCGAAGAGTGTGCCATTTTTCAGAAGATAGACTGTGTGGCAGAACTGAAAAACGGCTTCCTCATGGGAGGCAATCACAATGGAATTTCCAAGACTTAAATAATAACGCATAAACTGCATGGCATCCTGTTTGGCTGGAAGATCCAGTGCTGCAAATGGCTCATCCATCAGCAGAATCTGTGGTGCATCGAGCAGGGCACACGCGAGACTGAGCCGCTTTTTCATACCACCGGACATATTTTTGACCGGAGTATCCAGAAATGTCTGGATTCCAAGCTGGGCGAGCGGTGGTGCCTGCAATGCCTGCAGGATTTCGGATTTGCGTTTGTTCGTCCACATACGCAGATTATCCACAGGCTTTAGCTCATCATAGAGCGGATTTTCCTGTGGGACATAGCCGATTCTTACATCTGGTGTTCCGGCATATTTTTTTGCAATGCAGGAAAGCAACGTGGATTTCCCGGAGCCGTTGACGCCTAAAATCCCGATGGCACAGCCTTCCGGGACGGGAAAAGACACATCGTTCAACACCTGTTTTTTTCCGTATGATTTTGAGATATGTTCAATCTGAAACATAATAACTCCTTTGATTGGTTTTCGATTGCGATTTTTGCATCCGTTCAAGTCTTTGGTTCTTTGAATTAAGATAGCATTTTTAGGTAGAATATACAAGTAGAAAGCGCGGATAAGTGGATTTTGTCTATGGACTTTATATTACAAATTTGCTATAATTTTAAACATATATGACATGGCGTATATTTATGCGCAACGGAAACTTGTTAGAACGAAAGACATGGGGTACATACATTATGAATGGAACGAGATTAGCGAAGAAAAATGATCTGGCGATGAAGGTGATGGTTGCTTTTGCAATCGCGAAAATCGTAGTATTGATTATTAATCATAAGACACAGGAGGGATTTGTGCCGCTGCTGGTATTATTTGCATTGTTTGCGGTTGGAAATGTTGTGTTCCAGCTGATCAATGACCGCAGTGAACTGATGAAATTCACATCGGTCACAGCATTTTCTGTGCTGGTACTTGTGTCTGTATTTGTATCCGGCTCGGTGATGGAGGCACTTCCGATCTTTATCGCGATGGGCATGTGTATCATCTATATGGATACGTTCCATATCCGTGTGACATGTGGCGTATCAACACTCGGCATTCTGGTTGAGACGATCATTCAGATCGCAAAGCATGGATTTGCACTATCAGCTACATGGATAGAGATTCTGCTTTTAGCAGCTATTTTCACATTTGGAATTCTGATGGCTTGTAACATTACTTTGCGCGAGCAGGAGACAGACCGTCAGGAAATTGAGTACCATGTTGCATATCAGGAAGAAATCACAGAGAACATGGTCAAGGTCGTTGATAACGGAAATGCGCATATCGAGCAGCTGCAGTCAAAGCTGGATAACTTCCAGGCAGCGACAGCAGAAGTAACGAAGTCTGTTGATGCCATTTCAACCGGCGTTACCGATACGGCAGAGAATATGGAAGTGTCAACAACGATGACACAGCAGATTCAGGATATTATTGATAACCTGATCGACGTCAAGGACAATACCGTACAGTCGACACACCGGGCAATCGAATCTGTAAAGTCCGGTTTAGATATTATTGAAAGTCTGAAGGATAAGTCGGACGATATCAATGTTGCAAATGAAGATGTAACACGTGTATCCGAAGAACTCTGCGAGAAGATTCAGTCCGCAGAGGAAATCACACAAATCATCTATCAGATCTCCAGCCAGACAAACCTTCTTGCGTTAAATGCAAGTATTGAGGCCGCACGTGCAGGAGAGCAGGGACGTGGATTTGCCGTGGTTGCAGATGAAATTCGTAAATTAGCGGATGATACAAGAAGTTCGATTGACAGTATTACACAGTTGTTGAAGGGTGTGACGGATCTTGCCAATCATACATCGGATCTGGTTCGCCGAAGCGTTGATGCCGTATCAGAACAGGCGAAATATATCGAGGCGGCAGATGGAAGCTTCCAGACAATTGCTGGGGCAGTGGAAGAATTATCCGGCGATATGAAGCAACTTGATAAGCTGTCTGGAAATCTGGATGCATCGAACAATTCCATCATTGACGGTCTGGCAAATCAGCAGGCTGCCAGTGAAGAAATCGCAGCAAATGCACAGTCCTCCGCAGATCTGTGCGAGACAAACTTAAATGAATTAAATGGTGTCATTGATGAGTTAAATGAGATTGCGAAGATTATCGGAAGTCTGCGTGCGGCTGATTTAGAAGAAATCAATAAGATGTTAGATGAGACAACCGTTCAGACTGTATCTCGTGACACAACCGATTATTCAGATTATTTTTCAGAGGATGATGGACAGGAAGCAGAGGCTCCTGCGAGTGCATCCGCAGAGGAAGATGACGCAGAGGAGTCCGAATCCGAAGAGACAGAACCGGCGGAGACAGATTCAACGGAAGAGACAGAACCGGTGGAGACAGATCCAACCGAAGATGCGTCGGAGGAAACATGCGAAGATTCTGAGGATACACAGGCTGGGATAGATGAAGCATATGAATCCTGGGAAGATGCAGAAGACAGCGGAGAAAACAGTGGAATAGAAGAAAACCGGGATGAAGAAGCAGCAGAAGAAGATGAAGAGATAAGTGAAGATCCCGAAACGGAAGATGATACAGAATATGATGCGGATACAGACGAAGAGGACTCTGATCAGGAATAATCAGTAGTCCTCCTCGATGACCTGAAAGTCAAGATAATCAAAATCGATGGATTCGATGAAATTATCCTGCGTGAACCGGGTTCTTGCATGACGAATAAAATCCTGCTGGTTGGATTTTAACCAGATAGGCTTCGCTAAATCAAAGGTGTAGCATAGCTCGTCAAGGGCGGCATACACCTTTTTTGTACGCGTCATGGTATAGTCCTCGATGCAGACGGTATGGTCTTTGACGAGACGGTTATCTTTCATTATTTTTCCCCAGATACGAAACATAGTATCACCTGCCTTGGTAGTATAGAATATGTCACAGAGAATGAAATCATGCCCGGTGTGACAGAATTATTATATCGGGCATAAGACAAAAAAACAAGTTAAGATAACAAGTGATTTAAAATAAAGGAGCAACAATATGAGTTACAAATTGATTACCAAAGATGGAAGTGCCAAGCGTGGCGAATTTACGACACCGCATGGCGTGATCCAGACACCGGTCTTTATGAATGTCGGTACAGCCGCCGCCATCAAGGGTGCGGTATCGACGGAGGATCTGCAGACGATCGGAACGCAGGTGGAATTGTCAAACACCTATCATTTGCATGTGAGACCAGGCGACGAGGTTGTAAAGAAACTCGGCGGTTTGCATAAGTTTATGGTATGGGACAAGCCAATTCTGACCGATTCCGGCGGATTTCAGGTATTCTCACTTGCAGGACTCAGAAAGATTAAAGAAGAGGGTGTAACATTCCATTCGCATGTTGATGGACGTCTCATATTTATGGGACCGGAGGAGAGTATGCAGATTCAGTCAAACCTTGCATCTACGATTGCAATGGCATTCGATGAATGTGCACCGGCCAAGGCAGACCGTTCCTACATCCAGCCATCGGTAGACCGTACAACACGCTGGTTAGAGCGGTGCAAGCGGGAGATGCATAGGCTGAATAGTCTCGAAGATACGATTAACAAGCAGCAGATGCTCTTCGGTATCAATCAGGGAGGCGTTATAGATGATATCCGTATCGAGCATGCGAAGCGGATTGCAGACATGGATTTAGATGGTTATGCAATCGGCGGGCTGGCAGTTGGAGAGACACATGCGGAGATGTATCGGATTATCGAGTCAGTCATTCCGTATCTGCCGGAGAACAAACCAACTTATCTGATGGGGGTTGGTACACCGGCGAATATATTGGAAGCTGTAGAACGCGGAGTTGATTTCTTTGATTGTGTATATCCATCCCGGAATGGCAGACATGGTCATGTCTATACAAACCATGGTAAGCTGAATCTGTTCAATGCAAAATATGAACTGGATGAGCGTCCAATTGAGGAAAGCTGTGGATGCCCGGCGTGCAGGAAGTATTCGAGAGCCTATATCCGCCATCTGCTCAAAGCAAAGGAAATGCTTGGAATGAGATTTTGTGTCTTGCATAATTTATATTTTTATAATAATATGATGAGTGAGATTCGGGAGGCAATCGAGGAACATCGTTATAGTGAATATAAACGACAGAAATTAGAAGGCTTTCAAAATCAAGAATAAATAAAAGGAGTTTTAAGACATGTTATTAACATTACTGGAATCAACAGCAACAACAGCAAAACAGCCAAGTGGATTGTTCTGGGTTATCTACATTGTAATCTTAGTCGGATTCATGTGGTTACTGATCATCCGTCCACAGAAGAAGCAGAAGAAGCAGATGGAAGATCTGCACAAGGCAATGGAACCGGGTGACAACATCATGACCACAGGTGGTTTCTATGGTACAATCCTTGATATCGTAGATGATACAACAGTTATCGTAGAGTTCGGTAACAACAAGAACTGCCGTATCCCAATGCACAAGAACGCAATCGCTGAGATTGAAAAAGCAGGTTCCGCAGTCGTAAAGGATGAGGAAGAGGATACACCTGTAAAGGAAGAGAAAAAGGAAGACAAGAAAGCAGATAAGAAGCTTGGAAAGACAAAGGAATAATCCGGATTTGTTATGAGAAATGCAGATACTAGCCATGTTTGCATATTCTACAAAAAATGACAAAAAAGGTGTAGACGAAATTATGACTTTGTGAGAAAATGTAGTTGATGGTGTTTTGTATGTAAGAAACATCTCTCTATAAAATTTTAATATTGAAAGGAGTTCCACAATGATTTACACGAAGGAAGTTGAAAACATGTGCCCAGTAGCCAAGGGCGCAAAGCATGAGCCAGCTCCTATTCCTGAAGAAGGAAAGTGGGTACACTCAAAGAAGATTGAAGATATCTCTGGTTTTACACATGGTGTTGGCTGGTGCGCACCACAGCAGGGTGCTTGTAAACTTTCACTGAACGTTAAGAATGGCGTAATTGAAGAGGCTTTGGTTGAGACAATCGGTTGTTCCGGTATGACACATTCTGCAGCTATGGCAGCAGAGGTTCTGCAGGGTAAGACAATCCTTGAGGCTCTGAACACAGACCTTGTATGTGATGCTATCAATACAGCTATGAGAGAGCTGTTCCTTCAGATTGTTTATGGTCGTACACAGAGTGCTTTCTCTGATGACGGTCTTGCAGTTGGAGCAGGTCTTGAGGATCTTGGTAAGGGCCTTCGTTCTCAGGTTGGTACAATGTACGCAACTAAGGAGAAGGGTGTTCGTTACCTTGAGATGGCTGAGGGCTATGTAACAGGTATCGCACTTGATGCAGATAACGAAGTTATCGGATACCAGTTCGTTTCTCTTGGAAAGATGACAGACTTCATTAAGAAGGGTGATGATCCTAACACAGCATGGGAGAAGGCAAAGGGTCAGTATGGCCGTGTTGCTGATGCAGTGAAGATTATCGATCCTAGACAGGAATAAGAGGAAAGGAGAAACGACAATGGCTTTATTTGAATCATATGAAAGAAGAATTGACCAGATTAACGCTGTATTGAACAGCTATGGTATCAGCTCTATCGAAGAAGCTGAGAAGATTACAAAGGACGCTGGACTTGATGTTTACGATCAGGTTAAGAAGATTCAGCCAATTTGTTTTGAGAATGCTTGCTGGGCTTACACAGTTGGTGCAGCAATCGCAATTAAGAAGGGTTGCAGAAGAGCAGCAGATGCTGCAGCAGCAATCGGTGAAGGACTTCAGTCTTTCTGTATCCCGGGTTCAGTTGCTGATCACCGTAAGGTAGGTCTTGGACATGGTAACCTTGGTAAGATGCTCCTTGAGGAAGAGACAGAGTGTTTCTGTTTCCTTGCAGGACATGAGTCATTCGCAGCTGCTGAGGGTGCAATCGGTATCGCAGAGAAGGCTAATAAGGTACGTCAGAAGCCACTTCGTGTTATCTTGAACGGTCTTGGTAAGGATGCAGCTCAGATTATCTCACGTATTAACGGATTTACATTTGTTGAGACAAAGTATGATTACAAGGCAGCTAAGCTGAACATAGTATATGAGAAGCCATATTCAACAGGTCTTCGTGCAACTGTTAAGTGTTATGGTGCTGACGATGTTCAGGAAGGTGTTGCAATCATGCATCATGAGAATGTTGGTGTATCTATCACAGGTAACTCAACAAACCCAACACGTTTCCAGCATCCGGTAGCAGGTACATACAAGAAGGAATGTATCGAGCAGGGTAAGAAGTACTTCTCCGTAGCATCCGGTGGTGGTACAGGTCGTACACTTCACCCAGATAACATGGCAGCAGGTCCTGCTTCTTATGGTATGACAGATACTATGGGACGTATGCACAGTGATGCACAGTTCGCAGGTTCTTCATCTGTACCAGCTCACGTAGAGATGATGGGTCTGATCGGTATGGGTAACAACCCTATGGTTGGTGCTACTGTTGCAGTTGCAGTTTCTGTTGAGGAAGCAGCAAAGGCTGGAAAGTTCTAGAGACAATGAGCCGTGCATAACGGATAAAAAAATGGCTGGTCAAGCTTGCTTGAAACCAGTCATTTTTTTATCCGTTTATATAGGGCGAATGCCCGAGACCGGGTGCATGCGAAGCATGCGCCGGTTCACGGCTCATTGTTGGAGCGAAGCAGAAACGAAGTCGCACGGCGAATGATTTCCTGTTTATTTTTTATTCTAAGTATTCTCTAAGCCATTCCACAACGTTTGCCGTGTATGTGGATTCGGTTATATCTTGTATATTATTTTCCACAAAATGTAAATCTGGGCTCGCGGGAGAGAAATTAAGCGGAAAAACCCACGACGTGGGCGTAGGCGGAGAAAAGCAAGCAGAAAAACCCAAACCGGAAGCTAATCGGAAAGATACGGAGATGAAGCTGGGTGTGAGGGAGAGAAATTAAGCAGAAACCCCCACGATATGGGCGTAGGTGGAGAAAAGCAAGCAGAAAAACCCAAACCGGAAACTGATCGGAAAGATACGGAGATGAAACTGGGTGTGAGGGAGAGAAATTAAGCAGAAAAACCCACGGCGTGGGCGTAGGCAGAGAAAAGCAAGCAAGAAAACCCAAACAGGAAATTAATATAGTAAATATCTGGAAATCAGGGTTGAAATCATATCCATGACAGAAGAAAATTACACATTGTTATTTCCATATATGTATGATAGTGTTAATATGAATGAAAGAATATTGCAACAATCCTTTGTATATTTGGGAGGAGGAAAAATATGTCATTAAAGTTAAAAGATGAAGATTCCACAAAACGCATGAAAGATATGCAGGAAGAATTAAAAGATCCTTCACTGGGGGAGTTCAGCGATTTAGAACAGGATCCATATGTCATTGAATCCAAAAGGACAACTCCAATCGATAAGCCTGTTTATCAACCGGATGGAAAGCTTTCATCTGCAACAGATAGAAATCCATATATTTTGTCAGAGGAAAAACAAGCACGAATCTTTGGAGAAGATTTAGGTGACAAAGAAATAAGAAAAAAGTCCGTCCGTAAGGAAGTGATGATAGTTATGTTTGTCGGGCTGGCTTTGTTGTTCGCGGGACTTGCGGCATATGTACATAATGATCTGTTTTTAAGAAAAGCTGAGACCGTACCAGGTATTGTAACAGAAAAACGTATGCATAGAAATCATGCAACTTGCACCATCTTTGTGGATTATGAAGTAGATGGAAAAACATATAATGAGATATATGTGGGTGATGGACATGATATGCAGATAGGGCAGAAGGTAACGGTATATTATGATCCGGAGAAACCAACCAAAATAACGGATGGAAGGAAAATCCCGACAATGTCTGTCTATCTTGTTATAATAGGAGGGGCTTTGTTCCTGATTGGCGGCTATCTCGTATTCTGGATGAACCAGAATCCTGACAAGGGAATTGAGATTTATAACAGGATATTCAAGAAGCGTGACAAATAAACAGAATCTGTGTGTAATAAAAGAATACATAGATAATTTAAGCCCTCCCCGATATAATATAGTATTTATTATATCGGGGAGGGCTTAGTTATGCCAGAACAGGATGAGTTGGGACTTCGGATGGTACCTAGGAGAGAATATTATCCTTCTGACATTGGGTGGAAGTCATGCGTATGGCATAGATAAAGAAGGATCTGATGTGGATATCCGGGGAATTGCGCTGAATACAAAACCGGAGATTCTGCTAGGAAATGATTTTGATGACGTGGTGGATGTACCGACAGATACAACGATTTATTCATTTAATAAGATGCTACAGCTGCTTTCTTCGAACAATCGATTCCTTAATGAAAAATGCATTATTGTACAGAAAATGTACGAAAAATGCAGAAAAATGTAATAGTGATTTTCACACATACATGGTACAATATTGAATAGATGCAGGAATGTGAATTTTGCACCAAAGAAAATATGCGATCTGAGTCGCATAGCAATCAATTAACTTGTTGTTAGGGAGGGTTTTTGTATGTCAGGTTCAACAATTGCTATTATTATCATTATCGTGGCATTGCTGGTCATTTTATTTACCAGTTATGTCAAATCACCACCGGATAAGGCGTATATCATTTCCGGTTTAAGAAAGACACCGAAGATTCTGATTGGTAAAGCAGGCTTGAAGCTTCCGTTCTTCGAGCGGAAGGATGAACTGTTGATCAAGCAGATCAGTATCGATATCAAGACGGACGATTATGTTCCGACACTGGATTTCATCGGTGTTAACATTGATGCAGTTGCGAAAGTTAAGATCCGTACGGATGAAGAAGGTATGCAACTTGCCATGAAGAATTTCCTGAATATGAAGGAACCGCAGATTATGGAAGCACTGGTGGATTCTCTGCAGGGTAATATGCGTGAGATTATCGGTACGATCAGTCTGAAGGAGTTGTGTAACGATCGTAAGTCCTTCGGTGATCAGGTGCAGGAGAAGGCGCAGGTGGATATGAATCGTCTGGGTATTGAGATTATTTCCTGCAACATCCAGCATGTAGAGGATCAGAATGACCTGATTATCGCGCTTGGTCAGGATAACATGGCAGCAATCCAGAAGAATGCAAGTATCGCCAAGGCAAACGCAGACCGTGATGTAGCGATCGCACAGGCACAGGCGAGAAAAGAAGCGAACGATGCAAAGGTATTATCCGATACGGAAATTGCCGTGAAGCAGAATGAGCTTTCTATCAAGAAGGCAGAATTAAAGACAATCGAAGATACGAAGAATGCGGAAGCAGATGCGGCTTACGAGATTCAGAAGGAAGCACAGCGTAAGACAATCGAGGTTACAAAGACCGAGGCAGATATCGCACGTCAGGAGAAGGAAGTTGACCTGAAGAAGAAGGAAGCCGAGGTTATGGAGCAGTCCCTCGATGCGGATATTCGTAAGAAAGCGGAGGCGGACAAGTTCGCAAGACAGCAGCAGGCAGATGCGGAGCTTTACAAGCGTCAGAGAAATGCCGAGGCAGATAAGTTTGAGAAGCAGCAGGAAGCTGAGGCGAAGAAGGCACAGGCAGAGGCAGAGCTTTTCGCAAAGCAGCAGGAGGCAGCAGGTATCCGTGCAGTCGGCGAGGCAGAGGCGAAGGCAATCGAAGCCAAAGGTCTTGCAGAGGCAGAAGCCTTAGAGAAGAAAGCCGAAGCGATGAAGAAGTATGGTCAGGCAGCGATGGTGGAAATGATCGTGAAGGCATTGCCGGAGATGGCAAAGGCAATCGCAGAGCCACTCTCTACAATCGACAAGGTTACGATCATCGACGGCAACGGCGAAGGTTCCGGTGTCGGTTCGATGGGGTCGTATGTGCCACAAGTCCTTGCAAAGACAATGGAGTCTGTGAAGGAAGTAACAGGTATCGATATCGCGGATATTATGCGTGCAAATACATACGATGCAAAGGTTAACAAGAATGTGAACATCACAGGCCTGGATGGAATCAAGGTAGAAGCTCCTGCAGAGGCGGGAACTTCCGTAGATACAACTGTGGAGTAAGATAATGTGTAAAACAGAAAACTTTTAAGATAAAAGAGGAAAGGTACTTTAACTGGTACCTTTCCTCTTTTATCGATACTATTTCTTTCACTGTGAAAGTGAATGAAACTTGATTCACGAAATCTTGCAGTTCTATCACGTAAAAAAGCAGGTAACGGGAATCGAACCCGCCTATCCAGCTTGGGAAGCTGGTGTTCTACCAATGAACTATACCTGCAATAAAACAAATATAGTACAGACAGGCACGAAAGTCAAGCATCGGATTGCCCGGAAGAATGCAGCCAAAAAGGGTTATTGTAAATCGCGGATTCCTATATTATAATATTTTATTATGCTGAAATCAGATCTGGAAGGAGTAAGGTAAGAAATGCCTTTTAACAATAATACAAAGACAGACATTCAGATAAGAAGATTCACATTTCGGATCGTCATTGTGTTTTTGCTTGCCATCACAGTTGCAACAGGAACCATCACTTTGATCCTGACAAGAAAATCCTCCCAGGAAATGAAATCAAAGGTTGTAAACCTGATACAGGCAAACACCCAATTGCAGATATCAAATCTCAATCAGTATCTGGGAAGAATTGAAGATACCGCAGCATTGCTGTTCTCGGATGATATCTATTGTGAGTATGATGCAACGAAAGAGGGGCAGGATGCATTCGAGAAGATACAGCAGGAGACAGCGATTGAAAAACGTTTGCAGGATATTAATATTCTTCAGAACTTCTCTGATTTTGGAATTGTATACGCAGATGATTCATCGCTTGGTTCAATATCGAATACGACGCTCGAGTTGTTCCCGGATGGTGGACTATATGCGTATCTGGAAGGGCATATTACGGACGAGAGGAAAGAGTCCGGCTGGTTTTTCGATTATGAGCGGTGCTATGACAGGCTGTATTACGTAAAAAGACTGAATGAGCATGCAATCATTGTGGCAGCATTTTATAGCCGGGAACTGAGCCAGTCTTTTACAGATATGGAGGATGTGCCGGGGATGCAGAGCTATCTTGTGGATTCGGCACATTCGATTGTCTATGCTGAATCAGGAGAGATACTTGGACGGAATGCAGAAGAAGTCTGGAACGATCTGCCGGATGGATATAGCAATTACTGGATTATAGGCGACAAGGAAGTTGTAGTAGTTGGAACCTGCAAGAACGACTGGCAGGTAATATGTGTGGCTCCGGAGAACGTGCTATTTGCGGAACAGCTTGGAATCACCCGGTTTGCTATAATTGTATATATTATTATGCTTGTGGTTGCTATGACGGCGGCAGGAATCCTGTATTCACAGGTGGCAGTAAAGGATGGCGTGCTTTCGCAGATCAGGCAGAAAGCAGATTACGATCAGCTGACAAATGTGTTGAATAAGCAATCATTCCGTGATCTGGTAGATACAAAGCTTGCACATGCAGGAGAAGGAACAAAGCATATCTGCATGATGCTGGATATGGATAATTTTAAGCTGGTAAATGATACATATGGGCATCAGGAAGGGGATAAATTTCTTAAGAAATCCGTAGTAATCTTCCGGGAAACTCTTGGAACACAGGCAATCATCGGGCGTATGGGCGGAGATGAGTTTGCGGTGTACATTCCATTTGAGCATGAGGAAGAGACCGTTATACGGGAGGAGGTTGCCCGGAGGCTGGATGCACTTTTGGATGCATTTCATAAGCAGTTTGATACACACTATGAATCGTGCAAAGTCTCACTTTCAGCAGGAATCTGTCTGAGAATTACGGTAGATGGAATAAAACTTGGATTCGAGGAATCTTATCAGATGGCGGACCGTGCGTTATATGTATCAAAAGAAAACGGAAAACATCAATACAATTGGTATGAGGATTGATTGGCAGATATGAGGTACATGGGAAAAATGAAAAATAAATATCGTGGAATCAGCATCTGTCTCATTGTATGTCTGATTTTCTTATCCGGGTGTTCCGGAAATAGCAAACCGGTAGTCTATGAATCCACGACGGAGATTTCCTACTCCTGGTGGGGAAATGATGACCGGCATCGGTACACACTACAGGCATTGGATATATTTACAGAACAAAACCAGGGACAGATAGAGGTGCAGGCAAACTATGGAAGCTGGGGCGGATACGAGAACAAAATGCATATTTATATGCGCTCCCACAATGCACCGGATGTGATGCAGATTAATTATGCGTGGCTGTCGGAATATGCAGACGAAGAAAATGGCTTTTATAACTTGTATGATCTGAAAGACATCATTCATCTGGAGAATTACACTCCGGAGGAGCTTGCTTATGGGGAAATGGACGGAAAACTGTATGCCGTTCCGATTTCATTTAATACACCAATGTTTTATTATAACAAGACGATTTACGCATCGTATGGCCTGGAGATCCCGAAGACGTGGGATGATCTTTTTGCAGCGGCTAAGGTTATGAGCCGGGATGGAATCTACCCGCTTGGAACGACAAAAAAACAACTCTTTCTGATGCTGGTTGCATATCTTGAACAGATAAAGGGAAAGGAGTCCGTGAAAGCAGATGGGTCATTGCAGCTGACAAAAGCAGATATTGCATTTATGCTTGATTTCTATAAGCGTCTGATTGATGAAGATGTGCTGATGCCGATCGACTCCTTTGATCGAAATGCTTTTTCGACAGGAAAGGCAGCGGGAACGCTTGCGTGGATCAGTGATGCAGCAAATTATTGTACACCATTGGAAGAGAACGGTGCGGAGGTTATTGTAGGCGATTATCTGCAGGATGCAGCTGCGAGGAAATTCGGGTGGTGTGTAAAACCAGCTACGATGTATGCCATCAGTGCAACAACGGAGTATCCGGAAGAAGCGGCAAAGCTTCTGGAGTTTCTGCTTAATAGCAGGGATATGGCACAGCTGCAGGGAACCGAAAAAGGTATTCCAATCAGTGACGCGGCAAAGGCAGCGCTGCAGGAAACTCAAAAGCTCAGCGGTTATGAGAAACAGGCAGATGACATGCGTGAAAATTACGCAGACCGGCTGGAGATATTGCAGCCGGTATTGGAGAACGAAAGCGTCTATGATGGTTTTAAGGTCAATGCGGACTATTATATCTATGATAAGCTTTCCGAAGATGAAGTTGTAGAAAAATTATATGAAGCAATTTACTGATATCGGGAAAACAATATAGTGTGATTGCATAGGTCATTACAGAAGAATACATAGAAGGAAGGATGAACAAAGTGGCATATAAAAGTGTAGATGAATTAGAGCATTTCCGGTTTGACGACTGTCAGATCGATACATTTGCAGTGACAGAAAATGGTGTGGAGCTTATGGTAGAAGCACTGATTGTGAGAGCGGACAACAGCCAGAATACAAATTATACAGAAAGCTATGCCGGTACGACGAAGATCCGGATAACAGATGGAAAACTGATCCGGTGTGTGCGTGATGGCTACAAGTATTATGATGCAAATGATGTGCTGCAGTCCGAGGTTCCGGATTATGAACTGTCTGTTGCGGAAACGACAGATTTTCCAAAAACCTGTGAAGGGGCATATCTCTTTGAGATGAAGCGGGATGCGGATGGATACGTGCTTGGAATCGAATTTGTGGATCCGGAAGATCAGACGGTAGGTGATTCATATCAGGTCTATGTGACAGGAACGCAGGTGGCTATGCTGTGGGAGCAGTATATGAACCGGGTGCAGTCATAATGCAGGCGCGAATGCCGGCAGGATGAATATTATGGATAAAAATATTGTGTAGGTAAGTCGTTTCGGGTATTGAAAATGTAGAAATTTTTGCGGCTATTTTTGAAAAATGTAGCAAAATTCATAATTGACAATTAAAAAAGTATAAGTATAATATTGGTAGTACCAAAGTGGTGCTACCAATTTGCTTTTTATAGGAGTTAGGGAGTCATTATGAAATACTTACGACAGTTTCTGTTAATCTTGTTTATCTCCTTTTTAGGAGAGTTGTTAAAATACTTCCTGCCATTGCCGATACCGGCAAGCATCTATGGCATGGTGATTTTATTTATCGGGTTGCTCAGTGGAATCATTAAGCTCGATGCAGTGAAGGATGTCGGGAAATTCCTGATCGAGATCATGCCGGTCATGTTCATCCCCGCAGGGGTTGGTCTGATGGCATCATGGGGTACATTGAAACCGGTGTTAGTACCGGTCAGTGTGATCACGGTTGTAGCACTCGTTGCGGTTATGGGTGCAACCGGACGTGTATCCCAATGTGTGATCAAGAAATCCAAAGCAAAAGAAAAGGCAAAGGAGCAGGAGATATGAAAGATTTATTTCAGACATCCATGTTCGCAGGTGTGACACTCAGTCTGCTTGCGTATCTGGCAGGTTTATTATTAAAGAAAAAGTTTAAGCTTGGAATCTTCAATCCATTGCTCATCTCGATAATCCTTACGATCATCGTGCTTGTATGTGCGCATATTGATTACGATACGTACAACAAGGGTGCCGTGTACTTAAGCTGGTTTCTGACACCGGCTACGGTCTGCCTGGCGATTCCGCTGTATGAGCAGTGGCAGTTACTAAAGCGGAATGTCAAAGCGGTGATGCTTGGAATCACAGCAGGTGTACTTACGAGTCTGACGACGGTATTTGTACTGTCGAAGCTCATGGGACTTACCCATCAGGAATATGTCACGATGCTTCCGAAGTCCATTACGACAGCTATTGGTATGGGAGTATCGGAAGAACTTGGCGGTTATGTGACAATCACGGTTGCCGTCATCGTAGTAACAGGTGTGATTGGCAACATCTTAGGCGAGTTCATATGTAAGCTCTTCCGTATTACGGAACCAATCTCCAAGGGACTTGCACTTGGGTCTTCATCCCATGCAATCGGTACAGCCAAGGCAATCGAGATGGGCGAAGTGGAAGGCGCGATGAGCAGTCTGGCAATCGCTGTCACCGGAATCCTGACCGTTGTACTCGCATCCGTCTACGCAAATTTCATGTAAGGAAGGGAAAAGGATATAATTGATAGTTGGACATGGTTAAGAATATGTATATGCATTTGTATGTGACTAACAATTCACAAGCAGACCGTTGAAGCACGCTGGTACTTAATGAACGGCAAACTTGTTTGACGTGAATTTAGTACCACTGCGTGATGAACCGAGCGAGAGCGTGTCTGCGTTGAAATGTTAGTCACATACAAATGTAGTAGAATTTAACCATATGCAATTAGGAATTAGGAGGTGTTCGTTATGATTATTACAATTGGTAGAAAATGTGGCTGCTGCGGAGACGAGATCGGTCATGCGTTGGAACAGATCTATCATATTCCATTTTATGATCGGTCGGTCATCTCAGAGCTTGCAAAAGGATATGGAATGTATGACCGGTATCCGGATTTCTATGGGGAAACCCCGATGGATACATTGATGTACACGATATCCCAGACAGAGAGTGAAAACGTGTTTTATGAGACACCGAAGAAAGCATTGTCCGAAATCTTAGACGGAAAAAACTGTATTATTTTAGGTCGATGTGGTAATTATGTATTCAAGGACCGGAAGGATAAGCTTGCAATCTTCCTGACCGGGGATGATGCGATGCGGATCGAGTCGATTGCGAAGAAGCATGGAATCCCGGAGCGCCAGGCGAAGAAGCTTGTACAGGCAACCGATGAACGCCGGGCGGCATACCACAAATATTATACCGGGGAGACATGGGGCATGGCAGAAAATTATGACCTGTGCCTGAATGTCTCGAAGCTTGGAACGGCAGGTACGATCGCAATGATTGAGCAATATATCAGACAGACTGGATTAGAGTAGGTGATGAGAAAATGGAGAAACAGACAACACAGGAATATGAAAAAGCAATCGCCTATATCATAGACCGGATCAAAGAAGGGTCACTGCAATTAGGCAGCAAGCTTCCACCGGAACGAAGGATTGCCGAGGAACTTGGCATCGGCAGAAATTCCATCCGGGAGGCAATCAGCATCCTGCATGGCATGGGACTGATCGAACGGGTACAGGGTTCCGGCAATTATGTGTCAAAGCATGTCGGCGAGTCTATCCGTCAGTCGCTTACGGTGATGCTGGCACTCGGAACGATTACGAAAGAGGAAATATTTGAATTCCGGCGGGTGATGGAGAAGGCAGTCTGCTCGAATCTGATTGCGAAAGGACTGTCCTATGAATATGAGTCAATCTTAGAGACAAAGCTGGAAGAGATGAAATTGTTCGATGGCAAAGATCTGACCGATGTGGACAAGGAGTTTCACGATACCCTGATTCAGGCAACCGGAAATCATCTGTGGGCAGTCTTGATGGAGGCTGTGACCGACGCATACCGGGATTGGATTAACTACGTGATTGAGCTTGCCGATGAATCGGTGCGGGTGAAGCTGCTGCAATGCCATGCGGACATTTACCAAAATCTCGAACAGAAAAATGAGCCAGCCATGCTTTTGGCGATTGACAGGCATTATGATTTGATAGAACAGATGGTTTAATTATGTTAAAAATGCTAAAATAACAATCTGTTTGGGTTGTTTTTTTATAGAAAAATACGTTTTACTTTCGACAAAAAAAGGTATACACTTTTCCTTGGGTAGAAAGGATAAAACGAGAAAAGGAGATGGTTTTTTTGGAAGATCTTGCAAAAGACCTGATGGAAGAACTGAACTGTGAGACCGTCTTTACGATTCCAATCTTCGGTGGTATCGACGTATCGGAATCTGTGGTCGTAACATGGATTATCATGGCAGTGCTAGTTCTTGTGGCAATCATCCTGACAAGAAACATGAAGATTGATCACATCAGCAAACGTCAGGCAATCGCAGAGACGATTGTTACAAAGCTGACCGGTATGGTGGAGGATATGATCGGACCGGAAGGAAAAGCGTATGTCCCATATCTGACAACTGTATTGCTGTATATTGGTGTATCAAACATCATTGGATTGTTTGGATTCAAGTCCCCAACCAAAGATTTAAATGTCACGATCGCACTTGCGGTTATGAGCATCGTCTTAGTTGAGGCGGCAGGTATTTACCATCTGGGTGTGAAGAAGTGGCTGCATAAGTTCGTAGAACCGATTGCAATCGTTACTCCGATCAATATCTTAGAGGTATTTACACGTCCATTGTCGCTGTGCATGCGACTTTTTGGTAACGTGCTTGGTGCATTTGTAATTATGGAACTGATCAAGATGGTTGTTCCGGTTGTTCTGCCGGCAGTCTTTTCTTTGTATTTTGATCTGTTTGATGGATTGCTGCAGGCATATGTATTTGTATTTTTGACATCACTGTATATCAGTGAAGAGATTGAACAATAAACGAAAAGGAGATAATTAGTATGGGTACAATAATCGCAATTGGTGCAGGTATTGCAGTTTTAGGAGCGCTTGGCGCAGGTATTGGTATCGGTATTGCAACCGGTAAGGCAGCAGAGGCAATCGCAAGACAGCCGGAGGCAGAAGGTAAGATCAACAAGACATTGATTCTTGGTTGTGCACTTGCAGAGGCAACCGCTATTTACGGTTTCGTTATCGCGCTTATGATCATAGTAATGTTGAAGTAATCACAGGAAAGGCAGGGTGGTAACATGCTCCGGGTAGATTGGAATTTATTACTTACCATAATCAATCTGCTGCTTTTGTTCGTGTTGATGCGGATTTTCCTGTTTAAGCCTGTACAGAAGATCATTGCAGCGCGTCAGGAGGAAGCGGACAGACAGTTCAAGGAAGCGGGCGAGAGCAAGCAGGCAGCAGAGGAAGCAAGAAAGCAGTATGAAGCAAGTCTTGCAAATGCGGAGGAAGCCAAGAAGCAGGTGCTTCAGGAGGCAAGACAGACCGCAGATGCAGAATATAAGCGGATTGTATCAGATGCTGAAAAGACCGCAAAACAGGTAAAGGAAGATGCAATCACAGATGCAGAGAACCAGAAGGCACAGATTCTGAAGAAAGCAGAAAAAGATATTGCCGATATGGTTGTCGATGCAACAGTTAAGATTGTTGGAGAGAAAAAAGGTGCAGACGTGGATAATGCGCTGTACGACAAATTTTTAGATAAAGCAGGTGATGAAACGTGATTCGAGCAGCGAAGGACTATGCAGCGGATTTGAAGCTCGTTGAAAACGCGAAGTCAAATCTGCAGAGCGTAAAGGATATTTTAGAAGCAGTTCCACAGATTGGTGTGGAGTTTGAAGATCCAACTGTGTCGTTAGAGAAGAAACATCTGGTGATTGACCGGGTGTTCCCGAAGGAGATCCGGAACTTCTTAAAGGTGTTGTGTGACAATGGCGATTTCGGATTGTTAGATGAGATCGAGCAGGCATACATGGAGCTGACGAAGACACCGGAGAAGGTGGAGGCACAGGCAGAACTCACATATGTGACACCACCGACAACGGAGCAGATGGAGCGGATCCGGTTGTTCCTTGCGAAGGAATGCAACAATCCGGATATCAAGATCGTCGGTAAGGAGGATGCATCCATCAAGAGTGGATTCATCATCCGTGTTGGAAACAAAGAGTACGACTGGAGCGAGCAGGGACGTATCGACCAGCTGCAGAAGCATATCAACCAGTCGCTTTCCGGCAAGAAGCTGGCAACGGTCAGTGAGGAGAGCATCATTTCCATCCTGCGTGCCGATATCGCAGATTTTGAGCTGGCAGCAAAGGATAAGGAAATCGGTGTTGTAAACTGGGTTGGTGATGGTATCGCGAATGTCGATGGTATCGACCATGCATTTTACGGAGAAATCGTTCTCTTTGATTGTGGCGTCAAGGGTATGGTACAGGACGTAAGACGGGATGAAATCGGTGTTATTCTGTTTGGGCGTGATACAGAGATCAAGGAAGGCAGCCGTGTCGTTCGTACAGGTAAGATGGCCGGTATCCCGGTCGGAGATGCATTCCTTGGAAGAATCGTAGATGCACTTGGTGCGCCGATTGACGGACAGGGCGACATCGCACAGGATGGTTACCGTCCGATCGAGAACCCTGCACCAAGTATTGTAGACCGTAAATCCGTATCGGTTCCTATGGAGACCGGTATCCTGTCAATCGATTCGATGTTCCCAATCGGTCGTGGACAGCGTGAGCTGATCATCGGTGATAGACAGACCGGTAAGACATCGATCGCGATGGATACGATCTTAAACCAGAAGGGCAAGGATGTTGTCTGTGTCTATGTGGCAATCGGACAGAAGGCATCGACAATTGCGAAGCTAGTGAATACACTGAAGAAAAATGATGCGCTGGATTATACGATCGTCGTTGCAGCAACGGCATCCGATCCGGCACCGTTGCAGTATATTGCACCATATGCAGGTACAGCACTTGCAGAGTATTTTATGTATCAGGGCAAGGATGTTCTGATCGTCTATGATGATCTGTCCAAGCATGCGGTTGCCTACCGTGCAATCTCACTTTTGCTGGAGCGTTCACCGGGACGTGAGGCATATCCGGGTGATGTATTCTATCTGCATTCAAGATTGCTGGAGCGTTCTTCCCGTGTGACAGCTGAGGCCGGCGGCGGAAGTATTACCGCACTTCCAATCATTGAGACACAGGCAGGCGATGTGTCTGCATACATCCCGACAAACGTTATTTCTATCACAGATGGACAGATCTATCTGGAAAGTGAGCTGTTCTTCGCAGGTCAGCGTCCAGCCGTCAATGTCGGACTTTCCGTATCCCGTGTCGGTGGTGCGGCGCAGACAAAGGCGATGAAGAAGGCAGCTGGAAGTATCCGTATCGATCTGGCACAGTATCGTGAGATGGAAGTGTTCACACAGTTTTCTTCCGATTTGGATGAGAACACGAAGAAACAGCTGGCACATGGACGTGCGTTGATGGAGCTTTTGAAGCAGCCGCTTGGCCGTCCTTTTACAATGGCAGAGCAGGTTATCACATTGGTTGCTGCCAATGCACATGTATTCAGTGATCTTCCGGTTGAGAAGATCAAGGCATTCCGTCTTGGGCTGCTGGATGATTTTGCAAAGAATCATGCAGATATTATCGGACGTCTGGATTCGTCGAAGGATCTGGCAGACGATGTGAAGGATGCCATTATACAGGCGGCGAATGAATATAAGCAGAGGAGTCTGGAAGACGAAAACGGAGGGAATTAAATGGCGAATGCAAGAGAAATTTCCACACGTATCAAAAGTATCCAGGACACGATGAAAATCACGAAGGCGATGTATATGATGTCTTCCATGAAGCTTCGGAAAGCAAGACAGAAGCTGGAGAGTACAGAACCATACTTCTATGGATTGCAGGAGCAGATTGCAGATATTCTGTTACATTTCCCGGATATGCAGCATCTGTTCTTCGATAACCGAGGCAAGGATCTGCATGAGACGTCAAAACGACGTGCATTTATCGTCATAACAGGTGATAAGGGTATGGCAGGTGCATACAACCACAATGTGTTAAAAGAGGCACAGAAGATGGTCGATGAGTCGGATTCCTACCGCTTGTTTGTAGTCGGTGAGCTGGGACGACATTTCTTTTCTTCGCAGGGGTATACGCTCGAAGAGGGATTCTGCTATTCGGCGAACAACCCTTCTATCCATCGTGCGCGTATGATTACAGAGCGCATCGTGGAGTTATATAAAGAGGAAGAATTTGACGAGGTATATGTTGTCTATACGAAGATGGTAAACAGCATGAAGGAAGAGGTTGAAGTGCAGGAGATTCTGCCACTCAAGACGCATGAGTTTATCAAGAAGGAATTGCTTGAAGATTCCCAGAAGGGATTAGGAAACAGTGACCGTGAGGCTGCGGAGCAATCCGATGACTGGTTTTTGATCTATCCATCTCCGAAGAAGGTTTTGGAGAAATTGGTGTATAACTATGTAACAGGTTTTATGTATGGTGTTCTTGTTGAGGGCTCGGCAAGTGAGGAAAACGCCAGAATGATGGCCATGCAGGCGGCAACGGACAATGCACAGGCAATGCTGCATGAACTTTCAATCGAGTTTAACCGTGTGCGCCAGGCAGCAATCACACAGGAAATCACCGAGGTGATCGGTGGAGCCAAGGCACTCAAGAAGAAAAAGAAGAAACAAGCGAGGTGAACGATCGCATGATGGAAAATAAAGGTAAGATCGTACAGGTATCCGGACCGGTTGTCGATGTCGAGTTTGCAGATGGGAACCTTCCGCGGATTAAGGATGCCCTGTATGTGATGAACAATGGAAAGAAATGCGTCATGGAAGTATCCCAGCATATCGGTGACAATGTTGTGCGCTGTATTATGCTTGCTGCGAGCGAAGGCTTGTGCAGAGATATGGAAGTGACAGCAACCGGATCCGGTATTCAGGTTCCGGTCGGAGAGCAGACATTAGGACGGCTGTTCAATGTACTTGGTGAGACATTGGATGGAAAGGAAAGTCTGGAGAATGGTGAGCATTGGTGTATCCACCGTGAGCCGCCAACATTCGAAGACCAGAGCCCGGTTGTTGAGATGCTGGAAACCGGTATCAAGGTTATTGATCTGCTTGCCCCATATGCAAAGGGTGGTAAGATTGGTCTGTTCGGTGGTGCCGGTGTTGGTAAGACCGTCCTGATTCAGGAGCTGATTCACAATATCGCAACGGAGAGTGGTGGTTATTCCATCTTCACCGGAGTTGGAGAGCGTTCCCGTGAAGGTAACGACCTGTGGAATGAGATGAAGGAATCCGGCGTTCTTGATAAGACAGCGCTGGTATTTGGACAGATGAATGAGTCACCGGGTGCCCGTATGCGTGTGGCAGAGACGGGACTTACGATGGCGGAATATTTCCGTGATGTAAAAAAGCAGGATGTGTTGTTATTTATTGATAACATCTTCCGTTTTGTACAGGCAGGTTCAGAGGTGTCCGCATTGCTTGGACGTATGCCTTCTGCCGTTGGATACCAGCCAACTCTGGCAAATGATCTGGGTGAACTGCAGGAGCGTATCGCTTCCACAAAGGATGGTTCTGTAACATCGGTACAGGCGGTATACGTACCAGCCGATGACCTGACAGACCCGGCACCTGCTACAACATTCTCTCATTTGGATGCAACGACTGTATTGTCACGTAAGATCGTGGAGCAGGGTATCTATCCGGCTGTTGATCCACTGGAATCAACCTCCCGTATTCTGGAGGCAGATGTCGTCGGAGAAGAACATTACCGTGTTGCACGTGAGGTGCAGGAGACTTTGCAGAAGTATAAGGAACTGCAGGATATCATCGCAATTCTTGGTATGGAGGAGCTTTCCGACGAGGATAAGCAGACTGTTTACCGTGCGAGAAAGGTACAGCGTTTCCTGTCACAGCCATTCCATGTGGCTGAGAATTTTACGAACGTCAAAGGTGTATTTGTACCAGTCAAGGAGACAATCCGTGGCTTCAAGGCAATCTTAGATGGTGAGATGGATGCGTATCCGGAGGCAGCCTTCTTCAATGTCGGTACGATTGAGGATGTAAAGAAGAAAGCAGAAACCCTGTAAAGGATAGAAAGGGGACGGCGTATGAATACATTTTCACTCAAGATCATAGCCTGTGACCGGGTGTTTTATGATGGACCATGTGAGATATTGAAATTCCCCGGCTATGATGGACAGATGGCAATTCTGGCACATCACGAGAAGATGACGACGAATATTGAAGTCGGTGAGCTGCATTTCCGGACACCGGATGGAGAAGAGCATGTGGCAATCTGTTCCGACGGACTTCTGAAGGTAAAGAATAATGAGGTTGTTGTACTTGTCTATTCAGCAGAAAAACCGGAGGAAATCGACGAGTTCCGTGCACAGGCTGCGAAGGAACGTGCCATCGAGCAGATGCAGCAGAAACAGAGTATCATGGAATACCACGTATCCCGTGCTTCGCTTGCGAGAGCAATGGCGAGACTGCAGGGACATGACCGGTACGAAGTGAAGTAAATAAAAGGATGAAAAAACACCCAACTGTTCACAGAAACAGTTGGGTGTTTTTATCTGTATATTTTTCGTGAAGTAGCATTACTCCCGGTTTTTCAGTGCCTCTTCCATAGGAATCTTCCGGATCTTCTTATATTGCAGGAAACTTAATAATCCGTAACATACAATATCCCAGATCACAACCTGAACATAGATAGATGTTCCGATATGAACATTTTCCAGCCAGATATCAAAAGTCCGGAAGAGATAGACAATCATTGTCTTCAGGATGACTGTTGAAAGCGGCAGACTGATTGCTACACTGACAAGGACAGCTATCGCGGTTGAAATAATGTAGATTTTTCCGATTTCTCTGTTGTTGTAACCGAGAATCTTCGTCAGGGAAATCGATTCCGCATTTTTCTCCAACACAATCTTAGAGAGCAGGTAGATAACGATGACGAAGATAATAAGGGAAAGATATTTCATCAGAGGCATCATACGTCCCATCGAATCATTCATCTGATCACTTAACTTTGAATAGTCCGAAGGTCCCATCGTACTGTAGATGAAACTGTCATCTAAATCATCCAGCGCTTTGTCAGAGAAATAGCCTGTGAAATAATCCGCATCCTTCCCGAATGTGTCATTGTAATTATCAATGCTCATAAATACGGAGAAGGCCGCCGGGTAATTGAAGCTGCCGGCAATCCGGAAAGAATATTCTTTATCGCCATATTTTTCTACTATTTTAATCGTATCGCCCACTTTATAATTGTTCAGTTTCATGAACGATTTTGAGATGATTATATCCCCTTTTTCCGTAGGCATAGAAACCTGTGTCAGATACTTTGAATTATCTGCGATTCCATATACAAGCACTTCTTTTCCGTCATCATCCGCAAGCGCAGTCAGACAGTATTTTTCAGCAGATGAATCGTCTAGCTCTACCGGTGCTTTGAGTGTATATTGATAGTTTGCAATCAGGTGGTCAAGCACATTGTCTGTCTGGTCATTTAAGATTGGAAGCATGCTGGCAGAGAAGATAAACAGGATATTTGCCATCAGGATACCAATCGCCATCGTGATATAGTTGGAGCGGTTCTGCAGGATTGTACGAATCCGGAATCTTGTCAAAAACTTGAAGTTCGGAAGCTTTGTCACATGCTTTTTCTTACGTTTTGACAGATCATGCCGCAGGAAGTTAAGCGGTGACAATCCAAGCATTGATCGAAGCGCAAGGTAGTTGATCACTAACAGGATTGCAATCGGAATCACGGTCGTAAGTAGAAAGGCGTTTGCATTCCAGACAACCTTGAATACAGGCAGAGAGTAGGAATGGTAATACATGTCCTCCATGAATTTACGAAAACAAGTGTAACCGCCGATATTTCCGATCACTGCGGCTGCAAGGAATACATACGTGGGTGCAGCCATGTAATGCCGGATGATTTCGCCTTTTGTATATCCGGATGCACGCAGGGTTCCGATGGCACCGGCTTCCGCTTCAATCGTGCTGAAAGTCATAAGTGCGAAGATGAATGCAAGTAGTGCGATCATGATATAGAGCATCATGATCGTGCTGTTTGTATCGCCATCCATATCTTCCCTTGTAAATGAGATCGCTTTATTGTTCTGACGCATCAAAAAATCAGTCAGATAATTTCCCTGTGGAGCGAGCTGTTTGGACAATGTATTCATCAGGTTTGTGCTTGCGTCATAAGAAGCTCGGTCATCAAGACTTCTGTCCGAGAAATGATAAGCAAAGCTGTAGGTAAGCTTGCTTTCGGAGAATTCCTTGAAATAATCAGCAGTGACAAACCCCGTGGTAAATGTCGTTGCGCTGAACATCGAATCAGAGTTATTCTCGAACAGACAGCTATAATCCGGGACAGCAACTGTTCCGCAGATTGTTAAATCCTTTCCGTCAAAGGTGAGGGTGTCACCGATTTTGAGATTGTTGTTTTCTGCAAAGAGGCGGTCGATGGCAAGTTCTCCGTCCTTCTCCGGTGCGTGCCCTTCAAAGACTGAATATGTATTCAACGCCTCACGGTTTTCGTAGAGACGGATGGAATAATTGCTGTTACCTTCAAAGGTGTAATCAAAATTATAGAAGTACTGTTTGTAGATGGTTGCTTTTGCTGTGCCTGAATCTGTCTGGTCAGCGATTTTCTGCAGGTCAGCGACAGAGATTTCACTGTTTGTAGAGAAATGTCCATCCTCCAATTTATATGTCTCGATACCATCGTCGTAGGTGTGCATCATGCTCAGGGAAGTAACCAGCATACCACTGACGATTGAAATCATAAATGTCAGAAACAAAAAGATGGATATGTATTTTCCTTTTTCTTTTCTGATATCCCGAAGGATGCGTTTACGCAGTGGATTTTTGATTGTTTTATCAGCCATATGCATTCACCTACCAATCTAATTCCATCGCCGGTGTCTTTGTTTCGTTTGTATATTCTTTCCGGATCATACCGTCGCGGAGCTTGATCACACGGTCAGCCATGAGTTTGATGGCATCGTTGTGCGTAACGATGATGATGGTATTTCCGTATTTCCGGTTGACGTCTTCAATCAATTTCAGAATATCCTTGGAGGTATTGTAATCAAGGGCGCCGGTTGGCTCATCGCAGAGCAGCAGATCCGGATTCTTGACGATGGCACGACCGATGGATGTACGCTGCTGCTGACCGCCGGAAAGCTGGCTTGGAATCTTATCCTTATGCTCCCAAAGTCCAAGTGTATGAAGCAGGTCATCGACATCAAGCGGGTTGCTTCCGAGGTAAGCGCCGACCTCGATATTCTCCTTGACGGTCAGGTTCGGAATCAGGTTATAGAACTGGAATACGTAACCTAAGTGTTCACGTCGGTAGAGAGTCGTCTGCTTTTCGTTCATGGCAGACATGGCAGCACCGTTGATGATGATCTCTCCCTTATCATAGCTTTCGATGCCACCGATGATGTTCAACAGGGTAGACTTACCGGAACCGGATGGCCCGAGCAGGACGCAGATCTCGCCTTTCTCAATACCGGTAGAAAGTCCTTTTAAGACTTGTACACGGTTGTCTTTTTCACCATAGAACTTTTCAAGATTGTTGATTTGTAAGAACATGATTTTCCTCCTTTTATGTGACTGCGAATCGTGAAGCAAAACACGAATGCAGGTGATGGTAGCGAGTTGCAGATTATCACATTTCTACGCAGACTCGCTCGCGCTCACTTCCGCACATAGCAGACACTAAACTCACAAAGCACCAATTCTGCGAATTGTTACTCTGTTCGTTAAGTGCTGATGTGCTACAATGGTCTGCTTAAGAACATGTGATAATCTACAACTCTTACCTACCATAATGCTCGTGTTTTGCGATTACGTGATAGGCAGTGAATATAAAACTCCCAAATGCATTAACCTTTTTCTATTCTCATACGTGAAAACATATGAATATATGTTCATATATAAAATAAACGTGTAATACAGGTTTGTCAAGCATATTTTCGCTTGATTTGATGGATGTTTTATGTATTTGGTTAATTGCCGTGGTTATTATAACGCAAAAAGTTAGTCAAAACAAACCATTTATGCAGGATTTTTGAGCTGTTGGGAAATTTTCTCATTTGTGGGTGGCTGGTTGGGTAAAAAAGTTTAGAATTGGGAAAATACTCCAATGGGAAGAGTGAGGGAAGCAAGCTAGTTGGATAAAAAAGTTTAGAAACGGGAAAATACTCCAATGGGAAGAGGTAGAAAAGCAAGCAGGTTGGGTAAAAAAGTCCGGAAACGGGAAATTGCTCCAATGGGAAGAGTGAGGGAAGCAAGCTAGTTGGGTAAAAAAGTCAGGAAACGGGAAAATACTCCAATGGGAAGAGTGAGGGAAGCAAGCTAGTTGGGTAAAAAAGTCCGGAATCGGGAAATTGCTCCAATGGGAAGAGTCAGGGAAGCAAAAAAGCTCCAATGGAGAAACAGATAGAGAAAAAGAAAGTATGGATTGAGAAACAAATCACTCTGTGATACCATAGGAAAGAAATAGAAACAAACAAGAAAACAACCAAGGTACATATGAAATACATGAAAACGATAATCGATAATTCTTGGAATAAAATCAGGAGGAAATACAAGTGGAACCGAAAGCAGTCGTGAATTTACGAAAAGGAGAAGGTCGTACCATCAAGGCAGGTGGACTCTGGATCTTCGACAATGAGATAGAGAGCGTGATGGGAAGTGTGGAAGATGGCGATATTGTCATCGTACGTGATTTTGATGGATATCCGATGGGACGCGGATTCATCAACCGGAAATCAAAAATTACCGTTCGGATGCTGACCCGAGATGCAGAGCAGGATATCAACGAAGCATTTCTCCGTATGCGGGTGAAGAATGCATGGGAATACAGAAAAGCTGTGATGCAGGGCGATGATCTTACCTGTTGTCGTGTGATTTTCGGGGAAGCGGATTTCCTGCCGGGGCTTGTGGTTGATCGGTTCTCGGATGTGTTGGTTGTGGAATCCCTCGCACTTGGTATTGATTTATATAAGGAACAGATCGTGGATTTGCTGAAAGAGATTATGGCGCAGGATGGTGTCAAAATCCGTGGCGTATATGAGCGCAGTGACGCGAAGGTGCGTAAGAAGGAAGGACTTGCTCCATATAAAGGATGCATCGGTGCGGAGTTTGATCCGGTTGTCGAGATCGTGGAGAACGGCGTGCATTATAAGGTCGATGTGGCAAATGGACAGAAGACAGGATTCTTCCTTGACCAGAAATACAACCGGCTTGCGATGCAGAGACTGATTAAAGGTCTGACCAGAGGAGAGCAGGAGACACCGTTGCGTGTGCTTGACTGCTTTACACATATGGGAACCTTTGCATTAAATTGCGGTTATGCCGGAGCGAGTGATGTGTTAGGACTTGATATTTCAGAGTTTGCTGTGGAGCAGGCGAGAGAAAATGCGAAGCTCAATCATTTGGAGAAGACTGTACATTTTAAAGAGGCAAATGTATTGGACGAGCTTCCAAAGCTTGCTGAAGCAGGTGAGCAGTTTGATGTCGTAATCTTAGATCCACCGGCGTTTACCAAGTCACGCGAAGCAACCAAGAATGCAATCAAAGGCTACCGTGAGATCAACCGAAAAGGCTTGCAGCTCGTGAAAAACGGCGGGTATTTTGCAACCTGCTCCTGCTCCCATTTCATGACACAGGAATTGTTCACGAAGGTAATCGGTCAGGCTGCAAACAGCGTGCACAAGCGTCTTCGTCAGGTGGAATTCCGGCAGCAGGCACCGGATCATCCGATCTTGTGGGCGGCAGATGAGAGTTATTATTTGAAATTTTACATTTTTCAGGTTGTTGCTGAGAGATAGAAGACATGCAAGTGTGTTAAATATGGAGGTTTGCGATGAATAAACATATAGAAAAAGCAATGGAGCTTCGAAACGAAACTCCAATGGTAAGCAACTGTTCCCAGACGATTATGCGTTGTTACGCAGAGGATATGGGGATTTCAGAAGAAATGGCGGCAGGACTTGGCTGTAATTTCGGTGGTGGTATGAAATGCGGCGGTGTCTGTGGCGCAATCACAGGTGGTTTGATGGTGCTTGGTGCCAAGGGTGTTGAGAATCCGGCGAAGGTAAATGAATTCCGCAGGAAGATTGCGGAGAATCATGATGGCATGGTGAACTGTGTGGATCTGCTTCGTGCAAATGCGGCGAGGGGTGGCAACAAGAAAGAACACTGTGATAAGATGATTCAAGAGGCAATCACGCTCATAGATGAAATGGTATAAAAATACATAGATGAAATGGTTCATACATAGACGAAATGGTGTAAAAATTCCTTGACGGATTTTGTTATGTAACATAGAATAAAACCAATACGATAAAAAGGAAGCAATCAATGTTCTGGAAGATGACGACATTGCAATTGAAAAAAGGTTACATTTTCGCTCCTTACGGGGATAGTGCGCCTTTTTTCAGGAATAAAGTCTGATTATCAGAACCATTCTATGTAAATCAAGGTACATTATCTCCTTAACGATCAAATATAAGTTAAGGAGATTTTTTATGTTTAAAATTAAAAAACAAATATCGAAGTTGTACATGGCGTCCATTTTAGGCAATCTGTCATTGACGGGCGCGTGGGTCGCAATTCTTGCTGCGAGAGGATACAGTCTGGTCGAAATCGGAATTGCAGAGACGGTGTTTCATATTTTCAGTTTGACGTTTGAGATACCATCTGGTGTTTTTGCGGATGTATTTGGACGAAAGCAGATGCTTGTTGTGAGCAGTATTATGCGAGTGATTGGAAGCATCTGCATGATTTGCTCAAAGAATCTGACGATGGTGTGTGCAGCAATCGCATGTTTTGCAGTCAGCTATAATTTTTCTTCGGGATCTGGGGATGCGCTTGCGTATGATTCACTGAAACTGGTTGGTGAGGAGGCACGATATGAGCGCTACGCAGCCAATCAGTTGATTCTGTATCGGCTTTGCAATGGTATTTCTACATTGTGTGCGGGCTTTGCACTTTTTGTCGGATATAAGATTGCGTATGCATCGGATGTCCTGGTGACTTGCATTCAGATTGGAGTGTTGTTGTCGCTACGAGAGATTCGTTTGGATCACACAGGTACAGATCGAAAACAGGAGGTGTTACAGTCGGTATGGAAGGAACTCAGGGTATGTTTTGTGGAGAGTCTGCGCTTTCTAAAAAAGGCGAAACGGGCAGTGTTTCTGATGATATGTAATTCCTTTGTCGGCGCGGTTGATATTGTATTGCTGTTTTTCTTGCAGGCAAAGCTGCCGCAGACAGGTATGCCGGATTCGGCACTAGGAAGCTCTCTTTTCATCATGGAGATGGGAGGAATCCTTGGAGCCAAGCTGATCTTGTGGTGTAAGAACTTACGGTATCGCTGGGTGTTTGCGGTAACGTCTGTGCTCGTTTTATGTGGCGTATTGATTGAACATACAGGTATCGCGGTGCTTATGACGCTGGGTGGATTTGTAGCGGCATGCAGTGATGATGCACTTCAGGTTCGCACAGATGCTATCTTACAGGAAATGTTTCCGTCTGAGCAGCGGGCAACGCTGATATCAATGGAATCTTTTACATTCTCCGTGATTATGATCGCACTGTCACCGCTTGCAGGAATTGTGTTTTCTGTATGGTAAAAAGAATTGCCACCGGTTCCCGTTTGGAGCCGGCGGCAATGTATTGTGAAAATTCAGAAATGTAACATAGATGAAAGAAACAAAATAGATGTTGTTAATTCCGAAACTGCACGCGGCGAAGCCTGGGGAACAGGTGGAGCGGGAACCCGCATTTGAACTTTGAGAAGAGGGGAGAATATGCGTCAGTTTCGTTTTTTGATTTCGTGGGATGTGTGATTTTTTGTGCCTTTGAAATCTGGATGTAGTATACAATAGAAATTCTAAAAAAGGGGGATTTTTGACTGAACATGCGAAATTCCTGACTGAACTTCATTTTTAAGATATTTATATGATAAAAAAGACAAATAAATAATAAATATAAATTGACGAAAGAATAGTATTTTTGAGTAAAAAGTGCTATTGGGAATGCGAATGTGTTGTACTTGCATATTTTAGCGCGGTAGTGTATATTATATATAAGGATTGAGGCGTATGTTTCCGGACTGCGCTGAGGCGAGGCGGATAGATTCCGACCTCGCCATTTACATTTTGTGAGTGGTGGCAAGCATTTTATGCTTGCCTTTTTTATACCTAATTGGAACCCTTCGTCAGCATAAATATACTCGCAAGAAGATTCACGGAGCAGATACGAAGGTGGATGAATCAGAACATTTTGTGTTTGAAAATCATCATGAAGCCATTATTGATTATAAAACATGGGCATATACGCAGGAGCAGCTTAAAAAGAGAACCACAACGCATTACCGTGGTGTGAAGAAATATGATAATGTATACTCTGGTTTTCTGTTTTGTGGGGATTGCGGTTCGCCGATGTTTTCTATGAGCAGAAGCGACATTGCACCGGCATATACCTGTGGGACTTACCATAAAAGAGGTTTGAAGGGACCTACGCAGAGATTGAGGATGAATTGATTAACAGAATCAAAGGACTCCAAAATCAGATGAATCTGAATGTGGATAAGCGAAATGATATTATTCGAATCAACAGACTGGCGAAGACGGCCATTGATATTTTCAATGATATCCTGAATAAGAAGAGTCTGGATAAGAAAGACTTAGAGTTGATTATTGACAAGATAATCGTTTTTGAGGACAGAATACATGTGAAGCTGAAAGCAGATATTGATAATCTCTTAAAAGTCGGTGTTGTAACTACTTTCTACTATTAGCAGGTAGAGGGCAGGGAACAACTGCTAAGTGTTGCTGAAGAAACGAATGGCAACGTGGCCAGTACTATAACAGATATCGGTACAGATAACTCAGAACATATGGAAATGATTGCATCAGAAGTGAAAGCAGGAAAAGATCCAATCGTAAATTTTAATCAAGACAGTAAAGTTATAGTAAAACATATGGAGTCACCTGATACACAAAATAATTCAACCAAGTCAGGTATCAATGACGCCTTGTCCACTACCGTTCCGCTAAAAATCCGCAACAAACCGGAACGACTCTTTACTGTCAATGTTATCAGTAGTGATGACCCGCTATTGACAACATTGACACAGTGCCGAAATGCTGATAAACAGGGCGTTTGTGAGAATTCGAAGGTGCCGGAAAAGGAGAACAAGGCATTGGTGGAGGAGAGAATCGGACAGATAAAGAGGGAATTGTTTGTTGGCGGTATGATTGGACTGGCAGAGAGAGTGGGGAAAGGATAAGGGTGGTATTATGGAACTTAACTACACAATTTACCGTTATGATGCTGACAGAAATGCAGTGATTATGACGGATATGGATGGCAGGGAACTTGTTATAGAATGTGACAAGGCAGAAGCAAATGTAATCTACGAGGAGCCGTTAGACGCTGCGTACTTATCAAGATTGGCACGAGAAGAGCCTGCAAGCTATGTAAGTTTCGCGTTGAAGCCGGGCGGATTGCAGAGATATGTGGAAGCAATGGTGGAGTTTAATTGAATAGGATTTAAAGAAATACCGATTGGAGAAATCTGACCGGTGTTTTTATGTAAAAGAAATTCAGAATTGCAAATTGAAATCTGCAAAATTGCATTGAGAGAACATTTAGGAAATGTTATACTTAAAATTAACAAAAATAGTTCTTTCTATGTTTCAGGAGGACGGAAATGACAGTAAAATATGATAAGTTGTGGGTTATTTTAAATGAACGTTGAATGATGAAAACAGAATTAATTAGAGCGGCAAAAATTAGTACAAATGCAATGGCAAAGCTTGGAGAAAACGAAGATGTCCGGGTGGAAGTTTTGGCGAAGATTTGTGTGACTTTGGGATGTAAGTTGGATGATATTGTGAAGATAGAGTCCTGATAAACTGTGTAAAGGAGAAACTAGGAGTTGGAAAATTCAGAAGAAAAAAATTTAGATGTAAAAGATACAATGCAAGATAAAGCATATAAAGTTATTAAAAAATGTAAGGAAATTGCTGAGAAAGATTTTACAAAATTTAGCGCACTATTTGTGGCAGTTATGACTGTAGGATTATGGGTAATTAAAGGTATGTGGTATGCATATCAATCAGGAAGATTTTCTGTATATGGAATTGCTTCTTGTTATATAACATCTGATGATGAGAGCTTTTTGCTACAAATAATTCAGCTGGCGGCAGTTCTTATAGTGTGGTTTGGAATAAATTACTTATTCTATACAATATTGGTTTCAGAGGATGAAACAAAATATCATTGGAAACGAAAACTTAAATCAGTAGTATTTTGGATTGTAGAAATGCTACTGTTGCTTATCATGGTTCTCATAACTTCAAGAGTTAGTATTATTAACTTAATAAAGGATTCAACGGTAGAAAGTGTAGTTATGTTATTGATTGTACTTGCTTTTGTTTGTGCTGCGGTAAACATATATGGTATAGAATTTGCGATTGAGAAGAAATTTTCTGATCGTAAGAAAAAGAAGTTAAAAAGCAAGTTAGAAAAGCAAAAAGATATTGACGATGGGAATCAACATAAGAGAAATAGTAAGAATATGATATTTACAGTTTTCATTACAGTTGCTTTAGAGATATTACTTATGTACATACTTGGTATTACATATGAAAATGACAGGTCTTCTTATAAAATAGTATTAGTTGAACAAGAAGCTGATGAAGATAGTAAATATATATTTCATTATCAATCAAGGCAGATGAATTATACAATATGCCCTATTGTTTTTGAAAATAGTGATTACTATATTTTGACCAGGCTATATAAAAGAGACGGCAAAATTGAAATGGATTATGAATATCAAAAAATAATTGAAAAAACAGATACAGAAACATTCAATTGCGAAAATATTTATGGGATAAATATAGGTGAATAATTTTTTATGTAAGAACTTCCGATAATACAAAATTATGAGAAGTTTAAAGATGTGAGAAGGAGGTAGCGATGGTTTCGAATTTTGATTTTTTGAAGAAAGATTTTCCGGTGCTTTCAAATTTTGGAAAAATGGCTGAGAAATATTGTTACTCTGATTCAAATTCATGTTTAATGAAGTTGGGGATGATTGGAGAAACTATTGTAAATTTAATGTTTACATATGATAGAATTGCATTTCCACATGATAACACAGCAGTTGCACGTATAGACACATTAAGTAGAGAAGGGTTACTTACAAGTGACTTAGTTACTATTTTGCATGGCCTTAGAAAGGTAAGAAATAAAGCAGTACATGAAAATTATGCTTCGATAGCAGATGACAAAATATTTTTGCCGATGGCACACAGTCTCTGTGAATGGTTTATGCAGACCTATGGAGATTGGAATTATTCTCATAGAGATTTTGTCATGCCGGAAGAAAATACAGTATCAGGTACAGTTGATAAAGAGGCTGAAGAGAAAAAGGAATCAGAACTCACAAAGTTAGCAGAACAAATGGCAGCAGCGGCTCCGATTATTGAACAGACAGAGCGTAAGAAGCAAGCTTATAAAGCAGCCAATCAAAGACCAAAAACAGAAGCGGAAACTCGTTTCTTGATTGATGAACAATTACGAATGGTAGGATGGGATGCAGATACCGAAAATCTGCGCTACTCCAAGGGAACTCGTCCTACAAAAGGTAGAAATCTCGCAATCGCTGAATATCCTACGAATTCTAAAGTGGGAAATAGGGGATATGCAGATTATGCACTTTTTGTAGGAGAGAAATTAGTTGGTATTATCGAAGCAAAAGCTATTCATAAGGATATCCCTTCTGTTATTGATTATCAAGGAAAAGACTATCCAAGATGTATTCGAAAAGAAGATGAGAAATACGTTATAGATACATGGGGAGAATTTAAAGTTCCATTTACCTTTGCAACAAATGGAAGACCTTACCTTAAGCAGTATAAGACAAAATCCGGTATCTGGTTTTTGGATTTAAGAAAACCGGATAATTCACCGATGCCATTGCGTGGCTGGATGAGTCCTGATGGAATGGAAGAATTGCTTGCTGCGGATATAGAAGGTAAGAATAAGAATCTGAAGGAAATGTCATATGACCTTTTGACAGATAAAGACGGACTGAATTTGAGACCTTATCAGCTGAACGCAATTAGGGCGGCAGAGGAGGCTGTTATTAACGGAAAGCAAACCGCATTATTAGCAATGGCTACCGGTACGGGTAAAACAAGAACTGTATTAGGTATGATTTACCGATTCCTTAAGACAGAGAGATTTCGTCGCATCTTGTTTTTGGTAGACCGTACAGCATTAGGAGAACAGGCTCAGGATGTTTTCGAAGAAGTAAAAATGGAAGATCTCCTCACGCTTGATGATATTTATAATATTAAAGGTTTAGAAGACAAAACAATTGATAAGGAGACTCGTATCCACATTTCGACTGTTCAGGGAATGGTTAAGCGAATTATGTACAATGACGGTGAAACCATGCCTGCTGTTTCAGACTATGATTTGCTCATAATAGATGAAGCACACCGCGGATACATCCTCGACAAAGAAATGGGAGAAGATGAGGCACTTTATAGAGACCAAAGAGAATATCAGAGTAAGTATAGGTCAGTTATAGAATATTTTAATGCTGTGAAAATTGCACTTACAGCAACACCGGCATTACAGACTACAGAAATCTTTGGAGAACCGGTTTTTAAATATACCTATCGTGAGGCTGTTATTGAGGGATATTTAGTAGATCATGATGCACCTCATGAGTTAAAGACTAAATTAAATACAGAAGGTATTCATTATAAAAAAGGTGATGCAGTTACAATATATGACCCAATTACTGGAGAAATCGAAAATAGCGAGTTGATAGAGGATGAATTGGATTTTGATGTAGATTCATTTAATAAGCAGGTTATAGTAGAATCCTTTAATAGAACGGTTTTGGAAGAAATAGCAAAAAATATAGATCCGGAATCCCCGAGGGAACAGGGGAAAACATTGATTTATGCTGTTAATGATGACCATGCAGATATGATTGTATCAATACTTAAGGATATTTACACAGAATATGGTGTTGATAATGATGCAATTATGAAGATTACTGGCAGTGTAGCCAACGGAAATAAAAAGAAAATACAAGAGGCAATAAAGCGTTTCAAAAATGAAGATTATCCATCCATTGTTGTCACGGTTGATTTGTTGACAACAGGTATTGATGTACCTTCGATTTCAACGTTAGTGTTTATGCGCCGTGTTAAATCTCGTATTTTGTTTGAGCAGATGTTGGGACGTGCTACACGTTTGTGCAAAGAGATTCACAAGACACATTTTGATATTTATGACCCTGTTGGTGTTTACGATGCTTTAGAGGATGTCAATACAATGAAACCAGTAGTAGCAAATCCAAGCACATCATTTACACAGTTATTAGATGGTTTAGAGGAATTGAATGATGAAGCACACGTAAAGAATCAGATTAATCAGGTAATCGCAAAGCTACAGCGTAAAAAGAAAAATATTGATGAAAAAACGATGGAGCATTTCATTGATATGTCAGGAGGAATGGACCCGACACAGTTTGTAGTTGATATTCAAAAGCGCAGTCCGGAAGATGCTAAAAAGAGATTGTTGGCATATTACGATTTATTCCGTATGCTTCAGGAAAGTAAGCCAAATGGTGGACGACCTGTTGTTATTTCTGATGAACAAGATACTTTTATCGAAGAGAGAAGGGGCTACGGAAATAAAGATGCCCGCCCAGAAGATTACATAGATGCATTCTCAAGCTATATTCAAAATAATATCAATGAGATTGCAGCATTAAAAATTATCTGTACAAAGCCGCGTGAACTTACCAGGGATAGCTTGAAGTCCCTGATGCTTACGTTGGATAGAGAGGGATATACAACACAGCAAGTAAATACGGCAATATCACAATTGACAAATGAGGAAATGGCAGCAGATATTATAAGCTTGATTCGCAGATATGCTATAGGTTCAGTGCTTATCAGCCATGAGGCAAGAATTAGAAAGGCTGTGGATCGATTGCGAAAAGCACATTCTTTTACTATGCAGGAACAAAATTGGATTAAGAGAATGGAAGATTATTTGCTGAATGAATCGGTATTGAATATTACAGTATTCGATGAGGACAGTCGTTTTAAATCGCAGGGTGGGTTTACCAAGATAAATAAAATATTTAGTGACAAATTAGAAAGTGTCGTTTTAGAACTCAATGAGTATCTATATGATGATGGAGGAAGAACTGCATGACAACACAAGAAATCGTATCAAAACTTTGGAATCTCTGTAATGTATTAAGAGATGATGGAATTACCTATCATCAGTATGTAACTGAGCTTACATATATTCTGTTTCTTAAAATGGCAAAGGAAACCGGTGCAGAGAAGCAGATACCGGAAGGTTATCGTTGGGATGTATTAAAATCAAAAAGTGGTGTTGAATTAAAGAAATTTTACAAAGAATTGCTGAATCATCTGGGAGAAAACTGTACAGGACGCGTAAGAGAAATTTATCAGGGTTCCGCAACTAATATTGAGGAGCCAAAGAACCTCGAGAAAATTATTACGACGATTGATGGACTTGATTGGTTTTCAGCTCGTGAAGAGGGGTTGGGCAATCTTTATGAGGGATTATTGGAGAAAAATGCCAACGAAAAGAAATCCGGAGCAGGTCAGTATTTTACTCCTAGAGTTCTTATTGATGTGATGACAAGATTAATGAAACCACAGCCGGGAGAACGCTGTAATGACCCAGCCTGTGGAACGTTTGGATTCATGATTTCTGCCAGCCAGTATGTGAGAGAGAATACAGATGATTTATTCCAATTAGATGCGGATACTGCAAAATTCGAAAGAGAAGAGGCGTTTACCGGCTGTGAGCTTGTGCATGATACACATAGACTTGCATTGATGAATGCAATGCTACATGATATTGAAGGTGAAATAAAACTTGCAGATACTTTATCCAATGCTGGAAAAGAAATGAAAGGATATGATGTAGTATTAACGAACCCGCCTTTTGGGACCAAGAAGGGTGGAGAGCGTGCTACAAGAGACGACTTTACATTCCCAACCAGCAATAAGCAGCTCAATTTCCTGCAGCATATTTACAGAAGTTTGAATACAGATGGAAAAGCAAGAGCAGCAGTTGTATTGCCGGATAATGTTTTATTTGCAGATGGAGATGGCGAAAAAATCCGTAAAGACCTTATGGAAAAATGTAACCTGCATACAATCCTTAGACTGCCTACCGGAATTTTCTATGCCCAGGGAGTAAAGACAAATGTATTGTTCTTTACGAGAGGTAAAACGGATAAGGCGAATACTAAAGAAGTTTGGATATATGACCTCAGAAATGACATGCCATCATTTGGAAAGACAAATCCTTTGAAAAAAGAAGATTTCGATGACTTTGTTGCTTGCTATGCAGATGGCGATTTGTCAGCACGTAAAGAAACATATAGTGAAGAAAATCCAAATGGAAGATGGAGAAAATTCACATATGATGAAATTTTAGCAAGGGATAAAACAAGTCTTGATATTACATGGATGAAGAGTGATTCGGGGACAGATGATTACACTCTTGCAGAATTGTTAGAACAAATAAAGGAAAAATCATCCAACATATCTAAGGCGGTTGCGGAATTGGAAGCACTTATAGGAGAGGTGGAAGAATAATGGATATAAAAGCATTACGACAAAAAATTCTTGACCTTGCTATTCGCGGTAAATTAGTTCCACAGGATCCAAACGATGAACCAGCATCCGTATTGCTGGAGCGTATCAGGGCTGAAAAACAACAGATGGTCAAGGATGGCAAGTTAAAACCTAAGGATATTAAGAATAATACCATTATCTTTGTTGGTGAGGATAATTTACATTATGAGAAGTTCCAGGACGGAACCGTGAAATGTATTGAGGATGAGATACCTTTTGAACTGCCGGAAGGGTGGGAATGGTGTAGGTTTACGTCTGTTACTGTTAATCGTGATAGCGAAAGAAAACCTATCTCATCAGCTAATCGTACTAATGTTGCTAAAATATATGACTATTATGGTGCTTCTGGAAAAATTGACAAAATAGATAAGTTTATATTTAATGAGAAACTATTGCTAATAGGTGAAGATGGTGCAAATCTTGTAACAAGGAGTAAACCTATTGCTTTTTTTGCAGAAGGACAGTATTGGGTAAATAATCATGCACATTGCATTGATTCAACTGATAAACTGATCTTAGAATATCTTTGTTTATATATTAATGCAATTAGCCTTGAAAAGTATGTAACAGGTTCTGCTCAACCTAAAATGACACAGGATAATATGAATTCAATACTTATTGCACTTCCGCCATATGAAGAGCAAAAAAGATTGGAATTTCAGGTTAATCACATATTAAAGACAGTTTCGACTATTGAAAACGAAAAAGAGGATATTGTTAATTACATTATTTCTGCAAAATCCAAAATTCTAGACCTTGCCATTCGAGGTAAACTTGTACCACAAGACTCGAATGACGAGCCTGCTTCTGTCCTGCTTGAACGTATACGAGCAGAGAAAGAAGAGCTCATCAAACAGGGTAAAATCAAGCGTGATAAGAAGGAATCTATCATCTTCAAAGGTGAGGATAACTCTTATTATGAGAAGGTAGGTGCTGAAATTCGATGTATTGATTCGGAAATTCCTTTTGAAATTCCAGATGGTTGGATGTACGAGAGACTGGGTAATATTTGTTCTATTGCCAGAGGCGGTTCTCCAAGACCTATTGAAAATTATCTCACCGATGACGAAAATGGTCTAAACTGGATAAAAATCGGGGATACCGAACAAGGAGGCAAATATATCTACTCAACAAAAGAAAAAATTCGTCCTGAAGGGTTAAGTAAAACAAGATATGTATGTAGCGGAGATTTCTTACTTACTAATTCCATGAGCTTTGGTCGACCGTATATACTAAGAACGAATGGCTGCATACACGACGGATGGCTCGTTATTGGAGGAATAGAGATAGCCTTCCACCAGGATTATTTATATTATATGCTCAGTTCATCAATTATGTATAATGCATTAAGTTCACTTGCTGTAGGCTCTACAGTTAAGAACCTCAAATCTGATAGCGTAAAATCACTTCTTGTTCCTATTCCACCACTTGCAGAACAAGCTTGTATCTCTAGGCAAATTGAAAATTATTTTGCTACTATGCTCCCAATAGAAAGAAGCCTCAGCTGAGGCTTCTTCTTATTGCAGATGTAATTGAAAAAGCAGACGTTATTACTGCAGAAATTCTTTCTTGTTCAGAATATGGAGGAATGGGCACAAGCATATTCTTTAATGTGAGAGGTTTTAATTCCTTTTGATTTGTTGAGCCTTCACCCTGCTTTTCGAGTTTGTGTTGATTTGCCTTCATAAAGATATATAGGTAAAATTTTTGAATACTGCTACATGCTCGTATAACTGTGACGTGGGAATCGGGAACAATAGGAAGCATTACATTATTATCATAATTACGGTAGAAGCCGATACGCCCTAAAGTACCTGTCCCGGTTGAGTTTACAACAATATCTCCGTCCTGCATGTACTCATCATCGGAGTATTTACTCAATGTACTTTCGTCGAGATATAGAGCTAAGCCAGTATCTATACCTGCATACTTTGTATTACATTTTTGAGCAAAAACAAGTGTGTTACTTTGTTCAGTATATTTGGGTGACTTTCCTCGACGTATTTCCTTGGTGCAGCAATTCTGCAATCGCACCCATTCCCATGTTTTAGGAATCTCAAATGGAAGTTCTTCATCAATGCAATGAACTTCGTCATCTACCTTCTCATAATAAGAGAATTCGACACTTTCTCCTCTATAATCTATTCAGCGGATACCCGCAAATAAATTTATGGAGGTGTCTTTATATGAAGACAGAAATAACTTTTGAAGATTACCTAAAAAAAGGTAATCTATCAGGTAACACCATCGAATCCTATCTGTGGACGGTGAATTACTTCACTACAAATTATGAGAAGGTTTCTAAGGAAAACTTGCTTGCCTACAAGGGCTATCTGATGGAACATTTTAAACCCAAAACTGTAAATCTTAGAATACAAGCAATTAACAAATATCTGGAATATTTAGAAAAGCCACAATTGCGACTCAAAGCAGTAAAGATTCAGCAGAAAAGTTTTTTGGAAAATGTAATCAGCAATGCCGATTATAAATTCCTGAAGAATCAACTAAAAAAAGATAATAATATGGAGTGGTATTTTGTTGTTTGGTACCTTGCTGCGACTGGTGCTCGTGTAAGCGAATTAATTCGTATTAAGATTGAGCATGTGCAACTTGGATATTTTGATTTGTATAGCAAGGGCGGTAAATTACGTAGATTATTCATCCCCAAAATATTGCGTGAAGAAACGCTAAAGTGGTTATGCGAAACTCAACGCACTTCAGGTTATCTTTTTCTAAACAGATATGGTGACCGTATAACGACTAGAGGTATTTCTCAACAACTTAAGAATTATGCGGACAAATATGGTTTAGACAGCAAAGTGGTCTATCCACATTCCTTCCGTCATAGATATGCCAAAAACTTTCTTGAAAAGTATAATGATATTGCATTGCTGGCAGATTTAATGGGACACGAAAGCATTGAAACTACTCGCATATATCTGAGACGTACTGCCAGCGAACAGCAGGCACTTGTTGATAAAATTGTAACTTGGTAAAATATCAGCCGTCCTAAGTTTTAGGGCGGCTGTCTATCATTCACATAATGCATTAATCGTATCAAAATAAAAAAGGCTCTTATCAAATGTGGCAGATATTTGGCACTGTTGCTTATATGGCGGTATAGGTACAAGTAGTTCTTTCAATTTACTTAAACTTGTTCTTGTTCTACCTATTCCCTGAACATTTTTCATGACACTCTTGTTGATGGTGGGACTATTTATCATATACATGACATATCTTTTGTCAATATAATTAGGTAATTGTAGTCGCACGCAATCAGATGATATAACATACACATCTTCGATATCAGGAATTATAATCGCCCTTCCGGCAGGCATCATTTTTGCAATTACAATATCCCCTGGATATGATTTGCATCGAGATAGTGTTTCTGCATGACTATAAGTGGTATATTTTATACCGTTATTTTTCCATGTAAATTCACCAATGTTATTTAATTGTATTATTCTTACTTCCCGTCTATCTGTGTAATGGTCTGTTTTCAGATTGCTGCCAAACGGACCATCAACAAAAGAATTTTCATGTGGATCTGCCAATGATTTTAATCTACACCATATCCATCCATCAGGTAAATCGAATGGTACTTCTTCATCTATACAGATGGTATTATTTGATATATTTTCATAATAAGAGTTATCATCACCTTTGAAGATGATAGATTCCTTCTTATCACGCTTGATTTTGCCCGCTTTGATGAGTTCCTCTTTCTCTGCTCGTATACGTTCAAGCAGGACAGAAGCAGGCTCATCATCTGGATTCTGCGGTACAAGTTTGCCACGAATAGCAAGGTCGAGGATTTTGGATTTTGTCAAAGAAACAGTTTCAGCTAAAATCTCTTTTTCTTCTCTAATTTGATTTATCAAAGAATCCATTTCAACAAATTTGCTAACCATTGCCGATTGTGTTGTTATAGTGCAAACAGGAATTAAGGTTGATAGAATTCTTTCTAATGCCAACTTAGGCATAGCTACCTGATGGGTTTTGTCTTGAAATTGCTGCTGAACAAATTCCGATTGTATAATCAAGCATAAATAGTTTTTATTGATCTGTATGTTTGTAATTTTTACTGCATTTTCAGTAAGGTTCATTCCATCTAACTCAGTAGGCACTTCACCAGTAACACCAATTGTACCAGCAATGGTAACATAAAGATCATCTTTTGAAATCGTATAGTTTTTGATTTGTAAAAATACTTCCTCTGAAATATATTTCAGATCATCCGTATTTATACAGTGATTTTTCATGTCGGTTACTCGGATATAAGCGTGAGCGGTTCGACAAGGTGAAAAGCCCACTCCCTTCGGAAGTCTCTTGCCTCCTTTAACTGCTGCAATATCTCGAACTCTACACCATTCCCACCCTTCCGGCAGTTCAAAAGGTATCTCATCCTCAATACATTTCACGGTTCCGTCCTGGAACTTCTCATAATGTAAATTATGGATTCAATTTTCACTCAATTCTCAGTCAATGAGAGTTGGGTGGATTTTTTATATCCTATACTTACAAAACAAATCGCCCACAGGGCAGAAAGGCAGGTACAGGATATGTACAACAACTGATGGAGTTCAAGGAGGGCATTAGAACGTCCTGTAAAATATTTCGTTGGTTTAGGAAGCAGGGGTAAGTACATAACATCATCCACTCTGGGAGAGGATGAGCAGGAATCTTTATTTCTCGCTTTGACAAAATTTCTGGAAAATCCGTATACCAATACATCGCATATGAAATGTGCCGGAGCATGATCAAAGTGCGTCAGTAAGGCATCTTTTTTCTCATCAGAAGTAGTGATGTCACATAACATCAAATCTCGAATAGCTGAAATGGCATAAGATACATCACTGATATATGGCAATAATTTTGATTCAATATCTTTACAGAACTTGTCCCTGTTCTTTTCGATGTTGTAATAACTGATAATTTTGGGGCTGATGCGGGACTGCCCTTTGATCCATTTGCAGACCAAACCATTATCAAATGCAAAATCTACATTGTCGTTGGCAAAGCTTCCAAACAGCATATAGATAAAATCCATTTGCGAGTAGTCTGCATCGATTAAACCTCCCAAAAGGGTGGTAGCAATGCTATGAAAATCAATTCTGTTCAATGAAATCATCTCCTGTAATTTGTCCTGTAATCTTCTATGTTTCTTATTTCATGGTAGTAAATCGTTTCGATATGGGACTTGTGGAAAGTATAGCATAAAAGCAAGGAAAGAACGACTGTACGATTGTGGCATGGACGTATATTTTCAATTTCTGCTCAAAATCCGTTCAATGTAGAAAAACCTATTCTTAGATAAAATGAATTTAACAAGTTTTTCATCTGCGTCGGCATAAAGATGAAAAATCTGGCAATCATTTTAAGAAAAGGAGGTGCCCTATGAATCTGACAGTGAATAGAGAGGGTAAGTACGCAATTGTCTGGATGACGAATGCGGAAAAGGCTGATCCTAAGGTTATGGACAGCCTGCAGCCTTTGATTGCGGAGTGTAAGGAGAAAAAGTACAGACTGGCTATCTTTGAATCCGGGGAGCAGGATTTGGTGGAGAACACCAAGGACTTACTGATTCACAATCGAGGACTGGAAAAGACTGATGATACCCCCAAAGTTATGGGATTGGGGTAGAAAATACATAATATGTGCGTGACAAACAAATGAAAAAGATATATAATACAAATAAGTTATTCCCCAAAAAAAGTTTTTGAACGAATTTGGGGAATAGAAAGGGGAGAATTATGGCTATAGAAAGAAAAAAGTACATTGACTTTTTACTGAAACAGAAAGATAAAGATATTGTAAAAATCATCACGGGTATACGTCGTTGCGGGAAATCAACGCTGTTATTTGAGTTGTTTTATGAAGAAATTAAGAAACTTGGTGTGCCGGAACATCATATTATAAAGATAGCACTTGATAATATTCGAAATGATGAACTGTTAGATGCGAAAAAACTTTATAAAGAGGTTGAAAATAGGATTAAAGATGAAAATTGCTACTACATCTTTTTGGATGAAATTCAGTTAGTAGAGAATTTTGAAGATGTGGTAAATGGAATAAAGCGAGATTTTAATTGTGATGTTTATATCACTGGTTCTAATTCGGAATTTTTGTCGTCTGATATTAATACAAAATTCAGAGGCAGAGGTGTTGAATTGCATGTTCAGCCATTCAGCTTTAAAGAGTTATATGATTATTACCAGACAGATAAATATCAGTTATTTAATCAGTATATGTTATATGGCGGAATGCCGTATTTGTTGCAGGAAGAAGATGACGTTCTGAAGAATAAATATCTTAAAACTGTTGCAGAGTCTGTTCAGATTAATGACATCATTGAACGTCACGGTATACGAAATAAAGAAGTATTTCAGGCATTGGTAGAACTTCTATGTTCTTCTATTGGGTCATATGTTTCGAGTAGAAAAATAGCGGATACATTAAGAAGTAATGGATATACAAGTGTTGACCATAAGACAATAGGTAATTATTTGGATTATTTGTGCGATGCATTTTTGTTTTATAAGGTGCAGAGATATGATATAAAAGGGAAAGCATATTTAAAGACTTTACACAAGTATTATGTATGTGATATTGGTATTCGCAATGCAATGCTGAATTTTAGACAACTTGAACCGACGCATACGATAGAAAATATTGTTTATCTTGAATTGTTACGCAGAGGTTATATAGTTGATATTGGAAATAATAGTGATAAGGAAATTGACTTTATGGCAAAGGATATGAACAATACCTATTATATTCAGGTGTCATATTCTGTAATTGATCCATCCACAAGAGAACGAGAGTTAAGCTCATTCAGGAATTTGGATGATGGCTATAAGAAGATAGTAATTACTATGGATAATGATCCTTTTACTAATTTGGAAAACGGCTATAAGAAGATAAATATGCTTGATTTCCTTCTGGATGAAAGTTCTTTAGAGAAAGCGTAGAGAGGTAGATATGTATACGTATGATGTTGAAAATGATATATCTATATTTGACGGAGATTTTGAAGGTTATCTAAAAGATATTGGGGTAGATGGTGAGCATATAAAGAAGATAGTAATTCAACCAAGTCAGGTATCAATGACTCGCAGGCGTCAGAAAAAGGTTTTGGCAAACTGAAATCATAAATGACGCCTTGACCACTAAGTTTAAGCTGAAAACCCGCAATCAGTCTGAACGACTCTTTACTGTCAATGTTATCAGTAGTGGTGATGCATTGCAGGTTCGTACAGATGCGATCTTACAGGAAATGTTTCCGTCTGAGTGGAGGGCAACGCTTATATCAATGGAGTCTTTTTTGTTTTCTATGATTATGATCGTGTTGTCACCGCTTGCAGGAATTGTGTTTTCTGTGTGGTAAAAAGAATTGCCGTCGATTCCTATTCGGAGTCGGCGGCAATGTATTGTGAAAATTCAGAAATATAACATAGATGAAAGACATTAAATAGAAGTTGTTAATTCCGAAACTGCACGCGGCGAAGCCTGGGGAACAGGCGGAGCGGGAACCCACATTTGACCTTGGAGAAGAAGGGAGAATATGCTGCAGTTTCGGTCTTTTTGATTTCGTGGGATGTGTGTTTTTTTGGTGCCGTTGAAATCTGGATGTAGTATACAACAGATATTATAAAAAAGGGGGATTATTGACTGAACTAGCGAAATTCCTGACTGAACTTCATTTTTAAGATATTTATATGATAAAAAAGACAAATAAATAATAAAGATAAAAATAAAAATACCACCTTCACGGTGGCATTTTTTATGTCAAAAACATGATATTCTATATGAGATTTATGAATTCGGACAAAATGATTGCACGATCGCCATGACGACGATCAATCCGAACACAACGAGGATGTCTAACACAACCACGCCGAATATGCGTGTTGCTTTCTTCTCATGCTGGCACAGAGGCATGAGCTTTCGTACATGGAGATAGTCGAAGATGGAAGCCACGATAAAAAGCATTATAATGAGTGCAAATACACGCTCCACCCACAGTGCAGCACCGAAGGTATTGTTTACTTTCATGGATAAGCAAAACCATGCCAGAAATATATAGGTAAGCAGTGCAACCGCCATCTTCCAAGGTGTTTTGGAACGGAAACCGGGAGGGGCAAACTGCATATGGTTTGCGGAAGTGTCGGGATCGTTCTGTGTTTGAGCATTTGAACGCTTGGAAGACGAACCGGATAAATCTCCGGTGGAGGCTCGACCGGCATGTGTATAAGGAAAGATTCCCCCATTTGCCAACAACGCCTGACGTAATTCCCCGATGCTTTGATACCGTTCCGCCGGATTCATCTGTGTACATTTGGCAGTAACCGCATCAATATATGGATTCTGGCAATGCGATGCTTCCGCCATTTCCTTCAGAAGAATCCCCATAGAATAAATATCTGTCTGCGGGGAGGATTGTCCAAATCCGTATTGTTCCGGGGCGGCATAGCCCTGTGTACCAAGCAGGATTGTATCAGAATCTTTCGCGGCTGTATGGTATTTGGCAGCGTTGAAGTCGAGCAGCACAGCACGGTTATAACTGGTGATGATAACATTTGAGGGTTTCACATCCCGGTGGATGATAGCCGGATTATGCAGATGCAGCTGTTCAAGAATCGTACACAGGTCAAGCATATATTGAAGCATATCGCTTGGAACTATGTCTGCGTGGCGGATCATATCCTGCAGGGAAGTTCCGGAGATATATTCTTCGATGACAGTAAGCTGTCCCGCCTCTTCGTAATAGTTTATGATCCGCGGTGTACCTGCGACAGGATTGCGGTATAACTCGGCATAGACAGCGAGGTTATAGACATCAAGCACTTTTTTGATGGCAATCTTTTTTGTCTCCTGATGCTGGACTAAGTATACATGATGCGGTTCATTTATGGCGGCTATTGGTTTATAATACGAAATAGCGAGACGCTGATCGAGATCCATATGCATATCCTTTCTATAGGGTAGGGTTACTGATTATATTTAGTCAATCAATTATCCGGGCTTTTTGATACAGCTTTGGTAATCGGTAGTCTGATGGATTTATTATAACAGATTGGAGGATGAAATGAAGGAGAAAAATACAAAGGAATTAAATGAAGTCTTAGGAAAGACACATCTTTCGGACTTTGAGAAATATTGCGCGGAGAATAAAGAAAGTGTAAGCGATAATTCGGAAGCATTTTCTATCTATGTGAAGAACCTGCTACAGGAAAAGAAGCTTACCCAGCAGTATGTGTTCCTGCAGGCAGATATTCCGGAGCGGTATGGCTATAAGCTGCTGTCCGGGGAGAAGCGTACGCGGCAGAGGGATGTGATCCTGCGGATCTGCTATGCGGCGAAATTCAGTCTGGCGGAGACGCAGCGTGCACTTAAAAAATACGAGATGCCGGAATTATATTCGAAGGTCCCAAGAGATGCACTCCTGATGATCGCGTTCAATGAGCGGCCGGGAAGCATCCTGGACGTAAATGATCTGCTTAATCAAAAAGGCTTGCAGCCGCTTCGGACAAGCGGAGTGCAGGATTAGAGAATAAATTTGCCACTGCTACGGGGGCAACGAAGCCGGATAATTTATGGGATAATACTTGTGGGGATACAAAAGAAGAAAATGTCATAAACGAAGAGAATCGTTAGGATGTTTTCGATAAACTGCCACCGGGCAATGCGCGGGGGTATGCCACAAGAAAAGGAGGAAGAGGTTCATGAAAACTTGGAAATTAGTGTCCGGTATTTTATCCATGATTTTATTCGTCATCGTAACATTCCAGTCATGTGCAGCGGGCGTTGCCAATTCGCTCGAAGCAAATGGCGAGACATCCGGCTCTGCAGGCGTATTGGTAGCAATTCTGATGCTTGCAGGCGGAATCGTATCGGTTGCGACGAGAAACGCTGAGAAAAAGGGCGGAAATATCGCTTTGATTGTTCTGTTCGGCCTGGCGGCACTGGTAGGATTTACCGGTTTCGGAAGCTTCTCAGATCTTGCAATCTGGGCAGGCTGGTGCCTGATCAACGCGATACTTGCAGTCGTTGCGATTGTAACAAAGAAGTAATTACATAGAAATTCAGGAGAAATGGTGTTTAAAGGCATCCGCAGTTTGCGGGTGTCTTTTTTATAGAAAGTAAGTTTTCAAATTTAGCGAAATATGGTACAGTTTCGTTAGATAACACGAAAAGAGGAACGATTATGACACGACAATCAGGCAGACCGGCCGATGAATCAGGCAGGCTGGAAAAGGAAATACGAACTTATGATTTTTTGGATGCGAACCATGTATGGTATGAGCGGATCGATCACGAAGCAGCGATGACGATGGAGGTTTGCGAGGAGATTGACAAGGCGTTGGAGGCGACAATCTGCAAGAACCTGTTCCTGTGCAATCGCCAGGAGACGAACTTTTATCTGCTGATGCTGCCGGGACATAAGAAGTTCAAGACGAAGGATATCTCGAAGCAGTTAGGCGTGGCGAGACTTTCCTTCGCGAAGGATGCTTATATGGAAGAATACCTGGATATCACGCCGGGCTCCGTGAGTGTGCTTGGGCTGATAAATGATACGGAAAATCACGTACAGCTTCTGATGGATAAGGATCTGGTGCAGGATGAATATGTAGGCTGTCATCCATGTATCAATACGAGCAGTCTGCGCCTGAAGATGGACGATCTGTTACATGTGCTGCTTCCGGCGATGCACCACGAGCCGATTTTCGTGACAGTGGAGGATGAGGAAAGTCGAATCAGTTAAAAATTGTAAAATATATAGCTATTTTTGTAGATTCATGATACACTCAATTTAACTTGACAGAGGGGGTGAACGCGTGGATACGATGCAGATTGTGAATCAGCTCGATGGTTTGCATAAGAAGTACAGACAGGCGATGTATTTATTCGCAGCTCCAGTTGTATTGCTGGTGATAGCCTATATAGGGGCACCGGGAATGGGGGCGATGGCGGGCACAGTAGTTGCGGTATTGATGTTTGCGGTACCCGTTGGAACCATTTATGCATCCGGCAGGATGTCAAAGATCAACAAGGAATATCAGATGATCTACAAGAATGCATTTGTTGTTTCAATATTGAACAAGACATTCTCGGATGTTCAGGTGAACTGGGAGTGCGGATTTACGAGACAGAATGTCGAGCAGATGGGACTGTTGAAGCTTGGAAATCGTTTTGATTCCGAAGATCTGATCCACGGAGCATATGAAGGTGTCTCCTTTGATCAGGCGGATGTCACGATTAAGAATGTGACGGGAAGCGGAAAGAACCGGCATACAACGACGTATTTCAAAGGACGGGTATTCGTTTTTGATTTGCAGAAATCCGATATACGTTCTGTTGGTATCCGGTCGAAGAATTTCCAGTATTATGGCAATCTGAATGGATTTCATCACGAGAATGTGAAGCTGGAGAGCGAAGCGTTCAACCGGGAGTTCAAGGTGTTGGCAACCTATCCGGTCGATGCGTTTTATGTGCTTACTCCACAGACGATGGAATGTGTGACAGACCTGTACCGGCGTGCGGGAAATGTAGCCCTGCGGTATCTGGGTAGCAAGCTATATGTGGCAGTCAATACAACTGGAAATGCATTTGATGGTGATATCAAGAAGCCATTCGTCTATGTGGATGAAATCAATAAGATCAAAAATGATTGTGCTGTGATTATGGATATCATACACCGGCTGCGGATTACAGATGCACAGTAGCATTTTTATAATCAAACAATGTAATTTCTATGAAAAAGAGAGGAGAGCAAATTATGGAAGCAATTATTACAGTGATTATTGTACTTTTGGTCTGTATCGTGATCTGGTACATATCAACATCGAATGGAATCAAGCGGTCACAGCTTAAGGTGGAGGAAGCAGAGTCCGGAATCGATGTGGCACTCACGAAGCGTTACGATGTGCTTACGAAGATGCTTGATGTCGTAAAGGGATATCAGGCACATGAGAAGACAGTTCTGACAGAGCTTGTCAAGCTTCGAAGCGGCATGACGATGGCAGAGAAGAATGCAGCCAATCAGAAGATGGAACAGCTTACGAAGGATATCAACATTCTCGCTGAGAATTATCCGGAGTTAAAATCCAGCAACAACTTCATGGAGCTGCAGAAGACGATTGCCGATGTGGAAGAGCATTTGCAGGCAGCCCGCAGATTGTACAATGCGAATGTCAACACGTACAATACGAAGCTTGTTGTATTCCCGAGCAGCATTGTAGCGAACAACATGCATGCGGTAAAGAAACCATTCTTCGAGGCAGAGGAAGCAAAGCGTCAGGATGTGAAGATGAGTTTCTAACAAAATAAAAATCTTAAAACAAAAATCCGGAGCGTTCATGTAAATGAATTCTCCGGATTTTTTATGGCAACGAGGAAAATGCACGCATTATGCGGTGCATTTGACAATCGTTAATCGAAACGCAGCATGTCTCTGCAGGACTGTATATGTACTAGGATGCATCTTGTATCTGACTGTCTCCAAGGCGCCCGTGTTTCTTCATCCATACAAATGTACCCACGCAGATAATAACCGAAAGCATGGATCCGGCAGGCGCCGCAAGCCCCATCGGGAACAATGTATCTGCGAAGAACTTCGAGGCCAGATACGAACCCGGTACACGCAGGCAGATGATCGCAATCATATTGTGGATGAATCCGATATAGGATTTGCCGTATGCACAGAAGTATCCGCTGAAGCAGAAATGGATACCGGCTAATGCACAGTCGACGATATAGCCACGCAGGTATTGTGAACCAAGCACGACAACCGCGGCGTCCTTCGTGAAGATGCCGACGATACCTGCGGTAATCAGTTCCCCGATGATTGCAACGATTATCCCATAGGTAAATGTAATCAGAATGGCATATTTCAGCGTCTTCGATGCACGGTCATGCTTGCCGGCACCGATATTTTGTGCGGCAAGTGCAGAGACGGTTGCAAGCATCGAAGATGGCACGATGAAGAGTGCGCTGATCACTTTTTCGACGATACCGACGGCAGCGGCATCATTTAAGCCACGGCTGTTTGCAATAACGGTGATAATGATAAATGCAATCTGGATACAGCCATCCTGAATCGCAACCGGGATACCGATTTTTAAGATCTCGCCGAGCACAGCACGGCTTGGGATGAAATCCTGTTTGCAAAGCTTGATGCCAAGCTTCTTTTTCTTTGTCATGAGCAAAGAAATCATGACACTCAGTGTCTGAGCGAGTGTCGTGCCAAGTGCGGCTCCGGCAGCACCCATATGGAGAACTCCCATAAATACATAGTCGAGCGCGATATTTGCCGCGCAGGCAATCGCGATAAAATACATCGGACTTTTCGAGTCGCCCATACCACGGAAGATGGAAGCGATGATATTATAAGCTGTAATAAACGGAATTCCGATAAAGCAGATTGTCAGGTACCGGATCGAACCCTCGATTGCTTCGGCCGGTGTCTGAATCAGTAACACGATCGGTCTTACAAGCAACAACAGAACAATCGTCAATATGACGGAAAGTCCCATGAATAAGGTTACGGAGTTTCCGACTGTTTTTGCAATTTTATCCTTATGCCTGGCACCGACGGCACGCCCGATCATGACGGTAGATCCCATCGCCAGACCGACGATCATGACGGTCAGCATGTGCATGACCTGACTGCCGTTTGCAACAGCGGTCGTACTTTCGGTTCCGTTGAACTGTCCGATGATGAACAGATCCGCCATACCATATAATGTCTGTAAAAAATAAGAAAAAAGATATGGAAGCGCAAAATATAAAATCGTCTTGAATACGCTTCCGGTTGTCAGATTTTTTTCCATAGTAAATAAAGCCTCCTGCGAAGTCTTTTTCAACCCCGCATCCTATATTAAACCCTACAACAATTGTAAGGTCAATGCTTGTTATGCATAAAATTAGAAAAAAATAAGCTTTTTATACATAAAAATGTATTGTATTGCAAAAAAAACGCGTCTTTCGTTGCATTTTTTGTCGCAGGATGCTATATTAAATCGTAAATGTGAAGAAAGGAAGTAAAATATTATGAAACTTAAGAAGTTAGTAGCAATTACATTGTCTGCAGTTATGTGCATGGCAGCACTGACAGGATGTGGCGGAAAGAGCGATTCTGCAAAGAAGACAGCCAAGGTTATCGAGGTAGATCTGACCGATGAGCAGTATGCATTCGGTGTAGATAAGGATCAGCCGGATTTATTAAAGGAAGTAAATCAGTTCGTTAAAGACATGAAGTCTGATGGAACATTTGACGAGATCTGCAACCGTTATTTTGGTGATGGTACTCCGGTTCCTGTGAAGTCAGCAGCTTATGACGAGAGCAAGGATCAGTTGGTAGTAGCAACAAACGCTGCATTTGAGCCATTTGAGTATATGGATGGTGAGAACTATGTTGGTATTGATATGGAGATTGCAAAGGCACTTGCAGATAAGCTTGGCAAGGAGCTTGTAATCCAGAACATGGATTTCGATGCCGTATGTCTCTCTGTTGGCCAGCACAAGTGTGATGTTGCCATGGCAGGTCTTACAATCAAGCCGGACCGTGAAGAGTATGTAGCATTCTCTGATCCATATTACAGCGCATCACAGAAGCTTATCACATTGTCTACAGATACAGAGTTCGATGCCTGCAAGACAGCCGACGATGTAAACAAGATTCTTGAGGCAAAGGGTTCTGACTTAAAGATCGGTTTCCAGAACGGTACAACCGGTCAGTTCTACTGTGAAGGTGATGACGACTGGGGATTCCCGGGACTGAAGATGGAGTCTAAGGGTTACAAGAATGGTTCCCTTGCAGTACAGGATCTGTTAAATGGAAACATCAATTACGTAATCATCGATTCCGCTCCTGCTGAGAGCATTACATCATCTATCAATAAGATGCAGTAATTTGAGGAACGAAAGGATATTTCATGGGAAATATAGGAACTAAAATAGACAAATTCATAGAAATATTCATCAATAACCGTGGGTATGTAAAAGTATTAGAGGGCTTGAAGAATACGCTGATTATCGCTGTGATCGGTCTCGTCATCGGTGTTGTGATCGGTACCTTGATCGCGACGGTGCGTGTGATTCCGAAGTATAAGCGTCTGCCGCGTGTCTTAGATGCCATCTGCCGGTTTTACGTCGGATTGTTCCGTGGAACTCCTATGGTTGTACAGTTGTTGGTATTTTATTATGTATTGCTGCCTCTGATGGATGCACATATGACAGGCGTACAGGTATCTATTATGGTATTTGGCTTAAACAGTGGTGCATACATCTCCGAGATCATGCGAAGCGGTATCCTCTCCGTAGATCCGGGACAGATGGAAGGTGGACGTGCGATGGGCTTGAGCTTTGCGACAACTATGCGCAAGATCGTCATTCCACAGGCAGTCAAGAATATCCTGCCAACACTTGGAAATGAATTTATATCGTTGATCAAGGAAACTTCCGTAGTCAGCTTTGTCGGTGCTTCAGATCTATATGTGGCATTCAACTTCATCGGAAGCAACAGCTACGAGTTCATGATTCCATATCTGGTTATGGCAATCATCTACATCGTGCTTGTCCTGCTGATCAGCTTTGGAATTAAAATGATGGAAAGGAGCCTGAGAAAGAGTGATAGAAGTCATTGATCTTGAAAAACATTTTGGTGACAATGAAGTCTTGAAAGGCATCAACGTCACTGTGGACAAGGGCGACATTATGGTTGTCATCGGTCCTTCCGGCTCCGGTAAGAGTACATTTTTGCGCTGCCTGAACTGTATGGAAGATCCAACAGGCGGACAGATCATCTTCAATGGTGTTGATATTGCAGATCCAAAGGTTGATATCAATATCCACCGCCGCCGTATGGGAATGGTGTTCCAGCATTTTAATCTGTACAATAACAAGACCGTCATCCAGAACATCATGCTTGCACCGGTCTATGTACAGTGCCAGGATCTGAAGAAGGCGAAACGCCACAACCGGTTCCTTCCGCTTACAAACCTGTTCCGCAAGGAGAAGCAGGAGAAAATCGAAATCACAACGACCAAGGCAAAGATCGTAGCGGAAGCGAAAGAAAAAGCAGAAGATCTGCTGAAGAGAATCGGACTGTTAGACAAGGCAGACGTATATCCGTCTACACTTTCCGGCGGACAGAAGCAGCGTGTGGCAATCGTGCGTGCACTTGCAATGAACCCGGATGTGATCCTGTTCGATGAGCCAACCTCTGCGCTTGATCCGGAGATGGTAGGCGAGGTATTGGATTTGATGAAGGCAGTTGCGAAGGAAGGCATGACGATGATCATCGTTACCCACGAGATGGGATTTGCAAAGGAAGTTGCAAACAAAGTCCTCTTTATCGACGATGGTCACATCTTGGAATCCGGCACACCGGAAGAGTTCTTCGGGAATCCAAAGAATCCGAGACTCAAAGAATTCCTGTCGAAGGTGTTGTCATAAGTTAAATTGAAGTGTAAATAAAGAAGCATACAATGCACAGACATCAAAAAATTAGATGCCTGTGCATTTTTTTGTTATAGTATATATGAAAGACACATGTGTCATATATGATATAGAAAATGAAATTAACGAAACTGGTTAGAAGTAATATTATATAGATCCAGATTGATTCATAAAGATATACGATATGTTTGAAGTTTAGAAGTTCTTGATGTTCTGTGAATTATAGCAGCCATGTTTGAACACGATGTTCAAACAAGCCGCCACTGAGCCATGGATGGCGAATTGGCGGCGGTGGCGTATATTACAAAATGTAGATCAGAACATATAGAACTTCTTAGCTTCAATACATTGTATATCGTATGAATCAATCTGAATCTATATATAGAATGCTAACCAGTTTCACCACGAAGTAAAGGGGAGAACAGTATGTACCAGATTCTGTTGGTGGAGGACGACAAATCCATCCGGGAAGTCATCGCAGATTACATGGACGAGAAGGGAAAAGACACGATGCGCCTGACACTCGCCGAGGACGGAAGAGCCTGCGAGGGCGCACTCGAACGCCAGACATTTGACCTGATCATGCTCGATGTGATGCTTCCGGATATCGACGGATTTACACTTTGCCGGATGATACGGAAAAAAGATATGGTTCCAATCGTATTCCTGACTGCGAAGGGAAGTGAGGAGGATATACTCTGGGGCTACGGACTTGGCTGCGACGATTATATCGTGAAACCATTTTCGCTGGCGACACTGTATGCGAAGATACTTGCCATCCTGCGGCGGACAAAACAGGAGAATAAAAAGGAGACGATTACCTGTGGCGCAATCCGGATGGACAAGCAGAGCTGTCAGGTATTTGTGAATGAGCGGGAAGTACAGCTGCAGAATAAGCAGTATGAGATTCTTCGGTTCCTGATGGAGCATAAAAATATCGTGTGGTCGCGGGACGCCCTGTTAAACCACATCTGGGGATATGATTACATCGGCGTCGACCGTGTGGTGGATAACCAGATCAAGAAGCTTCGGAATGCGCTTGGCGAGGAAGGAAAACGGATACAGACGGTGGTAGGCAGGGGCTATAAAATATCGGATGCGTAGCCATGTGAAAACAGAAAAATTATAGTTAGTATTTTATCTGACGTGTGTTCGGGCAAAACAAGCGCAGATAAGAAGGTGGAGGGATGCATATGAAGTTTACAATCTTACCGGATTTTGAAGCAAATAGAAAAAGGCGTGCAATCCGCAGGCAAAAGCGTGGGCAGCGAAGAGATGCGCGGCAAAGCCGGAAGAATTACTGGTATCTGAAACGGAAGAAGTTCTGGCAGGTGTGGCTGGAGCGGTTTGTCCTTGTGTTTCTGATTCTTGGAATGGGTGGTGCATGGTATTTTCGATCTGTGATGCAGGATACGGAGGACAATGCGGAATTTGAGATGGATCAAAGTCAGGAAATTATTCAGACTTACGTCCAAAGGCGGTATGAAGAACTGACTGCGATGGGAATGAAGTCCGGAAAAGAGTTCGATGATCAGATGGGCGCGTATATGTACCGTATGATTCCGAGCAGATTGATGGGCGCGTATGGCGTATCTGCAGCGGCAGCGGCGATCTATAATGAAAATGGAGAGCTTCTAACCGACAGCAGTCCACGGTTTTATCTGTACTGTGACCGGTATGAACCGGTAGGAGACGAGAACGATCATACAGTGAATCTATATCAGTCTTATTATACATGTGCACAGGAGCTGTCGGATGAATTTCTTCAGGATTATAACGACTATTTTCTCTATGGCAACATTGAAAATGGAGAACGAATGGAATTCGGAGATTTTTATGTAGATGAAGAGAAACGACAGTTTTATTTCAGTACCGTTTCTTGTTTAGAGCAAGGGAAAGTGGTAAAAACCTATGATTTTACACCGGAGCATGTAGAGGGCATGGAAACGGTACAGGAAACCTATGACAACTGGACGAGAGAAGGAACACGCTGGTACCCGGTTCTTGGAATGCGGTCGGCGGAAATCACAGAACTTCTGCAGTTTGCATATGATGTGTATGATGATTACAAGGATGACAAACAGTTAAAAGGTGCCGGTGTGACAGCGGAACGGGGATACTTCGCCAAGACATATGCACGATATAATGTGATAGAAATCGGTGATCAAAGTAATGGAAATCCGGAATATACGGTTGTGTTCGCGTATAACTATGATTTCTTTCAGGCAAATCGTGGCTTTGTACAGAAGCTTGTAATCTGCTTGTCCCTTGCAATCCTGCTTATCAGTTTCCTATGGTCGCGGTTTACCTACGTGCGGCTTAAGGCAAGGTATGAGCTTGAAGATTATCAGCGGAATCTCACGAATGCAATGGCGCATGATCTGAAGAGTCCGCTGATGATATTATCCGGTATGGCTGAAAATCTGAAAGAAAATGTACATACGGAGAAGCGGGAATATTATGCGGAGGAGATGCTTAAGAATATCGCGGACATGAACCGTATGATCGAGCAGTCGCTTGGATTCTCAAAGCTTAGCCAGACAGGCAGGGTTGGCAGGAAGATAGAGGTTGATATGCGTGCACAGACGGATGCATTGATCGGAAAATATAAGGAGCTTGCGGAGGCACAGGGACAGCATATTTCCGTGACAGGCGAGGGGCAGATGCGCGGAAATGAGGCGATGCTCCGGCAGATGATCGATAATCTGTTGCAAAATGCGATCCTGCACGGAGAAGAAGACGGACAGATTGAGATCAACATTGGAAATGGCATATACCAGATCCGGAATACTTACACGGGAACGCTTACGACAGAGGCGGCAAGAAAGCTTTTGAACCCTTATGTCAAGGAGGAAAACCGGAAACGGACAGGCGGACATGGGCTGGGACTTTCCATTGTGCATGAGATCGTGAAGCTGCATGGCGGTAAGCTTCATTTGAAGGTGGAAGAAGGTATGTTTCAAGTAGAAATTAAAATATGATAAATAGTATCATATGAATAGCTTTTCATATGTAAGGGAACGTGCTATAATCGGCAATAGTTAGTAAAAACTAACTATTGCCGGTTTTTTGCATTATATAAAAGAGAAATAGAGGATAAATTTATGAGTGGTACAGGGAAAAAGACCATTGTTGAATTTCAGGATGTCGTAAAAACTTATGGAGAAGGAGAGGCATTGCAGTATGCCAACAACCATGTGAGTTTTACGATTGAGGAAGGCGAGTTTGTTGTCATCCTCGGTCAGTCCGGAGCCGGGAAGTCAACCGTATTGAATATGCTTGGCGGCATGGATCTGCCGACATCGGGTAAGGTTCTGATCGATGGTGAGGAAGTATCGGCGATGAACGATAAGCAATTGTCAGATTTCCGTGCACGCAAGATTGGATTTATCTTTCAGTTTTATAATCTGATCCCAAGCCTGACGGTACGGGAGAATGTTGCGCTCACAAAGAGCATTGTGAAAGATGCTGTGGATCCGGACGAGATGCTTGCAGCGGTTGGACTTGCCAATCATAAGGATAAATTTCCATCTCAGTTATCCGGCGGCGAACAGCAGCGTGTATCGATTGCGCGTGCACTTTCCAAGAAGCCACGTATCATCCTTGGCGATGAGCCGACCGGTGCACTTGATTCTGAGACGGGTGTGATCGTGTTATCGCTCTTGCAGAAGCAGAGCCGCGATGGAAAGAATACTGTCATCTTAGTTACGCACAATGCGGATATCGCACAGTGTGCAGATAAGGTCATCCGCATGAAAAACGGAAAGATCCGTGAAGTGATTACAAACGAACACCCGCTTGCAGTTGAGGAGGTGGAGTGGTAATGCTATTTCGAAAGATGCTGCGTGAGTTCAAAGCGAACTTTGGACCATTCTTTTCTGTGTTTTTGCTCGCTGCCATTGCCATGATGTTGTTCATCACGATGGAGGGACATGTCGTATCCCAGAATGTAGCGCGAGGTAAATACCACGATGCATGTAACCTCTCCGATATCTGGATGTACGGAGAAGGCTTTACAAGTGACGATCTGAAAGCAGTAAGAAATCTGGATTTTGTGGAGCAGGCACAGCTGCGGATGCAGGTGACAGCGAGTGCACCGAAGCAGGATGGCGCACAGGTCGATCTGTTCTTAATGAAAGAAAATGAAGTGAATACACCGTATCTGATCGAGGGTGAGGATTTTAACCCGGATGATACAGACGGTGTATGGATAGCAAATGCATTTGCGAAGAAACGTGATCTGCATGTCGGCGATGCATTTACAATCGAATATAATGGGGTGACATTTACGAAGACGATCCGTGGTCTGGTCGAGTCTGTGGAATATGAGTTCCGGCAGGCGGACGGTGATGCAGATACCTATCTGGAGAACATCACGATGGCATATATGTCGTACGATGCATTTCCGGTTCGGGGGTATGTAACACATCTGATCAAACAGGAGAAGATTACGGCGGCAGATATTAAGAAACACGCAGATACCTATCAGGCAGTGCTCGATAAGCTGGATGAATACGGTATGAGTGTGGATGATCTGTCACAGGATATGCTTTTGACGATGGTCGAGAAGATGAGTGATGAGAAGCTTACGAAGATGATGCCGTACACACAGATGGTCATTAAGACGAACGACGGAAAGGCACTTGCACACGAGGACGAGATCGCCGATGCAATCGATCACAGATATTCAGCGATGATTGACCGCAAATCAGTACCGGGACTGGCAAGACTTGACAGTGAGCTTGACCAACACCAGACATTTTCGTATTCCTTTATGATTATCTTCGTTGGTATTGCAATTCTTGTTATTGCAACATCCATGAAGCGTATGGTTGACAAGCAGCGGACGGAGATCGGAACGATGAACGCCCTTGGTATGAAGAAAGGAAAGATTCTGTTCCATTATTTAAGCTTCAGCTTATTTATTTCCCTGTTTGGTGTGATCGCCGGAATCCTTCTGGGTGTATTCTGGTCATGTCCGTGGCTGATCAGCCTGTTTGCGGAATATTATATTGTACCGGGGCTGCATTCGATCTTCCACCCGATCTATCTGGTTGTCGGAGTGGCAATCGTAGCCGCATGTGTGCTGGCAGATTTCTTAAGCTGCAAGAAGCTTCTGAAGATCCGTCCGGCAGAAGCACTTCGCCCGGCACCACCGAAGCAGGGCAAACGGTGCCTGTTCGAGAAGCTGCCGTTCTGGAACAAGCTTTCGTTCCAGGCACAGTACAATCTGCGCGATGTCTCACGTTCAAAGCTGCGTGCCTTCATGTCGATCATCGGAACTGCAGTTGGTATGCTTCTGATGTTATATGGTGTAGGCTGTAATGAGCTTGTGCCGCAGATGGAAGATATGATGTTTGGCAAATCAACCATATCTGAATATCAGGTGAAGCTTTCTGCCGACGCATCGCTCTCCGAGGTAAATGCGATGCAGGAGGAGCTTGGTGGAGAACTGGTGATGATCGACCAGATCGAAGTATCCAAGGTGCAGAATCCAACGACGGATGAGAAGAAGAAACAGACGATCACCGTGATCGAGGGGAAAGGACTGTACAATATTCTCGACCTTGACAATCATATCACATCGATCAAGCCGGGGACTGTCAGTGTCAGCCGCAAGCTTTCTGAGATAATGAAGATTCATGTCGGCGACACGATTTACTGGCATCTGTACAGCAAAAATACATGGTATGAAGCAAAAGTTGGGGCGATCTATCGAAACTCTGATACACAGGGAATCGCGTTTTTGAAGGAAGATTTCGAGAAGACCGGAGCAGCCTATACACCGACACTGCTTATGACAGACAACAAGGATGCTGAGAGTAAGAAGACACTTTCTTATGTCAGCGGTGTGAACAGCCAGACCGAGATGAAGGAAGCATATGAGAAGGGCATGGAGGTTATGAGTATTATGATCTTCGCCATGATCCTGTTTTCTGCCGTGATGGTTGTAACGGTACTGTACAATTCCGGTTCGTTGTCATTTAATGAGCGTATCAAGGAATTTGCAACTCTGAAGGTACTTGGTATGCAGTCTGCGAAGATCCGAGGCATGCTTTCTGGACAGAATTTCTGGCTGTCACTCATCGGAATCGTGCTGGGCGCACCGCTCGGAAATCTGACATTAAATGCGATGATAAACAGCAACGGGGAAAACTACGACTATATGCTGAAGGTTCCGGCGATGGATTATATTTTATCCGGTATCTTTGTGTTGATCATCTCCGTTCTTGTCAGCTTCCTGTTCGCAAAGCGGATCAAGAAGCTTGACATGATCGAAGTATTAAAAGGGGTAGAGTAATCCGGCAATCTAACCTCTGCCGAAAATCGTATCCATATCCTGCTCCGGCGCCGTAAGTGGCTGGAGCTGGTAGGTATCAACTAAGAACTTGACAACGGTCTCGGACATGAATGCCGGGAGCGTCGGGCCAAGGTATATCTTTTTGACACCGAGGGAAAGCAGGGTGAGCAGGATGCAGACAGCCTTCTGTTCGTACCACGATAAGACGAGGGTAAGCGGAAGCTCGTTGATGCTGCACGAAAATGCATCTGCAAGTGCGAGGGCAACCTTGATGGCACTGTAAGAATCGTTGCATTGCCCCATGTCTAAGATACGTGGAATCCCGTCGATCTCCCCAAGGTCGATATCGTTAAAACGGTATTTACCGCAGGCGAGTGTCAGGACGAGGGAATCCATTGGTGTCTGCTTTACAAATTCCGTATAATAATTTCGTCCCGGATGGGCACCGTCACAGCCGCCGACAAGAAAGATGTGTTTGATCGCACCGCTCTTGATGGCGGCTATGATTTTGTCTGCGTGGGATAAAACTGCACCATGTGCAAAACCGGTCGTTACAATATGACCGCCGTTAATACCGCTCATGCTGTGGTCGTGCTCATAACCGCCTAAGCGTTTGGCGTGTGCAATCAATTCGCTGAAATCCTTGTGTCCGTCTTTATCTCCGGTGATGTGCTTCATTCCGGCATAACCGACAACGGATGTCGTGTAAATGCGGTCAGCGTAGCTTGGACGCGGCGGCATCAGACAGTTTGTTGTGAAAAGCACAGGGGCAGGGATATTCTCGAATTCCGTCTGTTGACTCTGCCAGCTGGTTCCGAAATTCCCAGCAAGATGCTTATATTTCGCAAGCTCCGGATAGCCATGTGCCGGAAGCATCTCGCAGTGTGTGTAGACATTGATACCGGTTCCTTCTGTCTGTGCGAGCAGTTCTGCCATATCTTTTAGGTCATGACCGGACACGACGATAAATGGTCCCTTCCGGATGTCGGTGTGTACGCGTCGCGGTTCCGGAGTGCCGAAGGATTTTGTATTTGCTGTGTCAAGCAATTCCATACATTTGAAATTAACCTGCCCAAATTCCATGATCAGGGCAATCCATTCTTCCACAGTGTGTTCCCGATTGACCTCGCATAAGCCCTTGTAAAACCATCGGTTGACGTCCTCGTTCTCATAGCTTAAGTTGCGGGCGTGATGCGCGTAGGCGGACATACCCTTCAGTCCGAAGAGCAGGGTGGAGCGAAGCGATACGATATCGTTTGCACCATCCCACAGAGAGATAACCGGAACAGGTGTGGAACCGATGCGTTCCCGCTCCGCAATGACACGATGGATAAAATCCCGGATCGCATCGTTATCAAAATTCACATTGGTCAAGGTTGTGAAAAGTCCGTCGATGATCAGACGGCAGGATTCGGACGTGAAATTCTGCTCCTTCGTAGCAGCCTCAGCCAGCTGGATCAGCTCGCATACGAGCTCGTCTTGCAGATTAGAGGTTTCTGGCTGTTTGCCGCAGACACCGGTTGTCACACAGGCTTTGTTGCCTGCGGTCTGCTGACATTGAAAACAAAACATTTCTGACATGATTGTACTCCTTTGAAAATAGATTCTTACGAAAGTATGAACCGGAGAATCTAAATTTATTCAAAAATCGGGTTGTCAAACAAAAATCCTGTGGTATAATACCCATGTATATAGGAAAAAGCGTTGACGGAAAGAGTAGTGCATGGGCACCATCCAGAGAGAACGACATAAGCTGGAAGCCGTTTATGGAAGAAATGTATGAAAACCATTCCCGAGCTGTGCGTAGAAGATGACCGGATGACCGGTTGCTGAAGCGTCACCGTAAGGCATGCGTTAAAGCCAAATGAAGTGAAACACTAAGGTGGAACCGTGTGAAAGCACCCTTAGATACAAGGTTAAGGCATTGTATCTCAAGGGTGCTTTTTGGTATTTTGCGAAACAACTTCGTAAAGTAGATTGAGACACATATGAATTGTAGTTCTTAAGCAGACCGTTGAAGCACGCTGGTACTTAATGAACGGCAAACTTGTTTGTCGTGAATTTAGTACCACTGCGTGCTGAACCGAGCGAGAGCGTGTCTGCGTAGAATACAATTCATATGTGGCTCCCATACAGTAGGGTTGTTTCGCAATAATGGAAAAAGGAGAATAAGAAATGGTAAACTTCAAAGAAGACGAGCAGTTAAAAACATTGAACCACTCCTGTGCCCATCTGATGGCACAGGCAATCAAGCACCTGTACCCACAGGCAAAGTTCTGGGTAGGACCGGTTGTTGCAGAAGGCTTCTACTATGATGTAGACCTTGGCGATGACGTAATCCGTGACGAGGATATCGCAGCGATCGAGAAGGAAATGAAGAAGGTTGCAAAGTCCGGCAAGAAGATCATCCGTAAGGAGATTTCCAAGGAAGAAGCTCTGGAGATGTTCAAGGATGATGAGTACAAGCTGGATCTGATCTCTAATCTGGAAGATGGAACGATTTCCTGCTATGAGCAGGGCGATTTTACAGACCTCTGCCGCGGTCCTCACGTAGATAATGTAAAGCTTTGCCGTAACTTTAAGCTGCTCCGTCACTCAGGCGCTTACTGGAAGGGCGACAGCAACAACAAGGTATTGCAGAGAATTTACGGTGTCTGCTTCCCGACAGCAGAAGAGCTGGAGGCACATCTGAAGCTTCTCGAAGAGGCAAAGGAGAGAGACCATAGAAAGATCGGTAAGGATATGCAGCTGTTCATGGTAGACGATCTCGTTGGACGTGGACTTCCGATGTTCCTTCCGAAGGGGTATACGATCTGGCAGGAGCTGGAGAACTACATCAAGGATAAGGAGCGTAAGCTTGGCTACCTGCACGTTATGACACCATGTGTTGGTACGGTGAATCTGTACAAGACATCCGGTCACTGGGATCACTACAAGGAAAACATGTTCCCGGCCATGGACGTAGAGGGTGAGTCTTTCGTTCTTCGTCCAATGAACTGCCCACATCATATGATGATTTATGCAAACCGTATGCATTCTTATAAAGACCTCCCAATCCGTATTGGTGAGATCGCGCACGACTTCCGTTTCGAGGCAAGTGGTACTTTGAAGGGTATCGAGCGAGGCAGACATTTCTGTCAGAACGATGCGCATTTGTTCGTGACACCGGAGCAGATCGAGGATGAGTTCTCAAAGGTTGTAGACCTGATCTTCAGCACATACAAGGATTTTGGTATCACAGATTACCGTTGTGTGCTGTCACTGCGTGACCCGGAGAACAAGGTAAAATACCACGATGATGATGAGATGTGGAACACAGCCGAGGATGCACTCCGTAAGGTATTGAACGACCTTGGTATCGAGTATACAGAGGAAATCGGCGAGGCAGCATTCTACGGACCGAAGCTTGATGTAAATGTAAAGCCGGCTGTCGGAAATGAATATACACTTTCTACCTGTCAGCTTGACTTCTGTCTGCCTGCGAAGTTCCAGCTTACTTATATTGACAAAGATGGTGAGAAGAAGACACCGGTTGTATTGCACAGAGCAATCCTCGGTTCTCTGGATCGTTTCATGGCATACATTCTGGAGGAGACAAAGGGTAACCTTCCAACATGGTTAGCACCGGTTCAGGTAAAGGTTATGCCGGTTAAGACAGACAACGAAGAACTGATGGCATACGCACACAAGGTTGTGGATGCGCTGGATGCGAAGAATGTCCGTGTAGAATTAGACGACAGAGCAGAGAAGCTTGGCTACCGTATGCGTGAAGGTCAGGTGGAGAAGGTTCCATATCTTCTGGTTCTTGGCTTCAACGAGGTTGAAAATAACACCGTATCTTACAGATTGCATGGTCAGGCAGATACAACTGTTGTTGGTCTGGATGAATTTGTTGCGAAGATTGAGGAAGAGATCAAGACAAAGGCGAAAAACAGATAATCAATGAGGAAACATCGAGTGCTCAGAGTGATCGGTTGCGTCGTTGGCGCAATCGTGATCATTCTGCTATATGAAATGATTGGAATATTTGCTGCATACAAGAAGCAGCCGGAGCTCTCGGAAGAGACGAAGCAGAGCCTGCATCCCGAAGATATCTATACAGATGCAACAGTTGAAGAACGCGCATGTATCATTGAAGAAAATGGGGATGCGTTATTGCAGCGTGTCCGCCTGATTGAACAGGCGAAGGAAGAAATCATCTTATCTACGTTCGCATTTCACGATGATGACAGCGGACAGATCATGATGGGCGCTTTGCTTCGGGCAGCGGAGCGGAATGTGCACATCCGTATCCTGGTGGATGGATTCGAGAGCTGGACGGCGATGGAAGGAAATGCATATTTCTATGCAATGTCGTCGCATCCGAATATCGAGATTAAGGTGTATAACCGCGCGACCCCGTTAAAACCTTGGGAGATGATGGGGCGCATGCATGACAAATATCTGATCGCAGATGGGAAAACATACATCCTTGGCGGACGAAATACATACAATTATTTTCTTGGTGAGTTCCCGGGACATAAGAATTACGACCGTGATGTGCTGGTTGTCTGCGAGAATCCGCAGGCGGATAGTTCCGTGAACCAGTTGCTTGCTTATTTTGAGACGATCTGGAGTCAGAAGGATTGTAAATATTTCCATGACAAAGAGAAGCTTGCCGACCGGAAATCTGTCAAACAGGCAAAGAAAGATGTGCAGACGGCATTTGCCACTTATTACGAAGCACAGAAAGATACAATCACTGACACGGACTTTGAGAAAGATACGGTTGCAACTGACAAGATCATGTTGATCTCGAATCCAATCCATACCGGGGCGAAGGAGCCGACAGCATGGTATGAGATGGGTGTCCTGATGAAGCAGGCGAAGAAGCGTGTAAAGATACACACACCGTACATCATCTGCAATGATATGATGTATGACACTTGGTCAGATGTAGCTGAAAATGTACCGGAATTTACGGTTATGACAAACTCTGTCGCGAATAACGGTAATCCATTTGGTTCCGCAGATTACCAGAAAAACCGGGACAAAATCAGCAGTACCGGCGTCACGATCTGGGAGTATGAAGGCGGATATTCATATCATGGAAAGAGTATCTTGATCGACGATGATATATCCATCATTGGTTCGTTCAATATGGATATGCGCAGTGTCTACTTAGACACAGAACTGATGCTTGTGATCCGAAGCAAGGAGATCAACACTCAGTTGGAATCAGCCATGATGAAATATGAACAGGGCGCACGACAGGTGCTTGCTGACGGACAGTATGCGAATCCATATCATGTGGAGCCAATCGCACTCACACCGAAACGCCGCCGTAGAGTATTTGTTGTACGGTATCTGCTTGGATGGCTGCGGTTTTTGTTTTAGGGATTTTTATTCTGTAGGAGGTAATGGATTATGATAATGGAAAATGATGAATTTGTAATTCCAGAACAGTATCGGAAAATGTCCGTTACTGAATTAGATGCAGAAGCAAATAAAATGTTGAAGGAGATACAACAAGGGAAACGAATAATTTGAGATAAGAAAAAAGCTGCACAGGGAAAGAATGAAATAGTTTTCTATGTTGAGTAGCAAAAACTCTCTGAGGTTTTGAACAACTTCAGGGAGTTTTTTTGTGTCTTATAGAGATTGTAAAGTGAGGAAGGAAAACAAATATAGATAAAGTTATACTATTTGGTGCAGGTGCGGAACAAGGATATAACCTTGCATTGGGAAGTAAAAACTCACCTATAAAATCGACACATTCCCCTATAAAAATCCCCTATTATCCGCTATAATAATATGTAAAAATAATAGTAGTTAATTGTGCGATACAGGAAACATGTTTACACGTGTGAAGTCACCGGGCGGTGTCCGGTGACTTTCCTGTAAATGAGCAAAAACGCGAAGGAGAAAAATCTATGATTCGAATGGAGATTGCGCTGATATTGATTCTGGCGTTTGTGGCAGGAATCTATTTCTCGGCGAGGCGGAGACAGACCGCGTTACATAAGACATTTTCGGCACTTTTGATCGTGGTGATCGTGCATCTGATGTTCGATGCGGCGACGATCTATACGGTAAACCATCTTGCTCAGGTACCGCTTGTGCTGAACGATGTTTTACACCGGCTGTTTGTCGGTACGATGGCGTTAGTTCTGTTCTTTTTCTATCAGTATATTGCGATACTGGTGGAAGAAGAGACCGGGAAGAAGCGGACACTGGATCTGCCGGCACGGATATTTCTTGTGATTTCAGAAGTCGGGGCGATGATACTCCCGATTACTTACACCGAGACACCGGATGGAAATTATTCGGCGGGACTTTATGCATATGTAAGCTATGTCAGTGTGGCGGTGTATCTTATACTTTGTTCATGGCTGCTGCTTGCAAACTGGAAGCGGATGGACAATAAGAAGAAATTCGCCATCGGAATGGCACTTATATTTGAGTTCACAATCTGCTTCCTGCAGGGATTGCACCATACATGGCTGATCAGTGGAATGGGAATCACGCTTATGACGCTCGCATTCTATCTGACCTTGGAGAATCCGGATGCGCTGCGTGCGGAGCTTACGGAACAGAAGATGTCGATGCTCTATCTGAAAAGTCAGGTGAATCCGCATTTCTTGTATAATACGCTTGATACGATTCGAATTCAGGCGGAGTTGGACGGGGATAAGAAGGTTGCAAAGCTTCTGATGCGGCTTGTGGATTTCTTCCGGCTGAGCGTCAAGGTCGACCGTTCGATGGTCACGCTTGATGATGAGCTCGAACTTGTGGAAGCATATATGGAGCTGATGTGCTACCGGTATCCGGAGCTCTTCTGCGATTATGATATCGATCCGGACTTAGGGGCAGTGCAGGTACCGAACTTTATCTTACAGCCGCTGGTGGAGAACAGTCTGCTGCATGGAATGAAGAACCGCGGATACCGGGGCGAAATCGAGATATTCGTAAAACGCGCAGGCGCAGATATGGAGATCTGCATCAAAGACAGTGGCAGCGGATTTGAAGAGGGTATGAAAGCGCAGATTGACAAGATGTTACTGCACTACAACAAGCAGGAGGCGAAGCTGGATGGAAACAGTATCGGGATCCTGAATGTGCAGAAGCGGATCAAATATCTGTGCGGCAGAAAATATGGACTATCCTATGAGGAAAACAGCGCGGGAGGTGTGACAGCGCGGTTGCTATTGCCGATAAATAAGGAGGAAGCATCATGAGGAAATTACGCGTCGTATTAGTCGACGACGAGATTATGATACGTGAGGGATTCAAGAAATTATTTGACTGGGGCGCACATGACTGTGAAGTCGTGGGCGAGGCAGCGGATGGCGTCGAGGCGCTTGGGGTAATCGACAGCATGGTACCGGATATCGTGATCATGGATATCAACATCCCGATTATGAACGGCCTGAAGGTCATCCAGACCAGCCGCCTGAAATACCCGGATATGGCATTCATCGTTGTATCGGGATACGATGATTTTTCTTATTGCAGGGAAGCATTGCGGCTGCAGATCACGGACTACATCCTGAAACCGGTCGACTATGAAGAATTCGGGAACACGATCGATCATTTGAAGATATCGATATTCGAGAAACAGACGAAGAATGTGACACCCGGCAGTGAAGCGTCAACGATTGTTGGAATTGTACGGTATATGCAGGAGCATCTGGCAGAAGAGATCAGCTTGAATGTTCTCGCGGAAACATTTCATCTGAGCGCACAGTATATCAGCCAGCTCTTCAAGAATGAGATCGGTGTGAATTTCCTTGCTTATCTGACGACAATCCGTATGGAGCGTGCGAAGAAGCTGCTCGTCTCGACACAGTTATCCATTGCGGAGATTTCTGAGCGGTGCGGCTATGCCGATTACCGGGTGTTTACCAAGGTATTCAAGAAGACGGAGGGCAGTACACCGTCGCAGTATCGTAGAGATTTTTTGTAGGAGCTTCAGTATAAGATTCAGTATGGGACCGATAAGTTATAAGGCGTGGATGAAAGGTGCACTTTCTTATAACTTACCAGTTCACGATAAAATAAGATTGACAAATGGGTGCAGATAAAAGACAATTGATATAAAGATAGGAAATGCATATCGATAGGGAGTCTGATATATGGATTTAACAAAAAAATGGCATCGGAGTGAATTTGTCAGTCATGAGATGCTGGAGGTACATCGTGGAATCGAATGTGAACTGGATTTCTATTCAGCAATTGCAAATGGCGAAATAGAATTAGTTCAGGAAAATTGTAACGAACAGGCATTTACAAACCCGGAGGGCATGGGCGTGTTGTCTACGGATGCGCTTCGCAATATCCGATATCATTATGTTGTAACCGTAGCGCTTATTACACGTTTTTGTGTGCACGAAGGGCTGGAACAGGAAAAAGCATATAATTTAAGTGATTTCTATATTTTGGAGATGGATAAATGCAAGACAATCGAACAGATATCGAAGCTGCATGATGTGATGTGTCTGGATTTTTGTAAACATATGCATGAAATAAAAAACAGTCAGGTACTTTCCAAGCAGGTGGTTTTATGTCTGGATTATATTTACAGTCATACTCATTACCGGATTACAATTCGTGAAGTGGCTGAATATCTCAGATTATCTGAAAGCTATCTTTCAAGATTGTTTAAAAAAGAAATGGGAATCTCGTTCAGTCAGTATATTTTGAACCTGAAAATTGACAAGGCAAAGAATCTGCTTCGTTTTTCGGAATATTCAATTGGAGAAATAACCTATTATCTTGGTTTTTCAAATGAGAGCCATTTTATTCAGACATTTCAAAAACGGGTTGGAGAGACGCCGAACCGCTATCGTAGGAGGTGTTTCCGCACGGAGTGGGAATTAAAACAGAATTAGTAAAAATGTACAAATAATTCAGAAAGAATAAATGAATAACAGACAAAATCAATAAGATGTCATGAATATAACACTTATGACATTATTTAAACATAATCTTCCTTTGCTTTTGAGTATGATTAACATATCAAAAAATGAAGGGAGATTTTTTTATGAGAAAGCTGAGAAAAGCAATTCCTCTTGCACTGGCAATGAGTGTAGCTCTTACGATGACTCCAATTCGGGCATCAGCGGAAGAACCGACTCAGGTACAGGCAGAACAAAGTGATCTTGTAGAAGAAAACGAAAGTCTGAGTGATGAAGCAGACAAAGACAATGAAGGGTACAAACTGGTATTTGAGGATGATTTTAACGGCGATCAATTGGATCGTAAGGTTTGGAATGTCGAAAAGCATGAGAAAGGCTGGGTAAACGGGGAGCTTCAGGAGTATGTAGATTCTGATGAAAACATCAAGGTACAAGATGGTTATCTGAATATCATTCCTGTTGAAAAAGTTGAGACAACATCTACAACTGATGGACAGAATTTGTTGTCAAACGCTGATTTCAGTTCCGGTATGGACGATTGGACTGAAACAATTGCAAACTGGGGAAGTAATGGTTTTGACGCATCTGCGCAGAGCTCTGTTGCTGATGGGGCTATTACTTATACGATTACCAATCCTGGTAATGACTTATGGCATGTACAACTTAAACAAACTGTTAAGTTGGCAGCAAAAAAGCATTACACATTAAGCTACAAAGTAAAATCGGATGTTGCTCGTACAATTGAAACGGGTGTGCAGGGTGATCAAACAAATAATTATATCTCATATGGAGCAAAAACACAATCATTGCAAGCGGGAAAAGAAGAATCAGTATCTATCGATGTATATGCAGAAGAGGGATATGATACAGCAACTTTATATTTCTCTTTAGGGCGTAAGACTGGAGATACATCGATTCCAGATGAATCTGTAGTAACAATTTCCGATATTAGTTTGGTGGAAACAACTGCAAACATGCTTCCGGCAAATGCATTTGGTGACAATGCAACTGCTGGAACAAAGGTCAAGAAATCTTATACATCTGGTCGTATCTCTACACAGAACTTAAAGACATTTACCTATGGTAGGTTTGAAGTAAGGGCAAAGGTTCCAAATGGACAGGGATACCTTCCGGCATTCTGGTTAATGGCTAACGATGAGAATGTATATGGTCAGTGGCCAAGATGCGGTGAGATTGATTGTATGGAAGTTATGGGGCAGGATACAAATAAGTTGTACGGAACCATACATTACGGAAATCCACATGCAGAAAGTCAGGGAACCTATACAATCAAAGATGGTAAGGAGTCGTTCTCCGATGGATTCCACACATTTACATGTGATTGGGAACCAGGCAAGATTACATGGTATGTAGATGGAATAAAGTATCATGAGGAAAGCAACTGGCATTCAACAACAGAAGGACAGGGAACACTTACATATCCAGCACCTTTCGATCAACCTTTTTACATTATTTTGAACCTCGCAGTTGGTGGTTCATGGGTAGGAAATCCAAACGAGAAAACAAATTTTGATAACAATCCGTTTGTTGTTGATTATGTAAGAGTCTATCAGAAAGATTCTTATGATGAGAATGTAACACGTCCAGAAGTTAAGTTTGAGCCTACAAACGAGCCAGACGAAAGCGGAAACTATATTAAGAACAGCACATTTGCAGAGGCAGAGGATTTGACAGATGATACAAATTGGAAATTCATAACTGCTTTGGATGGTGCTGCAACAGCAGAAATCAAAGATAACTCTATGGTTATCAAGACAGAAAAAGCAGGTACTGTTGATTACAGTGTACAGTTAGTACAGGCAAATGTTCCTTTTGAAAAGGGTGCAACTTATGAAGTAAGTTTTGATGCACAAGCATCTGAGAATCGTAAGATGAATGTAGATGTTAAGGCTCCAGACCGTGGATACCAGTCATATATGAAAACCCTGGTTCCAGAGCTTACAACGGAGATGAAGCACTTCAGCACACAGTTCGTAATGAAGGCAGATTCCGATGTGAATGGACGTTTAGAGTTTAATATGGGTAATGCAGGTTCAGGCGATATCGTTCTTAAGAACGTAGTTGTTAGGAAGACTGCGGAGCCAGATCCGAATGCAAAGGAAGAAAAGACAATTCTTGCAAATGGAAGCTGTATCTATAATGGATCTTTCCAGGAAGGTAAAAACCATCTTGGATATTGGGATATAACACCAGAAGGTGCAGATATTAAGGTAACAGGTCTTTCAGATGGAAGAAGATTGGTCACAGAAGGAAAAAGTGTAACAATCAGTCAGTCAGATCTTGCATTTAAGGAAGGAACAGCATATGCATTGAGCTTTGATGCGTATGCGCAAAATGGAGCAACTGTCGTTGCAACTGTTGGCGGAAACACATATAAAGTAAATGTTGAAGCAGGAAATGAAAAGAAAGATTATGTTGTAAAGATTCCTGCAACAGCAAAGTTTACAGACAAGACAGTTTCATTGAAAATCGAAGGTGCAATCTCTCTCGATAATGTAAAAATGGTAGAAGATGCAAAGATTAAGAACGGATCATTCAATGATAGTCTTTCAGGATATGAAGTATATGTAGACAGCGCAGCAAAAGCAACTGTTGTTGTTGACAGTTTAAAAGAAAATAATGCATTGGATGTGACTGTAGATAATACAGGTGCGGATGACTGGAGAATACAGATTAAACAGAACAATGTATTGCTGGAAAAAGGAAAGAAGTATAAATTATCATATGAGGCTAAGTCATCCATTGATAGAAAAATCAGAGTTGTAATGCAGGGGGGAGAGGCTCTTGGATGGCCGGTATACTCTGAGCACAGCGATGATCAAGATGCAAATGATGGAATTGTAACACTTACAAGTGAATATCAGAAGTTTACTGAAGAATTTATAATGACAGAAGAGACAGACGCACAGGCATTCCTCAGCATCTGTTTGGGAAATGTAGGTGGTCAGATTACTGATCAGCACAGAATTGTAATTGACAATATTTCTTTGGTTGAGGTAGAGAATCCGACACCGGAGAATCCGACACCGGAGAATCCGACACCAGAGAATCCGACACCGGAGAATCCGACACCAGAGAATCCGACACCAGAGAATCCGACACCACAAAACCCAATTGTGAAGCCTGTAACAGTATCTTATTCTACACATATACAGAGTTATGGATGGAATAAAAGTGCAGCGAAGAATGGAGCAGTGGCAGGAACAACAGGAAAGGCAAAGAGATTAGAAGCGATTAAAATTTCTGTAGAGGGAAATGAAGATCTTGGCATTCAGTATACAACACACTGCCAAGGATATGGTTGGTTAAACTGGTCATCAAATGGTGAAATCAGCGGAACAACATGTGAAGCGAAGAGACTTGAGGCAATCAAGATTCAGTTGACAGGTGCAGACAGGGATAAATACGATGTATATTACCGCGTTCATGCACAGGGCTATGGCTGGATGAATTGGGCAAAAAATGGTGAGGCTGCCGGTACAGCAGGACTCGCGAAGAGACTTGAAGCAATCCAGGTAGTAGTTGTCAAGAAGGGTGAAAGCGTACCAGACAAGTTCGAAGGTGTAACAGCATCAGAAAAGAAAGCTTATATGGCAAGTGCAGCTGCAACAGCTGCAACAGTTGAAGGCTCAGATCGGGCACATGTTCAGTATCGTTCACATCTTCAGACATATGGATGGCAGAACTGGAAGAATGACGGAGATATTTCCGGAACAACAGGTAAAGCAAAGCGATTAGAGTCTTTGAAACTTGAACTTAAAAACAAGGATTATACAGGCGGTATCTGTTACAATGCACATGTGCAGACAATCGGATGGCAGGCCGATCCAAATAAATCTGCAACATGGAAGAAAGATGGTGAGTTTTGCGGGACAACGGGAAATGCAAAGAGATTAGAGGCAATTCAGATTGAGCTTTATGGTGAGATGGCAGAGCATTATGATATTTATTATCGTGTGCATTCACAGACATACGGCTGGATGAAGTGGGCCAAAAATGGAGAGATGTCTGGCACAACTGGTCAGCATAAAAGAATCGAAGGAATTCAGGTTGTGCTTGTGAAAAAAGGTGAACAGGCACCTTCGGATAATTACAAGGGAGCTGTTACAAATACAACAAAAACATTTCTCTCAAAATAGAAACTATCGATAGTCAAAATGGCGTTATCCATTACTTTGGATAACGTCATTTTTTAGTGCGTCTTGCGGCGCACGTTTCTGGATGGAACCTGGTTATGAAAAGAAATAAAATTGTAACAGTATTGATGCAGAAATGATGCATGCCGGATGTATGATGCAGGTTATAAAAAGAAAATCGGAAAATATCTGAAGAATTGACACATTTAGATAGAAAAAAAGCCTATTTTCTTTTTATATCAATCGTTATAATACAACCGAAAGAAGGAAAGAACTATGAGAAAGAAAGCATGGATTTTATGTACGGCAATGGTAGTGGCTTTGGCGGGATGCAGCAATGTGAGTGATAATAATACGACCGATATCATCCAGGTGAGCAGCGAGACGGTGACTACAACGGAAGCAGCAACGGAAGTTACGACAACCACCGAAAATGAAACTACGACCGAATCTGTTACGGAGAGCAATACCCCGGACAGCACATTACAGTCAGAAGGTTCGAATACAGGGAAGACGGAACCCGCTGCGACAGAAGCTAAGACGACGGAATCCCAGTCACAGGAAGGCGAGCCATCCGATGATTCGTGGAAGGAAGAGTTCGAGAAGACGCTGTATGAGGAGTATGGTGTGGTGCCGGATCATTACGAATATATCGGAAATGATGTCTATCAGGTCTATGTGAAAATCGACGGGAAGATCGTGCCATATGTGGCAGTGAATTGGAAGACGGGAGATTTCCACGGATAGAAGAAAGGATAAAGACGGGTGAAAGAAATGGGCGATGCAAACAAAATCACAGGATATGGAGAACATAGAGAATTATATCGGATTTCAACGGATGAAATCCTGTATTTTGAGGCGGTAGGAGAGAAAGTGTTTGCCTATACGGAACAGGAAATTTATGAGATAAAGAATCGCCTTTACCAGATTGAAGAGAAGGTGAATTCGTATGATTTTACCCGGGCATCCAAATCCATGCTTGTAAATACAGACAGAATCTCAAGTATTGCTTCGATTTCAGGCAGCCGCGGGAAGATTATGATGGACAATGGTGAGGCCGTTATTGCGAGCCGCATGTACTACAAACCATTGCTTTCATCCATGAAATGGAAGAAAATCAGTTGATTTTTTTTGTGTTTTTTTCTGACAAAAAATATGCTATGATGAAATGCGAATTGGCATAAAGGTTAGAAAAAGGAGACACAAAATGAGCAAGAAATTACTTTTGATCAACGATATGGCTGGCTATGGAAAGGTTGCGTTATCTGCGATGATTCCAGTGCTTTCCCATATGAAATACGAGGTATTTAACCTGCCGACAGCAATCGTATCGAACACACTTGATTATGGCAAGTTCGACATCCTGGATACAACTGATTACATGAAAAATGCAATCGCTGTCTGGGAACAGCTTGGATTTGAATTCGATGCAATCTCAACCGGATTTATCGTGTCGAAGGAGCAGACCGAGCTTGTGACCGAGTTCTGTAAGGCACGGGCGGAAAAAGGTGTGACGATCTTCACAGATCCGATTATGGGAGATGAGGGAAAGCTCTATAACGGAATCACAGAGGAGACGATTGATTTGATGCGTGAGCTGATTTCGGCTGCGGACTATATCGTACCGAACTATACTGAGGCGGCATATCTGACCGAGCTTCCATATAAGGAAGATGGCGTGACAGAGGAAGAGTATCATACGATGATCGACAAGCTTCGTGCATTCGGTGCGAAATCGATTGTGATCACAAGTGCGAAGATCGCGGGCACAGATTGCAGATCGGTTGTCGGATATGACCACAAGAAGGAAGAATATTTTAAGGTTGATTTCGAAGAAATTCCAGTACATTTCCCGGGAACGGGAGATATTTTCTCCGCCGTATTTATCGGAAAGCTTATGAGTGGCAAGGATCTGCAGACGGCAACCGCAGAGGCGATGGATGCCGTGAAGAGCATGATCGGCCAAAATGCAGATAACGTGGATAAATATAAGGGAATTCCGCTGGAAACCTGTATGGAGGTGCTTGACTGATGGCAAGACCGAAGATCCGGATTACACTGATCGACCAGAAGGGCGAAAAGGGCTGTCACAGAGGACATAAGATCGGTGATTCTTATGATTTTGATACGGAGCGTGGAAAGCTCTGCCCGATGGCGATGCATGTCGCATTTCCATATGTGGATATCCTGCGCTATGGCGGCGAGATACCGGGACAGGAGAAGGGCACCGCTGTTTTCGCATGCCCGGATGTCGATACGCTGAATGTCTTTAAAATTGAGCGGATAGACGGCTGAATGTACGAAAAGAAAAACAATAAAAATGATAGGGATTATTGATTTTATTTGAAACATTTTGTATAATACAGTCAGAGTTTATATTACATCTAATATAAAACATAATATAAATAATTTGAAAGGAGAAACTATTATGTTACAGAACCAGGAATGGGAATCATTCACAGGTAGACTCTGGAAGGAAGAGTGCAACGTAAGAGACTTCATCCAGAACAACTACACACCTTATGATGGAGACGAGAGCTTCCTTGCAGGACCAACAGATGCTACGAACAAGCTCTGGGATAAGCTTCAGGCTCTTCAGAAGGCAGAGAGAGACAACGGTGGTGTATTGAAGGAGGACGCAGATGTTGTATCCAGCATTACAGCATATGGTCCTGGTTACATTGATCCAGAGACAAAGGATCTTGAGCAGATCGTAGGTCTTCAGACAGACGAGCCACTTAAGAGAGCATTTATGCCTTATGGTGGTATCAAGATGGCTGAGGAAGCACTCGAGATGTACGGATACAAGCCAAACGAGAACTTCCACAAGATCTTTACAGATTATCACAAGACACACAATCAGGCAGTATTTGATGCTTATACACCAGAGATGATGGCAGCTCGTCATACACATATCGTAACAGGTTTGCCAGATACTTATGGTCGTGGTCGTATCGTTGGTGATTACAGAAGAATCGCTCTTTACGGTATTGATCAGCTGATCGCTTGGAAGCAGGAAGATAAGGCTAACTGCGGCGATGGTAATATGTACGATGACGTTATCCGTCAGAGAGAAGAGTTGACAGAGCAGATCAGACGTCTTCAGGAGATGAAGGTTATGGCTCAGTCATACGGCTATGATATTTCTAAGCCAGCTTCAAATGCGAAGGAAGCTGTTCAGTGGTTATACTTCGGATACCTTGCAGCTATCAAGACACAGAATGGTGCTGCTATGTCCGTAGGACGTGTATCTACATTCCTTGATATCTATATCGAGAGAGATATTAAGGCTGGTAAGCTTACAGAGGCTCAGGCTCAGGAGCTTATCGATCACTTCACAATGAAGCTTCGTATGGTTAAGTTCGCAAGAATTAAGTCATACAACGAGCTGTTCTCAGGTGACCCTGTATGGGCTACACTTGAAGTCGGTGGTATTGGTATGGACGGACGTTCAATGGTTACAAAGAACGACTACAGATTCCTTCATACTCTTGAGGATATGGGACCTGCTCCAGAGCCAAACCTTACAGTACTTTACTCTTCAGCATTGCCTAACAACTTCAAGACATATGCTGCTAAGATTTCTGTAAGAACAAGCTCAATCCAGTACGAGAACGATGATGTAATGAAGCCAATCTGGGGCGATGATTACTCAATCTGCTGTTGTGTATCTGCTACACAGACAGGTAAGGAAATGCAGTTCTTCGGAGCTCGTGCAAACCTTGCTAAGTGTCTCCTGTACGCTATCAACGGTGGTAAGGATGAGAAGTTCCTTGATAAGAAGACAGGTAAGCCAATGCAGGTAGGTCCTGACTACGCTCCTATTACTTCTGAGTACCTTGACTATGATGAAGTACTTGCTAAGTACAAGCAGATGCTTGACTGGTTAGCAGGACTTTATGTAAATATCCTGAACCTGATTCAGTACATGCATGACAAGTACTACTATGAATCAGCAGAGATGGCATTGATCGATACAGATGTACGTCGTACATTTGCTACAGGTATTGCCGGATTCTCACACGTTATCGATTCCCTTTCAGCTATCAAGTATGCTAAGGTTAAGGTTATCCGTAACGCAGAGACAGGACTTGCAGAAGACTTCGAGATCGAAGGCGAGTTCCCTAAGTATGGTAATGATGATGACAGAGCAGATAATATCGGTGTATGGCTGCTTCATGAGTTCCTTACAGACATCAAGAAGAGACACACATACCGTAATTCAGAGCCTACAACATCTATCCTTACAATCACATCTAACGTAGTATATGGTAAGTTCACAGGTAACCTTCCAGATGGTAGACGTGCTTGGACACCATTTGCTCCAGGTGCTAACCCAAGCTACGGTGCTGAGACATCAGGACTTCTTGCATCTCTGAACTCAGTTGCTAAGATTCCTTATGAGTGGTCTTTGGATGGTATCTCAAATACTCAGACAATGAACCCATCTGCACTTGGTCATGATGAGGCTGAGAGAGCTGAGAAGCTTGTAAGCGCTATGGATGGTTACTTCGATCAGGGCGCTCACCACTTGAACGTAAACGTATTCGGTAAGGATAAGCTCTTGGATGCTATGGAGAACCCAGATAAGCCAGAGTACGCTAACTTCACAATCCGTGTATCTGGATACGCTGTTAAGTTTATCTCTCTTACACGTGAGCAGCAGCTCGATGTTATCAACAGAACATTCCATGACTCACTTTAATTAGAAGTTTGTCAAAAATGTTTTTGATAGATAAGTAATTCACTGGAGTCCCGGAGATACTATCTCCGGGACTTTTTATAAAAATAAAATTGTTAGAGGTGGAACATGCCGGAGAAGAAACAGATTTTAGGTTATATTCATTCAACAGAAAGCTTTGGAGCCGTAGATGGACCAGGTATCCGATTTGTAGTATTTTTGCAAGGCTGTAAGATGCGTTGTAAATACTGTCATAACCCGGAGACGTGGAATCTGGTAACCGATTACACAAAGCTCTATGCTGACACAACGGATGATAAAGAACGAGAAGAACTCGAAAAGAAAATTGAAGAGAACACAAAACTGCTGCTAGATAAAGGCGTCAAGGTTGAAGCGAGAACTCCGGAAGATCTGCTCAAGCAGGCACTTCGTTATAAGCCTTATTGGAAGGGCGATGGAGGAATAACCGTCAGCGGAGGCGAAGCGCTTCTGCAGATGGACTTTTTGATTGAATTCTTCAAGCTTGCAAAAGCACAGGGGATTCACACAACGATTGATACAGCGGGCAATCCATTTACAAGAGAGGAGCCTTTCTTCTCGAAGTTCAATGAACTGATGGCACTCACTGATTTGTTCCTGCTTGATATCAAGCAGATTGAGGACGACAAACACCGGGAGCTGACAGGGTTCTCGAATAAGAATATATTAGACTTGGCACAGTATCTCTCCGATCAGGGAAAGCATATGTGGATTCGACATGTCCTTGTGCCGGGCATAACAACCGACGAAGCAGATCTGAAGAAGACGGCTGAGTTTATCAGGACTTTGAAGACGGTTGACCGGGTGGAGGTATTGCCATACCATAAGCTTGGAATTCAGGAGTGGGAGCGCCTTGGAATCCCTTATAAGCTGGAAGGAATCGATCCTCCAACGGACGAACAGCAAAAAATTGCAAGAGAGATTCTGGATGCAAAGTAAGAGTTGCACATGAGAGTCGCAAAAACAATATAAGAAAACAAATGAGACTGCGCAATATTCAGGAATATGAGTATTGCGTAGTTTTTTTTGATATAGTTGATATAGGAAAAGATTATAACAAACAATCATTTTTATGTATGGCTGTCTGTATTGACATAACAGAGGAAGCACGTTATAATCTGAAACCATGAAAGGGAAATAAATAGTTTATCAGATAGGAAAAGTAGGGTATAAAACCTGCGAGGGAAAGGAAGTACGTCTATGGCAATTATCCAGATACAAGATGTATCCAAAAAATTTCAGACAAAAGACGGCGAGATTGACGCGTTGAAGCATGTGACGCTCGACATCGAAGCCGGAGACATATATGGAATTATCGGTATGTCCGGTGCAGGAAAGAGTACGCTCGTACGATGCATCAACCATATCGAAGTTCCGACTGAGGGAACAGTGATCGTGCAGGATAAGGATCTGAGCAAGCTTTCCGAGAAAGAGCTTCGCAAGCAGCGGGAACATATCGGCATGATCTTCCAGCATTTCAATCTGCTGATGCAGAAGTCTGTATTGGAGAATGTATGCTTCCCATTGTTCATTCAGGGGAAGTCGAAGGTTGAGGCAAAGAAGAAAGCGTATGAGCTTCTGGATATCGTAGGTCTGAAGGATCGTGCGAAAGCATATCCATCCCAGTTATCCGGCGGACAGAAACAGCGTGTGGCAATCGCAAGAGCCTTAGCTTCTGATCCCCAGATCCTTCTGTGCGATGAGGCAACGAGTGCGTTAGATCCGCAGACAACATCTTCAATTCTCGCATTGCTGAAGGATATCAACAAACGGTTTGGTATTACGATCGTCGTAATCACACATCAGATGGCAGTTGTCCGGGAGATTTGTAACCGGGTAGCAATCATGAAGGATGGACAGGTGGTCGAGAACGGAAGTACCGTGGAGATCTTCAATCATCCAAAGTCAGAGGTGGCAAGAGATCTGCTTAGAAAGGACGATGGTGGAGATACCACCGGTGACGATCAGCAGACAGCAAACCAGATTCAGGACGGAACGAAGATACGAATCGTATTTACAGAGAACTCCGCATTTGAACCGGTCATTGCAAATATGATTCTGACATTTAAGGAGCCGATCAACATCCTGAAAGCAGCAACCAAGAATGTCGGTGGCGTGGCAAAGGGAGAGATGATATTAGAGATTCCGAGTGGCTCCACGAATGTGAAAGCGATGGAACAGTATCTGATCGACCGGGGGCTTGAATTAGAAGAGTTATCGGAGACAAAGACAGGAGGTGCGTTCTAATGTGGACAGAACAGGTTCGTTCCATGATTGGAACAGGTATTCTTGAGACGTTATACATGACAGTTGTTTCAACTGTATTTGGATATTTATTTGGACTGCCGATGGGAATTCTCCTCTGTATCACAGATAAAGAGGGATTGAAGCCAAACAAGGTGATATATAAGATTTTGGATGTGATCGCGAATATTGTACGAAGCATACCGTTTTTGATCTTATTGATTCTGTTGATTCCATTTACAAGACTGTTGCTTGGAAAAAGCTATGGTTCTACCGCAACGATCGTCCCACTGACGGCAGCAGCGATTCCGTTTATCGCAAGAATGGTGGAGTCTTCACTGAAGGAAGTCGATTACGGCGTTATCGAAGCAGCAAAAGCAATGGGCGCAAGCAACAGCAGAATCATCTTCAAGGTATTGCTTGTTGAGGCAAGAACTTCCCTGATCACAGGCGCGACGATTGCAATCGGAACGATCCTTGGATATTCCGCAATGGCAGGTGCAGTCGGCGGTGGCGGACTTGGAGATATCGCAGTCCGTTACGGATATTACCGGTATCAGACAGACATCATGCTTGTTACGGTGGCGTTGCTGATCGTGATCGTACAGGTATTCCAGTCGGTTGGTATGTTCGTTGCAAACCGTCTGGATCGCAGAAAATAATTTGCAATATATGCGGGTATCGGAATGTGCACACCGGAACCTGCTTATATATAAAGTAATGGATCATTTTATAAAAGTTTTCAATGATTACAAAAACAGGAAAGAGAGGACATGAATTATGAAGAAATCAATTAAGAAATTACTCGCACTGACACTGACAGGTGCATTTTTGGTAGGAGCACTCACAGGCTGCGGAAAGAGCGGCGAGGACGATAAGACAATCACAGTTGCAGCATCTGCAACACCACACGCTGAGATTCTGGAGTATGCAAAGGATAAGCTTAAGGAGCAGGGCTATGATCTGCAGGTGACTGTCTTTGATGACTATGTAAAGCCAAACGAAGTGGTAGAAAGCGGAGACTTCGATGCCAACTACTTCCAGCATGTACCATATCTGGAAAGCTTCAATGAGGAGAAGGGCACACACCTTGCAGTTGCAGGTAAGATCCACTATGAGCCATTTGGTATCTATCCGGGAACAAAGAAGAGCTTGGATGAGATCGCAGACGGCGATTCTATCGCAGTACCAAACGATACAACAAACGAGGCAAGAGCATTGCTTCTTCTGCAGGATAATGGCATCATCACATTGAAGGATGGCGCAGGTATCAACGCAACGGTCAATGACATCGCTGAGAATCCACATAATGTAAAGATCGTTGAGCTTGAGGCTGCACAGGTAGCCAGAGTTGTCGATGAGACAGCATTTGTCGTATTGAATGGTAACTATGCACTTGCTGCCGGTTTCTCTGTAGGAAAGGATGCCCTTGCATATGAGAAGAGTGATTCTGAAGCTGCTAAGACATATGTAAATGTAATCGCAGTGAAGGAAGGAAACGAGGACAGTGCAAAGATCAAGGCACTGGTAGATGTATTGAAGTCTGATGATGTGAAGAAGTACATCAACGACACTTACGATGGAGCAGTTCTTCCTTATGAGGAATAATCGGATTGGGTGGAACTAATAAGAATTTGTTATATACAAAATAAAAACATATAAACCACAGATAAACGCTCTGCTGTATGGGATGTATTCCATATGGCAGGGCGTTTTGTCGTTGCAGGAAGGTATAAATGATTATATGGAGAGGATATAAAATCTGTTATGAACACATGGAAATTGCTGAAAACAAAAAAATCTAAAGTAAATGTCTTTAATAAATAGAAAAAATAGAGAGAATTATCAATTTAACTCTTGTTTTTTTCGAGAAATGTCTATAAAATAGAAAACAGACGGTTTAAATGCATAATTTATACGATGCAAATAAATGTGAAAGGTATAAGGTAGCTGAAATGAAGAAATACAAGGATATGAGTAAAGACGAGTTATTGACATTAAAAGCCGCTCTTATGGAGGAATACAAGGAAGAACAGGCAAAGGGCCTCAGCCTCAATATGGCAAGAGGAAAGCCTGGATTCGCCCAGTTAGCACTTTCCATGCAGATGTTAGATGAGATTAATAGCAAATCTGATATGCGTACCTTGCTTGGAAATGATACAAGAAACTATGGAGATCTGGATGGTATCGGAGAGTGTCGTCAGCTTATGGCAGACATGATGGAAGTCAAGAAGGAGAACATCATCGTATATGGTAACTCCAGTCTGAACGTTATGTACGATACAGTTTCCCGTTCGATGACACACGGTGTCAATGGTTCGACTCCTTGGTGCAAGCTGGATAAGGTCAAGTTCCTCTGCCCGGTACCTGGATATGACAGACATTTTAAAATCACAGAGTTTTTCGGCATTGAGATGATCAACATCCCGATGAATTCCGATGGACCGGATATGGATCTGGTTGAGAAATACGTAAATAACGATGCCACAGTGAAGGGTATCTGGTGTGTGCCGAAATATTCAAATCCAACCGGAATCGTATATTCCGATGAGGTGGTAAGAAGATTTGCAGCATTAAAGCCGGCAGCCGAAGACTTCCGTATCTTCTGGGATAATGCATACTGCATCCATCATCTGTATAAGGATCAGCAGGCAGAAATCCCGAATATCTTAGAGGAGTGTGAGAAGGCCGGGAATCCGGATATGGCATATATGTTTGCTTCGACATCGAAGATTACATTCCCTGGTTCCGGTGTTTCTGCAATCGCAACTTCTACAACAAATGTAGAATTTATCAAGCAGCAGTTAACCGTACAGACAATCGGTCATGATAAGATCAATCAGCTCCGTCATACAAGATTCTTCAAGAATATTGACGGACTGAAGGCACATATGGAGAAACATGCGGATATCTTACGTCCGAAGTTCGAGGCAGTTTTAAATGCATTTGATCAGGAGCTTACAGGACTGGAGATCGGTTCGTGGGTAAAGCCGCTCGGTGGATATTTCATTTCCTTTGATGCACTCGAGGGCTGTGCGAAGAAGATCGTAGCAATGTGTAAGGATGCAGGCGTGGTACTGACAGGCGCCGGTGCAACCTATCCGTATGGCAAAGATCCAAAAGACAGCAATATCCGTATTGCTCCTTCGTTCCCATCTGTGGAAGAGATGGAAGCAGCATCGAAGATTTTCGTGCTTTGCGTGAAGCTTGCAAGTATCGATAAGTATCTGGAAGCATAAGCTTGCCAGGGCAATTAAATAGAGAGTATTCAAATCCCGGTGTGAAAGCGCCGGGATTTTTTGCATGGATTTAACAGTATTATGATGGTTTTATGATAGAACCGGGTGATAGTATCTGCTAGGATCATTTATAATTGGGAAATATATGCGATCGTGAACAGCCTTCCGGATATTGGTGATCGCTGTTTGGTAATTGGTGTATCAGGATACGGAGAATGAGATATGTATGATGATGAAAGAAAAATTTTGACAGACCGGTTAGATAAACCGGTGATCCATAACCAGAAAAAAATCAGAGATAAATACAGACAGGATATACAGACGATGGGGCAAAAACAGCATATCAGTACTGCGGAAGACATGAAACTTCGCGAGATGTTACTCAGTCCGCAGAATAAGGTGGAGGACACACGAAATGAAAAAAATGGATGTGCGCTCTTATTGTTCCTTGAAATATTTTTTACCATTGCGGTATTGATTGCCAGTCTTGCTGTGACGGTTATGCCACAGGAACCTTCCGGACGGACGATGGCGGATGCGATATCAACGTTCTTCTTTATTGAGATCCCTTTGTGGTTACCATTTTTGATCATCATGAACAATCACGGTAAAATAAAAAAGGCAGTTGAAAAGGGAAATTTTGAGAAATATAATTTTCAGATTCGGGAAAAAGTATATCAGTTGTTTTCGGGGGAAGATTATGTAGTAACAAATCATTATATTGAGATTGCAGGCATGTATGTACCGATCCGTGAAAACCTCATTACGGGGCTTGAATGTTGGCAGACAATCTCTGTTGTGCTGGTCGAATATAAGGGAACGTATTATTTTTCATATCTTAATGAAAATGTGTTTTACAATGATACTGAAGATAGTCTTTGGTGGAATGATTTATCACGAAAAAAGACATACTAATTCCACAAATAAATGGAGGAATTCGTATGAAGGATCGAATCGAGACATTGAAGGAATATCTGAAGCGGCTTGGAGAAAGAGAGTCGCTGGAAGCAGTAAGAAAAGATTTCGTGGAAGTATTTAAGGATGTTGATCCTGCGGAGATCATGAAGGCGGAACAGGAGATGCTTGCGGAGGGAACACCACTTTCTGATGTGCAGAAGCTGTGTGATGTGCATGCCGCACTCTTTCATGGAAAGACGCGGGAGGAACAGATTGCGAATGCGGAAAAGGCGGTGCATGCGTCAGCACTGCGGGAAGAACGGGAGTCAAAGACGCGTGAACTGGCGCAGATCAAAGGACATCCGCTATGGCTGTTTGCAAATGAGAATGGTGCTCTTGCTATGCTGCTAGAACAAGCAGAGGAGAAGATCAAGGATGGCAGTGCGAATAAGAAGACGTTGGAATCGTTGCGTGGCATCTCCATTCACTATGCGAAGAAGGGAGATCTTCTGTACCCGGTTTTGAATGTGCGGTATGGGATATCCGGACCGGCAAGTGTGATGTGGACGGTTGATGATGAGATCCGGGATGAAATCTCATTTCTTGCGAAGATGAATGATAAAGAATCCGAATGGCAGGAGCGGTTTGCAACGGTAGTAGCACGGGCACAGGAAATGATCTACAAAGAGGCAAATATTTTGTTCCCGAACTGTGCGGCGAATTTCACGGAGGAAGAGTGGATCGGCATCTACCATGACCAGAAGGATTATGCGGTCTGTTTTGGCGTGGAGCCGGAGATCTGGAAGAAGGCAGAGGATAACCAATATGTGCCGGAGACATCGCTCACAGAGACGGAAATCCGTATGCCGGGCGGACATCTGACAATTGCGCAGCTGATCGCACTTCTGAATACGATTCCGATGGAGATCACATTTGTGGATGTGGACAATATCAATCGTTTCTTCAATGAAGGACCGAAGGATTTCAAACGTCCGGGGATGGCAATCGACCGGGAAGTATTCTCCTGTCACCCGCCGAAGATTGAATCGACCGTGCGAAGAATAATTGGAGAATTCCGCGCGGGGGCATTGGACGAGGTTCCAATCTGGATGGACAAAAATGGAAAATGCATGCTTGTCAGATACATGGCGGTACGGGATAAAGAGGGAAAGTATCTCGGCACACTGGAGCTCGTGCAGGATATGGGATTTGCAAAGGAGCATTTTCAACCGGAAAAGCGGCAGGAGGAGATATGGTAAGCGGAGAAATGGGGATATCGTAAGCGGAGAAATCGCTTGTATATGCGGCACGTAAATGATAAAATCTGATGTATATGCCAGAAATAAATGTACGGCTTAAAATAGGAGAAATCAGATGAAAATTACAATCATTGCAGTGTCCGTATCTGCACTTTCACAGATCCAGATCTTTCAAAAAGAATATGCAAAAAAATACCCGGAGGATGCAATTGATTTTGCGGTCTTTTATGTGGCAGGAATGGAAAACAAATATCTGATGCATCCGGAGATTCTAGAGAATGCAGTCCGTGAGGCGGATGTTGCAATAATTGACCTGATGGGTGTTTCAGAGGCATTGCGGGAGATTGTCAGATGTGGTTTAGAGGAGTGCCGGGGACAACGGATTGTGATTGGTAACGAATTGCGAGAATATCTGCGCCTCGGAACATTTTCTATGGAAGCAATGGGTAAAATGATGAAGTCCTCCCAGAAGAAACCGCTGACAGGAGATGTGTCAGAGGAGGAAACTAACCAAGCGGATACGAAGGAAAACAAAAAAACGACAGCCAGTGCGTTAGAGAAGATGCGCCGGATACGAAGAATGGCGATGATCCTTGGAAATGTCCTTCCATTTGGCATGACGAAGGATATGAAGCAGGTATTCCTGTTGATGGACTACTGGCAGCAGGCAACCTACACGGATATTGAATCGTTTTTCTATCTGATTTTACGAAGATATTGTGGCAGGAGCTTTCTGCCGAAGGAAAAGCCTTGTACGATGCGGTACGGAATCTATCTGAAAGATCCATTTTCGCTTGTTTGCGAGGACGTACTGGATAAATATTGGAAGAAAAATCCGTATGACAAAGGCAGGGATACGATAGCATTTTTGTTTTACGGACATGCATATCCGAACGATTATCTGCCAATTGTGCGTATCATTTGTGAAAAATTAAGAGAAAAATATAACATACTTCCGATTGCATTCTCACAAAATGAGGATCGCGATCAGGAGAAATTAAAGAGTTATCTCTGCCAGAAGAAGTATCCGGTATCCGCGGTGATCAATACGATGCCATTCCGTCTGGGGGCAGGTCCGATGGGCGGAAATGCAGATGGAGCGGTGCAGATTCTGAAGGAGCTGCGGGTGCCATATATCAAGCCATTCTGCCTGACGAAAATCACAGAGCAAAGATGGCAGGAAGCATCCGCGGTCAATCCGGGCGAGTTCCTGATCAGTATGTTGCTGCCGGAATTAGATGGGGGAATCCTCACGTTTCCGGTTGGCGTGATGGGTGATGCGACGGTATCAGAATTGCAGCCGATCACAGAACGGATTGATACACTTGTGGCACGGCTGGAAGGATATCTGAGGTTACAGAAACTGAACAATCAGGATAAAAAGCTCGCAATCGTATTCTACAATTATCCGCCGGGCGAAAGCAATGTTGCATCCGCGGCATTTCTTGATACCTTTGCATCGGCGGCAGAAGCTTTGAAGCAGTTAAAACAGGCGGGATATCAGGTGGAAGCCCTGACTGCGGAACAGCTTCAGGGAGCGTTCGTGATGGATGGAAACTGCAATGCGCCACAGTGGAGCGACGAGGCGGAAGCACAGATTACATACAGGCTGGATGGAGAGGACTATCCAGTGAAGGGGATTCGATGTGGAAATGTATTTCTTGGGTTACAGCCGTTGCGGCAGGACGGAGACAGTAAAGCGGATATCATCGAGAACTACCATGACCGGAATCAGGAACCACCGAAGGCATATCAGGCATTTTACCATTATATAGGGGAAGAATTTGGAGCGGATGCAGTGATTCATTTCGGTACACACGGGACTTTGGAATTCCTGCCGGGTAAGGACAATGGCATGATGGGACAATGCTGGCCGGACCGTCTGATTGGGACAGCTCCTCATTTTTATTATTACTATATCGGGAATCCTTCGGAAGCGATGATAGCCAAGCGGAGAACGCATGCTACGATTATCAGTTATCAGGCACCTGCTTTGAAAAAAAGCGGAATATATGGTGAATTGCAGGAATTAAAAGAGACGATCGCTGAGTATAGGGAGAGTATGCAGAGTGCACCGGAACGCTGCGATGATCTGATGAACCAGATTGACCATCTGGCAGAGGCATGTGGATGTACAGGGGATCTTGAGCAGATCGAGGAATATTTGTATGAATATGAAAATAGTCTGATCACGGATGGCTTGCATGTGATGAATGCGGAGGAGGCACAGGGACTTCTGCATGCTTTAGATGGGGAATATGTCCCTGTTGGAACTGCGGGAGACGTGGTGAAAAATCCGGATATCCTTCCATCCGGGCGAAATCTTGTGCAGTTTGATCCCCGGCTTGTTCCGACTAAAACGGCATATGACCGGGGCGCAAAGGCCGCACAGCTTGCCATGGAACAATATAAAAAGCAGACAGGCAGATATCCCGATACAACCGCTGTGATTCTCTGGGGATTGGAGACATCCAGAAGTCAGGGTGAGACAGTTGGACAGATCTTATATTATCTGGGACTCCGTCTAAGGACGGATCGTGCGAGCTTTGATGACCGTCTGGAGATTATTCCGCGGGAGGAGCTTGGAAGACCGCGTATGGATGTGGTGATCCATATGTGTGGCTTTTTTCGGGATATGTATCCGAATCTGGTAGATAACCTGAATGAAATGCTACAACAGATTCTTGCGTTGGATGAGCCGGATGAGGCAAATTATTTTGCGGCAAATACGAGAAAACTGGCGCATACACTGATGAAAGAGCAGGGAATGGACGAGACACGGGCATGGGAGATGGCGTCCTGCCGGATCTTCGGCCCGAAGGAGGGAGAATATGCGACGCGTCTTACGGATGTTGTGAAAAAAGGAAGCTGGAAAGCAGCGGAGGAGCTTGGAACAGGCTTTACAGCGGATCTTTCGTATGCGTATTCGTATCGGCACAGAGGCGAGGCAGCGGCCAGCGTACTGAAACATCAATATGAAAATGTAGACTACATCTCGCAGATACGGAACAACGTGGAATATGAACTCACCGATCTCGATCATTATTATGAGTTTTATGGCGGACTTTCCAAGGCGGTGGAAAACCAGAAGGGCGAAAAGCCGGTGATGCTTGTCGCAGATACCGTCGGGGAAGACGTCAAGGTACAGGATATCCAGGAAGCGCTGAACCGGGGAATAAGAACGCGCCTGTTGAATCCAGCATGGATCGAGGGCATGATGCGGCATACCTATCATGGCGTGCAACAGATAGAGAAGCGGTTTGAAAATGTGATGGGATTTGCAGCATCGACGGATGCAGTGGACAGCCAGACATTTTCGGAGATGACGCGTTGTTATGCGGCGGATGAAGAACTGCGCAGGCAGATGACAAAGAGTAACAAATGGGCGTATATGAAGATGATGGAACGCCTTATGGAAGCAAATCATCGAGGGTATTATCAGGCAACCGAGGAAGAGTTAGAATCGATCCGGGAGGCTTATATCGAGGCAGAAGGAGAGGCAGAGGAGTAAGATGCAAAGGAAAAAGATAGACAATGTATATCCGTTCACGGCGATTGTCGGTCAGGAGAAGATGAAGGAAGCAATCGTGCTGAATCTCATCAATCCGGCACTCGGCGGTGTACTAATCCGGGGACAGAAGGGAACTGCCAAGACGACTGTCGTCCGTGCAATCCCGAACCTCATGCATAAACTGAAAATTGTGGAGATTCCGGCAAATGCAACGGAGGATCGTGTTGCAGGAACGATCAATATTGAGGCGGCGTTGAAGGACGGAGAGAAGAAATTTGAGCCGGGACTTCTGAAGGAAGCAGATGGAAATATCCTGTATGTTGATGAGGTAAATCTGCTCGATGACCATATTGTGGATCTGCTCTTAGATGCAGCGGCAACCGGCAGAAATACAGTGGAGCGTGAAGGAATCTCCTGTACGCATGCGTCAAAGTTCATATTGATCGGTTCGATGAACCCAGAGGAGGGAAATCTTCGACCACAGCTGCTTGACCGGTTTGGAATGGTTGTGGATGTGACAGCAGAGGAGGATGTAGACAAGCGAATCCGGATTGTCAAAAACCGCCTTGCCTATGAACAGGATGCATCGGTATTTTGTAAGAGATTCGAGGAACGTCAGGCGCGTCTGCGCACGAAGATCGACAGAGCCAGAGCACTTTTGCCGGAGGTGACAATGAGCCGGGAACTTCTGCGTCTGTCCGCAGAGATCTGTATTGCCTATGGTACAGACGGACACCGCGCAGATATCGGAATCGTGAAAACAGCAAAGACAATCGCAGCGTATGAAGGAAGAAAACGGGTCAAAAAGGAAGATATCTCCAGAGCGGCACAGTATGTACTGCCGCACCGTATGCATAAAAATCCGTTGGATAACGGGCAGATGAATCCGGAGATGATGGAACAGATATTGTCCCGAAAAGGAGAAAAACGTGAATCGGAGACATCCGGGGAGGGAGACTAGACTCTGCGAAGCAGAAAAATGTGGATATGCAGGAGGAAATATTTCTCCCGGTTGAGCAAAGTGGAAGGGAACGCTCGATTATAGAAGTACTAGATGAGATGATGGCATCTCTGGAGCTTCCGTTTGCACAGAAACGTGCGGCACAATTAAAGATAAAAAAAGGAAAGCACAGTGGATCTGTGGTGCCATCCGAAGCAGAAAGGAAAATGTGCGGCCTTTCGGATGTTGATATCCCGGCGACGATCCGGACATGTGTGGAACGTGGAAGCCACATGGAGAAAGACGGACTTCAGGGACAGATCATGCCAGAAGATCTGCGTATGAAACGATATCGCAACAAGAAGCACAGTACCGTACTTTTTGTTGTGGATGCCAGCCGGTCGCAGGGTGCGAACAAACGCCTTGCATTTGCAAAAAGCGCAGTGATGGCAATGCTTGAAAAAGCCTATTGTGACCGCGACCGGGTGGGACTAATCTTATTTGGAGATAAGCATGCCACGGTGAAGCTGCCATTTACAAAGAGCGTGGATGTCGCGGCAGAGAACATGCGGGGGCTGAAAGCAAAGGGCAATACACCACTTGCGATGGGGCTGCGTTTGGCAGAACAGGTACAGTTGACGGATCGCCGCAAATATCCAGAGGATATCCATCTCACTGTGCTGATTACGGATGGCAAGTCCAATTATGATACAGAACATGGGAATCCGGTAAAGCTGGTGTATCAGGCAGCGGAGGATTTGAGGAAAAATGAGTTGCCGCTTCTGGTGATTGATACCGAAAACAGTATATTCGGAATGGGAATCGGAGTGAGAATCGCAGAGCTTGCAGATGGTGCATATGTGAAATGTGCAGAGTAACCGGACGGAGCCAGACGATAAGAAAGTTGAAAAAGAAATGAACAAGATCGAAGAATATTACAATAAATTCAATGAGGAAAAACGATTAAATTCAAGGCATGGGCAAATCGAGTACCGCATCACGATGAAATATATTCATGATTATCTGGATGTGCGGATGCAGGAGTTGAAGGTCACGAACCGGGAAGATATCAGGATTCTCGATATCGGTGCCGGAACCGGACGTTACAGCGTGGCACTCTGTGAGGAAGGTTACGATGTGACGGCTGTGGAGCTGGTGAAGCATAATTTGGGAATATTGAAGCAGAAAAACAGTAACGTGCATGCGATGCAGGGAAATGCGCTGCATCTGAAGAAGCTGGAAGATAACACCTATGATCTGACACTCCTCTTCGGACCGATGTATCATCTGATGACGAAGGAGGAGAAGATTCAGGCGCTCTCCGAAGCGAAACGCGTGACGAAACCGGGCGGGATTATATTAGTCGCCTATGTGATGAATGAGTATGCCGTGGTCGTATATGGTATTCAGGAGAACCATCTGGAGGAAAGCGTGAAGAATGGAACATTGGATGCATCGTATCATACGGTACCTGCAGCGGATAGTCTGTATGCATTTGAACGGATTGAGGACATCGACGGCTACAATCAAGCGGTTGGATTAAAGCGGGAAAAGATTTTATCACCGGATGGACCAGCCAATTATATCCGTCCGTTTGTGAATCAGTTAAGTGAGGAGAGCTATGAGCTTTTCGTGGCGTATCAGTTGAAGGTGTGTGAACGACCGGATCTGATCGGTGCAGGGGCACATACGGTGGATATACTTCGTAAGGAATTGTGATGAACAGGATGCGTATGTGCATTGGATAGGATGAATCGGAACAAATATATGCATGGTATAATGAAGTACAGTGATGTGTGTAGATTATCAGGCGATTACATAATGATGTAAGATATAAGGAGAAGATAAAACATGGAACAAGGAAGCTTGCCGGAGCGCTATCTGTCGCGTTCGGTGATTAAACATATACGAAGATTGAATCCGAAGCTTTCGGTATCGGCAGCAGTTGGAAACGATTATGCGAACCTGCATGGAAGCGTAAGTGCAGATGGCATCGGTGATACGCCGTGGATCGCGTGGGTGAAAGCGATGAATAATTTTGCGTGCTCCGGCGGACAGGTCGAGGGTGCACGTCTTACGATGCTCCTGCCGGGAAATGTAAAGGAATCATGGATCAAAGGCTATATGGCAGATTTCAATTCCTATGCAGAAGCAAAGGGCATACAGATCTTAGGTGGTCACACCCAGGTGTCTGAAGTATTTGCGCGGGCGCAGTTTGTTGTGACAATGCTTGGAACAGCGAGCGAGTACCATGCAAATAAAAAGAAAATCAAGCCGGACTATGAGATCGTCATGGTCGGGCAGGCGGGTCTGATGGGTGCAGATATAATTCTGAAGGAAAAGCGGGAAGAACTGCATACGCGGTTCCCGGATTTCTATCTGGATATGGCAAGTGTCAAGGAGGATGCGTATAGCATTGCGGATGCGGCGCGGAAGATTGCAGATTCCGGCATGGATATCTGCTATATGCATGATGGCTCATCGGGTGGTGTCTATGGTGCCCTGTGGCAGATGGGCGTCTGGATGGATAAGGGCTTTGAGGTACAACATGTAGATATTCCAATCCGACAGGAGACAATTGAAATCTGCGAGTTCTTCAATATCAATCCGTATCTCCTAGATGCAACCGGTTGCCTGTTTGTAGTTGTGGAAGATGGAGAGAAGCTGGTGGAGCATCTGGCAGAGCAGGAAATGGAAGCCGCCGTGATCGGTGTTGTGACAGAGAAAAAAGAGAAGCTGATCGTGGTAAATGAGCTGGAACACCGGTGCCTGTCTCCGGTGAATGGGGATGAGATACATAAAGTGTTGTGAATGAGAACAAGTGGACTTACAAATGAGTAACAAAAGAGGAAAACAATTAAATAAATATGTACCGGACTATGTGTTATATGATCTGGAGACAACCGGAATTTCTGCAAACTACGATGAGGTAATTGAAATCTCAGCCGTGAAGGTGCGCGGCGGTAAAATCATCGATGAATTCAGCACACTTGTTAATCCGGGACGAACGATTCCGTATGGTGCGAGCGCGGTCAATCACATCTATGATGAGATGGTGGCAGATGCACCGGAGTTTGAAGAAGTGTTACCGTTGTTCCTTGCATTTATCGGAAATGATATTCTGGTTGGACATAATATTGCGGCGTTTGATATGAAGTTTCTGTATCGGGACTTTGAGAAATATATGGGATTGATACTTCCAAATGATTTCGTGGATACATTGCGCCTAGCAAAAAACGTATTCCCGGATTGGAAGCATCGGAGACTGGGTGATCTTGCGAACTATTATGGAATCTCTACGGCAGGTGCGCATCGCGCATTGACAGACTGTAAGATGAACCAGAAAGTATTTGAATTGCTTGGAAAAGAATTGTCTGGGGAAGGAACGGCGGACGCGCGGCAGAATGTTAAGACTTGTCCAAAATGTGGAATGACGATGGTTAAAAGAAAAGGAAAGTTCGGCGAGTTCTGGGGGTGCAAGGGATTCCCGGATTGCCGGTATACGGAGAACATCTAAGGGGAAACAGCAGGTTGCTTTTATCGTAAGCGGTTGTCTGTTAAGATAGCATCATGGAGGTGAATGGGATGGAAACAAAAAATGTGATTTTGGAACTTCGCACGAAGCAGGGATTATCGCAGGATGAATTAGCCGAGAAAATCATGGTGACAAGACAGGCAGTATCGCGCTGGGAGAATGGCGAAACCGTGCCGAATACGGATACGTTAAAGCTGCTGTCGAAAGTATTTGATGTCTCAATCAATACACTGCTTGGACAACCGAGAAGATTGATCTGTCAGTGCTGTGGCATGCCGCTCGAGGATGAGATCATCGGGCATGACCGGGATGGGACAATGAATGAATCGTATTGCAAATGGTGCTATGCAGATGGCATGTATACATACAGTAATATGGATGATTTGATCGATGTTGCAGTCAAGCATATGGTGACGGATGAATTTCCGGAGGAACAGGCGCGGGAATATATGAAGGATCTGCTCCCGAAGTTAGACTATTGGAAGCGGTACGATGAACTGAGCGATGGCGGACAGTTCGATGAATTCAAACATCAGTTGATAAAAGAGATTAACGACCTTCATATCGAAGGATTGCCGAAGGTGGAAAAGTTGAATGCACTCGTCGGTCAGTATGTGAATCTGGCGTATCCACTTCCAAGTGGGGAGACAGTAAAATTCTTAGATGACAAAAAAACCTATCTTGGCAATCAGTTGGAATGTGAGTTTGGCGGAGACCGGTATTTCGGTGTGCTTGCAGGCATGGATTTCATTTTGGTGAGTACCTATGATGCGAGTGGCGAGAATCCCGAGCTGGTCGTATATAAGAAACGGTAATGATGAATAGAAGCGTTAGTGAAGAGCCGAGTGATCGGCTCTTTATTGCATTTCGTCTGAAAAAGATAGAATTACGATACAATCCGGTGTATAATTTAAAGATACATAAAATGCAGGAGCATGTATCTCATGTTGCAGATGGTGTGGATGTCATTCGTGATGCAACTGTACAGTTAGGCAAAGAAACCGATGAGATCGGAAAAGATATCAAGAACTTAAGTGATATTGCACAGAGAAATGAGGATACGGTTAAGGGAACGATTTTCTTTAGTGATGAGGTGCTTGGCACTGTAAACAGTGTGACCGAGATGTCGACGGAAGTCAGCTCATCCGCCAATGATATGGCAGGCGTGGTGTCACATTTCCGTATGTAAGAAGTAAGAATATAAATAGAAAAAGAATGTAGAAGCGTTGGTTCGGAAACGAACCGGCGCTTTTTTGCGCAATAAGCCGGAATGCAGAAATCGTGCTTGCACGGATTTCTATATGACGGCAAATGTTCATCGAGCCGACAGGCGAGATGCCGTGGTGAGCCGTCATGCAGAAATTTGACTTAGATTTTACATGGTTTCCACAGAAATATGATAGTAGAGTGGCAAATTTCAATTTTATAATAGAACAGAAATTTGAGAAAGCAATATATTCAAAGCGAGGAAAAGAATATGCCATCTACATATGCACATTACCGGATGGGACAGGAAGTAATCAAACAGGTTTCTGTCCCTGCCCACGATATCATTATGAAACATAAACAGCTTTACGATATAGGTCTGCACGGACCGGATATCTTGTTTTACTATCATCCGTTGGTGACGAACCCGGTCAATGCAATCGGGTATGGACTGCACGAACGTTCCGGAAAATATTTCTTCGGGAAGGCGGCTGAAATCATAGAGAAGGCATCTGATAAGGAAGCGGCACTTGCCTATATCTATGGATTCATCTGCCATTTTGCCTTGGATTCCACCTGCCACGGATATATCGATGAGAAGATTGCGCAAAGTGGCGTGTCTCATACAGAAATAGAAGTAGAGTTTGACCGGAGCTTAATGATCGAAGATGGGAAAGACCCGGTTCGACAAGACCTGACGAAGCATATCGTCCCATCCATGGAAAATGCCAGCGTGATTGCACCATTCTTCCAAGGGGCAGAACCAAAGCAGGTTAAAAAAGCGTTGAAGGGAATGATTCAGAATAATCATTTACTGCTCGCACCTTCCAGATTAAAAAGAATGCTGATCTATGCCATACTCCGTCTGTCCGGAAATTACAAAGAAATGCATGGATTGCTGGTAAATTTTGAAGCAAATCCGGCATGTGAGGACAGCACAGCGAAGCTGCATCAGTTGTACGCTGTGGCCAAGAGCCGGGCAGTTATGCTGATTGATGCGTATGGAAAGTATATGGCAAAAGAAGAGGCGTTAAATACGCTCTATAACTATACATTTAGCGGCAAAGAGAAGGAGGCGTAGCAACGTGAAAACGAAAATGACAAAGGCTGAAAGAAACTGGGTATTATACGACGTGGGAAATTCTGCGTTTGTGCTGCTTGTCTCAACAATCATGCCGATCTATTTTAACTATCTGGCAGGAAATGCAGGACTCTCTTCAGTCGATTATCTTGCGTATTGGGGGTATGCGACTTCTGCTGCAACGATCATCGTAGCATTGCTCGGACCGGTATTCGGAACGTTGGCAGATACGAAGGGACTGAAGAAACCAATCTTTACCGCAACGATGCTGATCGGAGGAATCGGCTGTCTGGCACTTGGATTCGCCAGACAATGGATGGTCTTTCTGATCATTTATATTATTGCGAAGACGGGATTCTCCGGGAGCCTGATCTTCTATGATTCGATGCTTGGCGATGTCACAACCGAAGAACGGATGGATAACGTATCTTCACAGGGATATGCCTGGGGCTATATCGGAAGCTGTGTGCCATTTGTTTTATGCCTGGGAATCGTGCTCGGTGCAGGGAAGATCGGAATCAGTATGGAGCTTGCGATGATGATTTCATTTGCGATTGTTGCGGTCTGGTGGATTGGCGCGACAATTCCGCTTCTTAAGATCTACAAGCAGAAACATTACGTGGAACGGAAGCCGCGGGCGATTCGGAACAGCTTCAAACGTCTGGGCGTCACTTTGAAAAATGTGAGAAACGAGAAGAAAATCTTCCTGTTCCTGCTGGCATTTTTCTTCTACATCGATGGCGTCTACACGATCATTGATATGGCAACCGCCTATGGAACCGCGCTCGGATTTGACAGTACGAAACTGCTTCTGGCACTGCTTGTCACACAGATCGTAGCATTCCCTTTTGCAATCATATTCGGCAAGTTAGCCAATTGTTATAAAACAGAACGACTCATCACAATCTGTATTGGAGCATATCTTGGCATTGCCATATTCGCTATCTTCCTGAGGGAGCAGTGGCAGTTCTGGGTTCTGGCGATTCTGGTTGGCATATTCCAGGGCGGAATTCAGGCGTTATCCCGGTCGTATTTCGCCAAGATCATACCGCCGGAAAAATCCGGCGAATATTTTGGTCTGATGGATATATGCGGAAAAGGTGCATCCTTCCTTGGAACAACCGTAATCAGCCTGATCTCGCAGGTGACCGGCAAGGTGAATATCGGAGTAGGCGCGATATCCGTGTTCTTTGTACTCGGAATGATTGTGTTCCGGATGGCGACCGCGGAAGAAAAGGGAGAAGGAAAGAAAGTGAGGATGAGATTTGGGGAAGATGGGGTGTCTTGAGGGGGAGAGGAAGAGAATATTTTGTAGGGAAGTTTAGAGAGTCGAGGGATCGGCTCTTTTTATAATTAGGGAAGGTATATGCATTTTGATGTATGTATATTATATATAAAAATGTATAAAATGTACGTTAAAAGAACAAAAAGTTCGCGATTATGTATCGAAAGAGTACGGAAAAGAAAGTAAAATATGATCATCAAAAGAACAGATAGGAGGTCACAATATGTTTTTAAGTAAAAATATTAGCATTTTAAGAAAGAGGAAAGGATTATCTCAGGAGAAATTTGCTGAGAAAATTGGTGAAAGTAGTAGAGGAACTGTTGCAAAATGGGAAACGGGTGAGACAAAACCGAGTATTGAACAAATAGATAGTATGGCTCAATTTTTTGATGTATCATTGGATCAGCTTGTTCGGTATGATTTTTCCAAAAATGAAACTTATGATGCAATAGATAATAGTAAGGAAATAGTCAAACTTATCAGTGGAATGTTACATGGAAATGAGGACATCTTGAAATTTGTAGATGTAAAGGTTCTTATTGGTGTAGTGATAGATCTTACATTGTCGAAAGCAGAGGCAGAAGAGGCAATAGATAAAAGAAGGGCTGTTGCTTTGTATATGGAAGCCGGGGCATTGGGAGAACAGAAGGCATATGAAAGGGCGTATCATTTAGTTGAGGAGTTATTAAATGGGATAGGAAAAATCAAATCGGAAGAAGAACTTGATAGGGCTATTGAACTGAAGGAATTGTCAGAGGATTTGTATGAGAAAATTTGGGGATTTCGAGAGGATTTATCGGATTTAATGCTTCTTTCGTACCAAGCGAAGGAAAGAGTTTTGGATGAATTTTTTGTTCGACGACAGTGGAAAGAGGAACAGAGAAAAGAGGCTGTAGAAAGTGCCAGAATAGCTTATAACAACTTAAAGGCAGAATATAGCAGATTAATGTTGGAAGGGAAAAAAGAGGAGGCAGAAAAACTTGTTTTTGTGATAAATAAATATGCATTGGCGGGATATGCTGATGAAGAAGCGAAAAAATATATGATCAATGTGGAGAAAAAATAGATTATATGTAGCATTTTTGTCGCGAGTCCTGTTTTATGCCCAGTAGATGTGCTTAAATAGGAATGTTAGTATGTAGGGTTATAAAAATAAGGAGGAATAAATGGGTATGGAACAGATGGATATGTTTAGTTTTGTTGATAATCTGAATAAAGATCCGGTTACAAATACAACCTGTGTTGTAATGGATGGAGAATGTAAAGATGTTGCATGGGACGAATTGTTTGACGCTGAAAAATATGATCAGTTACTGTGTGTGACATATGTATCGTCTGCCAGTTTTTTAAGCAGAGCAATCGATAAGTTCAAAAATGTGAAGATTATTATTGGCATAGAAAAGGCGGATGTAAGAAAGGCGATTGCGGAAAGCATAAATGCACGGGTTATGCAGGAGGGAACAAAGTTTTTTGAAGAGTTACCAGATACAGGGAAGGACAAGCTGATTGAAAGAAGCTTGGAGGTTCGATATTCTAAAACAGAGTATATTATACATTCAAAATTATATTTATTATCAAATTCAGAAAGTGGCGAGAACCGTTTGATATTTGGTTCCGCGAATCTGACGAATACAGCGTTCAACAACGCTGTACATCAATATGAAGATATAATGGTATTTGACAATAATTTGATGTTTGATATATATAAAAAAAGATTTCAACATATATACAGTATTACCGAAGATTATGTACCGGGAGAGGTTATAAACAAATATAAAGAGGGAAAATTGATTTCCATGGTTGATTTTACGCCAGAGGAACGAACGGAAGAAATCATAGAGATATTGAAGAAAGAGAATATTGTGCCCGTATGTAATGAAACCATTCTGAAGTGTGTTCAGGAAGCACAGTCTGAAAATGAAAAAGAGATTACAGAGACGAAAGCCACATTTGAGGTAATTGTTGCAGCGGGTAAGAAAAAACGAGGTGATAAGAACGGAAATTATACGATTAAAAGCGCACAGGAACTTGAATCGTCGAAAGGAAAGATTATAGATATATTATTCCGTCATACAAAAACAGAGATGAACATGCAACGCTTCTCACTTACATTCAATGATACAGATAAGAAACAATATATAATTTTTCCCAAGAAGGATGATTGCACTGAGGCAAGGGCACCAGAAGTATTTGATAGAAAGGCTACACAAGAGGAAATCAGGTCTTCAATGGAGAATCTTATGCAATTTTTGATGGCATATAAGAACTTTGTATCTGATACAGAAGATGGGGATGAAAACCTTTCGCGAATACTAGAGGCAATTATGTACGCATTTGCTTCGACATATATATTTAAGCTGCGTCAGGAAAATACTGGCAGTAAATCGGACATACCCATTATGCTTGTGATTGGAGGAAGAGCTGCTTCTGGTAAATCAAATCTGCTTGCTTATATTGATCGTATTCTGAGTGGCCGACAATTGCTTGTGGAACAGCATTATATACAATACAAACAGATAGAAAAACGGGATACGGTTGGAGAATTGTTTATGACAGATAACACATATCCGTTACTGGTTGATGAAGTTCCGCCAGCATTTTTCAATAGCAAATCTACCAACAAAGGAGAGGAACTTATAAAGTATTTATCCAATACATTAGATTCCAAGCATCCAGTTATGATTTGTACGACGAATACAGGCGGTTTCAGTATTCCAGCGCAGGTAGCCAGACGAATTTATTTTCTGAAAGTAGATGCATGTTTTAATGAGAAATACAAATCGGAGGCAAATGCCTATTATGAAGATGTAATGGCAAACGCAAGCAATATTCTATTTCGGGATTTCTGTTCCAAAATGGGCGAATTGATAAAAACAAATTCAAACTTGTTTGGAGATGATTCGGCAGATTATCTCGGCATAGTCAGAAAGATTTTCCGGGAATATTTTATTATATCGGAAATGGAAATACCTAAGTGTTTTCCAAATCAGTTATACCGGGACTATGAGTATAGAGGAAAAAATATGTGGAAAACGCTTTATCAGCAGACAAAGGATCGGTTTGTGTATTCACCTAAAAAAGGGGAAAAGGAGGCTACATTTACTCTCAATTTGAAAGATATGACAACTGGAGTTAAGGATGTTCAGGTCTACATGAATTATCTGCGTCAGGATATTCTGGTTGAGGAGGCAGGCATGTATGTGGTGTTGAAGGCGGAGGCATTCTGTGATTGGATTGGAGTGAAGAATGTTTCGTGGTTGGAAAGAATGAGAAGAAAGAGGATAGGTGGAAAATAATCAGAATTTAATAGAGAAAAATAAGAATATATACTTATTAACATATAATTACATTGAAAAGTAATGTTTATTAATAATTTAATAAATTTGTAGGGAGGAAAATAAAATATGGAAATGAGTAAGATGAAAAGATGTGCAATAATGGGAATTATGCAGGCACCAAATTTACAACAAAAAGAAATGATTTATGAATCTTTTGAAAAGTTATTAAAGGACTGTAGGATTATTCTGTTTGATCAAAAGTGTTCAAATTTTGGGGAATCTTTTAGTAATAAGAAAATAGGCTCATGTTGGATTTGGGGAATAGGAGATTATACTCAAACTTGGATTTTGGGATTAAATGATAAATTTATTAAAGTTGGAAAGACTATAGATCTAGATTTAAATATTTTAACTTACATAAACAAATTGATGATAGGACGTAAAATTAATATTGATATTGATGATTTTATTGAGTATCTAAATTATTTGAAAAGAGAAAAGTTTCAAATAGGAGTAACAACAGCATTAATGGAGAGAGTAAAAACAAATATTGATTTAAATATTTTTGCTGAAATGATACAATCGTATGTAAAACTAGATAATATAATGTATGTAAATAAAAATATTGAAGATATAAATTTAAGTGAATGTGATTACAAAAGGGTAAAAGAGCTTTATGACAAATCATTGGAACAAATAGATGATCAAATAAGACAGTATGACATTTTATGCTGTTGTGTTATGAAGGCTTACCTTATAAAAACATTTGATAAAGAGCAAGAAAAAAATAAAAAAGTAGAAAAATTTATAGAATACTGTTTAAATGAAATAAATTGTTATTCAGAAAAGGAAATTGTTGTTTTATCTTTATATATCCTTGATGATTATCGAACTAATAGAGCTTTTAAGAAAATAAAAAATAACGAGGATGTAATAAAAAATATTTTAAATGTTACATGGGATTTATATCATATAAGATTGATAGAACAAATTATGTTATATGATAACTTAAATAAAAAAGATGAAATTATTTTATCGTATTTTGGTACAGCTGATAAAGGACTTATAGATGTAATGCAAATTAATCCAGCAAAAGCAGTCGTTATAATGGATAATAAAATATATATAATTCATCAAATAAATATTGAAAATGTATGTAAAAAACAAGAGTTATTAGATAATGCATATAATAATGATTATTTAAGAGAAAAGAAAATTAAAAATATAAATTTTTCTGAAATGAGAAAACAGTTAGAATTTCAAATTTTATCTAAGGTATGCAATTGAAACAGTGCATTCGTTTACAGAAATTAAAAAAGCAGCTTGTGAAAATTAGGATTGAATTAAAAACATTGGGAGTTATTCGATTTGAATCTATCGGAGGTTATATATCGAAAGGCTTTTCTAGTGACAAAATATTTATATACATTGGAGATAAGTTAGATGTTATTGAGGAATATAATAAAGGAAATGTTATGCTTACATTGGTTGGGAAAGTATTAAAATCCATAACAGATTCTGTCGAGATTGATGATTATTATGAAATGGTAAGGAAATATATGGCTGATAAAGGTGTGAAATTTGTAGCTGAACATGAATTTGTTGCGAATGTAAATGGTAATGAATTGACTATTAGAAAAAAATCTTAAGTAGTAACCAGTTTGGTTTTACTACCAACTTTACTACTAACAGGTAGTAAAAACTTACTCAATTCTGCTCTGATTTGCCACAATATGTAATTACGGAGTAAAACCTAAACAACCACAAAACACCAAAAAATCTTAGCAAAACAGAACATCCACAAGAAAAACAAGGAGAAACAAAACAATGATAAAAGTACTTTTCGTCTGCCACGGCACTCCAGTTTTATGATAATGCATATCTTTGCAGACTGGGGCAACACAGGGCAATATATGGCGGAAAGCCTTGGAATTACTACGGTTTCGACTACTAAGGCTCATGGGAGGAATCGGGATAAAGGCAAAGGTGTGGGGAGAAATCCTTAGTAGTAAGGGACTACTTACAGGCAATGTAGTAGATCTTTCAATAGTGATAATTTAAAAAATAATAAATATTGCATGTTCATTAGGGGGGAGGAATATACTGAGTATAAGAGAGTTTTTTGACATGTTTTGATATTTGGGATTGAGCTGAGGCATGAGCCCCAGATTTTATAGATTAAAGATAGGCTTTATTAATTAAAATATGAAAATCGAGATATGTATCTTAAAACAAGATACGTATCTTGATTTTTTGCTTTTTTTATGATAAGATACTCACATAATTTTAGGAGGTGGATTTACATGAATAATGGCGTTAGCTATTCTATGTTTTATGAGATATTGCTCAATTTACGTGAATATTTTCATAGTTATGGAAGAATCGATGATTCAAATGCAAAATTGGATGAAATTGTTAAAATGATATCGATTAATTATGAAATGGCTACTAAAGGACAAAAGTTTTCATTAGCATATATTAGAAAAGTTGCAAAACAAGTTACTGGTGATGAGAAAAATGTGGCTGCTGGCTTAATTAATGTTTTTGAAAAAGAGGCTTCAAATTCAATGTTTTTCAATGAGGATGGTACAAATATATTTGGTTCAAATCCATCACTTGTTTTGCAACCAACGGAAAATGAATTTGCAGAGAAACTTATTAGTGAGATAGAAAAGATTGATTTTATTCACTTGCTTAAAAATCATAAATATTCGGATTTTGATATTATTAATGAATGTTTTGGACATTTTGTAAGAGAAAATTTCAGAAATAATAAAGAGGATGCTCAATATATGACTCCATATGAGATATCGGAACCGGTGTTGGATATTATATTTAATGATATGGAAAATGATGGATACTTTACAGAGGAGATTCTGGGTGATTTTACAATCATGGATCCAACATGTGGAGTCGGCACGCTGTTAATTGAAAGCGCAAATCACTTTACACGTTATTTAGAGAAGAAAAAAATTAATTGTAATAATAGAAATAAATATATCGAGCGGTTTAGAAATAAAGGTATGATTGGGCAAGATAAAGTTGACAGAATGGTGCGCTTATCTAAAATAAATGCACTTTTATTAGGGTGTAATATTTCTAATATAAATAGTGGAAATAGTATTGTAGGTAATAGCAACATAAATGATTATCTGGGCAAAGTGGATTTGATTTTTACTAATCCACCATTTGGTGCAGAATATGAAGTCAATCAGTTGAATTTATGCGAATATCCAATTTTAAATTCAATGGAGATATCTGCTAATAGCGTAGATTCAGAGTTGCTTATGCTTGATAAAAGTATTGCTTTGTTAAAAGAAAATGGTTATTTGGCTATCGTTCTGCCGGATTCTGTTTTTGCATCAAAGGGAACCAATTCACTTTATAGAGATGCATTGTTAAAGCATGTTTATATAAGAGGTGTCATTGAACTTCCATCGGTCACATTTGCTCAAGCAGGGACAAGAACAAATACATGCATTCTTTATTTGCAAAAGAAAAAAGCAGTAAATGAAGATAGGATATTTATGGCATTGTGTGAAGATTTGGGGTATATTGTTAAAGAAAAAATGGGAGTACCCGTAAAAATTTCAAAAGGTAAAAATGAAATGCTAGACATAGCAAAGGCATTGATAGAAAATCGTACAGATAAAAGAATTATTTTGCAAAAGCCGTCGGTGACTCAAATTACGCCTTTGGATTTGACGGAAAATGTTATTAAACCAAGTTTTTATGCTGCAGAGCGATTTGTGACAGTGGAAAATATTATGAAAAGCATTAGCGATGGATATGTAATAAAAAGGCTGTCGGACGTAGCGGAATTTGTAACAACATCTCGGAAAGGATTTATGGTTTCAGAATCAGTCAAACATATAAGTGTATTGCATGTTAATTCTAATAGTACAATCAATTTTAATGAGGTTGAGCATTTTGTTCCGGTTTCAAAGGGGAGAAAAGTTGAGCCGGGTGATTTGATTTTTTCTAAATTGAATCCCAGAATTCCAAGAATGGCAGTTGTTCCAGAAAAGAAGTATGATTTAGTATGTTCTAATGAATTTGAAATAATAAAGCCTACAGGAGATATAGATGCTTACATGCTTTGTTTCTTACTAAAAACAAGTAATGTAATGGTTCAAATAGAAAGTATGACATCGGGTACATCTTCATCACATAGTAGAATAAAACGTGAACAGTTAGGAGAAATATTACTTCCAGTACCCGTAGCTGATGATAAAAAGAAGATATGTAGGGAATTAGGGGAAAAAATAAAGATGGCAATTAATGAAATATATCAGGGAGAAAATATTATTTCTGAACAGCAAAAGTATTTATCGGAGTTAGCATAGAAGAAAGCTGGCAGTTTAGAACTGTCAGCTTTCTTCTTAGATATTCATGCAATACCCATTAGTGATTGCATCAGGATTATAGTACTTGATTTCATATGTTTCTCCATTCCACACGGCATCAAATAAGAGAGGATATTGCAGTGAACCGCATCTGTTTGTAAAAATGTTAGAATTATTGTTAATTGGTGCATGCAATTGAAAATTAGCACTTCGTATAAATCCGCTTTCTTTTTGACTATACCATGACAGACTTATTTCTCTGAAGAGTCTGTCGTGTTGGGGCTGTACTACCCAAATACGGGTACGCTCATGTTGGGAAATTGGTTCATAGTCCCATAAAACAAAATATAGATTAGGAGTGTTATTCAAAAAATGTACACTATTTGAATTTATGCTTTGAGTTCCTGATTTTATACACCCATTAAAGCGAGGAAAATCAATAGCTCCCCAAACATTTGCAGATTTTACATCTGAACCATCGGATAAATCGCTTCCCTTACGCCTCCCAAGCCCATTAATACCAGTTATAAGACTAACTAAGATTTGGGACCAAGCTCTAGAATCTTCTGGCGTAGGTTGCTTTGTTAAATCAGCATATTTTTTTGCATAAAAGAAAAATCGATGGTGCATGTTTAATAAATTTATAACATCATCCATTGTAAGTCCTCCTTAGAATTTTGTAATGATTACTTCATTGTTGACAACCTCGGCTTTGAAAATTAATTCTGATCCGGGGGTATCTTCTAATGGAATATGTAACTTTGTAAAGCCATTAGCCCTTCCGTTTCCATGTCTAGCATAATTTTCATTTGTGCCAGAATTTGGCGGGAACAACTGAAAATTAACGCTAGGTTTTTTCGTTGTATCAGCAAATTTCGGATATCCAAGTTTGGTCATCCATTCTTTATAACGTTCTTGTAAAATAGTATGTTTTTGAATATTTACTTTCCATATTCTAATACGGCAATTATGTTCAGGACTATAATCGATGGAGAGTAAATAAATAGCAGTGTAATTTAAGAACCTTTCCATGATATCAACAGTATTTGCCATAAAATTCCATCTTGGTGCAGTTGCCCCATTCTTGTCGAGAGAGTCAAGAAAATTTGCACTCTTAACTTCAGAGCCATCACAAAGATCATCACCTTTTCCGCGCATACCTTGACCAGCGATTTGGGTTTGAAGGGAAACTAAATGTTGTGCAATGTATCCCGTATCAATCATAGAGGATTGAGCCGTTATGGCGCTCCAATGAGCCAATAAGTTACGTTGTTTAATTACCTGCTCTTCAATAAGCGATTTGGCGAGTTGCATACGTTGTTCTTTAGAAAGTAGTTTTAATGCATAATTGGAAATTATTACTCTATCAGAAATGTCGACAGTATCAATTTCGATAGTATTGGTTGCGGCAGTTAATTGCTCATTAACATCTTCAGGTTTGGTATTTGGAGTAATCAAACTTGAGAGTAGTTCACAATATTTTTTTATCCGTTCGTTCATAGATCAGCCTCCTAGTTTGTATTTTTATTATTATACCAAAAAGTGTAGAAAAAATATATATCGTAAAATTATCAGCTGACATTGGGAGGGATATCCAAATCTCTACGCCTCTTCTCCCTGAAGACCGATGGCCCCCTTCGTGCGAATTTTCGCAGAATTAAACAGGGGGGATACCCACAAAAGTCAGTTTATGTGAAAATATCCGCTGAATATCATCGCTAAAGCCGATTTTGTTTTGCCGGATAGTATCGAAATACGCAGAAAAAATGTGTAAAAACAACATAAAAAGCACAGTTTTTCTGCGTACATTTTGGCAGAAATATAATTCGAATTGTCTTGCTATTCTGTGTCATCAGAGTGATATATGTACTACCGAATAAAGAAAGGCGGTTACATATTATGAAGAATGAAATCAGATTTACACTGGAATTAAAGCAGAGACCGAAACTGGTACAGGAGATCGGAAACATACTTGGAACAGCACCGCATTATGAACGGGTACCAAGCTGTGCATATGATATTGCAGGATAACGACTGGACAAATAGGGTGTACTGCATATTCCGGAGAGAACAGAGGAAGAAACGGTGGAAGATCTGATTCGGCAGTTACGAGAGTGTGGGTTTCAAAACGATGCGGAAGTAACCGAAAAAGTGTCAGTGCAGCAGGAGAAACTGACAATAGCAATTCCGAGAGAAAGCCTTACGGATACGGCGTTGGAAAATTTACAGAAGATTCTAGCAAATAAGCAGACACTTTTTCAACGTGCATTTCGGACGGACAACACAGAAATAGAGATTACTGAAGAAAAAATAAACTTCACATGGTTCCCGTACACAGCAGATGGCGATGAGATTGAAGCCTATACGCAATTTGTTTCAAGGTTGTGTGATATGGCAAGAGATGCAAAAAGAGTTTCATCAAAGCCGACCGAAACGGATAATGACAAATACGCTTTCCGCTGTTTTCTGCTTAGACTTGGATTTATAGGGAAAGAGTATAAGGCAGCGAGAAAGATTCTGCTTAGAAATCTTACGGGAAATTCAGCATTCAGAAGTGTAAAATAAAGAATGAGGGTATTGACTCATGCAGCAGTCAATACCCTCATTCTTTATTTTTTTATAGTAATCTGCACTGCCATATTAGAAACATCCTGTAGAGTATTTTGTTCTTTGCAACGTTGTGCTTCGGATTTGATAAGATTTTCAACATCTTTCTGTCCGAAGGAATCAAGAAAAATATACAATTTCATAAGATCAGTATAAACAGATTCCAGTTCCCAGCGTTCCAACTGTTCTATATCATCTGACAATTTGGCTGATGATGAATCATTGGATTTCCCAAGTATATAATCCGTACGCACATCAAATAAATCAGAAAGTCTGATTAAGGTTTCAAAATCCGGGGTACGTTTACCAGTCTCCCACATAGCAACAGTTCCCTTGGAAACGCCAAGGGTTTCTGCGAGGGAAACCTGAGTATATACAGGGCATAAGAGCGAACATAGGATGACCCCGAAAACCCTTGAAAAACAGCCACTTTTGGCAGGAAGGAATGTGATTTTATGGCAAGACCAAGTTTAGCAGAAAAGGATATTTTAAATCCTTCTGAGGCAATTGAATATTTTGTTTTGAGCCGGAGAAAATTTTATGATTTATTGAATAGTACGGATGGAGAAGATTTTCTGGCATACTACAGAGAACGCAAGCTGATTCTCCGTGTAGCCTTTGAAAGGTATCTGTGTAACCATCCAGAACTAAGGAGGCGGATATAATGGCAAAGGCAGGAAGAGGTCAGACAAGGCGGGATTCCAAACGTAGAGTCCTCAGACCGGGAGAAAGCGTAAGAGCAGACGGAAAATATCAATATAAGTATCATATTGATGGAAAACCACATTTTGTATACAGTTGGAAACTGGAGCCTACGGACAAACTTCCAAAGGGAAAAAAGCCATGCCTTTCCCTTCGTGAGTTGGAAAAACAGGTAAACACAGATTTGGATTTGCTTGTAAATATCGTAGACGGACAGATGACAGTATGTGAACTGGTAGACCGATATTTGAAGACAAAGACCGGAGTAAGGCAAAGCACGAAACAGGGATATGTTACAGTGCAGAGATTACTTGCGAAGGAAGCATTTGGCAAAAAGACGATACGAAGTGTGAAAACTTCCGATGCAAAGCTGTTTCTTATAAAGTTGCAGCAGGAAGATAGGAAAAGCTACAGTTCCATTCATACCATCAGAGGAGTTCTGCGACCAGCCTTTCAGATGGCGGTGGATGATGACATACTGGTAAAAAATCCATTTGGATTTCAGCTTGCCGGAGTATTGGTAAATGACGCAGTCACAAGAGAGGCAATCACAAAAGACCAGATGAGAAAATTCCTAAAGTTTGTGCATGACGATGCGGTGTACTGTAAATACTATGAAGTAGTGTACATACTATTTCATACAGGAATGCGAATATCGGAGTTTTGTGGTCTGACGCTGAAGGATATTGATTTGGAGAACAGAACCGTGAATGTCAATCATCAGTTGCAGAGAACATCAGATATGCGATACATCATAGAAACTACAAAGACGGATGCAGGAACAAGAGTATTGCCGATTACAGAGGATGTGGCACAGATGTTTCAGGCAATTATTGAGGATAGAAATGCACCGAAAGTGGAGAAATCCATAGATGGATATAGTGGATTCCTGTTTTACGATGATAATGGAATGCCACTTGTTGCAATGCACTGGCAGCACCGCTTCAACCATATGGTCGGCAGATACAATGACATTTACCGGGTGCAGATGCCAAACATTACGCCTCATGTATGCCGACACACCTATTGCTCGAATATGGCAAAATCAGGAATGAATCCTAAGACGTTACAGTACCTCATGGGGCATTCGGATATATCGGTCACAATGAATGTGTACACGCATATCGGATTCGATGATGCTGAGGAAGAATTGAAGCGGATGGAAGAGTTTAGGAAGGCGAAGGCAGAAGTTGAACAGAAGAAAGAGAAACCGATGTCGCAGAAAATGTTTAAGGTAGTTTAATATGGAAGAGGGATGACGCTCTGGCTTAGGCTGGGGCGTTTTTTTGTGGAAAAAAGTTAGCTATAGAGATATAATATAATTTGGATTAATATTGTATTGGAGGGATACATAATGAACAATGATTATCAATTACTATTAGATGAAGTACGTCAAAATTATGCAAGTGTAGTATGGACACATAAGATACAAGAGAAACAAGCAGATATTTATCATGAACAATATGCGAAATTAGAAACAGCTAATATTTTGGCGGCTTCAGCAACATCTTGTGGAATCGTTAGTACTATATTTTGCGATAATATTTGGGCTAAAATAATAGCTGCAGTTCTTTCTTTTATTACAATCACAATTACTGCATATTTCAAGAGTTTTGATATAAAGGAAATGGAAAAACACAACAAGGAATATGCTAATAAATTTTTAATTATACGAAATCGATTGTTGCATATTATTTGTGACCTTCATATGAAAAAACGTAATATTGCTGAGATTAATACAGAATATATTTCAATCATGGATGAATTGAATGAACTATATGTTTCTGCACCATCAACGACGCAAAAGGCAGTTGATAGAGCAACAGAAGCACTTAAGGTTGATAAGGAGTATACATATACGGAGGAAGAAATAGATAATTTCTTACCTCCGGCACTCAGAGGGGAGGTTGAAGAGTAATTGGGATTATTAAATGATTTTGAAACATTTTGTAGTAACATCTTGCTGGATAATCTGGCAGATATGAAAAAGACCGCCGGAGAAATTGCAAAAAAACTTAACAAGAGTTATTACGATTTAGATTCCGAGAATGAATTGCATATGTATATAGTAGGATCAGTTGGAAGAAAGACTGCAATTAGTGGAAATAGTGATTTGGATATTTTGTTTGATTTACCTACTAGTATTTACAGCAAATATAATGCTTATTCTGATCATGGACAGTCTGCACTTATACAAGATGTAAAGAATGTGCTTAAAGAAAAATATCCTAATACCGATATTCGTGGAGATGGGCAGGTAGTTGTTATTGCTTTCAATAAATATACTGTTGAACTTGTTCCTGGATTTAAACAGGCTGATGATAGGTTTAAGTATCCAGACACACATGATGGTGGTTCGTGGAAGTATACAGATCCTTTAAGTGAGCAAAGTGCCTGTGCTGAATGTGAAAATGAGTCAGACGGAAAGTATTATGATTTTTGTCATATTATTAGGAGTTGGAAAAATCATATAGGTGTTAAAATGGGAGGACTGTTAATTGATACTCTAGTATTTGATTTTTTTAATGAAAACGGGTGTTTTGTGGATGATTCAGAAAAGAATTATTTGGAAATATTGCAATCATTATTTGAGAACCTAAAGAATCAAGATAAAGACAGAAGCTATTGGTATGCAATGGGAAGCAATCAGTGTGTGTATAATTCCGACAAGGGAAAGTTTATTAGTAAGGCAAAGAAAGCATATAACAAAATTAAAGACCTTACAATTGAATCGGATAATGCAAATAAAGTTTTGAGACAAGTATTGGGGAACTCATTCCCTAAAGCGGAAGGAAAAACAGAAAAAAATGCGCGGTATGTTATAGCGAAGCATTATTATGAACGAGGCGCTACAACGGAAGAATTCATTGATGAGAAATTTGATGTTGATATTAGGTATGATGTTGATATTGACTGTAATGTCACTCAAGATGGTTGGAGACCATTTCTATTGCGAAAGTATCTTGGAGATAATTTGACTCCGTTGAGGAAAAACAAAAAATTGGATTTTTTTATAGCAGATACAGATTGCCCCCAACCATATGATGTATATTGGAAAATTAGAAATGTTGGAGCAGAGGCTGTTAGCCGTAATATGGTGAGAGGAAATATTGTTAAAGGGAGTGGAATGCATCACAAAGAAGGCACAGAGTTCGAAGGGGAACACTATGTTGAATGTTATTTGGTTAAAAACAATATATGTGTTGCTAGGGATAGAATTGAAGTGCCAATAGGAAAAATATAGTCCTTAGTAGTAAACGTTTCTCTTTTACTACCAATTTTACTACTAACAGGTAGTGATAACTAGCTCAATTCTGCTCTGATTTGCCACAATCTGTAATTGCAGAGCATTTTACCATAATCCCAGACCCCCTTGCAAAACAGGGCATTCCGGGGCAAAACAAGGAGAAACAAAACTATGATAAAAATACTATTCATCTGCCACGGCAACATCTGTCGTTCCACCATGGCTCAAAGCGTATTCACCCACCTCGCCCGCCAGTCCCATCTCGATTCCTATTTCGAGATTGATTCTGCGGCGACGAGTACGGAGGAAATTGGGAATCCGCCACACCATGGGACAAGGAGAAAATTACAACAGGAGCAGATTCCGTTGATTCCACATCGGGCAAGACAGATGACGCGGGCGGATTATACATACTATGATTATTTGATTGGAATGGATGGTGCGAATATCCGGAATATGACGCGGATTGCCGGTGGCAGCGATGTGGAAGGGAAGATTTATAAGATGCTGGCGTTTGCGGACTATGAGAAGACGCATAAACTGAGCGAAGCACGTGATGTGGCTGATCCGTGGTATACCGGTGATTTTGACCAGACATTTGAGGATGTTCTGGTAGGTTGCAAGGGCTTACTTGCCTACATCAAAGATAGACAACAACTGCATAAGTAAAACAGCATTTACGTGTATTTAACATATGCGAGATAACATATTTAACAACCCCTGTTTATTATGAAATAGAAATCATAATAAATGGGGGTTTTTACATGAAGAAAACATATGTGATAGATACGAATATCCTGATTCAGGCACCACATGCATTCTTATGCTTTGAAGAGAATGATGTGGTGCTTCCGCTTGTTGTGGTAGAAGAACTCGATGGATTGAAGAAAGCGGACGGTGAGAAAGGTTCCAATGCGAGAAAAGTCGTGCGCATGCTGGAGCAGTACCGGAATCAGGGAGATCTGTTACAGGGCGTGACGCTGCCGGATGGAGGAACGCTCCGCATCGAGAAGAATTACAAGGCGGTGGAGCTTCCGGAGGATATGCCGGAAGATAAAGCAGATAACCGGATCTTGAAGGTCTGTAAGGGATTGTCACAGGATTTGGGCAAGAAGTCACAGGTGATTCTGGTTACGAAGGATCTGGTGCTCCGGATCAAGGCGCAGATGCTTGGCGTGCGGGCAGAGGATTTCACGACGGAACAGATTACGGTGGATGACCGGCAATATACAGGCAGGACGGATGCGTATATCCCGGAGGATAAGGTAAAGGAATTCAAGAAACACGGAATCCCCTGCAATGAGGTGTATCAGACAGATGCGGAAGGAAATCGCATACAACCGGACTTTATCGAGCATGAATTCGTGATTTTAACCCCGGACCAGTCGAATAAGAAAACGATTCTCGGCAAGGTGCATGCTGATAAAATCTATCCATTATCCTATAAGAAATCATACCCGTATGGCATCAAGCCGAGAAATGTTGGGCAGTACTTCATGCAGGAGGCATTGATGGCATCGGCGGACGAGATTCCGCTTGTGATCATCAAAGGAATGGCAGGTACGGCAAAGACATTTTACTCTCTGGCGGTTGGGTTAGAAAAGGTGTTCAACAATCCGACCGGGGAATACCGGCGGATCATCGTTTGCCGGCCGAATGCACAGTTTGACGATGAGATTGGATTTCTGCCGGGAAGTGAGCAGGAGAAGATTGCACCGTTGATGCGTCCGGTGATTGATAACTTGGAGCAGATTCTTGATTCGGATGAAGAGGAACGATATGCGGATGAGAAGGCATTGGCAGATAAGATTCAGGAGATCTTCGAGCGGGGAATCATTCAGACAGAGGCGCTGAATTTTATCCGTGGACGTTCGATTGCGAAGACCTATTTGATTATTGATGAAGCGCAGAACATGACGCCGAATCAGGTGCGAGGCATCATCACGCGGGCAGGAAAAGGCACAAAGATCATATTGCTTGGAGATCCTTGTCAGATTGACCGGCCGTTTCTCGATGAACGGACGAATGGACTAAGTTATGCGGCGAAATACATGCAGGGAAGTCCGTATTGTGCGCAGCTCACATTATCGGCGGAAGAATGCGAGCGGTCGGTACTTGCAATGGATGCGGTGAAACGGTTGTAGAAGATCTACGGACATTGCGTCATATATGCAATATATTTGTATGTGGCAGATCCTGCCGGAACTATTTACATATTACAGAAGAAGGGTTTAGAAAATGGCACAGATATTATACAAAGACATCATCAAGAACAAAGAGATAAACGAATTTATCAAAAAGGGCGATGCGAATTTAGCCACGCTTGGCTATACGGAGCATTCGAAGACACATTGCACGCTGGTGGCTGAGCGGGCAGCATATCTGCTGGAGAAGTTCGGACATGCTGACGCGGAAATCAAACTTGCGAAGATTGCCGGATACATGCATGATATCGGAAATGCAGTCAATCGTGAACACCATGCCGAGTATGGCGCGCTCCTTGCAAATGATATCCTGCGGCGGATGGATATGCCGTTTACAGATCGTGCAACCATTGTTTCGGCGATTGGGCATCACGACGAGTCAACCGGAGGTGCCGTGGATATTGTGTCAGCGGCGATGATTATAGCGGATAAGACGGATGTCCGCAGAAGCCGTGTGCGCTCGCGTGATAAGTCGACCTACGATATTCACGATTGTGTGAATTACGCAGTCACGGAAGCGAACCTGAAGATCAACCGGGAGAAACGCCAGATTGCATTGGAACTCAAAATTGACGAGAAGATCTGTACGATGTATGAGTATTTCGATATTTTCCTTGGACGCATGCAGATGTGCCGGCACGGGGCGGAGTTGTTCGGAGCGAAATTTAAGCTGACCGCCAATGGCAGTAAGGTACTGTAAAATCTTCTGTGGATATTCCTGTAGAAAAATGCTATAATTACAATAATTGTAAACTGATTCCGGAGTGCTTGTTTGACAATGCTCCGGTTATTTGGTTAGCAAACTATAGTATAAATATGGGGGAAGCGTATGAAACTAAAATGCACAAATGTCTTGGTTACAATCGCGATGATCTGCAGTGTGCTGGCTATGATTATGAACTGGATTATTTACTTTGGACCGCAGGACAAATATGTTCAATCTTTTGGCGTGGATGTAAACACCGAACGAATCTTTGATGTCCGCTGCATTATATGTCCGATTTTGATTGTGGCCTTGTATATTCTTGCATGCACCATCACACGGAAATCGCAGAAGAAAAGAACCGGATTGGCGATTTCAGTCATTGTTCTTGTGAGCCATATTATTTTAAATGTATTAAATGTTGTATGTGTGGTTGCAGTAAACCGGAAATATGCCTTTTTTTATGGGGCGTCAGTGCTGGCGAAAGCTTCGATTCTGAATAATATGAGGAATTTTATGGAAAAACCATTTCATATATTGGCTATGATATTTCTGGCAATCACGATTGGAACGTTGTGCGGAAGGGATAATAACATGCAGCAGACACCATACTATGGTGATCCGACGTACCAAATGCCGAACAATGGATATAACACGCAGCCTCAATCCAGACAATCATCATAAAATTGAAAAAGGAGTTTATACAGTATGAAAATCGGAAGTCATGTTGGAATGAGCGGCAAAGAGATGATGCTTGGCTCGGTGAAGGAAGCACTCTCTTATGACGCGAATACATTTATGTTATATACAGGAGCGCCGCAGAATACGCGCAGAAAGGACGTGTCAGAGCTGCGCGTGGAAGAAGCGTGGGAGCTGATGCGGGCAAATGATATCACAGAGTTTGTGGTACATGCGCCGTATATCATCAATCTGGCGAATACGGTGAAACCGGAGATCTACCAGCTGGCGGTTGATTTCTTAAAGACAGAGATCGAGCGGACCGCGGCAATGGGAAGCAAGACGCTTGTCCTGCATCCGGGTTCCCATGTGAATGCCGGTGCCGATGCAGGCATCGATAGTATTATTAAAGGGTTAAATGAAGTGCTTACCCAAGATACGCCGGTGCATATCGCGCTTGAGACAATGGCAGGAAAGGGCAGCGAGATTGGCAGAAGCTTCGAGGAGCTGGCACGCATTTATGATGGCGTCACTTACAATGATAAGCTGCGTGTCTGCTTTGATACGTGTCACACGAACGATGCCGGGTATGATGTGGCAAATGATTTCGACAGCGTGATAGAAGAATTCGACAAGATCATCGGCAAGGACCAGATTGCGGTATTCCATATCAATGACAGCAAGAATCCACGCGGAGCGGCGAAGGATCGCCATGAGAATATCGGACTTGGTTCGATTGGGTTTGATGCGTTATACAAGATCGTATGGCATAAGGATTTCTTGGACGTACCGAAGATTCTGGAGACACCATATGTGAAATCACTTGCAGATGCGAAGAAAGCCTTTCCACCATACAAGGAAGAGATTGACATGCTCCGGAGTGGCGAGTATGATGCAACAAGAATTACGAAGCTTGCAGAATAAGTCGTCCGAAGAAATTCAGACATATTGCGAAAACACACATGGAGCCGTCAGGCAACATGAAAAACAAAGAATCGAGAGTAGGAAATATGGCAGTCAGAGATGAAATCATAAAGACACTGGAAGAAAACAGAGGCACCTATCTGTCTGGCGAGCAGCTTGCGAAGAAACTATCTGTCAGCCGGGCAGCAGTGTGGAAAGCCATCCGCAAATTGCAGGAGGATGGATTTGCAATCGAGGGCGTGAACAACAAAGGCTACAAGCTGGCGGAGGATACGGATGTGTTGTCCGTACAGGGAACGGCGAAATATCTGGACGTCGAGTGCCCAGTGCGGTTGGAAGTGTTTCGCTGTATCAACTCCACGAACCTTGCACTCCGCGAGCGGACGCAGGAGGAAGAAGGCCTGGTGCTTGCTGCGATGGAGCAGACGAACGGACTCGGAAGACTGGGGCGGTCGTTTATGTCGCCGGCAAATACAGGAATCTATTTCAGTATCCTGTTGAAGCCGCAAATCGCGAATCAGGAAGTGACGCTGCTCACGACAATCGCCGCCGTGGCAGTCTGCGAAGCAATCGAGAAATACACGGACAAGAAACCACAGATCAAATGGGTCAATGATATCTTTATCGATTCGCACAAGGTATGCGGCATCCTGACGCAGGCAGCATTCCAGATGGAAAACTTAGACCCGGAATACGTGATCGTCGGAATCGGAATCAATCTGTATATGCCGACGGAAGGATTCGGTAAGGAACTGGAAAATATTGCTGGTTCTGTCCTGCAGGAGCAAAGCGGTGACATCAAGAATAAGATTCTGGCAGAGACACTGAACCGCTATTTCTATTACTACAAAAACTTTGCGAAGAAAGAATTCATCGCGGAATACAAGAAGCGCAGCCTGGTTCTTGGAAAAGGTATCCGTGTTGTGACAAAGGATGGCGAGCGCAAGGCGACAGCCCTTGATATCGACGACATGTGCCATCTCCTTGTCGAGTACGAGGATGGCACCCGCGAAAATCTCTCAACCGGGGAAATCAGTATCCGGCTGCAGTAATACGTGATAACCAAGGAAAAATTGGATATAATATGTGTGTATGATTCATTGTTACAATTAAATAATTACAAATGAAACAATATGTAGATTCGAGTTGCACAGAATACTTATTATTAAGCAGACCATTGGAACACGCTGGTACTTAATGAGCAGGGCAATAAGAAATAAATAATTGATGTATGATATTCCTGCGAATTTAGTACCACTGCGTGTGGAAGTGAGCGAGAGCGCGTCTGCGAAGAATAAGTATTCTGTGCAACTCGGTCAGTATAGTAGGATTCGTAACTGTTTGATTTGTAAAACAACGAAAGGAGACACATATTATGAAGATACTATTTTACGATGCAGCAACCTACGACGTGGAATCCTTCGAGAAAGAACTCAACCATTTCCCGGACATCGAGATCATCTACCACGAAGTTGATATCTCTCCGAAGACTGTATCACTCGCACAGGGCTGCGATGCAATCTGTGCATTTGTAAACTCGGATCTGAGCGCGCCGGTACTGGAGAAGCTTGCTGCAATAAATATCAGATTGGTGCTGCTTCGCTGTGCCGGGTTTAATAATATAGATTTGGAAAAGGCAAATGAACTTGGCATTACGGTGCTGCGTGTGCCGGGCTATTCTCCGGAAGCCGTTGCGGAGCTTGCGATTACACTGGCGCTTGCGGTCAACCGCCATGTACACAAAAGCTACATCAAGGTGCGGGAGAATAATTTCAGCTTAGTGGGATTAACCGGAGTGAATTTTCATGGCAAGACCGCAGGCATCATCGGGACCGGAAAGATCGGTGCTGCAATGTGCCGGATCTGCCGTGGATTCGGTATGCGCGTAATCGCGTATGATATGTACCCGAATAAAGAGCTGGAATTCGTGGAATATATGTCACTTGCAGACGTGCTGAAACAGAGTGATCTGATTTCCCTGCATTGCCCGCTCACAGACGAGACTTATCACATGATCAACAAGGATACGATTGCACAGATGAAGGACGATGTGATCTTAGTCAATACATCCCGTGGTGCGCTGGTCGATTCAGAGGAACTGATACAGGGTATCCGGCAGGGCAAATTCTTCGGCGTCGGTCTGGATGTCTACGAGGAAGAGGGAGACAATGTATTTGAGAACCGGGAGGACGAGCTGTTACAGCATTCTATCACAGCCAGATTGCTTTCATTCCCCAATGTTATCATTACGTCCCATCAGGGTTTTCTGACGCGGGAAGCACTTGCGGCAATCAGCCGGACAACCTTACAGAATGCGGTTGATTATGAAAATAGAACCATCCATGAAGCCAATCAGGTAAAATAGATTGGACAAAATTATAACAGTCATAAGTACGGGCAGATGTATGTATCACACATATATCTGCCCATTTTTGCTGTTTTTATCAAATAGATGTGGATTTAAAAATGAATCTATGATAAAATGGCTCTTATCTGCTGTTTATAGGACAACAAAATGAAATCAGACAGCAAATAACGGACAAGATGCATGATACAGAATTCTTTATAAGAGGGTATGTGTTGTGAATCGAGAACGAAAAAAGAGAGGGAAAAAGGATGGAAGAAAAGAAGCGACACTCATTTGGTGGATCAATCGGATTCGTACTTGCGGCGGCAGGTAGTGCGGTTGGTCTTGGAAATATCTGGCGGTTTCCGTATCTGGCAGCCAAGGATGGAGGCGGATTATTCTTAGTCGTCTATATCATTCTGGCATTGACATTTGGCTACACGCTGCTGACTACGGAGATTGCAATCGGTCGAAAGACGAAACAGAGCCCGCTCACGGCATATACGAAGCTTCATGATAAATGGGGATTCTTAGGTGCTATTGCGAGTATTATACCGGTTATCATCATGCCGTATTACTGCACAATCGGTGGCTGGGTAGTAAAATATTTCTTCGTATTTTTGACAGGACATGGAGCCGACGCTGCACAGGATGGATTCTTTACCGGATTCATCACGTCACAGTGGGAACCGATTATTACATTTGTGATCTTCCTTGCGGTATCTGCATTTATCGTATTCCGTGGTGTCAATAAAGGAATTGAGTCTACATCGAAGATTATCATGCCAATCCTGCTTGTCATGATTTTGGGAATTGCAATATTCTCATTAACATTGAAAAATACAAATGATGCAGGTGAAGTAGTAACCGGTCTGCAGGGATTTAAAATATATATTGTTCCTAATTTTGAGGGACTGACAATCGGAAAGTTATTTACGGTTCTGATCGATGCACTCGGACAGTTGTTCTTCAGCTTGTCTGTGGCAATGGGTATCATGATTACATATGGTTCGTATGTGAAGGATGATGCAAACCTTGGAAAATCAATTAATCAGATTGAGATTTTTGATACGGTTGTTGCGTTCCTTGCAGGTGCAATGATTATTCCGGCTGTGTATGCATTTATGGGAACAGATGGTATGTCATCCGGACCAAGTCTGATGTTTGTATCTTTGCCAAAGGTATTTGCTGCAATGGGTGTTGCCGGAAATATAATTGGTACAATCTTTTTTGCAATGGTATTGTTCGCTGCAATTACAAGTGCGGTATCCGTCATGGAGGCAGTTGTATCATGTATTATGGATGCATTCCATACAAGCAGAACAAAAGCCGGCACAATCGAGGGAATCTTCGCACTGATCGTTGGTATCATTGTCTGCCTCGGATACAACAAGCTGTACTTTGAGTTCAAGCTTCCGAATGGTTCAACGGCGCAGATCTTAGATATCATGGATTACATCAGTAACAATCTGCTGATGCCGATCGTAGCACTTGCAACCTGTATTCTCGTCGGATGGGTCATCAAACCGAAGACTGTGATCGAAGAAGTAGAAAAGAGCGGTTGTAAAATGGGAAGAAAGCGGCTTTACACTGCTATGGTAAAGGTCATCGCTCCAATCTTCCTGATCCTGCTTTTGCTGCAGACACTCGGAATCATGAAACTGTAAACATATAGAAAAAGGAACCCGGTTTGGGTTCCTTTTTTTCGCGGAGATACATTTATAAAGTTTTAATTATATCCAACAGTTCTTTTGGAATATTCATATTTCCCCGTCCGATTCCCATCTGTATATTCGGCTTTACAACCCCGTGGAAATCCGAGCCGCCGGAGATTGCCAGCCCGTATTTGGCAGCCAGCGAGCGGAGCTTCTCACTTTCAAAGCGGTTGTTCGAAGAGTGGAATGCCTCAAGTCCTTTTAATCCGAGTGTTTTCAGATACGCCAATAACTCATCAATCTGTGCATACCCAAGATGATAGAGCAGAGGATGTGCCAGAAATGCCGCTTTGCTATAAGTCGTTAAGATGCGCATGGCAGTCTCACAGGTAACCTGTGGTTTTGGAAGGTAATATTTACAGCCGATGCCGATGTATTTGCGGAACGCGGTATCCTTGTCTTTGCAGACACCTTCCTCGACGAGAACTCTTGCGAAATGTGCCCGTGTGATGACACTGTCCGGATTGCCGTGAAGCAGCTTCTCCATCGTGACAGGGAGACCATCTGCCTGCATCATCGCTACCATTTTCTCATTTCTTCCCTCACGTGCTTCCTTTAATACGGCAAGCTCTTTTTGAAGCTCTGGGTTTTCATAGTCCATATAGAAGCCGAGAATATGAATCTCACGATTGTTATAGTAGCAGGACAGTTCGATGCCCGGCACTACCTCCAAAGGCTTGTCCTTTGTATAGTCTAAGATTTCTGCCACGCCATCGACCGTGTCGTGATCGGTCAGGGCAATCGCGGAAAGTCCCATCCGCATCGCTTCGTCGGCAACCTCTGTCGGTGTCAGAGAACCGTCGGACGCATTGGAATGTACATGTAAATCGATTCGTTCCATATTACCAACCTCCTTGTGATCGTGTTTGATGTATTATTTTATATCACAGCTTGTACCATCTGTTTTGTTTAGGTGATGCAAAACTATATCGGATAAGCGGATTATTTATTCTTCAGAATATTCAACAGCTCATCCGGTGAGAATGTATATTTCGTGTGACAGAAGTCGCACACAACTTCAATTGGCTTGTTGTCAGCAATCATAGCGCCAAGCTCTTTTCTGCCAAGACTGATAACTGCCTGCTCGACACGCTCCTTGCTGCAATCACAGACATACGCACAAGGCATGGAATCGGTCAGCTCGACATCATAGCCTTCAAACAATTTTCGTATGATAGCTTCCACAGACATGCCCTGCTTGAGAAGAGCAGTGAAAGAAAATCCTTTCAGCCGTTTCTCCAGCTCGTCAATCAATGCGTCCTCTGCAAATGGCATCAGCTGGATGATAAATCCACCGGCATTCGCTACGGATGTATCGTCGTTGAACAACACGCCCAGAGCCACAGAGCTTGGAATCTGGTCACTTGTTGCAAAATAGTAGGTCAGATCCTCTGCAATCTCGCCGCTTACCAGATGGGTGTCGCCGACATACGGCTCCTTCAGACCGATATCCTTGATGACGCTTAAGACACCGAGGTCCACAGCCTTTGCGACATCGTTTGCAGGAAGCATAACCTCCGGTTCGCTGACATATCCCTTGACATGTCCGTTTGCATCGGCAGTGACAAGCATACCGGAGATCGGTCCCTGACACTGGATACGGAGTGTTAATTTGTCGGTATCATTTTTACACATGGCGCCCATCAGCACGCCTCCGGTCAACAGTCTGCCGAGTGCGTTCGTAACAACCGGACTGGTATGATGTGTAATTCTTGCTTTTTCCACAGTATCGGTAGAGTTGCAGGCGAAGAAACGAACCTGCTTGTTCGCTGCCATGCCACGAATCATTGTATCTGCCATAAATGTATCCTCCTTAAAATGAGTGTTTGGATTTTGTATATATACTTGCATGTGTTGTTATTTATGATTGATGCAGTGGTATACAAAATTACTGTATATATTGTTTCTTTGAATTCTTGTTTCGTGTTTCTTTCGCGATGATATAAATACGTTCACATTCCTCGTCCGCCGGCTCATGTGTAAATGCATCATAGGCCGCAAGCAGGGTAAGACCGGAATCAGCTACCATCTGTTTCATCTGCTTTAGTGTGTACCCTTTTTGTACATGCAATTCCTCATATTTGCGGAACAGGTTATCATCGGCATCGGAATCCGAAGGTTCCTTTACGAACAGGCTTAAAGCGAGTTCATTAATTGCTTCCTCTTCATCATAATAATTATCCCAGATAAAGCTGATATCATCCCGATCCTCGGCAATTGTCGCTTCAGCTACGACATCCCGGTAATAATGCTCCGTATGGAAGTCGAAGATGAAAAGTCCGTCCGGATCAAGGTAGTTATTGACGAGCGAGAATACATGCGTAAGCTCTTCCGGTTCGGTAATATAATTGACGCTGTCGCAGAGACTTACGATGGCTGCAACGGTTCCGTATAACTCAAACTCGCGCATGTCCTGACACAGGTAGAGCGATGAAGAATGATTTTGTTCCCGCTTTTCGTTTGCAATATCCAGCATGGCAGGGGAGTTGTCGATACCGATCATGTCGTATCCGAAATCTGCCATACGCTCGGTTATATTTCCGGTTCCACAGCCAAGCTCTGCCAGAATGCCGCTTGCAATATCATATTCCACAAGCAGGCCGTGCAGATAGTCTGCCCATGCGTCATAGGGAATGTTGTCCATGAGCGCATCGTAGACAGCAGCAAAATTTGAATATGCTTCAGCCATAGGGTACCTCCTTATTTTTCGTAAACACTGACATTAAATTATAAAATAAAAGATAGTGAAAAACAAGGAAAAATCATATATAATAAAATGCGCGATTGATAGCGCGTATGCGAGATTTGGAGGATTACAATGAAAGATCAGATACAGACAATAAAATTAAAGAAGGAGAAGCGTGCATTTTCATATTGGCGCATCCCGTTTTTTGCGGGCGCGGGCATCTATCTGGAAGTGTTGTTTCATCTGGCGATTTACCATAAACTCGAAAGCACGAGCATCTATCCGGTTTTGTTCGGTGCCACGTTGGGGCTTTTCTTAGCGGCACTCACTGTATGGCTGCCGCGCATCGGAAATGAGATCATCGCATATGTCGGTCTTACGGCATTCTGCGTGTATGATATCGTGCAGCTCATCTATTTCCGGATATTTGGGACATTCTTAAGTCTGGTGTCTGTCGGCGGGGCCGGGAACGCGATGGATTTCAAGGTCGTGATGTTCGAGAAGATTCGCCAGAATGTTGGATGGATGTTGCTGTTTATGTTGCCGGTGATCGCACTTGTTTTGCTGCGTGTATTTCTGATAAAGTTTGACAGACCGAAGATGAAAATAAGGCTTATAAGTGTGGCAAGTGCGGTTTGTCTGTGCGCCATTTCCATCCTTCTGCTGAATGTGCAGGGACGCGCGATGTATTCGCCGTATCAGTTGTTCCACAACCAGTATGTGCTGGAGCTTTCGATGAACAAGCTCGGCGTATGTGTGACGACCGTGCGGGATGCGCAGACGATGCTCACCGGGGGAAAGAAAAATGTGACATTCACTTTGGATGATACAGATATGCAGCCAGATGATGTGACGGCAACCGAAAGTGATGCAATGGAAGCTACGGCAACCGATACGGATGCAGCACTTGCGTATGTGGAACAGGTTGATCCGGCAGTTGATTTTAAGAAGCTGTATCAGGCAGCCGAGGATGAGCAGTTGAAGAATCTGTCCGCTTATTGCGCGCAGCAGACACCGACCATGCAGAACGAATATACGGGTATGTTCGAAGGGTATAATGTTGTCTGCATTACCGCGGAGAGCCTGTGCAAATACGGTATCTACGAGAACTGCACACCGACGCTTTATAAGATCATGAATGACGGCTTTGTATTTGAAAATTACTATAATCCGATCTGGTATCACAGTACGATTGACGGAGAATTTGTAGACTGTCTGGGACAGTATCCGTGTTCCTCAGAGTGGAGCTTTTATAAGTCAGCAGATACATATCAGCCGTATGCACTTGGCAATGCATTGAATGAGAAAGGCTACACAAGCAAAGCATACCACGACTTTGACTTCTATTATTATAACCGGAGTGAGACACATGCGAATATGGGATATGATTTCAAGGCAATCGATTATGGTCTGGATATCCCAAGCTATGTGACATATTCCGATTATGATACGATCGAGGCAGTATACAAGGAGTTTATTAACGAAGAACCGTTTCTGATGTATTTTATGACATTCAGTGGGCATCTTCCATATAATTACGATTACAATGCCATGTGCCTGAAGAACCGTGAGGAAGCAGAAAAATGCACAGAAGGAATGGACTTGCCGGAAGACGCGGTGGCGTATATTGCTGCACAGATGGAGCTCGATAAAGCATTAGAGGATCTGATCGACAAGCTGGATGAAGCCGGAAAGCTGGAGAAGACCGTGTTCATTGTGACACCGGACCATTATCCATATGGACTGACAGACAGCGGCTACGATGCGCTTGCAGGCAAGAATGTATCCGATGATGCATTTGAAAAACATCATTCCTGCCTTGGCATCTGGTCTGCATCGATGGAAGAACCGGTTCATGTCAAGAAGCTCTGTGCGAGTGTGGATGTTCTTCCAACTGTTCTGAATCTGCTTGGCGTGACATACGATTCCAGAATCCTCGCAGGACACGATATCCTGTCCGATTCGGAAGAACTTGTCATCTTTGCCGACCATAGCTTCAAGACAGACAAGATCGGCTATAACACGAAGACCGGAGAAGTGACTTACTATGTGGACGAAAAAACAGTTTCACAATCCTATATCGACGATAAAATCAAGGAAGTCGAAACGAAACTTTACATGTCCGATGAGGTCATCAACACCGATTTCTACGGCTATGTGTACGGCAGGAAATCAACAAACACCACAACAAGCACCACCACATCAACCGAACAACCAAACAAAGAATAACCCCGAAAAACATACAAAAAAGTACGATGTGGCGAAATTTTGTTGTGAAAAGCAACGAAGTATGCTAAAGTGGATTCGATTGTAAATTTTTAATTTGATTCAACCTTCGGGCATGAGAGGCTATATGTAGATTCGAGTTGTTCTGGATTTTCAATTCTAAAGCAGACCATTGGAGCACATCAGCACTTAACGAACGCAGTGAGTTTAGTGTCTGCTATGTGCGGAAGTGAGCGAGAGCGCGTCTGCGTAGAATGAAAATCCAGAATAACTCGGAGAAAGAGTAGAAGTTCTCATGCAGGGAGATAGAATAAGGAGGAAAACAAAATGACGAGAATCGGAATTTACGGATACGGAAATCTCGGCCGCGGCGTAGAAGCAGCCATCAACCAGAACGATGATATGGAATTAGTTGCCGTATTCACAAGAAGAAATCCTGATGAATTGGTTATTAAGAACCAGACAGCCAAGGTGTGCAACGTAAAGGACATGGCAGACTGGAAGGATAAAATCGATGTTATGATTCTGTGCGGCGGAAGCGCAACCGATCTTCCGGAGCAGACACCGGAATGTGCAAAATATTTCAACGTGATCGACAGCTTCGATACACATGCAAGAATCCCGGAGCATTTTGCGAATGTGGACGCAAGCGCAAAAGCAAGCGGACATATCGGAATTATCTCCGTTGGCTGGGACCCGGGCATGTTCTCACTGAACCGCCTGTACGGAAATGCATTGCTTCCGGAGGGAAATGATTACACATTCTGGGGCAAGGGTGTCAGTCAGGGACATTCCGATGCCATCCGTCGTATCGCAGGTGTCAAGGATGCCAAGCAGTATACGATTCCCGTAGAATCCGCACTTGAGGCAGTTCGTAACGGCGAGAATCCGGCGCTTACAACAAGACAGAAGCATACAAGAGAGTGCTTCGTAGTGCTTGAAGAGGGCGCAGATGCGGCAAAAGTTGAGGAAGAAATCAAGACAATGCCGAACTATTTCGCAGATTACGATACAACGGTTCACTTCATTTCGGAAGAAGAGCTGAAGGCAAACCACAGCGGAATTCCACATGGTGGATTTGTACTCCGCAGCGGTGTGACCGGCTGGAACAAGGAGAACAAGCATATCATCGAGTACAGCCTGAAGCTTGATTCAAACCCTGAGTTTACATCCAGCGTACTGATTGCTTATGCAAGAGCGGCTCACAGACTTGCAAATGAGGGAGCAAGCGGTTGCAAGACCGTATTTGATATTGCACCGGCTTACCTTGTGAATAAAACAGGGGAAGAGCTTCGTGCATCCATGCTGTAAGATGCACCAGATACCATGTCGCCGACTGAATATGGGCGGCAGACAATAAGAAAGAAAACGAGGAGAGAAGAGAGAAGATGGAAGAAATCGCAAATTACGTGCCACAGATGTACGCAACATTCTGGGCATTAATCCCGCCGGTCGTGGCAATCGTGCTGGCACTCATTACAAAGGAGGTTTACAGTTCACTCTTTTTAGGAATTGTGATCGGTGGACTGTTCTGGTCCAACTTCAGATTTGAAGCAACCGTAAACCATGTATTCAAAGACGGAATCGTCCGCGTGCTGACCAATTCATATAACATGGGTATTCTGGTATTTCTTGTAATACTCGGTGTTATGGTCTGTATGATGAACAAAGCCGGTGGTTCGGCAGCGTTCGGACGATGGGCAAGCGCCCATATCAAGACGCGGATTGGCGCACAGTTAGCGTCAGTTGCGCTCGGTGTTTTGATCTTTATTGATGATTATTTTAACTGTCTGACAGTTGGAAGCGTGATGCGTCCTGTGACAGACAAGCATCAGGTATCGCGTGCGAAGCTTTCGTATATCATTGATGCGACAGCAGCTCCGGTCTGTATCATTGCTCCGATTTCATCATGGGCAGCAGCAGTAGCCGGATTCGTAGAGGGAGAGGACGGATTCTCCATCTTTATCCGTGCAATTCCGTATAACTATTATGCGCTTTTCACGATTATATTTATGATTGTTTTGATCGTTAGAAAGATTGATTATGGTCCGATGCGGACGCATGAGAAGAACGCTTTGAAGGGCGATATCTACACGACACCGGACCGTCCATATGCAAACGCGGAAAATGAAGTCGTTGAGACAAAGGGGAAAGTGATTGACCTTGTATTCCCAATGATCGTTCTGATTACAGCCTGTGTCATCGGCATGATTTACAGTGGTGGATTTTTCTCAGGCGTTGGATTTGTAGAAGCATTTTCGGGCAGTGATGCATCGGTTGGATTGATGTATGGCAGCTTCTTTGCACTTGTGATTACGATTATCTATTATATGTTCCGCCGCGTATTGAAATTCAGCGAATCCATGTCTTGTATTCCGGAAGGATTTAAAGCGATGGTTCCTGCAATTTTAATTCTGACATTTGCCTGGACATTGAAGGCGATGACAGACAGCCTTGGCGCAAAAGAATTTGTGGCAGAGCTCGTGAAGAGTACGCCGGATGCGTTGCTTAGTTTCCTGCCGGCACTTGTATTTATCATTGCATGCTTCCTTGCGTTTGCAACCGGAACCTCATGGGGAACCTTCGGTATGCTGATTCCGATCGTTGTAAATGCATTCGAGGGAACAAACGCAACGATGATGATCATTTCCATCTCTGCATGTATGGCAGGTGCCGTATGTGGAGACCATTGTTCCCCGATTTCGGATACGACAATTATGGCATCCGCAGGTGCACAGTGTAATCACATCAATCATGTAAGCACACAGCTTCCATATGCGATTACAGTCGCACTTGTATCGTTCGTCACTTACATTATTGCCGGATTCTTTGGTAATAGCAAGGGACTTCCGGGAGTAATGAAGAGTCCTGTGATTCCGCTGGTAATCGGCCTGATTTTACTGTATGTTGTGTTGCAGGTGATCAAGACAGTTGAGAAAAAGAAAGATCCAATTGATGCAGAATAAGAGGCTTGAAATGAAAAAGACAAAAGGAAGTATTATGTTGCTGTTTGCCGCGTTTTTCTGGGGAACGACGTTCGTAGCACAGACAACAGCATCTGATCAGATTGGAACATTTACATTTAACGGAAGCCGCTCCATAGTTGGAGCGGCATTTCTTGCGCTATTGATTCTTGCTCGCACGGGAATGAAGAAGCAGAAAGCAAAGGTAAGTGGAGAACCGGTCGAAAAAGAAAGTATAAAACGGACCGTGATCGGTGGTATCCTCTGTGGCTGTGTGTTGTTTTTCGCAACGAATCTGCAACAGAGTGGTATCGCGGCATATCCGGAAGGCGTGGCCAGCTCCGGCAGATCGGGGTTTCTCACCGCAACGTATGTGGTTATGGTTGCAATCGTATCCGGATTACTCGGGAAGAAATTACATAAGATTGTTTATGTGGCAGTTTTTGTCTGCCTTGGTGGTATGTACATGCTGTGCATGTCAGGCGGTATCGACAATCTGTATTTTGGAGATCTGCTTGGGCTTCTGTGCGCAGTCTGCTTCACCGGACATATCCTGACGGTCGATCATTTTAACGATTGTGACAGCGTGAAGATCTCGTGCATCCAGTTTATTACGAACGGTGTGTTATCTCTGATCTGTATGGCAATCTTTGAACAACCGGCATGGAGTGATCTTGCCGCCGCGTGGTTCCCAATCCTATATGCGGGTATCTTCTCGAGCGGTATCGCGTATACGCTTCAGATCGCAGGACAGAAATATGCAGATCCGGCAGTTGCATCCATCGTGATGAGCCTGGAATCTGTATTTGCAGTGATCGGTGGATTCGTCGTATTGCATGAGGTGTTAGCACCGCGGGAAATCGTTGGCTGCGTGCTTGTGTTCACCGCAGTGATCTTGGCACAGGTGCCGCAGATGCGAAAGTAGAGGCTATTATTTGATTGTGCTTGCATTTTTATAATAATCTTGTATATTATCTGTATTGAATGAGGTGTATGTTTCCGGACTGCACTGGGGGAGTCACTCTGTGGCTCTCTTTTTTGTTATCAAATAAAAGTGAATAGTCACGCAGTTTCGTGATAATCGGAATCGCAATTGCTTCGAACAACAAAAATCTACTTTAATTCGATATGAACAAATTGCAAATGAACTATTTTGGTGTAAAATGTAATTAGCAAGTAGCGGAGGATAAGTATGAGAGACTATAGTTTTGGAAATTTTATCAGTACACTACGACAGAGAAAAGGCCTGTCTCAATATCAGTTGGGTGTACTTGTCGGCGTTTCAGATAAAGCGGTGTCAAAATGGGAAAGTGGAGTTTCCCATAGTTAAAGATACCACACCAAATATGATGAACCCACGCTTATACACTACCAGCTATAATAAACCGCAAGGACAGCAATTTGATGATACTGCTGTCCTTTCTTTTATAAAATTGCAGTACACATAAAAAAGCTGTAATATGATAAATATATTTGTCCTTGTAACAATTCTCGGACATTTGCCTGTTATACTATCTGCAAAAAGCAAAGGAAGTGAGGATATGAAGCAGATTTTAATTGTCGAGGACGACAGTTTTTTGAATAAGATGTTAGCCTATAACCTGACCGCAGACGGCTACGGCGTGACTTCTACTCTAAATGCCAGAACCGCAGCCGAAGCCATCCGCCAGCGGGAATTTGATTTAGTGCTGTTGGACATTAACCTGCCAGATGGGAACGGTTTTGAGCTGTGCAAGCTGATAAAGCCCCAGCACCCGGACACCATCGTAATATTCCTGACCGCCAACGATCAGGAGAGCGACCAGATACGGGGCTATGAGGTGGGCGCGGTGGACTACATCACAAAGCCCTTTGTGATCGGGGCCTTGCAGCGAAAAATCAAAGCCATGTTCGCTATGCTGGAACACCACAAACCGGCCAAGGACATTTACGACGACGGGCGGCTGTTTCTGGACTTCTCGGAGCAGACGGCTTCCCTAAACGGCAAGCCCCTGACCCTATCCCCGATGGAGTATAAAATGCTGAACCTGTTCCGCAAAAATCCCCGGCAAGTGCTGACCCGTGGGCAGCTTTTGGAAAAGCTGTGGGATATAGACGAGAGGTTTGTAGACGAACACACCCTGACAACCTCCATCAGCCGGATTCGCAGCAAGATTGAATCTGACGGCGGCGCACCCTACATCAAGACTGTTTACGGCATGGGCTATCAATGGACGGGAGGCGAGGCAAAATGAAGTTTCAAAACCTCTCGGTAAAGCGGCTGTTTGGCCGGGTGGCAATGGAGCTTGTCCTCTCCATGTCCGGGATCACCATAGCCCTGTTTCTTGTGACAAAACAGATTGCGGTGCTGCTGACAGGCGGGACGCTGCTGCTGTGCGCCCTTGTGGGGATTTTTGTACTGACGCAGGCGTTTGGAAAGCGGCTGTCGCAGTTTACCGCTGACCTGTGCCAGACCTTAGACCACATGATCGCCGGGAATGAAGCGCCCCAGCGGCCAGAGGACAGCGAAACCCAGCTTGCCAGAATCGGACACCGGCTGGCAAGGCTTTACCAGATCATGCAGGAGAACCGCCGCCGGGTGGACGAGGAACGGCAGGAGTTACAGACCCTTGTATCGGATATTTCCCATCAGGTGAAAACGCCGGTAAGCAATCTGAAAATGGCGACGGACACCCTGCTGGAAAAGCCCATGACCGAGGCGGAGCGCACCGACTTTATCCGGGGAATCCGCAGCCAGACGGATAAGCTGGACTTTCTCTTTCAGGCCCTTGTGAAAACCTCCCGACTGGAAACAGGCGTGATCCAGTTGGATAAGAAGCTGGGCCGTCTTTTTGATACTGTGGCGCAGGCCATGAGTGGGATCGTGTATGCGGCGGAGAAAAAGGAAATCGCCGTGTCCGTGGACTGCCCGGAGGATTTGACCGTTTCCCATGACAGCAAGTGGACATCGGAAGCCCTCTTTAACCTGCTGGACAATGCGGTGAAGTACACCCCGGCAGGCGGGAAAATCGCTGTGTCGGTGGTGCTGTGGGAAATGTATGTGGAGATCAAAGTGACCGACACCGGCAAGGGCATTTCCGAAAGCAATCAGGCTGCCATCTTCCGGCGCTTCTATCGTGAGGAAGAAGTACACGAACAGCAGGGCGTGGGCATTGGCCTGTATCTGGCCCGCGAGATTGTAATGCGGCAGGGCGGCTATGTCAAAGTGGTTTCGGAGCCGGGCAAGGGTTCGGAATTTTCCATTATGCTGCCTACAAAATGAAAGTAAACAAGCGAGGTGTTTCTATTATGAATGAACGAGAAAAAATAATCCGACTGTGGTTTGATATGTGGCTTTATCAGAAAGATATGGGCATTGATGATATTTTTGCGGAAGATGTACTCTATACAGAAAGTTGGTGTCCCCAGTATAGCAATCGTAAAACAGTAAAACATTGGTTTCAGGAGTGGAATACCCGTGGAAAGGTGGTAGTTTGGGAAATCAAGCAATTTTTCCATAAAGAAAATCAAACGATTGTAGAGTGGTATTTCAAAAATGGAATGAACAATGGGGATATAGAGGAATTTGACGGTATTTCTTTGATTGAATGGACAGAGGACAATAAAATAAAATCATTAAAAGAGTTTGGGTGTAACCGTAATACCTACAATCCTTATCAAGAAAGCGATACTCCTCAATTTAGAAATCAAAAGGCGAATTGGTTTTAGAACAGATCATGAGCTACGGCGGACGGCCATTTCCGGCTGCCCGCCGTAAATTTTTTTGAAATGTCCGAGCGCTGTAACATTTCACCCCGATTTTCAATGAAATTTTTTGGCCGCTGTAACATTTCGCGGACATTTGGGTTTTACAATGACCTTATCAACAGGCAGAAAGCCTTGAAAGGAGTTTTGAGTATGAGCGTTTTGCAGACGATTGATCTGAAAAAGTATTACGGCACAAAGCCGAATATCACCCGCGCCCTTGACGGCGTGAACTTCTCCGTAAATGACGGTGAGTTTGTGGCCGTTGTGGGAACCTCCGGCAGCGGCAAGTCCACCCTGCTTCACATGATGGGCGGGCTGGACACTCCCACCAGCGGAACAGTGATTGTCCGAGGCGAAGAACTGGCAAAGAAGAACGACGAGCAGCTTACCATCTTTCGCCGCCGCAACATCGGCTTTATCTTCCAGAACTATAACCTTGTTCCGATCCTGAATGTGTATGAGAACATCGTCCTGCCGGTGGAGCTGGACGGGGACACGGTGGATCAGAAGTTTTTGGACGAGATCGTTCATCTGCTGGGGCTGGAAGATAAACTGAAAAATATGCCGAACAATCTTTCCGGCGGACAGCAGCAGCGTGTGGCTATCGCCCGCGCCTTGATTACCAAACCGGCTATTGTGCTGGCCGACGAGCCGACCGGCAACCTTGACAGCAAGACCAGCGCCGAGGTGCTGGGGCTTATCAAGCGCACCAGTGCAGAGTTCCGGCAAACTGTTGTGATGATTACGCACAATGACGACATTGCCCGCCTTGCAGATCGGATTGTCCGCATTGAGGACGGCAAGATTGTGGAGTAAGGAGGTGGCAGGCTATGACATGGCCTTTTGAGAATGATACCAGCGCCATTACAAAGAAGCTGGCAAAGAAAAGTTTGCAAAGCGAGAAGCGCCGGAATCTGATGGTGGTGATTGCCGTTGCGCTGGCGGCATTTCTGATCTGCTTTACGGGAATTGTGTCTACCTCCCTGACACAAATGCAGCGCAATCAGGTTGTCGATACTTATGAGGCGGTCTGGCTGGGCGTAGAGGAAAACGACATTGAAACCCTGAAAGGACTGCCGGAGTTTGAGCGCGTAGGCGGCTACTATATGCTGGGTGAGGAGCTTTCAGAACAGGGCTATCATGCGTCTTATGTGTATTGCGACGCGCAAATGATGGAGATTACCAAGGCGCAGATGGAGTTGTTAGAGGGCCGGGTTCCTGAAAAAGCAAATGAAGTTGTTGTAAGCGAATACTTTCTTTCCACCTATGGAAACAATGCCAAGATCGGGGACACTGTGACCTTAGATACAGAGAGTTTTCATGGTGATTATGTCGTTACCGGCATTATGGACAGCGTAAATGAAAAAGAAGCGAATACCTGCGCTATCATTCTTTCCAACGCTGCCCTGACAGGATGGAAAGGGTTTGACCCGACTGGCTATCGCGCCTATGTCCATTTCAAAAACAGCGACCAGTTGGGCGAAGAACTGATGACCTCTTATTGCAGGGAGATTGCGGAGGAATATCAGCTTCCTATGCCCAAAATGAACAGCAAGTATTTTGCCTATGCTTCTAAATCCTTTGATTTTGCACTGATGGCTGGCGTGATTGCCATTGTTCTGATCGGCGGCTATATTGTGATCCAGAGTATCTTCCGTATCTCCATCAATGACAAAATCAAGAGCTACGGGCAGCTACGGACGATTGGTGCAACGCCAAAGCAAATCAAGCGGATTGTAAAGCGGGAGGGGCGTAAACTCGGCAGTATCGGGATTTTGATTGGTACAGTGCTGGGTGTATGCGGCGGTTTTCTTTTGTTTCCCAAGGGATTTAATGCTGTTTCCTATGTGGCAACGATTATTTTGACACTCATAAGCAGTTGGATCATGGTATCTGTTTCCATCCGTAAGCCGATAAAAATTGCGGCAGGGATTTCCCCGATTGAAGCCGTCCGTTTTACCCCGGCACAAAAGGACATCCGAAGCCGAAAAAAGAATATCAAGCTCAATCCTGTTTCAATGGGAATTGCGAATTTTAAGCGTGACCGAAAAAAGACCGTTGCTATTGTAGCCTCATTGAGTTTGGGCGGAATTATTCTGCTTGTGGTATCCTCCATTGTTTTGCTGCGTTCTCCAGAGGCGCTTGCAAGACGGTTTTTCCCGGACGGCGACTATAAAATTTATTTGGATTCTGAAATGACAGAAGAAAAGGTTATGGCAGCGGGAAATCCGTTGAATGAAGAATTAAAACAGGAAATCTTATCTATTGATGGTGTTACAGATATAATTTCAAGCAGACAATCTCTCTATGCAACCCTTAAGACGGACATTTACCAAAGCGGTGGTATGTGTGATATGCTGACCGACCAGAATTATGCAACAGTTGAAGCGGCTCTGACAGCAGGAACGATGCCAAAAGATTCCCGTAGTATTGTAATTGACTATAATGTGCTAAAGCAGAATGAGGATATGGGTGTTGGTTCAACAGTTGACTTTTATTTTGGAGAGGGGCAACCGCCTGTTTCCGTCACTGTATCAGGATTGTTTGATTCCAACAAGACGCCTTCCGGGCATGGAAAACTGGCCCTCGATGGAGTACTCTTTTTCGCACCAGAAGCATTGTTCCATGAACTGCACCCGGAAATCGCTTCTTTCGACTATTCATGGAGCATTGTAAACGATCCGAAAAAAACGGACTATGTGGGAGCTGAATTGAAAAATATTGTTGCCAGCCATAGTAATATTGCCTTAGATGAAATCAATACAGTGATTGAATATGAAGAAATGACAAATTCTTTTGCGTTTGGCAGTATGGAGATACTTTCATGGTTGGTATTTCTCTTTGGCGTTATCAACCTTATCAATACGACACTCTCTAACCAGATAGCCCGAAAGCAGGAAAACAGTATTCTGCGTTCTATCGGCCTAACACAAAAACAGCTATGTGAAATGAACATCTGTGAGGGGCTGTGCTATGCGCTCTTTGCAACATTGGCGACGCTGATCGTTGGGCTTCCGGCTTCCATCTTTGCTTGCAGAAAAATGAGTATAGGAGCTTTTGCCGGAAATGTAGTGCCTTACAAATTCCCGGTTTTGGAAATGGGACTGTTCATTCTGGTATTGTTCGGAATGGAACTGATCTTGTCTGTATGGACAATCCGCAGACAGAAAAAGCAATCCCTGATCGAACAAATGCGGGCGATGGAATAACCGTATGGGATCGGCGGGGCGGCGTGTGCTGCCCCGCTTTTTTCGCCATTTCTCAAAAAATTTTTGAAATGTCCGAGCTTTGTAACAATTCAGCCTGTTTTTTTGTTGAAATCAAAGGCACCTCGGACATTTATAGTTCTTCCAAAAGTTTGATGATAATATTACCATTCATGGAAGAAGCAATCTGTTATTGCAATAATGCGAAATTGACGATAGAAAGTTTTTCATATCTCGGTCAGCTCAACAATTACATTACTCTGCTGATACAGCCAGTCCGTAAATTCTTTCGGGCTGGCCGTTCCTGTTTTTACAGCCTTTTTTCTCTGTAAGGCTTCTTTCTTAAAGTCGGAAAAGGAAGCCTGTATTTTTTCCAGACGGTCAGCCGGAAAGCCTGCGGTATTTTTTACCCGGTTTATTTTGTTGCGCCAGTTCTGGCATTCATTTTTATAAAGCAGGTCATAGTTATTTTCTCTTGACCTCTCGTCAAATTCCCGCTTGTTTTGAAGCGCCTGTGCTTTTCGGCACTTGTCGCTGCACAGCTCATACCGCTGGCTCTTTGCCAGAAAATATTTTCCACAGACCTTGCACCGCCGGAAGCAAAGCCCCCAGTCATTCAGCCTGTTCAGATAATAGGTAATCAACGGGTAGAGGGACGCATAGGCAGACACACATTCTTCTGTGCGCCGGTTGTCCGGGAACCAGAGGTCAAGCCGGGTATCTTCTGACGGTGCGCCTTTGAAATAAAGGCTGCCAGCTTGAAATTGTTTCGGTTTTCCTGTCTCCCTGTCAAAGCTCATGGTTTCGTTTTGGAATACCCCGGTCAGTCTGCTCATTTTATCCATGAAGCGGTCACAGGCAGCGTTACGGTCACGGGGTTCTCTGGCAAGCAGATAGCTGTTCCAGATACGGAACGCCACATACATTTTCAGAGGGTCGTTGCTAAGATATTTCTCCCAAAGAAATTCGCTTGCCGCCTGCTCCAGCTCCGGCTGTTTCCATCGGTTGGAGTGGAGAGCTTGCCGCAGCGGAGAAAGCCCGTATAAGTTCCAGTCTCTGTCCGTGTCACGCTCAAAGTTTATCAAAAAAGTTCCCAGTGGGCGTGTCATATCACAAAGCACCTCTGCGTTTTGGCTCCCGTTCAGACGGAAGCGGATCTGCTGTTCTTCCCCAATCAAAATCCGCTCTTTCATTTTCTTCCTGTCCAGCGTCAGGACAAACAAAATCCTCTCAAAACATGGCTCATGCCGTATAAACTGATTCTCCATCCCTATCCCCTGCCTTTGTTTATGGTAATTATATAATTCAGTTATATCCGTTACACTCATGGTATCGCAGAATCATTGTTTTGTCAAGGATAGTACGCTATGATGATTGCGGTTGGTAATTTCGTACCGCACAGTACCTTGACAAGTGAATGACCGTCCAAAAGGGATATGACCGGCAGGAGAAGTGACGCATTCGGCGCACCAATGCAGGGAAACACCGCAGGAATGGGGCAGGAAAACGGCTTTTGGGGAGAACGGCAACAGGAAGCATTTTAACCTATTTGATTTATGGGAGGAACAGAATGAACGATAAAAAGAGATTGAACAGCTACGAGGATTTACCGCTGGTTCTGGATGTGGCGGACATTCAGCGGATTATGGGAATTTCAAGAGCGAGCGCCTATGAGCTGGTACACACACCCGGCTTTCCAGCGTTCCGCAGGGGCAGACTTATCAAGGTCAGCAAAATTGCTTTCTTTGAATGGATGGCAAAAGGCTCCGAAACCGTACCGGGAAGCGACAAATAAGCGTGAGGTATCATTCCCTGACTTGCAATACTGCCGCACTTTCCAAAGGGGCATACAGAGGGAAAAAAACTTAAAAATGATACCGAGACGCTACATCAAAACAGCCTATCTGCGTACATCAGATAGAAACGGAGAAAGGAGCCGGTTATGGCAAGAATGAGTAACAAGCGGCGGTTGGAATGGTCTTTCTTCTTAAATGACCGCAGCCGTATCACTTACAACGAACTGTGCCGGAAATGCCAGCACGAATGTAAACAGAGCTTCCGGGCGGTTGTGGTTGACTGCCCGAAGTATCTTTCCAAGCGTTCCAAGAAAAAGGACAAGACTGCCGGAAACGGCAAAATCCCTTAGGAACTAAGGGCGCACTTCTATACATAGTCTAAAGACCATGTATCGTGCGTCCTGCGGAGCTTACCTCTGCCGCTGATAAAATCAGCAATCCGAGGTCTGCGTTCGCTTCGCTCCGACAAGGTGGCTACACCCCCTTGCGCCGCTAAAGCGGCTATCCCCTGTGTATCCGCCGCAAAGAGAAATCCGCTCTGCGGTTTTCCCTTTTCATCGGGTTTTATAGAAGCACTGACACACGGACTGTCTGCGGATGGTCTTTCTTTATCTTATCAGCAAAGGATGTGAGAACATGGAAAAATCTTTGGAACAGTTGAAGCAGGAATATGAAAAAACCACTGTCCTGCTGGAACAGGAAAAACGGAAAATGCAGCGTTTGAAAAACCGGCAGGCGTATCTGGAAAGCGGTTCCCGGAAACAGAGGACGCACCGGCTGATTACCCGTGGGGCAGCTATTGAGAGCATTGCACCACAGACAAAGGAGCTATCCGAAGCGGAATTTTATTCCCTCATGGAAAGCATTTTGAATCTGCCGCAGGCGGAGCATTTCATCCGGTCTGCCACAGAGAACCACGCCCGTATTTCCGGGCAGGAGAAAGGCGGTGACTAAGGATAGCACTTTATCATTTTTCAATCGCACAGATCAAGCGCAGCGCCGGTCAGAGCGCCATTGCCAGCGCAGCCTATCGAGCCGGGGAGCGTCTTTACAGCAGCTACTATGGAGAAGTCAGCGACTACACCAAAAAGGGCGGCGTGATCGCTTCGGAAATCATGCTGCCGCCCCATGCGCCGGAAATATATCTTGACCGGGCGACCCTCTGGAATGCTGTGGAGAACTGCGAGAAACATCCAAAAGCACAGCTTGCCTATTCCTTTGATATTGCCATGCAGAATGAATTGACGCTGGAAGAAAACATGGAGCTGGCGAGGAAGTTCGTACAGGAGCAGTTTGTGACAAAAGGCATGATTGCCGACCTTGCTTTTCACAGCCCGGAGAAAGAGGACGGCGGCATCCCTAACCCGCATTTTCATGTGATGACAACCATGCGCCCTTTGAACCCGGATGGCACATGGGGACAAAAACAGCGTCGGGAATATCTTCTTGATGAAGATGGAAACCGAATCCGGGATAAAAACGGCGATTATATGTTTAACGCGGTCCATACAACAGACTGGCATGAGCCGGAAACGCTGGAACACTGGCGGGAGCAGTGGGCGGCTGCCGTTAATACAAAATTTGAGGAAAAAGGGCTGGATGTGCGTATCGACCACCGTTCCTATGTGCGGCAGGGGCTTGACCTGATACCTACTGTCCACGAGGGAGCTAATGTCCGGCAGATGGAAGCAAAGGGCATCCGCACCGAGAAAGGGGAACTGAACCGCTGGATTAAAGCCACCAACCGGCTCATGCAGGATGTGAGGAAGAAGATCAAAGCCCTGTTTGTCTGGATGGCAGAGGTAAAAGAAGAACTTTCCAAACCGCAGACACCGAGCCTTGCCGACCTGTTGATCGCTTATTACAACCAGCGCAACGCAGGGGCATGGAGCAATAAAGCCAGAACCGGAAACTTAAAGCAGTTTGCCGAAGCCGTCAATTATCTGACGGAAAACAAGCTGCTCACATTAGAGGATTTGCAGGAGCGTCTTTCCTCTGTCAACGAAGAATTTGAAGCGTTAAGCGACTCCATGAAAAAGAAATCTGCCCGGATAAAGGAATTGCAGGAATTGATACGGGAGGGCGAGAATTACCAGCGGCTAAAACCTGTTCATACGGAATTGAACAATATCAAGTTTAAGAAACAGAGGGAGAAATTTGAAACATCCCACGATGCGGAGTTACGGCTGTTTTATGCCGCCCGCCGTATTTTGAAAGAAAAACTGGACGGAAAACCCATTGCCCTGAAAGCATGGAAACAGGAATACGCACAGTTAAAAACAGAGTATGCCGAACTGTCTCCGCAGCACAAGCCACTCCGGGAGGAAGTCATACGGCTACGGCAGGTGCAGAACGCCGTAGATACCGCACTGCGCCGGAGGGAGCAGCCACAGGCAGTACAGAGAAAGAAACATGAGATGGAGCTATGATATAACCGGCAGCTTTACCGCTACCAGTATTTTTATGGAGGGAGCATTTGAATGTATTTGAAGCGGTGAAACAGTCTGTTACCACCCGGCAGGCTGCTTCATTCTATGGAATCCGGGTGGGGAGAAACGGCATGGTCTGCTGTCCATTCCACAATGACCGCACGCCCAGCATGAAAGTGGACAGCCGCTTTTACTGCTTCGGCTGCGGGGCTTCCGGGGATGTGATCGACTTTGCCGCTTTGCTGCATGGATTGGGGAAACGGGAAGCTGCGGTCAGGCTTGCGGAGGACTTCGGCGTTTCCTATGAGAAATCCGGCAATGCGCCGCCAGATAGGAAGCGTCACAACAGGTCACAGCCCCGACAAAAATCAGCGGAGCAGAGATTTCAGGAAACGGAACGGTATTGTTTCCGGGTGCTATGCGATTATCTGCGCCTGCTGGAGCATTGGAAAACAGCACACGCCCCACAGCCGCAGGATGCCATCTGGCATCCTCTTTTTGTGGAAGCGTTGCAGAGGATAAGCTACACAGAATACCTTTTGGATATTTTGTTATACGGAGAAATAGAAGAAAAAGCGGCATTGATCGCCGCACAGGGAAAGGAGGTGTTGCGGCTTGAACAGCGAATTTCAGAGCTTGCCGCCGGAAACGCAGGAAGCGGTCAAAAGGACGATGGACACAATGGAACCGGCGCAGACACCGGCAGAAATCCGGGAAACATTAGAGGGGACGCAGAAAGGCGGCGTGAAGAACAGCATCCGAAACTGCCTGACGGTGTTCCAGCGTGACCCTCTGTTTCGCGGGGCGCTGCGCCTGAACCTTTTGACGGAGCAGATTGACATTGTGAAGCCGCTGGGCTGGGAGCGCACCAGTACCACGCTGACCGACATGGACATGAACTACCTGCTTTTGTATCTGGAAGAAAATTACGGGCTTACCAGCGAGAAAAAGGTGCAGAGCGCCATCAAGATTGTTGCCAATGAAAACCGCTACCATCCAGTCAGGGATTACCTGAACAGCCTGCAATGGGACGGCACAGAGCGCATCCGTTACGCCCTGCATCACTTTCTGGGAGCCGATACGGACGAATACACCTATGAAGCCTTGAAACTGTTCCTGATGGGAGCCATCCGGCGGGTATTCAGACCGGGGAGCAAGTTTGAGGTCATGCTCTGTCTGGTTGGTGGTCAGGGAGCCGGGAAATCTACCTTTTTCCGGCTGCTGGCAGGCAGGGACGAATGGTTTTCAGACGATTTGAAAAAGCTGGACGATGAAAATGTGTACCGCAAGCTGCAAGGGCATTGGATTATCGAGATGTCGGAGATGATTGCCACAGCCAACGCCAAGAGTATTGAGGAAATCAAGTCATTCTTAAGCCGCCAGAAAGAAACCTACAAAGTGCCGTATGAGACACATCCGGCAGACCGGCTGCGGCAATGTGTATTTGGAGGGACGACCAACCGGCAGGACTTTTTGCCCCGTGACCGCACCGGCAACCGGCGCTTTCTCCCCGTGACGGTGTACCCGGAACGGGCGGAGGTTCACATACTGGACGATGAAGCGGCGGCGAGGGCGTATATCGAACAGATGTGGGCGGAAGCCATGACGGTTTATCGCAGTGGGAAGTATAAGCTGTCATTCAGCATGGAAATGAACCGATACCTGAACGCCCACCAGCAGGACTTTATGCAGGAAGACACACAGGCCGGCATGATCTACGCCTATTTGGAGGACTACACCGGCGACAGGGTATGTTCCAAGCAGCTTTATGAGGAAGCGCTGGGGAACTTAAATTCCCCGGCAGACTGGGAGACACGGGCAATCTGCGAGATTATGAATACCGGCATTGCGGGCGGCATCATACAGGGCTGGGTAGCCTACAAAAGCCCGAAGCGGTATAAGAAATACGGTTCTCAAAAAGGCTGGGAGCGTGTCAACCAAGCTCCGCCGGAGGGGGACGGTTTTCAGGAAATCACGGAAGAAGAAGCCCGGCAAATGGAACTTCCATTCTGAAAAGCCACCGGTTGACAGTTTGGTTGACGCTTTGGTTGACAGCCGGTTGACGGGGAAAAGCCTGATATTTGGGGCATTTCTCTCCTTTGTCAACCATGTCAACCAAGAAATCAAAGAAAAAGTAAAAAGTAATAATAGAGCGCCTATGGATTGTTTTCAAAGTCTTTTCTGCCGGTTGACACGGTTTGGTTGACACGGAGACAGTCTGCGGCTGTACACCTGTCTGACATTCCCTTGTCGGGCATATTTCATTTATGGAGGTAACTGCCTATGGCAAAAAGCAAAAACGAGAGCAATAACAAAAACAGCGGCACCCTGCTTACCGAAAAAGACGGCACCCAGTATTTTGTCATGGGGAAAGTCCGTATCAAGGTATCGGAGCATTTCGCACAGGATGGGAAGCCGCTTGACAGCCTGCTGGAAGATGTGATCCAGCACGCTGCCGCCGCTTCCTGAAAAAATACGGAATAACGACTGTCAATCAGCCCACGCTTATGATATACTTGTACCAGCGAGTATTGTATAAGCGTGGGTTGTTTCTTTTAGAAGGAGGATTTTTAACCGTGAAACAACCATACAATACAACGATTTATAACACTGCACTATATTTGAGATTGAGCCGTGACGATGAATTACAGGGGGAAAGCGGCAGTATCCAGACCCAGCGCATGATGCTTAGACAGTATGCCGCAGAGCATGGGCTGACCGTTGTAGACGAGTACATTGACGACGGATGGAGTGGGACAAATTTCGAGCGTCCAAGTTTCCAAAGGATGATTGATGACATCGAAGACGGGAAAATCAACTGCGTTGTCACAAAGGACTTATCCCGTCTGGGAAGAAACTATATCCTGACCGGTCAGTACACGGAAATCTATTTCCCCAGCAAGGGAGTACGCTACATTGCCATCAATGACAATGTGGACACCATCAACGGAGAAAGCGAGCTTGCACCGTTCTTAAACATCCTGAATGAAATGCACGCCCGACAGACCAGCAAAAAGGTCAAGGCTGCCATGCACACAAGATTTGCCAATGGCGCACACTATGGAGCCTATGCACCGCTGGGCTATGTAAAAGACCCGGACAAAAAAGGTCATCTTCTGATCGACCCGGAAACACGCTGGATTGTAGAGAAGATTTTTGACCTTGCTGTACACGGGCGTGGAGCCGCCAGCATTACACGGATTCTGGTGGAGGAAAAAGTACCTACCCCCGGCTGGCTGAACTATGAAAGATACGGGACTTTCGCCAATATCTACGCCGGTGCGCCCGCAGAAAAAGCCTATGCGTGGACGATTGCACAGGTCAAGAGCATTTTGAAAGAGGAAACCTACATCGGTCACAGCGTTCACAACAAGCAGAGCAACATTTCATTCAAGAACAAGAAAAAGGTGCGGAAGCCGCAGGAAGAATGGTATCGTGTGGAAAATACCCACGAAGCCATCATTTCCGAAGAAGTGTTCCAAAAAGTTCAAGAGCTGATTGCAAGCAGACGCAGGAAACGCAGAAACGGTACGACACAGATTTTCGCAGGATTGATAAAATGTGCAGACTGCGGATGGTCTTTAGCCTATGGGGAAAACAAGCAGAACAAAAACCCATACGGGTACTACCATTGCAGCAAGAACGGACAGGGATTACGCCAGTGTTCCATGCACTATATCCGCTATGATGTACTGTATGCCTATGTGCTTGCAAGACTGCAATACTGGTCTATGCTGGCACAGAAAGATGAGGACAAGCTGCTGAAACGGCTGCTCAATGTCAGCGACAGGGAAAGGAACTCTGCGAAGAAAAAGCAGGCTGCGGAGCTGAAAAAGGCAGAGAAGCGTAAAGCCGAGGTTGACGGGCTGTTTGCTAAAATGTATGAGGACTGGTCTGCCGGACGCATAACCGAGTATAACTTCAATATGCTGTCCGAGAAGTACCAGAACGAGCAAAAGGAGCTTGAAACAAAAATAAGACAGCTTCACGAAATGATGGAAGCCGCCGTACAGACCGCAGCGGATGCTGAAAAGTGGATTGCCCTAATGAAACAGTATGTCAACCCTGTGGAGCTGACCGCCGAACTTCTGAACACTCTAATTGAAAAAATAACCGTCCACGAAGCTGTCAAGGGCGAGGATGGAAGCCGTGAGCAGGAAGTAGAAATCTACTACCGCTTCATCGGCAAAATCGACTGACCTTTCTTTTTTTACCCAACAATATCTTTAATTAAGGGAAACGGGAGAATCAGAACCATCAATTGATAAGTTAATCAAGTTATCGAAATATTTTGGAGTTAGTATTGATGAATCAATGTCATTTAGATAAGGTTTTTTATGATGAAAACAGTATATCATATGCGTTCATGCATTGAAAATACTGTTCAGTTAAGAAATGCTGTATTTTTTAGGTGCACTAATGCGTAGAAAGCAGGTGTATGATGAGTTCAAATCATTTTTTTGTGTATGACAAAAAGACAGATTGCATATCTGCCTCATAATGCAGTATAATGGTAACGAGATTTATGCAACCCGATACATGAAATCCCTATTTCTCTTTGGACGGAGGTGGATAGGATATTTTCGATTGTACCTGACAGGTGTCAGATACTTTTGTATGAGAAGCATGGTCTCTGTTTCGTTACCACCGTGTTTGAGATATGCCTTGCATATGTTTACTGCGATGGTGTATTTGAGTTCACGGAAGCTTGTTTCCACGCTCCAGCGCATCCGGTAAAGTTTATTGATTTCTTCCAGAGGAAATTCTTCTTCTGAAAGATTGGTGGCAATACAGATCTAGGTTCCATTATCAAGGCGAATACGTACTATACGGAATTCAATATCGTAATACATGCAGTTTTCATCAAGAAAATCAAAATCGGTAGAAGGCTGAAGTATGGTATAGGTGTTAGGATTCCCCCAGTGTTTCTTTCGTATGGCGTTTGGTAAGTGTTGTTCTTATATGAGTATCGAATTCGCTGTCAGGCAAATTCATCGAGTTCTGTGATGCAGCTGTCGAGTGTGGATTTTAAATTAGATAAGAAAAAAACTCATTGACATATTTCAATCTATTTAGGAGGATAAACGATCATGTGTACAGCAGCAACTTATAAAACAAAAGATTTTTACTTTGGACGAACCCTCGATTATGAATGCTCTTATGGTGAGCAGATAGTAATTACACCACGTAATTATGCGTTTAATTTTCGCCATGTTGGCGATATGAAAAATCATTATGCAATTATTGGAATGGCTCATGTTGCAGAGGATTATCCTTTGTATTATGATGCTATGAATGAAAAAGGAGTGGCAATGGCAGGACTGAATTTTGTCGGAAATGCTGTTTATGCCGAGATTAAGCCAGATGTGGAAAATATTGCACAGTTTGAATTTATTCCGTGGATTTTAAGTCAGTGTTCTTCTTTAGTTGAAGTTCGCGAGCTTCTTGAACGAATTAATATTGTTAATACTCCTTTCAGCGAGCAATTACCATTAGCACAATTACACTGGATCATTTCTGATGAGAATGAGTCAATTACGGTAGAATCTATGGCAGATGGTTTGCATATTTATGACAATCCAGTAGGAGTGCTTACGAATAATCCGCCATTTCCACAGCAGATGTTTCAACTAAATAATTATATGTATTTATCTCCTAAACAGCCCAGAAATACTTTCAGCGAAACTTTGACTCTTGATGCATATAGTAGAGGTATGGGAGGATTAGGTCTTCCGGGAGATCTCTCATCTTCCTCACGTTTTGTACGTGTAGCTTTTACAAAGGTAAATGCAATTTCAGGTGAATCAGAGGAAGAAAGCGTTAGCCAATTCTTCCACATTCTCGGATCTGTGGATCAGCAACGAGGATGTTGCGAAGTAGCGGATGGAAAATATGAAATCACATTGTATACGTCGTGTTGTAATGTTACAAAAGGTATTTATTATTACAATACTTATGAAAACCATCAGATCAGTGCAGTAGATATGCATGTAGAAAATCTGGATAGTGATAAAATGATTTGTTATCCAGTAATTCAAGGAGAACGAATCAACTATCAAAATAAATAATGTTTTGAAATCAGGGATGAGGTAGAAAGGAAAGTTCCATGACAAAAGATGAAGTAAAAAAAATCAGGATGGACAGTCCGGAATCACTACAGTTTTTAAATAATGCTACAAAATTTTATAATTTAATGATGATGTATCGTTGTGCTATTCGGGAGATACAAACTAAACTTGAGGTTTTGGATGATGAATTTTCGGTTGAGAACAATCGAAATCCTATTTCTTTTATAAAAACAAGAATTAAGAAGCCCAATAGTATTCACGATAAACTGCAGAAGATGGGATATGAATTTACAACAGAAAATATACAGACATATCTCAATGATGTAGCAGGCGTTCGAATAGTTTGTGCGTTTATTGACGATATTTATATGATATCAGATTTGATTACCCAACAGGATGATATTAAAGTTATTGAAATAAAAGATTATATAAAAAATCCAAAATCGAATGGTTATCGAAGCTATCATATGATTGTTGAAATACCAGTATTTTTTGCTAAGGGTAAAACACCTATGCGTGTAGAATTACAGATTCGAACCAATGGTATGGATTTCTGGGCAACATTGGAACATCAACTTCGCTATAAAAAAGGAATTGAAGAAATGCCTGGCTATGATGAGATAAGTGAAGAATTACTTCATTCTGCAAGAGCTATCATTGAAGCAGATAATGAAATGCAGAGAATAAAAGACAAAATTGGTATGTTCCACGAAATTTAGGGAGAAAACTGAGCAAGTAGGAGGGTGGAATATATATGAAACAAGATACTTTAGAGGGCAAAGCAAAAACAAAAAATGGGGTAAAACGGCTGTGTTTTTCCATAATCTGCATTCTTCTGGAAGTGATTTTTATTATTGCTATCGTAACACGCTTGAATGAATATGCAGAAATTATAAATTTATTTACAAGGATTTTGAGTGGGATCTTGGTTTTGGGATTGTACGCATCAAATAAGACATCCTCTATGAAAATGCCTTGGGTCATCTTAATTCTAATTTTCCCAATTATGGGTGTAGGCCTGTATTTGTTGATTGGTTTGAATGGTGGCACGCATAAAATGCGTGAGCGATATGCAGAAATTGATAGCAAATTGTTACCAATGCTTCCGGACAGTCAGGAGTGTTTGAACAGAATAAAAGAAACAATTCCGAAAGCAGGAAATATAGCAAGTTACATACAAAGAAATTCGCAGTATCCAATCTATCAGAATACGGATATTGTGTATTTTGATGAAGCAGTGAAAGGATTAGAGGCACAGCTTAAGGATTTGGAGAAAGCACAGAAGTTTATCTTTATGGAATATCATGCGATAGAAGACGCTGAAGCATGGCATAAGATTCAAGATGTTCTGGAAGAGCGAGTAAAAGCAGGTGTGGAAGTTAGAGTATTCTACGATGATATGGGTTCTATAGGCTTTATTAACACAGATTTTGTGAAAAAGATGGAGGCAATAGGAATTCATTGCCGTGTATTCAATCCGTTTATGCCAGGTTTAAATCTGTTTTTGAACAATCGTGATCATAGAAAAATAACAGTTATTGATGGAAAAGTCGGATTTACAGGTGGATATAATCTAGCAAACGAATATTTTAATTACACACACCCGTATGGACAGTGGAAAGATACAGGTATTCGTTTAGAAGGAGATGCTGTTCAGTCGCTTACGGTGACATTTTTGGAAATGTGGAATGCAGTAAGTGATAAGGATGCTAATGATTCTGATTTTAGTAAATACCTTTTCCACTATGATTATACGGCACAGCAAACTGGGTTTGTTCAACCTTATGCAGACAGCCCTATGGATAATGAGCAAGTAGGAGAAGAAGTTTATATCAGTATGATAAATAAAGCTGAAAAATATTGTTGGTTTATGACTCCATATCTAATCATAACAGATGAAATGACGCATGCGTTATGTCTGGCTGCTAAGCGAGGGGTAGACGTAAGAATTATCACACCTGGTATCCCTGATAAAAAATTCATCTATAATATAACTCGTTCTTTTTATCATGGATTAGTTAAACATGGTGTTCGTGTTTATGAGTGGACTCCTGGTTTCTGTCATGCAAAAATGAGTGTGGCAGATGACTGTATGGCAACTTGTGGAACAATTAATCTGGATTATCGAAGTTTATATCACCATTTTGAAAACGGCTGTTTTATGGCAGATTGTCAGGCAGTTGTGGAAATAAAAAATGATCTGATAAGAACGATGGGAGAATGTCGAGATGTGACAGACCAATATCAAACCGGACGAAGTGCACATTTGCGACTGGGACAATTATTTATGAGATTATTTGCTGGATTGCTATAAGAATCTGATGAAACGACCTTTCAAAAAACAGTTGATTTAGAAGTTAACTGTTTTTGAAAGGTCGTTTTTGCTATATCTAACAGTCTGTTGTACAAAGAAGATTTTGCATGGATGAAAAATAAATTTTGTTGAGGTTAAATTGAGATTGACTTTGTATTGTATAAGTATGAAATAAAAAGGAATCAGGTGATGTACAATGATAAAGCATAAAATATGTAAAATCCTTCTTGTTATACTGGCAATTTTTTTATGTGTGGCTTTTTATGAATTGCTCGGAATCTGCGTTGCATATAAAAAGCAGCCGGAAGTGTCCAATACAACCAAAAAAGAAACAAAAAATGGGTCATGGAACGAATGCAGTGAAAATACAGAACGGGCAGTAATCATAGAAAAGAATCCAGAAGCGCTTTTACAAAGAGTGCGTTTGATCAAGAATGCAAAAAAGGAAATTATTCTTTCTACTTTTGCATTTCAATCCGATGAAAGTGGAAAATTGATTTTAGGAGCACTGCATGATGCGGCAGACAGAGGTGTACATATTCGTCTGTTAGTAGATGGAATGGAGAGCTGGATTGATATGGAAGGAAATCCGTATTTCTATGGATTATCTTCCCATGAGAATGTTGAAATTAAACTGTATAATAAGGCCAATCCGTTGAACCCGTGGGAAATGATGGGTAGAATGCATGATAAATATTTGATTGCAGATGGAAAGAGATATATTCTTGGGGGAAGAAATACACACAATTATTTCCTGGGTGATTTTCCGGGACATAAGAACTATGACAGAGACGTGTTAGTGGTTTGCGATGAACCTGAGAAAGAAAATTCAGTTAACCAGTTGTCAGAGTATTTTGAAACCATATGGAATCAGGAAGACAGTGGTTATTTTCATAACAATAAAAAACTGGCAAATAGAAAATCTGTAAAGAACGCAGTTTTAGAGCTGCAGAACAGCTATCAGAAATATTTTGAAGAGAATAAGGAAAGAATCTGCGAGACCGATTATACGAACGAAACTTTTGAGACAGAAAAGATTACATTAGTGTCAAATCCTATTCACACAGGTTCCAAAGAACCAGTAGTGTGGTATCAGTTGGGAGAATTGATGAAAAATGCAAAAAATCGTGTAAAGATCCACACGCCATATATTATCTGTAATGATATGATGTATAATACATGGGAGGAGATTGCAGAGAACGTTTCAGATTTTTCTATCATGACAAATTCAGTTGCGAATAATGGGAATCCATTTGGGTCTGCTGATTATGCTAAAAACAGAAATAGAATCTTAAGTACAGGAATTAATATCTGGGAATATGAAGGCGGTTATTCATACCACGGAAAAAGTATTCTGATTGACGATGATCTGTCTGTAATCGGTTCCTTTAATATGGACATGAGAAGTGCATATCTGGATACGGAACTGATGCTTGTAATACGAAGCAAAGATATTAATAAACAGTTGGAAGAGGGCATGATGGAATATGAAAAAGTGTCCCGCCAGATATTAGAAGGGGGAACTTATAATGATCCATATCATGTAGAGCCAATCGAATTAACAAAGAAACGTCAGGGAAAAATATTTTTGGTACAGCATCTGCTTGGATGGGCAAGGTATCTGTTTTAATAAGGAGGAAGGAAAACGTGTTTCAAATATTGATTGTAGAAGATGATAAAGAATTAAGCCAGCTATTCCAAAAAGTGCTTGAGAAGAATGGATATCAAGTCAAAAGTGCATCGGATGGAGCACAGGCTTTAGAAGTATTGGATAAGGAATATATTGATCTGATCATTTCTGATATTATGATGCCGGTTATGGATGGCTATGAACTGGTGTCAGAACTTCGTTCAGCAGGATATCAGATACCGGTACTTATGATCACTGCGAAAGGTTCCTTTGATGATATGCGTCAGGGATTTTTTTCGGGAAGTGATGATTATATGGTAAAACCGGTAAATGTGAATGAAATGGTTTTAAGAGTCGGAGCACTGCTTCGCCGTGCACAGATATTGAATGAACACAAAATTGTGATCGGTTCAACAGAGTTTGATTATGATGCAATGACGGTTACAACTGATAAGGAAAGTCTTGTTTTACCTAAAAAACAATTCCTGCTTTTATATAAGCTTGCAGCTTCGCCAGGCAGAACGTTTACAAAACAACAGTTGATGGATGAAGTATGGGGATACGAGACGGAGGCAGACCCACATACAATAGAGGTACATATAGGAAGACTCAGAGAGCGTTTTAAAGATAACCCGGATTTTGAAATCGTAACAATGCGTGGAATTGGATACAAGGTGGTGAAAAAATAATGGAACAAAAGAAAAAAAAAGGATTGCGGATCCGATCCTGTCTGACTGGTGCAATCTGGCTGGCACTTGTATTTTCAACAGTCATATCTGCTTTATTATTTGCTTTTTTGAATCATTTTTTTAATCTGCCGGGCAGCATACCTGTGCTTGGCTGGCTTTTGATTTTCAATACATTGATTGCAGGGCTGATTACTTCCTTTATCAATGCAAAGTTACTGGAACCAATTACCAGACTTAGTAAAGCAATGAAGGAAGTTTCTCAGGGAGATTTTGAACAGCATTTGGAAACGAACAGCCGTATAGCAGAAGTTGGAGAATCTTATCAAAGTTTTAACGTTATGACAAAAGAACTTCGTGCAACAGAGGTGCTGCAAATGGATTTTGTATCTAATGTTTCTCATGAGTTTAAGACCCCGATTAATGCCATTGAAGGATATACAATGCTGCTTCAGGGAGAAGAACTGTCTCCGGATCAAGAGGAATATGTAGAAAAAATCTTATTTAACACCCAAAGACTTTCCGGATTGGTTGGTAATATTTTGTTGTTATCCAAGTTAGAGAATCAGAATATACCAATGAAAAAAACAGAATATCGTCTGGATGAACAGATCCGCCAGGCATTTCTTTCATTGGAAACAAAATGGACAGAAAAAGAAATTGGTTTTCAGGTAGAATTGGAGGAAGTTAAATATACTGGGAATGAAGGACTTTTTATGCATATCTGGATAAATCTTTTGGATAATGCGATTAAGTTCAGCCCTTCAAAGGGGACAATTACGATGTTTCTGAAACAAGAACAGGATTCTGTTAAGTTCGTTCTGGAAGATGAAGGACCAGGAATAGAGGATGATGTAAAATCCAGAATATTTGACAAGTTCTATCAGGTAGATGGATCTCATAAAGCAGAAGGAAATGGCCTAGGTCTTGCACTTGTAAAACGGATTGTAGATAGTGCCGGAGGAACAATCAAAGCAGAAAACCGTGAATATGGTGGATGCAGATTTGTTATAGAGCTGCCAAAGCAGAAAGATGAGATTATATAGTTTTAAGATAAATTAGAAGATAGGAGGATTTATATGACATTTTATCAGGAGTTGCAGTTAAATCAGGCAGGTTCTAAAAACCTGTTGAAAAAGAGTGAAACACTAAAAGAAAAATTATATCATATGTGGGTATATCTGGTGAAGATAGCTGTTACAATGGCATTTTGTTTTTTCTTTGTTAGTATTTTCAGCATCCTATTTGGAAATGAGAACAGCATTGTAGGTGTAGTAGTCTTATTATGTCTCATGGTGTTTAGAAATGCGGATCTGGGGATCCACACCGGACAATCTACCATGCTTTTGGCTTTGTTCTTTGTAATTATGACTGTATGTCCGCATTTAGCAAATCAGTTTTCACCGGTATTGGGAATGCTGTTAAATATTGCGGCACTGGCTGTGTTGATTCTGTTCGGATGCCATAATCCATTCATGTTTAATCAATCTACATTGGTTCTTGGGTATCTGCTGCTATATGGTTATGATGTTACGGGAAAAAGCTATCAGATGCGATTAGTCGGAATGGCTTTAGGTGCAGCACTTACCTGCTTCGTATTTTATCGAAATCATAAAAACAGAACTTATAAAAGAAATCTGAAAGATCTGATACATGAATTTGATATCACTTCTTCCAGAACAAAATGGCAGATATGTCAGATTTTATGCGTACCGATTGTCCTTTGCATTGCAGAACTTTGTAATATGCCACGTGCAATGTGGGCTGGTATTGCGGCCATGTCCGTGATTTTGCCGTTTATGGAAGATATGCACTACAGAGTCCGTAAAAGGATTGTTGGAAATATTGTAGGTGTTATATGTTTTACAGTATTATATTTTCTGCTTCCTTCGTCAATCTATGCATATATAGGAATTCTTGGTGGAATCGGTGTAGGATTTTCAGCACAATATGGCTGGCAGGCAGTATTTAACACATTTGGTGCTTTAGCCATTGCTACAGAGACTTATGGACTACAGGGAGCGGTTAGTCTTAGAGTGATTCAAAATGTTTTTGGTGTTGTGTTTGCTTTAGCATTTTGCGTTATATTTTATTGGTTTATGTCTAAAAAAAAGGAAAGTGAGGTGACCGTACATGCAGAGTGAAGTGAATCAGGAAGAAAATTTGAATAGAATTATTACGGTTCCTAATCTTCTTTCTTTTTTTCGGCTTTGTCTGATTCCGGTAATTATATGGAGTTATTGTGTTAAGAAAAATCCTCTGTTAGCTGGTGAAATCTTATTGCTGTCTGGTCTTACGGATCTTGCTGATGGATATATCGCAAGAAGATTCCATAGGATTAGTAATTTAGGAAAAATACTTGATCCGGTGGCTGATAAGCTGACACAGGCAGCGATGTTAATCTGTCTGTTTACTCGTTTTCCGCATGTGCTTCTTTTAATCGTAATAATGGCAGGTAAGGAGCTGTATATGGTAGTCAGTGGATGTCTTGTGATACGAAAGACAGGAAAAGTACATGGTGCAGACTGGCATGGAAAGATAGTAACCTTTTTATTATATGGAACTGCAGCGGTGCATATTATATGGTTCCACATTACACCGATGGTATCAGATCTGTTGATTGGTTTGTGCGCTATAATGATGGTCATATCGGTCGCTCTGTATATTATCCAGAATACCAGGACTCTTAAGGGAGAGACTGTATAAGCAATTTTATATTGCAATGACTAGAAAAATATTTAGGAGAAGATAGATATAAACAGTAAGTCAAACACACAAACTATGGAGTCTTTAGTCGGTTTAATAAAATTTTAGATAGAAAATAAATCATTCAATGTCATTTAGATAAGGTTTTTTATGACAAAAAGACAGATTGCATATCTGCCTCATAACGCAGTATAATGGTAACGAGATTTATGCAACCCGATACATGAAATCCCTATTTCTCTTTGGACGGAGGTGGATAGGATATTTTCGATTGTACCTGACAGGTGTCAGATACTTTTGTATGAGAAGCATGGTCTCTGTTTCGTTACCACCATGTTTGAGATATGCCCTGCATATGTTTACTGTGATGGTGTATTTGAGTTCACGGAAGCTTGTTTCCTCGCTCCAGCGCATCCGGTAAAGTTTATTGATTTCTTCCAGGGGAAATTCTTCTTCTGAAAGATTGGTGGCAATACAGATATAGGTTCCATTATCAAGGCGAATACGTACAATACGGAATTCAATATCGTAATACATGCAGTTTTCATCAAGAGAATCAAAATATGTATAAAAGATGGAAAATACGTCGAATGAGACGTTTAGAAAGAATATGGAGGTTAGGTATATATGATGGAACAAATAAAAGATTTTGAACCGGATGAAATACCTATCTGGAATAAGTTTATGCTTACAAAACAAAAAGCATCAGCGTATTCGCATATAGGGTTAAATAAGCTTGAAGAGTTGCTTAGGAATCCAACTTGTACATTTGTGCTGTATGTAGGAAAGAAGAAACTGATTAAGCGAACAGAGTTTGAAAAATACATCCTGGACAATGTTGAGATATAAGACAATTTATTCATTTTGTAAGGGTAATTATCAACTTTAGAATTTACAATTGGGCCACGTTATAGTATAGTATATGCTGAATGCGTGGCTTCTTTAGTTACGAAAGAAGCGCGGTATGTTCACACAACAGCTGAACAAAGAACAAAGGAGATAACATAAAATGAAACTAGGAATCGTCGGGCTTCCGAACGTCGGAAAGTCCACATTATTTAATTCTTTGACAAAGGCGGGCGCGGAAAGCGCGAACTATCCGTTCTGTACGATCGATCCGAACGTGGGTGTCGTACCGGTACCGGACAAGCGGCTTGACAAGCTGACCGAGATGTATCATTCAGCGAAGACAACACCGGCTGTGATTGAGTTCGTTGATATTGCAGGACTTGTAAAGGGTGCATCTAAGGGAGAAGGACTTGGAAACCAGTTCTTATCCAACATTCGTGAGACAGATGCGATTGTGCATGTTGTACGTTGCTTTGAAGATCCAAATGTCATTCATGTCGATGGTTCGGTTGATCCGATCCGCGATATCGAGACAATCAATTATGAGCTGATCTTCGCAGATATCGAGGTACTTGACCGTCGAATCGCGAAGGGACAGCGTGGCGCAGCCAATAACAAGGAACTTGCAAAGGAAGTCGATCTGCAGAAGCGGATCAAGGAGCATCTCGAATCCGGAAAGCTTGCAATCTCCTTTGAGACAGACGATGAGGACGAGATCAAGTGGATGAAGGAATACAACCTGCTGACAGGCAAGCCGGTAATCTATGCGGCAAATGTATCGGAGGATGATCTGGCAGATGATGGAGCGGGTAATCCATATGTACAGAAGGTGCGCGAATATGCGAAGGAATTTGGCAGTGAAGTATTTGCTGTATGTGCACAGATTGAGCAGGAGATCTCCGAGTTAGATGATGATGAGAAGCAGATGTTCTTAGAGGAGCTTGGCGTATCGGAGTCCGGTTTGGATAAGCTGATCAAGGCAAGTTATTCTCTGCTTGGACTCATCAGTTACCTGACAAGTGGTCCGGATGAGACACGTGCATGGACAATCACGAAGGGCACGAAGGCACCACAGGCAGCAGGTAAGATTCATACGGATTTTGAACGTGGATTCATCAAGGCAGAGGTTGTTGCTTACGATGATCTGATGGAGAGCGGCAACATGCTTGCGGCGAAGGAAAAAGGCCTTGTACGTCAGGAAGGAAAAGAATACGTCGTGCAGGATGGCGATGTGATTTTATTCAAGTTTAATGTATAAAACTATATCGTTGTGAAAAACTTATCAATAGAGTCTATAGACGAAAATAAAAAGGAAAAACTATGTATGATATCAGATTCCCAAATCTTGGGATAGTATTAAAAAATATCAAAGACGGTTTCACGATCTTTGGATTTGAAATCAAATTTTATGGTGTGATCATAGCACTTGGATTTGTGCTCGCGTTCCTTGCAATCAGCAAGGAAGCAAAACGGACCGGGCAGAGCGAGGACACGTATCTGGATTTCATGCTCTGGCTGATCATCCCGGCGATCCTCGGTGCGCGGCTCTACTATATTATATTCAGTTGGGATTCGTATTTCCAGAAGGGCAAAAGCTTCGGGAAGACGTTGTTCGATCTGATCGATATCCGGAGTGGCGGACTTGCCATCTATGGTGGCGTGATTGCAGGTGCGATTGTTGCAATCGTCTTTGCGAAGAAGCGGAAGATGAAGTTCTCTGTGCTTGCCGATACGGTGACGATGGGGCTTTTGATCGGACAGATTATGGGACGCTGGGGTAATTTCTTCAACCGCGAAGCATTTGGCGATTACACGAATTCGCTTTTTGCGATGGCAATTCCGACCGACTATTATGTTGGCAAAGGAACCCTGACCGGTATGATTAACTCCGGTATCATCACTTCGGAGATGGCAAACCATATGCAGGTCTACGATGGTATGCAGTGGATCACCGTGCATCCGACTTTCCTGTATGAATCAGTGTGGAATTTGATTTTGTTGATCGTCATTATCATCTATCGGAAACACAAGAAGTTCGATGGAGAAATCTTCCTTATGTATCTGTGGGGCTATGGAATGGGACGTGTATGGATCGAGGGACTGCGTTCGGATTCTTTGATGATTCCGTTTATTAATATGAAGGTGTCCCAGCTGCTTGCAGCAATCTGTGTACTGGCTTGTTCCGTGCTGATTGTAAAAAAACGGATGGATACCGTAAAAAAACAGGCACCAGCAGGAAAAAAGGAACAATAAATCAATTAAAAATTGTAAGAAATGGACAAGGGAAATGCAAATTGGTATTGCATTTCCCTTTTTTTTGCGTTACAATGAAACACAAGTGGAAGCTGAGTGGCAGTGAAATGGATGTCAAGTGGTGCTCAGTGGAGGTTGTTCCCACACAGGGAAGAACATTGCATGCAATACGAAAGGTGAAGCTATATGTCAATGGGTATGATAGGAGAATCGAATCATGGCCTCGATGCAAAGGGCAGATTGATTATTCCCATAAGATTCCGTCAGGAACTTGGGGATAAATTTGTGCTGTGCAACGGTATGGATCATAACATTGACGTATATCCGGAAGCAGAGTGGACAAAATTCGCAGAGAAGCTTGCTGCACTGCCAAAGAGTAATTTCCAGGCAAGACGTCTTCGTGATTTCTACGAGGGATCTGCGGTTGTCTGCGAGATGGATAGTCAGTATCGTATTGTAATTCCACAAAAATTACGTGAATATGCGGGCATTGATCGCGAGGTTGTCATGATTGGACATACGGATACCGTAGCAATCTGGGATAAGGCAGCCTGGGATAAGATCAACAGCCCAGAAGAGATTGACCTGAAAGAAATCGCCGAGATTGGTGAGTTGTTCAACATCTAAGGGAGGCTGCGATGGAATTTAAACACAAATCGGTACTTTTAGATGAGACAATTGACAGTCTGAATATAAAACCGGATGGAATCTATGTGGATGGAACCCTCGGTGGGGGTGGACATTCCTTAGAGATCTGCAAGCGGCTTTCGGACAAAGGTAGACTGATCGGAATCGATCAGGATCTGGATGCGATTGCAGCGGCGACCGAGCGGTTGAAGGATTACAAAGATCGTGTAACGATCGTGCATTCCAACTATCAGGATATTGATGCCGTATTGAAGAACTGTTCTGTGAGCGGTGTTGACGGAATCGTTCTGGATCTCGGTGTCTCCTCGTATCAGCTTGATAATGTGGAACGTGGGTTTACTTATCGTGAGGACACGCCGCTTGATATGCGGATGAATCAGGAAAGTACTATGACAGCGAAGGATATTGTAAATGAATATTCTGAAATGGAGCTGTACCATGTGATCCGCGATTATGGCGAGGACAGTTTCGCTAAGAATATTGCAAAGCATATCGTCAAGGCGAGACAGGAGCAGGTGATAGAGACAACCGGACAGTTAAACGAGATCATCAAGGCGGCGATCCCGGCGAAAGTCCGGCAGGGACAGGGACACCCGTCCAAGAAAACATTTCAGGCGATTCGGATTGAATTGAATCACGAGCTGGATGTGCTGGAGAATTCGTTAGATACTATGATCTCATGGCTGAATCCAGGTGGCAGATTGAGCGTGATCACATTCCATTCGTTGGAAGACAGGATTGTAAAAACGATATTTAAAAGAAATATGAATCCATGTACATGTCCACCGGAGTTCCCGGTTTGTGTATGTGGGAAGAAGCCGACTGGCAAGGTGATTACCAGAAAGCCGATTGTTCCAAGTGAACAGGAACTGGCAGAAAACAGTCGGGCAAAGAGTTCCAAGCTGCGGGTATTTGAAAAAGCAGATGTATGATTTTAAGGAGTGATTGATATGGCACAACAGGTTAGAAGACAAATGAATTATGTAGACGGTACGGCTGCAAGACAGATGTACGCAGCTCCGGCACGCCGTGTGCATGAGCCGGAAAGAAAGGCACCGAGCCGTAGAGTTGCTCCACAACAGCGTCCGCAGGAACGACCAAAGGTACGGCGCAGAGTGACTGCGCAGACCAAAAAGACGCTGGCATTCTCCGCAGGATATATGCTGTTTATGGCATTTATGGTATGTCTGGTTGTTGGATCAAGCGTATTGATGTTATATCTGAATACGAAGATCAGCACACAGCAGAACAACATCAGTGCCTTAGAGGCAGAACTTGAAAAGATCGAAGATGATAACGCAGCACATAAGCTTCGTTTGAATAATATGTATACATTGGACGATATTTACAATGTAGCAACCAATGAACTTGGCATGGTCTACGCTAAGAAGGGACAGATCATTTATTATGACAGTGCCAATGAAGATTATGTAAAACAGTATCAGGATGTTCCGGGTTCGAATTAGGATGTAGATCAAAAGTCGAGCAGTTTCGCTGCTCGATTTTTGCGGTTGAGGTAAAAGTATGACTAGAAGACCACAAAACAGAGAAAATAGAAGAAAACGAAAGCGAAAGGTATTTACCAACCGGATGCGCGGCAGATTGAAATTTGTGTTTGGGTGTGTCATGGTTGGATTTGGTGTGCTTGGTGCAAAAATTATCTGGATCAATGCACAAAAAGGAAGCCAGTATAAGCAGCAGGTGTTGACGCAACAGGGCTATTCCAGCAAAGTGATTCCGTATAAGCGTGGTGATATTGTCGATGCGAACGGAACCGTGCTTGCGACGGATAAGAAGGTGTATGATCTGATATTAGAGCCTGCCAATATCGTGCAGTATGAGAAGAAAAAGACGGCGACGGTATCAGCGCTGAAGGAATTTTTCGGATTTACAGATGAGGAGATCGCAGGATTTCTGGCAAATGAAAAATCGTACTATGTAGTGGCAAAGAAGGGCGTTGAGTACGAGGAAGTACAGAAATTTGAGGAATACTGCAAAACCGATGAAGGCTCCAATGTCGTTGGAATCTATTACGAAGAGCGGTATGTACGTGTCTATCCGAACAAAGAACTTGCGTGCCATCTGCTTGGATTTACCGTCAGCGGAAATGTCGGCATGTATGGCGTCGAGGAGTATTATAACAGCGAGTTAAATGGTACGAACGGACGGGAATACTCGTATCTGAATGAGGATTACGGCGTGACCAATTCGATTGAGCCGGCAACTAACGGCTATAACCTTGTGACAAGTATTGATGCAAATGTGCAGAAGATTGTTGAGGAAAAGGTAAAGGCAAAACTGGAGGAAGAGGACGCTAAGAATATATCCGTGCTCGTGATGAATCCGAAGAATTGTCAGATCATGGCGCTGTATAATTCCCATACATTTGATCCAAACGATGCTTATGATCTGGATTCGACACAGTATCAGTTCGATACGCAGGAAGAACTCGAGGCATCCAGATATTCCAGTTTTGAGGACTTTAAGCAAAACGGAACAGATGAAGAACATGTGGATGCGCTATACAAGGTATGGCGTAACTTCCCGGTATCGGATGTGTTTGAGCCGGGTTCTACCTATAAGACATTTACGATTTCCGGAGCACTCGAAGAGGGTGTGATCACACCAGAGGATACATTCTTCTGTGATGGTGGTGAGCAGATTGAGGACCGTTATATACAGTGTCATTCCCATGATTACGGTGGACATGGAATGGTCGACCTTTCCGGAGCGCTGGAGAAATCCTGCAACGATGCTTTGATGCAGATTGTAGCAAAGGAAGGAATTGCATTATTTGATAAATATCAGGTGTTGTTTGGATTTGGACAGTCCACGAATGTCGATCTGCCGGGTGAACCAAGCGATTCCTCACTCAGTGGGCTCGTATATCATGCAGATAATATGGGAGCTGTATCCCTTGCGATATCTTCGTTTGGACAGGGTGTAACTACTTCCATGATGCAGGTTGGAACCGCATTTTGTTCTGCGATTAACGGCGGATATTATTATGAGCCAAGTGTTGTACAGCGGATCGAAGATGAAAATGGAAATATCGTCCGGAATCTGGACCCTGTGCTAGTCAGAAGAACGATCTCGGAGGATGTATCAGCACAGATGCGTCAGTTTTTAAAGAACGTAGTATCCGAAGGTACCGGTAAGAAAGCGACCGTTGAGGGTTACGAGATTGGAGGTAAGACCGGTACTGCCGAGAAGCTTCCACGAGGAAATGGAAAATACATTCTTTCCTTTATTGGATTTGCACCGGTGGACGATCCACAGGTTGTTATCTATGTCGTAGCGGATGAACCGGAATTACAGTCAGGAAGTGGCGAGGCAGCGCATTTGTTTGCAGATATTGCAGAAGCTATCTTCCCATATTTGAATATTTATAAGACGGATGAGACATATGATATTGATGAGGCAACGGCAGAGGATGAACCTGCAACGCCAATCTATGGTGGAGAAGCTCCGGCCAATGATGTAGCTGGTGGCAGCGACAACCCATATGTCGAGCAGTCCGAGGGTGAGACGACAACCGAGACAACGACAGAAGATCCGAGTGCAACGACAGAATCGCCTGCACAGGACACAACGCAGGAAGCACCAACCGGATGATGTAGAAAACAGGTATAGTTCGCACGCACAGGGAATACATTTTTATAAAATGAGAATTGGGCGATAGCGGATATGCAGCTTTTATTTACGAGTTCCCATCGGAAGCGATTGTTGATCGTAGTGATTGCATTTTTTACGTTATTGACTATAATAACGGTGAAGCTTGTTTCCATCATGACCGTGCAGGCGGACGATTATGGATATCGGGCGCGGGCGGTACAGGAACGTGAGCGCAGCATCAAGGCAAAGCGCGGCAGCATCTATGATAGAAATGGTGTTGTGCTTGCTGGCAATCAGGCAGTCTGTTCGATCTCGGTAATCCACAACCAGATCGAAGATCCGGAGACTGTAATTCGGGTTCTCAGTGAGAAACTGGAACTACCGGAGGAAGATGTCCGGAAACGTGTAGAGAAACGCTCGGTGCGTGAGAAAATCAAAAGCAATGTGGACAAGGAATTGGCAGATGAGATCCGCGCGATGAATCTGGCAGGCGTTATGATTGATGAGGATTACAAACGGTATTATCCGTACAGTACACTGGCATCCCATGTGCTGGGATTTACAGGTAGCGACAATCAGGGTATTGTCGGGCTGGAAGTATACTATGATGATCTGTTGATGGGCGAAAATGGCAGCATCAACACCGTTACAAATGCCAGAGGCATTGAAGTGGAAAATATGGCGGAGAGAAGAGTGGAAGGCACAGCCGGACAAAATCTTGTCACGTCCATAGATATAAACATCCAGCAATATATCACGCAGAAAGCGCTTGAGGTGCTGGAGAAAAAACAGGCAAAACGCGTATGTATTATCGTGATGAATCCGCAGAATGGAGAGATCTATGCACTTGCGGATGTGCCGGAATACAACTTAAATGAACCGTTTACATTGAATTATGAGACGGACGAAACGGTAACGCAGGATATGTGGAACCAAATGTGGAGAAACTATTGTATCAGTGATACCTATGAGCCGGGTTCGACGTTCAAGATTGTGACAGCGACAACTGCTTTTGAGCAGGGCGTGCTGCGCGTGGAAGATCAGTTTTACTGCCCGGGTTATCATATTGTGGAGGATCGCCGGATCCGGTGCCACAAGGTTGCCGGACATGGGGCAGAAACCTTCCGGGAAGGTATCATGAATTCCTGCAATCCAGTGTTTATGCAGGTTGGGGAACGCATTGGTGTGGATGGTTTCTATGATGGTTTAAGAAAATTAGGGTTGTTTGAGCAGACGGGGGTCGACCTGCCGGGAGAGGCAAATTCCATCTTCCATAAGCAGGAAAAGGTAGGACCGGTCGAGCTTGCAACGATGTCATTTGGACAGTCGTTTCAGATTACGCCGTTACAGTTGATGCGTGCAGCAGCTGCGGTAGTAAATGGCGGGAATCTGGTCACACCTCATTTCGGTGTGTATACGACAGATGAAAATAACAATGTCACTGAGGTTTTGAAATATGAGACGAAGACAGGAGCAGTAAGTACAGCAACCAGCGAGACGATGAAAGGACTGCTCGAAGCAGTCGTTGCAGAGGGCACCGGACATCGGGCGTATATCGCAGGGTATTCGATTGGTGGCAAGACGGCAACAAGTGAGAAACTGCCGCGAAGTGAGAACCGTTACATTTCATCCTTCCTTGGATTTTCACCGGCGGATAATCCGCAGGTTATGACACTGATTCTGATTGATGAACCGCAGGGTATCTATTATGGAGGTACGATTGCGGCACCGGTCGTAGGTGAGATATACGACAACATTCTGCCGTATCTCGGTATCTACAAGGACGAGAACGCAGAGGAGGAGACGACGCAGACAATCAGCATCGACGATGCTGTGTTTTAAATATTACAATACAAGCGATGGCTTGATAAAGGAGAGAAGATATGAAGTACGACATAATTGTTCCAGCATTGATAGCATTTGGTGTGAGTGTGATCTTAAGTCCGATCATTATTCCATTCTTAAAGAAACTGAAGTTCGGGCAGTTTGTGCGTGACGATGGACCGGAATCGCATCTGAAGAAGTCGGGAACGCCGACGATGGGTGGATTGATCATCCTGTTCAGTATCGTGATTACATCACTCTTTTACATCAAGGATCATAAGGAGATCGTTCCAATCCTGTTTGCAACATTGGGATTTGGTCTGGTTGGTTTCTTGGATGACTTTATCAAGGTTGTTATGAAGCGGTCACTTGGACTTCGTGCATGGCAGAAGATGTTGGGACAGTTTTTGGTAACAGGTGTTTTTGCATATTACATTCATGCATATACGGATCTTGGAACTACGATGATTATTCCATTTACACATAAGGTCGTTGACCTTGGATGGGTTTATTTCCCATTGATGTTCTTCGTTATGCTTGGTACAGCAAACGGTGCGAACTTTACAGATGGCCTGGATGGATTGGCATCCTCCGTTACCGTATTGATTGCAACCTTTTTCGCAATTGCATCTATCGCGGCAGGCTCTGGTGTAACACCGATTACATGTGCAGTCGTAGGAAGCCTGCTTGGCTTTTTGGTATACAATGTCTATCCAGCACGTGTGTTCATGGGAGATACCGGATCACTGGCATTGGGTGGATTTGTTGCGTCGACAGCGTATATGCTGCAGATGCCACTGATTATATTGATCGTTGCATTTATTTATCTGGCAGAGGTGCTTTCTGTTATTATTCAGGTTGTAAGCTTCAAGACAACTGGAAAGCGAGTATTTAAGATGGCACCGATCCATCATCATTTTGAGCTTTGCGGATGGCCGGAGACAAAGGTCGTTGCGATCTTCTCGATCGTTACAACGATTCTGTGTCTGATCGGAATTCTGGCAATTTAGGAACGTTAGATAGAATGGAAAAGAGGGAAAACAATGTTCGATAAGAAAGTATTAGTTGCAGGAGCAGGAAAAAGTGGAATCTGTGCAAGTGAGCAGCTTCTTCGAAATGGAGAGCAGGTTGTGCTGTTTGATGAGAACCCGAAGGGTACACTCACAGAGGCAGTCATTCTTGAGAAGCTCGGGTTTGACAAGAAACCAGAGGCTTTGACGATCTGGCTTGGTGCGCTGACTGATGAACTGCTTGCAGATATTTCCTGTATGGTTATCAGTCCGGGTATCCCGGTCGATGCACCATTTGCGCTCAAGGTAAAAGAAGCAGGTATTCCAGTGTGGAGTGAAATCGAGCTTGCATATACTTACGAGAAGGGTACAGTAGCCGCCATCACAGGTACGAACGGAAAGACGACAACGACTACATTGGTTGGCGAGATCATGAAAGCCTACAACGACAAAACATTTGTCGTAGGAAATATCGGAATCCCATACACAAGTCTGTCTGATCAGAGCAGTGCGGATTCGGTGACGGTTGCAGAGATCAGTAGCTTCCAGTTGGAGACAATTCATACATTCCGCCCACATGTGAGCGCGATACTCAATATTACACCGGATCATCTGAACCGGCATTATACATTTGAAAACTATGCGAACTGCAAGCTGGATATTACGAAGAACCAGACGAAGGAAGATTATGCAGTGATGAATTACGATGATCCGGAGACGGTGAAGCGTATTGATAAGGTTCCGGCAACGGTGATTTTGTTCAGCCATAAAAAGGAACTGGAGTCCGGTGTGATCGTCAAAGATGGTGCGGTTGTGATCCGGGAGAATGGCAAAGAGACTTATGTGATGCCGCTTTCTGAGTTCCAGCTGCTGGGAGATCACAATATAGAGAATCTTTTGGCTGCGGTTGCAATATCTTATTATATGGGAGCAGATATTGCCACGATCCGTAAGGTCTGCGGCGCATTTAAGGGTGTGGCACACCGGATCGAATATGTGCGCACATTAAATGATGTGAATTATTATAATGATTCCAAAGGAACAAATCCGGATGCAGCGATCAAGGCAATCCAGTCGATGGTGCGTCCGACGTATCTGATCGGTGGCGGTTATGATAAGAAGTCAACTTACGATGAGTGGATAGAGAGCTTTGACGGCAAGGTAAAATGTCTGCTTCTGATCGGACAGACAGCACAGGATATTGCAGACTGTGCAAGAAAGCATGGATTTGAAAACATTGAAATGATGGATGACTTGAAACAGGTTGTGGAGTATTGTCATACACATGCACAGCCGGGCGATGCGGTGCTTCTTTCGCCGGCATGCGCAAGCTGGGGGATGTTTGACAATTATGAGCAGCGTGGAGATATGTTCAAGGAATATGTAAATGCGCTTTCATAAGGAAAGCGGAAATGGAAAGAAAAGACAGGAGTGTCTGAGCTATGGCATATGGCAGAAGAAAATTGAAAAAGAATAAAGTATTCGCAACCGGCGGATACATTGATTATCAGACGATTTTCTTGGTTGTCGTTTTGCTGGCGTTTGGTGTCATGATGGTGTATAGCGCGAGTGCATACCGGGCGACACTTTCCGGGCTTTCCAGCGGATATTTTGCGATGCGTCAGGGTATGATCGGGTTGGCAGGAATCGTCGTAATGATGTTGATATCCTGTTTTAATTATCAGTTTTATAAGCGTCCGGTGATGCAGCGGCTGATCGTGACAGCGATGATTGTCTGTGCCGGTATCGCACTGGTGCTTGGTGTATCCTCCAATGGTTCACAGCGTTGGATCGAGGTCGGTGGTATTCAGTTACAGCCATCCGAGATTGTAAAGCTGCTGATTATCCTGTATCTGCCGAGTGTTTGTGTGAAGCATCCGAAATACCTGACCTCTTATCAGGGAATCATCCGGCTGATCGCACCGTGTATTGTCAGTGCGGGTCTGATCGCGAAAGAGAACTTAAGTACCGCGGTTGTCTGTGTGGCAATCATGGTCGTCATTATATTTGTGGCATGTCCGGATTATAAAATTCTGGTTATGCCGGTCGTTGCACTGGTGATTGCCGGTGTACTGCTTATCACAACCGTTGGTTATCGTGGTGATCGAATCGATGCATGGCTGCACCCGGAGACGAGTGATTCCGGATACCAGACGATGCAGTCTCTGTATGCAATCGGTTCCGGTGGATTGTTTGGAAAGGGCTTGGGACAGAGTATCCAGAAGCTTGGATTTTTGCCGGAGTCGCACAACGATATGATCTTTGCGATTATCTGTGAAGAGCTTGGACTGTTCGGCGCGCTTTGTGTTATTGCATTGTTTGTCATGCTGATCGTACAGCTTCGCTATATTGCGAACCATGCCAGAGACCGGTATGGTGCATTGGTTGTAACCGGTGTAATGACACATATTGCAGTGCAGATGATCATCAACATCGGTGTTGTTACCAATGTCATCCCGAATACAGGTGTCCCACTTCCATTTATCAGTTATGGTGGTACATCGCTGGCGTTCCTGATGGTAGAGATGGGATTCGTGTTAAGCGTGTCGAGACAGATGCTTCCATACGAGGCACCAACGAAAGAAGAGCTGCAGATGCAGCGGTAAATCAGAGCGGTACATAGAAACAAAAGGAGAATCGTTTTGAAGAAACATTGGATTGTATTGTTTATACTTGTAGTGATACTTGGAACGCTTGCGTATCTTTCGACATGGACAGTTGATAAGGTGCAGGTGGAAGGCTGTGAGATTGTAAATACACAGTCGGTCAGTGATGCGATGAAGGAAGAAGCACCGCTGGACAACACATTGCTGTTGTATATCAAAAGTAAAATGAACAAACTGAAAGATCTGTCTTTTGTAAGCAAGATGGATCTGGAACTAACAGATAAAAACACGGTAACCGTGACAGTTTACGAAAAATCCATAGCCGGCTGTGTGTTATACAAGGGCGACTATGTGTATTTTGATAAAGATGGTATAGTATTGGATTCGTCGAAGAGACGTGTCGGAAGTGCACCGCTGATCAAAGGTCTGACCTTTACCGAGTGGAGCATCGGCAAGAAACTGCCGAGTGACGACGACAAGAAATTCCAGACAATACTGACTATCACGCAGTTGGTGGAAAAATACGATCTGGAGATTGACGGTATCAAGTTCACCGCTGAAAATGAAATTGTCCTTCAACACGGAGGCATTACAATCGAATTGGGAGAGGGGGAATATCTGGCGGTTCAGATGATGAATCTGGGCAACATACTGAAAAATCTGGAAGGTATGTCCGGAACATTGTATATGAAAGACTTTGATTCGGAAAATGCAACTGCGAGCTTTAGCAAAAATTAAGTGAATTTTACGTAAACCTATTGATTATTTCAACAAAAACCTATATTATATAGGATAATAATGCGCAAATAGAATAAAGGAGGAAAAGACCTTGCTTGAAATAAAATCGAATGACGAGAAAACCCCTGCAAGAATCCTTGTGATTGGTGTAGGTGGAGCTGGTAACAATGCAGTAAACAGAATGATTGATGAGAATGTGGAAGGTGTCGAGTTGATCGCCATCAACACAGACAAGCAGATCTTATCACAGAATCGTGCAACAACAAAGATTCAGATTGGTGAGAAGCTGACAAAGGGACTCGGTGCAGGTGCAAAGCCTGAGATCGGAGCAAATGCAGTAGAAGAGAACAGAGAAGAGATTACCGATATCATGAAGGATGCCAATATGGTATTCGTTACCTGTGGTATGGGTGGTGGTACTGGTACAGGTGCTGCTCCAGTCGTAGCAGAGATTGCAAGAAATCTTGGAATCCTGACTGTCGGCGTTGTAACAAAGCCATTCTCTTTCGAGGGTAAGCCTCGTATGAACAATGCCATCAACGGTATTGCAAAGTTAAAAGAAAACGTAGATACTCTGATTGTCATTCCAAACGACAAGCTGTTACAGATCTGCGATAAGCGTACAAGTATCCCAGAAGCTTTGAAGAAGGCAGATGAGGTATTGCAGCAGGGTGTACAGGGTGTCACAGACCTGATCAACAAGCCGGGTCTGATCAACCTTGACTTTGCAGATATCCAGACAGTCATGCGTGACAAGGGTGTCGCTCATATCGGTATCGGACGTGCCAGTGGTGATAACAAGGCAGTGGATGCAATCAAGTCTGCTATGGACAGCCCATTGCTGGAGACAACCGTCAGTGGTGCAAGCGATATCATTGTAAACTTCTCAGGAAATATTGGTATTGTGGAAGCATACGATGCAATCACATACCTGACAGAAGTCGCTGGTGACGGCGCAAATATCATATTTGGTACTGTAGATAATGATGTGATGGGTGAGGATGTATGTATCACAATCATCGCAACAGGTATTGAGGACAATGCGGCAACACAGCCGGTTATGCAGAATCCAGCAAAGCCTTCTGCTGTAAAGCCGACAGTAGCACCAGTTGGTAAAACTCCTACATATGCGAGCCAGCCAATTACAAGTGTAAAGCCAATGGGAACCGCTACAAAGCCATCTTTCATGTCCACTCCAGCAGCGAAGCCATCGGTAAGTGCTGACATTTCAAGTGCAGCAAAGCCAGCTCCTGCAAAGAGAGAGACAGGCAATGGCGGCGGAATCAAGATTCCAGATTTCCTCAAGCGTGGATAAGTAAGCAGGAACTAAAGGGACTGTTGTATTGTATGTGCAACAGTCCTTTTTCTTATAGTATAGAGGGGAGGACTTATGGGAGACAGAGAAGAAAAAACGGTGTTGTTTGACGAGTCGATGCTGCAGCAATACCAGAAAAATACGACAGGAAAAAGCTCGCTTGTCATTGTAGATGGTAGTGGCATACAGGAATACGACCTGAGCAAATTTGTAGATGGCGCATACACTTTCGGTCGGAATGAAAACAACAGTATCCGGTTAAATTCCAGCATTGTCTCAGGTAATCATGGCGAGCTCTATTTGCAGGAAGGCAGATGCTATATCCGCGACAATCACAGCTCGAACGGTTCTTATCTTGCCTATGGTACGCAGTTTATCCAGATGGCACCCGATCAGTATTATGGCGGCGATGGCAGAGATATGATCGTGCGTCTTGGAACGAACCATTCGATGGATGGCATTGATCCGGTACTCTTGTTGTACAACGGACAGCAGAAGGAAGGCCGCTGGAAGACATATTCCCTGCATGACGGCGACAACAGTATTGGTCGTGCAGCAGACTGTGATATCCGGTTGAAAAACGTTGCGATTTCCAGATACCATGCAGGTGTCCGTAAAGTAAAAAATCAATTTTATGTGTTTGACAATGGTTCAACAAATGGTGTGTTTGTAAATGGAAGCCGGATTGTGAAGCCATATTGTCTGTCAAACAAAGATATCTTTACCATCCTGAATACAACATTTATCTATGATGGAAATGTCCTATATTACAAGGTGAACCCGGAAGGTATTGCATTAGAGGTACACGACTTAAACAAGGAAGTGCCAGCGAAGGGTGGCAAAAAAACGATTCTGGATAAAGTCAGCCTGAGTATCGGGGCAAATGAATTTGTTGCAATCATCGGTGGTTCCGGCGCTGGAAAGACAACTCTGATGACTGCGATGAGTGGCTTTGATTCCAAGGTGACCGGGCATGTATATTGCAATGGCACAGATCTGCATGAGAATTTCCAGACGCTCAAAAATATCATTGGATTTGTACCACAGCAGGATATCATCTATGAGAATATCACGCTTAAGAAGATGCTTTATTATACGGCGAAAATGAAGATGCCGCAGGATACAAGCAATCAGGAAATTGAGGAGCGGATCGAAGAAGTGCTTCGTATGGTAGAACTTTCGGAGCATAAGGATACTTATATCCGCCGTTTGTCCGGTGGACAGAAAAAGCGTGCCAGCATTGCGGTAGAGCTTCTGGCGAATCCGGGACTTTTCTTCTTGGACGAGCCGACATCCGGACTTGATCCGGGAACAGAAGAACATCTGATGCGGACATTATCCAAGCTGTCAAAAGAGCAGGAAAAGACGATTGTCATGGTAACCCATACGATCAACAACCTTGACCTGTGTGATAAAGTTATCATCATGGGATATGGCGGACGGCTTTGTTATTGTGGAAGTCCGGCAGGAATTAAAGATTTCTTCCATACAGACAATCTCGTAAAGGTCTATGATATTATCACGGCTGATTCAAAGGGCTGGGAGACGCAGTTTAAGATGTCCGGTATCAATGCGGTAAGCGGACAGGTGCGTGAGTCAAACGGAGAGGCAATCAAACCGAGAACGGTGAGTGGATTTGCACAGTTAGGCATTCTGGTACGAAGATATACGACCCTGATCATGAATGATGTACAGCGATTGGCGCTGATCTTCGGACAGCCGTTGATCATTGGATTGCTGTTAACGTTGGTTGCACGTTCCGGTATTTATGAGTTGTTCACGGAGACACAGTCGATCTTATTTACGTTGATGAGTGGCGGTATCTGGATGGGACTTCTTAACACGATTCAGGAGGTCAACAAGGAACGTGTCATTCTGAAACGAGAATATATGGGTAATCTGAAGCTTCCAATCTACATGCTGTCGAAATATATTGTGCAGGGTGTGATATCCCTGATTCAGGCAGTGATACTTGTTTTGACATTCGTGTTGATCAAGGGTGCACCGGACTGTAAGGGTGTGATCTTCTCCAATGCGACAGTGGAAATAATCGTATTGATCTTCCTTACGATCTATGCAGCGGCAGGTATGGGATTGCTGCTTTCTTCTATTACGAAGAGTGCGGACCGGGCAATGGCGATTGCACCGTTTGTGTTGATCGTGCAGTTGATCTTCTCCGGTATCCTGTTTGAGTTAAATGGTGTGACAGACAAGCTTTCGTATCTGACGTATTCCCGTTGGGCGATGGAATCCATCGGAAGCACCTGTGACCTGAATTCGCTAGATCCACCTGGGCAGGAAGAGAGTGAACAGGTTGAGGAACAGTTTGACGATCTGGTTGCCACCTGTAACGATGCGATTGCAGAGATGCAGGAAGCCTACGATGAAAAGATCAATGAATTGCAGGATGCAGTAGAAACCTATTCTGCACTTGCAAACAATCCGCAGACCTTCGAGGAATACACATCGGAGCCGCAGACGATTGAGGCAGAGTATGAACCGGCCGAGACGGAAGAGAACAAGATGTATGTACGTTCCAAGGCAAGAACGGTTCGTTCATGGCTGATATTGTACGGTTCCACATTCCTGTGCGCAGGAGTAAGTGTATTAGTTTTAAGAAAATTAAAAGATGAACAGAGATAGGGAAATTCTACTTCCTATATAATTTACTAAAAACAAAATCGGCATTATCATTCTACGCAGACGCGCTCTCGCTCGGTTCAGCACGCAGCGGTACTAAATTCGCGTTGCACGCTCATTAAGTGCCGGCGTGCTTCAACGGTCTGCTTTAGAAAAGATAATGCCGATTTCGTTTATTAAGATTATAGAAGGGAAGTAGAATTTCCCATGACGTTTATGACTTTACGCATATTCTGCTGTGTCGCGAGTTCGAACAAATGAGAGAGAGAGTCGTCCGAATCACTTTCAGAGCTTAGGCTTGTACTTCCGAGTACGGAGATGATATCAACCATGTTTGCGTAGTGGCTGGTGAGTAACTGGTACTCTGCGTAGGATAGAACTTTCTGCAGGCTGTCCGTGTCCGTTGTATCTACATTCTGTAAGGATGACAGAATCGTAGAGATCGGATTCCCATAGGAGGAAAGCAGGCTGCCTGCACTGAAATCGGAAGCGGATGTTCCGTTTAATGCGGAAAGACCACTCTGCATGGATGTATTTGAATACGTGCTTTGGTTCGTTGTGAGTGTGGAAATGGCAGAGATGATCTCTTTGATCTCTGCGAGGATTTCCGCATTTTTTTTTGCTGTTTCGGAAGAAACAGTTGCTTCATTTGAAGTATTGAAATTTTCGCTTGTAGCCGTTCCGGTATTGGAAGAGGTATTTGCAGAAGGATTTACTGTGACTGTATTTGCAGGAACCGATACACCGGTCTGCATCAGACTCGTGACCTTGGCAACGTAATTTTGTGTCTCAGTAAATGGTGGTACACCGCCATATTTTTTCACATTGCCACATCCGGCATTATAGCCTGCGATTGCAAGCGATTGGTTTCCCTGAAACATATTCAGAAGATCCTTCAACACGGCTGCACCGCCCATGATATTCTGGTAGGCATCGTAAGGATCGGATACGCCATACGCGCTTGCCGTGCTTGGCATGAGCTGCATGATCCCCATGGCTCCGGAAGAGGAGGTCGCATTTGCCTGAAAACCAGATTCTGTATAGGCGATTGCCTTTAAGAGTCGTTCGGATACGCCGTATTTGTCAGCGGCTTCCTTGAAGATGGAATCAAGGTTCGTTGTGACAGATGCCTGATTTAATTTATCTGTTTCCGTGCGAAGCATACCATCAAAATTTGCTGTTGTTTCCGATACGGACTGCGTATGATTCGGCGTTGCAACGGCACTGCTGTCGTTCACATAGCCGACACCTTCGATAAATACCATGATTCCTTCCTCCCTTCGTTTCCTTGATAGATACTTCAAAGGTATCTTAGTTCTGGAAAATTGTCAAGAAAATTCACGTATTATGTTGAAATATTCTCCCAGGTATATAAAGTATAGCGGCTGCACAGGAACCAAGAAAGATAGCTGTACTGAGTGTAGTAAAATGCCATATCTTGTCAAAACAAATCATACACAGACATTCTAGAATAATTGTAATATAGGAATTCATACGAGCTCGTGTAGAATTCATGTTTGTCTGGCATATAGGTTTTCCGATTGCAATTCCTGCGAGAATGATACCATATATGGATAGTTTAATATATAAGCCGGGAAGAATGGGTAGTGTCAGCAACCATAAGAAAAACAGTCCATAAATGGTGCTGTATAGCAGACAGCGTATATGGGATTTTGCATGGAAACCTCCGATATGATTTCGTAAAAACAAGAATGAAATTAAAAAGTAAACCATACCCAAAATGCGATGCGTAAAACAGGAATATATCAGAAAAAAGAAGAAAGGAATGCAGAGATTTAGCAAACATTCAATACCATAAGATACTACTGCAATATCATCTGTTGTTACAGTATCTTCGCTGGATAGAGATATTAATTTTTGGGCTAGTCGATGAGCGAAAGTTTCAATCATATTGGTTCCTCCTATGTTCAGGATATATCATAGCACGAGGAAAAGAAAAAAATGCATTAAAAAATATAAGGAGTGTCGTTCGCACCCATCAGGATGTCGTTCGCACCACGAGGAGTTGAAATTTTTGATTTGTGTGTTATGTTGGAAAAACAGAGGGACTCGAGTAATAAAATCTGTGAACTACAAAGGAAGGGGGATAATGCTATGGCAGAAAGAGAACAAACATCAAGGGTGGCAGATCTGCTGCGGAAATCAGTAGAAGCAGTAGCAGAGAAAAAAGCAAATGCAAATTGCTTTGGCTTTATGTATGAGCCAAAGAGACCAGCAAAATTTATTTTAACTGGAATGGAGCATATAATAATCTGACAAAACTCATGATAACTCCTTATGGATCGTATGGAACAGATGATTCATTAAAACCGGCGGGAAATGAGTATGGAGCTACGAGAGAGTGTGTTGTAAATAGAACAGGAAAATATGCTGTTACAAATGGCGTATATGAACGAGGATATAGGTATGCATCTTTGGGAGTGAAATCACAAAGTGGCAATGGTACAGCAAAAGGTGTATGGAGTCCAGATTGTGCGGGAAGCTATACGATTTTGAATTAAGGAGAGAGGGACAATATGAAAAAGAAGGTGATGTTCTTTTTGTGTGGAGTTATTTGCTTTTCCGTGATTATTGGCATGATAGGCTTTGTAAAAAATAAAAGATCTATTGGAAATGGGCAAGTAACGACAGAAGAAGTATCATCGTCCGTGGCAGCAGAAACTGCCACGGATATGGCTGCATCGGCATCAGATAAAGATGAAGAACAGCAATTTTTTGAGCAGGCAGTAGAAAATAAGGAGAAAGTAGAACAGGATGGTTCCGTATTTTCCAAAGGAAGCTATCAGATATATAATGGATTTGGATTTACTGTCACGTATTTCCACGTATACGATACATATGAAGCGTTTGTAGAGAGTGAGCATTATAATTCGGACTACGTTGAGACAGATCCTAAGGATTCCAAATGGATAACAGAAGAGTTTGATAATGGAGCGAACTTTGTATATGCGGAGATTGAAGTAACAAACGAGGATCGGTATGAGAAGGAATTTTTGCCAACTATGTGTGAGATTGTGTGTACACAGGATGATTATATCGCATATGTAGACGGAAAGAGTTTCTATGGGTATGCGTATAACGATTTCTATATGTCAAAAAGAGACGGCTGGGAAGAAATACAGGGTGCGGAGATCGAAAAACTTGCCAGATATTATCAGATTCGACCAGGAGAGACGGTAACGATAGCTATTGGAGGAACCAGTTATGTTGAATGTTATACAGAAGGGGATGGGAATGGCGAAGATCCATATGAATTCATAGGAGAGAAATCCGTGGATGAGGTTTTCACTTCTCCGAAATATTATCTGGAAATAGCTGGGAATATGCCATCTTCTGGAGATCAGGCATGGCAGGAAAAAAATATCCGTGATGCGTTGACACACATTTATATAGAGTGCCAATAACTATGAAGGAGAAGCATATGTCATGAAAAGAAAAAAGGTCTTGATTTTAATTGGTATCCTGCTTGCGGTAACTGGACTGGGCCTGCGTATCTGGTATGTGAACACCCATACATATTCACCAGAAATAAGGGAGGTTCCGCAGGGACAGACAGCGGAATATTGTGGACTTTCGTATACAATCGTAAATGCCGAGATGTGGAACAGCTCAGATTTCTATACACAGCATCCAGAGCTTACCGATTATCAGAATCCGAACATACCTGCAGATGAGATGAAACTATTGGTTGTTGAATATCAGATTGGAAAAGTACAGGAAGCAAACAAACTGGATCTTTATATTCCGATTCAATATGTGCATTTGTTTAACGGACCAGATCCATTTATGACGCAGGATATGAATCCGTCTCTTTCGGATGGGAACTTCCAGTCGGGTGATACAGTCGTGATTCCGTATGAAATCTATAAGGCAAATTTATCGGAAGCGCAATGGAAGGATGTGGAGAATGGAAAGATGGAGTATGAGACTGTACTCGGAACGTATCCGGTCAAGACGGAAATGAAGATTCAGGATATCCGGTATGAAGGAGGAAAGGGACAGTGAAAGAAGTTATTACAACAGAGATGAAAAAAGCATTCCGTTCCAAAGGATTTCTCGTAGCAGCATTGTCCGGCGTTCTGCTCGCAGTCATACAGACAATCTGGGCGTATCAGAATATTTATCAGGTAAATATGAAAGAAAGGAATCATATTCTTGGATTACCTGTGACCGATGAACATTACGGTTCATGGTTTCAGACCTATATCATGCAGGGGTGGATCGGATGTGAATATTACTCATCTTTTAATCAGTTCCTGTTTTTGGCGCTGCCTCTTTTTGCAGTATTACCATACAGTATTTCCCTGTTTTCGGAATGGAAATCCGGATATGCAATGCAGATGCTTGTCCGGCGGGGAAGAAAGCAGTATATCATAAGCAAAGCGGCAGCAATTTTTATAAGTGGGGGCTGTGCGGCTGCCTTGCCGCTGTTGGTAAGTCTGTTACTTTCCGCCTGTTACCTTCCAGCGATTGGAATTGATCCTATTTCCATGCAGAATGTCGTGGGTAATTCCATGATGTGGAGTGCGCTTTTCTTTGAAAAGCCAGTGCTATATGCCATCAGCTATACAGGAATTGTATTTTTATATGGGGGAATCTATGCAGAAATTCCACTTCTGTGTGTCGGATGGATGGAAAACAGATTTGGTACATTGATATTTCCCATGTTACTTCACTGTATGCTGTTTTATGGTGTGTATAATTTGTTCCCGGAGTTTGCAGCTTACAATCCGGCTATGTTTGTAAATCCGAGCCAGCTGGTTTTTGGGATAACATTTCGTGGGATTGTGAGTGTAACAGTTGCGATTCTGGCAGTGGAAGGATTACTGTTATGGCTTTCAAACCGTCGGCGGGATTTTCTATAATGTCCGGTGATATCTGTCAAGAGAGGAGTGTGCAGGGAAAATGGAGATAAAGTTAGAACATGTGACAAAGAAGATAAAGGGAGTTCCGGTATTGCAGGATGTGACAAAGACATTTACCGGGGGCTGTATCTATGGTTTAAGTGGCAAGAATGGCTGTGGGAAAACGATGCTGATGCGGACGATGGCAGGACTGATCTATCCGACCAGCGGAGCTGTGAAGATCAATGGAAAGACACTCGGAAAGGATATTTCTTTTCCGCCAAGTATGGGACTTCTGATTGAGAATCCTGCGTTTCTGCGAGGATATACCGGCTTGGAGAATCTGGAGATACTGGCGAAGGTGCAGGGCGGTGTGCCGCAGGACGAAATCCGGGCAACCCTGGAACAGGTGGGGCTTGATCCCGACGACAAACGGAAGTATTACAAGTATTCGCTTGGTATGCGTCAGCGGCTTGGAATTGCAGCTGCAATTATGGGAAAGCCGGATATTATCCTGCTGGATGAACCGATCAATGCGATCGATGCGGAAGGTGTCAGTGTGATCCGGGATGCCATCCGGGCGTTGATGGATGACGAACGGATTATTATCATTGCCTGTCACGACAAAGAGGAAATGGAGTATATGGCGGATACGGTTTTGCATATGTCAGAGGGACGGTTGGAGGAGGAAGCATGATATGAGATTATTGCACTTCTTGGAATATGATATCAGTGAGGGACTGATCCGGTTTTGGAGAAGGTATCTGTGGCTTATCGTGCTTGTCTTTATTACGTGTCTTTTGCTCGACCGGGCAAGTGGAGATTATCTGGGAATGTATGGCGAAAGCTGGTCACCGCTTGGCTATATGGTCAATGAGTTTTGGGGACAGAGACCATTTCATTTTAACCAGAATACACCGGATCAGTTCAGACTTCCGCTGGCGTGGGTTCTGCAGTATATTCTGCTTGCATACTGTATTGGAAATTATGTGGAAGAGGATATGCATGGCTTTGGTATGCAGCTTATGCTAAAGAGCCGGAGCCGTGTGCTGTGGTGGAGCTCGAAATGTATCTGCTGTGTCTGCATCAACCTGTTTTATTTCCTGCTGCTCTATGGCATGACATACGGATATGCGTGGATTTCGACTGGGAATATGTCGATGTCTGGTCAGCAGATTGCGCTATCTCTTTACTATGGAGAGGAGGTAGCGAATACGTCGATGCCAGAGCTTATTCGGATGGCGGTGCTCCTTCCTGTGCTGGCAGGTATCGTGCAGTCGATGATACAGCTTCTGTTATCCCTCTATATGAATAGTGCAGCGGTAATGAGTGTGATTACATTTATTCTGGTGCTGTCAGCGTATTATGGAAATCGATTTTTGGTGCATGGATATGCGATGGCGTGCCGGTATTATTCTGACAGTCTGTATCCGCAGGATGAGGTGCTTACAACCGCGTTTGGGATTCCATATCTCATTTGCCTGATTGTGGGATTGGTCGGATGTGGATATGGAATCATACGAAAGCGAAATATTATTTGGTGAAAGAACTTTATTTTTGCATGAATCTTGACATATGGGCACGAACAGACGGAAGATAGCTTCTGCCAACTGACTGCCATGTATTATTGGAGAGGTGAAGGTTATTTTTTATCAGAGATTGAACGTGCAATATATTTACAATACAAGATTTGTGACAACGAACAAAGTTTGATGAAAGCTTATTCATTATTTCATCTAATGATATACGTTCGATGTATATGTTGTCTGTTGTTACAATTAATGTATTGTTTTTTTCTTTTGATATGCTGATGATGTTTGTATATGGAATCCTTATATAAGTCTGGTCGTTTTGATAGTAATAGTAATCATCGCTATGTAGTTGCAGGTATGCATCCATACAGGGGGTGAGAACTTCCAGTGTAATCGGTTTCAGAAGATAATTGAAGGCACGTACAGAATAACCATCAAAGACGTATTCCTGAAAATTAGTCAGGAATATGATATCGCCAGAGTATTGAAGTTCTCGAAGCTTTTTGCAGATTATGATTCCGTTTTCACTGCTGTATGTATTTGGCAGCTTTATTTCTATGTCAGCAAAAAGTAAATCAAAAGATTGAGCGTGATACATGCGAATCAGGGAACTTTCATTTTGCACCCAGACAATTTCGAATGTGTGATGGTATAAATCTGCATATTGTTCTAGTGCATGTTTTGTCTGCATAAATTCTGATGGTGTATCTTCCAATATTATAATTTGTAAATGCATGTTAGTGTTCCTCCGTTGGTAGTTGTATTATAACCTCAAATTTATCATTGGATGGGTTTAGTGTGACAAAACCATTTGCTCGTTCTACAATCTCCTTGATTCGTTTCAAACCGATTCCATGATTTATAATATTTGTCTGCTTGCTGGTTTTTAGCTTGCCATTTTTATCTATGACATAATCACCGATACAACTATTTTCCATGTAAATAGACATCATACAGTTAAAGGGTTTTATCTGGAAATCAATATATCGTTTATCAGGTTCTTTTATTTTCATACAGGCTTCGATTGCATTGTCGAACAGATTGCCAATCAGCGTACATAATTGAATATCATCAATCAGGATGTCTTTTGGAAGAAAGATGCTATGTGTGGTTTTGATATGCTGTGCATGTGCATAGGAAAGTTTGTTTGTAACAATACAATCAATCGGAATATTTCCACTGGAAATAATACGATGTGTCTGATTTAATTTATCTGCGTATGTGTCGATATAGCTGCAGGCTTTCTCGTATTGCTTTTCGTGTAACATGGCTGAGATGACAGTCATATGATTTTGCATATCATGTTTGACTGAACGCAGCTCTTCTACAGAGGAAACAACCTGTTCGTATTGTTTAAGCTCCATTTGTTGTATAATATTTTCTTCCGATAAACGCTGGTTTTGTTCCTGCGTGGTTCCAAGTGTGTATACATAAAGAACAAAGGCAAAAAACAAAAATAATACCAGAAAGAAAATAACGGATAGAAACCGGTTGTTGTTGCCCTGATCTGGTGCATATCCAGTCAATTGCCGGATTAGAATTGCCTGAAGGATGGCAATACATAAGAGTGACAGCAGAATAAAGGCGAGTTTTTCACGAAAAGGCAGACGGAATGTCTGGTTGTTTATACAGAGCAGAATCAAAGTAAATAAGAATAATATCGAGATGTAAATTAAAGTAAAAGGAATTCGCAGCATACCATTTGGAAGGAGCGCTGACAGGTCAATATCCAAAAATGCAGTTGGAACAATCGTGGTCACAGCATCTGCAAGAATGGTTCCGATGGCATAGAGGACAGACCAAAAAAGTAATGTGATCGGCTTATTCTCAAAGAATAAAAAACCATATATAAAATGAATTCCAATAAAAAATAACAGAATAAAAATAGTCGAACATGAAAATTTTTTCAGAATAAGCAACAAGACTGCCTGTGAGAATAAACAAAGAATTTGGAGTGGATAAGAATAAGATAATTCTTTTTTTTCAAGTTTATTATTAAATAATAAAAATAATATAGCAACTTCCAATAAATTGATTACGAATTCCCACATAGAGATATCCCCCTTTGTTACTTTGATTCATAGTATACTACATAAAGTCGATTCCTGAAACCAGATATTGTATTTATACGGCATTTGGGGTAAAATGCCTATATACTTAGTCATTCGGGGGACGAAGAAATGAGATACATTGCAACTGGACAGGAAGTGTTCAGAATTGATGAATTTGCAACTAATGTAATAGGAATTCCACAGCTCGTACTGATGGAGCGTGCGGCACTCCGGATCGCGGAGCATGTCAAGGAACGATTCCCGGCAGGCGCGCATGTGCTGATCGTAGTCGAGAGTGGAAATAACGGCGGAGATGGAATTGCAGCCGGAAGAATCCTTATGATGGAAGGATACGATGTCGAGATTTACTGGGTAGACGGATTGAAGTCTGCCAGCACCGGTTTCGATGCGCAGTATGCAATCGCCAAGAAGCTGAATATGAAGTTTGTGGATGAGCTTGTGAACGCCGGATATGATGTGATTATCGACGGCATCTTCGGTGTTGGTCTGTCACGTGCTGTGATGGGCAGACAGGCAGAAGTAATTAAAGCATTAAATGATATGGATGGTTATAAGTTAGCTATCGATGTACCATCCGGAATTGATGCGACAACCGGGTTCCTGCTCGGTACGGCGTTCCATGCGGATGCGACTGTGACATTCGGGCTGATGAAGCTCGGACTTCTCATGGGTATGGGATATGAGTACGCAGGAGAGGTATCCGTGGTCGATATCGGATTCCCGAAGCAGGCGATTGATTTTGTAGAGCCACGGTTATACACCTATGATCCAAAGGATGTAGAGGAATTGCTCCCACATAGAAAAAGGGATTCCCACAAGGGAACTTATGGTAAGGTCGGAATCATCGCAGGCAGCAAAAATATGGCAGGAGCGGCACTGTTTTCCGCAGAGGCTGCTTACCGTATGGGCTGTGGGCTGGTGCGTGTGTGCACCGTAGAGGAGAATCGCGAGATTATCCAGTCGAGACTCCCGGAAGCATTGCTTACAACATACAAAGAAGATGATATCGACACGATGCGCAGTGCGATGAAGACGGTCATGGGCTGGGCAGATGTGCTTGTGTTAGGACCGGGACTTGGAACCGGGGAAGCAGCGCAGTATCTGGTTGACAAGGTACTTCGTAGCTTTGATGGCACGGTTGTCTTAGATGCCGATGGAATCAATGTGTTATCCGAGCATATGGATCTGTTTGAGACGATGCATTCGAAGCTCATTCTGACGCCACATTTGATGGAGATGTCAAGACTTACGAATCAGTCGGTGACGGATATTAAGGCGAATAAATACGATCTTGCAAGAGAGTTTGCCAAGCGCCATAATGTGGTCGTTGCATTAAAAGATGCGCGCACGGTGGTGTCCGATGGCGGACTTCAGGCATATATTAATATAACAGGTACAAATGGCATGGCAACAGGCGGATCTGGCGATGTGCTGACTGGAATTATTGCCGGACTTCTGGCACAGGGCATGGATCGGTTTGAGGCGACAAAGCTTGGTGTCTGCATGCATGGTATGGCAGGTCAGGCGGCCGCAGAAGAAAAGGGACAGTACAGCATGATCGCCGGAGATATTGTACGAAGCATCGAGCAGATTATTGCGAAGGAAGCAGAAGAATAGGATACACCGTTTGATAATATAGTTCTAATTGATTGCATACACAGAAGAATTGTTGGAAATACTTGTAATAGTTTGAACAACAATAGGAGTGTGAAGGCATTGATTATCAGACGTGGAGATATTTATTATGCAGACCTGCGCCCGGTCGTAGGATCTGAACAGGGCGGCGTTCGTCCGGTACTTATTATTCAAAATGAAGCGGGAAACAAATACAGTTCCACTGTGATCATTGCGGCGATCACGTCGCAGATGCACAAGGCGAAGCTTCCAACGCATGTAGAACTTGATTCAAGGTATTGCGATATTGCCAAAGATTCTGTTATACTGTTAGAACAGGTGCGCACGATCGACAAACAGAGACTGAAAGAAAAAGTCTGTCATCTGGACAATACGATCATCCGCCGCGTGAACGAGGCGCTGCGCATCAGCTTAGAATTATAAAAGGAGAAATAACAACTATGTCACAAAGCGGACCCAGTGGTTTTCGAAAGTTTTTTTCGAAGAAGGTGGACGAAGACAAAGTAGAAGAAGAGATTCTTTCCATGGTCGAGGAAGGGCATGAACAGGGCTTGATCGAAGAAGGCGAGATGGAGCTTATCAACAACATCTTTGAGTTCGGAGACAAAGAAGCGAAGGATATCATGACACCACGGCAGAAGATTGTTGCTGTGGAGAACACCCAGACCGTGGAGCAGGCATTGCAGCTTGCAGTAGAAAATAATTTTTCCAGATACCCGGTTTATGAGGAGGATCTGGATAATATCATCGGACTTGTACATATCAAAGATCTGATTGCGGTCTATATGAAGGATCCGAAAACACCGGTTGCGGGAATGGTTGACAAAGCAATTGTCACACATCCGACGAAGGATGTATCCGAGCTTTTGCAGCGGATGCAGCGGGAGAAGATCCATATGGCAGTCGTGGTGGACGAATATGGTCAAACGGAAGGCATTGTCACGATGGAGGACATCTTAGAAGAGATCGTCGGAAATATATTGGATGAGCACGATGAGGAACAGCCGGAAGAGATCCAGAAGCAGTCGGAGGACGAATATCTGGTTGACGGCGGAGCAACGTTAGAAGATCTGGAGGATTTACTTGGAATCGAATTCCCGGATGAGGATTTTGAGACGGTAAACGGTTTCCTGCTCTATGAGCATGGACGGTTGCCAGAAGAGGGTGAATCCTTTAAGATAGAATATCAGGGGTATGAATTTATCCCGGTAAAAATAGAAGATAACAGGATTATTACTGTTAAAATCACGAAACTAAAGGAAGAGGAGTAACAAACAATGTCAGGACATTCAAAATTTGCGAACATTAAGCACAAGAAAGAGAAAAACGACGCTGCAAAGGGAAAAGTATTTACGATCATTGGTCGTGAGATCGCAGTTGCCGTAAAGGAAGGCGGACCAGATCCAGCGAACAATAGCAAGTTGCGTGATGTCATTGCAAAGGCAAAAGCAAATAACATGCCAAACGACACGATTGATCGTGGTATCAAGAAGGCAGCCGGTGATGCAAATTCCGTAAACTATGTAACAATTACATATGAAGGCTATGGCCCAAGTGGAACAGCAATTATCGTAAATGCGCTTACCGATAACAAGAACCGTACAGCATCCAATGTAAGAAATGCATTCACAAAGGGTGGCGGAAATGTCGGAACGACTGGTTGTGTATCTTATATGTTTGATGAGAAGGGACAGATTATCATCGCGAAAGAGGACTGCGATATGGACGCAGATGATCTGATGATGATTGCACTTGACGCAGGTGCAGAAGACTTCAACGAGGAAGAGGACAGCTTCGAAATCTTAACTGCTCCGGATGAGTTCACAGCCGTTCGTGAGGCCCTTGAGAAAGAGAATATCCCGATGGCTGAGGCAGACGTTACAATGATTCCACAGAACTACGTAGAGCTTACATCTGAGGATGACATCAAGAAGATGAACCGCATCCTTGACATGCTCGATGAGGATGACGACGTCCAGGACGTGTATCATAACTGGGATGAGTAAAAAAATGCGGCTTGCCAGCATTTTTTTACGAAGACCTTTCTTACCAGCGTAAGCTGGTAAGAGGGATGAGAGTAATCCGTTTTTACCAGCGTAAGCTGGTAAGAGGGATGAGTAGGTAAAGGAGTAACATGCCACTTTTATTTATATTCTTTATTTGGTATGGAATGTATGGCAGAAACAACCCGAAGATATATAGTAAACTGCACGACAAATTTGGTTTGATCGTCTTTTTGCTATTTATGATCAGTAGTCTGTCAAGTTTTAGTTCTGGTTTTGGCATATTGTTGATGGTTTCGTTAATCATAGCTGTAGTCGGTGCTCCGATCTGGCTTATTGCATGGTTGATTGCAAAATCATCCAAGGGAAAAGCCAGACAGAAGCAGAATGACTATGATTATTATAAGCAGCATTACAATCAGGCATCAACAGCGAGTACCGGAACCACGGTAACGGGACTTACAAGAGCAGTACCAAAGCGAAGAAAGATTATTCAGAAATTTAATCAGAAATATGATCTGTATCTGACCGATGAGGAGATTGACCGGATCGTCGATGCATCGTATATGTCAAACTGCTGGGAGCGGGAGATTTTAGACATGGATCAAAAGTATGATACCGTCTCACAGTGGTATCGTGGAGATTCGGCGTGGTTAAGAGCGTATCTGCATGCGTTTCCAGTGCAGAATGTCACATCGGACTTTGAGAGTCAGAGAAGCATCTGCCTCGATACGTTCTATCAGGTGTTCTCGGAGATTGATCCGGGAAAATACGAGAGTGTGGAGAGTTGTGTCAGAGAGATCAACCATCGGTTTATGACGAACTTCGATGATATTACGTTTTCAGTTGCACATCGTTTTTTAGCAGACAATGGATATAAGTTTGAACTGCCACATTTCGATGTGCGTGGAGTGAAGTCTGATATCGACCGGTTGAAAGATAAATACGATCAGGAGACTGCCAGCAGTGGCAGCCGGAGTGGATATGAAAAAATGCGCCAGCGTTAAGCTGACGCATTTTTTGTAATGAGTTATTTACTGAATTTGTACCAGACTTGAGCAATGTCTGTTTCCCTGCATATCTTCGAAGATGAACATACCATAATATTCTTCTCCGGCAAGCAATGCATCCCGTATCGGCGTGAAGCCTTCGGAGATTGGGAACGAGCTGTAATTGATCGTCAGGTCTGCCCAGTCTGCATCGTTGAAGTTTGTCAGGTCTTCATTTGAGGTGAAGCGGTGAGAGAAATATCCGAACGCGACATTCTGGTAGTCGTTGATATCGATCTCGTAACGCTCTGGGAAGATCTCATTTCCTTCAGTGTTGATATAATTGTCAATCGGATAAGCTCCCAGAATCTGACCTTCCGGATGTTCGTTGGATACCTCTAAGACGAAATAGGCATACATACTGTCATCGCCTTCAATATCGTCATTGTAGAGGATACTGGAGATCAGATAGCGGGTGTATGTATCTGTCTTTTCCTGTACGGTATACATCAGTTCGTAGTTCTCTTTTGTTGTATCATTTTGCATGTAGGTAATCTGTCCGTCGAAGCCAGCCGTCAGTTTTCCGGTTCCATCGTTTGAGATGGCAGAGCTTAATGCAACCAGATCATACATGCCGTCCTTTTCCTGATCCTTCTTGGCAATTACAAAATATGCATTCTGTAAAGCAGAAGATTGTTCAGCATTTAATGTAACCGAGAATGTGGAATCATCGTTCATCGTTGGAACGAGATCTTCTGGATTCCATGTTACTGCAAATGCGTTGGTGTCGGTCAGCATACCAGCGAACCGAGAAATGTAGCTTGTATAATTTTCTGCAAAATCAAAGGTTGTGTACATCGGTATCAACGAAGAAACATATTGCTTCGTGTAATACGGATGATAGATTGATACGCCGTTGATCTTTGACTCATTAGCATCGGAATATACGATCATTTTGTTCAATGCGTCCGAGAGGGCACCGGATTCTGCCGGATAGATGGATTTCATATGTAATGCATAATCGCCAAGATCGATGACATCATAGGAACCTTCTGTATAAGAGTAGGCTGCTGCAATTTCTTTTGAATTCTTACGCATAGAAGAAAACTGCGGGTAGGTGCTTTCGTTGAAATCTTTATTGACAGAAGCAAACAAATCATTTAATGCCATCTCACATGTTTCGACCTGACTCAGATCCAATACAGATAAGCAGATTGTCGCATAGGAAAATGGCATGCTGTTCATGTAATCTGTTGTATCCTGCATGTAGCTGTCCACGATTTTCTGTCCGATGTCTTTGCCGCTTTGGAGTGTCTCGATGTCGGCAAGGAAGGAGTAGGACCATCCGCTGCCCGGCTCGGATTCCTGAGAGGCAACCATGTAATTAGCATAAGGACTTAACGTGTGCGCAGTCTCGATGTTCGCCATCAGACAGGCGTCAAATCCGATAAACTCCAGCTTGTTTCCATCGTGGAATGGAGAGTCTGCAAACGCCTGATCAAGCTCATCCAAGGTCAGACTGTCATTGGTTGTCTCGTCAAATCCATATCCGAAGAACGCGCCGCCACCGTGATTCCATAAGATCAGGTCGTATTGTTCTGCCGGATAGTTCGTGTAACCGTAATTTAAGAATTCGGTTAGGTTTGACGGATCGCCCATGTTGGAAGCATCCTTGGAAGTAAGCTCTGTCAACGATCCATTCTCAATCTTCAAAATAGAGTTGGCGTCCTCTGGGATGTCACGGTTATGCCAGTTGGAACAGCCGCCAGTGTAGATCAAGACATTCATTTTTGATTCATCATAGCCGGAATCAAGCATTTCTTCGATATCCGTGGAAGCTGCCTGATACTGGCTTTCCAGATCGGAACCAACCATATAGATCATAACGGTTTTTGTGCCCGCTTCCGCCTGTTGTGGATGCTCGGTCACGGAAGCTTCCGTTGTAGGAGACATGGTAGAATGTTCCGTTGTTGTATGGGAATCGTCGTTTGTCAGATCCTTGATTGGACGTTTGGTTACGATCAGTGCAATTCCGATTGCCAGAACAACAACACATCCGCCAATGCCGGCAAAGAGCGGCCATTTTTTCTTTTTTTTCGGTGCTGGTGTTGGTGGAACGGAACCTTGTGGCTGCTGGTATGGCATCTGCTGATTGTACACCTGCTGCCCGTTGTAAGGCGATTGCTGGTTGTACATCTGCTGCCCGTTGTAAGGTTGTTGATTGTACATTTGTTGCCCGCTGTACATCTGCTGCCCGTTGTAAGGTTGTTGATTGTACATCTGTTGCCCGCTGTATGGCTGTTGGTATGGCATCTGCTGCCCATTGTAGGATGGTTGCTGTCCATATGATGGGTCCTGCCATCCGCAGACCGGACAGATGCCGTATTGATTTAATGCATGTCCGCATGCTTTACAATTCATAGGAAACCTCCCAAAATATGATAAATCAACTATATCATAGATTGCTTAAAACGTGTAAAAAAATTTCCATTTTTCAAAGATTATGCTAGAATAAATCTATATATGGAATATACGCAGAAATAAGTTAGAAATACATAGAAAACAGGAGGAATTATGGAAGTTACAGAGGTGCAGAAAATAACACAGAATGTGATCGCAGAAGCATCGAAGGTTGTGATTGCCGGAGAAGCGGTTGTTGAGAAGCTGTTAGTCGCGCTGCTTGCCGGCGGACATGTGCTGTTAGAGGATCGTCCGGGAAGTGGAAAGACGACGCTTGCCAAGACATTTGCACGATTGCTGGATGTGGAGCAGAAACGTGTGCAGTTTACACCGGATCTGATGCCGAGCGATATCACGGGATTGAATGTGTACAGTCAGAAGGATGGGGAGTTTCATCTGGTAAAGGGACCGGTATTTACAAATGTTCTGCTTGCCGATGAGATCAACCGTGCGACACCACGTACACAGGCAAGTTTGCTCGAAGCGATGGAGGAAAAGCAGGTGACGATCGATGGAGAGACATTGCCGCTTGCGGAGCCTTTTTTGGTAGTTGCAACGGAGAACCCGATCGAGACAACCGGAACCTATCCACTTCCGGAAGCACAAGTGGATCGTTTCATGATGAAGCTTTCAATGGGACAGCTGGATACGCAGGCGAAGCTGCACGTGATGGAGACTTTTATGGGGGAACATCCGCTTCTTTCTCTGAAACCGGTCTGCACGGCGGAGCAGATTGCACAGATGCGAGAAGCTGCAAGAACGGTAACTGTACATCCGTGTATCCGGGAGTACATCGTCCAGATTGTTGAGGAAACCGGAAAAAATCAGGGCGTCATGACAGAGGTCAGTACACGTGCGATGTTGGCGCTTGTCCGTGCGTCACAATGCTATGCGGCAATGCAGGGAAGAACATATGTGATACCAGATGATGTGAAGCTGCTTGCACCATGCGTGCTGGCACATCGACTTCTGACGTATGGAAGTACAAAGGATAACAACGAACGGATGCAGGAGATCATAGCAACGGTTGAAGTGCCAGTGGAGGATTGGAAGCAGTGAATCTGATTGTTGCACTTGTGATTGCGAGTCTGGTTTATATTGTGCAGAAGCGTCTGTACGCGAAATGGTGGAACCGGAATCTCGATGTGACAATTTCATTTGAGGATACATGCGTGAGAGAAGGGGATGCAAGTGCCCTGACAGAGGTTATCTACAATGGGAAGTTTTTGCCTTTGCCTGTCTTTCATGTCAAATTCTCGACCGATCGTTCGTTTCGGTTTGCAGATACAGAAAATACAGTCGTGACCGACAGCTATTATCGAAACGATGTGTTCTCTGTGCTTGGCTACCGGAAGATCACGCGGCGGCTGCCGTTTCAGACTGGAAAGCGGGGACTGTATGGCATACCGAGTCTGAATATGACGGCGCGGGATTTCTTTATGACAACGAATTTCGCACATAGCCGGAAATCCGACGCATGGCTGTATGTGCTGCCGAAGCGGGTCGCATCCCCGGAGCTTTCGATGATCTGTTCCCATTTGCTCGGTGAGTTGGAGACGAGACGAAATCAGATGGAGGATCCGTATACGTTTCGTGGAATCCGGGAATACACCTATGGAGATACTTACGGGAAGATCAACTGGAAGGCAACTGCGAAAGCGTCAAAACTCATGGTAAATATGTATGGTTATACTTCGGAACAGCGCGTGCGGATTCTGCTCAATCTGGAGACGAATATCATGGTAAAGACGGAATATCTGCAGGAGATGAGTATCCGTATGGCGGGAACGATCGCTGAGTATTTTCTGCAACATAAGGTATCGGTGGAACTTGTATCAAATGGGATTGACTGCATGACTGGTGCGTGTGAGCGGGTGGAAGCCGGCATGTCGATGGAGCATGGTGAAACGATCGACAAATATCTGGCACGCATCAAAGAAAATGCAGGAATCGATGCATTTATGCAGATGGTAGATACCGAGATACAGCAGATGGAAGAGCCGATAACGTATGTGATTATTTCTCCTTATTACAAAGAAGATCTGCTTTTGAAGCTTGATTATATGCATAAAAAGCACCAGGAGCTGCACATGGTAGTTCCGTATTATGACATTCAGGATAAGACTGGATGGCGTGGCTATATGCAGGGCGTGGAGGTGAAGTGGAATGAAATCTAAACTGTTACAGGTCACGAAGCTTTTGCACCTTCTATATGAATGGCTTTGCTGCAGTCTGTGCTTTGCCTTTTTTGAAGTTGTGCTTTTGAAACAGGAGGTACATTACTTTCTGCTTCCAATCACGGGTGCAATGTTTGTGTATTCGTATATTCTGAGGGAGAAGGCACAGCATTATTTGTGGTTGTTTGTCGGGCATGTGGCGTTGCGGCTGCCGATGCTTTTGCTGCCGGTATCGATGGAGACTCAGTGGTTTTATTTCCTGATTCCTTGTTATCTGTTCTCGGCATCTGTAAAAAGCACATGGAAAAATAAAAGGAAGCAGATGGATGAACTTCCGTGGCCATCCTTTTTGCTGTGCCTGATCGTGTACCTTGTGAGTGGGCATCTCGGTGTGCAGGGACTTCGGATCTATGCTTATGTGACAGCATTGATTCTGCTTTTTCTGTATCTGGCGCTGGTGTACACGGATGGAATGGAAAATTATCTGGACGCGACCAGCCATGTATCGGGAATCCCGATCCGGCAGATACTGTCTGTAAATACGATCATGGTCGGTGCAATCATTCTCTGTCTGACGATTGGACTCGTGCTTGGCGAAGTGTTTGATTTCCGCAGAGTGATCGCGCTGATCGGGCAGGCGATACTGGCAGTGGTTCGTGTGATCGCGATGGTGATCGGACTTTTCTATCACTATATAAGTTTCTGGTTCCGTGGTGGAGAGGCAGAGACAAGTGAACACCAGCAGTTTGATGATGGCGATGTGCCGTCGGGTATTCGTTCCGTCGGACAGACACTGGAGCCGGTGCTCTATGTCGGATTGATCTGTCTGGGACTGTTTATCGCGTATAAAGTGCTGGTCCGGTTTGTCCGGTTCCTGATGGCAAGGCGTAATATCTCGACCGATCAGGTGGAACTGGTTGTAGTAAAAAAGAAGAAAGAGGAACAGCGGACGCATGCAGATGAAAAACGACGGTTTTTATCACGCAGACAGCGGGCAAGACGATGCTACAAGGACTGCATTGAACGCTATCGCTACGATATTGCACTGGAACAGTCGAAAACCGGGCGGGAGATTGAGACGGAATTAAATGAACAGTCGCTCGCGGATGTGACGGAGCTGACGCGCTGTTATGAGGACATCCGATATGGAGACGCGGAGGTAGACCGGGCATTGCTGCAGAAGATGCGCCGGTTATCCAGCCGGTAGAATCGGACGAGTTTTGACAGAATGTGGCATAAAATGGATTGAATAATCGGAGTGCTTATGCTAGAATTAAAGTAACTTTGTTACGAGACTTTTAGAGTCGGATATGGGAGGACAAAAAACATGAAGAAAGTGGCTTATATTGCATCGGAATGCGTACCGTTTATCAAGACTGGCGGACTTGCAGACGTTGTTGGTACATTGCCGAGAATCTTTGATAAAAAGGAGTATGACGTGCGTGTCATCATTCCGAATTATATGTGTCTGCCGGCAAAATTCAAGGAGAAGATGCGTTATCTGACGCATTTCCATATGGATATTGGCTGGAAGCAGCAGTATGTCGGGGTTATGTATCTGGAATATGAAGGGGTTCCGGTATACTTTATTGACAATGAGTATTATTTCAATGGTTTCAATATATACAGTGACGATATGAAATGGGATATCGAGAAGTTCTGCTATTTTAGCAAGGCAGCACTTTCCATCCTGCCAAGTATCGGATTCCAGCCGGATATCGTACACTGCCATGACTGGCAGGCAGGACTGGTTCCGGTATACTTGAAGACATTGTTTGCAGACAATCCATTTTACAGTGGTATGAAGTCAATCATGACGATCCACAACCTGCAGTTCCAGGGAAGATGGGATATCAAGACCGTACAGGAGTATTCCGGACTGCCAGATTATTTGTTTACACCGGATAAGCTGGAGATTGACAAGGATGCAAGTATGCTCAAGGGTGGACTTGTTTATGCAGATAAGATTACAACGGTATCGAATACGTATGCACAGGAGATTCAGACGCCTTATTATGGTGAAGGATTAGACGGTTTGCTCCGCGCGAGAAACCAGAGCCTGTGGGGCATTGTAAATGGTATCGATTACAAGGATTACGATCCGGCTACAGATAAGAAGATCTATAAGAATTACACATTGAAGAATTTCCGCAAGAACAAAGTGGCAAACAAGCTTGCACTGCAGAAGGAACTTGGACTTCCGGAAGATAAGAATGCTTATATGATCGGTATTATCTCCAGACTGACAGATCAGAAGGGCTTAGATCTCGTTGACCGTGTCATGAACGATATCTGTACCGATGGTACACAGTTTGTTGTGCTTGGTACCGGTAACCGGAAATATGAAGATATGTTCCGGTACTATCAGGGCATTCATCCGGCAAAGGTATCTGCGAATATTTATTATTCGGACGAATTGTCACACAAGATGTATGCAGCGTGTGATGCAATGCTGGTTCCATCCCGCTTCGAGCCATGTGGACTGACACAGCTGATGGCACTTCGTTATGGTACACTGCCTATCGTAAGAGAGACGGGCGGACTGAAGGATACGGTTATTCCATACAATGAATTCGAGGGAAGCGGAACCGGATTCTCATTCGCAAACTATAACGCACATGAGTTACTGAATACGATCAACTACTCAAAGCAGGTATACTTCGACAAGAAGAATGCCTGGGAATGTATGCAGGAATGTGCGATGCAGCAGAACTACAGCTGGTCTAATTCCGCAGAGATCTATCAGAGACTGTACGAACAAGTATAAGAAGTATCATATAAAAAGAAAGCGATTTGATTTTCATCGAATCGCTTTCTTTTTTATGATGATTGTGAAACAGAGAAACATCTATCGGATTCTGTTTGACTTGCGTATTACTTGTCTTTTCCCTTCAGAGCTTTCTCCGCGAAAGCTGCCTCATCAATGATCTCTTCCGGCTCAATGCCGGCCTTTAACTTCTCAATCTCATCAATTGTGAGTCCGGACATAAGAGCTACTTCATCTATGGAAATATCCACCTTCAACATGCGCGTTGCAAGGTCGTATTTCGCTTTTGTTGTCTTATTCATAAGGTTAACTCCCTTCAAAAAATATAACTATATTATTATAAATTTTTCAGATATTCCTCGTTGATGGCGAGCACCTGCTTCATTGCTTCCTCACCCGGTGCACCAATCGTATTTCGCTTGCTGACACAGGTCTTCAGGCTGATCGCATCGTAGATATCATCCTCGAATACCGGGCTGATTGCCTTATACTCGTCGATGGACATATCAAGCAGGGATTTGTCGTGCTCGATGCAGTAGAGTACAAGCTGACCAACGATACCATGTGCATCACGGAACGGAACACCGTGATTAACCAGATAATCAGCCGCATCGGTAGCATTTGTAAATCCGTTCATGGCACTTTTCTCCATGACAGGCTTGTTTAACTTCATTGTAGAGATCATACCTGTGAACAAAGCGATACATCCTTTGACCGTGTCGATTGCATCGAAGGTAAGCTCCTTGTCCTCCTGCATATCCTTATTATATGCAAGTGGGATGCCCTTCATCGTTGTGAGAATGGACATCAGTGCGCCGTATACACGCCCGGTCTTACCGCGGACAAGCTCGGCGATATCCGGATTCTTCTTCTGTGGCATGATCGAACTTCCGGTGCTGTATGCATCATCTAATTCTACAAACTGGTATTCGTTGGAATTCCAGATGATGATCTCCTCAGAGAAACGGGACAGATGCATCATGATCGTAGAGAATGCGGAAAGCATCTCTATCACGTAGTCACGATCGGATACGGAGTCCATACTGTTTAAGGTTGGACCGGCAAAATCCAGAAGACTGGCAGTCAGGTTACGATCCAGCGGATATGTCGTTCCGGCCAGTGCACCTGCACCAAGCGGACAATAGTTCATACGTGTATAGATATCGTTCATACGGCTGTAATCACGTTTGAACATCTCCATATATGCACCGACATGGTGTGCAAATGTGACAGGCTGTGCTTTCTGCAGATGTGTAAAGCCCGGCATATAGGTATCTACATTTTCCTTCATCAGGATATGCAGCTCTTTCATCAGCGATACGAGCAGCTTCTTAACTTCGAGAATTTCATCGCGTACATACAGACGCATGTCGAGAGCTACCTGATCGTTTCTTGAACGTCCGGTGTGAAGCTTCTTACCGACATCACCAATCCGGTCAATCAGGTTCGCTTCGACGAAGCTGTGAATATCTTCATATTTCGAAGAAATCTCCAGAGTTCCATTTTCTACATCGGCAAGGATGCCGTTTAAGCCATCGATAATCTGGTCGCGTTCTGCATCTGTCAGGATACCGCTTGCTGCAAGCATTGTTACATGTGCGATGCTGCCGCGGATGTCCTGCTTGTAGAACTTCTGATCGAAACTGATCGATGCATTAAAATTATATACTAACTGGTCTGTCTCCTTTGTGAAACGACCGCCCCATAACTGTGCCATAATCTACCTCACTTTATCTTCTGTAAATAATTTGCGTTGTGCTAAGGCATATAACAAGGGATTGATTTGTATCGTATATAATGTATCGCACCTAAGAAGTAATAAGGTGTTCTGATATCAGAGATTCCATATTGACGCAACCGCTGTCAATTCGCCATCCGTGGCTCAGTGACAGCTTGCCTGAACATCGTGTTCAGGCATTGCTGATGTGAACAGAACATCAATTACTTCTAAGATGCGAACATATCATATACTACACAAATGAATCCCTTGCCATATGCCAAAGACATTGTAAATATTTACAGATATTTAATGTTTGAAATATAATATACAACAAATCCCAAGAACCGACAAGACAAACGCGAAAAAAGGTTGCGATTTATCATTATATACATTAGAATGATTTACATAATTATAGACATATATAAGACAAGTGCGAAACAGAATACATTGTATATCGAATGAATAAGATTGAAATATATGTTGGCAGTATAAATGTTTCGCAGTTGTCTGGGATAAGGAGATAAATATGAACACAATTCTTGCAAATATAATCGCAACCGGCGACAGTGGCAAACCACTTCTGGTAGCCATCTGCCTGATCGTCTCCATCGTATTGATGGTCGTTCTGATCATGGTAGGCAAAGGTGGAAATGGAGAAGACGATGAGTCAGATGAGGAAGAAAAAGACAGGAGTAAGCATTAAATGAAGCAGAAAAAAGGGAAAATGCATATTATCCTTCCAGTGCTTGTGGTGGCTGTGATCCTTGTGTTTTATTTTTTCAACTTCCGCATCGGTTCCTATCTGCATCCAGATGAGACCGCATACAGTATGGAAGAACTGACACAACTGGTGACCGAACAGATCAACGATGGAAAGACAACCGGCAATTTCTATATATCTGGGATTTCGGAGAGTGATATTTCTAATATCAATGAGAATCTATGTAGCATGAACGGCATGGTCGACCAGTATATGGTGACAGAAAAAAGCCGGGATGGCATGCGGATACAGTTTCGATATGAGATCTCGGACAATTATTATGTATGGCAGAAATATGTAAATGGTGCTGCAATTCCATCCGATCATGCACTTGCCTATAAGCTGTATGATAAGGTGGAAGATGTGTTAAAGCAGATCATCAAACCGGATATGACAGACTATGAAAAAGAGCTTGCGATCCATGATTATATTGTGGTGCATTGCCAGTATGGGTATGTGGAGTCCTCAAAGGATTACGCGTACCGGGCATACGGTGCGCTGGTGCAGAACAAGGCTGTGTGCAATGGATATGCGGAGGCGATGGCACTGCTTATGACATGTGTCGGAATCGAGAACCAGATCGTAACCGGAACGGCGGATAATGAGCTGCATGCATGGAATCAGGTGTGTCTGGATGGAAACTGGTATCAGGTCGATGCCACATGGGACGATCCTTTGCCGGATCGCGGTGTATTTGCTGGACATGAGTATTTCAATGTGACGGATGAGATCATGGATGAACGGCATGACTGGAAGCAGGATGCATTTCCGGCGTGTGACAGCACCGATTATAATTATTACGAGCAAAATGATCTGATCTGTGACAGCGATGCGTTCCGTACACTGCTCAAGGATCAGGCATTGCGCAACAGCACGGGGACGATCGAGGTTGTCGTGACCGATTATACGACCGATTTTGATTATTCCTTTATGCAGGATGTGAGTGCGGTGCAGTATTTTCAGTACACAGAAGAGCCTTACGGCGCGTATGAACTGGTAACGGTATATTTAAATCAGAGGTAGAAGATGGAAATCGTTGAGATAGAAGAAAAAGCAGAATATATAAAAGAGTTGTTTGAAAAGGAGAAATACGACAGCTTTTATCTGTACGAGGCACGGGTGAAAACGAAGCTTGATTATTATGTAAATGGCAGACTGAACCGTGAGTATTTTGATACGGAGGCACAGGCAGATCTGCCGGAATATATTGAATGGAAGGATATCAAGGCGACCGTGTATGCGTATCTGAAAGGGGAACGGCTGCCGATCGGCTTTAAGATCATTTTGATGTTCAATCGCGAGAATATCAGCCGCCTGTTGGAAATGAACAATCTTCCGGTCAAAGAGGAGGACGTGAGCGCCTTGTTTATGAACGTCGTCTATGAGCATGGAACGCTGGCTGTGACAACCGGAACGTCCCTGAAGATATTTACGATGGACAAGACATTGGAGCATATCTGGGACGATACGATTAAGAAATATTATATTTAAAGTAGAATTATTAGCACTCAATAAAAATGAGTGCTAATTTTTTCTTGACATTCAAATTTCCAAGTATTATTATCTTATTTATGAAATATACATTCGTAAAATGAAGTCTGCAGGAAAGGACAGCAGACTTGTATTGGTTTTAGGAGGTAATAAGACATGGAACGACAGGGTAATTTATCAATTAACAGTGACAACATTTTTCCGATTATTAAGAAATGGCTTTATTCCGATCAGGATATTTTCATTCGAGAGCTGATTTCCAACGGCTGTGATGCAATCACAAAATTAAAGAAGCTTGCCGTGATGGGAGATTATGAGGAAGTTGAAGGCGAGGAGTACAAGATTGAGGTGTACGCGTCTGCCAAGGATAAGACTTTGACATTCGTCGATAACGGTCTTGGTATGACCGAGGAAGAGGTTGACAAATACATCAACCAGATCGCATTTTCCGGTGCGACGGACTTCATCAACAAGTACAAGGACAAGGCTGGCGATGAGCAGATCATCGGACATTTTGGACTTGGTTTTTATTCCGCATTTATGGTTGCCGATAAGGTAACGATCGAGACATGTTCCTACAAGGAAGGTGCAAAGCCGGTATACTGGGAGTGCGACGGCGGAACGAATTATACGATGAGTGAGAGCGACGACGATATCCGTGGTACAGCCATTACATTGTATCTGAATGAGGATTGCTTGGAGTATGCAAATGAGTACCGTGTAAAGGAAGTTATCCAGAAGTATTGTGCATTTATGCCATACAACATCTACTTTATCAATGAGGATAAGGAAGAGGAAGAAGCTGCCAAGAAGGAAGCTGAGAAGAAGGAAAAGGACAAGGTGATCGAGGTCGATACGACACAGGAAGATGAGCTTGTCGGCGATGCACCGAAGAAGGATGAGGCAGAAGAGAAGAAAGAGGATGCCACAGAGGAAAAGAAAGAAGAGAGAAAACCGTTAAATGATACGAATCCTCTCTGGATGCGCAATCCGAAGGATTGTACGGACGAGCAGTACATTGATTTCTATCAGCATGTATTCTTGGACTTCAAGAAGCCGCTCTTCTGGATCCACCTGAATATGGACTATCCATTTAACTTAAAGGGTATTTTGTACTTTCCGAAGATCAATACACAGTATGACCAGTTGGAAGGTACGATTAAGTTATATAACAATCAGGTATTTATCGCAGATAACATCAAGGAAGTTATTCCAGAGTTTTTGCTTCTGCTGAAGGGTGTCATTGATTGTCCGGATCTGCCGCTGAACGTATCCCGTTCCGCACTGCAGAACGATGGTTTTGTCAAGAAGATCTCAGATTACATCACGAAGAAGGTCGCTGATAAGCTGACTGGCATGTACAAAAACAACAAGGAAGATTACGAGAAGTATTGGGATGACTTAAGCCCATTTATCAAGTTTGGCTGCCTGAAGGATGAGAAGTTCTGTGACAAGATGACAGATTACATGCTCTTCAAGGATATCAACGGCAAGTACATCACACTCCCAGAGTACCTGGAAGAGGGCAAGGAGAAATACGAGAACAAGGTATTCTATATCTCCGATGAAGTGGCACAGTCCCAGTACATCAACATGTTCAAGGAAGAGGGCATGAATGCGGTTTATCTGACACACAACATTGATAACCCATACATCACACACCTGGAAGGTAAGAATGAAAATGTGAAGTTCCTGCGTATCGATGCAGACCTTGCCGATAACTTTGTCGGTGAGAAGCTGACGGAAGAGCAGACGAAGGAATATACCGATAAGCTTTCTGAGGCATTCAAGAAAGCAACTGGAAATGATAAGCTTGTAGTCAAGGTTGAGAGCATGAAGAACGAGAATGTATCTTCTGTCCTGACCGTATCCGAGGAGTCCCGCCGTATGATGGAAATGATGCGTGTTTACAATATGGGCGGTATGGATCCGAACATGTTTGGAGCAGGCGAGGCAGAGACACTTGTCTTGAATGCAAACAACAAGCTTGTAAAATACATCTTAGATAATCCAGAGGGTGAGTACAAGGATATGATCTGCAACCAGCTTTATGATTTAGCTGTTCTTGCCAACAAGCCGCTCTCTGCTGAGAAGATGACAGCATTTGTAAAACGAAGCAACGATCTGCTTGGATTGTTGATCTAATATAATCACATAAGGTGGTCAAAATGCATGTCAGATGTAAATATGCATAGTAGATTCATTCGTAATATAACATATTGTGACTAAGAAGTAATATTCGTGTTCTGGGATATATGTATTACCGTACGCAACCGCTGCCAATTCGCCATCCATGGCTCAGTGGCAGCTTGCGAAAACATCGTGTTTTCGCATTGCTGATATTCACAGAACACGAATTACTTCTAAGTCACAAATGTATCATATTACTTCATGAATCTATATGCGCATTTACATTGACATGCATTTTTGATATTATGTGATTGCAATTTTAGAAAGTAGCTTACGAAACGGACTATGATTTGCTTTTATGTGTCTGCATCGTTGTCTGACAATATAAATATGTTTGGAATTTAGAAGTTCTTGATGTTCTGTAAATAAACAGCAATGTTTGAACACGATGTTCAAACAAACCGCCACTGAGCCATGGATGGCGAATTGGCGGTGGTTGCGTGCGTTGTTTAGCTTGTGAATCAGAACATCTTAGAACTTCTTAATTTCAATACATCTTATATAGTCAGACAACGATGCAGACATATATGCAAATCATAGTGTGTTTCGTGATTATTGATCGTGATTATTGGAATGAAAAGGAGTAAGAAAATGGCATTTGACGGAGTAACCGTGTCTGCAATCGTCAGTGAACTAAAGAAGAATCTGACAGGCGGACGTATCTATAAAATATATCAGCCGGAAGTGGATGAACTGTGTCTGGTCGTAAAGAACCGGACAGAACAGGGCAACACAACCAGTCGTCTGGTAATCTCTGCAGATGCCAGTCTGCCTCTTATTTATCTGACGGGGCAGACAAAGGAGAATCCGACGACAGCCCCGAATTTTTGTATGCTGCTACGGAAGCATATTGGAAATGCACGCATCTTATCGGTGACGCAGCCGAATTTTGAGCGAATTGTAGAGATGCAGTTAGAACACCTTGATGAAATGGGTGATCTTTGCCAGAAGAAGCTGATCGTTGAGATCATGGGAAAACACAGCAACATCATCTTCACGGATGCGGATGGTACGATCATTGACAGCATCAAGCATATTTCCCATCAAGTAAGTTCGGTGCGGGAAGTGCTGCCGGGAAGAACGTATGTATATCCTCCGGCACAGGAAAAGGAAAATCCGCTCGACATTGATATCAATTATTTTATGAATCATGTCCTGCGCAAGCCGGTATCGGTGACGAAGGCAATCTATACATCGCTGACAGGATTATCACCGGTGATCGCAAATGAGATCTGTTACCGGGCTGGTGTCGATGGCGGCATGAGTACGGCGGGACTTTCGATGCAGGAGCAGGAGGATTTGTATGCAGCGTTTGATGCGATGCGGACAAGTATAAAAGAAGAACAGTTTGCACCGTGTATTGCATATCAGGGGTATGCACCGAAGGAATTTGCGGCGTGTACACTGACGATGTACGGAGAGGAAGCAGACAACCTTCCAAAGAAGGATGTGGATGGACTGAAAGTATTTCCGTCGATGTCTCCGGTCATTGAAGAATACTATCAGGCAAAAAGCGTGGTGACGCGGATCAGGCAGCGGTCGACCGATCTTCGAAAGATTGTGAACAATGCGATTGAGCGGACAGCAAAGAAATACGATCTGCAGCGGTCGCAGCTAAAGGATACAGAGAAACGGGATAAATACAAGGTCTATGGTGAATTGCTGACTGCCTATGGATATTCTTGTAAACCGGGCGATAAAGAAATCACCTGCGAGAACTACTATGATGGCAGTATGCTTACGATTCCGCTTGATCCAGAGCAGTCGGCGATGGAAAATGCAAAGCGGTATTTCAACAAATACAACAAACTGAAGCGTACCTATGAAGCACTGATGGAGCTTACGGTAGAGTCGAAAGAGGAACTTGATTATCTGCTTTCTGTGCAGAATTCGCTGGAGATTGCGAAAACGGAAAATGATCTGCAGGAGATCAAGCAGGAGCTTGTGGAAAGTGGCTATGTGCGCGGCAGATTCGATCGGAACAAGCAGAAGAAACAGGTGAAGGCAAAGCCACTGCATTATATATCCAGTGATGGCTACCATATGTATGTCGGAAAGAATAATTTCCAGAATGAGGAGCTGACATTTAAGTTTGCAGAGGGCAATGATCTGTGGTTTCATGCCAAACAGATGCCGGGTTCCCATGTGATCGTCAAGACGAACGGTGAGACAGAGATTCCAGACCGTACCTACGAGGAGGCGGCGAGACTGGCGGCATATTACTCAACCGGCAAAGAAGCACCGAAGGTGGAGATTGACTATACGACGAAGAAAAATCTGAAGAAACCGCCGAAAGCAAAGCCGGGTTTTGTAATCTATCATACGAATTATTCGATGAGTATCGAGCCGGATATCCACGGGATCGCAGAAGCTTAAAACGTGAAATTAAACATCAAAACACCTTGATTTTTAGGGGTGCCTATACTATAATAATGTAGATTATCGTTCATGGATAAGATAGAAACGATAATCTGCATTATTTTTATGTGTGCATAAATGCGCAGGGAGAAACGATTGCCGCAAGGCAACCGACGTATATAGGAGACTATCGTGATAAAAAGTATGACAGGCTTCGGAAGAGGCGAACAGGTAAATGACGATCGTAAGATCGTGGTAGAGATCAAGGCGGTGAATCACAGATTCTGTGATATGAACGTGAAGTTGCCGAAGAAGCTGAATTATTTTGAGACAGACATCAGAACCTGCCTGAAAGAGTATATTCAGCGAGGAAAAGTAGACGTATTTGTCACATATGAAGATTATACAAAGTCCAACGTATGTGTAAAATATAATAAGGAAATTGCAACCGAATATGTAAACTATCTGAATAGTATGGTGGAGGATTTCGGCTTGCAGTCAGATGTGAAGCCAGCGGTAATCGGCAGATTCCCAGAGGTGTTTACATTGGAGGAGCAGTCTGTGGATGAGAATGAGATCTGGTCTCATTTGGAGGGTGTTGTGCGGGAAGCAGCCGAGAAATTTGTGGAATCCCGTGTCCGTGAAGGTGAGAACCTGAAGAAAGACTTGCTTGCCAAGCTTGCTGCGATGTCAGACATTGTGGCTTATATCGAGGAGAAATCCCCACAGATCATCGAGGACTATAAGGCGAGATTGATCGAGAAGGTGGATGAACTTGCGATCAATACGCAGATCGATGATCAGCGTATTGCAGCCGAGGTTACAATGTATGCGGATAAGGTCTGTGTGGACGAAGAGGTTGTACGTCTCAGAAGTCATATTGACAGTACAATCAAGATCCTGACCGAGGGTGGTGCCGTTGGCCGGAAGCTTGATTTCATCGTACAGGAGATGAACCGGGAAGCAAACACGATTTTGTCCAAGGCAAATTCCCTGATCATTTCCGATAAGGGAATCGACCTTAAGACAGAGATCGAGAAGGTTCGTGAACAGATACAGAATATAGAGTAGGAGGAACCAGATAGATTATGGCAAAGAAAGGTTCTTTGATCGTCATTTCCGGATTCTCCGGTGTTGGTAAAGGTACCGTGGTAAAGAAGATGGTTGCCGAGTATGGTTACAGCCTGTCGGTTTCTGCGACAACACGTGCACCGCGGGAAGGCGAAGTAGACGGAAGAGAATATTATTTCAAATCCGTGGATGAATTTCGGAATCTGATTGATTATAATGGATTTATTGAGTGGGCACAGTATGTGGAGAACTACTATGGTACCCCAAGAAAATTTGTAGAAGATGAGATGGCGAAGGGACATGATGTGATCTTAGAGATCGAAGTGCAGGGCGCGATGAATGTCCGGGAACAGTATCCGGATGCGATTCTTATCTTCATCACAGCACCGAGCGCGAAGGGACTCCGGGAGCGTCTGGCAGGACGTGGCACCGAGAGCGAGGAAGTCATCGACAAACGCATGCGGCGTGCGGTAGAAGAGTCCGAGGACATGCAGCAATACGACTATATCGTTGTTAACGACGATTTAGATACATGTGTACACAGCGTACACTCGATTATTGTCGGCAGAAAATGTCTGCGTGAGAATAATCTGGAATTTATAGAAGAGATTAAAAACGAGCTGAAAGCTTTATAGGAAGGGAGATATAGACAATGATACATCCATCTTACACGGAGTTAATGGAAGTGATTAACAGCGACGTAGAGCCAGGCGAACAGCCGGTTGTTCAGAGTCGTTATTCTGTGGTTATGGCGACTGCAAAGAGAGCCAGACAGATCATCGATGGCGCAGAGCCATTGGTAAAATCAGAGAGTGGCAAGCCACTTTCTACCGCAGTCAAGGAGCTGTATAGCGGAAAAGTTAAGATTGTCGGAGATGACGAGTAAAGAAACCCGAAAGGTTCAAAAAGGCTGCAGAACAAATGCTGTGGCCTTATTTACTTTTCACTTCTATTCTTTTAGGGAGGACAGCGTATGAAATTATTAGAAGTATTACAGGGACTGGATTATGAGGTTTTGAAGGGAAACACAGATACAGAGATCCGGGAGATCCAGAACGATTCGCGAAAGGTACAGCCGGGAGATCTGTTTTTCTGTATCTCTGGTGCGGTATCAGATGGACATACATATGCAGAGGATGTGGCTGCGAAGGGTGCAGCCGTGATCGTCGTGGAAAAGCCGGTAAATGTGCCAGATGCGGTAACTGTGATCCGTGTGGACAGTACCCGGTATGCAATGGGTAAGATCAGTTCTGCGTTTTATGGAAATCCTTCTGAGAAGCTGACGGTAATTGGACTGACCGGAACCAAAGGAAAGACGACAACGACCTATATGATCCGTGAGATGCTGGAACGCTCCGGGATTAAAACCGGCTTGATCGGTACGATTGAAATTATAGATGGAAGTCAGAAGATTCATGCGGACAACACAACACCAGAGTCGATGATCTTGCATAAATATTTAAAGAATATGGTGGAAAATGGCTGTAAGGCGGTCGTGATGGAGGTTTCTTCGCAGGGACTGATGTTAGACCGTGTAGCAGGCGTGGATTTTGATTATGGTATCTTCACAAATCTGTCGAAGGATCATATCGGTCCAAATGAACACGCAAGTTTTGAGGAATACCGCGACTGGAAAGCAAAGCTGTTTACACTCTGCAAGACTGGTATTTTCAATGTGGACGATGCAAATGCAGCGTACATGATGGAGCATGCAACCTGTGAGAAATTAACCTACGGCGAGCGCACAGATGCGGATTACTGTGCAAAGGATATCGAACTGTACAGAGAAAAAGGAGTGCTTGGAATCCAGTATGCATTGTGCGGGAAACTGGATGCAAAGATTGTGGTAGACCTGCCGGGAGAGTTCTCCGTGCATAATTCTCTGGCAGCAGTCGCAGTGGCAGATCAGATGCAGGTTGGTATTACAGATATTCAGAATATATTGAAGGAAGCAAAGGCACGCGGACGTGTGGAGATGATTCCAATCTCCGATTCATTTACGCTGATGATCGATTATGCGCACAATGCAATGGCGCTTGAAAGTCTGCTTACAGCGCTTCGAGCCTACAATCCGAAACGTCTGGTGACCTTGTTTGGATGCGGCGGAAATCGTTCCAGAGACCGTCGGTTTGAGATGGGCGAAGTATCAGGGAAAATGTCTGATTTTACGATTATTACAAGCGATAACCCAAGAGATGAGGAACCGCTTGCAATTATCGCAGATATCGAAACCGGAATGAAGAAAACGGATGGGGAATACGTGAAGATCGCAGATCGGAAGGAAGCAATCCGTTATGCAATCCTGCATGCGAAAGAGGGCGATGTCATCGTCCTTGCAGGAAAGGGACATGAAGACTATCAGGAGATTCATGGTGTGAAACATCACATGGATGAACGGGATCTGATTCGTGAGATTTTGGAGGAAGAGGATGTCACAAACATATGCGGATATAATAATCGATATTTCGCATAGTGCGATCGACCGGGTGTTTCAATACCGGATCGGAGATGCATGGAAAGAGCAGGTACAGGTCGGAAGTCTGGTGACGGTTCCGTTTGGAAAAGGAAATGCGCACCGGCACGGTTATGTGATTGGTATCACACAGACTCCATCCTACGAACCGGATAAGATCAAGGAGATCGTCGATGTGCCGCAGAAAGGACTTCCAATCGAGGGAAAGCTGATCCAGCTTGCTGCATGGATGCGGGAGACATATGGGACAACGATGAATCAGGCGTTGCAGACAGTCATGCCAGTGAAACAGACGGTGCGAAAGACTGCGCAGAAGGTGGAGGAGACAACTTTGCCGGATACAAACTGGGAGTTTGTGACACTGAATGATGAGCAGCAGGCGCTGGTCGATGCATTTGCGGAAGATATACAGGCAGGAGAGCGGCATACATATCTGCTGCACGGTGTAACCGGAAGTGGGAAGACAGAGGTCTATATCCAGTGCATCAAGGAAGTGATCCGGGAGGGCGGTCAGGCGATTGTGCTGATTCCGGAGATTTCGCTGACGTATCAGACACTGGCGCGGTTCCGAAAACATTTTGGCACGCGTGTGGCATTTGTCAATTCCAAGCAGAGCAAGGGTGAGAAATACGAGCAGTTCCGCAAGGCGAAGGAAGGGGAAGTCGATGTTGTGATCGGTCCCCGCTCAGCACTTTTTACGCCATTTCCGAATCTGAAGCTGCTTGTAATGGATGAGGAGCATGATCCGGCATTTAAGAGTGATCAGGCACCGCGGTATCATGCAAGAGACGTGGCAATCAAGCGTGCAGAGCTGGAAGAAGCCAGTGTCATTCTCGGTTCGGCGACCCCGAGTATCGAGAGCTATGCGCGGGCAGAAGCCGGACAATACCGGTTATGGGAATTAAAAGAACGCCCCGATGGTGTGCAGGCACAGAAAATCGAGGTTGTGGATCTGCGCGAGGAGCTCCGACGGGGAAACCGGAGTATCATCAGCCGGAGTCTCTATGAGAAGATACAGGAGCGGCTTGAAAGAAAAGAGCAGATGATGCTTTTTATCAACCGCCGGGGATTTAACAGCTTTGTATCGTGCCGGGCATGTGGTGAGGCAATCAAATGTCCAAGATGTGATGTGGCGTTAACGTATCATCAGCAGACAATACAGGCACAGAGACAACTGGTGTGTCATTACTGTGGCTATATGACAGCGATGCCAAAGCAGTGTCCGTCCTGTAAATCGAATATGATCGCCGGATTTGGAACTGGTACAGAGAAGGTTGAAGAGGAAATAAAAAAACTGTTCCCTGCGATTAAGACCTTGCGGATGGATCGGGATACAACGATGCGGAAGGACGCAGGTGCCAGAATTCTGAAGCAGTTTGCGGAAGGAAAGGCAGATATGCTGATCGGCACGCAGATGATCGTCAAGGGACATGATTACAGCAATGTGACGTTGGTTGGCGTGATCCTGGCGGATTTATCCTTATACGCAAATGACTACCGTGCAGGAGAACGTACTTTTGATCTTCTGACGCAGGCAGCCGGACGTGCCGGTCGAGGCGAAAAAGAAGGAGCGGTCGTGATACAGACCTACCAGCCAGATCATTATGCGATTGCGGCAGCTGCCAGTCAGGATTACAAAGCATTTTACGAAATGGAGATGGCATACAGGCGGATGCTTCGTTATCCACCGGTTTATGATATGTTGCAGATTCTGCTGACCGGAGAATCCAAAGGAAAAGTAGAAAGCTATGCCGGGATTTTATGCCGGGATTTAAAGGAAAAGACAAAGACATTACAATATACGCAGACAAGGATCATCGGACCGGGAGAAGCGGCGATTGGAAAGATCAACGATGAATACCGTTATGTGATCTATATCAAGGCACCAGGGCTTGGCGCAATCACGACGCTGCGTGACTATATTGACACATGCGGCTGCGAAGGCGTGACGATCAGCGTGGATATGAACCCGATGACGGTTTGTTAAGAAAAATATGGTTTTAAATTATAATATAAATGGAGGGCAATATGGCAACGAGAAAGATACGTTTAGATGGTGATGATGTATTGAGAAAGGTCTGCAAACCGATTGAGAAGATGACACCGCGGTTACAGACATTGATCGATGATATGTATGAGACGATGTATGAGGCAAATGGTGTGGGACTAGCGGCACCACAGGTTGGTATATTAAAGCGCATTGTCGTGATCGATATCGGAGATGATAATGCCTATACATTGATCAATCCAAAGATTATCGAGGCGGACGGCGAACAGACAGGGGAAGAAGGCTGCCTGAGTCTGCCGGGTCTGCAGGGAACTGTGACAAGACCAAATCATGTAATCTGTGAAGCATATGACGAGGATATGCAGCTTCGGCAGATCGAGGGCGAGGGATTACTGGCACGTGCGATCTGTCATGAGTTAGATCATCTCGATGGAATTCTGTACAAGGACAAGGTAGAGGATGGACTTTACAAAGTAGAGCCAGTTGAGCCGGAAGAGTAACCAGAAGTCGTAAGTGCAACAGGGTAGAACATGGAGGTAGAGCATGAGAATCATATATATGGGAACGCCGGAGTTTGCAGCGATTGCGCTTTCGGCAATCGTGAAAGAACATGAGGTGGTTGCGGTTGTGACACAGCCGGACAAACCACAGGGACGAAACCGCAAGCTGGTACCAACGCCAGTCAAGGTGAAAGCACAGGAATATGAGATTCCCGTCTATCAGCCGGAGAAGGTGCGCGAGGCAGAGATGGTAGAAACGCTTCGGTCATACAAGCCGGATGCAATCGTGGTGGCTGCATATGGACAGATTCTGCCAGAGAGTATTTTATCGATTCCGCCGTATGGCTGTATCAACATTCATGCGTCACTGCTTCCGAAATACCGTGGCGCAGCACCAATTGAGCGTGCAATCATCGACGGAGAGACGGTAACTGGTGTCACAACGATGTATATGGAAAAAGGACTTGATACCGGAGATATGATCGACAAGGTGGAGGTTGCGATCACACCGGAAGATACTGGAGCCACGCTGCATGACAAGCTTGCCGAGGCTGGAGCGGCCTTGATTTTGGAGACACTCACCAAACTGGAAAATCATACAGCAACACGGACGAAACAGGATGATGCACAGAGTTGTTATGCATCAATGCTTTCCAAAGAAATGGGGCGGATGGATTTTGCGAAGTCCGCAGAGGAACTGGAACGTCTGATCCGGGGACTCAATCCGTGGCCGTGTGCATATACAGAGATAGACGGCAAGAATGTGAAGATCTACAAAGCAAAGGTCATCGCAATGGATGATGCATATAAGACGCAGGCACAGGGAAAGGTGGAACAGACACTGACCTTTGCACCGGGCGAGATCGTGGAGGTTGCAAAGAAGTATTTTGTGATCGCGTGTGGCACGGATGCCTTGCAGATCCAGAACCTGCAGCCGGAGGGTAAGAAGCCGATGGATACCGTAGCTTATTTAAATGGCAATCCGCTTAAGGCAGGGATGGCTGTAAATTGGAAATAAAGAGGAGAAACACATGGATACAAGAGACGTGGCTTTGACTGTATTATTGGATATAGAGACTAATCAGACATTTTCGAATATTGCACTTGGAAATGCACTTCGTAAAAACCAGTTTACGGACAAGGTAGAACGCGCTTTTTTATCCAGACTGGTGGAGGGTGTCACAGAGACAAAGCTGCGGCTGGACTATGTGATCGACCAGTATTCAAAGACGAAGATAAAAAAGTGTAAGCCGGTGATCGCCTGTCTGCTCCGGATGGGCTGTTACCAGATTCTTTTTATGGACAGCGTACCGGATTCTGCCGCGTGCAATGAATGCGTGAAGCTTGCGAAAAAACATGGCTTTGCCGGACTTTCTGGTTTTGTGAACGGCGTGCTTCGGACGATCACACGGGAGAAAACGAAGCTTGCATATCCTGATCAAAAAAGAGAACCGGAGCGGTATTTGTCCGTGATGACATCAACACCACTCTGGCTCGTACAGAAGCTTATCTTGGAATATGGCACAGAGAGCGCAGAAACGATCTTTCAGGCGGCATTTGCAGACCGGAAGACGAGTATCCGGCTGAACAAACATCGGATCGAAGAAAACGGAGAGACGATGGATTCTTATAAGAACCGATTGAAAGAAGCAGGCATAACAGTCGAGCCGGGTGCATATTATGAAGGGGCATGGCTGTTATCGGGCTATGATTTTATACACAAGATTCCGGGATATAAGCAGGGATATTTCACGGTGCAGGATGAAAGCTCGATGTGTGCGGTTGCGGCAGCAGGCATCCAGCCAGCGGATTTTGTGATGGATATCTGTGCGGCACCGGGTGGTAAGACGACGGCGGCAGCAGAATTTGCACAGCAAGGGCATGTGCTGTCGATGGACATTGCAGAGGAAAAACTGGAACTGATTGAAGAAAATGTAGAACGGTTAAAGCTTGCAAATGTGGATATCCGTTGTCAGGATGCAACGGAATATATGCAGGAGCAGGAGAAAAAAGCAGATGTTGTTATCGCAGACCTGCCTTGTTCCGGACTTGGCATCATGGGACGGAAAAATGATATCAAATACCGGGTAACCGAGGAACAGATCGAGTCACTGGTGGAGCTGCAACATACGATACTGCAAAACGCCTGCCGATACGTGAAGGCAGGTGGAACGCTTTTATATAGCACCTGCACGATCACAAAGGAAGAAAATACCTTGCAGGTGGAGCGTTTCTTAAAGGAACATCCAGAATATACATTAAAAGAACAACGACAGTTCTTACAAGGCATCGATGCCTGTGACGGATTTTATTATGCGGTACTGCATAAGCTAGGAGATTAAAATGGACATCAAATCAATGTACCTTGCAGAAATTGAACAGTGGATGAAAGAACACGGACAGCCGGCGTTTCGGGCAAAGCAGGTGTTTCAGTGGATGCACCAGAAGTATGTGGCATCGACGGAGGATATGTCGAATCTTCCGAAGGCACTGCGTGCACAGATGGACGAGGAAGGATTCGTGCACATTGAGGCAGAAATGAGTCAGGAATCAAAATCAGACGGTACGATCAAATTCCTGTACCGCCTGTCGGATGGACAGATGATCGAGACGGTGTTTATGCGCCATAATTATGGTAATTCGGTTTGTATCTCATCGCAGGCGGGCTGCCGGATGGGATGCCGTTTCTGTGCGTCGACGATTGGCGGACTGGTACGGAATCTGACCGCTTCGGAGATGCTCGAACAGATCTATGCGACGAGCCGCATCACCGGGGAACGTATCAGCCACGTGGTCGTGATGGGAACGGGAGAACCGCTCGACAACTATGAGAATCTGATTCGTTTTTTGCGCCTGCTGATCGATGAGAATGGATACAATTTAAGTGCCAGAAATATCACGGTATCAAGCTGTGGAATTGTGCCGCGCATCCATGATCTGGCAAAGGAAGATATCCCGATCACCTTTGCACTTTCCTTACATGCGCCGACCGATGAGGAGCGGAAAGAACTGATGCCGGTTGCACACCAGTACACACTGGCAGAGACATTAGATGCCTGTCGGGAATATTTCCGGCAGACCGGACGGAGAGTGACTTTTGAGTACAGCCTTGTAAAGGGCAAGAATGATACGGAGGAACAGGCGAGAAAACTGGCAAAGCTGCTTGCAGGTATGAATTGTCATGTCAATCTGATTCCGATCAATCCGGTGGAAGAGCGGGAATACGAGCGAAGCGACAGTGATTCCGTTGAAAAATTCAAATCCACTCTTGCAAAATATCACATAAATGCTACAATAAGGAAGAGTATGGGTAGCGATATAGATGCTGCCTGTGGTCAGTTACGAAGGAAATATGCGTTTCATCATCAGGAGGATTCCCATGCATTCTAGTGGAAAGACGGATACCGGGATCAAACGTAATAACAATCAGGACAGTATTTTTTTCAGTGACACTCCGGTCGGTCCACTTCCGAATCTGTATATCGTAGCAGATGGAATGGGCGGACATCGCGCGGGGGACAAAGCATCAAGGATGGCGATTGATATTACAGTGGATTTCATAGAGAAGTCCACAATAGAAAATCCGGTAGCACTGTTAAAACGGGCAATGTTATTTGTAAACAACGAAATATATAAGGCGGCGTGTGCAGATCCCGATTTAAATGGGATGGGAACGACGATGGTAGCAGCCGTGGCACAGGATGGAAAGCTGTATGTGGCGAATGTCGGTGACAGCCGATTGTATGCGATCGGCGGAGAGATTCGTCAGATCACAATGGATCATTCGCTTGTCGAGGAACTGATCCGAAAAGGTGAACTGGAACGGAAAAAAGGACGCAATCATCCAGAGAAGAACATCATCACAAAAGCGATGGGTTCACGGGACGAGATGATGCCGGATTTTTTTGAGATAGATATAAACACGGAAGAAAAATATCTGTTATGCTCAGACGGGTTATCGAACATGGTCGAAGATGACGAAATAAGGGATATTGTTTCCGAGGAAGACGATTTGGACCGAATTGCACAGGAACTTGTGAATCGGGCAAATTATTATGGTGGTTCGGATAATATATCCGTAATTATTATATCGGCAGATTGATGACCGAATAGAGAACGAATATAGCAGAAAGGGTTGAAATCATGTTAAAACCAGGAATGATATTATGTGATAGATATGAGATTTTGGACGTGGTCGGTGCAGGCGGAATGTCCATAGTCTACAAAGCAAGAGATCATAGATTGAATCGAAATGTGGCAATCAAGGTATTGAAGCCGGAGTTCAGCAACGATAAGAACTTTGTGACAAAGTTCCGGATCGAGGCACAGGCTTCCGCAGGACTGACACATCCGAATATTGTAAATGTATATGATGTTGTCGATGATGAAGGCATTTATTGCATTGTGATGGAACTGGTAGAGGGTATCACATTAAAGCAGTATATCGAGCAGAACGGTCGTCTCAATATGGAGACAGCCATCAACTTCTCTATCCAGATCGCATCCGGTCTGGAAGCAGCGCATGAGAACCATATTATTCACCGTGACATCAAACCACAGAATATTATTGTATCAAAAAATGGAAATATCAAGGTCACAGATTTCGGTATCGCCAAGGCAGCGAGCAGCAATACGCTTACATCTGGCGCAATGGGCAGTGTACACTACATATCCCCAGAGCAGGCGAGAGGCGGATACAGCGATGAACGAAGCGATATTTATTCGCTCGGTATCACGATGTATGAGATGGTAACTGGAAGAGTGCCGTTTGAGGGAGATAACAATGTATCGGTTGCACTCATGCATATCCAGAACGAGATGATTCCGCCGAGACAGTATTATCCGGATATTTATACCAGCTTTGAGAAGATCATTTTGAAGGCGACACAGAAGAAGCCAGAGCGCAGATATCTGACAGCGAGTGCCTTGATCGCAGACTTGAAGCGTGTACAGAACAACCCGAATATTGATATTGTGGTTGCACCAACATCAATCACAAACAGTCCGACACAGGAGTGGACGAAGGAAGACGTACAGGCAATCCGTAACGGAAGTGCAAACCGCGACCTGTACAGCCAGCCATATGATAACCCACCAGTATCACAGGAGATGGGCGAGATCCGTCCGATTGGATATAACTCTACCCCGCAGGCAAACAACGGCAGAATCAATGAACTTCTGCAGGAAGACGATGACGAATGGGAAGAGGATGATTATGAACCGGAACCACAGCCAAAGCGTGGCAATCTGAAGAAGGTTCAGGATTATGATGACGATGAAGAGTTAGAAGAAGAGGAAGATCCGGATGGCATAGATCCGGGTATCCGGAAGGCAGTTACAATTGCAGGTGTAGCAACTGCCGTGATCATTGCAATCATTATTATCGTCGTGCTTGGTAATGTACTTGGCTGGTTCAAATTTGGCTCCAAGAAAGATAACAAGAACAAGATCACAACCGAGGAAGTACAGTCCATTGCCATGATCAGTTTCACTGGCGTTTCAGAAGATGCAGCACTGAAGATGCTTTCAGATGCAGGCTTTACAAATGTCAAGACAGAGCATGTCGAGGATGAGAAGACACAGGAAGGTTATGTCTTTGAACAGAGCGTGAAGGAAGGCGAGACGATACCTGCAGATCAGGAGATCGTGCTCAAGGTCAGTGCTGGTGCAGAGGAAGTCGATGTACCAGATGTCAAGAATTATGAAGATTCACAGGCAGTTACAATTTTGACAGAGGCTGGTTTTGAAGTCAGCCATGCATATGAATACAGCGATGATGTCGAGAAAGATAAAGTTATCAAGACTGATCCGGAAGGTGGCACAAAGGCAGCCAAGGGATCAAAGGTTATCGTGACAGTCAGCAATGGTTCTGAGAAGAAAGAAGTAGAAGTTCCGAACTTAGGCGGACTTACAGAGGCACAGGCAAGAGATTCTCTGTCAAGTAAGAAACTTTCTGCAGGAAATGTCACACATGCAAACAGTGACAGCGTCGCAGCAGGTATGGTTATCAGCCAGAATCCAGCTAGAGGAACCACTGTCACAGAGGGCGACAGTGTTGATTTTGTCATCAGTGATGGACCAGAGCAGAAGGAGAAGAAATATACAGCAAAGATTTCCGGAACAATTTCTAGAGTAGATGAAGTAAGTGTACCAGATGAAACTGCGGTGACAGTACAAGTTCAATTTAACGGACAAGTTGTTTATTCAAAGGATATTCAAATTAGTCCGAACGCTTCTTATGAAGTGTCAGCGACCGTTCCTGGGTTAAGTTCTACAGGAGGAAGCGCAAGCCTAATAATTGTAGATGTGAGTGGAAATAATGTAACTGCGGCATTTTCGGGAACAACTCCGGAGGTTTCTTATTCGGAAGAATAAAAGAGTATAGGAAGTCTATGCAGGGAAAGATTATGAAAGGTGTGGGTGGATTTTATTATATCCACCCACATAATACTGTAAATACCATATATGAGTGTAAAGCAAAGGGTGCGTTCCGCAACCAGAAGATTAAACCGGCAGTTGGCGATGATGTCGAGATCGAGATTATCAGTGAACAGGATAAGACCGGAAACATCGTGGAAATCTTACCGCGGGAGAATCTGCTGATCCGCCCGGCGGTTGCAAATGTCGATCAGGCTGTGATCGTATTTGCACTGGCAGATCCGAAGCCAAACTACAATCTGTTAGACCGGTTTTTGATCATGATGGAACAGCAGGGTGTTGACACGTTAATCTGCTTTAACAAATCTGATCTTGTAAGCGGGCAGGAAGCAAAGGAAATCTGTGATATCTATGCAGGCGCTGGTTATCAGGTGTTCCTGACGGTTGCAAAGGAGAATGTTGGAGTTGATGCATTCCGGGAAGCAATCCGGGGTAAGACAAGCGTTTTTGCGGGGCCGTCTGGTGTCGGAAAATCGTCGATGTTAAACGCATTGCATCCGCAGGCGCAGGTGCAGACCGGAGCAGTCAGTGAGAAGATCCGCAGAGGAAAACACACAACGAGACATTCCGAACTGATCTACATTGAGGAAGACACGTATATCATGGATACACCGGGATTTAGTTCTCTTGTGATTGAGAACTTAGAACCGGAAGATTTAAAGGAATATTTCCGGGAGTTTGAATGTTATAATGGCCGTTGTAAATTCAATGGCTGTGTGCATATACATGAGCCGGAGTGCTTCGTGAAAGAAGCGTTGCAGGCGGGGACGATCTCACAGCTTCGCTATGATAATTATGTGCAGTTATATGATGAATTAAAAAATAAAAGGAGATGGTAGGTATGAATATTCTTTCACCGTCGTTGTTGTCAATTGATTTTAACCATATTGAACGAAATGCAAAAGTGCTGGATGAGGCAGGCGTGAAATGGTTTCACTTAGATGTTATGGATGGAACCTTTGTACGAAATATCTCCTTTGGACCACCGGTTATTAAATGCATCCGTAAGGTCACAGACAGCTTTTTTGATGTACATCTGATGATCAATGAGCCAATTCGTTATATCGATGCATTTGCGGATGCAGGAGCAGACATGCTGACAGTACATTACGAGGCATGTAAGGATTTACAGGAGACGATTGATGCTGTCAAGGCAGCAGGTATGAAGGTTGGTATTGCTGTGAATCCGGAGACTCCGGTACACTGGTTAGAGTACTATATCAATCAGGTGGATATGGTGCTGATCATGAGCGTCAATCCGGGCTTTGGCGGACAGAAGTTTATGCCGATTGCACTTACGAAGCTGCAGGAAGTAAAGGCACTTGCCGAAGAGCGTAATCCAGAACTTCTGATCGAGGTGGATGGCGGTATCACGGTTGACAACGTACAGGATGTATTAGACGCCGGTGCGAATGTTGTTGTTGCAGGCTCCGCTGTCTTCAAGGGCGACAAGAAAGCAAATATCGCAGCTTTTATGGAAAAGCTGAACGCATAGAGCATAGAAATGAAAACAGAAAGCAAATATTGTCTCATTGTCACAGGTGGCTCGGTCGATCAGAATTTGCTCGCGACCGTTTATGAGGGCGCATATGGATATCCGGTTCATCCGTATGTGATCGGTGTGGACAAGGGACTGGAAATATTAGAACAATTGGACATCGAACCGGATTTGATAATTGGAGATTTTGATTCCGCAAATGACGGCATCAGAGCGAAATATGTGACAAGCCCTGATGCCGTTGTGCGTGAAAAGTGTGTGGTACTGAATCCGGAAAAAGATTTCACGGATACACATGTTGCAGTCTTAGAGGCGGCAAAACGTGGATTTACACGGGCATTGCTGCTTGGCGCAACTGGAACCAGACTCGACCATACACTTGGAAATCTGGGATTGCTTTATACGTGTTGTCAGGAGGGAATCCATGCAGAAATCTTAGATCTTCATAACCGGATTTCTCTGATACAAAAAGAAAAGATAGTTCGTGCAGAAAATCTGTATGGATCTTATATATCTTTACTGCCCTTTTCAGAATGTGTGAAGGGCATTACCCTCAAAGGTTTTAAATATAATGCAAATGACCTGTCAATCAGAAAGGGAGAGACGATAGGACTTAGCAACGAATTAAGAGAGGAGGAAGGTCACATAACGATTGGAGATGGGTACCTGTTTCTTATGGAGACCAAAGATTAAATGTCAACATGGGTAATACTTGCATTTGTAATTTACATGATTTTTATGTTGGGAATCGGTATTATTACAGCTAGAAAAAACAAAAGCTCGGATGATTACTTCTTAGGAGGTAGAAACTTGGGAGGATGGGTGACAGCCCTCTCTGCACAGGCATCCGACATGAGTGGATGGATGCTGATGGGACTTCCAGGCTGTGTCTATGCATTTGGTGCGAATCAGGCTTGGATCGCAATCGGTCTTTTGATCGGTACAATCTTAAACTGGGTAATCGTCGCAGGTCGTCTGCGCCGCTATACGATCAGAGCAGGCAATGCAATGACGATTCCGGAGTATCTGAGCAATCGTTTCCGCGATAAGCATAATATTCTGATTACGATTTCTGCGATCGTGATTGTAATCTTCTTCGTGGTATATTCTGCATCTGCATTTGCTTCTGGTGGAAAGCTGTTTGCATCAATCACAAAGATGGATTATCATCAGGCATTGATCGTCGGTGCGGTCGTTATTCTGATCTATACGTTCCTTGGAGGATTCCTTGCCGTTTGTACCACGGACTTCGTACAGGGTATGATGATGCTGGTTGGTGTACTTGCTGTTCCAATTCTGGTTGTGATCGTGCTTGGCACAGGAAACATTGTACCAAATCTTGTAAATTCCGGATTGAATGTCGATGCGAAGGATTATCTGAATATCTTCATGCAGGATGGTAAGCCGATTTCCGGTATCAGTATTGCGTCCCAGCTTGCATGGGGACTTGGATACTGTGGTATGCCACATATTCTTGTTCGTTTCATGGCAGTCCGCGATGAGAAGGAACTTGCAAAATCCAAGAAGGTTGCGATCGTGTGGGTACTGATCTCGCTTGTACTTGCCTGTGTGATCGGTGTGCTTGGACGTGCATATCTGTATCCAATGGTACTTTCCAACGAAGGTGCACAGTATGAGAATGTCTATATCGAGATGATCAAGAAGCTCTTCATGACAGATTACACGTTGCCATTTATCGGTGGCCTGCTGCTGTGTGGTATCTTAGCTGCAATTATGTCAACGGCAGATTCCCAGCTTCTTGTATCGTCTTCCGCAGTTGCAAATGATCTGTTCAAGGGTGTGTTCTTCAAGAAGCTGAAAGATAAGCAGATATTGTTTATTGCAAGAGCAACGGTATTTGTTGTTGCAATCATTGCGATCGTAATTGCATGGAATCCAAATTCATCCATCATGAATCTGGTCAGCGATGCATGGGCAGGACTTGGTAGTGCGTTTGGCCCTGCAATCCTGATGTCACTTTATTGGAAGCGTATGAATCTCGCAGGTGCCGCTGCAGGTATGGCAAGCGGTGGATTGACCGTTATTATCTGGGACTACATTAAATGCTGTACCCTGGATGGGGTTCATGTGACACCGGCTACTTATACGGGTGTATATTCTCTGTTAGTTGGATTTATTGTAAGCCTTGTATTTATCGTCGTTGTATCACTTGCAACACCAAAGGCAAGCGATGAGATCATGCAGGAATTTGAAGATGTGAAAAATGGAAACATCAATGCATAAATAGAATAAAAAAGAAAATGCCGGATGCGAGCCGGCATTTTCTTTTTGTATCTTAAAAAGAGAGGATTTATGAAAAAACTATGGTTATAATATAAGTTATAATTATGAACAAATTATGACATAAGTTGAAAGTTTGTGTAAATAATCGGGCAAAGTGTAATATTTAACAAGGAAAATCAGGAGAAAACAGGATATGCAGATCAAACTGATCGTAGTTGGAAACGTAAAAGAAACTTTTTATCAGAATAAAATAGAGGAATTTCAGAAGCAGATCAATAAAAAAATATCAATACAGCTGATCTGTCTCAAGGATGAAAGCATTCCGAAGCAGACATCGGAGACAGTGATTCGTAAGATCAAGGAGACAGAGGGGGAGAAGATTTTAAGTCAGATCCAGAATACCGATTATGTGGCGGCTCTCTGCATTGATGGGAAGAAGATGGATAATTCCAAAATCAAAAAGAGTATTGCGACGGCGGAACAGAGAGGCAAATCAAGTATTGCATTCGTGATTGGCGGATCGCTTGGGTTATCCGATGCGGTTGTGAAACGAGCAGACGAGAAGATCAGCTTTTCCAATATGACATTTCCGCACCAGTTGATGCGAGTGATGCTTATGGAAGTGCTGGCAGATACTATTTGTGGTAAGTGATGTGATTTAATATCGTATAGGCACGGTAGAGCTGTTCGGTCAAAACGACGGTTGTCAGATCAATGGACATTGTAAATCCGGAAAGTGAGAATGGGGAAAACTTTGCGATATCCAGATCATAAACAGTTGCAGGATCTGCAACAACAAACTCGATGCGGGAATAACCGGACAGACCAAGCTCTTCGATCTTTGCTGCAAATTCTTCGGATGAGATCGTATCAGTGCCGGGAACGACACGGAAGCAGGCAGACGAATTCTGCAGTTCTAATTTTGAGAAATCCTTGTAGTAGATACATTTCACACGACAAAAAGCGGAGAGGCGTTTGATGTACTCCGCGACCGCTTTTGTATATGCACTATCTAATTTCTTTTTTTCAACATGAATCAAAATTTCCATAGAAATATTATAACATACTTCTTTTCATATGTCCTTGAAAATGGTAAAATAAATATAACCGTGCCTAGGAGTATATTGCGATGGCATGGAATGAAGAATATGCTGATAGAGGATAACGATGACAGATAAAAAGATTTTAGTATTAGATATTGATGGTACACTTGTGAATTCGGAGAAAAAGATTACACCGGAGACACTGAAATATTTGAAGATGATACAGGAGCAGGGACATATTGTTGCACTGGCATCGGGCAGACCATTTCCGGGGTTGAAGCAGTATTCGGATGCTTTGGGGCTTGCGGAATATGGCGGCTATGCGTTGAGCTTTAACGGTGGCAAGGTGATTTCGTGTGCGACACAGGAAGTGATTTATACGAAGGCAATCCCGAACCGTTATGCGAAGATTCTCTATGAATTTGCGAAGGAACGTCACATTGGTATGGTCACATACAAGGACAATCAGGTGATTACCGGAACCGACACCGATGGATATATGGAGTTTGAGGCACGGCTCAATCATATGGAATTATGTCAGGTCGATGATTTTCTCAAGGTTGTGGATTTCGATATGATCAAGTGCCTGATGACAGCTGAGCCAGAAGTCGCAGAACAGTATGAGAAGGAGCTTGCAGCGCTGGTTTCGCCGGATCTGAATGTATTCCGTTCCGAACCGTATTTTATTGAGATCACGGTCAAAGGTGTGGACAAGGCAGAATCCATCGCACGGCTTCTGGAGCATATTGACATGAAGCGGGAACAGTGTATCTGTTGTGGTGATGGCTTCAACGACAAGACGATGGTGGAATACGCAGGTGTTGGCGTTGCGATGGGAAATGCACAGCAGGTCGTCAAGGATGTGGCGGACTATGTGACAGCTTCCTGCGATGAAGATGGACTGGTAGAAGTGATTAAGAAGTTTGTATTGTAGAATGAAGGGCAGAAGATGAAGGAATATTTAATATCAACCAAAGCAGATACTTTGGCTGATCTGCGTGAAATTGTAAAACATTCTTATATTGAGGAATTAAGCATTGTGTATGCGGAGGATTTCTTCGGAAATCCGGCAGGTGTGATTGCGGCAATCAAAGAGCAGTTTACCGGAGAGACGATCGTTGTTAGAAGCTCATCGAAAAGTGAGGATAATCTGGAGACAAGCAATGCCGGACACTTTGAGAGCGTGCTGGGGGTCGATGCATCAAAGGATGCAGCAATTACAGAGGCAATCGAGACAGTGTATCGTTCTTATGTGGAAGGGGACTTCACAGAGGAAGCGAAGCAGCAGCTGATTGAGGCAAACGAAGAGGTATTGATCCAGAGACAGACGGATCATGTACGGATTTCAGGGGTTGTGTTCACAAGAGATATCATATACAACCGTCCGTATTATATGGTGACATATGATGATAATGGAAGCACGGATTCCGTGACAAGTGGCGTCCGTGGAAAGACAAAATGGATTGCAAAAAATGCATCCAGAGAGTTCCTGGAATACGAATTTGTAGATCTGTTGACGGCAGTCAAGGAGATCGAACGGATTTATGAATATGTTTCCGCACTTGATATCGAATTTGCAATTCTGGAGGATGGAACGGTTGTGATTTTCCAGGTGCGTCCACTGGCGGCAGCATTGAAGATTATTGCACCGATGACAGACCGGGAATTCAAGGACACAAAGGCACTTGCAAAGTGCAAGTATCTTGATACATTCCATATCCTTTCTGATATGGCATTCTGGAACCCGGCGGAGATTATCGGCAGCAATCCAAGACCGCTTGATTATTCCCTGTACCGGGAACTGATCACCGCCCATATCTGGTCGGCAGGCTTACAGCCACTCGGCTATCAGCCAGTTCGTGGAGAACTGATGCAGAAGGTGGGGAATAAGCCGTATATATCGGTGAATTATACATTCGATGGTTTGACACCGGCGGGATTGCCGGAGGATCTGTGCTATAAGCTGAATCAGTATTATGAGCAGAAATTAAGACAGGATAAGACGGCACATGATAAGATTGAATTTGAGATTATTTTCAACACCTATGACTTTATGACAGATACCCGTCTGAAGGAGCTTGCGGAATATGGCTTTGACGATGTTGAGATTTCCCGGCTTCGAAATGCGCTGTTTGAGATTGCAAAGCAGACGTTAGAACATTACGACGAAATTTGCGAGGAGGATCTTCGCTCGCTGGGACAGCTTACCGAGCTGCGGCATGAACTTCGGAAGCATTCGCCGCTTGCGGAGACAAATGTCATGAAGCTGTACAGCTACATTGACGAGTTGTTAGATTCCATCAAGGACCATGGAACACCACAGTTTACAAGACAGGCGCGTTGTGCATTTATGGCGAGGAGTTTTTGCCGGACGTTGGTGGAAAAAGGATATTTTACGAAGCAGGAGATGGATGATTTCATGTTGTCCATTCCGACGGTTGCTTCGGAATTCGAACGTGATTTTGATTTATACAGTCATGGCAAGCTGAGCCGGGATGACTTCAATCATCTATATGGACATTTAAGGCTTGGCACCTATGATATCCGTTCAGACAGCTACCGGAACATTTATTTTGATGTCGCATCTGCAAATCTGACTGGAAACAATAAGGTGAAGCAGGAGGCAAAAAGCCTCGATTTAGAACGGTTACAGGTTGCTTTGGATGAAGCAGGCATTCCGGTTACACCGGAGAAATTCATCGAGTTTATCAAGAAAGCAACACAGAACCGGGAGTATTTTAAGTTTGAGTTTACGAAGTCATTGTCGCTGATGCTGGATGTAATCGTCAAGCTTGGCGAGGTGATGGCGATTGCCAGAGAAGATATGTCTTATCTGGAAATTCAGGATCTCTTAAGCTATCACAGCCGTGATTCTTATATTCAGACGATTGAGACACGACGTCGGTTTTACCATGTGAATTCGTATCTCGTATTACCGGAGGTCATCTTCGATGTCGGGGATATTGATGTTATTGATATCGACGAGGCAAGACCGAATTTTATCACGAATAAGGTTGTGGAGGCACCGATCGTCAATCTTGATGAGGATCATGATTCTGACATTACCGGCAAAATCGTGGTGCTTACGAAAGCAGATCCGGGATATGACTGGATCTTCGCGAAGGATATTGCAGGCTTTGTGACCAAATATGGCGGCGCAGCATCCCATATGGCAATCCGCTGTGCAGAGTTTGGAATTCCGGCAGCCATCGGCTGTGGAGAGAAGATATACCAGCGTATCCACCGGATGCAGATCATGTGTCTTGATTGCGAAAATGGAAGAATTACGGAAAAGCAGAGTCAATAAATTGATTTCGAGGTAGGCATGGTGTATAATGAAATGATGAGACAAGGAGGAAGTCTACATGGGATTTTTTAAAGATTTCAAGCGTGATTTCGCGCAGGCAGTCAATGAGCTGATGCCGGACAAGGATGAACTTGGCGCGGAATACGATGATGAAGATATGGTAAACACCTTTGATGAAAATGACCAGATGGAGGTTGCACCGGAAGATCTGTTGGAGAATCTGGATGAGATCCGGATTGACAGACCGGAACCAGAGATGCCAGAGGCATCTGAGAATCTGGAACATTTCTCAAATGTAGAGACAATGGAGAAAGATAAGACATCAGATGAGACTTCTGTGTTTGACACCGTGCCAGAGGCAGAGGTGATTCAGGACGAGCTGGAAATGGAACCGGAGCCATTCTCAGAGGATGAGCTGGAACCAAAACCAGATACCGAATATCTGCAGGCGGAGACGGTAACAGAGGTAGGCGCAGAGATAAAGGAAGATACCGCGGATGAGACAGATGAGTTAAAGGCGCTGGATGCACTTGATGAAGAAAATATGCTGGAGCATACGGAGGAAGCACTTCTGACGGAACCGGAGACGGAGACAAAGCAGGAAGAACTGCAGAACTTCCTGACGGCGGATCTGGAGAAGGCTGTGGAGGATACATTGGCGAAGCAGGCAGAGGAAGAGACGCAGATGGAAAACGAACGCGTACAGGAGGATGCAGCGATGGAGACAACTATGGACACAGCGGCAGTTGAAAAGACAGATGTCAGCTCTCTCGTAGAGGCAGATACAACCTATATTACAAAGACGACAGTTATCAATGGAGATTTGCAGACCGACGGCTGTATCGATCTGATTGGAACGGTAAACGGTGCGGTAAGCTGTGATGGAAAGCTAATCGTGGGCGGTTCAATCACTGGAGATGTACAGGTCGGCGAACTGTACGCGAATGCTGCAAGAATTGAGGGCGATGTACATGTCGTGGATGCAGCAAAGATTGGTGTGGGAACGGTCGTTGTCGGAAATGTATTTGCTGGTTCTGCTGTGATCGCAGGCGCTGTCAAGGGTGATATCGATGTACAGGGACCGGTGATTGTGGATTCGACCGCGGTAATTATGGGAAATATAAAATCAAGATCCGTACAGATCAACAATGGTGCTGTGATCGAGGGAATGTGTTCCCAGTGCTATTCGGAGATTGATGTAAAGAGCTTTTTTGAATAAAAGGAAGAGGAGTATCAAACGATGAAGATGGACAGAATTTTATTGAAACTTTCAGGAGAAGCACTTGCCGGAGAAAAGCATACCGGATTTGATGAGGCGGTTGTCCGTGACGTGGCAAAGCAGGTAAAGGCAATCTGTGATAAGCATATTCAGGTGAGTATTGTAATCGGCGGAGGAAATTTCTGGAGAGGTAGAACATCCGACAACATGGATCGTGTAAAGGCAGACCAGATTGGTATGCTGGCAACGGTGATGAACTGCATCTATGCAGCAGATGCGATGCGTGCAGAAGGATTGAAGACACACATTATGACACCATTTGCCTGTGGCAGCATGACAGAGCTTTTTAACAAGGACAAGGCAATCGAGTATCTGGAGAACGGAGAGGTCGTATTTTTTGCAGGCGGAACCGGACATCCATATTTCTCAACGGATACAGCAACCGTGCTTATGGCAATCGAGGTAGAGGCAGATGTGATCCTTTCTGCCAAGGCAATCGACGGTGTGTATGACAGTGATCCAAAGACAAATCCGAACGCAAAGAAATATGACACGATGCCAATCTCTGAGATCGTGGACAAGAAGCTTGGTGTGATCGATCTTGCGGCCGCTGTGCTTGCAATGGAGAACAAGATGCCGATGATGCTGTTCGGCTTGAATGATACCAACAGTATTGAGAAGGCTGTGACTGGTGGATTTACCGGAACAACCGTAACAGTAGAGTAAGCGTGTGTTACATGTCAGGAAGACAGGACGACAGAAAAGTATATTATATTTGGAGGAAGAAAAATGTTAGCACAGTATGAAGAGAAGATGAAGAAGACAATTGAGAGTCTGGAGAAAGAATACAGCACAATCCGTGCCGGACGTGCGAATCCACATATTCTGGATCGTATCACAGTACTTTATTATGGAGCACCTACACCATTGCAGCAGGTGGCAAATATCACAGTTCCAGAAGCAAGAACGATTATGATCTCACCTTGGGAGTCAAGCCTGATCAAAGAGATCGAGAAGGCGATTGTATGTTCTGATCTTGGTATCAATCCAAACAACGATGGTAAGAACATCATTATCAACTTCCCAGAGCTGACAGAGGATCGAAGAAAAGAGTTGGCAAAGGACGTTAAGAAGAAGGGTGAGAATGCAAAGGTTGCCATCCGTAATATCCGTCGTGATGCAAATGATGCATTGAAGAAGGCGAACAAGGCAGCAGAGATGTCTGACGATGAACTCAAAGGCAACGAAGAGAAAGTTCAGAAGATGACAGACAAGTATGTGGCACAGGTAGATCAGGAAATCGAGACAAAGACAAAGGAAATCATGACAGTATAAGCTATGAAGAAAATCATTGATGGAGAAGAATTGGAAATACCTACTCATGTGGCAATCATCATGGATGGAAATGGCAGATGGGCAAAGAAACGTCTGCTTCCACGGAACATGGGACACAGACAGGGGGCGAAGGTGTTGGAGCAGATCTGCCGGGATGCAGCGGATTTGGGAATCCGGTATCTGACGGTGTATGCATTTTCCACGGAGAACTGGAAGCGTTCGACTGAGGAAGTAACCGGTATCATGAATCTGCTTCGAAGCTATCTGTCGAACTGTGTGGAGCGTGCATCAAAGGATGGACTGCGTATCCGTGTGATCGGAGACCGGAGTGCCCTGGATGCAGATATCGTGGAGATGCTTGAACATGCAGAGCGTGAGACAGCGAAGTTTGACAAGCTGGATTTTACAATCGCGTTAAATTATGGTGGCAGGGATGAACTGCGCCGGACGATGACGAAGCTTGCAAAGCAGGTACAGGAAGGAACACTTGCACCGGAAGCAATCACAGAGGATGTGATAGCAAAGCATCTGGATACGGCAGATCTTCCAGATCCAGATCTGCTGATCCGTACAAGCGGCGAACTGCGGTTATCGAATTATCTGATTTGGCAGCTTGCTTATGCAGAATTCTATTTCACAGATACCTTGTGGCCGGATTTTGACAAGGAATCATTGAAAGAGGCAATCCGGTATTACAACGGTAGAGAGCGAAGATTTGGTGGAGTAAAATAAACTATGTTTAAAACACGTTTTATCAGTGGTGCAGTATTAACGCTGCTCACAATTGGAATTTTATATCTGGGTGGTTATGTAACTGGCGTGGCTGTTATGCTTTTGAGTTTGGGCGGAGTGTTCGAGCTGATGCGCGTCTATAAGCAGGAGAAATCTGCGATGGCAGTGCTTGCTTATCTGATGACGATCGCGTATTATTGCTTCTTATTCTTCCATTTGGAGAAATACCTTCTGCCGCTCATGATTCTGTATGTATTATTGGTATTGGCTGTTTATGTGATCACATATCCAAAGTACACGGACAAAGATGCGATGGTTGCAATCTTAGCATTTTTCTATGTTTCATTGCTGCTGTCCTTCCTGTATCAGGTTCGTATCTTAAAGTACGGTGGTGCTTTGGTTGTGATGGTATATATCTGTTCCTGGATCAATGATACATTTGCTTACTGTGTTGGTGTGAAGTTTGGAAAGCATAAAATGTCACCAAAACTCAGTCCGAAGAAGAGCGTGGAAGGATTGCTTGGCGGTATTTTTGGTTCTGCATTGATTGGCGCATTGTATGGAATATTCTTCAATGCAAAAGTATATGAATTAACAAATGCACCACTTATTTTTGCAGTGGCAGGCGCTGTAGGAGCCGGATTTGCGGTGATTGGAGATCTGACCGCATCCGCCATCAAGCGAAATAATGACATTAAGGATTACGGAAAGCTGATTCCGGGACATGGCGGTATCATGGATCGGTTTGACAGTATTATTTTTACAGCACCAATCGTATATTATTGCTTTTCAATTATGATTGGAAACTTAGGAGGCGCAATGTGAGAACAATCGCGATTATCGGCTCGACCGGTTCGATTGGTACACAGACGCTCGACGTCGTGCGTGCCAATGCAGATATCCGTATCGGAGCCTTAGCAGCAGGAAATAATATAGAATTACTGGAAAAACAGGTGCGGGAATTCAGACCGGCACTCGTAAGTGTACAAAGCAAAGACAAGGCAGATGCGTTACGGATTGCCTTGTCTGATTTTAATTGTAAGATCGTTTATGGTATGGATGGACTGATTGCGGTCGCTACATATGAGCCAGCGGAACTTGTTGTGACAGCAATCGTTGGTATGATCGGAATCCGTCCGACGATCGAGGCAATCAAGGCGGGAAAAGATATCGCACTCGCAAACAAGGAGACACTGGTAACTGCCGGACATCTGATCATGAAGCTGGCAGAGGAATACCATGTCCGGATTCTCCCGGTAGACAGTGAGCATTCTGCAATATTCCAGTGCCTGCATGGGGAAAGAGAAAACAAGATAGCAAAGCTTCTGATCACAGCATCAGGCGGACCATTCCTCGGAAAGACAAGAGGGGAATTAAAGGATGTTACAGTGGAGGATGCATTGAAACATCCGAACTGGTCTATGGGAAGAAAGATTACGATTGATTCTGCAACACTGGTAAACAAAGGTTTAGAGGTTATTGAAGCGCGCTGGCTGTTCGATGTGATGCCGGAGGATATCGAGGTTGTTGTGCAGCCGCAGAGCATCATTCATTCGATGGTGGAATTCGAGGATGGTGCGATCAAGGCACAGCTTGGAACTGCAGATATGCGCCTGCCAATCCAGTATGCGCTTTATTATCCAGAACGTAGATATCTGGCTGGTGACCGCCTTGACTTTTCGAAGATTGCCGGAATCATCACAAGCAAACCAGACAGAGAGACATTCAAGGGACTGGATTTTGCATATCAGGCAATTAAAACTGGCGGATCTATGCCGACGGTACTTAATGCGGCAAATGAATGTGCGGTTGCAAAGTTCCTGCACAAGGACATAAAATTTTTACAAATCTATGATATAATTGAAGCCTGTATGGGGGAGCATAAGACCATTGCGAATCCGACACTTGAAGAGATTCTGGAGACGGAACGCTGGGTATATGACTATATTGAACGACAATTCGGTTGATAGAGTTTCGATGTAAAAGGAGATTGTATGAACATTATTCTGATTATACTGGTGTTTGGTGTAATCGTGTTTTTTCACGAGTTCGGACACTTTATTGTTGCAAAGATGAATAAGATCGCGGTTATGGAGTTTTCCATTGGTATGGGACCGGCTATTTTTTCAATACAGAAAAAGGAGACGAAATATTCCCTGCGTTTACTGCCGATTGGTGGGTACTGCATGATGATGGGGGAAGATGGCGAGAGTGAAGATGAGAATGCGTTTAACAACAAGCCGCTGCTGGCACGGATTCTGGTGATTGCGGCGGGTCCTGTGTTTAACTTTATTCTGGCATTTGTTTTTTCAATTGTATTGATTCATTTTACGGGCTGTGATCCTGCCAGACTTACAACCGTGGTAGAACATTCTGCGGCGGAGGATGCTGGAATCGTTGTTGGAGATACAGTGACAGCGATTAATGGCAAGAAGATTTATAATTATCGTGAGATTTTACTCTATATGCAGGCAGAGAATCCTTCCAAGCCGGTAACACTTTCGATTGAGCATGCAGATGGTTCAAAGGAATCGGTTGTTGTAACACCAAAGGTGGACAATGAAGGAAATTATAAACTTGGAGTTGCTGGAGGTTATGTCGCGTCCACCGGATTTGGAAATGATATCAAATATGCAGGTCTGGAGCTTCGATATTGGGTGAAAGCGACGGTGACAGGACTCCGGATGATCGTGACTGGCGGTGTGAAAAATGGAGATATCATGGGTCCCGTTGGTGTTGGAAGTGCCATGAACGAAGTGATTGAAGAGGCAAAGGATATCAGCACAACGCAGAAAGAGGCAGTAATCAATGTAATACTGAATCTTTTAAACTGGAGTATCTTGCTGAGTGTGAATCTGGGTATCATGAACCTGCTTCCGATTCCGGCACTGGATGGCGGCAGACTGTTGTTCCTGTTTATTGAGGCAATCCGTAGAAAGAAGATTCCACAGGAGAAGGAAGCGATTGTGAACTTCATCGGATTTGCGTTACTTATGGTATTGATGGTTGTAGTATTCTTTAATGATATTAAGAATGCATTTTTCTAAAAGGTTAGAAAAGGGGTTGTGATTATGAGATACGGAACGAAAAAAACACTTCCACACAGAGATACGACGAGAATGATAAATATTGGCGGTGTCGTGATCGGTGGCGGCAATCCGATTGCGATTCAGTCTATGACAAATACAGAGACATCTGATGTAGACGCAACCGTGGCGCAGATTCTGGAACTGGAGAAGGCAGGCTGTCAGATCATCCGTTCCACCGCGAATACCGAGGCGGCTGCAAAGGCATTTGATAAGATTAAAGAACAGATTCATATTCCAATCGTAGCAGACATTCATTTTGATTATCGGCTGGCGATACTTGCGATGGAATATGGTGCAGATAAGATTCGGATCAATCCGGGAAATATCGGCGGAGAAGAGAATCTGAAGAAGGTTGTAAAAGTAGCGAAAGAGCGGAATATTCCGATTCGTGTCGGTGTGAATTCCGGTTCCTTAGAGCGGAATCTGGTTGAAAAATATGGTGGCGTGACAGCGGAAGGTATCGTGGAGTCTGCACTTGACAAGGTACGGATGATCGAGGAATGTGATTACGATAATCTGGTAATCAGTATCAAGAGTTCCGATGTTATGATGTGTGTACATGCACATGAACTGATTGCAGAACAGACGAGCTATCCTTTGCATGTCGGTATTACAGAGGCAGGAACGGTCTACCGTGGCAATATCAAGTCTGCGGTAGGGCTTGGTATGATTTTAGGACAGGGAATCGGCGATACGATGCGTGTGTCTCTGACGGGAGATCCGGTTGAGGAGATTACATCGGCAAAGCTGATCCTGCGGACGTTAGGGTTGCGCAAGGATGGAATCGAGCTCGTGTCCTGCCCGACTTGTGGCAGAACAAAGATCGACCTGATCGGACTTGCGAATGATGTAGAGAAACTGATTGCCGGCTATGACCATCTGTCAATCAAGGTTGCTGTGATGGGCTGTGCGGTAAACGGACCTGGTGAGGCACGGGAGGCAGATCTTGGTATTGCAGGCGGCAATGGTGAGGGACTTCTGATGAAGCACGGTGAGATCATTAAGAAAGTTCCACAGGAGAATCTGCTTGCAGCACTGAAGTACGAGCTGGATCACTGGGAAGAGGAGTAAAAACGTGGATAACAAAACATTTTGTAATGTATTTCCGGCTTTTAAGGGTGGAGCGGAGCTTGACGCCTTTTTTTCGGATACGCAGGTGGAGAGTATCAAAACCTACGAGACAAAAAAACAGATGATTGTTACGCTGCAAAGTGACCACCTGATCCCATATCATATGATTACCCGTATGGAAGCATTGCTGACACAGCATGCATATCATATGGGTGGTGCAGGAAAGAAAATCCAGATATTTATGCGATATCAGCTTTCGGAACAGTATGATGTGAGACAGATTGCGGAGAATTATAAAGAAAGCCTGTTAGAGGAACTGCGCAGCATCAGCCGGATTGCATTTCGGTTGATGAGCCGGGCGGAGTGGTATTATAACGAGGATGTGATCAGTATTGCGGTGGAACATTCCTCAGTTGCAAAGGAACATGAAAAGCTGATACGGGATTTTCTCGTGTCTTATTTTCGTGATCATTTTGGAAAAGAAATCGAAGTTGGATTCAGCTATTCCTTAGAGCAGAAAACGAAGCTGCGGCAGGCAAATGCCCTGCGCTTACAGCAGGAGCTCCGTACGATCGAGGAGAAAAATGCAGAATTACAGGCAGCAAAAGCTGCTTCGGATGCTTCGGAAAAAGAGAAAAATGCAGAAGATAAAAAGACTGCCAAGGATGAAAATAAACAGGCAGAAGCAAAAACGGCTGCAAAGACAGATACACCGAAGTCTCCACAGCCAGCCGCATCCAGTGCAAAACCAGCGGCTGCAGCAGCCAAATCCTATGGCGCAGGTGCCAGATCCGATCGCAAATTCTCAGGGAAAGGCGATTATGGAAGTTATCGCAAGCAGCAGTCACAGGACCCGGATGTGTTCTATGGCAGAAACTGTGAGGCGGATATTGTCAAGATTGAGGCAGTCGAAGAAGGTACCGGTGAATGTTGTATCCATGGACAGGTAATTGCATTGGAAGATCGCGAACTGCGAAGTGGAAAGTTTATCATCACAGGTGCGATCACCGATTTTACAGACACGATCATGTTCAAACTGTTTGTATCACCGGATGACCGGGGACCGTTGCTGGATGAATTGCAGAAGGGAAAATTCTATATCATAAAAGGTGTGCCAATGTATGACAGCTACAGTAAGGAAATCACCTTTTCATCCGTTGCCGGAATCAAACCGGCAAATGATTTTCGGGAGAAACGGATGGATAACGCGCTTGAAAAACGTGTCGAGCTGCATCTGCATACGATCATGAGCGAGATGGATAGTGTGGTTGGCATCGAAAAAGTTATTGCCCGTGCGAAGGAATGGGGCATGAAGGCGCTTGCAATCACCGATCATGGTGTTGTACAGGCATTCCCGATTGCAAACCACCAGCTCAAAAAAGGCGAGGACTTTAAGATCATCTATGGTGTAGAGGGCTATTTTGTCGATGATGTAAAAGGTTTGATCCAGAACGAAAAAGGACAGAAGATTGATTCGGAATATGTGGTATTTGATATAGAAACCACAGGTTTAAGTCCGACCAATAACCGTATCATTGAGATTGGAGCCGTGCGGATCAAGGATGGGAAGATACAGGATACATTTTCTGAATTCGTCAATCCGGAGGTGCCGATTCCATATACGATCACGAAGCTTACATCCATTACAGATGCGATGGTGCAGAATGCACCGACCATAGAAGTGATCCTACCGAAATTTTTAGAGTATATTGGCGATGCAAGTGTAGTTGCGCACAATGCCACCTTTGATACCGGATTTATACGGGAGAATGCAAAGCGGCTGGGACTGGTGTTTGACAGTACGATCGTGGATACGATGACACTGGCGCATATCCTGCTTCCGGAGCTTGGTAAATATACACTGGATCGTCTATGTAAGCAGTTTGGTGTTGTAAATGAGCATCACCACAGAGCCTGCGATGATGCGGCTGCTACAGCCGAGATCTTCGTCAAGATGATCAAGATGATCAAAGAAAAAGGTATTACAACGATCCATGAGTTAAACGAAGCGGGTGCTGCATCTCCGGATGCAATCCGGAAAGCAAAAACGTATCATGGTATCATATTGGCGGCAAATGAGGTTGGACGCGTGAATCTGTACCGTCTGATTTCTGAGTCGCATCTGACATATTTTAACCGGCGTCCACGTATGCCGAAGAGTCTGATCAACAAATACCGGGAAGGTCTGATCATTGGCTCCGCCTGTGAGGCGGGCGAGCTTTACCGTGCAGTATTGTACGGAGAGGGCGAGGATGAAATCACAAGACTTTGTAATTTCTATGATTACTATGAGATCCAGCCGGTTGGAAACAACATGTTCCTGCTTGATGATGAGAAAGCTCCGGTCAAGACTGTGGAGGATCTGCAGGATGTCAACCGGAAGATCTGCGACCTCGGGAAACAGTTTGGCAAGCCGGTCGTTGCAACCTGTGATGTGCATTTCCTTGATCCGGAGGATGAGATATATCGGCGGATCATGATGGCGGGAAAGGGATTCCATGATGCAGACCGTCAGCCACCGCTGTTTTTCCGTACAACGGATGAGATGCTTGCAGAGTTCCAGTATCTGGGCAGTGATCTTGCAAAAGAAGTCGTTATTACAAATACAAATAAAATCAATGATATGATTGAGCGTATCTCACCGGTACGGCCGGATAAATGTCCGCCGATCATTGATAATTCCGATGAGACGCTGACGACGATCTGTTATGACAAAGCACATGAGATTTACGGACCAAATCTGCCGGAGATCGTAGAGGCGAGACTGAAACGGGAACTGCATTCCATTATCTCAAACGGATTTGCGGTTATGTATATTATCGCGCAGAAGCTGGTGTGGAAATCAAATGGCGATGGCTATCTGGTAGGCAGCCGAGGTTCGGTTGGTTCATCCTTTGTTGCGACGATGGCAGGTATCACGGAAGTAAATCCACTTCCGGCACACTACATCTGTCCGAAGTGTTATTTTACAGATTTTGATTCGGATTTTGTGAAACAGTTCGAAGGACAGTCTGGTTGTGATATGCCTGACCGGAAATGCCCAAAGTGTGGCACGCTGATGACGAAGGAAGGACACGATATTCCGTTTGAGACATTCCTTGGTTTCTATGGCGATAAAGAGCCGGATATTGATTTGAATTTCTCTGGTGAGTATCAGCCCAAAGCACATGCTTATACAGAGGAGCTTTTTGGAAAGGGAAAGGCATTCCGTGCGGGAACGATTGGTTCTCTGGCAGAGAAAACCGCATTTGGATATGTGTACAAATATTACGAAGAGCATGAGCAGGTAAAACGGCGTTGTGAGATGGAACGTATCGCTTTGGGACTGACAGGCGTGAAACGTACAACCGGACAGCATCCGGGTGGTATGATCGTGCTGCCAAAGCATGAGGAGATTTATTCGTTCACGCCGATCCAGCATCCGGCGAACGACACAACAACCGATATTATTACAACACATTTTGAGTACCATTCCATCGACCATAACCTGTTGAAACTTGATATTCTCGGTCATGATGATCCGACGATGATTCGTCGTCTGGAAGATCTGACCGGACTGGATGCGAAGACGATTCCGCTGGATGATAAAGATGTTATGTCTTTGTTCCATAACACGGAAGCACTTGGTATCAAACCGGAGGACATCGGCGGCACGAAGCTTGGCACACTCGGAATTCCGGAGTTTGGTACAGATTTTGCGATGCAGATGTTGATCGACGCTGCGCCGAAAGCATTTTCGGATCTGGTGCGTATCGCGGGACTTTCCCATGGTACGGATGTATGGCTTGGAAACGCACAGACACTGATTGCGGAGGGTGTCTGTGAGCTTTCGTCCGCGATCTGTACACGAGATGATATTATGACGTATCTGATCTACCGGGGGCTGGAACCGGGACTTGCATTTAATATCATGGAGAAGGTACGAAAAGGTATCGTTGCAAAAGGCAAATGTGACAAATGGGATGAGTGGAAAGAGGAGATGCGTAAGCATGATGTTCCAGAATGGTACATGGAGTCATGTGAGAAAATCAAGTACATGTTCCCGAAGGCACATGCGGTTGCCTATGTTATGATGGGCTGGCGTGTAGCATATTACAAGATTAAATATCCGCTTGCATATTACACGGCATTTTTCAGTATCCGTGCGTCGGCGTTTGACTATCAGCAGATGTGTCTTGGCAAGGAGGCGCTGGAAGAAAATCTGGCTGCCTTGCAGAAGAAAGATAAGAATGATATGAGTGCGACCGAGAAGGATATGGTGCGTGATATGCGGCTGGTACAGGAGATGTATGCGAGAGGTATCGAGTTTATGCCAATCGATCTGTACCGTGCAAAGGCAGACCGTTTCCAGATCATAGATGGAAAGATCATGCCGAGCTTTGCATCCATTGCCGGCATGGGCTTAAAGGCGGCGCAACAGCTGGAGGAAGCAGCAAAAGGCGGCACATTTACATCAAAAGAGGATATCCGTATCCGTGGAAAGGTGTCAAAGACGATCCTCGATGTGATGGAAGAACTTGGAATCCTCGGCGATCTGCCAGAGACAAACCAGTATGATTTCTTTGGCATGCTGAAATAAAAGAGTTGCTATTTTAGGCTACATATATTAAAATAAAGCCAAATGTTTTTTAATGCAATAAAGAAGGACGTGAGAAAGTGAACAATCAAAATACTCAGGACATAGGAATTATCCATGAATCAAATATAGAGGTATCTGACATTCTAGAGCAGGTGTATGAGGCGTTATCTGAGAAAGGATACAACCCTGTCAGCCAGATCGTCGGTTATGTGATGAGTGGAGATCCAACCTACATTACAAGTTACAAAAATGCGAGAAGTCTGATCATGAAAGCAGAGCGGGATGAGATCATAGAGGTACTTCTTGAGAACTATATTGAGACACGGCTCAAGTAAGAAACACTGCGTGGTATTTCTACTTGACAGAAGGAGCGGGACAATATGAGAATCCTTGGACTGGATTATGGCTCGAAGACAGTTGGCGTTGCATTGTCAGATGCAACTTGTTTGATTGCACAGCCACTCGAGACGATCGAGCGAAAACAAGAAAATAAACTGAGACAGACCTATGCAAGGATTGAGGCACTCGTGGTGGAGCACGACGTGGATAAAATCGTACTTGGACTTCCAAAGATGATGAACAATACGGAAGGACCAAGAGTTCAGGCAACGAGAGAATTTGCGGAGAATCTGGAGCGCAGAACCGGATTGCCGATAATATTTGAGGATGAAAGGCTCACGACAGTGGAAGCAAACCGGATTTTAGAAGAGACGGGTGTGTGCGTGAGCGGAAGAAAAGAACACATTGACAAGATGGCGGCAGCTATCATATTGCAGAGTTATCTGGATCGAGAGGCACATAAAAGAGATGAGTGAGAAGATTACATTTGAAACAGAAGATGGAGATATCGAGTTGTATGTATTAGAACAGACAACGCTTTTTGGAGTGAATTACATTCTGGTGACAGATGACGAAGAAAGTGAGGATGGCAGTTTCTTTGTACTGAAAGAAGAACCGGACAGCGAAGGAGATGTCGTTTCTTACGCAGAAGTAGAAGACGAGAACGAATTGAAAGCAGTGATCAAGATCTTTGATGAGCTGTTGGAAGACATTGATTTGGAGGTTTAGTTTAGAATGAAACAGAATAATAAGTCGGTGAAGATCATTCCACTTGGGGGATTAGAGCAGATCGGAATGAACATTACCGCGTTCGAGTATGAGGACAGTATTATTGTCGTAGACTGTGGACTTGCATTTCCGGAGGATGAGATGCTTGGTATCGACCTTGTCATCCCGGATGTCACATACTTAAAGGAAAATGCGGACAAGGTAAAGGGACTTGTGATCACGCACGGACATGAGGATCATATCGGTGCGATTCCGTATATAGAAAATGAAGTGAATATGCCGATCTACGCAACCAAGCTGACGATGGGACTGATCGAGCATAAGCTTCGCGAACATGGAAATATTAACAACGTCAGAAGAAAGATCGTAACACATGGACAGATGATCACACTTGGTGCGTTCCGTATCGAGTTCATCCGTACGACACATTCGATTGCGGATGCGGCTGCACTTGCGATTTATACACCAGCCGGTATCATCGTGCATACCGGAGATTTTAAGGTTGATTACACACCGGTCTTTGGTGAGGCAATTGACCTGCCGCGATTTGGTGAACTTGGAAAGAAGGGCGTGCTTGCACTGATGGCAGACTCTACAAATGTGGAACGTCCGGGCTACACTCCATCCGAGAAAACGATCGGAAAAGTATTTGACCATTTGTTTGATGACAACAAGGATCATCGAATCATCATTGCGACATTTGCATCAAATGTCGACCGTGTACAGCAGATTATCAATTCTGCGTACAAGTATGGCAGAAAGGTGGTTGTCGAGGGACGAAGCATGGTAAATGTCATTCAGACAGCTTCGGAGCTTGGCTATATTGATATACCAGACAATACGTTGATCGAGATCGATCAGATTAAGAACTATCCGGATGAGCAGGTGGTACTGATCACAACCGGAAGTCAGGGCGAGAATATGGCAGCGCTTTCGAGAATTGCGGCCAGCATTCACAAGCAGATCACGATCAAGCCGGGCGATGTAGTTATCTTCTCATCCAGCCCGATTCCGGGAAATGAGAAGGCAATCTTCAAGGTGATCAACGAGCTTGAAATGAAGGGCGCTCATGTAATCTTCCAGGATACCCATGTTTCCGGACATGCCTGTCAGGAAGAGATAAAACTGATGTATGCGCTTACAAAACCGAAATATGCGATTCCGGTACACGGCGAATACCGACATCTGAAGCGCCATGCAGAGCTTGCAGTAGAGATGGGAATTCCCAAGGAAAATGTCAAGATCTTATCCGCCGGCGATGTACTGTCGATAGGAGAAGATGTCTTTGACGTGACTGGTAAGGTACAGGCACAGGGAATTCTGGTCGACGGACTCGGTGTTGGCGATGTTGGAAACATTGTATTGCGTGATCGTCAGCAACTTTCCGAGAATGGCCTTTTGATCGTTGTCGTGACACTGGAGGCAGGAAGCAACCAGCAGGTTGCCGGACCGGATATTGTATCCCGTGGATTCGTTTATGTGCGTGAGGCAGAGAACCTGATGGATGAATGCCGCGAGGTGGTGCAGGAAGCATTGGATAACTGCTTAGACCGGGGAATTACAGATTGGGGCAAATTGAAGAATACGATTCGAGATGCGCTGAGTGATTTCCTCTGGAAGAAGATGAAGCGAAGCCCGATGATTCTGCCGATTATCACAGAGGTTTAATATGAGACAGGTTATTAACGAGAGCAAACAATTAAATGAACATATCCGGGCATCTGAGGAGTACCGCACTTACCTGCGGACAAAACAGGCGCTTCTTGAAAATGAGGAATTGAGCAGACATCTGCAGGAATTCCGTGCCAAGAATTACGAGCTTCAGAATCGGCAGGGCGTAAACCCTTACGATGAGATGATAGAACTGACAAGGGAATACGATGAACTGCTGCACAACTCTGTGGTAAGTGATTTTTTGCAGGCAGAACAGCAGATCTGTAAGCTGCTGCAGCGGGTGTTTGATTCCATAGCAGAAGGATTGGAGTTTGATTACATCAATGAGTGAAAATGTGAAAAAAACAACAAATGGAATAGCAAAGAAAAAAACAAGCAGGAAAAATGTGCGTAAAAAAGAGGAGAATCTGCGAAAAGGTTTAAAGAATTCTTCTGGGTTTATGTTCAGTTTATTTGTCAATATACTGATCGTATTTTTGATCGTAAAGCTGTTTACATATTCTTTTAATTTTGCTTATGGCGTATTTGGCAATGTTGCATACCATCCGGGAAGCCAGCAGTATATCGTGGTCGATATTCCAGCAGATTCCTCGATCATGGAGATTGGAAGTGCTTTGCAGGATGCGGAGATTATTGAAGATAAGTACGTCTTTTATGCCAAGGTAAAGGTAAAGGGCTATGGAAATAAGATCACAAGTGGAAAATATCATTTGTCAGCCAGCATGACCTATGATGAGATATTGCAGATTATCTGTAATATAGATACAAGCAGTGACGAGGAAAACGAATAAGTATGAATGAGTTTGCGAGAATTACATCCTTTGTCCGTTCGATGGCAAAGGAGGATGCCGGGGCGTTGGGAGAATTATATCGGGATGCTGTAAAGCACGGTGTTCCGGTGATCCGGCCAGAGGCAAGAGAATTATTAAAGACACAGTTACTATTGAAAAAGCCGAAGCGTGTTCTGGAGATCGGAACAGCCGTCGGCTATTCTTCTATCTACATGACAGGATTTCTGTCAGAGGATGCGCAGATCACAACGCTAGAATTGAGCGAGGAACGGACTGCGGAAGCAAGAACAAATATCAAACAGCTTGGAAAAGAGATGCAGATTCAGGTGATCTGTGGAGATGCGGCAGAGACGTTGAAGGAGCTTCCAGATGATACTTATGAATTTGCGTTTGTCGATGCAGCAAAGGCACAGTATATTTATTATCTGCCAGATGTGCTGCGCGTGTTAAAACCGGGCGGTGTGATCGTATCGGACAACATCCTGCAGGAAGGGGAAGTATTAGAATCCCATTTTCTGGTGGAAAAGCGGAACCGCACGATCCATGACCGGATGCGGGAATATCTGTATGTGCTCACACATGATGATCGGTTGGAGACAGCCATTCTGCCAGTTGGGGATGGCATGGCAATCTCGGTTGTGCGGGAATTATGTAAGGAAAGTGTATTATAGTATATCAGGATAGCAGGTATGTGTATGATTTTGTTGAGAAATCAGGATACATACGGATGAAAGAGGATCGAAGATGGATAAGTTACAGAAACCAGAATTACTGATACCTGCCGGAAGTCTGGAAGTATTAAAGGTGGCAGTTGATTATGGCGCAGATGCAGTCTATATCGGCGGCAAGAATTATGGACTTCGTGCGAAGGCTGGGAATTTCACAATCGAAGAGATGCATGAGGCAGCAGACTATGTGCATGCGCATGGAGCGAAGCTGTATGTGACGGTAAATATATTTGCACACAATGAGGATATCGATGGAATCAAGGCGTATTTCCATGAATTGAAAGAGACTGGACTTGAAGAGAAAATAGATGCATTTATCATTTCAGATCCGGGTATTTTCACATTGGCGAAGGAAATCCTGCCGGGCATTGAGATTCATGTCAGTACACAGGCGAACAATACGAATTACTTGATCTACGATTTCTGGAGAAAACAGGGCGCGACGCGTGTGGTAGCGGCGCGGGAACTTTCATTAAAGGAAATCAAAACGATCCGGGAACATATTCCGGCAGATATGGAGATCGAGGCATTTATGCATGGAGCGATGTGTATATCTTATTCCGGAAGATGCCTGCTCAGCAGTTATTTTACAGGCAGAGATGCAAATCAGGGAGCCTGCACGCATCCATGCCGTTGGAAATATGCGGTTGTGGAGGAGAAGCGACCGGGCGAATATCTTCCAGTGGAAGAAGATGACAGAGGCACGTATATCTTTAATTCCAAGGACCTCTGCATGATTGAGCATATCCCGGATATGATTGACGCAGGAATCAACTCTTTCAAGGTAGAAGGACGTATGAAGACAGCACTGTATGTAGCAGTTGTTACCCGGACATACCGGGAGGCAATTGATGATTACTATACATCGAAGGAATTGTATGAGAGCAAGATGGAACATTACCGTGAGGAAATCGCAGCATGCACATTCCGTCAGTTTACAACTGGTTTTTATTATGGAAAACCAAACGAGGAGACACAGATTTACGACTGTAACACCTATGTGAAGAACCGTGTCTACCTTGGTACAGTTGAAGAAGTGACAGCGGCAGGAGAACTGGTTATCCACCAGAAGAATAAATTCTGCGTGGGTGATGCGATCGAGGTTATGGCGTTTGACGGCGAGAATGTGGACGTAGAGGTTCTTGCAATTCATGACGAACACGGCACAGAGATGGAATCTGCACCGCATCCAAAACAGTTACTCTGTGTGAAGGTTTCAAATTCAGAGAAAATCAGAAAAGGTATGATTATACGCACAAGGCACTGCGCAGCTTAAGCAGTGCCTTTTTCTCTATCCGTGAGACATAGGAGCGCGAGATATGGAGTAGGTTTGAAATCTCTTTCTGCGTAAGCTCCTGATTGTCATATAAACCGTAACGGAGCGCGATTACCTGCTGCTCGCGGTCATCTAATATTTCGGTAAACAAGTCATTGATATTTCTGAGACTTTCGGACGTGATAACATTCAAAAGCACATTTTCTTCGTCGATTCGGATGACATCCATCAAACTGATCTCATTTCCTTCCCGGTCAGTGCCGATTGGTTCATATAGGGAAATCTCGCGCACTTCCTTGCGCTCCTGCCGCAGCCGCATCAAAAGTTCGTTTTCAATACAACGGCTGGCGTAGGTGACCAGCTTTGAACCTTTGTCAGTATCATATGTATTGATCGCTTTGATCAGACCGATGGTGCCGATGGAAATCAGATCCTCGGTGGAGCGGTTTCCAGTCTGATATTTCTTGACGATATGCGCGACGAGACGCAGATTGTATTCTACAAGGATATTGCGCGCGGATAGATCGCCCGCCTTTGCTTTTTGCAGATAATGCGATTCCTCTTCGGGAGAGAGCGGGTGATGAAAAGTCTGCATGGCTGCCTCGCTATCCCTCTTTGTATATACTATGACGAATGATGGAAAATAGTGCTTTTCCAAGATGGAAAAAGATGGTATGATGATTCTAATAGTTTGGGAAGGAGAGGGTTATGTTTCATTTAAAACACGATGTGCAGATACATCTAAAAAAAGAAAAAGAAGTTTTTCAACTTGTTCGGTTGTTTTTGTTTACATTTATATTATCGGCTGTGCTGATGGGGTTACCTGACTATATTTGGAATATGCATTTATATAGAATATCGTTAATAGTAGTTCCGTGGCTGATAGCAGTCCCATCTATTGTTTATTGTATTAAACAAAGAGTTCAATTAGTTAATAAAAAATGGATTCTTGATTTTGGAATTGGTATAGTAATTGGAGTAGCACTTTCTTGTTTGTGGCTTGTGATTGCAAATCAAATGGGAATAACAGTGGGAAGATTTTATACCAATAATATGTGGACAATAGTCTTCTTTTTTATATATTACGTTTTTTCGGTTGGACCTGCAGAAGAACTCATTTATAGAGTGGCATTTAAAGAAAGCTTGGAAAGTGTAACAGATAAGGCAAAATGGATAGCTCCGATTTTAGCAAACGTTTTATTTGGACTATCACACTTATTTCAACATAATATATCAAACGCGGTATTTGCGTTTTGCGTCGGGGCTATATACACGCTATTATACAATAAATGGAATAAATGCAATTATATTATGGTAGCAGCGATTCATGGAATGTATGACTTTGCTATATGCTTTATTCCGTATATGCTGGATAAGGTGTAGGCTTGGATAAATGAAAATCTTGAAGAACCATAATGTTATGTAAAATAAACGACTTAGACAGATTTAAACAGATATCAAAAAATTGCTTTTTTTTTCAAATAGGCTATGCTATAATTATACATACTATAAAATTTATGAGAGGGTATTGCTATGCGAATAACTGGAGGAAGAAAAAAGATTCGTATAGGTGATTTGCTTGTTGAAGCGGGGGCTATTACGGAAGAAGAGCTTCAGGAGGCACTTGCCTATCAGAAGGAAAATGGTGGACGTATCGGTAATGTAATCATGGAGCTTGGCTTTATCAGCCAGGAACTGTTGATCACAGTATTGACGACACAGATGGGAATTGATTACATCGAGCTGAAAGCCTGCAAGTTGGATGAAGATTTGTTGAAACAGGTACCGGAAAACCTGGTCAACAAATACAAGGCAATCCCGATTGGGTATGATGAGAATAATCCGAATATCCTGCGAGTGGCAATGGTAGATCCAATGGATTTAAATGCTATCGATGATATTGGTATTGCGACGAATACACAGGTAGAACCATTGCTTGCCATGGAAGATGATGTCATGGAGGCAATTGGTAAATATTATGGTAATGCACAGGCGATGGAGGCTGCTGAACAGTACCGTAAGGAGATGCAGGAGAACGGCGTCAATGATGCGGATGAAGAGGCGCTGAATGAAGATATCGAGAATTCTCCAATCGTACTTCTGGTAAAACAGATTATCGAGGGTGGTGTCAGACAGAGAGCTTCCGATATACATATCGAACCGCTGGAGAGTAGCGTTCGAGTTCGTTACCGTATTGATGGTGCGTTGAAGCATGTTATGACCTACGATATTGGACTTCTGGCAGGTATCAGTGCCCGTATCAAGATCATCGGCGGTATGGATATCGCAGAGAAACGTAAACCACAGGATGGTCGTATCACAATTATGGTTGACCGGAGAGAGTACGATGTCCGTGTATCTATCCTTCCAACTGTATATGGTGAGAAAACCGTTATGAGACTTACTTCCAAGGACGGTCTGACGAAACCGAAGAGCGCGCTTGGATTTGGACCAAAGGAATTAAAGGTATTTGATGGTATCCTGAGTAACCCACATGGAATCATCCTTGTAACAGGACCAACCGGTTCCGGTAAATCAACTACACTGTATACATCATTGAGTGAGTTAAATACCGAAGATGTAAATATTATCACGGTAGAAGATCCTGTCGAGGCAAATATCGACGGTATCAATCAGGTTCAGGTAAATGTAAAAGCAGAGATGACTTTCGCGGCAGCCCTTCGATCTATCCTCCGTCAGGATCCGGATATTATTATGATCGGAGAGATTCGAGACAGTGAGACTGCACAGATTGCTGTTCAGGCGGCTATCACCGGACATTTGGTAGTATCCACACTGCATACAAACTCAGCCGCATCTACGGTTACACGTATCATCGATATGGGTATTGAGCCTTATGTAGCGGGCGATGCGTTGGTGGGTGTTATCGCACAGCGACTTGTTCGTAGACTTTGTAGCTCTTGCAAACAGGCAAGATTAGCAGAACCGGAAGAAAAGAAGATTCTTGGCGTCAAGCCAGAGGATATGGATGATGATGTCATTATCTATGAGCCGGTTGGATGCCCGCTTTGCGGAGATACTGGTTATGCAGGACGAATTGGTGTATATGAGATGATGCCGGTATCCAAGGAATTGCAGGCGGTTATTTCTAAGGGCGCTACGGCAGATGTTATTGAGAAACAGGCATTAAAAGAAGGTATGCTGACCTTGAAGATGGGTGCAGCACAGCATGTACTGAATGGTATTACGTCGATTAGTGAGATGAAGAAAATCACATATGGGACGGGTGATGAATATTAAAACTATAATGTAAAAGAGGGAGAGAAAAGAACATGATAGACATGAAAGAACTTCTGGCATTCGCCGTAGAACAGAATGCATCCGATATCCATATTGCGGTAGGTATCCCGCCGAAACTTCGTATCAACGGTCGGTTGACAGAGGTAGAACTTCCGGCAATGACACCGGCAGATGCAGCAGAAGCAATTGGTTCGACGATGCATGATCGTCATAAGCAGATCTTAAAGGAACGAGGAGAGGTCGATTTTTCCTTCGCATCTCCAGAAACTGGTCGATTCCGTGTAAACGTATTTATGGATCGTGGAAATATGGCGGCTGCTTACAGAAAGGTCGATACCATTATTCCTAGACCGGATCAGTTAGGAATTCCAGAAGCAGTTGTACAGTTGTATAAGAAGAAAAGAGGCTTGGTGCTTGTAACAGGACCAACCGGTTCCGGTAAGTCGACAACACTTGCTTCTATTATCAATAAAGCAAATGAAAACCTGACCGATCACATCATTACACTGGAAGATCCAATCGAGTATATCCACAAACATAAAAAATCAGTTGTAAACCAGCGAGAAGTTGGTATGGATACACTCTCTTATGCAAATGCACTTCGTGCAGCCCTCCGTGAGGATCCGGATATCATCCTCGTAGGAGAGATGCGTGACCTGGAGACAATCTCTACAGCGATTACGGCTGCTGAGACTGGACACCTGGTATTCTCCACACTGCATACAATTGGTGCGGCATCTACGATCGACCGTATCATCGACGTGTTCCCAACACATCAGCAGCAGCAGACACGTATCCAGTTAGCGATGATTCTGGAAGGGGTTATCTCACAGGCACTGATTCCGACAGCAGATGGGCATGGACGAGTGGCAGCGTTCGAGGTTATGCTTGCCAGCCCGGCAATCCGAAGCTTGATTCGTGAGCAGAAGAACCATCAGATCCAGTCTACGATTCAGACAAGCCGTGCACAGGGTATGATTACACTGGATGATTATATCTTGGATTTGTATAAGAGTGGAACGATCACCAGAGATATGGCACTTGTGTATGCACAGGATCAGGTTGCAATGAAGAAACAGATGTAACATTTGTGCAAGTTTCACAAAATTAAATTATTTTATTGAACTTTATTGCAAAAAACTATCAAATAGAGTAGTATCAGTATATAAATTGTTCATAAAATGTTCATTTTTTAGAAAAATAAGAGGTCGGAGGAGTTAAAATGGCACAATACAATTACAAAGCCATGGACAAAAACGGCAAGGCGAAAAAAGGCTCGATAGAGGCGATTAACCTTGACAAGGCAAAAGAAAAGCTGAAGTCCGAAGGACTGATTGTCCAGGATATAAAAGAACAGGGCGCCGGAAAAAAGGGAGGCGGCAAGAAAGTCAAAGACAAAGATTTGGCAGTGTTCTGTAAGCAGTTCTCGGCAGTTCTGAATGCAGGTGTTACGATTATCAGTGCGTTGGAAATGATGTCAGAACAGCTGGAAAACAAAACTTTGAAACGCGCATTACAGGAAGCTCAGTCGTATGTGCAAAAGGGTGGTACACTGGCGGATGCATTCAAATTGAATCCAAAGGTATTCCCACCGATTATGATCAACATGACAGCGGCTGGTGAGATGTCCGGTAATCTGGAAATCTGTTTTGATCGTCTGACAACACACTTTGAGACAGCAAATGCACTGCATTCAAAGGTGAAAGGTGCAGTTACATATCCAATCGTTATCTTGATTGTCGTTGTAGCGGTTGTAGCAGTGTTACTGGTTGGCGTTATCCCACAGTTTTCACAGATGTTTGACGATTTGGGATCAGAACTTCCGGCGGCTACACAGATGCTTGTAAACTTAAGTAACTTCTTGCAGCATAAGTGGTATATCTTGGTGATTATTGTTGCAGCGATCGTATTTGGCTTGAAAGCATTTGGCAAGACAGAACCTGGATCATTGATGTATGCAAAGATTGGCATTAAATTCCCATTGTTTGGTAATCTGACGATTAAGTCAGCCGCAGCAACATTCTCTCGTACGATGGCAACTTTGATGGCTTCTGGTATCAGTTTGATCGATGCAGTGGAGCAGGTCGCAAAGATGATCAATAACCGGATCATTCGGGAAGCACTTTTGGATGCGAAGACACAGATTGCAAAAGGTGTTCCGCTTTCCAAACCACTTCGCGATTGTGGAATCTTCCCACCGATGCTTCCTCAGATGACAAAGATTGGTGAGGAAACTGGTAATATCGAAGATATGATGGACAAGGTTGCAGATTACTACGAGATGGAAGTAAATGATGCAACAGATGCACTTACAGCAGCAATGGAACCACTCATCATCGTAATCATGGGTGTTGTTGTCGGTGGTATTGTAATGGCTATCTACAGTCCAATGCTCAGCATGTACGACGCAGTTGATAGTTATTAAAGTGAAATTGGATACAAACCGTTGGGCGAGGACTTCGGTTTTATCATAGAAAAAACTATATAAAGAAAAGGAGAGTAAATTTATGAAGAAAACAAACAACAAAGGTTTCTCACTCGTAGAGTTGATTATCGTTATTGCTATCATGGCAATCCTTGCTGGTGCAATCGCTCCTGCATTGATTCGTTACATTGATAAGTCAAGAAAGTCTAACGATGTTAGCTCATGTAAGACAATTAAGACAGCAGTTGAGACTGCACTTGGTAATGAGGATGTATATGCATTCTTGACAAACTGCGGTGATGATGATGCTAATTTTACACTCATCACATTTAATCCAGGAGAATCTACATCAACAGCAACAATGTCTAACGATGCAATGACAATTTCAGGTTGTACAGAGCCTACTACAGGTGTTAGCGTTGCAGATGTTGGAACTTTGGCATTGACAGAAATTGGTACAAACATTGGCGAGAAGATTCCAAAGCTTAAGTACACAAAGGCTAACAAAGATGATAGCGCAGCAGCATGTACAGTTAAGCCGGAGAAGTTCTATGCAGCAATCACTGCAAAGGGTACAGTATATGTAATGATCGGTTCCGATACAGCTCCTTCAGCTACACCATCTGGAGCAAAGGTTGCTGAGTATGATTCTGCATACATCATCAGCCCAGAGTGCTGTGCAGCATATCAGTAAAATATGTGATTAAATCACAAAAACAGATTCCACTCGAATGATCGGGTGGAATCTGTTAAAAATGAGACGGAAAGGTTAGGACGATGTTAGTAACAATAGTATTTAGCATTTTTTTTGCGTTATATGGAATTGTAATCGGTAGTTTTGTCAATGTTTTAATTTTAAGACTTCCGATAAAAGAAAGCATAACCTTAAAACGGTCTCATTGTATGACATGTGGGCATACCTTATCCTGGTATGAACTCATACCTTTATTTAGTTATTTATTTTTAGGTGGAAAGTGCAGGCATTGTAAGGCACATATTTCAGTACAGTACCCGATTGTGGAGGCTGCAAATGGAATCATATATGTGGTTGTCTTCCTCGCAAAAGGAATCACATTGGAAACGTTCCTTTATTGCCTGTGTGCTTCTGCCTTACTAGCGTTAAGCGTCATAGATTGGCGTACACAGGAAATCCCCTTGGGATTCAATATTTTTATACTAATTTTGGGACTGGTTAGACTCTTTACAGATATAAGTAATTGGAGTCAGTATGTAATCGGTTTGTTTGCTGTCAGCGTTTTTTTACTTCTCATTAATCTTGTTACAAAGGGGAGAGGCATAGGACACGGTGACATAAAGCTTATGGCGGCAACCGGCTTACTGATGGGCTGGAAACTAATTACGGTAGCATTTATCATGGCGTGTATCATCGGAACGGTGGTACATCTCATACGAATGGCTGTTAAGAAAGCTGGCAGAAAGCTGGCTTTTGGCCCATATTTATCTATGGGTATATTTATAGCAATGATATGGGGTGAACAGCTCGTGAGCTGGTACCTATAAGTATATGGACGAAAGTCCTACATATAAAATCACTGATTAGCGAGGGAGGCTATAACGAATGGCAAAAAGCAATAAAGTGTTATCGATTGATATCACAAACGAAAGTATTACAATTATTGAGCTGACTGCTTCAGCAAAAAAGCAGACGATGATTCATAATATCATCATTTTTGAAACACCAGAAGATTCCTATGAAGATGGTGTATTAAAGGAGCCAGAGAAGATTGCAGAGGCAATTACACAGCAGTTGATGGCTCGCGGTATTAATAATAAGAATGCGATCTTCGTTCTTTCATCGACAAAGATTGTAAACAGAGAGGTTATGATACCGTTTGTTCCAGAGAAAAAGATCAGAGGAATTATCAATTCAAACTCATCCGAGTATTTCCCTGTAAATATAGAAGATTATGTTGTTTCTCATTCTGTGCTTGAGACTGTAACAGATGAAGAGAATAACAAGCAGCTTCGCGTACTGGCAGTCGCAGCACCGGAGCATATGGTAAAGTCTTATTATGACTTAGGTCAGATGGCTGGATTGAATGTTGTTGCACTGGATTATATCGGTAATGCAATGCTCCAGCTTATTAAAACACAGACAAATCAGAACACAACAACCATGGTTATCCAGTTAGGTAGCGAGAGTACAGTATTGAATATTGTACAGGGCGATAACCTGCTGTTACAGAGAACGGTTCCATATGGTACAAACTCTGTTGTAAATGTAGTCATGGATGACAAGGGCGTTGATGCAACAACCGCTATGACATTGCTCCAGAACGATCGTTTGATCACTGTAGATTTTGATGATAACGAAGTAACTGGTGCATTCCGTTATTTGATTAACAACATTGGACGTGTTATGGACTTCTATGCATCAAAGAACCCGGACAAGCCAATTGAGGATGTATTCCTGACTGGCGATGGTGCGTTGATTCGCGGTATTGACGGACTCTTTAAGGTACAGTTGAATGTCAGCACACGAATTATGGATACATTGTACAATATCAAGTTTGATCCAAGTATCGACTTGAAAGTATACAATCCAGTATATCTTGTTACTCCAATCGGAGCAGCGTTTGCTCCAATGGGATTTGAACTTGCAGATGTAGCAGCATCCGCAACAAAGGCAGAGGGAAGTCTGGCTCCATTTATTGCATTGATCGCAGTTGCTGCAATTGGTGCAGCTGGCATGGCGTTCTATTCTATTAATAAGAAGAATACTGTGACTGAAAAACGAGATCAGTTAGAGTCAGATATTGCAAGAATCAGTGATATTGAAGATATTATCGATGCATATGATGCAGCTGAAGCAAAGTATACAGACATGGAGTCTATGTACTATACAACATACCAGTTGAACGAAAATGCAAGACAGTTTATCTCAGAATTAGAGAGTAAGATTCCTACAAGTATAGTCGTATCATCATTCTCATCTGATAACAACGGTGTATCAATGCCATGTGTATCAACAAGCTATGATGCAATTGCAGATTTTATTATGCAGCTGAAGACAATTGATTGTGTAGACAATGCGTATGTAGCAAGCATTTCAAAGAAGGATACAGATGGAGAAATCACATATGAATTTACTGTCACAGTCAACTATGTACCGATGATGGAAAACCCTGAAGCTTCAACTGATGATGCCGGGGATACTGAAACGACAGAAGCAGAAGCTGAGTAAGGGAGGGAGCAGAGTATGAAATTAAGCAAAAGTAATATTAAAATTATTTTATTTATCGTGGCAGTTGCAATTTTAGGCCTTACATATCTGTATGTATTTAAGGATAATATGAGCACTGCAGATTCAATTCAGTCAGAGGTAGACACATTACAGGCTCGCTATGATGAATTAAATGCAAAACAGAAAGATCGTGACATGTATGAGGAAAAGACTGCTGAATATGAAAAGCTTTTTGCTGACAGACTGGCATATTTCCCTGCAACATTGGATCAGGAAATTTCTGTTATGTTCATCAAAGGTGTTGAAAAGGATGAGGGGAATTTACAGTTTGGTGTAAACTCTGTTGGCCTTGGACAGCCTGAGACATTCTACAGTTTAAGTGCAGCAGCAAGTGCGTCTAATGATACAAGCGATACAGAAGAAGCAACAGATGAAGATACAACGACTGTTGCATCTGGTGATTATCAGTGTATGTCAGCAGCATTTCCTATTACATATACAGGATCATATGAAGGCTTGAAGGATTTCATTGATTATATTATGGGATATAAGTATAGAATGAATATTTCTTCTTTCAACATTGCATATAATTCACAGGATGATGTATATTCAGGAAGCATTTCTTTGAATGCATATTGCATAACAGGTGGTGGACGTGAAGCAGATAGTGTGGATGTAGATGTACCAGAAGGTGTATCGAATATCTTCCTTGGAGGTCCTGGTGCAGCATCTGTACAGACTTCCAGCCATGATGCAGGTCAGGGTGAAGATATCGCGAGTGATCATGATATCCTGATTGGTTTGAACAATGCAAATGGAGACAGCTCAGATGGTATTATTGTAAGTGCAGGAAGCAACAAGGTAAGCTCAACAGCAAACGATGTAGAGAAGGTTACACTTACAATTACAGATGAGGATGGTAAGAAAATGGTCGAGGTTGCAATGGGCAGCGATTCTTACTCATTTGAGCTGACAGATAAGGATTTAACAATTTATGTTGAGTCATCTGCTCGTGTAGATAATGATGACAAGAATGGAATTACATTGAGTGTAAGCAACTCAACAGATGTTCCGGTTTATGTGAAGGTTGCAGACGATGACAAGAGCGCTCCTAGATTTGCCTTAGGCAGCAAGACAGGTACTGTTAAGGTATACTAAGAGAGGGTGAGGATTTATGGCAAAAACAAATAATAAAGGTTTCACTTTGATTGAAATCGTCATAGCTGTTGCCATATTGTCAGTCCTTTTAACTCCGATTTTAAAACAATTTGCCAATACCCTGGAGACAAGCCGGAAGGCAAAAGCTCTCCAGGAGGTAAATGAGATGGCTGGTAGTGAGATGGAGGAATTCCAGACGGTTTCAAAAGAAGACTTGAATGATCGATATGGAGATCCTACGATACATGCAGATCTTTCAGTTACCATGTATGATACATCGGCAAATGAAATCGCAACGGATCTTACATATTCTGCATATGAATATCAGTTACCGGAAAGCGAGATTGGAGCTAAGAGAGATAAGTATTCAAATGTTGTAGTACTCGATGACTTGTCAAATAAAGTACGTGCGTATGGTGGAGAGAGTGCACCAAAACATTATAAAGTTGCATATAATCTGACAAGCACAGAATTGGCAGCCTTTGGCGAAGGGTTTGAACTCACCAATGAAGGTTCGATTGTAAAGTATAATGATGAAGGTTATGTATCAGCAGTTGTATGTACAGATACCAATTCCGATGGATCGGCAGTAAGTTATGTACAAAATCCGAATGATGTAAATCTGGGTAATATGCATGATCTTGATAAGAATACGGTTGCGCTTATATTGGGCGGTACATCCAGCTTTGACTCAGAAGCATTTTCGGCTTTGTTCTCCAAAGCAATGGATCATCTTCGTGAATTGGATTATGAATCATGGCAGCAGGCATTGCTGAATGTTGATAATGAGTCAATATTGTCGCAGGATAGTATGAACAATTCAAAGAGATTAATCAAGATATATACGGATAAGGCAACAGATGCTTCAACAGGAAAAGATTACTATATTGTAAAAGCGGATGTATATTATGATTATACATATAGCTTGATTGTTGATGGTGCTGCGACGAGTTCCTATCATGATATGGTAAGTTATACAGTTTTCAGTCAGAAATTCTATACAAAGCAGGCACCGGAAATTTATTTTGAATACCAGCCGTATTGTATTTCTGGCGCAAATACTGAGAATGCGGTATATCAGAGTGATGATTATATCTTATTTGATAACAATGTAGATGAGAGCAAACTGTATCTCTATAAACCGTATAAGGATCAGCAGAATGCCAAGGCAAGCTTGGATGATTATTATACGATAGATTCAGATGGAGATGGAGTTCCTGATAAGAAAGCAGAATATTATACATACTATACTGATTCAACACAGACAAGAAAAGTTACGATACATCTTGCAAGTAAGAATAACAATACATCTGTAGAACTTGATAGCACTGGTAAGGCAACAAATCCAGATGGCTACAAACGTATATACATCTTTACAAATCTTGATACAAATGGTTATTATGATGGAGATAATGATTCTCAGTTCCAGTCAGATGCATTTTCAGGAGTGTTTGATTATGTAAAGGGAGAGAAAGAATCAAGAAGTTCCGTAGAAAATGAAGTGGATGCGGTTTATCTCAAATATGCATTGGGTAATTCTTATGTTACAAATACAGTATCTTCCGATGGAACAACAACGACTGGAGATATGAAGGTTCTGTATATGCTTAGCGAAGATACACGAGAATCAGAAAGATTATACACAGTTACAGTAAAATTAACACCGGACAAGGAGAGTTTGAATACAGTTCGGTTATCTGGAGCAAAGGGGGCTAATTAGTTGAAAAAATTCAAAAAACTGTTGAAAAAACTAAAAAGTAATGCCGGCTCCAGTATTGTAATGGTAGTCGTTTCTGTTGCGTTTATTGGAATTATTGTTGGAGCGTTGTTAGCAGCTGCAGTTCAGTCTTATCGGTTAAAACTACAGGAGCTGAATGACCGGGATAATTTCTATTATGTTGAGCAGGCGTTAAATGAAATTTATGCAGGTGTGGGTTCACAGACAGTGGAAGACTTGCAGGATGCATATGTTTATACGGTAGAGAATATGGTTGAGTATGATCTGATTAAGGGACGTTATGTGACGAAAACACAGGACGAGGCTCAGGAGATGTTCTCAAAAGAGTTCTACCGTCAGCTGCAGAATAATCCATTCTTTAAAGTAAGCTTGGATGATTTGGCAGTAAAGTTGACATCTTATATCACAAATGATTCGGTAAAATTGGATGCGAGCCGGATACAGGTTGTAGATTATGAAGATGAAAACAATAATAAGGTTGGTAAGATCATTAAGAATCTGAAGTTAAGCCGTACGCAGGAATACAATCGTTCATCTGCAAATGGTGTGTTTACACAGAGCATCACAACAGATATCGTAATTGGCAATCCTGATTTTGCAGTATTGTTCGATTCTATGAATGATACAGATCCTAACATTTTCAAGTATGCTTTAGTAGCGGATATGGGTGTTGAGGTTGATCAGCCAACAGTTCCGCTTACCATTGCTGGTAATGTATATGCTGCTTCTGATTATTATAATAAGCAGTATAACGAAAGCACATGGGATGAAGATGTAAGTGATGATAGTAAAAAGCTTACCACATCCGACACTTATGAGATTGAACAGGAAGATGGAGAAAATGTTAATATTGCAGAATTATATCAGCATGGCAGTGTAACATCAAAGAGTGCCAAGGGAGAGAAAACTTCAAGTACATATACCTATTATAATAATTATGCAACACAGAACAATCAAACGGAGGTTGCAGGAAGAAACGATTATTATGATGGTGCAACAATTAAGAGTAAATACTCAGGATTCTATGTAAATGGTTCTCAGGTATCTATTATGGCAGATACGGTTATTGTACCAGGTACAATGGCAGTTATGGATAAGGGATCTCTTTCTGTCTATGGTAAGAATGGAAGCCAGACAGCAGAATCTGAGGTATGGACAGACAATATTGTATTAGATGGTTATAGTACAGTTAAGGATAATACAGCAAAAGATGGTACTGTCACAACAACATACAAAGGCGCAGAGGCAATTATGAAAGCAAATATGTATGTAAAAGATGACACGGAAGTAAATGCTGCAGGATCTTCTTTCCAGTTAACTGGTAGCTATTTTGGCTATGGAGACAGCACAGAGAAAGATGATCGTAAGTTTACACCAGTTGTGGATGCCGCAAACTTCCAGATTGAAGTTACAGATGCAGCAGGTAATAAGAAAACAGAAAATCGCGGGCATTATAACAGTAGTGCTATTATCGTAAATGGTGAGCAGTCAACATTGAATCTGGCACAGGCAAAAACATTGTTCTTAGCAGGACGTACATACATTGAGCTTTCAAAGGATGTAAACAGCGTAGATGGAACGACAAGAGAAGATGATGCAGTTGTAAACACAGTGAAGGATACATATGCATATCATCCAACGGATTATAATCCGGAAATGCCAGATGCATTGCGGACAGATGATAATAAGACTACAACCATCCGCGATTATAAGATGGGTGAGAGTATTTCATTAAAGAGTAACCAGGAAGCTTATATTCCAGTAACCTATAATGGAATCCCTAAGCTTGCTAAGAATGACAAAGGGGAGTCGCTTGGATATTATCTTGCAGAACTTCCACCAGCATTAAAGGGCAGTGATTTGTTTGAAAAGTATTTCCCATCTTATCAGTTTGATGGTAAGGTACCATGTGTATTGCAGGAAATATCTGGTAAGAAGTATTATTATTATGATTTCCAGACTGCATACACTCAGACGGAACTGCTGTATCGTGCTAGAGTAATGGCAGGACAGATGACAAATGCAGAGTATAGTGCATGGTTAGATGAATTCCCGTCTGCACAGTATTTTGCTGCAGGCTTTATTGAAGATTATGATGCTGAATTGGAAATGCATAGAAAATATGTAGCAGCAACAAATAAGACCGGGCTTACAGATAGTGTAATTGCAGAATATTTGGTAGATATTGGCGATTATGAGGATTTTGATGCTGGAAATATTGTTCTTCCGGATGCAGATCTTGATCCAAATGTAAGTATTTATTCCAGCGGTGCAATTACAACGAAGAAAGATACAACATTTAGTATTGTCAGAGCAGACAATACAGATGCACTTACAAAGCTTTTGACTTCTGATAGTCTGAAGGACATGAATGAGGGAAATAGCTGGCTTGGTTCAGTAGATGCAAACGGAAAGGAATCAAAGTATACAGATGCATATCAGCTTTCCAATGATTTGGAAATGGAATATGACTATATGAAGTGGAATCTGGGACATTATAGTCAGGATCCTACATTAGATTCGGTTACACTTGCAAACAATGCAGTAGAGAAGCAGTATATTAAGGCGGTTGTCAATGATGAAGATCTTGGCGATGGAAGTATCACACCAATTAATAAGTTCCTGGATATGTCGAAGATAACAGAGAGCACAAACATTACACCTAATATTTCTGGTACAGATTCGGGCGCAAATGTTATGGATCTTGCATCTGGGTACTCTGTATGGATAAGTAATTCAGATGTAGTTGTCAAGGCAAAGAAGGAAGATAAAGGTGAGGTACGAGGCGTTGTAATCACAAAGGGAGATGTATACTTTGATACATCGGCTGAGAATGGTGTCACAGATTTTGAAGGTGTGATTATTGCTGGTGGTAAAGTATATGTTGCAGGAAATGTAAAAACAATTGCTTCTTCCGCTGAGATTTGTAGAGCAGTATTGCGTGAATGCTTACTGACTGGAGATGATAATTCAAAATTGATATTGAGTCTGTTCCGTGGATATGAGCCAAAGGAAGAGGATGCATCTTCCACAGACGCCTCCGAAGCAAAATCAATTGATATGATTGATTATACAGATGTTGTAAGCTTCGCAAACTGGATGAAGAATGTGGAATAGAGAGGTGGCCTATGGAGAAGAGAAGATTTATGAAGGATAACAAAGGCTACACACTCATTGAGATGATTATCGTTATAGCGATTATTGCAATAATGACTGGCGCGGCTATGGTAACAATCACGATTTTGCATAATGCAAAAGCCAAGGAAGCTTCTATTACATTGGAAACAGCATTGTCTGAAACACAGAAAAATGCCAAAGGGAAAATGTGTGTGGTAGCGGATACACAGCAGCCAGATTACAAATTTGCATTAGCTGTCTATAAAAGTGGTAGTAAGTATTATGTAAAGAAGGGTTATTATATAGGAAATGGTAATGATATGTCGCTGAATTCCAGTTATGTATTTGATGATTCAGAGAATGCAAACAGTGGAAAGGGCGAGAGCTTTTCGGCATATGTAAAGGTGAAGTACAAAGATTCATCTGGTACGGAACAGGATATTACCGGAATTGATGAAAAGCCTGTATATATAATTTATGACCGTCAAGGCATGTGTATATATGGTGATGGTCAGTATGAGTTTTATCGTAACAGCAAAGACTCATTGTTAAATACCGTGGTTTTGAATAAAAATGGAAGCCATACATTACATTAAGGAGGGGCGTGAAGATGAATAAAGATAATAAAAACAGCGGCTTCTCCTTGGTGGAATTAATTATAGCTATAGCAGTGCTTGCGTTCTTGATGTTAGCAGTTTCTTCCTTTATGGGATCGAGCGTATCACAAACAAGGAAAGAACAGGTGGATGTTAAGTTACAAACACAGGCTCAGGAAACATATAGCTTAATTACAGACACTATCATGCAGGCAAATGATATTGTGATGGTTGGATATACAGCATCAGAACAGTTGAATTTTGCAACGGTAGGAGAAGAGACAAGTGCAACAATGGCGAAGAAGTTCTATGTGAAAGATGAGGCAACAGCAAAAGCACTTGTAAAAGATCCATCTTTATATGGAATTACTGATTCAGTTTCAAAGGCAGATGTAATATGTTTTAAGGATATTGATGTAGACGATCCAATATATATATCATATCTGCGAATTGAAAGTTCTGTTCCGTTGGATATGAATCTGGTACCGGGTGGAAACCCAAGCATTTTGTCTGAACAGGTAATAACTAATTCATTGACAGGGGAAGCAACAAAGGTACAGTGCACAGAACAAAATTCCAAAATTGTATACAGCATAAATGACACATTAGTTTCTACCTTTTACTTCGAAAACAATAACATGTATTATGGCAGAAAATATGCATACATGACAATGTCAGATGATGAGGTGGATATGTCAGATTCAAATTCAAAGTTTGTACATCTGTATAATCCATATTTGTCATATGTTGAAGCAAAGCTAGGAGCGATAGGCGTTGGTGTTGCGGGATGTACAGCAAACATTGATGCAAAAAACAATTCAGTTAAGCTGGATATATACTATAATCAGTCTAATATGACGTATACAACGAATGGAAGAGTGAATCCAAGAAATTCGTATGTATTAGTACCAAAAAAGTAGGGAGGGGAAGTAGAACATGAAACGTAAAACAAAGATTTTGATATCTGCATTATCTGTAATGTTCGTTGCGGCGATTGCAGTTGCAATTGCATCGTTCTCCTTCGCTGGAAATGGTGACGAAGACGGCTTGCTGGAGAATGGCGAAATTATCGCAGATGCAAGTCAGAATGTGGATACAAAAACGATTATCGATTACATTATCGATAATTCAAATTCAGAAGATCCAGAAGTAGATAAGATTTATCATATCGCAGAAATTTCATCTTCTTCTGCTTCAAGCTTAGAGACATTTGTTAGTTCCAATGGCTTTAAGGATTATGTTATTGATGGAAACCGTACAATCGAGCAGGCGATGGCAGATGGTTGTATCGAATACAAATGTTTTGGCGGAAATGTAACAAGTGATGCAGATCTTGCTTATATTTCAAAGGCAGATTTCATTTATGTAAGTAATGATTCTGCATCGAAATTTACAAAAGACAATGACATGAGCGAGAAATTATATGATCTTTTGCATACATATGCAGTTGGCGATTTTAAGCCTTTAGTCATTGATAGTCCAAATGCAACAACCGTTGATCCGTCGACATCAAAGAATATGAAAGATCTTGCATCTTCTGTATTTGGCCCAAATGAAAAGTATTATTACACATTCAAGTGGGCAAGCAACTTAAGTGCAGATCAGTATTTGCAGCATGCAGGTGGTTCTTTGTATCTGGGAATTAACGGTCAGACACAGAAGACAAATGGTGTATGGACGGAAGTATATGAGTCAGACCCGACTGCCTCTGCTTCAGATGGATCCTCAGCGCAGCCGATGTCTATGGCGAAGATTTTGACAATTGGCGTCAATACTACATATACAAAGACAGATGCGCTGTTAGCAGGAAATCCGTCAGCAACGGGGTTGTATGCAGCAGATGGTTCTGCAATTGCAGATACTGCTACATCAAAATATTATAAGCTGGATGCAAATTCAATCTTCTATAAGAATGGTTATAATAACCGTGTCGGTGTAAGACCAACTTATATACAGAATGATATTGTAACATTGGCTGATTCAGAATCCGTTGATTTTGATCAGTACGACATGATTGTGATTGAAGATTCTTGTTATAATCAGACAATCACGGCAGATCTCTATAAGAAATTTGCATCAGCAATGTATGGTAAGCTCCATATTGTATATGGTGCAGATATGGGAACATCAACAGATGCAGCGATTGAAGTTCCGGACGACTTAAAAGAGACAAACTACTCTAAGTTATTTTATATGGTAGCAACAACAGAGTATGTTGCACGATATGAGAATATTATGGTAACTTCAAGAGCTGACTTTAGTGTTGTTACGACTTCAAAGAGTGCAGCGACAGCAAAGGTTATTGCAGATTTGATCAATGCATCGAAATATCGTGGAATTGGCGGTAGAGGTTCTTCTTCCTCATCCTTTACGGTGTTAGAGATTCAGCCATGCTATCCAATTGATGAAGCTGTGGCACAGGAAGTAGGCAAGGCAAAGCCAAGAAGTGGTAATGCATCAAGTATTTATGGAAGTGGAAATTATTATACAGCTCCAGCTAATGTCGTGAATGGAAAGACAAAAGAACAGTTAGCTGAAAATACAGAGTACTATGCCTGGGAGCTCTCTAAGGCAAAATTAGCAGATGCATTAAACTTACCAATTGATAAGATTAATTTGGTACAGATGTCATCCGAGGAGTTTGCGTGTGATAAATCAGAAGTTTTAGGAAAGTACGATTTGGTTTATATTGGTGGAAATACATCTGCATTAAAGGATGTGTTAGAATATCGTAGTTTGACAGGTCTTGCAAGATGGGGTGGGACATTGAAGTCTAATTCGGGTAGTTTGGATATGTCAAAGATTACAACTTTGCCAATCTACACGATGTATTCTCACAATGGTGATATTGTAAATCTGGATCTTTCAGCTATGGCACAGTCTCCAGGTCCTGCAAACAGTGGTACACCAACTGCGAAGGTTCGCCTGAATGGAAATTATACAGATACGTTTACAGTATTGAATGGTAATGATATCACATATAATCGGTATGAGGCATTAAAAGAATATGTTGATGCAGGAATGCCGGTTGTAGTAAGTAAGAATCTGACAACAGCATATACTCTTGCAAAGACAGATGGCTATTTGCAGAACTCGATTGATCCGGATTCTAATATGTATAAGTTATTGGCAGCATGTGAAGGCACTGATAAAGATAATGTACAGTGGAACTTTAATCAGACGGATGTGGAAGATATTTTAAGTGATGGTTCACTTGGTGATTCATTAACAGGATATGTCTCAGTGTTCAAGGGTGGTGCAGCAGATACTCCAAAGAATGAGTTGAGTTCAATCTATGCAACATCAGTGAAGAGACCAAAGCTGACAATCACAAGTATGCCGGCAACTTATAATCGGTATGATGAAACATCACAGATTACAGATGGTACATTGAAATTTAAATATACAGTCACGGGAAGTGCCAATTATACGGTTAAACTGTATATTGATGATGATGGAAATAGTACTTTTGATCGAAAAGAAGAGTACATGACATCAGGAGATGCGAATTCACTTACTTATCAGTGTGCGGACAGCTTCTATGGTCCACTGTATTGGATGATTGAGGTTGTTGATACAAATGGAAATTCAGTCAGCCAGACGGGTATTGCTTATGTCAAGAACAAGACTGACGAAAAACAGCAGGTAAATGTATTGCAGATTATGCCGGGAGGTAAGGCAAACCAGTGGTCAAATAACGCACTTGGCGAAGGCGCAGAAGGTTACAACTCCTTGTATTTCTGTACTGTATGTCAGCAGGCATATCAGAGACTGGAGTATAACCCATATACGAATTCAGGAAATCGTACAGCGTATGGAGCTCTTTATGGTGGTAATTTCCAGGATTCGAAGGATGGTATGCTGGGAAGTCATTACTTAGGTAAGCATGAGCATACGTTTGGTATCGTAAGTTATGACAGTCAGCTTGTTGTACCTGGAAAAGGTGTCAAGGGTATGGATGACTGGGATAACAACCTTGCAGATCAGGTAAATGATTTGTATGACTTTGATGTCGATATTATGCTGCGTAATGAGTTTGAGCAGGCTGCAAAGGATGCAGAAGCTGCATATGATTACAAGGTTGACAATGGAGAAGTTAATTACTCTTCAGCAATTACAGATGCAGAAAAAGAGGCACTTGTAAATTCATTTACAATTGATTCAACGGATACTGATTATGATAAGTATAATGCACTCACAACAGTGGAAGATAAATATAAATTTATTAAGAAACGTGAGTATGAGCAGTTGGCAGGCAAATATTGGCAGTTGTATCAGTTTATGAAGAATGAGAGTGCAACTGGAACATCCAGCATGAAGGATGAAACAGGTGTTGATATTCAGAAAACAACCGTTGATGCAAGAAAGGAACTTGATGAAGAAATTGATAAGTTAATTGCCGGAATTCAGTCAGGAAGCACAAATTCAGGCAAGACAACCTTCTCAAGTAATACATCAAAAGAGACTTTGATTCAGGAATTGAATCGTTTGAAGACAAAATCAACGTACAGTGATTATTATTCTATTGATGGTAACGCTGCACAGTATAATGATGTATCACAGGCATATCTTCCAAATGGAGAGAGTATGAACACTTATATGGAGGAGTACTTTAAGGTAAAAGATAAAGAACTTGAGTATAAGGAGCTTTACAAGAAATACACAAGATATGCAGCAGGTGCCGATTGGTTACAGGAATCATATAGTACAATTATTCTTGGACCATCTGAAGATTTCGGTGGAGATGATATTACAAGTCCGATTGCACTTGCAGATTTGAAGTCTTACATCGAAGATGATGGACAGCTCCTGTTGTTCCATGATACATTGACAAAGTTCTCTGATAAGGGTACTTCTACATTGACAGCAACACTTCGCTCATACTTTGGTATGGATCGGTATCACTTTAATGATCCTGTGACAACAGATGCAAGTCAGAATTATGTGAAGTATACAACTACACAGGATAGTGACAAGTACTTTATGACGAATCTGTCGACAACGAAAGATGAAAATCGGTATACAAGCTGGCTTTCAGATATGAAAAAAGTGTTTGGATCAACGCCAAGCAAATATCTGACATCCGTGGCATATACAGATGCGGTAAATGTCAGTGGTAATGATAATCCATATGCAATTCCTTATCGGTATGCCGATTTGAGCTGGGCAATCGCAGGATATTGGTACAATGCAGCTAGCTTTTCTGCAAAGGAGAATACAAAGTATGGTACTGATAAAGCGAGTCAGAACAATCAGGGTATTGTAACATTGTTCCCATTCACATTGGCATCTGAGTTGAATATTTCAGGAACGCACTCACAGGCATATGCGCTGGATGTTGAAAATGATGACATGACAGTGTGGTATTCTCTTGCAGGTGGTAATAATACAAAGGACGGTTCTTCCATCTATGCAGCATCACCGAGAGATGGTATGGACAACTACTTTATTTACACTTATAAGAACGTAAACTACTGTGGTGCCGGACATTCGAAGGTGACTGGTGTAGGAAAGGATAATAATGATGAGCGTTACCTGTACATCAATATTATTTGTAACTCGGTTCGTAACAGTGTAAAACAGCCAACCATTTATGTATATGACTATGGTAAAGAAACAAATAATATCATCAAACGTGATGTAAACGATGATTATTATACAAAGGTTGAGGAGAATACTTCATATCCAGAGTTTAGTTTTAAGGTAACTGTAGACCAGGATGCAACATTAAAGCAGGTTCGAATCTACTATGATTTGGATTACTCAGAGACAAATCGTGATAGTTCATATGTAGCAGATAAGAATCATGTATTGATTGCGGATTGGAATTCTACACAGGTAAAGGAAGGTATCATCAAGGATGTATTCCGATATGATTCTTCTCTTGAGAAGCTGTTGAATAAGGATGGCGGACAGATTGCTGAGAAGTATGTAGATTCTGATGGTAAGGAAGTTACAGTAGCGGCAACGAAATTGAAGCTTCAACCATCGTACTTTGAGAATTACAATAATGAATATACATATATTGTAATTGAAGCAACTGATTCCGAAGGTAACAAGGTTTACCAGAGAATTAAGGTTATGTTGAAGGATTATCTCTTTGATTTAACTTAAATATATTTAAAAAAGCATGGGAAACTCTGAAAAGAGTCCCATGCTTTTTTGCCATTTGATTGACTTTTTTATAAGAATCGTTATAATTAAAATATGTATGTAGTTAGGAATCAGGCGATATATGCCACAACGTACAAAATAATATGAAAGGGGAGATACTATGCGAAAACGCAAAATGAATCGAGCACTCGTTGTCGCACTGAGTGTTGCTATGGCATCAAGCAATATAGCACCAACAGTTACATATGCGGCGGAGTCATCTCAAATTTTCGAAGCGTCAGAACAAGAAAATCCACAAGAAGAAACAAGTGAACAGGAATCCAAGACAGAGGTTGAAACTGTAAGTGAAGATTTACAGCAGGCAGAGCAAACTGTTGCAGAAGATAAGACGATTACAGAAGAAACGTATTTAGAGTACACACCTGAAGAGGGAAATTATACTCTGTCTTATCAGATTCGTGTAAATAATGGAAAAAAGGAAGCTATTATTAAGGGATATGGTAAAAATAAGACAGATAGAAATATTACTATTCCAAGTGAGGTAAGTGCTTCCAGTGAGTACACAAATGCTGCAGACTATCAGAATATTCCAGTTACAGCGATTGATCAGGGTGCATTCGCATTGACGGAATGTCCGAGAGGCGTGAATATTCCTGCCTCTATAGAATCCATTGGTACAAATGCATTTGCCGGAGGAGAAAAACAGAAAGTTTACATATTGCAGTCCGTTACAATTGAGGAAGGTTCAAAGCTGAATTGGATTGGAGAGGCTGCATTTCAAAGTCAGGCAGGATTGAAAAGTGAAATTGTGATTCCTGATGGTGTTACCAAAATTGGTAAACAGGCATTTTATAATTGTGAAGGCTTGACAAAGATTACATTTAATGGTGGAGGAATCATTGGTGCGCAGGCATTTTCTGGTTGTAGAAAAGTCAATATGGAAAATGGGTTAAAATTTCCACTTAATGTAACAGAAATTGGTGATGAAGCATTTTTGAATTATGGGGCTTCCTCAACAAATGCAGGAGATCTTGCGCTTCCAAGTGGACTTACATCAATCGGAAAGAAAGCCTTTTCTGGCGCAAAGCTGAAAGGAAATCTTGTTATCCCAAGTTCCGTTGCGTTCATGGGAGATTCTGCATTTCAAAGTGCATATGCCGATACCGACAAATCAAATATGGGGATGTTATCGTTTGAAAACGGAAGTAAATTAACGAGTATTCCAGCGTATGCATTTGATAAGTGCCTTGCGTTTAAGGGCTCGATTGTAATTCCAGAGGGGGTTACAAGTATTGGGCAATATGCATTTGAAAAGTGTTCAGGGATGGATGGAACGCTTTCTTTGCCATCAGGGTTGGAAACAATTGGCAATTATGCTTTTTCTGAGTGTTCAAAGCTGACAGGAGGAATTACACTTCCAGATACGTTGACACAGCTTGGTACGTATACATTTAATAAATGTAGTAATATTAATGGAGAACTTGTATTAAGTAAGAATTTAAAGAATATACCACAGGCTGCATTTTCAAACTGTTCTAGCATGATTGGAAGTGTGGATATTCCAGAAGGCGTACAGAAAATAAATGCAAACGCATTTCAGGGATGTTCTTCGTTAAATGGAACATTAACAATCCCGGAAACGGTAGATACGATTGGTGCCTATGCCTTTGATCAATGTAGTTTACTCACCGGGACTTTAACAATACCGGGAAAGGTAACTAATGTATCGAATTATGCATTTGACGCATGTTCTGGATTTGATGCATTAAAGCTTTCGGATAGTATTACAACTATCGGAAATTATGCATTTGCAGATTGTGATGGTTTTAAAAATGAATTTGTACTTCCTGCAAACCTGAAGACGGTTGGAGAGTTTTCATTTAGTGGTTGTAGTGGACTTGTTGGAAATCTGGCGATGCCGGATACTGTCACTTCAGTTGGAAAGTCTGCTTTTGCAGGGATGTCCGGATTAAATGGATATATGTATTTGTCAAAGAAACTTACATCCTTTGGAGAGCTGTGCTTCTATGGTTGTTCGAAATTAACAAATCCGAAGGATGAGCAGGGTAACATACAAATTATTGAGATTGCAGAGGGAACAACGGCGTTACCACAGCAGATGTTTGGAAATTGTAAGATGCTGACAAAAATACAGGTTCCAAAGACTATTAAGACAATCAATACTGGTGTATTTATTGGAACGAACTCTGCACTGGATCTTTATGTATATGCGGGGTCTGATGGAGCTGCGTGGGCAAGAAATTTGTCCACAGAGCAGAAAACGTTTGATGTTATTTATTTGGATGCATTAGCTTCAATCAAGCTTTCCAATAACGCATACACAATGCGAGTTGGCTCAGAGAGAGACTTGTCTGCAACTATCAAATATTATAAAGAAGAAAATGGTGTGGATGTACCATATGAAGTTGCAGAGAAAGATGCACCAGATAAATTAACATGGACTATGAATAATAAAGATACAGGTACCTATGCATCCTATGCAGATGGCAAAGTATCAGCAATCAAACAGGGAACGGAAACAATCAAGGCAACATCACCGGATGGTAAGACAAATGGTATGTGTAAGGTAACAGTGTTTAATAAATATGTTACACAAATGTCGTCCTCTGATCCAGCAACAACAAAACTGAATGCTTCAAAGGATGGAGAGCAAACAACGATTACAGCAACAATCAAATTGCAGGGATTCAAAGAAGCATTGGAATATGGTGAGATTAAAGAGGAAGATGTGACACTTACATGTACACCATCTGTAGAAGGTGTGGTTAAGATTGAGACGGGAAAGATTGTGTTTAATGAAGATTATACACAGGCTACAGTTTCAACAGTAATTACACCGGTAAAGAGTGGAAATACAGTTATTACATTTGCTACAAGTGTACCTGGTGAAACGGAAACGAAATTTACAAAGACGATAAATGTCTATATGCCGTTACAGAGTATCAGTATTCCTGAAACAGCAACTGTAAAGGTTGGCGGCGAGAAGTTGAAGTTGACAGCGACATTGAATCCAGAAGGAGCAACCACACAGAAGGTCACATGGAAGAGTTCGGATACATCGGTTGCGACTATTAAGTCTACGACCGGAGAAATTACAGCAAAGAAGGCAGGAACAGTCACTATTACATGTACACCTTCAAACAACTCGAATTATGGTGATACGGCAGAAGCTGTTACCTGTACATTGACGGTTTTGCCAAAGGATGGAACAACGCCAACACCGACACCAGATCCAACACCAAATCCAAATCCGAATCCGGATCCAAAACCAACTCCGGATCCAAAACCAACTCCGACACCGACTCCGGAAGTGAAAGTTCCAACAATGTCAGTGAGCTATCGTACGCATGTACAGACATTTGGATGGGAGAAGTCATGGAGTAAGGATGGCGCTATGTCCGGTACGTCCGGAAAGGCAAAACGTCTGGAAGGCATTGAAATAAATGTCAGCGGAAATGATAAGGTTGGCATTCAGTACACGACTCATTGCCAGAGCTACGGCTGGCTGCCATGGTCATCAAACGGAGACATGAGTGGTACAGAAGGCGAAGCAAAGCGTCTGGAGGCAATTAAGATTCAGCTTACAGGTGCAGATAAGGATAAGTATGACATTTATTATCGTGTACATGCACAGTCTTATGGCTGGCTTGGTTGGGCGAAGAATGGCGCACCAGCAGGAACTGCAGGTTATGCAAAACGTCTGGAAGGAATTCAGATTGTAATTGTTAAGAAGGGCGAGAAGATTGACGAGAATAAGAATGGCATTAAATCTGTCAATAAAAGTGCATATATTGCATTATCTGGAACGTCACCAGTTGTGAATTCGAAGCCGACATCTTCAATGAATCCTACGATTGAAGGAAACAGTACACCAAATGTTACATACAGAACGCATGTACAGACATATGGCTGGCAAGGTTGGAAGTTTAACGGAAGTATGAGTGGTACAAGTGGACAAGCAAAACGTCTGGAAGGTATCGAAATTAAACTGACAAACAAGCCTTATAGCGGAGGCATTAGTTATACAACACATGTACAGTCCTATGGATGGCAGGGAAATGTGAATAATCCTTCTACTTGGAGATCAAATGGTGCAATGTCCGGTACAAGTGGTGAGGCAAAACGTCTAGAAGCGATTTGTATTACTTTAACAGGCAAGATGGCAGAGCACTATGATATTTATTATCGTGTACATGCGCAGACATTTGGCTGGCTTGATTGGGCAAAGAATGGTGCACCAGCAGGAACTGCAGGTTATGCAAAACGTTTGGAGGGCATAGAAATTAAGCTTGTTCCAAAGGGTGGACCGGCACCTGGTAAAACAGCTAGACCGTATGTAAGTAAGTAATTATTATATTATTAGTAAAATAAAATCCATGAGTGACTTCGATAATATCGGAGTTGCTCATGGATTTTTGTATGTAATAAATATGTTATATAAAATTCATTAGATAAATAAAAAATAGAAGAGACCATATAGATTCCCCAATCTATATGGTCTCCCTATGTAAAACATAGTTTGAGTTGTTGCGTCCGAACATCAACAACTCGCTCTCCCCAAGATGTCCAAGGACTGATCCTCGAACAAGATTATCGTAACATATAATTGATAAAAATCAAGGGGGCTGGCACAATTGGCGCTCTACAGAGCATACTTTTTTATTTGTTGCATTTTTGCGTTGTATTTCCAAATCTATGATTGTATACTACTACAGTAGGAGGCTTGATAGACATGAAGGAACAACTGGTACAAGTTATTGATAAAAAGGATTTACAGGTACTGATTCTGACGGATGGATATAACATCCATCATCTGTCTGGGTATCGGGGACATACAGGAATGCTTGTGGCGTTTCAGGGAGAACAGTATATTTTGACAGACAGCCGGTATACAGAGCAGGTAGAACTGGAAGCACCGGAATTTACCTGTGTGGATATTGGACGGGAAGGATATTCCAAGACGATCGCGGCGATGGTGCAGAAGGCATTTGCAAAAGAGGGCAGATCCACACTTCGAATCGGATTTGAGAATAAAGAGATTTCGTATATGCAGTATCAGGCTTTTGTAGATACATTTGCAAAAGAATTGACGGGAATGCAGGTGGAGTTTGTGCCACTGGAAGATGCAGTTAATGTGTATCGGGAAGTAAAGACAGAGGACGAGATTGCGAAGCTGGCACGTGCAGAGCAGATTGGCGATGAGGCGTTTACAGAGATTGTAAAGTTTATCCACGAGAACTGGAAGGATGGATTGACGGAACAGCGAGTTGCCTTGCAGTTAGAATATGAGATGCGGCTGCGTGGTGCCGAGGGAACGAGTTTTGATACGATTGCGGCAAGTGGTTCAAACAGCAGTCTGCCACATGCGATGCCACAGCCGAAGCTGCTTACGGAAGGTGATTTCCTGACGATGGATTTTGGCTGTATGTATCAGGGATATTGTTCGGATATGACGCGGACGATTCATATTGGAGAAGTGGTAGAATCAGAGCAGAAGAAGGTGTATGATACCGTGCTTCAGGCACAGCTTGCAGCACTTTCCGTTGTGAAACCGGGCATGGTATGTTCGGATGTCGATAAATGTGCACGTGACATCATCGCAGACGCCGGTTATGGAGATTATTTCGGACATGGACTCGGACATAGTGTGGGACTTTTTATTCACGAGGAACCTCGTTTTTCCATGAAATGTGATGCTGTGTTGAAGCCGGGTGTTGTGATCACAGTGGAACCGGGTATTTATCTGCCGGGCAGATTTGGTGTACGGATTGAGGATATGATCGTGGTGACGGAAGATGGATATCAGAATCTGGCATCTTCCCCGAAGGAACTGATCTGTGTATAATAGTCTAAAATGAAATATAATTTTGAAAAAAGTATTGACAACTCCATACCTGCATGCTATAGTATGCAAGTATGTTGATGAAAGCAGAGTATCCACTCTCACCTTAGCGCATAGGCGACTCGGGTTATGTAGTAAGAGAATATATAGATTTCTTATTATAACAATGTGTGGATAGTTTGTCTATCCACTTTTTTAATGCATTGATAATGGGAGGTGTATATTATTAGCGATTTAATGATTAACGAGCAGATTCGTGACAAAGAGGTACGTGTGGTAAGTGAGACAGGAGAGCAGCTTGGTATCATGTCATCCAAGGACGCTCAGAAGCTCGCAGATGAGCAGGGTGTTGATCTGATCAAGATTGCACCGACAGCAAAGCCACCTGTTTGCAAGATTATGGACTATGGAAAGTTCCGTTATGAGCAGACACGTCGCGAGAAGGAAGCAAAGAAAAAGCAGAGAGTCATTGAAATCAAAGAAGTTCGTTTGTCACCAAACATCGACAATAACGATCTGAATACGAAGGCAAACATGGCAAGAAAATTCCTGACTAAGGGCGATAAGGTAAAAGTTACACTTCGTTTCCGCGGTAGAGAGCTTGCGCATGTGGATAATGGTAAAGCGATTCTGAATTCCTTTGCCGAGATGCTTTCAGATGTTGCTGTTGTAGATAAACCTGCAAAGTTTGAAGGTAGAAGTATGATCATGTTTTTAGCTGAAAAACGTTAAATTCATATAAATAAGAAATTACCATGCATATGCATGATTTTTAAGGAGGAAAAGAAATGCCAAAGTTAAAGACAAAAAGAGCAGCTGCAAAGCGTTTTAAGAAGACAGGAACCGGTGAGCTTAAGAGAAATAAGGCTTACAAGAGCCACATTCTTACTAAGAAGACTACAAAGAGAAAGAGAAATCTTAGAAAAGCAACTATGACTGATTCTACAAACAGCAAAGTTATGAAGAAGATTTTACCATATTTATAGGATATTAGGAGGAATGAACGATGGCAAGAATTAAAGGCGGCGTTGGCGCTAAGAAGAGACATAATAGAACATTAAAGCTCGCTAAGGGATACAAGGGAGCAAGATCTAAGCAGTATAGAGTAGCAAAGCAGTCAGTTATGAGAGCTTTGACATCTTCTTATGCTGGTAGAAAGCAGAGAAAGAGACAGTTCAGACAGCTCTGGATCGCTCGTATCAATGCAGCAGCAAGAATGAATGGACTTTCATACAGCAAGCTTATGTATGGATTGAAGCTTGCAGGTGTAGATCTTAACAGAAAGATGCTTTCAGAGATGGCTATCAGCGATCCAGAAGGTTTCGCAAAGGTAGTAGAGGTTGCTAAGAGCAAGCTCGCTTAATAAAAGATTGTATTCAAAACCCGTTGTCTTCGGACAGCGGGTTTTGTTATAATAGGGGTGTAAAACTGTTGACCGGAGAGTACAAGGAGCAAAGGATGAATAAAAAAGTAACAAAATGTATAATCATGCTGTTGTGCACGATCTTTATCTGGACGGGGAATATGACAACTTATGCAGCAGAGACGGCGGATCCGGAGACATCGGATCTGAAGCCGTTGGAGCTTTACCAGATTGATGAAAGCTATGGAGATCTCGATGAGGCTGCCATGTCAATCAGTGATAGTAGCAGTGGAACCGCACTATCTGGTGTCTATCGTACGAATTGGGACTCATATGGAGATGATTATTGCTATCAGAATCTGAGTACAACATGGCAGGAACTCTATGATGAGATGAACTTGTATTGTACAGCGTATATGAATACATGTGTGGATGCGAAGGTGTTATCCGTTAATGGCAGGGCTGTTTCTGGTATCGGTCCAATCCGCTATGAAGGGTTGACATCGGAGGAGTTATCATCTCTGGTTTACATATTCACCTATCAGAATCCACAGTTTTATTTCATCAAGAATGCTCTGTATTACAATAGTAAAGTTGTATATCTGGGCGTATATGATACTTTTGCGGATGGAGATACCCGTTCCAATGCTTCCGTGCAGATGTTTAACCGGGTGGATGTATGGGTGCAGACGATTCAAAAAGAATCAACTGCGTATGCAAAGGAGAAGAAAGCACATGATATCATCTGCGAATATGTAGAGTACGAAGAGGGCACCTACGATCAGACAGCATATAGTGCTGTCATGCAGAAAAAAACGGTGTGCGCCGGATATGCGAAGCTGTATAGTATGTTGACGAATGCTGCAGGGCTTGAGACGGTATCAGTTACGAGTGCCACACACGGCTGGAACCGGACGAAGCTTGGAAATCAGTGGTACAATGTGGACCTCACGTGGGATGATGGAACGCCGATATCCTATCAGTTCTTCAATAAATCTGATGCTACGATGGAGAAGTACGATGGCTCTTCCCGGGAATCGCATACGCAGAATCACTATTATGATGGCGTAGCTCCTGGTTGTGAAAGTGATTACGGAGCTTCTGTGACGGTTGTGGATGCAGAGCAGATTCATGCGGATACAGCGACAGTCGTATTGGATCTTGTGAATAATCAGTCAGGGCAGATACGAACCAGTTTTGTGCCCGCAAATGTTACGGACAAACGGTTGGGATATGTGTCAGAGAATACAAATATTGCAACGGTCAGTGCATCCGGGCTTGTGACTGCGGTTGCACCGGGTAAAACATCCATTACAATCCGTAAACTGACAAACAATCAAAAGGCAACCTGTACCATAGAGGTATACGGATGGCAGGATGAACCGGAGACTCCGACGGTTGCAAAGTACGGTTCAACTTGGATTACATTGGACACACAGAGTGGCTGTGTGTATTCTGTGGATGGAATCCACTGGCAGTCAAGTCCGGCTTTTGTGAATCTCAAACCAAATACAGAATATACCTTTTATGTAAAACGTCCAACGAGCGGATATTATCGGGAGAGCAAAGCAGTGTCTGTCCGTGTGCGTACTCTGACGGAAGAAGTACAGGCGGCACCTGCAGTGACAGTGCGATATCGGACGCATGTGCAGACCTATGGATGGCAGAAGCAGGTGACAAATGGCACGATGAGCGGTACAAGTGGACAGGCGAAGCGCCTGGAGGGGATCGAGATCGCTGTGAGTGGCAACCAGAAGCTTGGAATCCAATATACGACGCACTGTCAGACCTATGGATGGCTGCCTTGGTCGTCGAATGGAGAGATGAACGGAACCGAGGGAGAGGCAAAACGTCTGGAGGCAATTAAAATCCAACTTACGGGCGCTGACAAAGATAAATACGATGTGTATTATCGTGTGCATGCGCAAAGTTACGGCTGGCTTGGATGGGCGAAGAATGGTGCGCCAGCAGGAACTGCGGGATATGCAAAGCGTCTGGAGGGTATTCAGATCGTGGTTGTAAAGCGTGGTATGCCAGCACCGGAAGTTGATTATGCTGGTGTATATGCAAGTGCGACTGTGCGTCAGACCGCCTCGTATATCGCGAAGAATGGAACATCTCCTGTGCTTGGTAGTTCCACAACCACAAATGCAAATCCGACGGTGAGCGGAGAGAATACGGTAAATGTGGCGTATCGCACCCATGTACAGACGTATGGCTGGCAGGGCTGGAAATATAACGGTCAGATGAGCGGCACAAGTGGACAGGCAAAGCGCCTGGAGGGAATCTGTATCAAGCTGACCAATAAGCCATACAGTGGTAATATCGTTTACACAACCCATGTGCAGACTTACGGCTGGGAGGGAAATATAAATGATGTGTCCACATGGAAGCAGAATGGAGTTATGAGTGGTACAAGTGGACGTGCAAAGCGTCTGGAGGCAATCTGCATCAATCTGACAGGTGAGATGGCAGTACATTATGACGTTTACTACCGTGTGCATGCACAGACGTATGGCTGGCTTGGATGGTCTAAAAATGGAGCGCCAGCGGGAACTGCGGGTATGGCAAAACGGTTGGAAGGAATTCAGATTGTGCTTGTTCCGAAGAATGGCGCAGCACCGTCTGTAAATTATCAGGGCATTCGCAGTGTGCAAAGTCGGTCGTATATCCAACGATAAAAGCACGGATTTATGCGCATTATAGTAGATGGTGAAAAAATATTTACAAAAATAGAAAAAAGTTGTTGACAAAGGGCAATCAAAATGATAATATATGTCTTGCGTTGAGCGTGAGCGACACGCAAGAGAATGCGGGAGTGCTGGAATTGGCAGACAGGCTAGACTAAGGATCTAGTGATGGCAACGTCGTGTGGGTTCAAGTCCCATCTCCCGCACGAAGAGAAAGAGAGATAGCAATTATCTCTCTTTTCTTTTTATATACATATGTTAAAATAGCAGCAGGAGCTGGATAAGGAGATAAAAGTCATGGCAAAGACGAAAAAATCAGACAATTTGGAATATTGCAGAGGAATTCGTGTGATGGATGTCGCGGTGTATGTATTTGCATTGTTGGCGTTTGGTGTGTATCCACTGATTTACGATGACCATTATTTTAATATTACGATCACAAAATATCATTTCTTTTTATATGCGGCCGGTATCTATCTGGCGCTTGCATTGATCGGTTATGTTGTGGAGGCAAATCTGAAGAATTATTATAAGTATGATTCTTTGCTCGTCGAGGATAGCGGGAAGAAACGGTTTTTTCGACCGGAGTTTTATGCACTTGCATTCCTGATGGCAAACTTTTTTGCATGGCTTTGTGCAGATAATAAAAAAGATGCTTTTTATGGCTTGCAGGGCAGACGGATGGGTCTTTGCATGTATCTGGTTCTGATGATCGTATTCGTTGTGCTGGCACAGCGTGTGCGTCCACAGATGATCATGTTTATCTTTTTTGCTGCGGCAAATGCATTTGCGTATGCGGTTGCAATCGGACAGCATATGGAGCATGATTTCCTGAATCTGCGTTATAACATTGCATCAAATCAATATACGAAATTCATATCAACATTCGGAAATATCAATATGTATGCAAGCTATCTGTCGATATCGATTCCGGTGTTGTTGGCAGTGTTTGCATTTTGTAAGAACTGGTTTTCGCGTATTCTGTCAGGAATCCTACTGATCGCGGCTGGCTGCAATATTCTGATCGCAAACAGTGATAGTGTATTCCTTGGTATTTTTGCTGGCGTTGTTGTGGTGACAATCCTTGCATTTATGCAGGGTAGACTGCGGTATAGTTCGTTTGCAGTGTTTTTATTGTTTGTCGGCAATCTGGTGCTTGGGTTTATCAATAAATATGGACATACAAGATATGACAAGAAACGGGGCGGACTTGCAATCGTCTTAAACCGGCTGGATATTGCATTTGTGTTATGTGGAGCAGCGCTGCTTGTATTTGCAGTTGTGTGTGTCTGCAACTGGAAGCTTGGCACGAGGGTTGCAGCATGGAATAAAAAGAAGATTGTGCTGATTGTCTGTGGTGCGTGTGTGGCGCTTGGCGTGATTGGTATTATTGTTTTGGCGGTAACTGGCTCTTCGTTACTGACATTCAATGATAAATGGGGCAGTTATCGTGGTTACATCTGGAGAAAGATTGTGGAAGTGTATGGTGATGCACCGTTTGTAAATAAGCTGTTTGGATATGGAAATGAGTCGGTACGTGTGACACTCAAGGCGGCATGCTACAATGAGATGGTTCAGGTCACGGGTAAAGTGTATGACAATGCGCATAACGAGCTGTTGCAGTACTTATTTACCACAGGTATTGTTGGTCTGCTTTCTTATCTGGCATTGGTCGGAAGCAGTATCGTCTATATGTTTAAGCATGCAAAGGAGCATGCATGGATCAGTGTGTGTCTGGCAGCGACAGTTGGATATTTCGCGCAGAGCATCCTGAATCTGAATCAGCCGATTACAACACCACTGTTCTTTGTATTTATGGCAATGGGCGTTGGTACTGTGAATTATTGTAGAAGAGTGAAGGAGTTAGAGAAACGTGCTTGAATTTCTGGTTCATAAGTGCATAAAGGATGCGGATGAGATCGAACGCCCGGAAGTGCGGAAACGGTATGGTTTTTTCTCCTCCATCGTCGGAATCATCTGCAATGTGATCTTGTTTGCAAGTAAGCTTGCAATCGGTCTGATCGCGGGCTCGATTTCGATTGTATCAGATGGTGTGAATAACTTATCGGATTGTGCGACTTGTATCGTGACGATGTTTGGGTATAAGATGGCAGCGAAGCCAGCCGACCGGGATCATCCGTTTGGACATGGGCGGATGGAATATCTGACTTCGCTTGTGATCGCGGCTGCGGTTGTGGCGGTTGGATTTGAGTTGCTGCGAAGCTCGGTGGAGAAGGTCATGCATCCGGAGCGTGTAACGTTTTCATTTCTTGCTCTTTTGGTGCTGGTGCTTTCCATGCTGGTGAAGATTGGGATGGGAGTTATGAACCGGAAGCTTGGCACGAAGCTTTCTTCGTCCATTATGCTTGCAACCTCTAAGGATAGCTTTAGCGATGTGTTTGCAACACTGGCAACCGCAATCGCACTTGTGATGTCGGCATTTTCAGATCTGCCGATGGATGGAATCATGGGAATCGTGGTGTCAGTCATGATTATGCTTTCCGGTTTTGGTATTGTGAAAGATACGGTGGATCAGCTGCTTGGACAGCCGGCGGATGAGGAGTTAGTTGCAAAGATCCGGGAGCTTGTGATGGAGAATATGTTCTGTCATGGCATGCATGATCTGATCATACACAGCTATGGTCCGGGAAATCTGATTGGTAGTGTGCATGTGGAAGTGGACTGTCATGAAAATATCATGGAGATTCACGATGCGATTGATGAGTTAGAACGGAACATCTACGATGAATTGCAGGTACATATGACGATCCACATGGACCCGATTGATTACGATGATGAGAAGACGAATGTTTGCCGTGATATGATGGCGGGGATTTTAAAGGAAATCGATGAAGGTCTTACGATGCATGACTTTCGGATTGTGTCGGGACCAACGCATACCAATCTGATCTTTGATGTGCTTGTGCCATATGAATGTAAGAAGACAGAAGCACAGATTAAGTCTGAGATCCAGCAGAAGCTTGCGGAGAAACAGGATACATATTATACAGTAATTACGTTTGATAAAGGATATTGTTGACAAACGGAAAATCATCATATATAATTTTCATATCATTGTGAATGATAGCAAAGGCGAGGAAGAGAACAAGTAGTGTTTGCGAGCAGCTGCCACAGAAAGCAGCCGGTTGATGAGAGGCGCGGTAAGTCGGAAACATGAATACATCTCGGAGCTGCTCCCTGAACGCTTGTCAAGTAGGGGCAGACGGATTGGCACACGTTACAGAGGCTGAAGTATTGATATCGATACTTGCAAAGGCGGTTATCGTGAGGTAAGCGTGAAATAAGGTGGTAACACGGAGTATACTTCGTCCTTATATTTTTATAAGGGCGTTTTTTAATGCCCAAAAAAGAAAATATATTTTGGAGGAAAGAAAGATGACATTGTACGAAGAACTTGTAGCAAGAGGTTTGATTGCACAGGTAACAAACGAAGAGGAGATCAGCCGTCTGATCAATGAAGGAAAGGCAACGTTCTATATTGGATTTGATCCGACAGCAGACAGCCTGCATGTAGGACATTTTATGGCACTTTGTCTGATGAAGCGTCTGCAGATGGGTGGCAATAAGCCAATTGCTCTGATTGGTGGAGGTACCGCAATGATCGGTGATCCATCCGGAAGAACCGATATGCGTCAGATGATGACAAAGGAGACCATTCAGCATAACTGTGATTGCTTTAAGAAGCAGATGAGCCGTTTTATTGATTTCTCAGAGGGAAAAGCGCTTATGGTAAATAATGCGGACTGGCTGCTTGATCTGAATTATATAGAGGTATTGCGTGAGGTTGGAGCGCATTTCTCTGTCAATCGTATGCTGACGGCTGAATGCTACAAGCAGCGTATGGAGAAGGGACTTAGCTTCCTGGAGTTTAACTACATGATCATGCAGAGCTATGATTTCTATGCGTTGTTCCAGAAGTACGGCTGTAACCTGCAGTTTGGTGGCGACGATCAGTGGTCGAACATGCTTGGTGGTACAGAGCTGATCCGTAGAAAACTTGGCAAGGATGCACATGCGATGACAATCACACTGCTCTTAAATTCTGAGGGTAAGAAGATGGGTAAGACACAGAAGGGTGCTGTATGGCTTGATCCAAACAAGACAACACCGTATGAGTTCTTCCAGTACTGGAGAAATGTCGACGACGCAGATGTTATCAAGTGTCTCAAGATGTTGACATTCCTTCCATTGGAGCAGATTCAGGAGATGGAGCACTGGGAAGGCAGCGAGCTGAATAAGGCAAAAGAGATTCTTGCCTATGAGCTGACTGCACTTGTACACGGCGAGGAAGAAGCGAAGAAGGCACTTGACGCAGCGAAGAATATCTTCGGTGGCGGAAATACAGAGAATATGCCAGTTGCTGAAATCACAGCAGATATCTTCAATGATGGACAGACAGATCTGATGTCGATTATCGTACAGGCAGGACTTGCAGCATCCAAGAGCGAGGCAAGACGTGCGATGGAGCAGGGCGGTGTCTCTGTCAATGGCGAGAAGATCACAGATGTGAAGAAGATGTTCACACCGGATGATTTCGCAGGGGAGTTCGTATTGAAGAAGGGAAAGAAGAATTTCCGTAAGGTTGTATATAAGGCGTAATGATTCGAAAATGTGTCAATACAATTAAATATGGAACGGCAAAGGCAAGGGCAATCGTGCTCTTGTCATTGCTGTTCGGAATCGGAACTGTCGGTGCGATTGTGTGTGCAATCGTGTTCCGGCAGATTCTGTTTATTTTTGCAGCAGTCGTATGTGTGTTTGTTGTGATTACGCTGGCGCAGACGCTTGTGATTCAGGGTGGTGTTGTGGAAGATGCGAAGAACGCAGAAACGCAGGACACAAAACGTTCCAAACGTACGAAGCCACAGGATGCGGACAAGAAAGTCGATCATATGAAGCCGCCGGTATTTGCGAAGCGAAAGAACGAGAAAGAAGCTTCGAATGTCGAGGAAGAACACAACCGGCACAAGCGGAAGAAACAGCAAAAGAAGGACGCAGATGAGGGCGGACAGGAGTCGCAGGACAGAGAGGAACGGATGGAAGAACAGTCGATTGTTGCTCTTACGCAGGAAACTGTCACAACATACGACCGGAAGAAGGTCAAGAAGACGCTGCATAAGTTCAAGGTGCGGCGGGAGCATCGTATGATCTTCGTAGATCGTTCCGAAAAGCTCAAGGCAAATCAGACACCTGCCTATATCTGGGTAGAGAAAAAGGATTTTCATCTGTTGCTGATTGAACAGGAACCGCGGCACATCACGATTCCACTATATCAGATCAAGAATATTACATATCTGAAGAAGCAGCCGGCAAATGAAGATATCGATTATGCAGCGTATAAGGGCAGCAGCGTACTTGCGGATATGTTCCGCCCGTATCTGCCGGATTATGCGCACAGTACGGTTGTGGATGATCTGTCTGCCTATAAGAATTTGTATGGAATCGGAAATGATATCTATGTGACAAACCGGTCGGCATCGGCGCTATTTGACCTGTTAGGGGTAGAGTTTCAGGTGGATGACCGGGTAACAATGTCCAACAAGGTGAATATTTATTTTAAAGAAGCATACAAGTCGAATATCTTATTACGGGACAATGTGATTGATGCGAACGGATATGCAGACCGGATCAGCAAGACGCTGGATAATCTGGCGCATTCGACAATCAGCTATGCAGAATTTAAAGATACGCTCAACCTGATGATACGAAACAAATTGATTACACAAGAGTTTGCCTCGTATTATATGGGTGTGAGAGATGATTTGACTAGATAAAAACAAGTAGAAACGGACTTTTGATGCGGTTTCACAAGTTAAGCGTTGCGAACGCCTATATTTACTTGCGAAAACGACACAAAAGTCTGTTTTTGCATACGATTCGCAAGTTGAAACTTAATAATGTATAGTAAAAATTCGATTTGACGTAATTTATGAAAGAAAAAAGACGGTTTTTTCAGTTTGCGTTTTCCTTAGACTTGAGTTATCTTAATTACGAGTTAAAGATAATTAAAAAAATTAAGGAAAAGGAGAATACGAGTATGGAAGTTACAGCAGAAGATTTAGGAAAGCGTTCATTTTGTGAGGCAGTCATGCGTGCAAGATTGCCAAAGGCAGTATTCAAGGAATTAAAGAAGACAATTGATTACGGTGCACCGCTTGACGCAGCGATTGCTGATTCCGTAGCGATTGCCATGCGGGAGTGGGCAAAGGAGCTCGGCGCAACACACTATACACACTGGTTCCATCCACTCACAAACCTGACAGCAGAGAAACATGATTCTTTCATGGATCCGGTTGGTGATGGTACATTCATCACAGAGTTCACTGGCAAGGAATTGATCAAGGCTGAGCCAGATGGTTCTTCCTTCCCTTCCGGAGGAATCCGTGAGACGTGTGCAGCAAGAGGTTATACAGTCTGGGATTGTACATCTCCTGCATTTGTCAAAGAGATTCCGGATGGCTGTAAGGTTCTTTGTATTCCGACTATTTTTATTTCATATACAGGCGAGTCTCTGGATCACAAGACACCACTTCTTCGTTCCATGGATGCCGTTAACAAGCAGGCACTTCGTATCCTGAAGCTGTTTGGTAAGACACCAGCGAAGGTAACTGCTTCCGTTGGACCAGAGCAGGAGTACTTCCTGATTGACAAGGATAAGTTCAATCAGAGACTTGACCTGAAGCTGACTGGACGTACATTGTTTGGTGCACCGGCACCGAAGGGACAGGAGCTTGACGATCAGTACTTCGGCGTGATCAAGGATAAGGTTTCTCATTTCATGAGAGAGCTGAACAAGGATCTGTGGGAGTATGGTATTCCAGCGAAGACACAGCATAACGAGGTTGCTCCTTCTCAGCATGAGATCGCACCAATCTATGGTACAACAAATGTAGCAACGGATCAGAACCAGTTGCTGATGGAGACATTGAAGAAGGTTGCAGAGAGAAATGGATTTGCATGTCTGCTTCATGAGAAGCCATTTGCAGGTGTCAATGGTTCTGGTAAGCATAATAACTGGTCTATCTCAACATCCGATGGCGAGAATTTGATTGATCCAGGCAAGGAGCCAGAGAAGAATCTGCAGTTCCAGGTATTCTTAGCTGCAATTCTGGAGTCTGTTGATAATCATGCTGCATTGCTTCGCCTGTCAGCAAGCTCTGCTGGTAACGATCACAGACTTGGTGCAAATGAGGCACCTCCAGCAATCATTTCTGCTTACCTTGGTGATCAGCTTGCCGATGTTGTTGATCAGATCATTGCAAATGGAGAGGCAACAAGCAGCTTGAAGGGTAAGGTTTACAAGTCAGGATGTTCAGTCATCCCTGAGTTCAAGATGGATGCGACAGACCGTAACCGTACATCACCATTTGCGTTTACCGGTAATAAGTTCGAGTTCCGTATGGTTGGTAGTACACAGTGTATTGCACAGCCAATGATGACTTTAAATACAATCGTTGCTGACACACTTTGCAATTTTGCAGATGTGCTGGAGAAGGCAGATGATTTCGAGGCAGCCGCAAAGAAGCTGGTTGCAGATAAGTTGAGAGAGCATCAGAGAATCATCTTCAACGGAAATGGTTATTCTGAGGAGTGGGTAAAGGAAGCAGAGCGCCGTGGACTCCCAAATATCAAGTGCATGGTTGATGCGGTTGATTACCTCGCAACACCGGAGAATATCGAAATGTTTGAGAAGCATGGTGTAATGTCTAAGCGTGAGCTGGTTGCAAGAGGCGTTGTTATGTATGATAACTACGCAAAGCAGATCAATATCGAGGCTAAGACAATGATCGAGATGTCCACGAAGCAGATTATTCCGGCTGTTATGAAGTATGAGGGTACTCTGGCTGCTTCTGTGAAGGATTTGAAGGAGCTTGGTATCAGCGCAGATACACAGATGGAGATTCTTTCTACCATCGATACAAAGCTTGCGGAACTTAAGAAGGCAACTGCAGAGCTTGAGGATATCGTAGCGAAGGCTGCTGAGAAGGAAGATGATCCAAAGGCTTGGGCAAAATATTATCACGATGTGGTATTTGCTTTCTTCGATACGGTTCGTAAGCCGGCGGATGAGCTTGAGAAGATTGTGGATGCAAAGGCATGGCCATTCCCTACATATGAAGAGCTGTTGTTTGAACAGTAGAATATGCTATAGACCATTTGGTTTATATATTTTCCCCCAGGGGCTGCTTTGGCAGCCCCTTTTTTACGTAATAGGAGATATTATGTGGAATGTTTTCAGTATTGAAAGTGAATTTTTTAGATTTGAATTGGAAATTTGGTTTATCGAGATGAGTTTTTCTGTTTGGGGCGATGGCAAATGGGCGTAGAATGGAGTATAATTATGAAAATGCCCACAACGTGGGCGTAGGACGTGGAAAGTAAGCGGAAAAACCCATCCCGGAAATTTTAAGCGAATTTCAGAGTGGATTCTGTATATCCACTCAGATGTACATATATAAAGATAAGAAGAGGATGAGACATGAAAATAAGGAACATTATATTTGATTGTAATGGCACGATGATTTTTGATGGCAAATATCATGATATTGCATGGCGGACATATGTGAGTAAGCTGGCTGGCAGGGAACTTACCAAAGAAGAATTCCAGCATCAGATACTCGGACATACGAACCGGGATATTTTCGAGTGGCTGCTTGGGAAGGGTGCTTTGTCCGAGGAGAAGATCATGCAGTTGACCGAAGAGAAAGAGGTTCTATACAGAAGCATGTATCAGGAAGATCAGGACGCCTGCAGGCTGGTGAAGGGGTTACCAGAATTTCTGGATGAGTTGCAGCGAAGAAATATAAAATGCAATATCGCAACGGCATCTGGTCTATCCAATGTCGACTTTTATTTTGAACGGTTTGCACTTGCAAAATGGTTTGACAAATCAAAGCTTGCCTATGATGATGGAACGATGCGGGCGAAACCAGCACCGGATATGTATATTCGTGCGATGGAGCGCATCGGGGCGGAGCCATCTGAGACGATGGTGATCGAAGACAGCCCATCCGGTGTGAAAGCCGCCGTTGCTGCGAACGCAGCTTGTATTGTAGGAATCTACGGCGATTCCGATAAAAAGCTGCTGCAGGATACAGGCGTGTGCGATTATCTGATTGAGGATTATACACGAAATTATGTTGGATATATAGAGCGGAATCTGTTAGAATAGAGTAGCGCATAAAGTTACAGCGTTGCATGAATTACGGATAAACGCGGAACAGCAATTGGTATGCTATGGAACGAAAAAGTATAAGGTAATACAATACAGGAGGACAAAAACATGCAGGTAACTATTTCGGATGCAATTCGTTATATCGGAGTGGATGATAAGGATATTGATTTGTTTGAGAGTCAGTACGTAGTACCGGAAGGCGTATCATACAATTCATATGTGATTCTGGACGAGAAGATTGCGGTTATGGATACAGTTGATGCCAGAGGCATGGAAGGCTGGGAGGATAAGCTGCTTCAGACATTGAATGGGGCAAAGCCGGATTATCTGATTATCTCGCATCTCGAGCCTGATCATGCGGGAAGTATCGGAAGAATGGTCGAGCTTTTTCCGGAGGTAAAGCTGGTTGCAAGTGCAAAGGCGATTGCGATGCTGCCACAGTTCTTTGAGGATAGATTGGATGCGCAGGAGAAGATTGCGGTCAAGGAGGGCGAAGAGTTATCGCTTGGAACCCATACATTGGTGTTCTATATGGCACCGATGGTACACTGGCCGGAGGTCATGGTGACCTATGAGAAGAGCGAGAAGGTGCTGTTCTCAGCAGATGGATTTGGTAAGTTCGGCGCGCTTTCCCTCACAGAAAATGAGGACTGGGCATGTGAGGCAAGACGGTATTATTTTAATATCGTCGGTAAATATGGCATGCCGGTGCAGACACTTCTGAAGAAGGCAGCAGGACTTGATATCGAGACAATCTGTCCATTGCACGGTCCGGTATTGAAGGAAAATCTCGGATACTATATTGGACTTTACGATACATGGAGCAAGTATGAGCCGGAGAATAAAGGCGTGCTTGTTGCGTATGCATCGATCCATGGCAATACGGCGAAGGCAGCTAAAAAGCTTGCAGACATGCTTCGCGCAGAGGGCGTAGAGAAGGTCGTTGTCAGTGATCTGGCGAGAGAAGATATGGCTGAGGTAATCGAGGATGCATTCCGCTATGACCGGATGGTGCTCTGTGCCGCAAGCTATGATGGTGGGGTATTTCCATGCATGCAGGATTTCCTGAATCATCTGCAGTCAAAGGCGTACCAGAAGCGTACCGTTGGTATCCTGGAGAATGGCAGTTGGGCACCATGTGCCGCCCGCACGATGAAGACGATTCTTTCTACGATGAAGGATGTCACGATTGTGGAGCCAACCGTTACGATCATGTCTACGATGAAGGAATCTGATTACCCAGCGATGGAAGCCTTAGTGAATGCAATCAAATAAGGAGAGTTTTAAGTGAAGAATTTGTACATAGCAGAGAAACCCAGCGTTGCCCGTGAGTTTGCAAAAGCGCTCGGCATGAAGGGGGCTGCAACTGCCGGTGCAAGGGACGGATACTTAGAGAACGAGGATACGGTCGTGACATGGTGTGTCGGACATCTGATCACGATGAGCTATCCGGAGGTCTATGATCCAGCCTTGAAGAAATGGAGCTTTGATACGATTCCATTTATACCGGAGGAATATAAATATGAGATTATTGATGCGTCAAGCAAACAGTTTCAGATCGTAAGCAGGCTGCTGAATCGTGAGGATGTTGGACGCATCTATGTCTGCACTGACTCGGGACGAGAAGGAGAATATATTTACCGTCTTGTCGAGCAGATGGCAGGCGTGGACAAAAGTAAAAAAGACCGGCGGCGTGTGTGGATTGATTCGCAGACCGAGGAAGAAATCATGCGAGGTATCCGGGAGGCGAAAGAGCTTTCTGCCTATGATAACCTGAGTGATGCGGCATATCTGCGTGCGCAGGAAGATTATCTGATGGGAATCAATTTTTCCCGTGCATTATCGCTGAAATATAGCTACACAGTCCGGAATTATCTTGGCATGGATCGATGCGTGATCGCAGTTGGACGTGTCATGACATGTGTACTTGGCATGATTGTGAAGCGGGAACGGGAGATCCGACAGTTCGTGCCGACACCATTTTACCGGGTGCTTGCCAGCACAGAAGGATTTGAAGCAGAGTGGAAGACGACGAAGGATTCTGCCTATCTGGATTCTCCTCTTCTGTATAAGGAAAATGGTTTCAAAAAAGAAGAGAGTGCTAAGCAGTTGATTACTGAATTGTCTGCGGATGCACCGATTGAACTGATCGTGCAGAAGGTAGAGAAAAAGACAGAGAAGAAAGCACCACCGATGTTATACAACTTAGCGGAGCTGCAAAATGACTGTTCACGGTTGTTTAAGATTAGTCCGACCGATACGTTGAATACCGTGCAGACACTCTATGAGCGAAAGCTGGTAACATATCCAAGAACGGATGCCCGTGTGCTTTCCACAGCCGTTGCGAAAGAAATCGGGAAAAATATCGGTGGCTTGCAGAAATATGAACCACTTGCACAGTATGCGCAGTATATTATGCAGCAGGGCGGATACAAGGGTGTTGCCAAATCCAAATATGTCAATGATAAACAGATTACCGACCACTATGCGATCATTCCGACCGGACAGGGACTTGGGAATCTGAATGGGTTAAATGATATTCAGCGGAAGGTGTATGACATTATTGCACGGCGGTTTTTGAGCATTTTCTTTCCGGCAGCAGAGTATGAGAAAGTAAGCCTTGTGTTGTCAAGACAGATTCATACGGTGGTTGGCGAAAAAGAAAATGGAACCGAAAGCTTTTTTGCAAATTTCAAACGACTGAAAAATCCAGGGTATCTGACGATAGCCGGACTTTCGTCTGACAAAAAACAGGAAGAACAGAAGCTGACGGATGAGGAGTTGGCGAAGTTTGCATCTTTGAAGAAAGGTGATGCGATTCCAGTACAGACATTCAATATCAAGGAAGGAGAGACATCTCCACCGAAGCGATATTCTTCGGGTACATTGATTCTGGCGATGGAAAATGCCGGACAGCTCATCGAGGATGAAGAGCTTCGAAGTCAGATCAAGGGCAGCGGTATTGGAACGAGTGCGACACGTGACAGTATCATCACGAAGCTTGTGACGAACAAATACATTGCATTAAATAAGAAAACACAGATCGTGACACCGACGTTTCTTGGAGAGATCATCTACGATGTATGTTTAAATTCCATTCAGAGTTTGCTTTGGGCGGAAATGACGGCATCGTGGGAGAAAGGGCTTTCCGGTGTTGCGGAGGGAACGATTTCGAAGGACGAATATACAGCCAAGATGAATAAATTTGTCTGTGATAACACGAATGCCGTGAAGCAGATACGAAATCAGAATCAGATCACGCGATTGTTTGACCGGACGAAGCCATTTTATGAGAAGGCGGGAGCGAAGAAGGCTGCAAAGAAATCGTAGATATATTGAAAAATGAGCAGAATCAGATGTTTCATATGCATGAAATAAGTTTCATGCGTATGGTTCAATAGATGGATGGAGGATAGAAAATGAAAAGTGTAAATGCAGTAACAATCAAGGAATTATATGATCTTTCCCATACGGAGGCAAAACCTTTGATGGAGCAGTATACCTATCCGTGGGAGGTGCTTCCACATATTGGAGAATTTATCGTTAAGCTTGGGGAGTCTCTTCCGAAGGAAGAGTATACCGAAGTAGCGGAGCATGTCTGGGTGCATAAGACAGCGAAGGTATTTGCATCAGCATATCTGGCAGGACCGGCAATCATCGGCGCCGAGACAGAAGTGCGCCAGTGTGCGTTTGTCCGCGGAAATGCGCTGGTTGGAAAAGGCTGTGTGATCGGTAATTCCACAGAGCTGAAAAACGTGATCATCTTTGATAATGTGCAGGTGCCACATTATAACTATGTTGGCGATTCTATCTTGGGATTTAAGTCGCATATGGGTGCTGGCTCGATCACATCGAATGTAAAGAGTGATAAGACACTTGTCCATGTGAAAGGAATGGATCCAGAGACAAATGAGAAGTTTGATCTGGAAACTGGTTTGAAGAAATTTGGAGCAATGCTTGGAAATCATGTAGAGGTTGGTTGTAATTCTGTATTAAATCCTGGTACAGTTATTGGCTCAAACAGTAATGTCTATCCGCTTTCCCCGGTACGTGGATTTGTACCGGCAGAAAGCATCTATAAGACGGGTGGCGTAATCGTAAAGAAACACGCATAAGTGGTTAGTTTGTATCAATCCGGGCAGATTGTGCTGCCTGGCGGGCGGCTTCCAGTATGAGCAGTGTGGTGTACTGGTTGTCGCTTGCATATGTAACAGAATCCAGATCACCGGTGATCTGTAGCTGCTCATTGATGGCATCCACGGAAGGTGTTAAAAGCGGATACATGGCTGTGACGGTTTCGTTTGTGTTTGATACTTCGATGTGTGTGACTGCATGTTTGTCGATGGTCGTCTGTAATTCCAGTGTGGTGCCACCAAGATTTAACTGCGAGGTATAGACACCTGGCTGGTATGTGGCAAATGTTTCCGTTGAGATGCTTGTATCTGTGGTATCCTTTTCGTTCTCCTTTGGCGAGAACATATACCAGAGCAGCAGGATCAACAGGATGCCGAGGACGATAAATATGCCAGTGTAGATGAGTTCTTTTGATTTTAAGACGATAATTTTCGTTTTGGATGACATAATAAAAAACTCCCTGTTCAGAATTAGTATAATATATTCTGAATAGGGAGTTTTTATTACTTTAGAATTAGGAAAATCAACACTTACAGGGAAGAATATCCGTGGCTGTTGATGATTCCCTTGATTGGTATGCCGGCTTTGCAGAGTGGGCAGTCAGCAGCAGAGTGTGTTTCGTAATTCGGGATATCCTCGGTACGGAAGATGGTGTTGATCTGCTCGTCGTGAATTTCATCGGCTGCGGAGAAAATCGAAGATACACCGACCACTTCACCACCGTAATATTCGATACACTCGAGTGCGGTCTGCAAGGTCTTTCCGGTTGTAGCAGTTGCTAACAATACAAGGACATGCTTGCCTTTGATCATGGAAAGATAATTCTCGCGGAATATAAGCTGTCCGCCAGAGTGCTGCTCCGGGGAAATGATGTATGCAGTATTGTGCAGGTTCGCAGATAAGATACCTGTGTTAAGAAGTTCGTCTGCAAGATAAGCACCGATCACATTTGTACCGTCCAGACAGACGATCGTATCAATGATCGTTGTAGCAGCGTAGCGGGCAGCCAGCACTTTGGCAGCGGCATGTGCTTCGCTTCGACGGCTCTTCAGACTTGTCATATCAATATAGTAGTTGATATGAGAAGAAGATGTTGCGTAGTGACCAGGTGTTACATTCAGTGAGATTAAGTTGCTGGATGTAGACTGTACCTTGAATGTATTTGTGTTTTCCATAAATAGTACCCCTCCTGTGCGTTTTATGACATACTGATATTATAAATGGTATACGGGATTTATGCAAGCAAAGTAGCACAATACACAGAAAATTCACCGTATATTTTCTCCGATTTTTGAGACACCGACATAGATCTGGGAGATCTTATACCACGTTGGAAAATCGACGATTCCACTTACCGGAAGGTTAAAAATAGACTGAAAGGCACGCACGGATTCTGCGGTTGCGGAACCATAGATACCATCGACTGTGACAGTCGGAATCGCCGGGTAATTCTGCGCAATACGGTTTAACTGCTCCTGAATCGTGATGACCGGTTCGCCGGAGCTTCCGATCGTCAGATCATAGCCCGGATAAGAGGATGGGATTCCGGAGACAATTTCTGCTTCATTTACATACATATCGGATCCGTAATAGTAGTGGATGATATCTATGGCAGAGAAACCATCATCCCCGAGTGCTTTAGAACCCCACTGTGTCATCCAGTTTGGACAGGAGACGCGCTTGCCATCGCAGTATTGTGTGAGAATCGGCTGCTTGACATTTGGACGGGCGAGATAGCGGTTGTAGAGCCGGTCGGCAATCTGCGAGATATTCTCGTAAATGGTCTTGCCGTAGATCCATTTGTGATCGTAAGCGGTGGAGGATGTAATCGTGAAATTATAGCCTTTGTTCCGGTACCATTCTGTATATACCCGGTTTAAAGTGAAGGACATGATTGCCAGAATATTGGCTTCGATCGTGCTTTCTGGCCAGGTGGAGTAGATCTCGCAGCAGGCGACATTTTTGATGTAGTCGATGTATGGGACATAATAATCGGTAGCAGTGGAGTCGCCGGGGACACCGTCGTGTACGACAATCGTTTCTGGTACGACGACGCGTGAGAGGACGATCTCGCCACTTTCGGATAAAGGCTTGATCTCCGGCTCGGCGATTTTCGGTGGATAGTATTCCCAGAGCGTGTGTCCGCCGATGACGATTGGGTTATAGACATAGTCAGGTGTCTGCTCGGATGGCTGCAATACGATGGACTGCAATCCGTTTTCGCCAGAGAATATCTGGACGCCCGAGACAAGTCCTTCCTGATAGCCGGGAGCGGAGATCTTTACATTGTATTCAGAATAGGGCTGGTTGTCAGTTGGCTCCATGCTGTATTCACGCGGTGGTGCGGAAAGCTCGATATTTCCGGTCTGTCCGTTTCGGTCTGTGTTGACGGATTCTAAGATCCGGTTTGGCTCTCCTGTGTTTGCGATTTCAATAGTAGCAGAAGAAAGCGGAGAGTAACTGTCTGTGCCTGTGACTATGACATTTAAATTTCCTGTATCACTAGAATATTGATCCATACGAGATACCTTGATTTTTCGTCCATATAATATATGAAAAAGCGTGGAGAATTATGTAAATAAAAAATTATACATGTTAAGAAAAAACACTTGACAAGCAGAGAAAAAGCATGTATGATGCAAAAGGTTTGTAAATGAAAAATACTTTACAGGTGATTCAGATGGAGAAGTTTGTACGTCAGTCATTGCTCTATGATTTTTATGGAGAGCTGTTGACGCAGACACAGAAAAGTATATACGAAGATGTTGTGATGAATGACCTGTCCTATTCGGAACTGGCAAGGGAATATGGAATCTCCAGACAAGGCGTGTTTGATATGATGAAGCGCTGTGACAAGAAGCTGGAGGACTTTGAGAAAAAACTGAAATTAGTAGAAAAATTTGAGAATGCCAGAGAGAAGGTAGCCACGATACAGACTGAGATTCAGGCATTGCGGGAACGCAATGAAAATCCGACGCTGGATGGAGCGTTTGCGGATATTGACACGAATCTGACCGGGCTGCTGGATGATTTTTAAAAGTTCGATGTTTGGTTTTGTTTGGGAGGAGACGCATGGCGTTTGACAGTTTAACAGACAAATTGCAAAACGTGTTCCGGAAGTTGAGAAGCAAAGGAACGATTACGGAAGCGGATGTAAAGGAAGCGATGAAAGAAGTAAAGCGTGCGCTGTTGGAGGCGGATGTAAACTTCAAGGTCGTAAAACAGTTTATCAATTCGGTTAGTGAACGTGCGGTTGGAGAGGAAGTCTTGAAAGGATTAAATCCCGGACAGATGGTAATCAAGATCGTAAAAGAAGAGATGGACAAGTTGATGGGCTCAGAGACAACCGAGCTGAAGCTTCTGCCATCCAATGAAATCACGATTGTGATGATGTGTGGTCTGCAGGGTGCAGGTAAGACAACGACTGTTGCAAAGCTTGCAGGCAAGTTTAAAAACAAGGGTAAAAAGCCGTTGCTTGTTGCATGTGACGTTTATCGTCCGGCGGCAATCAAGCAGTTGGAGATTAACGGTGAAAAAGTCGGAGTTCCTGTATTTTCGATGGGAGATGGACATAAACCGGTAAATATTGCGAAAGCAGCGATTGAGCATGCCGCAAAGAATGATATCAATTTAGTATTTTTGGATACTGCAGGTCGTCTGCATGTCGATGAAGACATGATGAACGAACTGGCAGAGATCAAGGAAAATCTGAATGTGACATACACAATTCTGACTGTCGATGCGATGACTGGTCAGGATGCAGTCAATGTAGCGACATCATTTAATGATAAGATTGGCATTGATGGCGTGATTTTGACGAAGCTCGATGGTGATACCCGTGGCGGTGCCGCACTTTCCATCAAAGCGGTGACAGGAAAACCAATCCTGTATGCCGGAATGGGAGAGAAGCTCACGGATCTGGAGCAGTTCTATCCGGATCGTATGGCGAGCCGAATCCTCGGCATGGGCGATGTGGAGAGTCTGATCGAGAAAGCACAGTCAGCAATCGATGAGGAAAAGGCAAAGGAGATGGAAGAGAAGTTTAAGAAGGCTTCTTTCGATTTCAATGATTTTCTTGATCAGATGGAACAGATGGAAAAGATGGGTGGCATGAATGATATTTTGAAGATGCTGCCTGGATTTGGAAATAAAAAACAACTCCAGAATCTGGAGATTGACGACAATGCGATGAATATGCCGAAGGCAATCATTTTGTCGATGACGAAGCAGGAACGTTCGCATCCGGAGATCATCAATCCGAGCCGCAAGAAGCGTATTGCAGATGGTGCAGGCGTTCCAATCAGCGAAGTAAATAAGCTGATTAAGCAGTTTGAACAGTCCAGAAAAATGATGAAGCAGATGTCCGGTATGATGGGTGGAAAGCGCCGCGGCGGATTCAAGCTTCCGTTTGGATTTTAATTTTTGATAATAGTATAACTATTATATATAGACGAAAGAATTTTAAGGAGGTGAAATTTAACATGGCAGTTAAAATCAGATTAAGAAGAATGGGATATAAGAAGCATCCTTTTTATAGAGTTGTAGTAGCTGATTCCAGATCACCAAGAGATGGTAGATTCATCGATGAGATCGGAACATATGATCCAAATCAGGAGCCAGCATCTGTAAAGATCGACTCTGATGCAGCTAAGAAGTGGCTTGCTGATGGTGCTCAGCCTACAGATACTGTTGCAAAGCTTTTGAAGCAGGCAGGCATCGAGAAGTAAGACTGATGTGCAAGGGAGGTGCAGGTTATGAAGGAATTAGTAGAACTGATTGCAAAATCCCTCGTTGATTATCCGGATGAAGTTGTTGTAAAAGAGACAATCGATGGAGATACCATAACAATCGAACTGAACGTTGCAGGAGATGATATGGGTAAGGTGATCGGCAAACAGGGCCGAATTGCCAAATCCATTCGTACTGTGGTGAAGGCGGCTGCATCAAAGGGTGATAAAAAGGTAATTGTAGACATCAAATAATTCTTAGATTCCCGGTGCCATATGGCATCGGGAATTCTTTTATCGGAGGAATGAATGAACGAAGATATGTTTCGAATTGGCGTAATCACGTCGACACATGGATTAAAGGGTGAGGTCAAGGTATTCCCGACGACCGATGATCCGGCACGATTCAAGAAGCTGAAAAAATGCTTTATTCGTACAAAAAGTGGCGATGTACCAGTGGAGAAAAAATCATGCAAGTTCTTTAAGAACATGGTGATTCTTTCTTTTTCGGAATTTAATGATATAAATGAGATAGAAAAATACAAGGGCTGTGAACTGTATGTAACACGGGAAGATGCAGTTCCACTCGAGGAAGATGAGTTTTATATTGCAGATGTGATCGACGCAGAGGTGTTCGAGGATAACGGCAAAAAGCTTGGGACACTTGTGGATGTGATGCAGACAGGTGCAAACGATGTGTTTGTCGTGAAGATGGAGAATGGCAAGGAAGTGTTGCTTCCGGTCATTAAGGATTGCGTGTTGGATATCAATGCAGAAGAAAAAAAGATTGTTGTTCACATGATGAATGGACTGCTGGACTAACGATATCGGAGGCAGATATGTATTTTCATATTATGACATTATTTCCGGAGATGGTGCTTGGAGGATTAAATGAGAGCATTACCGGAAAGGCAATTGAAAAAGGACTAATCGGTGTAGATGCTGTGAATATCCGTGATTTTGCAGGTAATCGGTATGGGCACGTTGATGATTATACCTATGGTGGCGGTGCAGGTATGCTGATGCAGCCGGGACCGGTGTATGATGCGTACCAGCATGTGCTTGCGCAGATTGCAGTACGTAAGGAAAAGAAAGGAACATCGGCACAGGCGAAAAAAGTACGTGTGCTTTATATGACACCGCAGGGACAGCCGTTTAAACAGTGCATGGCAGAAGAGTATGCGAAAGAAGAAGATCTTGTGCTTTTGTGTGGACATTATGAGGGCATTGATGAGCGTGTGCTGGAGATGATTGTGACCGATTATGTGTCGATTGGCGATTTTGTACTGACGGGTGGCGAACTTCCGGCGATGATGATTGTGGATGCAACAAGCCGTCTTGTGCCGGGCGTGCTTGGCAGCGATGAAAGTGCGGTATATGAAAGCTTCTATGATGGCTTGCTGGAATATCCGCAGTATACCCGTCCAGAAGAATTTATGGGGAAGAAAGTACCAGAGGTGCTGCTTTCCGGACATCATAAGAACATCGAAGAGTGGCGGTATGAACAGTCGATGCAGCGGACACAGGAACGGCGCCCGGATCTGTATGAGATCTATGTGGAGGTACACCGGGAAGAGCTGGAAAAACGCAGACGAAAAAAAGAAGAAAAAGAACGAAAGCGGCTCCGTCGGGAGCAACGTGCAAAAATGCAGACAAATGAATAACTACTGCTTGTCTTGCAGAGAAATATGGTATATAATTTTTATAATATCGAAAGAAAAACGGGAGAGAAAAACCATGAAAAAAAGAGTATATATTGCAGTTGTTACACTGGCACTTGCTAGTCTGTTTGCAGGCTGTGGAAAGAAATCCGCGGATGCAGCCGTTTCGGTAAAAGATGATGTTGTGGAATTCGTAAATGAAGAGCTTCCAGCAGCAAAGGCAGATCATGACAATGCGATTGGCATTTACAATGCATATTTTGCAGGAAGCAGTGATCAGGATCTTGATGCATTTAAGACATCTTTGCAGGATACCGCAATTCCAGCAATGGAGAATTGTATCACAACGATTTCTAATATCGAAGTTGCAACAGATGAGGTAAAAGCGTTAAAGGATTCCTATCTGCAGAGCGTACAGAAAGAATGCGAAGCCATGAAGATGGTTGTCTCAGCGATTGATGGAGAAAATGCAGACTATCTGACACAGGCAGACAGCTTGATTGCAGAGGCAGCTACACTTCGGAGTGACTACCAGACAAAACTTCAGGCAATTGCGAATGAGCAGGGAATTGTAGTAAATCAGTAATGGTAAGAAAGCTGTCGGTGAAACATCCGGCAGCTTTCCTGCGTTATATGAGGAATTTGCGTATGGAACAGACAGAACGTGAAAAGAAAGAACAGGCATATATCACACAGTTAAAGAAGAATATGAACCCGGAGGATGTCGCTGGACTGTATCACCTCTATCAGAAGCTGACAGAGAAAAGCTATTTTCGGACAGATGTGGGATTTGGATTTTTGGCGGAGCTGCGCGATTATCTGGTGAAAAATGGTTACCAGATTGATGCTTATACAATGCCGCAGTCACAGGCAAATAAAAAGGTATCAGAGACGCACACAGATGCGCATTTGCGCAGGAAATATGAGCGGCTGTGTGAGAAACAGGAACAGACGGAGAAGGAAGTGGAACGTTTGAATCTGCTTCGTATCCGGCTGACAATCGCGGTTGTCGCACTTGCGGTGGCTGTGATTGGTATGATATTTATTGCAGTGACAAATAAAAATGTTGGATACTTTCATGCTGAACAGAAAGTGCAGGATAAATACGCATACTGGGAGGAACAGTTGGATGCACGCGAGAAGGAATTGCAGGAGTGGGAAGAAGAGCTGAGTGAACAGGCAGAAAAAAACAATGACGCAAAGACACAAAATTGACAAAAATACATGCTATAATCGGGTACAATAAATGATAGAAAATGGTAGTTAGGAGGAACTGGGATGAATGATTTAAAAGTACTGGTCGTGGATGATGAGAGTCGTATGCGGAAACTGGTTCGTGATTTCCTTGTGAAAGACGGATATTCGGTTGTGGAGGCTGCGGACGGTGAAGAAGCGGTCGATGTATTTATGTCGGACAAGGACATCTCATTGATTATTCTGGATGTTATGATGCCGAAGCTGGATGGATATGGTGTTGCGGAGGAAGTACGGAAAATGTCCGATGTGCCGATTATCATGCTGACGGCAAAAAGTGATGAGAGAGATGAGCTGCGTGGATTCGATCTTGGAATTGACGAATATATTACGAAGCCGTTTTCTCCCCGGATTCTGGTGGCAAGAGTAGAGGCAGTGCTTCGCAGAACGCAGGCAGATGCAGATTCAAATGTGATCAGCGTAGATGGAATCGAGATGGATATTGCAGCCCATCAGGTAAAGGTGGATGGGGAACCAATCGAACTTTCCTATAAGGAATTTGAACTGTTAAATTATTTCTTACAGAATCGTGGCGTAGCTTTGTCCAGAGAAAAAATCCTGAACAATGTCTGGAACTACGATTATTTTGGAGACGCCAGGACAATCGATACCCATGTGAAGAAGCTTCGTAGTAAGCTTGGAAGCAAGGGTGACTATATCAAGACAATCTGGGGTATGGGTTATAAGTTCGAAGGCTAAGACCCGAAACTCAATTCGGGTCAAGATATCCATGATGGTTGTTTTTTTCTCAGTATTTATAATTGCGGCATCCTGGCTGCTTTGCAGTTATGTACTTGGAGGAGTATTTCGTTACAGCATAAAAAACAACTTGATCACAACGTACAATTCCTGCAATGAGCTGTTTCAGGATGAGAGCGGAGATTTGTTTGAAAATGGTGATCTGTTTGGACAGATTAAAAATCCGCAGGATGCAGTTGTGATGATCGTGGATTCAGATAATGGAAAATTATATACATCTATCAACGACGAAGGTCAGATGATGGAGGGTATGCGCAGTCTTATGAACAGCATCCGCAGTGAGGATAACGAAAGTCAGTTTGGCACGGGTGAATATATCATCCGAAGAAACCATGATACAATAACGAATGCGGATTATTATGATCTGATTGGAAGACTGAACAATGGATATGAGGTTTTGCTGCGTACACCGATTGCACGTGTCGAATCGGTTATGCAGGTTATGACGCATTTGTTTATCTATATCTGTATCGGGCTTATGGTATTTGGAACATCCTTTATGCTGTTGTTCAGCAATATTTTCGCGGCACCGATCAAGCGGATGTCCAAGGCTGCAAAAAGGATGAGTGAACTTGATTTTGACGTAAAGATTCCGGTTACAAGTAATGATGAGATCGGAGAACTTGGAAACAGTATGAATGAGATGTCTGAGAAGCTGGAACAGACAATCTCGGAACTGAAAGCAGCCAATATCGAGTTGCAGCGGGATATTGCAGAACGTCGTAAGATCGACGATATGCGGAAGGAATTTCTGTCACATGTATCGCATGAATTAAAGACGCCAATCGCTCTGATCCAGGGCTATGCAGAAGGTTTGAAAGATGATATGTGTGACGACAAGGAAAGCCGTGATTTCTATACGGATGTTATCATTGATGAGTCACATAAGATGAACACAATGGTCAAGCGTCTGCTTACGTTAAATGAGATTGAATTTGGCGATACGAAGCTGAATATCGAGCGGTTTGAACTGGTTGGTTTTGTGAATTCGATTCTGGCATCCACCAAGATTCTGGCAGAGGAAAAGGGTGCGGAGATTATATTCGAGGAAGAACCACCTGTGTATGTATGGGCAGATGAGTATATGATTGAGGAAGTCTTTACGAACTATCTGACAAATGCAATCCATTATGTACGAAAAGATGGTGTGATCCGTATCTCATTTAAACCGATGGGCAACGATATCCGTGTCTGCGTTTACAATCAGGGTGACTGGATCGCCGAGGAAGATATTGGACGTGTGTTTGAGAAATTCTATAAGGCAGATAAGGCACGGACAAGAGAGTACGGTGGTAATGGAATCGGTCTTTCCATTGTTGCGGCGACGATGGAAGCACATGGAAAGAAATATGGCGTGGAGAATGTAGCAGACGGAGTGCTTTTTTACTTTGATTTGGATGCTAATGTGCTTGCCGATAAGTAAAATAAGTGGTAAAATTATTTTATCCTTGTGGGTAAAGAAATAGGCAGTGCATATGACATGAGAAGATAGAGTATGAGAAAAAAGCAGGAAGCAAAACACGCAAATAAAAAAATATGGAAACGGCGGCTGCTGGCAGGGCTGATCGCATGCGGCATATTTGTGACGACTGGTTGCGGACAGGTGATTGACCTGACCGATGAGGAGAATCATCTGATCGCAGAATATGCGGCAGAGTTGTTGCTGAAATATGACCGGAATTATGATACCCGTTACAATCCAGATGAACTGGAGGATACGACGGAGACTATGACCGATACCGATGCGACGACAGAAGCAACTACAGAGATGGTGACGACAACGGAGGCTGCAACGACAGAGCAGGATGTACCTGCGGATGGTCAGACGACGCAGGCGCAGCCGGTGACAGACGAAGCAGTTAAGGAAGACATCGGAGCAACTGTGGATTCGGATTTTGATATCGCTGCATTTGTCGGGGAGAGCCGCATCTCTGTCCGGTATGCATATTACATGGTGGTGGACAGTTATCCATCGTATGATCAGGATGGTATGTATATCGAGGTGCAGGCACCGGAAGGGTATAAGCTGTTAGTATTGAAGTTCGAGGTAGAAAACAAGACAAACGAAGATCAGGCTGTTGATCTGTATAATAAAGATGTCAATTATAATATTGTCGTGGATAACAGCCGGACAACCAAGCAGATGCTGACGATCTTAGCAGATGATCTGTATACTTATGACAAGACGATTCAGGCGAGCAGCCGGGAAGAAGCGGTGCTTTTGTATACGGTTTCTGATTCCGTGGCAAACAAATGGACGGACTTGAAATTACAGATAAAATATGGCGGAACAAGTGCTGTGTTACAGCTTGAACAGTAAGAGCGGTCTTACATAGAGGGCTTGCATAAAGGAGGGTACATATGGATTCAAATATTTTATTGGAGAGCGGTACAAATGAACTTGAGGTTCTTGAGTTCATCATAAATGGCAATCATTATGGAATCAATGTAGAAAAGGTGCGGGAGATTCTTCCATATCAGGAGATTACACCGGTTCCAAATTCGCACCCATGTATTGAAGGAATCTTCATGCCACGTGGGGATATCATTACAGTTATTGATCTGTTCCAGACGCTGGGATTCCCGAATCCGGATAAGCAGAATAACTTTTTGATTGTGACGAACTTTAACAACTTAAATATTGCATTTGATGTACAGGCAGTGCTTGGTATCAACCGTGTATCATGGAAAGATGTTGTGAAGCCAGATGCAACGGTCAGTGGCCCGGGAACCGGAATCGCGACAGGTATTATTAAGAATGAGGACAATCTGTTGATCATTCTTGATTTTGAACGGATTGTGGAGGGTATCTGTCCGGAGACAAGTTTGAAGATTTCTCAGGTGACAGAGTTGGAAGACCGTGAGCGTAACAGCATTCCAATTCTGGTTGCAGAGGATTCCATGATGCTCTGTAAGCTGATTGAGGATGCGCTACACAGAGCCGGTTATACAAAGCTTACAATCAAGAACAACGGACAGGAAGCATGGGATTATCTGTGTGAACTGAAGAAGAATAATGGTGTAGAATATGGCGCGAAGTGCCTGATTACAGATATTGAGATGCCACAGATGGATGGACATCATCTGATCAAGAAGATTCGTGAGACAGAAGGATTAAAGCAGATTCCGATTGTGATATTCTCGTCTTTGATTAACGATGATATGAAGCGGAAGGGTGATCTGCTTGGCGCAGATGCACAGATCAGCAAACCGGAAATCGGTCAGTTAGTAGGAATTCTGGACAGTCTGGTGGCAAGCCAGATATACGGAACAAATAAGTAATATTATGCCGGCAGGTTTCCTGTCGGCATCTGAAATTTATAGCATATGAGGTGAGAGAGATGGATTTGAAGAGTACCGGAAAGACAAAAGAAGAAATCAAAGAGATGTATAACAAATACTTCTATGAGACATTTCAGCGTTTTGATTTCATTGCAGAAAAAGGCGAGGATGACTATGTCATCGATGAGACTGGAAAACGGTATCTCGATTTTATGGCGGGTATTGCGGTTAATTCAGCCGGACATTGCAATAAGAAGGTTGTGGAAGCAATCATGGAGCAGTGCCAGCAGATGATGCATGCGTCCAACTATTGTTACACGATTCCGATGGTTATGCTTGCACAGCGTATCTGTGATGCTATCGGTATGGAGAAGATTTATTTCCAGAATTCCGGTGCAGAGGCAAATGAGGTTATGATCAAGCTTGCCAGAAAATATGGAAAAGATAATTTTGGACCAAACCGTTATCATATTGTAACAGCCAAGAACAGCTTTCATGGACGGACACTTGCGACTCTGGCAGCAACCGGACAGCCGGGAACAGCAATCCAGAGAAACTATGATCCGATGATTCCTGGATTTTCTTATGCAGAGTTTAACAATGTACAGGCATTTGCAGATGCGTGTACGGACGATACGATTGCAATCATGGTAGAGCCGGTACAGGGAGAAGGCGGTGTGATTCCTGCAACGAAGGAGTTCTTACAGGGCTTGCGCAAATTGTGCGATGAGCGTAATATGCTGTTGTTATTTGATGAGGTGCAGACTGGCTGGGGAAGAACCGGAAGTCTGATGGCATATATGGGATACGGTGTGAAGCCGGATTGTGTCAGCATGGCGAAAGCAATGGGCGGCGGAATGCCGATCGGTGCAATGTGTACAAGTGCGAAGCTGGCGCTTACATTTGGACCAGGTGCACACGGAAGCACCTATGCAGGAAATCCGGTTGCCTGTGCGGCAAGTTATGCACAGATCGGAGAAATCATAGATCAGAAGCTTCCGGAAAATGCAGATAAGATCGGTGCATATTTCCGTGAGGAACTATTGAAACTTCCATGTGTGAAAGAGGTACGTGGACGTGGACTTATGATTGGCGTTGAGTTCAACAAGGATATTGCAACTGACGTGAAGTATCAGTCTGCCGACGAAGGTCTTCTGATCACAGCGGTTCGACCAAATGTGATCCGTCTGGTTCCACCACTCAATATTACAGAGAAAGAATGCGATGAAGCATTTGCAATTTTACATAAGGTTGTATCAAAGTTGGTATAATGAAGGTAAAGTGTTTTTGACAGGAGGCTATGACAATGAGACGTAAAAATGCATGGACAACGTACAATAAAAAGCAGTTAGATGAGCTGGAGAAGCTTTGTAAGAACTATCTGAAGTTTCTGGATAAAGGAAAGACGGAACGTGAGTGTGTAAAGCAGATTGTAAAGCAGGCAGAAGAAAAAGGCTATGTGAATCTGGCAGATATCACAAAGGATAAGAAAGCACTCAAGGCAGGTGATAAAGTATATAGCGTCTGCATGGACAAGACAGTTGCCCTGTTCCAGATTGGAAAGAAGAAGCTTGAAAAGGGTATGAACATCTTAGGTGCACATATTGATTCGCCTCGTATGGACGTAAAGCAGAATCCGTTGTATGAGAGCGAAGAGTTTGCATATCTGGATACACATTACTATGGTGGTATCAAGAAATATCAGTGGGTAACATTGCCACTTGCATTGCATGGTGTGGTTGCAAAGAAGGATGGAACTGTGATCACAGTCAATGTCGGTGAGGATAAGAATGATCCGGTCTTCTGTGTGACGGATCTGTTGATCCATCTGGCTGGTGAGCAGATGGAGAAAAAGGCAAACAAGGTAATCGAGGGAGAAAACCTGGATGTCCTCGTAGGCAGTAAGCCTTTGGAAGGAAAGGAAAAGGATGCAGTGAAAGAAGGTATCCTTGAGATTCTGAAAGAGAAATATGATATGACAGAAGAGGACTTCATGTCTGCAGAGATCGAGGTTGTTCCAGCCGGACATGCACGGGAGGCAGGTCTGGATCACAGTATGGTTATGTCTTATGGACAGGATGACCGTGTCTGCGCATATACATCTCTGGCAGCGATGCTGGAAGTGGAGGAAGTAGAAAAAACAACCTGTTGTCTGCTTACAGACAAAGAGGAGATCGGAAGTGTCGGTGCGACAGGTATGCAGTCCCGTTTCTTCGAGAATTCCGTGGCAGAGCTGATGGATGCAATGGGAGAATTCAGCGAGTTATCGTTGCGCAGATGTCTGGCAAACTCCAGCATGCTTTCATCCGATGTAAATGCAGCGTATGATCCTTTATTTGCAAATGCATTTGAGAAAAATAACGCGTCTTATTTTGGACGTGGTGTTGTATTCAGCAAGTTTACCGGTTCCAGAGGAAAATCTGGAAGTAACGATGCAAATGCAGAATACATTGCGCGTATTCGTAAGATGATGGATAAAAATGAGGTCTGCTTCCAGACGGCAGAACTTGGAAAGGTCGATGTCGGTGGTGGCGGAACGATTGCCTACATCCTGTCATTGTATGGCATGGAAGTGATCGACTGTGGAGTTGCAGTTTTAAATATGCATGCACCTTGGGAAATCACATCCAAGGCAGATATTTACGAGGCGTACAAGTGCTATAAAGTATTCTTAAAAGAAGCATAAACAATGAAAGATAAAGATTGATACCAATATGATAAAGAATAAGTGGAACAATCATAAATTGGCAGCAGAAAGTATGGCATTCCTTATGGTATGCCTTTTTCTGCTGTTTTCTTTTTGGAATCCGGTTATGTCCTATGCGAAGGATTCTTTTCTGGCTGGTTATATGCAGTCTGTATATAATCAGAAATCAGGCATCGGCAGCAATGAGGTAAATTGCTTGTATCAGTCGTCGTCTGGATATATATGGGCAGGAACCGATGGCGGACTTTATCGTTCCAATGGTTCCGGATTTCAGAGCATTGACCTGTGGGATACGGATCGTACGGATCTGTATTCGATCAATTGTATCATGCAGGATCAGGATGGACGGATGTGGATCGGCACGGACAACTATGGATTGTTTTATATCGAGGATGGACAGACACATCATCTGCAGGAAGAATATTACAATGGAAATAAAACGATTCTTGCAATCACGGAAGGACAGGATGGGACAATCTATGTGGCATGTACAAGTGGCTTGTTTGTGGTTGCACAGGCAGATCAGGATAAACGTTCAGATACTTCGGCGTATTGTCTCGCTGCGTATTCGGATGCAGTGCTTGCAAGTATGGAATTCCGTGGGCTGACTGCAAAAGACGATGAGATCTGGGGACTTGCTGCAGGTGGAAAAATCTATGTATTTAATCAGGAAGGTGTGCTGCACGAGATTACAGAGCAGGAAGAGTCGGGAGAAGAATGGAACACGATTCAGACTTGTCAGGATTATGTTTATGTAGGAAGCAGCGGCAGGGAAGTCCGTGCGTACCGGACAGCAACAAGCAAACGGACGCTGGCAGCCGGTGTTGAGGGCATTAACAATTTCATGCAGGATGCAGAAGGCAGACTGTGGGTGTGTGCAGATAACGGATATGGATATTTTGATAAGCAGTCAAATTTTGTTCGCATCAATGACAGCCAGATTGATACGTATATCTCCGATATGATTCAGGATTACGAGGGGAATTATTGGATTGCATCTTCTCGTCTTGGACTGCTGCTTTTGACGAAAAGCAAATTCTCTGATTACAATATGGCAAGTGGCATGGCTGAGAGCATGGTAAATGCTGTATATGAATATCGTGGGAAGAAATACATTGCAACGGATGATGGACTTTATATCTACAATGCAAAGGAAGAGCAGGAAGTCAATGATCTGACAGAACTTCTGAAGAATGTTAGTGTACGGCATATCACTGCAGACGATTCTGGTACATTGTGGATATCGACCAATCGAAAATATGGCGTTGTGAAATATCAGGCAGACGGAACGATCACGGTGTACGGAAGATCGGATGGATTGCCGGGTATGGCGGTGAATTGTACGCTGCCATTGTCTGATGGCAGGCTTGCGGTTGCTACGACAGAAGGACTTGCAATTCTGGATGAGACTGGAAAAGTGGAACAGGTTTATCATAGCGGGGAGGAACTTGCCGAGGTTAATATATTGTCGCTGTTTGAGACACGGGAGGGCGATATACTGGCAGGAACGGACGGTGAAGGAATCTATGAATTGGAAGCTGGAAAGGATACCTTACTGCATTACAGCACCGAGGATGGTTTAAATTCGGATGTTGTATCCTGTTTTGCACAGGGCGATCAGGGTGTCTGGATTGGGACAGACAGTGGTTTGTGCTTCTATAGCGAAGCGTTTCGTATGATCAGTAATGTAGAATATTCAAACAGTGTGTATGATATCGAGATCGCGCGTGGGTCTGTCTGGCTGATTGGTTCGATGGGCGTGCTTCGCTCTTCGGAAGATGAGCTGCTTGGAAGTAACGGAATATCCGGGCGGTATTTTGCGACGGGAGACGGTCTGACGAAGACGATCAATACGACCGGAAATGCATGTATTGATACAAAAGGAAAACTGTATATTTGCTGTAATGAGGGCATTTCAGTTTTAGATACGGAACATATCTGGTACAACGAAGTGCAGCCGATTATTAAGGTTACACGGATTGATATTGATGGAACTTCCTATGAATTTGATGATCTGAATGATGGTCTTGTGATCAAAAGTGATGCATCGAAGGTGACAATTGATTTTGCGGTATTTTCCTATACAAACCGGTCGAATATCAAGGTGGAGTACCGGTTGGAAGGATTTGAGTCCAATCCGACCGAACTGCACGGTGACGATGTGCTGCAGGCCGTTTATACGAATCTGGACGGTGGTGTTTACACATTTACTGTGAACGCGTATAATGGCGACGGAACTGCGTGTGCAGAGCCACTTTCGTTCGTGATTGAAAAGGAGAAGAGTGTCTTTGAAAGTCCGATGGCACGTATTATCCTGATATTCAGTCTGGTAATTGTATTTTTACTTCTGGTCCTCACGGTGATCCGTGTCAGACGGATGCTGAAATCCAAGACCTCTGCGTTGGAGCAGTTGTCGAGAGAGCATGAAGAAGCGGTCAAGACAAGTACCGCGAAGAACGATTACTTAGCAAACATGAGTAATGAGATCAAGACACCAATTCATGCGATGATGGTGAAGGCAGATGAACTTCTGCATATGGTAGATAAGGATTCTCCATATCGAAAGGATATCCGCGGTATCTATGATATCGGAAATGATATCCTGGCGAGTGTCGATGATATTATATTGCTTGCCAAACTGGAATCTGGACGTTTTGAGTTGGAGGAGAGTAATTACGCAATCTCGGATCTGGTAGCGGATATGTCGGAGCTTGCATTGCAGGAGCTTGCCGATAAGGATAAGTCTGTAAAGTTCTTTGTAGAGCTTGGTGAAAATGTAACAGACAATCTGATCGGCGATGTTGATAAGATCCGAAATATTCTGGTGCGTCTGCTGGACAATGCGATTCGCTATACGAAGCAGGGAAGTATTACCCTGTCTGTGGACAGCTATGGGTATACGGATCATGCACATCAGGATATGTTAAATATTGTATTTACGATTGCAGATACTGGTATTGGAATTCAGGAAGAGCGGCTGGATAATATATTTGATCTGTATGAGAGTGGAGACAGCATGAAAAACAGTACCCATCCGGGACATGGCGTTGGACTTGCAATTGCAAAGGGTTACGCGGATATTCTGGATGCGGAGTTATCTGTGGAAAGTGTATATGGCGCTGGTTCGACCTTTGTTTTGTCATTGAACCAGAAGCCGGCTGTAAAGCTGAGCAGTGGACAGGTTGTATCGAAGATCGAGGATACCGTATCCAAGGAGGATGCGGAGAAGCTGTGGCTGCCGGAGGTATCCGCACTGCTGGTCGATGATGATGAGGTCAGCATTGAGGTTAGCCGCAAAGTGCTTACATCCTTTGATATGAAGCTGGATGTTGCGACATCGGGACTTAGCGCAATTGATATGGTATTGAATCATGAGTATGATGTTGTCTTTATGGATTTGTCAATGCCGATCATGAATGGTATTGATGCAATGAAGGAAATTCGGGAACTGGATGATATCAGGTATGCGATGTTACCGATTATTGCGCTTGATCCAGATGCTATTGAGGGAAATCGTGGCAGTCATATATCGGCTGGATTTACAGACAGTATGGTAAAACCGATCGAACCACGACGGGTGGCAGCCATATTAAAGGATTGTCTGCCAGAGGATAAGTTACAGGAGCGTTCGGATGATATCCGCCTTTTGATCGAGGGCTCACGGTTCCGGGAAGGACTGCTTCGCCTACAGGAATCGCTGGATGTGGAAGAAGCAATTCAACGTATCGGTGGAAGTATCGAAGTGTATAATAAGCTGATACAGGCATTTTATTCACAGAACAAAGATGTAGCGAACACCCTGGCAGAGAAGTCAACGCGGGATATCCGGGCATTTAAGACGAAGATTCATTCGATTCGTACGTTATCGAATAGCATTGGCGCATATGAGCTTGCAAGATATGCAGCAAGAATGGAGACGTCAATCAATGTTGGAAAGCGTGACCAGCTGCGGCAGAATCTGCGAGGATTCATTGACGAGCTTGTATATCTGCTTTTGATCTTGGAGGATTATGAGCGGTTTGTTGATGAGGTATCCGGTATGACGGATGAAGAGTATGCGGCAAAGATGGCACAGCAAAGTGAAAAGGAAGCCGTCGTGGAAGATGAAGATTCTGACCAGGCAGAATCCGACGAAGCTATGCAGATACCACAGGATCTGACGGTAATTTCAATCGCGGTGCTTGATAAGATGGCGGAATTTGCCAAGACAGGGGATTTTGAGCAGGTAAGAACACATCTGGATCGCCTGAAAAGCTATGGCTATGATGGAGATAATCTGGAGTTTTTACAGGCACTTTCTGAGGCGACAGAATCAGAAAATGCCGATATGATCACAGAGCTTGTGAACACATACCAGGATTTGAAACTGTAAATAAAAAGGGGATGAAAAAATGGAGCATGAACAATTTGATGAGGCTTTGATGCAGTGTATCCATACACTTCGTGCGGGAAGTGATATGGATCACGCAATTCAAAATCTGCTGGAAATCATTGCGGAATTTCACGATGCAGATCGTGCGTACATTTTCGAGTTTGCAGAAGATGAAATTCATATGGATAACACCTATGAATATTGTAAGGCTGGAATCACACCAGAGAAAGATATGCTGCAGAACCTTGAGATATCCACGATCGACCGGTGGTTGGTTTTATTTGAGGAGCAGGGAGAGGTGTACTTAAATTCCAGAGATGGAGAACTGGATGAAAACTCTGAGGAGTACCGGCTGCTTAAAATGCAGGGCGTAGAGAGTCTGATGGTGGCACCGCTTTATTCAGAGACGAAGCTGATCGGATTTATCGGTGTGGATAATCCGAACGAAAACACTTATACACTGTCATTGCTCCGGTCTGTTGCTTCGCTGATCGTAAACGATATTCAGAAGCGAATCACACTGGAACAGCGTGTGATCAATGCGCTGGCACGTATATATATTTCCATGTATCTGGTGAATATTCCGGCGGATACACAGAAAGAATTTAACAGTAACAGTGATGTGCGAAAATATGTCAAGCAGACGGAGCATGCTTCAGAACAGATGCGTACCGCGATGGAGCATATGACAGATGCGCAGTATTGGGGTGGCGCACTTGCATTTTCCGAGCTTACAACGTTAAATGAGCGGATGAAGCACTGTGACTATATCAGCCATGAGTTTTACAGCTCCACAGACAAGTGGTGCCGTGCGAATTTTATCGTCGTTGACCGACTGGAAAATGGTGATCTGAATAATGTAATTTATGGTGTGCAGTTGATTGATGATGAGAAAAAGAAGGAGCTCGAATATCAGGCAGCCCTCGAACATGCATTGGCAAATCAGAATGAGATTTATGGAGAACTGCTTCAGATGCAAAGTGGCGGTGTGATTGCCGTCGAAATCAAGACGAACCGGATTCTTGTGATTAACCGTGCGTTGTTGGATATGCTTGGAATTGATGAGACAAAGAAAAACCAGCTTACACATGAGGATTTTCTGTCCCATTTTGTGGATAAAAAGGCGATGGAAAAGTATCTGGCAGTACGCGATACACTTGTGGAGCCGTATGTGCGGGAATATGAAGTCATGCGCGGCGATGAGCATGTGTTTGTGCTCTGTCATACAAAGCTGATTACGCTGGCAAATGGAGATCGTGTCAGTCTGACAAGCGTCATGAATATTACAGAGAATAAAAAGTTTGAACAACGTCTGCTTGTACAGTCCCGGATGGATGCTTTGACAAAGATCTGTAATCGCGGATATGGAGAAGCACAGATTGAAAAGTTGTTAAAGGCGAAGAAAAATGGTATGTTCCTGTTGTTTGATGTCGATAAGTTTAAGCATATCAATGATACATATGGACATAGTATTGGTGATGAGGTTTTGATACAGGTTGCAGATGCATTAAAGCGGACCTTCGAACAGGCGGGTGTCTGTATGCGGCTTGGTGGAGACGAGTTTGCGGTATATGCACCGGAGATAACGGAACAAATGCAGGCGGAAACGATGATACAGGCATTTTTTGAACGGATTCGGAATATTGCAATCCCTCAGATGGAAGGGGATGCTATCTCTGTCAGTCTGGGTGCAGTACTTTGTGCGCCAGATAGGGAGCATGTATTTGAAAAGGTATACCAGCGGGCAGATGCTACGATGTATACCTGCAAGAAAGTAATAGGAAACAGTTATGATTTTTATACAGGGAGGAACCCCGCATGAATATAGAATTATCTGGGAAAAATAAAACAGTTGCTGATGGAATCACCGTTGCAGAACTGATTGCGCAGGAGCAGTTAGAGACGCCAGAGCATGTGAAGGTGGCAGTGAATGATGATTTTGTGGAACGCGAACAATTCGCAGATACCAGATTGCACGACGGCGATGTGGTAGAATTTCTGACGTTTATGGGTGGCGGATGCAGATAACTGAAAAAGTACGGACATAAAAGGGGTAACAGTTTTGATTCGAAGCGTGTTACCTGGATTTTAGCTCGGAGGATAAGGACATGTACGATATTTCACCAGAAGAATTAAAGGATTATAAGGCATATACGATTGTGGATATCCGGGACAGTATGTCGTATGCATATGGACATCTGCCGGATGCGATTTCCGTACCACAGGCAGAGCTTTCCACGTATATTGATGAGTGGAAAGATGCAGGCAAGATACTGATCTACTGCAAACGTGGAGAGGCAAGTCTGGATGCGGTGCTGATGTTACGGGAACAGGGTGTGGAAGCCTATAACTTAGACGGCGGCTATATGGCGTGGCTGATGCTTGCCATGCAGGAACCGGCGGAACAGACAGATGTGGATTTTGCAAAGGATGTAGAGAACAGCATACGGAAGCGGTTCCGAAAGAAAATCTGGTGCAGGTTCACGAAAGCAATCAATGAATATGAACTTGTGAAACCGGGAGATAATATCGCAGTCTGTATCTCTGGTGGCAAGGATTCAATGTTGATGGCGAAGCTGTTCCAGGAGCTGAAAAGGCATAATAAGTTTCCTTTTGGTGTGCAGTTTCTGGTGATGGATCCGGGCTACAGTCCGGAGAACCGTCAGGTGATCGAGACGAACGCGAAGAACTTAAATATTCCGATCACGATATTTGAGTCGGATATATTTGAATCAGTCTTTCATGTCGAGAAATCGCCGTGTTATCTGTGCGCGCGTATGCGGCGCGGACATCTGTACAGTCAGGCGAAGGCACTTGGCTGTAACAAGATTGCCTTAGGACATCATTATGATGACGTGATTGAGACAATCCTTATGGGAATGTTATATGGGGCGCAGGTGCAGACGATGATGCCGAAACTCCATAGCACGAATTTCGAGGGCATGGAACTGATTCGTCCGCTGTATCTCGTGCGTGAGGACGATATCAAAGCTTGGCGCGATGCGAACCATCTGCATTTTATCCAGTGTGCGTGCAAATTTACAGATACCTGTTCTTCATGTGATAAGGATGGACAGAGTAATTCCAAACGTCTGGAAGTGAAGAAACTGATCCATGAGCTTGCGAAGACGAATCCATTTGTGGAAGGAAACATCTTCAAGAGTGTGGAGAATGTGAATCTGAGTACGGTGATCGCATACAAGCAGAATGGTGTGAAGCATCATTTCTTAGATGACTATGATAAAGAGTGAAAATACAAGAGAAAAAGGAGACGAGAAAAATGGCAACAATGATGGAACTGGCAGAGGAAATCATAAAGGGAAGAAGAATCACAAAGGACGATGATCTGTCTATATTTCTGACATGTGATCTGGATGAGCTGCGGGCAGGTGCAGATAAGATCCGTGAATATTTCATTGGTGATGATGTAGATCTGTGCTCGATCATCAATGGTCGAAGCGGCAGATGCCCGGAGGACTGTAAGTTCTGTGCACAGTCTGCGCACAATCATACAAACTGCGAGGTGTATGATTTCTTGGACGAGGAGAAGATCATGGAGGCATGCCGTTTCAATGAAGAGCATGGGGTACACCGGTTCTCAATCGTAACAAGTGGCCGTGCGCTGACCGGAGAAGAGTTCGAGAAAGCCATCCATGCATTTGAGCGGATGCATAATGAATGTAAAATCGATCTCTGCGCGTCTATGGGATTTCTGACACCAGAGCAGTTGCACCGTCTGCATGAGGCAGGTGTGACAAGTTACCATCATAATATCGAGACTTCGAGAAGAAACTTCCCGAATATCTGTACCACACATACTTACAATCAGAAGATCGAGACTTTGAAGGCGGTTAAGGCAGAGGGCATGTGTCCTTGCTCTGGTGGTATCATCGGTATGGGTGAGACATGGGAGGATCGTCTGAGCATGGCAGTTGATCTGGCAGAAGCGGGCGTGGAGTCAATCCCAATCAATGCGCTGATGCCGATCAAGGGAACACCGCTCGAAGATCGTGAGTCTTTGACCGAGGATGATATCCTGCGTACGATCGCATTCTTCCGTTATATCAACCCGGAGGCAAATATCCGTCTGGCAGCCGGACGCGCCCTTCTGACAAACGATGGTGAGATCGCGTTCCAGTCCGGTGCATCTGCAACGATCACAGGTGATATGCTGACGACCGTTGCCTGCGCAACAATTGCAAGCGACAAGGAAATGCTGGCAAAGCTTGGAAGAAATGCAACACCAGCGTATGTAAATGAGAAATAGTTGAGAAGTAATTGAGAAAACATATCAAATAAACCTGTTGACAAATACCCCCTACCGGTATACATTATATACCCGTAGGGGGTATTTGTCTTATGGAAGAAAATAAAGAAGAGAAGAATTGTCCTTGTTGTTCGGGGAAACATAAAGAACGACAGGAAAAAGAAAAAAAGGATTTGATGAACCGGCTGAAGCGTATCGAAGGACAGGTGCGAGGCATCGAGAATATGCTGGAGAAGGATGCATATTGTACGGATGTATTGATACAGGTTTCTGCGGTCACATCCGCACTCAACAGCTTCAATAAGGTACTGCTCGCCAACCACGTAAAAACCTGTGTGGCTGACAACATCCGCCAAGGAAACGACGAAGTGATTGACGAGTTAGTAACACTTTTACAAAAGTTAATGAAGTGAAGATGGAAATATATGTTAGGTAATTCCATACAACTCATTGGAAAGGAGAAAAATTATTACATGGAACAATATAAAGTGAAGGGTATGAGCTGCGCCGCCTGCAGTGCCCGTGTCGAGAAAGCGGTCTCCGCGGTGGATGGCGTGACAGATTGTACTGTGAGCCTGCTCACCAATTCGATGAGTGTGGAAGGAACGGCAGATGCAGCGACGATTATCCGTGCGGTCGAGAAAGCCGGCTATAAAGCCTCGAAGATGAAGGCTGGAAAGCAGTCTGGCGGTGCGACGGATGAGGATGACGCACTCAAAGACACCGAGACACCGTTGATGCGGAAACGTCTGATCGCATCGGTAGTTCTGCTGATCCCGCTCATGTATGTGTCAATGGGACATATGATGTGGAACTGGCCGTTGCCACCGTTTTTCGAGGGCAATCACGTAGCGATGGGACTTGTACAGCTTCTGTTCACGGTTGCGATCATGGTCGTAAACCAGAAGTTCTTCGTAAATGGTTTCAAAGGACTCATACACCGGGCGCCAAATATGGATACGCTCGTGGCACTTGGCTCTGCGGCGTCGTTTATCTACAGTGTGTATGCGCTGTTTGCAATGACCGATGCAGTTGTCAAGGGACAAGAGACACAAGTCATGCATTACATGCATGAGTTTTACTTTGAATCTGCGGCGATGATCCTGACACTGATTACAGTCGGTAAGATGCTAGAGGCAAAATCGAAGGGCAGGACGACCGACGCGCTAAAGGGCTTGATGAAGCTGGCACCGAAGACCGCAGTCTTAGTCAAGGATGGTGTGGAGCAGACAGTGCCAATCGAGCAGCTCCATATCGGCGATTTGTTTGCAGTCCGTCCGGGTGAGAATATTCCGGTGGATGGATTTGTTAAGGAAGGAAACAGTGCAGTCAATGAATCCGCACTGACCGGAGAGAGTATCCCGGTTGACAAGAATCCGGGCGATCCAGTATCTGCTGCGACACTCAATCAGTCCGGATATCTGCTCTGTGAGGCAACCCGTGTCGGCGAGGATACGACGTTGTCACAGATCATTCATATGGTAAGTGATGCAGCGGCAACGAAAGCGCCGATTGCGAAGGTCGCAGATAAAGTATCCGGCGTATTTGTACCAATCGTTATCAGCATTGCAATCGTGACATTTGTGATCTGGATGCTCGTAGGAAGACCGGTAGGATATTCGCTTGCAAGAGCGATTTCCGTTCTGGTTATCAGCTGTCCGTGTGCACTTGGACTTGCAACTCCGGTTGCCATCATGGTTGGAAATGGTGTGGGTGCAAAGCATGGAATCCTGTTTAAGACGGCCGTTTCGCTGGAGGAGACAGGCAAGGTACAGATCGTTGCACTCGATAAGACCGGTACGATCACGAAGGGTGAACCGCGTGTAACGGATATCTTTCCGGTAGGCTGTGAGGAAGCGTATCTGATGCATGCCGCATATGCGCTGGAACAAAAAAGTGAGCATCCGCTTGCGAAGGCAATTATCGCATGGGGCGATGCGAACAACCAGACGGAGGCAGGTGTCAGGGAGTTTCAGGCAGTTTCCGGAAATGGTCTGATGGGCGTCCGCGATGGAAAGCATCTGCAGGGTGGAAACTGGAACTATATTTCCGGGCAGATCAGGATAGCAAAAGAGGAAGAAACTGAACTTCGGAAGCAGGCAGAGGTCTATGCATCCGAAGGAAAGACACCATTATTCTTCGCGGAGGATGGCAAGATTCTTGGAATGGTGGCAGTTGCCGATGTGATGAAGGAGGACAGTCCGGAAGCAATCGCAGAGCTCAAAAATATGGGTATCCATGTTGTGATGTTGACCGGTGATAACGAGCAGACGGCTCAGGCAATCGGCAAGCAGGCAGGTGTCGATGAAGTGATCGCAGGTGTGCTTCCGGATGGTAAGGAGGCTGTGATCGCCAATTTGCAGAAGAAAGGAAAGGTTGCGATGGTCGGCGATGGCGTGAACGATGCCCCGGCACTCACACGTGCAGATATGGGTATCGCAATCGGAGCAGGAACCGATATTGCTATTGACGCGGCGGATGTCGTGCTGATGAAGAGCCGGTTATCGGACGTGCCTGCAGCAATCCGGCTTAGCCGGGCAACCTTGCGGAATATCCACGAGAACCTCTTCTGGGCATTTATTTACAATATTATAGGAATCCCGCTTGCGGCAGGTGCGTGGGTTCATTTATTTGGCTGGACATTGAATCCGATGTTCGGTGCAGCAGCGATGAGTCTGTCAAGCTTTTGTGTTGTGACCAATGCACTTCGTCTGAATCTGTTCAAATTCGGCAAGAAGCAGCGAGAGACAGCATAGGAGAGGTTGACATTCTATATAAATTCATGTAGTTTAAGGAGGAAAACAAAATGGAACAGATTATTGCAAAAATCGATGGTATGATGTGTGGTATGTGCGAGTCGCATATGAACGACATGGTAAGAAATAATTTCAAAGTGAAGAAAGTCACTTCTTCCCATGCGAAGAAGGAGACAGTGATCGTAGCGGAAGAAGGCTTCGATGATGCAAAATTTACAGAAGAAGTTGAGAAGCTTGGCTACAAGGTGCTGGGCATCGAACATCAGCCTTATGAGAAGAAAGGGTTATTTCACAGAAAATAGCAACTAGCAGATGAACGTGGGAAAGAAACTAAGAAAGTTCATATTTTTAAATGTATTTGCGATGATGGGCATGTCGTGCTACATCCTCGCAGATACATTTTTTATCTCCGTGGCAAATGGAACCCTTGGTATTGCGGCATTGAATCTGACACTGCCGGTTTATGGGTTGTTATTTGCCATTGGTTCGTTAATCGGGATTGGTTCCGCAACGCGGTATTCGCTTTGTAAGATGACCGATAATGAGACATCGAAGCTGTATTTCTCGAATGCCTTGATGTTTGCGGTTCTGATCGGAATCGGATTTACACTGCTTGGAAACTTCTTCCCGGCAGAGATTTTGAAGCTGATGGGAGCGGATGTGGATATCCTGTCGATCGGAACGGAATATCTGCAGATTGCGATGCTTTTTTCCCCATTTTTTATTGCAAACTATACCTTTACTGCGTTTGTAAGAAATGATAATGCACCGAATATCGCGATGGCGGCAACGTTACTCAGCAGTTTGTTCAATATTGTATTTGATTATGTATTTATGTTCCCGATGCATATGGGAATGCGTGGCGCGGCACTTGCAACTGGCGTGTCACCAATTATCAGCATCGGTATCTGCATGATCCATTATCTATCGAAGAAAAATACGATCGTATTCAAATGGCATCTGCCGAGCTTCAAACTGCTTGCTTCCGCAGCAGGTCTTGGCGTAGTGGCATTTGTCGGTGAAATCGCAAACAGTATCACAACGCTTGTGTTTAATTTTATTCTGCTTGCGTTATCCGGAAATAATGCAGTTGCCGCATATGGTGTGATCGCGAACATTGCACTCGTCGGAACGGCAATCTTTAATGGTGTATCGCAGGGCTTACAGCCACTTGCGAGTACCTCGTACGGACATGGCGACAAAGAGGATGTCAAGAAGATCTTACGTCAGTCGCTGGTGATCGCAGTTATCCTGTCAATCGTGCTTGTGTCTGCGGTATGGGTGTTCGCACAGGGACTGGTTGGTATCTTCAACAGTGCCCAGTCGGCGGAGCTAGCGAAGTTTGCCGTGCCGGGACTCCGGATTTATTTCTTAGGGTTCTTAGTGGCGGCGGTCAATATTGTACTGGCGGGATTTTTCAGTGCGACCGGACAGGCACTTGCATCTTCCCTGATCGCGGTATCGCGTGGAATCATTGTGATCAGCCTGATGGCATTCATGCTGTCGAAGCTTTTTGGTGTAACTGGTGTCTGGATGGCATTTCCGGTTACAGAGGTCGTGACATTTGGTATTGCGATGGGAATTCAGGGTGTGAGTAAAAGAAAAGAATAGGAGTGGCATATGACATTACAACAGCTACGGTATGCAGTGACAATTGCAGATATGAAGTCGATGAACAAGGCGGCGAGCGAGCTTTTTGTATCTCAGCCGGCATTATCGAATACAATTCATGATTTAGAGGAAGAATTACAGATAGAGATCTTTCTGCGGACGAACCGCGGTATCGTTGTGACAACCGAGGGCGAAGAGTTCTTAAGCTATGCCAGACAGATGGTGGAGCTGCAGCAGATGATGGAAGAAAAATATATGGGTGCTGCAGAACACAAGCGGAAGTTCAGCGTATCCATGCAGCATTATTCCTTCGCAGTGGAGGCGTTCATCAAGCTGGCGCGGAATTTCTCACTGGACGAGTATGAGCTTGCTGTCCATGAGACGAAGACCGGTGAGGTTATCGAGAATGTCAAGAATTTCCGGAGTGAGCTTGGCATCCTGTATCTGAACAGCTTCAACCAGAAAGCCATGCAGAAGGTATTTGATGCAAATGAACTGGAGTTTAAACCGTTGTTTGACTGTGCGGTTTATGTGTATCTCGCAAGTGGACATCCACTTGCGGGGAAGGAGTCCATTTCCTTCTCGGATTTAGAACCGTATCCGTGCCTGTCATTTGAGCAGGGCAATAAGAATTCCTTTTATTTTGCGGAGGAGGTATTAAGTAACCTCGAATATAAGCAGACGATCAAGGCGGACGACCGTGCGACGATGTTAAATCTGATGACAGGGTTAAACGGCTACACCTTATGTTCCGGTATTATCTGTGAGGAGTTAAACGGCGATGGGTATACGGCAGTACCGTTTGCAGCCGAGGAGACGATGACGATTGGGTATTTGAAACGGAAGGGAATCCCGCTCAGCCATCTTGGAAGCCGCTATATTGAGATCTTGAAGCAGTATGAAAAGCACTGCAAATGAAATTTATTCTCATTATAAATGAGGGTGGTTTCGTTGACTTTTGAAACATGTCTGATTATAATTTTTCATGGACAAAAGTAAAGAATTAAGGAGGCATTCATAGCAATGAGTGAGTTAATTTATTTAGATAATGCGGCGACAACGAAAGTTGCACCGGAAGTATATGAAGCAATGAATCCGTATTTCGAAGAGTACTATGGAAATGCGGCAAGTGTATACCGCTTTGCCGGCGAGAGCAAGAAAGCGGTGGAAGATGCCAGAAAGGAAGTTGCGGATTTTCTTGGCGCAAAGCCAAATGAGATTTATTTCACGGGTGGCGGAAGCGAGTCAGATAACTGGGCTTTGAAAGGAATCGCATTTTCCCAGAGAAAGAAAGGAAAACATATCATCACGTCTGCCATCGAACATCATGCAATCCTGCATACATGCGAGTATCTAGAGAAGCTTGGTTATGAGATTACGTATGTCGGCGTGGATGAAAATGGTATCATCAAATTAGATGAGCTTGAAAAATCAATCCGCGAGGATACAATTCTGATTTCGGTGATGTTTGCAAATAACGAGATCGGAAGCATCCAGCCAATCAAGGAGATTGGCGAGATCGCGAAGAAGCATAAGGTTCTCTTCCATACAGATGCGGTACAGGCATATGGACATGTGCCAATCAATGTGGATGAATGCCATATTGATATGCTTTCTGCCAGCGGTCATAAGATCAACGGACCAAAAGGAATCGGTATCATGTACCTTAGAAATGGTGTGCAGATTGAGTCCTTTGTCCATGGTGGTGCACAGGAGCGTGGAAAGCGTGCCGGTACACACAATACACCGGGTATCGTAGGCTTTGGCCGTGCGACAACACTTGCAAAAGAGAAGATGGAAGAGCGTACAAAGAAGGAAGTCGAGTTGCGTGATTACCTGATCAAGCGTGTCTTAGATGAGGTTCCATATACGAAGTTAAACGGCGACAAGGTAAAACGTCTGCCGAACAACGTGAACTTCAGTTTCCGGTTCATCGAGGGCGAGTCCCTTCTGATTATGCTTGACCAGAAGGGCATCTGTGCATCCAGTGGTTCTGCATGTACATCCGGATCACTCGATCCATCGCATGTATTGCTTGCCATCGGTCTGCCACATGAGATTGCACACGGGTCACTTCGCCTGACATTATCCGATGAGACAACAAAGGAAGAAATCGATTATACAGTGGAGGCAATCAAGACAGTTGTAGAGCGTCTGCGCAGTATGTCACCGCTTTACGAGGACTTCGTAAAGAAGAACAAGCAGTAAGTTCATACACGGGATACTGATTATATTTAGGAGGTAATGACGATGAGTCAGATTATAGATTACAGTGAAGAAGTTATGGAACACTTCACCAACCCAAGAAACGTAGGAGAAATCGAGAACGCCAGTGGTGTCGGTACAGTCGGAAATGCGAAATGTGGCGATATTATGCGTATTTATCTTGATGTCGATGACAACCAGATCATCCGTGACTGCAAGTTCAAGACATTTGGCTGCGGTGCCGCTGTTGCAACAAGCAGTATGGCAACGGAGATGATCAAGGGCAAGTCCATCCAGGAAGCATTGAAGCTTACGAATAAGGCAGTTATGGAAGCACTTGGCGGATTGCCACCGGTCAAGGTACACTGTTCCCTGCTTGCAGAGGAGGCAGTTCATGCAGCACTCTGGGATTATGCACAGAAGCACAACATCACGATCGAAGGCTTAAAGCCACCGGTGAATGATATCGATGAGACCGAAGCTTTCTACGAGATGCCGGGTGCAAATGATTAGAAATTTAATTCTATGAGAAGGCTTGCCACAGACGATTATGTATTGATTTACCGGGGATAGATATATGGGAGGAAATCTGTGATTTATACGAGTATGACAATCAAAGCAATGAAGTTTGCTTACAAAGCACACGAAGGTCAGGTGGACAGAAGTGGTGTGCCGTATATCTTTCATCCGATTCATCTGGCAGAACAGATGGATGAGGAGATAAGCTGTACGGTGGCACTTCTTCATGATGTTGTGGAAGATACGGAAGTCACACTTGCGGAGTTAGAACAGGCGTTTCCTCCGGCAGTAACGGAAGCTGTATGTCTCCTGACACATGACAAATCCGTTGATTATTATGATTATGTCCGGAATCTGAAACCGAATGTGATAGCAAAGAAAGTAAAACTCGCAGATCTCGCGCATAATTCCGATGAGATCCGCTCGAAGGCGGCCGGCTGCTCCGAAAAGCAGATTCTGCATTGGAGAGAGAAGTACAGCCGGGCAAAAGAAATTTTGTTATCTGAGTAAAACTATCAGCAGTTCTCTTTGACGCGGGCGCAGGATTCCCGGATGACAAGCGGACATGGAATTTTAGCTTTTAAAGGTGTCTTGATGCTTAAGTTCGATGCAACATAGACAAGATTCGCACCATGCTGTCCCATATCATAGGATGGGGCATGAATGGTCGTAAGCGGAGGGGTTATGAACGTACTGGACTCTTCGTCGTTGAATCCAACGATGGAGATATCCCGTGGGATTTTATAACCTCTTTCTTTGATTGCTTTCATAGCACCTAATGCAATTGCGTCATTTGCGGCAAATACAGCTGTTGGCAGGTTGCTGCTGTCAAGCAGATCCATCATCATATCATAGCCGGATTTGGCAGTGAAGCTGCCTTCCCGCACATATGTATCGGCATCCATTTCCCGGTGCTCCATGTATTTCTTATAAGCGACAGTTCTTGCGTCAACAAGACGTTCCCCATCTCCGACATATTCACACCCGACAAGCAGGGCAATCTTCGTATGACCAAGTCCGGTCAGATAGTCCATGACGTCATAGACGGCACGCTCAAAATCAAGCGTTAAGGATGTAATGTTATATTCATCGACAACCATATCCAGGAATACAATATTACTGCAGATGCCAAGAAATGTATCAATTTCTTTTTTGGAGAACTTGCCAAGACAGATTAATCCATTCACGGAGGCAAGCTGCTTAAGACCATCCGGTTCATTTGGAAAAATACGTACGACGCGGATGGCATTTTTCATACAAAAATCTTCCACACCCTGTCTGACTCGGAGATAGTAGCTGTCCTTTAATTCCTGCTCCGCCGTATACCAGAGTACGATTCCCATTGTAAATGTATTTTTTGCCATCGCTTTTGTGCGGGAGGATTTGGTATAGTTTAATTTTCTGGCAATCGCAAGCACATGTTCCCGCGTTTCCGGAGCGACACTTAAGGTAGCATCATTATTTAAAATTCTGGATACGGCACCTGCCGATACGCCAGCTTCTTTTGCAATATCACGAATGGTAGCCATAGAAAACTCCTTTCAATATGTTTACTAAACAAAATATACCACATATAATATGAAAAAGTCTATATTAATTTGAAAAATATTATAGTAAACTTTAGTAAAAAGGTTGACACGTTTACTAAACACATGATATATTGGGTGTAACAAGGAGGAACCGGTATGATTGTATTCGGAACCGGTTCTGGCGACTTACTGCAACGAGATAGTTATACATGTGATTAAAGGAGGAACGATATGATACAGACAACAGAATTAAAGAAGAATCTACAGGCAGGTGCATATGATGATGTATTGCTTGATATCTATGTGGATGCAGATGTGCTTCCATATCAGAAGGATCGTTATGTGGCAGCGATTGAAACGTATGAGAAGTTATATGGAGCAGATGCAGTGGAAATCTATAGTGCACCGGGCAGAAGTGAGATTGGCGGAAACCATACTGATCATCAGCATGGTGAGGTACTAGCAACATCCATCAACTTAGATGCAATCGCAATCGTGAAGAAGCTTCCGGACATGCAGATTCGTCTTGTATCGGATGGCTATGATGAGATCGTAATTGACGGAAATGATCTTTCTCTTAAGGAAGAGGAGAAGGAAACGACAACCGCTCTGATTAAGGGTGTGCTTGCGGGAGCGAAGGAACGAGGCTACGCAGTTGGCGGATTCCAGGCATATATCACAAGTGATGTCTTAATCGGTGCAGGACTTTCCTCTTCAGCGGCCTTCGAGACAGTGATTGGAACAATTGTTTCTTATCTATATAATGATGGCACGATTGATGCAGTCACAATCGCAATTATCGGACAGTATGCAGAGAATGTGTATTTCGGAAAGCCTTGCGGATTGATGGATCAGATAGCATGTTCGGTAGGAAATCTTGTACACATTGATTTTGCAGATGTGAAGAATCCAAAGGTGGAGAAAGTAGCGTTTGACATGAATGCATACGGATACAGCCTTTGTATCACAGATACGAAGGGCTCCCATGCAGATCTGACCGCCGATTATGCAGCCATTCCGACAGAGATGAAAGCCGTTGCATCATATTTTGGCAAGGAAGTCCTCCTTGGACTTACGATTGAGGATATCTTAAGCCACGCACAGGAGCTGCGCGAGAAGCTTGGTGATCGCGCCGTATTGCGAGCCCTGCATTTCTTATGTGAGGATGTGCGTGTAGAAGAGGAAATAGATGCGTTAAAGGCAGGCGATATCGATGCATTCCTGCAGAAGGTAAAGGAATCCGGCGATTCTTCGTTCAAATATCTGCAGAATGTCTACACAAGCCATGATGTGATGCATCAGAACGTGTCACTGGCGCTGGCGGTCAGCGAGATCGCGCTTGCAGGTGGAGCTGGCGTTGCCCGTGTGCATGGCGGTGGATTCGCAGGTACGATTCAGGCATTTGTGAAAAACGAGGCTGTATCCGGATATCGTGCAGCGATGGATCGGTTGTTCGGTGCAGATGCGTGCAAGGTGCTTAAGATCCGTAAGTATGGTGGTATGAAGGTGCTGGCGTAATTTTTGCGATGGTAGTGATGTGACAGGAAAGAATGTTGATATAGAAGCATGATGATTTGAAAAGCATGTGACATCACATATATAAAACCGCCGGTTTAGATGAAACGGACGTTTTGCTTGTAAAATAAGATGGAAGATAAAGAATGGAGGAATCACTATGATTACAGATCTGATTCGTGAATTAGTGATATATGGTAAGAACAATGGTCTGATCTGCGAGGCAGATGAGGTGTATGCGACGAACCGTCTGCTGGAGTTGTTTGATGTAATGGAGTATGAGGAGAACCCGGAGATTACAGAGTCAAGAGCTGTCTGTGAGATTTTAGAGGACATGATGACATATGCGCATGAAAATGGCATCATGAAAGAAGATACCATAACAGCAAAGGATTTGTTCGATACGAAGATTATGGGCTGTATTACGCCACCGCCAAGTGTGGTACGGGCAGAATTCGCGAAGCGTTATGCGGAAAGCCCGAAGGAAGCAACCAATTATTATTACCAGTTTAGTCAGGCGACGAACTATATCCGGAAAGACCGTATCGCAAAAGATGAGAAATGGGTGACTGACACTGAATATGGTCCGATCGACATCACGATCAATCTGTCCAAACCGGAGAAGGATCCGCGCGATATCGCGAAGGCCGGACAGGCGAAGAAATCCGGATATCCGGCTTGCCTGCTTTGCAAGGAGAATGAAGGCTACGCAGGACATTTCTCACACCCGGCAAGACAGAATCACCGTGTGATTCCAATCAAGCTGGATGGACAGAACTATTATTTACAGTATTCGCCATATGTATATTACAACGAGCATTGCATCATCTTCAATGAGCAGCATATCCCAATGAAGATTGATTATGCGGTGTTCCGCAAACTTTTGGATTTTGTCAGACAGTACCCACATTATATGGCTGGTTCCAATGCAGACCTTCCAATCGTCGGTGGTTCGATCCTGAGCCATGACCATTTTCAGGGTGGTGGCTATGTGTTCGCAATGGCAAAGGCAGATTATGAGCGTAAGTTTGTGATTCCGGGATTTGAGAGTGTCACAGCCGGTATTGTGAAATGGCCGATGTCAGTCATCCGTCTGCAGGGCGATGATATGGAAGTGATGGCGAAAGCTGCCGACCATATCCTTACAAGCTGGCGGGCATACACGGATGCGGATGCATTTATCTTCAGTGAGACGGACGGTGTCCCACACAATACGATTACACCGATTGCGCGGATGCATGACGATAAGCTCGAATTGGATCTTGTACTCCGTAACAACATTACAACCGAGAAATGTCCGTGGGGCGTTTATCATCCATCGGCAGACCTGCATCATATTAAGAAGGAAAATATTGGTCTGATCGAGGTTATGGGACTTGCCGTACTTCCAGCACGTCTGAAGGGCGAGATGGCAGAATTATCCAAGGCAATATTAGCAGGCGAGGATATCCGCAAGAATGCACTCATTGAGAAGCACGCAGACTGGGTAGATTCATGGATTGGCAATTATGAGATTACCGCGGAGAATATCACAGAGATCCTGCACGACGAGATCAGCAAGGTATTCGTAAAGGTACTTGAATGTGCAGGCGTATATAAGCGGACAGAAGAGGGACAGGCTGCGTTTATGCGGTTTGTGGATTCTTTGTAGGAATAAGGACTGAACATTCTGATAATTATAGTTTTGATTGTGGATATGATTATTAGATGTGATTATATAGGGCTTTTTAGAAATTATGGTGGAGACAGGAATGCGGTTTATGAAGGCATTCCTGTTTTCGCTTTATGAATTCCTGCTGGCAGGCTGAAATTTTAATCAGTAGCAAATTTTCTGTTTGGAGCAAGTACATGAAAAAAGAAGAGAATACTCCAAACGCGGACTCAAACGGACTCAAATTGCATAAAATAAAAAATCCGTAAAGCTAGTATTATCAATGCTTTACGGAGAATAAAAAAGAGCGCGAGACGGGGATCGAACCCGCGACCCCCTCCTTGGCAAGGAGGTGCTCCACCGCTGAGCCACTCGCGCAAATAAAACAAACTATTTAATTTTTGAGAGCGCGAGACGGGAATCGAACCCGCGACCCCCTCCTTGGCAAGGAGGTGCTCCACCGCTGAGCCACTCGCGCATTTTGTCGTTTTGTACTTCGTACCGACGACGTGTTATATATTAGCATAGTAGTTCTATATGTGTCAACAACTTTTTGAAAAAAATTTTAAAATTGTAGCTTGCTTTATACAGGCATTTCTCCTATAATTGAGTATCATTATAAAGATTATTATTGAAGGGGCGGTAAAATGTCTGAGAAGATAATAAAGGATCAGGAAGAAACAAAAGAAGAAACGAAAATCGGGTCTGAAGAAATCGTAAAAAATGGAGAAACGAAAACCGGGTCTGAAGAGATTGTCAAGAATGAAGAAAAAGAAGTACCTGAGAAAGTGGATGCAAATTCATCGTTCTGGTCAAAGGTAAAGCATTTTTTGAAATATTCGATTCAGACATGGATCGCACGGTGTTTTCTGATTGCATTTGGCCTGGAGCTTCTTATGGAGATATTGGGCAGGCGGTCGCTGGTACTTGGTGTGAAGTTTATGGTATCTTCGCCAATTGTGTTCTTATATAATACCTCCATCATATTCTTTACCTTATTGTTTGCGCTGTTCTTAAGAAAGCGGGTATTCGGTATCGTGTTGATCAGTATTGTCTGGCTGATCTGCGGTTTTGCAAACTTTGTGGTACTTGGCTATCGTATCACACCATTTGCGGCGATTGACCTTCTGATGGTGAAGGACGTGATATCCATGCTGGACGTATATTTCTCTAAGGTACAGCAGGTGCTTTTGGTCGTGGCAGCGGTGGCGGTGATCGCCGGAATCGTGATTTTGTTCCGGAAATCTCCGAAGTTTGAGGGGAAAAAGCATGTCATGCGGACGATGGTTGTTTGTATTGTTATGTGGATAGGCATTATGCTCTTTACGAACTTTAATGTGAGCCATAACATCATCTCGGACGATTTTGCAAATCTCGGTATGGCATATCAGGATTATGGATTTGCTTATTGCTTCACGAACAGTATTATTGACAATGGTATTTCAAAGCCGGATGATTACGATGAAACGACGATGCTCCATTTGCGGAATAAGCTGAACAGTGAGGAACTGGAAGCAGATACATCGAAGAAAAAGACACCCAATATTATCTGTGTACAGTTAGAATCGTTCTTTGATCCTAAGGTTGTGAAGGGATTGACGCTTTCGGAAGATCCTGTTCCGAATTTTACAAGATTGAAAGAAAAATTCCCGTCCGGATATCTGACGATGCCTGCACTCGGTGCAGGTACCGCAAATTCGGAATTCGAGGTTTTGACAGGCATCCGATCGGCGTATTTTGGAGCAGGAGAGTATCCATACAAGACGACGGTGAATAAAAAACCGATTGAAGGCATGTGCAGCCTGCTTGAGAAGGAAGGCTATCATACTTTCGCCATGCATAACAACAAGTCCTCGTTCTATGACCGGAAGGATGTCTATAATGAGATGGGGTTTGAGCGCTTTATCTCGCTTGAATATATGTACAATGTAGAGAAGACTTCAACCGGTTGGGCGAAGGACGAAATATTGGTCAACAATATTAAAAACTGTCTGCGGAGTACGGAAGGTCAGGATTTTGTATTTACAATCAGTGTACAGGGACATGGAAAGTATCCGGAAGAGTTAGGCGCCTGTGATGAGAAAATCAAGGTCAGTTATCCGCAGGATCCGGTAAAGGAAAACCAGCTCACATACTATGTAAATCAGATTCATGAGATGGATCAGATGATCCATGACCTGATCAATGCTCTTGATAGTATAGGAGAAGATTATATTCTGCTTTTATATGGAGATCATCTGCCAACGATCACATTTGATGATGATCAGTTACCGCACAGCCAGTTTCAGACAGAATATATTCTGGTCAATAATATGAATCTGGATATCCCGGATGAAGATATCCGGGCGAGCGAGGTATCGACAAAAATATTTAAAGCATTGAATCTGAATATGGGATATGTGCAGCGGGCACACTGCTTGTATCAGGATAACGAAGAAGAACTTGACCATGCGGTGACATTGCTGGCATATGATATGCTGTTTGGAGATGATTATGTTTATGATGGTCAGTCGCCGGTTCCGGAAGTTGGGGAAAAACCGATGATTATGGGATTGGAGGAGATTGGAATCAGCCGGGTTTCCAACGAAGGCGATCATGCCGTGGTACGGGGAAGAAACTTCAATGAATATTCCAAGGTGTATGATGGCGAGGATCAATTAGAAACGCTCTATGTTGATCGAAATACATTGATGGTACAGGATCAGACATTAAGTGATGGAGCCTTAATCACAGTCAAACAGGTGGATGACTCGGGACATGTTTTAAGCTCATCTTCGTACTATACATTTCATTGAGGTACAGATACACGGATTTAATGACAAAATTAACAACAATTTGGATTTAGTGTTTGAATACTCGATAGAGGTATGTTATAATTATCGTTAACCTATTTCAAAATAATACTAAGGAGAGGGCACATGGTACCTGCAATGGATGTAAAGCACATTAACCCTTTTTTGCAGTCGAGTATTTCTATTGTAGAAAGTGTTACTCAGGTGAAGTTGACAGTTGGCAAGCCTGAGATGACAGATTTTCATTTACATGACAAATATTATGCAATTCAGGTCGGCGTAGTGGGAGAAATGAAAGGTCAGGTAATTCTGGCAATCCGGGAGAACAATGCAAAGGATATTGCATCCCGTATGATGTTCGGAATGCCGGTCAATGAGTTGGATGAGATGGCATCCTCCGCATTAAATGAACTGGGGAATATGATTATGGGGAACACGGCAACGATTTTTTCCACACTTGGAATTATCATCGATATTACGCCGCCACTTGCTGTATATGGCGATGACTTACAGTTGAAGTCGGATATAGATGGAATTAAAGTACCTTTGATGTATGGCGGGGAAGAATACATCGGACTTTACATCTGCGTTTACGAGGATAAGTAATACCTGAACCTTCATCGGTTCGAATTACCTAATATAATCAGACTAAAGAAAGGAAAGGAAAAAGACAAATGGGTAAGATTATTGGTAAGGGAATCACATTTGATGATGTTTTATTAGTACCACAGTTTTCAAGTGTTATTCCAAATGACGTTGTTCTATCAACACAGCTCACAAAGAAAATCAGGTTGAATATTCCTCTTATGAGTGCCGGTATGGACACTGTCACAGAGCACAGAATGGCAATCGCCATGGCCAGACAGGGTGGAATCGGAGTTATTCATAAAAACATGTCGATTCAGCAGCAGGCAGAGGAAGTTGATAAAGTAAAACGTTCAGAGAACGGAGTTATCTCTGATCCATTTTCTCTTTCACCAGAGCATACACTTGATGATGCAGATAAGCTGATGTCGAAGTTCCGAATTTCCGGTGTGCCGATTACAGAAAACGGCAAATTGGTAGGTATTATCACGAACCGTGACTTGAAGTTCGAGACAGATTACTCAAAGAAGATCAAGGAGTCCATGACATCTGAGAACCTCATTACAGCAAAAGAGGGTATCACACTCGAGGAGGCAAAGGCAATTTTAGGCAGAGCCAGAAAAGAGAAGCTTCCTATCGTTGATGACAACATGATGTTGAAGGGACTTATCACAATCAAGGATATCGAGAAGCAGATTAAGTATCCAAATGCAGCCAAGGATGCACAGGGCAGACTTCTCTGTGCCGCAGCTGTGGGCGTTACACCGGATATCTGCGACAGAGTAGACGAACTTGTTAAGTCTAAGGTGGATGCAATCGTTATCGATACAGCACATGGACATTCTGAGAATGTTCTTAAGACATTTGCCATGATCAAGGAGAAGTATCCGGATCTTGATGTTATCGCTGGTAACGTAGCTACAAAGTCCGGTACACAGGCTATGATTGATGCAGGCGTGGATGCCGTAAAGATCGGTATCGGACCTGGTTCTATCTGTACAACGCGTATCGTAGCCGGTATCGGTGTTCCACAGATTACAGCAATCATGCAGGCATATGAGGCAGCACATGCAGCAGGAATCCCAGTTATCGCAGATGGCGGTATCAAGTATTCCGGCGATATCACAAAGGCACTTGCAGCCGGCGCGAATGTATGTATGATGGGCAGCCTGTTCGCGGGTACGGATGAGAGCCCTGGAGATTTCGAGCTGTATCAGGGAAGAAAATACAAGGTATACCGTGGTATGGGTAGTATCGCAGCGATGGAGAATGGTAGTAAAGACCGTTACTTCCAGGCAAATGCAAAGAAGCTTGTGCCGGAAGGTGTCGAAGGCCGTGTGGCATACAAGGGTACCGTTGAAGATACTGTATTCCAGTTGATCGGTGGACTTCGTGCAGGTATGGGTTACTGTGGTGCGAAGACAATCGAGGAGCTTCATGAGAAGGCAGAGTTCGTTGAGATTTCAGCTGCTTCTCTGAAGGAGAGCCATCCACATGATATCCAGATTACAAAGGAAGCACCAAACTACAGTGTGGAGTAATCGGAAAATCTCTATATAAAAATCAGAGACATTCTGTGAGAGAAATCTTGCAGGATGTCTTTTTTATGCATTTTTTTCCATATATATGATTGTATCAAATTCTATACAATTATCCTCCAAAAATATATTTACAAATGATAATTGAAATGTTATATTGCGAAATGGATGGTATTCGAAAGAAACTATACTGGGAAATGAATATGGTGCACACCCCTTTGGTCAGAAGGAAGAGGTGATGGTATGAAGATTGGATTGATTGGAGCTGGCAGAATGGGCTTTACGCTCGGCAGACATTTATCCGATTTCGCAAAGTCACATGCAGAGATGCTCTGTGTGGAGGGCTTCTATAGTCGGAATCCGGAGAGTGCGAGAGAGGCAGCGAGATTTACTGGTACGAAATACTATGAAGACATGGAGACATTGGTTCAGGCGTGTGATACTATATTTTTAACGGTTCCGGACGGACAAATCGCGAACGTGGCAGAAGAGATTGCAGCTAGTTCGGTGTGTCTGGATGGAAAAACGATGATTCATACAAGTGGGGCTCTTTCCTCACGTATATTTTCTGGTATGGGTAGTCGCGTAAGCGGGTATTCAATACATCCTATTTATGCAGTGAATTCGAAGACGGATTCCTACATACATTTCCAAGACTGTTACATGACGATTGAAGGCGAAGGAACGAAGACGCAGGAACTCATATGTCTGTTTGAGAAAATGGGACATACGATCCGGCAGATTTCCGCAGACCAAAAGGCGAAATATCATGCATCGGCAGTATTTGCAAGTAATCTGGTGATCGGACTATATAAGATGGGGACAACCCTTCTTTCGGAGTGCGGATTTACACCGGAGGAGGCAGAGCACGCACTGATGCCGCTCTTTGCAAATAATGCAGAGAATATGGAACGCTTTGGCTGCGAGAAAGCATTGACGGGACCGGTCAGCCGCGGCGATGTGGCAACGGTGGAGAAACATCTGCAGGCACTTGACGGTGATGCGCGCGAGGTGTACCGGCTGCTTTCGAAGCAATTGTGCAATGCGGACAGTCAGGCAATTCAAACTATATTGGATATGAAGGAGTAAACCATGAAAAAAACAGTAACTACTTTTGCAAAGGCAAAGGCTTCCGGCGAGAAGCTTACGATGTTGACAGCATATGATTATTCGACAGCCAAGCTGATGGACGAGGCAGGTGTGGATTCGATTCTGGTCGGCGATTCTCTCGGAAATGTCGTGCTTGGATATGAGGACACAGTTTCCGTAACAATGGAAGATATGATTCATCATGGCGCCGCAGTTGCACGTGGTGCGAAGGAAGCTTTGGTCGTGATTGATATGCCGTTTATGTCTTATCAGACATCGGTCTATGATGCGGTTGTAAATGCGGGACGTCTGATGAAGGAAGGTCGTGCCAATGCAGTGAAATTAGAGGGTGGTGTGGAAGTAGCACCACAGATTAAAGCAATCACACAGGCAGGTATCCCGGTGTGTGCACATATCGGACTTACCCCACAGTCTATCAATGCATTTGGTGGATTCAAAGTACAGGGAAAGACGGAAGCGGCTGCACAGAAGCTGATTGACGATGCGCTGGTTGTACAGGATGCGGGTGCATTTGCAGTGGTACTCGAATGTGTACCGGAGAAGCTGGCTACGCTTGTGACAGAGAAGTTAGATATTCCGACCATCGGTATCGGTGCCGGAAATGGCTGCGACGGACAGGTGCTTGTATATGCAGATATGCTTGGCATGTTCAGTGATTTCACACCGAAGTTTGTAAAGCGGTTTGCAGAGACCGGCGCGATGATGAAGCAGGGATTCGAGCAGTATATCAAGGAAGTAAAGGAAGGCACATATCCTTCCGCAGAGCATACTTATGCAATCGCAGATGATGTAATCGAGAAATTGTACTAAGGTGCGAAAACATTTACGTGTTCTAAAAGAGTTGTACATAATTTCAAATTCCACGCAGACGCGCTCTCGCTCGGTTCAGCACGCAATGGTACTAAACTCGTGACAACAGGTTGTCACTTGTTAAGTACCAGCGTGCTTCAACGGTCTGCGCTAAAATTTGAATTATGTACAACTCCATATACACCTATTATGTTTTCGTTGCTTTACAATAAAACTTTGAATATTGAAAGGAAGAAATAACATGGAAATCGTAACAACAGTGAAGGAAGTTCGGGATAGAGTCAAAGCATGGAAAAAGGAGGGCAAGCAGGTTGGTCTGGTGCCGACAATGGGATATCTGCATGAGGGACATAAGAGCCTGATCGACAAGGCAGTTGCAGAAAATGATGCGGTTGTAGTCAGCGTATTTGTTAATCCAATGCAGTTTGGACCGACTGAGGATCTGGCAAGCTACCCAAGAGATTTAGAGGCAGATGCAAAGCTGTGCGAGGCAGCCGGCGCAAGTCTGATATTCCATCCGGAACCGGAGGAAATGTATAAGGATGGTTTCTGTTCTTTCGTTGATATGAACGGACTTACCAATGCACTGTGTGGATTGTCCCGCCCGGTTCATTTTCGTGGTGTATGTACGGTAGTGAATAAGCTGTTCAATATCGTACAGCCGGATAAGGCATATTTCGGTGAGAAGGATGCACAGCAGCTCGCTGTAATCAAGCGTATGGTTACCGATCTGAACATGGATATCGAAATCGTTGGATGCCCGATCATCCGAGAAGCAGACGGACTTGCAAAGAGCTCCAGAAATACATACCTTTCCCCGGAGTCCAGAAAGCAGGCAGTGATCCTGTCCAAGGCCATCTTCCTTGGTAAGAAGATGGTAGAAGATGGCGAGCGTGACGCAGCGAAGATCAAGAAGGCTATGACCGACCTGATCAACACAATGCCGCTTGCAACGATCGATTATGTGGAGATCGTAGATGGTATGACCATGCAGAGCATCGACACATTGAAGGGTGACATCCTGTGTGCAATCGCAGTCAATATCGGCGGCGAAGCAAGACTTATTGATAATTTCCACTATACAGTTTAAGAGTTAGATAAAAAAGGAGATACATGTATGACAGTCAATATGCTGAAAAGTAAAATACATCGCGCAACGGTAAAGCAGGCGGAACTGCAGTACGTCGGCAGCATCACGATCGATGAGGCACTGATGGAGGCGGCTGGCATCTTCGAATATGAGAAGGTGCAGATCGTCGATATCGAAAATGGAAACCGCTTCGAGACGTATGTGATCGCCGGTGAGCGTGAGAGCGGCATGATCTGCTTAAACGGTGCTGCCGCAAGACAGGTGTGTGTCGGAGATAAGATCATCATTATGTGTTATGCAGATATGACGCCGGAAGAGGTACAGACACATAAGCCGAAGGTTGTATTTGTGGATGAGGAGAATAAGATTTCGAGACTGACAAATTACGAGAAACATGGTAGACTAGAGGATATGTGAAATATTTCTTAACTAGGAGGAACATTATGCTTACAGGAAAGAAGATCGTGCTCGGTGTAAGTGGTGGTATCGCAGCCTACAAGATGGCGAATGTTGCAAGCATGCTTTCCAAGCTGCATGCAGACATCCATGTTGTGATGACAGAGAATGCGACACATTTTATCACACCGGAGACATTTGAAGTACTGACAGGAAACCACTGTTATACAGATACATTTGACCGTTGCATGGAACTGCATGTACCGCATATCGCGCTCGGTACGCAGGCGGATGCAATCTTGATCGCACCTGCAAGTGCGGATGTCGTTGGCAAGATCGCGAATGGAATTGCGGATGATATGCTCACGACCTGTGTGCTTCCTGCAACCTGTCCGGTTATGCTTGCCCCATCCATGAATGTACATATGTACGAGAATCCAATCGTGCAGGATAACATGAAGAAGCTTGCCTCCTATGGATATGAAATCATCGAGGCGGACGAAGGATATCTGGCATGCCGGGATATCGGCAAAGGAAAGCTTCCACCGGAGCATGTACTTGTGGATTATATTATCCGTGCCTGCGCAATGGACAAAGACCTTGCAGGTAAGAAGGTGCTTGTGACAGCAGGTGCCACACAGGAGTCCATCGATCCGGTCCGTTATATCACGAATCATTCGACCGGCAAGATGGGGTATGCATTGGCACGTATGGCGGCATTCCGTGGCGCCAAGGTTACACTTGTGGCTGGACCGACGAATCTGGAGGATCCATTGTTTGTCGATATGGTGAAGGTTGTTACAGCGGAAGATATGTATGAGGCAGTGACAAGCCGGAGCGCGGATATGGATATCATCATCAAGGCAGCGGCGGTTGCCGATTACCGTCCGGAAAATGTCAGCGATGAAAAGATCAAAAAGCAGGATGGCAGCATGGCTATTCCGCTCACAAGAACAAAGGATATCCTGTCATATCTTGGCGAGCATAAGAAGGACAGACAGTTTATCTGCGGATTTTCTATGGAGACAGAGCATATGGTAGAAAATTCGAAGAAGAAGTTAGAGAAGAAGCATATTGACATGGTTGCTGCGAACAACCTGAAGGTAGAGGGTGCCGGATTCGGCGTGGATACGAATATTATGACACTCATAACAAAAGAGGGAGAAAAAGAACTCCCTCTGATGAGCAAAGAAGATGTCGCAAATGCGATATTGGATGAAATTATAGCAAAGATAAACTAATCATTTGGTATATCATGAAATCTGCCAGCGAGTTCTTCGGTTTTGACGATATTGATAAACGCATGTGAATCAATCGAACGAATCAGAGGAATGAGCTGGCGTTTTGCTTCTGTATTGATGACAGAGTAGATCAAAGTTTTCTCTTTTTCTTCATAACAGCCGATGCCCTGAAACAACGTCGCGTCGTGGTTGGTTGTTTCCCGTATTGCTTTATAGATCTGTTCGGAGTAATCCGAGATGATAAATAATGTTTCTTTTTTGTATCGTTTATAAAGAATCTGAATCGCCTGTGTGCTGCAGAACTGGAAGATGATCGAATAAAGCGCAATCGACCAGCCGAAGAGGTAACCGGCCAGAATCAGCAGCATGACATTTCCAAATAATATATAGTTCCAGGCATCAATTCCTTTGCGCTGGGACAGATAGATGCTGATGAAGTCTGTACCGCCGGTTGTTGTGCCGACATTTAGACACAGACTGATGGCGAATCCGTTGATCAGACCGCCGAACACACTGTTCAGCATGGCGTCCTGTGTAAATACATAGGCAGGCAGTATGTCGACGAAAATACTCGACAGAATGATCGTGAGAATCGAGTAGAGTGTGAATTTCCGTCCGATGAATTTGAACCCGATGTAGACTGGGATGATATTTAACAGGACATTCAGCAGTGTGTATGGAACATGAATGTGCAGGAATTTCTGGAAGATCTCCTGCAGAAGCAGAGATAATCCGGAGAAACCGCCCGGAAATAATCCCGCAGGACGTGCGAAACAGCACAGGTTCCATGCGAAGATGATGGACGCGAGGATAACGATGAAGATCCGGAATACCTGATAGAATTTCGGGTGTTTGTATTCAATGGACTGGAACATGGTGAACCCTCCTTTGCGGTGTGTGGAATTGGTGGATATGTTGGTATTTCATTGCAGTAATATGAGATGTATTGAAACTAAGAAGTACTAGATGTTCTGATATAGATAGTTGTAATTGTACGCAACCGCCGCCAATTCGCCATCCGTGGCTCAGTGGCGGCTTGTTTGAACATCGTGTTCAAACATTGCTGATTATACTCAGAACATCAAGAACTTCTAAGTTCCAAACATATCCATATTACTGCAATGAAATACAACCATATATCCACAAATTACAGAACATCTTGATGTTTGATTATTTGTTTCTTTTCTTCAAATTATAAATATAGTATACTATGATTAGTTGAATTTATAAATATGAATTAGGTAAAAAAGAGGAACGAAAGTGAAGAAAAACGATAGCATAGAATTAGTGATAGAGGATATGGGAACAGACGGCGAAGGAATCGGACATGTAGCGACCGAGGACGGCAGAAGCATCGCAGTATTCGTGAAGGATGCTGTGATGGGCGATACGATCCGTGCCGCAATCACAAAGGTCAAAAAGCAGTATGTGTATGCGCGGTTGGTGGAAGTAATTAAACCGTCACCATATCGCGTAGAACCGAAATGCCCGGTGGCAAGACCATGCGGAGGCTGTACCTTGCAGCATGTGAGCTACGAAAAACAGCTTGATTACAAATGGAACAAAGTTAAGAACTGTCTTTCGCGTATCGGTGGAATCGAGCATCCGGAAGATCTGATGGAGCCGATCATCGGCATGGAGAATCCGTGGAATTACCGGAATAAAGCACAGTTCCCGGTGGGACGGGACAAGGAAGGAAAGGTCGTAACCGGATTTTATGCAGGAAGAACGCATACGATCATTGATACGCCGCATTGTGATATTCAGGCGGAAGGCAATGATACAATTATTAAATGTGTGCGGGATTTCCTGCAGGAATATAATATTTCAACTTATGATGAGGAGACGCATACTGGTCTGATGCGTCATATCCTGACGAGGGTAGGATTTACAACCGGTGAGATCATGGTGTGCCTGATCATCAATGGCACGAAGCTCCCACATGCGGATGTGCTGGTAGAGCGGTTGCGCCAGATCGATGGAATGACGAGCATCAGCATCAATATCAATCAGGATAAGACGAACCGGATTCTGGGAGATACATGCAAGACCTTATGGGGACAGGATTATATCACGGATTATATCGGTGATGTGAAATATCAGATATCACCATTGTCGTTCTATCAGGTAAACCCGGTGCAGACAAAGAAACTGTATGACAAAGCCTTGGAATATGCAGATCTGCAAGGCGGGGAGACAGTCTGGGATCTGTACTGCGGTATCGGAACTATTTCGCTGTTCTTGAGCAAAAAGGCGGCGAAGGTGTACGGCGTGGAAATCGTCCCACAGGCAATCGCCGATGCAAAGGTAAATGCGCAGATCAATGGCATCGAAAATGTGCAGTTCTTCGTTGGCAAGGCAGAAGAAGTGCTTCCAGCCGAATACAAGGAACACGGCGTATATGCGGATGTGATCGTCGTCGATCCGCCACGCAAGGGCTGCGATGAGACATTATTACAGACAATCGCAGATATGCAGCCAAAGCGGATGGTCTACGTGAGTTGTGATCCAGCCACGCTTGCCAGAGACGTGAAGCGCATGGGCGAGCTTGGGTATCAGGTCGAGAAGGTTGCGGTCGTGGATCAATTTTGCCAAGGAGGGCATGTTGAGACGGTTGTATTGATGTCAAAGAAAGACACATAAGAGGCTCGAAAGCCCTTGATTTCAGGCGCTTTCCGGCTTTCGGCAGCTTCGAGAGCGTCGAGTGGATAATCGCTCTGCGGTAACTTATCCAAGGGCGTCTCCGGTAAAAGGTGTGAATGTTGAGTTGCCGAGATAGATGTCAATAAGTTGAGTTGCCGAGTTAGATGTTGGAGGTAAATTATGCTGGTATTGAAGATAGTGTCCGTTCTGTTGGGATTGTCATTTACTCTGTTCGGGTATTTTATATACCTCCGGAAAAAGTATAATCTCATCAATTGTTTTGAAGCTGATTTCAAAGCAGGGAGAAAAAATGAAGAGTATGCAAAACGCGTCGGAATGGTGGAATTTGTCATTGGTATAGCGGTTTTGGTTGCTGGAATCGTTCTCATCATATTTACATAAAGATGACAGTTGATGGCGCCACGCTGCCAACAGCGGAAGTATGGAGTTCATTATTCTTGACTCAACCAGCGGTAGAGTAAGCAAAAATCAACTGATGGTTCGTGTGAATTTACATGAATTCCGGATATGCTTGAGTCATGAAAGGAGGTGCCCGATATGGATCAAATCAAAATTGGAAAATTCATAGCGTCCTGCAGAAAGGAACAGGGCATGACTCAGGCAGTCCTTGCTGAGCAGCTCGGAATCAGTGACCGGGCAGTATCAAAATGGGAGACCGGAGTTTCCCATAGTTAAAGATACCACACCAAATATGATGAACCCACGCTTATACACTACCAGCTATAATAAACCGCAAGGACAGCAATTTGATGATACTGCTGTCCTTTCTTTTATAAAATTGCAGTACACATAAAAAAGCTGTAATATGATAAATATATTTGTCCTTGTAACAATTCTCGGACATTTGCCTGTTATACTATCTGCAAAAAGCAAAGGAAGTGAGGATATGAAGCAGATTTTAATTGTCGAGGACGACAGTTTTTTGAATAAGATGTTAGCCTATAACCTGACCGCAGACGGCTACGGCGTGACTTCTACTCTAAATGCCAGAACCGCAGCCGAAGCCATCCGCCAGCGGGAATTTGATTTAGTGCTGTTGGACATTAACCTGCCAGATGGGAACGGTTTTGAGCTGTGCAAGCTGATAAAGCCCCAGCACCCGGACACCATCGTAATATTCCTGACCGCCAACGATCAGGAGAGCGACCAGATACGGGGCTATGAGGTGGGCGCGGTGGACTACATCACAAAGCCCTTTGTGATCGGGGCCTTGCAGCGAAAAATCAAAGCCATGTTCGCTATGCTGGAACACCACAAACCGGCCAAGGACATTTACGACGACGGGCGGCTGTTTCTGGACTTCTCGGAGCAGACGGCTTCCCTAAACGGCAAGCCCCTGACCCTATCCCCGATGGAGTATAAAATGCTGAACCTGTTCCGCAAAAATCCCCGGCAAGTGCTGACCCGTGGGCAGCTTTTGGAAAAGCTGTGGGATATAGACGAGAGGTTTGTAGACGAACACACCCTGACAACCTCCATCAGCCGGATTCGCAGCAAGATTGAATCTGACGGCGGCGCACCCTACATCAAGACTGTTTACGGCATGGGCTATCAATGGACGGGAGGCGAGGCAAAATGAAGTTTCAAAACCTCTCGGTAAAGCGGCTGTTTGGCCGGGTGGCAATGGAGCTTGTCCTCTCCATGTCCGGGATCACCATAGCCCTGTTTCTTGTGACAAAACAGATTGCGGTGCTGCTGACAGGCGGGACGCTGCTGCTGTGCGCCCTTGTGGGGATTTTTGTACTGACGCAGGCGTTTGGAAAGCGGCTGTCGCAGTTTACCGCTGACCTGTGCCAGACCTTAGACCACATGATCGCCGGGAATGAAGCGCCCCAGCGGCCAGAGGACAGCGAAACCCAGCTTGCCAGAATCGGACACCGGCTGGCAAGGCTTTACCAGATCATGCAGGAGAACCGCCGCCGGGTGGACGAGGAACGGCAGGAGTTACAGACCCTTGTATCGGATATTTCCCATCAGGTGAAAACGCCGGTAAGCAATCTGAAAATGGCGACGGACACCCTGCTGGAAAAGCCCATGACCGAGGCGGAGCGCACCGACTTTATCCGGGGAATCCGCAGCCAGACGGATAAGCTGGACTTTCTCTTTCAGGCCCTTGTGAAAACCTCCCGACTGGAAACAGGCGTGATCCAGTTGGATAAGAAGCTGGGCCGTCTTTTTGATACTGTGGCGCAGGCCATGAGTGGGATCGTGTATGCGGCGGAGAAAAAGGAAATCGCCGTGTCCGTGGACTGCCCGGAGGATTTGACCGTTTCCCATGACAGCAAGTGGACATCGGAAGCCCTCTTTAACCTGCTGGACAATGCGGTGAAGTACACCCCGGCAGGCGGGAAAATCGCTGTGTCGGTGGTGCTGTGGGAAATGTATGTGGAGATCAAAGTGACCGACACCGGCAAGGGCATTTCCGAAAGCAATCAGGCTGCCATCTTCCGGCGCTTCTATCGTGAGGAAGAAGTACACGAACAGCAGGGCGTGGGCATTGGCCTGTATCTGGCCCGCGAGATTGTAATGCGGCAGGGCGGCTATGTCAAAGTGGTTTCGGAGCCGGGCAAGGGTTCGGAATTTTCCATTATGCTGCCTACAAAATGAAAGTAAACAAGCGAGGTGTTTCTATTATGAATGAACGAGAAAAAATAATCCGACTGTGGTTTGATATGTGGCTTTATCAGAAAGATATGGGCATTGATGATATTTTTGCGGAAGATGTACTCTATACAGAAAGTTGGTGTCCCCAGTATAGCAATCGTAAAACAGTAAAACATTGGTTTCAGGAGTGGAATACCCGTGGAAAGGTGGTAGTTTGGGAAATCAAGCAATTTTTCCATAAAGAAAATCAAACGATTGTAGAGTGGTATTTCAAAAATGGAATGAACAATGGGGATATAGAGGAATTTGACGGTATTTCTTTGATTGAATGGACAGAGGACAATAAAATAAAATCATTAAAAGAGTTTGGGTGTAACCGTAATACCTACAATCCTTATCAAGAAAGCGATACTCCTCAATTTAGAAATCAAAAGGCGAATTGGTTTTAGAACAGATCATGAGCTACGGCGGACGGCCATTTCCGGCTGCCCGCCGTAAATTTTTTTGAAATGTCCGAGCGCTGTAACATTTCACCCCGATTTTCAATGAAATTTTTTGGCCGCTGTAACATTTCGCGGACATTTGGGTTTTACAATGACCTTATCAACAGGCAGAAAGCCTTGAAAGGAGTTTTGAGTATGAGCGTTTTGCAGACGATTGATCTGAAAAAGTATTACGGCACAAAGCCGAATATCACCCGCGCCCTTGACGGCGTGAACTTCTCCGTAAATGACGGTGAGTTTGTGGCCGTTGTGGGAACCTCCGGCAGCGGCAAGTCCACCCTGCTTCACATGATGGGCGGGCTGGACACTCCCACCAGCGGAACAGTGATTGTCCGAGGCGAAGAACTGGCAAAGAAGAACGACGAGCAGCTTACCATCTTTCGCCGCCGCAACATCGGCTTTATCTTCCAGAACTATAACCTTGTTCCGATCCTGAATGTGTATGAGAACATCGTCCTGCCGGTGGAGCTGGACGGGGACACGGTGGATCAGAAGTTTTTGGACGAGATCGTTCATCTGCTGGGGCTGGAAGATAAACTGAAAAATATGCCGAACAATCTTTCCGGCGGACAGCAGCAGCGTGTGGCTATCGCCCGCGCCTTGATTACCAAACCGGCTATTGTGCTGGCCGACGAGCCGACCGGCAACCTTGACAGCAAGACCAGCGCCGAGGTGCTGGGGCTTATCAAGCGCACCAGTGCAGAGTTCCGGCAAACTGTTGTGATGATTACGCACAATGACGACATTGCCCGCCTTGCAGATCGGATTGTCCGCATTGAGGACGGCAAGATTGTGGAGTAAGGAGGTGGCAGGCTATGACATGGCCTTTTGAGAATGATACCAGCGCCATTACAAAGAAGCTGGCAAAGAAAAGTTTGCAAAGCGAGAAGCGCCGGAATCTGATGGTGGTGATTGCCGTTGCGCTGGCGGCATTTCTGATCTGCTTTACGGGAATTGTGTCTACCTCCCTGACACAAATGCAGCGCAATCAGGTTGTCGATACTTATGAGGCGGTCTGGCTGGGCGTAGAGGAAAACGACATTGAAACCCTGAAAGGACTGCCGGAGTTTGAGCGCGTAGGCGGCTACTATATGCTGGGTGAGGAGCTTTCAGAACAGGGCTATCATGCGTCTTATGTGTATTGCGACGCGCAAATGATGGAGATTACCAAGGCGCAGATGGAGTTGTTAGAGGGCCGGGTTCCTGAAAAAGCAAATGAAGTTGTTGTAAGCGAATACTTTCTTTCCACCTATGGAAACAATGCCAAGATCGGGGACACTGTGACCTTAGATACAGAGAGTTTTCATGGTGATTATGTCGTTACCGGCATTATGGACAGCGTAAATGAAAAAGAAGCGAATACCTGCGCTATCATTCTTTCCAACGCTGCCCTGACAGGATGGAAAGGGTTTGACCCGACTGGCTATCGCGCCTATGTCCATTTCAAAAACAGCGACCAGTTGGGCGAAGAACTGATGACCTCTTATTGCAGGGAGATTGCGGAGGAATATCAGCTTCCTATGCCCAAAATGAACAGCAAGTATTTTGCCTATGCTTCTAAATCCTTTGATTTTGCACTGATGGCTGGCGTGATTGCCATTGTTCTGATCGGCGGCTATATTGTGATCCAGAGTATCTTCCGTATCTCCATCAATGACAAAATCAAGAGCTACGGGCAGCTACGGACGATTGGTGCAACGCCAAAGCAAATCAAGCGGATTGTAAAGCGGGAGGGGCGTAAACTCGGCAGTATCGGGATTTTGATTGGTACAGTGCTGGGTGTATGCGGCGGTTTTCTTTTGTTTCCCAAGGGATTTAATGCTGTTTCCTATGTGGCAACGATTATTTTGACACTCATAAGCAGTTGGATCATGGTATCTGTTTCCATCCGTAAGCCGATAAAAATTGCGGCAGGGATTTCCCCGATTGAAGCCGTCCGTTTTACCCCGGCACAAAAGGACATCCGAAGCCGAAAAAAGAATATCAAGCTCAATCCTGTTTCAATGGGAATTGCGAATTTTAAGCGTGACCGAAAAAAGACCGTTGCTATTGTAGCCTCATTGAGTTTGGGCGGAATTATTCTGCTTGTGGTATCCTCCATTGTTTTGCTGCGTTCTCCAGAGGCGCTTGCAAGACGGTTTTTCCCGGACGGCGACTATAAAATTTATTTGGATTCTGAAATGACAGAAGAAAAGGTTATGGCAGCGGGAAATCCGTTGAATGAAGAATTAAAACAGGAAATCTTATCTATTGATGGTGTTACAGATATAATTTCAAGCAGACAATCTCTCTATGCAACCCTTAAGACGGACATTTACCAAAGCGGTGGTATGTGTGATATGCTGACCGACCAGAATTATGCAACAGTTGAAGCGGCTCTGACAGCAGGAACGATGCCAAAAGATTCCCGTAGTATTGTAATTGACTATAATGTGCTAAAGCAGAATGAGGATATGGGTGTTGGTTCAACAGTTGACTTTTATTTTGGAGAGGGGCAACCGCCTGTTTCCGTCACTGTATCAGGATTGTTTGATTCCAACAAGACGCCTTCCGGGCATGGAAAACTGGCCCTCGATGGAGTACTCTTTTTCGCACCAGAAGCATTGTTCCATGAACTGCACCCGGAAATCGCTTCTTTCGACTATTCATGGAGCATTGTAAACGATCCGAAAAAAACGGACTATGTGGGAGCTGAATTGAAAAATATTGTTGCCAGCCATAGTAATATTGCCTTAGATGAAATCAATACAGTGATTGAATATGAAGAAATGACAAATTCTTTTGCGTTTGGCAGTATGGAGATACTTTCATGGTTGGTATTTCTCTTTGGCGTTATCAACCTTATCAATACGACACTCTCTAACCAGATAGCCCGAAAGCAGGAAAACAGTATTCTGCGTTCTATCGGCCTAACACAAAAACAGCTATGTGAAATGAACATCTGTGAGGGGCTGTGCTATGCGCTCTTTGCAACATTGGCGACGCTGATCGTTGGGCTTCCGGCTTCCATCTTTGCTTGCAGAAAAATGAGTATAGGAGCTTTTGCCGGAAATGTAGTGCCTTACAAATTCCCGGTTTTGGAAATGGGACTGTTCATTCTGGTATTGTTCGGAATGGAACTGATCTTGTCTGTATGGACAATCCGCAGACAGAAAAAGCAATCCCTGATCGAACAAATGCGGGCGATGGAATAACCGTATGGGATCGGCGGGGCGGCGTGTGCTGCCCCGCTTTTTTCGCCATTTCTCAAAAAATTTTTGAAATGTCCGAGCTTTGTAACAATTCAGCCTGTTTTTTTGTTGAAATCAAAGGCACCTCGGACATTTATAGTTCTTCCAAAAGTTTGATGATAATATTACCATTCATGGAAGAAGCAATCTGTTATTGCAATAATGCGAAATTGACGATAGAAAGTTTTTCATATCTCGGTCAGCTCAACAATTACATTACTCTGCTGATACAGCCAGTCCGTAAATTCTTTCGGGCTGGCCGTTCCTGTTTTTACAGCCTTTTTTCTCTGTAAGGCTTCTTTCTTAAAGTCGGAAAAGGAAGCCTGTATTTTTTCCAGACGGTCAGCCGGAAAGCCTGCGGTATTTTTTACCCGGTTTATTTTGTTGCGCCAGTTCTGGCATTCATTTTTATAAAGCAGGTCATAGTTATTTTCTCTTGACCTCTCGTCAAATTCCCGCTTGTTTTGAAGCGCCTGTGCTTTTCGGCACTTGTCGCTGCACAGCTCATACCGCTGGCTCTTTGCCAGAAAATATTTTCCACAGACCTTGCACCGCCGGAAGCAAAGCCCCCAGTCATTCAGCCTGTTCAGATAATAGGTAATCAACGGGTAGAGGGACGCATAGGCAGACACACATTCTTCTGTGCGCCGGTTGTCCGGGAACCAGAGGTCAAGCCGGGTATCTTCTGACGGTGCGCCTTTGAAATAAAGGCTGCCAGCTTGAAATTGTTTCGGTTTTCCTGTCTCCCTGTCAAAGCTCATGGTTTCGTTTTGGAATACCCCGGTCAGTCTGCTCATTTTATCCATGAAGCGGTCACAGGCAGCGTTACGGTCACGGGGTTCTCTGGCAAGCAGATAGCTGTTCCAGATACGGAACGCCACATACATTTTCAGAGGGTCGTTGCTAAGATATTTCTCCCAAAGAAATTCGCTTGCCGCCTGCTCCAGCTCCGGCTGTTTCCATCGGTTGGAGTGGAGAGCTTGCCGCAGCGGAGAAAGCCCGTATAAGTTCCAGTCTCTGTCCGTGTCACGCTCAAAGTTTATCAAAAAAGTTCCCAGTGGGCGTGTCATATCACAAAGCACCTCTGCGTTTTGGCTCCCGTTCAGACGGAAGCGGATCTGCTGTTCTTCCCCAATCAAAATCCGCTCTTTCATTTTCTTCCTGTCCAGCGTCAGGACAAACAAAATCCTCTCAAAACATGGCTCATGCCGTATAAACTGATTCTCCATCCCTATCCCCTGCCTTTGTTTATGGTAATTATATAATTCAGTTATATCCGTTACACTCATGGTATCGCAGAATCATTGTTTTGTCAAGGATAGTACGCTATGATGATTGCGGTTGGTAATTTCGTACCGCACAGTACCTTGACAAGTGAATGACCGTCCAAAAGGGATATGACCGGCAGGAGAAGTGACGCATTCGGCGCACCAATGCAGGGAAACACCGCAGGAATGGGGCAGGAAAACGGCTTTTGGGGAGAACGGCAACAGGAAGCATTTTAACCTATTTGATTTATGGGAGGAACAGAATGAACGATAAAAAGAGATTGAACAGCTACGAGGATTTACCGCTGGTTCTGGATGTGGCGGACATTCAGCGGATTATGGGAATTTCAAGAGCGAGCGCCTATGAGCTGGTACACACACCCGGCTTTCCAGCGTTCCGCAGGGGCAGACTTATCAAGGTCAGCAAAATTGCTTTCTTTGAATGGATGGCAAAAGGCTCCGAAACCGTACCGGGAAGCGACAAATAAGCGTGAGGTATCATTCCCTGACTTGCAATACTGCCGCACTTTCCAAAGGGGCATACAGAGGGAAAAAAACTTAAAAATGATACCGAGACGCTACATCAAAACAGCCTATCTGCGTACATCAGATAGAAACGGAGAAAGGAGCCGGTTATGGCAAGAATGAGTAACAAGCGGCGGTTGGAATGGTCTTTCTTCTTAAATGACCGCAGCCGTATCACTTACAACGAACTGTGCCGGAAATGCCAGCACGAATGTAAACAGAGCTTCCGGGCGGTTGTGGTTGACTGCCCGAAGTATCTTTCCAAGCGTTCCAAGAAAAAGGACAAGACTGCCGGAAACGGCAAAATCCCTTAGGAACTAAGGGCGCACTTCTATACATAGTCTAAAGACCATGTATCGTGCGTCCTGCGGAGCTTACCTCTGCCGCTGATAAAATCAGCAATCCGAGGTCTGCGTTCGCTTCGCTCCGACAAGGTGGCTACACCCCCTTGCGCCGCTAAAGCGGCTATCCCCTGTGTATCCGCCGCAAAGAGAAATCCGCTCTGCGGTTTTCCCTTTTCATCGGGTTTTATAGAAGCACTGACACACGGACTGTCTGCGGATGGTCTTTCTTTATCTTATCAGCAAAGGATGTGAGAACATGGAAAAATCTTTGGAACAGTTGAAGCAGGAATATGAAAAAACCACTGTCCTGCTGGAACAGGAAAAACGGAAAATGCAGCGTTTGAAAAACCGGCAGGCGTATCTGGAAAGCGGTTCCCGGAAACAGAGGACGCACCGGCTGATTACCCGTGGGGCAGCTATTGAGAGCATTGCACCACAGACAAAGGAGCTATCCGAAGCGGAATTTTATTCCCTCATGGAAAGCATTTTGAATCTGCCGCAGGCGGAGCATTTCATCCGGTCTGCCACAGAGAACCACGCCCGTATTTCCGGGCAGGAGAAAGGCGGTGACTAAGGATAGCACTTTATCATTTTTCAATCGCACAGATCAAGCGCAGCGCCGGTCAGAGCGCCATTGCCAGCGCAGCCTATCGAGCCGGGGAGCGTCTTTACAGCAGCTACTATGGAGAAGTCAGCGACTACACCAAAAAGGGCGGCGTGATCGCTTCGGAAATCATGCTGCCGCCCCATGCGCCGGAAATATATCTTGACCGGGCGACCCTCTGGAATGCTGTGGAGAACTGCGAGAAACATCCAAAAGCACAGCTTGCCTATTCCTTTGATATTGCCATGCAGAATGAATTGACGCTGGAAGAAAACATGGAGCTGGCGAGGAAGTTCGTACAGGAGCAGTTTGTGACAAAAGGCATGATTGCCGACCTTGCTTTTCACAGCCCGGAGAAAGAGGACGGCGGCATCCCTAACCCGCATTTTCATGTGATGACAACCATGCGCCCTTTGAACCCGGATGGCACATGGGGACAAAAACAGCGTCGGGAATATCTTCTTGATGAAGATGGAAACCGAATCCGGGATAAAAACGGCGATTATATGTTTAACGCGGTCCATACAACAGACTGGCATGAGCCGGAAACGCTGGAACACTGGCGGGAGCAGTGGGCGGCTGCCGTTAATACAAAATTTGAGGAAAAAGGGCTGGATGTGCGTATCGACCACCGTTCCTATGTGCGGCAGGGGCTTGACCTGATACCTACTGTCCACGAGGGAGCTAATGTCCGGCAGATGGAAGCAAAGGGCATCCGCACCGAGAAAGGGGAACTGAACCGCTGGATTAAAGCCACCAACCGGCTCATGCAGGATGTGAGGAAGAAGATCAAAGCCCTGTTTGTCTGGATGGCAGAGGTAAAAGAAGAACTTTCCAAACCGCAGACACCGAGCCTTGCCGACCTGTTGATCGCTTATTACAACCAGCGCAACGCAGGGGCATGGAGCAATAAAGCCAGAACCGGAAACTTAAAGCAGTTTGCCGAAGCCGTCAATTATCTGACGGAAAACAAGCTGCTCACATTAGAGGATTTGCAGGAGCGTCTTTCCTCTGTCAACGAAGAATTTGAAGCGTTAAGCGACTCCATGAAAAAGAAATCTGCCCGGATAAAGGAATTGCAGGAATTGATACGGGAGGGCGAGAATTACCAGCGGCTAAAACCTGTTCATACGGAATTGAACAATATCAAGTTTAAGAAACAGAGGGAGAAATTTGAAACATCCCACGATGCGGAGTTACGGCTGTTTTATGCCGCCCGCCGTATTTTGAAAGAAAAACTGGACGGAAAACCCATTGCCCTGAAAGCATGGAAACAGGAATACGCACAGTTAAAAACAGAGTATGCCGAACTGTCTCCGCAGCACAAGCCACTCCGGGAGGAAGTCATACGGCTACGGCAGGTGCAGAACGCCGTAGATACCGCACTGCGCCGGAGGGAGCAGCCACAGGCAGTACAGAGAAAGAAACATGAGATGGAGCTATGATATAACCGGCAGCTTTACCGCTACCAGTATTTTTATGGAGGGAGCATTTGAATGTATTTGAAGCGGTGAAACAGTCTGTTACCACCCGGCAGGCTGCTTCATTCTATGGAATCCGGGTGGGGAGAAACGGCATGGTCTGCTGTCCATTCCACAATGACCGCACGCCCAGCATGAAAGTGGACAGCCGCTTTTACTGCTTCGGCTGCGGGGCTTCCGGGGATGTGATCGACTTTGCCGCTTTGCTGCATGGATTGGGGAAACGGGAAGCTGCGGTCAGGCTTGCGGAGGACTTCGGCGTTTCCTATGAGAAATCCGGCAATGCGCCGCCAGATAGGAAGCGTCACAACAGGTCACAGCCCCGACAAAAATCAGCGGAGCAGAGATTTCAGGAAACGGAACGGTATTGTTTCCGGGTGCTATGCGATTATCTGCGCCTGCTGGAGCATTGGAAAACAGCACACGCCCCACAGCCGCAGGATGCCATCTGGCATCCTCTTTTTGTGGAAGCGTTGCAGAGGATAAGCTACACAGAATACCTTTTGGATATTTTGTTATACGGAGAAATAGAAGAAAAAGCGGCATTGATCGCCGCACAGGGAAAGGAGGTGTTGCGGCTTGAACAGCGAATTTCAGAGCTTGCCGCCGGAAACGCAGGAAGCGGTCAAAAGGACGATGGACACAATGGAACCGGCGCAGACACCGGCAGAAATCCGGGAAACATTAGAGGGGACGCAGAAAGGCGGCGTGAAGAACAGCATCCGAAACTGCCTGACGGTGTTCCAGCGTGACCCTCTGTTTCGCGGGGCGCTGCGCCTGAACCTTTTGACGGAGCAGATTGACATTGTGAAGCCGCTGGGCTGGGAGCGCACCAGTACCACGCTGACCGACATGGACATGAACTACCTGCTTTTGTATCTGGAAGAAAATTACGGGCTTACCAGCGAGAAAAAGGTGCAGAGCGCCATCAAGATTGTTGCCAATGAAAACCGCTACCATCCAGTCAGGGATTACCTGAACAGCCTGCAATGGGACGGCACAGAGCGCATCCGTTACGCCCTGCATCACTTTCTGGGAGCCGATACGGACGAATACACCTATGAAGCCTTGAAACTGTTCCTGATGGGAGCCATCCGGCGGGTATTCAGACCGGGGAGCAAGTTTGAGGTCATGCTCTGTCTGGTTGGTGGTCAGGGAGCCGGGAAATCTACCTTTTTCCGGCTGCTGGCAGGCAGGGACGAATGGTTTTCAGACGATTTGAAAAAGCTGGACGATGAAAATGTGTACCGCAAGCTGCAAGGGCATTGGATTATCGAGATGTCGGAGATGATTGCCACAGCCAACGCCAAGAGTATTGAGGAAATCAAGTCATTCTTAAGCCGCCAGAAAGAAACCTACAAAGTGCCGTATGAGACACATCCGGCAGACCGGCTGCGGCAATGTGTATTTGGAGGGACGACCAACCGGCAGGACTTTTTGCCCCGTGACCGCACCGGCAACCGGCGCTTTCTCCCCGTGACGGTGTACCCGGAACGGGCGGAGGTTCACATACTGGACGATGAAGCGGCGGCGAGGGCGTATATCGAACAGATGTGGGCGGAAGCCATGACGGTTTATCGCAGTGGGAAGTATAAGCTGTCATTCAGCATGGAAATGAACCGATACCTGAACGCCCACCAGCAGGACTTTATGCAGGAAGACACACAGGCCGGCATGATCTACGCCTATTTGGAGGACTACACCGGCGACAGGGTATGTTCCAAGCAGCTTTATGAGGAAGCGCTGGGGAACTTAAATTCCCCGGCAGACTGGGAGACACGGGCAATCTGCGAGATTATGAATACCGGCATTGCGGGCGGCATCATACAGGGCTGGGTAGCCTACAAAAGCCCGAAGCGGTATAAGAAATACGGTTCTCAAAAAGGCTGGGAGCGTGTCAACCAAGCTCCGCCGGAGGGGGACGGTTTTCAGGAAATCACGGAAGAAGAAGCCCGGCAAATGGAACTTCCATTCTGAAAAGCCACCGGTTGACAGTTTGGTTGACGCTTTGGTTGACAGCCGGTTGACGGGGAAAAGCCTGATATTTGGGGCATTTCTCTCCTTTGTCAACCATGTCAACCAAGAAATCAAAGAAAAAGTAAAAAGTAATAATAGAGCGCCTATGGATTGTTTTCAAAGTCTTTTCTGCCGGTTGACACGGTTTGGTTGACACGGAGACAGTCTGCGGCTGTACACCTGTCTGACATTCCCTTGTCGGGCATATTTCATTTATGGAGGTAACTGCCTATGGCAAAAAGCAAAAACGAGAGCAATAACAAAAACAGCGGCACCCTGCTTACCGAAAAAGACGGCACCCAGTATTTTGTCATGGGGAAAGTCCGTATCAAGGTATCGGAGCATTTCGCACAGGATGGGAAGCCGCTTGACAGCCTGCTGGAAGATGTGATCCAGCACGCTGCCGCCGCTTCCTGAAAAAATACGGAATAACGACTGTCAATCAGCCCACGCTTATGATATACTTGTACCAGCGAGTATTGTATAAGCGTGGGTTGTTTCTTTTAGAAGGAGGATTTTTAACCGTGAAACAACCATACAATACAACGATTTATAACACTGCACTATATTTGAGATTGAGCCGTGACGATGAATTACAGGGGGAAAGCGGCAGTATCCAGACCCAGCGCATGATGCTTAGACAGTATGCCGCAGAGCATGGGCTGACCGTTGTAGACGAGTACATTGACGACGGATGGAGTGGGACAAATTTCGAGCGTCCAAGTTTCCAAAGGATGATTGATGACATCGAAGACGGGAAAATCAACTGCGTTGTCACAAAGGACTTATCCCGTCTGGGAAGAAACTATATCCTGACCGGTCAGTACACGGAAATCTATTTCCCCAGCAAGGGAGTACGCTACATTGCCATCAATGACAATGTGGACACCATCAACGGAGAAAGCGAGCTTGCACCGTTCTTAAACATCCTGAATGAAATGCACGCCCGACAGACCAGCAAAAAGGTCAAGGCTGCCATGCACACAAGATTTGCCAATGGCGCACACTATGGAGCCTATGCACCGCTGGGCTATGTAAAAGACCCGGACAAAAAAGGTCATCTTCTGATCGACCCGGAAACACGCTGGATTGTAGAGAAGATTTTTGACCTTGCTGTACACGGGCGTGGAGCCGCCAGCATTACACGGATTCTGGTGGAGGAAAAAGTACCTACCCCCGGCTGGCTGAACTATGAAAGATACGGGACTTTCGCCAATATCTACGCCGGTGCGCCCGCAGAAAAAGCCTATGCGTGGACGATTGCACAGGTCAAGAGCATTTTGAAAGAGGAAACCTACATCGGTCACAGCGTTCACAACAAGCAGAGCAACATTTCATTCAAGAACAAGAAAAAGGTGCGGAAGCCGCAGGAAGAATGGTATCGTGTGGAAAATACCCACGAAGCCATCATTTCCGAAGAAGTGTTCCAAAAAGTTCAAGAGCTGATTGCAAGCAGACGCAGGAAACGCAGAAACGGTACGACACAGATTTTCGCAGGATTGATAAAATGTGCAGACTGCGGATGGTCTTTAGCCTATGGGGAAAACAAGCAGAACAAAAACCCATACGGGTACTACCATTGCAGCAAGAACGGACAGGGATTACGCCAGTGTTCCATGCACTATATCCGCTATGATGTACTGTATGCCTATGTGCTTGCAAGACTGCAATACTGGTCTATGCTGGCACAGAAAGATGAGGACAAGCTGCTGAAACGGCTGCTCAATGTCAGCGACAGGGAAAGGAACTCTGCGAAGAAAAAGCAGGCTGCGGAGCTGAAAAAGGCAGAGAAGCGTAAAGCCGAGGTTGACGGGCTGTTTGCTAAAATGTATGAGGACTGGTCTGCCGGACGCATAACCGAGTATAACTTCAATATGCTGTCCGAGAAGTACCAGAACGAGCAAAAGGAGCTTGAAACAAAAATAAGACAGCTTCACGAAATGATGGAAGCCGCCGTACAGACCGCAGCGGATGCTGAAAAGTGGATTGCCCTAATGAAACAGTATGTCAACCCTGTGGAGCTGACCGCCGAACTTCTGAACACTCTAATTGAAAAAATAACCGTCCACGAAGCTGTCAAGGGCGAGGATGGAAGCCGTGAGCAGGAAGTAGAAATCTACTACCGCTTCATCGGCAAAATCGACTGACCTTTCTTTTTTTACCCAACAATATCTTTAATTAAGGGAAACGGGAAAGTCCATCCCGGATTCCGGGATCATGCTGGAGCTGTGTGAGCTTCTTAAAATTAACGTCAACGAACTCCTGTCGGGCGAAAGAATTATGGCAGAAGCATATGACAAGCGGGCAGAAGAAAACCTGCTGGCAATGAGACGAGAGGTTGAAGAAAAGAACAGGCAGATGCTCAGGACGGAATACTGGATTGGAGCTCCGGCAACTATTGCAGGACTGGTTATGTGTGCCGTAGCCGCATATGTCGAGATGGCGGTGTGGCTCAGGATTGTCCTTATTGTGTTTGCTCTGGTAATGATTGTCGCCGTTGCATTTATAGCAGTGGGGATCGAGCAAAAGGCCGGATACTATGAATGCCAGAATTGCCACCACAGATATATTCCTACATACTGGCAGACAAATCTTGCTATGCACATGGGCAGGACAAGATATATGAAGTGTCCGGAATGCAGCAAATGGAGTTGGCAGAAGAAAGTCCTCTCCAAGGAAAAGGAGGTGCAGTAATTCAAGAAAAAAGAGCCTGTTACATCGATACTGATCGGCGCGGCAACATTCTTGGTATTTACATTGATACTTGAAAAGCCTATTCAGAACGTGCTGGCGTTTCCGACAGCAATGGGTCTTTCGGATCACGCCGTCAGCCGGTTCCTGAACGCAAACCCTGTTCTACTGGCACTTGTAGCCGGTCTCTTTCCGGGATTGTTTGAAGAGACAGGGCGATTGGTTGCGTTTAATACCGTTCTCAAAAAGCGTAAAAACAGAGAAACATCGATCTCCTACGGCATCGGACACGGCGGTTTTGAGGTAATTCTGATATTGGGTATTACGTATATCCAGTATATTGCTTATGCCGTCATGATCAACACCGGCACTTTCGGAACTTTGGTTGAACAAGTTGCTGTACAGGCACCGGAACAGGCGGCTACTGCCAAGGCATTGGCGGATACGATTGCAGCGTTCTCGTTCTCTGACATTGGAATAGCTTTTGTTGAAAGAGTATTTGCTGTTTTGTTCCATATTGGCGCATCGATACTTGTGTTTTATGCCTGCAAGGATAAAAAACATTTCTGGCTGTATCCTCTTGCGATCATCCTTCATACCGGAATGGATTTTATCGGTGGACTGTACATCTTTAATGTTATCAGCCTGTCTCCGTGGATGCTGGAGGGTATTGTTTCTGTATTCGGACTGGCGGTATTTTTCGGATCATACCTGCTGTTTTATAAGAAGGACGTCGGAGTTCTGACAAAAGAAGATTAAGACAGACCAAGGCTCCTCACTACTGATTAGGTTCAGTGGCGAGGAGCCTTTTTACGCTTCGATGTCGATTGTGAGGCCGGACTTAAATTCCACGGTGAAGTGGTCGGCAAAGACGGCGATCTTCTCGATGAGCTTTTTGACCTATAAAAAGGAACTGGAGAGATATGGCTTCAAAATCGGGAAAATATCCCTGAAGGAAAAGACCGTGAAAATCGAGCGATTAATAGATATCAGTTAGGAGGTCACATGATAAAAATAGAAAAGTTCAAAAGTGATAGATTAATAATCTGTGCACAATTTTATGATCACGTGATTACTGATACTCCCGATATGGATAAGTATGGCCGTTGGAAAAGAGGTCTGTGTCTGTATAAAAACAAAGGGTTTGTGTATCGTGGAATGCAAAACTTGTATGCAGTAAATAATTACTTGAAAGAGTTGGTAAACCGAAAGAATTTTGAATTGAATAAAAATTTTGTGGGCTTTTGGATGATGAATAACAGTTGATATGGTACAATGTATGTGAGCGCACCAACTATGACGGCGCAAACTGTAATAATGATATGAACCATGCAATAGCAGGCCATTTATGAAAAGTTACGCAGATTTTATGTATTGCTATGGGCGACCTGAATATCAATGCAGAAAATACGGAGCAGTTTTCGTATGAGCATATGGTGTTTGGAAGATATCTGGACGACATATATATGGCTCGGCAAAAGGTGTGGCTGTTATTATAACTATGATCGTTTTGTTTATTGGTTGTACATGTGTCCTGACATACTTCGGTTTACTTTTTTTGGCATTTTTATTGTTTTATGTCGATGTCTGGATTTACTGTCTGTGGAAAAACCACGTGAAGCGCACATTTTGCAAAGTACCAGATGGTGCAAAACGGTGTGAGCTTATTTATGTGAATGATATAGCATTTCTTGATTTGCTCGATTCCCAGACTGCACTTTGCTACTTTTCAAAGCCAAGTGACGAGATGCTTGATTTTTTATATAACCGATTTTATAGTGAAACATTAAATCAGAAGCGCTTGCTTATGAACGAGAATCCTAAAATTTATGTGGTAAATGGCAGGGTTTTTAATGAAAAGTACGGCATTTCCAAATATGACTTACCGATGTCGGATGAAGAATGTCTGCTTTGTATTCTGCCTGACGAACTGAATCCTGAGGTTATGAGTAGCAAGGAAGTTGCATTAAGAGATTATGAGATTCGTGGGGGTCTGTTTTCTGAGTATGTATAGAACTGTCCGGAGTTGATGTAGTTGTGAAGATGAAGAGGATACAAAAATGAATGATAATTCTTTGAAATTACCCATATTTAAATATCATCCCAATGTTTACGATAAAGAAAAAGTTTTAGATGCAGTTCAGTTCGATAATAATGTATGCCAGTGTTGTGGCAACAAAACAGATGTGTATGTGTCAATGTTCTTGGCAAGGCGAATATTGGTTGGCATGTTGCGATAACTATTGTGAGTAAGTGTACGGACGAGGATCTTGACCCGCATACAATGACTAAATAATCGGAGGTAGTTACGGTGGTAAAAAAGAAAAATGAAATAAGCATTCGTTCAAGCGCAGCAGAGTATCTTACCTATGTTGCTTCTGTCGGAGAGCAGGAAGATAGCATTGAAATGCGCTATGAAGATGAAAATATATGGCTGACACAGAAAATGATGGCTACGCTTTATGATGTAGCTCTTCCTACAATAAATGAGCATATCAAAAAGATATACGCAGATAGCGAATTAGAAGAAGAGGCAACTATTAGGAAATTCCGAATAGTTCAAACCGAGGGTTCTCGTCAGGTTCAGCGAGAAGTAAATCATTATAACCTGCAGATGATTATTGCTGTCGGTTTCAAGGTGAATAATGAGCGTGCGGTGCAGTTCCGTAAGTGGGCAAATGGTATCGTAAAGGATTATACCATTAAAGGCTGGGTTATGGATGATGAGCGTCTGAAGAGAGGTACTTATCTGACAGACAAGTATTTTGATGAGCAGTTAGAACGCATCAGGGAAATTCGTGCAAGCGAAAGAAAATTCTATCAGAAAATCACAGATATTTATGCCACAGCGATAGACTATGACAAAACATCTGCAACAACGAAAAGATTCTATGCCACAGTTCAGAATAAAATGCATTTTGCAGTTCACGGTCACACGGCTGCTGAATTGATTGTGGAGCGAGCCGACCACCAAAAGGAACATATGGGACTTACCACCTGGGCGGATGCTCCGGATGGCAAGATTAAGAAAAGTGATGTAACGATTGCAAAAAATTATCTGAGTGAAAATGAATTACATCAGCTGAACCGTATGGTAACAGCGTATTTGGATTTTGCAGAAAACATGACTTTAAGACGTATTCCTCTTACTATGGAGGACTGGGAGAAGAGACTCAACAGCTTTATTGAAATGTTTGATTATGGTATTTTGCAGGACGCTGGGAAGGTTTCTGCTGAAATAGCCAAGCTTCATGCCGAAACGGAGTTTGAGAAATACCGGATTGTGCAGGACAGATTATTTATGTCAGACTATGACAAGTATCTGCTGGAGTTAGAAGAAAAAGCAAAGAAGTAAAAGTGACACCATTGGTGACACTTTTGAACTGAAAAGATATCTGGAATATTGGACATATTCCCATAAACGGCGAAAGTGTGAAAAAGGTTATTGATATATTCCCTTGAACCTAAAATCAGCCGAGAAATTCAGCGTATCCAGTCGAGCCATGTCGAGTGCGGTAGTTGCACTACATCGGGTCGATATGTAAGAATCCTTGATTTGCGCGAAGGCAACGAGGAGAGTTCCGTAGAAACAACTGGCTGTAAAGCCAGTGTTTATGCGGAATTCGACGACTGCCCGCGAGTCGGGAAGTTTGTAAAACTTCTCGACTTCCGGCACTTTGAACGACATATGATGTTCTCATAGAGTGACCGGAAAACCTACAAAAAGGCGATTTCGGACGGGGTAAATGTCTCGGTCGTTCTGGATGTGGGGTGTGGGAACACATAAAAGTACAATTAATATTTTGAAGTGCAGCCATGTATCAGATGCAGCAGGCTTTCTTTCAGGCGGGATTGCAGGCTGGAGGGATAATGTCTTATCCGTATCAGCACAGGAATCCGAGAGCTGTGACACCGGTGGGTGTAAAGCCTGTTACAGAACCGACACAGAGCAATGAACAGCCGATAGAAGCTGGAAAACAGGAGCAAATGGAGCCGGAAGAGAATGAGTTTCTGGATTACTCGTTTGGTGTGTAAATTTTTGAAAAGGAGTTGATATTATCATGAAAACTGGATATACTATAAGTAGGGCAAGTAGGAAATACCCTACTTTTAAGATTTTGAAAGGAGTGAACGACATGGCAAACATGATAGTAGATAACGCAAAGGTAATGTCCAAAGGACAGATAACTCTTCCAAAGGAAATCAGAGAGCAACTTGGAATCGGAACAGGAGACAGAGTAACACTGATTTGTGAAGGTGATCAGGTTGTAATGATGAATGCAGCAGTTTATGCTATGAAAATGCTTCAAGGCGGTATGCAGGGAGAAGCAGCAAAGAGTGGTCTGGAAACAGAGGAAGATATTGACGCACTTGTAAGAGAGGTAAGAGAAGAAGTGGAGGGTTTATGAGAATACTGATTGATACCAATATTCTGATTTCAGCAGCGCTCAATTTCCATGGAACGCCATATAAGGCATACCTAAAGGCAGTTACCTATCCAAACAAGGGAATTATCTGTGACCAGAATATTGAAGAACTATGGAGAATCTTTAATCGGAAATTTCCGACTAAGATTTCCATGCTGGAGAAATTTCTTGCATATTCGCTGTCAGTCATTGAAGTAGCAACAACACCGGAAATGGAAGAAGATGCTGAAAAGCTGATTCGTGATGTTAAGGACAGACCAATATTGCGAGCAGCATTAAATGCCAAAGCGGATGTGTTACTTACAGGAGATAAGGATTTTCTTGAATCGGGAGTGACAGATCCCAAGATAATGACAGCAGCAGAATTTTTAGAAATGTAGTAATGGAATTTCTTAAATAGCCGACAGTAACTATTCAAATAAGCAGCTACAAAGTCGGCTATGATTTCTCTGGAGCGAATGCGATAAAGGACAGAAAAATGCCAGACCGCCCTTTGATTGGTCCGGTATTTTTTCTGTCCGGGGGTCTCGGGGGCGTAGCCCATGAGCAGGTAGCACCGATGGCGAAGACAATGAGGCGGAAATAAAATCAGGGTACCGGAGGGGACCCTGATTTTATTTTTGACGAGTTGGCAAGCCAGCGGTACTACCTGTCTATATCATCCACACCACATCGGAAAGGAAATAGAAGATTTCAATAAGTAGGAGAAGAGGCTGTTTCATCATATACGGAGACTCCTGTTATTGATGAAGTGGTTGCGGGGAATGAAGAATCTGTGGTTGGGATAAATGATATAAGTGTAGAAGAATCCTTCCGGCACCTACGGATGATTTTGAAGCAGAGTTTAAAGCATTTAAAGAGCGTATGGGTTATGTGGGTGCTAAGCTTGCAAGTATTCAATACAAGATGGAAATTCATGATGAGTTTCGGGAAGAGTATGATTACCGCAAGCGTTATCATAAGGTTGAGGAAGTCAGAACTGTAGATAGAAGCAGGGGAGCGAGATAATCGCTCCTGAGCTTTATGGGGAAAGAATAAATGATAAGATTTCAGATTGTGAACAGAAGATGTTATGTTATAATAAGTGTGAATGTGTGAGAATTTATGCTTAACTTGAAGTTTCGTGATTGTATGGGAGGAAAAAGAAATGACTATAGAAGAATTCAGAGAGAATGCTAAGGATGAAGAATATGCACCTGGATGGGATGCCATTGAGGAAGCATTTGCTAAATGTTATCCTGGTCAGGAGCCAAATCATTATGGCTCTAATTTTGAGGCAAGAGCAATGTTTGGCGGTTCGGAATATATTGATGGATATTCAATTTACAAGTCGCCACATGGACACAGGCATATTGTAACATTTGGTATGACAGAGCTTTATGCTGATGAGGAAGCTTTCGGTGGAGAATATAGCCGATGGGGATACGAGATGACTTTTAAGCTGAAAGCTGATAATGCTGATGATTGTATGTGGGCGATAAATTTTCTTGGAAATCTTGGAAGATACACCTATACAAAGGAAAGCTGGTTTGAGCCCGGACATTTTATGTCCAATATGGGAAAATCTATAAAAACAGATGCAGACTCAATGATTACCGCCATCCTAGCAGTGGAGGATACAGAGGTGCCGGGAATTGATACAATATATGGTCGCGTTGATTTCCTGCAATTCGTAGGTATAACCAGTGAAGAGTATGAAATGCTTAAGGCAGATCCGACTAAAGTTAAGCCGCTTGTTGATGCCATGAAAAAGGATAATCCTTATCTTGTGACAGATTTAGGAAGAAAGAAATCTTACCTGGTGTAATTTTGTATATGATAGATCTGCTGTGAAAATGATGTGAATATTATGAAACGTGCAATAGCAGGTCATTTATGAAAAGTTATCGGTAAATGAAAGGGGTACATTATGTCTGCTGATTATGAAAGAAAACTACATAGAGCAGTTGCTCAATTTGTCAAAGAAGCAGATAAAAAATATCCCAACTGGAGCGAAAGAAATGATAACGGGGAATGGGAAATCGGATTAGATAAATTTGATGATATGTATAAGGTTATTCTCGAAATAATAGAATATACATCCTGCGATGAGGCTACGGAGCAAATGCTTGATGATATCTTGTTTGGAATTGCTAGAGATAATGAATGCAGTCGTATTATAGAGGTGTTATTAAAATATCCTGATTGGTATGCTTTACTGTGTGAAAAGGTGCTGTTTACTGAATATATAAATGCAAAGTGGCAGTTTGCAGAGAGTCTAAAGGATTATCATGGCAAGGATGAAATAAAAGATTTGATATTCGATTTTCTACAGGTTGATGATGAATATACACAGCGTATGGCACTAAAATCATTAGCATATATTCATCCGGACAAAGCGGAAGAGTATGCAATAGAATTTTGGTGGAGAGATAAATATAAGGATAATGCTTTTGGGCATGAGTATCAGAAAATAATGGTGCTTCATGTACTGCATATGATTCATTCAACCAAGTTGGAAAAGTACCTGGATTTGGCGGATGAAAGCGAATATTACTATTTGAAGGAAAATGCAAGGGAAATACGCAAGAGTATGGAACATGGGGAAGTGAAATGTCAATAAATATGATTCGAAGCAAATCCAGAGGACAGCAGAGAAAATTTAAGGCAACACCGCACAATTTTTGAAGAATGTGAAGAAGATCAACAGGGAGCAGGCGGCGGAGGTCTGCTTGCCGGAATCTATTATCTCGGCTGTGAAACCGAATTTGATATTTTAAACACATTTTTCGGGGCGATGCACAATAAAGACCGAGAAAAGCTTGAAACTATATTTTCCGATGAATAATTATAGCTCAGAACTGGAGGTAGAACTGGTGAAAAAAAACGCTGTGTTATGTATATTAGTATTATTTATATTAACCGGATGTACGACAAGTGAAATTGAATATGAAACAAGTAGAGATGAAGTTATATATTCTCCTAGTGGTAACTATTCTATAACTCTACGATATGACTATGTAAGTCGTCCATATATTTTTAAAGATGATACATTGGTTTTCGAAACAAATAAACCAGGATATAATGAAACAGTATACTTTAAGGTTGAATGGAAATCCGAAGATGAAATTTTTTTGTATATCGAATCGGATAACGACAAATATAGTAATGAAAAATATTTTATAAAAATTGATTAAAATAATATCTTAGTTAATGTATTAGTCGAACTTGAAAAATACTTGGATCTGGCAGATAAAAGTGAATATTACTATTTGAAGGATAATGCAATCGTGACAAAGTTACCAGAGATAGGATATATGGAAGAGCTTCATAATGAAGATTGGTATGAGAAATCATATATATGGTTTTATGGAGAATGGTTAGGTTCAGAGGAGGCAAATGTGGAATCAAATCTAAAGACTATGGCAATGCGAATAAGAGATTTGTTAAAGGAGAGTAATCATGCTCAATGGAAGGAAGTAGATGATTTTCTGAAACAATATGAGCATATGCATGTGTGTGATGAGAAACTTATACGTAGAATGGTATGTAACTGTCATATTCGGGCATGGGGAGATTTATATATTGCCGGCATTGAATATGGCGACTGGATAAATCTATTAGAGGATTTTTCAGAAGCATTAAAAAACATGTAGACGAAAATGTACTGTGACTAGATGGTTGAAATGAAAGAAAATGAATGCCGGATTATTAAGCTTGGCAGGGATGCGTTGTCTGAATTGATATACGAGTATTTTATAGATAGTTGTAATAGAACTGTCTTAATGTTGGTGTTAAAATACTAAGGAGAAGAAGATGGAAGATATGTTAAATGTTGCAGAAGCAAAAACAAGATTAATTCAGGAGCTGTCGGAGATAACTGGTTTCAAGTATCTTAAAAGTGGTGTGTTAAAGAAGACCGTGAAAGATATTGTGTTTGAAATTTATTTCTTTTCTTCAAAATGGAATGAATCCGGTCAAAGCATCGAGATAAATGCAGAGTTGAGACTTATCTATAAAACGTATGGAAAATTACCAGTCGATAATGTTGTGGCATCTATGAGTTACCAGCCAGAGAATGGATATTGGTATGATATATCAACGGAAAGCAGGTTGCTTGAAACAAGGAATATATTAGAAAAACGATTTCAAGAGACAGCAATGGACTTAGTACATAGATTTGAAAATAATTATCATTCGGCTGTACAATATCTCTTCTTTGAAGGGTTTGAAAAGTATGATGTACATCTTGATTTTATAGCAGAACATTTAGGACAGGAAGCAATTAAGGATAAAGCACATCAAATATATGTTGGACTGTCAGATGAGGTAAAAGAGCAGATTGTTCAATATCAAAATGGAGCAAGGAATAAGAAGTGGATGCTAAATCGGTGTAATTTGAAGTATATTGTGGATAATGATATTTACCTTCAATGAATAGGTTGGCAATAAAAAAGTAGGTGGTGGTTGATAAAGATGTCTGTATTGGATAGAAATGTTGTAGATTTTGGTCATGAAGACGATGACAAAGTTACAGTAAGGGAATTAAGTAGGAGGAATGCGTATGGATATGAATGGAATCTATCAGAAAGATAATAAATTTGAGGGCGAGGAGAGCTTGTATTATGTCCTTGCTGGAAACGGTGGTTCTTCACGTTTGAGCAAGAATGAAAAGTATCATATTATTACATGTTCTGCTGTTGCAATATATGATATAAATGCTGATTGTGTGGTAAAGAAGATAAAGATTATGACATGGCCTATATCAAATCAGGAGTATGAGGCACAGAATGAAAACAGCGAATATTTTAACAGATTTAAAGATGGTGTGATTTATAAGGTTTTGGGAAGATTACAGTATAGTACCTTTGGGGAACTTGCATTTTTGTATGTAAAAGAGGTATTAGAAGAAAATGTATCCGGAACAAAGCTTGATAAAAAGCAGGAAAAATATCTGGCACCGATTGTTTTAGAAGATGATGTTTTGGGGAAATTGGTGTTAGAGAAATCAGAAGGGCTGTTTGAAGGAACGTATCATTTTTTAGGTAATGATATTACGATTTATATTGAGGTAGAGTGGAGCAGTAAAGCAACCTGGAAAAAGCCTTTGGCTGTTGCAAGAGATTTTGTGGAGCATATTGTGTCAAGAGATGAAGCATTTAGAGAATATATTGCAGCTGATGAAGCATTGTATGACGCTGCTTTGGAGTGCTTGGAAGACTATGAAGATGAATGTGAAATCCATTTTTCTACACCGGAAGAATTTGCAAACGCATTAAAAGGACGCATGAAATACATCTTTGTGAATCAAAATGGTTCCTATACTATAGGATATGATGATGGCTATGTATTTGGCGGACATGAGATTGATGTAGATGTGGATTCTAAGGGCAAAATGGTGTGTGCGGATATGAGATAGATAACAGCCTTGGCAATCTGTACAACAATCGGCTTTAGAAAATAACTTGCACAGGAAATTCGCAAAAGTATAGATTGCTTTTTTGAAGCACAGAAATGTCCAAATGGTATTGGAAATCCGTTTATTTGTGTAAGAATTGGTGAGTTTTTTTGAACAGAATAATGATAGGAAGGAGGTAAGTGAGATTATGAACACAATTAACAAGAGTATAAAAGAAACCCTGTTTAGAGCCTATAACACAAGAAACAGAAACAACAAAAATCAGAAACGTTTTGATGTGATATTTGGAACAATATTTTGTTTGTGTATTATTATGACTATAGCTGCATTTGGCTTGATGGGAGCGAACGTAAAAGCAGGAGTTATCATGCTCCTTATAATTCTTTTATGCTTTGGAGCAGCTGTTACATATGCTTTGCTAAGGAAAAGACGTATTATGAAGCTGCTGTTTTCGGTGCCTGTGGGAGCGGAAAATATAGAAAAGATAGATGTTAAACAGGTAGAGATTCTGAATCAACTGTACGAGGAATCTGCACTTACTATTGGAATGGAAGCTATTCCGGATGAAGAATTTTTCAATATTCTGTACAACTGGTTAATCGGCATGAATGCATTGCCGGAAGGCAAACTTAAACTGTATTACCTTACAGGAAAGATGTGGAATCAGCGATTTGCCTGCAAAGTAAATGATGATACGCAGATTTTATGTATCGCCATGGGTGACCTGAACATCAATGCAGAAAATACGGAGCAGTTTTCGTATGAGCATATGGTGTTTGGAAGATATCTGGACGACATAGTTACAGGGGGTTAAATCTATCAATTTGAATATTCATTATTCAGCACCCGATTGGGTGTGGGATAAGTTGTCATAGGTATATTGGAGTGGAAAGGAATTTAAGTATAGAATGAAATTCATAAAAAAGCATCCGTATTTATTTTGGCAATGCATTGGTTTTTTCATATTGGCGGTTGATTGTCTGTATGTTTGGTTTAATTTGGAAAATGAGCAGGAAAGCTATGCATTTATTGTACTTTCAGCAATGCTTGCCTTTGCGATTATAACTCTGTCGCCTTTTGTAATTAAATGCAGGAAAAAAATGAAAGAACCTGCAGAGATAGAAGAATCCTATCGGTACAAATACATCGAAGAATGGTATATACATATATATGGCTCGGCAAAAGGTGTGGCTGTTATTATAACTATGATCGTTTTGTTTATTGGTGGTACGTGTGTCCTGACATACTTCGGTTTACCTTTTTTGGCATTTTTATTGTTTTATGTCGATGTCTGGATTTACTGTCTGTGGAAAAACCACGTGAAGCGCACATTTTACAAAGTACCAGATGGTGCAAAACGGTGTGAGCTTATTTATGTGAATGATATAGCATTTCTTGATTTGCTCGATTCCCAGACTGCACTTTGCTACTTTTCAAAGCCAAGTGACGAGATGCTTGATTTTTTATATAACCGATTTTATAGTGAAACATTAAATCAGAAGCGTCTGCTTATGAATGAACATCTGAAAATTTATGTGGTAAATGGCAGGGTTTTTAATGAAAAGTACGGCATTTCCAAATATGACTTACCGATGTCGGATGAAGAATGTCTGCTTTGTATTTTGCCTGACGAACTGAATCCTGAGGTTATGAGTTGCAAGGAAGTTGCATTAAGAGATTATGAGATTCGTGGGGGTCTGTTTTCTGAGTATGTATAGAACTGTCCTGAGTTGATGTAGTTGTGAAGATGAAGAGGATACAAAAATGAATGATAATTCTGAACATGTTGTTTGGTTGACGATTACGAGCCTCTTTGCTATAATTTATACGGAAGTAAATGACCCGCATTATTGGAATGCAGAATATGATGACAAAGAGAATAGACTTTGCCTTGCTTGGTAAGGGAATTAAGTAGGAGGAATGTTTTATGCCATATTTAATTGGAGTAGTTGTAGTAGTTATTTTTATTGTCGTGGTTTTTATAGTGGCAGGAAAAGACAGTAAAGAACGCAAAGAAATGGTTTCTAAATTAACAGAGGAGCAGAGAAATATTTTAATGTCAACAGAAGTGAATTTTGTTGAGAAAAATGCATGGGTACAAAAAGCAATGGTAGCGAAAATGAAGGATAAAGGAAATAAAATAGACATAAGGCTATTATGGTTTAATGAGGTACTGCAAAATAATGAATATAATACAATTACAATTGCGGATGTAGCAATAACAAAATCGGAACAGGAAGAACACAACGTAAAGGAAGGCGATTTTGTAAAATTCTATTTTGCACCGGAAAAAAGTATAGGCAGGACAAAAATAATATGGGAGTAGGCTTTCATTTATACGAAAGTGAATGCTCCGCATTATTGGAATACAGAATATGATGACAAAGGGAACAGACTTTGTCTTGCTTGGTAAGGGAAAGCTGAAATTCTAAATTTGATGAAGGGGTAAATTATGATTTTTGAAGATGCATTTACAGAAAAACAATCAGAAATAATATCAATGTTTTTAGAGGTTATAGGTGATAATGTAGATACAATATATGTTTTCATTCAATCGGATGAATGGTCAGCAATGGAAACGTGTGCCTTCGGAGTAAAAGGCTCAATACTTGGTAATCTTGAAGCGGGTATATCGGATAAAGATATATTAGAGATATTTGATGTGATAGAGGATGAAATTATACCTGAACTTGAAGATATATGTAAAGAATACGATATGCCTATGCCTCAAGAATTTAGGTATGTATATAATGTTGCTTCCGGTGCATTTGATTCAAATTATAGATATGGGGAAGAATTGAGTGCACTTGAAGATTATAATTCAGGAATAGAAGCTCAGAAGTGGATAGATTCGTTTAAGGTATGATTAAATAAGCACGCATTTATTTGAGGTTGATAAATCGTGGGAAATTGAAAGATACAGAGAAATAAGGTGGTTTGTCCTAAATTGTGATTGTGGGGCAAACCACCTTTCAAATTATTGCGAATCCGTAATCTTTTCCAGGGTTCCAAGAGCCATCTGGTCAAGTGACAGCCATACTGTATCATCCTCAGTTCTCGCACCATCTTCCAGTCTTAAAAGAGCCTGTGCACGAAGCTCCCGTTTTAATAGTGTGCGTGAGGTGGCTTCGGTAGCTTCTTCCTCCGGCACATCAGCATCCGGTTCAGGATAAGTAGTCATTTCCAATTCAATTTCTGCAAGTGCAGCCTGTTCGATGGCTCGTGCCTGTTCCAGTTCATCCATATACATAAGTTCATCAGAGGCTATACTATCTTCGATTTCGACATTTGCGACGCTGCTTCTTTGTGAAAAGTCAGTGTACACTTGATATTTTTTTAAATACATGGCATACTACATAAAGAAGTAGCGACGAATACGACGCAAGTACGAGGTGAAATTATGATAAATAGAGATTTATATCTGCAAAAATTGATTCATAATATGTGGAACGGAGAAATAAAGGTTATTACCGGTATCCGCCGATGCGGCAAATCTGTGCTTCTTTTTGATTTGTTCTATAACTATCTTTTAGAAAAAGGAACAAATGATGAGAATATCATCAAAATTGAACTTGATCAAAGACGATATTATAAGTACAGAAATCCAATAACACTTTGTGAATACGTGGAATCCATTGTTCTTGAAAACAAAAATGAAAAATTCTATCTTTTTGTTGATGAAGTTCAGCTTACCAAAAAGGTAACGGATCATGAAAACGGTGATATTGATGTTACTATTTATGATATGCTGAACGAATTGAAAGCATACAAAAACCTTGATGTGTATGTTACCGGAAGCAACTCTAAAGGACTGTCGAACGATATAGCTACTGAATTTCGTGGAAGAGCAACTCAGATTCACGTGTTCCCAATGTCGTTTGAGGAATATTATTCATTTATTGGCGGAGATGAAAGAAAAGCCTTAGACAGCTACATGCTTTATGGTGGTATGCCAAGGGTTTTGACCATTGCTGATGAAACAGAAAAGAAGGAATACTTGGCATCGTTATACAGTGAACTTTATGTCAAAGATATTGTAGAGAGAAACAGAATAGAGCGTGAAGATATTTTAAATGATATTTTAAACTTTTTGGCATCTCAGATTGGCTCACTTACAAATCCTACGAACATTGCCAACTCTATAACTGGCATCAAGAATGAAAAAATAACCGCATCAATGGTGTCAAACTATGTAAAACATATTATAGATTCATTCCTTATTTCTGAGGCAAAGAGGTTTGATGTTAAGGGTAAAACATATTTCAAGTATCCATACAAGTATTACTATACGGATATAGGACTAAGAAATGTACGTCTTAACTTTAGACAATATGATCCTGGCCACATTATGGAAAACATTATATACAATGATTTGCTGAGACGTGGATATAATGTTGATGTAGGGGTTATATCGGATAGAACAGGTGGCAAAAACTTGCAGAGAGAAATTGACTTTGTTGTAAATCAGGCGGATAAGAAAATATATATTCAATCTGCTTTACGTATGGACAACGAGGAGAAAGAAACGTCGGAGCTTGCATCCCTGATGCTTGCAAAAGATTTCTTTAAGAAAGTAGTTGTCAGGATGGATATATCACACAATTATTATGATGATGACGGAATTTTCCATTGTAATCTGATTGATTTCTTATTAGGTAAAGTGGAACTGTTCTAAAATTAAATATTAGAAATAAAGTATCGGCTCTTAATGGAGTTGGTGCTTTTGAAGTGTCATAGTAGCCGAGAGGCGTTCCCTATTGGGACAGGAATGCTGCAATTTTTTATATCGTATGACAGAAACTATGGTCTGTCCATGCAGGAAAGTGGCTATCCAAATCATACCTATCAGGTTGTGTACCATGAGAAAATAGATGAAAGTATTACCGAGGCGCATATATGAATGACTGTGATATAAGGTGTGATGGATTGCTGCATAAAATTGCAGACGAGCTTGGTATTGCGATCTACGATAATGGACCTGGGGAAGTGTATTTGGGATATAATGCAAAAGGAATTAGAACGATTAAAAATGGATATAAAGGCAAGCAAAAAAGCAGTATATGCATGGGTGGCAGCCATATTGATTTTGATTGCTCTTTTGTTGGTGATAAGCGGTTGCGGTGCCAATAATAGTACAGACGATACAACTGAGGCCATCAGCTTAAATCAGGTTGGGGAATATAGCGGCGCACCATATGTATATTTAAATAATAATATGCCTTATTTTACCGATGAAGAAAAAGAAAATACCAAACCGTTTGAAAATTACAGCAGTCTGGATGATTTAGGCAGATGCGGGGTGGCATTTGCCAATATATACAAGGAACTAATGCCAACAGAAGAACGGGGACCGATCGGACAGATAAAGCCATCCGGCTGGCATACGGTAAAATATAACGGAATCATAGATGGAAATTACCTATATAATCGTTGCCATTTGATCGGCTATCAGCTGACAGGAGAAAATGCGAACGAATTAAATTTGATTACTGGAACAAGATATTTGAATACAGAAGGGATGGAAGGCTTTGAAAATACTGTAGGTGATTATGTTGCGGAAACGGAAAATCACGTTTTATATCGGGTAACTCCGCTTTTTGAGGGAGCGGATCTTGTGGCGAAGGGTGTTGAGATAGAAGCGTGGTCTGTGGAGGATAAAGGCGCAGGAATCTGTTTCAATGTTTTTTGTTATAATGTGCAACCAGGTATTGAAATAGATTATGCGACCGGTGAGAGCCGGATTGCAGACAGCACTTCCAAGCAAGCCAGTTTATTTGCAAGTGATAGTGAGCCCGGAAGAGAAGAAACGAATAACGATGCACAAACGGAAGAAGTAAGAACATACATACTCAACGTGAATACGAAAAAATTTCACCTGCCAACCTGCTCTAGTGTTGATTGTATGTCCGACAAAAATAAAAGAGAAGTAGAAAGTACAATCAATGAAATAAAAGCACAGGGATATACACCGTGCTCACGTTGTTTGGGAAGATAGAAAACTATGAACTACGAAAACATTTTACAATTTAAAGGAACATGGCGTGTGTATCAGGCGCGGGTGCTGGATCGGGCAGAGAATTATGCGCGGGATGGAAAGATCCATATCGTAGCAGCTCCGGGTTCGGGAAAGACTACACTTGGTATTGAGCTGATACGCAGGCTGCAGGGAACGGCACTCGTGCTTGTGCCGACCATTACGATCCGGGAGCAGTGGATCGCACGGATCAAAGAGGCATTTTTGTGTGACGGTGTGGACGCGGAAGCGTATCTGTCACAAAGCCTGAAAAATCCGCGTGCAATCACAGTGACTACATATCAGGCATTGCACAGTGCCATGACGCAGATACAGGATGGAGAAGAGGATTATCAGGGGTTTTCTCTGTTTCAGGTCTTGCAGGATGCAAAGGTAGATACGCTTTGTCTTGACGAATGCCATCATCTGCGAAGCGAGTGGTGGAAATCTCTGGAAAGCTTGAAGGAGAAGCTGATCGATGTAACGACGATTGCGCTTACAGCGACACCGCCATATGATTCGACACCTGCCATGTGGAACCGCTATATCGCGATGTGCGGCGAGATTGATGAGGAGATCACGACACCGGAGCTGGTGAAGGAGGGAAGTCTCTGCCCGCATCAGGATTATGTGTATTTCAATTATCCGACAAAACAGGAAGAAGCGGAAGTGATGCGGTATATGCAGGTACATCCGGACTGTGAGGAGTTAGATCCGGAGATAGAGAAGCATCTGACGAATTCCCTTGGGAAGATCGAAAGCATCCGCCAGATTACACAGCACGAATATGCATCACTTCATGGAAGGCTGCATATGCTGATCCTTACAGATTATATACGGAAGGAACATGAAAAATCAATCGGAAACCGGGAAGCAGATGTGAATCTGCTCGGGGTGTTGCCGCTCTTTGAGAATCTTCGGCGGGATGCGCAGGATATGTGGTCGGACATGCGGCTTGGTGTGTTATGTGGAAGTATCATTGTGATACCCGCCGAGGCGAAGGATGCACTATTAAAAACTGTGGGTGATTCAGGCACGGTGACATTCTCGAAGCTTGGAAGTCTGCCGGAGACTGAGTATGTGAAGGTATCTGCGGTTGGAGACTCACATTTTCTGATACCGGCGGTGACACAGTTGTTTGCAGATGGATATATACAGGTGTTGATCGGTACGAAATCACTGCTTGGCGAAGGCTGGGATTCCCCATGCATCAATTCCCTAATCCTTGCAAGTACGGTTGGCTCGTTTATGCTCAGTAACCAGATGCGTGGCAGAGCCATCCGCACATGGAACAGGGAACCGGATAAGACAAGCAATATCTGGCATCTGGTTTGCTTAAAACCGTGGTATGAGAGTTCGTTCGGGACGAAACCGGAGACGAGCGAGGATTACCGGATGCTCACCAGACGAATGGAACATTTCTTAGGTCTGCACTACACGGAGGATGTGATTGAAAATGGTCTGGCACGTCTGTCAATCATACAGAAACCATTTACAAAGGCGAATGTAGCGAATATGAATGCGACGATGCTCGCCTTATCTAAGGAGCGGAGCCGCTTGCGGGAGCGCTGGAACCGTTCGCTCACAATCTATCCGAAGATGGAGGTCGTGACAGAGGTGAAGGTGCGGGATAAAGCAGTGCCAAGGGCGGCGTTTCATGATGCGGTAGCAAAGATGATATTCTCGATATTCCTGTTGTGTGCTGCGTGGTATATGGCGGCGCAGACAGGTGCGAAAACCGGGAGTGCGTGGTTTGGAACGCTAGCCGGAATATTTACGCTGGCGGGACTGGGGATGCTTTCTTACTGCTTCCCGAAGATGTTTATGCTTGGAAGTCCGTACGAACGGTTGAAGACATTTGGCAGGGGAATCCGGAAAGCACTGGAGAAGCAGAAGCTTTTGGATATGCCAGACAGTACGGTTGTGACGGAGACGCCGGAGGCGTATAAACATGTCGTATATCTGCAGGGCGGAAGCGGGAGAGATGGCGCGCTTTTTTCCCGGTGTGTGAATGAGTTTTTTGCACCGGTTGAGAATCAGAAATACATCTTAGTCAAGCATGGAAGACAAAGAGGCAATGACTGTTTCTTTGCAGTGCCGGATTGTTTTTCGGCGAAGAAGGAACAGGCGGAGCAGTTTACAGAGTGCATGCGCCCATATATCGGTGCATATGATTGTGTTTATACGCGGGCAGGACAGGGGAATGTTTTGCTGCAGGAGGCACAGAAGGCTGCCTATGCGAATCAGGAAGCACGCTGCAGTATGCGGCGGAAGGTAACAGGAAGAAAGTAGAAAGCAGATGAAATGGCAGAAAAATTGAAAAAACACGCATCAAAGCTTATACTTGGAATCCGAGGGGAGGATATCAAATTTGACCCTCAGAATATTGATGTATATAAGGATAATAAGATGCATTTCTTCGATTGCGAGATAGAAGAATTGATTGAATTATAGGAGGACTTTGAATGAATAAATTAAAGAAAGCGGAAGAGTTTGTAAATGTTCATAGAGTCAAAAAAGAACAATTCCCAGCGTTTCATGTAACACCGCCGTGTGGGTGGATGAATGACCCAAATGGTTTTTCTTCTTATCATGGAAAAATTCATTTGTTCTATCAGTTCCATCCATATAATGAGGCGTGGGGACCGATGCATTGGGGACATTCGGAGACAACAGATTTTGTAAAATGGACGGAACTTCCCATCACACTTGCACCAGACCAAAGTTACGATGATGCAGGGTGTTTCTCAGGATCTGCCATTGAGACAGAAAAAGGACATCTGCTTGTATATACCGGTGTGACAGAGCAGGAAGAAAATGGAGTAAAAAACGTATATCAGGACCAATGCCTTGCGATTGGAAACGGAGAAACATATACTAAGCTTGCGCAAAATCCGGTTGTAACAGGAGATATGATGCCGGAACATTTCAGCCGGGAACATTTCCGGGATCCTAAGATCTGGAAAGAGGAAGATGGCTATTATATGGTTGTTGGAAATAAGACGGATGATGGAAAACCGCATGTTGTTTTGTTCCATTCAGAGGACGCAATTAGCTGGGAGTATGTGTCTGTTCTTGCAAAAGACGATACAGGTATGCTTGGAACGATGTGGGAGTGTCCGGATTTCTTCTGCCTGGATGGTGCATATGTATTAATTACATCTCCGCAGAATCTAAGTGCGGATGAAGAATTTCATAATGGAAACAATTCGGTTTATTATATGGGAAGCTATGATAAAAACCAGCATATGTTCCATTATGACGCAGTTTACTCGCTTGATGACGGATTGGATTTTTACGCACCGCAGACGATGCTTGCGGACGATGGAAGAAGAATTATGATTGCATGGATGCAGTCATGGGATTCGAATATCCGTCCCGAAGGTCAGAAATGGTCCGGCATGATGATATTACCGAGGGAACTCAAGGTAAAAGATGGAAAGATTCTGCAAAGCCCGGTGCGTGAAATCGAAAACTATCATAGAAATGGTGTCAGGTATGAGAAGCAGGAAGTACAGGGAACATGCAGATTCGATGGTATTAAAGGACGTGTACTTGATATGACCGTGGAGATTGCCGGTGGCAATTTCAGGGAGTTTACAATCTCGGTCGCACAAAATGAACAGTTCCACACAGACTTTTCTATATTGCAGCATAAAAACAGGATAGAAATTGACCGAACATATTCCGGTATGGTGCGTGACGCGAATGCAATCCGGAGAGTAAAAGTAAAATCACCTTGTAAAAAATGGAAGCTTCGTATAATCTTAGATAAGTATTCAATGGAAGTTTTTCTGAATGATGGACAACAGGTATTCAGTACAACATTTTATACATCGCTCGAAGCGGATCAGATCAGTTTTGCGTGCGATGGAAAAGCCATTGTAAATCTTGAAAAATATGATATCGTTGTGGCGTAGAGTATGCAAGGAGGAACCGATATGAAAAAGTTTGATGTAACAGCACTTGGAGAATTGTTGGTAGATTTTACAGAAAATGGAATGAGTGCGCAGGGAAATCCTTTGCTTGAAGCAAATCCGGGCGGTGCTCCGTGTAATGTACTTTCCATGTTGCAGAATCTTGGAAAAAAGACTGCATTTATTGGGAAAGTAGGAGCAGACATGTTTGGTACAATGTTGACGCAGGCGGTGAAAGACCAGGGAATCAATATAGATAATCTGGTGACAGATGATACTGTGCATACGACGCTTGCGTTTGTACATACTGGTGTGGATGGTGACCGCGACTTTTCTTTTTACCGTAATCCTGGAGCAGATATGATGCTTAGGGAGGAAGAAATCCAGCAGGAGATTTTTGCTGATACAAAGATTTTTCATTTTGGAACGTTGTCAATGACGGATTTACGGATGGAGCAGGTAACGAAACATGCAGTGAAAAAAGCAAAAGAGCAGGGAGCTGTCATTTCCTTTGATCCGAATTTAAGACCGCCATTATGGAAAAAACTTGGAGACGCAGCTGATAAAATGTGGTATGGAATCAGTCAATGTGACATTCTGAAGATTTCGGATGATGAGATATCTTTCTTAACAGGTACTGCAGATATCGATCAGGGAATTGGGAAAATCATGGAGCAATATTGTCCGGCACTGATTTGTGCAACGATGGGAAAAGATGGAAGCAAGGCATATTACAAAGGAAAAAGTGTATATGCGGAACCGTTTTTGCAGAAAAATACGATTGAAACAACCGGTGCTGGCGATACATTTATGGCATGTATCTTAAATACAGTACTTGACAAGGGAATCAATGGATTGTCTGAAAATGATATGTATGAGATGCTCCGGTTTGCAAATGCAGCCGCTTCGATCATCACAACACGTAAGGGTGCTTTAAAGGTGATGCCACAGAATCAGGAAATCAGAGATATGTTACAGGAGGGATAAGTATGCGTGAAATCGGAATTATGCTAAGCTCCATTGAGGATGTGAAGCATTTTGTACAGACAATCACCATGTTTGATGGCGAATTTGAATTAGTCAGCGGAAAATATATTGTGGATGCAAAATATATTGAAAATCTCCGATGATGAGATTACATTTGTTACGGGAAAAGACGCAGTGGAAGGAATATTAAAATATAAGAATGAATTATAGATTGACGATCAGCTACGATGGCACGCGCTATCATGGCTGGGAAAGTAAAAAAGAAGTGGATACGATCGAGGGAAAGTTGGAAGCGGTCTTCGCGAGGATGACGGAACAGGACGTGAAGATTCATGGTGCAGGAAGAACCGATGCAGGTGTGCATGCGATGGGCATGGTTGCAAACGGCTTCTTAGATACCATGCTTACGCCGGAAGAGATCAAAGCCTATGCGAATCATTATCTGCCGGATGATATCTGTGTCATGGATGTAAGCGAGGCAACGGAACGGTTTCATGCGAGGTTAAACGCCAAAGGAAAGGTGTATCAGTATACCTGTTATATCGGGGACGAAAAGCCGGTATTTGACCGGATGTATACATGGGTGTTGCCGGAATGGGTTACGAATGGGACACCTGACCGGATGCCGGATATAGAAGCGATGCAAAAGGCAGCAGGATACCTGATTGGCACGCATGATTTCAAGAGCTTCTGTGGGAATAATAAGATGAAGAAATCCACGGTACGGACAATCTATGATATTACAATCGCAGAGGAGAGAGGATATCTGCGGATGACATTTCATGGAAATGGTTTTTTGCAGAACATGGTCCGGATACTGACCGGGACGCTGTTAGAGGTTGGCTATGGACGGATGCACGCGGAAGATATGGAGACGGTGCTTGCGTCACGGGACAGACAGAAGGCAGGTCCTACAGCACCGCCACATGGACTTACACTTCTGGAAGTGGAATATGGAGTATAGTATTGAGCAAGACGAAAGGAAGGATACGAGATGTCAGGCTATTTGATCAAGGATACAACAAGGGAAGAACGTGAGCAGATTGTAGCAGAATCGCTTGGAAATATTGAGGCAACCTGTGATGGCTGTATGAGCGGCTTAGCGGAGATGTATCAGGATTACATCGATGGGAAGAAGGAACTGCGCGAGATTAATATGGAATTTAATGCCCGCTATGTGAAGGGCGAGGATATGCCACAGCGGAGCCGATGCCCGATGTAAGAAAGAAGATCTATATGAGACAGGGGACACTTTTCAGGACAAAAACAACGTCCCCAAGACCGGTGCAGAGATGTGCCGGTTTTTTCTTGACAAGGAAAAATCAAAGTGATATTATTTTGATATCAAAATAAGATATGCATCGATTCAAAGGGAGGAATTGGTTATGGAAGAGAAAATTTATACTACGAAGCGAAAAGGTATGGCAGTACTGGTGACTGTTTTATTCGTTTATCTGATTGCGATTGCAGGGATTGTATTTGGAGCAGTCAGATATGAGGATTCCGCAGAAACAGGCTATCTGGTACTCATGGTTGTTTCCATCGTTGTGTTATCACTTGGATGGTTTCCACTGATTGGACTTCGGGTGTTGAAGCCACAGGAAGCATTGGTTTTGACGTTGTTCGGGAAGTATGTTGGTACAATCCGGGAAGCTGGTTTTTACTTCGTGAATCCATTTTGTACAGCCATCAATCCGGCAGCAACAACGAAGCTTGCACAGAGTGGGGATATTCAGCAGACAGCAGCGAAGAGTGCATTTTCTATCTCTGCGGATGGTACATCTGTATCGGTCGATGGTTCTACATCAGGAAAGAAGATTTCATTAAAGGCGATGACACTGAGCAATGGCAGACAGAAGATCAACGACTGTCTCGGTAACCCGGTTGAGATCGGAATTGCAGTTATCTGGCGTGTAATGGATACAGCAAAGGCGGTTTTCAATGTCGATAACTATAAGGAATATTTATCCCTGCAGTGTGATAGTGCACTTCGTAATATTGTGCGTGTCTATCCATATGATGTCGCACCGAATGTTGACACAACCGGTGACGGTGTAGCCGATGAAGGTAGCCTGCGAGGATCGGCAGAGGTCGTAGCCGGAAGAATCCGTGATGAGATCCAGAGCAAGGTCAATGAGGCAGGACTTGAGATCGTGGAAGCAAGAATTACATATCTTGCATATGCGCCGGAAATTGCATCCGTGATGTTGCAGCGGCAGCAGGCATCTGCTATTATAGATGCCAGAAAGATGATCGTAGACGGAGCGGTTGGAATGGTAGAAATGGCATTAGAAGAATTAAATAAAAAACAGGTCGTTGACTTGGACGAGGAGCGAAAGGCAGCTATGGTTTCAAATCTCTTGGTAGTTTTGTGCGGCAACCATGATGCGCAGCCAATCGTGAACTCAGGAAGCTTATACTAGATGGCAGCGAAAAAACAGATTCCGCTCCGCTTATCGGAAAAACTGTATGCCGATATTGCCGCATGGGCAGAAGATGACTTTCGATCCGTCAACGGACAGATTGAATATCTCCTATCCGAGTGCGTGAGACAACGGAAGAAAGATGGAAAATATGTCTCTGAGGAGATTGACGTTCCACCGGAACTGGATATCAAATAATATGAGACAGGGGACACTCTCCGGGACAAATAAAATGTCCCCAAAAAGACAGGGGGACACTCTTCATGACAAAAACAACGTCCCCAAGGTAAGGAGGAGTTGAGATGAAAAACCACATTACACTCAAGCAGAAGATTGTTGAGATACTCGCCTATGTTTTGATGTGGGCATCGATTGTGATTGGAATTATATGGTCTGCAAAGCTGCCGAAGGAAGTGGCAACACACTTTGATGCGGCTGGAAATGCAGATGGATATGGATCTCCGTATTCCTTTCTGTTTTTACCAATTATTATGCTGATTAGCTGTGGCATCAGCAGTCTGGTTTTACATTTTATGCCACCCGATCTGTGGAGCATGCCAGTAAAAGTAAAACCGGAACATGCGGTGCGTGTGTACAGAGACGTTGTCTGGATGATGGTGGGGATGGAATTTTGTTTTGGTGTATTTACGCTCTATAGCACGATAACCGCTTATATGCAGAAGATGGATGGCATGCTTGCAGCAACGTTTATATTCCTGGCAGTTTTATTTGGAATTATTATATGGTGTATTGTCGCGTGTGTGCGGCATAACCGGTAGGAAAACAGGAGATGAATCATATGAAGCTATCATTGGCGCATACATTACGGCACTATGATAAAAAGAATATAGGGAAAGATATCTTGGCGGGACTCATCATCATGGCTGTTTCTATTCCGATTTCGATGGGATATGCCCTGATTGCGGGACTCCCTGCGGTGTATGGTCTGTATGGGTCGGTGTTTCCGATTCTGGCGTTTGCGCTTCTTTCAACGTCACCGCAATTCATATTCGGCGTGGATGCGGCTCCGGCAGCACTGATTGGTTCCGCACTTTTAACCTTGCATGTTGAGGCAGGGAGTGAAGAAGCCATGGCGGTTGTTCCGGTGCTTACGTTCTTTGCCGCGGTGTGGCTGCTTGCATTTTCTTTTATGAAGGCGGGAAAGCTCGTCAATTACATATCGGCTCCGGTGATGGGCGGATTTATCACAGGTATCTGCTCGACGATCATTCTTATGCAGGTGCCGAAGATTCTTGGTGGTACGGCAGGAACCGGAGAGCTTTTTGAACTGGCAAAGCATATCGGACAGACCGCAAAGCATGTGAATGTGCCATCCATCCTCTTAGGCGTGGCATCACTTGTAATCCTGCTTGTTGCGAAAAAACTGGTTCCGAAATTCCCGATGGCAGTTGTATTGATGGTTGCGGGTGCCTGCTATACGCGGTTTGGAAATGTGCAGGAGCTTGGAATCCAGACACTCTCAAAGGTGGAGACGGGACTTCCGAAGTGGCAGATGCCGGATTTTTCAGTTGTCTCAATCCGAGAGGCTGTGACAGTCAGCCTGTCGGTTGCAGTTGTAATTATGGCGGAGACGTTGCTCGCAGAGAATAATTTTGCACAGAAAAACGGCTACCGTATCGACGATAATCAGGAAATCTTTGCATTCTCCATCGGAAATTTTCTTGCAGCATTTACCGGGTGCTGTCCGATCAATGGTTCCGTATCCCGTACGGCAATGGGCGAACAATATCAGGGCAGGACACAGCTTACCTCACTTGTGGCAGGACTTTCCATGATCGTGCTTTTGCTGTGTGGAACGGGATTTATTGCCTATTTGCCGGTTCCGGTGCTTACCGCGATTGTGATATCGGCATTGATTGGGGCGACGGAGTTTGATCTGATGGCACGGCTCTGGAAGGTCAGCCGGACGGAATGTATGATCTTTGCCGGCGCATTTTTCGGTGTACTCCTGCTTGGCACGATCAATGGTGTTTTGATCGGTATTTTGCTTTCCTTTGCGGAGGTGATCATCCGGACAGCAAAGCCATCTACCTGCTTTCTTGGGATTCAGCCGGGACATAAGCATTTCCGGGATCTGAAGGAGAGCAGCCAGATCCACGCACTGTCCGGTGTGCTTATTTACCGGTTCAGCAGCAATCTGTTCTTTGCAAATGTGCAGGTGCTGAAAAATGATATTGAGGATCATATAAAACCGGATACGAAAGCTGTAATCCTTGATGCGGGCGGAATCGGAAGTCTGGATATTACTGCGGCAGACTGCCTGAAGCGTCTGCATCAGTTATTAAAAGAAAAGGGCATCCGGTTCTATATGACAGAACATATTTCGGATGTGAACGAACAGTTAAGGAAGCTTGGACTCGGATATCTGATTGAGGAGGGGTGCGTGCGCAGAACCATCCATATCGCATTGAAGGATATGGGAATCAACCGTCCATATCCGCTGGAGGATGGCGTGGATAATGAGGAGCGCAGTGCATCAAGAAAGCGGGCGGATAACCGGGTGCAGGAATTCGTGTGGGCGTTTGGCTCCGATGCGGAAAAACAGATCGAGCGTCAGATTGAAAAGCAGATTGTACAGTTAAAAGAAAGTGGGGATATCGAGGATCTGCTACATGGACGATGGGCGCATATGGAGGAGCTTGACGAAGATGAGTGGCTGGAACACCTGGAGGAACATCTGAAGGAGATTGTCAATATATCCGGTAAGGATGAACATACCCTTGCGATGCAGATTGAGGAACATAGAAAACAGGTGCATGACCGGATTGCAAAGAATCATCCGGAACTTGCAGAACGTTTCAAGGAGCGCAGACATGTACTCGATGTACATCTGAAAGAACGCCATCCAAAGGTATATGAGCTTGTACTGCAGTCGCGCGAGAAGAATGAACGGAATCGCTGAGTACATCTGCGATAGAAGTGAAAATTCCCCGTTTATGATTGCGCAAAACTGATTGAAACAAACAGGTAACTATGCTAGAATATATACAATTATGTGGCGTATAGAGAAATCTATGGCAGACATGAATCTACATGCGAGAATGTCGTTTGTTGCTGCCGACAGCCCGAAAAACAGGAGGATTTATACAACATGGAACAGTATAAAGAGCAGTTTATTGAATTTATGATTGATTGTAACGTATTGAAGTTTGGCGATTTCGTGACAAAGAGCGGAAGAAAGACACCATTTTTTGTGAATACAGGTTTTTACAGAACAGGTTCCCAGTTAGCACGTCTGGGTGAGTATTATGCGGAGGCAATCAAGGACAAGTTCGGCTTTGATTTTGATGTGCTGTTTGGACCGGCATATAAGGGAATCCCGCTTTCCGTAGCTACAACAATGGCGATTGCCAACAAGTATGATGCAGACATCCGTTACTGCTCAAACCGTAAGGAGATCAAGGACCACGGGGATAAGGGAATCCTGCTTGGAAGTCCGATCAACGATGGTGACAAGGTTGTGATCATCGAGGATGTAACAACCGCAGGTACTTCGATCCAGGAGACACTCCCGATCGTGAAGGCGCAGGGCGATGTTGATCTCCTTGGACTCGTTGTATCGGTTGACCGTATGGAGCGTGGTCAGGGCGAGAAGAGTGCACTGATGGAGATCGAAGAAAACTATGGATTAAAGACGACTGCAATCGTAACGATGGCAGAGGTGGTAGAGCATCTGTACAACAAGCCGTACAAGGGAAAGGTCGTGATTGATGACACCTTGAAGGCAGCGATTGACGCATATTATGAGCAGTATGGAGTAAAATAGTTTTATTGCAAGTATGGGAGGTCTAAAGCATGGAGAAGTTATATCATAAGCTCAATACAATCGGAATCAGCAATCTGGTTATGGGAATCGTGACAATTATTGTAGGCGTTGGTGCTGGTGTGACGATGATCGTGAATGGTGCCCGCCTGATTACAGGCAAGAAAGACATCACGTTTTAGTGAGATTGTGAAAAATAAGTGAACTTACGGAATTAGATTGACAGGACTTTTAAGAGTATGGTACAGTTACCATACTCTTTTTTTAACAACAAAATTACATCTTTTTTCATTGACGGTAGACATAGAAGATGGAATCCATCAGATTTCTGCATATGGTAAGGTATGGAGGAATTAATATGTTTATTTCGTTATGTAAAAAAATCAAGCAGCAATTAAAGGCAAAGAAAGCATGGAGACAGGTGCTCGCATATGGGATACTTGCGTTTTTGATCATGCAGTGTTATGTGCTTCCGTTTGCATCGGAAAATACAGAAGCGTGGGAATCTGTCGCGACGATTGGCGATGCGACATGGACAAATGCGCTTCCGCAGGATATACAGGCGGACGCAGAGGAATCTGCATTCACAGAATCGGAAGAGACTGTACAGAGTGTATCTCCGAGTGCGTATTATCAGGCACCGGATACATCCAATGCATTTGTCGCATACGCGATGACGATTCCGAAGGGAAGCGGAAAAAACAGCGATAATATGTGTGCGATTTATGTAGCACAGGCGTTATCTGGTTTTTATGGAGACAAGGCATCGGTACAGGGAAGTACGCTCGTCTCGCAGATCTCGGATACATTGGAAGTAAGTGAGAATTGGGAGCGCGTCTATGCTGATGCAAACTGTTTTCCAAAGGATAAGACGGAGGCGGAATATGATGCAATTTACGACCAGCTGACAAATGCAGGCGATGTCATCTGTTTTGTAAATGGAAAACTGGACGGCTATGTCCATTGCGCAATTTCCGGTGGAGGAACCGCTTTGATCGGACATTTGTACAGCTCTGGCTGGGATTCCCTTCGCGCATGCTATTATCTGGATAACGCGGTGGACGTGCGGAAACAATGCTCCGGAATGATTGTATATCGTCCGAAAGAACGTCTGAAGACTGGAACCTTGCGGATTTGTAAAAGCTATAATGAGGACGTCTACAAGACGAATCCGAAGTTGTATGATGTGGCGGGAGCCAATTATGCAGTGTATGCTAGCTATGAGGATGCGAAACGAAGCCGGAATGTGAAGGGATATTGTTATATTGAGCCGGGGGAAAATGGTGCACTGGCAGAGGATAACGTCTCTTGTTCTGCACGCACAAAGCCGGATGAACAGGGTACGATTGTACAGTTTGCCGAGGGTACATATTATATCCGGGAATGGAATGTGCCAACAAATGGAGGCTGGAAGTTAGATCCGAATATTTATAGTACGAAAATCTATGCAGGAAGACGGACAACCCTTGGCTTGCCAAGAGATGCGGTGGCGAAGCCTCTGGAGCTGAAATCAGAGGGAGATTATTTTGATACGCGTGTGGTTGGACCGGAAGAGGAGTATCTTGGAAAACTCAGACTGACAAAGAAGGTGGAGGAAAATTATGAAGCCTTTCTTTCAGAACACCCGGAGTATAGCTTTGATGGGATTGAATACGCGGTCTATGCTGTTTCCGCAAACGGAAGTAAGGACACCACTAAGCGTGTGGGACTGTTTCGGATGGATAAAAAAGGTACGGGTTTTGTGCAGGAATGTGCGCACGATACAGACTGTGTGGGTGATACAGAAATGCAGCTTCGGATCGGCTGGTATATGATTCAGGAAGAAAAAGCAAACGACTATATGTTGTTAGATGATACGCCAGTCTGGGTACAGATCAAAAAAGATCAGACAACTCCAATGGAGGTTGTTGTAAAAGATGCAGTGAATATTCTTCATTTCCGTGGGGATCTCAGTTTTACAAAAGTGGATGAAAATGGAACCCCGCTTGCAAATATTGCGTTTTCTATTTCGGATACAAAGGGAGAATCCCACATCGTCTGGACAGATGAAAATGGGTATTACTCGACGGCAGCTTCCTATATTCCACATTCGTATCATACGAATCAGGAAGAGGCAGGTGCGGGTATCTGGTTTGGACAGGCAGACGTGGATGATACGAAGGGCGCATTGCCGTATGGAACGTATTACATCGAAGAGGTTCGCTGTGAGGCAAATAAAAATAAGTATCGAAATGCTGAGAAAATCGAAGTATCTATACAGGAGGATGGCGCGCATGTTGAGTTAGGAACGATTACAAATGAGCTATTTCCGCAGATTAAAACGAAGGCAGGCTTTGAAAATCCAATTGTTGATATACGTGCAAAGGGGACACTTGTGCCATGTAAGGATATTGTTTCATTTGAGAATCTGGAGATTGGACACACCTATACCATTTCAGGGGAAGCACGATGGAAAAAGGATGGTACGGTTTTGGAAAAACCATATATGGCAAAGAATGAGCCTGTGACATTTGTCGCGGAAAAGGTAAATATGGATATCGAAGTGAAGTATGAGATTCGGTTTCTGGATGCGCTGTGTGGACAGGAAGTGGTGTTCTATGAGACGGTAAAAGATACGGCATATCCGGGCGAGATCGTTGCTTCACATACAGATCTTTCGGATCTCGCACAGACAATCCGTTTTCCCGAAGAGCCGTCGACCACAACGACCGAAACGACAGAAACGACAGAAACCACCGAAACATCGGAAACATCGGAAACGACTGTTGCCGGGACAAGCACACAGGTGATACCGCCTAAGGAGCAGGCGGTAAAGACCGGAGATGAAGCAAATCTGTTTCTGACGATTCTTGTTCTGTGTACAAGTGCAGTTGGAATCGGAATGGGTTTGATAGGAAGAAAGAGGAGTCATAAACAGAAATAAAAAATGTCCCCATCTGTTTGATGGGGACGCCTTTTTAGTCATGTAAAGTTTTATGTTTGCTTAAAAGCTCAATAAAATCGGTAGAATTTAAAGGCTTGGAGAAGAGATAGCCCTGCAGGGTGTCACAGAACTGGTTCTGCAGAATCTGCAGCTGTTCATTATCCTCCACACCTTCTGCCACAACAGAGATATCCATCTTGTGTGCCAGATCAATGATGGAGTCTGCGATGCAGCGGTCTTTTTCGTTACTGCAGATACCATCGATAAAGGATTTGTCAATCTTTAACGTATCGATTGGAATCTGTGTCAGGTAGTTGAAGGAAGAGTAGCCAGTTCCGAAATCGTCTAAGGCGATGGAACAACCAAGCTCTTTCATCTGATTGATCAGCTTTAAGTTGTGTTCAAACGAATTCATCAGGACACTTTCTGTGATCTCGATTTCGAGATGTTTCAGATCCATACCTGTTTTTTCCGGAATGCTTTTAATGATATCGATCAGATGATCATCCTTTAACTGGGTGGTTGATACATTGACAGATACACGGAGTGGACCGAATCCGCTCTTGATCAGTACCTGATTGAAGTTGCAGGCTTCAATCAATGCCCATTCCCCAAGGATGTTGATAATACCGGTTTCTTCTGCAATCGGAATAAATTCTGCAGGAGAGATAAAACCAACCAGCTCAGACTCAATACGCATCAGCGCTTCATAGCCGGTAACCTGACCGCTTTCCACATTGACCTGTGGCTGGTACTGTAAGTAAATTTCGTTCTTATCAATAACATGAGATAGAATATCTGCAAGATCATTTTTCCGGTTGACATCGTCCTCCATGTAGCTGTCGAAGAAGCGGTAGCTGTTTTTGCCAGAGTTTTTCGCATTGTACATCGCGATGTCTGCGTTCTTGATCAACTCGCTTACCGTCAGACCGTTGTTTGGGAAGACTGCGATACCGACACTCATGGAAACCACAGCGGTTTCATCGTTTAAGATGAATGGATGATGTACGACATTGACAAGCTGGCTTGCAAAGTTTTCCAGATCATCCACGGTATCGAAGCGATTCTTTAAGATCAGGAACTCGTCACCGCCGTTACGTGCCAGAATATCATCGGAAGCGATACAGGAAAGCATCCGGTCGGAGACATCCTTTAACAGAAGGTCACCATAGTCGTGTCCGAGTGTATCGTTGATATTTTTAAAGTTATCTAAGTCGATAAAGAAAATGGCATGCTTGCTGGCACCGACGCTTGCGTCATGGAAGATCTTGTAAGCGTATTTCATGAAAGCAACACGGTTATAAAGTCCGGTTAAGCCATCGTGATAGGCAAGCTGCTCGATATGGGCATAGTTCTTTTTCAGTTCCTGTTCGCTGACCTCTAATGCAGCTTTGGAAGCAGATAATTCCTTGTAGTTGTTGGAGATGATATCCATCATGCTGTTGAACATGCGGGAGAGATCTCCGAATTCATCATCAGAGGCAACATCACATTTGACATCCAGATTACCAGAGGAGGCGTCCGTCATGTTGTCGCGCAGGGTAAAGATTGGTTCTGTGTATTTCGCGGATAAGATCCGGCTCACCCAGATAGCAATCATTAAAATGATGATGAGTGTGATACTCATGGTAATCGGGAGGGTTGCCAATATCTGCTGGTATTGAGTTCCCTGCTGTTTGATCAGATACAGCCAGTTGGAGTCGGAAAGCTTGCAAAATCCATAGATATTTTTGAAGGAGGAAGCTTTCAGATGTCCATAGTCCTTCGCGTTGTCCGCGCCGTTCAGACAATTAAACGCCTGTGTTTCCAGTTCCCGTTGTCCGGTTAGCCCGGTCGAAGTAAAGAGGTAGCCGCCATCATTTGTCATGATGAATGCAGAGCCATCTTCCGGGATAAAGGAGCCGAAATACCGGGAGGTGATATTGGCACGGATCAGACCAACGATCTGGCTTTTAATAATGATCGGGGATACAACATCAATGCTCTCGATTTCATCGAGTGGTGAACACTGTAAGATTTTTGTTTCTGTGATATCCTCGACCGGAATTGCCATATGTTCCTGCCAGTCATCCGTATTGGTGTTGTCAGAACTAGTAATGTAGTATCCGTTTACATCATAGAGATAGTAATTCACGTTGTTGCCGGCATAATCAGAAGCAGTTGCAAACAGATCTGTGACATTCGTATAGTAAGGAGAATCATTTCCAAGCGTAACACCATTGTAATTCTCCAGTACAAGATTCTGGATGTTTGTACCATTTGCAAGTCCCTCTACTTCGGCGATCTGTGAGTTAAGCTGGGACTGGAAGCCCATGCCGTAGTTCTTCGCAAGTTCCACTGTGGACTGTGTTGCAAGATCCATGTATTTTTTATAAGATAAATTGTATGTAAAGATTGTCAGAAATATAAGTGGCAGACACGCCATTAAAACAAGCGACAATCGCAAAGACTTTTGTATAGACATAACCCGTTCACCTCAAAGTAAAGTATGTATCATAAATGTAATAAATATATTATATAGGAAAAGAATAGAATATTCAATCATGAAAGCTCATTTTTTGCATTTGCCCGACAGTTGCTTTTTGGCTGGAGATTGTGTATAATAATCAATAAATTATGACTTCTTGACTGAAGAGAAGAGTTACATGAAGGAGGGGCGTTATGTTTGGAGTTTATTTTGGAAAATATCTCGAAGATGTTGGTGTGTTGACACATGAGCAATATATGGAAATCGTAGAGGCGAGTCGTACAGCACGTGTGAAGATGGGATTGCTTGCAGTCAGCGAAGGACTTATGACGAAGGAACAGGCGGATGAAGTCAATCAGCTGCAGGCGATGAAGGATGCCAGATTCGGAGATATTGCTGTGGAGAAGGGTTATCTGACAGACGAGCAGGTTGGGAAGCTTCTGAAAAAACAGGGTGATTCCTATCTTTTATTCGTACAGGCACTTGTAGAGCGCAAGCTGCTTACTTTGGAGGATATTCAGAAGTATCTGAATCATTATAAAAAGTCAGAGCGATATACAGCACTTGAAATCGATGCGTTGAAGAGTTCGGATATTGACAAGATCATTCAGATCTTTTTAAAGGATAACCAGGTTCCGGCAGCCGTGAAGGATTATCTTGCATTGCTCGCCAGAAATATGGTTCGTTTTGTTGATAACAAGATTCGTTTTGAGCGGATTGAACGAATCCATACATATACAAGTAAATACATTGCCAGCCAGTGCTTTACCGGCGATTACAATTTGTTTATTGGTATCTGTAATGTTGGAACAAAGCCAATTGCAACCGAGTTTGCGAAGGAAGAGTTCGAAGTGATCGATGAGGACAGTCTCGATGCAGTTTGCGAGTTTATCAATGTATGTAACGGATTGTTTGCTTCGAAGGAATCTCTTGAAGGTGTGCATATTGATATGCTTCCTCCAGAGATGTATACCGATATCACAACCATCAGTTCAGAGGGTATGATGTTCCTGCTTCCATGTTATGTGCATGGCGAGCGTGCAGATATTGTGATCTGTATGGAGACAAAGTGGAATATCAGCTAATACAGGAAAGAATAAGATAAATAAGGAGAATGATTGATCATGGCAAATATATTGATTGTAGATGATTCCAGAACATCCCGTAAAATCTTAAGAGGACTTTTGGAAGCAAACGGATATGTAGTTGTTGGTGAGGCGAAAAATGGACAGGAAGGGTATGATATGTACGCACAGTACAAACCAGATCTTGTAACCATGGATATTACAATGCCAGTGATGTCTGGTGTCGATAGCCTGAAGAAAATCAAGGCTGATTTCCCAGACGCAAAGGTTGTTATGGTATCTGCAGCCGGTCAGCAACACAATATGTTAGAGGCAGTACAGAGTGGTGCCGCAGAGTTTATTGCAAAGCCATTTGATGTAGAGACGATTAAGAACGTGTTAAAGACCGTACTCGAAGGTTAAATATAAATAAAAACAAGCATGAAATGGTCGTATATACCCGATACGTATATATGACCATTTGTATTGTTTGAATCAAGTTAATGGAGTCGTTATAAATGATAGAGACAGTTGTATCCGTAGATCTGATGGTGGAAGAAGAACTGAAGGTGAAGAAAAATCATCTGGCACCGGATTTTCCTACGGGAGAAGAAAAGAGAATCTGTATCGTATCCGGATTGTACGGGGATGAGCTGCAGGGACAGTATATCTGCTATGAGGTAATTCGCCGGATCAAGCTGGAGTATGAAAATCTGATCGGAATTGTGGATGTGTATCCGGCATTAAATCCGATGGGACTGGATTCGAAAACAAGAGAGATTCCGGGTTCCGGTATTGACATGAATTCCATATTTCCAGGATCAAAGCTAGGCGCATTGGGGGAATATACGGCGTCCTGCATTTTCGATGATATCAAGGGTGCGGATGTGTGTATTGATCTGCATGCAAGTAACCTGTATGTACATGAGGTACCGCAGGTGCGTATGAATGATGACCGGGTGGATGAACTGATGCCGATCGCTAAATGTCTGAATGTTGACATGATCTGGATTCATCCAAGTAATTCTGTATTAAATGGCAGTCTTGCGTATTCCTTAAATGAAGTTGGCGTGCGCTCGGTTGTGATCGAGTCCGGCGTAGCCTATCGGATCAATCAGCAGTATTGCAATGCAATCGTGGACGGTTTGTTTGCACTGATGAAGGAGATGGAAATCTGGAAGGGAAACACGGTGACTCCAAAGAAGGTTCCGATCACAAACGATAAGGATATCCGGTATATCAATGCAGAGAGCAGTGGTATCTTTATTCCGGGAGTACAGTTATTTGCACAGGTAAAAAAGGGGGACGAGCTTGGAACGGTTGTCAACGTGATCACTGGAGCCGTGGAAGAGGTCGTGTATGCCACAGGAGATGGCATGATCTGTTCATTACGTGATTATCCGGTCATTGAGGAAGGTTCCCTGCTTGCAAGAATCGTGGGAGGAAACGCCTATGAATAAAGAAATTATCTTTTCCATGAACACAGCGTTTCGTGGAGAGTTTAACATTCATGGATATTCATATGGACGCGGAGATAAGGCAGCGTGTATTGTTGGATCTATGCGTGGAAATGAATACCAGCAGTTATATATGTGCTCACTTCTGGCACAGAGACTGGCAGAGATTGAAGCACAGGGGGATGTGGTAGCCGGAAAGGAAATCCTGCTGATCCCGACACTCAATTACAGTTCAATGAACGCAGAAAAGAAAAAATGGATCTCGGATGATTCGGATATCAACCGTTCATTTCCGGGAAATATCGAGGGTACTGCGACAAGCCGGATTGCGGCGACGCTGATGGACCGCGTGAAGGATTATACATACGGTATCCAGTTTGCAAGCTTTTATCTGCAGGGAATCTCGATCCCACATGTGCGGATGATGGAGACCGGTACGGAGAGTACCAGTCTGGCAAATCTGTTCGGAATGCCATATGTATTAACGGGCGATACCCGTTCGTTTGATACAGCGACACTCAATTATAACTGGCAGAAGATGGGAACACAGGCCTTTTCGGTTTATTCTGCGACCACCGATACGTTGGATGGCGAGAGTGCGAAGATGGCAGTCAGTGCAGTGCTCCGGTTCCTGACGCGAATGGGAATCATCCGCTATGAGAGCCATGGAGGATATATCTCAACGACATTAAAAGAGAAAGATCTCGTGTCGGTACGTGCCGATGAGGCGGGATTTTTCCGCTGCATCGTCGGGGTAAATCAGGAGGTAAAACGCGGGCAGGTGCTTGCGGAGATCATTAACCCGATGGATGGTAATATTAAGGCTGAAGTTTTGGCACCGACGGATGGAATTGTATTTTTTGTACAAAATTCTCCACTCGTGTTCCAAAATGTGGTAATATACAAAATTGTAAGACGTATGCACCAGTAAGATGCAGAAAGTAAATTACAAAATTCAGGAGGAAAGTCATGAGCAAGGTTAGACGAATCTATGTAGAAAAGAAAGATGCTTATGCGGTTAAGGCAAAAGACTTAAAGAAGCAGTTCAAGGATTACCTTGGAATCAAAGCTGACAATGTCCGCGTCCTGACACGGTATGACATGGAAGGTGTATCAGAGGATACCTACAACAAAGCGAAGGTTACCATCTTCTCAGAGCCGCCAATCGATGTCGTATATGAAGAATCATTCCCTATGAATGAGAAGGAAAAATGCTTCTCACAGGAATTCCTTCCGGGACAGTTCGATCAGCGTGCGGATTCTGCAGAGCAGTGTGTCAAGCTTCTGAACGAGGAGGAGACACCAGTTATCAAGACAGCTACTACTTATGTGGTAGAAGGTGATGTGACAGAAGAGCAGATGCAGACAATCCGGGAGTATGTTGTAAACCCGGTGGATTCCCGTATCACAGATGAGACAAAGCCGGAGACTTTGGTTACAAACTTTGAGGAACCTGCAGATGTGAAGATCTTCGATGGCTTCAAGGATATGCCAGAGGCAGAATTAAAGGCACTGTATGATTCCCTCGGACTTGCTATGACAATCAAGGATTTTGAGCATATACAGAACTATTTCAAGAACGAAGAACACAGAGATCCATCTATGACAGAGATCCGTGTGCTTGATACATACTGGTCTGACCATTGCCGTCATACAACATTTTCAACAGAGCTTACAAATGTTGCATTCGACGATGGTTATTACAAGGATGTGATCGCCGAGACATATGATCGTTATGTTGGAGCAACAAAGGAAATGTACAAGGGCAGAGACGATAAGTTTGTCTGTCTGATGGATATCGCCCTTATGGCAATGAAGGAACTGAAGAAGGCTGGCAAGCTTGACGATCAGGAAGAGTCAGACGAGATCAATGCATGTTCGATCGTTGTTCCAGTTAAGGTCGATGGAGTCGAAGAAGAGTGGCTGGTAAGCTTTAAGAACGAGACACATAACCATCCAACAGAGATTGAGCCGTTTGGTGGTGCTGCAACTTGTCTGGGTGGTGCAATCCGTGATCCGCTGTCAGGACGTTCTTACGTATATCAGGCAATGCGTGTGACAGGAGCTGCAGATCCGACGGTATCTTTGAAGGATACGATGCATGGTAAGCTCCCACAGAGAAAGATTGTGAAGGTTGCTGCCGAAGGTTACAGCTCCTATGGTAACCAGATTGGACTTGCAACCGGACTTGTAAAGGAAGTATATCATCCAAATTACGTGGCAAAGCGTATGGAAATTGGTGCTGTTATGGGTGCTGCTCCAAGAAGATGTGTGAAGCGTCTGAATTCTGATCCGGGCGATATCATCATCCTGCTCGGTGGACGTACCGGACGTGATGGCTGTGGTGGAGCAACCGGTTCTTCCAAGGCACATACAGAAAGCTCCATCGAGACATGTGGTGCTGAGGTACAGAAGGGTAATGCACCAACGGAGCGTAAGATTCAGCGTCTGTTCCGTCGGGAAGAGGTTGCAAGCTTAATCAAGAAATGTAACGATTTCGGTGCAGGTGGTGTATCTGTTGCAATCGGTGAGCTTGCCGATGGTTTACAGATCGATCTGGATAAGGTTCCAAAGAAATACGCTGGCCTTGACGGCACAGAGCTTGCGATTTCCGAGTCTCAGGAGCGTATGGCAGTCGTTGTTGATCCAAAGGATGTTGACAAGATGATGCAGTACGTCGCTGAGGAGAACTTAGAGGCAGTTGCTGTTGCTGTTGTAACAGAAGAGAAGCGTCTCGTACTTTCATGGAGAGGCAAGGAGATTGTGAATCTGTCCCGTGCATTCCTTGATACAAACGGTGCTCATCAGGAGACAGATGTCAAGGTTGCTATGCCAGATGCATCTGCAAAATATTTTGACGAGAAGAAGGATGCTTCTGATGTGAAGAAGCTCTGGTTAGATACACTTTCTGATCTGAATGTCGCTTCCCAGAAGGGACTTGTGGAGATGTTCGATTCCTCCATCGGTGCAGGTACGGTTACAATGCCATATGGTGGTAAGTACCAGCTCTCCGAGACACAGACGATGATCGCAAAGCTCCCAGTACTGAAGGGAAAGACCGATACGGTTACAATGATGAGCTACGGCTTTGATCCATATCTGTCAAGCTGGAGTCCATATCATGGAGCCATCTATGCGGTACTGACTTCCGTTGCAAAGATTGCTGCAGCCGGTGGTGATGTAAGCAAGGTAAGACTGACATTCCAGGAGTATTTTGAGAGACTTGGTACCGATCCATATCGTTGGGGTCTTCCACTTTCTGCATTGCTTGGTGCATATGATGTACAGATGGGACTTGGACTTCCTTCTATCGGAGGTAAGGATTCCATGTCTGGTTCCTTCAATGATATTGATGTTCCACCAACTCTGGTCAGCTTCGCAGTTGATGTTGCAAGCTATCAGGATGTAGTGACACCAGAATTGAAGAAGGCAGGCAATCAGCTTGTATGCTTCGATATCAAGCGCGATGCTTACGACAAGCCGGATTATCAGGATGCAATGGATAAATACGAGAAGCTGCATCAGGCAATTACAGAGGGTAAGGTTGTATCTGCTTATGCAATCGGCTTTGGCGGTATGATCGAGGCAATCTCAAAGATGGCATTTGGTAATAAGCTTGGTGTAAAACTTGCGAAGACCGTTGATGCAGATGATCTTACAGCGAAGAAATATGGTTCTATCATTCTTGAAGTGGAGAAGGACAATGTGACAGAGCTTGGTATTCCATGTACAGTCATCGGTGAAGTACAGGATACACCAGAGTTCGTATATGGCGATGCTGTGATCACAATGGATGAGGCATTAGATGCATGGACAAAGAAGCTTGAGAAGGTATTCCCGACAGAGTCCGGTGTAGAACAGAATGATAAGATCAACGATACATTGAAGATTGTAGATGGAAAGGTAAGTACAGGACTGTACGATGCCGGTTCGATCTATGTGGCAAAGAATAAAGTAGCAAAACCAAAGGTATTTATTCCAGTATTCCCTGGTACAAACTGCGAATACGATTCAGCCAAGGCATTTGAGAATGCGGGTGCTGAGGTTCAGACAATCGTATTCCGTAATCTGGATGCACAGGGTATCCGTGATTCTGTAGATGCATTTACAAAGGCAATCAGTGAGAGCCAGATTATTATGTTCCCAGGTGGTTTCTCCGCTGGTGATGAGCCGGATGGTTCTGGTAAGTTCATCGCAACTGCATTCCGGAATGCAAAGATCGCAGATGAGGTTATGAAGCTTCTGCATGAGCGTGACGGACTGGCACTTGGTATCTGTAACGGATTCCAGGCACTCATCAAGCTCGGACTTGTTCCTTATGGCGAGATCCGTCCACAGGAGAATGATTCACCGACACTGACAATCAACAGCATCGGCCGTCATCAGTCCAAGATGGTTTACACAAAGGTTGTTACAAACAAGAGCCCATGGTTGCAGAAGGCAAAGCTTGGCAGTGTGTATACCGTGCCAATCTCACATGGTGAGGGACGTTTTGTTGCAAGCAAGGAGTGGACAGAGAAGCTCTTCGCAAATGGACAGGTTGCAACCCAGTATGTTGATATGGATGGAAATCCAACAATGGATGAGTATTACAATGTCAATGGTTCTTACTACGCAATCGAGGGTATCACAAGTCCGGATGGCCGTGTACTTGGTAAGATGGCTCACTCAGAGCGTAAGGGAACAGCAGTGGCAGTCAATATCTACGGAGATCAGGATCAGAAGATCTTTGAGTCCGGTGTTGCTTATTTCTCATAAATAAAGGTTACGATTGCGGCATGGACACATGTCACGGAAAGGGGATGTGTGTTCATGCCACATTTTATTTCTATACAGAATTTACAGGATGCAGGTTTGGATATCTATGCCAGACTTTCAGAGGTACAGCTCCTTCGTTACCGGGAGCCGAAGCCGGGTATCTTTATCGCGGAAAGCCCGATCGTCGTGGAGCGGGCACTTGCTGCCGGATATCGTCCAATTTCTGTCCTGATGGATGAAGCGGGGGTACCAAAACAGCAGGGATTGCTTGAGGTGTGTGGAGAGATTCCGGTCTATACTGCAAGGTTTGATGTACTGACGCAGATTACCGGGTTTAAGCTGACGCGTGGAATGTTATGTGCGATGGAACGAAATGAGCTTCCACAGGCGGACATCTTATGCCGTGATATGTACCGGATTGCAGTGTTAGAAGACGTGATGAACCCGACGAATGTCGGAGCAATCTTTCGGTCTGCTGCGGCACTTGGCATGGATGCAGTGCTTCTGACACATGGATGCGCCGATCCGCTATACCGGAGAGCAATTCGGGTCAGTATGGGTACGGTATTCCAGATTCCGTGGACGTATCTGCCGAAGTCAGAAGAAGATACCGCGCAGGCACTTCATACGCTGGGATTTCCGTGTGTAGCGATGGCTCTGCGGGATGATTCGTGCGAGATCTGTGATCCGCGGTTTGCGAAGCTTGATAAGCTCGCTGTGATCCTTGGAACGGAAGGAGAAGGATTGCGGCAGGAGACGATCACGCACAGCGATTATACGGTGAAGATACCGATGACACATGGTGTGGATTCGCTGAATGTGGCGGCTGCGAGTGCAGTGGCGTTCTGGGAATTGTCGAAAAGAGAAACCGTTTAAGAGCGGTTTCTTTTTATTTATAAAAAAATCAAAAAAGTGATTGACAAATGGTTATATCGTGTTATAATACACTCAAATCCTACTTAACGGGTAGGAATATAGGGAAATAGAAAAACGATAGAAAAATATAAGAAAATCTGGAGGTAGACATTATGAGTAAAGTAATTAAAAGTGCGTTGGAATTGATCGGTAATACACCATTGCTTCAGGCAGACCGTTATGCGAAGAAGGCAGGCGTGACAGATGCAAATCTGTATGTAAAGCTGGAGTACCTGAACCCATCCGGTTCTGTAAAGGATCGTATTGCACTTGCAATGATCGAGGATGCTGAGGAAAAGGGAGAGTTGAAGCCGGGCGCAACAATCATCGAGCCAACATCCGGAAATACAGGTATCGGTATTGCAGCCGTTGCAACCGCAAAGGGCTATCGTGCGATCCTGACATTGCCAGAGACCATGAGTGTAGAGCGTAGAAATCTTCTGAAGGCATATGGCGCAGAGCTTGTGTTGACAGACGGTTCTAAGGGTATGAAAGGTGCCATCGCAAAGGCAGAAGAATTGAAGGAGTCTATCCCGGGTGCAATCATCCTTGGACAGTTTGATAACCCGGCCAACTCTGAGATGCACAAGAAGACAACCGGACCAGAGATCTGGGAGCAGACAGAGGGTAAGGTGGATATCTTCGTAGCCGGTGTTGGTACAGGCGGAACACTGACAGGTGTTGGTGAATATCTGAAGTCTAAGAATCCAGATGTGAAGATTGTAGCAGTAGAGCCTGCAACAAGTGCAGTTCTCTCAACCGGTCAGGCCGGATCCCACAAGATTCAGGGTATCGGAGCCGGATTCGTACCAAAGGTACTGAATACAAAGATCTACGATGAGATCATTACAATCGAGAACGATGATGCATTTGAAGAGGGAAGAGCGTTTGCAAGAGCGGAAGGTGTTCTGGTTGGCATCTCTTCCGGTGCAGCATTGAAAGCTGCAGATATCCTTGCAAAAAGACCAGAGAACAAGGGCAAGACAATCGTTGCATTGCTTCCAGATTCTGGTGACAGATATCTTTCAACTGCATTGTTTGCAGAACAGTAAAAAGAAGAAAATGAACGGATAAAATATAGTTTGTTATCTTGACTTATGTTAGTGCCGATTATATAATTTTTGGTATCTGCGGAAAGCGACGAGACCGAAATTATATAATCGGTTACTTTATGGAGGAACTTGCATGAAAATATCAACAAAGGGAAGGTATGCACTTCGCCTGATGCTGGATCTTGCAGTCTATAACACGGGAGAACCGATCAGTTTAAAAGACGTTGCAAAGAGGCAGAATATATCTGAAAAATATATGGAGCAGATTATTTCTGTATTGAACAAGGCGGGATTTGTGCGCGGAATCCGAGGTGCGCAGGGGGGATATCTGCTTTCGCGTGCACCGAAGGATTATACAGTCGGTATGATCTTACGATTGACGGAAGGCGAGCTTGCCCCGGTTGCCTGTGTTGGACAAAATCCAATTGACTGTGACAGAAGAAGCAGCTGCGTAACGGTTCGTATCTGGGAGAAACTGTACGATGCGATATCGGAAGTCGTAGACAATATTACCTTGCAGGATCTGGTCGATTGGCACAACGAGCAATCAGATCAATACATGATATAATAATTCCGTCATGCAAATAAGCAGCGAGGCTGCTTGCAGACGGAGCTGCTTATTTATATGACGGATAAACAGACATAAGCATGAAGGACGATAGTCCGGAATGCGCATGGCTGTTACGATTTCGGGAGTTCGAAGAACGGAGAAATCGTGATTATTATATGTAATGTATAATGATAATCACGAGTTCGAAGAACGGAGAAATCGTGATTATTATGAATAAGACGGAATCGTGTTCAATGATGCATCGGCATAAAAAAATTATATATGGAATATTGATCATCTGTATGGTGTTTTTTGGTATTTTCGGTTCGGGAAATCTTCTCCGGGATGGAGAACGTACTTCATCGGAACCGGGGGATACGGAAGAAACAGCTACGACACAAGTCCCTGTGATCACAGAGCAGACGGCAGGCGAAGAGACACACACGACTTCAGATGCACAAATGACGGTGCTTGATGTGCGGATACAGGACAAGATCCAGACGATGAGTCTGGAAGAAAAGGTCGGACAGATGTTCTTTGTAAAAAATGATGGACGCTTCGGACCGGATGAGCTAACGCAATATCCGGTTGGGGGCATTATTTTGTTTGCGGGAGATTTGGCTGGGGAGACGGCAGATTCCCTGACGGAGAAGATCCAGTCCTTTCAGGAGGCTTCTGATATCCCTTTGCTAATTGGAACGGACGAAGAAGGCGGTACGGTGACGCGTGTCAGCCGTTACAGTGCACTGGCAGATCACACCTTTGCATCACCGAGATCCATCTATGCGTCGGGCGGTATGGATGCAATCAGAAAGGATACGGAAGAAAAAACAAAGCTGCTTCTATCGTATGGCATCAATGTGAACTTCGCACCAGTCTGTGATCTGTCCGGAGATGCGAGTGATTTTATCTATCCCCGCGCGTTTGGAGATGATCCGCAGGAGACGGCAGAGTACGTCGATACCGTTGTCACGACGATGCGGAAGGCACAGATTGGAACGGTGTTGAAGCATTTCCCGGGGTACGGTAGTAATGGAGACACGCATGTGAACCAGATCGAGGATACGCGAACGTATGAGCAGTTTGTGACGCGGGATTATATACCGTTTGAGGCGGGCGTAAATGCTGGCGCGGACTGTATTTTAGTCAGCCACAATGTAGTTGCAGCAATCGATGATGAATATCCGGCATCGCTATCGGAGAAGGTGCACGAGGAGATACGGAACGTGCTGCAGTTTGATGGTGTGGTAATCACCGATGATCTGATGATGAGTGGCGTATCTGCGGGATATGATCTGGACGAGGCGGCGGTGCAGGCGGTCAAAGCCGGAAATGATATGCTGCTTTCCACGAATTATCAGGAGCAGATTAAAGCCGTCATACAGGCAGTCAGAGATGGAGAAATTGACGAGGCACAGATTGATGCGGCAGTTGCGCGCGTGCTGAAATGGAAGAATCAGTTAGGATTTGAGATATTTTAGGAAATGACAGAAAGGGGTAACGGATGAAGTTAATACATTGTGCGGATATTCATTTGAATTCCTCTCTGTCTACACATCTGGATGGAGATAAGCAGAAGCAGCGGAGAACCGAGATTCTGCATACGTTTCTGCGTATGGTGGACTACGCCGCAGAACAATCGGTCGATGGGATTCTCATCGCCGGAGATCTGTTTGATACGAAGAAGGTTGACCGGGCAACTGGAAACGCGGTGCTGTCTGCAATTACCGGACACCCGGAGATCTTGTTTTTCTATCTGCGTGGAAATCACGATGCAGATGGGTTCCTGCAGTCGTTGGATGAAATCCCGGATAACCTGAAGTTGTTTGGTGATACATGGCGTTACTATGCGTGGGAAGAAGATGGTGCGACAATCGTGATTACCGGTGCGGAAAGCTCTGCACGGAATGCACAGACGTTATATACATCATTAAGGCTTAATCCAAAGCATATTAACCTTGTGATGCTGCATGGGCAGGAGACGCCATACGCAAGTGGGGCAGGACGGGATGCGGAACAGATTCCACTTGCTTTATTACAAAATAAAGGAATCGATTATCTGGCACTCGGACACATCCATACATATAAGCGTGAGCAGCTCGATGCAAGGGGCATCTACGTGTATCCGGGTTGTTTGGAGGGCAGAGGCTTTGATGAATGTGGCATACATGGATTCTGCCTGCTCGAGGTTGATGTGGCACATCATAAGATTCAGGATACATTTGTGCCATTTGCAAGCCGCAGACTGTGGGAGGCATCTGTCGATGTAAGCGTGTGTGCATCCGGAGTGGATATTTTAGATGCTATTAAAGAGACATTACAGGAAATGCAGGTGCAGACTGCCGATCTGGTGAAGGTCTGTCTGACTGGCAGCCTGCCTGTGGGCGTGGAAGTAGATACAGACCTGCTTGCGATGCAGTTGTCACAAATCTATTTCTATGCGAAGGTCGTAGATTATACTGTGCCGGAGATCGACTATGCCGCATATACGTATGATGCGTCGTTAAAGGGTGAATTCGTGCGTCTGGTTCAGGCACAGACTGACCTTTCGGATGAGGAGAAAGCGAAAATCATTCAGACGGGAATATTGGCGCTTGCCGGGGAGGCGTTCATATGAGACTACTGACATGTCATATTGAAAACTTTGGAATGCTTTCGGATTTCTCCTATGATTTTGCAGATGGCTACAATGCTTTTGTGCTGCCGAATGGCGCAGGAAAAAGTACATTTGCAGCATTTATCCGCGTGATGTTCTATGGCTTTGCCGGGGAGACGAAGCGGACGGAACTGGAGAAGGAACGGAAGCGTTATCAGCCGTGGCAGGGCGGCACCTATGGCGGACAGCTTACTTTTACAGCGGATGGGAAATATTATCTGCTGTCGCGTGTCTTCGGGAAGACGGCAAAGGGAGATTCCTTCCGGTTACAGGATGCGAATACGCTGCTTGACAGTACAGATTTCACCGAACAGATCGGACAGGAGTTATTCGGAATCAATGCGGAGTCTTTTATGCGGACCATCTATATCGGACAGGCGGAATGTGCGGCATTTGCAGCGACAGACAGCGTGAGTGCGAAGCTCGGCGATCAGATGGAAGAGACCGAAGATATGGCAAGTTATGACGTGGCAAATAAAAAGCTTGCCGATGCGATCAACCAGATGTCGGATAAACGGAGCACCGGAAAACTTGCGAAGCTTGAACGGGAAGCACACGTGCTTGCACAGGAATTACGGGCAAAAACGGTAGTGCAGGAAGCGTTAGATACGGTTTCAAGCCAGTTGACGGCGGTCAAAGTGCGTTGGAATGCGTGCTTGGCGGGGAAGCTACCGGAGGAAACCGAAGAGAAAGAAGCTGCAAGCCCATCCGGGCAGGAACTGGCAGATACCTTGCAGCAAAGAAGAAATGAAAAAAACGAACAGCGGAAATATAAAGGAATCACAGGTATCGTCTTAGGATTGCTTGTGATTATATATGCGCTGCTTGCGGCAGGCAAAGGGTATCGTATGTTAATCCTTATCTGTGGTGGATTCAGTATGATTGCAGGCGCATGTATGCTGCTTGGGTATGCAATTGGCAGGAAGAAACGCCAGCCAGAGTCAAAACCTGTACAGCCAAAGTCGCTTTCGGAGGAACAGCAGAAACAGCGGGCATCGGAGATGGAGACGCTGTCGAGACAGATCCTGCAATACAGCCGGAGACTTGATGAGTTGGAGAGCGAGTTTGACACACTGACGGAAAAGGAAAGAAAATTGCAATCTCTTAATGAAGAATTGATTACGCTTCGGGAAAAATGTGATATAATACAAAAGACTAAGGCTTTTTTGACACAGGCAAAGGAAAATTACGGTGCACGTTATCAGGAACCGGTTATGGATGCATTCCGGAGGTATTACCGGATGTTATCAGGTGAAGACGGAACAGCGTATGGACTTACGGCGACGTTTGAGATGGAGAGACAGGAGCAGGGAATGTACCGTGATATGGGATATTTCAGCCGGGGATATCAGGATATGACCGGTTTGTGTATGCGTCTTGCATTTGCGGATGCGATGTATCGGGAGAAAAAGCCGTTTCTGATTCTGGATGATCCGTTCGTGAATCTCGATGAGGAAAAAATAGAGCATGGAAAAGCATTTATAAGAGAAATCGCAAAGGAATATCAGGTGATTTATTTTACCTGCCACGAAAGCCGTGCGTGATAAAGGGGTATACTATGTACACATATAATAAAAAAGTTCTTTTTTCAGATGTCGATGCAACAAGACGGATGTCGTTTGGAAGTCTGATGGATGCCATGCAGGATTGTGTCAACATCAATTCCGAATCGGTAGGCAGAGGCATCGACTATATGCTCGCGCATAAGCGGACCTGGTTCGCAATCAGCTGGAATATTGAGATCCGCCGTATACCGAAGATGTTCGAGGAGATAAGCGTGAAGACGTGGGCGTATGAATTTGCGACGTCAATCGGCTATCGTAATGTTATTGTGACGGATGAAAACGGCGAGGATATTGTCTGTGCAGATTCGATGTGGACCCTCATGGATATGGAGACGAAGCATCCGGTACGGATCGAGGAAGAGGATGCGAAGGGATATGAGATCAGACCGCGGTATCCGATGGAAAGATGCGGCAGAAAGATCCGTCTGCCGAAGGAATTCGAAGTTGTTGACACTGTAGTTGTGCCGAAGGCGGACATCGATTACAACGGACATATGAGTAACGCAAAATATATCCTGCTTGCAAATGAGTATGTCGAGGATATCACATGTGTCAACCGGATTCGCGTGGAGTATAAGAGTCAGGCGCGGTACAAGGAAGCACTTGTGATCGAGCGGGCAATACAGGAGATCGAAGCGGAAGCCGGAACGGAAACACATGTGATCATCAAGATGAGCGGCAAAGAAGCGGGTGACGTGAAGGCAGTTGTTGATTACCGGCTGACAGAAGCGTAGGAGTGGCGTACCGCGAATCATAATTTACAAAATACAGGATAAGGCAGTATATGAAATTAGAAAAGAAAAAGATACAAAATCTGATCCGGATTGCAGCGGATGCACGGAAGTTTTCGTATGCACCGTATTCGCACTTTGCAGTTGGGGCGGCACTGCTTGGGGCAGATGCGAAGATATACACCGGATGTAATATTGAGAATGCAGCATTTACACCGGGAAACTGTGCAGAGCGGACAGCAGTGTTTAAGGCTGTGAGTGAAGGCTGCAGGGAATTTACGGCAATCGCGATTGTAGGCGGGAAACTTGACGAAGATGCGCTTGCGCAGACCGGATACACTGCACCATGCGGTGTGTGCAGACAGGTGCTGCGGGAGTTCGTTAATCCGTCCGCATTTGCCGTGATTTTAGCACGCACAATGGAGGCGTATAAGGTATATACATTGGAAGAACTGCTTCCGGAAAGCTTTGGACCGGAGAATTTGAAATAGATGATGGAGGATGAATCGTTTGAGTAAATTAGAGAATCTGACCGCATATACGGTAGTGGAAAAGAAGGAATTGAAGGAAGTCAACGGATACGGGTATATCTTGTCCCATAATAAGACAAAGGCACGGGTGGCTGTGATTGAGAATGATGATACGAACAAAGTATTTACGATTGGGTTTCGGACACCGCCAGCCGACGATACCGGTGTGCCGCATATTACAGAACATTCGGTTCTTTGCGGTTCCAGAAAATTCCCGGTCAAGGATCCGTTTGTGGAGCTTTGCAAGGGCAGTCTGAATACATTCTTAAATGCAATGACTTATTCGGACAAGACAGTATATCCGCTTGCAAGTCTGAACGAGAAGGATTTTCATAATCTGATGCATGTTTATATGGATGCCGTTTTTTATCCGGATATGTATGAGAAGAAAGAGATCATGATGCAGGAGGGCTGGCATTATGAGATCGATGAGGAGACCGGGGAGCTCACGTATAACGGTGTTGTATTTAACGAGATGAAGGGCGTGTATTCTTCTCCGGAACAGCAGCTTTACCGAATTATTGAGAAGTCGCTGCTTCCACATACTGCATATGGCTTTGAATCCGGCGGAGATCCGGAGGCAATCCCGAATCTGACACAGGAGGATTTTATTGCGTTTCATAAGCGGTATTATCATCCGAGCAACAGTTATATCTATCTGTATGGAGATATGGATGCCGCAGAGGAGCTTACATTTATTGATGAGGAATATTTACAGAATTTTGATTATGCGGAGATTGATTCGGCATTGACCGATGAGCCAGCGTTTGAGAAGCCGGTAGAGGTACGGGAATATTATTCCATCGCAGAGAATGAATCCGAGCAGGACAACACTTATCTGACATACAACACAGTTGTTGGAACAAGTGCGGATAAAAAGTTATGTACTGCATTTTCGATTCTTGAATATGCCTTGTTATCGGCACCAGGCGCACCGCTCAAAAAGGCATTGATTGATGCCGGGCTTGGCAAGGATATTCTGTCATCCTTTGATGACGGTATCAAACAGCCGAACTTCTCAATCATTGCAAAGAATGCGAATGCAGAAGATTTAGAACGATTTATACAGGTGCTTGAGGATACGCTTGCTTCCATTGTGGAGCAGGGTATGGATAAGAAATCGCTGCTTGCGGCAATCAATTATTTTGAATTTAAGCATAAGGAAGGAAACTTTGGACGATTCCCGAAGGGATTGATGCTCGGATTAAATGCATTTTCTACATGGCTTTATGATGATGCGGCAGCGCTTGATCTGTTCAGCCTGAACGATGTGTATGATGCGTTGAAGCAGGATGTGGAGACCGGATATTTTGAAGCTCTGATCAAGCAGTATATTTTACAGAATACGCACAAGTCATATTGTCTGCTGATGCCAAAGAAGGGGCTTAATAATGAGATTGTAGAGCGTGAGAAGGCACGGCTTGCGGCATATAAGGAGACACTTTCTGCAGCGGATATCGAGGAGATCCGTGCGAACATGATGCATCTGAAGGAGTACCAGAGCTCCGGTGATGCGGAGGAAGACTTGAAGAAGATTCCGATGCTTGCGATCGATGATATCGAGAAGCATGCCAAGAAAATAAATAACCGTATTCTGGAGATTGAACATGTCAAGGTACTAAGCCATGATATTTTTACAAACGGAATCACGTATCTCAGCCTGAACTTCTGTATGGATGATATCGACTATGATAAGTTTCCGGTAATTGCACTTTTGACGGAGATTTTTAAGTATGTGGATACAGAGCATTTCAGTTACAGTGAGTTATCGAACGAGATCAATCTGTATACTGGTGGCATTGGATTCAGTACAACGGTCACCAATAAGAAAGAATATGGCGGTTATGTTACACATTTTGTCGTCAGTGCAAAGATGTTGGATGCACAGCTCGATAAGGCAATGGAATTGATTGAGGAGATTTTGTTCACCTCGAAGCTTTCGGATAAGAAGCGATTGAAGGAGATTATTGCAGAGACGCGTGCGGCAATGAAAGACGATCTGCTTGCGAACGGACATACAACAGCGGCGGGACGCGCAACGGCATATATTTCTAAAATAGGTGTTGTGAAAGAACTGACAGAGGGTGTAGATTATTATATGTATCTGTCAGATCTGGATGATCATTTTGAAGAACGCTATGAGGGACTGGCTGCTGATCTTCAGGAGACGCTCGGTCAGCTTCTGCGCAGAGATTCCCTGCTCGTGAACTTTACTTCCGATAAGAAGCCGGAGGATACGCTGACTGAGAGTCTGACGGGATTTTCCTGCAAGCTTTCGACAAGACTGGCGTTTGAGAATGTGAAGGAAATTCCGGTAGTAAAAAAGAACGAGGGCTTTAAGACGGCAAGTCAGGTACAGTATGTAGCGACGGCCGGTAATTTCTGTGAACGTGGATATGAGTATACCGGCGCTTTGAATGTATTGCAGTGTATCTTCTCATACGATTATCTGTGGATCAATGTGCGTGTGAAGGGTGGTGCTTATGGCTGTATGTGCAGCTTCAATCGAAGCGGTAACGCATATTTTACATCCTACCGTGATCCAAATCTGCTGGAGACATATGAGATTTATAAGAAGGCACCGGAGTATGTGAGAAGCTTTGAAGCAGATGAACGTGATATGACGAAATATATTATCGGTGCGATCAGCAGGATGGATGCACCGCTTACACCATCCGCAGATGGCAATTTCAGTCTGATCTGTTATCTGATGGGAATTGACGATGCAGACCTGCAGCGGACAAGAGATGAAGTGCTTGGTGCGACACCGGAGGTAATCCGTGGACTTGCCGGATATGTGGAAGCGGCTGTCGATGGAGGTGTAATCTGTGCAATCGGTGATGAAGCGCGGATCGAAGATGCGAAGGATGCATTTACAGAAGTAAAGAGCGTATTTTAGGTAGAACATACAGGGAGAAACATATGGATAACTTATCGACATACAAATCCGGTTTTGTTGCAATCATCGGACGTCCGAATGTGGGAAAGTCCACATTGATGAATCATCTGATTGGACAGAAGATTGCGATTACAAGCAGCAAAGCGCAGACGACGAGGAACCGGATCCAGACAGTATATACGGATGACGAAGGACAGATTGTGTTCCTGGATACACCGGGTATCAACAAGGCGAAAAATAAGCTTGGCGAGTATATGATGAATGTTGCGTACTCCACATTGAATGAGGTGGATATCGTCATGTGGATCGTGGAGCCGACGACATTTATCGGCGCGGGCGAGCGTCATATCATTGATGTGCTAAGTAAGGTAAATACGCCGGTGGTGCTTGTTATCAATAAGACGGATACTGTGGATAAACAGGCAGTTGCAGATGCTATAAACACATACAAAGAGGTACATGATTTTGATGCGATTGTTCCTGTTTCTGCACTGCGCGGACACAATCAGGCGGAGCTTATTAAGACGTTAAAACGGCTGCTTCCGTTTGGACCACAGTTTTACGATGAGGATACGATTACCGATCAGCCGGAACGCCAGATTGTAGCGGAGATGATCCGTGAACAGGCACTCAGGCAGTTGGACAAGGAGATTCCGCATGGCATCGCCGTTGTAATTGACCGGATGAAGGAACGTCCGGATGGCAGCTGCATGGATATTGAGGCAACGATCATCTGTGAGCGGGATTCCCACAAGGGGATTATTATCGGAAAGCAGGGTGCAATGCTAAAAAAGATTGGTACGAAAGCACGGATCAGTATGGAAAATCTGCTGGATATGAAAGTAAATTTAAAGCTATGGGTAAAGGTAAAAAAGGACTGGAGAGACAGCGATACCTTACTTCGTAATTACGGTTATCGGGAGGAAAATTAAGATGAAGATCGGTTTTGACAACCAAAAGTACTTAGAGATGCAGTCACAGCATATACGTGACCGGATCGCACAGTTTGATAATAAATTATATCTGGAGTTTGGCGGCAAGCTGTTTGATGACTATCATGCGTCACGTGTGCTTCCGGGATTTCAGCCGGATTCGAAGCTGCAGATGTTATTACAGTTAAAAGACCAGGCTGAAATCGTGATCGTGATCAGTGCAGAGGATATCGAGAATAACAAGGTACGTGATGATTATGGAATTACATATGATATGGATGTGCTGCGCCTGATCGACGAATTCCAGGCAGTAGGACTGTATGTTGGCAGTGTGTGTCTGACAAAGTATGCCGGGCAGGCATCGGCAGAGCTTTTCCGCAAGAAGCTTGCAGAGCTTGGAATCAAGTCTTACCGTCACTATAAGATTGTTGGATACCCAAGTGATATTGCCCATATCGTGAGTGATGAGGGGTATGGAAAGAATGAATATATCGAGACAGAGCGCCCGCTTGTTGTCATCACGGCACCGGGACCGGGTAGTGGAAAGATGGCGACCTGCCTGTCTCAGCTTTACCATGAATATAAGCGTGGCGTGAAGGCCGGGTATGCAAAGTTTGAGACATTCCCGATCTGGAATCTGCCACTCAAGCATCCGGTCAATCTTGCTTATGAGGCAGCAACAGCGGACTTAAACGATGTCAATATGATCGATCCGTTTCATCTGGAAGCATATGGTGAGACAACCGTTAATTACAACCGCGATATCGAGATATTCCCGGTTGTTGCGACAATGTTTGAACTGATTGCCGGAAGCAGCCCATATAAGTCTCCAACGGATATGGGTGTCAATATGGCTGGAAATTGTATCATTGACGATCAGGTATGCCGCGATGCATCGGCACAGGAGATCATCCGCCGGTATTATCGGTGCCTGTGTGACAGAAAGCGTTACGGACAGTCGAAGGATGACAAGAATAAGTTAGAGCTTTTACTGCGGCAGGCGGGTGTCTCTATGGAGGACCGCCTGGTGGCAAAGAAAGCATTGGCAAGGGAAGAGGAGACCGGGCATCCGGCGATGGCAATCGAGCTTGCAGACGGCACGATCGTAACCGGAAAAACCGGAGATCTGCTCGGTGCATCGGCAGCTGCGATCTTGAATGCGCTTAAAGTACTTGCCGGAATTCCGCATGAAGTACAGTTAGTATCCAAGGAAGCCATCGAGCCGATCCAGCGACTCAAAATCCAATATCTTGGAAGCCACAATCCAAGATTGCATACCGATGAGATTCTGATTGCGCTTTCCACGACGGCGGCACAGGATGAAAAAGCAAAGCTTGCAATTGAGCAGCTCTCAAAATTGAAGAATTGTCAGGCACATTCGACGGTATTGCTTTCATCGGTGGATGAGCAGCTTCTGAAGAAAATAGGTGTCCAGCTTACGTGCTCCCCGAAGTATGAAGAGGAAGACAGAAAATATCACAGACGTTAAAAAATTGATTGTAAATAGAATATGAATCTGATAAAATATGCTTGTTTTTGTAAGAAAAAACAGGCATATTTTTATGCATTTTCGTAGAGAATACGAAAGAAAAATCTGGCCTGCATCCGCCAATGCCATGGATAAGGATGTCAGGAACACAAGGAGGATGAGAGTTTATTGGAAAACAACACTAGTTCAACAAACATTATTGAGCTAAAGCACATCACAAAAACATTTGAGGATGGGTTTGTCGCTGTAGAGGATTTTAACCTTACGGTAAAAAGGGGCGAATTCGTAACGTTTTTAGGGCCTTCGGGCTGTGGTAAAACCACAACACTCCGCATGATTGCGGGCTTTGAAATTCCTACAGAGGGAGAAATACTGCTAGATGGTAAAGAGATTGGAAATCTACCACCAAACAAACGCCCGATCAACACAGTATTTCAACGGTATGCATTGTTTCCACATTTAAACATTTTTGACAATATTGCCTTTGGATTAAAGCTTAAGAAGCTGTCGAAGGACGAGATTAAGCGGAAGGTAAAGAAAGTTCTGGAGATGGTAGACTTAGAAGGGTTTGAGACGCGGAAGGTAGCAACCTTGTCCGGTGGACAGCAGCAGCGAATCGCAATCGCGCGTGCACTGGTCAATGAGCCGCAGATCCTGCTTCTCGATGAGCCGCTCGGTGCGCTCGACTTAAAGATGCGCAAGGAGATGCAGCTTGAACTGAAAAGTATGCATGAAAGACTTGGAATTACCTTTATCTATGTAACACATGACCAGGAGGAGGCACTTACGATGTCGGACAAGATCGTTGTCATGTCCGAAGGACGTATGCAGCAGATCGGAACTCCTGAGGATATATATAATGAGCCGAAAAATGCATTCGTTGCAGACTTTATCGGCGAGAGTAATATTTTTACTGGCATCATGACAGACAAGCTCAAGGTGCGTTTCTGCGGGGCGGAATTTGCCTGTGTGGATGATGTCGAGCATGGACGGCTGGTGGAAGTCGTTGTGCGTCCGGAAGATGTGGAGATCACAACGCCTGAGAATGGTGCAATCACAGGAACGGTTACATCAGTTGTATTCAAGGGTGTCCACTATGAGATCACAGTGGAATCCGGCAAGAATGAGATCGTGATCCAGTCGACAAAAACCGCAGCGGTTGGAAGCCAGGTTGGACTGAATGTGGAACCGGATGGTATTCACATCATGATTCCGGAACACACACTGAATAAGATCGAGAGTGATGTAGACAAGAATTATGAGCTTACAATCTTTGATGGAAAGATCCAGTGTGATCTGACGAAGATCATACCGGGTTCTAAGTTTAACGACGCGCATGAGCTTTTAGATGCACATGGTGACGTGATTGATTATGAGAAACTGAAGGTCGTGCTTGCAATCAAGCCACGGCATATTTCTATGAGCGATAATGAGGAAGAGGGTATCGTCTGCGGACATATCATCAACCTGATCTACAAGGGTGATCATTACAGCTACGTGGTCCGTACGGATATGGATGAAGATTTCATCGTTAACGATGAATACCTGTGGAATATGGATGACTATGTAAGTCTGGTTATTCCGGAGGAGCATATCCAGTTTTCCATCAAGAAATAGAAAAGGAGTGATATTGTATGCGTTCTTCACGTTTTGCAAAGAGCGGACTGGGTATACCTTATGCACTTTTTCTATTGCTGTTTGTAGTAGCCCCATTGTTTGTTCTTTTATATTATGCGTTTACAAACGGACAAGGTCAGTTTACCGTGCAGAATCTGGCGGCATTTTTTACGAGCCCGAATACGATCGGTACACTTGCGTACAGCTTTGCGCTGGCGGTTGTGACGACCTGCGTCTGTGTACTGCTTGCATATCCGATTGCGTATATCTTAGCGCGCAGCAATATGCGGCATAAGAGTGTGATCTTAGTTGCATTTGTGATGCCGATGTGGATCAATTTCACATTGCGTATCACTGCATTAAAAGAGATACTTACGGTGTTAGAGGGAAATCTTGCCCTGCATCCGTTTTTAAATTCTGTCATCGGTATGACGTATGATTTTCTTCCATTCATGATTCTGCCGATGTACACGACGCTGATGAAGTTAGACACGAGTCTGATAGAGGCGGCAGGTGACCTTGGCGCGAATCCGGTACAGACATTTCTGAAGGTGACACTGCCACTTTCCGTGCCTGGCATTATCAGCGGAATCACGATGGTATTTCTGCCATCTATGACAAACTATGTTGTGCTGGATATGCTTTATAACAGCACGTATATTATGGGTAGTCTGATCGGAAGCTATTTTGCATCCTACGACTGGCACAATGGATCCATGATCGCACTGATCCTGCTTTTGATCATATTGATCTTCACCCTCTTTACGAACAAATACTCGGATGAGGACGAGGGAAGAGGAGGTGCACTGATCTGATGAGAAAGACGATTGGAAAACTATTTTTGATTCTTATGCTGCTCGTTATCTATGCACCGATTCTGATTCTGGCGGTATACAGCTTTACGGATTCCGGGAATATCGGTTCGATCCACGGATTTTCTATGCAGAATTATGTGACACTGTTCACAAAGGGCGAGCTTCGGGATATGATCGTCGGGACGGTTCTTCTGGCACTTGTTTCATCTCTGCTTGCTACAATCCTTGGAACGATGGGTGCGATTGGTGCGTTTTATTCGAAGAAACTTGCGAAGAACTTTATTAACACAGCCAACCAGATTCCGGTTGTCAATGCAGATGTTGTAACCGGTTTTTCCATCTGCGTGCTGCTGATCGTTGCATTTGGCATGAATAAGGAAAGCTATGTGCCGCTGCTGATCGGTCATGTAGTGTTATCTGCTCCATTTGTGTATCTGTCTGTGGTTCCGAAATTAAAGCAGATGGATGCAAGTCTGTATGAGGCGGCAATGGATCTTGGTGCGTCTCCGTCGATGGCACTCCGTAAGGTTGTGATCCCGCAGATCATGCCGGGTATCGTATCCGGATTTGCGCTGGCAATCACACTTTCGCTTGATGATTATTTCATCGCAAGCTATACAAAACCGGCAACGTTTAACACGATCAGTACGTATGTTGTCAATGCAACCAAGGGTTCACAGACAGAGATTAAAACTGCACTCTGGGCTCTTTCGACAGTGATCTTCCTGATCGTTATTCTGGCAGTGGTTGTCATGAATGTGGCTGGCAGAAAGACAACCTCTGAAAAAGGAGGTGTCCGCAATGAGAAATAAGATGTTAAAACGTGTGACAGCCGTTGCGGCGGCAACTATGATGACATTTCTGGCGATGGTGCCGGGAACAAAGATCACACACGCACAGGGAAATGACGACGTGATCAAGCTGCGTGTCTGCAACTGGGAGGAATATATCGATCTTGGTGCCTGGGACGAAGAAGAACGCATGGAGCTTGAAAATGGTGCGGAGATCTTCGGTGAGAATTCGATGGTCGATGATTTCACCGAGTGGTATTACGAGACGTACGGCAAGCGCGTGGAGGTTGAGTATTCGTGCTTCGGTACGAACGAGGATCTGTATAACCAGCTGACACTCGGCGATGTGTATGACCTTGTCTGTCCGTCTGATTATATGATCATGAAGCTGATGGCAGAGAAGAAGCTGGTGCCGTTTTCAGAAGATTTTTATGATACGGACAATCCGGATAATTACTATGTGCGCGGGGTATCCGATTATATTAAGGATACGTTTGATGAAAATGAGATCGGCGGTGAGTCGTGGAGTAAATATGCGGCAGGCTATATGTGGGGCGTCACCGGTGTTCTCTACAATCCGGAGAAGATGACAGAAGAGGAAGCATCTACCTGGGATGTGTTTCTAAATGACAAGTTTAAGCGCCAGGTTACAATCAAGGATAATGTCCGGGATTCTTATTTTGCGGCACTTGGTTCTTACAGAAAAGACGAACTAATGGATGAATCGCTCCGCAATGCACCGGATTATCAGGAACGATTGATGCAGATCATGAATGATGTGGATTCCGATACGATTGAGAATGTGGAGGACATCCTGCAGGATATGCAGGGCAATGTTTATTCGTTTGAGACCGACAGCGGTAAAGCAGACATGATCAGCGGAAAGGTCGTTGCAAACTACCAGTGGTCCGGAGATGCTGTCTATGCGATGGATCAGGCAGAAGAGGATGATTTCTATCTGGATTTTGCGGTGCCGGAGGAGTCGACGAACTTGTGGTTTGACGGCTGGGTTATGCTGCAAAGCGGAATCGGACAGGATGCGGAAAAACAGCAGGCCGCTGAGGCATTTGTAAACTTTGTGTCTCGTCCGGATAATGCGGTGCGTAACATGTATTACATTGGTTATACATCGGTGATCAGTGGCGGTGACGATGATACAGTCTATGATTATCTGAAATGGAATTATGAGGCAGAGGATGATGAAGAGGATACAACAGAGTATCCGGTTGGTTTCTTCTTCTGTGGGGATGATTCCAATGAAGATTATATTATGACTGTGCCGGAAGAACAGACGCGCAGACAGTTGTTTGCACAGTATCCGACGCAGGAGGTACTGCAACGGAGTGCAGTCATGCAGTATTTTGATGATACGGCGAATAAGGAAATCAATCAGATGTGGATCAATGTCCGGTGTTATAATATTGAGGATGTGCCGGTACAGATATGGATTTTCGTTGGTGTGGCCATCGTACTTGTGATTTATATTACCATACGTATCCGGATGAGTCATTACCGGGAAAAGAAATAGAGAGATAACAAAAAATGCGTGAGGAAATACAGGTAACGGGTATAATTTTATATGCAACACTTGTGAAGGAGTACGATAAACGGTTGGTCATACTGACCAAGGAACGCGGAAAGATCACAGTGTTTGCAAATGGTGCCAGAAAGGCGGTAAGCCAGCTCCGGGCGGCGAGCCAGAGCTTCGTGATGGGTACTTTTACCGTATTTCCGGGAAGAGATTCCTATACGTTAGTCAAAGCGGAGGTCCGGGAATATTTTTCCGGACTTCCTTTGGATATGGAGAAGTTGTGCTATGCATCGTATGTGTGTGAATTTATGTCATATTATACGAGAGAGGGCTGCTATTGTGTGAATGAGCTCAATCTGCTCTATGTGACACTCAAGGCACTTGAACAGGGAACCGTGGACAATCAGCTGATCCGCTATGCGTTCGAAGTACGGCTGATGGATATCGAAGGACAGGGGATTCATGCATATACATGCGTACGCTGCAATAAGAAGGAACTGAAATATTTCAATGCGAAGGCAGGCGGGCTTCTGTGTGAGGCATGCGGAAAAGAGCTGAAGCTTACACGGACGGTATCCGAGACCCTTATTTATACTCTGCAATATATCCAGTCGGCAGATCTTACGAAGCTGTATGCGTTTCAGTTAAGTGAAGAGGCGATGGCAGAATTAAAGTACGTGGCAGACCGTTTTCGGGAAGCGTATGTTGACCGCGAATTCAAATCACTGGAAATACTATCATCCCTGTAAAAGCCCGACGCATAAAAATGCATGGTGTATGATGAATTTCAAAAATATGGTTGCAATCTGAACCATTAGCCTGTAAAATGTTGTATGTTTCATATGGTGAAGAAAGTCACACCGAAAAATAATAAGAATCCGCACACTCCGGTGCGAGAGGAAGGAAGGTTTACAAAATATGGAAAAGACTTTAGACAAAATCGTAGCACTTGCAAAGAACAGAGGATTTGTATATCCGGGTTCTGAAATCTATGGCGGACTTGCCAATACATGGGATTACGGAAACCTTGGAGTTGAGCTCAAAAACAATGTGAAGAAGGCATGGTGGAAGAAGTTCATTCAGGAGAATCCTTACAACGTAGGTGTGGATTGTGCCATTCTTATGAATCCACAGACATGGGTGGCATCCGGTCACCTGGGTGGATTTGCAGATCCTCTGATGGACTGTAAAGAGTGTCACGAGCGTTTTCGTGCAGATAAATTGATTGAAGATTATATGACTGACAACGGAATCGAGATCGAGGGTTCCATTGACGGCTGGACAAATGAGCAGATGGAACAGTATGTGGAAGAGAAGCATATCTGCTGTCCAAGCTGCGGCAAGCATAACTTTACCGGTATCCGTCAGTTTAACCTGATGTTCAAGACATTCCAGGGTGTAACCGAGGATGCAAAGAATACAGTTTACTTAAGACCGGAGACCGCACAGGGTATCTTTGTAAACTTCAAGAATGTACAGCGTACATCCCGTAAGAAGATTCCTTTTGGTATCGGTCAGATCGGAAAGTCCTTCCGTAACGAGATCACACCGGGTAACTTCACATTCCGTACAAGAGAGTTTGAGCAGATGGAGCTGGAGTTCTTCTGCGAGCCTGGTACAGATATGGAATGGTTCCGTTACTGGAGAGAATTCTGTATTAACTGGCTGAAGGATCTTGGCATCAAGGATGATGAGATGCGTGCACGTGACCATTCTCCGGAGGAGCTTTGCTTCTACAGCAAGGGTACAACGGATATTGAGTTCCTGTTCCCATTTGGCTGGGGCGAGCTGTGGGGAATTGCAGACCGTACCGATTACGATCTGAAACAGCATCAGAATACATCCGGTGAGCCAATGGAATATTTCGATGATGAGAAGAAGGAAAAGTATATTCCATATGTTGTTGAGCCATCATTAGGTGCAGACCGTGTGACACTTGCATTCCTCTGTGCCGCTTATGACGAGGAGAATATCGGAACCGAGGAGAAGCCGGATATGAGAACCGTACTTCATTTCCATCCGGCATTAGCACCGGTTAAGATCGGTGTGCTTCCGCTTTCTAAGAAGCTGAACGAAGGTGCAGAGAAGATCTATGCAGAGCTTGCAAAGACATATAACTGTGAGTTCGATGACAGAGGAAACATCGGTAAGCGTTACAGAAGACAGGATGAGATTGGTACTCCGTTCTGTGTGACTTATGATTTTGAGTCTGAGACAGACGGCGCTGTAACTGTCCGTGATCGTGATACGATGGAGCAGGAGCGTGTGAAGATCGAAGATCTGAAGGCTTACTTCGAGAAGAAATTTGAATACTAAAAGAAGATAAGAGACAGGGATGCTTGTCGGCATCCCTTTTCTTTTAATCAGATTACTTTAATACAGTAAAGCGTTACGCAATAACGCAATGGAGAAACGAAGGGATAAATCGAGCGGGATTTACAATCACCAGACAGAAGAAAAAGGAGAGAGAAAATGGCGATTAAAATTATCATGTTAGTAATATTTTTTGGAGTGATGATCGGTGTCGGCGTCTACTGCCGGAAGCATGCGACCGATGTCAATGGATTTGTATTAGGTGGAAGAAATGTTGGACCATGGCTGACTGCATTTGCATACGGAACTTCATACTTTTCGGCGGTTATCTTCATCGGATATGCTGGACAGTTCGGATGGAAGTTCGGTCTTGCTTCCACATGGATCGGTCTTGGAAATGCATTTATCGGTTCCCTGCTTGCATGGAATGTACTTGGCAGACGGACGAGAACAATGAGCCAGCATTTAGAGAGTAAGACAATGCCGGAATTCTTCGGTGTCCGGTTTGATTCGAAGATGCTTAAGATCTTAGCATCCTTGATTGTATTTGTATTCCTGATTCCGTATACAGCATCGCTTTATAACGGACTTTCAAGATTGTTTGGGATGGCGTTTCATCTGGATTATACGGTCTGCATCGTCGTGATGGCAGTGCTTACCGGAATCTATGTGATCGCAGGCGGTTACATGGCAACAGCCATCAATGATTTTATTCAGGGATGTATCATGATCATCGGAATCATCGCGGTCATTGCATCAGTATTAAAATCAAATGGTGGATTCATGCAGGCAATCGATGCATTGGCACGAGTAGAGGACGCGCAGGCAACATCCACACCGGGTGCATTTGCATCGTTCTTCGGACCGGATCCTTTTGGACTTCTGTGTGTTGTGATCCTGACATCACTTGGCACATGGGGACTTCCTCAGATGGTACAGAAGTTCTATGCGATCAAGGATGAGAAGTCAATCGGAAAAGGAACCTTAATATCCACAATCTTCGCAATCATTGTAGCTGGTGGCTGTTATTTCCTCGGTGGTTTCGGCAGACTGTATGATATCGACATCGCGGCACAGGGCTATGATGCGATTATCCCGGCGATGATCGAGAAGCTGTCTCCGTTTTTGATCGCGGTTGTTGTAATCCTGGTACTTTCTGCATCCATGTCGACATTATCGTCACTGGTGCTCGCATCTTCTTCGACACTGACGCTGGATATGATCCGTGGCACGATCGTGAAGGAGATGACAGAGAAGAAACAGGTATTTATCATGCGTATCTTCATCGTTGTATTTATCGCAATCTCCGCAGTGATCGCGGTTGTACAGTATAAGAGCGGCGTGACATTTATCGCACAGCTTATGGGTATTTCATGGGGCGCGCTTGCAGGCGCATTCCTTGCACCATTTATCTACAGCCTGTACTGGAAGGGCGTGACGAAGGCCGCCGTGCTTGTGAACTTCCTGTTCGGCAGTGGCATCATGGTAGCGAATATGCTTGCAAGAGCATCATTCCCAACCGTGTTGCAGTCGCCGATCAACTGTGGTGCATTTGCAATGCTTGCCGGACTTATCATCGTTCCGGTTGTGAGCCTTATCACACCAAAGCTTTCCGATGAGAAGAAACAGGCGGTATTTTCCTGCTATGAAAAATAAGTTCTAAACAGAGGATTTGCGCATAGGCTATATAGAAACCAAGTTGTACGAGAGGACGGCAACATGAGAACACGACAAACGGCGCTTCGCATGATCGTACTTTCATTTTTACTTGTGGGATGCATGTGTATCTTCGCGGCCTGTGCAAAATCAGAGAAGAAGGCTTCGGCTGCGGGGGTATACCATCTGTATTCCATGGAGTCGGACGGGGACAGCTATTCTCACGACGATATCGTGTCATATGGGCTGGATTCCATGGCACTTACGTTGTATGCGGATGGCACGGCAAGCCTTGGCTTCGGGGAGGAGACAGAGCAGTTTCAATGGAAGGAAGGCATGCTTTATTCGGATGATGAGGAAATTGCTTTTACCGTGGAAAATGGAATGCTCACCGTATCAATGGATACAGAAAGCATGGTTTTCGAGAGGGTGAAAGATGCACCGGAGAAGATGGAAGTCCAGAACCCGGAAGAAACAACCGGCACCCCGACAGACGATACGGAAGTGTCCGGAACAGATTTGCCGCAGCAGTAGATATGAGCAGCCCGGACTGAAAAGAAAATAAAAAAGGCAGTTGATTTCCGCGTAAAATACGTCCGGAAAACCAATTGCCTTTCTTTTTATGTTTTTTTATGGCGATTTTACTAAATATTTATAAAAATGCCTTTATCAATTGTGAAAATTATGTTATAATTTCTTGCAGTGTGATGGGGACGTGCCATAGTCTGCTATCGCAGAAATTTGATTACTTAGGAGGTATATGACAAATGGCAAACAAGTGGGTTTATATGTTTAGCGAAGGCGACATGACCATGCGTAATCTTCTTGGTGGTAAGGGTGCCAACCTTGCAGAGATGACAACAATTGGTCTTCCGGTACCACAGGGATTCACAATTACAACAGAAGCTTGTACACAGTACTATGAGGATGGTCGTAAGATTAATGATGAGATCATGGCTCAGGCTATGAAAGGTGTTAAGAAGATGGAGGAGATCAACGGCAAGAAGTTTGGCGATCTCAAGAATCCATTGCTTGTTTCTGTACGTTCAGGTGCCAGAGCTTCTATGCCTGGTATGATGGATACAATCTTGAACCTCGGTTTGAACGACGAGGTAGTTGCAGCTATGATCGCTGGTAACCCAGATCCAGCATTTGAGCGTTTCGTATATGATTCTTACAGACGTTTCATCCAGATGTTCTCAGACGTTGTTATGGAAGTTGGTAAGAAGTACTTCGAGCAGCTGATCGACAAGATGAAGGAAGAGAAGGGTGTTAAGTTCGACGTTGAGCTTACAGCAGCAGATCTTAAGACTCTTGCAGAGCAGTTCAAGGCTGAGTACAAGAATCAGCTTGGTACAGACTTCCCTTCAGATCCTGTAGAGCAGTTGAAGCTTGCTATCGAGGCAGTATTCCGTTCATGGGATAACCCTCGTGCAAACGTATACAGAAGAGATAACGATATCCCTTATTCATGGGGTACAGCCGTTAACGTAATGCCTATGGTATTCGGTAACCTGAACAACGAGTCTGGTACAGGTGTTGCATTTACTCGTGACCCTGCAACAGGTGAGAAGAAGCTTATGGGTGAGTTCCTTATCAACGCACAGGGCGAGGACGTAGTTGCCGGTGTTCGTACACCAATGCCAATCGCTCAGATGGAGCAGGAATTCCCAGAAGCATATGCAGAGTTCATTCAGGTATGTGAGACACTTGAGAATCACTACCATGATATGCAGGATATGGAGTTCACAGTTGAGAATAAGAAGCTTTACATGCTTCAGTGTAGAAATGGTAAGAGAACAGCTCAGGCAGCTCTTCAGATCGCTTGTGACCTTGTAGATGAGGGACATAAGACAGAGGAAGAAGCAGTTGCTATGATCGATCCTCGTAACCTTGATACACTTCTTCACCCACAGTTTGATGCAGCAGCTCTTAAGGCAGCTACACCTATGGGTAAGGGTCTTGGTGCTTCTCCTGGTGCTGCATGTGGTAAGGTTGTATTTACAGCTGACGATGCAGAGGCATGGGCAGCAAGAGGCGAGAAGGTAGTTCTTGTTCGTCTTGAGACATCTCCAGAAGATATCACAGGTATGAAGTCTGCTCAGGGTATCCTGACAGTTCGTGGTGGTATGACATCTCACGCAGCCGTAGTTGCTCGTGGTATGGGTACATGTTGTGTATCTGGTTGTGGCGACATCATCATGGATGAGGAAAACAAGCAGTTCACACTTGCAGGTAAGACATTTAAGGAAGGTGACTTCATTTCAATCGATGGTACAACAGGTAACATCTATGATGGAGTTATCAAGACAGTTGATGCTTCTATCGCTGGTACATTCGGTAGAGTTATGGCATGGGCTGATAAGTATAGAACATTGAAGGTTAGAACAAATGCTGATACACCGGCAGATGCTAAGAAGGCTCGTGAGCTTGGTGCAGAAGGTATCGGTCTTTGCCGTACAGAGCATATGTTCTTCGATCCAGAGAGAATCGCAGCATTCCGTGAGATGATCTGCTCTGATACAGTAGAAGAGAGAGAAGAAGCTCTGGACAAGATCCTTCCATATCAGCAGAATGACTTCAAGGCACTCTATGAGGCACTTGAAGGAAATCCTGTTACAATCAGATTCTTGGATCCACCTCTTCATGAGTTCGTTCCTACAGAGGATGCTGATATCGAGAAGCTTGCTAAGGCTAAGAATAAGACAGTTGATGAGATCAAGGCTCTTTGCAACTCACTTCATGAGTTCAACCCTATGATGGGTCACAGAGGATGCCGTCTTGCTGTTACTTATCCGGAAATCGCTAAGATGCAGACAAAGGCAGTTATCCGTGCAGCTATCGAAGTTCAGAAGGCACATCCGGATTGGAATGTTGAGCCAGAGATCATGATCCCACTTGTATGTGAGGTTAAGGAGCTTAAGTATGTTAAGAAGACAGTTGTTGAGACTGCTGATGCTGAGATCGCTGCTGCAGGCGTAGATCTGAAGTACGAAGTTGGTACAATGATCGAGATTCCTAGAGCTGCTCTTACAGCTGATGACATCGCTAAGGAAGCTGACTTCTTCTGCTTCGGTACAAACGATCTGACTCAGATGACATTCGGTTTCTCAAGAGATGATGCTGGTAAGTTCCTCAATGCTTACTATGATGCTAAGATCTTCGAGAACGATCCATTTGCTAAGCTTGACCAGACAGGTGTTGGTAAGCTCATGGATATGGCAGTTAAGCTTGGTAAGCCAGTAAATCCAAAGCTTCATATCGGTATCTGTGGTGAGCACGGTGGAGATCCTTCATCTGTTGAGTTCTGCCACAAGATTGGTCTTGATTATGTATCATGTTCACCATTCCGTGTACCTATCGCTAGACTTGCTGCTGCTCAGGCTGCAATCGCTAATAAGTAATACACCGCATATGGTAGACATTTTGATTTGGTAATCAAATAAAAGAATCCCCTATACTTCATAATGGAGTGTAGGGGATTTTTTTGCTTGACTCCATTTTGTGAATGACAAGTATATGTATTTTGTGTATACTTGATATGGTTACAAAAATTGAAATAAAGTAAAAGAACGAAAACAGGGGGGGAGTATAATGCTGGAAGATGAACAGAAGAAAATAATCACATATCACAGAATCTGGTTTGTACGTCTGATTGCAATGATTGTGGCATGTCAGGCATTGAAACAGTTAATTGGTGCATCACCATTGTGGAGAGAAGAATATCCATTTGGGCTTGCTTTTTACACGAAGTATGCCAGACTTTGCAATCTGGATGATTTTGTTAAAGTGTATGGTGCAAATTTCTGGCTAGGACTGAAAGTGTTATTTACCTGCGCATTGGTGTGCTATGTTCTGGCATGGATTATGCAGAAGGTAAATGAAAAAACTTCGGCGCGTCTGGATTTGTTCGCGGATGTGACAATAATTGTAGTTTTGATTGTCGATTTTATAAGCAATCTGTATTGTTTTAAGGCACATGTTTATGCAGAACAAAGTACAGTTTTGTATTTTGTGCGAATAGCAGTGATGATAATTGTTTTGCTTATCCACATATACGAGTATCGACGAAATAAGAATTTGTTTGATAAGGAGAGCAAAGCGGTTCATATATCGTCTCTGGTTGTGGGAATTGCGTTCGTATGTGTGTCCGCATTTTTTGTTGGAAAGAATTTTGTTATTTACAATAATTACAAATCATTCTATGGTGCATATGCGAAAGAAGAACACGGCCCGGATGCAGCATATGAGGATAAAGTAATGAATTACAACGAGCGTGCAGTGGCAAATGGGGATGAACTGTTTTTCTTCCATAAAACTGAGAATGCAATCTGCAAGGTTGGTGAAGAAGGCGACATGTCGACAATCATTACACTCGATGACATCAGGAAGGCATGGATGATGGATGACAGTGAGGAAACCGGCTGGCTCATCCGGTTAGATTATTATGATGGATATGTATATTTTACATATTATTTACAGGATGCTTATTTCTTAAGCCGGATAAATGTGGAAAATGGAAATGTAGATGAACCATATACAGATTCAGCTTTTTATTGCGCAATAAAAGATGGATATCTCTATTATGAGACTCCTGTAGACGATGATTATGAGTATTTTGATGTATATAGGGTAAAAATAGAGAGTCAGATAAATATAGATAAGAAGGAATTATATCTGGGAAAATTTATTGGCCAAGCTTATAGTCGTGCAAAGGATTTTTATGCTGAGATTATCTATGATGATGATAGTTATTATCTGGAAGCTGTCTATAATGAATATGGTGAAAAAAGTATCAGGAAAAATGGAAACAGATATCTGTTATGTACAGATGAGAATGGGATGTATACGTTAAAAAAGTGTGAGAAAACAGACCAGAAACAAGAGTCCGATGAAACACAGTATACGACAATATCGGAACATGTTCTGGAGTATAATTCCTATGGTGATAAACTGTTTTATCTGAAACAGGAAAATGGAAATACAGAATTGATACAGACGGATTTGAATGGCAATAATGAAAAAGTTCTAAAGCGATATGCGGATTGCTATGAATCGGTTGCATATACTGATCCGACCTACATCTTTTCAATTATGGTATGTGAGGACAAGCTTGTTGTCATGTATGAGGATCAGGAGAGCAATCCGAAGTATGATGTGGTTGGGTATTGAGAATTAAATATATATGATTATTTACGGCATAGCTGTGAAACTGGCTGATGGCCTTATGAAAGGCGTGTGGTATGCAAGGGTGAAAAGCCGGAAAACCAGATGGTTTACATGTACACATTTGCTGTCACAAACATGGATTCATTACCAGAGTATCTCATCAAATTTTACTACAAAAGAGGACTGATGGAAAACTTCATAGGAGTCCTTTGCCATTTTATGTTGCAGTGACAGGGGCTCCGTTTCATTTTGAAGAGTTAAGAGAAACGCCGACTATTAAGAGGAGGAAAAAGGATGTTGTATATAGGATCCAGAATACAGGAATATCGTAAGAAAGCCGAACTGAGTCAGGAAGAATTTGCTGATAAGATAGGTGTAAGCAGACAGGCAGTGTCCAAATGGGAGAGAGATAAGGCATATCCGGATCTTGACAGACTTGTGTGTATATGTGAGATACTTGATGTTCAGATGGATGAGCTTATATATGGAGAAGAAAGAAAAAAACAGGGTGAACTGACTCAGGAGAATCTAGCATCAAACAATATAGTGCACATGAAAAATCTTCGAGGCAGGAACCGGTTCATGAGGCTTAAAGTAATATTTGGAATTATGACAGTTATATGTATATTTTCCATTGTTATGATGGCAGTGTTGTTTGTCAGGAATGAGTGGAGCAACCATAAAGATAAAAACGATAATGTACGTGTTGAGAAGGTGTACCAGCAGTATACAAAGGCTGATCTGTGTTATTTTGATGATGATGGAAGAAAGATAATGAATACTGTATGGCTTGATGTGCCTGGAATACGGGATGGAGATTATATACAGTGTTACACAGGAAATGATAATTCAGGATTGTTTTTGAACTACAGCCTGTCGACGCTGATTTTTGTTGCGGTTTTTGTGATTGTAATGATTATCCTTCTGATACTTACAGGATCCGAGATGCAAAGAATAAAGAAAGAGGAAATACTTCAGATAATACTTGAGGATGAAAAAGCGGATGAAGAAATTTAAAAAGGTATTATATGTGATTATATCTGTCGTTATATTTGCAGGTGCAATAGCTGCTGCTTTGGATTTTATGGGCGTAATCAATCTGAAAAACCATGATCAGACAGAAGATGAGACGTTGTACTCTGAACTGTGGCATATCGTATTTAAGGGATATGCTTTTTCCGTAAAACCAGCAGGAATAGCTATTATACATGAAAGTGGCTGTCTCAACATAAGAAGTACCGACGAGTATCTGGTACAGATAGATGTTGAGGATGATTCTGCTGATGATTTTTGGAATGACAGAGACGGACGTGTACAACATATGAAGGAATCCGGCTATACGATGGAACAGTATCCCGAGAAGATTCGTGTGGATGACAGGGAGTATATAAGATATATAGTGAGCATGAAGGAGGAACGTGGCGCTGAATATGACAGTTCATATTTCTGTGTGCTCATTTCAGATGCAGGAGATGATAAACGGTTTCTCACAGTGGTAAGATTTGATGGAACAGATATAGCTGCCATGGATACTGCATCGAGAAATGATATGTATGAAAAGGCCATTGATGAGGCAGCTTGTGTTACTTCCAGTGCAGTTCCTACGGATGAGACAAATGATATGGCAGGCTCATACTGGCAGGCAGATGGGTATTCAGGCACATTCAGTTCAGATGTCGTGAAAGAAGAATATACTGATGCAGAGCTTGTGGACAGCATTGCAAATGAAGATATATATGTATCCTATGAAATTCCAGAGAATTTCATACTTCTAAGAGATGATCAGACTGGGAAATCTTATTATTCTGAGGCTGATAAATCACAGGTGATAGTGTCTGTTATTCCGTATACATGGAAGAGTGCAGCTGATATGGCAGAAGACAGCAACTCTGCCGGGATTTCCAAGGTTACAGCCGAAGGACAGTATGAGGAAAAGGGAAAAATTTACTATTATTATGCCTATTCCATATTGCGTATACGGAACGGCACAAGGAAGACTTCGTATTACTTTAATGCGTATACAGATCTTGAAGATGGCAATATATACAGCATAAATGGATTTGCTGATGATTCTCCGGAGATAATGAACCCTAAGACATATACAAGGTTTATGAGCATCACTGAGGAGTGAGAAAATTAAAAAATATATATTGATTGATAAAAAGTGATAAAAATTGCAAAAATCAATCATTGCTACCACTGGTTGCATGGATGCTACTGATTTAACCTCGACAGATTTCGGGTGATAAGTGATAATAAATCCGAAAACATATTTTTATCAAGGAGGAACATACTATATGAAAAACAGAAGGATGCTGCAGCTGGGACTTGTCACAGTAGTACTTGGAATGTCTCTTGTTGGCTGTGGGACAGACGAGTCGGACAACAAAACAGAGAAGACAGAGGCAACAGAACAGGTAACTGTAACGGAGGAAAATACTACAGGAGAAGATGCTGCTGATATATCGGCAGATGATACGGAGGATATTGCTGATACATATGATGAATCAACGGAGTTTACGCTTCCGGTATATGATGATTTCACATTGGAGCAGGGACTCAGCGAGAAATATGCAGATATGGACAACAGATCATTTGTGTACAATGGTACGAAGCTCATATTAGGAGAATCAACACTCAAGGATCTTATAGATGCAGGTATTCCATTTGATGAGAGTGACCTTAACAACAGTGGCAACAATGTAAATGTAAATTATGAAACTGAGAGGTATCAGGCATCTATCAACGATTATGTAACAATGCAGTTTAAATTTGGTAATTTCACTGACAGCGAGCAGAAGGCTGAGGACTGTGTGCTTTCATATGTGAGATATTCGCACCTCTATGTACCACAGCCGGATTATGATGCTTCCATGAATGCTGAAATCAGTGAATATATGATAGATGGAGCAAAAAAGGTACATTTTTCATTCCCTACTACCCTTACAAAGGATGAGCTGCTGGAAAATAGCAGTGAAAATGCTGAAGAGGATGGGAAAAATGTAAAGTATATGATAGAATCAGAAGTGTATATGGGTGACAGTGGATATGAGTTCGAGTTTAATGATGTAACCGGACAGCTGAAAGAGGTTCGTATAAGCTGGCTTCCATAAGTAATGATTTACTTGTGTATGTTATAAAAAAATAAAGCAATCCCGTTTGGTATATTTTCCAAACGGGATTTTTATGTTATAGTAAAAGGCGAGAATGGGAAGAGGAAAATATATATGAAGAAAGATAAGTTGAAGATAGAGAAGAAGATATTACGATTATCTTTTCTGGGAAGCCTTTTATTTATTATAGCGGAAGGAGTTATGGCGTGGATCACGCATTCGCATTCGCTGCTTACGGACTGTTTGTTTGATGCAGCAGATCTGGTAATGATTGGACCGTTTCTTGTGTTGGTGCCACTTCTGTATAAGCCGGTTACGGAGAAACACCCATATGGGTATTCACAGGTAGAATCGTTATTCCTGCTTGTAAAGTATAGCGTCCTGCTGGCACTCACTTGTAATCTGCTGGTGGAGAACGTAAAGCTGCTCATGCATGGCGGACATGAGGTAAATGCTGGGAAGATTGCGGTGTTTGAGTTCCTTGTCTGCATAGGATGTGCAGCGATGTATCTCATACTGAATCATTACAGTAAGAAATACGAGTCAGAGACGATCAAAGCAGAGCTCTATATGTGGAAGCTGGATGTTGTGAGCAGTCTGGGTGTGGCGGTTGCATTTGTGGTACAGGTGCTGTTGCTTCATACGAAGCTTCATTTCCTGACACCATATATTGATCCGGCAGTAGCGGCAGTGATGGCGATTTTGCTGATCCGGGAGCCGGTCGTTGTGATCTTTCAGAGTATCAAGAATCTGGTTTTGTTTGCACCGGAGGAAGAGGTGTTGAGCCAGATCCGCTCCATCGTAGATAAGCATATGAAGGATTATCCATACGAAGTGACATTCCTTGATGTAATCCAGACGGGACGGAAGATCTGGGTGGAAGTCTATATTGGCAACCAGACAGATGTGATACATATCAGCATCCTGCATCAGGTACGGGATGAGATCAAGCAGGAATTAAAGCACAAATATGATCAGGTATATATCGAGATTATTCCAGATTAGAAGACATCCTTGTGGTTTCGTAAGAAACCATATCAATTCGATGAATTCCGGAAAAAAATAAGACGTATACAATTATGAAATGATTGTATACGTCCTTGTTGATGCATTAGTCGAAATACCCGATATAGTCAACCTTGTAGGATCCGTTTGGAAACAGGTAGTTGTACAGATCAATAAAATAATCATCGGTCATGCTTGCCATGAAATCAACGACAATTTCATTCGGATCCTGACTCAGGTAGTGCTCCATGTATTTATCAATATTAAAATAATGACTATATTGGTTGGCACTTCGGATATAATTAATATGATGTTTGTAAAGGATGGATGATTGGTCCATCCTTTTTGCCTGTGTGAGAAGTGCTTCATACATATCGTGGAACATCGGACGGATATTGTTGTTGTACATATCATTTAACTGCGGATTGTTATATATTGTCTGATAGTTTTCTGTTTTCGCCTTTGAAAAAGTTTCGTATACATCTTTATCCATACTGATATAAGGTTTTCCATAGCTGTGCTCTATGATGCTGACTGTCATATTATTGATAATCTGTGCATTGGTTGTGCCAAGCGTACCGGAAGTAAAGTGGTTATTATTTTCAATCAGACCAATCTTTAATGCGTCCTGCCGGTCCTTGCCAAGATATGCAATAATGTCACTGATCCGCATGATACAGCCCTCCAGTGTGCCGGGAATCTGTCGTTTGTTCGCAGAAGGATCGGTGTAGCAGTCTTCGAGATTGGTATCAAATTCTCCCCATGGATCCGTGGCAGAAAAGCGCTTTGGTTTATATTCCTGCTGCTCAAGCTCACCATTATGGCAGATGACACCGTCTAATACCTGCAGGCTTACATTCCGGAAAATCAGATGATCCAGGACACGTGCACTGTGAATATTATGATTGAACAATCGTCCGGTATGCCCGTTATAAAGTGCATTTAAGAAACGCTCCCCGGCATGTCCGAACGGAGTGTGACCGATATCATGTCCAAGGGAAATCGCTTCAATCAGATCCAGGTTTAAGCCAAGTGTCATGCCGATAGTACGTGCGATACGGGAGACGAGCTGCACATGTAACGCACGCCTGGAGATATCGTCATTTTTATAGCAGGAGATAACCTGCGTTTTATCCGAATATCGGTTATAATAATTGTTGTGCAGGATTTTCTCGACATCCATAACGAAAGCAGGACGCCAGAGATGTGGCTTGTCATGATCGTCAAAACGACGGATGATGGCAGAATCCGGGCAGGCATATGGATTGACCCAGTGATTCGCGCGATCCTGTTCGATACGTTCTGATAAATCTTTGGATAATGTATGGTAACCGTTATTTTTATTTACAGGCATGGGACATTCCTTTCTTATATATGTGTTTTTTAACTGGAAATATCTTAGCATTTTGAAGGGAAAAAGGCAACTGCGGGGCGTATGTATCATGACATAAAATTGTAGAAAAATGGAATTAAAAGATGAAAATAATCCGGTGACATGATATAATGAAGCACGCTGATATGCACAGGTCATCACGTCGGTGTGTGATGAAGTATGATACAATAAGCATTATGGATTAAGATGATATAGGGAGCTATCGTATGGAAACATGGTATTATGAAGTAGTAAGCATAGATGGAGATTATGCAAATCTCAAACGGACGGATATTGAGTCCGATGATCTGAAACTGGTTGCAAGAGCGTTGTTGCCGGAGAATATTGGGGAAGGCTCGAAATTAAAGTATGAATTTCTACAGTATGAGTTGATCGGATGAGAGCAGGAAAGGAATGACAGCATGGAAGAGCAAATAAAAGAAAAACGGGTTGCGGATTCTCTGACAGAACAGTTTCATGAGATTCGTCCGGAACATTTAAATGGCGCAGATGTGATGTTTGGTGGAATACTGATGGGCTGGATTGACGAGGTGGCAGGTCTTACGGCTATGCGGCATTCTGAGGGACATGTGCTCACAGCATCGGTAGATAATCTGACTTTTCTGCGTAGCCTTCGTCAGCATGATATTGTCGTATTGATCGGACGCGTAACCTATGTCGGAAATTCGTCGATGGAAATCCGCGTGGATTCCTATTTAGAGAAGATAGATGGGATGCGTTATCCGGTGAACCGTGCATATCTGACACTGGTTGCATTGGATGAGGATAATAAGCCGCGGCGGGTACCAAGATTGAAATTAGAGACAGTTGTGGAAGAAGCGGAATGGGAGACCGGAAAGAAACGCAGCGAGCTTCGGAAACAGCGAAAGAAGGAAGGCTTTTAGAATAGGAGTTTATCAATGTTAGAAAAAGTAGACGCAGTCAATAGTGTGATCAATAATTTTATCTGGGGCGTCCCGGCGATGATCTGTATTATCGGTGTTGGGTTATATTTGAGCTTTCGTACCCGGTTTTTACAGATACGGAAGTTTCCGTATGCCATGAAGGTGACATTCGGACGAATGTTCAAGAAGAAGGAAGCGGGCGACGGTGCGCTCACACCGTTTCAGGCAGTCTGTACGGCACTTGCGGCAACGGTTGGAACCGGAAATGTAGCCGGAGTAGCCGGAGCTATCGCCATCGGAGGTCCTGGTGCGATTTTCTGGATGTGGATATCTGCACTGCTCGGTATGTGTACGAAGTTTGCAGAGGTTACACTTGCGGTGCATTTTCGCGAGAAAAATAAAGATGGCGATTATGTCGGTGGACCGATGTATTATATTAAGAATGGATTGAAGAAGCACTGGCAATGGCTGGCATATCTGTTCTCTGCATTTGGCGTATTGACGGTATTTGGTACGGGAAATGCAACGCAGGTCAATACGATCACAACGGCGATTGACTCAGCATTGTTTAATTATAATGTAATTTCCGAGAATCAGGTTTCTACCCTGAATCTCATTATCGGAATTGTGCTTGCAATCCTGATTGCGCTCATTCTGCTCGGCGGAATTAAGCGGATCGGACAGGTAACAGAGAAACTGGTACCGTTTATGGCAGTAATGTATATTGTGCTTGCAATCGGAGTTGTGCTGCTGAATGTCAAGAACGTGCCAACGGTATTTGCATCCATCTTTGAAGGCGCATTTAACCCGGCATCTGTGACTGGTGGCGTCGTTGGAAGCTTCTTCATGAGTATGAAGAAAGGTGTTTCCCGTGGTATCTTCTCGAACGAGGCTGGTCTTGGTACCGGTTCAATCGCACATGCATGTGCAGATACAAGAAAACCGGTAAAGCAGGGATTCTTCGGAATCTTCGAAGTATTTGTTGATACGATAGTGATCTGTACATTGACCGCACTTGTAATCTTATGCAGTAAAGTTCCGATTGGATATGGAGAGGCGGCAGGCGCAGAGCTTACAATCAGTGGATTCACTGCGACTTATGGTGGCTGGGTATCCATCTTCACAGCGATTGCAATGTGTTGTTTTGCATTTTCAACAATCATCGGCTGGGGACTTTACGGTGTCCGATGTATTGAATTTCTGTTTGGTACACGGGTAAATAAACCGTTCATGCTTGTGTATTCCCTGGTTGCAATCGTTGGTGCAACGATGAATCTCGGGCTCCTCTGGAGCATCGCGGAGACATTTAATGGTTTGATGGTAATCCCGAACCTGATTGCGGTATTCCTGTTGTCGGGTGTCGTGGTGAAGATGGTAAAAGATTATTTTAATGGTATTGAAACATATTAGTGAAAGATGAGGAGTAAAGTGGATGCAGGATACGTTGAATTGGGCAGTGCTTGGTACCGGCGTGATCGCAAATGAGATGGCACAGGCATTGCAGAAGATGGGAAAATCGTTATATGCAGTTGGAAACCGGACGCATGAGAAGGCGGTTGCATTTGCTGAAAAATATGGTGTTTCCAAAGTATATGATACGATCGATGATATGTTTTTGGATGCGGATGTAGATATCATCTATATTACGAGTCCGCATAATACACATTATGCATTTATGAAGCAGGCGCTGATGTATGGAAAGCATCTGCTTGTTGAAAAATCAATTACGCTTAACAGCAGAGAATTGGATGATATGATCGCGCTTGCGAAAGAAAAAAAGCTTGTGCTTGCAGAAGCAATGACGATCTGGCATATGCCAATCTACAAGAAGCTGTGGGATATCGTGCAAAGTGGTGAGCTTGGAAAGGTGCAGATCATCACGATGAATTTCGGAAGCTTCAAGGAATATGATATGTCTAACCGGTTCTTCAATATGAATCTTGCCGGTGGCGCGATGCTTGATATCGGCGTATATGCATTGTCAATCGTCCGGAGTTTTCTGGACGAACAGCCGGATGAGATCGTGAGCCAGTGGAAGCCTTCTCCGACCGGTTCGGATGAGCAGGCAACAATTCTGCTCAAGAATGCCCAGGGGCAGATGGCAACGGTTGCACTCTCGATGCATTCAAAACAGCCAAAGCGTGCGATGATCAGTCTGGAAAAAGGATATATCGAGATCATGGAATATCCGCGCGCGGATAAGGCAGTCATCGTGGATGCCGAAAGTGGCGCGCAGACGGAGATTACAGCCGGAGATACTGCGGATGCGCTGTACTATGAGATGCAGGATATGGAACAGGCAGTAAAAAGCGGGGATGCATCCGCGATGCAGCTTGCGTATTCCAGGGATGTAATGGAAATCATGACGAAGCTTCGGAAAGACTGGGGCATGAAATATCCGGGTGAAGCGTGGTAGCGTGATTAAAAGGAAGCAGCAAAGGGTAACATAAATCAAAAGATAAGGAGTGAATGAAAATGGCAGAAGTAATTTTAAATAACGATAATTTTAAGGCAGAAGTACTCGATGCAAAGGGACTCGTGCTCGTAGATTTCTGGGCAACATGGTGTGGCCCGTGTAAGATGCTGGCACCAACGGTTTCTGAGATTGCGGACGAGTATGAAGGAAAGGTCAAGGTCTGCAAGCTCGATGTCGATCAGGCGATGGATATTGCGATGTCTTATGGCGTGGCAAGCATCCCGACTTTGATTCTGTTCAAAGATGGCGAGATCGTGAAGAAAAGTGTCGGTGTGGTATCCAAGACTGAGATCGAGGCAATGTGGAGCTAGAACAATCCAAATACAGATTTTAAATCTTATTTCCTGTCCTTTGATGATGGTACAAAATAGACAATATATGATCTGTTTTGTACCATTTTTGCTTAAATTGATAATATTTTATCTATAGAAAATCTCATTTTGCACATACTATCGGAAACAAAATCAGATAGGAGATGTGGAAGATGGAACGGACAGCAACACAGTGTATTACCTATGGATTATACATGTTATCGACGGTGTGGGAGAAAAAAGCAAATGGCTGTATCATTGATACATGTATGCAGATCAGCCACGAGCCGGTACAGATTGCAATTGCGGTTTCCAATCAGAGTTATACATGTGAGTTACTCAAAAAGAGTGGGATATTTGCAGTCAGTATCTTAGATGAGACATGCACCTTCGAGACAATCAAGCATTTTGGATATCAGTCTGGAAGAGATGTTGATAAAATGAAAACACTGGAGCTTCCGGTCAATGAACAGGGAATCCCGTATCTCGGATGGCAGAGCGTGGCGATGCTTGGAGCGACGGTGACAGAGAAGATATCTTGTGGTTCCCATACGTTATTTATCGGAACTGTGATTAAATCAAAGATACTGAGTGAGAAAGCACCGCTCACGTATGCAGAGTATCAGAGAAGAGTGAAGATGTACACATAACAAAGGGGAGTGGCTTTACAGCCATTCCCCTTTTGTCAGGTATTGATTTCGTTCCGCACCGACTGAGATAAATTGTATCTCGTGATCAAGCAGTTTTTCAATCGTTTCTATATATCGTTTTGCATTGTCCGGCAGTTCATCATAAGAACGGCAATGCGAGATATCCTGTTGCCAGCCAGGAACGATATCGATGACAGGCAGGAGATTATCCATATTATCTGTTGGGTCAAAATCCATAATATGTTTCGTGTGCTGCAGGTATTCTGTGATAATCGGAATTTCCTTCATGGAGCTTAATACATCCAGTTTTGTCAGGGCAATCCGGTCTGCGTTCTGACATTGGAGTCCGTAACGGCTGGCAACGGCATCAAAAGGACCAACACGTCTTGGACGTCCGGTTGCAGCACCGTATTCATTGCCGGCACGGCGAAGATCATCTTTCCATGATTCGGACATTGCTTTCTCTGCGGTAAATGGACCGGCACCGACACAGGTCGAGTATGCTTTCAGAACACCGACGACATGGGAGAGCGGAGCACCGGGGATTCCGGCACCGATCGGACCATAGGCTGAGATCGTGGATGAGCTGGATGTATATGGGAATATGCCATAGTCAATATCACGCATGGCACCAAGCTGTGCCTCCAAAAGCACTTTTTTATGGTCTGCTAGGGCATTTCTTAAGAATGCGCCGGTATCGCAGATATATGCGGAGAATGCTGCCGCCTGTTTCTCACACCAGGAGAGCAGTGCCGGATAGGACATTGGCTCCTGATGATAACAGCCGGAAAGCTCCATGTTTTTGGCATCCAGCATCATGTGCAGCCGGTTGTGTATATAGCCCTCGTTCAGATGAAGCAGATCACCAAGCCGGAGCGTTTTCTTTCTATATTTGTCGCTGTAAGCATAGGCGATACCGCGACGTGTGGAACCGAAGGCGGAACCATCCTTTTCCAGCCGGGCTTCTTCTAGTTCATCCTGCACCCGGTGCCAAGGCATAGAGATCGTGGCACGCTTGGAAAGCTTTAGATTTTCTGGTGTGATAGGAATACCTTTTCCTCGCAGAGCCTCGATTTCCTTCGTGAGATGCTCTAAGTCAATGACCATTCCATCCCCTAAAACACATGTGACATCCGGATGCAGAATCCCGGATGGAAGCAGATTTAATACATATTTATCACGACCAACAACGACGGTGTGACCGGCGTTATTTCCGCCTTGATAGCGGACGACGATATCCGCCTGCTCTGCTAATAGATCGATGACACGACCTTTTCCTTCGTCACCCCAGTTGATACCTGTTACGGCTGTAAGCATTTGTTTGTCCTCCTTTGTTTGGTAAGGTAATTTGTGTTATGTGCAGTACCGGAATGTACGGTCAGTCAGAATTCTTGCAAAGATCAGACCGAGTGGAAGTGCAATGATAATCATGATTGCAGATGTAAACCACGAGACCGCTTCGGTAAGAGACATAATGCCAAAGTTATAAATTGCACGATATAAGTAAAGTCCCGGAACCATAATAACGATGGAAGGAACCGTAAGTGAAATTCTTGGATATCCATGATTCTGTTTTATAAAGGATGCAAGAAGTCCTGCTGTCAGTGCCCCAAGAAATGCAGCTACAGCGGCAGGAATTCCACAATGGTCTACGAGCTCCAGACGGAGTGTATTTGCGACAGCACCAATCATTGCAGCCGTACATGCCATTGAAACAGAACTGTTGAACATCAGGGAAAATCCGAATACACCACAGAAGCTTGTAATTATCCGGAGTATAAAATGTACCCATACATTGATATGCATGTCTGCGAAAGACAGTGGCTGCAAATGTAACAGCAAAGCCATGATCCATGCAGACATGGTTGCAACCAAAACGATAATAATGGAATAAGTCAGTCGTTCCAGTCCGGAACGGAGATCCAGCTTTGCAAGGTCAATGCCGCTTGTAATAAATGGAAATCCTGGGATGATAAACAGGATAGAGCATATATAACCCGCTTCGTTCACCGCGGCTACATGGAACAGCATTTCGGCAAGCTTTAGACAGATCGTGTAGATCAGACAGGCAGCCGAGATAGAAGCAGCAATGTTTAGAAATAAGGTAAAATGATGCTTGATCAGTTTTGTTCGTATGATATTGCCAACACCTGCAGCAATAAATGCAAGAATCATTTCCACGGGACCGCCGCCGAGCAGAAATGTAAATGCACAGCAGGCGAGTGCTGCCGCCAGTCCTAATTTGACAGGAGAGTAAAGCGCATGGATTCTCTCGATTTCATCAAGCCTTTTATGGATTTCTTCACCAGTCAGATGGGCTTCGATATTCGGAAAGCTGTCGACGAAACGCTCCATTCGGTAAAGCTTGGATGTGTTTACGCCTGTATTTGCAATACTTAAGGATTGGGACACACAATCATTTCCATCAAAACAGTTAAACTCAATGGACATCAGACCGACATCGACCGTGCATGTTACACCGAGTTCTTTGGAAAGCTTATTCATGGATGTACGGACACGCCATGCTCCGGTTCCACAGGAAAGCAGGATCAGACCGACACGACCGATAACGGAAGCTTTTTCAATCAATCCCGCATCGGAGATAAGCACGTTGCTGTCATCACCGGTATAATCATGCCAGGGGATTTCCATATGATTTTTTTCCATAATATCAACATAGGAAGTTGAGATCGGATCAGTGTTCTTCTTCATATAATATCGCCTCTGCTTTTGTAATATGCCGTTTTAGATTATTCAAAAAAACGGAATTTGGCAGGAAGATTCCAAGCTCGTCAAAATGCTCATTGTGTTCGAGCAGAGTATCCTGTCCGTAAAATACAAATGCCATCGGGAGTTCCTTCTCCAGCTTTACCATCAGATCCCAGACTGCGGAATAGGCTTCTGCTTCGGTTTCTTTTTGCTTGATCGTGTCTGGAAGCTCGCGAATCAGGAGAACGCCGGTGCAGGATTCCAGATTTTTCTGCTTGATGTCCATAGAATCAGATGTATATGCGTGGCTGTACCGATAAGCCTGTGCTAAGAACATATTTTGTGTTGAACCGATTTCTTTGCATACGTTCTGAAAATGATGATATTCTTTCTCATGAACTGTTTTTTTATATTCGGATAACAGATTTCCTTCTGTATCTGTCATGATAATCGGGTTTTGCTTCCCATCTGCATTGAACCGGTATGGAATCAGATAAGAATTCCGCAGCAGATCAAACAGTGTATTCTGACAGATTACCATCAGAAATGCAGACAAATCCCGGTTGTGGTATGCATCAAACAGGACATTGGCAAATGTGGATGCAGAAGGGGAATTATCTGTATCGTCATTCAGCGCGAGAGAATTACAAAAGGTCTCCTGCAGTTTTTCACATGCCCATGGATCATTTAATATTTTCTGGAACAAAACATCTGCATGTTCTTCTCTTGGAAACATCGTTGTATTTTTCATAATATGCACATCCCTTCTTGCTTTTTCTTTTCGGACAGATTATACTATGCATGCAGAAATAAGTAAAAACTATAATTGATATATTGAAGATACTGCTTTGATATATCAGGATGAGGAGAGGCATGAACGTAAATTTTGAATATTACAAAATCTTTTATTATGTGGCAAAATATGAGAATTTTACAAAGGCGGCCCGTGTATTAGGAAACAGCCAGCCGAATATCACACGTGCGATGAATAGCTTAGAACAGCAGATTCATAGTACGTTGTTTGTTAGAACGAACCGAGGTGTGCAGCTGACACCGGAGGGACAGCGCCTGTATACGCATGTATCTGCGGCAATGCTGCAGTTATGGGCGGCAGAGGAGGAGCTGACCGACAGTACGGGACTGACACATGGAAGTATTGCAATCGGCGCGAGTGAAACCGCCTTGAATATCTATCTGCTGGATAAGCTGAAAGAGTTTCATATGAAATATCCGGGTATACGTCTGAAAATCTATAATCACTCAACTCCACAGGCAATCGAGGCAGTGAAAAGTGGAATGATTGATTTTGCGGTCGTGTCAACCCCGGCGGCGGTGGAAGCCCCGCTCAAGGAAATTGTATTGGAGTCTTTTCAGGAGGTATTAGTCGGAGGAAGAACATTCATGGCACTTGGAAGCCAGGAAATATCGCTGTGGGAATTAAAAAATTATCCGCTGATATGTCTTGGACGTGAGACGATGACATTTCAATTTTATAATCAGTTGTTTTTATCATATGGACTGGAACTGTCCCCGGATACGGAGGTTGCAACGACCGATCAGATCCTGCCGCTGGTACGGCATGAACTTGGACTTGCCTTCGTTCCTAAATCGATGGCAAGAGAAGCTATAATGAAAAGAGAAATCGTGCAGATTCCGTTAAAAGAAGAAATTCCGAAACGGGATATCTGTATGGTGTTTGATAACCAACATCCACTCAGCGCTGCCGCAAGACAGCTTAAGAACATGATATTGCAGACAGTGGAGGAAGAGAAAGGGGAGTAAACGATGACACTACAACAGCTAAGATATGCAACGATGGTTGCACAGACCGGAACAATCACAGAAGCAGCGAAGAAGCTGTATATCACGCAGCCAAGCCTGACGAATGCGATTCATGATCTGGAAAAGGAAATGAATATTGTGATCTTCAACCGGACGAACAAAGGCATCACCTTATCCAAGGAGGGGGAGGATTTCCTTGGATATGCACGACAGGTGCTGGAGCAGGCAGATATTCTGGAGGATAAATATAAGAACGGCACAGGTGGAAAGAAGCAGTTTTGTATCTCCACGCAGCATTATTCCTTTGCGGTTAATGCATTTGTTGATCTGATCAAGGAATATGGACAGGATGAATATGATTTCAGCATCCGGGAGACACAGACGTATGAGATTATCGAGGATGTGGCGCGTATGCGGAGTGAGATCGGAATCCTGTTTTTCAATGATTTCAATGAGGTTGTGCTCACGAAGATCCTGAAGTCCTACGATCTGGAGTTTCATCAGCTCTTTGTGGCAAAACCGCATGTTTTTATCAGCCGGAAGCATCCGCTTGCGGAAAATAAAGTCATCACGAACGAAGAACTGCAAAGCTATCCGTATCTGTCATTTGAGCAGGGTGAGCATAATTCGTTTTATTTCTCTGAGGAGATCTTCTCTGAGACGGAACGGAAAAAGAATATCCGTGTGCGTGACCGGGCAACCTTGTTCAATCTTCTGATTGGCTTGAATGGTTACACTGTATGCAGCGGTGTGATCGATAAGAAATTAAATGGCAAAGATATCATTTCCGTGCCACTTGCGGATGAAGGTGATATGCGGATCGGCTATATCACGCACAAGAAAGAAATGCTGAGTCATCTGGCTCAGACGTATCTGACTGCAATAAAGAAATACTTATCCTAGAATAGTTGAAATAGCTTCAAACTATATCAAACACAAAAAAATAGATATTATACAAACCCATTTTGTCCGATTATAATGTGAGCAAATCACAGAACACGGAGGAAATAAAATGAGTATAGGAAAGACACCATTTCGTTATGATTATGTAGGAAGCTTTTTGAGACCGGAGGCGCTTAAGAAAGCAAGATGCCAGTTTGATGAAGGTAAGATTGGATATGAGGAGTTAAAGGTTGTTGAGGAAGCAGCAATCACAGAACTTGTTCAGAAGGTAAAGGCACTTGGATATCATGTAATTACAGATGGAGAGTTCCGTCGTGCAACATGGCATCTGGATTTTATGTGGGGCTTTGATGGCATCGGTCATACACCGACCAAAACAGGACTTCCATTCCATGGAGAGGCCGCAATGGTCGATGATACATATCTGGTAGGCAAGGTTGGATTGTCCGGCAGGCATCCGTTTGTTGAGCATTTCACATTTGTAAAGCAGTTTGAAGATGAAAATACCGTTGCAAAGCAGACAATGCCATCACCGGCACAGTTTCTGGCACAGTTTACAATGCCGTTTAACCGTGTGGAGACAGAGAAGTATTATGTAAATACAGAGGATCTTGTAACAGACATTGCAAATGCATACGGAAAGGTACTTCAGGATCTGTATGACGCAGGTTGCCGGAATGTACAGTTTGATGATTGTACATGGGGCATGATGGCAGATAAGATGGGACATCTGGCATATGGAACGACTGCAGAGGGACTGAAGGAGATTCAGAAAAACCACAAGGATATCAATAATCTGGTTATCGCAAATGCACCGAAGGATATGGTGATCAATACACATGTATGCCGTGGTAATTTCCATTCCACATATGCAAACAGTGGCGCGTATGATCCAGTGGCAGACATCCTGTTTGGAGAAGAGAATGTAAATGCTTACTATCTGGAGTTTGATGATGAGCGTTCTGGTGGATTTGCACCACTTGTGAAGGTAAGCGGCGATAAGAAGGTTGTACTTGGTTTGATCACAACAAAGTCTCCAGTGCTTGAGAATAAGGATCAGGTCATTGCCAGAATCCATGAGGCAGAAAAATACATTCCGCTAGATCGCCTGTATTTAAGCCCACAGTGCGGATTTGCATCCTGCGAGATCGGCAACAAACTGACAGAGGAGGAGCAGTGGGCAAAGCTGAAGCTTGTAAAAGAAGTGGCTGAGGAAGTCTGGGGAAAAGACGCTTAAGTTCATATAGATCATATAGATAGAAGAAAATGCCGGGCTGTCTGTCCCGGCATTTCGTGTTACTTTGTTTAGTTTTTGCTGCTTGTATCTGCGTTGCCTGCAGCAGATGTTTCATTCGGTAGATCCTTATCCTTTCTGTGATCTACCCAGAAGCCCCAGACTCCGGCGAGAATTGCAATTGCAGCCATAATACCAACAAGAATATTCATAAACATAGATTAAGTCCTCCATTTTTCAATTTTTAAGTATGCAAAGAAAACTATGTGCATCCATAGTCTCATGTTTAGTCGTGATTAAACTGAAAAATAGTTGGATTTTTGCCCGTCCTGTGCATGGATATAGCATAGGATCTTCTGTTGACTGATAATTGTTTTCGACAGAATTGGTTCTGAAAAAATAGCATACCGGGAGGAAGAAAGCTCTCGTGTATCTGGAAGTGCTGCAATAAAACGGACAGATGTTTCCGCCTGTGCAGGTCCCTGTTTTACTTCTTTTATATAGGAGGTTCTCGAAGCAAGGAGAAGCTCGCTTGTATTGATCTGTGTATTTGCAGAGATTGGAAGCTCGACACTGCTGACCGTCGACTGGGCGGCAGGTTTTGCCGCATCAAAAAAAGCATCTGCTTCCGTATGGTTAAAGTACAGACCAGAAAACAGAATTACGATGGAAATAATGAAATTAAGCAATCTGCGATATGATTTTTGACAGTTCATATAAGTCCCATCCATTCTTACAAATACATCCAATAATTCTGTAGTTCATCATAGCAGATATGTGATAAAATGTGAAGTATGTAATTGCAGTTGATAGAGGGAAAAATAAACATGGTGAATCATTTTAATAAAAGTAATAGTCAGAAAAAAATCGTCGTGGCGATGGATTCGTTCAAGGGAAGTCTTACGTCATTGGAGGCAGGAAATGCAGTCAGAGACGGAATCTTAGAGCGGTACCCGGACGTTGATGTGCAGATCTTTCCGGTTGCCGATGGCGGCGAAGGCACGGTGGAAGCACTTACCTTCGGAAAGGAGCATGTGCAGACACGGACAATCCCTGTGACCGGACCGGTCGGAACGGAAGTTTCGGCGAGATACACAATCTACGAGCAGGCAGGAGAAAAGACGGCAGTTTTGGAGATGGCGCAGGCAGCCGGGTTACCGCTTGTACCGGAAGAAAGAAGAAATCCGATGCATACAACGACCTATGGAGTTGGCGAGATGATACGTGATGCCATTACATGTGGCTGTCAGAAATTCATCCTTGGAATCGGCGGAAGTGCGACAAATGACGCAGGAATCGGAATGTTGCAGGCACTTGGATTTCATTTTATGGACGAAGCAGGAAGAGAAGTTGGCTATGGCGCGGAAGGGCTGGCGCAGGTGCGGTCGATTACAACAGAGAAAGTAATGCCGGAGCTTGCTTCGTGTACATTCCAGATTGCGTGCGATGTGACGAATCCGCTGGTCGGTGCACAGGGATGCAGTGCCGTCTTCGCGCCACAAAAGGGTGCGGATGCGAAGATGGTACAGGCGATGGATGTGGCGATGAACCGGTATGCCGATATTGTGGAAAATACGTACCGGAAAAATCCTGCTTTGATGGAAAATCAGCTGACCGGTTATGATGAAGCAGACAGGAATGTTGAAAAAAACGACAGGCAGAGTTACGACAAAAACCGCATGACACCCGGTGCCGGTGCGGCTGGAGGTCTAGGGTATGCGTGTCTGATGTTCTTACATGCAGCCTTAAAGCCGGGTATTGACATCGTATTAGATGAGATACAGATCGCGCAGGCAATTCAAACAGCAGACGCAGTTATCACCGGAGAGGGAAGATTCGATGCGCAGACGCTGATGGGGAAGACACCGATCGGCGTAGCGCGGATTGCGAAGTCGTATGAAGTGCCTGTCTATGCATTTGCCGGGTGCTTCGGTGCAGATGTACAAGTGTGTATCGACAGTGGTGTATTTGCCGGGTGCTATGCGGCAAGCGCTGCCAGCACGGAGGAAGAAAAGCGGCTTGCAATGGAGAAAAGACATGCGTATGCGAATTTGAAAGCATGTGTAAAGTCGCATTTTTGCACAGAAAATAATTAACAAAAGCTACACACTTTCTACGGTGCAGGCAGGTATGCCGGTAGAGTGGGTGATTGATGCACCGGAGGGAAGCCAGTTTGCGATTGACCAGATCGGCGAAAGCGGTGGTGGTTGCAATCCGATTCCGATTTCTTCCTCTGATTATACACAGACGGATGATGAAATCCAGATTCCGTATACATATCTGAGCAATTATGAGAGTGCGTTTTCTAATTGGAAATGAGTAAATACAAATAATTCCCCGTAAAAATCTGTAATAATACAAAAATATTGTATTTCGACAATTCATTGGGTATAATTAACATAATTTCTTGAGTGAATAAAAGGATGGGGAGGCAGATAAAATGGCAGATAAAAACACTGCGGATATTGGATTTGAAAAGCAGATTTGGAATGCGGCATGTGTATTAATGGGAAATCTGGACGCATCTGAATATAAAAGTGTAGTATTAGGTCTTATTTTCTTAAAATATATTTCCAATCGATTTGATGAAAAATATAAAGCATTGCTTGCAGAAGGGGATGGATTTGAAGAGGATATTGATGAGTATACATCTGAAGGTATCTTCTTCGTTCCTGCTGATGCAAGATGGAGTGAAATTGCGCGACAGGCACATACACCAGAAATTGGAACAGTGATTGATAATGCTATGCGTGCGATAGAAAAGGAAAATAAACGTCTGAAAGATATATTACCTAAGAATTTTGCACGCCCCAAGTTGGATAAACGTAGATTGGGGGATGTTGTTGACCTCTTCACAAATATCCAGATGATTGAGCATGGAGATGAAAAGGATATACTTGGACGTACATATGAATATTGTCTTTCTATGTTTGCGGAGCAGGAAGGTAAACGTGGTGGAGAATTCTTCACTCCATCCTGTGTTGTAAGGACGCTGGTTGAGGTACTGAAACCTTTTAAAGGACGTGTCTATGATGGCATCATCCTTGAAATGATGCAACCGTTATAAAAGGGCAATAAACAAATCGGAATTTGTATTATTGAATAAAATGGAGATTTTGATATGAAAGACAAGGCAAACAAGGGTTATTGGCAACGACTTGCAAAAATATATGCACCTTTGATGGAGTCAGATAAGAAATTTTATAATGCAATCTGCGGATATATTAGAGATTATCTCAAATCTGATATGAATGTATTAGAATTAGCTTGTGGAACAGGGCAGCTATCTTTCCCATTGTCTGATTGTACTAATAGCTGGACGGCAACCGATTTTTCGGAAAATATGATTAAGCAAGCGAAAAGGAGAGGTACAACAGAAAAACTTAGTTTTTGCGTAGCCGATGCAACGGCACTTTCATATGAGAATGAAAATTTTGATTGTGTAGTAATTTCAAATGCACTGCACATTATGCCAGAGCCTGAAAAAGCAATGCAGGAAATTCGTAGAGTATTAAAAAAAGATGGTATTTTGTACGCACCAACCTTCTTATGGGCAGAGAAAAAATCAAGTGGTTTACGAAAGCGATTGATGTCTATTACAGGATTTAAAGCATATAAAGAATGGAACAAGGAAAATTTTTGTGAGTTTATTACGGATTATGGCTTTACAGTCGTCAAAGTGAATTTGGTGGATGGCGGTTTAGCTCCTGTTGGAGTTTTGATTGCGAAAAAAACTAATTATTAAATTCCAGTTTCTGTTGCTTAAATAATGGGAATATGGCGTAAAGCAAGGGACGCAACTTAAGGTTGCGTAAATGCAAAAGTAGGTTGGTGGAAGGAAAACATAAATTGAGCTATAATATTTCCTCATAAAGATGAGCCAGAGTATGTTTTATTGGAAATTGACAAAGTGACTTTTTGGGGAGAACACACAACAATACTTGGTTGGTATGAAACATTAGAAAATATTGAAAAAGAAATTAGAGAGATAGCGGGAGCCATTAACAATGGCGATGGTGCATATAGTCTTAAATATAATGCGGAGATAGAACTGGGTGGATTCTTTGGCTCGTCCAAGATAAAGAAATAAGAATGTTATTATGAAAAGCCGTATGCGAGAAAGTCGCACGTACGGTTTTGTGCGGGGCTAGTGTCGTGAGGCACTGGTCTACTCGACTGCGGAGGATGATTATGAGTAGCAAGGAAATTTTTATTATGGCAATAATATTGCTTGTTTCATCGCCAGCTTGGTTTTTAGCAGAACATACTGCGCTGGCTATTATATGGCTATGTGCCGGAGTTGCAGACTTAATCATTGCATTAGTAAAACGCAACAAAGAGAAGAAAAGTAAGTAAAATTCAGCTTGTTGAGAGATTGGAAAGAAGCGTAAGCTTTGAATTTTCCAAATTGTTTAATACATTTTTGAACTGAAAAACTTGATTGAAACCGTTGGTTGACAAATTTCCAAGCATAGGTGGTGGTAATGCAACCTAAAATATTGCTATGATTTTGTCAAGTCAAAAGGAAAGGAGAACTGACAATGAATATAGCAGACAGAATACAATATTTACGAAAACAAAAAGGATATTCGCAGGAGGAACTTGCTGATAAGGTTGGCGTATCAAGACAGGCAGTATCAAAATGGGAAAGTGAACAAACCACACCCGATTTAGAAAAAGTAATCGCTATGAGCGAACTTTTTGAAGTCACAACGGATTATATTCTTAAAGGAATAGAACCAGTATCAACAACGAATAGAAAGACTGTTAAGACGTTGTACTTAGGGTTTGTTTTAATATTTGCAACCATAGCAGGAATATGGTCTTTTGCTGCAAACCGATTTGATTATGATGAAATTATTATGATTATTTTAGCAGGCGGCGTAGTTGGTTTAGGAACGGCTCTAATTGTTCAGGTAATCGGCAGTATAGTTTCAAACAAGAAACAATAATAAAAGTGAAACTTTCAGTAATACGCTCTGTTGAAGTGTTGATTTTTCTACGATATACTCCTACAAAAAAAGGAGTGTTTCATTATGGGAAAGGAAATCTATAACATTATCAATGATATGGCAGAGGTATTGAATGCATCGCAGATGCAGAAACTACAGGAAGTGTTGGTTAATCGTTTGTCGGAAAATCGTGTGCCTGATTATTTACAAACTCGTAATGAGGAATTCCTGGATATGTTTCTAACGGCTAAACATTTAGAAGGCTGTTCGGATAAGACGATATGTTATTATAGGTGTAATATCCAGAGAATGTTGGAAACAGTAGATGTTCCGGTTATAAAAATATCTACAGAAATGCTACGAAAGTACCTGTTAGAGTATCAATCGATTAATAATTGTGGAAAGGTTACTATAGATAATGTTCGCAGGAGCCTTTCCACATTTTTTTCATGGTTAGAGGAGGAAGATTATATTATTAAAAGCCCGATGAAGAGAATCCATAAGGTAAAAACGGCGGTTGTGGTTAATCAAAACAATGTGAAGCTATCGCATCGAAAGTATATTTCACGTCAATTGTAATCTGAGATTCCATACCCGCCATCTCAGACTTCTTTAAAAGTTAATAGTAGTAAGTGTAAAGGAAGGGTATGGATTTTCCTTTACAAATTCAAGAGACTGACTGGATTGTTGGTCTCTTTTTTGTTATGCTTTGATTTCTGGCGGCTGGAAAGGAGCTACCATGTCAAAGTTTTTAACATATGAAGATCGATTAGTTATTGCACAACTCCTTCAGGAGAATGTCTCTTTTGGAGTTATAGGAAAGAAGTTAGGCAAGGATCGTACCACGATTGCAAAGGAAATAAAAAAGCATTCCTATGATAAGAAAAGTGGTCGCCCAGGATATCCTTACAATCCATGTAAACATCGCAGTACATGCAAAGCTAAAAAGCTGTGCGGAAACAGTTGTACGCATCAATCAGCGTATAAATGCAGTCTGTGTTCCGAGTGTACATTACATTGTCCGGATTTTGCAGAGGATATCTGTTCCGTTAAAACCAAACCTCCATATGTATGTAATGGTTGCAGCCAGCTTCCCAAATGTACCTTGTTAAAACGCATTTATGACCCGGCAGATGCTCATGAAATGGCACATCAGTCTATTTCGGAATCCAGGACAGGTATTTTATCCAATGAGGATGATATAGCAAGAATCAACGGAATCATCAGCCCCTTGGTTAAAAATGGACAGTCTCTTCATCAGATTTATATAGAGCATGTTGATGAAATCATGTGCAGTGAAAAAACATTGTATAACTATGTTGATGCCCAGCTTTTTGATATCCGTAACATTGATCTGCCTCGTAAAGTAAAGTATCGCCCGCGATACAAACAGCCTGAATTCAAGGTAGACAGAGGATGTCGTATTGGTAGAAGCTATACTGATTTCCAGAAGTTTCTTGAAACAAAGCCGGAGTCTGCTGTTGTACAGATGGATAGTGTTATCGGACGTGTGGGAGGCAAATGCCTGCTTACTATACATTTCGTTGAAACAAGTTTAATGCTTGCATTTCTACGAGATTCAAATACTTCAGCATCTGTCATACAGATTATAAATCTGTTGGATAAAGTCCTTGGAAATGAAGATTTTTCACGGTTGTTTCCGGTTATTCTTACGGATAATGGAAGTGAGTTTTCAAATCCAAAAGCAATTGAAAAACGAGATACGATTCCATGCAGCAGAACGAATGTATTTTACTGCGATCCAAGTGCACCTTACCAAAAGGGAGCCTGTGAAGTGAATCATGAGCTGATACGTCGTATCCTGCCAAAGGGAAGCAGCTTTGATGATTTGACACAGAAGGATATTTTTCTGATGATGGATCATATCAATTCTTATAAAAGAAAAAAGCTGAACAACCGTAGCCCATACGAAACGTTCAGCTTTTATTACGGAGAAGATATACTTAAGAAACTTGGATGTAAACCGGTTGCCGCCGAAAACATCATCTTAAAGCCTAAACTTCTCAAAAAGTAACAGATAAATTTGCAAAGTGCCGCCAGAACAAAGACAGCAGAATGACTTCAAAACAGGGATGGATTCTCCGAATACAAAAATTTCGAGCGGGAATTGATCTCTTATTGTCGTGTGCAAATTTATTGCTGAACGTATTATAACATGTCAATGTACAAATGAAAATCCGGGAAATTCGCTTACAAAACGGGATTTTCGTTTACAAAGTGGGAATCTCGTTTACAAAATGAGATTTTCATTTACAAAGAGGGACTCTTGCGTTACAAACGGGACTCTCATTCTACATTTCACCGAAAGTATATTTCATAGATTGATTTGTAACGCAAAAAGCGTTACAATAAAGAAAAATGGAGGTGTATTCTATGGGAAAAACAGCAACATTAAATTTGAGAGTAAATCCAGATGTAAAAGAAAATGCAGAAAGTGTACTAGAGCAATTAGGGATACCGATGGCTACTGCGATAGATATGTATTTAAAACAAATATCATTAGTAGGAGGAATTCCCTTTTCTGTTGTATTGCCAAAAGCAGCTAGTTCAGTAAATGCAGATATGATGTCTGTTACGCAGATTCATCAAAAGTTAGAAAAAGGATATGCAGATATAGAAAAAGGAAATGTTGAGGATGCAGCTAGTGCTTTTGCGGCATTTAGAGAGAGGCATTAATGAAGCAATATAAAGTAGAGATTACAGAAGAAGCTTTGCAGGATATGGAAGATATATACAATTATATTGCTATAGATTTGCTGGCTTCTGAAAATGCAATGGGACAATATGATCGTATTGCGGATGAAATACTTACATTAGACACTTTCCCGGAACGATTTAGGATTATGGATTCGGAGCCGGAAAAGAGAATGGAGTTGCGTAGAATGCTCGTTGATAATTATTCAGTGATTTACACAATTTGTGACGAAAGAGTAATTGTAACGGATGTTTTATACACGGCATCTGATATAGAAGCACGTTTGAGAGGCGAGATATAAAAGCTCGTGTTTATTTGAAGTTGAAGGAGGAACAAGTATGGAAGGCAAGATGACAAAAATTGAAAAAATAATGGCTATTTGTTCATTGTTAATCCTAATCACTGCGATTATTGTAAGAGGTGTTATAGGAGTTAATGATTCAGGAGTTTTAGTTATTCTCTCTTTTACAGGACTCCTTATGTGGTTAATTTTTCTGATATGTGCTTTTTTTCCATCAGACTGGAGGATGACTGAAAAACAAAAGGCTAAAATCATGAATCGAGTGGAATATCAAAATAAATATAGGAGAACTCTTATTATTATTGACACGATTTTAGCAGTAATTTTTGCTGTTATGATAATGACATTAGGATAGGTGAGAATTTCAGTTTGCAACTCAGTAATAACAAAAGCAGACCGTGTCCATGAGCACAGCAGTAGCTAGTTTTATTGCAGCCAAACGATTAGAAGGATATGGTTGCGGATGATGGTATGTTATATGAGACAACGAAAAAGTAGCAAATCGATGTAGAATGAAGAAAGGTACAAGGGCAGGGGTTATGAACATATGGACAATACTTGGAATCGGTCAGACAGACGATAAGGGTGCAATCAAGCAGGCGTATCGTGAGCGGTTAAAATCTGTGAATCCGGAGGAGGATGCAGATGGTTTCATGGAGCTTCGGAATGCCTATGAGGAGGCGATTGCAAGCTGTGAAAGGCAGGAGGCGTTGCCGGAGGATATGGATGACGAAGCTTCGGAAGGCTTACAGCCGCCGAGGACGGAGCTTACCGATAAATTAGAACAACTATACAACGATTATCCGAACCGTATCCGTGTGGATGCGTGGAGAGAGCTTTTTCGTGAGGATGCATTTGTATCGCTTGACACAGAGGCAGAAGCATTAGAGGAGCTGCTTGTATTCATGATGGGTCATTACCGGATGCCGGATGCGGTTTTTCGTGAGATTGTGGACCGGTTTGATATCGCCCTGCGCAAAGAAGATCTGCTGGTGAAATTCCCGGAGGATTATATTTCTTATATTCTTGGGGTAGCGGCGCGGAAACAGGACGGCTTTGCTTATGAATATCTGACCGGAGATTATACATATGCCGATGATTATATTGAGCAGTATATGAAGATTGAGCGGATGGACAAGCAAGACGAGCCGACACCAGAGAACCGGACAGCACTCCACAAGGAATTAGAACGACTGAAACAACTTCCTCTTACACATCCACATGGTGATGTGCTGGAGATCTATGTGCAGATGCGGGATACGCATTTGCAGGAAAAGGATGTGGAACAACCACTACCAAGGGCGGAAGCAGAGGCTGTATATGAGGCGCTTTTAAGCAGGATCAATGCGAACCTTGAGCGATACCCAAAGGACGAGATGACGCAGTTTATCAAGAGCGAGATGTTGTACCGTCTGGAACGATATGAGGAGGCGAAGCAGACCGCAGAAGAGATTCTTGCGGAGAATCCGGATTATGAAGACGCACAGTATTGCTTAGGGGATATATATTATGCGATGGGGGATCTGGAGAAGGCAAAGGATATCTTCGAGGAGCTGATGCATAACAATTATGGGGATATGGCGTACCTTACCCGGCTGCAGCAGGTAAATGAAGCAATCATTGAGAAATGGAAGCAGGATGTGGCAGAGCATCCGGAAGATCATCAGAAAAAGTTAGATCTGGCATGGTGCTATTATCAGAATCAGCGGGAGCCGGAAGCGTTGGAGGTGTTCGATACATTTGAACCGGAGGGCGATGAGATCTTCTTCTATTGTAATGCGAAGGGCAGATGTTATCTGGCAACCGGACAGACGGAGAAGGCACTACCATTGTTCTTAAAATGGAAGAAGGCAATTGAGGATATACAGCCGGAAGAAGGCGGCTATACAGAGGAACAGAACAAGCGCAGAAAGCGGTATCCGTATGCACATACACTGATCGCAAGCTGTTACTATAACCTGAAAGAGTACGAGAAAGCGAAGGAATATATACAGCTTCCGGTCGAGACGGAGCATGAGGAGCAGATCACCGGACTCATCTTGAATCTCCGGATTCTCTATGAACTGCAGGAGTATGGCAACTGTATGAAGGCGTGCGATGAGATGTTAGAGCATATTGATTATGAATCTATGGTCTATGAGGATGAATACTGGGCACATTGCTACCGGGCAAAATGCTGTTATATGTTAGATTATCTGCAGGAATGTATCTACTCGGCAGAAAAGGCAATACGAATCTATCCATATGGTGTGGAGCCGTATATACAGGAGATACTGACCTTCCAGCAGGCAGAACAGTATGAGGATGCCGAACATGTGATGACGCAGTACCGGGAGTTCCGTCCGGAGAGTGATGCGATGGATTATTATGAAGCGTTAAACCTTCGGGCACAGGAAAAACCGGAGGAAGCGTTGAAACTTTTAGAGAAAGTAGAAGCAAATTATAAGGCGGATGAATCCGATCTGCCGAATTATGAGGATCTGTTGTTAGAGCTGGCAGACCTTTATGATGAAGCAAACCGAAATGAGGATTCAATCGCAATATATAACAAAGTTGTGTCCATCAATCCGAAGAACCCGGACGTATTTGGATATCTGGGATATATGTACCGGAAGGTTCATGAGACGGAGCTTGCAATCAAGGCATATGAGGATCAGATTAAGGTACGGCCACATGCGGCATATTATACGAATCTCGGATTTATCTACTGGGAGCGGCGGGATTACGGGAATGCGTTAGAAAATTTTGAACAGGCACTTGCAATCGCACCGGAGAGGTCAGACCGGGATATACAGAGAAAAACAGAGGTCATCCGCTTCAAAACCCGTGTGCTGCTCTGCTTGAACAGGATTACGGAAGGGTGTCAGATTCTGATGGATGCAATTCAAAAATACGGAGATGATATGGATCCGCAGCTTCGTATCGAGGCAGGTCTCGCACTCACACGAGCAGACCGCTATCCGGAGGCAGAGCAGCTGCTGGAAAGCTATGCGAAGGAAGGAACGGATGAAAATCTGCGGTTTGACTGCGCAAGTCTTCTGATGGAGCTTGCCGGGGAAGAGGACGATACTCTGATGATGGATCAGATGTATCAGCTCGGTATAAAGTTAAAGCCGGATAATACAAGCATTTACAGCAAGTACGGCAGAGTGCTTATCATGAGTGGCAGATATGCGGAAGCGGTCGATGCATACAAAAAGGCGGTTAACTTAAATAAAACCATCAATTATTATGGGGAGCTGCTGGAAGCACTCTATCTGCGGGATGGGGAGATTAAGTCTGAGTATGCAGAGTATTTAAGCAAGGCAGTGATACCGGAGGAAGACCGTAAGGCACCGCGCGATTATATCAAGCTTGCAAGATACTGCCGGGTGATTGGCGATTATGCAGATGCGGAGAAATATTTGAAACAGGCGGTTACGATGAAGCTTTGTTCAAGCTGTGGATACCATGGCTGTGAGGAAGGCTATTATGAGCTTGGAATCCTGTATGAGGTAATGGGAGAGCGGGAGAAGGCTATTGAAGCCTATGAGAAGGCAATCGAGGCACATGGACACTGTTATGTCTATGAGAAACGGCTGCAGGATCTGCTTAAAAATAGTTAAAAGATAGGAATAGCATAGTTTAAATATATCACGCACATGAAATTTGTACTTGTACATTTCGTGTGCGTGTGTTATTATTGCGACGAATTGAATTCATAATATACGGTGCCGTGGAGCTTTTTTTACTTTTGAAAAGCAGACATGTGTTAAAAGGGAAGCAGGTGGAAGTCCTGCACGATCTCGTCACTGTAAGCCGGGAGTATACATTCGATATCGGAAGATAACCACTGGCCGCAAGGCTGGGAAGGGGAATGTGTATGAGGATCGGTAAGTCAGGAAACCTGCCGTGTATTGGTACAGGAAGGATTTCCAGATCACGAGTAATTGGTCGTACCGTTGTAGATTAAGTTCTATGGCCCGTTGCTCCGTCAGTTTGTGATTTCGCTGGCGGCTTTTTTTCTGTGCGTCTGAATTGATTCTTAACAAGTGACTGGATAAAAAACAAAAAGGAAAGAGGTACAGAAAATGAAGAAATCGAAATTAAGCGCAGTATTCCTTACAGCATGTATGGCAGCAACTCTGCTTGCAGGATGTGGAGACAAGAAGACAGAGACAACTGAGGCAACGACGGAAGCAACCACAGAGGCAACTACAGAAGCTGCAACGACAACAGAGGCAACGGTTGCAGATGCAACTGCATCTGAGGCAGAGGACGATGAGAATTATGAGACAGGAGATGCATCATTGGATAACGTTCGTAATCAGGATGAAATTGGCGACAACGAACTGCTTGTTGTAAGCTTTGGTACAAGCTTTAACGACAGCCGTCGTCTGACGATCGGTGCAATCGAGGGTAAGCTTGATGAAGAATTCGGTAAAGATTATTCCGTCAGAAGAGGCTTTACAAGCCAGATCATCATTGATCATGTAAAGAGCAGAGATGGCATTGCCATTGATAATATGACAGAAGCGCTCGACCGCGCGGTGGATAACGGAGTCAAGAATCTTGTAATCCAGCCGACACATCTGATGAATGGTCTGGAATATACAGATGTTGTAAATGAAGTTGGTGATTATGCAGATGCATTCGATCAGGTTGTAATCGGCGATCCGCTTCTTACAAGTGATGAGGATTTCGATGAAGTTGTGAAGGCTATCACAGATGCAACAGCTGAGTATGATGATGGCGAGACAGCCATCTGTTTCATGGGACATGGTACAGAGGCAGACAGCAACGAAGTATACCAGAAGATGCAGGATAAGCTGACAGACGCTGGATTTGAGAACTATTTCGTAGGTACGGTTGAGGCAACTCCTTCTGTGGATGATGTACTTGCAAAGGTACAGGCAGGCGATTACAAGAAGGTTGTTCTTGAGCCTCTGATGATTGTAGCCGGTGACCATGCAAACAACGATATGGCAGGCGATGAGGAAGGCTCCTGGAAGACAACATTCGAGGATGCCGGTTATGATGTAACATGCCTCGTTCGTGGACTTGGTGAGCTTCCAGCAATTCAGGATATCTTTGTTAAGCATGCACAGGCAGCTATTGACAAGTTAAATAAATAATAGAATAAACGCGAGGAATTAATCGTGAAGAAATGGAATGTAGGTCTTGCAGCAGGCGTGGTACTTGCCTGCCTGCTTGCAGGATGCGGAAAAAATGATACAACACAGGAGACAACTGCCGCGGCTACGACAGAAACCGTGACAACAGAGCAGGTGGCTACAGCGGATGCACAGATTGCAACCGGTTCGGATCTGGCATCGGCAAGTGACGTGGTAGAGGATTGGATGGTTCCGATTCCGGCAGAGAATGTCGCAGATGGTGAATATGACATCGAGGTTGATTCAAGCTCTTCAATGTTCAACATTACTGCCTGCAAGCTCACGGTAGCAGACGGCAAGATGACCGCAGTTATGACAATGGGCGGAAAAGGCTATCGGTATCTGTATATGGGTACCAGCAAAGAGGCAGTTGCTGCAGATGAGTCAGAGTATATCCCATATGTAGAGGATACAGATGGTGCGCATACATTTACAGTTCCTGTGGATGCGCTGGATGAGGGCGTTGCATGTGCCGCATTCAGCAACAAAAAAGAAAAATGGTATGAGCGGACGCTGGTGTTCCGTTCCGATTCACTTCCGGCTGATGCCATAGATAATCCGTCGATAAAAACGGCAGAGGATTTAGGAATCGCCGATGGTGAATATACGGTTGAGGTAACCCTGTCCGGAGGCTCCGGCCGTGCTACGGTGGAAAGCCCGACGAAAATCAAGGTGGAAAATGGAATCGCAACTGCAACGATTATCATGAGTTCTTCAAACTATGATTATGTGATTGTCGGTGAGGAGAAGTATCTTCCTGTCAATACGGAAGGAAATTCTACATTTGAGATTCCGGTTACCGGATTTGACTACAATATGCCGATTTCTGCGGATACGACTGCAATGAGTACGCCACATGAGATTGACTATACATTATATTTTGATTCTAAAACAATAAAGTAAGGGTGTTGGATTTGAGACGAGGAAGAAGAATTCTTTTTTTACTCCTGTTCGCCCTGTTGTGTACGTTCCCCTGTGCTTGTGCAACACAGGGGAATGTTGCATATACAGAGGATGCAGGACCAAAAGGGACAATGACAGATGCATCCGCATTGGATGCAGATATCCGGTGGGATGATTTGAAAATAGAAAATAGTATGGATTTAAGCTATGCGACACAGTTTTCTGTGGATTATTATACGGGTGGGTATAAGCTTATTTCCATTTGTGATATCGGTGATTACCTGCTTGTACCGGATGGTAAGAATATACCGGAGGGACTTCCTTCAGATATTACATTGATTGATGGAATACCGAAGCATGCATATCTGGCTGCAACGTCTGGTATGGATTTCATCGTGAAGATTGGTTGTTTGGATCGTCTTTCGTTTTCCGGCACGAAGGAAGATGGCTGGTATATCCCGGAGGCAAAGCAGGCGATGCAGGCACAGACACTTGCCTACGCCGGCAAATACAATGCGCCGGATGTGGAGCAGATGCTTGCCGGGGATTGTGATCTTGCTATCGAGTCGACGATGATCCTGCACAATCCGGAGGTAAAAGAGCAGTTAGAGACTTGTGGAATCCCAGTGATCGTGGAACATTCAAGCTATGAGACAGATCCGCTTGGCAGGCTGGAATGGGTGAAATTCTATGGCGCATTGTTCGATGCGGAGGAAGCCGCAGAGCAGTTGTTTGCGTCAGAGACGGCGAAGACCGCCGACGTTCTGAACGAGGCACCGACCGGAAAGACGGTTGCATTTTTCTACGTGACGACAAACGGTGGCGTCAATGTGCGTAAGTCCGGTGATTATGTATCGAAGATGATTGAACTTGCAGGTGGAACCTGTATTACGTTCGATGACTCGGACGAGGAAAATGCACTTTCGACTATGACGATCCAGATGGAGACATTCTATGAGCAGGCGAAGGATGCAGACTATATCATCTACAACAGCACGATTGACAGTGAGCTTACGAGTGTATCAGAACTTTTGCAGAAGAATGCACTATTTGCGGATTTTAAAGCCGTTAAGGAAGGACATGTGTACGGAACCGGAAAAAATATGTTTCAGGAGACGACCGGATATGGTACGATGATTGCGGATATGCATGCGATATTTACCGGACAGGAAATAAAGAGCGATTATTTTTATAAGCTGACAGAGGAATAAGCGGAATCGTGAAATCGGTGCATGGAACATGTACTATATGAATTGTGAAATGGAATACAGATGAAGACAAAAAAGACGCGAATCATAATTACATATATCGTATTATTTACGCTGCTGCTTGGTGCAATTCTGCTGTCACTTTATATCGGCAGTGTATCGATCGCCCCGCGGCAGGTATTCTCCGTATTAACCGGACACGGAACCGATGCGAAAGCGATGCAGATTATTCTTTCCATCCGTCTGCCGCGTGTGCTTGCGGCAGCAATCTTAGGAGGTGCACTTGCGGTATCGGGATTTTTGCTGCAGACATTTTTTAGAAATCCGATTGCAGGTCCGTTTGTGCTCGGAATCTCTTCCGGGGCGAAGCTGGTTGTTGCACTTGCGATGATCGTAGGTGTCTCACATGGTATTACAATGAGTTCGTGGTTTATGATCGCGATGGCATTGATCGGATCGCTCCTTTCGATGCTTTTCGTATTGGCGGTATCAAAGAAGGTGCAGGAAATGTCTATGCTGGTTGTATGTGGCGTGATGATCGGTTATATCTGCTCGGCAATCACGGATATTGCTGTGACCTTTGCAGATGATTCGAATATCGTGAATCTGCATAACTGGTCGCTTGGAAGCTTCGCCGGAATATCCATGGCGCATGTAAAGATCATGACAATTGTTGTTGTAGTGGCGGTGGCTGGTTCTTTTCTGCTATCTAAGCCGATTGGAGCATACCAGATGGGAGAAAGCTATGCGCAAAATGTCGGTGTATCGATCCGCCCGCTTCGTGTGATGCTGATTTTATTATCCAGCTTATTATCCGCCTGTGTGACGGCATTCGCAGGACCGATTTCGTTTGTCGGAATCGCGGTGCCACACCTTGTAAAGAGTGTAGTAAAAACAACAAAGCCGATCGTGATGATTCCGGTCAGTTTTCTCGGAGGCGGTGTGTTCTGCGTGCTCTGTGATTTGCTGGCACGAACAATCTTTGCTCCGGTCGAGCTTTCCATCAGCTCTGTGACAGCGGTATTTTTAGCACCGGTTGTAATTTACATGATGGTGAAGGAGAGGGGGCGAAGACATGGCTATGCAGAGTGATTATATGGTTACGGAAGAGGCGAGTGTAGGTTATCAGAAGCGGACACTCATAGACCATGTGAATCTCCATGTGAAAAAAGGAGAGATTCTTACCCTGATCGGACCAAACGGCGTGGGCAAATCGACGATTCTGAAAAGTATCATCCGGCAGTTATCCCTGATTGCAGGAACAGTCAGCATTGATGAGAAAGAGTTGTCTTCTTATGCACCGAAGGAGCTGGCGAAGAAGATGGCAATTGTGATGACGGAGCGGATTCACCCGGAGAGATATACCTGTTATGATGTTGTGGCGACCGGTCGGTATCCGTATACCGGGAAGATGGGGATGCTGCAAAAAGAAGATGAAGAAAAAATCGAAGAAGCGATGCGGCAGGTGCAGGTGGAAGCGCTTCGGGATCAGGATTTTGAGAGGATCAGCGATGGACAGCGCCAGCGTGTGATGCTGGCGAGAGCAATCTGCCAGGAGCCGGAGATTTTAGTGCTAGATGAACCAACCTCGTATCTGGATATCCGCTATAAGACGGATTTCCTGTGGCTGTTGCGGTCGCTTGCAAGAAAACGGCAGATGGCAGTTGTGATGTCCCTGCACGAGATTGATCTGGCACAGAAGATCTCAGATCAGGTTGTCTGTGTGAAGGAACATCGTGTCGATCGGGTCGGCACGCCGGAAGAGGTGATGACGACCGAATATATACAGGAACTCTATGCGATGCAGGATGGCGTCTATGATGCGGCGTATGGTAGTGTGGAATTTCCGAAGCCAACCGGGGATGTCCATACCTTTGTGATCGGTGGAGGTGGATACGGAATCCCGCTATACCGGGAACTGCAGCGGCAGGGTATCCCATGTGCAGCGGGGATTTTACCTGTGCATGACCGGGAGTATCCGGTTGCGAAGGCGCTCTGTGAGAAGGTACTGGAAATCCCGGCCTTTACAATGCCGGAGGATACGATGCTTGCGCAGGCAAAGGCATTGATCGATGCCTGTGAGACGGTATATTGTCCATGTATGGAGTTCGGTGTGTGCAATTCGTACAATCAGGAGCTGTATTTTTATGCAAAAAAGCAAAATAAGTTGAAAAATCTTTCAGAATAGACTTTGAAAGCCATCTCTAAAATGCTATAATAACATGAAGTGAGTTTAAAGGTGGAGGAACAGATGGGAGCATCATTAGAAGAAGAGATTAAGAAGAGAAGAACATTTGCGATCATATCCCACCCGGATGCCGGTAAGACGACTCTGACAGAGAAGTTTCTGCTCTATGGAGGTGCGATCAATACAGCCGGTTCGGTAAAGGGAAAAGCAAATTCCAAATACGCAGTTTCCGATTGGATGGAGATTGAGAAGGAGAGAGGTATTTCCGTTACCTCATCCGTGTTGCAGTTTAATTATGACGGATATTGTATCAATATTCTGGATACACCGGGACATCAGGATTTCTCGGAGGATACCTATCGTACTTTGATGGCGGCAGATTCCGCGGTCATGGTAATCGACGCATCAAAGGGTGTAGAGGCGCAGACAATCAAGCTGTTTAAGGTTTGTGTGATGCGCCATATTCCGATTTTTACATTTATCAACAAGATGGATCTTGAAGCAAGAGATTCGTTTGAGCTTTTAGATGAGATCGAGAATGTTCTTGGAATCCGGACATGTCCGATCAACTGGCCAATCGGTGCAGGAAAGCGTTTCAAGGGTGTTTATGACCGGGATACAAAGAAAGTATCGATGTTTCAGGCAGTGTCTGTTGGCGGTGCGAAGTCGGCGGCAGAGACAGATTACGATGTGACAGATCCGGCGCTAAAAGATGCTGTCGGCGATGAACTTTATTCACAGCTGATGGACGAGATCGAGCTTCTGGATGGTGCGAGCGATGAGTTCGATCAGGAGCTGGTGGACAAGGGTGAGTTATCTCCGGTGTTCTTCGGTTCCGCACTGACGACATTCGGTGTGCAGACATTTCTGGAGCATTTCCTGAAGATGACACAGAGCCCGCTTCCACGTATGTCGGATGCAGGTCTGATCGATCCGATCACAGAGCCATTTTCCGGTTTCGTGTTCAAGATTCAGGCGAACATGAACAAGGCACATCATGACCGTATCGCATTTATGCGGATCAGCTCTGGTAAGTTCGATGCGACAAAGGAGGTCTATCATGTGCAGAGTGGCAGAAAGCTTCGACTATCCCAGCCACAGCAGATCATGGCACAGGATCGTAAGGTCATCGACGAGGCGTATGCCGGTGATGTCATTGGTGTATTTGATCCGGGTATTTTCTCCATCGGAGATACGTTATGTACGCCGGGAAAGAAATTCCAGTACGAGGGAATTCCGACGTTTGCACCGGAGCATTTCTGCAGACTGGTGCATCTTGATTCGATGAAGCGTAAGCAATTTATCAAGGGTGTTACACAGATCGCACAGGAAGGTGCGATTCAGATGTTTCAGGATTATACACTTGGAATGTCCGAGATCATTGTCGGCGTGGTTGGTGTGCTGCAGTTTGACGTATTGAAATACAGACTGGAAAATGAATATGGATGTGATATCCGGCTGGAGCCGCTTCCATATAATTATATTCGATGGGTAAAAGATCCTACAACGGATCTGAATAAACTGTCGAGAATCAGCGACTGCAAGAAGGTAAAGGATATGAAGGACAATCCACTTTTGCTGTTTGCAAATGAATGGTCCATCCGCCTGATGCTGGAGCATAACGAGGGACTGGAATTAGAAGAATTCCGCAAGAACTAGAGAATCAATGAATTGTGAATCCGGGGTTTAAAATTGTATCAATATTGGGAGAAGCGTTGATATAAAAGGAGAAGGTAACATGATTTTAATTGACACACAAAAAGAGGAATTTACAAAGTTAAAAGACATTCGTATCTTCGAGAAGCTGGACAACGAGCAGCGTTATAATGGTGACCTGCTTGTCATCGGACTTGGCGGCATGGGCAGTCAGGTTGTCTGCGATATGAAGGGGATGCTGATGGGAGAGATCACACCGGACGATAACATCCAGTATCTGATGGTTGATTCTGATATCCCGGCGATGGAGAATATGATCGAGGCAAGCCGGGACGGTATTGGCTTAAATGCAACCGAGATCATCAGTATCTACCGACCAAATCTGGAGAATCTTCTGGTCAAAGGCATCAAGGAAAATCCGGTACATCCAAACCTTGCAAACTGGATGCGTGAGGATTTCCCACAGATCAACATTGATACGGATGGAGCCAAGGGTAACCGTCAGATTGGACGATTGATGTTTTCCAATGCATATGAGGACATGCGTGTCCTGCTGTTTGATAAGCTTGAGGAGGCACATACCCGTTCGAAGTCAGGCAAGCTCGATATCATTATCGTGTCGGGCGTCGCTGGCGGTACAAGTGGTGGTATCCTAACAGATCTTACCTATAATATCCGAGCCTATATCCGTTCTAAGAAGTGGAATGATGTGCGTGTGGGTGCCTGCCTGCTGATGCCAGATGTACTTTACAGCAAGCGTGAGATCGTATCCAATCCGGATCTGCTTGCAAACTTAAATGCAAATGGCTATGCAACCTTGAAGGAAGTCGATTATTATATGCGGCTTACAAGTAAGGACAAGGATGAACGCTATATATTTGAGAGCACGACACACAAGCTTACAATCCGTGAGAATATATTTGATGCCTGTCTGCTGATATCCGGCAAGAAGGACGAGCAGGGCTATATTCCAGATGGCGTAATATATAGTGATGTGGCATATTTCCTGACGAAGCTCGCTTCTGTCAAGCATGTCGGACAGGGCGGCGATGGCGAGAAGGGCAAATTGCTGCGCGATGTATTTTTCGATATGGATGACCGTGGTTATTACAAGATCATCAACGAATCAGATTATAAGATTCCGATTAAGCAGATTGAGAATATCTGTGAGTATGAGATTTTTGCAGAGGCATATAAGAAACTGCACGAGCTGTCAGAGGACGATCCGCAGGCAAAGGAATCGAGACAGAAAGTGTTTGGAGAGTTAGATGCATTCCTGACTGGAAAACCGGGCGATGAGATCAAACTTTCAGTAAATGGAATCATCCCAATCAAGCAGTTTGAGAAGCCAGTCTATAAGATGATTAAGAAGAATCAGGATGGCTTGCGTGAGAATATGGGGCGTCAGCTTACTTCTATGAAAGACCGTATTCCAATCATGATTAAGTCTCTGAAGAATCATGTACTCGATACATTGAATGCAGAGCTGGAATGGTTTATGCAGAAGAAGGGACCATATGCAGTCATGGATATCATCGGCTGTGGCGGTATCGGAAGCAGTGAGAAAGACCGTGGCATGATCGCAGATATTGACCGGCTTTCCGGACTGATGAAGCAGTATCAGCCAACTGGTGAATACAGCCGTATTATTGAGTCAATCAAGGACATCGTAGCAAAGCGGTTCTTTACGTTCCCATCGGCAAAGCGTGAGACAGAGAATGGTTACTATGATGCATGTATCAAAGAATGTCTGACCTTGCAGCGGAATATGCTGATCGAAGGTATGAGCGATCAGGATATGTTTGGAGATATTACCCGATTCCTGCGGGCAAAGGCAGAGCGACTCGAAGAGTTGTATGCACAGTTTAACGAGGATCTGAAGAATGCTGTGGAGGATCTCGCAGCAAATGGAAAGCGGATTACCGGATTCCTGTTAAAGGATGCAAAGCAGCAGGAGTATCTGCCGTCTGATTACATCACACAGGATCGTGTCGATGAGTTGTACAAGGGTATCGTAAAGTTGCTCGCGGATAATGAATCAAATATTGATAATGGACGTATCGTACCTGTAAAACAGGAGATGGAGCGGGTATATAAGAACATTCTGATCGGTGTCGGTATGTATGCACCAGAGAAGATGATCTCCGTTGCATTTGCAGATAAGCGCCCGACATTGGCAGAGCTTAACATGATGTTTGTGTCTCCGACAAATGAGACGCGTGCAGAGATCATGGATAGGGCTGCAAAGGCATTTGTGGAAGGTGCCAGTGAGAAGACGGCGAAGAAGAAACTGTGTATCTTAAAGCCTGGATTTAAGGTAAATATCACGAATCATAAGTATATTTCCCTTCCGGCGATCATGCCGTTCTTCAGTGAGGCGGTGACAAGGCTTCTGACAGCACCACCGTACAAGGAAGACCGTAACAATATCTCCCTGAATACTGGTGATGTGGCAATCTCTGTGGACGATATGTACATCGGAGTTCCGCTTTCGATGATGGCTTGTATCGACGATATGCGGAAGGCATATGAGGTAGTTCCGGACAGCTATCTCGGATTACATATTGATGAAGTGAATAAAGATATGAAGACGGAGTTTCCGGGCGTTGCATAAGAAAAAAGATGCTGCAAGAAATTGCAGCATCTTTTTTCTTTATTCTATTGATGATTTCTTCGGAAAATATTTTTTGCAGGTGATCACGAACAGGATGATTGCAAGTGCAGTTGCAAGGTAATCCGTGACCGGTTGTGCCAATGCAAGCAGTCTGGCGGAATCCGTTGTTGCGTTGATAATAAACAAGATTGGTAAGTATAAAAGTCCCTGCCGGCTGATTGAAAGAATCAGGGAAGGGAGTGCAGCACCTGTCGACTGGATCGCATTGATAAATACAAATAACTGTCCAAGAATCGGACCAGATAAAATGTAAATACGGGAGAACTGGAATCCAAAATCATAAGCGTCGGCATCTTCCAGAAAGGCACTGACCAATCCATTTGCACCAAAGTAGCAGACGCAGGTCATAATTGCACTTAATATAAATGCAAGTAAAATGGAAAACTTCAATACGGCAAAATACCGTTTCCGGTTTCCGGCACCGAAGCAGTAGCCAAGTAGTGGCTGGATTCCGGTTCCAAGACCGATCAACAGCATGACAACGATCATGTTAACCTTCATGGCGACACCAAGTCCGGCAACTGCCATGTCTCCATAGTGAGCCATCAGATTATTGATGAAAATATTGCTGACACTCATAAGCACGCTGTTTAGTGATGCAGGGATACCAATGGCAAATACGGAACTCGCAATTTTGTCCCCTGCTTTGTAATCCTGTAACCGAATCGATAACTGTGATTTTTTTGACAGAAGATGCGATACATAAAAGACTGCGGATAAAATATTTCCGATGACGGTTGCAATCGCAGCACCGGCAACATTCCAGCCGAGAAGTAAGATCATGACCGGGTCTAATATTACATTTGCCATATTTCCGATGATCATACCGGACATTGCAGTCTTCGCGCGTCCTTCGGAACGGATGATGTTACTGAATGCGTTACTTATGATCAGAAACGGAATTCCAATGGCGACAATCCGGAGATATTGTGTTGCATATTCTACCGTATCTGCACTTGCACCGATTGCTTTGCAGACAGGTTCTGCAAAAATTACAATTAAGATCATGGATATAATTCCTACAGCCAGCCCGGTCCAGAAGCAGAACGCGGAGGCATGCTTTGCGCGTTCTTCCTGACCTTCCCCAAGCATACGGGAGATAAAGGACGTTCCGCCGATACCGAATAACATACCGACGGCCATAAATAACAGGAAAGCTGGGGTTGCGACCGACACAGCAGCAACCATCAGTGCATTTTTTGTCTGTCCAATAAAAAATGTATCAGCGAGATTATAGATCAGAACCATAATCATGCTGATGATCGAAGGGATGACATTGCTTAACACGGCTTTTGGAACCGGAGCATCCCTGAAAATTTCAGTTGTATTCTGTTGCATAATCGTTCTCCTTATTGTTTGTAATCATTTTAATAGACAAATATATATGCTAACATATGAATAAGTGAGATTCAATGAAAAGATCGAATTTGTGCACTTTTTTTCGTGCAAAGTAAAAAAGAAGTGCATTTGTTATGAAAATGTACTATAATGTAAAAGACTGTGAATAACTATAGGTCAGAAAGGCAATGAAATGGCAAAGAAATTTTATGCTGTGAAAAGAGGTGTTCGACCGGGAGTATATGAAACATGGTCTGCCTGCGAACCGCTTGTGAAAGGGTTTCCGGGAGCAATATACAAGAGCTTTCCGACGAGACAGGAGGCGGAGGCATTTGTAGGCAGAGAATGTGTGACGGAAGAATCAAAGCATACCGATGAGAATATGGTATATGCGTTTGTGGATGGTTCTTACAACAGTGCCACACAGGTATATGGGTATGGTGGATTTTTGATGGATCATGGTGAGAGGTATGTCCTGCAGGGACATGGTGATGATCCGGAGATGGCATCCATGCGTAACGTGGCAGGTGAGATACTGGGCGCGATGGCGGCAGTGAAGCTTGCAGTGGAAAAAGGATTACCAGAATTGGCGATTTATTATGATTATCTTGGAATCGAGATGTGGGCAACCGGAGGTTGGAAGCGGAACAAGACCGGAACGATTGCATATTACGACTATATGCTGCAGGTACAGGACAAGATCCGTGTCACATTTATAAAGGTAAAAGGGCATTCCGGTGTGGAAGGCAACGAGGAAGCGGACCGCCTTGCAAAGGAGGCAGTCGGCATCACCGGATAGCGTACGCGAGAGATTAAATTTAAGATAAAGAAAAGTGGAGATGAAAGATGAAATTTCAGATGAGTAATTTATTTCGGAAGAAAGAAGAACCAGTGGAAAATAATGTGGTAGAGACAGAAGCACCGATGGCAGAGGAAGCACCGAAGGCAGAAGCTAAGGTGGCACCGGAGCAGACGGCAGCTACTGCAGAGGAAGAAGTGACAGTTTGTCCAAAATGTAAGCAGGAATTTAAGAAGTCTGCAATCAAGGACAACTACAATGTATGTATCGCATGCGGATACCATTATGTGGTTTCTGCAGAGAAGCGGGTACGGCTGTTGGTGGATCCGGGTACATTCAAGCCACTTCGCTGTAAGGTTGCATTCTCCAATCCATTGGATATGCCGGAGTACGAAGAGAAAATCGAGCGCCTGCAGGAAAAGACAGGACTTGAAGAAGCGGTCTATACCGGTGTTGGTAAGATCGACGGAAATGAAGCAGTCATTGCAGTCATGAGCAGCAAGTTCCTGATGGGAAGTATGGGTATGGCTGTTGGTGAGAAGGTTACAAATGCAGTGGAATATGCAGACAAGAAACATCTTCCACTTATTATATTTACCGCAAGTGGCGGCGCGCGTATGCAGGAGGGTATTTTATCCCTGATGCAGATGGCGAAGACGAGTGCAGCGATTGAGAAGTTCAGTGAGCATGGTGGATTGTACATTTCCTACTTGACACATCCGACAACCGGTGGTGTTACCGCCAGCTTCGCAACATTAGGCGATATTACATTGGCAGAGCCGGATGCTTTGATCGGATTTGCCGGACCGCGTGTAATCGAGCAGACGATCGGACAGAAGCTTCCAGATGGATTCCAGCGTTCGGAGTTCCAGATGGCACATGGCTTTGTCGATCAGATCGTGCCGAGAGATAAGATGCGGGAAGTCATCTCCCATATTTTACGTTTACATGCGAAGAAAGGAAGATAATCATGATTAAAGAGATAGATGAGAGAATTGCGGAAATCGATAAAGAGATTGAAGAGATCATGGCGAGTGATCTGGTAGATGAGGCAAAGGTATATGTCCTGAAGCGGGAACGTCATGACCTGATACATATGTGTAAGAATCTGAACAGCCATGATAAGGTATATCTGGCACGTCACAAGAAGCGTCCGAAGATCACAGAGTATGTTGATGCGATCTTTGATGATTTCTTTGAGCAAAAAGGGGACGCGCTTGGTAAGGAGGATGCAAGTATCTATGGCGGTATTGCAACCTATCATGGAATCCCTGTGACGGTGATCGGACATCGTAAGGGAAACGATCTGGCAGAGAATCTGAAATGTAATTTCGGTATGCCGGGACCGGAGGGTTACCGGAAAGCACTGCGTCTGATGAAGCAGGCAGAGAAGTTCGGCAGACCGATCATTACATTTATTGATACACCGGGTGCATATCCGGGATTGGAAGCAGAGAACAACGGACAGGGTAGTGCCATCGCGGTAAACCTTGCGAAGATGAGTGCTTTGAAGGTGCCTGTAATCGCCGTTGTAACTGGAGAGGGAAGCTCCGGCGGTGCACTTGCCATCGGCGTGGCAAACAGTGTGCTGATGCTTGAGAATGCCGTGTATTCCATCCTTTCACCAGAGGGCTATGCGTCCATTCTGTGGAAGGATTCTTCCCGCAGTGAAGAGGCTGCCGAGATGATGAAGCTGACTGCACAGGATCTGAAGGAGTTCGGTGTGATCGACGATATCATTCCTGAGCCAATCGGCGGTGCACATCTGAATCATAAGGTTGTATTCAAGGCAACTGACCGCGCGATCAAGAAGGAGCTTGACAAATACATCAAGATGAACCCGGATGAAGTTGCAAAGCATCGTTATAAGAAATTCAGAACGATCGATAATAAATACCTGCATGTGATCTAAGATGACTGTGCAGGAAGAGAGTGACAGAGAGTAAGAGGAAAGATAAGATGAAAGAGGGCTTACATATTGTAGGTATGGGGCATTATGCTCCGGAACACGTAGTGACAAATGATGATTTAAGCAAGATTGTAGATACAAATGACGAGTGGATCTCCAGCCGTACCGGTATTCGCAGAAGACATTTTATTACAGAAGAGAAGAATCAGGATATGGCGATTGCCGCAGCGAAGATGGCAATCGAGGATGCAGGCATCGACAAATCTGAGATCGGCGTTGTGATCGTAGCAACGATCCGCCCGGATCATATGACACCTTCGGTGGCATGTATGGTTCAGAAAGAATTGGAGTTTCCACAGGATATTCCGTGTTTCGATATCAATGCAGCCTGCTCCGGATTCATGTATGGTGTACAGATTGCAAGAGGCATGCTGTTACAGAGCGATAAGAAATATGGCGTGGTTATCGGTAGTGAGACATTGTCCAAGATTCTGGATATGAATGACAGAAGTACCTGTATCCTGTTTGGTGATGGTGCAGGTGCCGCAGTCGTAGAGCTTTCTGATACACACCGCTATTTCAGCATCCTTGGTGCAAAGGGCGATGATGTTGTACTGGAATGCAGCAACGAAGATCTGCAGCCACGTCACGTCAGCATGCTTGGCAGTGAAGTGTTCAAGTTTGCGGTAAGTACTGTTCCGAAGACAGTTATGCAGCTTCTGGAGAAGGCTGGTGTGACAGCCGATGATATTGATCTGTATGTCTGCCATCAGGCAAATAAGCGTATCATTGAGTCCGTGGCAAAGAAATGTAAACAGAGCATGGACAAGTTCTATATCAATCTGGATGAGTATGGAAATACAAGTTCTGCAAGTATTCCAATCGCACTTTCTGAGATGAACCAGAAGGGCATAATCAAACCGGGTATGAAGCTTATTTGTGTAGGATTCGGCGGCGGTCTGACATGGGGCGGTGCGTATCTGGAATTCTGATAAATTTGTATCAGATCAATTATTGAAGCTACTGTGCTTATGAGTAGCACAATTATGAAATATAAATTTGGGCATAGTGTGAGGAGGATAAAGATGAGATTAAATGAATTCCTTGGAATCAAGTATCCGATTATTCAGGGTGGAATGGCGAATATCGCACTTGGCGAGTTTGCAGCCGCTGTCAGCAATGCCGGCGGACTGGGACTGATCGCATCCGGCGGATTTGACGCAGAGCGTATCCGTGAGGAGATCAAGAAGTGCCGTGCTTTGACCGATAAGCCATTTGGTGTAAACCTGATGCTGATGAATCCGGATGTCGACAATATCGCAAAGATGTTGGTGGAAGAGAAGGTTGATGTAATCACAACCGGAGCCGGAAGCCCGGAGAAATATGTGGCTGACTGGAAGGCAGTTGGCACAAAGGTTATCCCGGTTGTCAGTGGTGTTGCTCTCGCAAAGCGTATGGAGCGTATGGGTGTGGATGCCCTGATCGCAGAAGGCGGCGAGAGTGGCGGACATGTCGGTGAGATGACAACGATGACACTTGTACCGATGGTTGTCGATGCAGTTAATATCCCGGTTATCGCAGCCGGTGGTATCGCAGACGGCAGAGGGATGGTTGCAGCATTTGCACTTGGCGCAATCGGCGTACAGATCGGAACGGTATTACTTGCCAGTGAAGAATGTCCGATCCATATCAATTACAAAGAAGCAGTCATCAAGGCGAAGGATAACGGTACAGCAGTGACTGGCAGATCCAGTGGTGCTCCGGTGCGGGTAATCAAAAACCAGATGGCACGTGAGTATCTGAAGATGGAAGGCAAGGGTGTTCCAAGAGAAGAGTTAGAGCAGCTTACACTTGGTTCTCTCCGCAAGGCTGTCTTAGATGGCGATACAAAGAACGGTTCTCTGATGGCTGGTCAGGTCTGTGGTCTTGTAAAGGAGATCAAGCCGGTGGCAGAGATCTTGAAGGGCTTGTATGAGGATTCCCTTGCAGAGCTTGCAAAGCTGAACAGTGAGGGCATTTAGATAAGATAAGGCACGCGAATGCGTGACGGCATAAATTGATAGAATAATCATAGATAAGCAGGAGGAAATTATGAAGATCGGTTTTTTATACGCTGGACAGGGTGCACAGCATGTCGGAATGGGAAAAGATCTCTATGAGGCATATCCAGAGTTCCGCGAGGTATTTGACAATGTAAAGCTTGATTTTGACGTGAAGGAATGTTGTTTCGATGGTCCAATCGAGAAGCTTGGACAGACAAGATACACACAGCCATGTATGGTTGCCTTTGCGGTTGGTGTGACAAAGATTCTTGCAGCAAAGGGTATCGTACCGGAGATCGCAGCCGGACTTTCACTCGGTGAGTATTCCGCACTCTATGCGGCAGGTGTATTCGAGGAGCAGCAGGTCATCGACCTTGTTGCATATCGTGGTAAATCCATGGAAGAGGCAGTGACAGGCAGAGACACTGGTATGATCGCAGTTATGAATCTTGACCGTGAGACGATCAAGGCATGCTGTAAGCAGGCAGAGGAAGAATTTGCAGACAGCGAGTTCCATATCGCAGAGGTTGCAAATTATAATACACCAGTTCAGGTGACTGTATCTGGTGATACACCGGTTATCACAAGAGCCGGAGAGCTGATGATGGAGAAGGGCGCAAGAAGAATCGTGCCTGTTGCAGTCAGCGGACCATTCCATACATCTCTGATGAAGCCGGCTGGTGACAAGCTTGCAGAGCGTTTCAAGACCGAGCATTTCGGTGAGATGAAGTTCCCTGTTCTGTTCAATGCAACCGGTAAGGAGCTTGCAGCAGATAAGACAATTCCTCAGATGCTTGAGACACAGGTACAGAGCAGCGTATATTTTGAAGATTCTATCAAGTACATGATCGAGCAGGGCGTTGATACCTTTATCGAGGTTGGTCCGGGTAAGACACTTTCCGGATTCGTAAAGAAGATCGACCGCAGCTTTGCTACTTATTCAGTAGAAGATATCGATTCATTAAATGTATTATTAGAAGCACTTGGAAAGTAAATTTGGAGGGAATCTATGACATTAGAGAATAAAACAGCCATTGTCACAGGCGGAAGCCGTGGAATCGGTCGTGCAATCTGTGTTGCGCTTGCAGAGGCAGGTGCCAATGTCGTAACCTGTTATGCACATGGCGCAGCTGGTGCCGAAGAGACAGTAAAGCTGTGTGAGGCATATGGTGTGAAGGCATCCGCCATTCAGGCAGATGTTGCAAAAAATGAAGATGTACAGGCACTCGTGACAAAGGTAAAGGAAGAGTACGGAAGCATTGATATTCTTGTCAACAATGCAGGTATCACGAAGGATAACCTGATGTTGAAGATGACGGAGGAAGATTTCGAGCAGGTCATTGACACGAACTTAAAGGGTGCATTTCTGTGTATCAAGCATGTATCAAAGATCATGCTCAAGCAGAAGCGTGGACACATTATCAACATCAGCAGCGTGGTCGGTGTCCGTGGAAATGCCGGACAGGTCAATTATGCATCCAGCAAGGCAGGCTTGATCGGTATGACAAAGTCTGTTGCGAAGGAGATCGGTTCCCGTGGCATTACCGTGAATGCGGTGGCACCGGGATTTATTGAGACAGATATGACAGCAAAGCTGCCGGAGGCTGTTGTGGAAGAGAACTTAAAGAGTATTCCGATGAAGAAGCTTGGCAAGGTCGAAGATGTTGCAAATCTTGTCCGTTTTCTGGCAAGTGATGATGCAAGTTATATTACCGGTCAGGTCATCTGTGTAGATGGCGGTATGGCAATGTAGGAGGGAAAAAATGAGCAGAAGAGTTGTGATTACAGGTTTAGGAACTGTAAACCCTTTGGGAAATAACGTAGAGACAACATGGGATAATGTAAAAAAAGGTGTCTGCGGAATTGATGAGATTACAAGAATTGATACGACGAACCATGCAGTGAAGCTTGCCGGAGAGGTAAAGAATCTGGATGTAACAGCTGTAATCGACAAGAAGGATGCCAGACGTATGGACCGCTACGCACAGTATGCAGTTGTTGCAGCTGACGAGGCATTTAAGCAGAGTGGTCTGGACATGGAGAAGGAAGATGCAGAGCGATGTGGAGTCATCTTCTCCAGCGGTATCGGCGGCATGGAAGTCACAGAGAAAAACTACCAGACTGGCGAGAGACGTGGTTTCGACAAGATCTCCCCATTTTATATTCCGATGACAATCGCGAACATGGGTGCTGGAAACATTGCGATCCGTTTTGGCTTCAAGGGCATCTGTTCTTCCGTTGTAACAGCCTGTGCATCCGGTAACAATGCAATCGGAGACAGCTTCCATTATATCCGTGACGGATATGCAGATGTTATGATCTGTGGTGGTTCTGAGGCAGCAATTACCGATATGGCAATCGGTGGATTTACAGCGATGCAGGCATTAAATACAACAACAGACAAGAACCGTGCTTCAATTCCATTTGATAAGGAGCGTGCCGGTTTCGTCATGGGTGAAGGTGCCGGTGCACTTGTATTAGAAGAGTATGAGCATGCGAAGGCGCGAGGTGCGGAAATCCTCGGCGAGGTTGTAGGATACGGTGCAACCTGTGATGCATACCATATCACAGCCCCATGTCCGGATGGAGCAGGTGGAGCAGCCTGTATGGCAATGGCAGTGAAGGATGCAGGTATCAAGCCGGAGCAGGTTGGTTATATCAACGCACATGGTACATCCACACACTTAAATGATGCAGGCGAGACAATGGCGATCAAGACAACATTTGGTGAGCATGCATACAAGCTGATGGTTAGCTCTACAAAGTCTATGACCGGACATCTGCTCGGTGGTAGTGGTTCCGTAGAAGCTGTAATCACAGCACTTGCATTGCATGATGGATTTATTCCTGCAACGATCAACTATCAGGTGCCAGATGAAGAGTGTGATCTGGATATCGTTCCAAATGAAGGAAGAAATGTACAGGTAGAGTATGCGCTTTCCAACTCCCTTGGATTTGGTGGACACAACGCAAGTATTCTGCTGAAGAAGTTTGAAGCGTAGATTGCAGGACGAAGGAGAAGAAGATGGAATTAAATTCAAATCAGATACAGGAGATTTTGCCACATCGTTATCCGTTCCAGTTAGTCGACCGGATCACAGATTTTGAGCCGGGAAAGTGGGCGAAAGGTGTCAAGTGTGTATCCGTGAATGAGATGCAGTTTCTGGGACATTTTCCAACACAGCATGTCATGCCGGGCGTACTCGTGATCGAGGCGCTCGCACAGGTTGGTGCGATTGCAATTTTGTCCGAGGAAGAGCACAAAGGAAAAACTGCGTTTTTCGGTGGCATCAAGAATGCGAGATTTAAAAAGCAGATCACGCCGGGCGATGTAATCGAGATGGAATGCGAGATCATAGACCAGAAGGGACCAATCGGTTCTGGAAAGGCTGTCGCAAAGGTAGATGGAAAAGTTGCTGTAACGGCAGAACTTACATTTGTCGTAGGCGCATAAATCGTGTATAATAATAGGGCTGTCATTGACAGCTCTATTTTTTGAGGAGTTAAACAAATAGATGGATGAGAAGAAATTAACCAATCGAAGCCTTGCTCCGGTGCTTTCTATTGCAGGTTCGGATAGCTCCGGTGGTGCGGGCATACAGGCAGACTTAAAGACGATGCTTGCAAATGACTGCTATGGTATGTCAGCCATCACAGCACTGACTGCGCAAAACACGATGGGAGTTACCGGTATTATGGATGTGACACCGGAATTTCTGCGGAAGCAGATTGATGCAGTGTTTTTGGATATTTCGCCAAAAGCTGTGAAGATTGGCATGGTATCCGATAAAGCCTTGATAAATACAATCGCGGAAGCACTTGAAGACTGGCATGCGGAAAATATAGTCGTAGATCCGGTGATGGTCGCAACAAGCGGAAGCCGGTTGTTAAAGGAAGATGCGATTTCCTGTCTGACAGAGATGCTTCTTCCACTTGCGACACTGATCACGCCGAATATCCCGGAGGCAGAGCTGCTTACGGGAATGACGATTCAGTCCAAAACGGATATGGAACAGGCGGGAAGATGCCTGTATGACAGATTTCATTCCCAGGTGCTGATTAAGGGCGGACATGCGATTGAGGATGCCAGCGATGTATTGGTTGGAACCGAAGTGATCTGGTTCCACGGTTCCCGTATCGACAATCCGAATACACATGGTACCGGATGTACTTTATCCTCTGCGATTGCGTGTGGACTGGCAAAAGGATATTCGGTTGCGCAGAGTATCAGCTATGCCAAAAGTTATCTTAGTGGCGCACTTTCGTCAGGTCTTGATCTCGGCAGAGGGAGTGGGCCAATCGACCATGGATGGCAGATACAGGAAAACGTCAGATCTTTATAACGATTTTTACGGGAAAATGGCGTGAGAGTAAAAGAGAAAAGTCAGGTAAAAATCTGGAGATTAAACAGAAAATGAAGATAAATAAAGAACAGTTACAGGTCTATGCTGTAACAGATAGAAAATCAGTAAATAAGAAACGATACGCAACCCTGATAGATGCGGTGGAAGCGGCAATTAAGGGTGGTGCGACGATCGTGCAGCTGCGGGAAAAAGAGCTTTCCGAAGATGCATTTCTTGCAGAGGCAAAGGAAATCAAAAAGCTGACGGGAAGATATGGCATACCGCTTATCATCAACGATAATGTGGCACTGGCAAAAGTCTGTCACGCAGATGGCGTACACTTAGGACAGGGCGACATGCAGGTGGAAGAAGCGCGTGCTATCCTTGGGGATGCAGCGATCATCGGTGTATCCGCCCACAATGTAGAGGAAGCTCTGCTTGCGGAAAAACAGGGTGCTGATTACCTTGGTTCTGGATCTGTCTTTGTGACGACGACCAAGCAGGATGTAACAGCACTCCCTCTGAAGACGCTGCGGGAGATCTGCCGTGCTGTGCAGATTCCGGTTGTGGCAATCGGGGGTGTCAGTGCGGAGAATATCAATCAGTTAGTTGGTTGCGATGTGGCAGGTGTCGCGGTGGTATCTGCGATCTTTGCGCAGGACGAAATTGAGACAGCGACCGAAGCGCTTAAGGCACAGGTGAAGGATATGCTTGCAAAGACAGAAACGTTTGATGCATTATATCAGAAACTGATGCCACTCTTACAGGGTAAAAAGGGCGTGCTTTTCGATATGGATGGAACACTGATTGACAGTATGCCGATGTGGCGGACACTGGATGTGGAATATATCGGCAGGTACGGCATCCATCCGGACATGGAGTTTCACCATCAGGTGGCGACGATGACACTCATTCAGGCGGCGAACTTCATCAAAGAACAGTTTGACATCCCGAAGACTTCGGAGGAGATCTTCAATGATTTCCAGAATATGGTGATCGAGGAATACCGGAATACGATTCCGCTGAAGCCATATGCCCGCGAGCTTGTAAAGTGGATGAAACGGGATGGCTATAAGGTGGCGGTTGCAACGGCAAACGAGATTCATTTAAGTGAGATGGTACTAGAACGGACCGGGCTTATGGCGGATGTTGATACGATCGTCAGCTGTACGATGGCGGGGGCGAGCAAGGAATCACCGGCCGTATATGAGCTTGCCTGTGCGAATATGCGGATTACTCCAGTGGAATGTGTGATTTTTGAAGACAGCTTACGTGCGATGTATACAGCGAAGAAAGCCGGATTTGTGACGGTTGCGGTTTATGATGATGTGGCAAAGGACAGCTGGGAAGAGATCTGCCGGATTACAGACGAACAGGTGGTGCTTGAATAATGGAGAAAAAGAAAAAAACAGAGATACAGACAAGCTGCGATACATGTGCGTATCTGATCTATGATGAGGAATATGAGGAATACGTCTGTGACGTGAGTATGGACGAGGATGAGATCGCCCGGTTGTACGGGGACAGCCATTATAGTTGTCCGTATTATAAGAACGGCGATGAGTATCGGGTTGTAAGGCATCAGATGTAGGAAAGGAAAAACAGATGAAGAAAAATATAGTATTGATCGGTATGCCGGGAAGTGGAAAAAGCACGATCGGCGTATTGCTCGCAAAAGCAATCAATTATCAGTTTATCGACGGTGATCTGCTGATCCAGCGACAAGAAAAAAAGACATTGGTCGATATTATCAACGAGAAGGGTATCGATGCATTTCTTGCGATTGAGAATCAGGTGCTCCGGGAGATCAACACGGAAGCATCCGTGATTGCGACTGGCGGCAGTGCGATTTTCTCGGAAGAAGCGATGAAGCATTTAGGCGAACAGGGACTGATCGTGTATCTCGATGTAAGCTGTGAGGAGATTATCCGTCGCGTGAATAATATCTCGACGCGTGGTATCGCAATGAAGCCTGGAAAGACATTAGCAGATCTGTACGAGGAGCGCAAACCATATTATGAGAAATATGCGCAGCTCACGATTCCATGTGATGGGAAGACAATGGAGCAGTGCGTACAGGCGATTGCGCTTGCGGTAGACAACCCGGTGCGGATGTGCTAAAATGAGGTTGTATTTTTGATAAATGAAAGCAAAAAAATGATAAAGGAGTTGTGCTTTTATGAAGTTACGTAAGAAATTCAACAAAGTAACGGCATGGATACTGACGTGTATTTTGTTCTTCACGATGGCATTTTCGATTACATCGGAAGCATATGGAGAAGGCTATACACATGCAAAGCAGTTTAAAAACTGTCATATTTATAATGGTATTGATGTATCTACCTGGAACAAACAGATTGACTGGAATGCAGTTAAAGCCTCCGGGATTGATTTTGCATTTATCAAGGTCGGCGGACGAGGCTGGGGTTCAGCAGGAACCTTATACCATGATTCCCGTGCACTGGAGAACCTGAAAGGTGCGAAGGCGGCAGGCATCAAGATAGGAGTTTATTTCTTCTCGCAGGCGATCACAGAGAAGGAAGCCGCAGAGGAAGCACAGTATACGATCAACTATCTTCATACATATGGCATCTCAATCGATCTTCCGATTGCGATGGACTTTGAGTATGCCAGTGATTCTCCGACCGGAGGCAGACTGAGAACGGCGAACCTGACAAGGGAACAGGCGACGAATGTCTGTCTGGCATTCTGCAGCTACGTGGCAACAAGAGGCTATACACCAATGGTGTATGCAAACAAGTCAATGCTTACCAACGATATGAATGCATCTACGATCGCCAGCAGATATCCAATCTGGCTGGCACAGTATAATTCAAGTGCGACTTATACAGGCGCATATTCATACTGGCAGTATACAAGTTCTGGAACGGTTCCGGGCATCGAAGGTCGTGTTGATATGAACTTCTATTATTCAACCGATGGAAGCTTCTCTTCGAAAATCAACATTCCGGTACCAACCGGGGAGACTGCTCCAGCGGATGCAAAAATCGTCTATGCAACACATATTCAGACATATGGCTGGGAAAAAGAGGAAACGTATGATGGTGGTATCAGTGGTACGGTTGGACAGGCAAAACGGCTTGAGGCAATCAAGATTCGGAACAATACCGGCATCGAGGGAAGCGTTGAGTATCAGGTACATTGTCAGTCATTCGGATGGATGGACTGGACGATGGATGGCGATATTGCAGGTCTGACAGGGCTTGCAAAGCGATTAGAGGCAATTCGGATTCGGTTGACGGGACAGCTGGCAGAGCAATACGATGTCTATTACCGTGTACAGTGCCAGACCTATGGCTGGTTAGACTGGGCGAAGAACGGACAGACTGCAGGTTCGACGAATTATGCGAAACGACTCGAAGCAATCCAGATTAAGCTTGTTGAAAAAGGCGGCATGGCACCGGGCAACACTTCAAAGGTGTATGTGTCTCCGTTGATTGGATATAACACACATGTACAGACATACGGCTGGACCGGTACCGTTTTTGATGGTACGACAGGCGGTACAACCGGACATGCAAAACGTTTGGAATCAATTTCTATCACGAACTTGACAGAGACGTCTGGTAATGTCGTATATCGTGTGCATGGACAGACCTATGGCTGGCAGGGCTGGCGTCAGAATGGCGCACAGGCAGGCTCGATTGGACAGGCAAAGCGTCTGGAGGCAATCCAGATCAAGCTGACTGGAACACTGGCAGAGAAATATGATGTGTATTATCGTGTACATTGCCAGACATACGGCTGGATGGGCTGGGCGAAAAATGGCGATCCGGCAGGAACAACCGGACATGCAAAGCGCTTAGAGGCAATCCAGATTGTATTAAGAGCGAAAGGAACTGGTGCACCGGGCGCATCCAGTCAGCCGGCTTATGTCGGTGGTGCGGTGCCACAGTAATTACATAAAATCAGAAAAAAAGGAAATACTACTCCGAAAAAGGAGTAGTATTTTTTATGCTGGAAAATTATGTGCGAACCGACCTTGCCTTGGAGTTAAAGGAAGATATCTCCGAGAAAAATGATATTGCTGGTGTCCGGGTGGAAACCTATGAGGATTCTGAATACGGACTGACCAAGACACACATCCGTGTGCTCGATCAGACAGGGGCAGAGATCCTCGGAAAACCGATCGGAAATTATATAACTTTGGAGAGTCCAAAGCTTTGTTCGGAGGACGAGAATATCCATATGCCATTCGTGCTGGCACTGCATGATGTCCTAAAAGAACTGTTTCATGGGGCAGACCATATTCTTGTAATCGGTCTTGGAAATCGGAATATCACACCGGACGCACTTGGACCAAGTGTTGTCGATCATCTCTATATCACAAGACATCTACTTCGGGAAGGTGTTGTGAAACATTCTATGGAAATCTCTGCACTCTGCCCTGGTGTTATGGCGCAGACTGGAATTGAGACGAGCACGATCATACAATCCCTGTGCAGGGAGATCAATCCAGATGTTGTGATTTGTATCGATGCACTTGCAGCGAGAGAGGCAGAACGGTTAAATACAACGATACAGGTGTGTGATACTGGAATTACACCGGGGGCTGGTGTTGGAAACCGCAGATTATCATTGAATGAAGAGACGCTGGGGGTTCCCGTGATTGCGGTTGGCGTACCGACTGTGATTTCAATGCCAGCAATGATCAGTCATGCGATGGAGGGATTGCTGGAAAAATTACCGGTATCGGTCCTTCGGCAATATGAGAAAGAAATTGTTGAATTTATCCAGACGCCGACGGTATCCTCCATGTTTGTAACACCGAAAAATATTGATGAGCTGATCGGTCGTGTCAGCTTCACAATCTCAGAGGCAATCAACCGTTTTCTAACATAATACCGGTGGCTCTGCATATATTTAAGGTATGGAGAGAAATTGGGTGAAAATTATATTGACGTGTCTGGTCTGTGCATTATGTCTGGGTGTACTGGTACGGCTGGATGTTACAATGCTATCCGGTCAGGCACAGGCGTTCTTCCAAGAGACTGTGGCGCCGGTCCTGCATGTGGATACGACCGGTTCGAAGCTTCGGAATCTGTTTGTTCCGGTGCTTGCGGATTCGGAGGTGGATACGACCGGAAACCGGTGGGATAAGGTCGCCGTTTCGACCGGCATGGATACCGAGACGGCTTTTTCGTGTGAGACCGGAAGCGAAGAAACGGAAACGACGACCGAAGCGGTGACAGTCGCTTCCGATGGAGATGCGGAGACTGCAGAAACTATGGTGCAACCGCTTTCCATCCCAGCGGGTATTACATATTCGATGGAACAGTTAAATAATTATGATTTTCTGGTCGGAAACTGTTATACAATCGATAGTTCTACGAATGTTACCGCGGAGGAGCTGGCTGCGGATACGCTGTTATCAGAGGATCTGCATATTGATCCCGCTTCGGGGGAGTATAAAGTCCTGATTTATCATACACATGGCAGTGAAACGTTTGCGGACAGCCGTCCGGGTGTGATCGAGGATACTGTGATCGGACTGGGGGATGAGCTTACACGCATTCTGGAGGAAGATTATGGCATTCCGGTTTATCATGACCGTACTGTCTATGATGTGGTGGATGGAGTAGAGGATCGAAGCCTGGCGTATGATTATGCAAGTGATGGTATAGATGCAATCTTGCAGCAGTATCCGTCGATTGAGGTGGTATTGGATATTCATCGGGATGGCGTCCGGGAGGATGTGCGGCTTGTACGGGACATCGATGGTGTGCCGACTGCGCAGATCATGTTTTTAAATGGCATGAGCCGGACAAATGAGAATGGGGAGATTGATTATCTGTACAATCCATACCGGCAGGAGAATCTGGCATTCAGTCTGCAGATGCATCTGGCAGGAAAAGAATTGTATGGGGATCTGATGCGTCGCATCTATGTGCGGGGGTACTGTTTTAACTTAAATAAAATGCCGCGTTCATCCCTGATTGAAGTTGGGGCACAGACCAATACGGTTGCTGAGGCGAAAAACGCAATGGTGCCACTTGGCGCAATTCTCTATAAAGTGCTGATTGCACAAGAGTAGGAAAGTGTGGTATACTTTTGACAACTAAGAGCGTACTGATATACGCGGGTCATCATGCGTTTTGTGGTGACAGGAAATCGGAAATTATGAGGTTGTAAAAGTATATGGCACATTTGGATAAAAGTAAAATACGAAATTTCTGTATCATTGCACATATCGATCATGGCAAATCAACATTGGCGGACCGGATCATTGAGAAGACCGGACTACTCACAAGCCGTGAGATGCAGAATCAGGTGTTAGACAATATGGATCTTGAGCGGGAACGAGGCATTACGATCAAGGCACAGGCTGTGCGTATTGTCTACAAGGCAGAGGATGGAGAGGAATATATCTTCAATCTGATCGACACACCGGGACATGTGGATTTTAACTATGAGGTATCCCGGAGTCTGGCAGCCTGTGAGGGTGCAATCCTGATCGTCGATGCGGCGCAGGGAATTGAAGCACAGACACTGGCAAACTGTTATCTGGCAGTGGATCATAATCTGGAGATCATGCCGGTCATCAATAAAATTGACCTGCCATCCGCAGATCCGGATCGTGTTGTAGCGGAGATTGAGGATGTGATCGGAATCGAGGCACACGATGCTCCGCGGATCTCAGCAAAAAATGGTACGAATATCGAGGAAGTTTTAGAGCAGATCGTGACCAAAATACCGGCACCGGAAGGCGATGCAGATGCACCGTTAAAGGCGCTGATCTTTGACAGCTTGTATGATGCCTACAAGGGCGTTATCATTTTCTGTCGTGTATTTGACGGTACAGTGAAAAAAGGAACGAATATCCGTATGATGGCAACCGAAGCAGAGGCAGAGGTTGTACAGGTCGGAATTTTCGGAGCTGGACAGTTTATCCCATGCGATGAACTTTCAGCCGGTATGGTTGGATACATTACTGCCAGTCTGAAGAATGTAAAGGATACGACGGTTGGTGATACCGTCACGGATGCGGACAACCCATGTGCAGAGGCGTTGCCAGGTTATAAGAAAGTAAATCCGATGGTTTACTGTGGATTGTATCCGGCGGATGGTGCGAAATATCCGGATTTGAGAGATGCTTTGGAGAAGTTGCAGTTAAACGATGCATCGTTAAGCTATGAGCCGGAGACTTCCATTGCACTCGGCTTTGGTTTCCGTTGTGGATTCCTTGGTTTGCTTCATTTGGAGATCATTCAGGAGCGTTTAGAGCGCGAATACAATCTGGATCTGGTGACAACAGCACCGGGCGTTATCTACCGTGTGCATAAGACAGACGGTGAGGTAATGGAGCTGACGAATCCATCAAACCTGCCGGACCCTTCGACGATCGAATATATGGAGGAGCCATTTGTCAGTGCAGAGATCATGGTGACAACAGAATATGTCGGTGCGATCATGCAGCTTTGTCAGGAACGACGCGGTGTCTACAAGAGTATGGAATATATGGAGACGACACGTGCGCTCTTAAAATACGATCTGCCATTGAATGAGATCATCTATGATTTCTTTGATGCGTTAAAATCTAGATCGCGCGGATATGCATCATTTGATTATGAGATGAAGGGCTATGTCCGTTCCGATCTTGTCAAGCTGGATATCCTGATCAACAAAGAAGAAGTCGATGCACTTTCCTTTATTCTGCACAAGGATACTGCCTATGAGCGTGGCAGAAAGATGTGTGAGAAGTTAAAAGAGGAGATTCCAAGACAGCTCTTCGAGATTCCAATTCAGGCAGCCATCGGTTCCAAGGTTATTGCCAGAGAGACTGTCAAGGCGATGCGTAAAGATGTGCTTGCAAAATGCTACGGTGGAGATATCTCGCGTAAGAGAAAGCTCCTGGAGAAGCAGAAGGAAGGAAAGAAGCGTATGCGTCAGGTCGGAAACGTAGAGATTCCACAGAAGGCGTTTATGAGTGTACTGAAGTTAGATGAGGAGTAGGAAAACGAATGAAAAAATATGTGAGCTTATATGTTCATATACCGTTTTGCGTCGTAAAATGCAAATACTGTGATTTCCTGTCATTCGATGGGGAGAGTTATGGAACGATGCTTCGCTATGTTGATTGCCTGTGTCAGGAGATCAAGATGTATGCGCCAATCGTTGCAGACTACGGGGTGCGCAGTATCTTTATCGGGGGTGGAACACCGTCCCTGTTAGATGAATCCCTGATCACAAATATAATGGCGTTTATCCGCCGGTATTTTCATGTGGAGAAGAATGCCGAAGTGACAATCGAGGCAAATCCGGGCACGCTGCGCCACCAGAAATTAAATGGTTATAAGGCGGCTGGTATTAACCGGATCAGTATCGGGTTACAGTCCTGCGATGATGATATGCTGAAGAAGCTTGGACGGATTCATAATTTCGATCAGTTTGTGGCAAGCTATAATGCGGCAAGACGTGCAGGATTCCAGAATATTAACATTGATATCATGTCCGGACTTCCGGGGCAGACGATTCATACCTATGTCGATACATTGTCCCGCGTGATCGAGTTTGGTCCGGAGCATATATCTGCGTATTCCTTAAGTATTGAGGAGGGAACTCCGTTTGCAAAAGATCCGCAGATCTTAAATGAGCTTCCACCGGAGATGGTGGATCGCCGGATGTATGAGATTACGAAACAGCTTCTGGCGGCACACGGTTATGACCGTTACGAATTTTCCAATTATGCAAAGCCGGGATATGAGTGCAAGCATAACATGGTTTACTGGACGGGCGGCGAGTATATCGGCTTTGGTATTGGCGCATCCTCGTATTTCCAGGGGAAACGGTTCAACAACATGCGCGATATCTTCAAATATATTGAGCTGATGGAAAACCTGTCTGACAAGTTTGTAGAGACAGATAATATGGAGCTTCTGTATAACGATACGACGCGGACATTGCGTGAGAATGTGACGAATATCTACATAGATGCGCGGATGGAGGAATTCATGTTCCTTGGTCTGCGGATGACCTGTGGCGTGAGCCGGGAGGACTTCAAGGAACGGTTCAATAAAGATATCTATGAGGTATATGGAAGCGTCCTGAATAAATATATCGGAGAAGGCTTCATGGCAAGCGAAGGTGACCGGATCTATCTGACGGATGCCGGGATAGATGTCAGCAATGTGATTCTGGCAGATTTCCTGCTGGATTCTTAATTGAATCGGGAAGAGGAGAGAATCATTTTTCCTTTGGAAGTTTCATTTGCATAGCAATAAAAAAGAAACGATTTTCAATTTGAAAACCGTTTCTTTTTTGTTGCTTTATTTGTTATCGTTTTCTTCCATGTTCTTTCTTGCCGTTGCAAGCATCAGCTTGATACGGTTTACCTGATTGACTTCAGAAGCACCCGGATCATAGTCGATTGCGACGATGTTGGCATCCGGATAAGCATGACGCAGGGATTTGATAACACCCTTACCGACAATGTGGTTTGGCAGACAGGCAAATGGCTGACAGCATACGATGTTGCTGGCACCACTCCTTATAAGCTCGACCATCTCGCCGGTCAGGAACCAGCCTTCACCGGTCTGGTTACCGATGGATACGATCGGACGGGCATATTCTGCCAGCGTCTTGATGTGCACTGGTGGATGGAACCGCTTACTCTTCTTTAAGGCACTGACTACCGGGTGGCGCAGTGCTTCGAGTGCAGCAATACCAAGGTTTCCGTTTCTTGCAGACTTCTTCGTCTTGCCAAGGTATTCATATTTGTAATTGTTGTTGTAGAAGCAGTACTGGAAGAAGTCCAGCAGATCCGGCATAACTGCTTCGGCACCTTCTGCCTCCAAAAGCTCTACTAAGTGGTTGTTGGCAGATGGGAGGAACTTAACAAGAATCTCGCCAACGATACCAACACGCGGTTTCTTTATATTTTCATTCAAAGGCACGTTGTCGAAGTCTTTGACGATATCATGTACCAGTTTACTGAATCCGCGACCGCCATTTTCCATGCAACGGATGGCTGCATGTTCCCATTTGCGGTGCAGCTTATTGACAGATCCCTTTACCTTCTCGTATGGACGAGTCTGGTAGACAACGCGCATGAACAGATCTCCGATTGCGAGCGCCTGCATCGCGCATTTGACCGTCTTCATATTCCATACGAAACCGGAGTTATTCTCAAAGCCCTGTACGGAGAGGGCAATCACCGGAATCTGTGGGTAGCCGGCCTTCGCAAGTGCACGACGGATAAAGCCAACGTAGTTTGTTGCACGGCAGCCACCGCCGGTCTGTGTCATAATAAGTGCCAGTTTATTGATGTCATATTTGCCGGATGTGATGGCATGCATCATCTGACCTACAACGATCAAAGAAGGATAGCAGGCATCGTTGTTTACATATTTTAAGCCGGTATCAATGACTTCTTTTGTTGCATCCGGAAGAATCTCAATATTTAATCCCATATGGCGCATCGCCGGAGCCAATACATTGAAATGAATTGGGGAGAGCTGTGGTACCAATACAGTATAATCCTTCATATCTGTTGTGAATTCTACACGGTTATAATTACTTGGCATCGGACATGGTGTGAAGTTATGCTTTCTTCTGACATTGACTGCACTGATCAGCGAACGGATACGGATACGTGCCGCACCTAAGTTGCTGACTTCATCAATCTTTAATACGGTATAGATTTTACCGGAGTTTGTCAGAATATCGTTGACACAGTCCGTTGTAACAGCGTCCAGACCACAGCCGAAGGAGTTTAATTGGATCAGCTCCAGATTCCTGCTTGACTTGACGTAGTTTGCCGCCTTGTACAGACGGGAGTGGTACATCCACTGATCGGATACGATCAAAGGACGTTCTACTTTGGCAAGATGAGCAACAGAGTCTTCTGTTAAAACAGCGATATCGTACGAGTTAATAAGCTCTGGAAGTCCATGGTTGATCTCCGGATCCAGATGGTATGGACGACCGGCAAGCACGATACCGAGCTTATCGGTCTTCTCCAGATAAGCAATTGTCTCTTCGCCCTTCTTCTGAATGTCCGCTTTGACGGCATCTGCTTCTGCATAAGCAGCCTCAACTGCATCGTTTATTTCTTCCTTTGTGACGTTTGTATATTTCGAGAATTCACGTAGCAGACGATCCTTTAATGCCTCTTTATTATCGAGTGCAAGGAACGGACGGATGTAGGTGACATCCGGTGCGGAAACCTCTTCCATGTTGTTCTTGATATTCTCTGCATAACTTGTGACGATCGGGCAGTTGTAGTGATTGTTTGCGTCCGGTGTCTCGTTGCGCTCGTAAGGGATACAAGGATAGAAGATCGTCTTGATTCCCTGCTTCAACAGCCACATAACATGACCATGTGAGATCTTTGCCGGATAACATTCCGATTCACTTGGAATAGACTCGATACCAAGGGTATAGATGTCTCTTGATGACTTCGGAGAGAGCAGTACCCGGTAGCCGAGTTTCGTCAGGAATGTAAACCAGAACGGATAGTTCTCATACATGTTCAGGACACGTGGAATACCGATGATGCCACGGTACGCTTCACTTTCGGTCAGCGGTTCATAAGAGAACAACCGGTTGAATTTGTATTCAAATAAGTTCGGCATGTTGTGCTGGTTCTTCTTTAATCCAAGACCACGTTCACAACGGTTACCTGTGATGAACTGTCTGCCGCCGGTGAAACGGTTGATTGTAAGGAGACAGTTGTTCGTACATCCCTTACAACGCGCCATCTTTGTCTCGTAGGTGAGTGCTTCCATTGCTTCCTTGGAGAGCATGGTCGTCTGGTCACCTTCCTCGTAACGGTCTCTCGCAATCAGGGCTGCACCGAAGGCTCCCATGATACCGGCGATGTCCGGACGGATTGCTTCCCTGCCGGAGATAAGCTCGAAGCTTCGAAGAACCGCATCGTTATAGAAGGTTCCACCCTGTACGACGATATTTTTGCCAAGTGACTTCGGATCGGTCAGCTTGATTACCTTCAAAAGGGCGTTCTTAATAACAGAATAAGCAAGGCCGGCAGAGATGTCAGCGACGCTTGCGCCTTCCTTCTGTGCCTGCTTTACTTTGGAATTCATAAATACAGTACAACGGCTTCCAAGATCGATCGGGCTTTCTGCGAAAAGTGCGATCTTCGCGAAATCTTTCACATCATAATTTAACGATTTGGCAAATGTCTCGATGAAAGAGCCACAGCCGGAGGAACATGCTTCGTTCAGCATGACATTGTCGACGACTTCATTCTTGATCTTGATACATTTCATATCCTGACCACCGATATCTAAGATACAGTCCACGTCCGGATCAAAAAATGCAGCGGCAGTATAATGAGCGATTGTTTCTACCTCACCATAGTCAAGCATAAGGGCAGACTTAATCAAGGCTTCTCCATATCCGGTAGAGCAGCCGGCTACAATCTCCACGCCTTCCGGGAGCTTTGTATAGATATCTTTCATGGCACGCAGGGTTGTACGAAGCGGACTGCCATCGTTGCTGCTATAAAAATCATAGAGCAGACTGCCATCCTCAGCAACCAGTGCAACCTTGGTTGTTGTGGAACCGGCGTCGACACCGAGGAAACATTTCCCCTTGTAGGTGGCAAGGTCGGAACGTAATACTCTATTTTTCTCCTGCTTTTTGATGAAAGCATCATAGTCTTCCTGCGATGCAAACAGCGGTGGAAGACGGTCTACATCCACAGCAATCTTAAGGTCGGCTGTGAGCTTTCCGCTGATCTCATCCAATGTATAGTGTGTCTCTTCCTTTGCCTGAAGTGCTGCACCGACAGCCGCGAACAGATGCGAATGTCCCGGTGCGATAATATGCTCCGGTGTCAGGTTCAGTGTTCGCACGAACGCTTCCTTGAGCTGGTCGAGGAAGTGGAGAGGACCACCTAAAAATGCTACATTTCCTTTGATTGGCTTACCACAGGCAAGGCCACTGATCGTCTGGTTGACAACCGCCTGGAAGATAGAAGCTGCAAGGTTTGGCTTCGTTGCACCTTCGTTGATGAGCGGCTGGATATCTGTTTTTGCGAATACACCACAACGCGCGGCAATCGGATAGATCGTATCATAGTCTTTCGCGTATGTATTCAGTCCGGAAGCATCGGTCTGGAGCAGGGAAGCCATCTGGTCGATGAAGGAACCGGTACCGCCGGCACATACACCGTTCATACGCTGTTCCACACCGTTTGTAAAATAAATGATCTTGGCATCCTCACCGCCAAGCTCGATGGCAACATCCGTCTGTGGAGCATAGTCAGTCAGAGCCTCCGATACACAGACAACCTCCTGCTCAAACGGAATTCCGATGACCTGTGCCAATGCAAGTCCACCGGAACCGGTGATCGTAGGAGCAACCTCAACATTTCCAAGCTCCTTGCTGGCATGCTCTACAAGCTCCTTTAATGTCTCTTTGATATTCGCAAAGTGACGCTTGTATTCAGAAAATAATATGTTATGTTCTTCGTCGATCACAGCAACCTTGACTGTGGTCGAACCAATATCGATTCCTAATCTCTTCATTTGATAATTACCTCTTTTGCTATTTTACCATTTCATATTTCTGTATTTTTCGACATCTGACATTATATAGGAAAGAATCATGAATTTCAACACAAAAATTGTGAACATTTTCTTCCTATTAAGAATAAAATAATCAGAAATGAGTATGGAGATATGTGCGATGGAGCATGAATGTAAGGGAACCGTGCACAAAGTCGTTGCCGGAGATACGCTGTACAAATTATCAAAGCTTTATGGTGTACGTCTGATTGATATCCTGAAAGAAAATCCATATGTCAATGTCTACAATCTGCAGCCGGGAGATGAAATCTGTATTCCGACAGAGGTGTATGAGGAAGAAGAGAGGCGTTATTATACGGCGAAGGTTGGAGAGACGCTTGGAAGCTTAGTCCGGGAATTTGATACGGATATTGCGGATCTGATGCAGTATAACCGGGAGCTTTACGATCTGCGGGTACCGCTTGGAACGATTATCCGGATCCCGCCGGAGAAAGAAAAACAGTCATAGAAACAGATTGGTGAAAATGGGATAGAAGTGTATGAGAAAAGTGATTGCCACAGACGGAGAATTCGCGCGTGGCGATTGCTTTTTTTATGTATATAGGGTATAATATCGAATTGATATGCAAAGTGAAAGTGAGGAAAATTTAATTTGAGTTTTTTTGCGAAGTTAGAGAAAAAATTTGGTAAATTTGCAATTCGAAATCTCCCGATCAAGATCGCAGTTGTGATGGCAATCTCATATATATTATGGGCGTTTGTACCGACGTTTGCTGTCAAGCTTGTTTTTTCACCATATGCGATTTTGGAACAGCATGAGTTCTGGAGATTGTTTACATGGGTATTTTCACCACCGGGAGATTTGAATTTAGTTGGAATACTGATGATATTTATATTGATTTTGTTTGGACAACAGATCGAACAGGCCATGGGAACATTTATGTTTAACCTTTATATATTTGGTGCATGGTTCTGGAATACGGTCATCATGTTAGGCATCAGTATTTACTATTGTGCAAATGGTTCCATTCTTGGCATGATGGATGTTGGAATATGGGCAATGTATTACTTTGATTATGGATTGTTCTTAGCGTTTGCACTGATGTATTCGGATGCACGTGTGTTGTTTATGTTTTTCATTCCAATCCGTGCTTTCTGGGTCGCAGTTATAGATATGGGATTGATGGCATATGAATTTATGCGGCCAACCACAAGTACGTTGAACCGTGGTTCCATCATTGCGTATCTGGTGAATTTCTTTATATTCTACCTGATTATGGGGCGGGGTGTCGGTATGCGGAGCTCGAACAGCAAGGCGGCAGCGAAACGAAGAAAACGGGATTATGATCGTCGCGTGGAGAATCTCTCTCGACAGGTAAACGGAGAGGCAGACCGGCGTCACAAGGCACAGCAGATGGGATATCCATCGAACATCACGAAGCACAAATGTGCAATCTGTGGAAGAACGGAGCGGGATGGCGATGATCTGGAGTTTCGGTTCTGCTCAAAATGTAACGGAAATTATGAGTATTGTAACGAACATTTATTTACGCATGAGCATGTGAAATAGGAGACTGATATAATGATAGCAACATGTAAGAAATTAGTGACAGATATACAGAGAGACAAAGACTTAGACACGAAGCTTCCGGAATATGCAGAGCTGCTTGGCAGACAGTATAACTGCTATGCAACGGTAAAGGGAAGCATGAATTATTACACGATGAAGGAAGTATGCGATGAGCAGGATGACAAGAACACGGATGTCTGCAAATATTTTGCACTTCTGACAGGCTTGTTAGACCGTCATCTGGTTAAGCGCGAGGCAGTGGACGAAGATTCTATGGAAGCAATCGCACAGCTTCGTAGCAATGTAGAATATAAGATGCATATTCTGACCGCTTACACGGATGCATATGAGATTTATGAGTATGTGTTAAACCGTGTGGAGGCAGCCGTGCGTGATGAGGTGGTACCGGTCGATGCAAAAGGGCTTTCTGAGAAGATGTTTGACTATGTATTTGCAGAGAATGATACCGTTGTGATAAACAGCAAATTACAGCTTCTGATGGCACAGCTTCCGGTTCGCATGACGAAGAACAAGTTTTACGATATCATCAACTCAACACTGAATATCTACGAGGAGGGTGAGACAACCTCTGTGGATGAGTTTGTCGATATGCTGCGCAGTGCCGTGCTTTTGAAGAAACCAAAGGGCTTTGAGACGGAATATCCATTTTTATATCATGTATATACGGATCTGGCTGAGGCTGATTATGCAGCACTTACATTGCCGGAGTTTGAGGATCTGACGAAGCGTCTGAATCAGGCTGCGACGATCATCAACAACGAAGTGTCAGCGTTTATGCTGTTACAGGAAGTCATAAATGATGTGTATACGATCCTACTTACGATTGATGCAGCATATGAGAAGAACGAAGAAGATGTACCGGGGTATGCAGCAGCACTTCGCATTATAAAGGCGTGTGTAAAGGCAGAGACGATCGATCAGTTACCGGATGAGGTGATGGATGAGTTCTTCACGATTGAGGGTGTGCAGGAGCGTGTATATGAATCAATCGTGATATTAGAAGCTGTTTTAGATGAGGTCCGGGTTGGAAAAGCCGAGCAGATTGAAAGCCTTGCACTAACAGAGACATTTGACCGTCTGGATAAGGTAAGCAAGCTGCTTTCTACAAGTTTGTTTATTGATCTTGACAAGGTTTCTGGAAAGACAGAAAACGCAGATCATGCGTATATCACAGCAAAGAAGGAAGCACTTGTAAAGGAACTTGGCGATTTGTTTTCGAGTGTGAAGAGACCGGTTTACCGTAGTATGATGTGTAAGCTTCTTGCTGCAATGCCGATCTTCATGAATACACAGCAGGAGATCCGGGATTATTTTGATTATGTAATTGAGAATTGTAAGGATGACAGCGAACTTATGGCATGTAATAAGCTGATTTCAGAGATGATAGAGGAGTAATCGTGATTTTTGCTGATAAATGTTATACATACAATCTTACAGAGCGAAAACTGGCACGGATCAGGAAAAGGATCAGGCGGCATAAGCCTGTCCGGAATCTGTATGTGATCGTGTTGCCGTTATTGCAGGATGGATTGCTGGAGATTTATCCATATAATCAGTTGTTACAAAAACCATATAGGAAGCTGGATTCCCGGATACGGGTTGTCGGCTTTGCAAGAGGCAAAGAAGTGGCAGAACAGCTCGTATTGCAGATCATACAGGATATGTATGATGAAACCGGGGAAGAATGGAAGGTAGAGGATTTTTTCTTTTGATTGAAGTGAAAGAACCACAGGTAGGAGTAAGGTAAGGAATGCTGCATGTATTGTTACTTATTTTAAAAATAATCGGATGGATCCTCCTTGGTATCATAGGATTGCTTCTCTTGCTTGTGATGCTGATTTTATTTTGCCCGATCCGGTATCAGGCAGATATCTCGTATCAGGGTGGGAAGACATTACAGGCAAAAGCAAAGGTACGGTATCTGATCTTAAGTGTCCGGGTGTTGTATGACCAGAGCCGGGAGAAGGATAAACTGAAACAGGAGATACGGCTGTTATGGTTTAGGCTTGGAAAGAAGAAGGCAGAAGAAGCAGAGCGTGAGGTGGAACATCTCGCTGATGAGGGATTCGACGACGCGTGGGATGATATCGACGTGGATGAGGACGATGATGCAATCTGTGAGAAGCCGGTAAAGCGAAAGGATAGTATAGAAAATAGTTCACAGAAGATAATAAGTGAATCGGAGAAAACGGATGAGTCAGATGGGACTATTACAGAGATTCCGACGATACCACTTCCAGAGACAGACATAAATGAGGATGATATAGAAACAAAGACAGAGGAAGCACCAGAGCATGAAATCTTTGATCTGGACGAACCGGACAATCTGTCGGAAGAAGAAAAGAAGCAATCGGGCAGATTGAAGATATTGTGCCGGAAGGTGTGGGAGAAGATTAAGAAAGTCTGGACATTTGTGATAAATCACACACCAGGAAAGGTCGCAGAGCGTGTGACTGACAAGATCGAGAAAAAGACAGCGACTGCGAAGAAAAAGCTCCGGCGATTGCAGAAGTTCTGGAATCTGTCGTGTACGGTAAAGACACGTGAATATCTGAAAAAATATATTCCGCGGACATTGAAACATATTTTGCCACGCAAGGTAAAGGGCTATGTGCATTACGGCATGGATGAGCCATACAAGACCGGGCAGGTGACCGGATATTTGAGCTTACTGCCGTTTGTATATCAAAAAGGGCTGTCAATGCAGCCGGATTTTGAACAGAAGGTGTTGGAACTGGATGTGAAGCTGAAAGGCCGAATCCGGCTTGGATATCTGCTCCGGATTGTCTTGAATATCAATATCTGGAGGACACTAAAAGTTGCAAAGAAAGTAATGAATCAGTAAGATAATATAGAAATTGGAGGTAATGAGTGATGGCAAATGATTTTAATCAGACAGTTGGTTCTTTATTTCAGGGGATGGATTCCCTGCTTACAACGAAGACAGTTGTTGGCGAGCCAACGAAGGTAGGCGATACAATTATTTTACCATTGGTGGATGTGAATTTTGGTGTAGCTGCCGGTGCATTTGGCAAAAACGGCGGTTCCAACTCTGCTGGAGGCGGAATGGGCGGTAAGATGTCTCCAACTGCGGTACTTGTGATCCAGAACGGACATGCGAAGATGATTCCAGTCAAGCAGGGTGACACGGTAAGCAAGGTGATCGACATGATTCCAGAGGTTGTCGATAAGATTGCAACAGCCATGGGTAAGAAAGCAGATGTGGATATTGACAGCCCAGAAATCAAAGAAGCGATTGATCAGGCAAGTGAGAATAACTAGGATTTGAACGAAATTACGTCTTTTCACTCCGTTTGTCTCATAGTATGTAGTAGAACAAATATGATGAAGAGGCGGCATTGAAGGCATTATTTGGATATTCGATTTTATTTATGGCGATTGGCATGATACTTTCGTATTTTGTCAGTGGGTTTTGCGAGTTTGTTTTAGTGACGGCAATGCTTATCTTAGCGTATGTATTGCTGTGCTTTGATTGTTAACAGGAGGCGCAAGTGGCAGAAGAAAAACAGAAGGCGTTGATTGAACTTCTGAGAGGACATAAGGTATATTTACAGACACATAATTTCCCGGACCCGGATGCGATATCGAGTGCATTTGGCTTGAAGCGATATCTGGAATATTATGGAATTACATCGACCATCTGTTATGTCGGCAGTATTGACCGGTTTAATACAAGAAAGATGATGGATACGTTTGGCATCGAGATTTATTCGTATGATGACATCCCGGACATGCAGGCGGAGGACTATATCGTGCATGTCGATTGTCAGAAACCGAATGCAAATACGACAGATCTTCTGGGCAATGAGGTGGCATGTGTCGATCATCATCCGGTGTTTGTGAAGACAGAGGATTACAAGTTCGAGGATATCCGTATTGTTGGTGCCTGTGCCAGCATTGTTGCGTCGTATTTTCAGACAAGCGGTGTGCCGATGGATGAGGATGTTGCGACCGCACTTGCTTATGGAATCAAGATGGATACGGCAGATTTTGTGCGTGGAACAACCGCGTTTGATATGGATATGATGGCATATCTGTTCGATTATATCAGTACGGAAAAACTGAACAGTATGTATAATTCCACGATAGAATTTCAGGATCTGAAGGCGTATGGTGCGGCAATCGAGCATATCGAAGTGTTTGATTATGTTGGATTCACCTACATTCCATTTGAGTGCCCGAATTCCCTTGTTGCGATCATATCGGATTTTATTTTGTCCTTGGATGTGGTCGATGTGGCCGTTGTCTACTCTATCAATTCGGATGGCATTAAATTCTCTGTGCGCAGTGAGCGGGCAGATGTGGATGCAGGAAAACTAATCTATCAGGCGTTGGATGGAATTGGTTCCGGTGGTGGACATGCTGCGATGGCAGGTGGATTTGTCAGCCATGAAGCACTGAATAAGATCGGCAGAGATTATGACCGGAAATTAAAGGAATTATTTATGAAAACGATTCGTAAGAATAGAGGTGTGTAACATGAACGGGAGTACAGATATGAGTATGGAGCTTCTGATGAACTCCGACAACCCGGAAAAGGTGCTGCAGACGATGCAGCCATTTATAGAATCTATGATGCACTATGAGTGTGCGTTGATGGAGATTGAGACAAAGCTGAAGGTGTTGAATACTGAGTTTGCATCACAGTATAATCGAAATCCGTTTGAGTCAATCCGGTGCAGATTGAAAAAACCACTCAGCATCGTGGAGAAGATGAAACGAAAAGGTCTGGAAATCTCGATAGAAAATATCGAGGAGAACCTGACGGATATCGCAGGTGTACGTGTGATCTGTTCGTTCCCGGAGGATATCTATACGGTATCAGAGCTTTTGACAAAACAGGACGATATCCGGGTTGTATGTGTGAAGGATTACATACGGAATCCAAAGCCAAACGGATACCGAAGTCTGCATCTGATTGTGGAGATTCCGATTTTCTTGTCAAATGAGAAAAAATATATGAAAGTCGAAGTGCAGTTTCGGACAATCGCGATGGATTTCTGGGCGAGTCTTGATCATAAGCTCAAGTATAAGAAGGACAATCTGAAGCATCCGGAGATTATTGCGAAGGAGTTAAAAAAGTGCGCGGATACGATTACGGCGATGGACTACAAGATGCAGGAGATCCGGAGTCTGCTGGAATAACGGAATGATTGTATTTTGATTTACCTGAATAGATAAAAAAACAGGAGGCAGAAAATGGCAAAACAGGTTTGGAAACCGGGAAATATGTTGTATCCGGTACCGGCGGTTATGGTGACAACCGGTGATGGAAATGGAATCGATGACATTATCACGATCGCATGGACGGGAACCATCAATTCCGATCCACCGATGGTATCGATCTCTGTACGAAAGTCAAGATATTCACATGAATTACTTACGAAAAACGGAGAGTTCGTCATCAACTTAGTGACGAAGGATCTGTGCTATGCGATGGATTATTGTGGTGTGAAATCAGGCAGAGATGTAGATAAATTCGCGGAGATGAAGATGACGAAGGGCAAGGCACAGACAGTGTCGGTACCTGTCATTGAAGAAAGCCCGGTCAATATTGAGTGTAAGGTCACACAGGTAATTGAGCTTGGCTCCCATGATATGTTCTTAGCTGAGGTAACAGCCGTACTTGCGGATGAGAAATATATGGATGAGACAGGAAAGTTTGACCTGAATAAGACAGATTTGATTGCATATTCCCACGGACAGTATTTTACGCTTGGTGATTATGTTGGCAAATTCGGATACAGTGTACAGAAAAAGAAATAAGTATTGATAAATAGTGGTACCTATCATAGAAAAGAACATTTGCAACGTTCACAAAAGTTTCAGACTTTGTTCGTTGACAGATGTTCTTTTCTTTTATACTATAAACTTGGTCAGCGCCCTTGGAGAAGAAGGGAGCGAATATGTTTAGTAAAGTAAAAAGCTGTGCGGTTCACGGTGTGGACGGACGGATGATCGATGTGGAGGCAGATGTGAATGATGGTCTGCCTGTATTTACCATGGTTGGATATCTGTCATCGTCTGTCAGGGAGTCATCGGAACGCGTGCGGACTGCGCTTAAGAATTCAGGCTTTCATTTGCCACCGAAGCGCATCACAATCAATTTATCCCCGGCAGATATGAGAAAAGATGGTTCCGGATATGACCTTGCGATTGCAACAGCCGTGCTTCTGTCACTTGGCGTAACAGCGGAATTACCGATGGAACAGACGTTGGTGCTCGGAGAACTGAGCCTGGACGGATCGATAAAAGCGATTCCGGGCGTTCTTCCGATGGTCATCTGTGCCAGAGAAGAAGGTATGACAAGCTGCATTGTTCCAAAAGAAAATGTGCAGGAAGCTGCTTTGGTGCAGGGAATATCGGTTATAGGTGTTTCAAGCCTGAAGGAGACCATGGAATATATTCAGGGAATAAAAGAATATGAGAATACGAATGTCGAGCAACCGGCTGTGGATACATCGGAATATCTGTATGATATTGATTTTTCTGATGTAGTAGGACAGGAAAGCATCAAGCGGGGGATGGAGATTGCTGCGGCAGGATTTCACAATGTGTTGTTGACCGGTGCTGCCGGCGCAGGGAAATCCATGCTCGCGAAGCGTCTGCCGACGATCCTGCCACAGATGAGCTTCGAAGAAAGTCTGGAAGTGACAAAGATATACAGTGTCGGAGGGATGTTACCACCGGAAGGGGGATTGATACACAGACGTCCGTTCCGGGCACCACATCACACAATCTCGGAATATGCACTGATCGGTGGCGGCAGGGTTCCGACACCAGGGGAGGTGAGCTTTGCACATTATGGGGTGCTGTTTCTGGACGAACTTCCGGAATTTTCCAAACCCGTGTTGGAAGTGCTGCGCCAGCCTTTGGAAGACCGTAGAATCCGGATATCGAGAGTGCAGGCGTCGTATGAATTCCCAGCGGATTTTATGTTTGTGGCGGCGATGAATCCTTGTCCGTGTGGAAACTACCCGGATTATCGTAGATGCAGCTGCACGGAACAGCAGATCCGCCGTTATCAAAGCAAGGTAAGCGGACCGTTGCTTGACCGGATCGATATCCGGATGGAGGTTAAAGGCGTAAAGCAGGAGGTGCTTTTCTCCAAACAGAAAACGGAATCTTCAAAGACAATCCGGGCACGGGTGGAACAGGCAAGACAGATGCAGAAGGAACGGTTTGCCGGAACCGGACTGTTGTTTAATTCACAGCTCGATGGAAAGAATCTGGAGGAATATATCACGTTATCGGAGGAAGGAAAAAGGCTGGTGCTTCAGCTTTTTGAAGAACAGGAATTATCTGTGCGAGGTGTGCACCGCGTCTTGAAGCTTGCCCGCACAATCGCGGATCTGGCTGGCAGTGAAGAAATTGAACATGCGCATCTGCAGGAAGCGGCATTTTACCGCAATCAGGATGTATTTGCAAAGGGGGTTCTGTATGGAAACTAGAAGTGAGATGGCAAGGCTTTGGCTATATGGAAATCATGAGATATCATCAAAAGTAAAATATTATCTGATTCTACGGTACGGTACGGCCGAGCAGGCTATGGAGCAATCGGTACCGGAGCTTGAGAAGGAGCTGGCGAAGCAATTTGAACCGGCGGAATATCAGACGCTTTTACTTCGCAAAAATACAAATTATCTGGATGAAGTATACGGACGATTAAAGGAACGAAACATCCGGATCTTATATCCGGGGCATCCGTTATACCCGGAGAAGCTTACAAATATCTACGATAAACCGGAGATTTTATTTGCGCGTGGCAAAATTCGGGAGAGCATCAATTATTATAATCAGTCGGTTGCGATTGTGGGTGCACGCAATGCAGATACATACTGTAAAGAAACGACACGTATCTTTGCGAGGGAGCTTGCGAAGGCGGGAATCCAGATTGTGAGTGGACTGGCCAGGGGTATCGATGGTCAGGCACATCGCGGCTGTCTGGAAGCAGGTGGCTATACGATTGCAGTGCTTGGCTGCGGGATCAATGTCACATATCCGCGCGAGAATATCGAATTATTCGCGCAGATTGAAGAACGGGGATTGATTCTGTCCGAATATTGTCTGGATGTACCGCCGCTTGCGTTTCAGTTCCCACTCAGAAACCGGATCATTAGCGGACTGTCGGATGGTGTTTTAGTATCCTGTGCCAAGAAGAAAAGCGGTTCTCTGATTACAGCAGATCTGGCACTTGATCAGGGAAAACAGGTGTACGCTCTGCCGGGCAGAGTATTAGATGCATTCAGTGAGGGTACAAATCATTTGATCCAGTTGGGCGCCATGTGCGTGACAAGACCGAAGGATATCCTGCTTGATCTGTGGGGAGAGGAACGCCTGAATATGGATGATGTTAGCGGTACTGCATCCGGTAGTGCTGAAAAACAATGTGAAATGCGGGATAACCTGACAGCCTCAGAACGGACCGTATATGACCTTCTAGGCTTGGATCCCGTGCATGTGGATGATGTGATCGCACAGGCAAGACTCGGTGTATCGACGACAATCAGTGTGCTGTATGAACTGGAACGGCGAAACGTGATCAAGCAGCCGTTGCGAGGGTATTATATATGGAGTTTATGAAGAATGATAGCTGTATTTAATATGCTAGATTTATGAAAACGCGCAACACTGTCGCACGTTTTCATAAATTAGTTCTTTTGTATCGCAGAAATATGACATAAGATATGGGTATGCAAAGCTGCCGATATAAGGTATAATAAATGAATTAAGTTTAACAATCGAAGTTTGAAGGAGCGACAATATATGAAGTATTTATAATTCCGTTTTGCCGGACTGAAAAATCAAGTGTAGGAGGATACATGACATGAAATATACGAATAAGCATATAAAAGAAGAATACAAATTAAATCAAATAGGGCGGACAATTGGAATGATCCTCTTAGTGATAGGAATATTATTGGTGGGATTTGGAATGATTCAGACAAAGAGAAAGATGGATTATGTCCGACCATTTGAACTGGTATTACAGGAAGAATCCAATCCTGCGAATCAGACAGCATATATTGATATTATCCGGGTACCGGAGAAGTTGGCGGAAAATAAATATGAAGGATATTACCTTGTAACAACCGCTGAGGAAAGCTATATTGTAGAGATGCAACCGGAACAGTTCGTAGATTTGAAGCAGAGAGTGGAAGAGAACGGTACGGCAAGAGTGGAAGGCATGACGAAAGTTGTGATTGATGAGAATGTAAAAACAATCGTAAGTGCGTATATCAATCACAAATTTATTGCTATACGTATGACGAAGCTTACCTATGGAAAAATACTCAAGGAAGGATATTTTGTGAATCTGGATATCGGCGGCATCTTAATATTGATTGGAATTTCGATGGTATTCATACAGGTGCGTGCGATAAAAAAATACAGACATCCATTGGCAGAGCAGATTGACGAAGAATGTAATCAGCCGGAAGCTCTCTGGTTTAATGATTTTAGAATATATTTGACAAAGAGCTTTCTTGTATCTGTATATGGTGGAAAGTTGACTGCGCTGGATCTGGCAAAGGTACAAATGATAAGACTGTTCGAAACAGGGAAGGGGAGTTTGAGTGTTATCACCTTGGAGGTGACGACAACAGAACAGGAGAAAATAACTGTCAGCGAGAATGAATGGTCATTTTTTACAATGAATGAAGAAGAGATTACTTATCTGACAGATGTATTCGGCAAAAGAAATATTGAATTTGTTTGTGAGATTCAACCGGATGAAGAAATCGATGAAGACGAAGAGTTTTGAAACGGAAAACATGCATAGGAAATATGCAAAGGATAAAAGGAATAAGTTGCTCTTGAACGTATACCAAAAGAACGCACGGGCAATATCCTTTTATAAGAGAGAAGGATTTGAGATTCAGCATAGTGGCTTAGATGAGGCTACCGGAGAAAAGGATTATGTAATGACATGGCAACACAAATAGACGAAGCTTACTGATGGAAATATATAGTTAATAAAGAGAGGTGCATATGCTATGCCAGGTATACTCGTGGTTGAAGATGATGAAAATTTAAATCGTGGAATTACATTTTCACTGAAAAAATCCGGATATGAGGTTTTTTCAGCAGAATCAGTGAAAAAAGCGAAAAGAATTGCAAGTGATAATCATGTGGATGTTACCATTTGTGATGTGAATCTTCCGGATGGGAATGGACTGGAATTGGTAAGGTGGATGAGATGCAATTATAATACATACATTATTTGCCTTACAGCACTAGATCAGGAGATGGATCAGGTTATGGGATATGAAGCAGGGGCAGATGATTATATTACAAAGCCGTTTAGTCTTTCGGTACTTCTTTTGAAAATAGAAGCACATTTCCGTCGCAGACAGGAGAAGACGGAAGCCGGGAAGATGATTTCGGGAGATATCGTATTTATCACAGGAGAAATGAAAGTCATGATAAAGAGTCGTGAAATCAGTCTGACAAAAACGGAGTTGAAAATGCTGACTTTTTTTCTTCAGAATCCGAAACAGATTCTTTCAAAAACACAAATATTGGAAAATGTGTTTGACCTGGAAGGGGATTTTGTGGATGAAAATACAATCGCTGTCAATATCAGAAGACTCCGTGAGAAAATTGAAGACAATCCGGCTGCACCGGTCTATATAAAGAATATCAGAGGTCTTGGGTATATATGGAATCAGGAGGTACGGCGGTGACAAAGAGATATCGCAAGAAGATCACAGTAGTGCTTTCCCTGGTATTGCCTGTCATAGCATTGTTTGCAATATTAAATTGCTTTACTACGTATGTGTTTTATGAAGACTATAAATATAAAATGAATCTTATGACAGACATTGCTGCAAAGGAAGAATTTTCCGGGCTGGATGCTGTTTCGGAATTGCTTAAGGATAAGGATATTGAAACTAACGAACAGGGAAGGCGATTATTGGAGCAATATGGATACTGGGGAAATAAAGGGAATGCATGTTATTCGCAATTCCGGCATCAGGTTATGGTGACCGGTGCTGTAAGCACTGTGATATGCATGCTTTTTTTGACTTTTTTACTTTATTGGAAGAAAAAAGAAGATGCGTGTCATCAGAAAATTTTAGACCAGTTGGAAGAAATTATGATCAGATTCCGTGAAAATAAATTTGATGATTTACTGAAAACGGAAAATCAGGCAGAACTGGAAAAATTGAATGACCAGCTTGAAGCAATCGGACATCATATTCAGTTGCTAAAGGAAGAAGCACGGGAGGAAAAAGAGAGCACGAAAGAAATGGTTTCTGATATCTCTCACCAGTTAAAGACACCGGTTGCAGCTTTGGATACATGTTTTAGTGTGTTGATGCAGAATGACTTAAGTGCCACAGAACAGGAGGAGTTTCGTATCCGTTGTCGGAGTGCTCTGGATGGAGTGGAGACATTATTGCAGTCGCTTCTTGAAATATCCAAGATGGAAACTGGACTGATTCAGATGAATAAGAAAAATCTTCCGCTTATGGATACTGTCATATCTGCTGTGAACCGTACTTATCCAAAAGCGGATGAGAAAGAAATTGAATTCGTTTTTGACTATGCAAAAGAACTGGAAACATGCATGGTTATGCAGGATAAAAGATGGCTTGGTGAAGCTTTTATCAACGTTCTGGATAATGCGGTCAAGTACAGTCCGGGTGGTTCAAAAATATTTATCCGGTTACAAAAAAGAAACGATCTTGTAAGAATGGAAATTGAGGATCAGGGAATTGGTATTCCGCAGAATGAGTATCACAAAATTTTTCAACGATTTTACAGAGGAAGTTCCAGGGAGGTCAGGGAAGAGAATGGCACAGGAATCGGACTTTTTCTATCGAGAGAAATTATCGAAAAACACGGAGGTACGATCATGGTAACCTCCGGCAAAAAGAAAAAAGGAAGTACGTTTGTGATCCAATTACCATATGTTGGTTAAATTTTAATTGGGCAGAAATCTTACAATTCTGTAAGACTTCTGCCCACTTTTTGAAAGTGAAATGAAAGATTATATTGCTACAATCAGCATGTAGGTTGAAAAATGATATATAAACAGGCAAAGAAAGTGTGCTGAAAAGGTACGCTTTACAGAATTGAAAAGGAGGCAACACATGAGTGTGATATTAGAAACCAAGCAGCTTTGTAAGTTTTATGGCGCAGGTGAGAATCAGGTCAAAGCGGTCAATCAGGTGGACATTCAGATTGAACAGGGAGAATTTGTCGCAATTGTTGGAAAGTCAGGTTCCGGTAAAAGTACATTACTTCATATGCTTGGAGGGCTAGACACCCCGACAAAAGGCAGTGTTACTTTAGCAGGGAAAGATTTATACAGGATGAAGGAAGATGCCCTTGCTGTTTTCCGCAGAAGAAAAATCGGATTTGTTTTTCAGGCATTTAATCTGGTTTCATCTATTAATGTCTGGGAAAATATTGTACTGCCACTGGGGCTGGATGGAAGAAAAGTGGATGAAGCGTATGTAAATGATATCATTGCAACTTTGGGAATTGAAAAGAGAATTTACAATCTGCCAAATCAGTTGTCCGGAGGACAGCAACAGAGAGTAGCAATTGCAAGAGCACTGGTGAATCGTCCGGAAATTATATTTGCAGATGAGCCGACAGGAAATCTTGATTCTAAGACCAGTGATGAGGTAATCGCCCTGCTTAAGATGACAGCAAAAAAATATGGACAGACAATTGTAATGATTACCCATGATGACGAAATTGCACAGGTCGCTGATCGTATTCTGGTAATTGAGGATGGACAGGTGGTGGATTTTAGATGAAGACAATAAGCAGGATTGCATATAGCAATGACAAAAAGAACAAGACAAGAAGTATACTGATTATGATGTCCATATGTCTGACTACGATGCTGCTTGTGATTATCAGTACTGTGGGAAATGGAATGATCCGTTTACAGAAAAGTCAGGCGGCAGGCTCATATGGAAGCAATTATGGTTTGTTTGTCGCAGCCGATGCCTCGCAGTTAAAGGAAGTAAGCCGCCGCGCAGAAATAGATGCAATAGGAATTATGTGTACAGAAGGCATAATTAAAGGCAACGAAAACGGTGGTTTTGTCTGCATGGATGAGACTGCAAGAAAAATGCTTCCCTATAATAGGGAATATGAGTTAAAGGAAGGAAAGTATCCGGTGGGAACGCAGGAAATTGCCGCAGGAAGAGCATTTTTTCGTGCAATGGGATATGATGATGTAAAGGTCGGAGATACGGTTACACTGGATTACCGTGCAGGGATGCGGTCAGAATATAAGCCGGAAGAATTTGTTGTCAGCGGAATCCTATATGACCGGGATGAGTATACCATCGAGGCATCTTATGTTGCTTTCGGGTCACAGGAGTTTTACGATGAGCATATCGCAGAGAATGACAGACAGTATAATATTTATTTTTCTTTAAATGATTCTGCAAATGTATCTATGAATAATATTGAACCGGTTATAAAACAGATTGCAGCATCTTGTGGGATCGAAGAAAAAAACGTTATAATCAATGATTTCTATCTGCAATGGGTCTTGCAGCCAAGTTATGAAACGATTGCGGTATGTGGAATGCTGATTCTTGCAATTGTACTTTTCTCTGTTGTGGTCATTTATAATATTTTTCAGGTCGGTATTGTCAACAAGATACAGGAGTATGGAAAAATCAAGGCTCTGGGAGCGACAAAAAAGCAGATGAAACAACTGATCTTCAGAGAGGGCATTTTTTTGACAATTTTTTCAATACCGGTTGGATTGCTTCTTGGCTTTCTGATTGCAAAATACGGTTTTAACTGGCTGGTAGAACAGGGGAACCTTGTATCAACCGGAACTGGTTCTATGGGTGTTCAAAACCAGCAGGTGCCACTGTTTTCCCTGCCTGTTATGCTTCTATGTATTTTCGTATCATTTCTTACCGTTGCTTTGGCGCTGCGTAAACCAATGAAAATTGTTTCACGGATTTCGCCTATCGAAGCAACACGGTATTTAGAAAATGCAGAAACACAAAGAAAAGGAAAACGAAATGGCAGAAAAAATGTTACCGTGTTTTCTATGGCAATGGCAAATGTAACGGGTAATCCCAAAAGAACCATTGGTACCATCCTTACGATGGGGCTTTCCTGCACATTGTTTGTGATTATCTCTAATTATGTGGGAAATATTGACACGGAGCATGAAGCACGTCTTTCCGTTAATCATGGACAATTTGAACTGCAGCTTGACTATTCTGCTGAGTATGATGAAAGATATCCTGAGAATAATCTGGATACGATTCTGACGGATGATCCATTGAATGATTCGCTGATTGAAGAAATCAAAAGCATTCCGGGAGTAACGGATGTCATGACGAGAGAGATTGTCTCTGTAAATCTGAACGGAACAAGATTTCCGGCTACTATTGTGAGTAAAAAGGATTTTGATTTTATGCGTCAAGAAGGGGATATTGGCTCTATGGACTATGAGCAGGCAGTAAAGAATGGTGATATTTTCTTTGGCTGGTCGACGTGGATGGAACAAGATGGATATGCTCCGGGTGAATCCATTGCATTTGACTTTGAAAATGGAAGTGGAACCTATACCTATCAGGGAAAGATTGCAGGATCCTTTGTAAGTGCGGACACTTATCTTGTCATTCCGGAAGGCGTATACCGTTCCATGAATCCGAGCGGAACAGCCTATGGCTATCTGTGGGTGGACTGTGATAAAAAAGATGTGGCATCTGTGGAACAAAATCTGAATACATTAATTTCTAATACTTCGCATATAAAAATGGATACTTATCATGCGCAGTTACAATCTGCAGAATTTGCAGCCCGCATGATGAAGCTTGGCTGTTATCTGTTTATGGCTATTGTAGGACTCATCGGGTTTATGAATATGGCGAATACCATGATCATGAATATTACGACAAAAAAGCAGGAATATGGTATATTACAGGCTGTTGGTATGACAAATAAACAATTAAATTTATGCCTGCAGTTACAGGGACTGATTTTTACGGTTGGCACCATATGTGTAGCACTTGTCGTTGGTCTGCCACTTGGCTATGCACTCTTTGCCTATGCAAAGCATAATGGAATATTTGGAATAAATATCTATCATGTTCCAATCGTACCAATTTTTATTATGATTTTTTTGGTTGGTCTGTTGCAGATTGTGCTTTCCTGCGTTTTAAGCAGTAATCTGAAAAAGGAAACGCTGGTTGAAAGAATAAGGTATCAGGGATAGTAAGTAACCAAGCTGTCACTCGGGCAATGAGTGACAGCTTGGTTTTTTTCTGCTTTTCAGCAGTCAATGCGTCGCATGTAGACAGCACTTGTATAAACATCAATCATCAGTTACAAAATCAGAAGCATTTCAATTAGTTCACCATGTCACTTTTATTTTGTGTTATACTGTTTTATATAATTTTTTTGGTCTCCGAAATTGACCGAGTTCTTTGAGTGAGATACACTTCTTGGATGAAGGGAAGGAAGAAGGAAAAAGTACTTTAGAGGTATTATGGAATGAGTAATAAATTGGTTAAGCACCAAGAAGCAAAAGAAATATTAACTGGAAATCAGAAGAAAATTTTGTTTTGGATTTGTTTCATTATTTTAAGTATAGCTTTCATTACAGTCTGGATAAATATACTTTTGACATCTAAAGCATTTAATACACAAATGGAAGAGATGGTACTGGGAGAAGATTACTATATGGAGGATATTGTGATTACAGGTAAAAGGGCTGAAGATGCTTCGGCTGATACGATATCTCAGAATTATTTCTTCTACTACAACAATGGAAAAGTGAATGATTATCACAAGCGAATGCAAGTACCGGGATTTGTATATTCGGAATATAATGTAGGAGATTCCATAGCTGCATATACCACAGACCATGTTAGTTATTCTTATTACAAGTATGGGATTCTTCCGGATACAGAGTATACAAACAATGAATTAATGAAAGGGGCTGGCGTATTGCTTGGAATTGGAATATTTTTATTGGCTTTGTTTGGGGTATTAAGTAAGAAAATGAATTACAAGAAGTAACCAACTTCCAGTTCGAAGGAGGATAATATATGAAGTATCTATATTTGCATGGACTAGGACAAAATCCAGACAGTTGGAATAGGACAATAAAAGAAACGAAAGTATCGGAAAGTAGTGTCAGTCTGAGTTTATCAGAGATGTTAGAAGGGAAATCTGCTACATATAAGGAGTTATATTCATCATTCTCAGGAGAATGCGACAAGGAGAACGAAGAAATTGTCTTATGTGGGCTTTCTCTGGGAGCTGTTTTGGCACTTAATTATGCGATAGACCACCCGGATAAAGTAAAGGCGCTCGTATTAATTGCAGCACAATATAAAATGCCAAAAGAATTATTGAAAGTTCAGAATATGTTGTTTCACCTTATGCCGAATTCGGCATTCAATAAAATGAGCTTCAAAAAAGCAGATGTTATCAGCCTATGCGGCACGATGGCTGAATTAGATTTCAGTGACTCGCTGCATAAGGTGTCTTGTCCTGTATTGATCGTTTGTGGAGAGAAGGACAAGGCAAACAAAAAAACTTCAAAAGAACTTTGCCATTATTTGAACAATTCTTACTTCCATGAACTTATGAAAACAGGTCATGAAGCAAATATAGAAGCTCCGGAAGAGTTGGCAATCGTGTTGCAGAGATTTTATGCTGGTATCAGATAATTGCTTATACTGACTGCAGAAATGATAATGGAATAAGAAACACAGTGTAAATATCACTGGACAGATTTGTCTGATAGCAAAAATACTGCATTTTCTCGTTTTATGTCGTGTTATATATTTGTTCATTAAGTTAGTCTGTTGATGAAAGGAGGGAATTTTCATGGACCTAAAAAAGATAGGAAGTTTTTTGAAAGAACTTCGGAAAGAGAAAGGAATTACACAAGAAGAACTTGCTGAAATGCTATATGTATCTGGAAGAACCGTATCACGTTGGGAAACAGGAACTAATATGCCGGATATTAGTTTATTAGTTGACATTGCGGAAATTTTTGATGTAAGTATTTCTGAAATCATCAATGGAGAGAGGAAAAACGAGATTATGAAAAAAGAAGTTAAAGAAACCGTATTAAAACTAACTGATTATTCAGAAGCGATGAATCAGAAAATAAAAGGAAGGTTATTGGTACTTACAATTATTGCGATAATAGGAATGATTGCGTTTTTGATTATTGAAATTACAGGACTGGATGCACCTGGAAGTGTCTATGAAAGAGTTGCAGGTGCAGGTCTTGGGTTAGATTGTGGTATGCTAATAGTCCTTGCATTGTATCTTTCTGGACTTTTAGGTAAAATTAAAGCTAAGCGAGGGATGAGAAGAATCTCTAATCAAAAATAATACAGCTTATTTTATAATTAAGTAATGAGAGTGGTAAATTTCTAAAGGAAAACGAGATATAGAAAACTACATAAGAATAATCAACAGGCAGGCGGTCTTATAGCGAGACTTCCTGCTTTTATATTGTATAAATATGATTTCTTTTGCTGTAGCAAATATTGATTAAAATATTGGTAATCATCAAAAATCCCACCAATAACAAGTAGAGGTATAGCAAGGAATTGGGTGAAAATGACAAATAAGAAAAAATTCCCCAATATTGGGAACTGTGAAAATCCTGTGGCAAGATAAAGCTGTTAATAAGAAAGAATTCTCGGAAGAATGTGCTAGAGAACGTGAAATAATGGGGCAGGAATGCATAAAGTGGATAGAAGAAGTGTGGTGAAAATAGAGTAGAAGATGGAACAAAAATAGGATAGAAAAGAATTTAACCTTGCACCTCCACCGAAAATAGTGTATAGTTTGCTTGTTTTTGAATACTAGAAAAGTATTGGAGGAATGGGAAATGGCAAAAAATCTGGTAATTGTCGAGTCACCGGCAAAGGCAAAGACAATTAAAAAATTCCTGGGTGCATCCTATGATGTTATCGCATCGAACGGACATGTACGGGATATGCCGAAAAGCCAGATGGGTATTGATATTGAACATGATTACGAACCGCATTACATCACAATTCGGGGGAAAGGTGAATTATTGGCGCAGCTTCGTAAGGCAGTCAAAAAAGCAGATAAGATCTATCTCGCGACTGACCCTGACCGTGAAGGAGAAGCAATCTCATATCATCTGATTGCAGCCCTGAAACTGGAAGGCAAAAATTATAAGAGAATCACTTTCAATGAGATTACGAAAAATGCAGTCAAATCTTCTATAAAAAATGCCAGGGAAATTGACATGGATCTGGTAGATGCACAACAGGCAAGACGTGTGCTTGACCGTTTGGTTGGATACTCGATCAGCCCGCTTTTGTGGGAGAAGATCAAGAGAGGCTTGAGCGCCGGCCGTGTGCAGTCAGCCGCTTTGAAGCTGATCTGTGACCGGGAAGATGAGATCAATGCATTTATTCCGGAAGAATACTGGAGCTTAGATGCGTATCTGTCAGCGAATCCGGCACTGAAGCCGGTTTGCTTTCATTATGCGAAGGATAAAGTCAAAAAAGAAGAACTTGATCAGGTAAAGAAAGAAATCGACGGAAAGCCATTTACGGTTTCGGAGATAAAGGTAAGCGAGAAGACGAAGAAACAGCCGCTTCCGTTTACAACAAGTACGTTGCAGCAGGAAGCTGGAAAGAAGCTGAATTTCGCAACAAATAAGACGATGCGTATCGCGCAGCAGTTGTATGAAGGCGTGGAAATCAAGGGCATGGGTTCTATCGGTCTGATCACATATCTGCGTACGGATTCAACACGAATCTCTGAGGAAGCTGATAAAAATGCAAAAGAATATATTGCACATCAGTTTGGCGAGAATTATGTCGGTGAGGCAAAGGATGTAAAGACCGGCAAGAAGATTCAGGATGCGCACGAGGCGATCCGTCCAACAAATGTGGAGTTATCTCCGGTGAAATTAAAGGAGCAGCTTCCACGTGACCAGTTCCGTTTATACCAGCTTATCTATAACCGCTTTTTAGCAAGCCGTATGGCACCGGCAGTTTATGAGAACAAGACAGTATATGCCACGGCAGAGGAACATAAGTTTAAGGCTTCTACATCGAAGGTTGTGTTCGATGGATTCATGTCTGTATATTCGTTAGATGAAGAGAAGGAAGAAAAGACAAGACTGACCGGACTGGAAAAAGGTACAACACTTACCTGTGCAGAGCTTGAGGAAAAGCAGCATTTCACACAGCCGCCGGCACATTATACAGAGGCGCTTCTTGTAAAGACGATGGAGGAGCTTGGAATCGGGCGTCCGTCTACGTATGCATCGACGATCACAACGATTTTAAACCGGCGTTATGTGATCCGGGAGAACAAGAATCTGTATGTGACAGAGCTTGGTGCGGCAGTCAATAAAATGATGTCGGATGCATTCCCGGCAATTGTGGATACCGAGTTTACAGCAAATATTGAGTCGCTTCTGGACAGCATTGAGGAAGGAAAATTAGAGTGGAAGGTTGTTATCCGGAATTTCTATCCGGATCTTGCAGAGTCTGTGGAGAAAGCAAAGGAATCGCTGGAATCGGTCAAGATTGCAGATGAGGTATCGGATGTGCCTTGCGATCAGTGTGGACGTATGATGGTAGTCAAATATGGTCCGCATGGAAAGTTCCTTGCGTGCCCGGGATTCCCGGAGTGTCGGAACACAAAGACATACTACGAGAAGATCGGTGTTGCATGCCCGAAATGCGGTAAGGATATTATTTTACGCAAGACGAAAAAGGGCAGACTTTACTATGGCTGTATTGGATATCCAGATTGTGATTTCATGTCCTGGTCGAAGCCGTCGGATAAGAAATGTCCGAAATGTGGCGGTTACATGGTAGAGAAAGGAAATAAACTTCTGTGTGCCTCTGAGACATGCGGTTACACCTGTGAGCGCGAAAAAAAGGAAAACGAGTAAATATTTAGTGGTCAGAAAAGATTTTTGTTGAAGCATACCACAAAATATGGTAGGATAGTTACTGTATGGGAATCTGTACAGTAACTATTTTTTTAGTTTGAAAATAAGGAGGAAGTCGATGATCACATCCGGTATTTATAACTATGTGAATATTTTGGACAAAGCGGCAGATGCTGCGAATCTGCGAAACGAGCTTCTGACGAACAATATTGCGAATGTAAGCACGCCGAATTACAAGCGGAAAGATTTGGATTTTGAGTCGGTTCTGCAGGGAGAACTTGCAGGGGAAAAGAATCTGAGCAAGGCAGTGAAAAAGGCAAATCAGAATCTTGAGACATTGGATGCACAGGTTTACACGGATAATGCATCACTTTCATATCGTCTGGATGGAAACAATGTCGATATCAATACTGAAGAGGCAAGACTGGCGGAAAACCAGATCAAGTATCAGGCTCTGGTTGATCTGATGAATCAGGAGTTTGCCAGATACAATACCGTACTTAGTTCCGGTAATTAATGTGGAAGTATTCTGATGGATATTTCCGTCGGATGACAGATTAGGGAGGTAACAGCGATGGGTGTATTTTCAGCGATGAATGTATCTGCAACCGGCATGACGGCGCAGCAGATGCGAATGGATGTAATTGCACAGAACATTGCGAATGCGAACACCACACGTACAGAGAATGGTGGTGCATACCGCAGAAAGACAGTGGTGTTTGAAGAACAGGATACAACATCCTTTGACCATATGTTAAACGGCTATATGTCAAACTATGAACCAAATGGTGTTAAAGTGACAAAGATCGTGGAAGATCCATCAGATCTGCGTCTTGTATATGAGCCGGACAATCCGGATGCAAATGCAGATGGATATGTGGAATATCCAAATGTGGACACAGTAACCGAAATGACGAATCTGATTGATTCAAGCCGTTCTTATGAAGCAAGCGCAACGGCATTTAATGCTGCGAAAAATATCGCGGCAAAAGGATTGGAATTATTTAATAGCTAATTGGTATCAGGAGATAGATAAATGGCAATTACACCAGTGAGTTTGTTCAGTGATGAATGGACAACCTTAAACAGTATTCAATCTGCAAATTCTGCAAGCTCTGCAGAACGTGCAGATAAAAAAGCGTCCAGCTCGCAGGGTACAGCGTTCGATACGTTTTTAAATGCGGCAGTGGATATGTATAAGGAAGCAGATTCTTTACAGAAATCAGCAGAGTCTGCGGAGATGAGCTATGCACTTGGGTATTCGGACAATATTCATGATGTGGCAGCTGCTGCACGGAAGGCAAGTATTTCCCTGCAGTATACAGTGAAGGTTACAAATGCGGTGGTATCCGCATACAAAGAATTGATGAACATGCAACTATAAATTTATGCATATAGAGTAGGTATCGTATGAGAGAATGGTTTAGTCAGCTACCATCGAAGATAGTTGAGTTTTGGAAAAAGTATACAAAGAGACAGAAGGCGTTATTCTTCTCGGTATTGGCGGCAGTTCTGGTTGCTGTGATCGCATTGGTTGCAATTTTAAACCGGACTTCATATGTGGTATTGTCCACCTTTGAGGATACGGCGACAGCTGCTCAGGCAGCGAATCTGCTGGAAGATAATTCGATTACATACAAGGTCAGTGACGATGCGTTAAAGATTGAGGTTGATGAGAACCAGGTGTCACAGGCACGTCTGCTCCTTGGCGAAAATGGCATTGGAACGAATAATGGACAGTCAGATTATGACAGTCTGTTTAACAATAGCTTCAATACGACAGATTCGGAGAAAAAGCTCAAGGCAAAGCTTTACAAGCAGTCTGAGATGGAACGGGATATTGCATCCATGCAGGGTGTGACGAAGGCTTCAGTTACAATCAATCTGCCGGAAAGCACAAACACGGTTTATGCGAGTGACCAGACTGCTTCAGTCAGCATTATGCTTACCATAAATGGTGACTACAATCAGGAAAGCACAAATGCAATCGTAGAGTATGCGAAAACCTGTGTTGGTAATTCGGATACAAAGGCAATTACAATCGTTGACAACAAGGGCGAATTGTTGTTCTCCGGTCAGAACTCTACCACGAGTGCATCCCCGGTTATCATGGTACAGCAGCAGGTGGAGGAGTATTACAACAGCAAGCTTTGGAACCTGATGGTAAATTCGGGCGTGTATGACGAGGTATCTGTATCGGCAAATCTGGATGTGAATATTTCCCAGCAGGAGATTGAAGATATCAAATATTACTCGAATGACGAGGATGATACCGGTCCGAAATCCTCCCATTATTACTATCTGGCGGAAAATACGGATGGTACCGGTGGCGTGGTTGGTACGGATGCAAATGGTGAGGAAATCACAGATTATAACCTGCTCGATAATGCAAATGCAGGCTCGACTTTGAGCGTTCTGCGTGAAGATTACGAGACGAGCAGTACGACAACCCGTACTGTGACGCCGGTTGGTGATGTCAATATGCAGAATTCCAGCATGGCATTGTATCTGACCCGGTATGAGAACTACTATGAAGATCAGATGAAGGAACAGGGATTGCTGGATGGTACGACGTTTGCGGAGTATCAGGCAGCAAATTCGACACCGACAGAGAATATTAACCCACAGGAAATGGTCGACATGCTTGCCAGTGCAACCGGTATGAAGGCGGCAAATATCTATGTGGTAGAGCGGATCGTTCCAGTCTTTTACCCGGCTGAGACGAAGTCCGTACCGGTACAGAGCATTTTGTCAATCGTACTGGCTGTGATTATTGGTGGATTGTTGTTATTTGTTGTATTCCGCAGCATGAAACCGCATGAGGTTGTCGAGACAGAACCGGAGCTTTCGGTAGAGGCTCTGCTTGCGACAACGAAGGAGAACCAGACTTTGGATGATATTGAGTTTAGTGATAAATCCGCTTCCAAGCAGCAGATTGAGAAATTTGTGGATGAAAACCCGGAAGCAGTGGTGGCATTGTTACGAAATTGGCTAAACGACGATTGGGAGTGATACTATGGCGACAACATTACATTCATCGGATATTACAGGCGTGCAGAAGGCTGCAATTTTGCTGATCGCGCTTGGACCGGAACGTTCCTCTAAGATTTTTCAGCATCTGAAGGATGATGAGATAGAGGCGTTGACATTGGAGATCGCCAATACAAAAAGTGTATCGGCAGAATTAAAGGATGAGGTGCTGGATGAATTCTATGAGGTTTGTCTGGCACAGCAATACATTGCAGAGGGTGGTATTGCTTATGCGAAGGAACTTCTGGACAAGGCACTTGGCGAGGATCGTGCAAGAGATGTCATCGGCAGACTGACCGCATCTTTGCAGGTACGTCCATTTGAGTTCGTACGAAAGGCAGATGCAAGCCAACTTTTAAACTTTATTCAGGACGAGCATCCGCAGACAATCGCGTTGATTCTTGCATATCTTCCGGCATCGCAGGCGGCAGCCGTGGTCAGCGCGCTGGCACCGGAGAAGCAGGCAGACGTTGCAAAGCGTATCGCAATGATGGATCGAACCAGCCCGGATGTAATCAAAGAAGTGGAAAAGATATTGGAGAAGAAACTGGCGTCTCTGGTCAATCAGGATTACACGATTGTCGGTGGTGTGGATTCCATCGTCAATATCCTGAATACGGTCGACCGGAGTACTGAGAAACATATTATGGAAAACCTCGAAATCGAGGAACCGGAATTGGCAGACGAGATCCGCAGAAAGATGTTTGTATTCGAGGATATTCTGCTGCTTGATAACCGTGCAATCCAGACTGTACTCCGTGAGGTGGAGAACAACGAGCTGGCAGTGGCTTTGAAGAATGCAAACGAAGACGTACAGAAGGTGATCTTCGATAACTTGTCATCCCGTCTGGCATCTATGATCAAAGAGGACATGGAGTTTATGGGTCCTGTCCGTCTGAAGGATGTCGAGGATGCACAGCAGAAGATCGTAAATATTATCCGAAAACTGGAGGATGCCGGCGAGATCGTAATTTCCCGTGGTGGAGGTGACGAGATTGTTGTCTAATATTTTTAAATCCGGGATACCAGGCGTGCGTACGGTGTCACAGGAACCGTTTGTGATCGATGTAAACAGCCGTGTGATCGAACCGCCCAAACCGCGTGTGATCCGTCCGAAGAATGATGTACCAGAAGGTTCAGCGGAAGCAGGAGATACTTTCGAGGCAGGCATTACAGAGATGGCTGCGACGATCAATCTGGAAGAGCATAAAGAGCTTTTGGATGACGCGATGGAGAAGGCAAAACTTTTACAGGATGATGCGCGTGAACGGGCACAGAAGATTTTGGAGGATGCCAAGGCGGATGCAGAGGCAATTCGCAAAGCTGCACAGGAAGAGGGTTTTGCAAAAGGGCTCGAAGATGGCAACATGGAAGCGATGCGCCGGGCGGATGAGTATCTGGAGAAGATCAGTCGGGAACGCGATCAGGCACTTGCGCAGGCGCGGGAAGAAATGATGGAGAACATCACAGATACTGAGGAACAGATCGTGGATGTTGCGTGCAAGCTGATCCAGAAGCTGACAGGTATACTGGTTGATGATTATAAGCCAGTGATGATCTACATGATCAATCAGGTGTTAAATGAGGATGAGGATTCCAGAAAGTTCGTCATCCGGGTATCAGAAGAGAATTATACATATATTGCAGATAATGCGGATCGATTGTCCGGAGCTGCGAATCCGGGAATAACCATAGAGATATTCAGCGATACAAAACTACAAAAGGGGCAATGTCAGATCGAGAGTGACACGGGTATCGTGGATCTGTCCATGGACGTGCAGGTGCGGAATTTGATTACCGCTATCAAATTATTATCTACGCAATAAAGGCATAATCGCAGATAGGAATATCTGCGATTCTCTATATATAGCCATAAATGGAGCAATGAAATGTTGAAGAAATTTGACCGAGCAAGATACGATGCACTGTTATATCGTGATTTCAGTGTGCATTACGGAAAAGTAAATAAAGTTGTCGGACTGACAGTAGAATCGGTAGGACCACCGGCAAAGCTGAATGACCTGTGCGAGATCATCTCGAAGGATGGTCTGACAAAGGTCATGGCAGAGGTCGTCGGTTTCCGCGAGAATAAGGTACTACTGATGCCGTATGATTCGGTCGATGGAATCGGACTGGGGGCAACGGTTCGGAATACAGAAGGTGTCCTGCAGGTTCCGGTTGGTGAGGAATTGCTTGGCAAGGTGTTGGATGGCATCGGACGACCGATGGACGGCAGTACGCTCACGACGACGGAGACGTATCCGATTGATGCGCCGCCACCGGATCCACTCAAACGAAAGTTGATTGATGAAGTGCTTCCACTTGGGGTAAAAGCGGTGGATGGACTTTTAACGATCGGAAAAGGACAGCGTATCGGCATCTTTGCTGGTAGTGGTGTTGGAAAAAGTACTTTGCTGGGTATGTTTGCCAGAAATACGAAAGCAGATATTAATGTGATCGCACTGATCGGAGAGCGAGGTCGTGAGGTCGGTGAGTTTATCGAGCGAGATCTGGGGGCGGAAGGTCTGAAGCGTTCTGTGCTTGTAATCGCAACCTCGGATAAACCGGCACTGATCCGTAATAAGGCGGCAAAAACAGCAACCGCAATTGCAGAATATTTCCGGGATCAGGGCAAGGATGTCCTGTTGATGATGGATTCCCTGACCCGTTTTTCGATGGCACAACGGGAGATTGGACTGGCATCTGGAGAGCCTCCGGTTACAAGAGGATATCCGCCATCAGTATATGCGGAGCTTCCAAAGGTATTAGAGCGTGCAGGCAATACGCATCAGGGCTCGATTACCGGACTTTATACGGTGCTTGTCGATGGCGATGATTTCAACGAGCCGATCACCGATACGGCGCGAGGTATCTTAGATGGACACATTGTGCTGTCGCGAAATCTGGCACATAAAAACCATTATCCGGCGATTGATATTATGGCGAGTATCTCGCGATGCATGAGTGCGATTGCATCGAAAGAACATAAGCAGGCGGCTGGCAGATTGAAAAATGTACTCGCAACCTACAACGACGCAGAGGATCTGATCAACATAGGTGCCTACAAATCCGGCTCCAACCCGGAGATTGACTATGCAATCACGAAGATCAATCAGGTCAATGCGTATCTGATGCAGGATGTGGACAGTAAGTTTTTGCTGGAGGATGAGCTGCAGCAGTTGTATGCGATTTTTGAATAAGACAGGATGAAGAAAGTATGGCGAAGTTTATATATCGAATGCAGAATATCTTGAATATCAAATATAAGCTGGAGGAGTCTGCCAAGCAGGAGTACGCCGAAGCAAGGCAGGCACTTGCGGCAGAGGAACAGAAGCTTGATGCATTAAAAAAACGCAAACAGGGATATTATGAAGCGTATCAGGCATCCATACAGGGAAGGCTGGATTTCCTTGAGATTGAAGAAAATGCAAACAGTATGGATATCTTAGATATGATGATCGAGGAGCAGAATGCAGTGATCCGGCAGAAGAGCAAAGAACTGGAACTTGCCAGACAGAAGATGGCACGCGAGATGCAGGAACGGAAAATGCATGAGAAGCTGAAAGAAAAGAAGTTCGATGAATTTAAACAGGAGTTGAATGCGACCGAGAAACGGGAGACCGATGAGGTGGCGGGATATCAGTTTACAAGTGCAAAGAAAGAGGTGGAAGACAATGGCAAAAAATAAGAGAGAAAAAGGAGAAAACTCCGGTAGCAATAAAGGTGTAGGTATCCTGATCGGTGTTTTGATCGTAATTACATGGCTGAGTGTGATGTGTCTGCTCATAAAATGTGATGTAGGTGGATTTGGAAGCCGTGTGCTCCGCCCGGTATTTAAGGATGTTCCGGTAATCAATAAAATATTGCCGGATGCTTCGGATGAGGAAGTTGCGATTGAGAGTGATTATCCATATACGAATCTGGAGGATGCTTTAAAGCATATTGCAGACCAGGATGCAGCGATTGGCAGCAAGGACGCAGAAATCTCCGAATTAAACGACAAAGTGACGGAATTACAGGCGGAAGTCGATCGTCTGACGACCATTGCAAAGGATCAAAGTGACTTTGAAGATGAAAAAAAGAAATTTTATGACGAAATAGTCTATGGAGATTCGGCTCCAGATACCGATACATATAAAGAGTGGTACAATGAGCTTGATGCGGAATCCGCTGCTGAGATCTATCAGCAGGTATTAGAACAGGATCAGGCAGATGACAGTATCAAGAAAATGGCACAGTCGTACGAAGAAATGAATGCGTCGGAAGCTGCAAAGATTTTGGAGACGATGGGCAATGATCTCGATACAGTTGCACTGATCATGAACAATATGGATGCGCAGTCAAGGGGAAAGGTGCTCGCGGCGATGGATCCGGATTTTGCGGCTGCGGTAACGAAGAAACTTTTGCCATAGAGCCATTGTATAACTCCAAATAAGAAAAAAAGGAGGAACGCAAATGATTGTAGGAATTCAATCAGGTGGAATCGGAAAAGTCGATATGAGCCAGACGGGCGGAACCACAGACAAATCAAAGTCGAAGGACAAAGCCTCTGGAACATTTGCAGATCTGATGAATCTGGCAGCAACCAATTCGAATACCACCACGCAGACAGCGAATTCTGCAACGATGAAAAACGATGTAGATGCGGTAAAACAGACAGACACAACGGTTTCTGGCGAGAAAAAACAGTCAGATCTGAACAAGTATACAAGATCAGATGCGAAGACAGAAACAACGCGTACTACCGGTGCAGAAAAAGCAAAGCGAAACGAAGCACCACAGGAAGCAGAAGGCGACGATTTAAAAGCGGAATTACTTTCGAATAAGCTGAAAAAGCTTCTGAATGTGGACGATGAGACATTGCAGAATCTCTTGCAGACAGCGGGACTTACAATGCAGGATCTGCTTGATCCGGCTGTGATGAAGGATTTTATTTTGCAGATCAATGATGCAACATCTGTGGATCTGCTGATTGACGAATCCCTGAATAATCTTATGCAGCAGGCAATGCAGCTTCTGGATGAGGTTTTGAATGTGGTGGATGAGACAGTGATTTCAACAGAAGTGCCAGTTGAGGAACTGCTTCCAGAGGAGTCGGCATCTGCACAGACAGAGCCACAGGAGACGGTTGTGGATGCAGAAAAGCCACAGACAGTGGAAGCAAACGCAGAGACGGTTGCACAGACGACACCGGAGGAGGATGTTACCCGGACATCTGGTAAAAGTGTTGAAACCCAGACTGTTGACACAGAAGTACAGGTGACTGTGCAGACAGAGGATGCCGGAGATTCGGATGCTTCTGCAGATATGATGAAACAGAGTGCAGAGGGTGTGATTTCCAATCTGAATCAGGCGATGGCACAGGCGACAGGCGAAGAGATTGCAGCAACACCGTTTGATACGTCGGTAACACAGACGGATATTGTCCGTCAGGTAGTGGATGAGATCAGAGTGAACTTATCGAAAGATGTCACATCGATGACCTTACAGCTGAATCCGGAACAGCTGGGAAAAGTACAGATTCATGTATCCACGAAAAATGGTGTGATGCAGGCACAGATCATTGCAGAAACAGAGGCGGCAAAGGCAGCCGTGGAGTCAGGGCTGGCAGTTCTGAAGGAAGCTTTTGAAAATCAGGATCTCAAAGTAGATGCCATTGAGGTAATGGTTGGAACACCGGATTATTTCATGGAAGAAAGCGGTGCGGAAGCACAGATGGAACAAAAAGAGCAAAAGTCAGGAAATTCGACTGGCCCGGTTAATTTCACAGGCAATTCAGACGATGATATAATTGAGGATGTGTCTTTGGAGACAGAAATGATGAAGGCACAGGGAAATCAAGTAAATTATATGGCGTGATAAGACCTAAGAAAGGAGGCAGAACATGGCAGTTGATTCAGCAATTAGCAGTATCGCAAACAGCTCAAGCAGTTATTCCGCAACATCCAAGGGAAAGACATCCGGAAGCGATCTGGACAAGGAAGCCTTTTTGAATCTGCTTGTAACACAGATGCAGTATCAGGATCCTTTAAATCCAAGTGATAATACAGAGTATATGTCACAGCTTGCACAGTATTCTGCATTGGAGGCGCAGCTTAATATCAGTGATACACTGGATAAGGGAAACAACCTGAATCTGGTTGGCAAATATGTAATTATGAACACAACTGATTCTTCTGGTAAACAGGCAATGATCAGTGGATTGGTAGAGTATGCGACAGTTAAGGATGGCGATGTGTATCTGTCGGTCAATAACACATATTATCCTGCAGAGGATCTGGATTCTGTGATTGACTACGATTATTATCTGTATTTGAAAAAGCATGCAAACAGTGATGGAACAATCAACAAGGATGATAATACAGGCGACAGCACGAACGGTACGGATAATGTCGGTGGCAAGACAGATGATTTGGATAAAACAGATGCTGCGGACAAGACGAAAGAAGCTTAGGGAATGACAGTTTATGCAGAACAAGGAGGGAATGCATATGCGATCTTTCGATGTCGATTTTCTTTCCATGGGACAGGCTGCGAATCTGTATTTCCAGAATGTGAAGCCGGAAAAAACGACAGAACCAAACAAAGAAGTTGTCAGCTTTCAGGATGTACTAAATGCAAAAGTAGAACAGGAAGTGAAATTTTCCAAGCATGCAAATCAGCGGCTGGAAAACCGGAATATTGAATTGTCTGAGGATCAGCTTGAACGTCTGAATCAGGGTGTTGGACAGGCACGGACAAAGCAGATTCAGGAATCACTCGTGATGATGGACAATCTTGCATTTATCGTAAATGTTAAAAACAATACCGTAGTCACTGCGATGGAGCAGGGAGAAAGCGGACAGGTGTTTACCAATATTGACGGAGCCGTCATTGTATAAGAAAAAGCCGGACCGATAAGGAGGCTTTTGGTTTTCCGAATGACAGAGGAAAAACTAAAACAAGATTATGGAGGTCAAAAATTATGATGAGATCACTTTATTCCGGTGTTGCCGGACTTAAGACACATCAGACAAAAATGGACGTTATCGGTAATAATATCGCGAACGTTAATACAACAGGATTCAAATCTTCATCGGTGTTATTCAGCGATGTTTTATATCAGACAAGTGCCAATGCGACCGGTGCGACAGCTACCACAGGTGGTACAAACGCATCTCAGATCGGTCTTGGTGCCAAGACATCATCCATTCAAACATCAATCACACAGAATGGTAGTGCACAGACAACAAACAATACATATGATATGATGCTTTCCGGTTCTGCGTTCTTTGTAGTCAGCCGTGGTGGAACAAATTATTTTACTAAGGTAGGTTCTTTTGGCGTTGATGGAAGTGGTTGCCTTGTAAACGGAAGTGGATATCAGGTTATGGGATGGCAGGTTGATCCGGATAATCCGAATCAGATCAAGAAGGATACGGTATCGGCACTTTATCCGGAGTCTGAAGATAACAAGGTGTCATCTCCACAGATGACAACCGATGCACATCTGACCGGAAATATTGATATGACAGATCCTGAACTTACATCTGTGGATGGACGCGCAATTTCAGTATCCATCTATGATGCACTTGGTTATAATTATACAGTAAAATTCAAGTTAACGCAGGATCAGAACCAGGCGGATAAGTCTTTGTATAATCTTGAGATTGTGTCCATCAAGGATTCAAATAATATTGAGATAACAGGAACGGACGATCCGACAACGGCTACTGTTGAAGGCGGTTATAAAGCTACAATCGGAGGCGCCAATTCCATTCAGGTTAAATTCGATGCGGGTACAGGTAACTTTGAATATGTTGGAGCAGCGGGACAAAAGAATGCGATGCTTGAGATTAAACCGAATAATCCGAACGAGAAGGGCGATGTGTTCCAGTCTGTAATCAATGGTGAGGCTGTCGATGGAATTGATGTCAATTTCTCGTATCTGACAAGATTTGAATCAAACGGTAAGTCTACAGTAAAGGCAGTACGTGGAGCTGCGGATTCTACCGGAGGCGGTCGCTCCATGGGTAAGTTAAATGATGTCAGCATTGATGAGACAGGTAAGCTTTATGGCGTTTATACGAATGGTGAGACAAAACTGCTTGGACAGATATCTGTTGCAACCTTTGCAAACCCGATGGCGCTTGAAGCACTTGGAAACAGCGTGTACACAACTACACAGAACTCTGGTTACTTTGATGGTATCGGAACATCTGTTGATGAGGATGGTGGAAAAATCTCGCAGGGCGTTTTGGAAATGTCAAATGTTGATTTGTCGGCAGAGTTCACTGATATGATTACAACCCAGAGAGGATTTCAGGCAAATTCAAGAATTATCACAACCTCAGATTCCATGCTTGAAGAGCTTGTAAACCTGAAGCGGTAATTTATAAATAAAAGGGCAGGTATTTTCTACTTTTGACGATGTGAAAAAGTGGAAAATGCCTGCCTTATTTTGTAGACATAAAAATCGAACTGTGCTATAATTAGCCTAATTGTAATGTCGGAAAATGTGTAATCTTTCAGGGAGTACAGAGATATGATTGAAGTAACCAGATTAAAAGGGAAAAAGATGATGATCAATGCCGAACTGATTGAGACGGTGGAGGAGACTCCGGATACTGTGATTACGCTTACAAACGGCAAGAAATTCGTCGTGAGTGAGTCTGCCGAGGAAGTAACCTCACTTGTGATCGGCTATAAGAGAAAAATATTCGCTTTATTCTTAGATAGTGGGAACAAGGCAGAAAATGTATAGGGGATAACAACATGGATTTTACATCAATCATAGGAATGGTGGCTGCATTTGGCTTGATGATTTACGGAATGGTAAATGGTCATGATTTCAGTGTAATTGTAGATAACTTTGTCGATATACCATCTGTATATATTGTATTTGGTGGTGTTTTGGGTTGTGCGTTTGCCGGAAATTCTTTAAAGGGATTTTTATCTGGTTTAAAGTCCATTAGTCTGATTTTCAAGAATCCAAAGTCGGATGAGGCAGGTACAATCAAATCAATTATTGAGCTTTCCAACCTTGCGAGAAGAGAAGGCTTACTTGCATTGGAAGAATCGGCAAATAATTTGGAAGATGAATTTATGAAAAAAGGAATCATGCTGATTGTCGATGGTACGGATCCGGAGCTTGTACGAAGCATTTTGGAAGCAGAACTTGTGAATGTAGATTCCCGGCATCAGGGGAATATTACATTTTGGAAAAATATTGCATCTGCAGGTCCTGCCTGGGGTATGATTGGTACGTTGCTTGGATTGATTAATATGTTGAAGAATCTGTCAGATCCGGATTCCATCGGACCGAATATGTCGGTCGCACTTGTAACAACGTTGTATGGTTCTATCATAGCCAACTGGTTATGTGCGCCGATTGTTGCGAAGCTGTCGCTTCAGAATGAGACTGAAATTAAATTAAAAGAAGTTATGATTGAGGGTATTTTGTCGATTCAGGCAGGTGAGAATCCTCGCGTCATAGAAGAAAAACTGAAGTCATTCCTGGCACCAAAGGATCGTCAGGAATTTGAAGAAGAGGGCGGTGGTCACTAATGGCAAAAAGAAAGCAACAGCCGCCAGACGAAGGATCACCGGCATGGATGTCCACATTCAGTGATCTGATGAACCTGTTACTCTGCTTCTTCATATTACTTTTTGCAAGTTCTACAATGGATGAAGGCAAAATCCAAAAGATTGCCGCATCATTTGATAATCTGTCATTCAGTGTGATCAGCGAAGGAAGTGTTTCGCTTTTGACGGGAGAAATGTTATCTGGAGGTATGACACAGCTTGCAGATACTGACAGTGTGTTGTCGGAAGCAGGCAAGAACATCGACGGAAACACAGGGGACAAGTCAAGCAGTGCATCCCCGACGGATGCGGAGCATCTGTCAGATAACGACCTGCAGGCTGAAGTAGAACGCCGGGGCGAACAACAGTCAGAAGAAATGTATGAGGAAGTCATGCAGATGGCAGAGACCTATGCAATTGATGACCAGATTATCCTTGATTTTAACGATCAGTATGTGGAGCTGGATCTGAATGGTTCGATTCTGTTTGATTCCGGTAATGCGGAGATCAAAGATAATTCCAAGCTGTTTTTGCAGAAGATTGCACAAATCCTTGTCAAGTACAAATACAATGTAATCGAGATTGAGGGACACACGGATAATATCCCAATCTCAAATTCAAAGTATGAAGATAATCGCTCACTTTCCTCAGAACGTGCGCGCAGTGTTTATGAATATGTTGTGTCGCAGGAGCATTTCATAGACAGCAACATCAAGATTGCCGGCTATGGAGACAGCCGTCCGGTTGCGTCAAACGAGACAGAAGAGGGAAGAGCGAAGAATCGTAGAGTTGCGATTAAAATCTACAACAAGCAGAATTCAAATAATTAAGGAGTCAGAAACATGAAGAAAAATCTTATAACCGTTGTTATATTAGCAATTAGTATTATAAACCTTGTGTTTAATATTTTGCTTGTGTTTGTGTTTATGCCTTCCACATCGAAGACAAACAAACTGATTACCGATATTGCAGAGGTTCTTGATATTGAGATCGCTTCGCAGACAAAGGACGACAGTACATTTGATGTTAGCAATCTGGCACATTACCAGTTGGAACAGGGAAATCCAATCAACCTGAAAAATGATGGTTCGGGTGACCTGCATGTTGTACAGTATGGTTTGACAATCAATATGGACAAGACAGCCAGTGATTACTCCAAGGTATCTGCCAACATCGAAGCATCTACCGCGATGATCTACGATATGGCGAGAAACATCATTGGAAGCTATACATATACCGAAGTGATTGACGGAGAGACAACCACGAACAAGATCAAAGAGGAATTGTTGAAACAGCTCAAGGAAACATTTAATACTGAATGTATTTATTCTGTAAGCTTTTACAATTGGGTTGCACAGTAGATTATTGCCAGCAGGAGGTGAGAAAACGTGGCTGACGTACTCTCACAAAACGAAATAGATGCGCTCTTGAAGCAATTATCCACTGGAGAGCTTGATGCGGACGACTTTACAGAGACTAAAAGTGTAAAAGTCAAGGAGTACGATTTTTCAAGACCAGCCAAGTTTTCAAAAGAGCATCTGCGTACATTAGAGATTATATTTGAACATTACGGAAGATTATTGAGTAGTAACCTGCCAGCGTATCTGCGGAAGAATGTGCAGGTTGAGGTAATGAACTCAGAGGCAGTTACATATTCAGAATTTTCCAACGCCTTATCCAATCCGGTATTGCTTGGTGTTGTCAATATGGCACCGTTATCGGGCAATATCATTATCGAGATTGCGACCAATCTTGGATACGCGATTATCGACCGTCTGCTTGGCGGAGTTGGAGAACCGTTAGAGAAGAAAAGAGAATTTTCTGAGATTGAGCTTTCCATCTTGGAAAAAATATTTACCATATTGATCGATCTGTTGCGGGAACCGTGGACAAATGTTGTAGAGATTCATCCATATCTGGAACGAATCGAGACGAATCCGCAGTTTGCACAGATCATTTCGCCGACAGAGATGATTGCGATTGTAACGGTCAACATCAATATCGGCGGAGTTGAGGGTTTGATGAATATCTGTCTGCCATATCTGACACTCGAAGATGTGATGGACAAGCTGAATACCAAATACTGGTTTTCAACGATGCAGGATCGAGACGAGACGAGTTATGCTGATGTTATCGAGACTGCAATCAACCGGGCACTGATCCCGGTATCCGCAGAGCTGGGAAAAAGCTCACTCACCGTTATGGATTTCATTAATCTGCAGGTGGGAGATGTGATCAAGCTGAATCGAAAGATTGAAGACGAGCTTGATATTTATGTGGGCAATATAGTAAAATTTAAAGCGTTGCCCGGATCGTTTAACGATGATTACGCAGTGAAAGTAACTGAAATTATAAGAGAGGAGGAATAACAGAACATGGACGGAATGTTATCTCAGGAAGAGATTAACGCATTGCTTGGGAATATGAATACAGGTTCTTCCTCTACCCAGACAAGTAACGATGCCATACTTTCCGATGAGGAAAAAGATGCGATCGGAGAAATCTCCAATATTTGTATGGGTACGGCGGCAACAACGCTGTACTCACTGGTAAACCAGAAGGTTGTGATCACAACACCGGTTGTTGAGATTACGAACTGGGATAAGCTTACAGCAGAGTACGCAAAACCGTGTGTATTTATCAATATCCTGTATAAAGATGGTATTGATGGAAATAATGTACTGATTTTAAAAGAAGATGATGTAAAGGTCATTACAGATCTGATGATGGGGGGCGATGGATTAAATCCTGCACCAGAGCTGACAGAGCTGCATTTCTCAGCCATCTGTGAGGCGATGAACCAGATGATGGGAAGTTCCGCAACTTCATTATCTTCGATGCTGAATTGTAAGATTGATATCAGCCCACCGGAAGCAGAGCTGGTGGATATGGCTGGCAATATCGATGTTGCAAAGGCCAGTGACTTTTTAGATAAGGATTTTGTGCGTGTCACGTTCCGGATGACGATCGGAGATCTCGTAGACAGCACGATTATGCAGTTATACCCGATTCAGTTCGCAAGAGATCTTTATAAGAAATTTAGCGGGGAATCGGAAGAAAAGGAGGAAACACCACCGCCGGCTCCACAACCGGAACCACAGCCACAACCGGTTCCACAGCCACAGCCGCAGCCGCAACCTGCGACGGGAATGCCGATGGGGCAGCCGATGATGGGACAATCTATGATGCCACAGATGATGCAGCCGGATGTCAATGTACAGAATGTACAGTTCCAGGCATTTAACCCGGTTATGAATCCTGCGTTGCAGCAGGAAAATATTGACTTGATTATGGATGTTCCTTTGGAAGTGTCGGTCGTTTTGGGACGGACGAGAAAATCCATCAAGGAGATTCTGGAGTTTGCACCGGGAACGATCATTGAGTTGGATAAGCTTGCCGGTGAACCGATCGATGTGATGGTAAACCAGAAGCTGGTTGCAAAGGGAGAAGTTGTTGTAATCGAAGAAAGTTTTGGTATCAGAATTACTGAAATAATAAAAGAAAAAATCTAAGTTTTAAGGAGTAATGATATGGCAAAGAGTATACTTATTTGTGATGATGCTGCATTTATGAGAATGATGATCAAGGACATTCTGGTAAAGAATGGATACAACATTGCTGGTGAAGCAGAAAACGGCGTAAAGGCTGTTGAGAAATATCAAGAGACAAAACCGGATTTGGTATTGATGGATATCACAATGCCAGAGATGGATGGTATTCAGGCATTGAAGAAGATTAAGGCAATCGATGCAAACGCAAGTGTTGTAATGTGTTCTGCAATGGGACAGCAGGCGATGGTTATTGAATCCATTCAGTCTGGTGCCAGAGATTTCATTGTAAAGCCATTCCAGCCGGATCGTGTCATTGAAGCAGTGAAAAAGGCAGTGGAATAGTATGTTTTTTGGCGCAATTCTTACGAGTGGTTTTTCTGCTGGCTGGAGTATTGTCAAACTGATATTGATCACGGTCTTAGTTTTGGTTTTAGCATTTTATTCTACGAGACTGATCGCGAAATATCAGAACAATGCATGGTCAGCGAAGAATAATATTCAGTTTATTGAATCTTATCGTGTCGGTGGCAACAAGATGGTTGCCATTGCAAAGATAGGAGAGAAATATTTTGCCTTGGGAATTGGGAAAGAAGAGATTCATGTGATCGCGGAATTAAAGAAAGACGATCTAAAGCTTCCAGATCAGATGGTGGATGCCACAGTCGAAAAGACACCGAAGATGAGCTTCAAAGAAGTTCTGGCGAACATGAAGGGAAACGCAAAAGACGATAACGAAAAGTAGGTATAGAAATGAAATTCAGTAAATTACGAAAATTTTTAGTGCTATTTCTTATACCGCTTGCGTTTGTTGTTATTTTTTCCGGTACAGGTGCTGTTCATGCAACGACTGTGACACCGGATACCGGAGCAGAAGAGGGACAGGTCGACAGTGTGACATCGGATAATAACGATGCGACGACACTTGGTTTATCTTTGAGTACGAACTCAGATGAGACGTCTCTTTCCGGTACACTTCAGATTTTATTGATCATAACAGTAATTTCGTTAGCTCCATCAATTCTGGTTATGGTGACCTCATTTACACGAATCATTATCGTGTTACATTTTGTGCGGACGGCAATCGGTACGCAGAGTTCACCACCTAATAACGTTTTGATAGGGCTCTCGTTATTTTTAACCCTTTTTATTATGAGCCCGGTAATTGCTCAGATAAAGACGGAAGCGTATGATCCGCTGGTAGCTGAAGAGATAACGCAGCAGGAGGCATTGGAACGAGGAATACAGCCGTTGCGGGAGTTTATGCTGAAACAGACACGGCAGGATGATCTGCGTTTGTTTATGGATATCGCAAAGATAGAGCCGGTAGAAAGTGTAGATGAGCTTTCCATCACGATTATTATTCCTGCATTTATCATCAGTGAATTGCGGGCAGCGTTTATCATAGGATTTTTGATTTATGTTCCGTTTATTGTGATTGATATGGTAGTATCTTCTGTGCTTATGTCTATGGGTATGATGATGCTGCCGCCGACGACAATCTCCATGCCGTTCAAGATTCTGCTGTTTATTCTTGCAGATGGATGGAATCTGGTTATCGGACAACTTGTAAATTCGTTTAATTTTTGACAGTAGAGTAACGAGGTGATTGTATGAGTACAGGCGATGTCGTAGCTATCACGGTGGAGGCTGTGTGGCTTGTAATCAAATGTAGTGCGCCGATGTTAATTACATCTTTGGTAATTGGTTTGATCATCAGTATCTTCCAGACAGTGACTTCTATTCAGGAGCAGACGCTGACGTTTGTACCGAAGATGATCTGTGTATTTTTGTCACTCATCATCTGTGGAGACTGGATCTTGAATAACATCCTGTCCTTTATACAGGATTTGTATAGTCGGTTTGGAGAGTTTGTGGGGTAATAAACGATGTCCTTTACGATATCGACGCTGACACTGGAAGCATTTCTGCTAGTGCTTGTCCGTGTCGCTTGTTTTACATCAATTGCACCTATTTTTGGACATAATTCTCTGAATGCGAGAATGAAGATATCCATTGCGTTTTTTGTATCCCTGATCCTGTATCAGGTAGTCGATGTATCCCTACCGGAATATACAAACGTACTTGGGTATACGACGCTTGTGTTAGAAGAAGCACTGGTTGGTCTGTTGCTTGGATTTGTAGCGGGACTTTCAATGAAAGCACTGGCAATCGCAGGAGAATTTATCGACCGGGAAATCGGATTTTCGATGGCAACGACCTTTGATCCGAATCAGGGTATGGTGACGATCACAGGTGAATTATACGATAAGATTGTGTGTCTGGTTATCATGATATCCAATCTGCATTATTATATATTGTCTGCGGCAGCACAGTCGTTTGAACTGGTGCCGGTCGGAAGAATCGTGCTAAGCCCGGATGTGATCTACACATCCCTGATTCAGTTTATCGTGCAGATGTTTATGATTGGATTCCGTATCGCGATGCCAGTATTTTTGGGCGCGACCATGTTGAATGTCATTTTGGGGGTGCTTGCAAAGAGTTCTCCGCAGATGAACATGTTCGCGATTGGTATGCAGTTGAAAGTATTTGTTGGTTTATTTTTGCTTGCTGTTTGTATTATGTTCGTTCCGAACATTGCAAATTATATTATGGAACGTATGCGTGATATGATCCAGACGATATTAGGAGGGTTGTGACGTGTTTTCTCTGGAAGAAAAACGGACACCGCTTTTGCTTGCCTATGATCTGCAGTTGTTTGCAAACGATGAGGGCGGGGAGAAGACGGAAGAACCAACCGCAAAGAAAATCGAAGATTCCCGAAAAGAAGGTCAGGTGGCAAAGAGCAAAGAACTCACATCTGCGGCTATGCTTCTGGCATTTTTTTTGTGCTTGCGGATATTTATGTCGTTTATCGGAGAACGTCTCGTCAATGTATTTCCTTATTTTTGGCGTGATATCGCAAATGAAACAGGAGATGGATTTACGCATGTGCGTGCATGGCAGATCGTGCTTGATACGGTACAGTATATTGCGATTACGATTGCACCGTTTGTTATATTTGCATTTGTGATTGCGTTTTTATCACAGCGAATCCAGATCACGTGGAAGGTGACATCAAAACCGATGGAACCGAAACTTAACAAGCTGAGTCCAATCAGTGGATTTAAGCGTATGTTTTCCAAACAGTCACTGTTCGAGCTGGTGCTGTCAATCTTTAAAATCGTTGTTTTTTCGGCAGTGGCATATTCGGTTGTCAAGGATAATGTCGGAATTTTTGTGACGGCGTATGATCTGACGATACAGGATTGTCTTGGAATCCTGTTTGACATGGTGATGGAGCTTGGCATCAAGATATCGGTGACATATCTGGCACTTGCGCTTGGAGACTGGGTGTTCCAGAAATGGAAACATAAAAAAGACCTGCGTATGACAAAGCAGGAAGTCAAAGATGAGTATAAGAATCAGGAAGGAGATCCAAAGGTCAAGTCACAGCAGCGACAGCGGATGCAGCAGGCGGCACGGCGGAGAATGATGCAGAGCGTGCCGGAGGCGGATGTTGTTATTACGAACCCGACGCATTTTGCCGTTGCCTTAAAATACGATAATACGGTCAGCATGGCTCCGGTTGTCGTAGCCAAGGGTGCCGATTATCTGGCATTTAAGATCAAAGATCTCGCAAAAGAAAATGACATCGAGATTGTCGAAGATAAGCCGCTCGCGCGGATGTTATATGCAAATGTTGAGGTTGGAAATGAGATTCCACCAGAATTGTATCAGGCGGTCGCAGAAGTGCTTGCCTATGTATATAAATTAAAGAATAAAGTAAGTTAGCAAATGAATGAAAATAAGATCACACAGGAAAGGATGGTGATGGTATGAAGAAAAATGATATATTTTTAGGAATCTATCTGCTTGCAGCAGTTGTATTTCTGATTATCCCGATTCCGAGTACCATGCTGGACTGGCTGATCTTATTCAATATCTCCATGTCACTGATCATTGTATTTAACTGTCTGTTTACGAGCGAGACACTGAATATGTCTGGATTTCCGACACTGTTGCTTTTTACGACAGTGTTCCGTATATCCTTAAATGTATCTTCCACACGATTGATCTTGTCGACCGGTAATCCAGGTAAAGTCGTTCAGGTGTTTGGTTCGTTTGTTGGTGGAGGAAACCTCGTCATTGGTGCAATCGTCTTTATCGTGTTGATCATCGTCCAGATGATGGTAATCAACAAAGGTTCCGAGCGAGTATCTGAGGTAACGGCACGATTCACATTGGATGCAATGCCGGGAAAACAGATGGCGATTGATGCGGATCTTTCATCCGGAGCCATTGATGACAAAGAGGCAATCCGCAGGAGAGATAAGATCCAGCAGGAATCCGCATTCTTCGGAGCCATGGATGGTGCGTCAAAGTACGTTAAAGGAGATGCAACCGCAGGTCTGATTATTACTCTGATCAATATCGTGGGTGGTCTGATTATGGGCATGACACAGCAGGGACTTAGCTTTTCCGATGCGATCAGTAAGTACACAATTCTTACGATTGGTGATGGTCTGGTATCCCAGATACCGTCGATGATGATCTCGCTTTCGACAGGTATTCTCGTTACAAAGGCATCGAAGGAGGAGAATATTGGAGATATCCTGATCGGACAGTTATTCAGTATTCCAAAGGTATTGTTGCTCGTTGGTATCACAATGCTTCTGTTCGGTATATTCACACCACTGAATTTCTTCTTCTGCGCGGTCTATGGCGTACTGTTTATCGTGCTTTCCTTCTCCGTCAAGGGCAAGGAAGAGGCACAGGCAATCAAGGAGGAAGTCGAAGAAGAGAAAGTCCAGGCAGAAGAGGTTCGAAGGCACGAAAATGTCAATTCTCTGCTGCAGGTAGATCCTATTGAACTCGAATTTGGATATGGTATAATACCGTTAGCAGATGTCAATCAGGGCGGTGATCTGCTTGACCGTGTCGTTATGATACGACGACAGATCGCACTGGAGCTTGGCGCTGTTGTGCCAATCATCCGTCTGCGTGATAATATCCAGCTTAATCCAAACCAGTATATTATTAAAATCAAGGGAATTCAGGTCAGTGAGGGTGAGATCTTATTTGACCATTATATGGCGATGAATCCAGGGTACGTCGAGGATGAGATTGTTGGTATTCCGACATTAGAGCCGGCATTCCATCTGGAGGCAATGTGGATTACGGAATCCCAGCGGGAACGCGCAGAATCACTTGGCTATACCGTTGTTGATCCACCATCGATCATTGCAACACATCTGACAGAGGTTATCAAGCAGCACCTTGATGAGCTTCTGACGAGACAAGATGTACAGAACCTGATTGATAATATCAAGGACAACAATAAGACACTGGTAGATGAACTTGTACCGAAGCTGCTCAGTGTCGGTGATATCCAGAAGGTATTGCAGAATCTGCTTCGGGAAGGTATCTCCATCCGGGATCTTGTCACGATCTTCGAGACGCTCGCGGATTATGCGGCAACGAGCCGGGATACCGATATTCTGACCGAGTATGTCCGGCAGAGTTTAAAACGTGCGATCTCCAACAAATATTTTGGCGATGGAGAATCCGGCACCGTAGTGACGCTGGATCCACAGATCGAGCAGATGATCATGGGTTCTGTGAAGCAAACCGAACAGGGCGCATTTATCTCATTAGATCCGGCAGTAACGAAGAGCATCTTAAAGGCGACGGAGGACGAGGTCAAGAAGCTGGAGAGCAAGGGCGATGCACCGATTGTTGTTACATCACCGATTGTTCGTATGTATTTTAAGAAATTAACAAGTGACTACTTGAAAGACCTGATTGTTATCTCATATAATGAGATTGATTCGGAAGTGGAATTAAAATCCGTGGGAGTGATAACGATTCATGATAATTAAGAAGTATAAAGCACTAACTGAAAAAGAAGCAATCCTGCTCGCCAAGGAGGATCTGGGACCGGATGCGATTGTAATGAATGTGAAAAAAATCAAGCCGGGAGGAATCATGCGTCTCTTTAAAAAGTCGCGCGTGGAGCTGACGGCAGCGATCGATGATGATATGGAGGAACAGGCGGCGACTACTGCACCAGCAGCGGCTCCATCTGTCAAATCGGATGAACAGACAATTGATCTCAGGCAGGAACGCCGGGGTGAGTCCGCCGAGGAACCGTTCCTGTTTGGCAAGGCGTTTGGAGAGAACAAGGATTCCTACAGCGAGGAAGCACAGAACGCGATTGAGGAGAAAATTAACAGTATCGCGAAGCTTCTCGAACAGCAGATGCAGACACAGAAGTCAGCGGAAGCCTCGATTAAGGAAGCCGCCAATCAGGCGATTTCTTCAGGTGAGGCGACTGTAAAGGCGGAAGAAAAGAAAACGGAACCAGAGCAGTCGGGCAATAAGGTTGTGGATCTTGTAATCAAACAGTTGATGGACAGCGAGGTTTCGGAGGCACATGCAAAGGAAATCATTGACGAGCTGACTGTGAAGGATGATAAACAGCCGATCGACAACATACTGGCAAACGTATACCAGAAGATCGTTCTGAAGCTCGGCGAAATCCAGCCGTTAACTGCCGGTGAGAAGAAACCGAAGGTTGTATTTTTTGTCGGAAATACCGGCGTTGGAAAGACAACCACGATGGCAAAGCTGGCGTCGCTCTGTACGCTGGATATGAAATTAAAATGTGCGATGTTTTCTATCGACACATATCGTATTGCAGCAATTGAGCAGTTAAAGACGTATGCAAATATTTTGTCTGCGCCAATGGAGGTTGTGTATACTCCGGAGGAGATGGCGCAGAGTGTAGAAAAGTTTAAAAACTATGATCTGATCTTAGTTGACACAGCCGGACGCTCCCATAAGAGCGAAGAGCAGAAGGAAGACTTAAAGCAGATCATTGATTCCGTGAAGGAGTACGAGACAGAAGTGTTCCTCGTTGTATCTGCCACGGTAAAATATGCGGATCTGCTTTCCATTGCCAACACGTATGGCGAACTGTTTGATTATAATCTTATTTTCACAAAACTGGATGAGACAAATGGTCTGGGAAGCATATTGAATCTGAAACTGGATACAGGAAAACCGCTTTCTTATGTGACATGGGGACAGAATGTGCCGGATGATATCGGCGTTCTGGATCCACAGATTATTGCTAAGAAATTGTTAGGAGGTGGAAAGTGATGGATCAGGCAACGAAATTACGGGAACGCGTGCAGACCAATCAGGAAATCTCCAATGCAAGGGTAATTGCAATTACAAGTGGAAAGGGCGGTGTCGGCAAGACGACATTGTCAGTCAATATTGCGCTGGAGCTTGCGCGGCGCGGCAAAAAAGTGGTTGTATTTGACGCGGACTTCGGATTGGCAAATGTCGAGGTCATGCTTGGAATCCGCCCACAATATAACTTATTGGATCTGATACATAATAATAAATCTATGACAGAGATCATTACGCAGGGACCGGAAGGAATTGGATTTATCTCCGGTGGTTCGGGGGTGTCCGAGCTTGCGACACTCGATAATGCGAGTATCAAACTTTTGATTTCCGAATTAGTGAAGCTCGACCAGATGTATGATGTTGTGATTATTGATACAGGTGCGGGGATTACGGATTCCGTTATGGAGTTCGTCATGATGAGCCCGGAGGTCGTTCTGGTTGTGACACCGGAACCGACATCCATTACAGATTCTTACTCATTGCTTAAAGTACTGCGTAGAAAGAACAGCTTCAATCCGCTCTATAAGACAATCCATGTTGTAGCCAACCGTGTGGAAAATGAGGCGGAAGGGGCAGAAATCTTCCACAAGATCGATACGGTGTCTTCAAAGTTTTTGAATACAAAGCTTTCATTTCTGGGCGCTGTGCTGCAGGATAAGAATGCTTCCATGGCGGTTATTGAGCAGAAACCACTTGTGCAGGCATATCCGGGAACGACAGCCACAAAGGGAATCTGCCAGCTTGTCAATCGTCTGAGTGACGATACGGTTGAGGAGAGTAAGAAAAAAGAAGGAATTGCACGGGTATTTATTGATTTCTTCCGTTCAAAGAAGAGAATCCGTTAATTGTTAGATATAGACAGCAGAAAAAGGAAAAGATGGTACGTATGAATGGGAATAGCGATAGGTAATAAAATTGAATTGGTGCGACTCGATCAGGTTATTCGTAACGAGCAGAATAAAAAGGTCTATGTGAGCAAAATCTATGATATTCTGGATCAGGATAAATTACAGATTGCGATGCCGATTTTTGAGGGACGGATCGTACCTTTGGATTTAGATGAGCGTTATACGGCATGCTTTTATACAGAGCGTGGCTTGCTGCAATGCAATGTACAGGTAACTTCGCGTTATAAGAGCGGAAATCTGTTTTTCCTTGATATCAAGCTGCTTGGTGCCTTGGAGAAGGTGCAGCGGCGGCAGTTTTACCGGTATGACTGCCTGATCGATGCGCAGATCAGAGTGGTTTCGGATGAAGAATATGATACGGGAATTCCAGATGATATCTCTGTCCCGGAGGATGCCCTGCCGTGGCAGCCGGCACGAATTGTAGATATCAGTGGTGGTGGTCTCAGACTGAACCAGAGAACCAACATTGAGCGCAACGAAGTGGTAAAGGTAAAATTCATGGTCTCTATTGTCGGAGAAATTTTACAGTTTAATTTATTTGCGCGTATATTATCAAGTACACCTGTACGCGAACGTTCGGATATGTTTGAACAGCGTATGGAATTTTTGAAAATAACACAGGACGAGCGTGATAAGATTGTTCGTTTTATTTTTGAAAGTGAAAGAATGGAAATAGCGAATGGAAAACGATCCTAAAAAAATATTACTAATAGATGACTCTGCACTCATGAGAAGAGTCATGTCTGATATAATAAACCATATTGATGGATTTACAGTTGCATATCTTGCGGCGGATGGAGAGGAAGGTTATGCATATCTGTCGAAGCAGAACGATATTGACGTTGTTATGACGGATATCGATATGCCAAAGATGGATGGTCTGACCTTGATCAAAAAGTCGAAGGAAGCAGGTGTTGTTGCTCCATTTATTGTATTCAGTGCAAGAGAGGATTCCTATGCAGTCTTTACAGCACTGGATCTGGGCGCGATTGAGTTTATCCGGAAACCGGAACATATCTTTCAAAAGGATGTGCAGAGGTATGCTGAGAAGATCAAAAAAGCACTCTGTATGGCAGTGGAGGTAAAGGAACGCACTCTGCATAAGGCGGAGGCTGCTTGTACCATGGAGCCGGAAAAACCTGTAATCATCAAAAAAAAGCATAGACAGAAAAACGGAAAAAAACTGGTGGCACTTGTGTGTTCCACTGGTGGACCACGGGCACTGCAGTCTGTGATACCAAAGCTTCCGAAAAATCTTGCTGCACCGGTTGTTTTAGTACAGCATATGCCAGAGGGATTTACGAAGACACTTGCGATGCGATTAAACGAGCAGAGCGCGGTATCTGTGAAGGAGGCTGCAGAGGGCGATGTATTAAAGAATGGTCATGTCTACATTGCCAAGGGTGGAACCCATCTGGCACTGCATGAAACAGCGAAGGGCTGTGAAGTGTTTTTCGATGAGACACCGCCAATCGGGGGCTTGAAACCGTGTGGAAATGTCATGCTTTCAAGTTTAAGTCATGTATCATATGACGAGATCATATGTGTCATTTTAACCGGAATGGGTGCAGATGGAACGAAGGGCACACAGGAACTTGCAAAGCACAAGCCGGTCTATGTGATCGCGCAGGATGAGGCAAGTAGTACCGTATATGGAATGCCGAAGGCAATCCGTGATGCCGGACTTTGTGACTGTGTGTGTGATCTGCAGCAGATTGCGGAAGAGATAACAAAGAAAGTAGGGGTGCAAGAATGGATTTAAGTCAATATCTGGAGATTTTTATTGATGAATCAAAAGAACATTTACAGACACTCAATGATCAGGTGCTGATATTGGAGTCAGAGCCGGAGAACGTTGATACGGTAAATGAGATTTTCAGAGCTGCCCATTCATTAAAGGGAATGGCAGGAACGATGGGATATAAGCGTATGCAGCGCTTGACACATGATATGGAGAATGTGTTCTCTGAGATCCGGAACGGAAAGATGAACGTCAATGCGGATCTGGTTGATATCGTATTCAAATGTCTGGATGCATTAGAGGGATATCTGACCAACATCATTGAAACCTCGGATGAAGGTACGGAGGACAATGATGAGCTGATTGCACAGTTAAATGCTGTTTTGCAGAATGGTCTGGCAGGAAGTGGTGAAGCACAGGCGGCAGCGACAAAAGAAGAGACCAAAGAGGAGAAAAAGCCAGAGGGCGGTGACCGTAGAAAATATCTGTCTATCCCATTGGCTGATTTCGAGAAGAATGCAATCAGTGAGGCGAAGGCACAGGGCATGCATGTATATGCCACAACGGTATATATTCAGGAAACCTGTCTGCTGAAGGCTGCACGTGCATTCCTTGTATTTAAGGGGTTGGAGAACAAGGGCGAGATTATCAAATCCGTACCAAGTGTACAGGATATCGAGGATGAAAAGTTTGACCTTGATTTTTCCATGTTTATCATCTCTGACAAATCGTTGGAGGAAGTAAAGAAAGCAATCGAGAATGTCTCTGAGATCGAGGAGGCAGTAATTGAGGAATATGAACTGAAGGAAGAAGAACCAGCGCAGACAGAGGCAAAGGAAGAAGAAAAAAAGCCAGAGGAGACAGTTGCCAAGGCGGCTGCACCTGAAAAGAAGGAAGAGAAGAAGCCAGCTGGCAAGTCTGGAAAGCCGGTTGTCAATCGTTCGGTGCGTGTCGATATCGAGAAGCTGGATGATCTGATGAATCAGGTGTCCGAGCTTATTATTGCGAAGAATGGACTTGTCTCTGTGACAGGAACCCTTTCCTCCCAGGATCAGTCTTTCAACGAACAGATTGAATACTTAGAGCGTATCACAACGAATCTGCATGAATCGGTTATGAAGGTTCGAATGGTTCCAATCGAGAGCGTAGTGAACCGGTTCCCACGTATGATCCGTGATCTCTCCAAGAAGCTCAACAAGGAGATGGAGTTGATCATGACTGGTGAGGATACCGAACTTGACCGTACGGTTATCGATGAGATTGGTGATCCATTGATGCATATGCTTCGAAATGCCGCCGATCATGGACTGGAGTCCACGATTGACCGTCTGAAGTTAGGAAAGCCACAGGTTGGTACGATTCGTCTGGATGCTTACCAGGATGGAAATAATGTTACCATTGAGGTCAGCGATGATGGTGCGGGCATCGATGTAGAAAAGATCAAGCGCAAGGCACTGGAGAAGGGACAGATCACAGAGGAACAGGCAGAATATATGACAGAAAAAGATGCAATTGATCTGTTGTTTATGCCTGCTTTCTCAACCGCAGAGAAGATCTCCGATGTATCCGGCCGAGGCGTTGGTCTGGATGTTGTAAAGAACAAGATTGAGGGACTTGGCGGTGATGTCGAGGTTGTATCAAAGCTTGGTGAGGGAACAACCTTTATTGTAAGACTGCCTCTGACACTTGCAATCATTCAGGCATTGATGGTAGAGGTATCCGGCGAGAAGTATGCACTCCCATTAAATTCTATTGTGACGGTTGAGGAGATTTTGCCGGAGGATATCCGTTATGTACATACAAAAGAGGTTATCAACCTGCGTGGTTCGGTAATCCCACTTGTACGTCTGAACGAGGTTCTGGATATTGATCCGATTGAAAAGGACGAGGATGCCATCGAGGATGAGGGCGAGATCGTTGTAATTGTAAAGAAGGGTGACAAACAGGCGGGTCTTGTGATCGACAAGCTGCTCGGTCAGCAGGAGATCGTTATCAAGTCACTTGGAAAATACATTCATGTGCCAAAGATGATCAGTGGTGCAACGATTCTTGGAAATGGTGAAGTTGCTTTGATTATTGATTCAAACACATTGGTGTAAGGGAGGTGCACATACATGGATGGAAATGCAGTAGCGAATAGCGCAAAGCAGTATATTATTTTAAAATTTGACAATGAACAGTACGGAATTGATATTACCTATATTGATAATATTGTCCGTCTGCAGAAGATTACAAGAGTTCCGCATGCACAGCCGTACTTCCTTGGCATCATCAATCTGCGTGGTGAGGTTGTTCCGGTTATGAGCCTCAGACGGAAATTTGAATTGCCGGATAAGGAAAATACGAATGCGTCCCGTATCCTGATCCTCAAGGTAGAGGGAAATGCAAAAATAGGTATTTTAGTGGATGAGGTGCGTGAGGTAGTTACCCTGACGGATGACGATATTGAGCAGATTGCAACAGAGAGTGGAGATACACGTACATATCTGACTGGTGTAGGAAAGTATAACGAATCCCTGATCTCACTTTTAAATATTGGTGCGCTGATTGCAGATATTGACAACGAATAAGAAAAGGTGTATGCCATGGAAAAACATACCGAACAGTTATCGGAGCAGGTAAAAGATGCCTTGACAGAGCTTGGAAATATTGGAGCGGGAAATGCGACGACATCACTTTCTGTACTGTTGTCTTCTAAACTCAGCATGAGTGCTCCAACGGTAAAATTATATGATTTTAACGAACTTGAGAATGCACTTGGCGGACCGGAGACATCTGTTGTCGGCGTATTAAGCCGGCTACATGGTTCGTTCAATGCGATGATCTTGTTTGTGCTTGGATTAGACGATGCCAGACATTTGTCCGAGGTGTTGCTTGGACAGACACAGGACTGGCACAGCGAGATGGGAATGTCTGCGATTGGAGAAATCGCGAACATCCTGATCGGTTCGTACGTTGCATCGTTAGAGAACCTGTCCGGGATGGAGCTAAGGTACTCCCAGCCGCAGATCTGTATTGATATGGCAGGCGCGATTCTGAGTGTACCATGTATCGAATATGGCATGGTAAGTGACAAGGCACTGCTGATCAATTCTGGATTTAAAGCAGGCAATCAGGAGATTGATGGATACATCATGTTGATCTCAGAGATGCATTCCTTCGATCAGTTGCTTTTGAAGCTTGGAATTGGAGGTGCAGGCGTTGAATGATGTTATCCGGGTTGGGATAGCAGATATGAACACTTGCATGGCGGGGGATACGATTACAACCATTGGACTTGGGTCCTGTGTAGGGATTGTATTATATGAGCGTACGAAAAATATTGCAGGATTGGTTCACATTATGCTTCCTGACAGTACAAAGATCAGACAGAACCAGAATAAATTAAAATTCGCAGATACCGGAATACAGGCACTGGTGGAGGAACTGGAAAAACAGGGACTCAGCCGGAAGAATATGATTGCCAAGATTGCCGGTGGCGCGAAGATGTTCCAGTTTTCTTCTGATACCGCAATGGGGAATATCGGAGAGAAAAACGTGGAAGCCGTGCGGGAAGTCCTGAAGCAGTATGGAATCAAAATCGTGTCGGAGGATGTTGGATTAAATTATGGACGTACCATTGTATTTGATCCGGTAACCAAAGATTTGACCGTAGTGACTGCCGGAAAGCAGACACACATTATATAGGTTGGAGACGATATAGTTGGAGACGAAAGACAAATATAAAAATGCAAGAGCGTTTATTGTTTTGTTGGCGGCACTTATTACATGGCTGCTCAATATGAAATATGAACGGAGTCTTGTACGCTCTCTGATCATATTGCTGATCGTGATCATCGTATTTTACGTGATTGCGACGATTGCACTAAAGCTGATCGATAAGATCCGCAATATGGAAGAGGTAAAAGAAGTGGATATGGAGGAGGCACCGCCGGAGGAAGAAGGTACGGATGCGCAAAACCACGTATAACGGAAAATAAGGGGTGTTGCTGTACATGGCAATCTTGGATAAAAAAGAACGATTATGGATCGAATATAGTCATTCCAAATCCACAGCCGTTCGGGAAGAACTGATAATGGAATATGTTTCTCTGGTGAAGCTGGTTGCAGGAAGACTTGCCATCTACCTTGGGGCAAACGTGGAATACGATGATCTGGTAAGCTATGGAATATTCGGACTGATTGACGCCATCGATAAATTCGATTATGGAAAAGGCATTAAGTTCGAGACGTATGCAAGCCTTCGTATCCGTGGCTCAATTCTTGACCAGATCCGGAAGATGGACTGGATTCCACGTTCGGTTCGCCAGAAACAAAAATCAATCACGGAGGCGTCCAAGAAGCTCGAAGCATTGAAAGGACCGAATTATTCTGACGCAGATATGGCAAAAGAGCTAGGAATCTCGGAGGAAGAATATGATACATGGATGCAGCAGACGAATGTGACAAACATTTCGTCGCTGGATGATTTTATGGAGCAGGGGAATGACGTGAAGGCACCTGCTTATCACGGTACGGGTGTAAATCCGGAGAACCGGATTTTGAAAGAGGAATTGAAGACACAGTTGACCGAAGCACTTTCGATGCTGACTGAAAAAGAGAAAACTGTGGTACTTTTATATTATTATGAAGATCTTACCTTGAAGGAGATCAGCCGGGTGATGGAAGTGTCCGAATCCCGCATTTCACAGTTACATTCCAAGGCGCTGACGAAGATGCGCCGATGTATGAACGATAATTTTGCACTGATGATGGGTTGAGGAAATGCCTATGAAATATAAAAACTCTTTTTTTAAAATCCGCATCAAAGAGGACGGAACTTATCTGGACGTGTTTCCGCCGAAGGAAGATGGAAAACGATTGGATATCCGCGAGGTCGTTTCTTTTTTAGAACAGAAAGGATTTGCAGGATTTTCGATTGATGCACTGCGTAAAACACTGGATCTGCTGCAGGAGAAACCTCTGCAGATCAAGATCAGTGATACTTGTGCAAAGGCGTTTGATGAGAGTGCAACGATTATCACTGGAAAAGATAACATGATTGCATATATCCGTTTTTATCCGCCGTCAACAGGCGGAAAACTGATGACAGGGCGGGAAATCCGCGCGGAATTAGAACGGGAGAAAATTCTGTACGGGATATTGGAACCGGTCATGGAGAAGCTGAAGACGACGCGTACTTATTGTACGAATATCCCGATCGCGAAGGGCATGGCACCGATGCCGGCGAAAGATACGGTGATTGAATATTTCTTCAACACAAAACCGCTTGCAAAACCGAAAGTATTAGAAGATGGAAGCGTGGATTTCCATGCACTGAATCTTTTTTCAGCGGTAAATGAGGGCGATAAACTTGCGAAGCTGACACCACATGATCCGGGTAAACCAGGAATGAATATCTATGGAAAAACAATTCCGCAGAATCGACCGAAGATCCGGAAATTAAAATATGGACGGAATATTACATTGTCCGAGGATGGTACCTTGCTCACAAGCAACGTCAATGGAAATGTCACGCTGGCGGAAGGCACGGTGTTTGTGTCAGATACCTATAAGGTCGCTGCGGATGTTGATGCATCAACCGGGGATATTGAGTACGAAGGAAATGTAATGGTACCAGGTACGGTGCGAACCGGATTTACGATTCGTGCAAAGGGTGATATCGAGATTAACGGCGTTGTGGAAGGGGCAACCCTGATTGCCGGTGGTAACATTGTGATCAAACGAGGCGTACAGGGCATGGGCAAAGGCAAGCTATGTGCCGGAGGCGATATCTGTGCACAGTTCTTTGAAAGTGCCAATGTATTTGCAGATGGTGATGTGCTTGCAGGTTCTATCCTGCACAGTCATATCCAGTCAGGTGGAAAGGTTGTTATTCACGGCAGAAAAGGCTTTATTGTGGGCGGTGAACTGATCTGCGAGACGTATGTGGAAGCAAACAGTATTGGCAACCGTATGGAGACACAGACGATAGTCAAGGTTGGTGTCAAACCGGAGTTGTATGAACAGACAAAAGCATTGGTCCCACAGGTCATGGATCTGAAGACAGCCATAGAGGAGACAACCTCGTATCTGAATGTCTATAAAGAAAAGTTAAAACGAGGAATCAAGCTGACACCGGAGAACGTAAAGCAGATTAAGACGTATACAGAACGTGCCGAGGAGATGAAAGCAGAATATCAGCAGAAAAATGATACCCTGCAGGAGCTGCGTATCCAGTTGACGATGGGGAAAAAAGGCAGCGTCAAAGTGCTTGGAAATGCGTATCGCGGCGTTATGATTTATATATCCAACCAGTCCTATGCTGTGAAGGATGTGGATAAGCATAGCTGGTATAAAATTGCAGATGGCGTTGTAAAACCGACACCGTTTTAAAAAACGGCTGAAAAAGGAGGAATAGCAATGATTTCACCATTAGTTGCAACACAGGCATCGACACCGATTGCTTCTATTCAGCAGAATGCGGATGCACAGAGTATCCTGCATAGTCAGAATGCATTGCATGAGACGCAGGAGCAGGAACGCGAAGTGCGGGAAACGGTCGTGCAGAAGGAAGAAGCGGCATATTACGAGCAAAGTCCGGATGCAAAGGAAGAGGGAAAAAATAAATATCAAAATCTCTATTCCGGTAAAAAGAAGAAAACAAAAACGGAGGATACGGAAACACATACCGGTATCAACCGCGTAAATATTGATTTAAAAATATGAGATGAGGTAAGAGAAAATGTCAACAACAGTCATTGTTTTAATTGTAATCGGTTTAATCTTTATATTTGTCAGTTTTGCTCTTTCAGAAAAACTTTCTGAGGAAAAAGAGGAAAGCGCAGGGGTAGTGAAGATTCCAAAGGAACTGACACAGGAGCAGAAAGAGAAGATTGATACCCTGATCCGCGATTACATGGATCAACAGGTGGACGGGAAGCTTGCAGATATTGAGACACGTCTGGCAGAGATCGTAAACCAGAAGACGCTTGCACTTGGCGATTATGCAGTGTCTGTCAACGAGGAGATCGACCGCAATCACAAGGAGGTTGTTTTCCTGTATGATATGCTTTCCGACAAGCAGAAGGAGATCATGACTACGGTCAATATGATTGATGAATATAAGAAAGAAATCGCTTTGATGGTGCAGGAACAGGCGGCACAGAACATTGTCAGGGACAGCCAGAATGTACAGACGCCGGTTGCAGAACCAGAGACACAGGAACCGGTACAGCCAGAGGAACAGCCGGAAACGGATGCTGATCTGGACGATGCAATCCGGGATTTAGAGGAGACACCACTTCCAGAGGAAGCAAGAGAAGAACTGGAGAATGTCGACAATAAGGATATGATTTTAGAGATGCACAAGGCGGGACTCAGTATTCTGGAAATCGCAAAGCATCTGGGACTTGGTGTTGGTGAAGTAAAACTGGTAGTAGACTTATATCAAGGAGAGGCAAAGTAATGAAGAGAAAATATTTTGTACGCGGACTTGGCGTTGGTATTTTGTTTGGTGCATTGATTATGTTTGCTGCATATATGACTTCGGGTAAGAATCGCATGAGTGATGAAGATGTAATCAAACGGGCACAGGAGCTTGGCATGGTGAAACAATCGGAGTATGTTTTGGAGTCGGATGTCACATCGCAGGAGACAACGACGGAGGAAATCACGACGGAAGCTACGACCGAGAAGGCGACAACGGAAGCACCAACGACAACTGAGAAGGCAACGACAGAAAAAACAACAACGGAGAAAGCAACCACTGAGGCTTCAACTACAGAAAAGGCGGATACGTCAACGCAGACAACGGTTACAATCTCTAGTGGTATGAGTTCGGAGGCAATCGCTTCGGCACTTGCAAATGCCGGTCTGGTCGATGATGCGTCCAAGTTCAACAGCTTTCTTGTCGCAAACGGATACGATATGAAGCTTGAAACCGGTAATTTTTCTCTTGAAACCGGTATGTCTTATGAGGAGATTGCCAAGATATTGACAACAAAACAGTAAAATCATGGAAATTACCATAGAAAATAAAAAAAGTGCTTGTATGCACTTTTTTTTTATGTTATAATCGGCTTCGTGTGAAAAAACATGTGAGTGAATCGGTGAAAAGGGTGCCATATAACGCGATGGTTTTTCACTAGACAGCTTGACACACGGCTGTAAGAAGCTCACAGAAGAAAATATTTTATAACCCAGGAGGTAAGTTATGAGCGTTATTTCTATGAAACAGTTACTCGAGGCAGGTGTTCACTTTGGACATCAGACAAGAAGATGGAACCCTAAGATGGCTGAGTATATCTATACTGAGCGTAACGGTATCTACATTATCGATCTTCAGAAGTCTGTTGGCAAGGTAGACGAGGCTTACAAGGCAGTTCTTGACTGCGCAGCAAACGGCGGAAAGATTCTTTTCGTTGGTACAAAGAAGCAGGCACAGGATTCTATCAAGGCTGAGGCTGAGAGATGTGGTATGTACTATGTTAACCAGAGATGGTTAGGTGGTATGCTTACAAACTTCGAGACAATCAAGACAAGAATTGCAAAGCTTGAGAAGTACGAAGCAATGGAGCAGGATGGTACATTTGATGTATTACCTAAGAAGGAAGTTATCGAGATCAAGAAGGAGATGGAGAAGCTTCAGAAGAACCTTGGCGGTATCAAGGATATGAAGGACATTCCTGACATGATCTTTATCGTAGATCCTCGCAAAGAGAGAAACTGCGTACATGAGGCACACACACTTGGTATTCCACTTGTTGGTATCGCAGATACAAACTGTGATCCGGAAGAGCTGGATTATGTAATTCCAGGTAACGATGATGCTATCAGAGCTGTAAAACTGATCGTTTCTAAGATGGCAGATGCTGTTATCGAGGCAAACCAGGGTGCAGATGTTGAGTCAGCTGAGGAGGCTGAATCAGCAGAGGCAGACGCAGCAGAAGAGTAAGAAGTATCGGTTTAGGAGGACAAGAAAATGGCAGCTATTACAGCTAGTATGGTAAAAGAGTTAAGAGAGATGTCTGGCGCTGGTATGATGGATTGTAAGAAGGCTCTTACAGAGACTGACGGCGATTTTGACAAGGCAGTAGAGTTCCTTCGTGAGAAAGGACTTGCAACTGCTGTAAAGAAGGCAGGAAGAATCGCTGCAGAGGGTATCGTTATGACAACTGTTGTTGATGGCGGTAAGAAGGCAGCTATGGTTGAAGTAAATGCCGAGACAGACTTCGTTGCTAAGAATGAAGTATTCCAGACATATGTTAAGGAAGTTGTTGATCAGATCGTTTCTACAGACGTTCAGGATGTAGAGGCACTTAAGAATGAGAAGTGGGCACTGGATCCTTCTATGACAGTTGCTGAGAAGCATGCTGCTATGGTTGCTAAGATCGGTGAGAACATGAACATCCGTCGTTTTGCCAAGATCAGCACAGACGGACATATCGTTTCTTATATTCATGCAGGCGGAAAGATCGGTGTATTGGTTGAGGCTGATACAGATGCATCCGGTGAGGCTATTGACGAGTGCATGAAGAATATCGCTATGCAGGTTGCAGCTATGAATCCAAAGTATGTTTCTACAGATGAAGTATCTGAGGAGTACAAGGCTCACGAGCTTGAGATTCTTGTTGCACAGGCAAAGAATGATCCTAAGAATGCAAACAAGCCTGATAATATCATTGAGAAGATGGTTCAGGGACGTCTGAACAAGGAACTCAAGGAAGTTTGTCTGCTTGAGCAGGAGTATGTAAAGGCTGAGAACAAGGAAAGCGTTGCCCAGTACGTTGCAAACGTAGCAAAGGCGAATGGATGCAAGCTTGCAATCAAGAAGTTTGTTCGTTTTGAGACAGGTGAAGGTCTCGAGAAGAAGAACGAGGATTTCGCAGCAGAAGTAGCAGCTCAGATGGCTGGAAACTAAGCAATAAAAAAGATTAATAGAACGCCTGATATACCGCTTTGGCATGTCAGGCGTTTTTGTATTATGGAGATGAAGAATATGAAGAAATACAAGATGCTTATTTTTGACATGGATGGAACGATTCTGTATACGTTGGAGGATTTGAAGAATACAACCAATTATGCGCTTAGCGAGCATGGATTTCCGGAGCGGACATTGGAAGAGGTGCGTCAGTTCGTCGGAAATGGAATCCATAAGCTGATTGAACGTGCGGTTCCAGCCGGAACTTCAGATGCAGACATCGAAGCCGTGTTCACAACATTTGAAATCTATTATAAAGATCATTGCATGGATACGACAAGACCATACGATGGGATCAATGATCTGCTTACAAAGCTTCGTGCACAGGGCTATATGACAGCAGTTGTATCGAATAAAGTGGACTTTGCCGTGCAGGATCTGGTGAAGGATTTCTTTGTCGGACAGTTTGATGTTGCAATCGGTGAACGCGAAGGTGTGCGTAAGAAACCGGCACCGGATTCCGTATATGAGGTATTGAAGGAGTTTGATCTTAAAAAAGATGAGGTAATCTATATCGGCGATTCGGATGTGGATTATGCGACTGCAAAAAATGCTGGTGTAGATTGCATCTTAGTGGAATGGGGTTTCCGTGACCGGGCATTTCTGGAGTCGCTTGGTGCAACTGTCTTTGCGAAGAAGCCAGAGGATATTCTGGATATAGTCGAATAATGTGTGGAATATGTGAAAAGATTATGAATTGTTAGCACTTGGTATTGCTGAGTGCTAATTCGAGTGCTATAATGGCTTATGTTCATTAAAAGTTTTTACAGAAAATGGAAAGGAGCATGGAATGTTACGTATTTTTAAGAATTTCCGAAAACAGGAAGTAGTATTGGCTCTTTTCAGTGTGGTATTTGTAGTGGCACAGGTCTGGCTCGAATTAAAGCTGCCGGATTATATGCGGGAAATTACATCACTGATTACGACACAGGATAGTGCGATGCACGATATCCTGATTGCAGGTGGAAAAATGTTACTTTGTGCGTTTGGCAGTTTATTGGTAACGGTACTGGTAGCTGTCTGTGCATCACGGATTGCTTCGAATTTCAGTGCAATCGTACGTGGAAAGTTATTTGACAAGGTACAGTCTTTTTCAATGGAAGAGATCGGACGGTTTTCAACAGCGAGTCTGATCACGCGTTCTACAAACGATGTGACTCAGGTGCAGATGTTGATTGTAATGGGGCTGTCCATCATGTTGCGGGCACCAATCATGGCGGTGATGGCTATCTTGAAGATTGTTGATAAGAGTTGGCAGTGGACACTCTCCACGGGCGTTGCGGTTGTTGTATTATTGATTGTCGTTATTATCTGCGTCAGCTTATGTATGCCGAAGTTCAAACGCTTACAGAGTCTGACGGATGATATCAATCAAGTAACACGTGAGAATCTGACAGGCTTGAACGTTGTTCGCGCCTATAATGCGGAAGCATATCAGGAGGAGAAGTTTGAGAAGGTCAACAAGGATCTGACAGATACCCATTGGTTTACATCAAAGACTATGGCATTTATGATGCCGACGATTATGATGATCATGAATGGCCTTTCGCTTGCAATATATTGGATTGGCGCGGTTTTGATCAACGATGCACAGGATATGCAGGAAAAATTCACATTATTCTCGGATATGGTTGTATTTTCCTCGTATGCAATGCAGGTTGTCATGTCGTTCATGATGCTGGTTATGATATTTATTATGCTGCCGCGGGCATCGGTTGCAGCGAAGCGTATTTTGGAAGTATTAGATACTGAACCATCCATTGAGGATGGAACGAGAGATACGTTCCCGGTTATGAAAGATGGGGAAGTGGAATTCAAGGATGTCAGCTTCAAATATCCGGACGCAGAGGAATATGTATTAGAGCATATTTCTTTCTCTGCGAAGAAGGGCGAGACAATCGCGTTTATCGGTGCAACCGGATGTGGCAAGAGTACTGCTATCAATCTGATTCCGCGGTTTTATGATGCAACAGAGGGTGAGGTATTCGTCGATGGCGTGAATGTCAAGGAATATACGCAGGAAGCACTGCATAACAAAATTGGATATGTCAGCCAGAAAGCAATCTTGTTCTCCGGAACAATCGCTGACAATGTGGCATATGGCGAAAACGGAAAAGCACCTGCTACACAGGACGACATTGCGATGGCGGTAAAAGTAGCGCAGGCAAGTGAATTTGTTGAGAAGAAGGATCAGGGCTATGACGGGTATGTGGCTCAGGGTGGCTCAAACTTCTCAGGTGGGCAGAAACAGCGTCTGTCGATTGCGCGTGCGATTGCCAGACAGCCGGAGATCCTGATCTTCGATGATTCGTTCTCGGCACTTGACTATAAGACAGATAGAATCCTTCGGGAAGCACTGCGCAAGGAATGTAAGGATGCGACGAAGATCATCGTTGCACAGCGAATCGGTACAATCCGTGATGCGGATAAGATCATCGTGTTAGACGATGGACAGATCGCAGGTATGGGAACGCATGACGAACTTATGAAGAACTGCGAAGTGTACCAGGAAATCGCATATTCTCAGTTATCAAAGGAGGAGCTTGCATAATGGAAAAAGATAATTATGAAGTAGGTCAGAATAATCGTGCTCCAAAGGTTCCTCGTCACGGTCCGGGCAGAGGCATGCGCCCCGGCGAAAAAGCAAAGAACTTCAAAGGTACATGGGCAAAGCTCCTTACGAACTGTAAGAAATACTGGGGTGCCATGATATTCGCGATTATCTGTGCAGGTATTGGAACCGTATTAACATTGATCGGACCGGATAAATTATCCAAGATGACCGATCTTATCACCGAGGGTGTAATGACCGGGATTGATATGGACGGAATCAAACGGATTGGAATCACGCTGATCTGCTTCTATGGATGCAGTGCGTTGTTATCTCTGGTCCAGAACCTGATTATGGGGTATGTAACACAGCAGGTATCAAAGGGACTCCGGAGCAACATCTCAAGGAAGATCAACCGCTTGCCGATGTGGTTTTACAATCAGACATCAACAGGGGATGTATTATCCCGTGTAACAAACGATGTTGATACAATTGCACAATCCTTTAATCAGAGCATGGGAAATCTTGTGACAGCGGTTACGCTGCTTCTTGGTTCTCTCATTATGATGATAAAGACAAATATCATAATGACGGTTGCAGCGATACTTTCAACGCTGCTAGGCTTTGTATTCATGGCTCTGATCATGAGCAAATCCCAGAAATATTTTGCGAGACAACAGATGCATCTGGGGGAAATCAATGGACATGTTGAGGAGATCTATGCCGGACACACAGTTGTGAAGGCGTATAATGGCGAGAAAAAATCAAAGGAAAAGTTCGATAAGATGAATGAAAATCTGCGTGACAGTGCCTTTAAGGCGCAGTGTCTCTCCGGACTTATGATGCCACTCATGACATTCATCGGTAACCTTGGCTATGTGGCGGTCTGTATTGTCGGTGCGCTTCTTGTAATGAATGATAAAATATCATTTGGTGTGATTATTGCGTTTATGATGTATGTACGTTACTTTACACAGCCACTCAGTCAGATCGCACAGGCGATGCAGGCACTGCAGTCTGCGGCTGCTGCCGGTGAACGTGTATTTGAGTTTACCGACGCAGAAGAGATGGAAGATGAGAGCACTAAGACGAAAAAGCTGAACGATGTGAAGGGTGAGGTATCCTTTGAGCATGTCAAGTTTGGCTATAAAGACAGCGATAAGGTTGTCATCCATGATTTTTCAGCTGTAGCAAAACCGGGACAGAAGGTTGCAATTGTCGGACCGACCGGTGCCGGTAAGACAACGATGGTGAATCTTTTAATGCGGTTCCATGAAATCTTAGATGGCGATATAAAAATCGATGGTGTATCCATCAAGGATATGACGCGGGAAGAAGTACACGACCAGTTCTGTATGGTATTACAGGATACATGGCTTTTTGAAGGAACGGTTCGTGAGAATCTCGTATACAGCCAGGAGAATGTACCGGAAGAAAAGATCGAGCAGGCGTGCAAGGCGGTTGGTCTGCACCGCTTTATCCGCAGTCTGCCGAAGGGCTATGACACGGTGTTGAATGATCAGGTTAACCTGTCACAGGGACAGAAGCAGCAGCTAACCATCGCCCGTGCGATGATTGCAGACCGCCCGATGCTGATATTAGATGAGGCGACAAGCTCTGTCGATACGAGAACCGAGCTTATCATCCAGAGAGCCATGGACGAACTGATGAAGGGAAGAACTTCGTTTGTAATCGCACACCGGCTTTCTACAATCAAGAATGCTGATCTGATCCTTGTATTGAAAGATGGCGATATCATCGAGAGCGGTACGCATGAGGAGCTGCTTGCGAAGAAGGGCTTCTATGCGGATCTCTACAACAGCCAGTTCGAGCAGGCGTCATAAAAATAAATTTGGAATCAGGACAAGCGCTCCCTGCATACATTTATGTGAATGTATGCAGGGAGCATTTTTTATGAGAAAGAAAACGACAAGGAGAATCCGACAGTCCATTGTAGCAGGTGTGGTCGGAGTGGCATGTATTTTCGGTTGTGAAAATCTGGAGGTCGCTTTTGCGGAGACAGCGACTGTGACAGATGCGACAGCAGAGGATGCAACGGCAGGAGAGAACGGTGATGATACAGACATCGAGTCTGCGGAAACGATGTTTGTCGGAGATACCGGTGTACAGGCAGATGCGACGGGAACTGATGCAACGGAGATGGAGGCGTATGATGAAATCAGTGGCGTGTCTGTCTTAAATGCGAACACGCAAAAAACACAGGTCAGCAATAAAAAATATGAGGACGAATATCATATTGATTATATCCTGTCGCATTACAGCTATTTCGTACAAAACGATCTGGAGGGCGATTATGTAGCAGATACCGTCGGTGCGATCATGGTAGGAAATAAATTGAACCTGAAAAATACAGTGGGAAAGGTGAAAGCAGCGGCGTCCTATGCGCGATACCTGATCGATCTTGCCGATTATCATGCCGGTTCGTGGAATGATACAACGGGGATTGATACGAATTTTTACTATACAGAAAGCCATATGTCGTACAAAGACTGGCTGACAAACCGTATGGTGAAAGTGGCAGATGATTATATCAATATGGACGAAGCGTTTGGTGTTATTAAACAGGAATCGCAGGCGTTGGAGAAGGCTGGGCAGGCAGGCTATATGGAACAGGGAGACCTGATCATTGACTTTGCAGATTCTAAGACGATCACCGTCAGCGGGACAGATTTCTCAAATGCAAAGCGTGTGATTCTGAAAAATGTAACTGCGGAAGACATTTTCTCAAATGCCTATACAATCTCCATTTCCGGAGACGGGGATTATGCATTGGATACTGGTAAGATTGAAATTGGTGGAACTCCATTGAACAACAATTACTTCTTCAATCTGGCGAAAAACAGACCGGAAGGTGCACAGGGCGGTCAGTATTACAGTGGTGGCTTTGGACTCGTCTGGAACTTCCCGGATGCCAAGAATATTACAGCAAGTTTTCTGACTGGTCATATCATTGCGCCATCTGGAAATGTGTCACTGATCGGCGGCAATCATGAAGGGCAGGTAATCGCACAGAATGTAAATGCGAGTTCGGAATCACATTTTTATCCATACAATGTGGCAACAACCGAGACGACAACCACGGAAGCTACAACCACAGAGACAACGACGACAGAGACAACAACGACAGAGACAACAACGACTGAGAGTACGACAACAGAAATAACAACGACTGAGAGCACGACCACAGAAAGTACAACAACTGAAGTGACAACGACGGAAAGCACGACCACAGAAAATGGAACAACAACTGAGATAGCTACAACGACCGAAACTGCAACGACCCGAGCAACCTTAGTCGTGAACCCAAAGGCAAGCTCGACTTCCACACAGGTGCAGACACCGGTAGTTGTAGCAAGTGATGATACGGTGAAAACTGGAGATTCTATGGCGCTTGGTATCGTGATTACACTGCTGGTAGCGTCAGGTGGAGGACTGCTGTTATTTACAGCACTTCATGAACATAAAAAGAAATAATCTGCATATAAGTAGTTATAAGAGATAACGGATGCGTAAAATATGCAGATTATAAGACGATATCTGGCAGGAATCATCGTGGTAGTCTGTCTGCTTTCTTCTTTATTTTCGATGCAGAGCAGGCAGGTTGCTGTTTATCTGCCTATGCAGGTAAATACGGAGATGGAAAAGCGTGCGTGCTGGATTTCCTATATCGATATGGAATCGGAATTATCCGATAAAAGCGAGGCGGCTTTCCGGGCGAAGGTGCATGCCATGTATGATACCGTGAAAAGATATGGCTTAAATACGGTGATCGTACATGCGCGGGCAATGGGAGATGCCTTTTATCCATCGGACTATTTTCCGTATTCCGAATATATGTCCAAAACCCGGACATATCCAGGCTATGATCCGTATGAGATCATGGTAGCTGTGGCACATGAGGAGGGACTTCGTTTTGAGGCGTGGATCAATCCGTATCGGCTGTCGCTGGGGAAAGAAACGACGGCAAGCTTTGAACATACACCGTTCTATGCGAAATACCAGTCTATGATACTTGAATATCAGGGGCAAAATGGTACATGTCTGGTGTTGAATCCGCAAAGTGCGGAGGCACAGCAGTTAGTCGTAAATCAGGTGGCAGAGATCTTAGAACGCTATCCAGTGGATGGTATTCATTTTGATGATTATTTCTTTGTTGACGGCATGCAGGATACGCTGCCACAGGAAGAAAAAATGCAGGCGGTAAATGCACTTGTCCAGAAAGTATACCAGACGGTCAAACAGAAACGTCCAGACTGTGAGTTCGGAATCAGTCCGGCAGGAAATCCGGATTATGCACGAAGTCAGGGGGCAGATATTGATACGTGGCTTTCACAGGAAGGATATGTGGATTATGTGATGCCGCAGATTTACTGGACGGATCGCTATGTGACAGATGGAAAAGAAGTTCCGATGTTTTCGAACCGGTGCGAGGTATGGCAGACGCTGCATACGAACCCGGAGATTAAGCTGTATGCCGGGCTTGCACTCTACCGGGTGGGGGAAACTTCAGATACCGATCTGGACTGGGCGCTTCGCGAGGATAATCTGGCAACACAATGTGCGCATATCTATGGCATGGGATATGATGGATTTGCGTTGTTCCGATATGCTTATCTGAAGGAGAATGGTACACAGGTGGAACTTCAGAATCTATATAGCTATCTCAAAAAACAGGCGGGTATTCTGACTTCTGAAGTGGATGCTGGTATTGTATATACGGTTCATATGCAGACTTTTGGCTGGCAGGAAGCAAAAATGGACGGCATTGTGGCAGGATATACAAAGCAGGAAAAATCCGTTGAAGCGGTGCGCATCCAGCTTGGCGCATATGTCCCGAAAGGAAATGTCCGGTATGCGGTTGAGACGGCACAGGGACAAAGTGCATGGCGGAAGGACGGCGAACAGGCGGGCAGTGTTGGACAGAAGGAACCGCTGCTTGGAATCCGGATCAATCTCACAGGCGGAATCTCAGATTCCTATGATATTTTGTACCGCGTTTATGTGTCGGCACAGGGCTGGACGGACTGGGGAAAAAATGGCACGTATACTGGAGGCGGTACGATACAGGCATTGCAGGTAAAACTTGTAAAAAAGGCGGAATAGGTACTTGCAAAACAATAAAAACATGTTATAATATATAAGACTTGAATACAGATGACGCAGAGTGGGTTGTAAAAACCCACTCTTTGTTTTTGAAAAGGCAAAAAAGTCAGAAAGGTGGCAGACGTGAAAAAACAGGAAATTGAACAACACTGCACAGAACTTGTGACTCCGATTATCGAAGAGCATGGGTTTGAGCTAGTGGATGTAGAGTACGTAAAGGAAGGCTCTGATTATTATCTGCGTGTGTATGCGGATAAGGAAGGCGGCATCAATATTGATGACTGTGTTCTGATCAGCCGGAGCTTGGAGGAAAAACTGGATGCTGCGGACCGGATGACAGACCCGTATATTTTGGAAGTAAGCTCACCGGGACTTACAAGACCGCTCAAGAAGGACAAGGATTTTAAACGGAATCTTGGCAAAAAGGTAGAGGTAAAACTTTACCGTGCGGTGGATGGCAGTAAGGAATTCGAGGCAATCCTGACAGGATACACTGATACGACGATCACATTGCAGCTCGATCCGGCGGAAGAACCAAAAGAATTTTCAAGAAACGATATTTCTATGATAAGATTGGCATTTGAGTAGAAGAGGAGGATAAAAAAATGTCAGAGATTATTGATGCTTTAAATCAATTAGAGCGCGAAAAAAGTGTCAGCAAGGAACTGGTGATGGAGGCGATTGAAAAATCACTGGTTGCAGCATGTGAGAAAGATTATGGAAAGAATGTACTTGTGGAAGCACATATGGACCGTGAGACTGGTGCGATCACAGTTGTACGCAAGAAGGAAGTTGTAGAGGAAGTCGAGAATGATGAGAATCAGATTTCCCTGACAGAAGCAAAAGCAATGGATGACAAGTACGAGATCGGTGATTTCGTAGAGTATCCACTGGAGTCTATGGACTTTGGACGTATGGCAGCACAGAAGGCAAGAAGCATTATCATCCAGAACATCAAAGAGGGTGAGCGTGATGCGATCTACGAGCGTTTTGCCTGCAAGGAGCATGACATTGTAAACGGTGTGGTACAGCGTTTCGTAGACAATACGATCTATATCAGCCTCGATGAGAAGACAGAGACCAGACTCAAGGAAAATGAGCAGGTAAAATCAGAGCATTACAAGGTTGGCGACCATATTAAGCTGTATGTGGTTGAAGTGAAAAAACCGGAGAAGAAAGAAAACAAGCGTAAGGACGGAAAGGATAAGAAGAACAATACAGGTATTAACATCCACGTATCCCGTACCCATCCAGAGCTTGTAAAGCGTTTGTTTGAAAATGAGATTGAAGAGATCCAGAATGGTGTTGTAGAGATCATGGGTATCTCTAGAGATGCAGGTTCCCGTTCGAAGCTTGCAGTTCGTTCGTTAGATCCAAACGTAGATCCAGTTGGTGCCTGCGTAGGTATGGCAGGTGCGAGAGTCAATACAATCGTCGATGATTTAAAGGGCGAGAAGATCGATGTTATCGCATGGGATGAAGATCCAGAGGTTTATATCAAGAATGCATTAAGCCCATCCGATGTAATCTGGGTACAGGCGTACACAGAAGAGCAGGACGGAAAGCAGAAGAAGTGTGCAAGAGTTGTTGTACCAGACGATCAGCTTTCCCTTGCAATTGGTAAGGAAGGACAGAACGCAAGTCTGGCTGCAAAGCTGACAGGCTATAAGATTGATATCAAGAGTGAGTCACAGGCACGTGATCTGGGTATGATTATAGATGATTATGACGACGATTACGCCGATGACTATGAAGATGAGGAGTAGATAACTTGGCAAAGCAGATACCACTTCGACAGTGTGTAGGCTGTCGGGAGATGAAACCAAAGACAGAGCTTGTCAGAGTCATTAAGACGCCGGAAGATGAGATATGTCTGGACAAGACCGGAAGAAAAAATGGACGTGGTGCTTACATCTGTCTGAATCAGGCGTGCTTGGAGAAAGCAAAGAAAACAAAAGCACTGGAGCGTTCGTTGAAGACGGAAATTCCGGAAGAAATCTACCAGACCATCGCAGAGGAGATGATATAGTTGGCACAAAATCAGAATCGTGCATTGTCTATGCTTTCGATTGCTGCAAAAGCAGGAAAAGTACAGAGCGGCGGATTCCTGACCGAGAAAGCGATTCAGGAGGGCGTTGCATATTTCGTGATCATCGCAGAGGATGCATCGGGCAATACGCAGAAGAAATTCATGGATAAATGCAAGTATTACGAGATTCCGTATACGATTGCGTTTGACAGCACGACGCTCGGCAGACAGATCGGAAAACAGGAGCGGACGGTACTTGCAGTGACAGATGCAGGTCTGGCAAAACAGATTTCTGACAAGTTGGATTAGTTTAAGATTGGAGGTGTAACCCATGAGAGTACACGAGTTTGCAAAACAGTTGACAGCAGAACTTGGAAAAGAAGTAAAAAGCAGTCAGATTATTGATATATTGAGCGGTAAAAAAGAAGGGTTAAAAGCACAGAGCAGCATTGATGATGCAATGATGAAATTTGTGCGGGAGTCTTTGGGCGGAAACAAGCCGGTTGAGGCAAAGAAAGAAGAGCCGAAGAAGGCAGGGCCAAAGAAGGAAGAAGGAAAAAAGGAAGCACCAAAGCAGGAGAACAAGAAGGTGCAGCCAAAGCCAAACAACAATTCCAATTCCGGTAATCAGAATAACCAGAATAAGAAGAACAATAACAATAATAACAACCAGAACCGCAACAACAATCAGGGTAAAAATAATAACAATAACGGAAACAATCAGGGCAGAAATAATAACAATAAGCAGAACAATAATGGAAATAATCAGGGCAAGAATAATAACAACAAGCCTGCAAATGGCAATAACCAGAATGGAGCCAAGCAGGAGAGCCGTGGTACAAATTTCCGGAACGCGGTAAGCAACAACCGTAACACAAGAAATAACAACAATAATAACAACCGGTTTAACAACAATAATAACCGGAACAATAATAACAACAAGAATCATCAGCCAGCACCCAAGAAGCAGGAGCCGGTAGAACCAGTGATCAAGACAATCAAGCTGCCAGAGGTACTGACTGTCGGCGAGCTTGCAAGTAAGATCAAGGTGCCAGTGGCACAGTTGATCAAGAAGATGTTTATGGCAGGTAAGATGTACAATGTAAACTCTGACCTTCCATTTGATGAGGCAGCTGACATTGCACTTGAATACAACTTCATTGCAGAGGAAGAGGAAAAGGTTGATGTGATCGAAGAACTTCTCCGTGAGGAGGAAGAGGACGAGGCAGATATGACTTCCAGACCACCAGTTGTCTGCGTTATGGGACACGTTGATCATGGTAAGACATCCCTGCTCGATGCAATCCGTAATTCTGATGTAACAGCTGGTGAGGCTGGTGGTATTACACAGCATATTGGTGCGTCTGTAGTATCTATCAATGGTCAGAAGATTACATTCCTGGATACACCGGGACATGAGGCATTTACAGCGATGCGTATGCGTGGTGCACAGTCAACAGATATTGCAATCCTTGTAGTTGCAGCCGATGATGGTGTTATGCCACAGACCGTAGAGGCAATCAACCATGCGAAAGCAGCTGGCATCGAGATCATTGTTGCAATCAATAAAATTGATAAGGAAAGTGCGAATATCGACCGTGTAAAGCAGGAGTTGATGGAATACGAGCTCGTACCAGAGGACTGGGGCGGTTCGACAATCTTCTGTCCGGTATCTGCACATACAAAGGAAGGTATTGATAACCTTCTGGAGATGATCATCCTGACCGCTGAGATCCTGGAGCTCAAGGCAAACAAGAACCGGAAGGCACGTGGTATTGTCATCGAGGCACAGCTTGATAAGGGACGTGGTTCTGTTGCAACCATTCTGGTACAGAAGGGTACTTTGCATGTGGGCGACTGTCTGGCAATCGGTGATGTGCATGGTAAGGTGCGTGCGATGTTCGACGATAAGGGGCGCAAGGTGAAGGAGGCGACTCCATCTATGCCAGTTGAGGTACTTGGCTTAAATGGCGTTCCAAATTCTGGAGAGATTGTAATTGCCACAGAAAATGAGAAGGAAGCGCGTACGATTTCCGAGGCATTTATCAACCGTGGCAAGGAAAAACTGATTGCAGATACAAAGCAGCGTATGTCTCTCGATGACCTTTATAACCGGATTCAGGAAGGTAATGTAAAGGATCTGAACCTTATCATCAAGGCAGATGTACAGGGTTCTGTAGAGGCGGTTAAGCAGAGCTTGCTTAAGCTTTCCAACGAGGAAGTGGCAGTTAAATGTATCCACTCCGGTGTTGGTGCAATCAATGAGAGTGATGTAATTCTTGCTTCTGCAAGTAATGCGATCATCATTGGATTTAATATTCGTCCGGACAATCAGGCGAAGGAAGTTGCAGAGCGTGAGAAGGTTGATATCCGTCTGTATCGTGTCATTTACAATGCGATTGAGGATATCGAAAGTGCGATGAAGGGTATGCTTGATCCAATCTTCGAGGAGAAGGTCATCGGTCATGCAGAGGTTCGTCAGACTTACAAGGCTTCTGGTGTTGGTACAATCGCTGGTTCATATGTATTAGATGGTACGATCCAGAGAAACTGCAAAGTTCGTATCAGCCGGGAAGGTGAGCAGATCTTCGAGGGTGAGCTTGCATCTCTGAAGCGTTTCAAGGACGACGTAAAGGAAGTTAAGACAGGATTTGAATGTGGTCTTGTTATGGATGGATTCAATGATATCAAGGAAGGCGATATCATTGAGGCATATATTATGGTTGAGGTACCAAGATAGAAATGAGAAAGACAAGTCATAAATCACAGCGAATCAATGGGGAAGTCCAGAAGGAACTTTCCCGGATCATTCGGATGGAGTTAAAAGATCCACGTATCAATCCCATGACATCGGTAACGGATGTCATGGTGACACAGGATCTGAAATATTGTAAGGCATATATCAGTGTATTAGGCGATGCAGAATCTGGTGCAGAGACGTTAAAGGGCTTAGAGCAGGCGAGTGGATTTATCCGCCGCGAGCTGGCGCGTACGATCAATCTCCGAAATACACCGGAGCTTACGTTTGTATTGGACACATCAATCGAGTATGGAAATTATATGTCTAAGCGTATCGATGAGGTAATCAAAGAGGATCAGAGTAAGCAGAATGAAGAAGAGTGAATTATTAAATCTAATTGAAGATGCAAAGACAATCGGAATATTCGGGCATATCCGCCCGGATGGCGATTGTGTTGGTTCGTGCTTAGGACTGTACAATTATATTCAGGACAACTATGACGCAGAGGTGACCGTGTATCTGGAGAAGATTCCAGATAAGTTTTCGTTCTTAAAGGGCGCGGATGCCATCTGCCATGAACCAGAGTCTCGTGTATTGGATCTTGCAATTTCTCTGGATTGTGGAGACCGCGATCGGCATGGAAGCTTCTATGAGCTTTTCGGTATGGCGAAGAAAAGTGCCTGCCTGGATCATCATAGAAGTAATCAGGGCTTTGGGGATTATTACTATTGTGATGCGGACGCATCTTCTGCAAGTGAAGTATTGTTCCGGCATATTGATCCAGAGAATATCTCGCTTGCCTGTGCAGAGTGTCTGTATCTCGGTATCGTACATGATACCGGCGTGTTCAAGTATTCGGCATGTACAAAGGATACAATGCAGGTAGCCGGTGAATTGCTCGCACATGGCGTGGATGCACAGAAGATTATCGACGATACCTTTTACAGAGTCAGCTACAAGCAGAATCTGCTTATGGGACAGGCGATGGTCAATGCAAAGCTGGCACTGTCCGGACAGGTTGTCTACACATTTGTGACAAAGGAGATGTTCGATACCTTTGGCTGCGGAAAAGAAGAGACAGATGGCATTGTGGATCGTATCCGCGTGATTGACGGTGTGGAGGTCGCGATATTTGTATACCAGCTTGGCGATGCAATGAAGGTCAGCCTGCGTTCTATCCGCAAAGTCAATGTGAGCAAGATTGCAGTTGCCTATGGCGGTGGCGGACATATCCGTGCGGCTGGCTTTGAAGTGACCGGCGATTTTGATACAGTCGTTGCAGATATTATAAAGATGATAGAGGAACAGCTTTGATAGACGGGATTTTAAATGTTTATAAAGAACAGGATTATACATCATTTGATGTCGTGGCAAAGCTTCGCGGCATCTTAAAACAGAAAAAGATCGGACATACCGGGACACTTGATCCAATGGCAGAAGGTGTCCTGTTGGTTTGTCTTGGTAAGGCGACAAAGCTGGTAGATCTTCTGACCGAAGGAGATAAATGCTACCGTGCGACGATGAAGCTTGGCTATGAGACGGATACCGAGGATGTGACCGGTGAGACGACTGCGGAAGGTGATGCAGCAGTGCTCGCGCAGCTGACACAGGCAGACGTGAAACGTGCAATTTTGTCCTTCATTGGCAAGTATGACCAGATACCACCGATGTATTCTGCCATCAAAAAGGATGGAAAAAAATTATACGAATATGCCAGAGCCGGAATCGAGGTCAAACGAGAACCAAGACCGGTTGAGATTTATGCAATCCAGGACATTACGAAGGAAGCGGACGATACTTACAGCTTTGATGTGTATTGTTCGAAAGGCACGTATATCCGGTCGTTGTGCCGGGATATCGGAAGAAAACTTTCTTGTCTGGCTGTGTTGTCCGGTTTACACCGGAAAGAAGTGCATGGATTTTCTGTGACAGATGCATTGACGCTGCAGGAGATCGAGGTACGGCAGGCAGATGGAACCCTGCAGGACGCAATCCTGCCAGTGGATGCACTTTTGAAACAGTATCCGGCATATGAGATTACCGAACAGGCAGAGAATTATCTGAGAAATGGAAACAAGCTTTCTCCTCGGTTTTTCAAAGATATGGGAGAAAGACGGGATACGAGAATCCGGGTGTATCATGCAGGCAAGTTTGTAGCCTTATATGATTACAAAGAGGAAGAACAGATATACAAACCATTTAAAATGTTTTTATGAGGAAACTGACGTGAAGAAACTAGCATACAATGACGTGAATATCGCAGATACTGTTGTGGCATTAGGAAAATTTGAGGGCTTGCACAAGGGACATATGTTGCTTATCAACAAAGTATTGCAGTTGTCCCATGAGGCAGGAAAACAATCGGTCGTATTTTCCATCGACATGCCGGGCACAAAGCGCATCTATACAATTCCAGAGCGGGATCGGCTGTTGGAGGAACTTGGTATAGACTGGAATGTTACTTGTGAATTTACGAAGAAGTTTGCGGCGATGAAGCCGGAGACATTTATCAAGGATGTGTTAGTGGAGCGGCTGCACCCGGAATATGTGGTCGTCGGCAATGATTTTCGGTTTGGCAAAAACCGGCAGGGCGATGTGACGATGCTGCAGGAATATGGAACCCGGTATGGCTTTGAAGTGCTTGCGTTTGAGAAGCTGCGGGAGCAGGGGACAATTATCAGTTCCTCCTATATTCGGGAGCAGATTGAACAGGGGGCAGTGGATGTCGTCCGTGAATATATGGGACGCCCATATAGTATTTCCGGGATTGTCCAGTATGGAAAACAGCTTGGAGCTACAATTGGATTCCCAACAGCCAACTTGATTCCAACGGAAGAAAAATTGTTAGTGCCAAATGGCGTATATGAGACGCGTGTCACAGTGAATAACCAGCATTATCGCGGTGTGACGAACGTGGGAGATAACCCGACCGTGGACGCAGATCATAAAATTAAGGTGGAGACAAATATTCTGGATTTCAATGAAAATCTATATGGAACCTGCCTGAAAATCGAATTTTTACGACAAATTCGAAAAGAAATAAAATTTGATAGCATAGAAGCCTTGAAAAATCAGATCAAATCGGATATACTAGAAGTCGCGCACCAGTAGCTCAGTGGATAGAGCAATGGCCTCCGGAGCCATGTGCGGAGGTTCGATTCCTCTCTGGTGCATTTTTGTATATTGTTGTTCGAAGGAGGACATATGAGTAAGAAGGGTAAAAAAGGAAAGAAAAAGATAGCAGGCCTGATGCTGTTCCTTGGCTGGATGATCTTTATTCTGCTTGCCGTTGTATTCTATTTCTATTTCTTCTCGGATCTGGATCTGAGAATGTTTAACAAAGACAAAGCGACGCAGACGGATGCACAGCAGACGAACCAGACCGGCTTTTCTTACGAGACAAATGCAAATCTGGATATCAATTCCCTGATTATAGAGTATTATGCAGCGTTGGCGGTTTGCGATCAGGACAAGCTGAAGACCTATGTTACAGATCCAAGCCAGTTCGATGATATGACCGTTTATCAGCAGCGTTCCGCTGTGATCAAGGCATATTCAAATGTGAATTGTTACACGATGCCGGGATACACGGAAGATGCGACACTTGTGTATGTAACAAGCAACTTGAGTATGGCGAACATTACAAGTGTTCCTCTGAATATTAATCAGTTCTATGTTGTGAAAACAGCAGATGGATATAAGATTGATAATTCAGCACATTCGCAGGAAGTTACGAATTACATCGAGACACAGAGTCAGTCAACGGATATTCAGAATCTGTACAAAGCAGTACAGGATAACGTAAACAGTTGTATTGCAAATGATGCGGCATTCGCAGAGTTCTACAATACGATCAGTTCCGGACAATAATAAAAAATAAGGGCTGTTGTTCGTCAACAGCCCTATTATTATATCCATGTATTTTACAAGAAATCATCCGCACCATCTTCGTCTTCGTCCTCATCGGCTGCACGGACATCAATGCCACGTGGCGGAACCGGAGTGGAGAATACGATCTGTGTTTCTGTGTTTCCGTATTTCTGGAGTTGCCCGATGAAAGTATCAAGCTCCATTGTGCTAGGGAAGCATACTTTAATCAACATGGAGTATGCACCGGTAACGCAGTTACACTCCAAAACGTTCGGACATGCTTGGATAAACGGGTAGAATTCCGGTTTCCGTTTTGGATCGAGCGCCATGTTTATAAAGGCTGTAATGTGATACCCGAGAGACACTGGGGCAACACTTGCGTGATAGCCGGAGATGATTCCGCTTTTCTCTAAACGCTCAATACGGGCAGAGACAGCGGGGGAGGAAAGAAATACTTTGCTTGCCAGATGCTTCAATGGATATCTGGCATTTTCCTGTAATAAGTGAAGAATTTTTTTATCAATATTATCCATAATATGCCTCCTTTACACTTTTTCTAAAATTTATAAAGCGATTATACAACTGTTAATATAAAAATGCAACTATAAAATTAATAAAATTAAGGGGAATGCCATGTCTAACGAAATTCGATTAAATAAATACTTAAGTGAAGCAGGAATCTGTTCCCGCCGGGAAGCCGACAGGCTGATTGAAGCCGGAAAGGTAACGGTGGATGGAACAATCGCGGATCTTGGAACACGCGTCGGCGATTCTTCAGTTGTTACCTGCAATGGAAAGCCGGTACATCTGCATACGAAAAAGGTGATCTATGCATACAATAAGCCGATCGGACAGGTCTGTACATCGAAGGATGCTGATCCGGACAGTATCTTCCGGTATGTAGAGTTCCCGGAGCGGGTAAACTATGTAGGACGTCTTGATAAGGATTCGACCGGACTTTTGCTTCTTACAAATGACGGAGATCTGGCAAATGAGATCCAGCGCTCCAGAAACAATCATGAAAAGGAATACCATGTGCGAGTCAACACAGATATCACAGAAGATTTTATTAAGAAGATGTCGGAGGGCGTTGAGATTTTAGATACGGTAACGAAACCATGTAAAGTCAAAAAGACCGGAACGAGAAATTTCTCGATCATATTGACACAGGGATTGAACCGGCAGATCCGGCGGATGTGCGATGCATTGCATGTACGGGTTGTGCACTTAAAGCGTGTCCGAATCATGAATATTCGTCTTGGAAGCTTACGACCGGGTGAGTTTCGGACGCTGACGCGGGACGAAGAACAGGAGCTGCGGAGACTGGTGCAGAAGAGATCGTGACAGGAAAAGGAGAAAATGATGGATGCAAAAACAGAGCGTATGAAAGAATTGGTGGAGCTGTTAAATCAGGCTTCCAAAGCATATTATCAGCAGGATACAGAGATCATGTCCAATCTGGAATATGATGCGTTGTATGATGAGCTTGCGGCGTTAGAGCAGGAGACCGGTCTGATCTTATCCAAAAGCCCGACACAGAATGTCGGTTACGAGATCATCAGTGAGCTGCCGAAGGAACGGCATCCGGCCCCAATGTTATCTTTGGACAAGACAAAAAGTGTTGAGGATCTGGCAGCGTGGCTGGGTGATAAAACAGGAGTCATGTCGTGGAAGATGGATGGACTGACGGTTGTATTGACTTACGAGGATGGCGTGCTTGTGAAGGCAGTCACACGTGGAAACGGCGAGATCGGTGAGGTCATCACGAACAATGCGAAGGTATTTGCGAATCTGCCGAACCAGATTGCGTACAAAGGTCCGCTTACGATCCGTGGCGAGGCGGTCATTACCTATACAGATTTTGAGCGTATCAATGCCACGATTCCGGATATTGACAGCAAATATAAAAACCCGAGAAACTTATGCTCCGGCAGTGTGCGGCAGCTCAATAATCAGATCACAGCCGAGCGGAATGTGCATTTCTTTGCGTTTAATATGCTTGATACCGGAGATGCGGAAATCGATGCAACGATGAATTCAAAGTTTGATTTCCTGACTTCACTTGGTTTTGAGGTTGTGGAACACGTCGATGTCACAGCGGCAACGATGCAGGAGATGGTCACACATTTTGCAGAGAAAATCGAGACGAACGATTTCCCATCTGATGGACTCGTGCTTTCGTTTGATGATGTGGAATATGGTAAAAGTCTTGGACGGACAGCGAAATTCCCGCGGGATTCGATCGCATTTAAATGGGCAGACGAGGAAGCGGAGACAACGCTTCGGCATATTGAGTGGAGTCCGTCCCGTACCGGGCTGATCAATCCGGTGGCAGTCTTTGATGCGGTATCGCTCGAAGGAACGTCTGTGAGCCGTGCCAGTGTCCACAATGTGAGCATTGTGAAGCAGTTACAGCTTGGAATCGGTGATACGATCAAGGTGTATAAGGCGAATATGATCATCCCGCAGATCAGTGAGAACCTGACGAAATCCGGTACACTCGAGATTCCGGATACTTGTCCGGCGTGTGGCGGTAAGACAGAGATCCGCGAGGACAATCAGGCACAGACGCTTGTATGTCCGAATCCGGCATGCCCGGCAAAGGCAATCAAGCTATTCACACATTTTGTATCACGAAACGCGATGAACATCGATGGTTTATCTGAGGCAACGCTTCAGAAGTTCTTAGACTGCGGCTTTATTGAAGAGTTGTATGATATCTACCGGATTGACCGCTATGAGACAGAAATCGTGAAATTAGAGGGCTTTGGGCAGAAGTCCTACGACAATATGATGGAGAGCATCGAGGCAAGCCGTACGACACAGCTTGCGCGTGTCCTGTATGGACTTGGAATTTTGAACGTCGGTACCGCCATGGCAAAATCCATCTGCAAATATTTCAAAGATGATGTGGAGGCAATTATCCATGCCGATGCAGCGCAGTTTGCCGAGATTGAGAAGATCGGCGATGTGATCGCAGAGGGCATTGTGGCATATTTCGCAGATCCGAACAATATCCGGGTACTGCGTGAGATCTTGAAGGAAGTGACACTTGTCGTCGAGGAGAATACGGCACCACAGGATCTCGAAGGCAAGACATTTGTCATTACTGGTTCACTCAATCATTTTGCAAACCGGGATGAACTTAAAAAATTGATCGAAGACCGTGGCGGAAAAGTCGCAGGCAGTGTTTCTTCGAAGACCACGTACCTGATCAATAACGATGTATTATCTTCCTCATCGAAGAATAAAAAGGCGAAATCATTGGGAATTCCGATTATTTCCGAGGATGATTTCTTGCAGTTATAAAAAATTCGTGGTATGCTTTAGCTTTAGAGAAGAAAAGAGGTTTTAGAGATGCCGATTAGAATAGACAACGATCTGCCAGTGAAGAAAGTACTGGAACAGGAAAATATATTTGTGATGGACGAACATCGTGCTATGACACAGGATATACGTCCACTTGACATTTTGATTTTAAATCTGATGCCGTTAAAGGAAGATACGGAGTTGCAGCTTCTGCGCAGCCTGTCAAACACACCACTGCAGGTAAATATCTCCTTTATCCGCACGATGTCCTATGAATCAAAGCATGTATCCGAATCACATTTGGAGCGTTTCTACAGTGACTTTGAACATGTAAAGAACAGGAAATGGGATGGTCTGATCATTACCGGAGCACCGGTGGAGAATATGGAGTTTGAGGAAGTGGAGTACTGGGATGAACTGACTGCTATCATGGACTGGTCAGTTACGAATGTTACGTCCACACTGCATATCTGCTGGGGTGCACAGGCGGGACTTTACTATCGTTATGGTGTGAAAAAATACCAGCTTCCAGAGAAGTTTTCCGGTGTGTATAAGCATTATACGTTCCATAAACGGACACCACTGGTACGTGGATTTGATGATTCATTCTTAGTGCCACAGTCCCGTTATACCGGTGTGGATAAACAGGCAATCGTCGATAATCCGCTTCTGGAGATCGTCGCAGAGTCCGATATTACAGGACCATACCTGATTATTGGAGAGGACGGCAAGAACATCTTCGTAACCGGACATCCAGAGTATGATACATTTACACTTGATCAGGAATATAAGCGTGACATCAAGCGTGGATTAAATCCGAACATTCCGGTCAATTATTACCCGGATGATGATCCGGAGCAGAAGCCGATCAAGTCATGGAGATGTCATGCGAATACACTGTATGCAAATTGGCTCAATTATTACGTCTACCAGAGCACCCCTTACGACTGGACGAAGAAGGTTACGAATTAAGGGACGCAAGCTTCGTGATCGTGAGTGCGTTGTGGAGCAGGTAGCCACCGAACATGCCGCATATGTATGCGTGGATGCCAAAATGTGGCACAAAGAAGATAATACATAAGATCCGCACACTGATGCCGAGAATATTGTAGATTAAGTTCTGGGTGGCGTAGCCGATTCCGTTCATAACGCTGGAAAGCGTTGTGGAGAGATAAATAAACGGACATAGAAATCCCATCAGCTGTAGCAGCGTTCCTGCTTCAGCACTTTCAAAGGCAAAGGTACAGATTGTTTTTCCGAAGAGTATATACAGGACACAGGCGAAGCTTCCAAGCATGATGCAGAAAAGAGCACTTGATACAAGTGCTTTTTTTATTGCTTCCGTATCGCGTTTCGCACACGCGTAAGAAATGGATGGAAGCAGCATCGTGGAAAGCGAGTTCGTGATCGTTGCCGGAAAAAGCAGAAATGGGATCACGATACCGGTGATGATACCGTACATTTCCATGCTTGTATCGGCGTTGTTGTAATACTGGAAAAGAAACGTCGGAAGTATGATTGCTTCAAAACTGGAAAATAACGTAAAAATCAGGTTGTTGGAAGTAATTGGAATAATGTCTTTCAGCATTGGAATCATAAGGGATGATTTCTTTTTCACTGAAATGCACATATCTTTATCTGGCAATCTGTTCGCTTGATTCTGCTTTCTTCGGAACAAGATATAACAGCTGACCGCGTAAAATGTGGCGCCCATCTCGCCGATCACAACACCGAGTACAGCCGTTTTGGCGTCAACATGATCCTGCATATAAGAGATGGCAAGAAGGTAGACGGAACCAATCCGTATAATCTGTTCGATCAACTGGCAGCTTCCGGAGAAAACCGGTTTTTCATGTCCGATAAAAAATGCATTGATGCAGGCTTTTATGGCGACAAATGGAACCGCTGGTGAGAGAATGCGCAACAGGATACGGCAGTCGGTATTTTTCAGGATATGCATGGCGATGAAGTCACAGCCAAAGAAAAAGCAGGCAGAGACAAGCAGGCTCAGCACAAAACTCAAAAATCCACCGAAGCAAAGCGCACGGCGAGTATCGGAATATTTTTTCTTGCCAAGCAGATAGGATACATGTTTGGTAATCGTTGTTGCGATTCCCTGACAGCAAAAAGAAATGCCTAAGATGTAAAGTGGAAAAATAAGCTGATAAGTTCCAAGCTCTTTAACACCAATCAGCCGCGTCAGGAATATTCTATTATAAAAGCCGAGACATTTGGTCAGGATGCCGGTTATGGTCAGTATCAGGGTTCCTTTGATGATGGTTCGTTTTGACATGATGCTCATTTCCTGCCGGAGTCTTGGTTTATTATATTGGATAGGGCGATAAAATATGACAGTTTATATGGATCACGCAGCGACGACGAGCACCCATCCGGAAGTGATTCGTGCCATGCAGCCGTATTTTCACGACAAATTTGCGAACCCTTCCGGCATTTACAGTATCGCAAAGGAAAACCGGCAGAAGATAGAAAAATGCCGTCAGATGATCGCGGATACCCTGCATGCGAAAAAGAACGAGATTTATTTCACGGCAGGCGGTTCGGAGGGCGATAACTGGGCGTTAAAAGAGATTGCAGACACATACAGTAAAAAGGGCAGACATATCATCACGACAAAGCTGGAGCATCACGGAATCCTGCATACATGCGAATACCTCGAAAGGCATGGATTCGAGGTCACATATCTGGATGTGGATATATACGGACGTGTGAATCCGGTACAGGTGGAGCGGGCAATCCGGAAGGATACGATTTTAATATCCGTGATGTTTGCAAACAATGAGATTGGAACGATACAGCCGATCGGTGAGATCGGAGCAATCGCCAGACGGCACAATGTATTATTTCATACGGATGCGGTGCAGGCGTATGGACAGATTCCAATTGACGTTGCATGCCTGCAGGTCGATCTGCTTACTGCGAGCGGACACAAATTCCGCGGGCCAAAGGGGACAGGATTTTTGTATGTGCGGGATGGCGTGAAACTGCAAAGTCTGATCCACGGTGGCGCACAGGAGCAGGGACTTCGGGCAGGAACGGAAAATGTCCCCGGTATCGTTGGGCTTGCGACTGCCGCATACATTGCGGATGCCGCGATGGAACAGCGGATGAAGTATGAAATACAGATCCGTGAGTATATGATCGGTGAACTACTTACAACGATTCCGTACAGCCAGTTAAATGGACATCCGGAACAGAGACTCCCGAACAATATCAATATTTCCTTTCAGTTTGTGGATGGTGGGGCATTGCTGGTTATGCTGGATACACTCGGCATCTGTGCCTCTGGTGGATCGGCATGCACATCTGCGTCGAAAGAACCGTCCCATGTGTTAAAGGCAATCGGGCTTTCCGACGAACTGGCGCGTGGCACGATTCGGCTGACGATCGGGGAAGAGACAACAAAAAAGGATGCAGACTATGTGATTGCCTGCATCCGGGAACTCGTCGGGGGACTGCGGGAACAGTCACCTTTTTATGAGGATTACCAGTCGCGTTTTCACGCGGTAGATTAAGGAATCTTATGGAATTCCGGTTTGCGTTCTTTAAATGTCGTATAGTAACGGAAACCATGGGAGAGCAGCAGATCTCTTGCAGCATCAAAGCCGTAGCCGATATGCTCTGCATGATGCGCGTCGCTTCCGACAGTGATAATTTCTCCTCCGGCATCCTTGTACATTTTCAGGATATCTGTATGAGGATGCGGGAAAGAGAGACCACGGTATAAGCTTCCGGTGTTGATCTCGATACCCTGACCACGGGCGACAAGAATCTGAAACAGCTCTTCAAAGATATCTGCATAATCGCGGATATCAAAAAGATCCGCCTTTGTCTTTCCGTAGCGCACGATATAATCAAGGTGTCCACATACATTGAAGTTGTCAAATTCTTTTACACAGGCAAGCAGCGTCTCAAAATAATGCCGGTAGGCAGACAGATCTTCCTTTCCCTCGAAATATTCCGGGTAGTATGGGTCCATGCCGTCGACGACATGCAGGCTGCAGATGATAAAATCCAGTTCCGGGTGTGCCTGCACGAAGGCATTTAATTTTTTCGTTGTCGATGGCATCACGCCAAGTTCCACACCCACGCGAAGATCAAACTCCGGGACAAGCTTCTCAGAAAGAGCGTGGTAAGTGCGATAGTAGGAATCCAGATCTAAATCAAAATCCACATCCGGTTCCTCAGGACGAACCGGGAAATCCATGTCATAATGATCTGTAACGCAGAGGGCAGACAAGCCTTTTTCTTTTGCGGAGGCGATCACTGCCTGCATTGGTTCGTCACAGTCACTGGAAAAATCCGTATGAAAATGATAATCGGGAAATAGCATGGTTTAATCCTCCTGTAAAATATAATGCATAAAATACTATGATTTCACGAAAGCTATGATTGCTAATTATAACGTATAATCTTATAAAATCCAATAAATTTGGAAAATCACGCACTTTTTGAAAAAAATTACAAAAAATAGTCTTGAATTTTACTATAAAAGAAGTTATGATATTTGATGTAAGTTTTTAGATGAATTACTGCAGCCATGCAGTATTTAAATCTTAATAATTAAAACTTAGGAGGATTAAAAAATGGCAGTAAAAGTAGCAATTAATGGTTTTGGACGTATCGGACGTCTTGCATTCAGACAGATGTTTGACGCAGAAGGTTATGAAGTAGTTGCAATCAACGACTTGACAAAGCCTTCTATGCTTGCTCACCTTTTGAAGTATGATTCATCACAGGGTAAGTATCAGTATGCAGATCAGGTTTCTGCTGATGATGAAGCAGGTACAATCACAGTTTGTGGTAAGACACTTAAGATCTATGCTGAGGCAGATGCTAAGAATCTTCCATGGGGAGAGCTTGATGTAGACGTTGTACTTGAGTGTACAGGTTTCTATGTATCAAAGGCTAAGTCACAGGCTCATATCGATGCAGGTGCTAAGAAGGTAGTTATTTCAGCTCCAGCTGGTAACGATCTTCCTACAATCGTATATAGCGTAAACGAGAACACACTTACAGCAGATGACAAGATCATCTCTGCAGCTTCTTGTACAACAAACTGTCTTGCTCCTATGGCTAAGGCACTTAACGATTACGCTCCAATCCAGTCAGGTATCATGTCAACAATCCACGCTTACACAGGTGATCAGATGGTACTTGATGGACCACACAGAAAGGGTGATTTCAGACGTGCTCGTGCAGCAGCTGTAAACATCGTTCCTAACTCAACAGGTGCAGCTAAGGCTATCGGTCTTGTTATCCCAGAGCTTAATGGAAAGCTCATCGGTTCTGCACAGAGAGTTCCTGTACCTACAGGTTCTACAACAATCCTTACAGCAGTTGTTAAGGGTAAGGACGTAACTAAGGAAGGCATCAACGCTGCTATGAAGGCTGCAGCTTCTGAGTCTTATGGTTACAATGAGGAGCAGATCGTATCTTCAGATATCGTTGGTATGAGATATGGTTCACTCTTCGATGCTACACAGACAATGGTAGCTCAGATCGCTGACGATCTTTACGAGGTTCAGGTTGTTTCTTGGTATGATAACGAGAACTCATACACAAGCCAGATGGTTAGAACAATCAAGTACTTCGCTGAGTTGGCTTAATTTCTAGTCAGACTCTCTTAGAGAAGACCTACAAGGGTCCGGTCTTAATTGGACCGGGCCCTTATTTTTATCATTTCAAAATCCAGGAGGAATTTATAATGTCATTAAATAAGAAATCCGTTGATGATATCAACGTAAAGGGACTTCGTGTTCTTTGCAGATGCGACTTTAACGTACCTTTGAAGAACGGCGAGATTACAGACGAGAATCGTCTGGTTGCAGCTCTTCCAACAATCAAGAAGCTGATCGCTGATGGCGGTAAGGTTATCCTTTGCTCTCACCTTGGAAAGGTTAAGACAGAGGAAGACAAGCAGACAAAGACTCTTGCACCAGTTGCAAAGAGACTGACAGAGCTTCTTGGACAGGAAGTAAAGTTTGTACCAAGCTTAGAGGTTGTTGACGATACAGTTCGTGCAGCTGTAGACGCTATGAAGGATGGCGAGGTTATCCTTCTTGAGAATACACGTTTCAGAGCAGAAGAGACAAAGAACGGAGAGGCTTTCTCTAAGGATCTTGCAAGCATCTGTGACGTATTCGTAAACGATGCATTTGGTACAGCACACAGAGCACACTGCTCAAACGTTGGTGTAGCTGCACTTGTTGATACAGCTGTTGTTGGATATCTGATGCAGAAGGAAATCGATTTCCTCGGAAATGCAGTTGAGAATCCTGTAAGACCTTTCGTTGCTATCCTTGGTGGTGCAAAGGTTGCTGATAAGCTGAACGTTATCTCTAACCTTCTTGAGAAGTGCGATACACTCATCATCGGTGGTGGTATGGCTTACACATTCCTCAAGGCTAAGGGATATGAGATCGGTAAGTCACTTGTTGACGAGACAAAGCTTGACTACTGTAAGGAAATGATGGAGAAGGCTGAGAAGCTTGGCAAGAAGCTTCTGCTTCCAGTAGACTCTGTTATGATCGACGATTTCCCTAACCCAATCGATGATCCTACAATCGCTACAACAATCTGTGATGCAGATAAGATGGATGCATCTAAGGAAGGCTGCGATATCGGACCTAAGACAATCGAGCTTTACTCAGAGGCTGTTAAGACAGCTAAGACAGTTGTATGGAACGGACCTATGGGTGTATTCGAGAACCCGGTTCTTGCAACAGGTACAAAGGCAGTTGCAGCAGCACTTGCTGAGACAGACGCTACAACAATCATCGGTGGTGGTGATTCTGCAGCAGCTGTTAACCAGCTTGGCTATGGCGACAAGATGAGCCACATCTCAACAGGTGGTGGAGCTTCACTTGAGTTCTTGGAAGGTAAGGAACTGCCAGGTGTTGCAGCAGCTAACGATAAGTAATTATATTTAAGGAGATAAAAGAAATGGCAAGAAAGAGAATTATTGCAGGTAACTGGAAGATGAACATGACTCCATCAGAGGCTGTAAAGCTTGTTGAGGAGTTAAAGCCATTAGTAGTAAATGATGATGTAGATGTAGTTTACTGTGTACCAGCTATTGACATCGTTCCTGTTGTTGAGGCTGTTAAGGACACAAACGTACAGGTTGGTGCTGAGAACTTCTACATTGAGGACAAGGGTGCTTACACAGGTGAGATCAGTGCACCAATGCTTGTAGATGCAGGTGTGAAGTATGTAATCATTGGACATTCAGAGCGTCGTGAGTACTTCAAGGAAGACGATGCATTCCTGAACAAGAAGGTGAAGAAGGCAATCGCTTCCGGACTTACACCAATCCTTTGCTGTGGTGAGACACTGGAGCAGAGAGAGATGGGTGTAACAATGGATTGGATCAGACTTCAGATCAAGTCTGACCTTGCAGGTGTTGCAGCAGATGATGTTAAGAATCTTGTAATCGCTTACGAGCCAATCTGGGCGATCGGTACAGGTAAGACAGCTACATCTGATCAGGCTGAGGAAGTATGTAAGGGTATCCGTGAACTCATCGCTGAGGTTTATGACACAGATACAGCAGAGGCAGTTCGTATTCAGTACGGCGGTTCTATGAACGCTGGCAATGCGAAGGAGCTTCTTGCAAAGCCAAACATCGATGGTGGTTTGATCGGTGGTGCTTCTCTGAAGGCTGAGTTCGGTCAGGTTGTAAATGCATAATAAGTATTGATATACTTTGGTATTGATGTATAAACAGACTGTCTGTTCACATGTATGTGTGAGCAGGCAGTTTTTTTGTAAATGATTTGTAAATCCTATAATTTGGATGAGAAATCTGAGAATAGATGTGTTAAGATAAGAATATCTGGGAATCGAAATTCCTATTTTGTGGATAAGTAAGGGGAACAGATATGCAGAAGACAAGAATCTTAATTGTAGAAGATGAGACAGCAATTGCGAAGATGATCGCGATGAATCTTCGTGTGGCAAATTACGATGCGGTAATCTATGAAGATGGTGCAGAAGCGGCAAAGGGATTAGAACAGGATCATGCATATGACCTTGCGTTGTTAGATGTGATGGTTCCGGGTATGGATGGATTTACATTGCTTCCAATCGTGCAGGAGTATGGAATTCCGGTTATCTTCCTGACAGCGAAGGATGATCTGGCGTCGAAGATCCAGGGCTTAAAAGGCGGTGCGGAAGATTATATTGTAAAGCCATTCGAAGTACTGGAGCTTCTGGTACGGATTGAGAAGGTGCTTGCCCGTACAAAGCCGGAAGAGCATACATTATCGGTGCTGAATCTGGAGATTGACTTCGAACAGCATACCGTCCGGCAGGATGGCAAAGAAGTATCACTAAAACCGATGGAATTCGAACTACTGGCTGTGCTTGCCAGAAACAAAAACCGCGCGATATCCAGAGAGAATCTGCTTCGCATGGTCTGGGGCGTCGAATATATAGGCGAGACACGTACCGTGGATGTTCATATCGGACAGCTTCGGAAGAAACTGAATCTGGCAGATCATATTAAGACTGTATCAAAGCTCGGATACAGATTGGAGGAGTAAGTTGAAACTTCAAACATGGATTACATGGCTTTGCTGTATGGCAGTTTTAATTGCAACAATCATCGTAGATGTGCTTGTATGGAATGTCGAGCGGAAAAATATAATGAGTGAGGCGACCTCAAATGCCTTAAATGAGATGTATTCTCTTGCGGATGCGTATAATCAGACGTTTGAGCGAAGTCAGTTTACAAGTAACTCGGATGAAGTTATGGATATACAACTACAGTATTTCTTCAAGACAAGATTGGATGAATACACAATCTGTGTCCGCTATCAGGAAATAGATGGAACTTTGGTCAATGATGCCGAGCACGGGTATTTTGTATATAATCATACGGTTCTTTCTCTGGATGATGTTGAGAATAACGATTATAATTCGATTGCGAATGAAACGATTTCCTATGGAACGCTACACTATCAGGATTCCGAATATCTAATCTGTAAATATACGACGAAAAACAGATTAAGCATCTATCATCTGACGTGCATTGATTATGCAAAGGATAAACTTCGAAATCTGACGATGTATATGATTGTAATCACATTTAGTGTTATGGTTGTAATGAGTATCATTGTCGCGTTGATTCTCCGGCATAGTCTTCGTTCACTCAAGGAACTGAACGCGACAGCCGCGGATATTGCGAAGGGAAATTATGACAAGCGTGTGAATGTCAGAGGGAAAAATGAAATTGCGACACTTGGTACGACTTTTAACCAGATGGCGGAAGCTGTCGAGACACGTACAAAGTCATTGGAGGAATCGGAACGGCAGAAGACGCTTTTCATGGGGAATCTGACACATGAGCTGAAAACTCCGCTTGCCGCAATCTCCGGGTATGCGCAGACCTTGCTTACCGTGCGGCTGGATGAGGCGGATGAAGCTGAGGCACTTGGCTATATCGACGAGGAATGCAAGCGGCTTGAACGTTTGTCGAAGAAGATGCTGCGCCTGTTGGAACTTGATACGGAGCAGAAGCTGGAATTGCATGAGATTCCGGTCAGACAGCTCTTTGAACGGACGGGGCGTTTGTGCCGGAAGCTACTAGAGACAAAAGGTGTCACGCTTCAGTATGAGGAACACGGTGAGTGTTTCCTGGCGGAGGAAGATCTGATGACCGAAGTGCTTGTGAATCTCGTGGATAACGCAAATAAGGCAAGCAAGCAGGGAGATACGATCCGGTTGATTGCGAATGATCATCAGATTCTGGTGCAGGATACAGGATGCGGAATTCCGGAAGAGGAGCAAAAGAAGATTCTGGAGCCTTTTTATATGATTGACAAATCGCGCAGCCGGAAGAACGGCGGTGCCGGGCTGGGACTGGCGCTTACGGCATTAATCCTGAAACGGCATGATGTGACATTGGCAATCGAGAGTGAGGAAGGAAAAGGCACGACAATGATTTTGAATTTTCCGGTAGGCTAGTTCGGGTGAGATGGCGATAATATTTTGATATGTCGTACTTGTTGATATGTATGAGCATAATTCTAATATATGATATTGGTAATTGGTTGAATAAATGGCATATTGGGAGGTTTCCTCCGGATATGCCATTTTTTATGAATTTACAATTTGTTTAAATAATGATGAATACTCGATGTGGTATGAAGTGTTAACATAACATCAACATACAGAGAAACATATTTATCATGCTTAAAAGCCAGATAAATATCATTGAAACTCACTAAAACTAATAGTAAGAAGAGCAGAAAGGAATAACAACCATGAGAAAATATAAACGTATTGCAAGTATCTTCGTTGCAGCCACACTTACCGCATCATTATTTGCGGGGTGCCAGAAGAGTCCGGAGAAAGAAATCGTATCGAATAAAGACATGGATAATATGATCGAGCAGGCACAGGATACGCAGTCGTCAACAACCGAGGTTGCGGAGGTTGCCAAGGATTATGATACCTATCAGACTGATATCAAGGATGACAGCCTGCATGTGACAGTCCATGCGGACGCACAGGTAGATATCCCGGATACGAGTCAGTTGTCAATCTTCCGTGTACAGCAGATGCAGTTTGATCAGGCGTTTCTCGATCAGGTACGGACTACTTTATTTGGAGAGCAGACATTGTATGACGGAACCTGCTTGAGTCAGTTGACAAAAGCGGATTATGAGTCCGAGATTCAGGCCGGAAAAGATGACATTGCGGAAATTCAAAACAATAACTTATATTCGGATGATGATAAAGAGGTTATGATACAGGAGCGGCAGTCTAACATTGATGAATGTCAGGCAAAGTATGAGACTGCACCAGAAGCAATCAACTATACCGGCAGTCCATCGGATAATCAGATTCACAGTATTTCAGAGCTTGTATCAAACAATCCATCCAATGAATATTATTCATGGCAGAGTGAATTTGATGGTGCAAATGCCAGTATCTTTTACGGAATCAACGATGCTTCCAATGGTTCATATCAGTCACTGTATCTGCAGAACAATGAGAACTATGGAAATCTGATCCGATATCGAAGCTCAAAACTTGGATATATTAATGTTGGTTCCTCTGTTATGAGTGGTGGAAATTACTCAGATGCAGTACCGGAAGAATATAAGTTTGCAATGGAGGAAGCACACTGGGTATGGCCGGCAGATGAGGATATGCCGATTGACAAAATCAGCGAAGAAAGCGGTATGGCAAAAGAGGATTTCATCGAGAATACGAAAGATGTGACAACGATTTCCGAAGCGGATGCCAGACAGAAGGCAGAAGATCTGTTGCAGTCTTTAGGGATGCATGATTTTACATATTATAGCGGTGGACTTGTCACGGAAGTGACAGAGTATAACAAAATTGAAGCCCTGCGTCAGAGCCTTGGTGGAGCTCCATATCGAACAGTCTATGCTTTCCGGTATCAGCGATGTATCGATGGTGTTTTCGTAAACAACGACGGTGGAAGCAAGATCGTTGATGAATGGCAGGGAGATACTTATAACAAAAAATTATGGTCGACCGAAGATGTAGTAGTCTTCGTAGATGACGATGGCATTGTTGGATTTGATTATCTTGTTCCACTGGAAGTTACCGATACGGTTGTAGAAAAATCAACATTGAAGAACTTTGATGAGGTCAAGGATATCTTTGAACAGATGGCAATTACAATGAATGCGGTGAATTCGGAAGAGGCAAGTGACGGAAATGTAACGATTGATATTGATTCTGTGAAGCTTCGCTATACAAGAATCAGCGAGAAAGACAGCTTTGATACCGGACTTTTGGTTCCGGTCTGGGATTTTATCGGAACAAAAACAGACCAATATGGATATGAGGTTCAAAACGCAGTTATTATGTCCATCAATGCGATTGATGGTTCGGTGATTGACCGAAGTCTTGGGTATTAGAAAACGAAAAAAATGGGATTTATGATGAATGACAAAAGGAATATTGTTCTTTTATCAATCAATGCAATCAATGGAACCGTCATTGATAAAGATCTGGGGTATTAAATGAACAGTTTTGAGACAGACGTGAAACGAGCGATAATTTCAAAAGGATTTCTGGCAGGATTTGTGTTAGAGCTTCTGATCTTGTGGAAGGTAGGCGGTGACTCGGAGTTATTCCGGGTGACCGTTCCTGTCATATCCACGTTTCCATATGCAACTGCATGGCTTGCCGATTATCAGAGCGGGTATATCAAGGCATATCTGCCAAGGTGTGGAAGAACGTCCTATATCTGTGGCAAGTTCCTTGCATGTGGGATTGCAGGCGGATTGGTTGAGATGCTTCCGTGCCTGTTATACCTGCGTTTTGCCAAGAACGCCGCAGCATTAAATCCGTTGCTTATTTTCTTCTCAGCGATGGTGTGGGCGCTGCTTTCCGCGACACTTGCGGCAATTTCGAACAGCCGTTATATCGCGTATGGCGGAAGCTTTGTCATCTACTACATATTGGTGATCCTGCATGATCGGTATTTCGAGGACATCTACTGTCTGTATCCATACGAGTGGATCCAGTTTCAGCATACTTGGATCTTCGATGAGCAGGGCATAGTGATCCTGCTTAGCAGTCTGTCAGCTCTGCTGTTTTTGATCTATTACAATACGGTAAGGAGGTGCATCGAACGTGTATAAACTAAGACAGATACTGCTTACCGCGTTTGCAAATTTCAGAAGATGGAAGAAGAATCCGCAGATCATACTGGCGTTCTGCCTTGCATTTATCGTAAGCTTCCTGCTTTCCGACAAGGTGCTTGTATTCGCGAAGGAGCATGACACGATCCTGCAGATGGCAGAGCCGTTCATCTGGACATTCGGCGATGCACAGTCGGTGCTGATCATCTCGTTACTCTTGCTTTTGTTATTTGCAGATATGCCGAACCTTGGAAATGATGTCCCACTTTTTCTGGTGCGGATTGATCGGAAGGTATGGGTGCTTGGACAGATCCTGTATCTGATACTCGCAACGTTTCTGTTCCTTTGCTTTATCCTGCTTTCTACCTGTATCTTGGCGAGCAGTCAGGCATTTGTAGCAAATATGTGGAGCGATACAGCAGCAGTGCTTGGGTATTCGAACATCGGCTATGAGCTGAATGTGCCGTCGTTCGTGAAAGTGATGGAGTTGAATTTCCCGTATCAGGTGATGTTCCACATATTCGGACTGATGCTTGGGTATTCGATCGTGATGGCAGGAATCATATTATTTTTCAACATGGTGAAGGACAACGGCGGTATGATCGCAGGTATCATCTATTCGGGATTCGGGTTCCTGCTGACACCGGATACACTGTCGGATATCCTGCATATCCCGGCGGTGCAGTCGCGGTATGCAAACATCATATTCGGCTGGATATCACCGCTCAACCATGCGACGTATTACATGCATAGCTTCGGCTATGATAATCTGCCGAAACTATGGGTATCGTATGTATTTTTTGCAGGGGTGGCACTTTTGATATTTATATTGTGTCTGCTCCGGATCCGCAGGTATACGTTCCAGTTTACAGGAACACAGTTACGATAATTACATTATGTAAATTAAATGACATATCACTCATGTTGAATATGGTTCACGGATAGAATAACAAGGAAATGAGGTTCCTAGATAGATGGAAGAAACCAGAAATGAAAACGGACAAGAAAATAGCAATGAAAAAGTGCACGAACGCAAACAGGGAATCGTCGTGGAACATGTCTACAAATCCTTCGGGAAAGAGCATGTGTTAGTCGATGTGAATCTGGAGATTCCACCGGGGAAGATCTACGGCGTGGTTGGAAATAACGGAAGCGGAAAAACCGTGCTGATGAAATGCATCTGCGGGTTTATGCATCCGGACAAGGGGCAGATCCATGTCGGAGGCAGCCGTGTCGGGAAGGAATGTGATTTTCCGGACAAGCTCGGCGTGATTATCGAGACACCGGGATTCCTGCCGGGGATAAGCGGATATAAGAACCTGAAGATCTTAGCAGATCTGAAAGGCAGAATCGGGAAAAATGAGATTATCGAGACATTACAGCACGTCGGCTTAAATCCTAAGATGAAAAAGCCGGTTGCAAAATATTCGCTTGGTATGCGGCAGAGGCTTGGCATCGCACAGGCAATCATGGAGAATCCGGACGTGCTGATCTTGGACGAGCCATTTAACGGACTTGACAAAGCTGGAGTCGCGGAGATGCGGCAGCTCTTATTATCCCTGAAGGAAAGCGGCAAGGCAATCATGCTGGCAAGCCATAATGCACAGGATATCGAGATGCTGTGTGATTATGTACATGAAATGGAGGACTGGAAATGAAACGAAAGCATATAGCGAGGAAAATATTTGCGATGACAATCGCGGCAACGATGTGTATGGGATTATCTCCGGCAGGAAGTGTTCTTGCAGCATCCGATCAGATGGTATCCTATACCGCAGTGCAGGCAGATCCTACCCAGCCGACGACACAGGAGCCCGCAACCACACAGGCAGACACAAACACAAAGGATGACAAGGATACACAGAGCGAGACAGTGACATTGAACATTGACAATGAGAACCAGTACGATGGCATGGAGAAGCCTTATGCACAGGGCTATGTACCGATCAATGCCAACGGCTCGGTCCGCATTGTATTTCCGATACTCAGTGAAGGAGAACTTCGGGGGAACACATTACGGGCGGCGCTTGATCTGGGCGATGCGCAGACAGCACCGTTCGTATTTAAAAACTACGAGAAGGATATCCGGTTGCAGACCGTCAAGGTAAATGCAAACACCAAAGAGGTTTCCGCCTACGTGGCAGATTTCACCGTAGAATTAAAGGGAAAGCGGACAAATGGCTCTTATCCGGTGATTCTGAAGGTCACAGCGAAGGATACAAAGGGCAATGCGGTGGAGCAGGAATTTACCACGTATGTGACAATCAGTGATGGCATCGATCCGGACGCAACGACAGAAGCTGTGGTAGAGCCGGTAGCTGAAGATCTTCCGACTTTTGCACCAAAGGTTATGGTAAAATCCTATAAATATTCAAAATCAGAGATTCAGCCGGGAGATGAAGTAAAGGCAGATATCGTCCTGCTCAACACAAGCAAAGAAAATACAGTGAAGAACATGACTATCGCAGTGACTGCTGATACAGAAAGCTTTACCCTGCTCAGCCAGTCCGACAGCGTCTATATCGAGAAGCTTGCTCCACAGGAGGAGAAAACGATCACATTTTCTTACCGGATCAACGCGAAGACCGCTGCCGGACAATACGATTTAGAGCTCGCCATGGACTATGCGGACGGTGAGGGAAATACATATTCCACTTCCGGCAAGGCGAAGATCACGGTACAGCAGTCCTCTGAGATGCAGTTTGACGATCTAAGCTTTCCAAGTGAGGTAGTCGTGGCGGATGTTGTGGAAGCCAAAGTGCAGGCGATGAACTTAGGCAGAAGTAAGATCTATAATGTACGGGCTGAGATTGCGGCAGATGGATTAAAGCCACAGGGAACGATTTTCATCGGAGATATGGAGGCAGGAACCGCGGCAACCGGAAGCACACAGGTATCTGTCAGCTCACTGTCCGGAAGCAAGCTGTATGGAAATACCGAAGGCACGGTCACTTATTATTACGAGGACGAAAGCGGCAAGGAATATACGGAAGAAGTGACATTTACCACAACGATCAAATCCCCATTTTCGGACCAGAAGGAAGAGACAACACCGGACAATACGAACCAGTGGTGGGTAATCATGGCGGTTGTGATTGGCTGTATCGCGGTTGCTGCAGGTGTGATCATTGTACGGAAGATACACCTTAAGAAGCAGGATGAGGAAGATACGGAATAAATTTTCCGGAGAAATCAGTGTGGAGCAATTAGACAGATTATGAAGATACGAGAGTTTCTGCGCCTGCGCCGACAGCAGGATGCAGTGAAGATTATAATTTTATATGTAATCGCAATCGGAGTCTGCTGTGGATTCCTGATCCGGGATGGCTTGCGCTATGCGCAGATCACCCGGACGAAAGAGGAATTCAAACTGATTGGAAATGATCAGGTGCTTACAGACAGCAAGGTACAGCGGGTGCGCGAGATCGAGGGCGTCACAGATGTAAGCTATGATGTGAGTGATTCCGTCACGGTGTCATATCAGGCGAACACGACATCCTTCGAGGCAGAACTCTTAAGTGAGGCATATATACAGGAGGTCTATGGTATCACACAGGAAGGCTCAACGATGACCTATTATGCGAACAATGCCGCGTATAAGCAGATCTGTCAGAGCCTGTCACAGGATATCGCGCCGATTCAGACAGAGGAGCTTACTGTGACGTATACTTCTTCGACGGAGCAAAGCCAGAATGCAAACCAGCCGACAGATAGTGGCAACGATGCATCACAGGCAGGAGACAGCCGTACCGCGCGGATCGTACAAGCGGATATCGGCGGGGACACACCATTTATCTGTGCGATTGGAGATCCGGTTACACTTAAAGCCTCCGGGAATCTGCGCATCCGGATTGCCAGACAGGATCAAAGCCAGAAGGTACTGACACTTGCCGGGAATCTGTCCTTCTCGAACGATAACGCTATGGAGATCTATCAGGCGCAGGCGAAGCTCGACCAGTTATTTATCCGGGTCAAATTCGAGTTACTGCTGATGCTGGTATGTCTGGTTGCCGTCGTGACGATGAGCAAGTATGCGGTAAGACCACTTGAAAAATAGTGGTCTTTTTTAATTTGATAATTAAATATGAAGTATTTTCCCTTTGTAATACAATTGGTTGTTTATGCAAGGTTATAGGTTGTTTATACAAAGTGCATGGATTTTGTATAACAAACGAAATAAAATATTGATATCGGACTTACGGGGAGAGTACATATAAATGATAACAAATAATAATGAACAAAATAATTATTTAACTACAAAAAGCAAGTTTATAGAAATTGTATGTGAGAAGGAGAAGGTGCTAATCAATTTAAATGAAGTGATGTATATTGAAAGAGATGCAAGAAAGGTTCGTTTTGTGACAAAGGGGAGTGAATATGCATCATATATATCATTAGCTTCTTTAATAAAACGATTACCGTATAATTTTGTCCGATGACATACTGGGTATATTGTAAATATGGACTATGTTGTTTCTATACATTCTAATTATCTTGTCATAAATGATGGTTATAAGATTAGTATTGGGCGTACTTATAAGAGTGCGGTGACAACATGGAAATAAAAGTGTAAGAGAGATGGATGTTTTCACTGAAAGAAAATAAATCTCTCTTTTTTACTGCAATTTAATTGATGCAGTTAAGAATTCATGATAAAATTTTTATACTAATATTTGCGTTTTGAGGAAGAGAAAAATCAAAAGGAAAGGATTTGAGGGGAGAATGAACAAAAATCTAAAAATTGTAATATTTATATTGCTGTTTATTATCGTCTTTCTGCTCGGCATGCTGCTTGGTATGCAGATACAGGGAAAATGGGATAAAGCAGAAACCAACAAGTCTGCATCCGGTTCGGCAGAAGCACAGATTGATGAGGAAACAGGTGAAAATTCAGACAATCAGAATGATGCTTCGACCAATAATCCTGCTACGAACGATACTTCGGATGACTCTGTGAACGAGACAGCAGCCACCAATCACGTGTCTGTAGACCGGGATGTCGACTATGGTGCGATGGATGTGCCGGAACCAACGACTGATGACTGGCTGTTTACCGATGGCAATAAGATCGTGGATGCAGATGGAAACGAAGTGTGGCTGACTGGTATCAACTGGTTTGGCTATAATACAGGGACGAACACATTTGACGGATTATGGGCTTCCGATCTGAATCAGTCGATTCAGGAGATTGCAAACCACGGATTCAATGTGATCCGTGTGCCATTTTCAGCAGAACTGATCTTACAATGGTCGAACGGTGAATATCCGGATGCAAATTTCAACCAGGCGACCAACGATTATCTAGTTGGAATGGACAGCCTGCAGATCTTTGAGTATGTGATCGGGCAATGCCGGGCGAATGGGTTAAAGCTGATCATTGATATCCATTGTGCGGAGACGAATGCGAGCGGACATATGGTGAATCTCTGGTACACGGACCGGATATCCACGGATGATTATCTGTATGCACTTTCGTGGATGGCTGACCGCTACAAGAACGATGATACGATCATTGCCTATGACCTGAAGAATGAGCCGCATGGAAAACCGAACGAGGGCGACGGGGCGGCAATCTGGAACGATTCGAAGTCTGAGAACAACTGGAAATACACGGCAGAGCGTGCCGCAAATGCTGTGCTGTCGAAGAATCCAAATGTACTCGTGCTCGTGGAAGGAACTGAGATCTATCCGGTTGATATCAAGAAGAATGGCAATTATGCATCAACGAATGAGGATGATTATTATTTCAACTGGTGGGGCGGAAACCTGCGCGGTGTCGCAGATTACCCGGTTGACCTTGGCAAATATCAGAACAAGCTTGTATATTCGCCGCACGATTATGGCCCGACTGTATATGAACAGCCTTGGTTTCAGGGCAGTTATACCTATGACAGCCTGATGAAAGACTGCTGGCACGATAACTGGTTTTATATCCATGAGGATAATATTGCACCGCTTCTGATCGGTGAGTGGGGCGGATTTATGACGGAACCGAACATCATCTGGATGACCTATATGCGCGAACTCATACAGAAGAATAGACTGAATCATACCTTCTGGTGCTTCAATGCGAACTCTGGGGATACCGGAGGCATGGTTTTAGATGATTTCACAACATGGGACGAGGAAAAGTATGCATTTGTCAAGGAAGTTCTCTGGAACAACGGTGAGAAGTTCATCGGACTTGATCATGCGATTCCGCTTGGCATCAATGGAATCAGTCTGGGAGAGTACTACAAATAACCTATATGTAAAATTCATTGATTGAACATAAGCCAGGTGTCGATTATAATGGATTGTATGAAGAAAATGATCGGAGGCAGAAATTGAAAAGTTGCGGGCACAGTTACAGCTCGTGCAAGATAAAAAGAACAATTAAAACATTAAGAGGAGGGTTCAAATGAGCAAAAAACGAATGACAAGGAGGGTGTTTGCAGTTGTATTTGCTCTGTTATTCATGATAACAGGGGTGACGATTCCAACGTTGACACCACAGGCAGCAACGGAAATGGATTTATCATCGTATATTACGATGAGTGGAAAAACAGAGGCTGCAAAAGACAATGGCGAAAACAAAGGGATTATGATCTCCGAGCTTATACTGAGTTTGCCAGCGGATATGGATGAAAAATCCGAATGGGAAGCAAAGGGAATTAAGAGTTTGAGCATGAGTCTGTCAGTTTCAAACTTCACTGCGGGTACAACGGGTACGCCGGGAGCTATGATGATGTTCATGTCAAAGGACTGGAAATGGAATCAGGGAAATTATGTAAACTTGACAACATCAGGAACGATGGAAATGAGCATGGATCTCTCAAGTCTGGATTGGGGAAATAGCACAGAAGTTGGTAAAATCGGCGTGCAGTTTACAAACCTGCAGGAAGGTTCTACTGTTACATACCAGATCAATTCTGTGAAGTTCTCGACAGATTCTACCTCATCTGGTGGTTCTGGTGGAAGTTCTGGCGGCTCTGGTACAGTCACAATTCCTGCCGGAAATGTAACAGATTACAATTATTCAGATATTGATTACAACTATGCAAAGCTGCTTCAGTACTCTTTGTATTTTTATGATGCAAATATGTGTGGCGATGAGGTAGGAACAAAGTCTCTGCTTGACTGGAGAGGAAATTGCCACACCTATGATAAGTATTCTTATACAAGAACCGATGGAAGTACTGTTACGGTAGATTTGACTGGCGGATTCCATGACGCGGGCGATCATGTAAAGTTTGGTCTTCCAGAAGCATATGCGGCATTTGTGCTTGGTATGAGCTATAATACGAACAAATCTGCATATGTGGCATCGGGACAGACGAATCATTTGCAGACAATCACGACACATTTTGCGGATTATCTGACTAAATGTGCTGTATTAAACAGTGCAGGAACTTCTGTGGAAGCGTACTGTGTACAGGTTGGAAATGGTGGCGGTGGTTACGATCATGGATATTGGGGAGCGCCGGAAGCTCAGCCACAGAGCAATCGTACGGCATATTTCTCCAGCGATTCTGCACCACATACTGATGTGGTATCATTATCCGCAGCCGCACTTGCCATGCAGTATAAAAACTTTGGCGGCGACAAATATTTAAAGACAGCAGAAATGCTTTTTGCATATGCAAAAAATCACAATAAGTCTGTTGGTACAACGTCTGGTAGCTTTTATGTATCTTCTAACTGGGAAGATGATTATTGTCTGGCAGCGCTGTTGTTGTATCAGATTACCGGAAACACAAGTTATCTGTCTGAATATAATCAGTATAAAAATGCAGATGCAGCTATGAAACCATATTGGCCGCTTGGCTGGGACAATGTCGGTCCGGCAGTGGCTTATTACGATGGGAATTCCAGTAAAATAGCATCGCTTATGGGAATTTCAGATGGCAATAGTACCTATGGTGGCTATCGATGTGTCAGCAATTGGGGTTCTGCCCGTTATAACACATCTATGCAGTACACAGGATTATTGTATGATAAGATGACGTCAATAGAAACATATCGAGGCTGGTCAGAGGGACAGATGAAATATCTGCTTGGTAACAATGCAGCAAAGCAATGTTTTGTCATCGGATATAATGCGTATGGACCAAAATACCCGCATCATAGAGCGGCTTCCGGATATACTGGTAAAGATCAAGGAACAACTGCTCAGAAAAACATGTTAATCGGTGCTTTGGTTGGCGGACAGAAAATCGATGGTTCCTATGTTGATTCTGCAAGCGATTATGTATGTAATGAGGTAGCCATAGATTATAACGCGACTCTGGTTGCTGCTGCGGCTGCAATCTATGAAAAATACACATCCGATACCGAACATCAGTATATAGACAAAAATCTTTCATCTGGTGGCAGTTCCACACCTGATGTACCGAAGGAGGTTGCAGCAACAGGTGTTGCTTTGAATAAAGACACGCTGAGCTTCGAGATCGGAGGAACAAATCCTGTGACAGAGACAACCCTTGTTGCAACTGTATCACCGGATGATGCAACAGATAAGAGCGTGACATGGAGTTCTTCGAACAACAAGGTTGCAACTGTGAATGCTTCTGGTAAGGTAACCGCGGTTGGCGCAGGTTCTGCAACAATCACAGCAAAAGCAAACGGAAGCACATCAGATGTGAAAGCAACCTGTGCAGTTACGGTGTGGAAGACACCAGAGGCTCCAACACAGGCACCAAGCACAAGTGAGACACCGACGACAAATACGATCACGTTAACACCATATGACGACTGTGAGTATCGCATTGCTCCAAATGGAACATGGCAGGATAGCAACGTATTTGAGGGATTAGATCCAGATACAGAATATACATTTGAAATCCGTGTAAAAGCCGATGCAGATAACAACATTCGCACGGGCGAGATTGTAACGATCAAAGTAAAGACCGCACAGGAAGGAGAGAAGATTGTAGAAGTAACAGGGGTTCGGTTTGACAATCAGCCTTCCGAGAAATCTATAACGATCGGAGATGCTGTTTCATGGAGCTTCCCGGCAACGGTTTCCCCTGCCAATGCCACAGATAAGACGATTACATATACCTCTTCCAATCCAGAGGTTGCTAAAATCGATGCGACAACCGGTGTTCTTACGGCGGTTGCACCTGGATATACAGAGATTTCTGTGACAACAAAATCGGGCGGATACAAAGATACTGTTAAGCTTTCCGTGTATAAGAAATATGAAACACCGTCAGCTCCAACACTTGCATCTAAGACAGCTGCTTCTGTCACATTAAACAGTGTTGCTGGCTGCAAATATTCCAAAGATGGCGTGAACTGGCAGAATAGCAATGTATTTACAAGACTTACAGCAAATACAGCTTATACATTTTATGTAAAGAAGGTGGCAAAGGGGTATTGGCTGGAAAGCGATAAGAGCGCAGGACTCACCGTTACCACAGTCAAAGAGACAACCGGTGGTTCGACTGGTGGTAACACTGGAGGAAATACAGGTGGAAATGCCGGCGGCTCCACAGGCGGTAATACTGGAGACTCTACTGACGGAAGTACAGGAGGGAATACTGGTGGTTCCACAGGTGGTAACACCGGAAGCAATACAGGTGGAAATACAGGCACAACTACAACAGCTCCGAATATTACAGTTTCCTACCGTACGCATGTACAGACATTTGGCTGGGAAGGAAAAGAGAACGATATCAAGACATGGAAATCCAATGGTACTATGTCAGGTACAAGCGGAAAGGCAAAGAGACTTGAAGGTATCAATATTGTTGTAAATTCTGCGGAAGCAGGAAAGACAGCCAAGCTCGGTATTCAGTACACGACGCATTGTCAGAGTTACGGCTGGCTGCCTTGGTCTGCAAATGGTGAGATGAACGGAACTGAGGGGGAAGCAAAGAGACTCGAAGCAATCAAGATTCAGCTTACAGGCGCAGATAAGGATAAATATGATGTGTATTACAGAGTGCACGCACAGTCTTACGGATGGCTCGGCTGGGCGAAGAATGGCGCACCATCTGGAACAGCAGGCTATGCAAAACGTCTGGAAGGCATCCAGATTGTAGTTGTAAAGAAGGGTGAATCTGCACCGGGCGCAAACTTCAAGGGTGTGAATGTTACAAAACAGTTAGCAAGCTATATTGCAAAGGCTGGATCTTCACCGGTTGTCGGTAATCCGGCGACATCCAACACGAATCCGTCTGTGGTCGGTGAGAACGCAATCAATGTTGCGTACCGTACACATGTACAGAGCTTCGGCTGGCAGGGCTGGAAGTATAATGGACAGATGAGTGGTACTTCTGGATTAGCAAAGCGTCTCGAAGGTATCAATATCAAGCTAACAAACCAGACATACAGCGGCAGCATTGTCTATACGACACATGTACAGTCTTATGGCTGGCAGGGAAATGAGAACGATCCAAATACATGGAAACGCAATGGCGTTATGTCTGGTACAAGTGGAGAGGCGAAGCGTCTCGAAGCAATCCGTATCGCACTGACTGGCGAGATGGCAGAGCATTATGATGTATATTATCGTGTACATGCACAGAGCTTTGGCTGGCTTGGCTGGGCAAAGAATGGTGAGGCTGCTGGAACCGCAGGTCTTGCAAAACGTCTCGAAGGCATCCAGATTGTTCTTGTGCCAAAGAATGGTAAGGCACCAGCGATGCGCTATCAGGGTATTACCAGTGTGAAAACACAGGCATACATAAAAAAATAAATCAGGGAGAAATCTCTACGATAAAATCTTGAAAAAAAGTGTATAACTGTATATAATCAAACAGGAAATTACAAAGAATAAATTATTATAAATTAAAGGAGATAAACAATGAGTAAGAAACCAGTTGTATTGATGGTACTTGATGGCTATGGCATTACAGACAAGACAGAAGGTAATGCAATTTACATGGCAAACACACCTGTGATGGATAAGCTGATGGCAGAGTGTCCATATGTAAGAGGAAATGCTTCCGGACTTGCAGTTGGACTTCCAGACGGACAGATGGGTAACTCTGAGGTTGGTCATATGAATATTGGCGCCGGAAGAATTATTTATCAGGATCTGACATCGATCACAAAGGCAATCGAGGATGGCGATTTCTTCGAGAACGAAGCAATGCTTGAGGCGATTGAGAACTGCAAGAAGAACAATTCCGACCTTCATCTGTGGGGACTTCTTTCCGATGGCGGTGTACACAGCCACAATACACATCTGTATGGTATCTTAGAGCTTTGCAAGAAGCAGGGCTTTGATCGCGTATATGTACATCCATTCTTAGATGGTAGAGATACACCTCCAGCATCTGGTAAGGATTATGTTGCAGCGCTCGTTGATAAGATGCAGGAGATCGGAGTCGGTAAGGTCGCAAGTATTTCCGGTCGTTACTATGCAATGGATCGTGATAACAACTGGGATCGTGTAGAGAAAGCTTATGCAGCTATGGTATATGGCGAGGGCGTAAAGGCTGCAGATCCAGTACAGGCAGTTGCAGATTCTTATGCAAATGATAAGACAGATGAGTTTGTTCTTCCTACTGTTATCGAGGCAGATGGAAAGCCGGTTGCAACCGTAAAGGCAAACGATTCCGTTATCTTCTTTAACTTCCGTCCAGACCGTGCACGTGAGATCACAAGAGCATTCTGTGCAGATGAGTTTACAGGATTTGAGCGGAAAGGTGGAAAGCTGCCACTAACATATGTATGCTTCAAGGATTACGATGAGTCTATACCGAACAAGATCATCGCTTTCAAGAAGCAGGAGATCAAGAATACACTTGGAGAGTATCTTGCTGCAAATGGTTTGAAGCAGCTTCGTACCGCTGAGACAGAGAAATATGCACATGTTACATTCTTCTTCAACGGTGGTGTTGAAGAGCCAAACAAGGATGAGGACAGAGTACTTGTAAAGTCTCCAGCTGTTGCAACTTACGATCTGCAGCCAGAGATGAGTGCACCGGAAGTATCTGAGAAGCTGAATGCAGCCATCCGTTCCGGTAAGTATGATGTGATTATCATCAATTTTGCAAACCCGGACATGGTAGGACATACTGGTGTGATCCCTGCTGCTGTAAAGGCTGTTGAGACAGTTGACCAGTGTGTAGGAACTGCTGTAGAGGCAATCAAGGAAGTAGATGGCGTGCTCTTTATCTGTGCAGACCACGGAAATGCAGAGCAGATGATTGATTACAAGACAAAGGCACCTCATACGGCACATACAACCAACCCGGTTCCATTTATTCTTGTAAATTACGACGACAGCGTAAAGCTTCGTGAGGGTGGATGCTTAGCTGATATCGCTCCAACATTACTTGAGATCATGGGACTTCCACAGCCGGAAGAGATGACAGGGAAGTCATTGATCGTAAGATAGGAAAGGAATGATACCAACGAAGAAATTCTTAAAATAGTTTAAAGAGTTTGCTTAAAAGGGCAATGTGATGGAACTCGCCATCGCAGTTATTATTGGTGGTGCATTTCAGGGAATAATTACAGCTTTTACGGATGATTTTATCAATCCAATCATCAATAATGAGACCTTTTTCGGTAGACCACTATTGTAAATTATAGATTTTGTATATAGAGTTGTGGTTGCTTACCAATTCTTAGCAGACCATTGGAGCATGTCGGCACTTAATGAGATGCATCGGTAATTTATTACCGACTGCATCGAATTTAGTACCGCTACATGCGGAAGTGAGCGAGAGCACGTCTGCAAAGAATTGAGTAAGCAACCACAACTCGTATAAAAAAAGTATATTTTACAACTATCCACTGAAAAAGGTTTTTCTTATTCTAATATCAGGAGGAAAGAAGATTGAATTTTCTAGAGGAACGCATCTTAAAAGATGGCATAGTAAAAGAAGGAAATGTACTGAAGGTCGACAGCTTTCTGAATCACCAGATGGATGTCCGCCTGTTCGATCAGATTGGCGAGGAGTTCAAGCGCCGATTTGCAGATGAGAAGATCAATAAGATTCTGACAATTGAGGCATCCGGCATCGGCATTGCCTGTATCGTCGCAAGACATTTTGATGTACCGGTTATCTTCGCGAAGAAGTCGAAGAGCATCAACATCGAAGGTGATGTGTATGTGGCAGAGGTAGAATCTTTCACACACAAGTGCAAGAATCAGGTTATCGTATCGAAGAAATTCTTAAACCCTGAGGATAAAGTCCTGATCATCGATGATTTCCTTGCGAACGGCTGTGCCCTGCAGGGACTTATCTCAATCGTGAAATCCGCAGGCGCTGAAGTATCCGGTATCGGAATTGCCATCGAGAAGGGCTTCCAGCCGGGTGGACAGGTAATCCGCAATCTCGGATTCCATCTGGAATCCCTTGCAATTGTGGATAGCATGGATTATACAACGGGTGAAATTAAATTCAGAGAGAATGCATAAGACGAGTAAGACAGAAGCTTCGATTGAAAATATTTACAGATTAGAGGGAAGAGTGCCGGTTGCCAAGGCAATTCCGTTTGGATTACAGCATATTCTGGCGATGTTTGTTGCAAATATCGCTCCAATCATCATTGCAGCGGCAGCTTGCGGATTAAGTGCGAGTGAGAGCGCCGGACTTGGCAGAGATGCGACGACGAAGGAGACATCCGGTTCGATTGCCTGTGACGGTTTTGTCAGCGCATTATCGTCGGTATTTGGCTGTCTGCCGATCACTTCATTTAGCCAGAATGTCGGCTTGGTTGCCATGACGAAGGTCGTAAACCGTTTTACGATTGCAACCGGTGCGGTTATTATGATCTTAGCGGGAATCTTCCCGATCTTCGGCGCTGTGCTTGCAACATTGCCGGATGCGGTACTTGGCGGCTGTACGATCATGATGTTCGGTACGATTGTCGTAAGCGGTATCCAGATGCTTGGCAGATGTGGCTATACACAGAGAAACATTACGATTACAGCACTTTCCTTAAGTATCGGTCTTGGATTTACACAGGTGCCGGAGATTTTCGCAATCTTCCCTCGTATTGTCCAGACGGTATTTGCCGAAAACTGCGTCGCTGTTGTATTTATCGTGGCAATCATTCTGAATCTTGTACTTCCGAAGAACATGGAGGCACATACGATTGAGACAGAAACAGAGACAACTGCAGAATAACATCTGAATTTAATATTGAAATAATCGAAACGTCCTGTGAAAAAACCATTGCAGGACGTTTTTTATATGTAACTTATGTATAAAAAGCTCCGATTCGGAAATAATTAGCTTAGATGTAATAATTTTTGGAGGCTGATTTTGATGGATCGGATAAAATATATACATGCAAGAGAGATACTGGATTCCCGTGGAAATCCAACGGTAGAGGTAGAGGTCGTAACAGAAAATGGTGCGGCGGCGATCGCATCGGTGCCTTCCGGCGCTTCGACCGGAGAATACGAGGCACATGAGCTGCGCGATGATGAGCGGAGATATATGGGAAAAGGCGTGGAGAAGGCAGTGACGAATGTCAATACACGGATCAGTGACCGGCTCGTTGGCGTTGATGTGTTCAATCAGGCGTTGATCGACAAATACCTGACGGAAGCAGATGGAACCGAGAACAAATCGCGATTTGGAGCCAATGCAATTTTAGGAGTGTCACTGGCTGTTGCCCGTGCAGCAGCGAATTCCCTGCGTATGCCATTATATCGTTATATCGGTGGAATCAACGCGAAGAAAATGCCGCTTCCGATGATGAACATATTAAATGGTGGCTGTCATGCAGATAATACTGTGGATCTGCAGGAATTCATGATTGCTCCGGTTGGGGCAGATTCGTTCAAGCATTGCCTGGAAATGAGTGCAGAGATCTACCACACCTTGAAGCGCGTGCTGCATGAAAATGGACTTTCAAACGGTGTAGGAGACGAAGGTGGATTTGCACCAAACCTCGCAACCTCAGCACAAGTACTCGACTATCTGGTGCTTGCGATCAAGGAAGCAGGCTATAAACCATATGAAGATGTGAAGATCGCCATTGATGCAGCAGCAAGTGAGTTGTATGATGAGACAAGCGGGCTATATTATTTCCCTGGAGAAAGCCGGATGGCAGGCAGGGAGATCTATCGTAATTCTGAGGAAATGGTGCAGTATTACGAGGATTTGATAGGGAAATATCCGATTTACTCCATTGAAGATGGACTCGATGAAAATGATATGAAGGGCTGGAAGGTGCTTACATTCCGGCTTGGCGAGAAGGTACAGCTTGTCGGCGATGATCTGTTTGTCACAAATGTTGGGCGCTTAAAGCAGGGAATCGAGGACGGTATTGCAAATGCGATTCTTATCAAGTATAATCAGATTGGAACTTTGACAGAGGCAATGGATGCCATTGAGCTTGCTAAGAAATCCGGTTATAAGACGGTGATTTCTCATCGCTCGGGCGAGACAGAGGATTCTTTCATTGCGGATCTGGCAGTTGCGGTGAATGCTGGACAGATCAAGACGGGTGCCCCGTGTCGTTCTGACCGTACGTCAAAGTACAACCAGCTTCTTCGGATAGAAGAAGAGCTTGGGAAATTAGCCATTTATGGAGATTTTCCTACTGCAAAATAAAATATTGCCATACAAATGCCAAATTTAGCAGATTTTTCTTAAATTATATATTGTATTTACGAAATTCTTATGGTAATATGTTCAAGTATGAGTTAAAATAATAAGGAGGAATTCTCGTGAAGACAGCGTTAATTATAATATTTTTGGTAATATCTGTTATCTTGGCAGTTATCGTTATGATGCAGGAAGGTAAAGGCGGTTTGTCCGGCGCAATCAGCGGCGGTGGCGCAGATAGCTATTGGAGCAAGAACAAAGGAAAATCCAAAGAGTCTGTATTGAAGAAGGTTACAGTCGTTCTTGGTGTTCTGTATTTTGCACTGGCTTTGGTCCTGTCATCAAAATTCATTTAGATTTTACAAGCTGCTTTGATAAAAAGCAGCTTATTTTTTTGGGAGGTGTTACGTTATGGGAGAAAAAAGAGAACGCGTAAAACAGAAGTTATATGATTTTATTTGTGATGAACAGTACAAGCCGATGCGTCTCAAAGACATCCGTTTCCTGCTTCAGGTTAAGGATGCCGATAAAAAACGTGTGGAAGAAGCATTAAACGAACTGGTAGAAGAAGGAAAGATTACTGTTACCCCGAAGGGTAAATATAAGAAACTGGATGATAAATTCTTAGTCGGTGATTATATCGGCAACAAAAAGGGATATGGATTTGTCCGTGTAGAAGGATATAAGGACGATTTCTTTATTCCAGCCAAGTTTTCGATGGGAGCCTTTCACGGGGATCGTGTCATGATTGCACCGGATTCTTATACGAAACAGGGAAAAAGCACCGAGGCAAAGGTTACTCAGATTTTAAAGCGTGGACTTACAACAATTGTTGGAACATATGACAAACAGCAGAACTTTGGCTTTGTGATTCCAGATAACCAGAAGGTAGCTGATGATATCTTTGTTGCAAAGAAGGATTCTATGGGGGCAATGACTGGACACAAGGTTGTATGCAGGATTACCAACTATGGTGCGGATCATAAATCTCCGGAAGGCGAGATTATTGAGATCTTAGGACATGTGAATGATCCAGGCACGGACATACTTTCGGTTGTACGGGCATATGATATACCAGTGGAATATCCGGACAAGGTCATGGATTCCCTGAAAGATATTCCAGATGAAGTGGACGAAGCGGATTTTGTCGGACGTACGGATTTCCGGGCACTTCCAACCGTAACAATTGATGGTGAAGACGCAAAAGACTTGGATGATGCGATTACGTTATCTTTTGAAGATGGTGTCTATACATTGGGTGTACATATTGCGGATGTATCGCATTATGTAAAGGAGAAATCCCCACTTGATAAGGAAGCATTGAAGCGTGGAACAAGCTGCTATCTTGTGGATAGTGTCATCCCGATGCTGCCACACAAATTATCAAATGGTATCTGTTCTTTGAATGCTGGTACAGACCGTCTCACACTTAGCTGTGTGATGAAGTTTGACAAAAAAGGCAAGCTGTTGGATCATACGATCTGTGAGGGTATCCTGCATGTCGATGAACGTATGACTTATACAAATGTTGAGAAGATCTTAGAGCGGAGTGACGAGGAAGTATTGAAACGGTATGAACCTCTCGTGCCAATGTTTGATCTGATGCTGGAGCTTTCCACAATTCTTCGGAAGAACCGCCGAAAACGTGGTTCGATTGATTTTGATGTTGCTGAGACAAAGATTATTGTGGATGAAAACCACAAACCAGTGGAAATCAAGCCATATGACCGGAATCCTGCAACGAAGATCATCGAGGATTTCATGCTGGCTGCCAATGAGACAATCGCAGAAGACTATTTCTGGCAGGAGCTACCGTTTGAATATCGTGTCCATGAGCATCCGGATGAGGAGAAGATCGATATTTTAGCCGCATTCATCAATAATTTTGGACTCTTTATCAAGGCATCCAGAGATGAGACACATCCGAAGGAATTGCAGAAAATCCTTGACCAGATCGAGGGCAAGCCATATGAGGCACTGATCAGCAAGATGATGCTCCGTTCGATGAAGCAGGCACGTTACTCGACTGAGTGCACCGGACATTTTGGCCTGTCGTGCAAGTATTACTGCCATTTTACATCTCCAATCCGCCGGTACCCGGATCTACAGATCCATCGTATCATCAAGGAGAATCTGCACGGTGAACTTTCCGAGAAGCGGATTGAACATTACCGTCACATTCTGCCGACCGTTGCAAATGATAATTCCGTCAAAGAGCGTCGGGCAGAAGAAGCAGAGCGGGATGTCATCAAGTTAAAAGAGATTGAGTATATGTCGGAGCACATCGGGGAAGAATTCGATGGAGTAATCTCTGGCGTTACCTCAAACTACATCTTTGTGGAATTGGATAATACAGTAGAAGGTGCAGTCTCTGTTGCCTATATGTATGATGATTTCTATTATTTCAACGAGCAGGAATATGCGATGGTCGGAGAAAAAACGAAAAAGAAATATCAATTGGGTGACAAAGTGCGCATCAAAGTGTTAAAATGTGATAAAATTAAGAAAACCATTGATTTTTCACTGATTGATGGTAATATAGAAGGAGTTGAAAAAAGTGGCGAAGCAACGAGGGACGAAACTGATAGCCAATAACAAAAAAGCATATCATGATTACTTCATAGAGGACACATACGAGGCTGGCATTGCTTTAGTTGGAACGGAAGTGAAATCTCTCCGTATGGGAAAATGCAGTATCAAAGAGGCGTTTGTCGGATTGGATGGCGATGAGGTATATGTCTATCGCATGAATATATCTCCGTATGAGAAGGGAAATATCTTCAATAAAGATCCACTTCGGACAAGAAAGCTGTTGCTACATCGCTATGAGATCAACAAATTGATCGGACAGCAGAAAATGAAGGGATATACCTTGGTGCCGTTAAAAGTATATTTTAAGGATAGTCTTGTCAAAGTCGAGATTGGATTGGCACGTGGTAAGAAGCTGTACGATAAGCGGGATGATATCGCGAAAAAGGATATGAAACGAGAAGTTGAACGAGACTTCAAGATTCGTAATCTGGGATAAATATGAGAAGTTAAGGTAGGAGAACGTATGAGTCAGGCAAAAGTAGATCGCTATAAGGAAGAGAAGAAGAATCGAAAGAAGATTCAGAAGAAACAAAAAGCAAAACAGGTAGTGGAGATTTTAGTATGTGCCGCTATTTTAGGTGCTCTGGTCGGTTTCCCTCTGGGCAGACATGCATATCAGAAAAACTATGAGACACGCCAGGCAAATAAGACAATCAATGCATCGGTTTACGATTATTGGGCACAACAGTATTGGGCAGCTAATTATACGGGATATGTATTCCCAACAGCAAGCAATAGCGATGCTACTCCAGAAGATGCATCTGCAACAGATGCAGAATAATAGCTTGGTATATACACTTTTAAAGTGGGATATATAGATTTTCGTCAATCAAACCAGGGGTTGTACTGGTTTCGACGGGGGTTTAGAAATTACGGTAGCCATTCGTGGACCAGGACCACGCTAAAACTTGGAAAATAAATATAAACGCAGACGAAAATTACGCGTACGCTGCCTAATTATGGCAGCTGTCAGATCTAGGTTCCCCACAACTTAGAATCCTGGCATCGACTTAGTGGGACACTCCGGGGCTTAAGCTTTGCGGTTTCGGAAAATTCATGAAGCTACCATATAGGAAAGCCTGTTTGTAGGCGTTTTTGTATGGGAAATCCAATATACAAACTGTAATGGGAGAAGCTGTAATGGAAGAGCTTTCGGACAGGGGTTCGATTCCCCTCAGCTCCATCGCTCAATATGAGCAGGGCACCGCCGTCAGGTGGTAAAAAGAAAAGGCACGGAACTAATCTTCCGTGTCTTTCTTTGGTAAACGTGCATGCATAAATTCATAGATATTCTCACATAATTCCTTCTGCATCATAAATGAAATTGTATAGCGTTCCTTCTCTGTGAAAACATTCAGAATATAAAAAATCATGTTTTCGTCCGGAATAACCATCGTCACATGCTTGATCTGATCGAAGTCGTAATGGGTAGTTCCATATTTATGTTCGATCGTAAAGCCGGTGTCATCAAAGATATAGGTTGCTGAAAATGCCTGCTTCCGAAAGGACATCACTACGAGATAGATTCCGTAGGCACCAACAAATGTAACAAACAACGCTGTTAACACCAGGTGTTTGGCGTAGCCATGGATCATTGTAAATGCCTGCAAGGTGGCGACAAGTAGAAACATAAATCCAAGAAAACGATAGGCAAGCCGGTTTGCACGCCGTTTATTAACAGTATATTTATAGCCCTTCATATTAGAAAATCCTTTCTTTTGGTAATCATCTTTTTGAACAGTATTGGAAATACATGGTGTATGATGAATATTCACATATAGATAGTATAGGGGCTTAAAACACTTTATGCAAGTGCATTTTGCATAGATTTAACAATCTTTAACCAAACATTGATAGAATAAAAAGAATGAATGAGGCATATATAAATATTATGGAACAGGAAAAACAGTTACAATTACATATTACAAAAAATGACCGTAAGATTATTACGGATTTTGCAAATTCCTTATCGGATAAGGAATATCAGCTTCGGTGTATGTGGGCGATCCAGATATTAGAATCGAAGCTGACAATGATCAATCTGGAATTGCAGGAGAATCTGCAGCGCGAGGTTGTTGTGCGGTTAACACACCGTATCAAAAGCGCAGAGAGTATCTTTTTGAAGTTGCGCCGCAAAGGGTATACGATCAACTTAGATAACGCGAAAAAGAAATTGAATGATATCGTTGGCGTCCGGGTGACCTGTATATTCCGGGATGATATCTATGCGTTGGTGGATTGTCTGAAGATCCAGCATGATATCAAGATCCTCAAAATCAAGGATTATATCAAAACGCCGAAATCTTCCGGTTATCAGGGGGTACATATGATTCTGTCTGTCCCGATTTATCTGTCGAAAAAGACAGAATGGATGAAGGTGGAACTACAGCTTCGCACGGTTGCCATGGATTCCTGGTCGGTACTCGATTACCAGCTACTCTATAAGAAAGATCTGGTTGATACCGGGGAAATCGTGCAGGAGTTGAAACGATATTCCGATGTGATTGCCGATATGGATACGAATATGATGCGGTTACGGGATAAGATCAAAGAAATTTAAGCGCCAGTTTGGCGCTTTTTCTTTTAGCAGAAATATCGCTTTACATAGATTTAACAATTCTTTACCTTCTGTTGATAGAAGCAAACTCCATATTTCGATATTATTCAAGCTATGAGAGCAATTTTGCTTACGGGAAACGCTTGCAAAACAGCTTTCAAATCGGTTAAAAATGCCCAAAAGAGGAAGGAAGAATTAAAATGAACGAAAGTATGGCGACTGTGTTCGGTTTGCTGGGAGGTTTGGCACTTTTTATATTCGGAATGAATATGATGAGTGAATCGCTCCAGAAGGTAGCCGGAGACAAAATGAAGAAGGTGTTGGGAGTACTTACACGAAATGCCGTGTGCGGAATGTTGGCGGGCGCACTTGTAACGGCAGTTCTGCAGAGTTCCAGTGCGACAACTGTATTGGTAATCGGTTTTGTCAGCGCCGGATTGATGTCCTTAAAGCAGGGTATCTCTGTTATCTTCGGTGCGAACATCGGAACAACGATGACAGCACAGCTGATGGCATTTAAGATCAGTGATTATATTATGCCGATCGTATTTATCGGTTTCCTGATCGCGTTTATTGCGAAGAAAGAAAAGGTGAAGTTTGTCGGACAGACAATCTTCGCCTTCGGTTTGTTGTTTGTTGGTATCGAGATGATGGGCGATGTCATGAAGCCGCTTGCAACAAGCCCGGTATTTATCAATATGATGGAGAAAGTCAGCCATATTCCGGTACTTGGCGTTGGTGTCGGTTTGGTTATGACGCTTGTCGTACAGAGCAGCTCTGCAACGATTGCGGTATTGCAGAGCTTCGCATCACAAGCAGGTCCGGATGGTGCGAGTGTGATCGGATTAGTTGGCGCAATTCCGATTCTGCTCGGCGATAATATCGGTACAACCATTACCGCAATATTGGCAAGTATCGGTCAGTCCAAGGATGCAAAACGCTGTGCGATTGCACATAGCGTGTTTAATATTACCGGTTCCTTTATCTTTATCTGGATCATCAAGCCATTTGCAAAGTTTGTTGAGATGATCTCACCAAAGGGAAATGAACTGGATGTGATATCACGTCAGATTGCAAATGCACATATGAGCTTTAATATCATCAATACTCTGATCTGGCTGCCGCTTCTTCCGGTTATGGTGAAGATTGTTATGTTTATTGTCAGAGATGACAAGGAAGTGTCTATCGAAGATTATAAAGAGAAAAGCTTTCTTGACAAAAATGTGATCAGTCAGCCGATTGCAGCTATGTATCTTGTATCCCAGGAGATCCGCCGTACAGGACGCCTTGTATCAGAAATGATTGGAAATATGAAGGCAACGGTGATGAATAATGATAGCAAAGCGCTTGCCGAGCTAGAAAAAAATGCGAAGCTTGTAACAGAGATTGATGAGAATACTGTCAGCTATATCTCTGGAATGTTCTCGAATGGTTCTCTGACTGAAGAGCAATCATCTACGACTGCGGGACTGTTGTATGTCCTAAATGATATTGCACGTGTCAGCAAGCGGTGTGAGGATGCTTCACCGGTTATACGTGCCAAACTCGAAGGAAAGTATAAATTCTCAAAGGATGCAGTTGAGGAACTTGGAAAAGTAATTGATAACGTAGAAATCATGTATCGGACATCGATTGTCTCACTGGAAAATGGGGATACAAAGACTGCAAGGAAGGTCTTCGATTATCGCAAGGAACTGCGTAATATGGAGAAGAAATTCAACAAGAACCATCTAAAACGTCTGCGCAAGAAAAATTGCAAACCGGAATTTACTTATCCGTTTTCCAATATGCTTCACAGCTTAGAGCGCATCGGCGACAGTTGCAACGGCATGGTGGAAGAAGTGATGGACAATGTCCGTTTCCTGGAATTGGAGGAAGCATAGGAGGAAAATAACATGTTACAAGAAACAATCTATGATAACCGGGAACTTTCCTGGTTAAAGTTCAATAAAAGAGTATTGGAAGAAGCAGTGGATGAGAACAATCCGCTCTGCGAGCGGCTGTCGTTCGTGTCAATCTTCCAGAGTAATCTCGATGAGTTCCTGATGGTACGTGTCGGTTCATTGGACGCTGGAAAAGACAGCAAAGTCCGTGAGAACAAAACAAATTTGACCTGTCAGGAGCAGCTTGACCGTATTATTGTGAAGGAGAATGATCCTGTGATTAAAGCTCGGATCCTTGACGATTTTGAGTGTATGCGCAGGCTTACAAGAGCAACGAGACACATGCATAGATAAACATCATGCTAAGAGTATATAGTTATACAATCCAATTACATACGCTATACAATACTGCGCCATCAGTATTTAGTATAGATTCGAGACTTCCTCTCGACTGACAGTGAATGAACATTACTGTCAAATGAAGCGCCTGTTTACGCCATACACAGGCGCTTTTTTCTTTCTTCGGGAGTGGAATTTGAGACGGATACTGTGAAAAAATCCATTATGCATCTGGGACGATTATGCAAAGACGATGGATTGTCATATGAAAAAGCAGTAGAAAAATATTGGGGTTGACTATCCGGAAAATCTCTGTTAATATATCCATATTCTCTTTAATGCATTAAAGCAGTAACGCAACAGAGAAAGAAAGATGAGGAACAAAGACATGAAAGAATTATCAAATTTACTTGGATTTCGGGAAAGTATCAAGGTGGTAGACGCGACCTTACGTGATGGTGGACTGGTGAATGACTTCTATTTCACAGACGACTTTGTAAAAGCTTTATATCAGGCAAATATCGATGCAGGTGTTGACTATATGGAGATGGGGTATCGTGCATCAAAAAAGGTGTTTGATGAATCGAAGTTCGGTAAATGGAAATTCTGTAGTGATGACCATATCCGCGAGATCGTTGGAGATAACGATACAGACTTAAAGCTTGCAATCATGGCTGATATCGGACGTCATGATAAGAACGATTTCGATGAGAAGGTAAATTCTCCGGTTGATCTGGTTCGCGTGGCAGCGTACATCCATCAGATGCCGGAAGCAATCGACATGGTAGAGGATGCGGCAAAGAAGGGATACGAGACAAGCTGTAATATCATGGCTATCTCGAATTCACAGGAGGAAGACATCAAGGTTGCACTTGATATGCTTGGCAAGACACCAGTGGATGTTATCTACATCGTAGACAGCTTTGGTTCCCTGTATCCGGAGCAGATTGCCCGTATTGCAGATCTGTACCTGAATTTCGCAGCAAAATACAATAAGAAGATCGGTATCCACGCACACAACAACCAGCAGCTTGCATTTGCTAACACGATTGAAGCGTGCGGTGATGGTGTAGACTGGTTAGACGGAACCTACCTGTCCATGGGAAGAGGAGCCGGAAACTGTGCAATGGAGCTATTACTTGGATTCCTGAAGAATCCAAAATACAACGTATACCCGGTATTCAAATTCATTGAAGACCACATGATGAAATTAAAGGATGACGGCATCGTCTGGGGGTACGATCTCCAGTACCTGATGACCGGGCTTTTAAACCAGCATCCTCGTTCTGCAATCGCCTTCACAAAAGAGAATCGCCGCGACTACGCAGAATACTACAAGGAACTGTTAATTTAATTGCATAAGGAACAACAAGAAAATAGTTATTGTTTCTCGAAAGATTGAGAAGTAAAAAGAGCATATAATATACAAAGAATAGTTGTAGTTATTTATGTATATGTTTGAAACTTAGAAGTACTTAATGTTCTGTAATAAATCAGCAATGTTTGAACACGATGTTCAAACAAGCCGCCACTGAGCCACGGATGGCGAATTGGCGGCGATTGCGTACGATAGAAGTTATGTAAATCAGAACATTTAGAACTTCTTGTTTCAATACATCACATAAACAACTACAACTATTTTTATATATGCTCTTTTTACGCACATTTTACAAAACTACGATAACGCACTTTACTTACATTCTGTATATTCTCATTTGTAAGTTAAATCAAAAAGAAAATCTTTAAGAGAAAAAGGAGACAAAGAAAATGAGAAAGTTAAAGAAAGCAATCATTGGAGTTTTAGCATCAGCCATGCTTATGGGAGCAATGACAGGATGTGGTAAAGCAGCAAGTGATGATATCACCGTAATTTCCCGTGAGGATGGTTCCGGTACAAGAGGTGCATTCATCGAGCTGTTCGGTATCGAAGAGAAGGATGCAGACGGAAACAAAATCGATAAGACAATCACAACTGCAGATATCACAAACTCAACATCTGTTATGATGACAAGTGTTGCAGATGATACAGCAGCAATCGGTTACATATCACTTGGTTCTCTGGATGATTCTGTAAAGGCTGTTAAGATTGATGGCGCAGAGGCTTCTGCTGAGAACGTATCAAACGGAAGCTACAAGGTATCCCGTCCATTCAACATCGCAACAAAGGGTACACCAAACGAAGTAACACAGGATTTCATCAACTTCATCTTGAGCGAGGATGGACAGAAGGTTGTTGAAGATGCAGGATATATCAGCCAGGGCAATGCAGGTGCATTCAAGGCTGCAGGCGTAAAGGGTAAGATTAATATTGCAGGTTCATCTTCCGTAACACCGGTTATGGAGAAGCTCAAGGAAGCATATGTTGCAGTCAATCCGGATGTACAGATTGAAGTACAGCAGAGTGATTCTACAACAGGTATGACAAGTGCGGCAGAAGGTGTCTGCGATATCGGTATGGCATCCAGAGAGCTGAAGGACAGCGAGCTTAGTGCAGGTCTTACACCAACAGTGATCGCAATTGATGGTATCGCAGTTGTTGTAAATAAGAACAACGATGTCGATGGTCTTACAAGTGATCAGGTAAAGAGCATCTACACAGGTTCTATCACAAAGTGGTCAGAAGTAAAGTAATAGCTTGATAAAAACTTATCAGAAAGAAAATACGAGGCATACTATGACGAAAGTAAAAGAAAGAACAATGCATATCGTATTCCTGGTGGCTGCCTGTATGTCCATACTGGCAGTCGCCATGATATGTCTGTTCATGTTTGCCAATGGCGTACCAGCCATCCGGCAGATTGGATTTGTGAATTTTATATTTGGTAAAACCTGGATGCCGGGTGCAAATAAATTCGGCATCTTCCCTATGATCATCGGCAGTATCTATGTGACAGCAGGTGCAATCATCATCGGTGTTCCAATCGGACTTTTATGTGCCGTATTCATGGCAAAGTTCTGTCCACCGAAGCTTCATAAGATTATGAAACCGGCTGTGGATCTGCTTGCAGGTATTCCATCTATTGTATATGGATTCTTCGGTCTGGTTGTGATCACGCCGATGATCCGGAATACATTCGGCGGAAGCGGTAAAAACATTCTGACCGCCTGCATCCTGCTTGGAATCATGATTCTGCCAACCATCATCAGTGTATCGGAATCAGCAATCCGCGCGGTTCCGGAAAGCTATTACGAAGGAGCATTGGCACTCGGTGATACGCATGAGAGAAGTGTCTTCAAGGCAGTACTCCCTGCAGCAAAATCCGGAATCCTTGCAGCCATTATTCTTGGAATCGGGCGTGCGATCGGTGAGACAATGGCAGTCATCATGATTGCCGGAAACCATGCAGTTATGCCGGACAGCCTGTTGGCCGGTGTGCGGACACTTACATCGAATATTGTACTGGAACTTGGATATGCAACAGATTTGCACAGAGAAGCATTGATCGCAACCGGTGTGGTTCTGTTCGTATTCATCCTGATTATTAATCTGTTGTTCTCAGTTGTGAAAAAGAAAGGGGCGAAATAGGCATGAGTGAACAAGCTGTAGCAGCAAAGGCAGATATGGAAGCAATCAGGCCGATCAATGTCGTCACCTGGAAGGATAAGCTCGCTGCATACAAAAAACGGCCGCTTTCCATGTTTTTACTGATGGCAGTCACGGTATCTGCAGTCATTACGGTTGGTGTGCTTGGCGCACTTGTCATCTATATTCTGGCAAACGGTATCATGAATCTTTCTCCGGAGCTTTTTGCCTGGAAATATACAACCGAAAATGTATCGATGCTTCCTGCAATTATCAATACATTTCTTATGACAGCGCTTTCCCTGCTCATCGCAGTACCAATCGGTATCTGTTCTGCTATTTATTTGGTAGAATATGCCAAGCGCGGAAATAAACTTGTGAGTATTGTCAGAATCACAACCGAGACATTATCCGGTATCCCTTCCATTGTCTATGGTCTGTTCGGATATCTGATGTTTGTGATCGCATTTGGCTGGGGACTTTCATTCTTCGGTGGTGCGCTTACACTTTCCATTATGGTACTTCCAACCATTATGCGTACGACAGAAGAAGCGCTCTTAAGCGTACCGGATTCTTACCGGGAAGGAAGCTTCGGACTTGGAGCCGGCAGACTGCGGACGATATTTAAGGTTGTACTTCCATCTGCGGTACCCGGTATTTTATCCGGAGTTATCCTGGCAATCGGACGTATCGTCGGCGAGACGGCAGCTTTAATCTTTACATCCGGTACAACTGCCGAGATACCAAAGAGCTTATTTGATTCCGGATGTACACTGGCTGTTCATATGTATAAGCTGCTTTCGGAAGGACTCTACACAAAACAGGCATATGCAACCGCAGTTGTGCTGCTTGTAATGGTTGTCATAATCAATGCAGCATCCGGAAAGCTTGCCAAAAAACTGCAGGCAAAATAAGTACTGGAATTTGGAGGAAAAAATGGGTAATTTTAAAATAAAGGACATGGATTTATATTACAGTGATTTCCATGCGTTAAAAGATATCAACTTGGACATTCCATCGACCAAGATCACTGCATTCATCGGTCCATCCGGCTGTGGAAAATCCACACTCTTAAAAAGCCTGAATCGAATGAATGATCTGGTCGAGGGCTGTAAGATCACAGGTGAGGTAACACTCGATGGCGAAAATATATACAAAGGAATGGATGTCAATACATTGCGCAAGCGCGTCGGCATGGTGTTTCAGAAACCAAATCCGTTTCCGATGAGCATCTACGACAATATTGCATATGGACCGCGTACACACGGAATCCATAAAAAGGCGGAATTAGATGAAATTGTGGAACGTTCCTTAAAGCAGGCTGCTATCTGGGATGAAGTCAAAGACCGTCTGAAGAAAAGCGCGCTCGGTATGTCAGGTGGACAGCAGCAGCGTCTGTGCATTGCGCGTGCACTTGCAGTAGAACCGGATGTGCTTTTGATGGATGAGCCGACATCTGCCCTCGATCCGATTTCCACCTCAAAGATTGAGGATCTGGCAGTTGATCTGAAAGATAAATATACAATCATCATGGTAACACATAATATGCAGCAGGCTGCACGTATCTCAGATAATACAGCATTTTTCCTGCTCGGAGAAGTTGTGGAGTTTGACAATACAGAGAAACTGTTCGCAAATCCAAGTGACAAGCGGACAGAGGATTATATCACAGGAAGGTTTGGTTGATGAATTATGAGAAATGAATACGAGAAGCAATTAGAGAATCTGAATGTCGAACTAATCCGTATGGGTGCACTTTGCGAGAAGGTGATCGCGGGCACTACGAAGGCACTCTTTAGTGGCGATGCCAAATACACATCGAAATCCCATGCAGTCGAAGAAGAGATCGATAAAAGCGAGCATAATATCGAGCATATCTGTATGAGCCTGCTTTTAAAGCAGCAGCCGGTCGCATCGGATTTCCGTTTTGTATCAGCTGCATTAAAGCTTATATCTGATCTCGAACGGATCGGTGATCAATGTGCCGATATTGCGGATATGATCCGTTTCACAACTTCTTATGACTTAAAGGATTTTAAAGACCTTGAAGAAATGTCAGGTGCTGCGAAAGATATGCTGTCAAATGCTGTGGAGGCATATGTCAAAAAAGACAAGGATCTGGCAATCACTGTAATCCAGGCGGATGATAAAGTCGATGCATTATTTGATTCGGTAAAGAAACGTCTCATTAAAGAGATCGGAAAAAAAGCAGAAGATGGCGAATTTTATATAGACATTATCATGATTGCAAAGTATTATGAAAGAATAGGAGACCATGCAACGAATGTTGCGGAATGGGTTTATTATTCAATCACAGGAGAGCATATATAAAATGATTTATGTTTTAGAAGATGACAATAGCATACGTGAATTTGTAGTTTACACATTATGTCACATGGATTTGGAAGCAAAAGGCTTTGAACGTCCATCGGAATTCTGGGCAGGGATGGAAGAAACACTTCCGTCCCTGATTCTGCTTGATATCATGCTGCCGGAGGAGGATGGACTATCTGTCTTGAAAAAGCTCCGGGAACATGCTGATACCAAAGAGGTTCCGGTCATTATGTTAACTGCAAAGGATAGTGAATACGACAAAGTACTGGGGCTTGACAGCGGAGCGGATGATTACGTACCGAAGCCGTTTGGCATTATGGAGTTAGTTGCGAGAATCAAAGCTTTGCTTCGCCGGACAGAAAACCGTGCAGATACGACCGATGACGGTGAGAAGCTTATTGCCGGAAGCATAGCCTTAGATACCAAGCGCCACATTGTTTTAGTGGATGGAGAGCGCATCAATCTTACATTGAAAGAGTTTGAACTTCTGCATCTGTTTATGGAAAACCAGGGACAGGTGTTTACACGTGACCAGCTGCTAAACCGCATCTGGGGATATGAATTCGATGGGGAAAGCCGTACGGTTGATGTCCATATACGAAGCCTCCGGATGAAATTAAAGGAAGCCGGGAATATGATTGAAACGGTCCGCGGTGTCGGCTACAAGATCGGAGATTAAAATGAAAAAGAAGATATTCAAGAATACAATTTTAATCATCTTGCTTTTGGTCGTTCTATGTGGCGTATCCATCATCGGTGTTTTATACAGCTATTTCAACAAACAATACGTTTCCTCCCTGAATCAGGCGGCAGGCTATATTGCGGAGGGGGTGAACCTATCCGGGCTGGATTTTCTCACCGATTTGAATGAGAATGAAAAGCGTATCACATGGGTTGCGGCGGACGGAACAGTTCTTTATGACAACAAAGCCGACCCCCATACGATGGAAAATCACAAAAATCGTACAGAAATCAAACAGGCAATGACGTCTTCGGCAGGCACAAGTGTAAGATATTCGAAGACACTTTCCGAGGAGACAATCTATCATGCCATCCGTATTGCGGACGGAAGTGTAGTCCGTGTCTCCGTAGTCCGTAAATCGGTGCCGGCACTTTTGATGAAGGTGCTGCTTCCGATTATTCTCGTATTACTGCTCGGTGTTGAATTCTCCGCGATTCTTGCCTACCGCTTATCGAAACAGATTACAACACCGTTAGAAGCGATTGACTTAGATCATCCGGATGAATCGACGGTTTATGACGAGCTGTCACCGTTTATCCGTAAAATCCGCATCCAGAACGAGCAGATTCAAAAGGCGATGACACAGCTGCAGGCACAGAAAAATGAGTTTGCACTGATTACGGAAAACATGCAGGAAGGTTTTCTTGTTGTGGATAAAAAGGAAATTGTTCTCTCACACAACCGGAGTATCTCAACCTTATTTGATGTGGATGAATCGGTAGATGGAAAACATGTGTTAGAGATTAACCGGTCGGAAGAGTTTATCGACTGTATCAAGAAGGCGATCCAGGGAATCCACAGCGAGTATATCTGCCCGGTTAAGGGACGTTTTTATAATATCTATGCGAATCCGGTATTCCGGAATAACGAGGTTGCCGGCGCGGTCGTTATCATCACGGATGTCACAGAGAAGGAAGAACGCGAGAATTTGAGACGGGAATTCTCGGCGAACGTATCGCACGAATTAAAGACACCGCTAACTTCCATATCCGGTATTGCAGAAATTATTAAAAATGGAATTGTTGACGAGAAGGATGTCAAAACATTTGCAGGTAAGATCTATGACGAAGCACGTCGGCTGATCCATCTGGTAGAAGATATCATTAAGCTGTCTCAGCTTGATGAGGGAGAGCAGGCAGTAGAAAAGACTCCGATTGATATATATGACCTATCAAGAATCGAAATCCATCATTTGGAGCCGGTAGCAGAGGAACGGCATATCAAAATCAATCTGCAGGGTGAACATATGATGATATCCGGCATACACTCTGTGTTAGAAGAAATGGTATACAATCTGATTGAAAATGCCATTAAATATAACAAAGAGGATGGAACCATAGATGTCATGATCAAAAAGAAAAAACATCGTTGTGAGTTTTGTGTCAAAGATTCCGGCATCGGAATTCCGGCAGACCAGCTTGACCGGATATTCGAACGCTTTTACCGGGTTGATAAGAGCCATTCCAAGGAAATAGGCGGCACGGGACTTGGACTTTCTATTGTAAAGCATGGCGCAAAGCTGCACAATGCGGAGATTAAGATTGAGAGTGCATTAAATGTCGGTACGGAAATAAATTTAATCTTTCCGATATAGGTGTCTTGTCACCTGTCAAAACATGTGCTATACTGCATGTACATTCGGAGCAAAAACGCAGGCGGAATGTCTGCGTTTTTGTTATGGCGACGAGGAAAATGCACGCATTTATGTGGTGCATTTGACGACCGCTAATCAGAGCACGATGCGCAGAGCACATCGTGTCTTTGTATTATGTACAGGTATAAATTCAAAGGAGACAGGAAGATGCGAGAATTACATTACGATGTTGTGATCGTCGGCTGCGGTGTCGGTGGATTATATACAGCATTGAATTTACCGGAAGATAAACAGATTTTGATGCTCTCAAAAGCAGAGCTTGAAACCTGTGATTCGATGCTGGCACAGGGCGGTATCTGCGTGCTGCGGGACGAGGATGACTATGATTCGTATTTTGAGGATACGATGCGTGCCGGTCATTATGAAAACCGCAAGGAAAGTGTCGACATCATGATCCGTGGCAGCCGGGATGTCATCAATGATCTGATCGGATATGGTGTGGAATTTGAGAGAAACGCAGACGGAAGTCTTGCTTATACAAAGGAAGGAGCACATTCTAAGCCGCGCATCTGCTTCCATGAGGATATAACCGGGGAAGAGATTACGACCCGTCTATTATCTGCTGTGAAGCAGTTGAACAATGTTACCATTTTTGAACATACAACCATGACCGATATTATAGAAGATATTAATCATGCCTGTGTGGGTATACTTGCAAAATGTGCGGATGGTGAAGAATTAGAGATCTATGCGGAAAACACAGTATTTGCAACAGGTGGAATCGGCGGACAATACAAGCATTCCACGAACTATCCGATCCTGACCGGCGATGGCTGTGAGATTGCGCGAAAACACGGCGTAGAATTAGAGCATATGGACTATGTACAGATTCATCCAACCTGCTTTTACACGGAGAATCCGGGCAGAAGTTTCCTGATTTCAGAGTCGGCAAGAGGTGAGGGTGCAATTATCTTGAATCACAAGAAAGAGCGTTTCGTCGATGAATTGCAGCCGCGAGATGTTGTTACGAAAGCGATTCAGGCAGAGATGGAAAAAGAGGGCGTGAAATACGAGTTCTTATCCTTTGAGAATGTTCCACGCGAGACAATCCTGAACCATTTCCCTCATATCTATGAGCATTGCATGAAGTATGGCTTTGATATTCTGATGATGCCGATTCCGATCGTTCCAGCACAGCATTACTTCATGGGCGGTATCCACGTAGACAAGTATTCGCTTACAACGATGCCACATCTGTATGCTGTCGGCGAGACAAGCTGCAACGGGGTGCACGGGAAGAACCGCTTAGCCAGCAACAGTTTGCTTGAAAGTTTAGTGTTCGCCAAGCGTGCGGCAAAGCACATGATTGGTGAGCTTGTGTAAAGTTTATAGATCATTGTGCATGATTATTCCATTACGTAGATACATATATTTTATTTTTGAATATGTTCGCATATACAATATGTTTGGAACTTAGAAATTCTTGATGTTCTGTACTATATCAGCAATGATTGAACACGATGTTCAATCAAGCCGCCACTGAGCCATGGATGGCGAATTGGCGGCGGTTGCGTACAGGGTCATAATTTATATCAGAACATCTTAGAATTTCTTAGTTTCAATACATCGTATATGGAACAATTCAAAATAAAATATATGTACTACCAATACCAAAAATCATGTACAATGATCGTGTACATTTAATAAAAAAGGAGATTAGACAGACAAATGAATGAGATTACAATGCAGTTAGTTGCAGATAAGTATATTAAGATGGCTTTGGAGGAGGATATCAACAGTGAAGATATCAGCACGAACGCCGTGATGCCGGAGTATAAGAAGGGCGAGGTTACATTGCTTGCGAAGCAGGACGGAATCATTGCCGGATTGCAGGTATTTAAGCGTGTATTTACGATGTTAGATCCGAATACCGAAGTGATCTTTGCAGAGCAGGATGGAAAGCAGATCAAGGATGGCGATGCCGTGACAAACGGACAGGTGCTTGCAACTGTGGTCGGTGATATCCGTGTGCTGTTGTCCGGTGAGCGTACAGCGCTGAATTACCTGCAGCGCATGAGCGGTATTGCAACCTATACGAACAATGTTGCAGCACTTTTAAAAGGGACAAATACCAAATTGCTTGACACAAGAAAGACAACACCTTGCATGCGTATCTTCGAGAAATATGCGGTTCGTGCCGGCGGCGGAAATAATCACAGATACAATCTGTCGGACGCTGTTATGTTGAAGGATAATCACATTGACGCCGCAGGCGGTGTGGCAAAGGCAGTTCAGATGGCAAGAGATTATGCATCATTTGTCTGCAAAATCGAGGTAGAGACAGAGAATCTGGATATGGTCAGAGAAGCAGTGGAAGCAGGTGCCGATATCATCATGTTTGATAATATGTCCCCGGAGCTGATGGCAGAAGCAATTAAGATCATCGATGGACGTGCCAAGACGGAGTGTTCCGGAAATATCACAAAAGAAAATATCGAGACGATCACAAAGCTTGGTGTCGATTATGTATCGAGTGGGGCGCTGACACATTCCGCTCCAATCTTAGATATCAGTCTGAAACATCTGCATCCAATTGACTAATTATGCTGCAACAATCTATTTCAATCAAGGAGGAAACGCAGATGGAGCAGACAATTTTATCCGGAGATGAACGCAGAGAGAAGCTTCTTGCGTTGTTACTGCGATCTGATGAACCGTTGTCGGGTGGAAAAATCGGGGACATCTATCATGTCAGCCGTCAGGTTGTCGTACAGGATATCGCATTGCTCCGTTCAAAAGGGCATTCAATCGTATCGACGCCACGTGGCTATATGTATGAAAAAGATGCTGGCAACCAAAATTGCAGGCGGATTGTAAAGGTCTGTCACACCGATGATCAGGCAGAAGAAGAATTAAGCACAATCGTTGATTTCGGTGGAATCGTCTTAGATGTTATGGTAAACCACCGCACCTACGGCAAGGTCACAGCACCATTAAATATCAAGAGCCGCCGCGATATCCGTAAGTTCGTGGAAGATCTGAAACAAAGCAAATCGTCCCTTTTATCGAACACAACCTCCGGCTATCATTTTCACACGATTGAAGCCGAGAGCGAAGATATCCTCGATGAAATCGAAGAAGCCCTGAAGGAAAAACACTTCCTCGTCGACTTCCTCGACTACGAAACCACATTCAAACAATAACCCCAAGGTCAAATTTTTGAGGTAATTAACACAGATATTGTACACAAATAAACAATAAAATAAATCAATCCAACGATTATTGTAAAAAGTGATATTTTCAAATAACTGTCAATATGTTACAATAACAATCGTGTATAATTTATAAAATAACGTAAATAGCGAATTGTATCCATTCAATCAAATTGTATATTGTGTTGTCTGTAATTATTAATTTGTTTGCAGACCATTGGAACACGCTGGTACTTAATAAGCGGCAACTTGTTGGCGCGAATTTAGTACCACTGCGTGTGGAAGTGAGCGAGAGCGTGTCTGCAGGCAATTATATAATTACAGACAACACTTAGATAACGTGCAGGATACAATTCGCAAACCACGCAATTAAAATCAGGAGGATAATTACAATGGCAAAAATTCAGATGAAGACTCCACTGGTAGAGATGGACGGAGATGAGATGACACGAATCCTTTGGAAGATTATCAAGGATGAATTGATCTACCCATTTATCGACTTAAAGTCCGAGTATTACGACCTTGGTCTGGAGTACAGAAACGAGACAAACGATAAGGTTACTTTTGATTCTGCATACGCAACACAGAAGTACGGTGTTGCAGTCAAGTGTGCAACAATCACACCAAACGCTGCACGTATGACAGAGTACAACCTGAAGGAAATGTGGAAGAGTCCAAACGGAACGATCCGTGCAATCTTAGACGGAACCGTATTCCGTGCACCAATCGTTGTCAAGGGAATTGAGCCATGTGTAAAGAACTGGAAGAAGCCTATTACAATCGCAAGACATGCCTATGGCGATGTGTATAAGAGCGTAGAGATCGATGTACCGGGTGCTGGTACAGCAGAGCTTGTATTTACAGGCGAGGACGGACAGGTAATCAAGGAGACCATCCACAAGTTTGATGGTCCGGGTGTGATTCAGGGACAGCATAACATCGACAAATCCATCGAGAGCTTTGCAAGAAGCTGCTTTAACTATGCGCTTGATACAAAGCAGACATTGTGGTTTGCAACAAAGGATACAATCTCCAAGAAATACGACCATACATTTAAGGATATCTTTCAGGAGATCTTCGATAACGAATACAAAGAGAAGTTTGACGCCGCAGGCATCGAATATTTCTATACTCTGATTGATGATGCAGTTGCCCGTGTTATGAAGTCTGAGGGTGGATTCATCTGGGCTTGCAAGAACTACGACGGCGATGTTATGAGTGATATGATCTCATCTGCATTTGGTTCTCTTGCCATGATGACATCAGTACTTGTTTCTCCAGATGGAAAATACGAGTACGAGGCAGCACACGGAACTGTTCAGAGACATTACTACAAGCACTTAAAGGGTGAGGAGACATCAACAAACTCTGTTGCAACGATCTTCGCATGGACTGGTGCTTTGAGAAAGCGTGGCGAGCTTGACAATATTCCAGAACTGATGGAATTTGCAGACAAGCTTGAGCAGGCAACGATCAAGACGATCGAAGACGGCAAGATGACAAAGGATCTTGCACTTATTACAACGATGAAGGATGTCACTGTATTAAACAGCGAGAACTTCATCAAAGCAATCCGCGAAACACTTGAGGGAATGTTAGCTTAATGAATATATGGGATGTTCTGAAAATTGAACAGACGAAGGATAAAGACGCATTGAAGAAAGCCTATCGAATGCGTCTTTCTTCTGTCAATCCGGAAGATGATCCGGAAGGGTTTATGGAGCTTCGGAAAGCCTATGAGGAGGCGGTGCACCTTGCCGATCAGACGGAGGAGGAATTCGACGTTGCCATTCAAGATACACCGGAACAGCAAATGCTTGCTTCATTAGAGGCTCTCTATGATGATTATGCCCGTCGTATCAATCCAGACGAATGGCTTGCACTCTTTAATTCCGATTATTTTGTATCGCTCGACACAAGTGAGGATGCATTGTATGGACTGTTGCGGTTCCTGATGAATCATGTGCTGGTTCCGAAAAAGGTATGGAAATGCATCGTCGGATATTTTGATCTTGAAGGGCGCAGAAGCGAGCTTACAGAACAGTTCCCGGAAAATTACCTGGACTATATCACGAACAATGCGACCTATGAGGATATCATCAATTATGAGGCGTTTGAGCATGCAGAGATCATAACCTCCGCAACGATCGATGCCTATATCCGTGATTACATTGAATTAGATCGCATGGTTCGCAGTCAGGAGCTAAAAGATGCCGGAGAAAAAATCCGGCAGATGAAGGAAAAATATTATATTTCCAATGTATATATACATCTGGAAGAGATGCGTATCCGTCTGCAGACCTGCCGGTTGGAGTTTTCAGAATATATTCAGACATCCATGACGGAAGAAGAACGGAAAACACAAGATCTGGATGCATTATACGCCGAGCGGTATGCTTCCGCATTAGCAGCGATCCGCGAGGAAGCGGAAGGACTGTCTGCAAAGTATCCAGATGATATCACTCTGCTTCATTTTTGTGGAGATGTCTGTATCCTGAACAATGATCTGGAACAGGCAGAACAGTATTTCAACCGATCCAAGGAATTGGACCCACAGAATTATCTTATGCGCGCCAAACAGGCAGAACTTGCATTCCGCAAGGGAGATTATAAAGCTGCCAGAGATGGCTATATGGATCTGCTCAAGGAAAATCATTATGATGATTCTGTCCGCATTGGTATGGTGCGTGCCAATCAGATGATGATACAGGAAAATCTGGACAAGTTAAAGAAAAATCCAGATGATATACAGGCAAAGATGGACGTTGGCTGGAGCTATTACCAAAGCTATCAGTTTCAGGAAGCAATCGCCTTTCTGACTAAATTCCAGCCAGAAGGAGATCGGAAATTTGAATACTATAATGTTCTTGGACGTTGTTATCTGGGCGTTCGTGATTATGCGCATGCCAGACAATGTTTTCTTGTCTGGAAGAATCTGATTGAGCAGCTCCCAGAGGAAGATACAAGTGCAGAAACAGAGAAAAAACGCGTCCGGTATCCGTATGTGAATTTCCTGATTGCCGATTGTTATATGAAGACAGAGGATTACGAGAATGCCAGACGTCATCTGGATATCGCATTATCCAAAGATCATGAGGAAATCATCCTTTCATATGAGGCGGATTGTGAACTAAAGTTCCTGACCGGCCAATATACGGATTGTCTACGTGCCTGTGAACACCTGTTAGAACGGGATCCGCACGACTACGTGGCATATCTGTTTAAAGCAAAAGCCTGCAAGGCGATGAATTATATTCAGGAAGCTTATAATGCCTGCGAACAGGCAATCAATCTGTATCCGTATCTGTCTCAGCCTTATGCGTTAGAGGCAAGCTTATTTATCCGCGCACATCAATACGAACAGGCGCAGGATACGATCAAACGTTTTGATGCATTTGAAAATGAAAGTGACAGCATTGATTACTACCGGGCACGGCTTTCCATGTTAGATAACAAGATTGATCCGGCAATCCGGCAGCTCGTAGCAATTGTCAGTCGTTCAGATGGTAAGACAACCGATATGGAGCATTTTGAGGATGTCCATATGCTGTTAGCGCTTTGTTACCGCTACAAGGGCATGTATGATAAAGCGCTTGAACAGTTCGAGCAGGTAAAGAAACAAAACACACAATATCCATTGATTGATATGTATATCGGTTCTTCCTATGCGAAACTTGGGAAAATCGAACAGGCATTGGAGGCATTTGGTACACAGCTTGCAATACAGGCAACCGCGCAGGTTTACAATGAGCGGGCGATCGTATACAGTCTGATGGGCGAATACAAAAAGGCTGTTCGCGATTATCAGGCTGCATTACAGTTAGAACCAGATAATTATTTTGCGTATCTGCGGATTGGGATGATACAGGAGCTGCACAAAAGCTATAAAGTGGCTGCCGATGCATACCGAAAAGCATATGAAGTTTCTGAAACAGACACCGAACAGCACAAAGAGAGCTTGCAGAGTTTAGCACGTGTCTACCAGTGCATGAACTGGTTTCCTGAAAGTCAGCAGCTCTATATCGATTATAAAAAGCAATATGAGTGGAATGCAGATATCGCCTACGATTATGCCGTCCTGCTTGTTCGGATGGATGCGGCAAAGGATGCCATTGCCGAGTTGCTTCCTTTTGTGGATGATTCTGCCTGTGCAAGAAAATTGCTTGATATCTACGGAGATGCCGGCTTCATTGATCTGGCGCATGAGACATTTGAATATATCATAAGCAAAGATCCGGAGAATCACCGGGTGTATGGTGCAATGGGAGATATCTTCCGTGACCATGCCATGTATGCGGACGCAAAGCCGTTATATGAGCGGGCGATTGCGCTTGACACAAACAAGGAAGCCAATTATTATAGTGAATGGCTGGAATGTATGATCCAGCTAAAAGAACTGCGAAGCTTCAAGAAGAACAGTGCGATAGCAAATGCGGCTGCCGCTTATCCAAAGGATCAGATACAAACGCCGCCACAGTATATCAAGATGGCACGTTTTGCACGACTTTCCAGGAACTACAAAGAATGTAAAGACTGGTTAGAACAGGGTCTGCATGCCCGTCGTTGTCGCGGCTGTTTCTATGGTGTCTGTCACCGGATTTTATATGAGAAAGCGTTGCTGTATGAGAAGCAGCGCAATTATGCGATGGCACGCAGTATGTACGAAGAAGCAATCCGTGTCTGTGGACAAAATGCTTTCTATGAGGCATGTCTGAAGCGGATTGAAGATAAAAAATAAGAAATTAGGATTAGAAATGATAGTAGGAATTGATTTAGGAACGACAAACAGTTTAATTGCATATTTTGATGGCGACCATGCAAAGGTCATTCCGAACCGTCTGGGAGAAAATCTGACTCCTTCGGTTGTAAGCGTGGATGAGGAAGGAATTGTCTATGTCGGCAAGACTGCGAAGGAGCGGAAGATGCTGTACCCAGATCAGACCGCGGATGTGTTCAAGCGGAACATGGGCAGCTCGAAGGTGTTTACCCTTGGAACCCGCAAGTTCTCTGCGGAAGAGCTTTCCAGCCTTGTCTTAAAATCTCTGAAAGAAGATGCAGAGCATTATCTTGGCTGCACGATTGAGGAGGCAGTCATCAGCGTACCGGCATATTTTAACGATGCACAGCGAAAAGCAACAAAGAAAGCAGGAGAACTTGCCGGATTTGTGGTAGAACGTATCGTCAGTGAACCAACAGCCGCAGCAATCGCTTATGGTTTGGATAAGAAAAATGCAGACACGAAATTCCTCGTATTTGATTTGGGTGGTGGTACATTTGATGTATCAATCCTAGAGCTTTATCAGAATATTATGGAAGTGCGCGCAGTTGCCGGAGATAATTTCCTTGGCGGAGAAGATTTTACGACAGTATTGGAACAGATGTTTCTCCGGGAACACGAGATTGACGAAGATACTCTTGATCAGAAAACCCGTGCACATATTCACAAGCAGGCAGAGATTTGCAAGCTTGGATTTGCAGATGCAAAAACATCAGTTATGAAATGTAATATCAACGGAGAAGTCGTAGAGAGCGAAATTGATATTGACGATTATGAAAAATCCTGTCAGGTATTGCTTGGACGTATTCGTAAGCCAATCGAGCGAAGCCTGAAGGATGCAAATATCAAGCTCAAAGATATTGAGGAAGTAATTCTGGTTGGTGGTTCGACAAAGCTTTCCATCGTACGCCGGTTTGTGAGCCGCCTGTTTGGACGTCTGCCGAATACAAGTATCAATCCGGACGAGGTGGTTGCTGTGGGCGCGGCGACACAGGCTGCTATGAAAGAACGGAATGAAGCAGTGAAAGAGATTATTTTGACGGATGTCTGTCCATTTACACTTGGAACGGAGGTTGTATCCCGCAGATCCGGAGGTGTGTTTGAGGCTGGACATTATCTGCCATTGATTGAACGAAACTCCGTGATTCCGGTCAGTCATACGGAACGTCTCTATACCGTCAGTGACCGGCAGACACGAATCAAGGTCGATATCCTGCAGGGCGAGAGCCGTCTGGCAGCAAATAACGTCTACCTTGGCAGCATTGAAGTTATGGTTCCACCGGCACCTGCCGGCGAAGAATGCGTCGATGTCACATACACCTATGATGTTAACTCTATCTTAGAGGTGATTGTAAAGGTAATTTCTACAAATGTGGAAAAACGACTTGTGATTAAGAACGAGGAAACCGATCTGACCGATGAAGAAATCGATGCCAGATTCGAGGAGCTTTCTTCCCTGAAGATTCATCCACGGGAACAGGAGGCAAACAAATTATTGCTGCTTCGTGCGGATCGCATGTATGAGGAATCCATCGGAGATACCCGTAAGATTCTCGAACATGAGATTAACCAGTTTGAAGATGTATTAAATAAACAGAATCCATCGGAAATCAGCAGTGCAAGAGAAGCTTTCAAGGAATTCCTTGACAATATGGAAGAAGATTTATTCTAAATATATTAAAGAAAAGGGCTGACGCTTTAAGAGAGCGCCAGCCTTATTATATGTCGTGCATATGCGTGCAAAAGATCTAAGTCCTGCAGGAACGAATCCGTCAGTTCAATAAAAGATTCTTTGTCTTCATAATCCCGTTTGTAGCCAGATAAAATTCCATCATCAATCTGGGAGATGAAATATCCTTTTTTACGCAGATAACAGGTTTCCTTCTTCGCCGGTTCCCGGTAGTTTTTATCCACATAGCTTGCCACACTTTTGTGAACCGCCATATCCTCTGCCGGAAGATAGTAGTAATCCCTGTAATTATCAAAGAAGAACTTCAATTCCTCTGTATAGATCGGGGCATTAATCGTTGCTTCCTTCTGGAATCCAGTGATGATGATATCATTCAATCCGATCGTCAATCGTTTTGGAAGCTGGTATTCCAGCTCCAAAGAGAAAAGTAACCGGTTCTGCCGCACAGACATCTTGCGGACGAGCAGACAGCCAGCTTTGAATTTACAGTAAGCAAGCATGCTTGTGCAGTCCAGAAGTCCTTCGAGATCCTCGTAATTGTGCTGTAACAACAACTGCTTGTTTGTCTTTACCGGAAGCTTTACATATTCCTGATAGACCTTAATCAGATCACCGCCGGAATATTTATCTAACCGATGGATACCAAGAAACCGTTCCACGCTTTTCTGTTTCATATTTTCCATGTGCAGCACATCTTTTAAAAAACGGATCTGCTTATAAATATCAATGCTTTCCATATGGGCGAGTGTATTTTCCATCCCATAAGCCTTTGCCTTTTTTGTGATATACGGAATATCAAATCCATCTCCATTATAGGTAATCACATATTTATAATTCATCGCAAAGGAAAGAAACTGCTCTAAAATATCCGCTTCGGATCTGCCATCCTGATTAAACCACTGGCATATATTCCACTGACGGTTTTTATAGTAAGCACAGCCGATCAGATATAAGGCAGTATGTTCGGCTGTAAATCCGGTCGTTTCAATATCAAAAACAAGCAGATCTTCCGATGTATAAAACTGTTCCAATGTCTGAAATTTACTGCGATGAGCCTCATTTACAACTTTTTCCATAGGTGCCTCCTTTCCGATATCGTCCGATAAATTCGTCTAAATTGGTTTAAATTATAGCATAAATACCATAGAAGTAAAGAAATGCTTGTAATTTTTGGTCAATATGTTATAATTTTAGCTAAAGTATGATGTACGGAGGAGATAGAATGTTACGACCAGACGATATTAGATCAACAGCTTTTAAAAAGGGCTTATTCGGTTACAAAGCCGCAGATGTTGACAGCTTTAAAGACACTGTATTCAGAGCGTACAGCGACCTTTCCAAAGATTATGAGGAAACAAAGGACAAATTTGATAAACTCACAAAGGCAATGGAAGATACCAGACTGAAATTATTTGAACTGGAGAACAAGCTGCAGCAGGCAGAAAATGTATCAACTGATGCCGGAGAAAGTGTAGAGGCAAAGAAGCGTGCAGACCAGATCATCAAGAATGCTGAAGCAACTGCCGCTGATATTATTGCAAAGGCAAAGGCTCAGAGCGAGAAGCTTGAGAGCTCCGCAAAGCCAAAGGCAGAAGCACCAAAGGTTGAGCCAGAACCAGCGAAAGAGTCTGCATCATCCAAGTTCTTCAAGAAAGCAGACGAGGATGTACATACCGCTGCAACAAGCAACGATGATGACGATGAGATCTTTGTTGGGGAAATCGAAGATGCAAGAAAACCAGATCGCATGATGATCGGAGATGGCGAAGAAGAGGACGAAGGCTTCGAATTCTTATAAGATTAAGCCAGATCGGAGTTGTCGTAACAACGACAACTCCTTATTTTTTGACAGGAGAACATTATGTTTGCATATATCAAAGGAACGGTAACCGAGATTGGAACCGATGAGATCATCGTAGAAACCGGTGGAATCGGATTTTCTGTATTTACATCCTCACAGGATTCTGCCAGATTGACAAAAAATCAACAGGCAACGATCTACACCCATTTAAATGTGCGGGAAGATGATATGAGTCTGTTTGGATTTCTGACCAAAGAGGAACGGTCTGTGTTCCGTATGCTGATCAATATCAGCGGAGTGGGACCGAAAAGTGCGCTTTCTATCCTGTCATGCCTGTCGGTCGATGAACTGCGCATGGCTGTGTTATCGGATGATTATAAGGCGATTGCGAAAGCAAACGGAATCGGTCCGAAAACAGCCCAGCGATTAGTTATTGAATTACGTGACAAATTTCATCTGGAAGATGTACTGGGAGAATACGATGAGGCTTCTCCAGCAACATCTGCACCGGAGGATATTGTATCCGAGACAGCGATGGCATTGAGCAGTCTTGGCTATTCCAACGTGGAAGCTTTGCGCGCAATCAAGAAGGTTCCGGACAGCGAATCCATGACCGTAGAACAATTATTAAAGGCTGCATTAAAGCATATTATTTAGACATTGGAGAAAAAGATGGAACGAATCATTCAAGCGGATATTATTCCGGAAGATGATAAAATCGAACAGGGACTGCGACCAAGTCATCTGTCTGAGTATATCGGACAGGAGAAGGCAAAGAAGAATCTTCGTGTCTTCATCGAAGCTGCAAAAAAACGTGGCGAGCCGCTCGATCATGTGCTGTTGTATGGCCCTCCGGGACTCGGTAAAACGACACTGGCATCGATTGTAGCGACTGAGATGGGAGTCAATCTGAAGATCACATCCGGTCCGGCGATTGATAAACCGGGCGATCTGGCTGCAATCTTAAACAATCTGTCCGAAAATGATGTTTTATTTATTGACGAGATTCACCGGCTAAATAAGCAGGTGGAAGAGGTATTGTACCCAGCGATGGAAGATTTTGCAATTGATATTGTGATCGGCAAAGGTGCTGGTGCCCGTTCAATCCGCCTGGATCTTCCAAAATTCACACTGGTTGGTGCAACCACACGCGCTGGAATGCTGACCGCTCCGCTACGTGACCGGTTCGGCGTTGTCAATCGGCTGGAATTCTACAATGTAACCGAGCTGATGCAGATCATTCTCCGGTCTGCGGCCGTGCTTGGTGTCAGCATTGACGACGAGGGGGCGTTGGAGATTGCCAAGCGTTCCCGTGGTACGCCGCGGCTTGCCAACCGTCTGTTGAAGCGGGTACGTGATTTTGCGCAGGTAGAAGGTGACGGTGCGATTGATTACGATGTTGCAAAAACCGCGCTGGATCGTCTGGAGGTAGACTCTATGGGACTGGATAATACCGACCGCAATATCTTAGAGACGATGATCCACAAATTTGGTGGTGGACCGGTTGGTCTGGATACCTTAGCAGCAGCCATCGGTGAAGATTCCGGCACACTGGAAGAGGTATATGAACCATATTTAATAAAAAATGGCTTTATAAATCGGACTCCGCGTGGTAGAATTGTTACGGAACATTGCTACAGACATTTTGGATTGGAAAATCTGATAGAATAACAAAGGAGATTTTGTATTATGGCAAACAAAGTAGATATCCCGGTAGTAATCAATGGGAAAGTATATACATTAAGCGGATATGAAGGGGAAGATTATCTTCAAAATGTTGCGACTTATATCAACGGCAAGATTGCAGAATGCAAGACTTCCGATCAGTATCGTCGGATGAATACCGAATATCAGGGAATCCTGCTTGCTTTGAATATCGCAGATGATTATTTCAAAGCAAAGAATCAGGCGGATTCTATGGTAACTGAGGACAGCAACAAAGAGCAGCAGTTGTATGATCTGCGTCACGAGGTAATCGAGTCCCAGATCAAGCTGGAAAGCTCTGCACGTATGATTGAGGAATACAAAGAGCAGATCAATGCATTACAAAGAAAGATTATTCAGTTAGAGGCAGAGAAAAACCGCAATGAATAACAAACATTCCAAAATTGAAGTACTCGCACCTTGTGGTGACTACGATATTTTAATTGCCGCTGTACATGCAGGCGCAGATGCCTGCTATATTGGCGGCAATTCTTTTGGTGCAAGAGCATATGCGACGAATTTCGACGAAGAAACGATAAAGCAAGCTGTCACCTACGCGCATCTACATGGGGTGAAGGTCTATCTGACCGTCAACACCCTGTTGAAGCAGGAGGAGCTTCCCGCATTATATGAATACATTCAGCCATTTTACGAGATTGGCGGCGACGCTCTGATCATTCAGGATCTTGGCGTTTTTTCTTATGTCCGGGAACAATTTCCCGATATCGCAATCCATTGCAGTACACAAATGAATATTACATCCCGGTATGGCGCAGAATTTATGAAACAGCAGGGTGCCACCCGTGTTGTGACCGCGCGCGAAATGTCTCTAGCTGAAATCCGTGCGATCAAAGAGCATGTCGATATCGAGGTCGAGACATTTGTGCATGGTGCGATGTGTTACTCTTACAGCGGCCAGTGTCTGATGAGCTCCCTTGCGGGGGGCAGAAGCGGCAACCGGGGACGTTGCGCACAGCCATGCCGGAAATGCTATGACAAAAGCTATCTGTTATCCATGAAAGATATGTGCGCCCTGTCGCTGATCCCGAAGTTGATGGATGCCGGGATTGATTCGCTAAAGATCGAAGGCCGGATGAAAAATGCTTACTACGTTGCATCGACGGTGCACGCTTACCGAACGATCGTAGATGATTGTCTGCATGGTAAATTTGACCCGAAAAAAGCAGAGGCACTCACCTTTGAGCTTGCCAATATCTATAACCGTGGTGGATTCTCGGACGGATATTTCTTCCACCACAATGGTGCGGAAATGATATCAAAGGATCGCCCGAACAATCAGGGTGTGGCAATCGGAAGTTTGGAGCGTGTTGAAAAGGGAACGATCACACTCCGTCTATCAGAAGCCGTATACCGGCAGGATGTGTTGGAGCTGACGACAAAAAACGGCGAAGCGGTGGAGATTACATCCTCAAAGGACGGAACTCCCGGACAGCATCTGACTTTGAACTGTCCGAAGACCAAGCTTCTGCAGAAAGAGCAGACCGTCTACCGTACCAAATGCCCGAAGATCTTACAACATGTGCAGGATGATTATATTAACTCTTATAAGAAGCTTCCGATTTCTGTCTCTGTTACAGCCCGAATCGGAGCTCCGCTGACCGCGATTGTAACCTGTGAGCTTGATAACCAGACTTACACTGCAACCTGTACGGATATGCTCGTGGAGAAAAGCAAGCAAGGAGAAACCACAATAGAGACAGTCAAAAAGCCATTGGCACAGCTTGGCAATACGGAATACGAATTAGCATCGTTTACCTGTAATCTGGATACCTGCGCGTTCCTGCCAAATGGTGTGTTAAAGAAGCTCCGCCGTGCATTGCTTGCAGCCTTAGAAGCGGAGATTGCTAAGGCACATACACGTGTCGCCGGAAAACAGCTGTCGTGGGATACCGTGTATGAATCTATGATTACAAAGTCCCCTGCGAATGCATCTGACACCCAGAGTTCGAAGCAGGAGCAGATGATCTTTAGTGCTGTAACACAAGAACAGCTGCGTATCATCTTAGAAGAACTTCCACATGTGGAGTCCCCGGTGACAGGTATCACAATGCCGCTTGCGCTATACAACCAGTGCAGGAATATGATCCCGGATTCCATCCGGCTATACGCGGAGCTGCCGCCTGTAATTCATGACCGGTTCTGCGTCGATTTGCAAGAATCCGGAATCCGTGGTATATATATTAGAAATATAGATGCACTGGCAATTCTTGCCAGTCAGAAGTTGCCAGAAGACTGCGTGATTTTATGTGATGCCAGCCTTTATTGCTACAATCGTCTGGCGCATGCATTTATCCGGCGATTTTTTGCGGACACAGACATTTCATTTCTGACGCCGCGGGAGTTAAAGCTAGAGGAGCTTGACGCACTTGCAGGCGAACCGCTTTGTCTCACATTATATGAGTATCAACCGGTTATGCTGACTGCGAATTGCCTGCAAAAGACAAAATACGGCTGCAAAAAAGAGCCGGTTACCCTGACCGTGACTGACGAGATGGGGAATCGTTTTTTTGCAAGAACCAACTGTGATGACTGCTATAATATCATCTACAACAAGGTTCCTTATTCTATATTGGATAAATATAAAGAGCCTGCTTTTTCCAGACTGCATCCCCGGGGATATCTGGTTCGTTTTACAATCGAAAACGAGCAACAGGTTCGTAGGATTCTGCAGATATTATCTGGAAAGTCCTATGATTCCTATGAAAAAACAGGCGGACATTTATATCGAGGTGTATTGTAATGATCAACATTATTTGTGAAGTATCAAAGTATCTCGTTTTGCTTTTCATGGTACTTTATACCGTCAAATGTTTTTCGGTGCTATCATCGAAAAACGAAGAGCAGAAGCGTAAAAAACTAAACAAACAAATCGGATATGTATTTGTAATCCATTTCTTATGTTACCTGATCCTGTATCTGCGGCTGGGGCAGTTGAAGATCCTGATCTTTTATGTGGCACAGATTTTTGTCGCCATCTTGTATATGGTGCTTTACCACAGCATCTACAAGGATTCGTCCAGATTGCTGACAAACAATGCATCGTTTTTGCTGTTAATCGGCTATATTATGCTTACGCGTCTGAATTTTAACTTGGCCGTGAAGCAGTTCATCTTTGCCACCGTCGGTCTGATCATAACTGCATTTATTCCATATATCATGTTGAAATGGAAGAAGATGAAGGATTGCGGCGTGTTGTATGGCGTGATTGGTCTGTTGTTCCTGCTCACAGTATTTATTCCGGGGCTCGGAAGTGAGAAATACGGTTCGAGAAACTGGATCAACCTCGGGCATCTGTCCGTACAGCCAATGGAGTTTGTAAAGATATTATTTGTATTCTTTGTAGCATCCATGCTTGTAAAGGCAAGCACGTTCAAAGAGCTTTTTGTAAATGCGCTGATCTCCGCAGCATTTATGGGTGTGCTTGTGTTAGAGAAAGACTTAGGTGCGGCAGTGATCTTCTACATAACCTATGTTTTGATGGTGTATGTTGCAACTTCCCGTCCAGTTTTTCTGGTCGGTGGAATCTCGCTTGGTGCAGGTGCCGTCATGCTAGGCTATGCACTGTTTAAAAATTCGCTGTTCCAGCATGTTATGGTGCGAGTCCATGCATGGCAAAATCCGTTTGCAGATATCGACGGAGGCGGTTATCAGCTGTCCCAGTCGCTTTTCGCAATCGGAACGGGCGGATATGCAGGTTCTGGACTGACACAGGGAGCGGCTGGAAGTATTCCGGTCAGCGAAAGCGATTTTATCTTTTCAGCAATCTGCGAGGAACTGGGTGTAATCTTCGGACTTGCAATGATCCTTGTAATCGTGAGCATCTTCCTTTCCTTTGCCAATGTGGCAATGAAATGTAAGGAGCCATTTTATAAATATGTCGCACTTGGATTTTCAAGCATCTATATTGTGCAGTGCTTCTTAAATCTCGGTGGTGTGACAAAATTCATTCCTTCCACAGGTGTGACACTTCCACTAGTCAGTTATGGTGTCAGTTCGGTATTAAGTACCCTCATTATATTTGCGATTGTGCAGGGGGTATATGTAATAAGTAGTAGTGAGGCAGTGAAGTATGAAAGAGAAAAAGAAAAAGCAAGACAGAAGCTCCGCGAACAGGAGTCAGCCGTTAACACCGGAAGAAGAACTGATCGCGAAAGAAAAACAACGAATTAAAAAGAACAAGATCAAGAATCGTCCGATCGTTGTAATCACCTATCTGATGGTGACAGTGTTTGTCGGCATGATTGCGTATGTGATCTATTTCATGCAGTTCAAGGCTGAAACTGTGATTGCAAACTCCCGGAATGTCCGGCAGGATTCCTTTGCCAAGACGGTAGAACGGGGCGATATCATCACGAGTGATGGTGTTGTGATTGCGACAAGCGAAACGGACGAGGCTGGAAATACGAACCGTTCTTATCCGTACAGCAACATGTTTTCCCATCTGGTTGGCTATGATGAATACGGAAAAGCAGGACTGGAGCTTGCCGGAAATTTCTATATGCTACGGTCGCACATCAACATCTTTGAACGTGTTTACCGCGAATTAAAAGAGGAGAAAAACCGTGGCGACAATGTTATCACGACCGTAAATTATGATCTTCAGGCAGCCGCGTACAATGCACTCGGAAGCTGTAAGGGTGCCGTGATTGCAATCGAGCCATCCACCGGAAAGATTTTATGTATGGTATCAAAACCAGACTATGATCCAAACGATATTGAAAATGTCTGGAGCTATCTGCAGACGGAGGAGGGATCGGAGAGTACGATTCTGTTAAATCGTGCAACACAGGGACTCTATGCACCGGGGTCCACCTTCAAGGTGGTATCCCTGCTGGAATTCATGCGTGAAAATCCAACAACCTACAACAGCTATCAGTTCCACTGTGATGGCAATTCCATCTTCTCCGGCGTCGGAATCCGATGCAGCAACAACAAGGCACACGGTGATCTGTCGTTAGCAGATGCACTTGCTTATTCGTGCAACGTCAGCTTTGCAACAATCGGAGAGACTTTAGATAAAGGTTCCTATCGTTCCACAGCCGAAGAGCTGTTGTTTAACAAAGATTTACCATACGATGGCACCTATAACTCATCACAGTTTCGGATTACAGCGGACTCGCCGGACGATGCGATTCCACAGACAGTGATCGGACAGGGCGATACGAAGATCACGCCGCTTCACAATGCGATGATCATGTCCGCGATTGCAAACGACGGCGTCCTGATGAAGCCGTACACGATCGACTCGATTGAAAACGACGATGGTGCCAAGGTAAAGACATTTCGTTCTAAGGAAGCAGGCACACTGATGACCGCAGATGAAGCAAACATCCTGACGGACTATATGAAAGGTGTCTGTGAATATGGTACCGGTTCCGGGTATTTTTCCGGACTTTCTTACTCGGTTGCCGGAAAGACTGGTACAGCAGAATTTGACAACGAAGGAAACTGCAATTCCTGGTTTGTCGGCTTTTCTGATCCGGATGATCCGGACATTGTCGTCTGCGCAATTACTGAACAGTCCAACGTGACTGGTGTGACAGGTGCATGGGTTGCCAGACAGGTGTTTGATGCATATTACAGAAAATAGTTTACCTTGCGACATACCACAGAATCTGCTATAATAAATTTAATTTTGGGACACACCAATGGAAAAAGCAGGAGGAATTGCAATGATTGAAGCAACAAGCTGTGGTGGTGTGGTAATCTTTCGAGGAAAAATCCTGTTGTTGTATAAGAATTACAGGAATAAATACGAAGGCTGGGTTCTGCCGAAGGGAACAGTTGAAGAGGGCGAACAGCACAATGAAACTGCACTTCGGGAAGTGAAAGAAGAAACCGGCGTGAGCGCTCAGATTATCAAATACGTTGGAAAAAGCAACTATACGTTTAACACCTCTTATGATGTCGTTAACAAGGATGTACACTGGTATCTGATGATGGCGGACAGCTATTACAGCAAGCCACAACGGGAAGAATATTTTATGGATTCCGGATATTACAAATATCACGAGGCGTACCATCTGTTAAAATTTCCGAACGAAAAACAGATATTGGATCAGGCGTACGAGGAATATACTGCTTTGAAGCAGAATAATCTGTGGGGAAGCAAAAAATATTTTTAATGAGCTATGAAAAAGAAAAAACGTATCGTATATAATTTATGTCTGGCTGTATTGATCTGTATTTTCCTTGGTTCTGCGGGGTATCTTGCCTATTATTTCCTGCAGAGCAAGAAAAGTGAAGATCAGTTTCAGGAGCTGGAGGCTATGATTGACGCTCCGGTCAACGAAGAGGAGATTGTCTACGTGGCAACAGATGGCGATGCAGAACCGGGATTAGAATTTGTGAATATCGATGGAACTCGCGTCCAGAAATCTTTTGCTTCCCTCTATCGGGAGAATCATGATTTTATCGGCTGGCTGTCCATCGAGGATACGAACATTGATTATCCGGTTATGCAGACACCAGAAGAGGAAGAGTATTATATCCATCGGGATTTTTACGGCGAATACAGCAGTGCAGGTACGTTGTTTGTTGATCTTGAAAGCAATGTGCAGAAGCCTTCCGACAACATCTTGATCTACGGACATAATATGAAAACTGGAAAGATGTTTCATGACTTATTAAAATATGAGAATGAATCATTTTATAAAAATCACAAATACATTCAGTTTGATACCATTTACGGAAATGGCACTTACGAAGTGATTGCCGCCTTCCGTACCCACATACTGACAGAAAAGGAAGATGGGTTCCGTTATTATCAGTTCTTTAACGCGGAGGATAAATCCGCATTTAACCAGTATGTATCCGGCTGCAAAGCATTGACCGGATATACGATTGACACGGATGCTTCTTACGGTGATTCGCTGCTTACTTTATCGACCTGCGCCTATCATACAGACAACGGAAGATTTGTTGTAGTTGCGAAGAAACTGACCCCTTAATTCTATGAAAACAGGCGAACAGAAACTGTATTTTATTATTGACAAGTAAAATGTTCTATGATATAGTATCAACTGTTCCGCCGGTGTGTCGGAATTGGCAGACGAGGCAGACTCAAAATCTGTTGATGGCAACATCGTGCGGGTTCAAGTCCCGCCACCGGCATTGAATGTAAAATGCGAGAGTCCTTAAAATTTAAGGATTCCCGCATTTTTTGTTACTAAAAACATGGTAGGTGTACAAAAAGTGTGCACAAATATCAAGTATCATCCAAGCCGGATCATTTCTTTTCGCAACCGACGAATGATCTTCTTCTCCAGTCTGGAGATGTACGACTGTGAGATTCCAAGCAGATCTGCAACCTCCTTTTGCGTCATTTCCTCATCATCATGGCCAATCCCATATCGAAGCTCGATGATCGTGCGCTCCCGGTCACTTAAAATGTCCATTGCCTGTTCCAACAGGTTCAAATCGACTTCATCTTCGATATCCTTGTACACCAGATCTTCCTCCGTGCCAAGAATATCGGAGAGCAGCAGCTCATTTCCATCCCAGTCCACATTCAGTGGTTCATCGATGGAAACCTCGGTTTTGATACGGGAATTGCGGCGTAGATGCATCAAAATTTCATTTTCGATGCAACGGCTGGCATACGTTGCCAGTTTGATATTTTTGTCCGACTTAAAGGTATTGATTGCTTTGATCAGTCCGATCGTACCGATTGAGATCAGATCCTCCACGCCGACACCCGTGTTATCGAATTTCTTTGCAATGTAAACGACCAGACGCAGATTATGCTCGATCAACGTCTGTCTTGCCTCTAAAACATCATCATCCAGATGCGTCAAGAGCAAGTTTTCCTCCTCTGAGGAGAGTGGTGCCGGAAGAATCTCCGCGCCTCCGATATAATGCACTTCATTTTTTGGAAATAAGAGATAATTCGCTATGCTCTTGATATTGAAACGGATCATATTGTTGCTGACGATGCTAATCATGTTGGTTCCTCCTTCTTAGGTTGTAATTTTTCATGCAGTAATACGTCATATCGGTTTTCAAAGAAGATTTCCCGGCTGATTCCAGCTGTGACCGCATAGAATGTTGTGCGCGATTGCGTATACACCAGCTTTGGAATCGTAATTGCCGGCATCAGGGAAAACCGGTTTCCTATGGTATGGTAAGGAATCGGAAAAAACGTGATTTCTCCGGTTTCGTTCATTTGTAAGTACGGAAATTGTCCGGTTTTATGATACTGTTCGAGTTGTGCGTAGCTTTGCTCAGACAGAAGATTTTTCAATAAACGATAGTTTATAAGAATTGCCGGTTGTTTTGTATAGGGATTTTGAAGCCGATTTCCAGTATCCACAAATGCATTGGCAGGGAGTGTCCTTGCAGGAAACACAAGTTCTACTGCATATGCGTGGGCTTGCATCTGCTTTCGGTCATATATCCGCCGGGCAATCCGGCATACCAATACCGAAGCGATACATGTCAGATAAAATCCGGGGGTCCGAAACGCTGTGCCGTCCGCTATGTAAAATAATTGCAGCATTCCAGCCAACCATATACAACCAGCAAGCACGACCAGTATCATTTTCCACATTGGAATCGGATATGGCACGTGTTTTGTAAGAAAATATGTCATAAAAAAGTAGCTTGTGGCATATAATACATAATAGAGAGTACATAAAGATATCGTTATCAAAAAAATACCTGTCGATAAAGCTGCCATAAAAATCGTCCACATACATGTGCGGAGGATTTTTATGGACTGCCCAAGTATCGTCTGTATCATGCAGAGCAGCGTCACATTCACAAGACAGTGATACAGAAACAATACATCGGCGTAGACAACATAGGTCATGTTCACCTCCTTTGATCATTCCTCCGTATTATATATAATTCCGCATGAAATAAATGTCATAATTCGTATTCTGATTTCGTAAAATTCCAAGCATTTTCGACATCGCCATTCGACCAAATACAAGCAATAGGAGAGAATTATGGATAAATCTGTCTATTCTACCGAGAAAATCAGCACCGGGCTGGCAGTGTCCTTGGAGACAGACCAAAGTTCCACGCGGCAGTTTAACATTTTGATCCGGTATCTTGGTGCATTTGATTCCTTACAGGAAATCGCTGTTTTTCCAATAGTTCCGTTATTGAACCATTTTGCAGTCGGAACAGCCTCCAAAGAAGAGATTCTTCGTCTGACATATATGCCAGAGGTTTTATACATCGACCTGACACGGCAGATGGAGTACGAGCAGGCAGTACAGGCAGAAAACCGGATTGCTGCATGCTTTCCGATGTATGACGAACAGGAAAGCGTTTTGCGCGGCAATGGCATCCTGATTGGAATCGTAGATTCCGGACTGGAGTTTACGCATCCTGCATTGATTGCCCAAGACGGCAAAAGCCGGATCATTGCTTATTGGGATCAATCACAGACTGGTATTCCACCGGAGCCCTATGGATTTGGTACAGAATATTCTGCGAACCAGATTCAATCTGTTGTTTCAGAAGGCACGGATCGCCGCTATGATACAAGTGGACATGGAACCGCAGTCGCAAGTATCCTGACGGCATTCAGTACCGGAGCTTCTCTGATTGGCGTAGCCTCCCGTCCAAATACCGCCGCATTTTTGTGTGCAGTCGATTATATTGTCCGATATGCCATGCAACAGCGCCTTCCACTTGTTTTAAATCTGAGCTATGGAAATAATTACGGCGATCACTATGGAAATTCAATCGTAGAGCAGTATCTGGATGCCCTGCGCGCAAACGGAAAAGTCACAATCGTAACCGGGATGGGCAACGAGGGGAACACCGGGCGACACCGTTACATCGGAGGAAATACTGCACAAACCGTTGGAATCCTTGTCGGAGATGGACTTCTTACCTTCTCTTTACAACTGTGGTTTGCACCTGCGACCGCCTTTCTTTTTCGCATACAGGCTCCAGCTGGGCAGGCAACCACCTACATACCTTCCCAAAATGCCGGAGAATTTTATTCTTTCGTACTTGCCACAACACAGATTTCTATACAGATCGGGCAGGCAACACCTTTTAACCCAAGAAGAGAGATCTTTATTGTTTTTCGTGGAACGGTAATTCCGTATGGATATTGGAGTCTTTCCATCCAACCGTATTTTGATCAGCCCTATCAGATTGATGCATGGCTCCCGGTTGCCTCATCCACACAGGCAACTGTAGAATTCGAGGTTCCAACAACTGACCTTTCCCTGACAATTCCAGCATCTGCCTCAAACGTGATCAGCGTTGGTGCCTATAACGGGGCAAGGCTCAGCGTGGCACCATTTTCAGGAAAGGGAAGTACATCTATCCAAAAGCCGGAGCTTGTCGCACCGGGTGTCGATATTCTCGCCGCCAATGCCAGCGGCGGATACCGTCTTTTTAGTGGCACCTCCTTTGCGACACCGTTTGTTGCCTCTGCCGCAGCCAATCTGATGCAATGGGGCATTACCGATGGAAACGATTCTTTCCTGTACGGTGCGCGGGTAAAAGCCTATCTGATCAACGCGGCACGCGCCTTACCTGGCAGCAATCAGATTCCAAATCCTTCCGAGGGGTGGGGAAGATTATGCGCCAACGCCAGCGTCCCAAGAGGCAATCCATCGATTCTGCCCTAGATTTCCGGTGTCGACGATTCCCGGAATCTGTGCTATGATAGATTTCAGTGTAATGAAATGAAAAACAGAAGAAAAGTGAGGGCGTTTCGATGACAGAAACAACCGCAGAAAAAAAGCATATTACAATCGGTATATTAGCCCATGTCGATGCCGGAAAAACAACGCTTTCGGAAGAACTCCTCTATGAGACCGGCGTCCGGAAACAGGCAGGCAGAGTCGATAACGGTGATACCTTACTCGACCATGACGAGATGGAGCGAAGCCGTGGTATTACAATCTTTTCCAAGCAGGCAGAGCTTTCCACCGCTGAAACAGATATTACCCTGCTAGATACACCCGGGCACGTGGATTTTACCGCTGAGATGGAGCGTACCTTACAGGTACTTGACTATGCCATCCTTGTGATCAGTGCCTCTGACCGGATTCAGGCGCATACAAAGACAGTCTGGCGATTATTAAACGAATATCGAATTCCAGTATTTTTATTTGTCAATAAAATGGATCAGCCTGACAATCTCCAGTCGGAGATTTTGACTGAATTACAGGATTTTTCTGATAAAATCGTCGCATTTTCCTGCTATGAGCAGGGTACCGTCGATATACCGGAGGATTTCTATGAATCCATTGCGATGGCATCGGAGGATGAAACGATTTTAAATACCTATATGGAACAGGGAACGCTTTCTGATGCCTGTATCCAGACTATGATCCGCCACCGGCAGATCGTACCATGTTACTTTGGAAGTGCATTAAAAGGAATTGGTGTGGATACGCTCTTAAACGGTCTGGATACTTATACAACAGATGCTTACCAGAATCTAACCGAAGCACCGTTTGGTGCCCGCGTCTATAAGATTACCCGCGATGAAAAGGGAAACCGGCTCGCCCATATCAAAGTGATGCAGGGAACCTTATCTGTCCGGGATACCGTCGGAGAAGAGAAGGTTACACAGATCCGTATCTATAATGGGGAACATTATCAGACCGTTCCAACTGTAACCGCAGGACATATCTGCAGTATTACGGGGCTGGAAACCGCACAGGCAGGGGACGGCATCGGCGATTACAGTGATAACCCGATGGCGTGCATCGAGCCGGTGATTTCCTATACGATCACCTTTGACGAAGCTGTCAGCACACGTTTGATGTATACAAAAATAAAAGATCTCGATGAAGAACTTCCAGAGCTGCATCTGTCATGGAACGAACCGACTGAAACAATCCAGATCATGCTGATGGGCCCGGTTCAGATTGAGATTCTGACACAACTGATCAAAAACCGCTGTGGTGTTGTGCCAACTTTTGACAGCGGTAAGATCCTGTATAAAGAAACGATCGCCCAGCCGGTGATCGGTGTCGGACATTTTGAACCACTGCGTCATTATGCAGAGGCACATATCCGTATTGAACCGGCAGAACGTGGAAGCGGCGTGGATGCATCCCTTGACTGCAGCGAAGATATCCTTGCCAAAAACTGGCAGCGTCTGGTCTATACCCATCTGCTGGAACGGACGCACCGTGGCACAAAGATCGGTGCACCCTTAACGGATGTACATTTCACTGTAATAAACGGACGTGCCCACACGAAACATACCGAGGGCGGAGATTTCCGTCAGGCAACATACCGTGCAGTGCGGCAGGGGCTGATGGAAGCTGGTACGATCATTTTAGAACCGGAATATGATTTTACATTGGAAATACCTGCTTCGATGATTGGACACGCCATGACAGACCTGCAGTCTATGTATGCGGTCATGGATGCACCGGAACAGCTTGGCGACCGTGCAATCATACGCGGACACGGACCGGTTGCAACGTTGCGGGATTACCAGCTTCATGTACGCGCATTTACGAAAGGGCAGGGCGAGTTTCAGGTAAGCTTCCGCGGATACATGCCGTGTCACAACGAGGAAGAGGTCATACAGACCCATCCATATGATCCAGAAGCGGATTTACGCAACCCGACATCCTCTGTATTCTGCGCACATGGTTCCGGTTTCCTTGTCCCGTGGGATCAGGTAAAGGCATATATGCACGTCAGTGATGCAACGGACACTGAGCAGGAACAGGCAGAATATACCGTTCACAGCCGGGAAAACTTTGATTATTCGATTGGATTAGACGAGATCGATGCGATTTTGTCCGGGCAGACTGCAAACCAAAATGCGAAAAAACAGATCTATAAAAAGAAGATCGTGCGGCACACAGAGACTTACACCGGAAAAGCATCCAAGGTAATCGTCACGCCAAAAGAAAAGCGCCTGATCGTAGATGGCTACAATGTTATTTTTGCATGGGAATCCCTGACGGAGCTTGCAAAAACGAATCTCGATGCGGCAAAGGATAAGCTCATTTCCCTGTTATCAAATTACCAGGGGATCACCGGTGTCAAAACCCTGCTTGTCTTTGATGGCTATAAGGTAAAGGGCAATCATGGCAGTACGACCGTGCAGGAGGATATCGAAATCGTGCACACAAAGGAAAACCAGACTGCCGATCAGTTTATCGAAGCCTATACACATGAAAATGAAGGACAATACCAGATGACCGTTGCCACTTCAGATGGTCTGATCCAGACGATCACACGCGGTGCCGGCTGTCAGATCATTTCCTCCAGAGAGCTATATTCTGCGATGGAAGCAGCTGCAAAAGAGCTGCGGGAAATGTACGATATCAAATAGAGCATAACTGTACCTGTAAATCAACAATTTATGGGTGCAGTTATTTGTATTTATAGGAAATCTATGCTATAATTTGAGTAATTATGACTAGAATAGATATAGTTTGACATAACAGGAGGTTTCAATGAGAGAATATACAACACAGATGGATGCAGCCAGAAAGGGCATTATCACTCCGGAACTTACAAAAGTTGCTGAAAAAGAACATATGCGGGAGGATGAATTACTCCCACTTGTAGCAGAGGGAAAAGTTGTCATTCCTGCAAATAAATTACACACCTGTCTGAATCCAGAAGGAATCGGGTCCATGCTTCAGACGAAGATCAACGTCAATCTCGGCATCTCCAGAGATTGCAAGGATTACGATATTGAGATGAAGAAAGTCATGGAAGCTGTCAATCTCGGTGCACACGCCATTATGGATCTGTCTTCCCACGGAAATACAGAACCGTTCCGTAAGAAGCTGATTGCTGAATGTCCGGTTATGGTTGGTACCGTACCAATCTATGATTCAGTGATTCATTACCAACGCGATCTTGCTACACTGACCGCGAAGGATTTTATTGATGTGGTACGTCTGCACGCAGAAAATGGTGTGGATTTCGTAACACTGCACTGTGGCATCACAAGAAAGACGATTGACCAGATCAAGAAGCATAAACGGAAGATGAACATTGTATCCCGTGGTGGCTCCCTCGTCTTTGCATGGATGACAATGACCGGAGAAGAGAATCCATTTTACGAATATTACGATGAAATCTTAGATATCTGTGCGGAATACGATGTAACCGTTTCCCTTGGAGACGCCTGTCGTCCGGGCTGTCTTGCCGACGCAACCGATGTCTGCCAGATTGAAGAGCTTGTACGACTCGGTGAACTTACCAAGCGTGCGTGGGAGAAGAATGTACAGGTTATGGTCGAGGGACCGGGACATGTACCAATGGATCAGATTGCAGCCAACATGAAGGTGCAGCAGACGATCTGTATGGGTGCTCCATTCTATGTACTTGGTCCTCTGGTAACGGATATTGCACCGGGCTATGACCATATTACTGCCGCTATCGGTGGTGCGATCGCCGCACAGGCAGGTGCCGCGTTCTTATGCTATGTAACACCGGCAGAGCATCTGGCATTGCCGAATGTCGACGATGTCAAGCAGGGAATCATCGCATCGAAGATTGCCGCACATGCAGCCGATATCGCGAAGGGCGTGCGCGGAGCACGTGATATCGATGATAAAATGGCAGATGCCCGTCGCGTATTAGACTGGGACAAGCAGTGGGAATGCGCTTTAGATCCCGAAACTGCCAAAGCCATCCGGGCAGACAGAAGCCCGGAGCATGAAGATACATGTTCGATGTGTGGAAAGTTCTGTGCTGTACGAAGCATGAATAAAGCGTTAGCAGGAGAATACATTGACATCTTATAAAAAATGGGAGGGTACTTATGGAAAAAAACGAAGTTTGGGAAAACATAAAGAAATATGCAAAAGTATTTTTTCAGGGTGTAGGATTATTTTTTGCATATGTCTTTCACTACATTGCGGTATTTGCGAAGTTTGTCTATAAGCATTTGAAAAAGCTGTTCAAAAAGCTTTACCGGATTATCCGCAGACATATCCGCAGAGTGAAAAAACATATGAAAGCCGGTGATTACAGTTTACTGTTTTATACCGTGCTTGGGGTTGTGATTTTTATTGTATTGCTGGTTTTACTGATTCACGGAATCTCTGGCAAGAAGAAGACTCCCAACGCTACAACGACGGAGGCAGCCAGCGAAGCTTCCACTACGGAAGAAGTTGATCCACAGGCTGTTCTACGCGAGCAGGCAACGTATATCTACCAGAACAATCCAGATTACCTGATGCTTGTCAACGATACAAACCCGATTCCGGATGGATATACCTTTGAACAACATACTCTGAACAGTGGTTATATCGTAGATGAACGCATCTACAACGATCTGCTTGCAATGCTGGAAGCATGTAACGCTGCCGGAAGTGAGTATACGATCAAGGGTGGCTATATCAGCGCCGATACCGAAGGCAGTGGGGAATATGCAACCGGTCTTGCATTCGATGTAACAGCGCATGATGTTGCAGAGTTAGACCCTGCTGTTGTATCACAGCTTCCAACAAACCAGTGGCTGATGCAGAATTGTTCTTCCTTCGGCTTCATCGTCCGTTATCCAGAAGGTAAGGAAAGCATTACCGGACATAATTTTGAGCCATGGCATTTCCGCTATGTCGGAAGAGATGCGGCTGTCTTTATGACGACGAACAACCTGACATTAGAAGAGTTCTACACTTTGGTAAATGGTGGTTCCGTATCCACAGCCACAGCAACCTCTGCCACACCAGCAGTTGATCCAACCGCTGTGACAGCCGAAGATCCTAGTGCAACAACAGAAGCTACAACGGAAGCAACAACCGAAAATCCGCTGGATATTTTAAATTAGAAATAGAAAGATAGAAAGTATATGAGTAAACCAGATAAACATATGAAAAAAGGACCATACGAACGGGAAATGGCGCGCCGCAGACGGGAACGAAAGCGACGCATCCGTCGTTTCCACCTGATCTGTCTTGGCGTTATGCTCCTTGCATTTATTATTGTGTGTGTAAATATATTTTCGCACAAAAAGAGCATTCGCAAGGAAGCGGTTTCTCTCTATGAAGCGGGAAACTATCAGGAAGCTTTGGACAAATTCAAGGAAGCTTATGCGGAGAAACAATGGTTTTCAGACTCCATCAATGTAGATATTCTGCTATATGAGGCAGACTGCATGATGCAGCTCCAGTTGTTCTCCGATGCGGAGCTGACCTATCTGGATATCCAGAAAAAATACCCGGCTTCCAAGTATGACAAGGAACAGCTTTCCTATCTGTCCGACCTGTCTCATGCGCTTGGCAATTATCAGCGCGGAGATTATGTTTCAACTGTCGCGACTTTCACAAAGGCAGTGGAAAACGGACATAAGGATATCAGTATCTATGCAGCCATCTGTTATGAAAACCAGAAAAGCTATGATAAGATGAAAGAATATCTGGATATCTACGCGAACTATCATGGAATCGATGCATATGTGAATTATAAATATGCATCCTATTATTATGACACCAAAGACTATAATCAGGCATTAACCTATCTTGCACAGGGAGAATCCGCAGGAGACAGTGACTATCTGCAGGAAATCTTATATGCAGAGATCATGTGCTATAAAGAGCTACAAAACTATACCGAAGCATTTTCACGTGCCACTTCCTATATTGCCAAATATCCGGAAGATCAGAAGGGACAGGATTTATACGCCTATCTGGATACCCGTGTGAATGTAAATGAAGTTCCTGTCAATGATCGTTACCACCTGTATTCAGAACCAGAGAATTCCAGCGCAGTAGAGTAACAATAATTTATTTATGTAAACTAAAAGGACATTCTATGTACGAAAATAAAGAAGAAATTGAAAAAGTCATTCTGTTTGCGGTTGATTTAGACAACGGCGAACAGGTTCCAGCCAATCTGGATGAATTGGAAGAACTGGTAGCAACCGCCGGTGCTGAGACACTTGGACGCATGATCCAAAACAAAGATTCCATCGAGAAAGCAACCTATCTCGGAAGCGGAAAAGTCGAGGAGCTTCGAGATATGGTGGAGCGTCTTGGTGCGACGGGTGTCGTGTGCGATGATGAATTATCGCCGATCCAGATGAAGAATCTGGAGCAGGAATTGGACACAAAGGTCATGGACCGGACGATGATAATCTTAGATATCTTCGCGAAACACGCAACAACACGGGAGGGTAAGCTTCAGGTAGAACTCGCACAGCTCAAATACCGCAGCAACCGTCTGATCGGTATGGGACAGGTAATGTCCCGTCTTGGTGGTGGTATCGGTACGAGAGGTCCCGGTGAGAAGAAGCTCGAGGTCGACCGCCGTCTGATCCGTGAACGGATTTCAAAGCTGTCTGCTGACCTGAAAGACGATATTGCGCACCGCGAGGTAATGCGCAAACAGCGTCTGAACAGCCATATACCGATCGTATCGATCGTTGGATATACGAATGCAGGCAAGTCAACCTTGCTGAATCATATGACACAGGCGGGTGTCTTAGAGGAGGATAAGCTGTTTGCAACCCTTGATCCGACCTCCCGGAACTACAAGCTCCCGAATGGACAGGAGATCATCCTGACGGATACGGTTGGTTTTATCCGCAAGCTGCCACATCATCTGATTGATGCATTCCGTTCAACATTAGAAGAAGCAAAGTTTGCCGATATTATCCTCCATGTCGTTGATATCTCGAACCCACAGGCAGATCTGCATATCCTGACTGTATATGATACATTGCGTGAGTTAGGCGTAAAGGATAAGCCGGTTGTCACATTATTTAACAAGATAGACAAAGTGGACGAACTCCCGGCTGTCAAAGATTTTCAGGCAGATCATACGTTATATATCTCTGCCAAGCAGGAGACCGGATTCGAGAAGATCACGGATATTCTCGCAGAAATTATCAACCAGAGCCGCATTTACATTGAACAGACGATTCCATACGCCAAAGCAGGCGTGATCCAGCAGATCCGCAAATCCGGTAATCTGTTAGAAGAGGAATATCGCGAGGACGGCATCTTCGTCCGTGCGTATGTCGATGCAGGCACGAAAGGGCTACTATAACATGGAATTACCAATTACCTTTGAACAGAATATGCGAACACTTCTTCAGGACGATTACGACTCGTATGCCGCCTGCCTTGATCAGCCAATGTATCACGGCATCCGCATCAACACGATGAAGATATCTGTGGAAGAATTTCTGAAGATCAATCCATTTCATCTGCGCCCGATTCCATGGTGCGAGAATGGATTTTATTACGACGAGACACTGGATAAGCCATCCAAGCACCCATATTATTTTGCAGGGCTTTACTATATTCAGGAGCCTTCTGCCATGACACCGGCGAATGTACTGCCTGTGGAGGCAGGAGACCGGGTGCTCGATATCTGCGCTGCACCGGGCGGCAAATCAACCGAGCTTGCGGCGAAATTACACGGAACCGGCTTGCTTGTATCGAACGATATCAGTGCTTCGCGCGCGAAGGCATTGCTGAAGAACTTAGAGGTTTTCGGCGCAGAAAATGCGCTGATTATCAGCGAAGCACCTTACAAATTAGCCGAACGCTTCCACGAATATTTTGATAAGATCTTAATCGATGCGCCGTGCTCCGGAGAGGGCATGTTCCGCAAATCCGTATCGATGATCACCGCATGGGAGAATAACGGCAATCAGTTATTTGCCGATCTGCAACGAAGCATCTTAGATCAGGTTGTCACAATGCTCAAACCGGGCGGCATGCTGCTTTATTCCACCTGTACATTTGCACCCCTTGAAAATGAGCAGTCCATCGAATATCTGCTTTCATTGGATGATCGTCTGGAACTGGTGGATTTCCACCCTTACGAAGGTTTTGACCACGGGCATCCGGAATGGGGGAATACTGGAAATGAGACGCTGACACGCTGTGCCAGACTCTGGCCACATAAGATCGAGGGCGAGGGACATTTTGTATGCCTTGTCAAGAAGCAGGGCGAGCGGGATAACCGCGCCAATTATGGCGATTATCCGGTCAAGCGCGCAAAGCTGCCGGATTCCGTCACCGAATTTTTATCACATACGACGCACGAATTTCATCCGGAACGGTTTGAAATCTCAGGCGATAAACTATACTACATACCAGAAAGCTTCCCAACAGTCCGCGGACTCCGGATCTTACGGTGTGGCTTGTATGTCGGCGAGATCAAGAAGAACCGCTTCGAACCGAGCCAGTCACTGGCGATGGCTCTCACGAAGGATGAATTTGATAACTGTCTGGATCTGTCCGCTGACGATACAAAGGTCATCAAATACTTAAAAGGCGAGACGATTGATTTCGATGATACATCTGTCAAAAATGGTTATGTGTTAGTCTGCGTCGATGGATACCCTCTTGGCTTTGGCAAAGCAAGCCAAGGAGTTTTGAAGAACAAGTATTTACCTGGATGGAGGTTGATGTCATGAAGATAGCAGTAATTACAGGTGCCTCTTCCGGTTTGGGAAGAGAGTTCGCCAAACAGATCAATCAGCATTTTGTCACACTTGACGAGGTCTGGCTGATCGCACGAAGAGAAGAACGATTGAATGAATTAAAGGAATCCCTGCATGGTGTCCATGTACGGACAATTCCGATTGATCTGTGCGACCGGGATGCCGTTGGGACTTACGAGGAAATGCTGCAGAAATTCCATCCACAGATCCGCGTGCTTGTGAATGCTGCCGGATATGGAAAGATGGGCTATGTCGAGCAGATCTCCGAGGAAGATTTGGCGGGCGAGATCCGGTTGAACTGTGAATCCCTGACACGTATGACGAAGATTTCCCTTCCATACATGGCGAAGCGGTCAAATATCATTAATATCGCAAGCTCCGCTGCTTTTATGCCGCAGCCAAACTTCGCAGTCTATGCTGCAAGTAAGTCCTATGTGCTCTCATTTTCAAGAGCTCTGCATCAGGAATTGAAGAAGCATGGGATCGTTGTAACCGCTGTCTGTCCGGGGCCGGTAAACACCGAGTTTTTTGATATCGCAGAAAGCTATACGAAGACCAAAGGATATAAGGTTATCCTGCGTGCCAATGCAGGCAAAGTCGTTACACTTGCCATAAAGGATGCAATGAAAGGAAAGACCGTATCGACGTATGGGGTTGTCATGAAAGCATTCCGAGTTGTGACAAAGATTATTCCGCATGGCTTAATTGTTCCATTCATACACTAAACAGCTTGATATATCTAAAATAAAGGACAGACTTATTGCAATGAAAAAGAAAGAAAAAGGCCAGTATGGCTATATTGATTATTACAAAAAAGGAAAGCTGCTTGTGACGTTGATCCTTGCAATTATGATTGCTTCGATCATTCTTTCCATGCTGCTTGCATTTGGTGACACCGGACGTATCGGTATTGTATTTGCGATACTCCTTGTTCTGCCGTTTGCAAAGTTTCTGATTGCCTATATTATGTGTGCGAAGTTCCAGACGATGCCACAGGATGTTTATAACGTGGTACACGGGCAGACCGATGAGACGGACATGATCTACGATCTCGTAATCACGCAGACCGAGGGAATGCATTACTACGATGCGGTCTGTGTCAGAAACGGAAGTGTGTACGCGCTTGTGTTAGATAAACACTTCAAGGAAGAGAAGAAGGAATACGAGACATTCATGCAGCAGGCACTTGCAAACAGCAAGTACAAATACATTGTTCATCTGTACACGGATGTAGATACCTTTGCGAAGAAAATCCACGGCATCGGTGAGCCGAACGATAAAACGAAACTGATTGATAAATACATGCGGGAGCAGATACTGACGTTCTGTGTGTAGCAAGGAGGAACCCAGGTATGCAGGAGCTTACCATCACGGACTTGGAAGCCGGACAGCGCTTAAATAAATACATGATGAAATACCTGAATCAGGCACCTTCTTCCTTTATCTACAAGATGCTCCGCAAGAAAAACATCACCAGAAACGGCAAGAAAGCATCCGGTGATGAAATCTTAGAATGCGGTGATGTTATTAAAGTATTTCTGGCAGATGAGACGATTGAAAAATTCCGTGTTGTAAATACCGGGAATCCACACTTTGATCGTGGATCCAAACAACATAATAGCGTGAAATCCGCAGATTCGACAACATCCGATGGTTCAGCGCAGGCCTCCAGACAGAAACCGGGAATCACGCTGCAGATCCTCTATCAGGATCCGGATATCTTAGCGGTTCATAAGCCTGTCGGTGTCTTATCACAGAAAGCAAAAAAGGATGATTATTCTATCAACGAAGCAATCGTTGATTACTGCCTTTCCATGCGGATTCTAAGCGAGAAACAGCTAGAGACATTTCATCCGTCGATCAGCAACCGCTTAGACCGGAACACCTCCGGCATTATCCTTGCCGGAATCTCGTTGAAGGGCAGTCAGATGTTAGCCCGCATATTAAAGGGGCATACATGTGAAAAATATTACTACACGATCGTAGCCGGAGAGATGAAACAGCGCATCCATGAGAAAGCCTATATCGTAAAGGATACAAAGAAGAATCAGTCTAAGATACAGAAACTCGAAAGTCCCGGTGCGTCAATGATCGAGACTGCATTTACACCGCTTTGCGTAAAAAATGGCTTTACCTTGTTGCAGGTACAGCTTTTTACCGGAAAATCGCATCAGATCCGTGCGCATCTGCAATCACTCGGCTATCCGATGGCAGGCGATACGAAATACGGCAATCCGGCGGTAAACCGGAAGCTTCGCGAGCGATACCATCTGAACCATCAGTTACTCCACGCAGGCAGACTTGTATTACCGGATATCCCGGAAATCACAGATCCGTTGCCGGCAGAATTTCAGAAAGTAGCGGATGGGCTGGGGTTGAAACTGCCGGCAAATCACTAAATATCATGGATCAACGGAGATAAAGTCCATACGTATTAACATTTCATAATATAGCACAACAAATAGAAAGCACAACAACATGCCAACATGGAATTCCAGAGGATTACGCGGTTCCACCTTAGAGGAACTCGTCAATCTGACCAATGAATTATATACAGAGAAAAACTTAGCGCTCATGCAGAAGATTCCGACACCAATCACGCCTGTCAAGATTGATTCGGAAAGCGGGCAGATCAAGCTTGCTTATTTCGAGAAGGATTCCACCGTCGACTATATCGGGGTGGTACAGGGCGTTCCGGTCTGCTTCGATGCAAAGGAGTGCGCGACAGATACATTTCCACTCCGGAATATCCATGAACACCAGATTCATTTCATGCGGCAATTTGAGAAGCAGCGGGGCATAAGCTTCTTGCTTGTGATGTTTACTGCACGCAATGAATTTTACTACCTGCGGCTGTGTGAGTTAGAAACCTATCTTGCCCGGGCCGAGCAGGGACATGCAAAGAATTTTAAGTACGAGGAATTAAATCCCGCCTATTTTATAAAGTCACAATCCGGGGCACCGATTCATTATCTGAAGGGGTTGCAGCTGGATTTGCAGGAAAGAGAGGATTAAACGATGTATCAATATTACCGTATAGCGGCCGCAGTTCCGGACATGCGTGTTGCGGATACTGCTTATAATGTCGACCAGATGCTTCAAAAAGTGGAAGAAGCAAAACAAAAAGGCGTCAATCTGATTACATTCCCGGAGCTGTCTGTCACCGGATATACCTGCGGGGATTTATTCCTGCAGCAGACACTGCTTACAGAAAGCAAAAAAGAAGCTGCCCGTTTTGTACAGACGACCGCAGATTGTGATATGGTTGTTGTATTCGGTATGCCGCTTTCGATTGCAAATGCGCTCTATAATGTCGCTGTGACCGCATACCGCGGACATATCTACGGCATCACCGTCAAGACATTTCTTCCGAATTACAACGAATTCTATGAGAAACGCTGGTTTTCTTCTGCACGGGAATTATCAACAGATCATATCTATGCCTCTGAATTACTTGGCTCTGAGGAGTGTGATTATGCTATTCCGCTCGGCAATAACCTGATCTATCATCTGCCGGATGCGTTCTGCTTTGGTGCAGAAATCTGCGAGGACTTATGGGCACCAATCCCCCCATCTGCATTTATGGCAATGAGCGGGGCAGAGCTGATTTTAAACCTTTCCGCAAGCAACGATACGATTGGAAAGCGTGAATACCGCGAGAAGCTTGTAAAAGAGAAATCAACCTCTCTGATGTGCACCTATCTCTATGCGAGCGCCGGAGCAAACGAGAGTACAACCGACCTGATTTTCTCCGGTCACTGCATGATCTGCGAGGGCGGAAAGATGCTTGCCGAAAACAGCAGGATTGCGGAAAATAACTATCTGCTTGTCGCAGATATTGACATCGAACGGATTCAGGCAGACCGCCTGAAAGGAAAGACTTATCAGGACTGTGCGGGCACCTATGGCAGCGCGGTTTCGATGCGTCAGATCCTGATTCCGGTATCCGAAGCTTTTGAAAGCGACGGAAGTCTTCGCAGCGTCAACCCACACCCATTTACACCGGGCGATACAAAGAGACGTCAGAAGCGTTGTATGGATATCTTCCATATGCAGATCGGCGGACTTGCCAAGCGGCTTTCCATCTGTGGCGGAAAGATGGTGATCGGTGTGTCCGGTGGTATGGATTCCACCTTGTCACTGCTTGTGGCTGCACAGACCTTGAAGAAGATGGGGCTGCCTGCTACGAATCTGACCGGAATCACGATGCCAGCCTTCGGCACGACGAACCGCACATACCAAAATTCCCTAACCCTGATGCAGACACTCGGCATCACCGTGAAGGAAATCCCAATCAAGGATGCATGTATAACACATTATGCGGACATCGGACATGATATGGAGATCAAAGACATTACTTATGAGAATGTGCAGGCACGCGAGCGGACACAGGTGCTGATGGACTATGCGAATAAAATCGGTGCCATCGTCGTCGGAACCGGAGATCTGTCAGAGCTTGCCCTTGGCTGGTGTACCTATAACGCCGATCAGATGAGCATGTACGGCGTCAATGCCAGCATCCCGAAGACACTTGTCAAATGGATGATTGCCAGCGTGATCGAATGTAACATCTTCCCGGACAGCACGGAAGTCTTGAAGGATATCATCGATACCCCAATCAGTCCGGAGCTTCTTCCACCGGATGAACACGGCAACATCGTGCAAAAGACCGAAGATTCGGTCGGTCCTTACGTGCTGCATGATTTCTTCCTGTACTATGTCATGCGTTTTGGATACAGCCCAGAGAAGATTTTTCATCTGGCAAAACGTGCATTTGCAGGAATCTATGATGCTGCAACCATCTTAAAATGGATGAAAATGTTCTATCGCCGTTTCTTCGCCCAGCAGTTTAAGCGGAGCTGTATGCCGGATGGCGTGAAGGTCGGTAGTGTATGCTTATCCCCACGTGGCGACTGGCGTATGCCAAGCGACGCATCCGTGCAGATCTGGATGCGGCAGTTAGAGAAACTCGCAGATTAAGAATTTATTTTCGTACTACATGCAACCTTTTGCCGGGTTGTGAAGTGTTATATATAGTAAAGGTAGTAAAGGATTGGGAGAAATTGTAATATGGATTTGGAGACAATAGCGCTTATTGCCATGGGAGGATGCTTATTTCTGTGGCTTGTTGTGAATTTCATCATCACGCTTCATAATGTCCTCAAAGCAAAAGCTGCGGGGCTTACCGTACAGGTACAATGTGAAAAATGCGGAACGATATATGAAGTAACCGGAAAAGAGGCAACACGCCCGGCTATGATAAAATATAAGAAGAGCAGTCGTACCCATATATCAAACGGTGCTTTTGTAAATACGCAAAAGTACAGCCATTATGCAAAGAAATTTTATTGTCCTTGCTGTGATAAGAAGACTTACGGCAAGGTACTTGATATTCAGGAACTACAATATGAGGGACAGGATAGTACAATAAAAGAACTCGGAAAAGGCTTTTTGCGTATGGTCATTGGCTGCACGATTATCCTGATTCTTGCTCAAATCCCATTCCAGATCGGGAAGAAACAGAGGGAACGTGAAGTGCAGCAGATGAAGGAGCAGCAATATGAAGATCTTAAGAACAAAGCAGATAATCGAAATTAAAAATGTACGGCATTTAAAATTTGTACGATATATTCTGACTTTGTGTTTTCTGCTTTTTATAGTTGTGGGCATAACCGGCTGCACAAAAGAGTATACCGCGGACGATATCAAATCATATGCCAAAGAAACGTTATCCATAAGAAGAGTTACTGTGTATATAATCCCCCATGAATATAAAGATGAGGATGGATACACGGATATTTTATGGACTGTGAAAGATAAGAAAAACAACATTACATTCCATGTATTGGATAACACCTTCTATGGCGTGGAAAGCGTAGCCAATATGCTGTTGGATGATTATGACGACTGTGTATTTGCCGCGTATGCAGATAAGCTTCCAACTGATATTTTATCTTATGAAATAACAGAAAACGACCAAACGCATCTGACAAATGCCGAAATCGTTGCTGAATATACAAACGAGACAGAACTTAACGCATGCCTTTGCGCTTTGCAGGATGTATATACATTCTATGAAGAAAAAGGGTTTGATGATCTAGTTATTGGATATACATTACATTATCAACCACCAGAAAACAACATGGATGCGGAACCGGATACCGAAGGAAAAGAATACACCGGTGTTCTTTCCGATATTCCAACTTTATCTGAATTCAAATAATATAACTAATGAATACAAAAACGCGCAGTACAAACTGCGCGTTTTTTACAATAAGTCTGTTCAACTACCTTCCTAGATAAAAGTCGAACATTTATTCGAAAAAGTATTGACAAAAGAACAGATGTTCTGTATAATTCAATCATCGAACAGATGTTCATCAGATGAAACAGCAACAGGGAGGAAACAGATATGAAACATAAATTAATTTTTGGACTTAGTCTTGTACTTATCATTTGTATAATATTTGGTGTCAACAACAAAAAGCAGAACCCGGAAGCAGCAACATCCAATCAGAAATATTATGCCTGCATCACGATTGATGAAGGCGAAACACTCTGGACAATTGCAGAAGAGCATTATTCCGAAGAATATAACAGTTATCAGGAATACATCGATGAAGTCAAGTTTATTAACAACCTGACCGATGATACGATTTATCGTGGAGCCAAGCTGGTAATTCCTTACTACGCAGCCCCATTATAAATAAATTCCATACCATACCTTATTTGAAGCCGGAACGTAAAACCTTCCGGCTTTTTTCAATAAATTTCCTGCCATATCGGTTGAAAGTTAAACCGATTTCTTATATAATAATTTAATTGTGGGATTGGAATACATACACCCACAAATTATATAAGAAAGAGGAAATACAAATGAACAGCGTGTCAATTCCAACTATGGAGCCGGATAGACAATACTATTTCATGAACCAGTGCAAAACACTTGTACTTGAGAAAAAGGCAGCATTGAATCGACCACTTACCTACAACATCCAGACCTTTGGATGTCAGATGAATTCCCACGACTCAGAGAAGCTCAAAGGCATCATGGATGAGATCGGATATGAAGAAGTGGACGACGAGGCAGCTGACTTTGTAATCTTTAATACATGTACGATTCGCGAGAATGCGAATCAGAAATTATACGGACATCTCGGCCACGTCAAGACATTAAAGAACAAAAACAAAGACATGATCGTGTGTCTGTGTGGCTGCATGATGCAGGAGCCACATGTCATTGAGACATTGAAACAGAAGTATAAATTCGTAAATATTATCTTCGGCACACATAACATCTACAAATTAGCAGAGCTTATTTACAGCTATTTAGAGACAGGCAAGCAGACAATCGAAGTCTTAGATGAGACAAAACAGACCGTCGAACAGCTTCCTAGAAAGCGGAAATATACATTTAAGTCCGGCGTCAATATCATGTACGGATGCAACAATTTCTGTACGTACTGTATCGTGCCATATGTACGCGGACGTGAACAGAGCCGCAAGAAAGAAGAGATTCTGGCAGAGGTAGAAGCACTTGCCAAGCAGGGAATTTCCGAAGTTATGCTGCTTGGTCAGAATGTAAATTCCTATGGCAATATCTATGATTACAAGGACGGAAAGATTGTTGAAGTGGACGAGAAAGATCGTGTAACATTTCCACAGCTGCTTACGGAAGTGTGCAAAATTGACGGCATCAAGCGTGTACGCTTCATGACCAGTCATCCGAAAGATCTGTCAGATGAGCTGATTGAGGTAATGGCAGAAGAGCCGAAGATCTGCAAGCATCTGCATCTGCCTGTACAATCAGGTTCCACTAACATATTAACACGCATGAACCGTCGCTATACGAAGGAACAGTACCTTGCGTTAGTTGACCGGATTCGTGCCAAGATGCCGAACATCTCCCTGACAACCGATATCATCGTCGGATTTCCGGGTGAGACAGAAGAAGATTTCGAGGATACACTGGATATTATCCGTAAAGTAAAATATGATCAGGCGTTTACATTTATCTACTCCAAGCGCACCGGAACACCGGCTGCAACAATGGATAATCAGGTGCCGGAAGATGTCATCAAGGAACGTTTTAACCGTCTTCTGACATTAGTCAACGAGATTTCGAATGCACAGATCAAGCGGTTTGCTGATCAGGTAAAGCCTGTGCTTGTGGAGGAAGTAAATCATCACGATGCATCACTTGTAACCGGACGAACCGAAGAGAATGTAACGGTACATTTTCCGGGAACTGCCGATATGATCGGAACGACTGTCGATGTAAAGCTGACAGACTGTAAGGGATTTTACTTCATGGGTGAAAGGATTGGGTGATTGGCGTGGCAAAGCTATCTCCTATGATGGAGCAATATGTTGCAACTAAAGAAAAATATAAAGACTGTATTTTATTTTACCGTCTCGGTGATTTCTATGAGATGTTCTTTGATGATGCAATCTTAGCATCCAAGGAACTTGAAATTACACTAACCGGAAAAGACTGCGGTATGGAAGAGCGGGCACCGATGTGTGGGATTCCATTTCATGCAGCAGATACTTATATCAATCAGCTTGTAAAAAAAGGCTACAAGGTAGCAATCGGCGAGCAGGTCGAAGATCCCAAGCTTGCCAAAGGACTTGTAAAGCGTGAGGTCATACGGATTGTAACACCGGGTACCAATTTGTCTTCCGAAAGTCTGGAAGAGTCCAAGAACAATTACCTGATGTGTATTTCCTATGTTGGGAAAAACTATGGTATCTCCGTTACGGATCTGTCAACTGGTGTATTTAAGACCTGCCAGATACAACAGGCAGAAAAGGTCGTTGATGAGATCAATAAATTCCAGCCATCCGAGGTATTATATCAGGCTGGCGTAGAACAGGTAGAGGAGATTCACGCCGTATGTGAGCGGTTGCAGGTATCTCATACCGAAGCACCGGACTATTATTTTAACTTAGAAACAGACGAAGAAACATTAAAGCGTCAGTTTCACATCAACAGTATCGAGGGACTCGGGTTAAAGGACAGCCCGGCTTGTGTTGCTTCCTGTGGTGCATTGATGCAGTATCTGCATGAAACACAGATGAGTTCCCTGTCACATATCAACCATATCGAGACGTATTCTGTGGATTCCTTTATGATTTTGGATTCCGCAACCAGACGGAATCTGGAACTTACTGAAACCTTGCGGGATAAGCAGAAGCGTGGTTCTCTGCTTTGGGTACTCGATAAGACAAAAACTGCAATGGGTGCCAGAAAACTGCGTGAATTTGTCGAACAGCCACTCTTATATAAGGATGCGATTGAAAAACGTCTGGATGCAATCGAAGCGATCAACAAAGAGCTGATCGTTCGGGAAGAACTGCGCGAATATTTGAATACGATTTACGATCTGGAGCGTCTACTGACACGAATCGCACTGAAGACTGCCAATCCAAGGGATTTACTCGCTTTCAAGACATCCATTCAATATCTGCCGGATATTTATAATCTGCTCCGTGAGCTTCCTTGTGAACGTATCAATGAAATTTACGAGGATTACGATAGTCTGGAAGATCTGTATGATCTGCTCGAACAGGCAATCGTGGAAGAACCTCCGGTTTCTATCAAGGAAGGTGGTATCTTCAAACAGGGATACCGCGACGAGATTGACGAGCTGCGTCTGGCAAAAACCGAATGTAAGACATGGCTGGCGGATCTGGAGTCAAAAGAACGGGAAAAAACAGGAATTAAAGGTCTGAAAATCAAATATAACAAGGTCTTTGACTATTATTTTGAGGTGACAAATTCATTCAAATCCTTAGTTCCAGATTATTTCATCCGCAAACAGACGCTGGTAAACGCCGAACGTTTTACGACAGATGAATTAAATACTCTTTCTGGCAAGATTCTTGGCGCAGAGGATAAGCTATATGCGCTCGAATACGACTGCTATGTGGAATTAAGAGAAAAACTTGCCGCAGCCCTTGTCCGTGTACAAAAGATGGCTGGATACATTGCAGAATTAGACGCCCTTTGTTCTCTTGCATATGTCGCTGACAAGAACAATTATGTCCGTCCATCCTTAAATACCGATGGCGTGATTGATATCAAAGGCGGCAGACATCCGGTTGTTGAGAAAATGCTTGCAAACGACAGCTTCGTGGAAAATGATACTTACCTGAATAATGCCGAAAGCCGTATCTCGATCATTACCGGACCTAATATGGCAGGTAAATCCACCTATATGCGTCAGACTGCATTGATCACGCTGATGGCCCAGATTGGTTCCTTTGTCCCTGCAGAGTCGGCGAATATTGGACTCTGTGACCGGATATTTACCCGTGTCGGTGCATCGGACGACCTCGCAAGCGGACAATCAACATTTATGATCGAAATGAATGAAGTTGCAAATATCCTACGCAACGCAACGAAAGACAGCCTTCTTATCTTAGATGAGATCGGACGTGGTACATCCACTTTCGACGGTCTTTCGATTGCATGGGCAGTTGTTGAATACATTGCCGATCCAAACATATTAGGCGCAAAGACATTATTTGCAACGCATTATCATGAGCTGACAGAATTAGAAGGAAAGCTTTCCTCCGTCAATAATTTCTGTATTGCTGTACAGGAAGAGGGCGACGACATTGTGTTCCTCCGCAAGATTATCAAGGGTGGTGCAGACCAGAGTTATGGTATACAGGTAGCCAGACTTGCCGGTGTGCCAGAACCAGTTTTGAAACGGGCACGCGAAATCTGCAATGAGCTGATTGACTCCGATATCACAACGAAGGTAAAAGATATCGACATCAAGCCGGCACTTTCTGAGCAACCAAAGAAAAAAGAGACAAGATCTTCGGACTATGAACAGCTTTCTCTGTTTTCTTCCCCTGTGGAGATGACGATTGCCAACGAGTTAAAAACGATGGATCTGAATAATATGACACCGATCAAGGCAATGTTATACTTGCAGGAATTACAGGAACGTCTGAAACAGCAGTAACCGATGCCATTGTTTATGAACAACTATGAGGGTACATAACATATGATTAGAGTATTAGATAAAGCGACCATCGATAAAATTGCAGCCGGCGAAGTTATTGAACGTCCATCCTCTGTCGTAAAGGAGCTTTTGGAAAATGCCATTGATGCTGGCTCCACCGCAGTGACCGTTGAGATTAAGGACGGCGGAACTTCCTTTATCCGCGTGACCGATAACGGTTGCGGCATTCCAAAGGAAGAAGTGCGCATGGCATATATGCGTCATGCAACAAGTAAGATTGAACATGCGGAAGACTTAAATTCCATCCTGTCGCTTGGTTTCCGTGGTGAGGCACTTTCTACGATTGCAGCCGTCTCACAGACGGAAATGATCACAAAAACCGCGACCGACCTGACTGGAATCAAATATGTCATCCACGGTGGAAAGGAAATCGAATACAAAGATGTCGGTGTGCCAAACGGCACCACGATTGTTGTTCGGAATTTGTTTTTCAATACACCGGCACGTAAGAAGTTTTTGAAGTCTGCCATGACAGAAGGTTCCTATATTTTTGACCTTTTGACGCGAATTGCACTGTCACATCCGGAAATATCCTTTAAACTGATTGCAAACGGACAGACACGTATTGATACTTCCGGAAACGGAAAGCTGAAGGATACAATCTATCAGTTATACGGCAGAGATATCACTGCCAATCTGATTCCAATTGATTACACTGACGGTGATATTCATCTGTCTGGATTTATCGGCAAGCCTTTTATCGCAAGAGGAAACCGTGGACTTGAAAATTATTTTATCAATCACCGGTACATTAAAAGCAACGTCGTAAACCGCGCGATTGAAGAAGGTTACCGTACCTTTGTAATGCAGCACAAATTTCCATTTACCGTGCTGTATCTGGATCTGCCACAGGAAAAATGCGATGTCAATGTCCATCCGACCAAGATGGAATTCAAATATGATAACGAGAAGAAGCTGTTTGAGGTCTGTTGTACAGCCGTAAAGCTGGCTCTGACCCACAAGGAGATCATACCGAAAGAGGGAGAAAAACCAATTGCCTCCCCTGTGATTTCCCACCCGGAGCAAAAACCCGCAGAGCCTTTTGAGGTGAGACGGGCACAGTCACAGACAATTCCACAGAAAAACGTCCGTGCCGGAAGCTACAGTCCGACTTACAAGATTCTGGAATCTCTTCGGAAAGCAGAAGAGCAGGAAGCTGCCAAGAATGGGACACCGCTCCCGAACATCGCTGATATGGTTGCCGACGATGGCGTTGTATATGCACCATCTGCACAAGCACCGCAGCCGAACAAATCAACCACTTCAGCTCAGCCAATACAGCAGCAGGGCGGTTCAACAACTGCTCAGGCAGTACGGCAGGGCAATTACGCAGCAACCGCGTCTCAGACTGTGCAACAGAATAGTACAACGTCTCAGCCAGACAATTCTGAGCCAACACAGGTCCAGCCAGCGGAACCATCCAACAAGCCGGATCTGTCTAAAATGGACAAAAATTCAGCAGCCTACAAATACACGGTTGGCAAGCAGGAAACGCTCTTTGACGATGATTTTCTGACGGAAAAAGCGCGGCTTTCGCACCGTGTGATCGGTCAGGTATTTGAGACATACTGGCTGATTGAATACAATGACAATCTTTATATCATGGATCAGCATGCCGCACATGAGAAGGTAAAATACGAAGAACTGATGGAAAACCTCAAGAATAAACAGGTGTTTTCCCAGCAGCTCTTACCGCCTATGGTAATTACCGTTACCTATGCAGAGCGGCAGGCAATCTTAGATAACTTTGATTTGTTTATGAAAATTGGCTATGATATCGAGGAATTTGGCGGCAATGAATTCAAGATCAACGCAATTCCATCCAACCTTTTTGGTCTGCATGGACGGGATATGTTCTTAGAGTTTGTCGGCTCCCTGATTCAGAATTCCGGTTACATGTCGAATGATATTTTTGTCAAGAAATTATCTACTATGGCATGTAAAGCGGCAGTAAAGGGAAATATGAAGTTATCCTTTCAGGAAATTGATGCCTTGGTTGACAAGCTGCTCAGTCTGGAAAACCCATATACGTGTCCACACGGCAGACCAACCATCATCTCTATGAGTAAGACCGAACTGGAAAAGAAATTCCACCGTATCGTTTCATAATCCTTGCGGACGAACACACAAAATGAAACAATACCTACATCAATTATGACAAATACAGAAAAAAAGAACAATTTAATCATACTGACCGGCCCAACCGCAGTCGGAAAGACAGCGCTTTCCTTAAAGCTTGCAAACAATGTAGGCGGAGAGATCGTATCCGCCGATTCCATTCAGGTGTACAAACATTTTGATATCGGTTCAGCGAAGATTCCACCAGAAGAAATGCAGGGCATCCCGCATCATCTGATTGATATCTTAGAACCAAAGGACAGTTTTAATGTTATGGAATTCAAGAAATATGCAGAAGAAGCGATGGCTGGTATCTATGAGCGCGGACATATCCCGATCATCACTGGAGGAACGGGATTTTATATTCAAGCTCTTTTATATGATATTTCCTTTGATGAAGAAACCGAGGATGGCTACCGAAAAGAATTAGAAACCCTTGGAGACGAAAAGGGAAACGATTGTCTGCACACGATGCTTGCAGAATGTGATCCGGAATCCGCCGCAGCAATCCATGCCAATAACCGGCAACGTGTGATCCGGGCATTGGAATATTTCCATCAGACTGGAAAGAAATTTTCGACACACAATGAGATCGAGCGTGAGAAGACGTCTCCATATAACTTTGCATATTTTGTGCTGACAAGAAACCGTGCAGCCTTGTATGAGACAATCGAGCAGCGCATTGACGAAATGCTTGCCTCCGGGCTTGTGGAAGAAGTTCGTTCTTTAGTCGACACCTACCATTTAACCACAGAGGATACAAGCATGCAGGGGATTGGATATAAAGAAATCCTTGGATATCTGAACGGCGAATACGATCTTCCAGAAGCCATCCGGATATTAAAACGCGACACCAGACACTTTGCAAAGCGTCAGCTTACCTGGTTTCGGCGGGAACGGGACGTAATCTGGCTCGACAAGGATATCTTAAACGCAGACCAGAAGCTGGAAGATGCAATCATGACGCATCTTGCAGAGAAAAATATACGATAATTTTGCAATGATCAATTACAGGAGAATATTATGAGTGCAACCGATGAAATTAAAAACTATTATTTAAGTCTTGGCATCAAGGAATCGGTCTACGATTTCTGCGAAGCAACCGAACAGGCATTGCTTCCAAGATTTCAGGAGATCGACCGCATTGCAGAACAAAACCAGATTAAGGTAATCTCTGCTATGCAGAAAGCTGGATTTTCAGAGTCCCATTTGAATGGTACGACCGGATACGGCTACAACGACCGCGGAAGAGAAGCAGTCGAAGAGATTTACGCCCATGTATTTCACACCGAGGACGCATTGGTACGTCAGCAGATTACCTGTGGTACCCATGCACTATCCATTGCCCTGTCCGCAAATTTGCGTCCGGGCGATGAAATCTTGTCCCCGGTTGGAAAAGTGTATGATACTTTAGAGGGAGTTATTGGTATCCGGGAATCCAAGGGATCTCTTGCCGAATTCGGCATTACATTCCGCAAAGTTGATTTATTGCCAGATGGCAGTTTTGACTATGATAACATTAAGAAAAACATCAACGAGAAGACAAAGCTGATCGAGATCCAGCGTTCCAAGGGATACGATGTACGTCCAACCCTTTCAGTCGAACAGATTGGTGAACTGATTGCATTTGTGAAATCCATCAAGCCAGACGTGATCTGTATGGTTGATAACTGCTACGGCGAATTCGTTGAGACAATTGAGCCATCCGATGTCGGTGCAGATATGGTTGTCGGTTCCCTGATTAAGAATCCGGGTGGCGGACTTGCTCCAATCGGCGGATATATCTGCGGTAAGAAAGAATATATTGAAAACTGCGCGTACCGTCTTACAACACCAGGACTTGGAAAGGAAGTCGGTGCATCTTTGAACGCAACCCGTCCAATCGCACAGGGACTGTTTTTAGCACCAACTGTAACTGCAGCTGCATTAAAAGGCGCCATCTTTGCCGCTAATGTCTATGAACGCCTGCATTTTAAATCTGTTCCGAATGCCACAGAACCTCGTTATGATATCATTCAGGCAGTAGAATTTGGAAAACCGGAATATATCCAGGCATTCTGTGAAGGAATTCAGGCGGCTGCACCGGTTGACAGCTTTGTAACTCCAATCCCATGGGATATGCCAGGTTACGACAGTCAGGTCATTATGGCTGCCGGTGCATTTGTATCCGGTGCATCCATTGAACTTTCTGCCGATGCTCCAATGAAAGAGCCATATGCCGTATATTTTCAGGGTGGACTGACCTATCCCCATGCAAAGTTTGGTATCATGATGTCCCTTGAAAAAATGGTAGAAAAAGGACTTGTAGTATGTTAGACTAGGCGATGATAAGCCTCGCACCCGGAGAGGTGGAAGGAGTGCTTATGCATATATTAGTCAAAGATTTAGCTGTCTGCGAACGCCCTTACGAAAAGGCAGAGCGGTATGGTGTTTCCGCACTTTCGGATGCGGAACTGTTATCCCTGATCATGCGAACCGGCACCAAAGAGGCCAGCGTGCTGGATCTGGCAAATCAGGTATTAAATGCACACGATACGCAAAAAGGATTACTTGGATTGCAGTTTTTGCTGCCACAGGAGCTGACGAAAATCCCTGGTATCGGGAAGGTCAAAGCCATCCAGCTACTTGCACTGGCAGAGATATCCAAACGGATGAATCTCGAACAATTGCAAAAAAAACTGGAATTTCATACTCCTGACACAATTGGAGCGTATTATAGGGAGAAGTGCAGATTTTTATCCGTTGAAAAAACTTTTTTATTGTTACTTACAAATGCGCATACTTTAATCAAGGAAGTGGAGTTATCCTCTGGCACGGTCAATCAGACTTACCTGTCACCACGCGAGATATTTATTCACGCGCTGCGCTATGAGGCAGTGCATATCGTGCTGGTACATAACCACCCATCCGGTCGCGTTACACCAAGTGAGGCAGACATCCAATCGACGCTTCGCATCCGCGATGCAGGGCAGTTGCTTGGAATTCAGGTATCTGACCATATCATCGTCGCTGGAGATCATTATTTAAGTATGCTGGAAAGAGGCATTTTATGAGATTTGATCGAAGAAAAGATATCCATCCAAAATATCTGTTACTTACATTTACGATTATCGGCATCGTGCTGATCGTATTGTCATATGCAGCTGCACCAAAGGTCGCAGGCATCAGGCGCTTTACAAGCAAGCTGATCACGCCAATTCAGAAAGGAATCAATGAGATCGGTCTGTGGACGGATTCAAAAATGAAGAATCTGAACGAAATCAAAACACTGACCGACGAAAACGAAGCTCTGCAAGCAGAGCTTGCATCCTGTAAGCAGGAGATCACAAACTATCAGAATAAAATGCTGGAACTGCAGGAATTGCGGGATCTGTATGATCTGGATGAATCCTATCCTGATTATGAGATGACGGCTGCCCATGTATTTGCAAAAGATTCCACTTCGTGGTTTTCTACATTCTATATTGACAAGGGAACCAAACAGGGACTTTTTAAGGGTGCTAATGTCTTGTGTGGCGATGGCGTCGCAGGCATCATCACGGAATGCTTTGATGATTACGCCAAAGTACGTGCAGTCATCGATGACAATTCCAATATCAGTGCGAAGGTCATGCCTGCAAATGCACTCTGTACTGTCGAGGGAGATCTGAACCTCTATGATAGCGGTTATCTGCTTGTTGAAAATATTGATAAGGACGCCAATGTATCAATCGGAGATAAGGTTGTAACCTCGCCGATTTCAGACCTGTATCATTCCGGTCTGATCATCGGCTATGTGGCAAAGACCTCTTATGACACAAACAACCTGACAATGACTGCCTATATTACACCCGCAGTTGATTTTTCAAACATCACAGATGTGCTTGTCATTACGGCAGAAAAAAAGACCGTCTCCCACGAGTAAGCAAATGTAAGGGAAGCAGCAAATTATGAAACATAAACTGAAACGAATCATAACTTTGGCAATTCTGATTGTCATAAATTTTGTATTACAATCGACGGTGTTTGGATTTCACAGTTTAAGTGTGATCACACCGAATCTTCTTCTGATCCTCACAATGTCCTTTGGACTGATGCGCGGCAGAAAAGAAGGTCTGCTGGTCGGTGCATGCAGCGGTCTGCTGGTGGATATATTTTTCTCCAGCATCCTCGGGCCCTATATGCTTTTGTACATGTTTATTGGTTATATTAACGGATTCTTCCACAAAAACTACATGATTGAAGATGTATTACTGCCTTTGATCGTAATTATTGTGGATGATTTTCTGTTTAACACGATTATCTATATTGTCAGTTTCTTATTAAAGAATAAAACGAATTACGGTGTATACCTTCTGCATGTGATTCTGCCGGAGATTTTATGTACCGCTTTGTTAACGGTGATCATTTACAAGCTCTATGTAAAGATCAACAAACGTTTAAAGGAAGATGAGTAATCTATGTTACGTGAGATATTACAATCAATTAAAGAGATTATTGTCGACTATGTAAAAAGCCGTCTGTTTCCGGTTACAGTTGTCGTCCTTGTACTTTTCTCGATTCTGGTACATCAGCTTTTTGTGTTGCAGATCAAAGAGGGAGAAGAGCATATGGAGAATTTCGTCTACAAGTCAAAGAAGACTTTGACGATTGATTCCGTGCGTGGAAATATTTACGACTGCAATGGAAACCTGCTCGCCTACAATGAGCTTTCTTACTCGGTTGTTTTCAGTAATGACAACGCACAGACAACGATGGCAAAGAACCTGAAGATCAGCGAGAATGAATTGAAAAACCAGATTGTCGACGAGACAATCTCCATATTAGAGAAAAACGGCGACTCCCTGACATTGGATTTCCCGATCAAGCTTGATGCAAATGGGAACTTCCAGTTTACAGTCAAAGACCAGCAGTTGAAAAATTTCCTGAAGGATGTCTATGCAAAAACCGATTATGATTCCATGCCTGACGAACAGAAAAATGCAACTGCGGACGATATCATGGAATATCTGAATACCAAAGTATTTGATGTTTCAGATTCTTATAGCAAAGAAGCAGATTTAAAGATTGTCGGCGTACGTTACAAGTTGTGGATGAACCGCTATCAGCAGTATGTTCCGGTTACCATCGCTTATGACATCAGTGAGACAAGCAATGCAGCGATTACAGAGCATGCAGATGAGCTTCCTGGCATGTCTGTCTCCGTCAAATCCCTGCGCCGCTACAACGACGCCAAATATTTCGCCCATGTCATCGGCTATATCGGTGCCATTTCCGATGAGGAAATGAAAGAAAAAAATGCAGAGCTTTCAGATGAGGAGCAGTATACAAACGAAGAAATGATCGGAAAAACCGGTATTGAGCAGTATTGTGAGTCCTATCTGCGCGGTACAAATGGCCTTGAGACGATGTATGTCGATAACCTTGGTAAAGTTATTGACACTGTTGAATCCAAACCCGCAACAGCCGGAAACGATGTCTATCTGACTCTGGATTTAAATCTGCAGAAATACTGTTATGATACGCTGGAAGATGAGATTACCTCGATCATTTTATCGTATCTGACACCCGCCTATAACGTAATTGCCAAGGAAAATGCCAGCATCGCAATCTCTGATGTTTATTTTGGATTGTTTAATAACAACATCCTGTCACAGGATGATATGCGCGCAGAAGATGCAACGGATACTGAAAAAGCAACGATTCAGGCAATCGATGCCCAGAGACAGGCAACCCTTGACAATCTGGATACTATTTTGACATCTACCTTCACGCCGCTTTCTGAGCTGGATGAGAACTATCAGCATTACATGGAATATATCTGTGAGGTTTTGAGCGACAACAATATTTTCCATACCTCCATGATTGACAAAGACGATCAGGAGTTTATCGACTATACAAACAATGTAACGTCTCTGGAACATTATCTGAAATATGCAATCAGCCAGGAGGCGATCGACCTGTCCGCTTTGAAGGTTGAAAGCGATTATTATGATAATGACGAGATTTATAACGCATTATGCGATTATATTATTGAATATTTAAGTACAGACAGTGAATTCGACAAACTCGTGATCAAAGTTATGCTACAATCCGGAATGATAACCGGAGATGCAGTTGTACAGCTTCTGTATGATCAGGGAATTTTGAACGTCGACGGTGACACCGAGTATCAGGAATACCTCGCTGGAAATTACGGTGCCTATGACTTTATGCGTAAAAAAATCCAGAATCAGGAGATTACGCCTGCCATGCTGGCACTGGATATCTGTTCCGGTTCAGCGATCGTGACTGACGTCAACACTGGAGATGTCAAAGCATATGTCAGCTATCCAAGCTACGATAACAACTATCTGACCAACGAGGTAGATACCGCTTATTATAATCAGCTGTTAGCCGATAAGACAACGCCTCTATACAACCGTGCCAGCCAGCAGCGTACCGCGCCAGGTTCCACCTACAAACCGCTTGTTGCGATTGCAGGACTCACGGAGGGAGTAATTGACACCGGATCGATTTACTTCTGTAACGGACTTTTTGAAAAGATCACACCGTCTCCAAAATGTTGGGGCAACAGTGCACACGGAGGATTGAATGTCGTGGGTGGTATTCAGCATTCCTGCAACCTGTTCTTTTACAACCTCGGATATGATCTGGCGATTAAAGATGGCTCCTATAACGATGCCTACGGTGTTGAACGGATTCAGAAATACGCAGAGCTGTTCGGCCTTGGAGACAAATCTGGTCTGGAGCTTCCGGAAATCGAGCCGCATATCTCTGATAACGACTCCGTTCGAAGCGCCATTGGACAGGCAAAAAACATCTATGCACCCGTCCAGTTATCCCGCTATGTGACAACCATTGCCAACAGCGGAACCTGTTATAACCTCACATTGATCGATAAAGTAACCGACTACGAGGGAAATGTCATTTTGGACAATCATGCAGAAGTGAAAAATCAGGTGCAGCTTGCCAGCTCCACGTGGGACGCCGTCCATCAGGGTATGCGAAACGTGGTTGCGTATTCGGCTGGTTCCGACGAATTGATCAACCGGATCAATGTTCATGTCGCCGGAAAAACCGGAACCGCGCAGGAGAGTGAAGACAAGCCGGATCACGCGTTATTTGTATCCTACGCACCATATGAAAGTCCGGAAGTATCCGTAACCTGTGTTATCCAAAATGGTTATTCCTCCGCCAATGCCAGAGAATTGGCTGGATTCATCTATGCATACATGTATGATCCAGATAAATTAGTTGGTGCCGAAATGAGCGGCAACGCAACGCCGTCCCAAGATTAGTCAAAGAGAGGTGGAGTATGATTAGTCCCGTTATGATGAAAGGTAACAAAGCGGGGATTCGACTGATTATATCGCCGGATGCTACCATAAGTCAGGTGGTTACCTGTCTTTCTGATAAGCTTCAAACAACCGGAAGATATTATGCGAACATCAAACCGATTACCGTTACCTTTGAAGGTAAGGATCTGACAGAGGACGAAAAACAGCAAATCATCGATACACTAAACGACAAAGGCATTCGCATCGGACGCAGACCGCGTTCCATCGAAAAGCCTAAGAAGAAATCAATTTACTCCGATAAAAACGGTCTATTTTATATAGGCAACTTAAAGAACGGACAATCCATACAGGCAGCCGCCAGCATCGTGATTGTCGGAGATGTGGAATCAGGTGCCAGCGTTGAATCCGAGGGCAATATCATTATCATCGGAGCACTCCACGGTGCTGCAACCTCCGGGTGCAAAGGGAAACCTGATACGTTCGTATATAGCCTGAAATAGACTGGAGGATTTATCATGAGTGAAGTGATCGTTGTTACATCAGGAAAAGGCGGTGTCGGAAAGACTACGACAACCGCAAATATAGGATACGCCCTTGCCAGACATGGATTTGAAGTTCTGCTGATTGATACCGATATCGGACTTCGGAATCTGGATGTTGTCATGGGGCTTGAAAACAGAATTGTTTATAATCTGGTCGATGTCGTAGAAGGAAATTGCCGCCATCAACAGGCAATCATCCGTGACAAGCAGTGTGATACGCTATCTCTGCTCCCGGCAGCCCAGACGCGCGACAAAAGCGCCGTCTCTCCAGAGCAGATGATCAAACTCATCAATCAGCTCAAGCCAGATTATGATTACATAATTATCGATTGTCCGGCAGGCATCGAACAGGGATTTAAAAATGCTATTGCTGCTGCAAAACGTGCGATCGTCGTGACCACACCAGAGGTTTCTGCTATCCGGGATGCTGACCGCATCATTGGAATCTTAAATGCAAACGAGATACCACGGATTGACCTTGTAGTAAACCGAGTACGACAGGATATGGTCAAGCGGGGCGAGATGATGTCTGTAGAAGACGTTGTAGAAATCCTTGGGGTCAACCATATCGGAAGCGTCTACGACGATGAGAATATCGTCATCGCAAGTAACCGTGGAACACCGATTGCAACAAAAAACTGTGTTGCAGGACGTGCCTACGACCACATTGCCATGCGGATCTGCGGGCAGGATCTCGCAAAAGAAGAAAAAAGGAGCCGCTTGTTCGGCTGGTTAAAGAAGAAGGATAAAGATGTTCACAAGATTCAGTCTCAGAGACTATAATTTCAAATTACTGATTACCGTCATCATTGCCATGATCTGTGGCGTTGTCATGATCAACAGTGCAGACAGTTCATTCACGCCCAAACAGACCATCGGTATTGGGCTTGGCGTTATCATTATGATTTTTGTCTCTCTATTAAATTACGACTTTGTGTGCCGGTTTTACCGTGTGTTTTTCATCATTAACGCGGTTATATTACTTTCCGTTATCTTTTTTGGTGTGGAAGTCAATTATGCAAAACGATGGATCATGATTGGCGGAAGCGGAGGTATTCAGTTCCAGCCATCCGAATTTTCCAAGATCCTTATGATCTTATTTACTGCAACCTTTCTGGATAAACTGAAAGAAGATAATAAAATCAATACACTTAAAGGACTTTGCCTGTTTGTGCTTCTGATTGGATTATCCCTGGCACTGATCGCAGTAGAACCGGATCTGTCCACGACTCTGTGTCTGGCTATGGTTCTTGTCACAATGTTATATCTGTCTGGATTAAGCTATAAGATTATCGGAATTGCACTGCTGGTATTTGTTCCACTTGCTGGAAGCTTTCTGTGGTATATTCAGAGGCCAAACCAACACTTGCTGCGTGATTACCAGGTGAACCGAATCCTGCAGTTTATCTATCCAGGGCAGTACGGCTCCGACTATACACAGCAGAATAACTCCGTTATGGCAATCGGTTCCGGACAGCTTACTGGAAAAGGCTTAAACACTTCAACCATCGCCACAGTAAAGGATGCAAATTTCATTTCGGAGCAGCAGACAGACTTCATTTTTTCTGTCATCGGCGAAGAACTTGGTTTCGTTGGAAGTGTAATAATTATTGCAATTCTACTGTTAATAGTGTTACAATGTATCCATGTAGCGAGAAATGCAAAAGATACAAAAGGCATGCTGATTGCAGCCGGAATGGGCTGTCTGATCGCATACCAGACATTCATCAATGTCGGTGTTGCAACCGGTGTTATACCAAACACCGGACTACCGCTTCCGTTTATCAGCTACGGGCTCAGTTCCCTGATTAGTATCTCGATTGGAATCGGAGTCGTGCTAAATGTCAGTATGCAAAAAACAAGCTACTAGGGAAGACTATAATGTTACTTAAGGAGAACCGTACATGAACATCGGTTTAATCGCACATGATGCGAAGAAAAAATTAATGCAGAATTTCTGTATCGCTTATCGGGGGATTATGTCTCATCATGAACTTTATGCAACCGGAACGACAGGACGTATGATTGAAGAGGTTACCAATCTGACTGTCCACAAGTTCCTCGCCGGGCATACCGGAGGAGAGCAGCAGCTCGGTGCCATGATTGAGAGCAATGATCTGGACATGATGATATTTTTACGCGATCCACAGACCAAGAAGAGCCACGATGTAGATATCAATAACATCTTTTCGCTTTGTGATATTCACAATATTCCACTTGCAACCAATCTTGCAACCGCGGAATTGCTGATCAAAGCGTTGGATCGTGGTGACTTAGATTGGCGAGAACTGTTTAAGCACTAAAAAACTATGCGAAGTAAATATTTAACTAGAAATTTAATAATACTTGTACTGTTGGTATTGTTTGTATCTATTGTCTGTATTATCAACAATCACGTAAAGGCAGCGTATCCTGATGTTGATTCCGCTACTTACGTGATCGACCACCTGGTTCATCAATCGGACAATGTTGATTTCCATCAGGAGGACACGATTGTTTATCGTGACGACCGTACCCAGGCGGATTTGTTTCCCGAAGACTATTACGCTCTTTTAATCAATGAATCCGACCAGACGGTACTTGCCGCCAAAAATGTACATCAACGTATGTATCCGGCAAGTATGACGAAGATGATGACTGCAATTGTTGTGGCTGATGCCATTGAAGCCGGAACCATTTCACTCGATGATATGGTTGAGATCACACAAAACTATGATCTGACAGCAGAAGATGTTGCCCCCAGCCAGTTGCATCGTGGATATACCATTTCCGTAAAAGACCTGTTGTATGGGCTGATGTTAGAATCCAACAATTATTATGCCCTGTATCTGGCAGAGTATGTGGGTGGGGATATCCAAAGCTTCTGTGACCGTATGAATCAGAAAGCCCTGGAGCTCGGAGCTACAAACACTCATTTTATGAATCCACACGGACTGGACGATCCAAATCACTATTCGACCGCATATGACATGTACCTCATTGTAAAAGAAGTCCACAATCATCAGATCCTACGGGATATTGATGGTTTTGATACATATACTTATACGTTTTATGATTCCAATGGCGCAGCAATTGATACCGAAAGCACCGCAACAAATTTATTTGTTACGGGAGAAGTGTCTCTGCCAGCGACCTTCCATCTGGAATCCTGGAAAACAGGAACGACCGATGGAGCTGGTAACTGTCTTGCCATGTATCTGACCAAGGACGGTAAGGACTATGTAGTTGTCGCATCATCCGGCAATTCCAAAGCGGACTTATACAATTCTATTATACGTTTATTATGTTTAACAGACTAAGGAGGACATGAGATGCTGGAACTAATTATTGGAGCAAAAGGAAACGGTAAAACACGCAAAATGGTGGAAAGAGCGAACAACGAAAGCAAGCGTACTAGCGGTTCTATCATTTACATTGATAAGAGCAACAAGCATATGTATGAACTTTCTAATGTCATCCGGCTCGTCAATCTGCACGAGTACGATATTCAATCCCCAGATGCCTTTATGGGCTTTATTCAGGGACTGATTTCTTCCAACCATAATGTAACTCACATCTTTTTGGATAACTTCATGATGATGTGTAACATCGAGGCAGATGCACTTGGCGCTGCATTGAAAGAGATTGATAAGATTTCCGAAAAATACAATGTTACATTTGTCATCAGTACTGCCGTGGAAGAATCCATGTTGCCAGCAGAATATGCAGCCAATGTTGTCTGTAAACTGTAAAATACACACAATCAGGTGAGGATATGAAACAACCAAACCGTATTATACAACTGAATAAAGAGATACGTGCAAACGCTGCAACCATAGTTATTGCAGCGGTTTTGCTGTATGTCGTAATCAGCGTCGTATCTTCGCTCAGCAAAGAATCCGTTACGATTTATCAGGTCAGCAAAGGTGATGTCAGCAATGATATTACCTTACAGGGACTTGCAATCCGTGACGAGGTTATCGTAAACACACAGAAATCCGGTTATCTCTGTTACTATATCACCGATGGAGAAAAAGTAAAAAAGAACTCTACTGTATGTACCATTGATGAGACCGGAGAGATCTATAATACTGAAAATAATTCTGACAGCAATTACAACGCACTGTTGTCAAGTAATGACTATGCAAGCATCCGTTCCCTGATATCTTCTTACAAGTTATCATACAGCGATGTAACCTTTTACAACGCGTACAGCTTCGAGACAAGCGCTAACAACAAGGTATTCGAGCTGACAAACGAAGTACTGATGCAGCAGGCAGGCTCCTCTGGACGCGGACTGTCTTCGGTCAGTGCCCCAGACAGCGGGCTTGTAACATATTACATTGACGGATATGAGAATTATCAGATTTCTGAAAAGATCAAAGCTTCCGATTTTGATAAAGCCGGATACGATAAAAAGGCGATGAAATCCGGGGATTATGCAGAAGCCGGTTCCACTATCGTGAAGATCATCCCATCCGAACAGTGGAACATCGTTGCGCCGATCTCACAGGATCAGCTTGCAGAATTGGACGGGCAGTCATATGTGAAGTTCCGTATCAACAATTCGAACTTTACGATTACGATGCCTTTTACAATTATTGAAGGTTCCGATGGCTCTTATATCAACATTGCCATCGATAAATATATGTCAAATTATCTGTCCGAGCGTTTCGTGACTGTGGAACTGATTCAGTCCGATGAGAGTGGTCTGAAAATTCCTTCGTCTGCACTTGTAGAAAAGCAGGTCTATCGGATTCCGCTCAGCTATCTGTCTGCAGGCAGTAACCAAAGTAACGAGAACCGTCTCAACCTGCAGCGGACCGATGACAATGGGAACAAAACTATACAGCAGATGCAGCCAAAGATTTATAAGACAGACGAGAAATACGCCTATGTTGATCCAGAAGGCTTTGAGGATTCTGACATTCTGGTCAATATTACCTCGAATGCTACGATTGCAGCATCGTTGTTAGAATTATATCCACTGACCGGTGTTTATTTTGCCAATCAGGGTATTGCAGAATTCCGCCGGGTAACTGTGATTAAAACAATCGACGAATTTGTTCTGATTGAAAGTGGCGAAGAGCTAAAAGCCTACGATAACATCGTGCTGGATGCACAAAGTGTCACAGAAAATCAGCTTATATATTAAAAATTAGAAAGGTCTTGATCAAGATGCTATACGAAAATTATGAACAGGTAGTTGCAAATGTCAAAAAAGCGTGTGAACGCTCCGGCCGAAATTTTCAGGATATTACGATCATTGCAGTCAGCAAAACCAAACCATTATCCGATGTAGAGGAATTACTTTCACATGGTGTGATGGAATTTGGTGAGAACAAAGTGCAGGAGATGGTTGATAAATACGAACATGTATCCAAACCGGTTCACTGGCACTTAATCGGACATCTGCAGACAAACAAAGTAAAATATATTGTAGATAAGGCATGTCTGATCCACAGTGTGGATTCGGTGCATCTGGCAAAAGAAATTGAGAAGGAGGCTGCTAAAAAAGGGGTAGTTGCAAAGGTTCTTCTCGAAGTCAACATTGCACAGGAAGAAACAAAATTTGGAATCCGGGAGGATGAGGTTTACGCTTTGATTGACGCGATCAAGGATATGCCGCATGTTCATGTTATGGGACTCATGACGATCGCTCCATTTGTGGAAAATCCAGAAGAAAATCGTGTTTATTTCCGTAAAATGCACCAATTATCGCTTGACATAAAATCCAAATGCATTGATAATATTGATATGAGTGTTTTATCAATGGGAATGACCAATGATTATGAAATCGCCGTCGAGGAGGGCGCGACTATGATTCGTGTCGGAACCGCCATTTTCGGTGCGCGAAATTATAATATTTAATTAAGGAGAATAAGGTTATGGCAAAGGATGCAGGTAAAAAGAGTTTTCTTGATTTTTTCAAAGTCAAAAATATAGATGATGATGAAGATGAGTTCGATGACGATCTGTTTGACGACGATGATTATGATGACGATGACGACGATGATTATGAAGATGTAAAACCACGTGCATCGAAATCAAAACCATCTTTCAGCAAGCCAGCTGCACGTTCCGCTTCCAAATACGAAGCAGCTACACAGCAGGCATCGACTACACATCGGAGTACTGCAGGCAGTTCATCCAGTGGCAAACTGGTTGATTTCAAGGACTCCCAGAAGTCTTACAGCAGAAGCTCAGATTTCCGCAACCGTAGTGAAGTATTTGTAATTAAACCACAGGAGACAGATGAGGCACAGTCCGTCATTGATTTCCTTCGTGCAAACAAAACAATCGTGATAAATATTGAGGGCTTGGATGTCGCAGTCGCACAGCGAATCATCGACTATGTTGGCGGTGCATGCTATGCAATGGGAGGCTCTTTGAATGTGGTATCTTCCAACATATTTATTGCAACACCTCAGGATATCGAAGTATCCGGAGATTTGAGAGAGGAATTGGTTGGTCAGGATGCCCTGACACCATACGTACAGTACTAAACGAATAGGGGGGTTGGAAAGTTGCTTACACCAGTTGATATTCAACAGAAGAAATTTCATGTCGGTTTGGGTTACGACAAGAAAGATGTAAACACATTTTTTGACAGTGTTTCAGAAAGCTATGAATCCTTGTATCGTTCAAATGCGGAGTTAAAAGAGAAGGTCTCCATATTAAACGATACATTACAGAATTATCGTTCCAAAGAATCACATCTTGAGAAAAGCTTGAAGCGTGCGGAAAAAGACACCGTAGAGACTATCTCCAATGCAACAAAGGAAGCAAAGGAGATTATTCGTGATGCCAAAATTCAGGCAAACAACATTGTGTCTGACGCAGAGAAACGTCTGGAGCGTCTGGAAGATGAGATTGCATTATTAGAAGCAAAATACACCGCTTACAAATCTAATTTCTGTTCGTTACTGAAAAAGCAGTTTGAGTTCTTAGGCGAGCAGGATTTTGATCCATCCTCTATGATTGATGATCGTGCATGGACACTCATGGGTGGAGAGGAGAAACAGGCTTCCGCCTCTGCAGGTGACGGGTTTGGTGCCTACACCGGAGATCCTCAGTTGCGCGATGAATCTACATTGGGTGGATTTAATGGTGGATTTGGCAGTGGCGATACAACCAGCACAAGCGCTGTATATACACAATCTTTAAGTGCCGGAGAGAATTTTGTTGATCCTTTTAAGCCAAAGGAGCAAAAGGATTATAATCCATTTGACGCAAAGGGAAAAGGTTCAGAAGAGAAAAAATCTTCCTTGAAGGTTGCCAATTCCGCGGAAGAACGTAAAAAAATGAAGCGGGCAACTGTCGGAAGCTCCGAAGCTGCAGCAGCAGTTCAAAAAGCAAGGGAAGCCGCTGCTCAGGCAGCCAAAGCGCCGAAGCCGGAACCAAAACCAGAACCAAAACGGGAAGCGCGTCCAGAACCAGAACGTGCTCCAGAGCCGGAAGCAAAACCGGAGCCGACACCGGAACCAGCTCCAGAAAGAAAGCTGGAACCGGAAGTAAAACCAGAGCCAGTTCCAAAAGAGCCAGATATTGATGAGATTCCAACGATTTCTCATTTATCAGTGTCCGACGATGATACAGATACAGAAGAATCTGCAGAGAGCATCGAAGGCGAAGTAGAAGCAAAAAAGAACAACGGACCAGCGTTGATCGGAGAAGGCGAAGACGATGATGCCGAGACCGACGATGATGGATTTGAGTTCATCTAATCAAATATCGTATTACATACAGAAAGAAGAGTTACCATGAAGAATTTAACTGTCCATCTTGATGATAAGCCAATCTACGATATCGTATATGAAAAGAGCTTTGATGCACTTCCCAGTATGATAAAAGAACTTGGCTACAGTAACCGTAAAATCTGTGTGGTATCCGAAAGTCATGTAGCATCCTTGTATTTGGATGCTATATTGCATTCTATCAAAGATGCCTGCACATATACAACATCCTTTGTCTTTCCAGAAGGAGAGGCAAGCAAGAATCTGAATGTTGTCAGAGACCTGTACACCCATCTGATTGAAGAAAAATTCGATCGAAACGATGTACTGATCGCCCTCGGCGGCGGTGTGGTCGGTGATCTGACCGGATATGCGGCCGCAACCTATCTGCGCGGTATCGACTTTATCCAAATTCCAACCAGCCTGTTATCACAGGTTGATTCCAGCATCGGCGGAAAAACCGGTGTGGACTTTGACTCCTACAAGAACATGGTCGGCGCCTTTCATATGCCGAAACTGGTGTATATGAACCTGTCTGTGTTAAAGACATTATCGAACCGCCAGTTTTGTTCGGGTATGGGCGAGATCATCAAGCATGGTCTGATCAAGAATGCCAATTATTTTATATGGTTGAAGGAAAACGAAGCACAGATTGCAGCGCTTGATCTTCCTACCGTTGGAGAGATGATCTACGAAAGCAACGTCGTAAAGAAAAATGTCGTTGAAAACGATCCGACCGAAAAGGGAGAGCGTGCACTGTTGAATTTTGGACATACTCTCGGTCATGCCATCGAAAAATACATGAATTTTGAATTTTTGCATGGAGAATGCGTGCTGATCGGATGTGCACTTGCCAGTATCATTTCCTACAAAAAAGGGAATATTACACAGGCAGAGCTGCGAGATATCCTACACAGCATGAAACCGTACCATGTACCAAAGCTGCCAGCCGACGCGAATTTTGCAACAATCGTATCCTATACGAAAAACGACAAGAAAGCCATCGGTGGAAAAATCAAATTTATTTTGTTAGAGACGATCGGACACGCGTATATCGACATGGATGTAAGCGAGGAAGATATGCTTCTGGCACTCAAAGAATTACAGGAAAGATATCAGGATGAATACTAAAAATAAAATCAAAATCTATATAATACCGATTCTTTGTATCGGTTTGCTTGTTGCATTCGATCAGATCACAAAATTCATCGTACGCACATCCTTTGCGTTATATGAATCACATCCACTGATCAAGAATGTATTTCATTTGACATATATTCAGAATACCGGAATCGCATGGGGCATGTTCAAAAACGGCAGAATAATCTTCCTGATTCTGACCGTTCTTGTGTTGCTTGTCTGTGCAGGTATTTACGCAAAAATTCCAGAGAACAGGCGCTTTACCCCAATTCGTGTCTGTCTGGTGTTCCTTGTATCTGGCGCAATCGGAAATATGATTGACCGTATTTCTTTACATTATGTAGTGGATTTCTTTGATTTCCGGCTGATCAATTTTCCGATTTTTAATGTCGCGGATATCTATGTGACCGTGAGTATGATCGTGTTGATCTTACTGTGTGCATTTTACTATCACGACCACGAAATTGATGTGTTATTCTCAAAATCAAAAAAAGACTAAGATATTACAATATGGAAACTTACGAATTTACAATCGACGCAGCTTCCACAGACATCGGCACGCGACTGGACAAATATCTGACTGAACAGATACCTGACCAATCGCGTTCGTATATCCAGAAGCTGTTAGACGATAATTTCATAACTGTAAATGGCAAATCTGCTAAATCCAATTACAAGCTCCGGGCAGGCGATACGATCACAGTAGAGATCCCGGAAGCAGAAGAATTAGACATCGAACCGGAGAATATTCCACTCGATATCGTCTATGAGGATGATGATATCATTGTCATCAACAAACCGAAGGGCATGGTTGTGCATCCGGCACCGGGACATACAAGCGGAACACTCGTCAATGCCCTGATGTACCATTGTAAGGATTCCTTATCCTCCATCAATGGGGTATTACGACCGGGAATCGTTCACCGGATTGATATGGATACGACCGGACTTTTAGTTGCCTGCAAGAGCGATCAGGCGCATCGTGTATTGTCCGATAAGTTCAAGGTACATGATATTCACCGTGTCTACACAGCGATCGTCTACAATCAGTTTGCCACAGATGAGGGAACGATTAACAAACCGATTACCAGACACAAAACCGACCGCAAGAAAATGGCAATCGATCCAAACGGCAGACATGCCGTCACACATTACCGTGTGATTGAACGGCTAAAGCAGAACTTCTCCCTCGTGGAATGCGAGCTTGAAACCGGACGGACACACCAGATCCGTGTCCATATGGCAAGCATCAATCATCCATTGCTTGGGGATGAGGTGTATGGGCCGAAGCAGAAGCCTTTTGCCACACAGGGACAGGTATTACACGCAGGGGTACTCGGGTTCGACCACCCAATCACCGGAGAATATATGGAATGGCATGCAGACCTTCCAGACTATTTTCAGGAGATTTTGAAGCGGCTTCGATAAACGGACTTTTTTGGCGCTTATAGGATATAAGAAGGGATTTTTATGAACACAATTATCCGGTAACGATTTATAATTTATAAAAAATTTTTCTTGACCTAAAGCTAAGTTTAGGTTGTATAGTAAACACAGAAAGGATGAATAAAGATAGTATTCATCCTTTTTGTGCGAGAAATAATAAGAAAATTTCAGGAGGAACAAACGTTATGTACATTGAGAAAATCAACGGTCCAGAGGATGTGAAGAAGCTTTCAAACAACGAACTTACAAGCTTAGCGGCGGAGATGCGTCAGGTGCTCTTGAAGCGTGCGAGCATCCACGGCGGACATTTCGGTCCAAACTTCGGTATGGTAGAAGCAACGATTGCTTTGCACTATGTATTTGAATCTCCGAAGGATAAATTTGTGTTTGATGTATCTCATCAGACCTACCCACACAAGATGCTTACTGGCAGAAAGGATGCGTATCTTTACGAAGAGCATTACAACGATGTATCCGGCTACAGCAACCCGGAGGAAAGTGACCATGACCATTTTGTGATTGGTCATACATCTACCTCTATCAGCCTGGCTTGCGGTCTTGCAAAGGGACGTGATGTGCGGGGTGAGAGCGGAAATGTGATTGCAATCATCGGCGATGGATCCTTGAGTGGTGGCGAAGCATTAGAGGGACTTGATTTTGCATCTGAGCTGCAGAGCAACCTGATCATTGTCGTGAACGATAACGATATGTCGATCGCAGAAAATCACGGTGGCCTCTACCAGAACTTAAAGCTCCTGCGCGAGACAAACGGACAGGCAGAATGTAACCTTTTTAAGGCGATGGGACTTGACTATGTGTATGTTCATGAGGGGAATGATATTCCGGCGTTAATCAAGGCGTTTGAAGGCGTCAAGGACAGCGTAAAACCAGTTGTGGTACACATTCGTACCTTGAAAGGAAAAGGCTACAAGCTCGCCGAAACACACAAGGAAGAGTGGCACTGGCATCTGCCGTTCGATATCGAGACCGGCGAGGTAATCGCAGATTTTGGTGGTGAGGATTATTCCAGCGTTACCTGTGACTACCTGATGAAGAAAATGAAAGAAGATCCAAGTGTTGTGACCATCACATCTGCCACACCGACGGTAATGGGCTTCACGGAAGATAAGCGAAAGGAAGCGGGCAGACAATTCGTGGATGTCGGAATCGCCGAGGAAACAGCTGTGGCACTCGCCTCCGGTATTGCGAAAAGCGGTGGCAAACCGGTCTACGGCGTATACAGCACATTTATCCAGAGAACCTATGACCAGCTGGCGCAGGATCTGTGTGTAAACGGCAATCCGGCAACGATCCTGACATTTTCTGCGTCCATCTATGGTATGAACGATGTCACACACCTCGGCATCTACGACATCCCTATGATGGCAAATATCCCAGGACTTGTCTACCTCGCACCAACGACAAAGGAAGAGTACCTTGCCATGTTAGACTGGAGCATCGCCCAGACAGAGCATCCGGTTGCCATCCGCGTACCAGGTGGCGCATTTGTCTCTGACGGTAAGGCTGTCACAAAGGACTTCTCGAAGCTGAATAAGTACGAGATCACGAAGCAGGGCAGCAAGGTTGCAATCATCGGTCTTGGTTCATTCTACGGACTTGGTGTAGAAGCAGCCGAAGCACTGAAAGAATCAACTGGCATCGAAGCAACCATCATCAATCCATATTATATTACCGGTCTTGATGAGGCTATGCTCGAAGACCTGAAGGCAAACCACGATGTGGTTATCACACTCGAAGATGGCATCTTGGACGGTGGTTTCGGTGAGAAGATCACCCGGTTCTACGGAGCTTCTGATATGAAGGTATTGAACTTCGGTATCAAGAAGGAATTCCTCGACCGTTACGATGTAAATGACGTATTAAAGGACAATCATCTGACTGTGGAACAGATTGTGGATGATGTGAAGAAGTGTCTGTAATGTAAATAACGATACACACGGAAAGAGATAATTATTTCTATTGGAATGATTATCTCTTTTTTATTTCATTGCACCAGCAAGAAAAATGGCTTATAATTAAATTATTATTGATTCTGAAGCAGAAAAGCAAGCAAGAAAAACACATATAAATGGAGAACAACATGGCAGATATCATCAGAAAACATATCATATTTCACGGAAGCGTACAGGGTGTTGGCTTCCGGTATTATTCCGAACACAAAGCAAACCAGTTGCGCCTTACCGGCTGGGTAAAGAATCTCTATAACGGAGATGTCGAAATGGAGGTGCAAGGGGCAGAATCAGCCATTGATGAGCTGATCGCATTCCTCGCCGGACGTCGATTTGTCCAGATTACAGGGATGGATGTCAAGAAACTGGATGTGGTGGAAGAGGAGCGGAGTTTTGGGATTGATTAAATTACCAAGAATTCAAAATCTATATTCAAATTGATTATTTCAAAACAATAATATTGTTTCAGAAAGGAGCATACACATGGAAAAAATAATTACATTTTTAGAAAATATTTCATTGTCAATTCCAATATTGTTTTCAGTGTTATTTTTCTATCTTATATTTAAAACTGATAAAAACGAATCAAAAACAAACAGCAAAAAAATGTCTTATGAAAAAAACAGTATCTATTACAAAGACAAATATTCTAATATAACTATCGGTTATTTTGTTTTTGCTGCTACAGTTTTAATTTCGATTATTACCACTTACTTTATCAAATCATTTGATTCTAATAAACTTAATAATCTATATAGCAACTGTTTAACTCTAACAGGTATTACTATTTCCGTTTTAATTTTTATTATAATTTTTAATAAAAAACAGTATATTTTGTTTACTATAAAAGAAATACTAGAATATTATAAAATACCATTATTTGTAATCCTATTGTTTATTTCAACAATTGAAATTTTTATCTTTAATATTTTTTTATTTCCAAAATACGATTATATTATATTATCGGGAATTTTAATGAATTGTTTTAGCAATTTTTATATATTATATATTCTTTTTTCAATTATATTATTTGATAAAAAAGATTTTACATTACTTGCACAATTACATCGACTATTTTTTCTTAATGATGTTGAAATAAATATGATCAATAAAGAATCATGGAAATTTCAATTTATTAGGGAGAATTTTAATACAATAAACAAAAAATATATAAGCTTATGTAAACATAAAAGTATCTACTCAATTAAGGAAATTATTTATTCAAATAACTTAGGTGATTACTCTGAAGAAAAATATAAGAAAGCTAAATTATATTGCTATTTTTATTTATTAGGTATGTATGTTTATTCTTTATCTTTTATAGCTTTAAGGTATAGATTTAATGAGTTTTTCATATTAATGTTGTTATTTCTTATTATTACAATTGTAATTATTGAATATACAACCAAGGATAGAAAAAATGCCTTAATAAAATTGGGGTGCAAAGAATGGGTATATATTATAGACGAGAAAAAGGTTATAAGTGTTTTTCTAAATAATAAAAATATCAATTACAAAAAAGGCTACATACATGCATTAAATAATATAAACGCCTTTTTTTACATTTGGATTTATCTAATAAAAGGGAAAAAACAAATTATCAATTCTATGCTAAATACAATGATTGATGATATTCAAAATTTAGATAAAGAAAAGCAAACTTTGACAACTTACTTTCCAATATTTACTATAGGTTTTTTTCTGTATGATGTTGATTACAAAAATAAAAGACTTAAGAGTATTTATAACCAACTTTCATCAAATAATGATTTTGAGCAAGATATTTTTAATAAAATGATATCAAATCAATTATTTTATTTATCAAAAGGCAAAAGAACAGATAATATAAAAAAATATATTAATTGGTTAACAAAAAAGGCTTAATATAATATCAAATAGACATATACGATAAATAGCTGTTTAAAGAAAGGAATTTTATTCATGCACACCTTTACCATCGGTGCCATCGTGCGCCACTTCAAAAGAGAATATATCACCGATCCGCAATCAGCCGAATATCTCTACAAGATATTGGCATTTGCATCCCACACGGAGACAGGAGAGAAGCTTGTGATCTATCAGGCACTTTATCCTCCATACAAAACGTGTGCGCGTCCATATGACATGTTTATAAGCGAAGTGGATCATGTGAAATACCCTGATATCAAGCAGAAATATCGTTTTGAAGTAATTGAAACTGACCTTTTTCCACAAGCATGATAGGGTATATAATGACTCAATCTCTCACAAAGGAGCCCCACCATGAAACTTTTCCACAAAAAATCACACACCACCTATAACCCAGTCGAGAAAACTCCTGTCATCAAATGCAGCATCTGCACCGGTGAGCAGGTTGCTGGATTTCAGGATAATTCCACCAAAGCATTTGAGGACATTATGCTGATACAAGATGCATCAGATCTTGCACATTTCCGGGAAATGTATGGTATAATCGGAGATATCAGAAAGATTTATTAATCAGCCGTTTATTTATACTGAAGCACGATAAATTCACGAAAGAGGTTCCGATTATGTCATATATAACAACTTACACTGGAAAACATTTTGATCCGGTCAATCCAGATGCATCCTTTCTTTGCATCGAAGATATCGCGCATGCATTGTCGCTTTTGTGCCGCGGAAATGGGCACGTACAGACCTTTTTCTCAGTTGGACAGCATTGCATTGCCTGCGCGAAAGAAGCGCAGGCTCGCGGGCTATCGGCACGTCTGGTTCTTGCGTGTCTGATTCATGATGCAAGTGAATGTTATATGTCGGATGTTCCTCGTCCATTCAAGCAGACCTTGCCGGAATATAACCTGCTGGAAGATCAATTGCTTGATATGATTTATACGCATTTTCTTGGAAGTACATTAGATAATGCTGAACAGGAAATTCTGAAGGATATCGATAATGCAATGCTATGGTACGACCTTACATATCTGTTACACGAGAAACTGCCTTTACCGAAACCACAGGTTTATGATGAACCAGATTATACAGTCCGACCATTTACAGACGTAGAAGAGGAGTATTTACAGATCTATCGAACTTTTATCCAGAAACTTCATTAATATCTTATAAACACACCAAACTTCTGAAAAATAGCAAGAGCCGCCTATCATAATTAGATAAGCGGCCCTGATTATTCTTTACCACTTTTTCTTCCGGTTAATATCGTAGATGCCCCAGTTACACTCAGAGGCAGCCGGAGAGGACGGATCCTTCCAGAGCTCATCGAACGCTTCAAAGACGAAGCCAACGATTTCTTCGGATTTCCGGTAATGAATCAATTCCAATCATACACTGGAGCGGAAGCTTCTCCTCACGAATTACCTGCAGAGCAGTAATAGCATGCGCATTTGGCTCATACATACGGATATAACCATAGCCGTCCGCTACAAGCAGATGCAGATCTTCGGAGATCTGTTCTTTCGATGGCATTTCTCCGGTCGGACATTGACCTTCCCGGTAACCGGAATAACAGATTGCTTTTTTGTACGGTAATTTCTTCTCAAATGTTTTTCCCATGTTTTATTCTCCTTTGTTTGATTGTATATAGTTTCTTTATTATCCTGATTAAATACAAGTATCTTAACATACATTTTCCCGGAAAGAATATCATAGTATGGAACTGTTTTTTACATTTGAAATAAATGGCACATTCCCACGATAAATAATAAATATACAGGTGGAATAGCAGAAGTCCCTCCATATTTTTGCTCATAAATTTATGCGCAAAACTCAGGTTTTACGAAATTATCTATTGATTTATTACCAGAGTAGTGGTATCCTAGAAATATAGAGAAATCAACGCTTTACAGGCATTGGGAGGTTTTTATCGTATGGCTGATATTACTTATCATGAACAGGAAGAACAACACAATCTGGATTTGATTCGGAATGTGTGCAATGATCTTCCGGACTACGTCAAGCGGTTCGTCCGTGGTGTCCAACAGACAACGTCGCCGCGAACCAGATTAGGCTATGTACGTGACATCAAAATATTTTTCGAATATATATGTGAGGTCTATACCGAACATCCTTGTGATACGCCAAAGGATGTCTCTCTTGACGTCCTGTCGTCCATAGATACATTTTTCATCGAGGACTATCTGGATTACCTCCAAAAATACGAAAAGAACGGCCGTATCTACACAAACGGTAAATCTGCACTCAAACGCAAGCTCTGTGCCCTGAGTGTCCTCTTTAATTACCTGTATAAGCACGATATGCTACAGGAAAATATATTTGATAAGGTGGATCGTCCCAAACTGCCGGAAAAGGCAATTACACGTATGGATGCGGACGAAACGGCGAATTTCCTCGATACGGTTGAATATGGCACCAATCTGACTGACCGCCAGCTCAAATTTCACGAGAAATCCAAGGTACGTGACTTAGCAATCATGACGCTCATGTTATCCACGGGCATCCGTATCTCCGAATGTGTCGGTCTGGATCTGAACGATGTGGATTTTAAGAATACATGCATCCGTGTAACCCGAAAAGGTGGAAAGGAAGCAATCGTCTATTTCAGCGACGAGGCGGTTGAACCTTTACAGGAATATATAGAGGAACGCAAGAAACTCACGCCTGCCAAAGGCTCAGAAAATGCACTCTTCCTCTCCTCCCACCACAGTCGAATCAATGTTCGAACGATACAGAACATGGTGAAGAAATATTCACAGATTGCGGTCCCTCTGAAGCATATTACGCCACACAAGCTTCGTAGCACCTATGGTACCGCATTATATCAGGAAACCTCCGATATTTATCTGGTTGCCGATGTCTTAGGCCATTCTGACGTAAATACAACCAGAAAGCACTACGCGGACATGGATGATTACCGCAAGCGCCGCGCCAGAAATACCGTACAGCTCCGGGAACATAATACAGTCCCAGACACCAAATCTAAAAAATAGCCATATTGAAAATACCATCAACTTTTACTCAGCTGATGGTATTTTTCATTCATTTTATTTATTCAGATACTTACCTATCGTATGAATCACTTTATTCATTTCCAATGGCTTTGCCAGATGATCGTTCATTCCGGCATTCTTCACTGCCTGTACATCCTCTACAAATGCATTGGCAGTCATGGCTATGATTGGAATTGTCTTCGCGTCCTCACGTGCAAGTGCACGAATCTTCTGGGTTGCCTCGATACCATTCATCACCGGCATCATCACATCCATGAGAATCACATCATAGGTTCCCACAGGTGTATTCTGAAACTCACGAACTGCTGCATCGCCATTCATAACCGTTGTTACCTGTGCACCAGAATCGGTAAGCAGGTATTTTGCAATATCCAGATTCAGTTCATTATCTTCTACAAGCAGGATTTTGACATTATCCAGAGATACCTGCTCCTCATTTTCATTCTCATTGTTTGCGACCTCAGATTCCGGGGCAATCTCAAATGGAATGGTAACTGTAAATGTCGTACCGACACCAACTTCACTCCGTACCTCGATCTTTCCATGCATGCGGTCGATCAGGCTCTTTACGATCGGCATACCAAGCCCGGTTCCCTGATACAAGCTCATCTCGTTGTAATGCTCCTGTGAGAAAAGCTCAAACAGATGACGCATATACTTCTCGGACATACCGATTCCGGTATCCGTGACTGTACAGCGGTATACTGCCCGTTCCGCTTCCATCTCTACAAATTCCGCGCTGCAATGCACACTGCCACCCGGAACATTGTATTTCACTGCGTTATCCAAAATATTCAGTAATATCTGACGCACATGCAATGGACTGCCATATACATATGGATGGATCATGCTGTCCTTACAGTCACCATGCACCAGCGTGATACCGGCTTCTGCAGCTTTCATCGCTGTAATCGTAAGGATCTCATCTGCCAGTTCTGTAATATCAAATGCCTCGTGTGCAAGCTCGATCCGGCTCGAATCAATCTTGCTAAGCTCCAATATATCATTGATTAACGACAACAGATGGTTCGCTGCAATCTTTTCCTTCGCACGGTTTTGGCGCAACAGCTCCACATCGTCCGGATGACGCTCACCAATCTCCAGCAACCCGATAATACCATTTAATGGAGTCCGGATATCGTGGGACATGCGCGACAGGAAGGTCGTCTTCGCTGCATTCGCACGTTTTGCCTCCTGCAGAGCAATCTCAGCCGCCTGCATATTCTCTGTGACATCCTGATGATACCCCCACAGACGGGTTCCTGCCGTGTAATTCTCATCCAGAGAACCGCCACATCGTGTGTAGATACGTCCCTTCTTCGGATGAATCCATGCATAGGTATTCTCTGATTTGCCCTGTTCGATCATCTCCTTGACACTTGCCTGCACGGAATCAATGGCAGAATCCACGATTCGCTTGTACCAGCGTTCGTAACATTCCTCCGGTGTCATATCCTCGTAAAATCCAGTGATCTCTCTTGCCACGTCATCGAAATACATTCTCGGCTCTTTGTCCTCATCCATTTCGATCGCCCAGAGTCCAATTTTCGCATTGGTCAAGATTTCGGACAGATCCTTCTGGAAATCCATATCGTTGTGTTTCCGCGTTTTATCATTCAGCGCCATGTTTGTCGTTCCTCTTGTCGTGATTATTTACATTATTTTACAAAAAAATATCCTTTATCATCATATCTGATAAAGGATATTTTTTCAAGATATTTCAAGCCTTTTCTACTTTATCTTATCTATGTAATCAATGATGAAATCGACAGTATCGTCTTCACTCATCAGACTACTATTGATAAATATATCATAGCTTTCCAGTGCACCCCATTTTTTTGAAGTGTAATAGTTATAATACGATGCACGCGCCTTATCTTCCTTTACAATCTGCGCCTTTGCTTTATCCGGAGTCAGATTAAAACGCTCGGAAACATTCTTAATACGTTCCTCCAATGGCGCATGTATAAAGATGCGAACCAGATTCGTATTGTGACGCAATGCGTAGTCCGCACAACGACCTACAAATACTGATGGTCCTTTATCTGCAAGTTTCTTAATCGTATCATATGTTGCCTGAAATGCCTGTTGGTTCAGATTTGTCTGATAGCCTGCACTTGTAAATCCATAGCTATATGGATCTGAAACAAGCGAATACAGAAAACTTCTCGTTGGTTTCTCATCCAGCGATTTCAGGAATTCCTCGCTCAACCCGCTTTCCTTAGCCGTCTCATTGATCAGTTCCTTGTCATAGAAGTTTGCGGAAATCTTTTCAGCAAGCTTTCTACCAATGTTACGACCATTACTGCCAAACTGTCTACCAATCGTGATAATTGTCTTTGCCATAGATAAGCCCCCTTTACACGCCTTGTACAAGTCACTTTTGACTTACTCTGATTATACATTTTTTTGTGCAAATTGTCAAAATATTTTATAAATTTTCGTACTTTTTAGCTATATTGTTGAACTTTTCAATGTTAGAATTCACACGATTCTCCATCGTTTTATATGTATAGTTCACACGCAGCTGCATCATGATATCGTTATAGTCATTCTGTGCCAGCACCGGCTCCATCCGGATATACAGATCATCCGGGTGGAATTTCGTCTTCAATGCACGAAGTGCATCCTTCTCGCCAAGCATCTGCCGGAACTCCTTCGCACGTCCGGTAAAATTCAATGTACCATCGATCAGATCCCCCAAATCATGGCTTGGATAGATTGTGATAAACTGAGCATCCAGCCATTTCTCCGTATTCAGAACCTTTCCTGCACGCATACCGATCACGATAAACTGACGGATTCCAAGATCATACAGCGGCTGAATCGGCTCATTGTCTAACAATCCCCCATCCCGGTACTTCTTCCCGTCGATTTCCACTGCCTCATACATAACAGGAAGTGCCGTAGACGCAAGCAGGATCTTCCGGATCGTATCCGCGTCATAGTCTTCGAGTCTGCGGTATTCTACCTGTTCCGGCTGCTGTGTCTCATTTAAGCGGCTGATTGATACATAGATATCACGGAAATCCGCTTTGATCTTCTCCATATCAATATATTTCTCGAACATCGCAAGCATTTCATTCCGTGAGAAATACATACGCTTTTCAGCAAGCATGTTCAGGTCGATATCAAAGACCGTATCCATATCGATCTCATTCCACGCCTGATACATCCGCTCCATATCGTTCATCGAATATAACATTGCATTGACTGCACCGATTGATGCACCCGATATCGCCGTCACATCCTCGAGCAATCCCTGTTCCTGTAACACCTTCAATACACCAACCTGATATGCACCCTTGCCGCCGCCACCGGCAAGCACCAGTCCAATTCCTTTTCCTTCACCCATATACACGTCCTCCATTTGCTACTTTTTCCAACCCATTTTCCAATCTATATCAATATTAGTTTACATAATACAATTATTGTTTACTATTATATAATACAACCTCTGGTTTGATGTCCGTTTCCTCGGTCATAATCGAATCTACGATCTGAATCGCATACCCGACCGCTGCAGTATGACAATCCGGATGTGCCGCCAGATACCGGTCATAATACCCGCCGCCATAGCCGATCCGGTCACAGCTTCTCGTGAAGACTGCCCCCGGCATCACGATCAGACAGGTGCCACCGGTCTTTTCCGGTTCTAACTGTACCATGCTGTCCGGTTCTAATATATGATATGCGCCCTCGACAAGCGCAGTCTGTTCATTATATGCGTAAAAATCCATGGTATTCCCGTTGACACGCGGCAGATAGATTTGCTTTCCATCCGCTCGGAATTCCGGGATATATTGAAATAAATCGACTTCTTTTTGAATCGGCACATAGAGACACAGTACCGATGCTTCTTTATACACCTCAAGCGCGCGCAGCTTCTCATAGATTTCCTGCGCAGCCTGCTTCTGATATGCTTCAGAAAGATTCCTGCGCTTTGCAAGAATCCCCTTCCGAAGTGCTTTCTTTGATTCTGAAATTGTCATGTAAACCATTCCTTTATCTACTTTAAGCGGATCTGGATATACTCACTCCGCTTATTCTTCGGTATATCCTTCACATGTGTGATACTTCCATCAGCTTCCTTGATATCAATATTATCAAGCTGTGTTTTCAGGTTGCGCTTCACACTTGCGATATATGCCTTACGGAGAGCTGCCTGCTCTGCAAGCTCTGCTTCTGTCAGTCCCTCCACGGTCTTACTTTTTCTTGCCAATTCGTTAATTCTCTGGATATCTGCTTCGTTCATGCGATATTCTCCATTTCTATTCTTATTTCTGGTATCCTTTATGCACGATGAAATCAACCGTATCAAAATCGTCATTCTCATGTGCTAAGAACAGGGTACCCACTGATTTTCCTTCCATCAGATCATAGATCTGTGTCAGATTCTCGGCGTCCATGATTGCCATATCCGCTCCGGAATCTGTTGCGATCCGCGCAGCCGCAATCTTCGTGGACATGCCACCCGTACCATAGTTTGTCACGGCATCCTTCGCCATATTCTTCATCGTATCATCAATCGTCTCTACCAGTGTCAGCTTCTTTGCTTCCGGATTCTTATGTGGATCATCCGTATAGAATCCATCAATATCCGTAAGCAGAATCAGAAGGTCTGCCTTGATCAGATGCGCCACGATCGCAGACATTGTATCATTGTCACCAAACTCGATTTCCTCTGTTGCCACGGTATCGTTCTCATTGACAACCGGAATGACACCCTGCTGTAACAGCTCATTTAATGTATTCTCGGCGTTTCTGCGGCGCTCCGGATCTGTGATCGCGTCAAAGGTCAGAAGAACCTGTGCAGCCATATGGTTATACTCCATGAAAAGCTTCTGGTAGATCATCATAAGCTGTCCCTGTCCGATCGCAGCACACGCCTGCTTCAGGGATACCGTCTTCGGCTTATGGCGCAGTCCCAGCATCTCAAATCCAACACCAATTGCACCGGACGATACTAATATTACGTCCTTCCCCTGATTCTTCAGGTCACAGATAATGCGCACCAGTGTCTCTAACTTCCGGTAATCCGCCCCGCCGGTTTCTTCATGTATGATAGAAGACGAACCGATCTTTAATACGATTCGTTGTTTATCCTTCAATGCTTCTCTGATTCGTTTCTCGTCCACGTCTTTTTCCCTCTTTATACTATGTTATTGATATATGCAGCAACCGCCTCTGCCACCTTGATTCCATCCACAGCCGCGGATGTGATACCACCTGCATACCCTGCGCCCTCTCCACAAGGAAACAGACCTGCATAGTCACTTCGATAGGTCTCATCACGCACGATGCGCACCGGTGACGATGTCCGGGATTCTATACCGGATAACACGGCATCCCCGGATGAAAAGCCTTTTAATTTGCGGTCATAGTCCAAAATCCCTTCAATTATAGCATCATTTATATAGGCTGGCAAACACTTATTGAGGTTTGCAAACTGATAGCCTCCACGGATGTTTGGCTTCACACTTCCAAATCCAGTTGAGACACGATTCGCCTTATAATCCGCAAATAGCTGCACCGGAATCTTACCATTTCCAGCCTCGTAGGCGAGGTGCTCATATTTCTTCTGGAATTCCACACCGGCAAGCACGCCGTAGTCAGCGAATCCATCCGCCGCAAAATCCTCCGGTGTGACATTTACAACGATCGCTGAATTCGCGTTTTCCTCATCTCTTCCGTGGTTGCTCATACCATTTACCACACTCTGTCCTTCGCCGGACGATGCATTAACGACGAATCCACCCGGACACATACAGAAGCTATATACACTGCGCCCCTTGGTTGAACGGTATGTCATCTTATAATCTGCAGCCGGAAGCAGCTTCGCCTGCCCGCTCGTGCCGTACTGGCTCGCATTGACCATCGCCTGTGAATGCTCGATCCGGAGTCCCATTGCAAATGATTTTGCCTCCATCGTGACACCGGCCGCCTGCAACATAGCAAATGTGTCTCTTGCGCTGTGTCCGATCGCCAGAATACAGGCAGATGTCTCCACTACGATCGTCTGCTCGTTCTGCAGATCTTTAATCGTAAGCGACAGACATGTATCGGATCTATGGGAGATCGCGGTAAGCTGATGGGAGAAATGAATCTCTCCGCCAAAGGATCGAATCTCCTCCCGCATTTCCTTCATCACATGCTTTAATACATCCGTCCCGATATGCGGTTTGTTCAGATAGCCAATCTCCTCTGACGCTCCAAACCGTATAAAATCATCAATAACCGCCTGAATCCGTCCATATTTGTCCTTGATTCCGGTATTTAACTTTCCGTCCGAGAAGGTTCCGGCACCGCCCTCGCCGAAGGATACATTGGAATTCGCACAGATCGGTGTCTCTCCCTGCCAGAAGCCTTCAACATCCCTTGTCCGTTCTTCCACACACTTTCCACGCTCATATACAATCGGTCTGTATCCGGCACATGCTAATTGTAACGCCGCAAAATATCCCGCCGGACCAGCGCCAATGATAACTGGGCGATATATGGACACGTCCGTTTTCTCGTTACAATCGTCTCTGCATCGATGCGGAAATGTATATTTCTCATCTTTAGTTAACATAATATTTTTATTGTCTATTATGTTGCGAGGAAAATCCTGTGATCGTTCAAATTCCACATCAACCGTATAGATATGAAGCAGATTTCCCTTGTCTCTCGCATCTAAGGATTTCCGAACGATCTGATATGTATACGGATGATTCGTCCTGAGCGTCTTCTGTATTTTCTTTTTTAAAGCGCTTGTTTCGTCTTTTTGTACTGGTATCTTAATCTGGTTAATTCTTATCATGACATGCTCTCCCTGCGCGTAATCCTGTAAGTAACGCAAACGTCAGATTATATCCGCCGCAATCTCCATCAATGTCCAACATTTCTCCCGTCGCATACATTCCGGGATGTCCCAGACATTCCATCGTCTCTGGCTGAATCTCAGTCAGTCGGATTCCACCTGCGGTTACCTGCGCCTGTTCATAGTTTTTCAATGCACGGACATGAAATGGATATCGTCTGCAAAGATAATAAATCTTATGTAACTGGGCTTCTGTTAACTCTGTAAGCGCCTGCTTTGGCTGTTCACACGCGGTCTCCAAAATATACATGGCAAGCTTATCCGGCAAATACGCATTCAGATATCCATACAGACTCCGGTTCACATCTCTGCTTCCCTGCACAAATGCATTCTCTTCTATCTCCGGTAAAAAATCCACATACAGCTTAACACTTGATTCTTCTGATAAGATTCTGCCAAGTTCCGAAGATAAATTGAATATCATAATCCCGGATAAACCATACTCGGTAATCTGTAATTCACCGGACTGTTTCCATTCCGTGTTACCTTCTTCAAACCATGCCGAACATGCCACTCGAACGCCTTTTACCGCCTCAGTATTTTCCTCTGTCATAACAGCACATAAAGCCGGTCTTTGCGGCTCCTGTTTTACACCGAGCTTCTCTGCCAGTCTTGCGCCTTCCGCGCAGCCGCCAAGCGATGGATATGATCGTCCACCACATGCAAGTATCACCTTCCTGGCAATAATCTCCGTATTACACTGAATATGATATCCATCCTTTTTTATCCGAATATCTGTCACCGTTTCCGACAGATACGTGGTTACCTGCAATGCCTTTATTCGGTCTAAAAGTGCCCATACAACCGCTGATGCCTGCATTGATATCGGATAATAATATCCATCGATACATCTTGTATATACACCAATAGAATGCAAAAATGCAAACATTTCATGCAATGGTTGCTCGCCCAGACAGGTATGCAGAAATTTCTGATACGTTTCTGAAGACGAATGATAATGACCATCCTTCATATCTGTATTTGCCAGATTGCATCGACCATTGCCTGTGGCATATAATTTCTTGCCCAGTTTTTTATTTTTATCAATGATACAGACGGTGTTTCCGCCCTCTGCAGCCGCGATTGCTGCAGCCATTCCGGCTGCACCACCGCCAACTACACATACATCATACTGTGTTTTCATTGTTTTCCTCACTGTAAGTTTATTCTAGGTTGATAATGATTCCAGATATCGATACAGTTCCTTTTTCGAATCAAAATGCACATTTTTTAAGAGATCCTGATATACACTCGGATGTAATTTCTGCAAGACCGCCGCATCAATATCAGTATATTCATACACCTGTTGCGTATCTGCCTCGTACACTATCACACGTCCACTCTGAATCCCTACCAAAAATCCATTGTCTTTCCATTCTGTGTCAATGGAAATGGAATCCGCTGCAAGTTCCAGCTTCTGTCCCTCTTTTTCCTGCATACGTTGTTTAAAATATTCATTTGCAAGCAAAAAGCATAACGAAAAAATCCCTACAAATAATAGTACATATAAAAATAATTTCTTCATGGCACCAACTCCTTGAAGAAATTATTTCCATATTTGTATTTAATTATTCAAAGATAATCTTATCCTGCTTTGTCTCATCAAATACTGTTACAAATGTCTTTCCCGGATTCATCTTCAACTGCTTGCCATCAGCGGTATAGTACTTTACAACTCCATTATCCTTTCTCCATGAAATTGCTTCATACTCACCATCTGTAATATAATATCCGGTTCCAGTCTTATCCCAATCGATATTCTGTAAACCATCGCCAAGATCTGTATACTGAACGAACATAACAATCAGGTTCTTGTAGCGAAGCTGCTCATTTGTCTGATCATCAATCTGCTCTGTTCCATACTGGAAACGATAGTACAGTTTCTCATCGGCATTGTACTCATACCATCTTGTACTGCTGTCATTGTATGCAGTTGTCACTTTGTTTGCTGTCTGACCACTGCCAAGCGCTGTCTCTTCTACATTGAATGCAAACGCCTTAGATTTCTCACCCAGATACTCGGTACTGTAACCAGCTGCCGCAATACCTTCCTTCAGCTTTTCGCTGTTTGTATAACAGTTGTGTGGTGCAACCCTTGACTCATCACGATAAAAAGTTGTGGAATCATACAGACCATTCAGGTTATTTAATCCTGTATCCTTAATCCATGATTCCGCATAGACAGACCATCCTACATGTGCATAAATACCGCCAAGCATATTTGCCATCTGTACATAATAATGTCTGGCACTACGAACTGGTCCCAGCTTTTCCAGATTGGAATAATCCTTAAATACACACATATATCGGGTAATACCACCCTCAACAAGCATCTCATATGTGATATCTGCCTGTGAGATACCTGATTGTGGCATTGCATCTACAATGTTATTGATCATGATACAAAGTGGTCTCTGATTAGAAAGACTCTCGTCAATCCACTCACCCGAAAACTCATTGATCACATAGCCTTCCTTTGTCGGTGCAAATTCAATATCTGCATCCGACATCGTTGCAGCCGCTTCGGTCGTAATAGTTGCCTGCTCGGTATCCTCCTCTTTCTTTTTTCCACATCCTGCCAGGCAAGATACGGTAAGTGCAGTTGTCAGTGCAAAAATAGACAACTTCTTTAACTTATTCTTCTTCATTGTCTCTCGTATATCCTTTCTTTGTTAATATTTCCTCTTGTAGTTTTTCCATATGCAGACGTTCTGAATCATCAATATGATCATATCCTGCCAGATGCAACATACTATGTGCCGTTAAAAACGCAACTTCACGTCGTCTCGTATGACCATATTCCTCCGCCTGCTCAGCAATCCGATCTACATTTAAAATGATATCTCCAAGCATCAGCTCTCCGGTGTCCTGATTGAAATAATCAAGTGGACTGTTCTCACAGAAATCAAATTCACCCGGCACTTCATACTCTATCATCGGAAACGATAAAACATCCGTCGGTGCATCGATATCCCGGTATTCTTTATTGATTGCCTGAATCCCTGCATGATCTGTAAAGATTACATTCACCTCACATTCATATGGACATTTCAGAAAATCCAGAGACGCCTCTATGATATCCTCTACAATGTCCTGATAATGTGCAGGAATTTCTGTATCCAATTCATTCTCAAAAAATACGCTCAATGTATCTCTCCTTTATTGCCTGTTACATTTTATCCCAAATGTATCAGATAATCAAGTTTTATCTTGTACAATTTAATGTTTATTCTGCGTCTGTTTTTTTTCCCGGCTATGTCGGTTTTCATATTCCTCATACGCATTGACGATTCGCTGCACAAGCGGATGCCGAACAACATCCTCACTTGTAAACCGTATCACAGAGATCTCATCAATATTATGCAGGACACGAAGTGCCACTTCCAGACCTGACTGCGCATCCTTCGGCAGATCCTTCTGGGATAGATCTCCGGTAATAATTGCTTTGGAACCAAATCCGATACGCGTCAGGAACATTTTCATCTGCGCCGGCGTCGTATTCTGTGCTTCATCCAGCACGATATAGGCGTTGTCCAAAGTTCGTCCACGCATATACGCAAGCGGTGCTACTTCAATCAGTCCTTTTTCCATATTTTTCAGGAATGCTTCCGCGCCCATAATCTCATATAACGCATCATACAATGGGCGTAAATATGGATCCACCTTGCTTTGCAGATCCCCTGGCAGAAATCCAAGCTTCTCTCCAGCTTCAATCGCCGGTCTTGTCAGGATAATCCGGTTCACTTCATTATTCTTAAATGCTGTGATTGCCTTCGCCATCGCCAGATATGTTTTTCCGGTTCCTGCTGGACCAACACCAAACACGATCATATCCTTGTCAATGGCTTCCACATATTTTTTCTGTCCCAATGTTTTCGCCTTAACCGGCTTTCCATTTGTTGTATGACAGATAATATTCGAATCTGCTGCAAGCGTCGATACGGCTTCTTCCTCGCCAGTTCTTGACAATGATATCGCATAATTCACATTCTGATCAGTAATCTCTTCCCCTTTATCTGCCAGAGCAACTAACTGTTCAATTACTGAAACTGCCCGTTTCACGCTGCCCTCCGAGCCTGTGATACGCAGCTTATCATCCCGTAAAACCACCGCTACATGATATGCCTTTTCCAGATTCTTGATATTGCGGTCGAACTGTCCGAACACCAGCTGAATCTGATCTGCAGGCACTGTAATTGTCTCATAATATGCACTCATAACTGTTCCTATTCCTCATTTTTCTGAATCGTCTCTTCCGGGATTACAAATGTCTCCGGCGCACCAATGATTTCCCTTACAACCAGTATTCCCGATGCAAGACATTCTCCATCTTTACACTCTATTGTAACATTATTTTCTAGTATTTCCACCCCTTTTTTCTTGAGGTCTGCAATATAAGTCTGCAACAGCTGTTCCTGCTTTTTGCGTGCCTCTTCCTCAGTATAAGTCTTTGTCTCATAAATCGGCTGATAATACTTTGTGACAGTCACAGAAAATGGCAGATAATATGCTTTTCCTATATGAAACGTATGCGTGGTGGATACCTGTTCATAACCGTCTACCAACTTTGGCTGATGCAGCGTTTTCACCGAATTTCCAAGCTGGATCGTTATTCCTGTCTTTTTCTTTTTCCCCTGTCTTTTCTGTGTATAATCAAGTGGAAATGCCTGTTGATACTGATACTTCGTCTGCGCATATACAATACCATCTGCCGCCACATAATTCGTCTCGATCAATTCTTCATATTCATTATAGATGTTTACAACTCCAGTAATCAACACATCCCCTTTTTTTACTTCATCGCCAGGATTAACCAGCTTTGTTCCGCTCTTGGCAAGCAGATCAAGCACAATGCCGTCCTTGACTGCCACTATATTGCACGGTGTATCAAACGTCGTTACTTCTTCCTTTTCTACCGTTTCCACAAATCGGACAACCAACCTGGTTCCCTCTACATCACAAGTGATCCATGCGATCTGGTCATACTGCATCCGCAATGTTTTTTCCAGTTCAGCAATCGAAATTGCCGCCCGTTTTGTCCCAATCGGCACGAGTGAATCACTGATATACGTCACGATTTCCTCCTCTGTATAGATAGATGTTCCCTCCACATCTATATGCCAGATAAAAAGAGATGAATAAAAAACGATCCCGGCGCACACCATCAGACTGACAACAAACGCCACCCGCTTCTTATACTTTCGTAAAAATGGATACAAGCCTGTCTCTGTTACAATACTACAGCTAACCTGACATTTCTCCTGCAGCTTCTGGACAGTCTTCCATGCTTTGTACGAGATTGTTGCAAATACCCCGGTCTTATCCATGATTACATCCGTAAACAAAATATCATTATGCTTACAGATGTTCAAAAAGCGTTCTACTTCCCAACCGGTTATATGAATGACACAGCGGTATGCACAAATATCCGACCATTTACGCATGCTTCTCTGCCTCCTCCACCTTCCATCGCACAGCCGCAATATCACCACGAACCGTGATCTCCGCTTCATCGAACGATGCAATCCGAAGTGCATTTCCTTCAATGACGAGCATATTTTTCTTACATCGAAGCAGGACCTGCGTTGTGTCAAAGCTGACAATCTGTCTATACCCATCCACATGTACACATGTCTGATCGTAAAAATGCACCTGCGTCATATTCCATCTCCGAACAGCTTTTATTTCCAATATATGCTTGTGGCGCTCTCATTATGATGTATCCAAAAATTTACACAATAAAAAAGGTGCTACTAAAATAGTAACACCTTAATGTCTGTATTATTTGAACTTGCGCTTTCTAGCTGCCTCAGACTTCTTCTTACGCTTTACGCTTGGCTTCTCGTAATGCTCTCTCTTACGAATCTCCTGCTGAATACCGGCTTTCGCACAGTTTCTCTTGAATCTACGAAGAGCGCTATCTAAAGTCTCATTCTCTTTTACGATTACGTTTGACATACTTCTCTCACCCTCCCTCCAGTTGTAAAATATCTCGTGTTTGTGCGTTTCATAAACAACTGTTTGGGTATTTACCAAATTGCACAAGTTAGATTATAACACATAAATCAAATTCGTCAACCAAAAATTGAAATTTATTGTCACGAATTTACATTTTTTCTTATTTCACTTCATCTCTGCTTGAGAAGATGTGATCGATCAAGCCATATTCAAGTGCCTGATCCGCCGTCATCCAATTGTTACGATCGGTATCCCGCTCGATTTCTTCCATGGACTTACCTGTATTCGCACTTAAAATACGATTTAAACGTTCCTTTGTACGAAGGATATTATCCGTTGCAATCTTCATATCCGTTGCCTGATTGTGTCCTGGAAGTCCACCCAATGGCTGATGGATCATAATCTCGGAATTTGGAAGCGCAATTCTCTTTCCCTTTGTACCACCAGCAAGAAGGAATGCACCCATGCTGGCTGCCATACCAACACAGATCGTTGATACGTCACACTTGATATAGTTCATTGTATCGTAGATACCAAAGCCGGCAGATACAGATCCGCCCGGGCTGTTGATATAGAGGCTGATATCCTTGGAAGGATCCTCAGACTCCAGAAACAGAAGCTGTGCGATAACCAGACTTGCAGTTGTATCGTTTACTTCATCTGCCAGAAAGATAATTCTCTCCTTTAACAATCTTGAATAAATATCGTAAGCGCGCTCGCCTCGGCTCGTCTGCTCTACGACGGTAGGTACTAATGCCATATTATGTTCCTCACTTTCTATTTATGTCAAAAATCTATGAAAGCTGTGCTTCAGCTTCCTTTACACCAGCATCCAATGCATCCTTGATGCCTGCCGGGTTCTTACCACCTGCCTGTGCCATGTTTGGACGGCCACCACCGCCACCACCGACCATCGGTGCAATCTTCTTGATAATATTTCCAGCATGCGCGCCAGCCTTCACTGCATCATCCGTTGCCATCACAATCAGGTTTACCTTATCTCCCATGTCGGAAGCTAAGATGACTACGCCAGATGCAATCTTTGTCTTCATCTCATCACCGAGATTACGGAGTGCATTCATATCAACACCACTGACAGATACCGGAAGTACCTTGTAATCTCCAACAGAAACAACGTCAGACAATACATCGCCAACAGCCGCCTTTGCCATCTTATCTTTGAGCTTCTGGTTCTCAGACTGTAACTGCTTGATCTCTGCAAGCATGCCTTCGATCTTCTCTACAAGGTTAGCAGGCTCTGCCTTTGCAGCAGCACTTGCCTGTTTCAATGTATTCTCTAAGTTATGATAATATGCAAATGCACCGCGGGAAGTAAGTGCCTCAATACGACGAACACCCGCTGCAACACCCGCCTCTGACACGATCTTGAATGTTGCGATCACGCCTGTCTTTTCTACATGTGTACCACCACAAAGCTCGATAGAGAAATCGCCCATATTGACAACTCGTACCGTCTCGCCATACTTCTCACCAAAGAGTGCCATTGCCCCTGTCTTCTTTGCTTCCTCCAGGCTCATAACCTTTGTTACAACCGGAAGATCCTCAGCGATTTTCTCATTGACAATAGCCTCTACCTGCTCAATTTCTTCCTTGCTGAGTGCCTGATTATGTGTAAAGTCAAACCGGAGACGATCCTGATCTACATAGGAACCTGCCTGCTCGACATGTCCACCGAGAACCATCTTCAATGCCTTCTGTAGCAAATGTGTTGCTGAATGGTTCATACAGGTATGCAGACGCTTATCTGCATCGACAGAAAGCTTTGCAGTATCATGAAGCTTGATCTCACCATTTTCTACATATCCAATATGTGCGATCTTACCACCGACAACCTTGATCGTATCTTTGACGATGAACTTACCAGTTGCTGTCTCGATCACACCGGCATCGCCGCACTGACCACCCATAGTCGCATAAAATGGTGTCTCTTTGACAAGAATGGAACCATTTTCACCTTCGGAAAGGCTGTCTACGACTGCATCTTCGCCTGCGATTGCCACGATCTCAGATTCGTGTGTCAATCTGTCATAACCAACAAACTCGGTTGTGATTGCAACATCAATCTGCTCATAAACTGTCGCATCGGCACCCATATAGTTGGTTGTCTTTCTTGCTTTTCTTGCACGCTCGCGCTGTTCCTGCATACAAGCCTTGAAGCCTTCCTCATCTGCAGCAAATCCGGACTCTTCCAGAATTTCGACAGTCAGATCAAGAGGGAATCCATAAGTATCATACAGCTTAAATGCATGCTCGCCAGAAAGAGTTTTCTCTCCCTTTGCCTTCATATCTTCTACATAACCGTTCAAGATAGAAAGTCCCTGATCAATCGTCTTGTTGAAGTTTTCTTCCTCTGTATTTAACGTTGCAAAAATATGCTCCTGCTTTTCAGCAAGTTCCGGATAAGCATCCTTGGATACTTCGATTACTGTCTTGGAAAGCTCTGCTAAGAAAGCTCCCTTGATACCAAGCAGTCTGCCATGTCTTGCTGCACGGCGAAGCAGACGGCGAAGCACATATCCTCGTCCTTCATTTGACGGCAGAATACCATCGGATGTCATAAATGTAACCGAACGGATATGGTCAGTGATAACACGGATGCTGACGTCTGTATTTGCGTCTTCTTCGTATGTAACACCTGCCATCTCGCAGACCTTGTCACGAAGTGCCTTGATCGTGTCTACATCAAAGATAGAATCTACGTCCTGTACGACAACTGCCAGACGCTCGAGTCCCATACCTGTATCAATATTCTTCTGCTCAAGCTCTGTATAGTTGTTGTGTCCATCGTTATCAAACTGGGTAAATACGTTGTTCCATACTTCCATATAACGGTCACAGTCACAACCGACTGTACAACCCGGCTTGCCGCAGCCATACTTTTCTCCACGGTCATAATAAACCTCTGAACATGGACCACAAGGGCCTGCACCATGCTCCCAGAAATTGTCTTCCTTGCCAAAACGGAAGATACGGTCTTTGTCTACGCCGATTTCCTTGTTCCAGATATCGAACGCCTCATCATCTTCAAGATAAACCGATGGATACAGACGGTTCTTATCGAGTCCGACAACCTCAGTCAAAAACTCCCATGTCCAATGAATTGCATCGTGCTTGAAGTAATCACCAAATGAGAAGTTACCAAGCATCTCAAAGAATGTACCATGTCTGGCTGTCTTACCTACATTCTCAATATCACCGGTACGAATACATTTCTGACAGGTTGTCACACGTCTGCGTGGTGGAATCTCCTGTCCTGTAAAATAAGGCTTTAACGGTGCCATACCAGAGTTGATCAAAAGCAGGCTGTTGTCATTGTGTGGGATCAGCGAAAAGCTGTTCATCTTCAAATGTCCCTTGCTCTCAAAAAACTCCAAAAACATCTTACGCAATTCATTCACGCCGTAATTTTTCACGTCAAATTTCCTCCTGATTTTTCACATCTTTATTCTTACGGATTTTCTTTCCTACCATAATTCCAAGACCTGCACATACAAGCATTGACAGGAACTTAATCACATAAACCAGCAACTCACTCCATACATGTATCATAGTTTACCCTCCACTTAGTCATCTTTCAACATATTTTTGAAAAAGCAGCTTCGGCTTCCTGTATGGCAGGCAGCTCCTATCTGCTCCACACGTGCAAGAATCGTATCATTGTCACAGTCAAGATACAGACTCTTCACATATTGATAATGTCCACTTGTCTCGCCTTTTAACCACAGGCTCTGTCTGCTCCGGCTAAAATATGTCATAAGCCCGGTCTCTAACGTTTTATTATAAGATGCTTCATTCATATATGCAAGCATCAGTACATCTCCAGTCACGTCATCCTGTACGATTGCCGGAATCAGTCCCGCTTCATTTAACTTAAATTCCGAAAAGGGAATCGCAGCTGTAAGCGGCTTGTAGCCAATTTTCTTGTCTTCCATTGTCGTTTTATCCTCCTGCATGCGCTTATAAGCTTCCTTTTGTCGAAAGCACCTGTCCGGAAAGCCGGCTGTCATACTGTGTTGCCTCATCCAGTGCCTTTGCAAATGCCTTAAACGCCGCCTCAATGATATGATGGTCATTGGAACCAGCAAGCTGTTTGATATGCAGATTCATCATAGCTGAATAGGAAACAGCATAGAAGAATTCCTTTACCATCTGTGTATCAAAATATCCAACCTGTGGTGTGGAAAGATCCAGATCATACACCAGATATGGACGACCGGACAGATCTAATGCGGAAAGCACCAGTGTCTCATCCATCGGAAGCATGAAAGAACCAAACCGCTTGATTCCCTGCTTATCACCGACCGCCTTTGCAATCGCCTGTCCAAGCACGATTCCGGTATCCTCGATTGTATGGTGGCTGTCCACGAATAAATCCCCGGTCACCTTGCAATTCAGATCAAAAAATCCGTGTTTTGCAAAGCTGATCAGCATATGATCAAAAAATCCAATTCCTGTATCTACCTTTGCATAACCGCTTCCATCCAGATTTAATTCCATCTGGATATCCGTCTCATTTGTCTTTCTTGATACAACACCTACACGATTTGCCATATGCGATACCCCCTGTTATTTTTCAAAACGAACTTTGATTGAATTTGCATGTGCAGTCAGATACTCTGCCTCTGCAAAATCAATGATATCCTCATGAACGGCTTCCAGTGCTTCTCTGGAATAGTAAATAATGCTGGATTTCTTAATAAAGTCATCTACCGAAAGTGGTGAGAAGAACTTTGCAGTTCCGTTCGTCGGAAGCACGTGATTTGGTCCGGCAAAATAATCGCCAAGTGGCTCGGAAGAATAACTTCCAAGGAAGATGGCTCCCGCATTCTGAATCCGTGTCATCGTATCGAACGGATTCGCTGTGACAACCTCCAGGTGCTCACTTGCGATCTCATTGACCGTATCAATCGCATCCTGCATCGTATCCGCAACCAGAATATATCCATAATTATCCAGAGATTTCTGAATGATATCTTTTCTGGATAATTCCTTTACAAATCCATCGACTTCCTCGCTGACCTTCTTTGCGAGTTCCTCGGAAGTCGTAACAAGAATGGCAGATGCCATCTCATCATGTTCTGCCTGGGAAAGCAGATCTGCCGCTACATATCTTGCATTAGCAGTCTCATCAGCAAGTACCATGATTTCACTTGGACCGGCAACCGAATCGATGCTGACATGTCCGAATACACAACGCTTTGCGAGTGCGACAAAGATATTTCCAGGTCCTACGATCTTATCTACCTTCGGAATGGATTCGGTTCCATAGGCAAGTGCAGCAATCGCCTGTGCGCCGCCAGCCTTGTAGACCTCATCCACGCCGGCTTCCTTTGCCGCAACCAGAGTTGTCGGATACACCTTTCCCTCTGCGTTACAAGGCGTTGTCATTACGATCTTGCCTACTCCCGCAACCTTGGCAGGGATAACATTCATAAGCACGGAAGATGGATATGCAGCTTTACCGCCCGGTACATACACACCAACCTTTGCAAGTGGTGTTACCTTCTGTCCAAGCAGTGTTCCGTTGTTTTCAGAATCAAACCAGCTGTACTGCTTCTGTTTCTCGTGGTATGTGCGGATGTTCACAATTGCCTTGCGGATTGTCTCCAGAAGCTTCGCATCCACCTGTGTATACGCTTCTTCGATTTCTGCCTCTGTCACACGTACATTATCCGCATTGATCTTCGCATGATCGAATTTCTCTGTATATTCAAATAATGCAGTATCCCGTCTGCTGTGGATGTCATTGACGATATTCTTCACTGTTTCCTCATAGCTCCCATAATTATCCGGGCTACGCTTCAGGAGATTCGTCAAAATATCCTTCTTTGTATCTTCTGTCAACTTAACAATACGCATCTTAAAAGCCTCCTTATGTACTACATATACTTACTGCACTATTTCTAGTGAATAATCTCATTTAAATCATTTAACAGCTTCCGGATTCTCTCATGCTCCATCTTGAGACTCACCTGATTGACAACCACGCGCGCAGAAAGCGGACAGATTTCCTCCAAGACTTCCAGTCCATTTTCCCGCAATGTCGAACCAGTCTCCACGATATCTACAATCACCTCAGACAGATCCACAAGCGGTGCCAGCTCCACCGAACCATTTAGCTTGATAATCTCAACCGTCTGGTTTTTCTTCTCACTAAAATAATTCTTTGCAATATTCGGATATTTACTCGCTACACGGATAATTTCATTTTTGGAAAGCAGTTCCCGAGCAGATGCCGGTCCGCAAACGCACATCCGGCACCTGCCAAAACCAAGATCCATAACCTCATACAGGTTACGGCCTTCCTCCATGATCGTATCCTTTCCAACCACGCCGATATCCGCAGCACCATACTCCACATAGGTTGGTACATCCGATGCCTTTGCTAAGAAAAAACGGATTTTGTGCTCCTCATTTGTAAAAATCAATTTTCTTGTATCCGGGTCCTTTGCCTCTTCACAGGTGATGCCCATCTGTTCAAACATCGCGAGTGTCTTCTTGGCAAGACGTCCCTTTGCCAGTGCAAATGTTAAATAACGCATAGTCTCTCCTTAATATTCTGTAATCTTGTCCGCAGCCTCAAAGTAACACAATTTTGCAAAATGCATCTTATGTGCATAATCAATATATTCCTGCAGATCATGTCGTCTGGACATCCGGACAAGCTCTACCTTCTGATCTTCCGCACGCAGCTTACATGCATACGCGATTGCTTCCTTCTGGTCTTCCTCCTTGTACAGGACAAGTACATTGGAATAATCAAGTGCAACGTCAATCTTATTTCTGGCGATCGCACTCATCAGATCATCGACATAAATCGCGAATCCAACGGACGGAGCCTTCTTGCCGAACTTCTCCATCAGGCTGTTGTATCGTCCACCCTTGACGATTGCATCACCGGTTCCGTATGTATAACCGCGGAACACGATTCCGGTATAATAATTAAAGCGGTTGATCATGGACAGATCAAAGCTCACATATTTTTCATATCCATAGCTTGTAAGTGCGGTATATACCTTCCGCATACGGGCAATCGCTTCTAATGAAGCTGCATTTGTCACAAGCTTTTCTGCATGGTCAAGCATATCCAGCCCGCCAAACAGACTCTCGAAGCTCTTCAGTGCCGTCTTGCGTTCTTCTGGAATTTCCAGTGTATTCACAAACTCTGTGAGTCCAAAGAAATTCTTTGAATGAATGTATTCCTTGATGCGCTGTTCTGTCTCATCATCCAGACCAGCCTCTTCAATCATGCCCTTGAAGAACTCCACTTCACCGATCTCAATCTGGAACTCCTTTAAACCCGCTGCAAGCAGACAATGAATCACACAGGCAATAATCTCCGCATCGGCAGCAGAACTGTCATCGTTAATCAATTCTCCACCAATCTGTGTAAACTCAGAAAGCTTTCCCTGATGCTGGTGTGTATTTAAAAATGTATTTCCTGCATAACACAGGCGGATCGGAAGCTGTTCTTCCGGATAATACTTTGCCACGCTCCGGGCAATACTCGGTGTGATATCCGGGCGTAACACCAAAGTGTTATTGTTGCGGTCAAAGAATTTATACATTTCGTTCGAAGCCGCAGACCCCTTATCCATATTGAAAATATCAAAATATTCAAAGCTTGGTGTATCAATATCCTGATAACTGTAAAGTTCTAACACATGATGAATCTGTGAAATTACTTTCTTTTTCTTCTTACACTCGGCATCATAGATATCCCGGACGCCTTCGGGTGTATGTAATAACTTTTCGTTCAAAACCAGCTCTCCTTTTATATCTCATTTCTAACGACATACAAAGTCTAGGATATTATACTCCATTTCTATCGAAAATTCAAAGTTTTTCCAATGTTTTTTCGTTCAGGCAGAAAAGTAGAACATTTGTTTGCATTTTTTTATATTCTATGCTATCATAAATACAGTTTTTAAATCAAAAGAAAGGGGATATGTTATGGCGAATCGAAAACTGACTGATAAGCAGCGGGAAATTCTGGAATATCTGAAGGAATGCATCTTACAAAAAGGGTATCCACCTGCCGTACGCGAGATCTGCGAGGCAGTTCATTTAAAATCAACCTCTTCGGTTCATGCACATCTGGAATCATTGGAGGAAAAAGGATATATCCGCAAAGATCCAACAAAACCGCGTGCGATTGAAATCTTAGATGATGAGTTTAATCTTGCAAGAAGAGAAGTCATCAATGTACCGATTGTTGGTACTGTCACCTGTGGCGAACCAATTCTTGCAGAGCAGAACATTCAGGGCTACTTTCCAATCCCACCGGAATATCTGCATGCAAATGGCAAGAATACATTCATGCTGAAGGTCAAAGGCGACAGCATGATCAATGCCGGCATCTTCGATGGCGATTTAGTTATGTGTGAGGAAGCACAGACAGCAAGAAACGCGGAAATGGTCGTTGCTCTGATTGATGATTCAGCAACTGTAAAAACTTACTACAAAGAAGCCGGTTACTACCGGTTACAACCAGAAAATGACACGATGGACCCAATCATCGTTCAGGACGGAGAACTCCAGATTCTCGGAAAGGTCATCGGATTGTTCCGTACGTTCTAGGAATGGTCGCCCGTATACAATCAATATTGGTCACACTACATAAAAAAGACAGATTCTAACTTTGAGGTGGCACCTCAAAATATGGAATCTGTCTTTTTTTCATGCATCAGATTAACTGAATATAAAATCGCAGTAGATACCCTGCTTATCTTCCTTACATGTAATGAACCGGTACCGTACACATCTGCCCTCGTTAAAGCGTACATAAAAGGACGAATACGGACTTGCAATCTTCCCCTGCAATTCATGAAAAACTGCCGCCGCGCGATCCACAGAAAACGACTCTAATTTCATGTCAATCGCAAATTGTTTGAAATGTTCTGTGACCGAAAAACTCTTAATCTCTTTTATACTATTCACAATGTCACAAAGTCTTTGCTGCAGTTCCGGTCCCGTTTGTAGCTGAACCTTGCTCATGTATGCATTCATGATCTTATACATAGCAGGTACTCCATTTCTCTTTAGTATTTTTGCTTATCCGGTATACGGTTATGTATCTCTTTGAACTCATCAAAATGCTGGATGAATAATTTGACAACCTTCGGATCGAAACTCTTGCCCGATAAACGTATAATCTCATCAAATGTATCTTCCAACGACCAGCCCTTCTTATAGTAACGGTCAGAGGTCAGTGCATCAAATACGTCACATACCGCCATCAAACGGCTGATATAGGCAATCTCTTCACCCTTCATACCGAGATATCCGGTACCATCCCAGCGCTCATGATGTTCCTTTGCCAGAATACACGCCAGATGCATCAGTTCACCCGGGCATTTCTCCAGAAGTGCCTCACCGTATAAGACATGGTTCTTCATAATCTGGTATTCTTCATCTGTCAGCTTATCCGGTTTATCAAGTATTTCTTCACTGATCATCAGCTTACCGATATCGTGCATCATGGATGCTGTCGATACCATCTCCACATATTCATCATCAAATCCAGACGCTTTCGCCAATACCCGCATATAGGCGGCAACTCGCTTGATATGCTCTCCGGTGAACTTCGATTTACTCTCACTAATCTCGGCGAACGAGAAGATAAGGCCTGTCTGGTTATCCTGCATCGTAACTGCCATATTGATTGCAGAGTTGATCATCATGGAATTTCGCTGTACGATGAAATATGCTGCAACGGAAAGCCCGAATACAACCACGATCTGTGGAACGACATAAGACATCATAACCTCTTCAAATGACTCACATGGAAATCCGATAAATACATCCGAAAACCGGAATGCAAAATAATTCGAACCAACAATGCCGCACGACATCAGAAGCGACGCAAACAGCACCAACGTCTGATTGTAATAAAGCGATGCCAGAAGGATCGGGAATAACATAATCGGATATGCATACGTCGATAAAAGTGTCAGCATCAGTGTCGCAATCAGACAGACACAAATAATAACGATATGCTTCGTCACAGGTGCATGATCAAATTTTAATATGTTGATGATCAGCGTTGGAATCAACGCAATAAAAATTGCAGACGCAAAGAATACGATCAGTACAGATTCATCCATATCCGTACCAAAATAACAATAAACAAATGCAAGCGCAAGAATCGCCACGATCACACGCATACATCTGGCAGAAATCTGATTAACTTTACTGTAATTATCCTGGATCAGTTTTTCCTTATTATTCAAATTAATACTCCCCCAGTCGTAAAAGCTCTCCATCCCTCCAAATATTATCTAAATCATAGAAGGATCTCTCTTTTTCTGAAAATACATGAATAATTATATCATAATAATCCAGTAAAATCCATCCTCCATTTGCATATCCTTCCCGATTTTTCATTTCGGCTCCGGCTTCCCGCATCGCATGCTCCACATTGTTGCACATTGCCTGCACCTGATTACGGTTGGAACCATCTGCAATTACGAGATAATCACACATAGAAGAAATCTCGGATATCCGAATAACACGAATATCATTGCCCTTCTTATCATCAAGTGCCTTTACAATTGTTCGAAGATATTTATTTTCACTCATACCCTGTCTCCTTACAGTTCCATGTTATGCACAACATAAAAATCATAGGTCTTCTGTGTCATATAATCCATCTCAGCGGTCGTCCGGTTCAGATAATCAAGTGTATTCTTCAATATATGGATCACGCACGCATCCAGATCCGTAAATGCCTCTTTGCGGATTTCCTCCATCTCCGGGAGCATCTTCCGGTTCGGTTCAATATAATCGGCGACAAAGATAATCTTATCCATCAGTGTCATGTTCGGGCGTCCGGTTGTATGATATGTGATCGCATCTAAGATCACCTGATCAACCACATCGTATTTGTACCGTGCATAATACGCGCCAAGCTTCGCATGCAGCATATCCGGATTCTTCTCCTCATATTTGCTGACCGGAAGTCCGTGCTTTCTCGCTTTCTCGAGCTTCGTCTTCGTCGGCAGTCCTTTCGCACAGTCATGCAGCAGTCCTGCTATACGCGCCTTTTCCACATCTTCTCCATGCACCATTGCCAGACAGGCAGCCGTATACTCGACACCAAAAGAATGTGTCAGTCTGGTCGCACTGATCTTGCCCTTCAATCTTGTTATCATTTTGTCTCTTGTCATCATATCTGTCTTCTCCCAGCTTCCTGCTTATAAAGTGCATGTGCTTCTATATACTGTAATACATCGTCCGGTACAAGTCCCTGTATAGATTCTCTCTTAGCAATCCGCGCCCGTATCTCACTTGATGAAACCGGAACCGGCGGCATCGCCACATAGGATATGTGAAACGCCGGATACTTCGTACAAAACCTGCGGATATATGTCTCGATCGTATCCCGTTGTTCCCCTCTTGCAACAACCAGAATCTCACACAGATTCGCCAGTCGTTCAAATTCATACCACTTGTGTAGCTGAAACAGCGAATCATCGCCGATCACAAATTCGATTGTAAGCTTCGGATACAGCTTCTTTAACCGGGTAAATGTATCCACGGTATATGTGTATCCATCCCATTTTAATTCAAAGTCACTGACCGAAATCTTCGGGATCTGTGCCATCGCCAGCCGGAGCATATCCATCCGCATGCTTCCATCCACAATCGCAGCTTCCTCCTTGTATGCCGGAATATGATTCGGCATACAGACAAGCTGATCTACTTCCGGACGTGCCTTTAAAACCGCCTGCGCAATCGCCACGTGACCGGCATGTACCGGATTAAATGTTCCTCCGAGAATCGCGATTGTATGAAATTGTTCGAATCTCACATCTGCCATCTTATTCCGGGAGAACGATTTTCGGATCTTTCTTTCTCTTCTTATACAACACGATCTTCTTGCCGATGACCTGTACAACCTGGCTGTGTGTACGCTCTGCCATCACAGCCGCGATTTCCTTCGGATCATCGAGGCAGTTCTTCAGAACACCAATTTTCACCAGCTCACGCTTTTCTAATGCTTCACTGACTGCTGTGCAGACCTCCGGTGTAAGGCTTGACTTTCCGATATTCATGATCGTATCGGCATTCATTGCCAGACTCTTCAGATAAGCTCTCTGCTTACTTGTCATATTCTTTCCTCTTTCCTTTTAATGATTTAACGATAATAATCAAACTCCAGACCATACAATCTTACGGTGTCTCCCTCTTCGATACCAAGATCTTCGAGCATCTGTAAGATTCCATTGTCCTTTAAGAATCTCTGGAAGAACGCAAAGCCCTTCTCAGACTCCAGATTCGTATAACCAAGCATCTTCTCGATCCGAGGACCTTCCACAAGGAATACATGCTCCTCTTCCTCAGACTTTGTCACCTCAAATGGCAGCTCCGGATCATCCATGAACTCTACATCCATCTCCGGTGCAAACTCAATTACCTCATCCGGTGCTTCCTTCACTAATTTATTTACATACCACAGCAGTTCTTCGACACCCTTGCCGGACACTGCTGATATCGGGAATACTTTGATTCCCTTTGGTTCATATTCGTCCTTCAATAACTGGATCACAGTCTCGTAATCCTCACCGTACAGCGCATCACACTTATTTGCGGCAATTACCATCGGCCGGCTTGCCAGCTCTTCATTGTACTGACGCAGTTCCTTGTTGATTGCTTCGATATCCACGATCGGATCTCTGCCCTCCGTCGATGCCGCATCAACAATGTGGATCAGCACCTTTGTACGCTCGATGTGACGTAAGAATTCAATTCCCAGTCCAACACCTTCCGATGCACCTTCAATAATACCCGGAATGTCCGCGATTACAAATCCCTGCTTTTCTCCAAGATCGACCACACCGAGATTCGGATTGAGTGTTGTGAAATGATAGTTTGCAATCTTCGGTTTTGCATTTGTCACACGGGACAGGAATGTGGATTTACCAACATTCGGGAATCCAACTAATCCAACATCTGCGATCATCTTAAGCTCTAAGGTTACCCAGAGCTCTTTCGCCGGTTTTCCCGGCTGTGCATACTTTGGTGCCTGCATGACCGATGTCACATACTGACGGTTTCCTTTGCCGCCTCTGCCGCCTTTCAGCAGCGTTACCGGTTCGGTCTTATTCGACATATCCAATATTACTTTTCCGGTTTCTGCATCCTTTACGACGGTACCTGCCGGAACCTTCAGGATAATATCCTTTCCGTTAGCACCATGGCAGTTTCTTTTTCCGCCTTCTTCTCCATCCTGTGCCACATATTTACGCACATGACGGAAATCCGTAAGCGTATTTAATCCGGGATCTACCACGAAGATAACATCGCCGCCATCGCCGCCGTCGCCGCCGTCCGGACCGCCATCCGGCACATATAATTCCCGGCGAAATGACACATGTCCGTCGCCGCCTTTTCCTGATCTTATAAATATTTTCGCTCTATCTGCAAACATGGGACGCCCTCCCTCATAAATACGATTACCAAATTAACTCATAAATCCAGAAAAAGCCGGGATATAACTCCCGGCTCTTCTAGTGCTTTCTTACTCAGCTGACTCTACAGGGTATACAGAAGCCTGCTTCTTATCTCTACCCTTTCTCTCGAAACGTAAAACACCATCTACAAGTGCAAATAATGTGTCGTCTCCGCCGATACCAACGTTCACACCAGGATGAATCTTAGTTCCACGCTGTCTGAATAAAATATTACCAGCCTTTACAAACTGTCCGTCTGCTCTCTTGGCGCCGAGTCTCTTAGACTCTGAATCTCTACCGTTCTTAGTAGAACCAACACCCTTCTTATGAGCAAAGAACTGTAAATCCATTCTTAACATAGTCGTTACACCTCCTTGTAGTGTACTTGCAAATACTTCTTTCCGTATTCCTTCTCGATATTGGAAAGCCCCATATCCAAGGCACGGATCAATAATTGTCCTTGTTCATCGCTGTCCGATGAAAATTTGAATTTTATGCTTCCGGATGAATCCTGCTCGCATGCACACACATTCTCTGTGAGTGCATCCACCGCATTCACGGTATTGATGACAAGCGCTGATACCGAAGCACAGATAATATCTTTGCCTGCGTTCTCATAGCCTGCATGTCCGCTTACCGAAAATCCACGGTAAGTCTTATCCGAATACATATAAAACACTGCCTGTATCATAGTTTCAATTAAGCGTTGATTGCTTCAATCTTAACCTGAGTAAACGGCTGTCTGTGACCCTGCTTCTTATGATAGCCAGTCTTTCTCTTGTACTTGTAAACAACAACCTTCTTACCCTTACCTTCGCCAAGAACAGTTGCCTTTACAGAAGCGCTCTTGCAAGCATCTCCACAAAGTACATCTTTGTCAGTATTCACTGCAACTACGTCGAATGATACCTCTGAGCCTTCCTCAGCATTAAGCTTCTCTACCTTAATGATATCTCCTTCAGCTACCTTGTACTGCTTTCCGCCTGTTGCTATAATTGCGTACATATGGTTTCCTCCTATTATCATTACTCGCCAGTTTCGGTGCTGCATGATTGCAGACTTGTACCCCACTGTGCGGCACACTCGTATATATTAGCATCTGATTGTATGCTTGTCAACACAAAAAATATAATATTTTGTAATTTTTTATGTTAACCTATTTGATTTCTGAAAATACCTCGTGCAATGCACGTTTTCCTTTTTGTCTTGTCAGCTCGACAAGTCCAAGCTTCGTCATATCCACCACAGTTGTCCGGACCGGATCAGTGCGTACATATTCTGCCAGATTCTTCATAAGCTCATGATTATGACTTTCTTCCTTCATGTTGATGAAATCAATCATCACAATTCCGGAAATATTACGCAGCCGGAGCTGCCTTGCAATCTCCTTTGCCGCTTCGATGTTAATCTTCAGGAACTGCTCCTCCGCATTTTTCCCTTTGATTGACTTGCCGCTATTGACATCGATCACCGTCATGGCTTCCGTCGGCTCGATTACCAGATATGCCCCGGACTTTAAGTATGCGCGCTTCGAAAGCGTCTTCTCAAGCAGACTTGCAAGCGAATACCGAAGCGTAAGTGTATATTCGTCCGTATAGAGTGGGATCTCCGAGATTGCTTCCGTCACCTCTGGAATATCGGTCACGATCTCCACATCCTGCAATGCATGCATCCGCCGGATATCTTTGATATATTCGACCTCCGTGTGGTACAGGCAGGTATATTGTGTTGCATACTCGGACTTCTTCATAATCGAATAAAGCAGTCGTGCCTGTCCTTCGATTTCCCGCGTAATCGCAGCATCCTCCGCATGCTCTGCCTGCGTCCGGATAATTCCACCAAGTGTAAGCTTTTTTATCCGCTCGATCTCTGCCACATTTCCTTCTGCCAAATAGAACTGCGCATCCTGCTCTGCTATAAGCAGGTTCTGCATCAAAGTCTTTAATTCCTTTTTTCTTGCACTATCTGTAATCTTGGAAGAAACTCCGACAGGTGCAAAAAGCGTCGTTACCGCGTAATCTCCCTGCAGGGAAATATCTGTCGTCACCGCATAACGTTTTGTCTTGATCTTATCACGCACGACCTGCACCGTCACGAGATCACCGACCTTTAATTTCTCCCCGTGGTAATCATCCATCGACAGATAACAACTCTCGCCCTTTTTGATATCCACGAACGCCGCATTGATGTTCGGCGATAGATTCGAGACTCGCGCCCGGTAGACATTTCCAAGGATACTGTCCGCCTCATAACACCGGATCTCCATCGCTTTTCCATCCTCGAACAGGATTCCAAGCTTCTTCTTATTCCATTCTGTAAATACAAACTGCTTCATACTCTCTTATCTGCTTCCCACATCATATGTCACCACGCATCAGCGTGCTTCATTATATCCTGCGGCACATCCATTAAAATCTCGTTCCACTTGCGGAAAGCGGCTGTAACTCCTCTTTCTCGCCCATGTATGTCTCCAGCCGGTGAATCCGGTAATCATACCGGTTAAACGGTACACCCGCTTCGTTACACATCGCCTCTACGACAAGCTCCGGCTTTAAGTTATCCTTGCTTCCGGATGCAAGCAGCATATAGACGCCATCCTTGTATTCTTTGATTTCATAGATGAGTGGACGGATATCCGTCAGTTCCTCTTTGGACTTCGTCTTCTTGACGATCTCAACCTTGTCTTTCTCTGCAAATGCAGGCAGCGCCTGTAAAAGCTGCGGTATTGTATCGTTCTCACATTCCTCGTTTTTGTAGATATAATAGTCAGACGCGGTCACGATTGCCATCGACGGCTTCGCATTGTCCGGAAGCTCGATGATATCCAATACCTGAATCTCCGGTGGCATCGTCGCATTCAGGCGCGCCATCATATCTTCGGTCGTTGTCACGCTCTCAAACTCTCCATCGAAATATTCCCCCTCCGATGTCATGCCAAGCGGCATCGGTGCCGCAAAGGAGATCATCTGGTGAGGCGAAAAGCCCTTCGAATATGAGACATCCAGCTTCGCCCGCCGGATCGCCTTCTGGAAGAACCGCATAATATCGAGATGTCCAATGAAACGAAGACTTCCAAGCTTGGTGTATTTAATTCTTAGCTTCAAAGCAGACACCTCCTCCATATGTGGCAGAACCACAGCCAGAACACTGCATCCGGCAGTTTCCGGTCGTTTTTCCCTCCTGTGCCTTATGCCACTCCTGTAACAGGAACCCGCGGCTCACACCGACGTCTAAATGCTCCCACGGGAACACTTCGTCATCCGGTCTTTTTCTCGCTGTATAAAATTCGATATCGACATGATGGTTTGCAAACGCATTTTCATACCGCTGCATATCAAAATACTCTGTCCACGCATCGAAGATGCCACCCTGTTCATACACATCTAAGATTGCCGCACCCAGTCTACGGTCACCTCTTGCAAGCACACCCTCTAAAATTGAGATTCCTGCATCGTGATACGAAAACTTCAGACTCTTCTGGTTTCGCTGTGCCCGGAAGGAGTCCTTCACATATCTTGCCCGGCGGGTAAATTCATCCGGTAGGATCATCGGTGCCCACTGGAACGGTGTAAATGGCTTCGGTACAAAATACGATGCCGATGCGTTGATCATGACACGGCCATTTCGTTTTTCCTTTGGTACATTGTCAAAATATACCTCTGAGATACGCTCTGCCAGATCCGCGATACCATACAGATCCTCATCAGTCTCCGTCGGAAGTCCGAGCATGAAATAAAGCTTGACCTTATCCCAGCCACCAAGGAACGCCTGTCTGCTTCCCTCTAACAGATTCTCGTCTGTAATTCCCTTGTTGATAACATCCCGCAGACGCTGGGTACCTGCCTCCGACGCAAATGTCAGGGAGGACTTCTTGATATCCTGCACCTTACTCATGACATCGAGAGAAAATGCATCGATACGAAGTGATGGCAATGACACGTTTACATGATCGGTATCCCGCAATGTAATCAGATAATTCAGCAGCACATCGAGATTCTCGTAATCACTCGAGCTAAGCGAGCTTAACGAAATCTCTTCGTAGCCGGTATTATCCAGCATCGTCCGCGCGTATTTTTTGAGCATTTCCACATTCTTCTGTCTCGTCGGACGATAGATCATTCCCGCCTGACAGAACCGACAGCCACGGATACAGCCACGCATGATTTCCAGACACACACGATCCTGTGTTGCCCGGATATACGGTACAACCGGCTTCATCGGGTATGATACATTCTCAAAATCAACGACGACCTGACGTTTTACCTTTGCTGGGACATCCTCATATTTCGGTACGACCTTCTCGATCGTTCCATCTTCCTGATACGAAACCTCATACATCGATGGCACATAAATACCCGGAATCGAAGATGCTCTCCGCAGGAAATCCTCCCGGCTCATGTCCGAATGTTTATACTGTTTGTACAGATCAAGCAATGCATCGTAGCTTGTCTCGCCCTCTCCGATATAGAAGATATCGAAGAAATCCGCCATCGGCTCCGGATTCACTGTACAAGGTCCGCCACCAATCACGATCGGATGCTCCTTCGTACGATCCTTCGCAAGCAATGGAATGCCTGCTAAATCAATGACCTGTAATATATTGGTGTAACACATCTCGTACTGGATCGTAATTGCAAGCCAGTCAAATTCCGAGATTGCCGTCTGTGTCTCCAACGAAAAAAGCGGAATGTGCTCCTTCCGCATGATCGCATCCAAGTCCGGCCATGGGCTGTACACACGCTCACAGTACACGTCCTCTCTGCGGTTAAACATGTCATACAAGATCTGAATTCCCAGATATGACATGCCGATCTCATAAACATCCGGAAAGCACATGGCGATCCGGACGTCTACCTCACTTAAGTTCTTGCGAACCATATTTACTTCATTTCCGATATAACGGGCCGGCTTTTCAATCTGCATCAAAACCCGTTCCGGAAGTGCTAATCTTTGTTCCATTCAATCTGACCTTTATTATTTATATTAGTTCTTAAAGCTGTGGATCGGTGCCGGGATTCTTCCCCCACGATTGATAAATGCATCGCAGGAATACTGGTTCACCGGCATGATTGGAGCATAGCCAAGCAGTCCACCAAACTCTGCCTTATCGCCAACTGTCTTTCCGATTACAGGAATGATACGGACAGCTGTTGTCTTCTGGTTTACCATACCAAGCGCCATCTCATCTGCGATAATACCGGAGATTGTCGTTGCCTTCGTATCGCCAGGGATTGCAAGCATATCCAGACCGACGGAGCAGACACAAGTCATTGCCTCAAGCTTCTCGATTGTAAGAGCACCTGCCTCAACCGCATCGATCATACGCTGATCCTCACTGACCGGAATAAATGCACCGGAAAGTCCACCGACATACGAGGATGCCATAACGCCACCCTTCTTCACCTGATCATTGAGCATGGCAAGTGCCGCAGTTGTACCTGGTGCACCGGAAAATTCCAGACCAATCTCCTCAAGGATTTCACCGACACTATCTCCGACTGCAGGTGTTGGAGCAAGCGAAAGATCGATAATGCCAAACGGCACTCCCAATCTCGCAGATGCTTCCTTCGCTACAAGCTGTCCAACTCTTGTGATCTTAAATGCAGTCTTCTTGATTGTCTCACAAAGCACCTCGAAATTCTCACCGCGCACTGCCTCAAGTGCTGCCTTTACAACACCCGGACCACTAACACCAACGTTAATGATGCAATCTGCCTCTGTCACACCATGGAATGCACCTGCCATAAACGGATTGTCATCCGGCGCATTACAGAACACAACAAACTTTGCACAGCCGATGGAATCCTGATCCTTCGTAAGCTCTGCTGTCTCCAATACAATTTCACCGATCAGCTTGACTGCATCCATATTGATACCGGTCTTTGTGGAACCGGTATTGACAGAAGAACAAACCTTTCCAGTTACTGCCAATGCCTTTGGGATAGAACGGATCAAAAGCTCATCAGCCTTTGTCATACTCTTCGAAACAAGAGCAGAATATCCACCGATAAAGTTAACGCCTACCTTATCTGCTGCACGATCAAGCGTCTTTGCGATTTCCACGAAATCATCGCTTGTCTTACATACACTGCCACCTACAAGTGCGATCGGTGTAACAGATATACGCTTATTTACGATTGGAATACCATATTTCTTAGAGATTTCCTCACCTGTATAAACCAGATCCTTTGCCTTCATTGTGATCTTGTTATAGATATTATCACAGGTTTCCTTGAGTGTACCGCCCACACAGTCAAGCAGGCTGATACCCATTGTGATCGTACGGACATCCAGATTCATCCGGGAGATCATTGCATTGGTTTCAATTACTTCATTTATGCTAATCATTTGCTTTCCTCCATCCAATTACAGTCTGTGCATCATGTCAAAGATTTCTTCCTGCTGTGCCTTGATCTGCACACCAAGTTCCTCTCCGATACCTGCAAGATCCTCCGCAATCTGGTCATGATCCTTGGATGCAGCTTCAGCATTGACAACCATCATCATATTGAAATAGCCATCTACGATCGTCTGGGCAATATCAAGGATGTTGATATTGTTCTCGGCAAGGTATACACACACTTTTGCAATAATACCGACTCTGTCTTTTCCTACTACCGTGATAATTGTTTTCTTCATCTTACTCTTCCTCCGTGTATTGAAAATATACTTAAATATCAAGCAGCGCACTGTGTGTATCTCTGTTTGCCACCTGCAAATGAAAATCCCGCACATCGTCTGTGAACGGATTTCCTTCTAACTCCGCCGCAACTGCCGCATAGGCAAGCTCCGGTAAGTTATTTTCCTTTGACAAATGTCCAAGAAAAATAGTTTTTATATGATCATTGAGCACATCACGGATCAGTTTCCCGCCCGCTTCGTTGCACAAATGTCCATAACTGCTTAAGATCCGCTGCTTGGTCGAATACGGATATGGTCCAACCTGCAGCATACGGATATCATGATTTGCCTCCACCAAAAGCGCATCCGCGTCTTTGAGTGCCTGTATCATATAACCATCATATCCTCCCATATCGGTCGCAACGGCAATCTTCCTGCCATCACACAGCAGGCTGTAGCAGACTGGATCGGCCGCATCATGCCACGTACTGTGTGCCAGGATCTCAATATTGCCGACCATAAATGGTTCATCCGGCTGAATACTATGGAACAACCCATAGTCAAGCGTTCCAAGGCTCGTTGTGTATTTGATTTCTTCTATTGTCGCTTCTGTCGCATAGATTGGAATGCCATACGCTCTTGATATTACACCGAGACCACGTATATGGTCAATATGTTCATGCGTAATCACGATGCCGTTGATGTCTGCAAACGTCCGGTCTACGTCCTGTAACGCATCCAGTATTTTTTTCTTGCTGACACCGACATCGACTAATATCCCTGTATTTTCACTGCCAACGTATGTACAGTTTCCACTGCTTCCACTGGCAATCGTCATCATCTTCATAGTTTATCTCGCAATTCCCTCACTCTCCGGGAATAACACTTTCTTCATTTTTTCTTTTAGAAATGTGGAATCCTTCCATCGTCCCAGCTTCTTTGTGCGCTGCATCATTGCCTCGCCAAACAGCTTCTCCATGAACTTCACAAGGTTCGGTGTGCCGACCGCCCGGATCTTCACTTTATCCCCTTCAAACTGCAGATCGATCACCTTGTTTGCGACCTCTTCAAGATAGTAAAGCCGGATCTTCAGTCCAAATTCTTTCTCCGTTCGATCCATCAGCTCACAGCCCGCTGCAACCGGAAGTTTCTTTCCACCGATATCTAAGATCTGATAGATATATGGATGTGCCGACAGATACCCGACGCGGATATGATACACCTTTTTTCCATCCCGCACATGCAGTACCAGGTATTCCTTTTTGTACGAGATGCCCAGCTGCTCGATGCCTGTCATATACAGAGAATAAAACATCTGATTCGCATTTGGCAGGATACTTGATGCATAATCGGTCACATCGTAGGTTCTGCCTGTATATGGCTTCACCACACGTTCTATATAGGCTGCATACGCCGGATCAAGCTGCTTTGCATTCTTTTGATACCGTTTTTCTGCAATATAGTTTTTCAGAGTATCACCGATCGTGGCAAACGGCTTACGGATGAAATTTTCCTCATCCGCTGCAAACTTACAGATTCTTGCAACCAGATGTCCCTCCGGAAATACTTCATAACCGCCTGCAGTACAGGCGATCACCAGATTCTTTCTCTGGTTGATATAGACATTCTGTCCAAATACACCGTTGAACAGCCATGCACCATCCTTTAAGCACCAGATCTGATATCCGTACCCTTTCGTGAGCGTTGTATCCTCGAATTCCACATGTGTCTGTGTTGATTCGCGGATCCACGCCCGGCTTAAAAGCTGGATGTGTTTTCCATCCCGGATGATCGCACCATCATTTAAGTAAAGCTCACCAAGCTTTACCATATCCTGCAGGGAAAGCTTCATGCCCCAGCCACCGCGTTCAATGCCCTTCGGGCAGCAGTCCCATGTGATATTATGGATACCAAGCGGGCGAAACAGACGTGACTTCAAATAGGCAAGCATAGAACATCCCGCCCGTCTCGTCACGATTGCTGCAAGCATATAGGTATTTAAGCTATTATACGTGAAATCCGTCCCCGGTGCAAAGCTTACATCACTGCCAATAAATGATTTTCGCCAGTCCTCCGCGAAATACGAGCTTACCTCATCGAATTTCACACCTGCAGTCATCGTAAGCAGATGCTTCACCGTGACTTCCTTCATTGCCTTCTTCGTGAAAAGTCCGGTGTATTCCGGGAAGATATCTACCAGCTTCTCATCAAGCGATAACAGCCCTTCTTCCATCGCAAGTCCGACCGCCATGGATGTCACCGACTTGCACATGGAAAATGATACATGCCGGTATCCTGCGCCATAAGGCGGTACATAATGCTCCGCCACAAGCTTTCCATCCTTTAAGATTGCAATTCCGGCGAGTCCAACCTTTTTATCTTCGGACAATGACCGGATAAAATCATGTGTGCTCGGCAGATTGATATCTGCCACCAATGGATTACAGACCTTTTTATTCTCTGCTGTATACGCAGGCACAAACTCTTTGCTGTCATTTCCATGATAGATTGGAAGATTTGATTTCTTCGTCGTTACCATATCATAGAAAGAATCCAGTAATTTTAATTTCAGACTGTGTTGTTCCATCGGCAATCCCCCATTTTATTTATGTAAGTCTTACAAAGCTGCAGGCATCAATCAGACTATCCTGAAAGCCCTCTGTCTGTGTCAGATCAATCACCTGAAGCTTCTCCCGATATACTTCAAAATCACGACTCAATGGTCCGTGGATCAGAAGATCTGTAGCACCGGCAAGCGATGCATTTCCAACCACTTCCAGCTTATCCATGAAATCCTGTGGCAGCATACCAAGATCAATAGCATCCCGCGCATTCAAATAAAAGCCAAAACCACCGGCAATATATACCTTGTCAATATCTCTTGCATGCAGACCTGCTGTTTTAAGCAGACATTTGATTCCGGCATACACCGCCGCCTTTGCAAGCATGATAGACTGTAATATCTCCGAGTTGATATGGATTCCGTGAATCACGATTCCACTGTCTAAGAATTCCTCCGCCAGCGTTCCGTTTGCGTGAATCTTCTCCAGTCTTCTGCCAAGCGCGATTGCTTCAAGCAGACTGTTGCCATACGCATGCTGTTTTCTCGCACATCCCTCAAATGCTGGTCCACAGGCAGTACTCGTCGCCAAATACCGCTCTCCATCTTTTAGAACCATCTCACCGTTTGTACCAAGATCTAAGAACATGTAACGTTCTGGCACTTCTGTATTCCGACTTTTCTCGATATGCATCACACCCGCGATGACATCTCCGCCAAGAAACGCACTGCTACATCCAGATAAGAACACATTACAGTCTTCTTCTATAATCTCAGGATATTCTTCTTCGACAACCGCCATCTGTTCTTTCGTAAATAATTCCTGTCCTGGCACGATTACACTGCCATGTAGCGTCGTTGGAAATGGAGCTTCTCCCATATCTGAAATATCGTACCCAAGCAGGATGGAAATCATCGTTGTATTTCCTGTGATTGCAACAGCATCCAGCTTCACAAGCTCATGCTCCCGCTCGGTATGTTCCACCTGTTTTTTAGTATCTTCAAGCATTTCCTGCAGCAGTTCCACGATCGCAGCGACCGTCTGATCGCGCATTTTCACAAGAAAGCTTATATCCCGTTTCACAGTTAAGATTCGATTTATCACGTCGCTGCCATACAGACGCTGGGGATTCTTCGTACTCCGCTGTGCAAGTACGTCTTTGTCCTCCGCATCGATCAGACAGCTATCAATCATGGTAGAACCAAGGTCTACCGCCATATATATGTGTCGCATATTAGAAGATCGCCTTCGGTTTCTTCTCGATTGGGCGATATCCCTGCTCGGAAAGTACGCGCAGGATCTGCTCCTTGTGCTCCGGTCCAAATGCTTCAATCGTAATCACAAGTTCCACAGCAGAATTACGGTTGATTGTTACGAACTGGTTATGCTCAAGCTTGATGATATTTCCGTTTTCTCCGGCAATCACACCTGCCACACGCTGCAGCTCGCCCGGCTTATCTGGAAGCAATACAGATACCGTGAAGATACGGCTTCTTGCAATTAAACCGTGCTGTACAACTGATGAGAATGTGATCACATCCATATTACCACCACTCAAGATACTGACAACCTTCTGTCCCTTTGGCTCGAGATGCTTCAGCGCTGCAACGGTAAGCAGCCCACTGTTTTCTACAAGCATTTTATGATTCTCTAACATATCAAGAAATGCTACGATCAGTTCGCTATCCTCAACCGTAATAATATCATCCAGATTTTCCTTCAGATATGGGAAGATCTTTGTTCCCGGTGTCTTAACGGCAGTACCATCTGCGATCGTATCTACCTTTGGCAGTGTCGTTACCTTGTCATTGGCAAGGGATGCCTTTAAGCAGGCTGCTCCTGCTGGCTCTACACCGATTACCTTGATGTTTGGATTGAGCATCTTGGCAAGCGTCGATACACCTGTGGCAAGTCCGCCACCACCGACTGGCACTAAGATAATATCTACAAACGGAAGATCCTTTAAGATCTCCATCGCAACGGTACTCTGTCCGGTTGCGACATCCAAATCATCAAATGGATGGATAAAGGTATATCCCTTTTCCTCCGCAAGCTTCAATGCATACTGGCAGGCATCATCATAGACATCGCCATACAGTACAACCTCAGCACCATACGACTTCGTACGATTTACCTTGATGAGTGGTGTGGATGTTGGCATAACGATCGTTGCCTTCACACCATATGCCTTTGCTGCATACGCAACACCCTGTGCATGGTTTCCAGCAGACGCTGTGATAAGTCCCTTCTTGCGGTCTGCATCGGACAACGTGCTGATCTTGTAATAAGCACCACGAATCTTGTAGGCGCCTGTTACCTGCATGTTCTCCGGTTTCAAATATACTTTATTACCACAGGACTGTGAGAAAAACTCACTCTCGATCAGTCCGGTTGGCTTTGTCACTTTCTTCACGATCTCATATGCCTGCTCGAATTTCTCGAGTGTCAGCTTCTGTTCTGTCTGCGCTTTTTCTGCCATATTTTTATCCTTCTTTCCTGTAAGTTTCTTTTATGCAAAACCCTGTTTAATTCATATCAAACAGGTCATCATCTTTCGGAATATTCTCGATATTCTCATCGACGAGAATCTCCACATCCGAACGCATATCAAAATCTGCGAACAATGCATTCACATAGCTGTTCGGATCAAACTTCTGCAGATCGTCAATCTGCTCGCCGATACCAATGTATTTGACCGGAACATTGAGTTCTGACTGGATTGCAATCGCAATACCGCCCTTCGCTGTTCCGTCCAGCTTCGTAATGATAATACCATTGATCTCGGTCACGGAGCTGAACTGTCTTGCCTGCTCTAATGCATTCTGTCCCGTCGTGCCATCTAACACGATCAGTGACTCCACATTTGCTTCCGGATACTCTCTTGTAATAATGCGACGCATCTTCGCAAGCTCATCCATCAAGTTCTTCTTGTTGTGCAGACGTCCAGCTGTATCGATCAGCAGGATATCTGTATTCCGGCTTTTTGCTGCCGCAACTGCATCGTAGACAACCGCCGACGGATCTGCGCCCTCATTCTGTGCGATAATATCTACACCGGCACGGTTCGCCCATGTCTTTAACTGGTCAATTGCCGCTGCACGGAATGTATCTGCCGCCGCCATCAGCACCTTCTTGCCTCGTGCCTTGTACTGTGCTGCCAGCTTTCCGATCGAAGTTGTCTTTCCAACACCGTTGACACCGATTACCAGCACAACTGTTTTCTTATTCTCAAAATCGTAGGCTGTCTCATCCACCTGCATCTGATCCCGTATAATATTGATTACCAGATCCCGGCATGCCTGTGCTTCCTTGATATGTTCTTCCTTGACACGTGCTTTCAGATCTTCTACGATCCGTTCCGTCGTCTCATAACCCATATCGGACATAACGAGTGTCTCTTCCAGCTCATCGTAAAAATCATCATCTAACTCGCTTGCCTTGAACAAGTTGTTGAAGCTATCTGAAATGCTGTTACGTGTCTTTGTAAGCCCTTCCTTTAATCTTGCAAAGAAGCCCTTTTTCTGTGGAGCTGGAGCTTCTCCTGGCTCATCCGCTGGTATCTCAGCCGGAATCTCTGTATCAACTGTCTCCGAAGGAACCTCAGATATCTCTTTCTCTGTCTCCACTTCTTCTGCTTCTGCAACAGTTTCCTGTGTCTGCACTTCCTGCAGTTCCTCTTCTGTAGTTTCCCCTTTTTTCTTCTTGGTAAACCAACCCATATCTTACACCTCCTTAATCATCCAATTCATTCTCTATCATATTCACCGATACAAGTGTCGAAACGCCCTTTTCCTGCATTGTGATACCATACAGGATATCTGCGGCTTCCATCGTACCTTTACGGTGTGTAATGACGATAAACTGTGTGTCCTTTGTCAGCTTGGACAGATATTTGGCAAATCGCTTGACATTCGAATCATCGAGTGCCGCCTCAATCTCATCCAGCAGACAGAATGGTGACGGTTTTAAACTCTGGATTGCAAAAAGCAAAGAAATCGCCGTCAAACTCTTCTCTCCACCGGAAAGCTGCATCATATTCTGCAATTTCTTTCCTGGCGGCTGTGCGATGATCTTGATTCCTGTTTCGAGCAGATCTTCCTCATCAACAAGCTCAAGGTCAGCCTTACCACCACCGAACAGCTCCTTAAATACTTTCGAGAACATCACACGGATCTCCTTGAATTTCTCCGCAAACTGTTCCCGCATTGCCCGGTCAAGCTCTGCAATAATATTTACAAGATTTGCCTCTGCCTTGCAGATATCATCATGCTGTCCCTTTAAGAACTCGTATCGCTCGGATACCTGCTTGTAATCCTCGATGGCATTGACATTGACATCGCCGAGCTGTTTGATCTTATTTTTCACTGCAGAAATCTCGCGCTTGAGTGATGAGATATCATCGAATCCGGCATCCTTATAGTCAAGTGCCAGATTATAAGTCAGCTCGTATTCTTCCCACATATAATTATTCAGACTTTCCGCCTGTTCGGACAACTTCTCAATCGATGCATTGATCTTGAATGCCGATTTGTCCAGTCCATTGATCTGCTCCGACAATTCCTCACGTTTATGGAAAAATTCTTTGTGACTCTCATTCAAAGCATCTTTACCTGAAATGAGTTCTTCCAGTTTCTTCTCCTTAATCGCGATCATACGGATATTCTCATCGAACTGCTGTTTTAAGCTGTCTGTCCGCTTTGTGAGCGTCGTAACCTCTTCGTTTCCATTGTTCCGCTTTAGATTCAGCGTCTGCAGGTTCTCCTTTGCTACCTGTTCCTCCGTCTTGATACGATGGATATTCTGCATCAGGAACTCATATTGCTGCTGTACGGTATTGAACTCCAGATTCAGCTTGTTAATTGAATCTGAAGCACCCTGCAGCCTACCTTTTTCCTCAGTCACTGCCTGTTCAAGCTTCGCAATCTCCGCTTCCAGCTCGTGAATGGCTTCCTCCTGCTTCTGGTTGTTATCCTTTAATTCCTGCTTGTTTGCATTGATCTCGTCGATCTGCGCTGCAAGCTCACCATTCTCGCGATTGATGCTTGCAAATCCGCGTTCTACCTCAGCCAGCTTTGCCTGTACCTGTTCAAGGTTCAGGGTATATGTATTCATACGGATGTTCATATTCTGGATCTCCGTATTTAATTCGTCACGGATACCTTTTTGTTTCTCACGGTCTTCCGTCAGGAATGTAATCTGCTTCTTATGTTCTTCCAGCTTCACGGAAAGCTTCTCGATCTGTTCATCAATTTCCTCAAGCTCTCGCTTTCGTCCAAGCAGATTTGATGTATTCTTAAATGCACCACCGGTCAGCGCACCGCCCGGATTGATCAGTTCTCCCTCGAGCGTCACGATACGCAGACTCTGTTTATACTTCTTTGCAAGCGCCATCGCATGGTTGATGTGATCGACAACTACGATTCGTCCAAGCAGATGTCCGATAATCGACTGGAATTTCTTATCATATCCAACCAATTCGGATGCGGTACCAACAACGCCCGGTTCCCGCTTTACATCGTTACTCACCCCGGAGCGATCGACGATTGACTGAATCGGCAGGAATGTTGCACGTCCAAACCGGTTCTGCTTCAAATACGCGATCATACTCTTGGCTGTTGCATCATCCTCTGTGACAATGTTCTGGATACTTCCGCCAAGTGCCGTCTCAATAGCTGTCTCATACCGCTTATCTACCTGTATGATATCTGCCACAACGCCGACGATCTTCGGATTCTTCGTCTTCTGCTCCATGACACGGCGAATACTGTTTCCGTATCCCTCGTAACGTTCCGTCAGATTGCGCAACGCTTCCTTCTTGGATTTCAGGCTGACGATCTGGTTACTCGTCTCCGTGACGCCACGCCGGTTTTCTTCAAGCTTCTGGCTGTGATCCGTGATCAGGTTCTGAACAGCCGTAAACTGTCCATTTTTTTCCTGCAATTCACTTTCTAACTCTTTGATTCCAGAGGTAAGCTGTACTTCCTCCGTCTTTGCTTTTTCTTCCTCGCTCGTATATTCCAGCAGCCGTTTCTTAAGCTCTGTCTTACGAAGGTTGATGTTTTCCAGCATCGTATCGTATCTGCCGACCTTTGCCTTTAACGTACCGCCTTCATTCAAATACTCGATAATATCTGCTTTGGCATCCTCAATTGCCTGTTCCTTCGCGGTAATATCCTGTTCCAGATCCTGATACTGTTTTTTTGCCTCATCAAGCACATCATCTGCCTGATCCAGCTTCTCATCCAACTGGGATTTCTCCTCATACAATCCGGTAAGATCCGCTTTGTGCTTTTCCAGATTCTTCGTCTCTTTCTCAATCTGTTCGAGCAGCCCCGCATCACTTTGCTGATATGAGAGAATCTGCTGGTTGATAACGTTCATCTCGCCTTCTAACCGCTGATTGCTGAGCTTCTTCTCATGAATCTCATTTTTCGATGTATCAATCTTCTCGTTATAGGATTCCAATTGCTGCTCAATGCGTTCATATTCATCCTTCGCTGCCTCGAATTCATCCTTCAGACGTGACGCATCTGTCTCCACAATGGATAGCTTCTCCTCGTAGGATTCCAGCTTTACCTGTGTATCATTGACATCTAAGAGAAATGCATTGATATCCAGCTTCTTCAACTCGTCCTTGAAGATCAGATACTTCCGTGCCGTCTCCGACTGTTCCTTCAAAGGACCAACCTGTTTTTCCAGTTCCCCGAGAATATCCTTCACACGGGAAAGATTTGCCCGCTCGTTCTCCAGTGACTTTTCTGTTGCTGCCTTATTCTTCTTATATTTAACAATTCCTGCCGCCTCATCGAACAGCTCCCGGCGTTCCTCCGGCTTTCCTGACAGAATCCGCTCGATCTGTCCCTGTCCGATAATCGAATATCCCTCTTTACCGATACCAGTATCGAAGAATAGGGAATTGACATCCTTCAAACGGCTGACAACACCATTGATCAGATACTCACTCTCACCAGAACGATACACACGTCTGGCAACCGTTACCTCATTATAATCAATCGGCAGGCTGTGATCGCTGTTATCAAGTGTGATTGCCACATATGCCGAGCCCTGCGGTTTTCGAAGCTCTGTACCAGAGAAAATAACATCCTCCATCTTGGAACCACGTAACTGCTTCGCACTCTGCTCACCAAGTACCCAGCGCACGGCATCGCCGACATTACTCTTACCAGAACCGTTCGGTCCAACGATACCTGTAATACCATTGTTGAATTTGAAAATTATTTTATTTGCAAAGGACTTAAATCCATATATTTCTATGCTTTTTAAATACATACGTTACCTTACCTTTTTCCAGTTGGCTGATGTAGCAGCTCCAATGTCTCAAACGCTGCATACTGCTCTGCTGTTTTCTTTGAATGCGCCACCTTCCGCGCCATCTCCTTGCCGTCTAACACGACGCGCACGGTAAACTGCTTGTTGTGGTCAGGACCTTCCTCCGCCAACAATTCATATTGCAGGTTGATCTTATGCTTCTGCACATATTCCTGCAACTTGGACTTTGCATCATGGAAGCGCTGTTTATGTTCGATATCCTGCAGTAGAAACCGCTCCACATATGCGGTTGCACATTCCATACCACCATCCAGATAGATTGCGCCAAGCACAGACTCAAACATATCACACAAAATCGAATCCCGGTTAGCTCCGCCCGTCTGTCTCTCTCCCTTACTGAACCGGGCAAACTCACCAAACCGCAAATCCCGCGAAATCTTGGACAACGTGAACTCACAGACAAGACTTGAACGAAGCTTCGACAAATCGCCCTCTGGCATCGTCTGATAATTTTCAAACAGATACTTACTCACGATAAATTCCAGAATCGCATCACCTAAAAACTCATATCGCTCATACGACATATAGCGTCCGACCATCTTTTCATTGACGAAGGACTTGTGCGTGATTGCTGTCTCCAAATGTTTGATATCCTGAAAGGTATATCCAATCAGTGCTTCCAGCTCACTGAGTGATCCTTCATGTTCCATGTTAGTTCTCCCCTTTGTTTTCTTCCTCTACAAATGTACGAATAATCTGATTTGTAACATCTTTTTTCACAAAGTTACGGCACTGTTCGATGGCAGAGCGTACCTCTGTATCCTTGCTGTTGCCATGAATCTTTACTACCAGACCTTTTAAGCCAAGCAATGGTGCTCCACCCTTATCATCCGCCATATACCGCTTAAAGGTTTTCTTAATCGGTTTGTAGATCAATGCACCACCGATCTTCGTCTTGACACTGCTCTTTAACGTATCTTTGATCTCTGCCATAAACATTTTACCAAGTCCCTCAAAGAATTTGAGCAGAACATTTCCAACAAACGCCTCACAGACTAATACATCTGCCGGACCGTTTGGGATATCACGGGATTCTACACTACCGATAAAGTTGATGTCCTTACACTCACGCAGCAGCGGAATCGTGGATTTCACAAGTTCGTTTCCCTTTTCATCCTCCGCACCGATATTGATGATACCAACACGAGGGTTCTCGATACCCTCGATATTCTTCATATAGATAGAACCCATCTTTGCAAACTGTACCAGATTCTCTGGCTTTGCATCCACATTTGCGCCACAGTCGATCAGTAACGACGAGCCGTACCGATGTGGAATGAGTGGAGCCAGCGGGGTTCGCTTAACCCCCTTTGCACGTCCAACCAGAAACTGTCCGCCAGCCAGCAGCGCACCAGAATTACCGCCAGAAATACAAGCCGCCGCTCTTCCTTCCTTGACAGCATTTAACGCCAATACCATAGATGAATTCTTCTTTCTACGGATAGCATCCACCGGCGCATCATGACAGGTAATCTCCTCGGTTGCATCGACTACCTCAATCCGCGTCTTATCACATCCGTACTGGTCAATATACGTTTTTAATTCCTCTTCTTTACCGGTTACGATAAAGGAAAGGTCGTCATACAGATCCATCGCCTCCGCAATGCCCTGTACAAAATATGCACTTCCATTATCCGTACCCATTGTATCAATTGCTATTACAATCTTTTCCATTCTTTATCCGAACCCTTCCTTGTTATACAACATGATAGACCACATAATCCTATATATTATAGTTGTATCCCTTTCTTTCGTCAAGAAATCAAGGCACAAAAAAAGACTTTTCAACGAGAACCTCTCGATGAAAAGTCTTTTTTTCATTTCAGTGAATTACTCAGCAGAGATGATTTCTTTCTTATTATAGGAACCGCAAGCCTTGCATACTCTGTGTGGCATCATAAGCGCTCCACACTTGCTGCACTTTACCAAGCCAGGAACTGTCATCTTCCAGTTTGCTCTACGCTTGTCACGTCTTGCTTTTGAACTTTTATTCTTAGGACAAATGGACATCCTTACACCTCCTTCAAGAATACACTTAAAATCACACTTTGCTTATTATACAAACAAATCTATCTGATGTCAACGGTATTTTTCATTTTTTGATAAAATATTTATTTTGCAAGTGCAACAGTCTCTCTTGCGATTGCAAGCTCCTCGTTTGTCGGTACGACATACACTGGCACCTTAGAATTCTCTGTTGAGATCTTTACCTCTTCTCCACGGAGCTTATTTGCTTCATCATCAATCTCCACACCCAGATATCCGAGATGGCTACATGTATCTTTTCTTACCTTTGGATCATTCTCACCGACACCGGCTGTAAATACGATTGCATCGACACCGTTCATCGCTGCTACATAACCGCCGATAAACTTTGCTGCCTGATAGGTAAATACATTCATTGCAATCTCACAGCGCTTGTCGCCCTCAGCGATTCCCTTGTTCAAATCCCGGAAGTCACTGGACTTTCCTGAGATACCATAAACACCGGACTCCTTGTTGAGCATACTGATGATCTCTGTGAGTGTCTTTCCTTCTTTGTTCGCAATATATTCGATGATTGCTGGATCAATATTTCCACTTCTGGTTCCCATTGTGATACCTTCGAGTGGCGTAAGTCCCATTGTCGTATCAATTGACTTTCCGCCCTCAACTGCACAGATGCTCGCGCCACCACCAAGATGACATACGATAATCTTTGTATCCTTGATATCCTTTCCAAGCAATTCAGCGGTACGCTTGGATACAAAGCTGTGGCTCGTTCCGTGGAAGCCGTAACGACGAACCTTGTATTTCTCATAATACTCATATGGAATACCATATGTATATGCATAATCTGGCATAGTCTGATGGAATGCAGTATCAAACACTGCAACCTGTGGAACACCCGGCATCAATTCCTGACATGCACGGATACCGATCAGATTGGCTGGATTGTGAAGTGGTGCTAAATCACAGCACTCCTCAATCGCTGCAAGTACTTCGTCATTGATCAGAACCGCAGAAGAAAACTTCTCCCCGCCATGTACCACACGATGACCAACCGCTGCAATCTCATCCAGATTTTTGATTGCACCAAGCTTCTCATCTAACAGATACTGCAGTACAAGCTTTACTGCTGCGCTATGATCCGGCATCGGTGCCTCAATCTGTATCTTTTCCTTACCAGTTGCCTGATGTGTCAGTGAACCATCTAATTTGATTCTTTCACAGATTCCCTTTGCAAGTACCTGTTCTGTGTCCGAGTCAATCAACTGGTACTTAAGGGAAGAACTACCACAATTAATTACTAATACCTTCATATTCTCACGCTTTCTCTTACTATTCTATTTCTGGTCAAGTGCCTGTGCCTGAACCGCTGTAATCGCAACAACACCGACGATATCATCTGCTGAACATCCTCTGGACAGATCGTTGACCGGCTTTGCAATACCCTGTGTAATCGGACCATATGCATCTGCCTTTGCGAGACGCTGTACAAGCTTGTATCCAATATTTCCAGCATCCAGATCCGGGAAGATCAATACGTTTGCCTTTCCGGCTACGTCGCTGCCCGGTGCCTTGGAAGCAGCTACTTCCGGCACAATTGCCGCATCACTCTGCAATTCACCATCACACTTCAGGTTCGGACATTCTTCATTGACAATCCTACATGCCTCGATCACCTTATCGATCTCTGGATGATGTGCACTTCCCTTTGTTGAATGGGATAACATTGCCACAATTGGTTCTGCCTCTACCAGAAGTTCAAATGACTTTGCAGAGCTCTCTGCGATTGCTGCAAGCTCTCTCGCATCCGGGAACTGATTTAATCCTGCATCTGAGAAAATGAATGTTCCATGCTCACCCATCTCACAGTTTGGTACTACAACTAAGAAGAATGCAGATACCAGCTTTGTATCCGGTGCAGTCTTTAAGATCTGCAATGCTGCACGCAATACATTTGCAGAAGAATTCACTGCTCCTGCAACCATTCCGTCTGCATCGCCTGCCTTTACCATGATACAGCCAAAATACAGGACGTTTGTTAAAAGCAGTTCCTTTGCTTCTTCCGGCGTCATACCTTTCTTCTTACGAAGTTCTACCAAAATGGATACATAATCGTTTAACTTGTCGCAGTCATATGGATCTACGAATTTCGCGCCTGTCAGATCCAGTCCATCTGCTTTCTTTATAATCGTCTGTTTGTCACCAACTAAGATTATGTCGGCAATTCCTTCCTGCAAAATCTTATGCGCCGCCTCTAATGTACGCATATCTGCAGTTTCCGGTAATACAATTGTTTTCTTGTTTTGTTTTGCTCTTTTTTTAATTGAATCAATAAATGCCACTGCTCTTCTCCTCTGCTTTTATAGTTTCAACTCATATCTTTCTACATTATAAACAAATCAAGGTTTGTATACAACCAAAAATCTGTAAATAAATGTCTTTTTTCACGTACAATTTTAATCTTTATTTGAGAATCTCAAGACTGCATATCATCCACCGCCGGATTGTCCACCACCAGTCTGCCACGACCATGTTTTTTGCCATAATACATCGACTTATCCGCACGGTTTACAAGGATATTGGTATCCCTACAGATCGTCGGATATGCAGACAGGCCAATACATACATTGACTGGAATTTCCTTGTCATCATACTGCACGATTGTCGTCTGGATCTCTTTATGCATTTCCTCTAAGATCGGCAATGCCTGCGTTTCATCGTAGCCCGGCAATACAAGCAGGAATTCCTCGCCTCCATACCGGCAGGCAAATCCCCCATGTGCCCTTGCAAATTTATCGTCAATGGATGCCACCATCTTGATGACCTTATCACCGGCAAGATGTCCATATGTATCATTGATATTCTTGAACTTATCAATATCAAACAGTGCCACAGATAACGGCTGTTGTTTCTTCGTCGCTTCCTCTGCCGCCGCTGCAAACAACTGTCCGAAATAAACACGGTTGTAAATCTGTGTCAGACCATCCTTGCGCGCCATATCCTGTGTCTGTAAATAAAGCTTTGTACTCTTGACAGATACATTATATTCCACCAAGCAGGTTTCATAGTACGAGATTCCCTTATCGAAAAAATTCTCCTCATTGGATGCGATCAGCATCATACCATACTGCTTGTTGTCGTTGATCATCGCAAGCTTCACCAGACTCTTGATATTTGTCTCACCAATAAAACGCAGCTCCTTTAATTCATCCCCGACCAGCAGCTCCGTCGTCTTCCGGCTCTCGGCAAAATCCGAATAAATCTTCTCAAAATCCTTGCGCAGACGGCGTTCCATTGAAGCATAATCCGTCTTGATAATACAGATTCCACGATTGTCCGAATTAACCGCTCCATCCATATACACCGCACAGAGCTTTGGATTCTTTACGTCCATGATTGCATCGACGATCACATTGATATTCTTGTTGATATCAAACGAAGACGCCATATAACGCATGATTTCCGTCTGGGACTCGATTTCCCGGTTTGCCTGTTCCAGATCATTCACGACCCGTGCCAGCTCAATCTTCTGGTAATTCACACGTTCATTTACATTCTTTACCTTTTCCTGATACTCTTCGAGCTTTGCATTCTTATCCTGTATATCATTCCGTTCCAACACAAGCTGGGTATAATACGCCTCATGTGCATCGTTTGAATATTCGAGAAGTTCCGTCACAAACAACAGTGTCACGACAAAGATTGCAAGCACCAGCACATAACAGAACCAGAATGTCTCTCTCCGGAACTGCAATGACAGGCACAGATTGATAAACATCGGTATAAGCAACATCATCTTGCGGACTAAAATCGTTCCCTTGTCATAGTGTGAACCAAGAATAATGAATTCCAATGCAAGCAGGAACAAAATCATAAACATACCGACAAGCAGCACGCCCTCGTACGGAACAAATGATACGAAAATACTGTATGTAGTAATCTCAATCAACCGGAAAGTCGTCAAAAACTTCATATTCTTAAACACGCCCATGTGATAAAATACACTGTCAAGCAGTGCAAACACAAACACAACAGTTGCAAATGTCACGCAGACCGGCGTGTTGTCGGTGAACTTCATGACGCGTGACAACACGGTGAGCAAAACCATAAATACATAAAAGATCTTATGATATACTGTGTAATTCTTAATGAGATTTTCCGTAATATCCTGCATGTCTAGTTCTCCCAATAAATATCGATCACAGCCCCTTCATCGATCGGCTGTATAAATTCTGCATGTATGCCATTTACATTTGTAACAAGGCGCTTTCCACGCATCGTAGAAAGATCAAACGGATATACATCCAGAATATCCACAAATGTATAGCTCTGTTTTCCTGTCAAAGTGACAGGTGTTTTATTGACTACAACCGTGATTGCCCGGCTTACAGCTGGTGCTGGCTGTGGCTGCGGTGTCACATTCTGCTCCGCCTCTGTTTTACTTGTATCTTCCGTCACAGGTTCTGTGACCGCTGCTTCGTCTGCAACTTCCACGATCTCATCGTCCGGAATAATCGTTTCTTCCTTCCGGGTGACAAATTCTACTTCAAAATTCTCATAAATCTTCTCATCTTCATCGGCAATCTGATGGTTGACATACGCATAAAAATCCGTCGTCAGATCCATAAATGTGCGCAACTGTCCCACGGTATAATAATTCCGCATACAGACATCATCCCCATCCTGAATCTGATACATGGACGATGCAAATTCACCATTCACGGTTGCAAATTTCGGACAGGATACTTCGTTTCCATTCACCTTAAAGGTCAGCATGCCCGCATATTCCGGAAGTGTCGATAATTCAATCTCCGCAGATTTGCCCTTTGTAGACGGCTGAATCCGGATGTTATCGTTCGCCTCAATCACTGCGTTCATACCAGCGGTCTTTCCGTTCTGGGTGATCACCGCAGCTTCCCCGCTGTACCCACGCACGATCCGTGTCTTTTCATTTATCTTAAATGTGATATCATCGCCGCGCTTCGGGAAGATATCTTCGTTTGGAATACCGTACTGTACTGCCGCATCAAAGATTGTCAGCTTATCATTGTTATACAGCTTCACACGTTCGCCATTTACGTTGACAAAGATGAAGTTATTCTTCTGATCAAAGAAGTTCAAACAGATACCGATTGGTGTCACATAGAGCGGATCTTTCTTGATCCCCTCTACCTGAAAATCAATCGTATTCATCACTTCTTCGCCACGCAGAGCTACACGTTCTGCCGGAAGGTCAAGATCCTCTGCCAGTGTATCTGTAAATCCAGGCAGTTTTCCACCACCGCCGACTACAAACACCGCGCTGACGCTTGTTCCACCATTTAACTCAATGATTTTATCCGCGATCTTCTTCGAGATTCCTTCTTTTACTTCCTCCGTCGTCTGATAGATTTCCTCCGGAGTAATCTTATGGGAGATTCCCATAATATCTTTATATGTAACTGATTTCCGACGCGCACTGACCGTCTTTAACTTCTCTGCCGTCTGGAAATCAATCAGATATTTCTTTACCAGTGCCTCGGTCAGCTCGTCTCCGGCTGCCGGGATCATACCATACGCAATCACGCTTCCATCTTTTGTGATACAGATATCGGACGTTCCGGCTCCGATATCAATCAGTGCAATATTCAAAAGGCGGTACTGCTCTGGAATCGCTACCGTCATCGCCGCGATTGGCTCCAATGTAAGATTCGTCACATACAATCCAGCCTGCTCCACAGCCGCATACAGACTGTCCACAACCTCTTCCGGGAGAAATGTTGCAAGCACATCGGCCGCAATCTTCGTTCCCTTGTGTCCTTCCAGATTCGTGATCTCGTAATTGTTCAGGAAATATTTCACAACGGTATAGCCGACACAGAAATATTTCGTTGTCTCATGACTCTCGTTTAATTCCTGCAGAATCTCATTGTGCGCCTGCTCCACGCCGATCAGATCGATCGAATGGATATATTCCTGTGTAATAACTGTATTCTCAGAGAATTCATACTCCCCGTGTCCGATCGCAGTTTTTAAGACACGGCCAGCCGCCGCAATGCATACATCATGCAATTTGCGCCCGCCTAACTGTTTCTCTAACTGCTGTTTTACCTCGACAATATCCTGACTGACCTTCGCGATATCATGGATCTGTCCGTCGATCATCGAACGGGTATCATGGTATTTGACAGCCATCGCAACTACATGAAACCGCTCCTGTTCTCTGTATCCGACTGTACCGACGATACTCCGCGTACCGATGTCCAGTCCAAATATTAAAGGTTCCGGATATTTCACTGTTGCCACGCCTGTTCCCTCCTGAAATTAGTCTGTTTTCCCATGATTAGTTAAAATTATAGCATCTCCAAGTAAGATATTCAACCTATCTTTTAGTTGTTTTGATGAATTTTCATAGTCTAATTGATTATTTATAGTGAAATCTGCATATTTTCTATAATATGATTCCGGTTCCTGACTGCGGAACATCGCACGGCAGCGTTCCTCGGTATAGCCGCGCTGTTTCATCAATCGTTTGATCCGCGTCTCCTCATCGACATAGATATACCAGATTTCATTGCAGATCTCCTTATATCCATCCTGAATCAGAAGTGCCGCCTCAATCACATAAATCTTCATGCCTTGCTTCCGCTTCTCCTCGATATCATTCCGAATCCAGGATTTTACTGCCGGATGGGTAAGTGCATTCAACTGCGCAAGCTTGCCTTTGTCAGCAAACACGATCTGTGCAAACTTCGCCCGGTCGATTGCATATGGTTCCTCTGCCTGCAAAATCTCCGTGCCAAACGCTTCCACAACCGCCTGATATACTGTCTGTCCCGGCTCCATCAGCGTATGGGCAAGCTTATCGGTCTCCACAATATACGCTCCATACAGACTGGACAGATCATATAATATTTTACTTTTCCCGGAGCCAACACCCCCGGTAATTCCTAATATCAGCATTCTGAATCTCCTACGACTTTTGTGTTGTACTGCCATTTATCTCCTGCCTGCGCAGACGTAGATTTACTTCGCATCATACCAGCTGTTTCCAACATTTGCATCTACAAGAAGTGGTACAGAAAGCTCTGCTGCATGCATCATTTCTTCCACAAGCAGCTTCTGTACGATCTCTACCTCTTCCTTCTTTGTCTCGATGATCAGCTCATCGTGGATCTGAAGTACAAGCTTTGACTGCAAATGTTCTTCTTTGAGCCGACGATTCACACGAACCATTGCAATCTTGATAATATCCGCCGCAGTTCCTTGTACCGGGGCGTTCATTGCCGCACGCTCGCCAAAACTCCGTGTCATAAAGTTCGAGGAAGCAAGCTCTGGAATCGGGCGTCTCCGTCCAAACATCGTGACCGTATAGCCGTTTTTCTTCGCATCTTCCACCGTTCGGTCTAAAAATTCCTTAACCTTGCCATAGGTTGCAAAATATTTCTCGATATAGCCCTCCGCTTCCTTTCTGGAGATATCGAGATCCTGTCCTAAACCAAAGGAGCTGATGCCGTAAACAATTCCAAAATTTACCGCCTTTGCTTTCCGGCGAAGGGTACTGTCCACCTGATCGAGTGGCACATCGAATACCTGTGATGCCGTAATTGCATGGATATCCTCATCCGCCTGATATGCCGCAATCAAAGCCGCATCCCCGGACATATGTGCGAGCACACGCAGCTCAATCTGGGAATAATCAGCATCAACAAACACCGAGCCTTCCTCCGGAATAAAGACCTTACGGATTTCTCTGCCAAGCGGCATACGCGTCGGAATGTTCTGCAGATTCGGATCTGCCGAACTGATACGTCCCGTCACAGTTACCGTCTGATGGAACTTGCCATGAATTCTTCCATCTGCCCGGATATAACCAGCCAATCCCTCTGCATAGGTGGAATTAAGCTTCGTAAGCTGACGGTATTCTAAGATCCTCGGTATGATCGGATGTGCATTTGTAAGCTTCTCTAACACCTCTGCACTCGTCGAATATCCGGTCTTTGTTTTCTTTCCATTTTTTAATCCCAGCTTTTCGAACAAGATTTCGCCAAGCTTCTTCGGAGAATTGATGTTAAATTCTTCCCCCGCCATTGCATGAATCTCTGCGGTAAGCTCCTCGATCCGTGTACGGAGCTTTTTCCCATACTGATGCAATGCCTCTCCATCGACGCGGATACCATTTTTCTCCATCTCATATAATGCATACAGACAAGGAAGCTCCATCTCATCATAGAGTGATTCCATTCCTGTCTCTTTTAATTTCTCTCGCAAAACTGACTTTATCTTATATGGCACAATCGCCTGATATGCCATCCATTTTTGTACTTTTTCGTCTTCAAAGGAGAAATATCCTAGCTTCTCCTTGCCAAGCATTTCCTTGTCTGACGGCAGCGTCACGTCCAGATACACCTTTGCAAGCGTATCGTATTCATATTCCGACTGATTTGGCTGTAACAGATATGCCGCAAGTCCAGCGTCAAATACTGCATCTTCCTCATGAAAATTCAAAAATGAAAGCAGCTTTTTCACGTGCATACATGCTAACTGTACCTGATAATCCCGGCTCAACGCAAGGAGATTGTCTGCAACCATCGCCTCCGTGATAAACATCATAAACCGAATCAGATAAACATGCTCCAAATCCATACAGACCGCAACACCAAGTGCTTCTCCATCCTGCGTGATCCACGCAAAGGAAACTTCCTTCGCCTTTTGCAGCTTTGCAAGCAGGGCGTTGTAGCCGTCAATCTCATCGATCAATACTGTCTCGAAGGTCAGTTCTTCCTTCTTCTCAACCGAGAACCGCTTATAAAAGCTCTTTAACTCCAGATCCTCAAATAACGTATATGCCTCTGCATTAAACGGATCGTTATACGTTGCCTCTGAAAACTCAAATGGAATCGGGCAGTCCAGCTTGATCGTTGCAAGCGTCTTGGACAGATATGCCAGATCTTTGTTCTCAATCAGATTCTGCTTCATCTTGCTTGCCTTCATGCTGTCCACAGCCGCATAGACACCATCTAAGTCACCATACTCCGCAAGTAGCTTTGCCGCAGTCTTCTCACCAATTCCCGGCACACCTGGAATATTATCCGAAGTATCGCCCATCAGACCTTTCATATCTATGAAAATCAACGGTGTTACTCCATAGGTTTCCACCACATTTTTTGCATAATAATCCTCGACCTCAGTCTTACCATGCTTTGTCTTCGGGATGCGTACGAGCACGGTATCTGTCGCAAGCTGCAACAGGTCACGATCACCAGATAGAATCGTAACGGCAAAGCCTTCGCGCTCCCCCTTCTTTGATAGTGTACCGATCAGATCATCCGCCTCAAAGCCTTCCTGTTCCACGATTCGGATGTGCATTGCCTGCAGGATCTCCTTGATTCTCGGCATCTGCTCATGCAATTCCTCCGGCATACCCTTTCGCGTTCCCTTGTACGCCTCATACATCTCATGACGAAATGTTTTCTTCTTTAAATCAAAAGCAACACAAATATGTGTTGCCTGTTCTTCCTCGATTACCTTCAAGATTATATTTAAAAAACCATAAATCGCGTTGGTATGTCTCCCGTCATTCGTTGTCATATCCGGGATTCCGTAAAACGCACGATTCATGATGCTGTTTCCGTCAATCAGTAATAATTTATTCATCGCTCTCCGTCTCCTCACTTTCCGGGTGGGTTAATTGATATTCACGTAGTTTTTCATAAAAGGTTGATTCCTTCGGTTTCTGTGCAATCTGCACTTCCTGTACAATATCATTTAAGCAAACGGACATCTCCGAACCAAATGTATCGTAAAAATAAGTATCCCCCTGTGCTTCCAGTTTCATCCGCTGTTCGATATTATATACCTTATCCAGACATTGATTGTATACAAAAAACAAAAATACGACTGCCACTCCAAACACAAGTCCAAATGTGGAGAACTTGAAACGTTTCGCCTGCTTTACACGGTGTTCCAGACGATTCAGTTCATTTTCCAGATCCTTTGCAAAATTCTGTGACAGTTCCTGGTTGTTATCGACCTGATGCATGCCAACGATCAACGTATAGTAAATCTCCAGCTCTTCCCTGCAATTCTTGCAGTACCGCATATGCTTTACAAAATCCGGGATCACATCGTCCGGAAGTTTCTTCTCTATGAATGCCATAATATTTGATTGTGCTTCCAAACATGTCATAACCTACACCACCTGTCATAATCTCTGCCAAAAACAAAGAACCTAGATCGAAACGGATCTAGGTTCTTCAAAATGTGTATCTTAGTTATCGATCAGCTTTCCTTCACCATTCCAGCTATATAACTTACGAATCTCCTCGCCAACCTTCTCTGATGGATGCTCAGAAGCAAGTTTTCTAAGAGCCTTGAAGTGAGCCTGTCCACCTGCGGAAGACATATCAAGCAGGAAGTCTTTTGCGAATGTACCATCCTGGATATCTTTCAGGATCTTCTTCATTGTCTTCTTTGTCTCTTCTGTTACAATCTTAGGACCTGTGATGTAATCACCATACTCAGCTGTATTCGAAATAGAATATCTCATGCCTGCAAAACCTGACTGGTAAATCAGATCTACGATCAGCTTCATCTCGTGGATACACTCGAAGTATGCATTTCTTGGATCATAACCAGCTTCGCAAAGAGTCTCGAAACCAGCCTGCATAAGTGCACATACACCACCACAAAGAACTGCCTGCTCACCAAAGAGGTCTGTCTCTGTCTCTGTTCTGAATGTTGTCTCAAGAATTCCGGCTCTTGCTCCACCGATACCAAGACCGTAAGCAAGTGCAAGATCCTGTGCCTTACCTGTTGCATCCTGATATACAGCGATCAGACAAGGTGTACCCTTACCAGCCTGGTACTCAGAACGAACTGTGTGACCAGGTGCCTTCGGTGCGATCATTGTTACATCGACATCCTTAGGTGGAATAATCTGGTTAAAGTGAATATTGAAACCATGTGCGAACATAAGCATGTTGCCCGGCTCAAGGTTCGGCTCAATATCGTTCTTGTAAAGGCCTGCCTGCAACTCATCGTTGATCAGAATCATGATGATATCTGCACGCTTTGCTGCTTCTGCAGATGTATATACTTCAAATCCCTGTGCCTCAGCCTTAGCCCATGACTTGCTTCCCTCGTAAAGACCGATGATGACGTGGCATCCGCTGTCCTTTAAGTTCAAAGCATGTGCATGTCCCTGGCTACCATAGCCGATGATTGCAATTGTCTTGCCATCTAACAGTGACAGATTACAATCTTCCTGATAAAAAATCTTTGCTGACATTATCATATCCTCCTGATTTTGTAAAAAATATTTATCGTTACTACTTAATCGTAAGTAATGACCTTAGTTTCCGCTTACAGCGCCTCTTGTAAGACCTGTCAAGCCTGTACGTACCATCTCGGAAATCTCAAACCCATCCAGAAGCGAGATAAATGCTTCAATCTTGTTGACATTTCCTGTAATCTCTATCATAACGGAATCCGTTGATACATCAACAACCTTTGCACGGAATACATCCGTCAGGGAAATAATCTGCTGTCTCTCTTCGAGACTTGCCTTAATCTTGACAAGCAGAAGTTCACGGCATACAGACTCTCCATCCTTCAGTTCTGTAATCTCGCAGACATCCTCCAGTTTCAGAAGCTGTTTCTTGATCTGGCTTAAAATACGATCATCGCCGCTCACGGCTACCGTCATGCGGGAATATCTTGGATTCTCTGTCACGCCAACTGATAAGCTGTCAATATTATATCCTCTACGGCTAAACATTCCGGACACACGGCTCAGTACACCGGATGTATTATCTACCAAAAGGGATAAGACCATTTTTTTCATAAAATGTTCCACCTTTCTCCTATTATTCGTCAAAAATTATTATCTGCTATTTTAACCCTTTGTTACTTGTCTGTCAATAGTTTGTCAACAAGCTTTACCGCCTCGTTTGCATCCTTGGAGTAACCGTCTGCCCCGATCTCATCTGCAAAATTCTGCGATACAACGGCACCTCCGATGATGACCTTATAAGGAAGGTTATTTGCACGCACATATTCAACGGCATCCTTCATCCGCATCATCGTCGTTGTCATAAGCGCAGATAATCCGATGATATCGGCATGCTCTTCCTTCGCTGCCGCAATGATCTTGTCAAGCGGCACATCCTTGCCTAAATCCACAACCTTGTAGCCGTAGTTTTTCAGCATCAGGACAACAAGGTTTTTACCGATATCGTGGATATCACCCTCGACCGTCGCCATAATGACTGTACCCTTCGGCTTGGCATTCTCTTCGATATGAAGCAGCGGCGTGATGTATTCGATTGCAAGATCCATCGCTGTCGCACCCGCAATGAGCTGTGGCAGGAAATATTTCTTCTGTTCAAACAACTCGCCAACCTTGTTGACTGCCGGAATCAGATCCTCATCAATGATTGTCTGCGGATCTTTGCCCGACTCTAATTCCTTCTTTACATTCTCCACGATACTGCCTTTGTTGCCCTTTACAACATCGTGATAAACACGGCTTCCTTCTTCGGACACACCTGCCACATTCTTGGCAGCCGTCTGTTCGGTCTGGGATAAAGCGACTACATTTTCCACATAAATATTATCCGAATCCTCCTTGGCAAGCAGCAGATCTGCCGCAAGGCTCGCATTCACAAGCATTGCCTGTCCCGGATTACAGATTGCCATGGTCAAGCCGTTTGCGATCGCCATCGTCAGAAATGCGGTATTGACGTTGATTCGCTCTGGCAGTCCGAAGGAAATATTGGACAGACCACAGATCGTCGGAATCTGCAGTTCATTCTTACAATAGGCAATCGTATCGAGTGTTTCAAGTGCCGCCATCCGGTTTGCACCAACCGTTGCAACCAGACCATCGATGATCAGGGAATCGCGTGACAAGCCTTCCTCGTCCGCGATTTCTAGCAACCGGCGGATAATCTCTTTCTTCTCATCAAGATTCTCCGGCAAGCCCTTGTCCGAAAGCGGAAGGAGTATCGCCATCGCACCATATTTCTTTGCAATCCGCATAAGCGGGCGGCATTTCTTCTCTTCTAATGAAATCGAGTTAATAAGCGCACGTCCCGGATAGATACGGAGTGCTGCTTCGATAATCTCGACATGACTCGAATCAATACAGAGCGGAAGATTCGTCACAGAAATCACTTCATAGACAGCACGCTTCATCATTTCCAGCTCGTCAATGCCGTTCATACCCATATTGATATCGAGAATCTTTGCCCCACGTTCCGTCTGTTCTTCTGCCATCTGTACAACCAGATCCATGTTCCCTGCACGGAGCATCTCCTGCAGTTTTTTCTTTCCGGTCGGGTTGATACGCTCCCCGACGACTAAGAAATTGCCATCGAGATGGATTTCCTGTACTGCACTCTCACTGGATAATACACGGGTACAAACTGGTTTCGTTGCCTCCGGCTCCACGGAGCGGACAACCTTCTTCAGCATCTCGATATGCTTCGGTGTCGAACCACAACAGCCACCCACGGCTCTCGCTCCGGCTTCCACCAAAGCGCGTCCATACTCAGCAAACGTCTCCGGTGTCATTGTATATTTCGTCTCGCCATCGATCAGCTCCGGCATACCATTGTTTGGCTTCGCAAATACCGGAATCGATGCGTACCGCACCATACGCTTGATCAGTGCTTCCATCTCCTTCGGTCCTGTTGAGCAGTTGATACCGACCGCATCGACGCCAAGCGACTGCAGCACGATCACAGACGCCTCCGGTGTCGAGCCGAACAACGTCTTTCCATCGCTGTTAAAGGTCATGCTGACCATGATCGGCAGATCACAGACCTCTTTAATGGCGATCACGCATGCACGCGCCTCCGCAAGGCTCATCATCGTCTCTACAAAGAACAGATCGACACCTGCCTCCACGAGGATCTGTGCCTGTTCCTTATATACATCCACCAGTTCCTCAAACGCCAGATCACCGACCGGCTGAAGCTGTCTGCCAGTCATCGTCATATCACCCGCGATAAATCCACGATGATTCTCCTGTGCGATTGCCGTCCGTGTCAGGTCAACCAACTGCATGTTCATCTCGCGAATCTTATCCTCGAGATGATATTCGGCAAGCTTGATCCGGTTCGCCGTAAAGGTCGGCGCAAGCAGAATATTCGTTCCTGCCTGAATATATGCGCGCTGCAATTTGATCAGGTGCTGAGGATGCTCCAGAATCCATTTCTCCGGGCATACACCAACCGGCATGCCTGCCTGCATCAGGTTACTTCCGGTTGCACCATCTAACATAACAATTCGTTCTTCAAATAATCTGTGAAAAATCTTTCTATCCATAATTTTGTCTTATCCTATTTCTGTAATAAATTTGTATATCAGTGTCTGGAAATCTTCTGCAATCTTATTCGCAGTTTCCTGCACTTCCTTATGGTTTAATTCTCCGGTGCTCATACCTGCCGCCATATTCGTGACACATGATACACCAACGATCTTCATACCAGTATGCCGTGCTGCCATCGCCTCACACGCGGTACTCATACCAACCAGATCTGCACCAAGTGTCCGGTACATGCGGATCTCCGCCGGTGTCTCATAGTTTGGTCCGGTCGCCTGCAGATAAATGCCTTCTTCCAGAGTAATTCCCTGCGTCTTCGCCACTGAATCCAACTTTTTTCCAAGCTCTACGTCGTACACATGACTCATATCCGGGAACCTCGTACCAAGTGCTTCCATATTTGCTCCAATCAATGGGGATGGCACAAACGACGTAATCTGATCCGTGATCCGTACCAGCGTCCCCGGCTTGTACGACGGATTCATGCCGCCTGCCGCATTCGTAAGAATTAAAATCTCCGCGCCAAGCATGTGCATCACACGCACTGGCATCACAACCTCCTGCATCGAATATCCTTCGTAATAATGCACACGTCCCTTCATGATCAGCACCGGGCAATCCCCGACTTTTCCAAGCAGGAAACATCCAGCATGCCCTGCCACTGTCGATACCGGGAAATGTGGGATTTCACCATATGGGATCTTCGCATCAATCGTCAGACGATCTGCAAAATCGCCCAGTCCCGAGCCAAGCACGAGCGCTACCTTCGGTGTATATGGCAGACGTGCCTGCACATAAGAAGCTGCCGCCTGCAGCTCCTCGTAAGTTATCTCTTTTTTCATTCCGTATCCTCCTGCAAATTGAACTATTTATTTACAAAAGTGACTTCATCTCTCCAATAGCATACGATTGGCATGCCCGCTTCGACATACTCATATAACTCGCCTGCTTTTGATGGCGGCAGATTTACACAGCCATGGGAACCGCTGTAGGTATAGATTTCTCCACCGAATTTTCCACGCCAGTTCGCATCGTGCAGACCGATACCACCATTGAACGGCATCCAGTATGTGACCGGTGTCTCATAGTCCTCACCAATCAGTGTCGCATGCATCTTCTTATAGGTAAGACCATACAGACCGCCTGGTGTCTTGTGTCCCGGTGTCTGCCCAGATACACAATCACTGTCCCATTTCAATCTGCCATTTTGATAATAATATACATGCTGGTTTGTCAGATCAACCTCCACATAGGTCGAACCGATATCATTCTGCGCACACAGTGCATAGCCACGGCGCTTACATGCTGGTTCCTTCGTGAAGCTTTTCTTCTTTGACAGAAGATCGTACAACTCCTCCGCCTCTGTCTCCGCGTCGATCACCCAGCCATAATACCCGCCATGCACGAGAATCGTCTTCTTATCATGCGTCGTAAATTCACGGTCAGTATCCGCAGTTGTGAATTTCTCCTTAAATTTTTCGACATACGCTTCCACATTACTTCTGCTGATCTGGATACTTCCATCTGAACTGACATATGCCATCTTCGTAAGTTCTTCCTTTGAAATGGTATATGTATACGAACCAAAATCATACACGGCTTCGATATCGACAAATGCATCTGCGTCTTCCTTTGTTTTCAGAATGGACTCCGAATCCGCCAGAATATGTGCTGGAATATAACACTCTTCGGCTTCCACATCCAGTGTAGTATCATAATTTTTCAGAGCATTTATTACCTTCTCATATAACTTTGCCGTGTCAAGCTTCGTTCCCGTCTCCTCTGGAATGACCTTTGCCTCGCCATCCTCCAAAACAACCTTCGCGTCCTTTGATTCTGTCATGGAAGCTCGATCCAGTGCCGGTGATGTCTGCAGGCAGGCTTCCAACTTTTCTCTGTCACAGTTTACTGTATAATCAATCTTATAATCATAACTGTGAAAGCTGTTTACAAACCAAAGAAACGGTGAATGTTTCTTTAACAGTGTATCCACTGAATCCGTCAGTGCAACATCAGAATCCGCATCCCCCAGTACGAAAGTAAAATCACTGTCCTTGAACTTGATATCCAGTGTGTATTTCCGTGCATCCGAAAGCAGCATATCCTCCACAGACTGTACGGATTTTCCTGCTACATTCCTGCCGTTGATCGTCGTATTTACTCCAAAGCGGTGCATATGGAAAATCACGCCACCGATATAGACCGCCAGCAGCGTTGCAACAACCGCAATCGTCACCGTGCGGATGATCCGTTTCTTTCTGCGCTGCCGATACACCGAAGGATCAATAAATGGCTCCTGCACATAGAGACTCACGGGCTTATCGTCTGTTTCTTTCGTTTCTTCCAGCTTCTTGTCGTCCTCTGATTTCTCCGAATCCTCCGCTTTCTCCATCTCGTCTGATACTTCCGTCTCTTTGACTTCTTCCGTATTCGTTATTTCTTCTCTATCCTTTTTTCCCCTGCTCATAGTTACGTCCTTTTTATTTAGTATACAGATTTCTGTTTCTGTATCATATCCCATAGACCGCATGATTGCAACCAAATGCGGAAAATTTACATCTTATTTACATCAATTACGACCATCTCCGGTGGGTTGTTGATCCGGATGTGGATCGAATGCATGCCACATCCTGCAGTCACAACCATCTTCGTCTTGATATCCGCGCTCTCATACACCCCATAGTCATACTTCGGAAATGGGTGTAACCGAGGTGAGATCACGCCGCCAATCCCCGGTATCCGTATCATGCCGCCATGATTATGCCCGGACACAATCAAGTCTGGATGCAGTGTACAATATGACCGAAAATAATCCGGATTGTGTGCAAGCAGCACATTGCAGTGATCCGGCTGCATCTTCCCAAGCATGCTGGTAAGCACATCTTCCCGTAGCGGTTTCTTGATCAGCCGCTTATAATACGCCCGGGGCAGATCCAAGCCATACAGGCAGACATTCCAAGGCTCTAAAAATTCATGTGCATTTACCAGCATATGCAGATGATGTGCACCTTTGAGATGCTGGCTGTATTCCTGCCAGATACCATCGGTCTCCCGCACGCATTCAAGCAATCCGCGCTCATGATTTCCATAGGAATAATAAACCGGTGCAATTTCAGTCATCTTCCGGATCGTGTCCGCTGTCACCCTGTTATTCTTCCGTTCGCTCTTCCGACAGACGATCATGTCGCCAGGCAGTAAAATAATATCCGGCTGCTCCGTGTCAATCGCGGTAAGCAGATCCGTGTTCTCAAGACCATATACCTGATTGTGCAGATCAGCGATCATCACAATGCGTAATGGTTTCCGGACTTTCTGACTGATAAAATTGTAACGCACTATCTGAAAATTCACACTCATGGCTTTATTATACCCTATCTTCAGTTATTTCGCCATAAATATTCTTCCTGCAATCTCCGATAAGCTGTATTTTAAGTCAAGCTTCGGCACCGACCGCTCTGCATACAGGATCACTTCGCTGATACACGTTCCGTTGCAGGAATACTGCACAACACCGACCGCACCCCCTTCCTGTATCGGTGCTTTCAGATTTTCGTAGGCGATCACCTGTTTTTCAATCTGATCCGGGTTCGTCGCTACAAGCGTGATCGTGTGCTGTTCCACCGGCTTTACCGTCACCGATTTGCAGGTACCCTTCTGCACCGGGATCTGCAGATCCTCCGGCACGACTTCGGTATCCACATATGGACGGCACCGTGCGAATCCGTAATCAAGCAGCTTCATTGCCTCACTGTTCCGGATCTCCTTCGTCTCCGCTCCCATCACAACTGCGATCAACGTCACGCCATCCCGCGTCGCCGTCGCAGACATACAGTATTTCGCCTGCGATGTATATCCGGTTTTCAGTCCGTTTGCCCCTGTGTAGAGATTCAGGAATTTGTTCGTATTCGCAAGATCAAACTGTGATTCGCCCCGTCTGGTCTTATGTGTGATGGAATCCATCCAGATCGTCGAATATGTAAGGATATCCGGATGATAAAGCAAAAGCTGTCTGGACATAATCGCGATATCCCGCGCCGACGTCAGATGTGTCTCAACCTCCAGCCCGCATGCATTGTCAAAATGCGTATGCTCCATACCAAGCTCCTTCGCCCGCTCGTTCATCTTCTGGACAAACGCTGCCTCCGAACCTGCCAGATGCTCTGCCATCGCCACTGCCGCATCGTTACCGGAGGCCACCTCGATGCATTTGATCATATCCTGCACCGTCTGTTCCTCGCCTGCCTCGAAGAAGCATTGTGAGCCGCCCATCGACGCCGCGTGCTCAGTCACGACAACCGTATCGTCCAGCGCGATATCTCCGCGTTCTAACGCCTCGAAGATCAAAAGCAATGTCATGACCTTCGTCACCGATGCCGGGCGCAGCATCTCATCCGCATTCTTCTCATAAAGTACCGTCCCGCTCTCCAGCTCCATCAAAAGCACCGATTTCGACTGGATTGCAAGCGCATCATTTTCGCCTGCCGGTGCGGTTGTTTCCACAACCGCCTCCGCATCTCCGTCTGTCGCCTCATCGACCGGTGCGTCAGCCCGCACTGTCACAAAACTCCCAAGCACCAGTGCCAAGTTCATAATTGCCAATATTATTTTCTTCATTTCCACTCCTTTTACACTTTCCGTCCGCCTCTAATTTGTACATTATACGAAACAACCTTGCAGAAAATGAATATAATAAGAAAAAGTGTGAAGGAGCATCTGTATGTGTGGCATTGCGGGCTACTTTAACCCAGACCAGAACTATGCGGAAAATCCCAAGCAAAACTTTCATACACTGTCCCGTATGATCAATACGATGAACCACCGCGGGCCGGACACCTACGGTCATACCATCATAAATTCGTGCTGCCTTGCGCACACACGCCTGTCTATCATTGATCTCGAAAATGGCAGACAGCCCATGTCTTATACGAAGGACGGAAACACCTACTATATTGTATATAACGGCGAGATCTACAACTACAAGGAAGTAAAGAAAACACTGCTCCGGAAAAACTATACCTTTGAAACAAACTCCGATACGGAAGTCATCATCGCTGCGTTCTGTCATTACGGACCGGGCTTTGTCAAAGAATTAAACGGTATCTTCGCAATCGCCATCTACGACAGCATGCGAAATACACTCTACCTCTACCGTGACCGCTTCGGTGTCAAACCGCTTTATTATACGAAGACCGGCGATACACTCGTGTTCGCCTCGAGGATTGATACATTGTTTGAATACCCGCGCGTGCGTCCATGCATCGACATGAACAGCTTCAACGAGATCTTCTCCCTCGGACCGGCGAAGACGTACGGCAAAGGTGTATTCTCCGGGATCAAAGAGATTAAACCCGGCGAATATCTGACCTACTCGCCACAGTATATGACATCCCGGCTATACTACCGGATTGAGAGCCACCCGCACACCGACAGCTACGAGGAAACGGTAGAGAAAACCTCATACCTGCTTGAAGACAGTATCCGTATGCAGATGATATCCGATGTTCCGATCTCCACCCTGCTTTCCGGCGGCGTCGACTCCTCGTATGTATCCGCCGTCTGCAGCCATTTCCTGCCGGAGGATATACCTCTTACGACGTACTCCTTCGATTACACTGACAATGCCGTTTATTTTCAGGCGAACAGCTTCCAGCCGAGTGAAGACCGCCCTTACGTTGATATCATGAAGGACTATCTGCACTCGGATCATATCTACCTGACGTGTTCCTACACGCAGCTTGCCGATCTGCTCGAGGCATCCGTCGACAGCCGGTGTCTGCCAACGATGGCAGATGTCGATTCGTCGCTGTTGTATTTCTGTGGGGAGGTTGCGAAGCATCACAAGGTCACGTTGACCGGTGAATGTGCCGATGAGATCTTCGGTGGCTATCCATGGTTTCACCGTGACGCCATGCTGCAATCGAACACCTTCCCGTGGACGATGGATATCTCCTTCCGCAAATCCCTGCTCCACCCGGAATTTGCCGCCAGCATGCAGATGGAAAAATATATCGCCAAGGCATACCGCACGACGCTCTCTGAGGTCGATATCCTGCCGGAGGAATCACCGCTCGATACGAAGAAACGGCAGATTGCCTATCTGAATATCCGCTGGTTCATGCAGACGCTGCTTGACCGCATGGACCGCACATCCATGCAACACGGACTCGAAGCCAGAGTTCCATTCGCCGATTACCGCGTCGTCGACTATGTATTCAATGTTCCGTGGTCGATCAAAGCCAAGGACGGCGTCCCGAAGAGTCTGCTCCGTGCCTGCGCCGCCAAATACCTGCCGGACACGATCATGAACCGTCCGAAAAGTCCTTACCCGAAGACCTATCACCCGGAATACGAACGTGTGCTTGCGAACCGCCTGCGCGAAGTCGTCACCGACACCGCATCGCCGCTCCGGAGCTATCTGAATATCCCTGCGGTGCTAAAGTTCCTCGACGAGCCAAAGGAATATGGAAAACCTTGGTTCGGTCAGCTCATGGCCGGACCACAGATGATCGCCTACCTGCTCCAGGTCGACTACTGGATGCGGAAATATATGTTATAACCCATTACATGAAAAAAGCAGAGGTTGGAGCGATTCACTCCTTCCTCTGCGTTCTTTTCGTGATTGCATCGCATCGTTCCTGTATCAGCTTCTCAAACCGTTCTTTTAGGTGTTCCGGAAGTAACGATGCTTCACACATTGCAACAAACTTCTGCCGTTGCTCTATCACCGCATCCAGCATCTTCTCTGCAGACACTCTGGATATTCCACATGCATCTGCATAAACTAAAAAGTCTTTTCGATGTAGATTCCGTTTCTTTCCATTCATTGCAAGTGCAAACTGTTCCTTATCTTCCGGCATGATTACATTCACCGGAAGTAGATCATACGCGGGTGACAAACTATATGTGCCAGTGCCCTCTCCAGTCTCAATCAACGAGAAATTTTTCAAATGCATATCCGAATTTCCAGCCACAAAGCAAAACACCAGTCTCATAAATAATTCTGCCATATCCAAACCTTTTCGACAGGAATACCGCTCTATGATTTTTGCACACCGCTCATAAGACCCCTTGTATTTATCCTGTGTCAGACGCAAATCAAGCTGACAGAAATCTTCCATCGCAAGCATCTTCGTATGTTCACCATCCTCCACCCGGTCAACGCGTCGCGTAATGTATGCCAGATCTCCATCCCCCCTCATCAGAGCATGCGGAACCGTAGAAATCCCGATTGTATCTGCCATTGTCATAACCAGTTGTTCTGCCTCTGGCAATGCTTCGAACTGCTCTACCTGTGGTTTCAGAATATATCCCGTCGGATAATTCACAAGTGTGAGACGTGGTTTATTTTTTTCTGACAGCAAATGTAACGATAATTTCTTTTGTACCCCCGGAACCGTAAAACCTTTTTGAATTGATTCCATTACAATTGTCGTCAATGTCTGCTCTGCGATATCAATTTCCGGTATCGTATCCGTACCAAAAAAATGCTTTATGCAGGATGCATGCCAACCCGATTCCGTTTCCTTCTTCAATGGTTTTCCACAACATAAACAATTCATACACGTTCCTCCCTTATGGTGACATTTCCAATTGCATCCTTACATGCAACCAGCAAAAGTCCAAACCGATCTTTTAAATCAATCTTCCAATTCCGGCTTACAACACCAAGCAGCCAGCCCTCTGGAATCAATCCATCGAAAAAAGGAAACATTGTTTTCGACTCATACACCTCGTCCGTCAAAGGCAACGTCAATGAAACAGCACTCGCTTGCGCATCTTTCAAATATGTCTGATCGTAGGAAAATGAATATCCTTCATCTGTTTCCAGTAACGTTCCTGCAAATACATTCCGCACATATACATATGCCGTTCGAAAAATCGTATCCATACCTAATCAACCTGCCTTCCCGGAACTGCCTCCATTCCAAACATTCCAAGTGCGATGTTTACCTTGTCCATGCGCACTGTTTCTTTTCCCTGCTCCAATTCACGTACAAAACGCAAACCAAGACCTGCCCGCATGGCAAATTGCTCCTGCGTCAGTCCCGCTGCTTTACGATTCTTTTTTATAAATTCTGCAATCTGATTCATACGATCACCGCCTGTCTTTTTTAGAGCATTTTACACCTTATCGGGTATAAATGCAATGTTTTGTATGTAAAATACACCCGATAAGGTATATTTTATGCTAATTCTCTTTGAATTATACCTTATCGGGTGTAAAAATATTATTTCTTAATATATGTCTGCTTATTCGTCGTTACAACACCACCGTAATTGTTCGCCGGTGCAGCACCGCCCTTCGGTACAAGTACGATCTGGATACCTTCGAGACGCTTGCTGAGTCCTGCGGTTCCGGCAGCTTCGCCGTTCTTCGTCCAGGCAAGCCAGCCGTAGGTCTGTGCATGGACGCGGTAGTATACGTCGTAATGCTCTGCCATCTCGCCGGTCAGTGCGATACGAATTGCTTCAAGACGCTTCGCACGTCCGCTTGTTCCTGCCATCTGACCATCACGGAACCATGTATTCACATTGTTCTCATTGCCCTGCCATCCGATGGATTGTACATGTGTCGTATAGACAATGCTTCCGCTGTATGGCTTGTTCGTTAATTTGATGTTGATGCCTTCGAGTCTCTTTGCCTTGCCGCTTGTTCCGCTCATCACGCCATTGTACTTCCAGCCTTGCCAGCCAAAGGACTGTATGTGTGTACGATATTCTACATTTACATTGTTCTCACCTGCAACAACCGGATTCGCATTTGCTGTGGATGATGCGATATATGCTTCTCCACGGGCAGATTGGATATTTCCGATTGCATGATCGAAGCTTTCACCCTTCTTCACAATCACGATCTGGATTGCCTCGAGTCTCTTCGCAAGACCTGCCGTTCCTGCCGGTGCGCCATTGGCTGCCCACGCAAGCCAGCCGTAAGATTGTGCGTGTACACGATAGTATACATCATACTTCTCTTTATCTACGCCTGTGAGCTGAATCTTAATTGCTTCGAGTCTCTTTGCCTCGCCCTCGGTTCCGTTCATCTCGCCATTTGCGGACCATGGTAACCATCCATAGCTCTGACAATGCGTCGTATACCGGATGCCGAGATTGCTGTTGCCTGCAACCGAAATCTCGATGCTTTCGAGCCGCTTCGCCCTGCCGGAAGTTCCACTCATCGTGCCGTTCGTCACAATGCCCTGCCAGCCGATGGACTGTACATGTGTACGGTAAGAAACCGTAACATCCGGTGTCACAACCGGTGCCGGGGTAGGTGTAGGCGTTGGTTCCGGCTTCGGTTCTGGAGTTGGTTCTGGGACTTTCTCAATCGTCTCAGTAGCAAGAGGCAAATTACAGGTCGTGCCGTCATCACTGATCTTCATGTCTTTTGCATTTACTGTCTGTCCATTTACAAGAATAGACAATCCATCATTTTCAGAAGCAAAAAAATTCTCATTGCATGTTTCCAGCTTGATGCTATGCCTGTAAGTTTTCCCGCCTTCAAAGGCAGTTATCTTCTTATCCTCTGCAAGCTTTGCATTTTCACGCTCATCGGAATACCAAAATCTCACCGGTTTGAAACTACCATCCCTTTGCTCCTGCATTTCCTCCCAATACTCATATGCAATCCTATAATCATCCGCATTCTCACCAGACAATGCTGCAGTTGCCTTCGGTGTTTCTCCCGCCTCATGCTGAAGCGTTACATCAGCTATTTCAATCTGCTTAATTTCTTTTGGTATTGTGATACTTTTCACATTCACAGCATCAATGACTACATAGTCCTCTCCAATCTTTTTATTTGTAATCAGAAAGGATTCTCCGTTAATAATGACCGGTGTTTGTTCCGTAAAACTAACGTCCCAACTCTTACAAGTAATCGTTACCGAATAAAAATATGTCTTTCCGGCTTCAAATTTTTTTAACAACTGACTCTCATCCTTCGGATTCTCAGAATTATAGGAGGAACACCACTTCACCTTATTCCCGTTCTCATCCAGCTCACTCCATTGTTCACTTGAAATATTATATTTTTCAGAATCCTCCTCTGAAACCTTCGCCGTGAATGCCGGGACATCTCCGTCATGAAACTTCAAGGTTGCTCCGGTAATCTTCGCTTTATCATACATCAGTGTACCGTTCTTATATTCCCTATATTTTACCCGTCTTGTATCTCCAAGGTTAAATACACCATTTTCCTTGATGTATTCTGTTGCATCGCTGCCGTCCATATTCGGACTGATACTAACAGATGCTTTTGTACTTTGACAAGTAAAATCCCCACCACCTTTTATTGTGGTCATGGTATCACTCCGCAGGATCACTGAAAAATCTGTATGCCCATACCCCCGGTAAATATAATTCGCCCCTCCCGAATACAAGGAAATTGCATTTTTAACATCCACACCTTCAGGAGCAAGCTTACTATCTGCTGTAATCGTAAGTCTGGCCTCCTCATCACACGGTGTAACATAAATTGTTGCATAAATTCCATACATAGAACCGGTAACGCTACAATCTCCATTAATCCGTAGATACATCTTGGTTTCCTGTTCCGGATTGTAAATACCTGCATTGGAGGAATCCTCTGTACCGCCTTTTGCTTTAATATTTACATTTACCAGATTCACGTATATTGACGATGCAGGATCTCCATATTTTCCCACCGTATTGATCAATACATTTGCTTCCTGCTCCGCACAGGCTGTGATGGTACCATTCACCTCATTATAGTTCCAGTAAGACGCTTTCTCTATGGAAACCGTCAATTTATTTCCTCCGATATATATAGTCTGAGTCTCTTCGTCTGCTGCAAATGCAGTCATTGATTTCATTGAAAATATCATACCAAGGACAAACATGGCGCTTAAAATCCATCTGGTAATATGTTTTCGTTTTTTCATTCCCTCTCTTTTTCGCATATGATCCCTCTCTTTCTTATCTCAGTTAACGATAATCATCATTTTTGCATGATGGTCGAATGCACCTCATAAAATGCACGCATATTTCTTGTCTCCATAACAAAAAAGCACGCTACTCTGATAGTAACATGCTTTTTTTGTAACATATTTTACTTGTTGTGACAACCTTTCTGGGACGAAATGCATTTTTCTGGGACGAACGGTTCCAAATCAACCATTTTTTATAATAATACCGGCTGGATCTGCTCCTTTGCCAGTGCATATTCTACCGTCTCTGCAATCTTTGTCATATCCGCCACGCAGGAATTCGGCTTTTTTACCGCATCGTCCTGTCCAAACGGAACGAAATAGATATGCTTCATCACCATGAGCTTTCCGATATTCTGCAGATTGATGCCAAGCGCATCGTTCGTGGAAATAGCAATGATCACGGGACGCCCGTTCCGAAGGTGCGACTTCGCCGCCATCAAAACCGGAGTATCCGTGATTCCATTTGCAAGCTTTGCTGCTGTGTTTCCCGTGCAGGGTGCGATCACAAGGGCATCGAACAGCTTCTTCGGTCCGACCGGTTCTGCGCCCTGTATCGTGTGAATCGCGCTTCTTCCTGTGATTGTCTCAATCTCTTTCACAAAGGACTTCGCCTCCGCAAACCGCGTATCCAGTTCATAGGCATGCTGTGAAAAAATCGGCGTGATACTCGCCGCCTCATCCCGTAGAAGCTCTATCTGTTTTTTTATCTTTTCGAACGTACAAAATGATCCGGTAATCGCAAATCCCAGATGACAGTCTGACCGCATACCTTATGGCTCCTTTTTGTTAGTCCGAAGGAGTCTCCGTGGCAAGCGCATGCTCGTAGATGCCGGAAGCAATCACAGTTCCTGCTTCCTTTGGATACAGCTTTCCGGGGATACCCAGATAGATGTCTGCCCGGATGCCGTGTGCCTTACAATACGCAAAATCCGTTCCGCCCGGGCTTGAAGCTATATCATAGATGAGAATCGACGGGGAAAACCATTGCAGATGCCCGGCGTCTAAGACCATTGCCGGTATCGTGTTGAACACATAGCTGTATTTATCATAGGTGTAATGATCCCACTGTGCAAGATTCCGGTATCCATATGCCTGCTGTTCGATCTTAGGTTTAAGTTCCTTCCGTCTGACTGCAACATCCACATGTGCCCCGGCTTTTGCCAGTGCATCTGCGATTGCTTTTCCGCAATGCCCATATCCAAGTACAAGACAGTGGCTTTCCAAGAGCACGGCATCTCTTCCGGCGATCGACAGGATTCCCTGTGCGGTGAGCTGCGCATTCTCTGTCACAAGTGTTTCAAGCTGCAGATATGGATGACAGGTAACACCTTTTTCCTGCAGCTTCTGCTGACTTGCCGTTGACAGCAGACCGTGATATAAGATCTGGTCGTCTGTCACATACGCACATAACGCGTCCTCCTCTGCCTCCGAAAGCTTCGGTGCGGTGATCACACACGCATCCGCAACCGGTTCTTCCGGGTTCTCATATACATCATATCCAAGATGATAAAAATATCCGGCGACACTCTCCATCCGCGGATCGTGTCCGAAAACAATGATATTCCGCATACGCTGTCACATCCTCCTTACGATACTCTATTATATGCATACTGCTTGGGAAAGGTCTCTTGCTTCTCAATAAAAAAATGCATCGAATACCGTTCCAATATAATAAGAAAAATCCTTTTTGTCTACTGTTTGTGCTGCATACACCGGATATCCGGCAAGCCGGGTGTCCCCGATGGATACCTGCAGGGTGCCGACCGTGTCGCCCCGTGCAACCGGTGCAGCCAGTCCGCTTTCCGGTACAAACCGCTGCTGTACCGTCTCCGAGTCTGAAAGCAAAACGGTAAACTTCCCCTCACATGTACCGGAAATGGTCGGTTCCAAGCCATCTGAGACCGGAATAGCAGGAATCTGTACCCCTGCAAGTTTGATTTCCCGGTATTCATAGTTTGCATCGCCATATGCAAGCAAGGCTCTCGTATCTGCCCATTTGTAATGCCGGTTATGAGGCCAGCCACACGCGAGCAGTGCAACGATAAAATGTTTCTCTCCGACATTTACCGCCGCCACATAACAATACCCGGCATTCCCGGTGAATCCCGTTTTCCCGGCGAGCACGCCATCCATCCGGTCGAGCAGTGCATTCTTATTATATACCGTAAACTGCCGTGTACCGTCACAGCTTGCAAATGTATACTGCCGTGTCTGGCAGATTGCCTGAAACGCTTCTTTCTGTTCCGACTGCGTAACGCAATACCGCATGAGCTGTGCCAGATCACGAGCGGTCGTATGGTGTACGCCGCCCGCATCCTCGGCGTCTAATCCGTTCGGTGTGATAAAATATGTATCATGCAGTCCGATTTCCGCCGCCTTCCGGTTCATCATCTGCGCAAATGCCTCCACGCTTCCCCCGACCTGTTCTGCCACTGCACATGCGCTGTCATTGTGGCTCTCTAACATCATGGAATACAGAAGATCTTGCAGCACATACCGGTCACCGGCATGAAGCCCTAACCGTACCTCCGGCATCTTTGCCGCGTAACTGCTCACAGTCACAACATCATCCGGATTTCCATATTCAAGCGCGAGAATCAGTGTCATGATCTTTGTCGTGCTAGCCATAGGAAGCGCCTCATCCGGTGCCCTTCCGTATAATACCCGCCCGGTATCCGCATCCATCAGCACTGCCGCCTTCGCATACAACTTCGGTTCCTCCGCCGCAGAAGACGGAACCGGACACCCACAGATCACAACGATCATAACGAGTAGATATACAATATAGTTCTTCATGCTGTTCCTTTCTTATCAAGCTTCTCAGACATCTACTCCATTATATGGATAATTGTGACGAGTTAGACTTTCTAATTGAAATCGTTTCCGAAATCCTGTAAAATAAATAGAAGAATTTTCGACGAAGGATGACGCGTATGGCAACACTTTTTACATCTGAATTAGAGGAAGGTATGGTTACACTGACCGACACCTACTCCAACAGTGGCAAGCTGATCGTACCGAAGGATACGGTGCTTACGAAGAGTATTATCCAGATGCTTTCTGGCAATGATGTTGTATTTGTTGATATCTCTGATATCGTGGAACCTATTGTTGAATCACAGGAAAACGATCTCTCCTCTGCGCTTGACACTGAGAAAATAAAAGAAAAACCACAATACAAAAAATTCGTCCATCGTTATGAGAAAAGCATCTCCGAAATGGGCGATCATTTAAACGATATTGTCTACAAGAATGCTCCGATTGACGTGGATATGATGCTTCAGAACACCATGACGACGATGAAAGCGTTAAATGACTCCCCTCTCAGCATCTTCACAATGCTTTCAACCATGAAAAACTATGATGATTCGACCTTTAACCATTCATTAAACGTCGCGCTCATCTGCAATATCTTCGCTGACTGGCTGAATCTGTCCGAAGATGACAAGAAACTCATCACCGCCTGCGGTCTGTTCCATGATGTAGGCAAGCTGCTGATTCCGGATGCGATATTGAAGAAGCCGGGCAGGCTCACGAAGGACGAGTTCGACATTATCAAAACCCATCCGGTCAAAGGGTATCAGCTGTTACAGAAGAACAAGCTCGATCCGCATATCCAGTATGCCGCCCTGATGCACCACGAGAAATGCGATGGCTCCGGCTACCCGATTGGCTTAAAAGGCAACCAGATTGACTGGTGTGCCCAGATCGTCACGATTGCAGACATCTACGAGGCTATGACAGCAAAACGCGTCTATCGCGGACCAATCAGTCCATTTAAAGTCATCAACATGTTCGAGGAAGACGGACTAAAAAAATACAATCCAAAATACCTGCTTACTTTCTTAGAACACGTGGTAAACAGCTATATGAATTGTAAAGTCCGTTTAAGCAACGGTGAGGAAGGTGACATTGTCTTTATCAACAAAGTCCGTCTCTCCAAACCGATGGTAAAAACAAAGAATAATTTTATCGATTTGTCGAAACAGACTGATATTAACATCGACAGTATATTATAAATGGGTATCTGCAAACAGATACCCATTTTTCTATCTCTCTTTATACTTCTACTTTGATATTTACTTCGTCCATTGCCTCCTGACGGAATCGTTCGATCTTGTCCGGGGTGATAGATGGAAGCTCGTCCATCGAAGAAACACCGAAACATCTTAAGAAATCCTCGGTTGTTCCAAACAGGATTGGTCGACCGACCGCATCCAGTCTTCCGACTTCGGTAATCAGATTGTATTCTACCAGACGATTGATTGCATGCACGCATGATACACCACGGATTGCTTCGATCTCCTGTCTTGTGACCGGCTGCTTATATGCCACGATGGAAAGTGTCTCCATCAGTGAATCCGTCAGACTATGCTTCTTCGGGATATTCACCAGACTGGATAAAATATCATAATATTCATTTTTCGTACAGAGCTGATATGCATTCTCCAGCTTAACAATCTTGATGCCGCGATCCTCTTCCTCGTAACGCACCATCATATCGTCCAGAATCTTCTGTACTGTCTTTCCGTCTATCTGCAGCACATCTGCCAGATCCTTCAGCTCAACTGCATCGCCCATGGAAAAAAGGATTGCCTCAATGGCAGCCTCTGTCTTTTTTACGCTTTCTTCCATCTATGTATCTTCCTCTCACTTTCCATCTCTTTGTCTCTATGCTTCCAGCGAATCGATAATGATATCTCCAAACAGCTCATCCTGCCGGATCGTGATATCGCCAACCTTCATCAGCTCTAAGATTGCCATAAAGGTTACGATGATATTAATCTTCGTCGCCTGAATCTCCAGCAGTGTCTTGAAATTAATACCCTTTAGTCCTCGGATGCTCGCCCGGATATCGTCCATCTTATCTTCGATCCGCACTTCGTCCTTCTCGATCGTTCCGAATTTACTACGCACCGGATCAACACGGTCAACCGTACGCTTCATCACCTGGGTAAATATCTCATTTAACTTCGCGAGTGTCACATCTCCGATCACCTCTGCCGGATCAATCTCCTCTTTGTATTCGAGGACTTCCTTCGGAATCGTCGCCGGCTTATAATAGTTCTTTCCGGCATCGAGGTTCATATCCTTCAGCTCGAGCGATGCGTATTTGTACATCTTGTATTCCAACAGACGACGCACAAGCTCGGCACGCGGATCCTCCTCTTCTTCCTCTTCCTTCTCCTCGCGTGGCAGTAACATCTTCGCCTTAATAGAAATCAATGTCGCTGCCATCACGAGAAATTCACTCATCACGTCCAGATTTTCCTCCTGCATACGATTCAGGTAATCCAGATACTGCTCGGTAATCTCGACGATTGGAATATCAAATATATTAAATTTGTTCTTATCGATCAGATGCAGCAGCAGGTCAAGCGGACCTTCAAACTGATTGATCTTGAATTCTAATTTTTCGTCCATACCCGGCTATTCTATCATCTTTTAGATAATAATGCAAACCATTCCGCCGTTCGAATCGTTGACGATTTTCTCCATCGTATCCTGTAATTTCTGCTGGCTTTCCTGCGTGATCTTGTTGACCTTCGCCGAAAGTCCATCCTCCACAAGCTGGCGCACCGTCTTACCAAATATATTCACGTCCCAGATATCGTCCTGCTTCTCCCCATCCTGATGGATATATGCGATCAGATCTTTCGCCTGTTCCTCGGAGCCGACGATCGGTGCAATCTCAGTCGTGATATTCGCCTTGATCAGATGGATGGACGGTGCCTGCGCCGTCAATTTCACGCCGAACTTGTTTCCGGACTTGATGATCTCCGGTTCACCCAGCCGGATATCGCCTGCATCTGGTGTTACCGAGCCATAGCCGGTCTTAAACGACTGCATCAGCGCAGTACTTACCTTCGCACACTGGGACTTTGTTGCAGCAAGCGACTTGACTGCTTTCATGAAATCGTATTCGTTCTGGATCGGTTCACCCATGATCTCAGAAAGCATTGCATAGTAATATTCCGGTTTTAATACAAGACGGATCTCGACAGAGCCATCTGCCAGGTTGAGTGCCTGCATCTCGATGGACTGCAGATATTCATCCTCGACAAACGCATAGTTCGTCGCATCCTTCATCAGATACATCTGACTAAAGATCTGGTTTGTCTTCTCCACGATTTTCTGTTTGATTGCATCCTTCATATCGAGTGCTTCCACCCATTTTGGGATATCAAACTTCACGCAGGTCACCGGGAAATCCAACAACAGTGCTTCAAAAATATGTACGACATCGGCTTTCCGCAGCTGGTCACAGTTGATCGGCAATACCCCGACACCATACTCTGCTTCCATCTGCTGTGCAAGCTCCAGTGTCTCCGGGCTGGCTGGCTTTCTCGTATTTAAGATCACGATAAACGGCTTGCCGAGCGTCTTTAACTCCTGAATCGTCTGTGTCTCCGGCTGTATGTACGCACTTCGGTCAAGCTCCGAGATTGTATCGTCACAGGTGACAACGATGCCGACGGTCGAATGGTCGTAGATGACCTTCTTTGTTCCAATCTCTGCCGCCTTTGTAAACGGGATATCATAGTCAAACCACGGTGTCTTCACAAGCCGTTCCTTGCCGTCCTCCTCGTGTCCCTCTGCGCCCTGTACCATGTATCCGACACAGTCAATCATGCGGCATTTGAAATGTACCCCATCCTCAAACAGCACTTCAACCGCTTCCTTCGGGATAAACTTTGGCTCGGTCGTCATCACGGTTTTTCCGGCAGCCGACTGAGGCAGCTCATCCATGGCACGCTTCCGATTATTATCATCCGCAATCGCCGGAAGCACCATCAGCTCCATAAATCGCTTGATAAAGGTCGATTTTCCTGTCCGCACCGGACCGACCACACCGATATAGATCTCGCCATTGGTTCGTGTTTCTATATCCTTATAAATGTTCATCCAAGCACTAGCCTCCTATATTCCTACCTGACTATGTTCAATAACTCAATATAATATATGTCCGGCTACATGATTTATTCCAAAAAAATAGAAGCCGTCCTCTGACAGCTTCTATTTCACTTCTTTATTGATATATGTCTCTAGGCCTGCTCATTGTCCCATGCAAGTCTTGTCGATTCAGAAGTACGGTTTCTGGTGAGTAGCATCTTCATACCCTCTTCTGCGTTTAAATCCTCAAACAACAACCGATTGACGACCGACACGATCGGCATCTCCACACCATATTTCTGGCTGAGTTTGTAAGCTGCCTTTGCAGAATACACGCCCTCAACAACCATCTGTACTTCATCCATTGCTTCCTTATAGGTCTTACCCTGTCCCATCAGGAATCCTGCCTTCCGGTTCCGGCTATGCTTGGATTCACAGGTCACGATCAGATCTCCAATTCCGGAAAGACCTGCAAATGTCTCAAGCTCACCGCCCATCGCAGTTCCAAGACGGATGATTTCCGCTATACCACGTGTGATGATCGCAGCCTTTGCATTGTCACCACAGCCAAGTCCATCGCCGACACCTGCCGCAAGCGCGATAACATTTTTCAGTGCCCCGCCAAGCTCAATACCGATCACATCCGGGCTCGCGTACACACGGAAGTAATCGTTCATAAATGCATCCTGGATCATAAGCGCGGTCTTCTCATCCTTCGCACCGGCAACCACGGTTGTCGGCATACGCTTTCCAACTTCCTCTGCATGGCTTGGACCGGATAAGACGCCAACCTTGCACTGTGGAATCTCTTCGTGTATTACCTCTGTCAGAGTCTTGAGGGATTCATCCTCAATTCCCTTCGATACATTTACAATTGTCTGTGCCCCTGTTATGTAAGGTGCGACACGTTTCGCCGTGCTTCTGATAAATGGCGATGGAACGACCATCACGAGAAGCTCTGCATCCTTGCACACCTCCTGCTCATCTGTCGTAAAACGCACCGAATCCGGCAGCTTCACGCCAGGCAGCTTCGTCAGATGTTCCCGTTTCGTGTCAAGCATCTCAATTTCCTTTTCGTCCACAGACCACACAGTAATATCATGTCCATTGTCTGATAACAGTACCGTCAACGCTGTACCCCAGCTTCCGGCACCCAATATACCGATCTTCATACGTTAACCCCCTTTATGAAACCGCTTTTTTCGCGCCTAATTTATTTTCCTCATGATGCAACAGCCGCACGATGTTCGCATGATGCCGCACGATCGCCATTCCGCAGATCACGGCTACCACGATCACGCTCTCCACCATCGCATGATACGATGGTGCACTCGCCAGATCAAAGCCGTATTTCCCATGGAATGCGAAGATCGCATACTCGATACAGAACATCGTCACGATGGTGATGGAACCAAGGGAGACATATCTGGTAATCGCTACGATCACAATAAACGCAATCAGACAACTGACGATAATCACAGGATCTAAGAAACCAACGATAATCCCAGCGGTTGTCGCAATTCCCTTTCCTCCCTTAAAATGCAGATAACAAGGGAAGTTATGTCCAAGCACTGTGCCAAGTCCGGCATAGGCAAGATACAGATACACCTCGTTTGGATACAAATGTCCGATCACAACATGCACGATCGCACTGATGATGATTGCCTTGAACAGATCGCCGATAAATACGATCAGTCCGGCTTTCTTTCCGAGTACCCGGAGGGCATTCGTTGTTCCAGCGTTGCCGCTTCCATGCTCTCTAATATCAATGCCTTTCATTCTTCCATAGATATACGATGTCTGAAGCAGTCCAAATGCATAGCCTGCCACCAGACAGATCACTCTCGCTAGTATCATGATTATTTTTCTTTCCTCTCCCGTATAATGAACTTCAGCGGCGTTCCCTTAAATCCAAACGCCTCCCGTATTTTATTCTCGATGTATCTCGTATAAGAAAAATGCATCAGTTCTTTATCATTGACAAAGATGACAAACGTCGGCGGCTTCACAGAAACCTGTGTGATATAGTAAAGTCTCAGGCGTTTACCCTTGTCTGAAGGTGGCTGGTTCAAAGCAACTGCCTCTGCCATGATCTCATTTAAGACACCAGTTGCCACACGAAGCGAATGGTTCTCGATAACCATGTCAATCGTCTCAAAAAGCTTCGGCAGACGCTGACCGGTCTCCGCAGAGATAAAGAGCAGTTCCGCATACGGCATATACGAAAGCTTCTCACGCACATCCTCGGTGAACTTCTTCATTGTCTTGTCATTCTTCTCGATTGCATCCCATTTATTGACGGCGATAATCATACCCTTGCCGCGCTCATGGGCGATACCTGCGATCTTCGTATCCTGATCGGTAATTCCCTCCGTTGCATCAATGACGAGCACTGCCACATTGCATCGCTCGACCGCTGATACGGTACGGATGATACTGTACCGCTCAATCTCTTCCTTGATCTTATTCTTCCGGCGCAGTCCCGCCGTATCAATAAACACATATTCTGTGCCATTCCGCTTGATCGTTGTATCGATCGCGTCACGCGTCGTACCGGCAATGTTCGATACAATCACACGATCCTCGCCGAGTAGCTTGTTGATGATGGATGATTTACCAACGTTTGGCTTTCCGATGATTGCAATACGTGGGCGCTCATCCTCCTCTTCCTTCAGTGCATTCTCGCCGAAATGCTTGACCACCTCGTCGAGCATATCGCCAAGTCCAAGCTGGGATGCCGCTGAGATCGGCTGTGGATCACCCAGTCCCAGATTGTAAAACTCGTATACATCCGGCATAAACTTCTCGAAGCTGTCCACTTTATTGACAACCAGCACGATTGGTTTCTTCGAACGGCGTAACATATCTGCAACCTTTCCGTCCGCATCGACAAGTCCCTGACGGACATCTGTCACAAATAGAATCACATCTGCGGTTTCAATCGCGATCTCCGCCTGCTCCCGCATACTCTTCAATATAATATCGTTGGATTCCGGCTCGATACCGCCCGTATCCACAATCGTAAAATTATAATTTAACCATGTCACATCGGCATAGATTCGATCTCTTGTAACACCTGGTGTATCCTGTACGATCGAGATACGATCGCCCGCCAGCGTGTTAAACAATGTAGATTTACCGACATTTGGTCTGCCGACAATGGCAACAACCGGTCTACTCATGTTCGTTCTCCATTTCTATCATTCTGTTAAATAATCCCACACCGCTTGATTGTACAATAATCACCGGTACTTGTAAAGCGTTTTGCAATTCCTCAACCGTCATATCATCGAGAAAAATCGGCTCATCCGCCTTCACAATCTGGCTTGGAAGGAATAACGCCTCTCCCAGATCCTTGCCCTGTAACTGCTTCACGATATCCTGTCCGGTCAGAAGTCCTGTCACCGTGATCTTCTCGCCGAAGAAATCATTCCGGATTGGGAAAACCTGCAGATCAAGCCCCGGTGCCGCCTGCTTGTATATCTCTGCAACCTGACAGACATAGTCATAGGCGATCAGTCCGGTTATCGTCGAGACCTTCCGTTTCCCAGCCCACGGCTTTCCGTCATGATCTTCGAGGTAGATATCCACGGCATCCTGTGCCTCTGTTAAAAACAGCCGCGTCATGCCAACACCATTTTCCAGCTGGATATAGCCGTCATAGCGGTCTTCCCCCGGCATATCATAACCTGCTGTGATATACCACTCATCACTCGCATGCACGAAATGCTCGCCAAACTTCTCCATCGCCTGCTGTTGGAAGCCCTCGATAATCGAGATGACTTCCCTCGCATCCTCCTTCGTGAAGCTCTCCAGCTGACAGAGCCCATCCCGGTACTTGGACAGTCCGACCGGTACGACCGACAGACTCTCGATCGTCGGTGCATAAGCGAGCAGATCCCCGATCGTCCGGCGCAATTCATCGCCATCGTTTAGCCCCTTGCAGAGCACAACCTGTGCATTCATCGGAATATCTGCATCGTAGAGCATCTGGATATAGTCCATGACCTTCCCGGCGAACCGGTTGTGCAGCATCTGACACCGGAGCTCCGGGTTCGTCGTATGCACGGAGATGTTGATTGGCGCTAACTTATAGTCGATGATTCTCTGGATATCCTTCTCCTTCATGTTCGTGAGCGTCACGTAATTTCCCTGCAAGAAAGACAGACGCGTATCGTCATCCTTGAAATAGATCGTCTCACGCATGCCCGGCGGATTCTGATCGATAAAACAAAATACGCACTTGTTGAAGCAGCTCCGGTATTCGTCCATCAGAGACTCCCCGAACTCCATGCCGAGATCTTCGTCGTAGTCTTTCTCGACCTCTAACAACCATTCCTCACCGTTCGCTTTCTCGATCAGCACTTCGAGGTATTCGTCGTTCACGATAAAGTCGTAGTCAAATATATCTTCAATTTCTTTGTCATTGATGGCAAGCAGAAAATCGCCTTCCTCGATTCCGAGTTCCTCCGCAATTCCACCTTCATCAACCTTTGTTATTTTATGTCGTTTCATATCTGTGTCCTAAATTTCTGTATTAAATGGATTGTATATTTCAATCCCGGCATTCCTCTGTTGATTCGCATAGCATAATCACGCCACCCAGATTGCCGCGTCTGCCACCGGATGCCCGATGGGAGAATAACAGTTCCGGATTGCAGCAAGTGCAGATATCCGGCAACGCAATATGCTCCGGCAACACACCTGCATCCGTAAAATTATAATAGCACGCCTGATGTAAATCAAGCTGATATTTACCATTTCCCTTGTCTTCTAATAGTATCTTCCGTTGTTCCTCTGTATATACGCCGCACGCATCTGCCACATCCTTGCTTACCTCGTAGCAGGCTTTGCAGATGGATGGTCCGATCGCGCAGATGATATCCTCCGGCTTAGAACCATAGAGTTCCTGCATCTTCTGTACGACTACCATACCGATACGCCCAACGGTGCCGCGCCATCCGGAATGTGCCGTCGCAATCACGCGCTGCACTGGATCGTACAGAAACAGCGGTACGCAGTCTGCATAGAACGTCATAAGCGGAATTCCAACCTCCTGCGTGATGAGTCCGTCAATCTCCGAGAAATCACGTTCCCGCACGATACCCTTTCCACAGTCGTCCTTCGTCACGATCCGCAGATTCGTCTTATGTACCTGATCCGAGAACACGAGCTTCGTGTAATCGTACCCGCACGCCTGCGCAAACCGTCTGTGATTCTCCATCACAGACGCTTCCTCATCGCCACGGGTAAAGCTCAGGTTCATACTTCCCAGATATCCCTTGCTCACACCGCCCAGTCGCGTCGAAAACCCGACCACGAGCTCCGGATATGCGTCAAATATTTTATACCGCAGCACCGGAACCGGGACGGATACACCCTCCACCTTCGCATTCTCGAAATACGTGTTGCGTTCCCGTAAGAAATGCAGATGTTCCTCTGCCCGCGTCACAAGTGCCTCTGGATTTATTTTCAGATCAAACTGTACTGGTTTCATTTATCTGTTCCTGTCTCTTCCTGTTTATTCTTATTGATTCCTGTTTTACGCTATCCTTTTCTATCATGCTTAAGCTTACCTTGTCATCACAAAATCAAACGCATTCTCAACATGCGTGATGGAATCTCCATTGATACCGATCACATCGAACCGGATCGGTGTATTTTCAATGCTTATTTTCTTCTGATTCAGGTAAAAAAGCGCAGTCTTCGAGATTTGCCGTATCTTCGCACGTGTGACTGCCTCTAAGGCATCCCCGCTTCTGCCATTCGCCCGGTATTTGACCTCAATGAACACGATACACATGCTGTCCCGCGCTATCAGGTCGATCTCGCCCTGCCGTACCCGGTAATTCTTCTCAATGATGAAATACCCTTTCTTCTTCAGGTATTCCGCGGCAAGCTTCTCCTTCTCCGTCCCGACCTGCCTTTTATTGTACGATCGTTTCTCCATAGCTATCCCCACTTATCTATTTCCCAAGCTTCGCGCGCAGCTTATCCATCCGGTCGACATAGACTAAGATCTCTGCCACGACGCCATACAGCTCCGGTGGGATACATTCACCGATATCCAGGTTCAACAGAGTGTTCGTAAGGTCGGTGTCCTTATAGAGCGGCACATCACTCTTCTTCGCCGTGTCAATGATGCGTTCCGCAATCACACCTTTTCCGGACGCAACAACCTGCGGTGCCTCATTTCCCGGCTCATAGACTAAGGCAACTGCCTTTTTCTTATCATCTTTTTTCTTTGTCTCTACATTAAAATTCTGTGCCATCTATTTTCCCTCTGTTTCATCCAATCCATGTCTCACACGTTTTTTCTACAGATTCCTGCACTTTGTACATTGCATTTTTCAGTTACATCCGCACATCAAACGAATACCGCTTCACGCTCTTCTCGATGTCGTCGCCGAACATCTCCTTTACCACGGCATTTTTCTCGGTATCCGGGTGCAACGTCGGCTCCCGCATGATTACCTCATTTGTCAGGGAATACCCATTCTCCGCAATCGCCTGTTCGAGCTGTGTCATATGTGCATCAATGATCTTCGCACTTTCCTCGTCTTCCACATAAAACTTCGTGTGAACTATCGTCCCGCGCAAAGACACATGCACATCTGTCGGTCCTAAATATTCCATATCCAGATGTAGCAGGGCGCTGACATCTTCCTTTTTCTCCTGCATTCTTTTTTTGTTCACATAGACGAACAGATCCGCATTTCTATCTCCGCCTTCCATACGCATCGGAATCTGCGCATATGGAAACAAATTACTTAAGTTCTGCAGGAAATCAATCCGCTCCTGCATGCCCTTCGCAGATTCGGACAAATGTTCTCCGGATGAGCCTGTATGGCTGCTCATCTGCTGCATCAGGCGGTCCATCTTCTCATAGATTCCTTTATACAGATCGGAGACCTCCTGTGGGTTCTGCATCTTCTCCGGATTCAGCGTGAACTTCTCTTTCACAGCTGCCGCTAACAACTCCTTCATGCCGTCCGATGTGAAAAACTCCTTCATTGTTTCGGCATTGATCATTGATTTATCCGCGGCGCCCGCCACAAGTGCCTGCAGATGATTCGCAAGCTGCATCGTCGTATCTGACTTTGCAAGTACCGTCTGTATCGTCTGTGCATCAAAATGCATATCCTGTAACTGCTTCGTAAGTCCGGTAAGCTGTTCTTCAGTCATGCCGAACTTCTCCGCATAGGTTGTCAGCTGCTCCGCGGATAATACAGGTGGATTGCCCGTCATGTCTGTGGCTTGCAGCTGGTCACCAGCGCTTACTGCTCCTTGCGCAAACAGCACATCACCTGTCGTCTGCTCTAACTCCTGCAGCATCGCGTCTGCATCGAGTACCGGAAGATCCTGTGCATCGGACAACACCTGCAGCATCTCCCGCATACTGTCCGGCTCGGACATATACGCCGTAAGTTCCTCGGTCATCCCGGACAACGCCTGCATCATCGCATGCTGGTTCGTCTGATACTGCTCGAAGCCTGCAATCGTCTGCTCCGTCACCGGAAGCTGCATCTTGTTCATGGATACAAGCGTCTGGATCGGCGTATCCGGGTATTTATATGCCTGCTGCAGTACCTTCTGCATGCTGGCACGATCGACCGGCATATTCTCATTTAACAGTGTCTCAGCGATCTGATAGTTCTTGTCCGACGGCGAGAGCTGGTTCTTTTCGAGCAGATCAAAGATCGTCTGATCCTTCATCGCCTGCATATCCGACGCAAGCGGCTGAATCATCACCGTGTTTTCGGAATTCTCCTTTACGAGAAACGCAATCGTATCACCCATATTGAGGTTCACCGCTTCCACCATCCGCGCCTGCAACATCATATTTCCATCCATCTGAATCGTCACCTGCGAACCATTCACATCGACGATCCGCCCCGTAAAGGTCTGCCCCTCCTGTGCCTGTGCCAGCGCAGCATTGCCAGACGCCGTCTGCGTATTGTTTGCAGCTACGTTTTCCGGTCTGGCATTTCCTATCGTACCGGTCTGATACCGATTGAATTGAAGATTTCCGTTATCTATATTCATACATATTCCTTAATATACGTTCTTCGATGGATCTCGCAAGGTCCAAGCTTATCAAGACCGGCATAATGCTTCGCACTGCCATAGCCCATGTTGCTTGCAAAATCATAGCCTGGATACACCTTATCATATTCTACCATCATACGGTCTCTTGTCACCTTTGCAACGATACTTGCCGCCGCAATACTTGCAGACAGCGTATCTCCCTTGATGATCGGCACCTGCTTGATATCGACCTCCGGGATACGCACCGCATCATTTAATAAAATATCCGGCTGTACCTTCAGATTCGCGATTGCCATGCGCATAGCCTCGTAAGTTGCCTGTAAGATGTTGATCTCGTCAATCCGTTTCTCTGAGACAACACCAATACCATAAGCAACTGCTTTCTCCCGGATAATATCGTATAAGATCTCCCGTTTCTTTCTTGGCACCTGCTTGGAATCATTCAGATGCAGAAGCATCTCATCCTCCGGCAGTATCACCGCACATGCCACAACCGGACCCGCAAGTGGTCCTCTGCCGACTTCATCTATCCCACATATATATCGGCTTCCCATCGCATGATACTTACGTTCAAACGCAAGCATTTTCTCGGAACGGACATATTCTGCCTCTAACTGCACCAGCTTCTTTTTCGTCTGCTCCACAAGTGTCTGCACCCCGCTTCGAGCATCGGTGCCATAGGTATGTATAAACTGCTGCAGCATCGGCTCATCATCTGGATCGAGTGCCTGATACGCCGCCTTGATCTCCTGTATCTTCATCGTTTCCTACTCCTTTGTTAAATGCAAAATAAGGACTGTGCATATACACAGTCCTATATTGTTATTTAATCAGTCCAAAGCTCTTAAATGGATAGATTCGCAGGACAACCTTCCCGACGATATCCTCCCGGCTGACATTTCCGACATCCGACCATCGGCTATCGATACTGTTGTTCCGGTTATCTCCAAGCACAAAGTACTCGTCCGAACCAAGATAAACATCCGAACCAGCTCGTCCATTGTTCAATATTGTCTCTTTGCCGTAATTCTCCTTGAGCAACTTGCCGTTAATATAGATATTTCCGTTCTGATCGATACGGACTGTCTCACCCGGCAGACCGATGATACGCTTGACATAAGTCGTGTTCTCATCATAGTTAAAGATCACGACATCAAACCGCTTCGGATCCCCAAATGTATACGACAGTTTATCTACCCACAGATTATCTTTATCCTCCAGTGTCGGATTCATCGAAGAACCATCGACCTTGGAACGACAACCTACAAAGTTCAGGATAAAATAACAGATCAGAACAACGATTCCGATATAGATGATCAGACTCAGAAGCTCCTTCACGATATTAACTTCTTCCGGTTTCTGTGTCTTTTTCTTCTTGCTTTTTCTCTTCTTTTTCTTTTTTAAGATCGGATTTCCTTCTGCGTCATATGCTTCAATCTCCGCAGCTTCCTCTTCCGCCTTTTTCTCGATATCCTCTGCCGTTTCTGTCTCCGGCTTTTTGTCCTCGGATGTTTTTGTTTCCTCTGTCACCGCTTCTGCAGCTTCCGTCTCTACGACATCCGCATTCTTTTTCTTCTTCATCATCTATAAACTCCCTATTCCGGTATCTCCTCCAACGTCATACGTCCCAGTCTGCCGCTTCGAAAATCATCGAATAAAATCGCCGCAGCCTTGTCAAGATCCGGTTCATTTCCTTTTAACAAACATAATCTTGCAACCGCAATCTGCTTCAATATCTCAAAATTCTCAGAATTCTGTATATCAATATCTATATTATACCTGTCTGTCAGAGCATTACAATAATTTATTTTTAAAAAATCTATGAATTTTAAGGCAAGCTCGCTTTTCGTCAGGATTTCATCGTTGATGGAACCGATATACGCCAACCGCAGGCCAACCTCCTGATCATCAAATTTTGGCCACAGAATACCAGGTGTATCAAGAAGCTCCACATCCTTGCCAATGCGAATCCACTGCTTTCCTTTCGTAACACCCGGCTTATTTCCGACCTTCGTGCACGATTTCTTCGCATAGGAATTGATAAATGTAGACTTGCCGACATTCGGAATTCCAACGATCATTGCACGGATTGGGCGGTTGATAATACCACGCTTCCGGTCACGCGCGATCTTCTCCTTACACGCTTCCCGGATCGTATCAGATACCGGCTTCATACCAGAATTCTTCCGGGAGTCCATACTGAGCACGAAGAATCCCTTCGCTTTAAAATACTCTTCCCATTTCGCGGTCTTTCTCGCATCTGCCATATCTGCTTTATTTAGAATCACCATGCGTGACTTGTTCGCAGCAAGATTATCAATATCCGGATTCTTGCTGGATAATGGTGCTCTTGCATCCAGCAGCTCGATCACAATATCAATCAGCTTTATATCTTCCTGCATCATACGCTTGGCTTTCGTCATATGTCCCGGATACCATTGAATATTCATCACTTATTTTACCTTTCCTTTATCGCTGCGCGGGAGAAGGATTGATACGACCTTTCCCTTTATCTCTGTCTTTGCTATATTTCCAACATTCGTATAACGGCTGTCCTCACTGTTATTCACATTGTCGCCCATCACGAAATACTCACTGTCCCCCAGTGTGATCTCATCCTCCGCCACACCGCTAATCTGAATCGTCATTGTAAATGGGACATCGCTGCGTCGTTCTCCATTGATATAGATATCGCCATTTGAGATACGGATCGTCTCGCCCGGTAGACCAACGACACGCTTGATGTCATAATATCCATCGCCATCCACGCGCGAATACGCAATCACATCATACCGCTTCACATCAGATACTTTATATACGATTTTATTGACCAGCACAACCTGTGAATCTGCCAGCGTCGGATTCATCGACGGTCCCACTACCGTCACCGTCTGAAATCCAAACGTCACAATCGCATATCCGACAATCACGGCAACAAACACAAGCAGTATCCAACGCCAAAATGAACGGAAAAACCGTTTGATCTTGGAATTTCGTTTTGATACATATCTCGATAGATTATGCTTATCGTAATAACTTTTTTGTCCTCTACGTCTCAATGCAATCCTCCAGAAAGATACTTCTCTTCATAATAGGAAACCCCCAGATTGAAATGAATCTGGGGGCAAGTTTCCATTGTCTCTGCAAGTATTACTTTACAAGTTCCTTAACCTTAGCCTTCTTACCAACACGATCACGTAAGTAGTTAAGTTTTGCACGTCTTACTTTACCTCTACGAATAACCTCGATCTTCTCGATCGTTGGGCTATGCAGTGGCCAAGTCTTCTCAACGCCAACGCCATTTGAATTCTTACGAACTGTGAATGTCTCACGGTTGCTTCCGCCCTGTCTCTTCAGTACAGTACCTTCAAATGCCTGAACTCTTTCTCTGTTACCCTCTTTAATCTTAGCGTATACCTTAATAGTATCACCTACGTTAAAGTCTGTAACATCCTGCTTCAACTGTGCTGTCTCAATGTTCTTGATGATTTCATTTGCACTTAATGCCATTTGTGTGACCTCCTAAATAATTTAGACGTTCTTAATGCGCATCTGCACCAGAGGACCATCCCTTTTTTCACAACCACATAACTATATCATAGGATAATTGTTCGCGCAAGTTATATTTTCATTTTTTTATAAAAAAATGTACGCAACGACTCAAATCCCAGTTCTTTTGCATGCAAGATCTGTTCCGTGCTGCCAATAAACAGGATTCCATCATCCGCAAGGGCACCGTGGAAATTCTCATATACCTGATCTTTCGCCTCGTCCGTGAAATAAATGACGACATTCCGGCAGACGATCATATGGATATGCTGGAAATACCGGTCCTTGAGCAGATTGTGCTTCTTGAATTCCACGCATTTCTTGATTTCCGGGCTGATTGCATAATGACTGTCATCCACCTTCTTGAAATGCTTGTCTAAGTATTTCTTCGGCAGATCGGACAGGCTCTTCGCCGGATAGACGCCCTCTTTTGCAAAGGCAAGTACATCCTCATCCAGATCGGTCGCAATGATACGGATCTTCGACAACGGAATATACTCTGACAGAATCATGGCGATCGTATATGGCTCGTCACCCGTGGAACATGCCGCACTCCAGATCGTTAAAGTATCTCCATATTTTTTTCGCAGATACGGAATGATCTCCTGATCAAAATTCATCCACTGCTGTGGATTCCGATAAAACTGAGACACATTAATCGTCAGATAACTAACAAAGGTACGAAGTAGACCTTCGTCCTGCTTCATACCTTTGTAAAAACTTTCAAATCCGTCAAACCCTTTGCGGGCGATCAGAGATTCTATTCTTCTTTTCATCTGGCGTTCTTTATAAAGGTCTAAGTTGATATCGGTCAGTTTATACACATCCCGCTTAAACTCTTCATATTGATATGCCATGCCTACTCCTCTTCAGAAGCCTCCTGTGCATCATCTAAGGCACGAATGCTCAGGCTGATCTTCTTCTCAGCAGCCTTGAAATCTACAACCTTTGCTGTGATCTCCTGACCTACCTTCAGAACATCCTCTGGCTTCTCTACACGCTCCTTAGAAATCTGGGAAACATGAAGGAGTCCATCTACACCTGGCTCAAGCTCTACGAATGCACCAAAGCTTGCAAAACGTACAACCTTACCTGTTACAACATTGCCGATTGCATACTTGTCAGCAGCCTTTACCCAAGGATTCTCATCCTCGAACTTCATGCTGAGGGCAATCTTCTCACCGTTGATATCCTTGATGAATGTCTTAACAACGTCGCCAACCTTAACAACGCTGCTTGGATCATTGACTCTGCCCCATGACATCTCAGAGATGTGAAGGAGTCCGTCTGCTCCGCCAAGATCGATGAATGCACCGAAAGATGTTACGTTCTTAACTGTTCCTTCTACTACATCGCCAACCTTGATATTCTCAAATAACTTCTTAGCAAGCTCTGCCTTCTTAGCAACAAGAAGCTGCTTTCTGTTACCGATCACTCTACGCTTCTTAGGGTTGAACTCTGTCAATACGAATTCAACATCCTGATCCTGATACTTTGTGAGATCCTTCTCAAATGTATCAGATACGAGGCTTGCAGGAATGAATACCTTGCACTCATTTACAACGACATTCAAACCGCCGTCAACAACCTGTGTTACCTTACCTGTAAGAACTTCACCGTTGTTGTATGCTTCCTCTAACTTGTCATAAGACTCATCTGCAGCAACTCTCTTGTATGAGAGGAGAACCTGTCCCTCGCCGTCGTTTGTCTTAATAACCTTAACCTTGATTGGATCTCCAACCTTTACAACAGTTGTAAGATCTAAGTTTGGAGTACTTGAGTACTCATTTCTGGTAACGATACCGTCAGCCTTGTACTGGATATCTACGATGATTTCCTCTGGCTTAACAGCGATAACCTTTCCTTCAACTACGCTTCCAACCCGAATCTTGTTACCATTCTCTTCGGACTGCTTCAACAATTCTTCAAAACTTAATTCTGACATACTGTCATGAACCTCCTTAATAATATAATTTGGGGTAGATGCCCCAGCTGTAATACCTACCCTCTTAGCGGATTCAATAACAGTTAAATCCAAGTCAACGAGTGTCTGAATATAGTAAGTATTTTCGCATTCTCTGCGACAGATCTCATACAGCTTCTGTGTATTCGAACTGCTCTTACCACCAATCACTATCATGGTATCAACATCAGCTGCAAGCGCTCTTGCTTCTCTCTGTCGTTCCTCGGTAGCATTACATATGGTATTATAAACAATGACATTATATCCTTTATTTCTAAAAAATTCAACTATATCTTTAAATTTTACGTCATTAAATGTCGTTTGCGCGACAATATACACATTTTTATCAAGAAAATCAAGCTTTTTTTTTGCCTGTTCCACGGAATTAACGATAATTGGCTCCCGGACACACCAGCCGCGGATGCCACATACTTCCGGATGATTTTCGTCTCCGACAATCACCACACAATGTCCCTGCTCAGTTTCCTCCTGTACAATACGGTGAATTTTTTTCACGAACGGACACGTTGCATCGACGATTTCAAACCCAAGCTGTTCCAGCTTTTTATAGGCATCCCGCCCGATGCCATGTGATCGGATCACGATTTCTTTTGCATCGTCCTCTCTGCCGTCATGGGCAAGCATGGCATCAATATCTTCTTCCGAAAGCACATGCACACCCTTTCGTTCCAGATCAGAAACAACCTCCTCATTATGAATGATCGGACCATAGGTATAAACCTTTTTTGCATTTCCGACCTGATCGTAGACGAGATTCACCGCCCGCTTGACGCCGAAACAAAAGCCTGCAGATTTTGCAATCTTTATCTCTCTCATAAATGCAGATCTCCTATCCTTTTCCTACTGTGGAATCCTGCGAATGATCTCTGCCACAACTTCGTCAATCGTAAGCGCGGAAGAATCCAGATAATACGCATCCTCCGCCTGCGTAAGCGGTGCAATCTCCCGGTGCATATCCTGATAATCTCTTGCCTCGATATCACGCTTGATTTCTTCCAGATCCGCCGGCATATGTTTCTCCACAAGTTCCTTGTACCGTCTGTCGGCTCTTGTATCCACCGATGCAGTCAGATAGATTTTCAGTTCCGCATTTGGCAATACAAATGTACCGATATCTCTGCCATCCATCACGACATCCTGTGTGGCTGCAAGATTTCTCTGCAGGTCTAACAGCTTATCACGGACTGCCTGCTTGGTTGCCACCTTCGATGCCATGTTGCCGACTGCCTCCTGGCGGATCTTCTTCGATACATTTTTACCATTCAGATATACCTGCTGTTCGCCAGCCTCATATTTAATCTCAACCTGAATCGCTGCGAGTGCCTCAAGCACAGCGGCTGCATTCTCTGCATCAACACCCTCATTCATAAAATACAGACCGATTGCTCGATACATCGCACCGGTATCCACATAGATATAGCCTTTTTCCTTTGCTACCCGACGTGCGATTGTGCTTTTTCCGGCGCCTGCCGGTCCATCAATTGCAATATTCATATTCTTTGTTCCTCCAAATAGATTTCTATATTATTCTGAAAGCAGCACCGTTGCAGCAGTCGCCCATGCAATCTGCAAATTAAATCCGCCAGTCAGTGCATCAACATCCAGCACCTCGCCGATAAAATAAAGTCCCGGAATCTGTTTTGCTTCCATCGTCTTCGGATTGATCTCCTTCACGCTCACGCCACCTCTGGTGATGATTGCTTCCTCATAGCCGCGCGTGCCTACCACATGCAGCGTAAGCTTCTTCATACAAGCAATGAGTCGTTCCCGTTCTTCCTTCGTTACAGCGTTCACCTGCTTAAACGGATCAATCTCCGCAAGCTCTATCATAACTGGAATCAGCTTCTTTGGCAACAGTTCATCGAGTGCATTGCGCACCTGTTTGTTCTTCGCCGCGTCGAAATCCCGCAGGATACGTGCGTCAAGCTGTTCTATTGTAAGTGCCGGTTTCAGGTCGATTTCTACCCAGATTGGTTCCCCTTTCGCTTTGCCTGTATACGCCGATGCGGAAAGCACAAGTGGTCCGCTGATACCGAAATGCGTAAACAGCATCTCGCCTTGCTCCTGATACAAAAGCTTGTCTTTATTTTTCTTTTTTGTATAGCACGACAATGTGACGTTCCGAAGCGAAAGTCCCATCAGATCCCGACAGAAATCCTCCTCGATTTCAAATGGCACAAGCGATGGCTGGCATTCTGTCACCTGCAGTCCAAGATCTCTGGCAAACTGTAAGCCATCTCCAGTCGAACCGGTTCGCTCATAGGAAAGTCCTCCAGTAGCCACAATCACCGCATCAAAATGTTCCTGCTTTTGCAGTCCCTTCTCGTCCTTCACGCAAATGCCTGTCACACGCATCTGATTCTGCATCCGGTCATGCACCGGTTCCGTCAGGATTCTCGTTACCGTATGGTGCAGACGAACCGTTACCTTTCGCTTATTTAACGCCTGCTCGAGCGTTTTTATCACATCCGAAGAATGATCCGATGCCGGGAATACCCGGTTTCCGCGTTCAGTCTTTAATTCCAGTCCATTTTGCTCAAAAAACTGCATCACATCCTGTGCATTACAATTATAAAATGCACTATACAAAAACTTTGGATTTGTCACCACATGTTTCATCAGCTCTTCCACTTCACAATTGTTTGTCAGATTGCATCTGCCTTTTCCTGTGATGAACAGCTTCTTGCCAAGTTTTTCATTTTTTTCATATATTGTCACGGAGTGCCCTGCCTGTGCAAGCATAACTGCTGCATACATACCGGCAGCGCCTCCACCTATGATAGCTGCTCGCATTATCTCTCAAACCTCTTCAAATCCGACTTTTTCATGATAATCAGCAACGGCTCGTCCGCCTTTAATGGCGTATCCGGATCCATAGCGATATTGAATTCATCATTCTGGATCACAGCGACAACATTGATTTTATATTCTTTTCTAAGATTCAGCTCCCGCAGATTCTTACCAACCCACTCCGCACGTGGAAGAATCTCCACAAGGCTCGTGCTGTCCGACAGGTCAAAATAATCGACAAGATGTTCTGAGATCAGTTTGTGCGACAGACGGATTCCGGATTCTTTCTCCGGAAAAACAACCTGGTCTGCGCCAACCCGCTTCAGGATTTTCTCCATCATCTCATCCTTTGCCTTTGCAATTACCTTTGGCACGCCAAGTTCCTTTGCAGACATCACGCACATAATGCTGGAATCTAAGCTGTCAGCCATCGCCACAACTACCGCATCCATGTTCGAGATACCTGCCTCTCTTAGTGCATCCATATCACAGACATCCAGACTCATGGCACAAGTCACACTGTCCGCAATCTCATTTATAATTTCTGGATTTCCATCGATTGCAAGCACATCCGCGCCGTTTTTATACAATTCTGTTGCAATGCTTTTCCCATACCGTCCAAGACCGATAACCGCGATCGATTTATTCATATATTTCATTCCTCCTACCCTACAATAATTTCCGCATCCGCATATTTTACAGAGTTGTGGTTTGTCGCACGCTGTCCGAAGAACATGAACATCGTGATTGGTCCCACTCTGCCAAGATACATACATACTATGATAATCACTTTTCCAATCACATTCAGCCCCGGAGTCACGTCCCGTGACAACCCGACTGTTGCGATTGCACTTGTCACTTCGAAGACACCATCCGACAGGGAAAGTGGATTTGTCGCCAGAAGCAGAACAGAAAACAAAATCAATGTGCCAAAACCGATAACTGTCACAGCCAGCGACCGACGGACGATAGATGTCGGGATTGTTTTTTTAAATGCGACCGTCTCTTTGCGTCCCTGTACTACAGCCAAAACTGCAAACACAAGTGTCGCAGCCGTCATCGTCTTGATGCCACCGGCAGTTCCGACCGGCGAACCACCAACAAACATGATTACACAACTCACAAGTACCGTCGGCTCTGTCAATCCTTTCTGGCTGATTGATGCAAATCCAGCTGTTCGGAGTGTCACAGACTGAAAAAATGCATTGAGCATTTTCTTTCCAAGTGACATATTTCCGAGCGTGAGCGGGTTGTTACATTCAAATAGAAATGTGACAACCATGCCGGATAAAATCAATGCAAATGTCATCATCAATATGATTTTTGTATGTGTATTGAATCGACGCCAGATATCACGGGCCGGTATCTTTTTTGCACGCACGTTTGAAAGCACATCTACCACATCCCACCAGACAACGAATCCAAGTCCACCACAGATGATCAGAAACGACGACGTGAGCAGTACAAGCGGGGAATCCGCATACGTCATCAGACTGTCCGGTCCAATGATATCGATTCCTGCATTGCAAAACGCTGAAATCGCATTGAATACAGAATACCAGATTCCATGAGCCACACCAAACTGTGGGATAAACGCAAACATATATAAGACCGCGCCTAACATCTCCACAATCACAGTTCCTTTGATCACTCGTTTTATAAATACAACCATGCCCTGCATCGTACTTAATCCAAAAGCATCCTGAATCATCATACGATTGCGCAAGGAGAATTTTCGATTCATAAGCAGCATAACAAATGACGTCAATGCCACAATCCCAAGTCCCCCGAGCTGTATCAGCGCGAGAATTACAATCTTACCAAATAATGTCCAATACGAAAAGGTCGGAACAACTACAAGCCCCGTCACGCAGACGGAGGTTGTCGCAGTAAATAACGCCGTCAGAAAATCGGATTTTCCCGACACCGTCGCAACCGGAAGCGTCAGCAAAACCGCGCCGGTCAGAATCGCAAGCAGAAAGCCAAGCAATATCTTTGATGTCGTCCGCATCTGCCGCCTTAATTTCTTTTCATTTTTTTCCGCTACATCCATATTTTTTCTCCACACTTATATCTTTTATTGCAGGTAATTGCGAAACACGTAATTGTATATCGCAATTACCTGCTCTATATTATGAAAGAATAAGGCGGAGAAAAAGCTCTCCGCCTTTTGATATCTTTTATCCTGGCTTATTATACCGGATATGTCTTATTCTCTGTATTTGCTGCTGTTACATCCACACCTGTCTGCTGCGCTTCTCTGTACTTGAAGAATTCTGTTGCAACCTGTGGGAACAATGCATAAGAAAGAACATCCTCATCCTGCTGCTTGTACTGCGCCATTTCCTTCTCGAACTTAGCGAGAGATGGCTCTAAGTCATCTGCCGGACGATATGTGATAGGCTCCTTCATTCCAAGGCTGTCAAGTGCCTTCTTCTGGATCTCTGCATTTACAGGTACCGTAGTTCTACCGTACTTACCAACGAGCATATCCTTTGCCTCTTTTGTAAGCGTCTTGTAACGCTCACCCATAACGACGTTCAATACAGCCTGTGTACCAACGATCTGTGAAGATGGTGTAACAAGTGGAATCTCACCAAAGTCCTTACGAACACGTGGAATCTCTTCCAATACTTCGTCGTACTTATCCTCTGCATGCATTTCCTTCAACTGGGATACCATGTTGGAAAGCATACCACCTGGTACCTGGTAAAGCAGAGTCTTGATGTTAACGCCCATTACCTTTGGACTAAGCAGTCCGGACTCCAGCCACTGCTCACGGAGTGGACGGAAGTAATCAGCGATCTCAGCAAGAAGGTTCTGATCGAATCCAGGATCGAACTCTGTACCCTCGAATGCCTTTGCCATAACCTCTGTTGCAGGCTGTGATGTACCCATAGCAAGTGGCGACATTGCTGTATCAATAATGTCACATCCAGCTTCGACTGCCTTCATGTATGTCATGGAAGCGACACCAGATGTGTAATGTGTATGAAGCTGAATTGGAAGCTTTGTACCTTCCTTCAAAGCCTTTACAAGCTTCGTAGCCTCGTTTGGTACAAGAAGTCCGGCCATATCCTTGATACAGATAGAATCTGCACCCATCTCCTCGATCTGTCTTGCCATGTTCTTCCAGTAATCCATTGTATAAGCATCACCAAGTGTGTATGAAAGTGCAACCTGTGCATGTCCATTTTCCTTGTTTGCTGCCTTTACAGCTGTCTCAAGGTTACGGATATCATTCAGACAGTCAAAGATACGAATGATATCAATACCGTTTGCGATACTCTTCTGTACGAAGTACTCTACAACATCATCCGAATATGGGCTGTATCCAAGGATATTCTGTCCACGGAACAGCATCTGAAGCTTTGTATTCTTGAATCCGTCACGGAGCTTACGAAGTCTGTCCCACGGATCCTCTTTCAGGAAACGGAGACAAGCGTCGAATGTGGCACCACCCCAGCACTCTACGGAATGGTAACCAACTTTATCCATTTTATCAATAATTGGCAACATCTGCTCTGTTGTCATACGAGTTGCAATCAAAGACTGGTGTGCATCTCTCAGCACAGTTTCGGTAATCTTTACCGGTTTCTTTTCTTCTGCCATTAGTCTGACCTCCTAAATTCTCTATACTATACACCAAAGATTGCGAGGAATGTTCCGGCTGCAACCGCAGTACCGATAACACCTGCAACGTTTGGTCCCATGGCGTTCATCAAAAGGAAGTTTGTAGGATCTGCCTCTGCGCCAACCTTCTGTGATACACGTGCTGCCATAGGAACGGCAGATACACCCGCAGAACCGATCAGCGGATTTACCTTACCGTGCGTTACCTTGCACATAATCTTACCGAACAATACACCTGCCGCTGTACCAAACGCAAATGCGATCAGACCAAGCAATACAATTTTCAATGTACTTGTCTTCAGGAATGCTTCTGCACTTGTCGATGCACCTACGGATGTACCAAGCAGGATAACAACGATGTACATCATTGCATTACTTGCTGTCTCTGTTAACTGCTTAACAACACCACTCTCACGGAACAGGTTACCGAGCATCAGCATACCAACCAGCGGAGCTGTTGTAGGAAGAATCAATACAACAACTAATGTAACGATGATTGGGAACAGGATCTTCTCCATCTTTGATACTGGACGGAGCTGAGCCATCTTAATCTTTCTCTCCTTCTCTGTTGTAAGGAGCTTCATGATAGGTGGCTGGATAACCGGTACCAGTGACATATAAGAATATGCGGCAACTGCAATCGGTCCCATCAGAGTTCCACCCATTCCAAGCTTACCAGCCAGGAAGATAGATGTAGGGCCATCGGCACCACCGATGATAGAGATTGCTGCTGCTTCCTTTCCGTTGAATCCCATCAGGAATGCAAGGAAGTATGCAGCATAAATACCAAACTGAGCGGCTGCACCAAGCAGGAAGCTCTTCGGGTTCGCAATCAGCGGACCGAAGTCTGTCATGGCACCAACACCCATGAAGATGAGGGAAGGCAAAATACTCCACTCATCCAACAAATAGAAATAATGTAACAATCCACCATCAGCAATGATATCCGGGAACATGTTAACCAGGAACATACCGAAGGAGATTGGAACCAAAAGCAACGGCTCGAAGCCTTTCACGATTGCAAGATACATGAACACACATGCAATGAGAATCATTACATAGTGCTTCCATGTCAGGGTTGCAAATCCTGTCTGGAGAGCCAGATTTTTAAATACATCTGCAAAACTACTCACTTATGTTTACCTCCTGTTATTGTAGGAACCAGTTACTTACGAACTCTGATTAGTTCAAAGTAGCCAATACGTCGCCCGCCTCTACTGCATCACCTGCAGAAACGTTGATGCTTGCAACTGTTCCGTCTTCTGGAGCTACCACATCATTTTCCATCTTCATAGCCTCAAGGATCAGGATCACATCACCCTTCTTTACGGCTGTACCAACGCCTGCCTTTACGTTCAGGATCTTACCTGGCATTGGAGCTGCAACCTCGATAGAGCCTGCTGCGGCTGGAGCTGCTGGAGCTGCCGGAGCTGGTGCTGCGGCTGCAACTGGTGCTGGAGCTGCTACGGCTGCCGGAGCTGCACCTGCGCCTAATTCTTCTACTGCTACATCATAAGCTGTACCATTTACAGTGATTCTATAATTCTTCATGTTAATTTCCTCCTAATATATCAATTATTTTCTTGCACGACGAATCGAACGTACAACGAGTTTATCTTTACTTACTGCACCATTGCCTGCCTGTCCCTCAGCAGCATAAATAGCGGCTGTGATAACGGCTACAAGCTCTGCATCGTTCATCAGATTGCCTGCGGCTGGTGCCGGTGTAGCAGCCTTTGCTGGTGCTGCCGGCTTGCTCTCTTCCTTCTTGAGATCTTCGATCTTCGGCTTCTTTGCGAAAAGTGCCGGAAGGAATTTGAACAGTGAAATAATAAATGAGATGAAAATCAAAACTACAAATACAGTACCCATACCGAGCAATGTATTCATACCTGCCTGCTTCATCAGCTCTGCCTTAGAGTATACGGCTGAAACAACCATTTCCTCTGGAAGATACTGATATACGCCCTGCATCTCATTGTCGATGCCCTGCTGTACAACATCGTCTACACTTGAATAGTAACTGCCATACTGGGAGAAGAACTCCTCTTCTGAGCCATAGTACATCGCAATTTCCTGACGGACTGCATCTGCATTGTATGTCTGCTTTGCCTGATCCAGCTTGATGTAGTAATCTGGATTCTCAACAAACTTTACAGTTACTTCCACATCTCTGTTTGCTGCCTTGTTTGTAACAGTTACCGATACAGAGTCTGCGGCATTCTCAATCTTGTAATTGACATCATTTAAATCCATGCCAACACCGTTGATATAAGGAGAGAAATCCTGGAATTCTCCAACCTTATCGGTCTCCTGTGCCTGCTTGATACCCTTTACTGCGGACTGCTCGAATTCGGTTCCATCCTGAATATAATAATCAGCATATTCATCGCTCACGTTCTGATACTGGTTGAACAGATACATCGTGTCGATGACGATCTGGCTGTCATCATAGTCAAACGGCTTTTCAACCTCATTGCTGCAGGCAGTCAAGGAAAACATCATAGCTAACATGGAAATCAGAATTAATAATTTTTTCTTCATTTCATTGTCACCTTTCCTTATACTGCTCCGTGCTTCTTATATGGTCTTTCCTCGTTCTTTGTGCTAAGCATATCAAACGCAGCGATCACACGCTTTCTTGTTGCATCCGGCTCGATAATATCATCGATATATCCACGCTTTGCTGCTGCAAGTGCGCTTGACTGAAGCTCTGTATAAGCTTTCTTCTTCTCTGCAATGAATGCAACCTTATCAGCTGCCTCTGCAATTTCCTTCTCGTACATGATCTTGACAGCCATCTCTGGATCCATCGTACCAATCTTTGCACATGGCCATGCGTATACCATATCTGCGCCGATTGCCTTGGAGTTCATGATCGTGTAAGCAGTTCCAAACGCATCGCCCATCACAACGGTTACCTTAGGTACTGTTGCATCTGCAAATGCGTATGTGAGCTTGGCTGCTGCATCTGCGATTGTTCTCTCGTTTGATACAGTTGCTACAAATCCCTTTGCATTTACAAGTGTCAGTACAGGGATGTTGAATGCGTCACAGAACTTCACGAAGTCTGCTGCGATATAAGCACCGCTTGTAGAGAGAAGTTCTCCACCGTCAGCTGCCTGGTTGGCTACACAACCAACTGTCGCACCGTTCAACTTGATCAGTCCAAGAACCATGTCCTTTGCATAATCTTTCTTCACTTCTACGAATACATTGTTATCTGCGATGTTCTGAAGGACAGCTCTTGCATCCTTTGCAAATCCATCGAGATTTGGAATGATACGGTTCAGATCGTCTGTACAATCGGACTCTGCATCTTCCATGTTGTTGTCAGGGAGCATATCCACAAGGCTTCTGATGTTTGCAAGTGTTGTTGCATCATCCTCGAATACACCATCTACGAGAGAAGAATTCTCGCTAAGGTAAGCGGCAGATGCTGTATCAAGCTTTGCCTGATAGTTTCCATCCAGTGCATTTGGGCTGTTTACGAATAACTTTCCGCCCTCTGCTGTCATAAATGTAAAGTCTGTAAGTGTTGGAATAAGCGCTGCTCCACCACCGCATGTTCCAAAAATTGCAGTAATCTGTGGGATTACTCCTGACGCAAGTGTCTGCTTCAGATAAACCTCGCCGAATGCATTAAGTGCATCGGTTGCCTCCTGCAAACGAAGTCCCGCACAATCGATCAAACCGACTACCGGTGCGCCTACCTTCATAGCCATGTCATAAATCTTCGCAATCTTCTTTGCGTGCATCTCACCGATTGCACCACCAAGAACGGTTGCATCCTGGCTGTATACATACACCAGTTTTCCATTGATGACACCATATCCAGTAATAACACCGTCTTTTGGAGTATCATTTTCCTGCATGTTGAAGTCCGTATTTCTAGCTGTTACATATGCACCAACTTCAACAAAGCTCGCTTCGTCAAGCAAAGAAGAAATTCTGTCACTTGCTGACAATGTAAGTTTGTTACTCATTTTAAGCCCTCCACTTTTATTTATTATGGGTTTTCTGATTAGAAACCCAATTTCTTCCGATTGTAATTGTAAATCTTTTTCCGCCTGAAATCAAGTCAAAATCACATTCTTTGTCACAGTTTTGCAATAAAAAAGAAAAATCTGCAAAAAGCCTTAAACATTTATGTTCCATCCGCTTTTTACAGATTTTTAAAGCCACTCTTATTTTGTTTCAGAAAGCACGTTTTTATTCTTTACCAGATAGTCGATCAGGGAAATGATCGTCAGTGCCAGCGCCAGATAGATCAGTACATTCTCAATGATATGTACCGTGCTTCCACCGAAGTCGCAAATCAGTAAGATTACCATGAACATCTGGCAGACCGTCTTGATCTTGCCCCACCATCCGGCAGCGATCACAATGCCGTTATCCGATGCAACCAGACGAAAACCGCTGATGATAAACTCTCTTGCAATAATCACAATTACAACCCACGCCGGAATCCGGTCCAGATCGATCAGCGCGATCATGGCTGAACAGACAAGCAGCTTGTCCGCAAGTGGATCCATGAACTTGCCAAAGTCCGTAATCAGGTTATACTTTCGTGCGATTTTTCCATCCAGCATATCCGTGAGACTTGCCAGACAGAATAACGCAAGTGCAATCCATTTTCCTCCCGGAATGCCAGGCACCATCAGGGCTACTAAGAAAAATGGTATCATGATCATTCTAAGTATCGTTAATTTATTCGGCAGATTCATCGACAATCCCTCCTATCATATCATATGGTCCTACCTCATTGATCCGGACATCTACAATCTGTCCGGACATCAGTTCATAATCACAGTTCACAAACACCAGCCCGTCCACGCCCGGTGCATCCCGGTATGTCCGTCCGACATAGACATCATCGTCAGAAGAATATCCTTCGATGATGACCTGCATGATCATCCCGACAAATGTCTCGTTTTTATCCAATGAGATCTCCTGCTGCAGCTCCATGATCTCATTACGCCACTGCTCCGCTGTCTCTTCATCGATCTGGTTCTCAAATGTTGCTGCCGGTGTTCCATCTTCTCTGGAATACGTAAATACACCAACCCTGTCAAGCTCCTGTTCATCTAAGAATGCCATCAGTGCCTCATGCTCTTCCTGTGTCTCGCCAGGAAATCCTGCAATCAGGGAAGTACGGATTGCGATATCCGGGGCTGCTTCCCGCAGCTTTCCAATCACCGCTTCGATGCTTGCACGATCTGTCCTTCTTCCCATCCGCTTTAAGATTGCATCCTCGCTGTGTTGCATCGGCATATCAATATAATGCAGAAGCTTCGGTTCCTCCTTGAAGCAGTCGATCAGTTCGTCGTAGATTTCCTCCGGATAGCAGTACATCAGGCGGATCCATTTAATTCCCTCAATCTTCGCCAGTTCATGAACTAACACATGCAGCCGTTTCTCCCCGTACAGATCTTTACCATAACAGGTTGTCTCCTGTGCGACAAGCACCAGCTCCTCGATGCCCTGCGATGCCATATATTCTGCTTCCTTTAAAAGCTGGTCCATCGGCACACTCCGGTAATGTCCGCGGATATGTGGGATGACACAGTAGGTACAGAACTTGTCGCAGCCTTCTGCAATCTTTAAGTATCCCATAAATGTACCCGATGTGATGACCTTGTTTGATTCTGTGATTGTTGCCAGACGGTCGATATCGTCATAGACACTGATTTCTTCTGCATCCTCGATACCATCACGCGCCTTCAGCTCCTCGATCACATCTAAAATCTTATCGAAGCTGCTCGTTCCAAGACATGCATCGATCTCCGGGATCTCGTCAAAGATCTCATCCTTGAAACGCTGTGCCATACATCCGGTCACAATCAGGTATTTTAAGTTCTGCTGTTTGAGCTTCGCCATCTCCAATACTGTATTTACACTTTCCTCCATCGCATCCTTGATGAAACTGCATGTATTTACGATGATTGCATCGGCTTCCTGCTCGTCGTTCGTAATATTGTAATTGTGCTTTGCGAGCAGGCCAAGCATTGCCTCGCTGTCGCAAAGGTTCTTGTCACAGCCAAGTGACACCATCAATATGTTCATATATTTCTTATTCCTCACGCTCTGCGGCTTCCACGCAGTTATTCATCAGCATCGCAATCGTCATCGGTCCTACGCCGCCCGGAACTGGTGTGATGGCACCAGCCACCGGTTCCACCGATGCAAAATCAACATCACCGCATAATTTGTTGTTGGCATCTCTGTGGATACCAACATCGATCACTGTCGCACCGTCCTTCACATACGATGCGTCGATCATCTTCGGCTTTCCGATCGCAACGATCAGGATATCTGCCTCTTTACAGATTTCCTTTAAGTTCTTCGTTCTCGAATGGCAGATTGTTACGGTTGCATTCTCACGCAACATCAGAAGTGCCATCGGCTTGCCTACGATATTGCTTCTGCCGATCACAACGCAGTGCTTTCCTTCGATGTCAATCTCGGAACGCTTCAGAAGCTGGATAATTCCCGCTGGTGTACATGATACGAATCCCGGTCTGCCAATACACAGGCTGCCAACGCTCTCCGGATGGAATCCATCCACATCCTTCTTCGGAGAGATCGCATTGATGATCTTCTCTTCATTGATGTGCTTTGGAACCGGAAGCTGCACTAAGATTCCGTGCACGCCGTCATCCTCGTTTAAATCCTTGATAATAGAGAGAAGTTCTTCCTCGGTTGTCTCCTCCGGAAGTTCAAACGCACGTGACTCGATGCCGATATACGCGCATGCCTTCTTCTTATTTCCAACATATACAGAAGATGCCGGATCGTTTCCGACCTGAATGACTGCCAGGCAGATATTTTTGCCCTGTGCCTTCAACGCGGAAACCTTCTCTTTTAACTCATCCTTGATCTGCTGGGAGATTTCTTTTCCGTTAATCAATTTTGCCATTGTTATAATCCGCCTTTCTTTTCAACATTGTACACGGTTCCATATGCCGTGTACCATGCATCTGAATTCATAAATATACGATGTATTGAAACTAAGTAGTTCTAGATGCTCCAATATACATACCAAACTCATACGCAACCGCCACCAATTCGCCATCCATGGCTCAGTGGTGGCTTGTTTGAACTTCCTGTTCAAACATTGCTGTACACAGATGGAGCATCAAAAACTTCTAAGTTTCAAACATATGTATATTTAGAATTCAGATGCATGGTACATATACATATGGAATCGTATACAAATTGGTACTTCTTAGAATAAACCGTGTGTTACACCTTCATCATCCACGAAGATACGCTCTGCGGCTGGAACTTTAGGAAGTCCCGGCATCGTCATGATCGCACCTGTGATTGCTACGACAAATCCAGCTCCGGCACTTACATATACTTCACGGATATTGACTGTAAATCCAGTCGGTCTGCCAAGCTTCTTCGCATCATCGGAAAGGGAATACTGGTTCTTCGCCATGCAGACTGGCATATTTGCAAATCCCATCTCCTCGATCTTTGCGATCGCACGATCTGCCTCTGCAGAATAGGTTACGCCATCTGCGCCATAAATCTTCTTTGCGATTGTCTCAATCTTCTCCTTGATAGAGAGATTATCTTCATATAATACCTTGAAGTGGCTTTCCTTTGTCTCAAGTGTGTTGAGCACGGCATTTGCAAGCTCAATACCACCTTCGCCGCCTTTCTCCCATACATTTGCGAGGGCGAAATCACAGCCACGCTTCTCACAGAACTCACGTACAAATGCAAGCTCTGCATCTGTATCGGATACGAAACGGTTCAGCGTTACAACTACCGGCACACCGTAGAGCTGTAAGTTCTCGATATGCTTCTCTAAGTTCACGATACCCTTTTCCAATGCTTCTAAGTTTTCCTCGCCAAGGTCTGCCTTTGCCACGCCACCGTTATATTTCAGTGCACGTACCGTTGCTACAAGCACAACTGCATCCGGCTTCAATCCAGTCATACGACACTTGATATCGAAAAATTTCTCTGCTCCGAGATCCGCACCGAAACCTGCCTCTGTGATGACATAATCTGCAATTTTAAGTGCGGTCTGTGTTGCACGGACAGAGTTACAGCCATGTGCGATATTCGCAAATGGACCACCGTGTACAAGTGCTGGTGTATGCTCTAATGTCTGGATCAGATTTGGTTTGATCGCATCCTTCAAAAGCGCTGTCATCGCACCGACACACTTGAGCTCACCAGCTGTAACAGGCTCATTATCTACATTATAAGCAACGATAATTCTTGAAAGACGCTCCTGCAGATCCCTGATATCTGTTGCCAGACAGAGGATTGCCATGATCTCTGAAGCAACTGTGATAACGAATCCATCCTGACGCATCACGCCGTCGCCCTTCTTACCCATACCAACGATAATGTTACGAAGCACACGGTCGTTCATATCCAGACAACGCTTAAATACGATACGCTTCGGATCGATGCGGAGTGTATTTCCCTGATGCATATGGTTATCCATCACGGCTGCAAGCAGGTTATTTGCAGATGTGATTGCATGGAAATCACCTGTAAAATGCAAGTTTAAGTCTTCCATTGGTACGACCTGGGCATATCCGCCGCCGGCTGCTCCACCTTTGATACCAAAACATGGTCCAAGAGATGGCTCACGCAGTGCAATGACCGCCTTCTTTCCAAGCTTGCACATTGCCTGACCAAGTCCTACGGTTACTGTTGTCTTTCCCTCTCCTGCCGGAGTCGGGTTGATTGCTGTTACCAGAATCAATTTACCATTCTCATTATTCTTTACAGACTGCATGTACTCATCGGAAATCTTCGCCTTGTACTTACCGTACATCTCGATATCATCCTCCGACATACCAAGCTTTGCTGCCACGTTCTTAATTGGTTCCATCTCTGCCTGCTGTGCGATTTCAATGTCTGTTAACATACTCTTTTGTCCTCCTGACTCCCTTATAAATATTCCTCTACATAATTTTCAAATTCTTCCATGCTCATAAGCACCTTCCGTGGCTTCGTCCCCTCTTCCGGACCGACCACACCAGCTTCGGAAAGCTGATCCATAATACGTGCTGCACGGTTAAATCCGATTTTATATACTCTTTGTAACATACCGATGGACGCCTTATCTTTTCCGATAATAAACTTTCCGGCATCTACAAAGTAGTCATCATATTCCGGTTCTGCAGACGATGCACCACCGCCAGAACCACCGACCTTTGTGTTCGCAATCTCCTTTGAGATTGATTCATCGTAGGTCACTTCGCCGCTTTCCTCCTTCAGGAAGTCCACGACATCTGCGATCTCATCATCCGACAGGAATGCACCCTGTACACGTACCGGCTTCGGATAGCCCGTCGGATAGAATAACATATCACCTTTACCAAGCAATTTTTCGGCACCATTCATATCGAGGATCGTTCTCGAGTCGACACCCGAGGATACGGTCATCGCGATTCTGGATGGCACATTTGCCTTGATCAGACCGGTAATGACATCCACAGATGGTCTCTGCGTTGCGATTACCAGATGGATACCTGCCGCACGTGCAAGCTGGGACAGACGCACGATAGCATCCTCCACTTCGCCGTGTGCTACCATCATCAGATCAGCAAGCTCGTCGACAATAATCACGATCTGTGGCAGCTTCTTCAAGTCTTCGTTACCCTCTTCCGAGCCTGTCACTGCCTTTACCTTTTCGTTATAGCCCTGCAGATTCCGCACATTATACTGTGCAAATAACTGGTAACGATTTGTCATTTCAAGTACCGCCCAGTTCAGAGCGCCTGCCGCCTTCTTCGGATCGGTCACAACCGGAATCAGCATATGTGGGATTCCATTGTAGATACTCAGCTCTACCTGCTTTGGATCAACCATAATCAGCTTCACGTCATCCGGCTTTGCCTTATATAAGATACTCATGATCAATGTATTGATACAGACCGATTTACCGGAACCAGTCGCACCTGCGATCAGCAAATGCGGCATCTTCGCGATATCTGCCACAACCACCTGTCCGCTGATATCCTTACCAACTGCAAATGCAATGTTGGACGGGAACTTCTGGAAGTTGTCTGATTCAAGCAGATCGCGGAAAAATACAGGCTGGCTCTCCTTGTTCGGCACCTCAATACCTACTGCCGGCTTGCCCGGAATCGGTGCTTCGATACGGATATCTGCCGCCGCTAAATTCAGTTTGATATCATCCGCCAAGTTCGTGATCTTCGATACCTTCACGCCCTGCTCCGGCTGTAACTCATACCGGGTAACAGATGGACCGCAGCTGTAATCCGTCACTGTGACATTGACGCCGAAGTTTTCGAGTGTGCTCTTTAACTTCATCGCGGTCTCACGGACGGACGCTTCATTTGACTTTGTCCCCTTTCCTCTGCCACTCTTCAAGAGCTTCAACGGTGGGAATTTGTATTCCTTGATTGGTTTTTGTTCACTGTTTTCCTGAATTGTCTCTGCAATCTGGTCACGTTCCGAAAGCATCTCCTGCTCGGATTCCTTCGTCTTCTTGCGCTTTCTCGTCGCCGCTTCGGTCACTGGAGCCTCGTCCGCATCTGGCACGGAAACATCTGCGGTGTCCATCTGTTTTTCTGCTGCACGCGACGTTCTCTTCGTATGTACCGGGTCCAATGTATCCGCAGCCGTCTCATCATAAGCAGAAATATCAGTACCTGTCTGTGCGTTTTCCTCCTGCCACATCTGATCTGTGATTGTCGTTTCCTCCTGTGCGGCTCCGTTTGCATAATCTGGGCGGTCAAAGAAATCCACCGTCTCTTTCTTCGGTGTATCCGGCACAGGTGGGATATCCGCTTTCGCACTGCGAAGTTCTGTCACACCGCCTTTTTTCTTTTTCAGCAGCGACAAATCTACATACCCCTCTGAGACATCCTTGGCATCCTGCAAGGTCAGATTCGGATTGAACAGATCTTCATGTGGAAGCGGTTTTAACTCATGAACCTCTTCCCCCTCGACCTTCTTATTTTTGACTTTCTTCTTTTTCTTCTTCACTGGTACAGCCGGCTTCTCCTGCTCCACCTTGATATTATCCAATTTTGTTCTGCGCTTTGCCTCAAGTGCTGCCTCTGGATCAATCGCTTCCTCGTCATCATCCTCATACAGCGCATTGTAACGATTCTTGAACTGTGCAGACCGCTCCTTTGCAAAATCGATCAGCGACACATTCATTACGACGATGATTCCAATGATGATCAAAAGTGCAATCACAATGATCGCGCCCGGTTTTCCAATCAGATTGTACAGTACAACGAGCAATCCACCTAAGATAAATCCGCCGCCCTTCTTTTCCTGTGCCCCCTGATCATACAGAAGCTTCGCCGTCATATGATCGGCACCAGCCGTAAGCTGGAAGATAAATGCTGCTGCAACAATAAACAGTCCTACACAGAGTACGCGGTTTACGACTGCTTTTTTTGCACCGTTTGAAAGCAGAAATGCCTCTGTCAAAAAGATGTATAACGGAAGCACATATTCCACAACACCAAACAGTCCAAACATAAACTTCGCAAAGAAATTGCCTACAACGCCGCACCAGCCAAAGTTGCTGATAAAGAAAAATGTACAAACTGCCAGACAGATAAACAGATGGATTTCATTCTTCCGTGCCTGTTCCTGCGCCAGCTGTGCTTTTGTCTTTCTTCCTCCTGTACGGGAAGCGGACGCCTGTCTGGACGACTGCGAAGATCTTGCTTTCTGTGGTGATCTTGCCGTCGATGTCGAACGGCTGGCAGTCGTTTTACTTCTCGTATTCGATTGTGGACCTTTATTATATGTACTGTTGTTTCCCGTTGCCACGGTATGCACTCCTTCTCTTTTCCCTCATTCTCCGATTATGACAGACATTTTTCTAAATGTAATCACCCATATGGCAGTCCGTATCCATATACAAACCGCCACACGGGTATATTTATGTCAGTTTAAATGCTCATACTGCTCTATTTTACTATTTTTCTTTGCATTTATCAAGTCATATAAACAATTCATTGCGGTATGGATGCCGCCCACCCGGTCGATGATTCCTACCTCGACTGCCTGCCTGCCAACTAACACCGAACCAATGTCTTTCGTCAGTTCTTTCGTATTGAACATGATCTCCCTCAGTTCCTCTTCCTTGATGGAACAATGATTCGACGTAAATTCAATGATCCGATCCTGCATCCGCTCAATATATTCGTAATTCTGCGTCACACCAAGCACGGTTCCATTCATCCGGATCGGATGCACGACCATCGTTGCCGACGGCACAATAAACGTCACATCCCCGGATACTGCCAACGGCACGCCAATTGAATGTCCGCCGCCAAGCACAAGACATACCTTCGGCTTGCTTAAGGATGCAATCATCTCTGCAATAGCGAGCCCTGCCTCGACATCACCGCCCACGGTATTTAAGAGTACCATCAGTCCGTCGATGCCCTCGTCGTCCTCCACGGCAGCAAGCTGTGGCAGGATATGCTCATATTTGCTTGTCTTCGAGGACGAACCAAGATTCTCATGCCCCTCGATTTCTCCTATTATATTCAACAAATGAATTCGGTGATGATACCGGTTTTTCGACAAAGTAATCTGTCCGTAGTCAGTGATCAGACTCCCCTGCTTTTGCTGGTTGTCCATCCCGCTTTCTTCCTGTTTCTGCCGGCTATCCATATGAAACGCCTGTTCCTTCCCTGTTTCTCCCTGTCTCTCCAATGTTTCCTACCTCCGTTCACAAAATTTTCTCATAGATATTATGTACATTTTGTTTGACTTTTATAAATACGGAAACTATAATAGCAACGCAAAGTAGCTTATTTATTTTTTCTATAAATTACGGAGGTTTGATAAATGGAAACACAAAGCAAAGACAAAGTATATGTCATCGGACATAAAAATCCGGACACTGACTCCATCTGTTCTTCCATTTGCTATGCTTATCTGAAGCGGCAGATTACCGGCGATGATTATGTCCCGATGCGCGCTGGCGAGATAAACGCAGAAACCAAATATGTATTAAATGCATTTTCCGCGGCTGTGCCGGAATATATGGAAAATGTCTCCACACAGGTAAAAGACGTGGAATACCGCCATATCGATGGCGTTGACGGAGAGATTTCCATCAAAAATGCATGGGAAATCTTAAGCGAATCCGGTGCAACCACGCTTCCATCGGTAAACGAAAATGGCAATTTAGTCGGACTGATCACCGTTCGCGACATCGCCATGACTTATATGGAAGTGTACGACAACCGTGTCATCGCATCCGCGCACACACCATACAAGAATATTATCAACACCCTCTCTGCTGATCTGATCGTCGGCGATGAGAAGGATTATGTGCATACCGGAAAGGTGCTGATCTCCGCCGCCAACCCGGACATGATGGAAAACTACATTGAGCAGGGCGACATTGTCATCCTTGGTAACCGTTACGAGTCACAGCTTTGCGCAATTGAGATGGATGCACAGTGCATCATCATCTGTGACGGTGCGGTCGTATCGAAAACAATCACGAAGCTCGCTGAGGATCACAACTGCTCGATCATCCGTACCCCATATGATACTTATACCGCAGCGCGTCTGATCAACCAGAGTATCCCAATCCGTTACTTTATGAAGAAGGATAACCTGATCACCTTCTCGACTGAGGATTATATCCGGGATATCCGTACCGTTATGGCGGGTAAACGCCACCAGTACTATCCTGTCCTGAATGAATATGGAAAATACGTAGGACTGATCTCCCAGCGAAATTATTTGAATGCGAATCCAAAAAAGGTCATCTTAGTTGACCACAACGAGCATGCACAGGCAGTCGACGGTATCGAAGAAGTCCAGCTTCTGGAAATCATCGATCACCATAGACTGGGCGGCTTGCAGACGATGAATCCGGTTTATTTCCGCAACCAGCCACTTGGCTGTACAGCAACGATCATCTATCAGATGTTTGAAGAAAACCATGTTGAAATCCCGAAGCAGATTGCCGGACTGTTATGTTCTGCAATCATCTCGGATACCTTGATGTTCCGCTCACCGACCTGCACACAGATGGATGAGCATACATGCCGGAAGCTTGCAAAGATCGCAAACATCGATATCGAAGCATATGCGATTGCCATGTTCAACGCCGGAAGCAAGCTGATGAACGAGACGGACGAGGAAATCTTCTATCAGGATTACAAGGTATTCTCCTCAGAGAACTTAAAGTTCGGCATCGGACAGATCACTGCGTTCAACTCTACGATGTTAGATGCGGTCAAGCCACGGATTCTCAAATACATGGAAAGCATCTACAACCAGAGCGAAGCCGATATGTTATTCTTCATGCTGACGAATATCTTCAAAGAAAGCACCGAGCTTTTATACTATGGCAAAAACTCCGAAGAACTGCTTGAAAAAGCGTTCAAGCTCGATGAAGTATCCGGCGGCAGCATCAACCTGCCGGGCGTTGTCTCCAGGAAGAAGCAGATCTTACCGATGATCGTAAGTGCTTCGAATAATATGTAGGATATGTAATCAGCAAATGCCTATAACGCAAAAAGAGACATTCCCAAACAGCTCAGATAGGGAATGCCTCTTTTTTATATTAATATATTTTATTATACGCAGACTGCAATTATACCATCTGCACCAACCAGACATCACTCTTCACCATAAAGAATCCAATCGTCGCTTTGATTAATTCCGTCGCCTGCACGAAAAAATACACACTCACAATTCCAAGTCCCGTAAAATGCGCAAGCACGTACGCACAAGGAACAACAATGACCCATGTGAACACGGAATCAAACAGGAATGTAACCAATGTCTTACCGCCTGATCGTAAGGTAAAGTAGAAGGTATGGCTCATGGAACAAATCGGCATCAAAAGCGCAGATATACTCATGAACGCTGTAGCAAGCTTCTTGATTTCATCGGTTGTATTGTAGATATGCGGAAAAAACCTGCCAACTACAAACATTACCGCCGCGACAAGTATACAGCAAAATACACTGAACACGATCATCTTATTATCCGCATCCTTCGCCTGTTCCAGCTCGCCGGCTCCCAGATACTGTCCTACAATGATGCTGATACATGCACCAAGCTGAATATACACAATATTAAACAAATTCGTGATCGTCGTTGCGATGTTTAGTCCGGCAACCACCTCGAGTCCGCGCACCGAATAGCACTGCGTCACTGCTGTCATCCCCGCCGCCCAGAGAAGTTCATTCAACATAAGTGGAAATCCTTTGATCAAAATTGCTTTGAATTCGCCCATTGGCATGCCAAATCCCCGGTATGCACCAGCCAGATACTTGTTCTTTTCTTTATGGGAATGTGCCCAGATTACAATAATTGCAGCTTCTATATAACGCGCCAGTATCGTTGCGAGCGCTGCACCCATAACGCCAAGCTTCGGAAATGGCCCAATTCCAAATATCAACAGATAATCTAACACTGCATTGCTTCCAACTGCCACGAAGCTTGCAACCATCGGTACAAATGTCTGCCCGGTTTCCTTGATGTTTGTCGCATACGACTGTGTAACCGCAAAAGGAACCAAGCCGATCAGCATGATGGACAGATACTGTTTTCCATACCGTAACGCAACATCTGTCGCACCGGTTCCGGCCGTATCCGTAAGATATAAGGATATGAGATTCTCACCATTCGTAATAAATAACGTAATTGCAAGAATCGTCACAAACATCGTTGCATACAGTTTGAATCGGAATGAGTACATGTGACCTTCATGGTTTCCTTTTCCGAAATACTGTGCGCCAAAAATACTTGCTGCCGATGCCGCACCAAAAATTGCCAAATTATATACAAAAATCAACTGATTCACAATCGCTACACCGGACATTTGTTCAGTTCCAAGCTGTCCAACCATGATATTATCCAAAAAGCTGACCAAATTCGTAATCGCATTCTGTAAGATCATCGGCAAAGCAAGCATCAGATATCGCTTATAAAAGGCACGATCGCCAATAAATTTTTTGATTTGAAAAGACCGTTTCGTATTCATGTGTCATTCACCTCACTTTTCACACACGCCCTGCATGTTTCACAATCAAATCCAAAAATCTCCCGCATGATAGTTCCGCACGCATATATCAATTCTGTTATATATATATAGAAAAATATGGTGGGTACAGAATCTACCCACCATATCACATAGTTTCTTCTATATTTTGCGTACGTTTGTCTTAGCACTTACATTGTAAGGATAATCTCATTGATATCAGCCAGCTCGCTTGCTGCAATATAGTTATCGCTCATTTCTTTGCCATTTACGACAAGACTCTTGTAACCGCTCTCTGCGCCATTCGGATTCTTCACAACGATATGAAGCTTCTTTCCACGGAAGTCCTTGTTGATCTCGAATTCCTTCCAGTCAGATGGAACCGATGGTGCGATACGAAGTCCATCGAAGTCCGGACGCATACCAAGGATACCCTCAACACATCCAACCATAACGGTCGATGCTGTACCGGTCAGCCAGTGTACATGTGCTCTACCCTCGAATGGGCTGTCAGAGCTCTCTGTAAACTGTCCGTGGCAATATGGCTCCAGCTTTCTGATCTCTGCCTTGTCATTCATGGATGCAGGTGAGCTTTCTGTGAAATACTCAAATGCACGGTTTCCATGTCCCATCAGGGATTCTGCCAGAATAATCCAACCCTGTGGCTGTGAGAAGATACCGCCATTTTCCTTTGTGGATGGATTGAACAGAAGCATCAACGCTCCCTCAAACGCATGATCTACATAGGATGGCGCCATCAGACGTACGCCATATGGTGTATTCAATTCTCTATGTACAGACTCCAGTGCTTTCTCTGCCTGATCCTTTGTGGCAAGACCACTGATAACTGCCCATGACTGTGGATTCAGCCACATGTTTGCTTCCGGATCATGCTTGGAACCGATGATCATGCCGTCTTCCTTGTATCCACGGATATAGCGGTCATCTTCCCAGCACTTTGTCTGGATAATATCGCCAAGTTCCTTCTGGATCTTATCCAGATATGCGATATATTCTGTATCATTTTTCTGCTCTGCAAAGATGCGGAGTACGCTCATCGCATAGTAAAGCTGCATTGCAACAAATGTTGACTCGCCCTGCTTGCCAAGACGTAAGCAGTCATTCCAGTCTGCATGCAGACCTGCCGGCATACGATTGTTTCCAAGGTGATTCATAGAGAAATCAATCGCACGCTTCAAATGCTCATACACCGTACCCTCTCCGCCATTTGCGAACAGGATTACTTCATCGATAAAGTCTGTATTTCCAGACTCCGCAATATACTTATAAACTGTTGGGAACAACCACAATGCATCATCTGCACGATAAGCCGGATGTCCGGTTGCACGTACATAAGACTCATCATCTGGTGTATCCTCATGACCTGCATTGTGATCAAACTTTACAAGTGGAAGTCCACCACCATTGTCTACCTGTGCAGACAACATGAAACGGATCTTGTCCAACGCCATCTCTGGTGCCAAATGGATTACGCCCTGAATATCCTGTACCGTATCACGGTATCCGTATCCATTTCGAAGTCCACAGTAGGAGAACGATGCGGCTCTTGACCAGATAAATGTCATGAAGCACTGATATGCATTCCATGTATTGATCATCGCATTGAATGACTCGCTTGGTGTCTTTACCTGGAAATGATTCAGCTTTCCATGCCAGTATTCCTTCAACTCTGCCAGCTCAGCTTCACTCTGTGCATGCACATCTGCATAGCTGTTCATCACTGCTTCTGTCTCTGCATCATTCTTCATGCCGAGTACAAATGCAAGCTCCTTGCTCTCGCCCGGTGCGAGTGTGATCTTTGTCTCCAAAGCGCCACAGGCATTACCATTATAATTCAGACAGTTTCCGCAATCACCGTTTTCTACGCCGACTGGATTGCCATAGCCATGATATCTGCCAAGGAACGCTTCCTTATCTCCGGCATAGCTTGCAACCTCTGCTCCAGCCAGACCAAAGAATCTTGTAAATGCAACACTTCCGTTGATAGCTGCACCCTTATTCACGTTCTCATTGATCACCTGCTTAATGCGGTTTCCCATGAAATATGTTCTTGTGATAAAGAGTGTATACTGCAGATTGACCTGATCCTGCTCATAGTTGTTATCATTTGTAAATTCACAGTAACCAAAGACTGACAGGTTACGAGGCTTGTCAGAATCGTTCGTAACCTTCAGCTTCCATACCTCATGCGTCTTATCAAGTGGTACATAGTAAAGTACAGAGCTCTTGATGCCTGCATATTCTGCATTCATATACGTATAGCCTGTACCATGGTGACACTCACTCTTGTAGCTGTCTAAATCTTTTCCAACTGGCTGCCATGAGGCTGACCAGTAATCTTTGCTGTCATTGTCACGCAGATAAATGTATCTGCCCGGCTGGTCAAAGCTGTTGAAGATATAACGAAGAATTCTTCCGTTTGCACCAGACTTTACAAAGCTGTATCCACCGGCATTGTTGGAAATGATTGCGCCGTATTCCGGAGAACCAAGGTAGTTCGCCCAAGGTGCCGGAGTATCCGGTCTGTCAATCACATATTCCTTATTTGCCTCATCAAAGTATCCGTATCTCATGAGGTACCCTCCTAATTTATAGTTCTACTACTCAGCGTCCTTCAGGCTCAGGCTGATCTTACCCATACGGTCAACCTCAAGAACCTTAACCTTGACTACATCGCCGATATTTACGACATCCTCTACCTTCTCTACGCGGTGATCTGCCAGCTTAGAGATATGAATCAGTCCATCCTTGTTTGGTGACAGCTCTACGAATGCACCGAAGTTCATGATACGAACAACCTTACCTTCGTAAGTCTTACCAACTTCGATTGGATCTACGATAGAACGGATGATCTTCAATGCCTTGTCCATACCTGCCTGCTCAACACCGCAGATAAATACATTTCCATCATCATCGATATCGATCTTAACGCCTGTCTCCTCGATGATTGCGTTAATTGTCTTTCCTCTCTGTCCAATGATCTCACCGATCTTCTCCGGATCAACCTTTGTCTGGATGATCTTCGGAGCAAGCTCGCCAACGTGATCTCTTGGAGCTGCGATAGCCGGCTTCATACATGTATCCATGATGAAGAGTCTTGCCTCACGACATCTTGCGATTGCGCCCTCTACGATTGGACGTGTCAGACCATGAATCTTGATATCCATCTGGATTGCTGTGATACCTTCGGTTGTACCTGTTACCTTGAAATCCATGTCGCCGAAGAAATCTTCGAGTCCCTGAATATCTGTCAACAGTACATAATCATCATCTGTCTCACCAGTTACAAGGCCGCAGGAAATACCTGCTACCATCTTCTTGATTGGAACACCGGCAGCCATCAGTGACATACAAGATGCACATGTGGAAGCCATAGATGTTGAACCGTTTGACTCAAATGTCTCAGATACGGAACGGATTGCATATGGGAACTCGTCCTCACTTGGAAGTACAGGAACAAGTGCACGCTCAGCAAGTGCGCCATGTCCGATCTCACGACGTCCTGGTCCTCTGGATGGCTTTGTCTCACCAACAGAGTATGATGGGAAGTTGTAATGATGCATATATCTCTTCGTTGTAACATTTGTGTCAAGGCCATCCAACTTCTGAGCCTCAGAAAGCGGAGCCAGTGTTACAACGTTACAAATCTGTGTCTGTCCTCTTGTGAACATAGCAGAGCCATGGACTCTAGGAATGATATCAACCTCAGCAGCCAGTGGACGGATCTGTGTGATCTGTCTGCCATCCGGACGCTTATGATCCTTCAGAATCATCTTACGAACTGTCTTCTTCTGATACTGGTAAACAGCCTCATCAAGAACTGCCAGCCAGTCTTCCTTATCTGCAAATGCCTCTTCAAGCTTCTCCTTGATCTGGCGGATGTTCTCCTCACGCACCTGCTTCTCGTCTGTGAAGACTGCCTCTTCCATTGCTGCAGGTGGAACAAGCTCCTTGATTGCCTCAAACAGTTCTTCCGGAACTGCACAGCTTGTATAAGAATGCTTTGGCTTACCACACTCAGCTACGATCTTATCGATAAATGCGATTACTTTCTGGTTTAACTCATGGGCTGCATAAATAGCCTCGATCATCTTCGCCTCCGGCACTTCGTTCGCACCAGCCTCGATCATGATAACCTTATCTCTTGTAGATGCAACCGTAAGCTTCAGATCTGACTCCAGATTCTGTGTAGAATTTGGATTGAAGATCAGCTCGCCATTGATCATACCAACCTGTGTAGTTGCACATGGACCATCAAACGGGATATCAGAAATTGCTGTTGCAATCGCTGAACCAAGCATAGCCGTAAGCTCTGGAGAACACTCCGGATCTACTGACATAACCATGTTATTGAGTGTAACATCATTTCTGTAATCCTTTGGGAATAATGGTCTCATCGGACGGTCGATAACACGGGATGTAAGGATTGCGTTCTCGCTTGCCTTACCCTCACGCTTATTGAATCCTCCAGGGATTTTTCCTACCGAATACATCTTCTCCTCATACTCAACTGAAAGTGGGAAGAAATCGATACCATCTCTTGGTTTTTCTGATGCAGTTGCTGTAGAAAGTACAACTGTATCTCCGTAGTGCATCAAAGCTGCACCGTTTGCCTGCTTTGCAACTCTGCCTACATCGACACGCAAGGTTCTTCCGGCAAGTTCCATCTCAAACTTCTTGTACATAATAAATTCTCCTTGAAATATTTTTTCCTGCAATCAGACTCCGAAACGACTGAAAACGCCACTTTCTGTTTTATTGTTTTTATCGCACTGCCAGTGTCAGAAAATGATTTTTTCAGTTGTCTCGGTTTTGTCTTCATGCAATCTTTTAGATTATACCATCTATTTTCTTTTGCTTCAAGATGGGAATGGATGAAATGTGGGATTTTTTGTTTGTGATTTTTGCTTGGAGGCTGTTTCGCTTGGTACTGTCTGCTTGCTGTGGGTTTTTCCGCTTACTTTTCTACTTTCACGCCCACGCTATGGGTTTTCCCGCTTATTTTCCTACTTTCACGCCCAGTTTCCGCTCCCCGACATATCGATTAGCTTCCGGGATGGGCTTTTCTGCTTGCTTTTCACACCCTACGCCCACGCCATGGATTTCCACGCTTACTTTTCTGCTCCCACGCCCAGTTTCCGCTCCGGGACATATCGATTAGCTTCCGGGGTGGGCTTTTCTGCTTGCTTTTCTTCTCCTACGCCCACACTATGGGTTTCCCCGCCTACTTTTCTGCTTCCGCGCCCAGTTTCCGCTCCGCGACATATCGATTAGCTTCCGGGGTGGGCTTTTCTGCTTGCTTTTCACACCCTACGCCCACGCCATGGGTTTCCACGCTTACTTTTCTGCTCCCACGCCCAGTTTCCGCTCCGGGACATATCGATTAGCTTCCGGGGTGGGCTTTTCTGCTTGCTTTTCACACCCTACGCCCATGCCGTGGGTTTTTCCGCCTACTTTTCTGCTCCCACGCCCAAATCAATAGATTCATAAAAAGGAATTATGAATTTTCTGTGATAAAATCATGTATTCCATTTACGCAGCAACTTATATATGCTACATTAAGAACAACTCATTTATCGAGTTTTTAGCGCATAGTTTTTCATACAGAAAATCTGTTTTACAACTCAGAACAACTCAGATTTTACTTACCCACGTAGTTTACATTTTAGCGTGTTGCCTAACGGCTTCATGTGTTTTCGCATTATGATGGTCTGTACTATTACAGTCGTTGCAATGTCAATTATTGAAAGAGGTGTATATCATTTTTATACAGAATATTCTTGAACAGCAAAAACAATTAAATAAAAGCATCGAAAACTATAAAAAGCTTATCAATAAATTCCCCTCTGGAAAACTACAATGTTTCAAGAACGGAAAGCATATCAAATCATACAAAGTGAATGGCAATCTGAAAAAATACATTCCCACCAAAGAATCTGCCACTATTGAGAAATTAGCTTTGAAGAAATATTATGAAAGCTGTCTGGATGATTGCATCAAAGAAAAAGAGCTTCTTGATCGATTCATTCAAGATATTCAGGCTTTGCCGAATACATCTCAGAAGCTTCTGGCGACAGATTCAAATTATCACACATTTTTAGCTAAGGCACTGATTCCTGATGCATGGGCAGGCGTCTCCTATGAGCAAAATCCTTATAAGCGCGAAGATCTTATTCACAACACGTTTTCCGGAATGAAAGTACGCTCAAAGTCGGAGGAAATCATAGCAAATATTTTGTTCACAAACCATATTCCGTTTCGATATGAAGCGCCACTCACACTAAACGGATCAACCATGTATCCTGATTTTACAATCAAAAATCCAAAAAATAATTCCTATACTTATTGGGAGCATTTGGGGTTGATGGATAAAAAGGAATACAAAGATCATGCCATGGAGAAAATCAGTACATATTGTGACCACAATATCATTCCGGATGTTAATCTCATTCTAACTTACGAGACACAAAAGCATCCGTTAGATTCCAGTTGGGTGCAACAATTGGTGATGCGGAATTTCATGTAGAGTAGAGCTTGATTAAAATCCAGCTTGCCTTTTTGTTATAAATAAGTTCACCCCGGAAACCTTTTTCAAGTTTCCTGGGTGGGTGTCCCGCTTTTTCTCTTTCCACGCCCACAGCGTGGGCTTTTCCGTTTTCTGTCCCGCCCCCACGCTCAGAACATAAGAGACCCATATTCTTCACAAACCATTTTTATAAAATCAAAAAACATAGCGACTTTTATGAACACTCTCCATATATTTCAGTCATCTCCTTTAGTTTTAAAAAGAAAATGACTGAACCTTTATCTATTATGGAAAAACGCCCCGGATATCTCCAGAGCGTTTAAATTCATTTTTACTTAACCGTTATTTCCTTACCTGCTAAAGCTGCATACTCAGCAGCTGTTGCATCCCATGAAGCTGTATTATTGGTTGTATTATATACATAATAAATTGTTTTATCTCCCTGCGTATACTCTACTCCTCGTACAGTGTATTCTTCATGCTTGTTTGTTACACCTTCTGCAGATTTCCCAAGTTTAATTTTTACATTTGTAGAAGGTACATCTGCTGTATTATTAATTTGATCCTGAAATGCCTTCAATGTTGTTGCATCCATAGCTGACAAATCAGTTCCTTTTGCATAAGCACTTGAACACTCTGTCTGCGCAGCTGTCAATACCGTCTTTCCATTCAATACAATCTGCTGTCCCTTTGCTCTGTCAATATAACCAAGCAATGCTGGTACGAGGATTGCTGCCAAAATTGCGAGAATTACGATAACAACAATCAGCTCTACCAAAGTAAAACCTTTGTTTTCTTTCATCTTTTTCATAATCATTTCCTCCTTAGTCTTTTTGTTTTTTGATATGAAAAATCTTTATAAAGTATAGCAAAATTTGCTATCAGTATCAACTTTTTCCCTTTTTTTCGAGGGATTTTCTCATGGTAATTTTTACCATTTATGCCACATCTAGTTGCTCAACAGCCTTTTACAAATACTGATCGAGCTCTGCGACATCGTTTGAATATTTGTAAGCCATCTGGCGGTTAATCATACCGTTCTGAACCAAACGGGACAAATCACCATTTAATGTATGCATACCTACGGATGAACCGGACTGCATCAGAGAACCGAGCTGATGACATTTATTCTCACGGATCTGGTTGCAAACTGCATCCGTACCAACTAAGATTTCTGTCGCTACAACTCGTCCATTTCCACGTGCATTCGGAATCAGACACTGTGTGATTACACCATTTAACACGCTGGCAAGCTGTGTCCGTACCTGATTCTGCATGCCTGCTGGACAGGCGTCAATGATTCGATCAATCGTCTGTGCCGCACCAGTCGTATGCAGGGTGGACATAACCAGATGTCCGGTCTCTGCCGCAGTCAGTGCTGCTGAGATTGTCTCGTAATCACGCATCTCTCCTACCAGAATAATATCCGGGTCTTCACGAAGTGCACTTCGAAGTGCCGATGCAAAGTTTGTGACATCTCTTCCAACCTCTCTCTGGTGAATAAGTGCCATCTTTCTGTCGTATACATACTCGACCGGATCTTCAATCGTAATAATATGTTCCGGACGATTCTCGTTGATATAATCAATCATGGAAGCAAGTGTGGTTGATTTACCAGAACCGGTTGGTCCTGTCACAAGAATCATACCACGCGGCTTATCTGCCAGCTCCCGAAGCACGCTTGGAAGTCCAAGCATCTCCATCGACGGAATCGAGGAATTAAGCAGTCGGATTGTTGCCGCCATCTTGCCATCCTGCTTGAACACATTCACACGCTGACGGTTGCCATCCGGGGTACGAATTGCAAAATCCGCATCTATGCCTCGCTCAAGATTCTCCCGCTGTTCATCGGTCAAAAGCTCTGCGAGCATCGCGATGATTTCTCCGTCGCTTGGATTGGTCGGTGCATTCTGCAAGCGACCATTGATTCGATACATAAGTGGCATACCAACTGTGATATGAATATCCGAGCATCCCATCGAACGTGCTTCCATAATCATCTGATCTATCATCATATATATCGACCTCCTCTCGTATTATTTAATCTTTTTATTATGTTTTTTTATCATAATTTTTACTTGTTTTTTCTTCTACTTGCTGTCAGCTTCCGGCATGGGTTTTTTCTGCCTGCTTTTCTCTTCAAAAACACATACCGTGTGTTTTCTGACTTCAATTCTCGCTTTTATACACACTTTTCCCTTCTCTACACGCCAATCAGCTTCCGGTTTGTGTTTTTCTGCTTGCTTTCCCTTCAAAAAACACATGCCGCGTGTTTTCCGACTTCAATTCTCGCTTTTATACACACTTTTCCCTTCTCTACATGCCAATCAGCTTCCGGTTTGTGTTTTTCTGCCTGCTTTCTAAATATGTGCTTTAAACATATATTTTTTCCGCTCTCATCCTACTCATAATAAGACACGCGCAACAGTTCATCTACAGTCGTCGTACCATTTTCCACGAGTTCGAGTGCACTCTTCTTCAAGGTACTCATGCCCTGCTCCTGTACAGCATAATCTTTGATTTCCTCGACCGAAGCGCCCTTCGTGATCATTTCACGCACCTTCTTATCGATCATCAGGATTTCATGGATAGAAATACGTCCCTTGTAGCCCGTGTTGTTGCACTGTCTGCAGCCTTTGGCATGCTTGATCTGAGGGAAATGTACGCCTGCGATTGCTTCCTCCTGCTCGGTCATCGGTCCCCATTCACCACAGAACGGGCAGACTTTACGCACGAGTCGCTGTGCCACGATACCAACCAAAGAGCTGGCGATCATGTATGGCTCGACGCCCATATCCGCCAGTCGGACAACGGAAGAAGCCGCATCGTTCGTATGTAGAGTCGAAAGTACCAGATGTCCGGTGATTGCGGCACGGACAGAAATCGATGCGGTCTCTGCATCACGCGTCTCACCGACCATGATGATATCCGGGTCCTGACGAAGCAAGGCACGAAGTCCTACCTCGAAGGTCAGTCCTGCGGTATTATTTACCTGCATCTGATTGAGCTTTGGCACATTTTTCTCGACCGGATCTTCGATCGTCGAGATATTTACACTACGTTTTGCAAGTTCTTCCAGAATCATATACAGTGTCGTTGATTTACCGGAACCCGTCGGTCCGGTCAGATAAATGATTCCGTTTGGTGACTGCAGCATCCGCATTACGAGTTTATAGTTCCGGTCAGTCATACCGAACGTTCCCATATGGTCGATCGAACCTGCCGATGCAAGAAGTCTCAAAACCGCTTTCTCGCCAAATACGGTTGGAATGACAGATACACGAACATTCAGGTTCACACCTTCAATGTTGATACGGAAATGTCCATCCTGCGGGATTCTTCGCTCTGCGATATCAAGATCACCAAGGATTTTGATACGTGCCAGCAGGGAATTGTGAATGTTCTTCTGCAGCGTCATGAAGTCGCAGATAACACCATCCATACGCATTCGCACGCTTGTATGGTTCTCAAATGGCTCGATATGGATATCAGATGCATTTGAGTTATAAGCACGGACAAGCAGGCTGTTAAACAGGTTGATGATTGGCGTATCATCGTCGCCCTCTTCTACGCTGATCTCCATAACCTCACTCGTCTGTGTTGTATTCGCCGATGCTTTCTGTGCTGCCTGTCTTGCAGATACCTCTGAATAATAATACTGAATGGAATTTTCGAGCGGTGCCTTCTCACACAGAGAAATATGAACTTCCCGTCCGACAATCTGGCGGATATCCTCAATTCCATAGAAGTTCAGCGGATCGTCCACAAGGAGATAATACATCGTATCCTCTACCTTGTATCCCATCATGTTATATTTCTCGGCAAGAACACGCGGAATCATCTCCACCGCTTTCACATCCACAGACAGATCCGAAATATTGACAACCTCATAATTCAGACGCTTTCCAAGCGCCTCTAACATCTGTTTCTCTGTGATAAAGCCAAGTGCAATCAATGCGGCACCAAGACGGACACCTTTGTTTTCCTTCTGGTAGGCAACCGCCTGATTGATCTGATCTTCGTTGATGTATCCAAGTTCCTGCAATACATCACCGATTCGGATATTTTTATTACTGCGCATTTCCATCGTCCGGCACCTCCTCGTACATATAGATCTCAAGCGTCAATGTCAAAACACGCTCAGTCTTGATATCGTACTCACCTTCTTCGGTCAGGTTCGTGATACTCCGCTCCTCAGACCATGAATAGTTGCACACACGGATTTTCTTATCGCTGTTTGAGAGATCTTCGATCAGCTGAAGCAGATCACTCTCTTTTCCGCCTAGACGAAGTGTCACCGTCGCATTATAAATACCTGTTGTTACCTCATCATCAAATGCCGGAAGCGCACTCGTTTCGCTGTCCGTCGACATACCGCCACTCTCCTCAGCCGCTTCGATTTCAGAGCGTTCCGCTTTCGCGCCCTGTGGTGCTTCAGTCGTATCCGTTTCCTCCTGTGCTGCGAGCATTGCCGCACGCTTCGAATATACATATGGCTCCAAAGCCGTTTCTTCCTGTGGCATCTGGATAGCCAGATCATAGGCTGACAAGTTATATCCTAACACAAGCTCAGTAAAATACTTATCAATCTCTGCACTTTCCATCATTGGGAAGAATGATTCTCGTACTCCCTGTATCTCATTTGAAAACCGCTCGTTATCTGCCTCCATCATCGGCACCTGCGTAAGCTTCAGCTCATTTTCTTCCTGTGTTTCCTTCTGTGTCGCAATCTCTTTGTTCGTATTCACGATACCCTTTACAACCGGGTAAATACCCCAGTAACCAATGCAGACTACGATCACGAATATAGAAAGCATGATCAGGAGGTTTTTGTCTTTTTGTGTCATTTCTAACTTCATAACGATTCCCTCCTTATTCTGCATCGCCGACATCCGGCAAATTTGTTTCTGTTGTCTCTGGCTGTGCATCTGTATCGGTATGTCTGCCTGCGGACTCCGCCAGTGTACAGGTCACATGGATATCCCACAGCTCATCGGATTCCACATAAGAATATCCGGTATAATCAACATTGCTGAATATATCCACGCCGCACAAATTGCGGATGAATTTGTTGATATTATCTACCGTATCGGCACGCGCTGTCATCGTCAGCACGCCCAGATCCGCATCGAAAGAATCAAAGGTCACGGTTACAAGCCCCTGCGCGCAATCATCGACCACACTCATCACCTCACGGTTACAGACCGGATACGTGTATAGATTCTGATTCACTCCTGCAATCGCATTGTATTGATTGCTCAGATAGGATGTTTGCTCCAAAAGTACATCATACCGTGCAACCTCCATAATCGTTGCCGGAGACTCATTGTACTCCTTCAGCTTCTGCAATTCCTGTTTTTTTAGTGTGCGCACCGTAATACACACGGCAAGTCCCACAAGCATCACAGCAAGACTGATCAGAATTGCAAGAAATCCCTTTCCAACTCCGCCACCTTCTGTTTCCTTCTTTTTTCCGGCATGATAGCCGTCTAAGAAATTCTGCTTGCCGGCATTTCCCGTAACAAGACCGCTGATCGGGTGGAAATGTGCCTGTACATCCAGACCATTGGTTGCAACATGTGTATCTGCAAATACCTCCACACGCGCGTAAATATCAAGCTGGGAAATTGCATTCTGATATAATGGCAGATCCTGTGGATTCACACCCGCAAGTAAAACTGCCTCAATCGGATAATCCAGCTGGTTTGCCTGCATGAACTGACGGATCTGGCTGACGGAACGCGCGATATCCTGCGCATAGTCCTCGGTTCCCTGATCATGGAAGCAGCGGGTACTGTTGAAGTAATAAAAAGCCCCATTTACCCAGAGAATCGTCGTAATCGTCATGCGGTCTGCAATCTGCAGAACGAATGTCTTGTACTGCTGCGCCGCTGTCAATGCTGTCAGACGGATCAGACTACTCTCTCCGGAATAAACTGCCTTTACCTTCACGCCAATCTCTGTAAAGATGTCCACATAATCTTTGATGAAATCGGTTGTGATAATCTCGGCGTAGATTTTCTTTGTTGCCTTATTCTGTACGATTGGAAAATATCCGCAGATATAATCCTCTCCCTGTTTGATATCTGTAAATTCGCGGTTAATAAACTCTTCCGTCTTCTTCGGATTGAGCAGAGGCATCTCAATATTCTTACCGATAAATTTCGTTGAATTGATGACCAAGATCACATCCTTCGTCGGCAGATTATGCGTCGTCCAGAAGTTCTGCATGAAACTCACGAATGCATCCGCATCCATGATCATACCATTGATGATGCAGCCGTCCGGTGCATCTTCCGTATAACAATCCGCGACAGAAATCTTTCGATTTCCGGGAGTACCGGTGATCACTTGTATCTGTTGGTTTGCCAGATAAATGACTGTACTCATATGTATGTTCTCCTTCCATAGTAGATTTCATCCTGTACTGTAATACCCGGATTCAATACATTGCTTCTGGGGCATATTTAGTACGAATTCGCAATCGTCGCATACGAGCCGTAAATCGGCTGAATTACGGAAATAATAACAAATCCAACGACTGCCGCCATCACGACGATCATCGCAGGCTCTAAGTAAGAAACCAGCTTATTCATCGCAACCTCAGAATCATATTCCATCTGATTTGCAATCGATACAAGCATCGTATCGAGCGCACCTGTCTCCTCGCCGACTGCGACCGAAGAAGACAATTTCTTTGTAAATCCATCGACACGGTCCAGACTTTCACTCAGATTCATACCCGCACGGACATCTGCGATTACCTGGTCGAACTGTCTTTCAATATAAGAATTACCAATCGTATTTCTTGCGATCTGCAGGCAGTTGATAATCGAGATACCTGCGGAATATAAGCTCGACAAGGTTCTTGCGAAACGCGCCGTATAGATAACACGGCGGAGCTTGCCGATGACCGGAAGCTTCAGTTCGAGCTTATCCTTCGCATACCGGATTCCGGGTATTGCACACAGAACCCGGAAGAAAATATATAATACAACAGCCGCAATAATTAAGACATACCACTTATTTTTCACAAAATTACTGATTCCAAGCAGGATCGTCGTGGATGTCGGAAGTGTATCCATCTGTGAGAACAAATCCTTAAACTGCGGAATGACATAGCCCATAATGATTGCCACTACAACCACGATCAATACGCACAGAATCTTCGGATACGTCATCGAGCTTTTGACCTTCTGATTCAACCGGTATTCTTTCTCATAATGCACTGACATCTGCAGCGCAATCTTATCCATGCTTCCGCTGCTCTCCGCACTCTTGATCATGTTAATAAAGAGCGGTGGAAATGCATCGCCACTCGCAAGCATCGCCTCAGAGAGCGGTACGCCGGAACGCACCTGCTTCGAAAGTCCCACGTATACCTCACGTTCCTTCGGCTTGATGGACTCATCCTCAGAGATGATACGAAGTGCTTTCACGAGTGTGACACCCGCACCAAGCAGTTCGCCGATATTCTTTGCGAAATCAGAAATCGCATTGGACTTCAGCCGTTTCGTATTATTCTTGTCCGCCTGTGCCTTCGCCTGTATCAGATATTTTTTTTCTTGTTTCAAGCGCTCATGCAGATCAAGCTCATCCGCAGCCTGCATCGTACCGGAAATCATCTTTCCGTTCTCATCCTGCGCTCTGTATTTGTAAGTGACCAAGGACGTTTCCTCCTTTTTATCTCAAGTTCAGACACTGCCTGCAAATCCACAGGCAAAAACTTATTTCCGGTTTGTAATTAGAAAGTCCATCTCACAATACGGATTTTCTTTTCTTGTGTCTATCACTTTCATGTTTTTTCTTTTAATATGTTGAAGTCATCATACTCTTCACATAATCAATATAGGTCGAAATCATCGTGTCTCCCAGATTCTGCGTCAGCGAAACAAGTACGCCAAACGCCAGAAATGGTCCAAATGCAAACTGCTCTTTTCTGCCCTTCTTTTTCTTGACAAGCAGATATATCGCATACGCGCCACCGACAATGATGCCGACGAAGAATGCAGCAACTACACCCTTCCAACCAAGCAGGAATCCGGCTGCAAACATCATTTTCACGTCGCCGCCGCCAAAGCCGTTGAATAACATCAGAATAAACATCGGCACGCTGATCGCAAACAGTCCAATCACACGCTCTATGATCGTTGGTCCCGGCAACACCCAGATAGCAGGGATACCAAGCAACAGCAAAATCACATTCAACTGTGGCGGAATCTCCTGCGTGTCCGCATCAATCATCGTGATCACCATCAGATCACAGATCACAAGGAAGAACAGCAACGCGGATAGATGAATTCCGTACATTGCAACAGAAAATACTGCAAATGCACCACCGACCAGCTCGATAATAAGCGGACGTTTCGGCAATACAGAACCACAATATCTGCAGCGGTTTTGATAACGAATCCGGGAAAAGATCGGAATGACATCTTTCCATGTCTGCTCGTGGTCGCACTGCTTACAGTGGGAATGACGGATCGTCAGCTTCTCCTTCTTCGGAAGCCGTTCAATGACCAGATTCAGATAAGAAAACACAGTCACTCCCATCAAAAATACCAATATGTATATCATTGCATATAAAAAATAATTCATGTTCTACTCCTTTTACTCTGTTTTACAGTTGATCTGTGTGTCGGAATTCGCATCTAAATTATAACACTGAATATATTCCGTGTATGTAAAATCACCATACCGCGAGCTATGCAGTGTCAGACTCATATAAATAATATTGTCTGCATAATCTCCCTTCGGCTGTGTAAACTTCAACTCCTTGATGGAATACCCCATATACGCTTTCTGGTCAAATACCCAGTCAGTACTCTTCACTTCGCCACTTGCAACCACCACCGGATAATAATGCACAACCAGATATCCTTCTTCATTCACGCCAATATAGACATGACTGCCCTGCGCATCGGTAAACTCGATCTTATTATACCCTGTCGTTTCATTCTGTCCACCGAGCGTCGCATCTGTCGACAGCTGCATGACATATGGTAATGTGACCTCGTTCGTTGTTCCATCCTCATTTTTTACCTCCGTTGTGATTGTCGCATCCCGCGCACCCTCGATCTCACCGCGGATCTTCGAAGCAATGATGGATGATACCTGCATACCATTTGCAGTGCCCTTCGCAGTATAATAGACACTCACCGTATTCGCGATCACCTTGCTCGCCGCAATCATAAAAAGCCCGATAAGCATAAAGGTCACGATCATTTCCACCAGCGTGAGTCCCTGATTCTTATTATGAAATTTTCGAAAAAGCTGCTTCAGTTTTTTCATTTCAATAACTGACTCCTCTTATTCTCCTGCTTCTTCACTTTTATGTATCACCCGGAACACCGTCAGATCGGCACGATCACTATAATAACGGTGCAGCTTTGCTTCTATCGCAAAGCTCGTTGCCTGTGGCATATTCTGTGAATCTGTCTTATTTGTGTCCACCGTCAGTGTGATGCCTGTATCTGCTAATGTCTCAAACACGGTATCCGTCCGATACATTTCCTCGTTCAGGATACGCTGTTCCTCCTGCATATCCTTGCTTTTCTTGACCAATTCTCCGGATACGCCAAGCAGATGTACCATACACTCTGCCAGAACCATCACAAGAATCACGAATCCAACGATCACTTCCACCATCGTCGAACCTGCATTATTCATTTGTCGCACGATTTTTCTTCTCTTCATGTTACTCACGCTCCAGGAAACTCCAGCTCCAATGCTCACTTTTCAGAATATCATTTTTCGATGGATTTACCGTATCATCTCCAGTATCCACACCAATTTCTGCGTCCTCATAATCCATACAGGACAAATTATACTTTGACAACATGGATGCTGTCTGGTCACCCTTCGTACAGGTTACTTTGACACAAAGGACAACATCGTTTTTCGATATCTGATAACTGCCATCGTTCTCCCAATAGATACAGACTGAAATATCATCCGCCATCGCTGCATATTTTGTCGTATCTCCGCCTGTCGCTGCGAGAGTAAAATACCGGTACGCCGCTTTCTCCCCATGATCAGTCGAACTCTCCGATTCATAATACGGCCAGTTGCCCTGACACACATTATATCGAAGATACTGCCACAGCAGATTTTTTTCATCCGTCACATCTTGCTTCTGCATATCAAAACTTGTATATGCCGGCGTCGTCAGTTCTTTCTCTATTTCAATACTGATCGTCTTCGAAAGCTCCCGGCATTGGTTCTGTGTCACCCGGCGCACCGAAGACGAAAACAATGCATAGCTTACAAGCAGCAAAGATAAGCAGAACACAACGACAACCATACTGACAACAATCGCCACGATCATTGCAGAACCGCGATTTTCTTCTTTATGAAATTGTCTGAGCTTTCTTTTTCTCTGCATGTACCTGTAATTTATCTTTCTACTATTTTGATATTCCGGTAATTGTCAGCGTCTGTGGCTGTGTCCACTCGGCAAGTCCATCTTCCGAAATTGCCGCAAATCGGATCTGCACATCTTTCACATCCTCGGTAAACCATGTGTCCTTCTCCAGTATAAAGCTTGCGCTTGTCTGGTCTGCGGTATAATAAACGGACTGTACTAATGTACCCTCTGCATCAAATCCCAGCACCTGTACGAGCATCGGTTGCTCAATTGCCACTGTATAATTCACAACTTCTTTCTGTGTCGTACCACTTCCAACTGTCACCGTTGTTCCTGCAAGCTTCGGAAGCTCTGTCTTTGCAGCTTCCTTTTTCACAGTTCCAGTCCAGATCACCATATCCATCTCCTCGGCTTCCGTGATTGCGCTGGCATCTGTTGTCGTTGCATCATCAACCGGAATCAGTTTCCACATTGCGACATCCGAGCTTTCAAAGGCATCCAGATGTGCCTCGCCGACAACTGCCTGTACTGCAACGAACGTCGTTGTATCTGGAAGTAACACAGAAATCTGATTTTTTTCTGCAACCACCTTTGCGCAGATTGCAGTCGTTGTATCCTCCAGCCGTACATTTACGGCATAGCTTACGCTTATTGGTTTTTCTTCCGTCAGAATACCTGCAAACTCCGTGTATGGATTTGCTTCACACAGGCTTTCTCTGCGGATCTTTGCGTTGCTTCCTGCATAGTATACATAATATTTATCGGTCTTTGGCTGTACATACATCACGCCATATGCCCCGCTTGCATCCTTGATCTGCACCTCGTAATAATCGGCGCCATCCTGTACCTCGAACCGATATGCCCGTGACTCATACGTTCCAACCAGATCTTCATCCTGTACTGGTGCTGTCAATGTCCATTTTGTTCCATCGTAATACTGCAGGACACGCACATCGTCTGCCAAACGCTTGACATCCGGTGTTTCAAGCTTCTGGACAGTCTGTATTTCCTCGGTTGTTGCTTCTGTCGTAGAATCCTGTGTATCCGCATCCGTCACAGCATTCTCTGTCTCATCTGGCTGTCCCATCGTTCCAGCCATTGTCTCTGCTTCCTTTTTACCTTCTGAAGCATCCATAACGACCTGTTTCTCTTCTGCTCCATTCGATGCAAGCTGTGTAGTCTTCGAATACTTTGTTCCATTTACTGTACAATCTGCATATTGAATATTGCTCTCGATATCAGCATCTGCATATCCAACCATCGCATCTACACTTGTCCCCCCCGTCACGGCTCCATCACTTGTACAGCTATTAAACTTCACGCCCCTGTAGCGCAGGTATCCAATCATACCACCCGTGCACCATGTTCCGGTAACCGTACCGTAATTGTTGCACTTTGTAAATGTCATCGCATCACTGGTCTGATTCTCCATCTGTCCAACAATGCCACCAACCGCGATATTTCCGGTCGCAGTCGTCTTAACTTCTGCATAATTCGTAAGGTACTCCAGATTCTCGCCAGACATCGAATGTCCGATAATGCCACCCACAGCCGTATTTTCCCCTGCTGCTTTTGCTGTCACATACCATTTACCCGCTGTGATAATCTGTTCTGTCTGTGTGCCCTTTACAATGGCCCCCTTCTGGTTACATCCGACAATACCACCAGTATAACCAAGATAGTTGTCAATCGTTGTATTACCAGTTGCCTCTGCTTTATTATCCGTTGAGGAAATCGTTCCATAATTTGTACCGACGATACCTCCGACATTCGTTGTTGCCATATCATAGGTTGCTGTACCTGCCATGCCACCATGCACGTTTGTTTCTTTGCTTCCAACAGTGCTTGCCTTGACCGTAGAATTAAAACCATTTTCACCAACGATTCCACCGACATGTGCCGTTATATTATTTCCGACACCGGATATACTTCCTGTAAATCTACATTCCGTTATCTGTGCTGCATCCACATCCCCTGTTTTTTCTGATGCAATACCACTCACACCGACAATACCGCCGTAGCTTGCAATGGATGTACCAAGTTTACCTACAATCGCCGCATCTACAGTACACTGATTGACTGTACCCTTGTTCTCACCGACAATACCACCTGCAACTTCTTTCGCTGTGATGGTTCCATAATTATTGCTTGTCAGAATCTTATTATTCGACTTGCGGCTCGCGCTGATCATACCACCTGCGTATCCAGTCTTTGCCGTTACAGCAGCCCGGTTCTTCGCATTCTCGATACGTAAAAATGTGTTTGCATCATCGTATCCAACAAGTCCGCCAACATAAGTATCTGCTGTCACGCTTCCACCGCCAACAGTACCTGTCACATACATCTGCACTTCGCTTGTATCAACCTTTGCATTACATACCGCATTGATTACGGCAACTTCTGATGCCTGATTTAAGGTCAGTTTTCTTACATTCTCCGCTGTCGTTCTTGCATAGGTTGTGTCCGTACTGTTTACAAGCATCGTGTATCCGATGTAGCCACCAGTAAATGCACTGCCTGTAATTGTGCCGGAGAAGTTCGCCATATCCGCAGAAGTTTGAATGCGGGCGTACTGGATATCTTCGGTTTGCTGTTGTAATTTCGTTGTATAGAAAATCAATTTTGCATTTTCCAATATTCGATTATATGTTTCTGGAGCTCCAATAATATATACACTTACACCTGCTCCACCACCATTATTTAATTTTGTATGCTTATTTAATCTACTATTATCTGCATAACACTTGAACTCTAAGTACCGATATGTTGTATTATCCTCTATTCTTTGCTTTATCTCATAACTTGCTCCTGAATAATTCAAAGATTCCAAATACAATTGATCACTTTCTTCCAAAGGAAGTTCTATTGACCAGTCAAAAATATCATCATCACTTGCGTTCTCGATTTTCAAGAGTTTAATCTGATAAGCACTACCTGTATTTATCCATTGATTTTTATTGCCATCCCAGTAACCCGTCGTTGCTTGCCCATTTATTTCAAAAGGATAGGTACTATCATTCAAACCAACTGTATGCTTGTTTTTCTCAGTAATGTTGATATTGCCTGGCTTAATCGTTGTCTTATTTCCATCACCGCCACCATAAAAAAGTTCAATATCTGTGATATCGAAAGAATAAAGTTCCTCATAATTTATAAATGAAAGCTGAAATGATTTTTGTCCGCAAGTCTGTCCAGCCGCAATATTCGGATGCCACTGATCTGGTTTTATAATATAAATCGTCTCTGTTTCAGAAGATTCGTCATCTTTTGTTACTGATACATTATTAAATTGTTCCCCTGTAACAGCGCCCTTTTTAAAATGCATTTTTAAATACCAGTTTGTCATTTCCTGATCACTATCATTTACAACGTTAAAATCATATTGCGCTGTCGGAGCGTTCGCATTTCCCCATAAATTAGTCCTTTGCAATGTTACATAACAAAGTTTCGTTGTATTACCCGCGGAAGAATCCGTTGCCGTATCGGTAGATCCACTCTGTCCAGGCTCCGTAATCATGTTCTGGTTATACCCATTCGTATTGATGATGTTCGCGCCAATCACACCACCGACAAAATATTTGCCGCTGATGTTCTGTGTGCTTACATATAATTGTTTCGCACTTCCGTCTGCCTTCTGCAACATCAAAATCGACGCATTGCAGCCGGCAAGTCCGCCGACATAGCTTCCTTTATCTGTATCTCCATTTATACTTCCAGCCGTCACAGCGTAGTTTGTAACTTCCGCGCCACTGTCATTATAACCAACGATACCACCAACATAGTTTTTACCGACGATGCGTACATTGTTATCTTTTCTTGCTTCTGCTTTGATCACACCATGATTGTAACCAGTGATTCCTCCAACATAATCAGCTGCATGGGAAACCGGATATTCCCCAGCAACAGTCACTGCACCCGATGTATCAAGATTTTCAAGCAGAGAACCTGTATTATAACCACTGATACCTCCTGCATACATACCGGTTGCATAGACAACGCCTGTATTCTGCCAGTTTGACACCGTATTTTTCGTATTCACAGCATCCGATACCACGACTGGCTTTGCTCCATTTTCAACTAACGACAGTGTATCGTTACTGCTATTTCCTGTCTCTTCCTGTGTCTTTGCCAGATCAATATCTGCATTCGCGCCAATCACACCACCGACATAGGAACAGCCAATGACATAGTTGTCATTTCTGCCATTTGTATTCGTATCGTCCGTACCCGAAAGCTCCGCAGGACCAGTTGCATAACCGACGATACCGCCGACATAATCATGTCCAAATACATAGCTGCACTTGCCGTTATCCAATTCTGCACGCACACCTTCAAGCGTACTAAAATAACTGTAACCGGTAATACCACCGACATACGTTCCAGCCACCTTGTCCGCATAAGTTGCAAATGCCGTTCCATCCTGATTTCCAAGGAATGCCTGTAAATCTTTTCTCGAATAAAACGGTGTACTGTTGCTGTTTTTGATTGTAATATTTACAAGGGCTGATGTATCATCTGTATGATTTGCCGCATACTCGTTTACACAGCTTCCCGCTATACCACCGATGAATTTACTGTCCTTTTTATCTTCGCCATCCTTCACGACCGCATATACGGCACCTGTATTCTCACAATCTTCCAATGTGATGGCAGTTGACCGATTCTTCTCTGTCCGAAGCTCGCCGACAACACCTCCCACATGTGAAAGTCCGGTTACCTTTGCAGCATTGGAAAGCTCCTTCCATGTGACTGCAGACACAACCGAATCCGAATCCGCAATCAGTGTTCCGGTAATACCACCGACATAAGACTTTCCTTTTACAAAACTGGCTGTTTCTGCGTCTACATCATCATTTACGACTTCGAGATTTTCTAAGATTCCCGCCGTCTCTCCAGTCAGATTCTTACCATACACCGTGATTCCGGCAAAAGAGCCAACATAATCGCCCGGAGACGTTATCTGTACTTCATCCAGTTTCAGATTTCCGATAGTTCCATAATTCGTGGCAAATAAACCAACCGGCTTTTTCTCATCATCCGCTTTACCAGTATCCGTGTCTGTATACAACCTACACAGGGCATTTCCTGCCTGAGACATAGTAAGTCCCTTGATCGTATACGACTCACCATCTGTATTCTTACCATCCAGAGAATCTTCCGCACGAAGCTGCTTCATCGAGATAAAGGATTCTGCCAGACTTTCTGTCGCATCATTTAAATTGATATTGATATCATTTCCATTTGTATTATAAAACGCCCCTGACGCCACAAATTTCGTCCAATCGATATCTTCCGACAACTGGAAGTGACAGGCTAACGTTTTCTTTGTATCCTGCTCATAATGCGCACTGCTCAGGCGCAGTTCATCCACAGACTTCTCAGTATTCGCTGTAATATCTGTCACGTAACGCATATTATAAAGATGTCTTGCATTTGCAATCGAATAATTGTAATTTACAACCTTCTTTGTGGCATCCGTATTGTTATTTTCCTCGGCAAAATAAACATACGACTGGTTACTCTGCCGCTCTGTTGTTGTATCATATGCAGCACCATACCCCTTGATCGAGCATTTGATCTTATTTGCATCCAGACCAAACCGATGGAATGTATAGGTTGACTTGAACTTAAAGTTTGCATTGGCAACCTTATCTGCTTTCAATGTGTCCCGTAAAATTGACAAATTCATCTCATAGCTGGCAGATGTCGCCTGAAAATCCGCTGCATCCAATACGACACGGATCGTTCCATCCGTATCGCTCCATGCAAGGACTGGGAACTCCCCAAGCTCCTGCGCACTCCAAGTTCCAGTCTCATCTTTCACATACCGTGTGATTGCACAGTTCTGTGCCTGCCGGTTTGCATAATTCTTGATCTTTGCTCCGTTTAATGTGAACTTCATAACCGGAACACCATCTGCCATATTCTCACTGGTACAGAAATCAGAATCTACATCATAGACGGTAATGTCATAATTCATCTTCTGTGCGGCATTTGCCGGCTTGCTGACCTTGAATGACAGATTTAATGTATCTTCATTATTTAATTTCACTTCGTCAATGGATGGCTTTTCCTTTGTACCCTTCAGCGCCGTCGACAATGTATCCACACCATAGTACCCGATCATACGGTCTTTCCGGTAAGAATCATACCGGGTGGCAATGTTAACCGAACCCCGAAGGGAATCATTGTCATTATCATACTCGAAAATTTCTACCTCATCTCCATTTGACTTGGCAGAATAAAGGACAGAAAATACCTGTCCATCCTCTAAGGAAAACTCGACGCAGATCGCGTCATTTAAGATAGACGTATCATACAGATACCCCTGTAAAAGCTGATATACGATTGGTGCCGTCGGGCTTGTCGTATTTTTTCCTGCCGCATACAGACTATAATCGTCCTTATTTGCACGCACAGAAATAAGCGTACCCTTATTTACCGTTACCCAAACGGAATCATCACTGTACGCCTGTCCTTCTTCGTAATATATCGAATCCAGCTTCACCTCGGCTGGACTAAAATTTTTCGTCTGCTTTGCAAAATCTTCTAAGGTTCCATTTGCATTATATTCCGACAACTGATTCTGCGCTGCCAAAAACATGGTCTCTGCATATTCATTCGCCTGGTTAAAGTCTGACCAGTCCTGCCATGCCATAAGTCCCATGACTGATATTGTGAGCAATATCGACAGCAACATCATCGTCACGATCATCTCAACAAGCGTGAAACCCCGATTGGATCTGCATCGTCTCTTTTGTGTCGATCTCATATTTATCACCTACTGTATAACACTATTCGCTTTATTATACAAATATATCGGAAAAAAGGCAAACTTTATCCAGTGATTTTTTTTGCATATTTTTGCCATTTCGGTGAAATTTGTGTGATATCTTACATAAATAGCTCCAGTATATACACAATCGCACACGAAACAAGCGACACCACAAACATGCTTGTCCTGCGCCATGCAAGGATCAGCGCCACGACGAATCCGATGCCTGCTGCCACCATACTGTTGCTCGCCGTGAGGATCGCCGGGAATGTCATAACCGCGAGCGTCACATATGGCACATAGAACAGAAACGACCGCACCGTCTTGTTCTTGATCTCTTTCTTGATCAATGTGAGTGGCAGAACACGGATCAGATACGTGACTGCTGCCATCACAAGAATGTACAGATAAATATTATGCTTCATGGTTCGCCTCCTCTTCTTCCTTCTCCTCATCCGGAAGCGGGAACAGCACGGCTGCCACCCCGGAGATCACAACAGTCAGAATAATCACCTTCATACCGGAAGAAATATTCTTGATCACCGGTATCTTCGTGAAAAGGAAGCTCGCCGCCATCGCGATGATCACAAGTCCGCGGATCACCTTATTGTCTCTGGCAGGCGGGATAATGATTGCCAAGAACATACCATATAATGCAACGGAAAGCGCACTAACCACGCCGCCCGGCAGTACATTGCCAAGCACCACGCCGAGACAGGTGCCAATCGTCCATGCCGGAATCGCGATTGACATCGCGCCATACATATAGCATGGGTTCAATTTACCCTTTCTCGCAACCGAGATGCCGAAGATCTCATCGGTCACACCAAATCCAATAAAAAAGCGGTGTATGATTGAAAACTTCGGATCAAGCTTCTGTGTCAGTGCACACGACATCAACATATAACGTAAGTTTATGACGAGCTGCATCAGTGCAAGCTCTGCATACCCTACGCCGCCGGCAATGGCTGTGATTGCCGCAAATTCTCCCGCCGATGTCGTATTCGTCAGACTCATAATTGTCGCCGGAAGTGCATGCACCCCCGCATTTCTAGCCGCAATACCAAGTGTAAATGCGACCGCAAGGTATCCAAGTGCGATTGGAATTGCATCCCGCATTCCATCGCAGTAATTTTTTCGATTTATATTTTCTGCTCCACTCATTTTATCTCATCCATCACTTCTTCTAAAGTTCCGTGGTCTGTCCGCACACGGATATGGCAGGCACGCGCATAGACGGGTCCCCGCTCTTTCATCATCGCCTGGATCTTCGCATACGGATCGTCGCACTGCAACAGCGGACGGTTCGTGCAATGCTTTACCCGCGCATAGGTCGTATCTGCATCTGCCATCAGATAATATACTGTTCCGACTTCTTTCAATAGATCACTGTTCTCCTTGCGAAGCGGCAGTCCACCGCCCGTCGCGATCACGCAATGTGTCTTCTCCCGAAGTTTCCGGATGACATCCGTCTCCAAAGCGCGGAAATATGCCTCTCCCTTCTTCTCGAAGATGTCCGGAATCGTCATTCCCTCCTGTGCCTCTATATAAAGGTCGGTATCAATAAATTCATATCCAAGTTTCTTGGCAAGTGCCTTTCCAACGGTTGTCTTCCCGGCACCCATATAACCGATCAGGACAATGTTATCGCCGCGTTTCTTCCCATAGATCGCATCCTGCAGCGCCAGATACACCTTATCCGTCAGCGCCTCAGAGACTTTCAGATTATTCCACAATTCATATGCAAGAATGCCCTGATAGAGTAACATCTTCAAGCCATTTACCGCTGGCACGCCAAGCTTCGCCATCTCCTTTAAGAATGGCGTCTGTGCCGGATTGTAGATCAGATCCACGCCTGCCTTCGCCATCGCATAGAACGCATCGCCAAAATCAAACGGCATTCCGTCACCCTCATGCAGCCCGACCGAAGTACACTGGATCATCAGATATTTTCCATCCGGAATACTCTGATAATCCTCCGAAGCCACCGCCTGCACCACCGTCTTTTCTGTAAATGCATTCATGTCATCCGCGATTGCCTGCGCACGCGCAAATGTCCGGTTTACAATATACACCTGCTTTGCGCCGTAGCTGACACACATATACGCGACCGCACGTGCGGCACCACCTGCGCCAAGCATGATAACTGTCTCATCCTTTAATGCAATTCCTTCTGTCTCTAACGCTTTCGCCAGTCCCGGCATATCCGTGTTGTAGCCCTTATAGCCGCCCTCCACACGGACAAGTGTATTAACCGCGCCGATCGTCTTCGCGGCGATATCCACATTCACGAGACTCTCCATCACGTGCTGCTTGTGCGGCACGGTAATATTCAGTCCAAGCACGCCCTCGTCATACGCCAGCTTCACACAACGGGACAAATCCTCGTCCTTCACGCAGAATGGCACATACCGCTCTGACAGCCCCAGTGCATCGCTGAGCGTGTCATGGATGACCGGTGACAATGTATGTTTGATCGGATTTCCGAAGATTCCAAGCAGATGCTCTGCAGCGACATCCTCGTAACCCTGTATCGCATATTTCATGATTTCCATCGCTATTTTCCCCTGTTTCGTCTATAATTGTCTATAATCAGACATTTTCCTCAAATATAATACCATAAAAGTGAAAACCTGCAACCATTTAGATACATTTCTGATACATTTGTATCCTATAATATAAACAGTTCTTACACGCAGGTCCGACAATCGACAGGGATGCTGCACGAAAAACTAAGAGGGGGAATTTCATATGAGACGCAAAACCATATTCTCAAAAATGGTGATCAGCGCACTTCTGCTTTCTGCCTTATCCGGATGTGGAAAGAAAGCGGACGTCGATTATATTCAGGAAAACGATTCCAGACAGGATGCCGTTTCCGCATCCGACCTACATCTGAACTATTCCGTATCGAACGGACGCACGACCGTCAATGTTGACGCCGATGTGAACACCAGTCTGTCCACACAGTCTGCACCGGTTGCGACCGCCGTCCGGTGCGACTATACAAATGAAGATATCACACGTATTGCGGCTGCAATCTTCGATGAGGGAAGCTATAAATTATTCCTGCCATACAGCCATCAGTCAAAGGAAGATATCACTGCTGCCTGTGATGCGTTTGCAGAGACTTTCGCTACTTACGCGGATAAATCGGAGATTCCATATAATCTGTTGGCGGAATGCTCCTACGCACAAAGTGCGAAAGCAAGCGGTGTCTTTGATCCCATCGAGACAGATGGAACGATTCAATACTATCCGACCGTCAAGGAATTTTGCAACTACTGTAATATCCGTGGCACGATAGACGGAAAGGACTATCAGCTTTCCTTCGTCCAGACGCGCAAGCACTGCATGCTTGTGTTGCACAAAGATTATAACGAAGAGCTTACCTATGGCTTGTTTAACCAATTATCCCCGATCCGTCCGGATATGCTCGAAACGCTTGCCGGCAGCGACAACATCTGCTCGTATTCCACAGAAGGTGCCTCAACACTTGTCACCGATACACTCTCCCGAATGGGGATTAATGATTATGTAGTTACCGACGTATTTCCGACGCAGACCATCCGGACTGTCTACGATATTGACGACACTTATCAGGTATCAGCAAACTACAACAAAGAACCGGAAATATCCTATGATTCCTATCTGGTCTATGGTGGACGCAGCTTAGACGCACTTACACCTGTCTACACCACTGCAAACTTTCAGCCAGAACTGACGGATTATGAAAGTATGGATCAGGACGAAAACGGAACGATCTCCAATTATGAGGATTATACCTTCTATGGCTATGAATTCATCACCGCCAATGTCGGAAATGACGGCTTGAATTATCTGATTGTCTCCAATCCTATGAAGATTGAAACCATCGACGTCGATATGGCGAACACACTGGATTTCTCCCAGATTGATACGATTGCACAGGACTACATCAACAAACACACCTTTGATGAGACGGTGTATGACATAACAGATATCCGGTACGGACTGATCCGGGTATCCAACGAAGAGGATGATTCCTACCAGTTGCTCCCGGCATGGTATTATCTTGCAGAAGGAAGCGAGGAAAGCAAACCCTATTATTTCCCATCTGCCTACGTCATCATCAACGCCATCGACGGAAGTATCTACAATGACGAACTTGGCTACATCTATCAGCATAGAAACAAATCAGATTAACAGGAGGAAGATCTTATGAAGAAACGAATTGCAGGCATTCTCATATCCATCCTTGCATTATCCGCCCTGTCCGGGTGTGGAAAAGAGAAAGATATCTCATACGTGGATGAACCGGCAACGACAAGCGATGCTGCCACCGCTTCGGTTCTGCACCGGAATTATGAGGTCACAGACGGACTCCTGACATTTACGGTGGATGCCGATGTCGATACCAGTTTATCGGCACAAAGTTCCCCTGTGGTAAAAGTCTCCCGAAACGACTACACCAAGGATGATATGAAGCGGATTGCAGATGCCATCTTCGATGCTGGAAGCTACGCATTATTCCTGCCCTATGTCCTGCGCCCGGATGAGGAGGTCAAAAGTGCGTGTGCCGATATGCAGGAGAAAATCGCACAATATAACGACAGCGCAGACATTCCATACTCTTTGCTGCAGGAATACTATATCGCCCAGCAATGTATGGAGAATGACAACGTGGTCACCCCGATTCATACGGATGGTTCCCTGAAATGGTATCGTTTCACCTCCTCCGAAAATACGGATATTTATACAAATTTCTGCGTCATCAAAGGAACGATCAGCCAGAAGCCTTACTATCTGTCGTTTATACAGACGGATGTGTACTGTACAATGCTGCTCCACACGATCTACGAACCATATATCCAGTATCCGCAATACTACGACACCTACGCAAACCCTCTTTATGAGAATGAATCGTACTCCGATGAGTGTCAGTATTCTAAGGAAGAATCAAAAGCAATGGTGCTTGATACGCTTCAGACTATGGGAATCTCCGATTACACGATCACAGATGTACAGAAGGCGCAGACCATAAAGCCCGATTACGAGATAACGAAAGATGGGGAAATCATAGCCAGCGATTCTTCAAACGATGGATATTCCTATGATTCCTATCTGCTCTATGGCGGCAGAAATGTGGACGGTATCGCTCCTGTTCATACGGATTTCAATTTCTCCCGCGAACTAGTCTCCGGGACAATCGGTGAAAACAGCAGCTCCAACGATTCTTACACGAATGCCAGATATGGATACGAAGCCATCTTCGCGAATGTCGGAAATGATGGTATCAACTATCTGGTTATCCAGAATCCGATGAAAGTAGAGGAAGTCTTAGAGACAAATGCACAACTGCTCTCTTTCGATCAGATTGACGCAATCGCCAAAGATTACATCTCGAAGTTCGATGGGACGACTTTACCATTTTCTGCGGATAACACCTACAAAATCAAGGAGATTCAATATGGATTGATCCGGTTATTTGACGAAGAATCTGATTCCTATATGTATATTCCTGCGTGGTATTACATGATCGATGGGGAATCTCTTTCTTCCCCATTTTGTACATTTTCCCCATACGTCATAATCAGTGCCATCGACGGAAGCATCTATCATGATTATAACGGAAACATCAACTAAAGCGAAAGGAGAACGCATATGAAGAAACTATCCTGGATTTTAATTATTACACTTCTTGCATCCTGTCTCTCTGCCTGCGGCAGGAAAGAGACTGTCATCTATCAGGGAGATACTGCATCTACGTCTGATGCCACAGATGACCCTATCCGAAATCTTGACTACACCGTTCCGGGGGACAAAGGGACTCTGACTGTACAGGCACAGGTGGATACCTCGCTTGCTGAGAAAAATGCACCAGTTGCGTCCTTATCCCGCGCAGATTTCACGGACGCAGACATCCAGACGTATGCAGACCTGCTCTTCGATGAGGGAAGTTATTCGCTCTTTATGCCATATGAGTTCCGTTCGATAGAGGATTTATCTGCCGCCTGTAGCGCCTGGGAAGATACATTCAAAAGTTATGAGGATTTCTCGACAATCCCGGAATATATGATTGCAGAATACTACGACGCTACAGATACGCTTTCAGGCAAACAGCATGATACCGACGCGGCAAAGCGTGTCGTAGAAACCGACGGTGAAATCAAATGGTATAACAATTCCTATAGCGAAAGGGATGCTATCGGACAATTTATATCGAACCAATTCTGTATTATAGACGGAACCATTTCCAAAGAGCACTATTATCTGGCATTTTTAAATCCACTCTATTCTGTCGTATGGTATTATACAAACAGTACTGTACTGATGCTATCGATTTTTCTACCAGTAACACCTATAAGGCGTATCCGATTTCTTCCGCTTACGTTGAGCAAAATGGGGAAAACAGCTGTTCCCTCTCCCTCACAGAAGCGGAGCAGATTACAGAAAAATATATGCAGACACTGAAGATTACTGATTATACAATTGTGCAAACACTGGATGCTATACGGCATCCTCAACATTATACGATCAATGCTTCCTTTGCCGTAGAACCTCCGGCAGAAGAAACAGAACCTGCCACAGACTCCTATCTGTTCTATGCCAGCCGAAGCCTGAATAATCTTTCTACCTTATATACATCTGAGACATTTTCAACAACCCTGACGGATTATTCCAATGCCAAATATGACTCCAATGGTGGTTTTATATTCTCCGCGGACGAATCCAATACATTTTACGGTTTTGAATCTCTGACCGCCAGCATAGACAGCAACGGACTTTCCTACCTGATCTGGAACAATCCAATGCAGGCAGACACCATAGAAGCAAAAACTTCTCCAACCCTGTCATTTGATCAGATTGATGCCATTGCAAAGGCACAGATTGATTTCATGAGCATATGGAACAGCAGTCCTTTCGATCCCCTTTCCATAGCTGATTGCGAATACACGGTAACGAGTATCGAGTATGGTCTGATCCGGATTTCTGATTCCAAGCACAAATCCTACTCGCTCGTTCCTGCATGGTTTTACATGCTTAAACCGGATGAATCCGGTATCCTTTACAAATCCAGTTATGTAATTATCAATGCGATTGATGGCAGCATCTATAACCCATTTATTGGCACACTGGAACCAACCGACAACAACCAGACAAATAAATAAGAATCATAAAAAAAGGGATTGCATATGCAATCCCTTTTGTAGTGTGTGTGATTTTAAGTTTATTTACTAATTTGTTGTTATTACTTTCTAAGACCAAGCTGCTCGATAAGTGTTCTGTAACGCTCGATATCCTTGCTCTTAAGGTATGCGAGAAGGTTTCTTCTCTGACCAACCATCTTAAGAAGACCTCTTCTTGAGTGGTGATCCTTTGGATGTACCTTGAAGTGCTCATTCAGGTCGTTGATTCTTGCTGTAAGGAGTGCAACCTGCACTTCTGGTGAACCTGTATCACCTGCTGTACGAGCATACTTCTCAATGATCTCTTTCTTCTGATCTGCTGTAATCATGCTTTTTTCCTCCATTTTCTTATTTTGTCCAGTCGCTGAGTTATGGTCGGAGTGATCCTATAACCAAGTGACGGCATTTGATATCTTACCACAAGACCTTCATCTTGTAAAGCACTATTTTACTTATAAGTTCCACCCTTGATATAGCCCTCGGCTTTCTCGCTTCCATGTGTGAATTTGTAGCCGATTCCTAACCATTCACTGTTGGTTTTACCAAAATATCGAAGTGGATCTGTCCAATTGTTATCTGCATTCTGTGGATCGAAGTTGTACCAGATTCCGTTGATCTTGATGACACACCAGTAATGCTCACCATACGAGTTATCTGCACGTAATGTCTCGCCTCCGACACGATACGCCTCAAAGCCGAGTGCTCTTGCAAATACAACCATCGCCGAACCATAATTGATACAGGTTCCGTAACGTTGCCCATTCACGCCGCAAATAATTGTCTTTGCAAAGCTGACAACCTGTCGATCCCGATTATTAGAATACGAAACATTAGTGTTGTTCCATGATCCTGTGAAGCCATCATACTTATAAAATGAATTATCTATAATCCACTTATAACATGCCAGAAGCTTGTCATAATTATCCATTTCAGGCTTTACGACCTGTGCCAATACTTCCTGCACTTTTGTATCAATTGCCGTATCTCTGGTTATGGTTGGAACCAGCACAGCCTCGCTCAGAACCTTGCGCAGATTCTCGCTGGTCGCCTTGTCGTTTGCTTCCTTCTCAGCTTCTTCCTGCCGTTTTCTTTCTTCTTCCTTTTCCTTCTCGATCTGCTTTGCAATCGCAGCATCGACATACGGATATCTCGTCTCGCCCGGTGCAGTCTCGCCCTTTTCTACGAGCACGATCTCGATCGCCTCCAGACGCTTTGCAAGCCCCGACGTTCCGGAAGCCTCTCCATTACATGCCCAGTCAAGCCATCCATACGTCTGACTATGTACACGGTAATACACATCGAACTTCTCTGCCATCTCTCCAGTCAGCTTGATCTTGATCGCTTCAAGACGCTTCGCCTGTCCGGATGTACCTGCCTGCATATCATTCGTTACCCAGTTCATCCAGCCGTAGGTCTGACAATGAACGGAATAGGTAATACCACCCGTACAGCTTGTATTTGGTACATCAATCCTGATTGCCTCCAGACGTTTGCCCTCACCGGTTGTTCCAGACTGCTTACCATCTACTACATAATCCAGCCATCCATGTGTCTGTACATGTGTCGTATACTTGAGGTCTGCATCATCGGCGCCATTTTTACGAACGAGCTTGATCTGGATTGCTTCAAGACGCTTCGCCTGTCCGGTCGTTCCACACTCAGTACCATTCTTTACCCAGTCTGTCCAGCCGTAAGTCTGTCTGTGTACACGATATACAACGTCATACACCTCAGCAAGCTGTCCGGTCAGACGGATCTTGATTGCTTCGAGACGTTTTGCCTCTCCGGTCGTTCCACATTCCTCGCTGTCCTTCTTTGTTCCGATGCTCCAACCATAGGTCTGCACATGTGTCTCGTATTCCACGCTACCGGAAAGCTCGGACTTCACCCAGATCTTGATAGACTCCAGACGTTTCGCCTGTCCAGATGTACCGGTTACCTCGCCGTTTTTAGCAACGCCAAGTCCCCAGCCATACGTCTGACAATGTACTGCATAATAAATATCTGCATCTGTACTTGCCGCTTTCGCTGTGCCCGCTGTATTCCCTGTCTGTACCAGTCCAAGCACCATCACACATATCAGTATTCTCGCTAAAATCTTTTTCATCTGCTATTCCTCTTCTTTGTTTTGTAACAATTTTGTAACATTATCGCACATATATAGGAAAAAATCAACAGGCTCTTCCTATTTTTCACAAAAAGATGTATAATCCCTTCAAATGTATATACAATATGAAAGGATTATATTACCATGGCTGGTTCAATATACGGAAAATTATTTACAGTCACTACATGGGGTGAATCACACGGCAAAGGACTCGGCGTTGTCATCGACGGCTGTCCGGCTGGAATTGCGCTTTCTGAGGAGGATATCCAGATCTATCTCGATCGCAGAAAGCCAGGTCAGAACAAATTTACGACCAAGAGAAATGAAGGCGACAAGGTCTCTATCTTGTCCGGCGTCTTTGAAGGAAAAACAACCGGAACGCCGATCTCCCTCGTTGTCATGAATGAAGATCAGAAATCAAAGGATTACGGTTCGATTGCAGAAAGCTATCGTCCGGGGCATGCGGACTACTGCTTTGATGAGAAGTATGGATTCCGCGACTACCGGGGCGGCGGTCGTTCTTCCGGCCGGGAGACAATCGGCAGAGTTGCCGCAGGCGCGGTCGCTGCCAAGGTCTTAAAAGAGCTCGGTATTACCCTTACTGCATACACACGTGCGATCGGAACGATCAAGGTTGCAGACGATGCGATCGATCTTAATATGGTCAATCAGAATCCACTCTATATGCCAAACAACACCTGTGCAGCAGATGCAGCTGCTTATCTCAATGAAATGATGGAGAAAAAGGATTCGGTTGGCTCTATGGTGGAATGTATCATAACCGGTGTTCCTGTCGGTGTTGGCGAACCAGTATTTGACAAGCTTGATGCGAGGCTGGCACAGGCAGTCATGTCGATCGGCGCTGTCAAGGCAATCGAAATCGGAGATGGTACTGCTGTTGTCTCATCCATCGGCTCTGATAACAACGACAACTTCTATATGGATGGCGACACTGTCAAAAAGCGCACCAACCACTCTGGCGGCACACTAGGTGGCATGAGTGACGGCAGTCCGATTCTCATTCGTGCTTCTTTCAAGCCAACACCTTCGATCTTTCAGGCGCAGGATACTGTCACACGGGCACACGAAGAAATTGTAATGGAGATCAAGGGACGTCACGATCCGATCATCGGTCCACGTGCAGTCGTTGTCGTTGAATCCATGTGTGCGATTACCGTATTGGATCTGCTGATGCAGAATGCAACCGCAAAGCTGGACAATCTGAAAAGGATTTATCGTTCATAATATATAGGAAAAGGATTTAGTAGAATGGTTTTTTCAAGTATTGAATTTATGTTCCGCTTTTTACCAATCTTTCTGATTGTGTATTTTGCAGCGGCACCGAAATACAGAAATATAATATTGCTGATCGGCAGCTTAATCTTCTACGGCGTTGGAGAGCCTTCGTATATTATACTGATGATTCTCTCCATCCTCGTCAATCATTTTGCAGCCGTCAACATCTACACCGCATGGAAACGCGAGGATGACACGCAGGCATCCACAGAGACAAACCGAAAGGTCTGGCTCATTGCTGCCATGGTCTTTAATTTCGGAATGTTATTTGTATTTAAGTACCTGAACTTTTTTATCGGCATCATCAATGGAATTGCAGGTACAACCGTATTAAAGCTTGTGTCACTTACCCTACCGCTTGGAATCAGCTTCTACACTTTTCAGGCTGCTTCCTATGTGATTGACATCTACCGCAGGAAATATGAGATTGCAAACGGACTACTGGATTTTGCAACGTATCTCTGCATGTTCCCTCAGTTAATTGCGGGGCCAATCGTCAGCTTCTCTGAAGTCAAAGATGATCTGCACATGCAGCGCAAGATTAGTCTGCCAAAGATTGAATGGGGCACGACGATCTTTGTACTTGGACTTGCTTACAAGGTACTGCTGGCGAACAAGATAGCTTCCCTCTGGAATACGGTTATGACGGCTGGCGTTATGGGGATTCATCCACTGACCGCATGGCTTGGTTCATGGGGATTTTCGATGCAGCTCTTCTTCGACTTCTTCGGATATTCCCTGATGGCGATTGGACTTGGACGTATCCTTGGATTCAAATTCCCGACAAACTTCAAGAACCCATACTGTGCCACTTCCTCCACGGATTTCTGGCGCAGATGGCATATCACACTCAGCAGATGGTTCCGGGAATATGTCTATATCCCACTAGGTGGAAACCGCAAAGGGCAGAAACGTATGATTCTCAATACATTTATCGTGTGGTTACTCACTGGCCTGTGGCATGGCGCGGACTGGAACTTTATTATATGGGGCATGTTCTTCTTCGTGCTGCTGACCGTCGAGAAGTTATTTTTATTGGACAAGCTGGAACGGCATGCGATCTTATCCCATATTTATATGCTGATCGTGATTCCGGTTTCCTGGACAATCTTTAACATTTCCGATCTGCCAACGCTCGGAAATTATATCAAGCGGTTATTTTTCCTTCCAGTCAAGGGATCGGTCAAAATCGATACCTTCCCGAAGTTTCTGGAATTGTTCGGTACCTACTGGTGGCTGCTCGCAATCTGCGCCATCTGCTGTACACCGATTCCAATCCGCCTGTTAAAGCGGTTTTACAAGACATGGGTATGTAAGATTCTCATGCTGGCACTCTTCTGGCTTTCGGTATATCAGATTGCCTCCGGTGCAAATAACCCATTCCTGTATTTCCGGTTCTGACGACTTTGGAATCTGATTTTCCCAAAATCATATATACAGGAACCGGACTATAGATGAAATAAGGATGATGATTATGAATAATAACAAAAAGCGAAAACAACCGAAAACAATCTGGGATTTCCTGCGGGAATGTCCGCTTGTATCCCTGATCCTGCTTTCCGTCATCGGCTATACTTTATATGCCCTTGTCGGTGCTATGGGTGGCGAATACAAGCTGCGGATTTCCAAGGATCATACGCTCTTTATGTCTGCCATGATCAAAGAAGATCCATTTGTGAAAAAAGATGACACAAAGAAACCTTCCGATGACACGACGGCAACCGGTACAGACGCAGATTCCAATCCTATTCCTGCCGCGACATCAACCGATGCACCGGCGACCTCTTCGGATGCAGTCAGCACCGATGGAAGCGAACCGATTCCAACGACCTATATCACAGTTCCAATGCGTAAGGCACGCTCTGCTTATTACGACGATAATGACCGTGTGGCACAGACAACCAACTACGATTATATCACTGTAAATACTGACTACTTTAACGATGCAGCCTTTATCGGGGATTCCCGTATTGAGGGACTACATGACTATGGTACGCTCCGCACCAAAACAACGGCTGATTTCTACTACAAAGATGGTGTTTCCATCTGGGATCTGATGGATAAAACAATGGCAAACGGCGAAACAATTCCAAATGTGCTTGCCACAAAACAGTACAAAAAAATCTTCCTCATGTGTGGTGTCAATGAGCTTGGAAGCGGCTACGCCAAAGATTATCAGGCACAGTACAAGAAAGTGTTGGATCAGATTCAGGAATTACAACCAGATGCCGTAATCTTTGTGATGGGTATGATGCATGTTACACAGAGCTACGCAGATAACTCAGATGTGTACAACAACGACAATGTGGATTGCAGAAATGCTCTGGTTGCAGAATACGCAGACGGACAGCGTATCTTCTACCTTGATATGAACACCTGCGTCTGTGATATGGACGGCGATGTTCCAATGGGTGTTAAAGCCGATTATTCCAACGATGGTATCCATCTACAGGCACAATACTATTCCCTGTGGGAGGCATACCTGTTGAAACATGGTGTCAGTGACAGCGTATTTACAAACCTGCAAAACAAGTAGTAACTCATTTTAGATTCTAAATGCTGTATTGTCAGATGCAACACCGCAAGAAAACCTCATTACCAGATATTTCTTCTCTGATAATGAGGTTTTCTCTTTTTATTTCATCTATGAAATTTTATCTTTCTATTTTGATTTCATTTTTATATGGCTTTCACGCCATCTTTGCACGTGGATGTGCTTTCTCATATTCTTCCTTCAACTTGCTCTGTCTACTGCGCAGATAAATCTGCGTGGTCGAAATATCCGAATGTCCAAGCATCTCCTGTACCGCCTTCAAATCGGCACCATTTGATACCAGATGTGATGCAAAGGAATGACGGATCATATGCGGTGTGATATCCTTGTCGATACCAGCCTTTGCTGCATATGCCTTGATCAGTTTCCAAAAGCCCTGTCTCGTCATCGGCTGTCCCTTCATATTCGTAAAGAGGAACATACTTCCATGACTGATGGATTCCCGTACCGACTTGATATAGTTCTCCAGTGCCATCTTCGCTACATTCTCGATTGGAATGACACGCTCCTTCGATACATCCCGGCATAAAATATAATTCATCGTCAGATTTACATCTGTGATCTTTAAATTTATAAGTTCTGATACACGCATGCCAGTCGCATACAGAAGCTCCAGCATTGCCTTGTCCCGGATCTCCTTTGGTGTCAGGCGTGATGGCTGATCTAAGAGCAGATTGATTTCCTCAATGGAAAGCGTCTCAGGTGCTTTCTTCTCGATCTTTGGCGGCTTCAATGCATCCGCATAATCTTCTGTGATTTCCCCCTGCTTCAACAGATATAGAAAAAACGATTTCATACTTGCAATGCTTCTGGATATCGTCGCTGTGGACATGCCTTGACTTTCCATATCCAATACATACGAATTCAAATCCGTTCCCCGAAGCTCACGCACATCCGTACACTGTCTGTCCGCAAAAAAGCGGCTCATCTTCTTCAAATCTCTCCGATAGGATGCAATCGTATTCGCACTTGCATGCTTCACGCTATTCAAGTAATCAATGTAATTCTCAATCTGTGTTTCCATACCCAAAGTCCTTCCATTCCCTCGACAAAATGCAACCTTTTCCGACTGCTTTTCGCCTTTATCTATTACATTATAATTACTATTTCAGCTAAAATCAAACATAATTTTTTCACATTTTTTCAATATTTGTAACATTTTGTAACATTTCTACAATATGTTGAAATGCACGTTTTTACATGCCTATATATTGGAGAAAATTTTTTAAAAAAATTTTTGAAAGAATACTCTCGGATAGAATTCCGACAAAAAACGTCAAAATTAGAATCATCGCCGCCATCCTCTTTTTGTTCTTATCCTCTCCAACCTTGCGTGCCTCTGCCGCCAGATAATACAACATTCCAAGATAGATCAGATAATGCGGAAACAGGCATAGCAGCAGAAACCATACACCCGAAAGTCCCAGATAAAACATCTGACAACTGATTACAAATCCAAATAAAAATAACAACGCACTCATCCCGATCGAGAAGACTGCCTTGGGCGGAAACACCTTATACAGCAGGTACACAACAGCCACCTGTTTCGTCCGCTGTAACAACACATAAAACAACGTCTGCTGCACGGATACCCCGGCTAACCGACTGCTGTCCGCAAATGGCAGTATAAACACCTGCAGATCCCGATCGCATCGCAGCACGATATTGGCTAATATACAACCTGCCAGCACCATGCACAGATAATAAAATACGCGGCTTTTCAGTTTTTCACTTTCATATGGCATTGCCTTATACTCCTACTGCATAAAAATTAGGGAATGATTGCTCACTCCCTAAAGCATATGTGCCTGTCTACTTAAATATTCCTCGACTCTTCTTATCATAATAAGCAAGAATCGCGACAATCGTCTTACTATCTACAATCTTACCCGAATAAATCATCTCGCGTGCTTCTTCCATAGGTACTCGAACAATCTCGATAAATTCCGTCGGATCTAAATGCCGCTTGCCTTTCTTCAAATTGCATCCAATATAGACATCCGTCTTCTCATCAAAGGTTCCAACCGAAGAAATCATATTGCTCACATGATAGATATCCTGCGGAATCCATCCAGTCTCCTCCTCTGCTTCCCGTAACGCACATGTCTCACCGGATTCTCCATGGAAGCTATATCCCCCTGCCGGGATTTCCAGATCCACTGCATCTAAGGAATTACGGTACTGACGCACCAGATATGTGTACTCTTCCTCGTCTACAAGCAGAATACCTGCTCCACCGCCGGATTTATGTTTAATCAGATCATATACAACCTCTCCACCATCCGGTGTCTCCAACACATCCTTATACAGCGCTACAATCTTCGCATCATATAATAATTCCAAGCTTTTTCTTTTAAATTCAACCATATTTATGTCCCTTTCTATCCACTTTATTCCGCATCGTCCATATAATCATAATAAATACATTTCATCATTCATAATTTGTTTCGCACGCGATTGCTTTATATCTCTATATATAATACAGGAAATAAACAAAAAAGGAAAGTATTGAAAACTTGTATTCTCAATACTTTCCACGAATTTCATTGATAACAAATAATTACTTTGCGTAATCGGTTACTCTTGACTCTCGGATCAAGTTTACCTTGATTGTGCCCGGATACTCAAGTTCTGATTCAATCTTCTTTGAGATATCCCGTGCGAGTAATACCATATCCGCATCTGTTACCTGCTCTGGAACTACCATTACTCGAATTTCTCGTCCCGCCTGAATAGCAAAAGTCTTATCAACACCCTTAAATCCATTGGCAATGTCTTCCAAGGACTTCAGACGTGTTGTATATGTCTCCAACGTCTCGCGTCTTGCACCTGGACGTGCAGCAGATATAGCATCTGCAGCCTGTACAATACATGCGATCAAACTCTGTGGTTCTACATCCCCGTGGTGTGCCTCAACAGCGTTGATAATCGTTGCCGACTCTTTGTACTTTCTACAAAGATCAACACCAATGGATACGTGAGAACCTTCCATACCTGCATCATGATCAATAGATTTTCCGATATCATGTAACAAACCTGCACGCTTTGCTACACGAACATCAAGCCCAAGCTCTCCGGCAAGCAAACCGGACAAATGAGCTACCTCAATAGAATGCTTCAATGCATTCTGTCCATAACTTGTTCTGAACTTCATCTTACCAAGAAGACGTATCAGTTCAGGATGTAAGCCATGTACACCGACTTCCAGGGTTGCAGCCTCTCCCTCTTCACGCATCATAGTCTCGACCTCTTTCTGAGCCTTCTCGACCATCTCTTCAATACGTGCCGGATGGATTCTTCCATCCACAATCAGCTTTTCAAGTGCGATTCTGGCTACTTCTCTACGAACCGGATCAAAACTTGAAAGCAAAACTGCTTCCGGTGTATCATCAATAATTAAATCAACACCTGTCATAGTCTCTAAAGTACGAATGTTTCGTCCTTCACGACCAATGATTCTTCCCTTCATCTCATCGTTAGGCAACTGTACTAAGGAAATCGTTGTCTCTGATACATGATCAACAGCACACTTCTGAATAGCTGTCACAACGTAATCCTTTGCCTTCTTATCTGCTTCTTCTTTTGCTCGTGTTTCTAATTCTTTGATCATGACTGCTGTTTCATGCTTTACTTCGTCTTCAACAGTCTTTAATAAGTATTCCTTTGCTTGTTCAGAGGTTAATCCGGAAATTCTTTCCAGTTCCTGAGTTCTTTTTGCTTCCAAATCTGAAACTTCCTGCTTCAGCTTCGTGAGTTCTGCCTCTTTACGTGATAATGAAGCTTCTTTCTTCTCTACGGCTTCGGTCTTCCGGTCGAGATTTTCCTCTCTGGAAAGAACACGCTTTTCCATGCGCTGAAGCTCATTCCGACGATCCTTGACTTCTTTGTCAATCTCATTCTTCGTCTTCATGGCTTCTTCCTTCGCCTCAAGAAGTGTCTCACGTTTCTTTGCCTCCGCAGCTTTCAGTGCTTCATCTATAATCTCTCTAGCCTTATCCTCTGCCTTACCAAGCTTTGCCTCTGCCACATTTTTACGATACGCAATAGCTAAAAACCAGGTAACGAGAATTGCAACCACGAGTATTACAGCGAAAATCACATACTTGATTGCTTCGTCTGACAACTCAGGAGCACCTCCTTATTTAGTTTTATTGCATAACTACAACACTTAAATATTATACTTTTTTTATACTAGTGTCAAGGAATACTTTACTTTTTTTATGCAAATTGTAAGAAAAAATAGATTACTTTTCTATATTTTTTCAATATTTTTTCTATATTCTGACACCGCTCTGCGAATATCCTCATACTTAAATCCACGACGTGCAAAAAAGGAATACATACGCCGCATCTGTCCTTCATCCGAAAAATCTAAGTTACCATAACGTCTTTCCAGTAAATCATAGATGGTTTCCGCTTCATCAGGCACCAGTTCCATGCATAATTCACGTGTCATCTCTGAATCTACACCTTTACCGGAAAGCTCCATTGTGATTCTTCGTCTGCCTTTTGCACGCATCTGATTCCGAATATACGATGAGGCATATCGTTCATCATCAATGTATCCATAGGACATCAGTTTCTCGACTGCCTCTGCAATCTCTGCTTCCTCATATCCTTTTTCTGCCAGCTTGTCACAAAGCTCCTTCCGGGAGCGATCCCGGAAGGTAAGATAATAAATTGCTGTATCAAATGCACTGTATGTAGTTGGTTGCTTATGACTCTTCGCTCTCTGTCTGTTCTGCATCTACGCCAATCCCACACTTATTCCGTACCTGCTGCTCAATCTCTTCCATCACTTCTGGATTATTTGCAAGATAAAGCTTCGTATTCTCACGTCCCTGTCCGATCTTCTCACCATTGTAAGAGTACCATGCACCTGCTTTGTTGATGATATCGTGCAAAACAGCCAGATCCAGAATATCGCCTTCCTTGGAGATACCCTTACCAAACATAATATCAAACTCTGCTTCCTTGAATGGAGGTGCAACCTTATTCTTTACAACCTTGACTCTTGTACGGTTACCAACAACTTCTCCGCCAACCTTCAATGTCTCAATCCGGCGCACATCCAGACGGACAGATGCGTAGAACTTCAATGCACGACCACCGGTTGTCGTCTCCGGGTTACCAAACATCACACCTACTTTCTCACGAAGCTGGTTGATAAAGATCACCACACAATTAGACTTGCTGATAATACCAGTCAGTTTTCGGAGTGCCTGAGACATCAGTCTCGCATGTAATCCAACATGAGAATCTCCCATCTCGCCGTCAATCTCTGCCTTCGGTACAAGGGCCGCTACAGAGTCCACAATAATTACATCAACCGCACCGGAACGAACCATCGTCTCTGTAATCTCCAGTGCCTGCTCGCCATTATCCGGCTGTGAAATATACAGGTTATCAATATCGACACCTATATGCGCTGCATACGTTGGGTCGAGTGCATGCTCTGCATCAATAAAGCCTGCAATACCACCCATCTTCTGTACTTCAGCAACCACATGCAATGCAACGGTTGTCTTACCACTTGATTCTGGACCATAAATCTCAATAATACGACCTCTTGGCATACCGCCAAGTCCGAGTGCCAGATCCAGACTCAGAGAGCCGGTCGGAACTACATCAATTCCCATATTTGCAGACTGATCTCCGAGCTTCATCACAGAACCCTTACCATACTGCTTCTCGATCTGCGCCAGCGCTGCATCTAATGCTTTCATCTTTTCTTCACTTGCCATACCATAAACCTCCATTATCTTCCATCTATGTTATCAAAACATATGTTCGTTTTTGTTTCTTCTACTATACTACACTTCTGTTCGAAAAGTCAACAAGGAATTCGAACGTTTGTTCATTTTTATTTTCTAAATGTATTTGAAACAATGCGCTGTAAAAATTGTACCCTATACATAATGCAAAGTAAAGCAATTATTTGTTGCATTTTGTTCGATTGTTCTAAATCAGATTCTCTGCTATAATTACGTTAAATATTTTCCGAAATCACTAAAAAAAATAACGAACATATATCAATGGGGTGTTACCATGAAAATAAGCAATAAAATATACCGTGATTACATATATAAGGACGAAGCTGTACTACGTGCACAGTACGATCCGGAATTAGAATTTTATACAACCATCAAATCCGGAAACATTGAGAAGGTAAATGAGCTTTGTCAGGCAAAGATCAGCCACAAAAAAGGATTGGGCGAACTATCCGACACCCCTCTGCAAAGCCTGAAATATCATTTTGCAATCACAATGGCTATGCTTGCCCGCTACTGTATCGAAGGTGGTCTGGATTTGTCCACTTCCTACAGCCTGAGCGATTTTTATATCCACACAGCAGACCGTGCAAATTCGATGGATGAACTCGATGAACTGCACACAACCGCATGCCTGGACTACACCGGCCGCATGAAAAATCTGCGAAAGAAAAAGATTACATCAAAACCAGTAGCCAGATGTATTGATTATATTTATGACCACCTACATACAAAAATCACACTTGCAAATCTTTCAGAACTGACCGGACTGAATTCATCCTATCTTTCCCGTCTTTTCCACAAGGAAACCGGTATGACTGTCAGCGACTATATCCAGCAGACAAAGATTGAAACTGCCAAAAATATGCTGCTTCACTCTTCCTATTCCGCGGCTGAAATTGCTTCGATCCTTGCATTTTCAGATCAAAGCTACTTCTCAGAGGTCTTCAAAAAACAGACAGGACTGACACCAAAACGGTACCAGTCCCTAAATCTGAACGCCTCCGGTCTGCCTGACCGGTAAAATCTATGACATATATAATGTGATTATATTATCCCCGTTTGACATAAGCCACTCGTCTTTCACATAATTATTGAAGATAGTCTGACCATTGATTTCCATGCACTTAAATCCAGACTCTGCATGTCCCGGATTTTTCACCTCAATATGGAGATGCTTTCCGCGGAAATCCTTCTCCACTGTAAATCCGTCCCATTCTGCCGGGATGGATGGTGCTATCCGCAATCCATAGAAATCCGGGCGCATGCCCAGAATACCTTCGACACTGCCAACCATAACTGTTGATGCAGTTCCCGTCAGCCAGTGCACATGGGATCGTCCAAAATGAGGACTTGCCTTACCCTCTGTAAATTGACCATAGCAATAAGGTTCAAGCTTTCTCACTTCTGCTTTATCATTCTGAGCTGCCGGTGAATTCTCCATATAATACTCAAACGCACGGTTTCCATGTCCAAGTAATGCTTCTGCCAGAATCAGCCAGCCCTGTGACTGTGAAAAGATTCCCGCATTTTCCTTTACCCCCTGATTATAGATAACCGCCAGAGCGCCATCAAATGCATGCGCATGGTATGGTGGATCCATAAGTACGGCACCAAACGCTGTATTTAACTGCGTATACACATTCTCCATTGCAGCTTCCGCCTGTGCCTTAGAGGCAAATCCGCTGATAACCGCCCAACTCTGTGGATTCAACCACATATTTGCCTCCGGATCTGTTCTTTTACCGATTACTTCTCCTTTTTCTGTAAAGCCCCTGATAAATCGGTCTTCATTCCAGCAGAGATTCTGAATCACATTCCAGAGATCTTTCTGGCTCTTATCCAGATAAGAAATGTACTCAGAATCATTTTTATACTCAGCGAATTTACGAAGAATCGTCATTGCATAATAAAACTGCAATGCAACAAAGGATGACTCCCCATCTTTTCCAAGCCGCAGGCAGTCATTCCAGTCTGCATAAAGTCCTGCCGGCATGCCATGTCGGCCAAGATGTTTCATAGAGAAATCAATCGCACGTTTCAGATGATCATACACCGTACCTTCATCTTTATTTGCGTAAGGAATCACTTCATCCATAAATGCCAGATTTCCGGTTTCTGTTACATATTTATAAATTGTTGGAAAGAGCCACAATGCATCGTCCGCACGATATGCCGGATGTCCTGTCTCCTTCACATAAGAAGCATCGTCCGGTGTATCCTCATGTCCGGCATTGTGTGTGAACTTCACAAGTGGAAGTCCACCACCATTGGCAACCTGTGCCGAAAGCATAAATCGAATCTTATCTGCTGCCATCTCCGGTGCCAGATGAATAATTCCCTGAATATCCTGCACTGTATCCCGATATCCGTATCCATTTCGAAGTCCACAATAGATGAATGATGCTGCTCTTGACCAGATAAATGTCATGAAGCAGTTATAGGCATGCCAGGTATTAATCATCGAATCAAATTCCTTGCTTGGTGTCTGTACCTGGAAATGTGAGAATTTCTCACCCCAGTAAGTCTTTAACTCAGCCAGTTCCTTCTCACAGACATCCGCTGGATCCGTATAGCTGTTCATAATAGCTTCTGCCTCATCATTTTCCTTTAATCCAAGGATAAACGCAATATTCTTTGTCTCACCCGGCATAAGCTCAACAACTGTGGAAAGCGCGCCACAAGAATTTTCATTATAGCTTAAAGCATTTCCAAGATCTCCGTTTACCACGCCATCCGGATTGCCATAGCCATTACATCTTCCAATAAATACTTCCTTATCCCCACAATAGGAAGAAACATCTGCACCGGCAAGTCCGAAGATCCGGTCTGTCGGACGCTTATCATCTACTGTCTCACCAGCTCCGAGTACATCCAGATTCCCATGCACCGTCTGGCGAATCCGGTTTTCTACAAAGCTTGTCCTGGAAATAAATAATGAATACTGCAGATTCACCTGATCCTGCTCATAATTGCTGTTGTTTGTAAATTCTGCATATCCGGTCAGGGTGAGATTTCTCTTTTCAGAACCATTGTTTGTTACTTTCAGATTCCATACTTCATATGTCTTATTCAATGGCACATAATACAATGCCTCTGTGTGAATATCACTGTAATCTGCCATAATCTTCGTATACGAAATACCATGATGGCACTCACTCTTATACGTATCCAGGCTCTTTCCTACCGGCTGCCAGGATGCAGACCAGTAATCTTTGCTGTCATTGTCTCGAATGTAAATGTAACGTCCCGGCTGATCGAAATTATTGAATACATAGCGCAGGATTCTGCCATTCGCACCAGACTTTGCGAAACTGTAACCACCTGCATTGTTTGAAATCAAAGCACCATATTCCGGGGAGCCTAAGTAGTTCGCCCAAGGTGCCGGTGTCTTGGGATTTGTAATTACATACTCCCGATTCTCATTGTCAAAATAACCAAACTGCATACCAAATCTCCTTTTCTTTTTTGTTTTCCATGATATAGTCAATGCCCATATACTTTCACTTTGATACCGTATCATTTAACCTATAAATATATTATATCAGATTCTTGCATGCATTTGTATTGTTATTTTGATATTATTATGGTAATTTTTACGTGTGTAGAAATACATATATCTTTCAAAAATTTTGTAAGAAACCAGCAAAAGAAATGCCCCGCATGTTCTTCAACATACAGGGCATTTCTTATATCTTACTAATGTTTCTTCTTTGAAGAAGCGGCCATCTCCGGCTGATCTGCGTTATGATTTGCTGTTGCACAAACCTTCGGCATAACTTTCTTTTTCTTCAATGGATGTTTTGGATTCTTGTCCATATCTCACACTTCCTTCCCTTACTTTACGTTAAGTTTCAAAGTCGATTGTGTATATGGTGTAGATTTATATGCACCGCAGCTACATTCTCATAGATTATTCAATGGCAATGTAGTTATTCTGCGCAATGGCTTTTGCTTCCTTCTTCGGAATTGACAACTGCAGGATACCATTCTCAAACTTTGCATGGATATCTTCCTGCTTAATCTCATCGCCAACATAGAAGCTTCGCATCATGCTGCCTGCATAACGTTCACGGCGGATATACTTACCGGTCTTCTTATCCTTCTCATCCTTATCCAGACCCTTCGCAGCGGATATCGTAATGTATCCATCATGCAGCTGTGCATTGACTTCGTCCTTCTTGAATCCAGGTAAGTCAATATCAACTTCATAGGAATCATCTGTCTCACGGACATCTGTCTTCATCATGTTCTTCGCATGCTTACCATACAGCGGATTCTTCGCTGGCCGGAGTTCCTTGTCAAACTCCTTCTCAAAATCGTCCATCCAATCGTCAAACAAATTTTCTCCAAAAATACTAGGTGTAAACATAAGTCATATCTCCTTTCATACTTAAACAACCAATGCCTACGGTATTCTTTAAGCACTATCAGAGAAATCTGAGGTGTCGTTTGAATATCACAACTTTGCAATCTCTAAGGGATTTCTTCTATTCATCTTTCCTTTTCTTTTCCCTTTCTTGATTGTGACTATACTATACACCCGGTTATTAGCACTGTCAAGATGTGAGTGCTAATTTTATTGTGAACCTTTTGTGAAGTGTGCACCCAATATTTTTTACCATTATTGCCGGATCTGTTCGAGTATAAATGGATCCTTGATCTTCTTATCTTCGGCAAAGAATAATATCTTTGTCAGCACTTCCGATGTCTTCGGATCATCGTCCACAAATGGCAGGAATATCCGTCCGCGCCGCTGCGAATGCACCGGAAGTACATTGATCATAGGTCCCGCCTCCTGATGGACTACGCCACTGCCAAGATGCACGGTATAGTTCGCACGTGCGCCGTGAATCACCGCATGATTCTTTGTAAATGTAACATTTGTAAGCTTGAAGAGCGGCATCGTGAATTCCGCGATTGCCTTCCGCATCTCCACGGTCGAATGCGATGTCTCCGGATCTACGCCTCCTGCATGTGCCACGCTCACTGCCAGATCCACGTCGCGCATAACTTCCGAGAATATGATATCCGGAATCTCACGAATCTTTAGATCCTTTCCTGTCTTTCGATCAGTGAACACAACCCATTCCAGTGTTGGGGATTCGATATCTGCCGGCGAAAACCAATCCGCTAGTGCATAGATTCTCGCTACGATATTTTCCTTGTAATATACCTTCTGCAAGCCTTCCTCGATATCGGCAACCCAGTGTCTTGTTCTCAGGCACGCAACCGTCTTCTTCGGCTGGATCTGATTGCCCGCATAACGCAAGGAGCGCTCCATGTTAAGCTCTTCTTCCGTCTTCACATACAGCTCGCGGAACACCTGCTTAAACGGCTGGATGATCTGGTTGTCAAACACATATTTCTGAATCGTATGCCACATGCCCTGCTTATACATCTGAAATGGATGCGCCACCGTCAGTAATGTATCGTCGGATGGCTCGATATGATGCAAACCTATAATATCCATGCCTTTCGCTGTGACAAATCCAAATACAGCCTGTTCCTCCTGCGTATGATCTGACACACCGCCACCATCCATCACACGGAACACAAGTGCCGCCACCAGATCGTGAATCACAGGATTTTCAAGCATGCCCTGAATCTCCGCATACGTGTATGTCTCCTGACTCTCCATCGCATCTTCCAACATCGCCCTCGTGCGGCGTGCCTGCTCTGCCATCTGCTTCTTCGCCTCGGTAATCGCCACAATATATTCATCCTTCTTAAGCTTCGCCGGAACAGACTTCAGCTGCTTGCCATTTTTCTCCACAAGCAGGGCACATTTGCCGCCATCTTCCATCTCAAGCCATACGGATACTTCTCCGACTTCGTGCGGTTTGAAATAGTCTGCCATACCCTGTGCCACCAGACTCTCCATCCGTAGGATCAGTCTCGTCACATCCTGATAGCCTGCATTGATTGCCATATTCTGCAATGCAATCTGCACGGCAGCCGCCTCGCTGGCTCTCCGCTGGGCACCAAACTGTTTGCTCTCCTTCTTGAACTTCTGCAGGAACATATACCGTTCTTTGATCTGCGTCTCATCGGCAATCGGCAGGATTCCGACTGCCATCAACAGGTCTTTATTCCGCTTTGCCTCGATCTCACTCATCAGCTCTGTCTCATTATATTTGCCGAGTGCCGCATCCGCGTATTTTCTCGCTCTTGCATGTTTGGCACCATCGGAGATATACTTCGCCGCCTTATATATGAGCGTAAAATGCTTCTCTCCAAGTTTCTCGTACACTTCCGTAAACCACGCCCGGTCAAATGCACCATCGTTTAATTCCTCGACCGAAAGCGGCGTATAGCGCGCGATCATCGCCGTCCGCTTGTTGTCAAACGACTCATTCATATGTGCCATGAAATAATAACATCCGGCTGTAAATCCATCCCAGCCAAGATAATCACCCACAATATCAATCCACTCCGGCGAATACATTGCCGCCTCAACTAAACGTGCCTCGCTGATATCCGTCCCTTTCAGATGTGCGCCAAGCGTCTGCGCACTGTCATTGACATCCGGCAGACACGCCTGCAACAGATGCGACAGGCTGTTCTTCTTGCTCACACTTCGTCTGACACTGGAGCTGTAACTGCTGTTAAAATACGTCGACCGTTCCAGCGTCTCCTTGCCGAGTGCCGACAGAATCCGCACAAAATACGCCGCACCGTAGATTCTCGTCAGCCCATACACATACTGGGAAAATGCAGTCTCGGTATCGCCACGTGTAAGCTCTGCCTCCATGACAAGCCCTGCCATAGCCTGATACAGTTCTTTCGCAGTATCCACGCTCGCCTGATCCGTCTCGGACAGCTCCTTCGCTGGATTGTGCAGCAGCATTTTCCGCACATGCTCCAGCCGATTGCCCACTGTCCAGCTCCACTCGCAGCCTCTTGTCTGCACCTGTCTGTCCCGCTCGGTCATATACCGCACAATGTCAGACAGACACTTCAGGCTTACATCCATCCGATTGCCCTCAAACGCCATCTTATACAGGTAGTCCTGGCTGATCAGTCCCCTCGTATATGCTGCAATGTACGTCGAAAGCTCCGGCACGCGCATGATCTTACCGACATTTACCCAATAATAGCCATTTCCATCATTCGCAACCTCATCCGGGATCTTGAAATTAAGGCATTTCGCAAGTGCATAATTGTATGGGAAGAGACGCAGAAACTCCGTATCATTTTCTGCCGCCTGTGCCGAGTCTGCCTCCACATCATTTGCACTTCCATATTCCGCATAGCCCGGCGCAATATACGCTGTGATAACCATGATCTGCTCCTGTGTAAGCACGCTTCTATAACAAATGATTTCCTTCTTAGAAGCCGGATTTACTGTCTTCTTCTCCTGCACAAGCGCATCCTTGCGCGAGAGCAGATAATCCGCAGCCACAGCCGCCAGCTTCCTTCTGTCACTTTCCGGCACATATTTGTTATAAAGTTCGCGCAGGATCGTCTGCATCTGCGACATGTAACCGTAGGTCGGCAGCTCCTCGTAATACCTGCTTCCATACAGATCTTCCACAAAGCTCTTGCAATACTGTTTAAAATACGCTTTATCGGAATTATAGCCATTCACATAAATATAGATCTGCAGGCACGCTTCCGGCGTCTGTATCTCTTTCCTGTAGAAATCTTCCCAGAGCTCCGGAAATGGTATGTCCCCACTCCAATATCCGAACCGTTCTCCAAGCATACGTACTTCGCCGTTTTCACTCTCATATTCATCGTTCTTATGTGCATCAAACAGTGCGTCCAATTCTCGAAGCACATGATGGATGCCGACCGTATCCGGTTCCGAGTTCTTCCCGGAAGTAAATTTCGCCCTGAGCTTCGCCAATACACCGGCACTCTTCCCGGCATTTCCTGTCGCAATCCCGCTCTCCGGGAAATAACGCCGGTATACATCCTTACATACTTCCAGATACGCAGAATCAAAGACCGGATCATACGCCGCATTTACATCATAGAGTCCGTATCCTTCTTCTGCATCTGCCTGTTCTGCATGCGTATTCCGGATCTCCCGGATCAGGATCTGCTCCTTCGTCGATATATTTGCTACTGACTGCGCCATATAGTCGATCTGTGCCACACATTTTGCAAATGTCTGCTGCCGCTTCTCGTCCTTCTTCAACTGGAGCAGCAGATCCAAACCTGCCGTGCGCTTCTCTTCCTTCGCATCTGTGAGCAGTCTGCCGATCAGACCATCCAGCTTCTCCTCATCCATCTGATAGAGGATGGAAAGCACCGTCTCTCGGATGTCGGATTTCTTATACTTGAGCATGTTCTCAAGCTGCATATAGTTCTCCGGTGCCAGCTTCATCTTCTTCACAAGCTTCGCTGCTTCCTGTCTCGTATATGTCTCCTTGTCTGCTACCGCATCCACGAGAATCTCACGCTGGCGGGCATTTGCAGGCTCCCGGATCAAAAATAGCATCAGCGTATCCCTGCCGTACCGCGATACATCGATATCGCCCAGCATCTCCGCAATCTCTGTAATCTTATCCTCATCCCGAAGTGCGCTGGCACACACAGCAAGCCGGAAAATCAGGTCGGATCTGTCCAAATATGCCACATTCCAAGGGAATACACACGGGTTGATTTCCAACCGCTTACCAGATATCTGACGCAGAATCCCCATTAAGCGATCATAGGCCTTCAGACACTCTTCCCGGCTATCAAAATATTTCCCAACATCCGCATAATTCATCTTCTGCAGTGTTCCGTTATATCGTCTGCCCTTCTCATAGACAAGATTAAGTATATACGACTGGAGATCCGGCATGAGACATGGCATGATCACCGCCATCGTGTCAAGCTCATCCGAAAACTGCTTCACGAATTCCTTTGCAATGCCATGTACATACACCCTGCCTAAGTGCATCGCCTCCATATACATGCCGAACACCATGCGCTGGTGTCGCGTCCCGGATAACGCAATCTCTCCCATGCGCTCACATGCATCGTCCACATCGTAAAATCCATAGCACCAGAGTGCCAGATAGATTTCCATCGCATCTTCGCTTCTAAGTGCCTGTGCTCTGGCATTCTCATCCTGCAAATAGGTATCGATGATATATAGCTGCTTCTCCTGAATCCGGTCGATCTTGCTCTCCTCATTTGCGATCAGTCCGGTCCATGTGGCAACCGCCCTAAGCACGGACGCATACCGGAGCATATCATTGTCCTTCACGACACGGAATAACGACTGAAAAGCTTCCGCGGTTCCGTAATCCATATTCTCGCAGATTGCCTGACGCAATCCTTCCTGCAGACGCGCAGCCAAAAGCAGCTTGCCCAGTGCCTCGTGCAGCCGGGTATTTCCGCTCATGCAGATGCCACGGATGATCTCCACGGACAGCTTCGTCTGCGCACTCTCGCCAAATAAGATATCCATGATGATTGCTTCTAACTTCTCATTTCCGCGGTCTAACTCCGCCTGAATCCAGTATTCCGATACAGCCTGACGTCCATTTGTACTCTGATCCCGATAATAGCACAGCACATCCTGCGGCAGCTGCTCCGTGTAGACTGACACGAGATCGGTTCCGTAAATTCCCATGTCATGATACGTGTTCATGATGTGGAAATAACGCCCCATAAATGCCCGGTAGTGCTTGATTCGCACCGTTCTTCTGTAATAAGACTCGCTCGCCTGCCATTTCGTAATGCTATCGATCGTGCAGCAGAAATCATCAATCAGATGCTCCGGTATCCATCCCGGCATCTGCTTTAATTCCTTCCGGAAGAATTCCGATGGCAGGCTGCCCGATTTCGCCAAATGCTTATCCAGCCGCTTTCCGACTTCCGTCAGCTGCGTCACGCCGTTATATTTGCTGCATTCTGCAAGCAACGCCTGAATCTCCGCGCTGTAAGACGCTTTCAAAGCCAGGTCTGCCTCATTGCGCGCAAGCTTAAAATCATTCGCGATCTTCGCCTGCACTTCCAACTCCTGCTTCGTCTTCTTGTCTTCTGCCATATGTAACCCCTTTCAACATATACGCTTGTGGTAAGACTCTGTTCACCCAATCCTGTAATTTCCTACCACATCCTGCCCGCCAACATCGTCAGACGGATAAATGTAACCGTATCGCCCTCTTGTAACTCCAGCTTCTCATCTAATTCCGTAAGTTCCGTGTCCCCTAAGAATACCCGGAACAAGCCATCCTGAAACCCAAGTATCGCCATCTCTATAGACTTCCCAACATCCGGCGCCTTCTCACCATACACGATGCCGAAAGCAATCTTCCCAATCTGCGCCATATCGTCGATCTGCGCATTGGAAAGCACTGCTTCGCCCCGGTTCATCGCCTCGATATATCTGCTCACACAAAGTTTCACCGTCTCTGCAATCAGCTCCCGCAGGCTGCCCGGTGCCGCCGCATAGGTAAATGGCACCTGATCCACCGTATTCCTGCGCTTGCCAAGCTGTTTCATATTCATGTATAAAACCATGTACTACCCCCGTTTAACCTTGTCATTCGTAACCATCCAATATCATCACCTTATGCAGTCTTCACACATCTTCTCAATCCAATCACGTCGGATAATATCCCGCTTCCACGCTTTCGGAATCGCATCATATCCATAATATAATCCTGCCAGTCCACCAGCAATTGCCGCCGTCGTATCCGTATCATGTCCAAGATTTACCGCTTTTAAGACACAATCCTTATAACTTGCTGTCATAAGCAAGCACCAGAACGAAGCTTCGATAGATTCTATCACATATCCGCCACTCTTAATCTCACTCTTCGGCAGCCTCTGTAATATCTGCAAATTTCGAATACGGCTGAAATGCTGTAACTCGGCTCTGCATTTCTCTATTTGATCATAATAGGAAAATGCCGCATCTACACCTGCCTGTAACCAATCTGATATAGAACCAATTCGATCCATACATGATCGAACACAGAAATAATAAATTCCACACGCCATCTTGCTTCGAACATGCGCATGTGTAAGTGCAGACACGGCATGAATCATAGATATCGCGTCTTCATCCATCATCTTTTCTTCTTCCTGCAACTTTGCCAGATAAATACACACTGGAAGAATACGCATCAAAGAGCCATTTCCGTTGCTGTATTCATCCGATAGACCACAGCTTGTTACATCATTTGACTTCCTGTAATTCTGGATTGCCATATGGCAGGTAATCCCCTCATCAAACGTCTCACCAAATGGCGTGAACTCTCCCTGTTGTTCCCATGAGACAAAATTAGCCATAATTTTATCTAGATTAATACCCTCTCGCAATACATCCAATGTTGCCAACGCCATGCTGCTATCATCGGACCAGCTGCCTTTCGGTACATTATATGTGCCGTGTCCGGTCATTCCCGTAACAGGTTTCTTTGATAGTTCTTCTCCACTCACAAACTCTACCGGCACACCAAGTGCATCACCAACGACTAAGCCCATCATACCATCTAAATATGGATTTGCTGTGATACGCTTCATCACTTTTCCCCCTTGATTTAAGAATTCTTAATCCATATAAAACTGTCTCGCATTGTCATTTTCCACTCGCATTAAAAGTCGATAATATGTCCAACTTAATTCGCTACGCAGTGCGTAGCCATTTGGAAAGGTCAATTTACTGTGAACCTTTGCGACGTACACACTCATTAAGTTACTACTCTATCAGAACTTCACAACCTTCGGTTCCTGTGTAAATGAAGAAAATGTAGCTGTCGCGTTCTTGAAATAAAATACTTCTGTGTTGCCATCATCTGCAGAGTACATCTTCTGCAGGGACGGATATGCGTCGAGCATCGACTGTCTCGCCTCTCTGCGGTCATCCTCAACAAGCTCACCTGCGACACGCAGCCATTCTCCGCCCTTAAATGCACAGATCTCTACCTTCGGATTCGCATGAATCTGCTTCGAAACTGCCTTCGACTTGCCTGTCTGGATATAGAGCTTTCCTTCAAAAATATGAGCCGTGCCAAATGGTCGTACTCTCGGCTGGTCACCCTCGACCGTTGCCAGATAATATGTATCTGCTTCCTTCAAAAATTTTGCTACCTGTTCCATGTGGTTGTCCTCCTGTAATTATGTCAATCTATTTATTCTTCAGGCATTCAACTGCCCAATTCATATCAACGATATAATCCCGCTTGCCATCGCCCTTGGAGTCAATATACTCGGCCTTGACTGCATCATACACCTTCTGGGAAAATGGACTGTTGCCCAATACGCCATTCTTCAACCGGATCACAAATCGTTCCGGCTTTCCCTTGGTGATCTCTAAGAATATATCTCCAACCTCCAGATCCGGATTCGTCTGCGACAAATGCGCCACCATCATAACCTTCATGATCTCAACGACGCGGTCATCGAGTCCTATATCGAAGATATATGCTTTCTCCCGGAGCTGATTCTGAGAATGAACCACTCTGCATGTATAGTCCGTACTCTCCATGCCCGGAAGCATGTCACCATTCTCCATCTTGTCAAATGTATCTAAAATCTCCTTCTCATCTTCCTTCGAGATTGCATAATAAATCATCAGCTGCTTCTCCATCTGATGATACAAAAGTCCGTAATTAACATAATGGACTTTCTTGCATTTCGGGCAGGTATACGCAAATAACTCGCCAGACAAAAGATCCTCCTTCGCCTGTGGGTTCAATTTCGTATTGATGCTCTGCCATATTGTAAATTCGCCTTCTGTGCCACAATCCGGGCATTTGATTTTCTGTGTGTTTTTTAGGGACATGGGGTTCTCCTTTGGTTTTTATTTTTGTGTTATTATTCTTTCCATTGTGTTTTCTTTGCTATATCTGTCAAAAGTTCTCCTTTATACGTAAAATAAGATGGTCCTGAAATATTACTATATCCCTTAATTTTTTTCATTATAGCAGTAAGTGACGTAAGTTCGTTGTTATATAATACCTTATGTCCACCTTTTATTATTGCAACCACTTGAGGATTTTCAGTACACACAAGCTCATCGCCATCTTTTAAGCCACATTTATAGAAATCTATTGCAGGTTTTCTTGTAACCTGATATGACTTACTTCCATCAGTCAGCTTTACTTTTCTTAGTTTGTCTTGTGACCCGCTAATTACAGCAATTGCTTCTAATAATTCAAACGCATCTTCTGGTGACATGATGAAAAATTCTCGATTTTTTGATACTCGTAAATCAGGATTTAAGTTATCTATCATTTTATGAAGCTTTTTATCTTCAAGATTTCCTGGTGTTTCATATGTTGCATATATCTCATATTCATAAGGTAATGCTGTCGTACTTAATTGTTGTCTTCGCAATTCTACATCTGTAGCATAGCCGATTTTTACCATATCCCGCAATGCTGGATTTGTCATAATGTATATATATCCCATACGAACCTCCTTACTTTTTCTTTCTCAATGTCCATAGCAGAAAACTATCAATTGAGCGGGGCATTTCGTATGTTCCTAATTTTTCATACAGATACTCCTGAAGCTCAAGCATCCGACATACAAAGTACCCATACTCGTGATCATAGTCAGACACATTCACCAAAAATTTCTTATCTGGTATCTTCACCAGTTTTCCAATACTCTTTATGGCTCGACTGTCATAAATGAAAAATTTCTCCGGACAATGAAAATGCAAATACTTTGATGCAAGGGATCTCTTTTTTAATCCAGTCATTTTACCGAAAGTATCCGTCAAAAACTTATGCGTGCTTAGAATCTCTTTAACATCATCTACTATATGTCCTGTACTCTCTTGTAATCTTGTAATCCGATCATCTAGCTCTGATCCAATCTCCAACATTTTCGAGGCAACAACATCGTAATAAAAGTCATCATTGTCATCTACTGCATTCTTTCGTCTCTCAATAGCTGCAGCATAACTTCTGCCAATGAGCCAAACCTTTCCCACAATGACATCTATTTCTTTATGCTTCGGTTCTTCTTTGCACATACGATAAAGAATACGGTTTCCATACTCCCAACGCGAATCGGATTGGCTTAGGTAATCGTTATAAAGATTTTCTATTTCTTTTGTAATCACAATTTTTCCTTTCCTTCTCTGAATTTGAAAAATACCATCTCCAAAACCAAACTTGCCTGCAATAAATATGCCACATATATAACTTTCATCATTTCAGCGACATGAAATCATGCCTGTTTTTCCATAATTTTTCTTCGCTTAGATTTTGATTTTATATTTCCTCTGGCTTCATATTATGCCCTGCGTCACATTTTATATATAGACCATACTTACCAACTTTCGCTGTCATATCGCACTTATGAATTGGACACTTAACATGTTTTATTAACATATAATGGTTTATATCATCAGGCTTAAGCAGATGTATCTTTTTGCATTCTTTACACCATAATATGGTCTTTCCGCTTTTTCCCTTCGTCATTCTCAAAGGCTTCTTACAATCTGGACATTTTATATTTTTTGAAACATATTCTGATAATCCTCCCGTTCCATTCGGATCATCTGTTGGCGTTTCCGGACGCGGTAATAATTGCTTTTTACCTTTGTCTGTTTCCCTGTACTCCAAATCAGACAACGAACGAATTAATTCAGCAGTGTGTTTTCCATCTAATCTGCACACAATTGGACATACTGTATTATATTCATCTGCTCCGTCTTTAAATTTCCATGAAGCATCTGGCACACCATACCAAGTGATTTTTTCATCAATCATTACTAGAGGAAAAACTGCATTGTTTGTTCCCCATGTATATTTTTTCCATGCGTCTGGCAAAGCGGCATAATCATTACACTTAATCAACACCTGTATTCCCTGTTGTTTCTTTTCTGCAAGCAACTGACATATTACGCTTTCAGACTCTGGATTCAACTTACCACACGGAAGTGAAATCACAATCTTACCTCGTGCGCTTCTGATATCTTTCAAAAAAATATCCATATATACATTCGCATTCAAATAAAATGTCGGTCCACCCTTCAAAGATAATTCATCAACCAATGCTTCAAGCGTTCTATCTTTCTCATGACGAACTGTATTCCCCTTATCCTTCAAATAAGATATTAAACGATAAAATAAATGCGTCGTATTTTCATAGTTATTGCTCCAAAACTTTGAATTGGCAACTGTCACCAATTTTCCCTTTGCTCTAGTTACCGCAACATTGATAAGCCGTTTTATAGAATTAAAATCTTTTCCCATCAACCATCCTGGCTTTCTCGATGGATAACTTTCTACTGCATCAAAAATAACAACGTCACTCTCTGATCCCTGAAACTGATGAACTGTCGCACATCTGATCTGTGTATCATTATGTTCTCTATAATCCAGTTCCATCGCACGGACAAGTCGAGTCTGTGCCGCATATGGGGTAATAATACTTACAGTTTCAACATTTTTCTCTGTCTTTACCGCTATTGCAAACGAAATCATTGCACTTAAAATATTAAATCTTGAATTATCTGCATTCTTTGATGCCGCACAATAACATCCAGATAAATCAATCAGGTTAATTGCCTGTTTGCTAAATAATTCTGCATTTACTATTTCATTACGGTTCGTCCTTGTATCTGGATGATTCAAAAGCATACCACCATATACATATTGATTTGAAAAACCTGCAATTTGAGGATGCATACGTCTCTGCTCATTCAGCATTACGAGCCACGGATGATAATATACATGTCCACTTCTGTTAATCCCTAAATAGGCAAATATGTCCTGACACAAAATATCTTTCTTCTCCGACTGAGCAATTGGAGCCAGCTGCATAAAATCACCAACACAGATAAAATGCTCTCTTGCGAATGTTACCGCACAAACAACCTGCAGAACATACGCCATACTCACCTCATCGAACATAACAACATCATATTTTTTATTATCAAAGATGCCATCAATCACAATTTTTGAAATAGTTGTTGCAACAACAGAAGCCTCGCTTACATAATGCTGTTCCTGTTCTCTAATGGCAGACCGAATCTTTCCAATATCTTCTCTGATTTCAATCACACGCGGATTATCCAATCCTTTTGTATGCTTCAGCTTGTCATATTCAGCTTGCAATTTATCCAACTTCTCATTTAATACCGGATTTTTTGTAACAGTATAGTAAAAAGAATTCACATAAGGGTTTTTATTCAATTCTTCATCTCGTACATATCCATATCGAAGAATCTTCCCTGCTTTTAATGCTGCGGTTTGATTGTTTTTCCTCAGCAGTTCATCTATCTTCTTTGCTACACCATCCACTGAAACATTGCTATGTGATACAATCAGTACAGTTTTTCCTGCATTTATAGAATTAATAGCCAGTTCTGCCATCGTATGCGTTTTTCCTGTTCCTGGTGGTCCCCAAACAACACATATCGGTTCCGACATAGCCTTTTCGATAACTGCATCATGTCCTTTCGGAATTTGTTTGCCTGATTCTTTTGTCGCCAATTTAGGTCCATCTTTCATGATACGAGAGGCCATCTTATTTTTCCCAAGACTTATCCCTGCCCTGAGTTTTTCCTGCAATGCCTCCAAAAGTTTCCATGGTTCAACACGTATCAATGCATTTCCGATCCGCTCACCTATATTTGATTTCAACTGTACTATAATCTGAAAATCCTCACACATTAATACAGTTCCGCTAGCCCGAAACAAACCGGTTGATATGTCAATTGGCGCATCATCCGAAATATGTAACTCTGTTTCAAGATCAAAAATGTATGAGAATATACCTTTCGCTTTTGAAACCAATTTACCATTTGTGACCTTATATTTCCGTCCGCCCTCATGCATCAAATACAATTTTTCTGCATTCAATGCTTTCAGGTATGTATCCATCTCCGGAATATCTTCTACACGAATATTATCATTGTCTATATTCTTTGCATCTTCGGATAATTTGTCACCATCCATATCCAGACTTTTTTGCTTTACAATACTTAATCTATCAGAAACGGCTTTTATAAAAACTTCTTCGTCTTCTTTTCGCATCGTGTCGTAATTTACATCTAAAAGTTTCCCCTTCGAATCACTTCCAAAAGCAAACACCACGTTCGTTATTTCACCTGTTTCAGACAAAAACATAAGCTGCAATCTCGAATTCTTCATCCAGATTCTCTTCTTATCCTGATGTATCGAAATATTCATGGATTGCGCCATTTTCTTTGTAACATCAAAATAATGCTCGTGCCCCTCGTCAGAGTGTTCAACTCCAAATCTATCTGATAGTATTGCTTTCGAATAAATTATTTTATCAGTTTGTCCCTTTTTATACTCAAATTTAAATGAAATTTGCACATGATCATCAAATTCTAGATATGATGGTAAATGTATTTTGAATGTACTTTTCTCATATGATGGATTCATGAAATCCCCCCTATCTTTACCCATATTTAATCTGCTATGCTCAATCCTACATGTCTTTCAATAAAGCAAGCAATTTCTCCTCTTCTTTCTCTATCCTTATTAGTTGCAAGCAATGGAACCATATCACTATAAATGGATGTTCTTCTTCAAAAATCGTAAACATTGTTTCCGATTTCTTTATTGCAAATTCCATAATCAGCGTTTTCGAAATTTAAATCATATATCTGTCACTTCTTGAATTTTTACGCTTCTTTCTTCCCGCAATTTTCACAGCACAAGTCCATTCTTCAAGGTTCATAATTATTCAACTCCCAGTGCCTTAAATACTGCTTCTTCCGGAGATGAATAAAATATCAGACTGAACGCTCCAACTAAGTCAGATGGTACCGTGCCAAGATCTGCTGCCGATGTGATTGGAAGAAGTACTTTCTTAGCGCCACTATCCAGACACACTTGCATTGTACTTGCCAATTCTTCTACCTTAATAAGTGTTCCACCGATACTAATTTCACCAAGTACCGCAAGACTGCTGATTGGAGGCTTACTGAGTGCTGCCGATGAAATAGCAATCAGCGTAGGCAAAGCAAGATTACCAGTCATTCCAATACCCTGCATATCCTGATAATTGATGATATAGTCCTTAGTTGTCGTACTGATATTTCCAGATATTGCATTACAATTAGCTTTCAGATAATTAAATGCTGTATTGGTTGCCTCCTTCGGCTCTTTTCCTGATCCAATACCTGTGCAAGTCAATTTTCCATTTCCAGGCATCATCTGTGTTTCCAGACGATAACAGCCTATCATTCCAGTCTTTGACTTTGATACTGTATATAAGCATCCCGGTTTGCCCATACCTTCAGGAATCATCTTTCCGCCGCCCTGCTCCGGTACAGTTACAAAATGCTCATCAAAACTATCATTGTCTATGTATGAGAAGTTCACATCATAGAACTCCATTCCACCAATCTTCTTAAGCTGCTCTTTTACTCGTCTACGAAGTTCAAGTGAAATATCCATAATCTCTGCAACTTCATCCTTGTTGACTTCTCCATCTGGATAAATCAATTTGATAAATCCGGAAATCAGCTTACGAACAGCGATTGCATCTCTTTGGTTTAAGTTATTTCCTAATTTGAAATACTTCTCTGCTATATTGCTGTAATTATCCTTACGAAGCTCACGCATAAACTCGGACAGATAATCTGTGATAAATCCATAATCATTTGTAAACGAATCCGGTCTATACTTAGGAATCTCCCATCCAGGTATATATGCATGGAAACGATCAAGGAAAGCCGTATCCGTACCCATTTCAGAAGGAAATGGATCAAACAGACTTGATGTCTTCTGTAAAGTCTCAACACTCTGATTAATATTTCCCACAAATACCATAGATGCCTTTGCCTGTATTTCTGCCTTACCACGGGAAAATGCACCGGATGCCATGTATCCTTTCATAATCTGTATGCCATCTTTATCCTTAAACTTAATACCTGCAACCTCATCAAATGCTACAACATCCCACATTCCGACAAGACCTACTGTATTGTTAGACATGTTATAAAACAGATTTGCAACAGTTGTCTGTCCTCCGGCAACAAGGATACTGTTTGGTGAAATCTGCTCATATATGTATGATTTACCTGTAGAACGAGGACCTAATTCACACATATTAAAATTATTCTCAACAAGTGGAATCATACGGGCAATCAATAACCATTTTGCTCTGTCAGAAAGCTTGTCCGGCTCCATACCAGTGGAACGAAGCAGAATATCCATCCACTCTTCCTTTGTAAATGCCTTACGACCATTCTTTACCTCATCCATATCCACATGTGGCATCTGAATCGGTGTCAACTTTCTGATACGAATGGGTTGTGTATTCTTCTTATCTTCCTCGATAAACTCATAGTCAAGCTGGAGAATACACCAAATGCCACCACAAAGCAGGCGATCATAATCTTTTACATAATCAGCACTGATAGGGATATTCTTAATTCCCAAATTAGAGAATGTTGCCTCGTATCGATCTTCCTTTGTATTAAGGACTACTGTAATCCTGTCAATTACCGTATAGCTTCCTCTCTCTCGAAGAAGGGACAATATCTTCTGTGCTTCATCCGGGCGGACATAGTTATCACGCAGAATACGCTTCACATTGTCTACTCCCTCATCAATAATCTCTGGATCATCAGAATTACAATACTGACCGAGAAGATATTCCAGTACATATACCGGAACATTTGCTCCTTCTCGGATTGATTTAGTTAAATCCTTGCGGACAATGCGACCATCATAATACTGACGGAGTTTTTGCTTTATGATTTCTCGTCTATCGTCTGTTTCTGATATATTATTATATTCATTAATTTGATCCATCACTATTCTCCTTTGACCTGTAACTATTGATTTTTTCTATTATTGCGTCAACTGGATACAATCTGTCATTTGGATTTTGACAAAAAAGTTCATTAAACACATCATCTAAATATTTATATTCTGGTGCCACTTTTGATATCTTCGTGTAATTACCAGCTCCTACCAATTCACCTGTAAACATCTCTACTAGAATAAGTCCAGCAGCATAAACATCAGCTCTTCCGTCCACATTTTTTGCATTTCCCTTTATTCTCTGCTCTGGTGCTGCATATTGAAAATTTGCCATTCTATCGGATGCCTTTGTTTTCACACTTGCAATAATATCTTCTTCACAAAAATGAGCTATCCCAAAATCCGCTATAACAGCATTATTAGTTTCATCTAAAAATAAAATGTTCTCAGGCTTAATATCTCTATGATAGGCACCCTTCTCATGTGCATACTTAAGACCATACAAAATATTAATAAATATCTCTTCTGCATCACTATGTTGTATGTGCTTTTTAATTCTATCTCTTAATGTTTCTTTTGCTAACGGCATAACATAAAAGATCATATTATTACCTATGGTCCCATGATCATAGATTTCAATAATGTTTTTATTTTGGTTTCTTTCACAAAAATTAATCTCATTACTAAATCTTGCAAGTTTACTCCCCTGTTCCCTCAATACTACTTTAATTGCTATTATTCTATTTCTAGAATCCTCTGCTTTATATACCTTACCATTACCTCCTTGAGCAATAAATTCACTGATTGTATACGTCTCAAACGCAGAATATACTCTATCACCTTTATTCAATTTAATATCATTAACTTTAGAAATCGATTCTAAATCCTGATCTCCTATTCTTGCTAATTTCCCTTGATTCAGCCTATAAGACAAATCAAATTTTTTTAAAAGTTCATTTACCTTAATCGTATATGCATATCGCTGTTCTTTTTTTATCCATCTACTAAATGCAATCTCTACAAACTTTTTAATACTTTCATAATCTACATACATATTAAAACCTGAATATGACTCTCCATATTCAATGTTATATTCCTGCTCCATATCAATATTTAATTCATATGTTCCACCATTCCAGCCACTATTGTAATATATGTATTCATCCTTAATGAAATTTTTATTCAATGCATCTGATCCAAACCAAGCATTAAAACTTTTCCAAAATTTTTGCCAGTTTTCCGGTTCTTCATCATTCAAGTTTCTTAAAAAAAGTATTTTGTTTGTAGTCACATTAATCACTCCTATTAAAATCCAAAATCATCAACAAACGCAATATCAATCATAAACTCATACTGTTGCAAGATATTCTTCTCGTCATTAGCATCCGCCAACACAAGATAATACTTGTCTCCATACTTATATTCTCTTGACTTCAAAGTGAACTTCTCATGGAAAGTTCTCTTCTCCGGTGCATCTTCCCTGCTATTAGCAATCATAAGCACATCAAATGAAATCTTTTCGCCATCTTCCGTAGTAAAGTAAGCCACGATACTTCTTGCTTTCATGGTATCTGTTACTTTCTCTGTCTGGATAAAATCAAAGTATGTGATAAGATTCGTCACCTTACGGGTAACAGATGTCAGAACAACATCCACATAATCGTATGCCACACCTCTGGTATTCGTTGTCAGCTCAATGACAGGAACTATCATCTCCTGCAACGACGAACCACCATGCACATAGTTCTGCCCACCTCCAGCAACCTTGAATATATCTGCTCCAACCGGCGTATCCACATAAAATTTATTTAGATATGGCATTGTTCTTGCCATGATTCCCTGCACATTTACTGCATCTTCCGTAATCAGGAATCTTTTGTTTGTATAAAGACACTTATCCTTTGGATATGTTACCTTATCAAACTCCTGCAATCTGTCTCTCTTATATAAGAAGCCATGATCCGCAGTAATGAAAAACTTCGGCGCAGATACATAACCAGTGAGTTTCTTTACCAACTTATGTATCTCTTCTATTGCTTCCTCACAAGCATTGAATACCTCATTCTCACTTGCAGGCTTGTCTCCTCTTGCATCCACCTGATTGTGATAGATGTACACGATATTCTTGCCCTGAACCAACTCTCTGATTCGTGCTTGATTAGCATTTGCCACTTCATCAAATGACAAAGCCACATTATTTTCATTATATGATTTCAGAATCTTATCTCTCTGCTCCATACTCACACATGCCCGTCCATCAACAGTCACATTCAAGTTGCCATCCACCTGCATCTCTTTGTGTGGAAGCAGACTTGCCATTCCAACTGACGTAACAGAAGGCAAGCAGCTAAGCATACACTCCATCTTCGGTGTACACTTCTCATCCAATTCCAATCTACCGAAAAGTTCTTTTGCACACTCATACCGAAAAGCATCTGAAATAATAACAATGACTCTCTGCTTTCCATCATAGCCTCTAAGATAATGCTCGTAGAAATCTTCCTGCTTAGGCATATCTGTAACATTCATTGCTTCATTCGTGAAATTCTCATTCCACTTAGGTGTTATCTTCTGCAAATATGTATTCGCATAAATATTCTCTACTCTCTGTCTTACATCAGAGAATTTACTGTTATCTTCAATCTGGTCATATGCATAATAAAACCATCTATAATATGAATCTATCAGGTATGACTCTTGCTGATAATTTGTAACCAATGTCTTAATATCACTTGAAAATTCCATAAGTGATACAGACTTCATCATCAAGTACGCATACTTGATAGTCGTATATTCATTCTTGTTTCTTTCGCTATAATGATATGCCTTAGACATTCTCTGGTCAGCTACCTGAGCAAGATTAAGTCCATCAATCTGCGCATCTAAAATCTCATCATTTAACTGTGCCAATGCCCAGTCAATAATAATGTCATCTAACCTGGCAAACGCATCACAAGCAAATATGTCAGAGAGCTGTAGAGAGCTGTCTTTTTTCTTCTCTACATCTTTCTTTAATCCATCCTGTACTCTTGTCACAAAACGCAATGACTTATCTATTCTTTCTACCAATTTGTCATAAGCATCCTGATAATTCACATTGTCCATGATGTTACGAATAAAGACCACAACATCATTACGCTTCTTAAGAATATAAGTCCTCATTGCTTCCGGAACTGTAGCCTTTAATGTGGATGACGCATAAGTTAATATCATGCAAGCAGACAAATCATCTATGTTTGGCTTTTCTGCCTTATATCCAAAGAATTTTTCGCAAAGTTCCCAGAACTTGTCTGTCAATCCATTATCATCCAATGCTTTGCAATACTTCTCATTGTCACCAAACATCATCTGCTTAACTACTTCCTCAAAATTTGGAGTCTTCACATCCGTGAGTACAGAAATCAAACCAATATCAATTGTCTGAGCATTGTAATGGTCAATTCCAAGTTCCTTGAACTTCTCAATACGATGCTTATTCTTCCAGAAATTGCCGTACTGTGATAAATGCTCCTTAAAGCGATTATCAATGCCAATCTCCTGTGACATCTGTGATACTCTGTCTGTATAATAAGGTGTTGAGTAATAATACATGTCTGCAAGCGGATTCTCTGCATCACTTGGCTTTGCAAAGGCTGCATAGACAAGATATTTACTCTCTTTATCCTCTTCGTTTAATAAATACTTTGAATAGAGCCAGTTTGTGCCATCAAGAATATGTAGCTTTGCATCACCAAGCTGCAATTCCGATACCTCATCCTCATATTCACCTTTATCATCAAACCAGAATATGATTCTTGTCTCTGACTTGGCAAATTCTGTATTTAATTGATCCTGTATGTTCTGTAAATCCATATTTCACCTTCTAATCTATTTGTGCAAATGGTCTGCACAAATCACATTTATTTAATCAGTATGATAAATAGTATCCAATAAGTGGTCACTAATGGATACTTATCGGATACTACTGGATACTTATTGAATACTTTGTATCCAGTAAATAGCTGCCAGCATCCATTAAATAACCAATTGTATCTATTAAATCGTTTCTTTTTACTTGTTATCATTAAATATATATTTCGTACTAGGTCCACTTCCTGTTTTTCTCAAAATATCATTCTGAATCATCTTATCTAGCAACTTACGTGCACCTGCTCGTGTTTTATATTCACACAATTCCATTGCCTGTTGCGTTGAAATGCTGTCATGGCTTTTAAGATAATATATTACTCTTTGCTCTTTATTCAGATTGCGTATTTCATCTGCTCCTGTTGAGTCTGCTTGTATGTTTGCCTGTAAGTTCGCAGCTCCCGGAATATATACCACTTGTCCAACTTCAAGCTTTAATGTTACTCTGTCATTACGCTCAGAGAAATCAAATTCCGGTTTCTTCCAGTTTTGTTCTGCCCATGCAGTCATAATCTTATCGACACCACTTCCGGCACGCTCACCGACATTTACAAAACCAAACATCTTTAAGATATTCGGATTTCTTGGATCACTATTACCACCCGCATAAAATTCCTCTTTTGTTACTCTAATAGTACCAGGATTAGAAATACTAAGTTCCTTGCCCTTCTTTACAACAAGTATTCCTCGTCTGCCATAATAATTTGCATGTGCCAGCGCATTTGCCAATGCTTCTTCCAATGCATCATGCACATCCACTCTGTCTACCCGATATCCATTTCGCCTATTTGCAAACGGAACTGCTACATCATCGTCCATTCTAGTACGCACCTTGCAGAAAAAGTCATATATATTACCGCTCCAATCACCTTCGTTAGAATGTGTCCGGAATAACCAGCGCACTGCTTTATCATCGCATTCCTCACGATAATCAAGAAAATAATTCGGAAACACCTCAGTAATGTGATAAGCTTCTCCAAAGAATAGAAGTCCTGCTATCGTTGGAGATAATGTGCCATTCTTATTCTTTGCTACTGCCCTTAATTTCATAAGGAACTCATCATTTTCCAAAGCATTCCACGGATGTCCACTGTGAAGCTGTTCAAAAATGATTCTGTAGCCTTTTATCGTATCCTGATTCAACACGTCTAACCCGAACTCTTCCAACACTTCCACATCACCAGATACATCTCTTTGGTCTGCAAACATTGCACGGACTGCCTCTTCAGTACAAAGGAAATCACCCTCATAATCTCTTTTATAAGTGCCCTTCATTGGATCTGTTCCAATATATACTGGCTTATCATGTCTGTCTGCCGCTGGGACATCAATTCTGAGTATTTCCTTATCTCCGATTGTCATAGGTCTGACATGATGATTCAGCAAAATATTCTTTGATACCTTATTCCTGTCATTCAATGTACTCCAGAAATCTTTCTGATATTTAACAATCTGCTTATCTGTCAGTCCCTCAACTGTAAAAGAATCTCTGTGTTCACGAATTCCAAGCAGAATCGTACCACCATTTGTATTTGCAAAAGAAGAGTAAGTCTCCCATATGCTCTCTGGAAGTCCGCCAGTTGCTAATTTGCATTCTCGTTCATGGTCTTCTTTAATGTTTAATTCTTCTAGAATCTCTTCCTTCAATCGCCTAACCTCCTGCTTATATCTTTATCAGTTCAATTTCCTTCAAAATTTCACCCTGCCATTCTTTATCAGTTACAGTATTTCTATATGCTTTTTCATACCAGAATTTACAGCTATTATTGTCTTCATCTTTAAGCTCATTCATTTCAGGAACTTTTTACTCAGTTTCAATATAATATAATAACGACTCAAGATTCCTATCTATATTTCTAAAATTAAAATCATTGATTTTACCTATCCATAAATTAGGCTGCAGTTCTACACTCCTCGTGCCCGGCAAATCGTCATACCATGCATAGTCTTCCTTTTCTACAACATTTCGTGAATTAACAAAATTGATTATAACTGTACGAACAATTCTATAAACTTGTATTTTTGCAAATAATTCCTATTTAGCCAAGTAGTTTATTCATATCAATTTTCATTCCTGCAGCATTAAGTTCCTTTAACATTTCGAATTCCCAGTTGTCTTTTGTTGTATATACCATCCCTGATAAATCCCCTGGAATTTCAAGATTTTCTTCTGCAATCATAATTACATTCTCTCTACCTAAATATCCCATAAAATAGCCCGCTTCGAAAACGACATTCTGCCTAGCCCTATATTTTTCGTTTCCTTTTTCTTCCTTGTCCACTCCAATATCATCTTGTGTAAATAATGCAATTGCCATATGTACATCTGAATATGCTTCTATTTTTTCAATTATCGTTTTTCCTCTATTAGCTTGCTCGCTAAGGATTATTGCTTCAATACCTTGTTGTTCTAATCTCCTAGCGACCTTCTCTTTTAGTTCACCATCATGACCATGAACAATAAACACCTTGTTATTTACTGAAATGTGATTTTTCACATTGGTATCTGTGCTTACATCCTCAAAATCACCAATATATCTTTCAAATTCTTTCTTTGTAGTCTCCAAATCTCGCACATATGGTTCATGAAAATCAGTATTTCCAACAATTACCATTGGGGAAAATGGTCGGTTATTAAAATTTTTAAGTTGAATACTTTTTTCACCATAAAGACCAGAAAGACATAATTGTACATCTGTTCTCCATGCTTTAAAATCACTATCACTAGAACTTTTTTTATTTTTTAATTCATCAATCTCATTGTATAATTTTATTAATTTGTCTTGTAAATTCATAACAACAGTACTCCTTTTACATTATATTTTTGCCAAAAGATCAATCTTTAATGCTTTCTTACCTTCCTGTGACACTTCCACACCTTGGAACTTCGCATAATTTACCTTTACTCCATCATCCAAGTCAATCTCAATTCTCTGATTGGCTACATGGGCAATGGCTTCATCATATATCTTCATCTCTGCAAGCTGTTTAGTGTACTTTGTTACCGCCTTTGTAGCTTTTGTTTTTTCTGATGAAGATGTTGCATTATCAATCGTATATTGAGCGCTCTGCATTGCAGTCTCCACATACTTCTGTGCCTTGTGCAGATATTCTGTTCTTACTTTACCGACTGTGTCAGCATCATAACGATGCATGTAAATAAGTGCCTTAAAGCCATTCTGCTTGCCACTATCGAACAGCCAGTAAATAGGACGCTTACCGGAACCTGTAACAGAATACGCATTACAATGATCCTTGAAGAAGTCATTTAAGAAATAATTTCTGATTACTTCCCTGCTTGTATTGCCCTTATTGCCAAGTGCTTTGGCTACGAAATCAAGATTTTTCTCCAGTGCTCCCTTCCCATACACCGTTTTTATAAAATCTTCAAACAGTCCAACAATATCATCTGTAAAATATTCTTCATCTGTAATTGGAATAATATTATCAAAATCTGGCATATAATGATTTTTTGTATAAAAATCAGATACATCCGGTCTTCCTTCTGCTCTCCATGCAGCATCCTTATACTTGCTATAATCCCATATGCCACCTGCATACATCAATCCATCTTGGTAAATAGAATAACGTCCAAACATACAACCAACAGCATAAGAAATCAGACTCTTTATATCACGCTGTAAATCTGCTTTGCGAACTGTGACATCTTTATCTTCTACCTCTGGTGTCAATTCATCCTGCAAACCATAAATATCAATAAAAATTCGGTTCAGTTCTTCTTCATTAGCTTTAAGCAAATTAAAACGCTCATTGCATTCATTCTCCCAGCAGATATAGCATTCTGCTAAATCAATATCTGTTGTATCATCAAAAAGTAATCTATTCTGTGAAATAACAGATATTAAAGGGTGACGTTTAAAATCCCATGAGATTTCAAATGAATCCCAATCAATATTACTTTCATTAATACATTTTTTTACTTTATTAACAACTTCATCCTTGTGATTTGATTCAATAATTGGTAACTTCCTAAGATAACCAGATTCAAATCCCATTGATGGTGAAAGTATATTTAAAAGTGACATAGCCACTTTTGAATTCATAAATCCAAGTAGATAATATTTTGTTGCCTCATTATCACAAAACATTCCGTAGCCACTATTAGAATATAAAAAACCAACTGGGCAAAATCTGAAAGTTGTCTTTTGCGTTCCAATTACTGTCCATGTTAATGCAGATTGAAATATATAATCTAAATTATAGTTATGTGACCGTATTCGTCCTGTTTTCTCATCTTTAAAGTTCTGTATTTCAAATCCATCGTTTTCCCAATTTACAACTGTATCATTATTTCCATACCATTTTCTTTGTTCTCCACCTTTTGCAAATGGAAACCATTTTTTCCCACTTGCAATTGCATTTTCTCTTGATAAAAGATTTAGCCCCAATTTTTCTATATTTATTTCAAACCAAAGGCGCACAAATCTATCATTATTTGCTGTTGCCATTCCAACACGGGGTTCTGATATTTCACCAACGAGCTTTGCCGTTTTAAAGGCGGTCAAAACAATATCCGATGCCCAATATGAAGTATATGGAGTTCCTTTAATCTCACCTAATTGTATATTTGTCTTATAAAATCTACAATTTCTAGATAAAAACAATGTTGCTTTTGCATCTTCATTTTTTCCACTCACAAGTTGAATAAAAGTACTTTTATATTTTGCTTCATTTTCATTACAAAACACAAAACTAGACGTTTGTACAACTTCACCATTTATCTCATCAAAGGCATGAGATCCTAAATGCACAAGGTTAATCAATTTTTTATGCAATAATTTTTCTCTAAGTTTCTCATAACTAGACAAAAACATCCATGCATGCTGTGTTATCATCGCCTGATACCCATTTTTCTTTAGCATTTCTCCACAACGCTCAATGAACACTGCAAATAAATCTGCCTTGCTATCCGGATAATTTTTCTTCACAAAATTATTAACCTTTGCACTAAGATTGCTTGTTCCAGCATATGGTGGGTTCGTAGCAACTATTTCATACTTCTGTGCCATCACCTTGCCAATTCTAATCAATTGTTTCAACTGCTCTGCTGTCTCATCCAGTCCATACGTATCAAAAGAAATCTGGCTTTCTGTATCTGTATTCTCTACAAATTTCTCTAACAGCTTCCAATCATAGTCTTCCACATTAAGCAAAGAACCATATTCTTTTGCATCATTCAATGTATTAAGAAATCCTTCCAACTGCATTAACGCTGTTTTTTTCTCTTCTTCTGTCAGTCCTGCGCCAAAGTATTTAAGCTGACTGCGATTAATGCCATTACTCTCCTGCACCGCATATACATTCGGTCCTATACCTCTGGTCAGGATTCTTCTATCATACTGTCTTGCTTTCATCAACACTGCAAAATAACTCAACTGTGCAGCTCTGTCATCTATATCAAGTCCATAAATATTATTTTGGATAATGCTCTGGGCTGCATCTCTCTGTGACCATCCTGCATTTTCATATATCTGCATAAATACATCAAATGCATACACCAGAATATGTCCGGAGCCCATACATGGATCAATAAGTTTTATATCTTCCGGCTTTAATGTTGCATACTCTGCCTTTATCTTATCAAGTTCCTGCTGTACAGATTCTTCCTGCTCTTCCTCATCCAAATAGTATTTCCATTTGCTCTTCAATTCATCATCCGGATGTCCTTCTACCCACATTCTGCCAAGGCTGTTTTCAACCATGTATCGTACAATCCAATCTGGAGTAAAAAGCTGGGTGACTGCCGGTACTTCTTCTTTTGTAATTTTAGCTTTCTTTGCAAATGCTTTATTTTTAGGCTCTGTATTGTAATACTGATATAACCAGCCGATGATTTCCACCTGTCCTGCTGTCTTACCATCTTCATCAACAGTTGCGATATTAAAATCTTTCTCATCAATACCGTCTACAAGCATACGAATTACATCATCTTCATTCGTAAATGAGATGTTAAGAAGCATTTCTGTATAGTCTTCTGTCTCTTCAAAAAGTCCCGGTAACACTTCATGAAGCAGATTACACTGCTTGATAAAGAGCATTCTGAATAAATCATCAAGCCTGTTATTCATCTTGGCATCAATGATTTCTTCTCTCTCTTTATCTGTAAGATTCCAATCAATATCAGGTGCCATTGTTACCACATCAGGCTCATTCTTTCCCTCTTTTTCAGAAGAAAGCACACGAACTCTTACAGGATACATATAATCGTTCACTTCCATAAAACGAATAGCACAGATTCTGTTAAACCATGTATATGCCACTTCTTCCACCACCGCTTCAAAGCCTCTTGCATGAATCTGGTCTACCAGTTTTCCTCTCTGCTCACACTGTTTTTTGTTAAGTGTTACCTCTGTTCCTGCTACTGTCTTGTATACCTCAAAATCTGCTCCTTTTGTGATTGTTTCACTGCAATTATCCGGTGTAATTCCAAGCATACCAGCTTTATCCGTAACGGATGCTATCAGCTTATTTCTTGCATCTATTGCAAATTTCTTAATTGCATTTTTGTTCATGAGCTATATCCTCCAATCAAGCTTATCAGCTCAATGTAATGATTGTGTCTTCTTCCAGTTCATCCATCAGTTTCTGCTTCATCTCGGAAAGGAACTTATCAATATCCTGCTCGGTCTCAATCGAATATGTTCTAGCCCCTGCTACATTACTGATGGAAACATTCTTACGTCTCTTTGTCTTTACTTTAGTCGGTGCTGGTGTAGGACTAACCGGCTCTTTACCCGGTACTACCGGTGCAACAGGTGGTTCCGGTGCAGGCTGATGTGCCCTCTCATATTCATCAATCTCATCCAGACACTTAATTTTCAAAGTATCACTTTCCAGCTTGATATTCTTAATTGCAGCTATATCATTTGATTTTTTCAGCTTATCCCAGATTTCTTCAAACCTCTGATTAATACGCGGACGAAGTACCTCAGCAAATGGCTTGGTATCCAATACCTCTTTCACTTTAAGGAAGTCATCATGTACTAATGGATCCATGATGGCTGCTTCCTTTTCAAGCAATCCCATATGAAGGTCTTCAAACCTCTTGTTCAATTCCGGCAATCTCTGAATCTTACCGAAAGGCTTGCTGTCCTCCACGATAGTCTCTATCTCTTCAACTACTTTTAACAGCTCTTGGTCACTTACATATGTCTTGCTGTTTCCAAAATATACAAGGTTCTTCACTGCCGCTTCAAAAATTTTTCTCTGATCTCCCTTAAAGAAGTCAAATACGGGTGCAGTATCCTCTGCATCATCTAACAGGTCATCTTTCTTCTTATCTACTGTCTTGAAGAACTCTGTAGGCTCATTGATATCAAGAATTTCTGCAAGTCTCTTTCTTGCCTCTTCCATCAGTCTCTTACAAGGATATTGCGGATTGATTCGGTACTCTACAAGGATGTCATCATATACTTTGACTATATCCTTGGCTCTGTTCTTGAAGCTGCTCATGATTTTGTCATCATCATCACTGGATACAGTAAATCCGAAGTAATCCTTCATAACTTCTTTTGCAGAACGAATCTGTCCGTCCGTTGCTCTTTCTCTGATGTCTACCAAGAGTTTCTCTACATATTCACGCTTTGTAATATATCTAACTAATTCATCCGGATTCGTTGAAAGTAATGACAAGCTCTGACTGTTAAGAGTAAGAGACACTCTTCCCAGCTTGAACAACATTGCAACAAGCCACTGCACATCCTTTGGATCAAATCCATACGGTGCTGCACCAAACTTATCCTGTAATGACTTAAGGGATGTCTTCATATGTCTGGCATTATTTAATCCGATTACCTGTACCACTTCCTCTAATGCAAGCTTATTCGGTGTGGTATCACTTGTGCCAAGGAAACTCATCTGACCATCGCTATGCTTAAAGATAGCACTGATATCTGAAAGCTCAGGTGCTGTCTCCATATATGTAAGCTTATTGTATTTCATTGCTACGAGCTTACCAAGTGCTTCATTGATTCTTGTTGCCGGCTCCTTAGCTGAAATAGTTGCCTTATCACCATTTACATAGATATCAGCATTCTTTAATGCATCCTCAATAAAGATTCGGATTCTGTCTTTCTTCTCAATACGCTCATCCTCTTTTGCCCTGCGGATACTGTCAAAGCTGCCTCTAGCACTGGGCGCATTTTTATTAAGGAATTTATATATCTTGATGGATTCTGTAATCTCATCAAGGAATGTACTATCATTGGGCAGCTTCACAATCACACTGTTTTCCTGTGTTGAGAGAAGACGAAGTGCAGAGTCTGCATAATCTCCGCCATAAGATGTAATTACTGTCACTCCGATATCGTTAGACTGATTGCCCTTGAAGAATCGGTCATCTACTTTCTGATTAAATGCAAACAGATATCTGTTGCTGTATCTGTATTTCTTCTCTGTATAAATTTCCTCAAAGATAACTGTCGAAGCCTCTCCGATGATTTCTCCCATCTCTACTGACTCGTTATTAATGGCATTATTGATTTCCTGCTCCTCATTTGTCAGGAAAATGTATATTTCACCATTTTTCTGTACAAGTGTCTCTTTGATCAGTTTCTTTAATGCCTCTTCAATCTTAGAACGGACTTCAATTCTGTCATCATCAATGTTTGAAATCATAAGCGTAGTAAGGTTGTCCACATTCGCCTTGATTTCCTTGACATATTTAATCATAAAGAGAACTTTCAAAAGCTCTACATCGAATTCATCCAGCTTATTATTATTCTCTGCATCTGAGATTACCTGACTGTGCTGGTGGTCAATAAATTTATGTAATGGATCATAGAAGAAGCTAAACGGAACCAATACCCCATCCTCTTTATCCATTACTCTGATTGCTGACTCCTGAAACAGTGCAAGCATAGAACGTGACTGATCAGACAGATGCTTTCCACTTGCACCATGTGTTCTGACAGCAGTAAGTACCTGTCCCAAAAGATTGAACTGATATGGTATGAACGGATAGCAGTCTGCAAAATCTGCCTTATCTGCATACAGCTTCTTATCTGCTGTATCCGCTGTAAATGTAATAAGATTCTTAATAATAGATTCTTTCTGCTCATAGAGCAGTCTGAGTATCTGTGTTGCTGTCTCGTTCTTTGCAAGCACACGCTTACGGATTACTTCGTCAACATTGGATGCTGAAAGAGAAAGTCTCGTATCAAAACGTCCCTGAATCTTAGAGAAGTCATTTCCCTTTGTTTTTGTAATAGAATCAATATCCTCCTGGCTTGTTACGATAACCCATGCCTTACCTTTGCAGGCTGTTCCAAGGTCTTCCACGATTGTCTGGAGGTTGAGCATAAGCTGTGTGTCATCTGCAATATACTGACCGATCTCATCAACTAAGAAGATAACATGATGATTTGGTCCTTTCTTCGCACAATACTCCTGCACAAGTGATACAAACTTCTCGATACTGAGGTCATAGTTACCCTTTGCATTCTTGCACCAGTTACGGGCTGCCTCCTCACTCATGAAATTCATCTCGACTAATGTCTTTACTACTTTATCCTGAATAACTGCAAATGCCTGTCTCTTTTTCTCCCAAGGTGCACCTGCATTTGCCTCGAACTTCTCTTTGAACTCTTCAAATCTGCCCTCGTTATCCAACTGACGTTCAAATTCTGCAAGATAAGGAATGGAACCACAATATCCCTGCATCTCATTGAACACCTTCATAAACACTTCAACGATAGCCTCCTTGCCGGAGCCTACCTTTGCAGAACCTTTTGAATCAATATTGAAAAGCATGACATCTGACTCAATTGTTCCAGCCTTTGTCATCTCTGCAATAAGCATCGGATCTTCTATCTTTTTACCATCTGTAAAATACTCAATAGCTCTTTTACCCTCTACTGTGCTGTTTTTTAATAAATAAGACAGTATTTTTAAGAAGTGAGATTTACCACTTCCAAAGAATCCGGAAATCCAGACACCCATCTTATCTGTATATCCATCTACACCCTTTTCATAATTGTTGAAGAAATCTCTGAAATGCTTCAGAAGTTCCTTGGTCACTACATATTCATCTAATTCCTGATATACATTTTCTTCATCCGACTGACCTACTTTAATAACGCCCTTGATATCTCGATCAATCTTCTTCTCAAACATATTCTTTATCTGCATCGTTTTCCTCCCCTACACTAAACGGAACGCTCTGTAATAATTGCGTGAGTCCATAGTCCCAAATAGCTTTAAATCCTGTCCACTATATTCTCCCGGATAAAAAAGCACAACTGGCACAGTGTCAAGCACCTGATGTAAATTATTCAATATATTATGGCTGGCTATAATAGGATGGCACTTGCCTACTCCGGTAAGAAATACCACACTGTCTGTCAAATCTTCCTGCAATATTCTTGATATGATTAGATTCAGCTCATTTGTCTCATCCAGTCCCAAAGTCTCTACAAGGCTGTCTGCCATCTCAAAAAATCCATTCTCTTTTTCTAAATCAAAGAATGCGTCCAGATACCCTTCCTCCTGCAATATCTCAATCATCAAATGAAACAGATCAAACTCAACTATTCTGAAATCCTTGTTTCCATTGTTTATTCTATCTTTAAGATACGCTATATGATTTCTCACATACAGCTCCTCTCTTGGATCATAATCGAATATATAATATCCGACTTCATTTCCAAGTCCTTTATTCTCTCTAAACGACTTTTCTGATATTATGTCTTCTATCTGGTTCAGTCTATCATCCAAACTTAACTTTGCCATATTCAGGCTCCTTTCACAGCTTTCAAGTATTCTCCCAGTCCATTTGCAATCAACAATTCCTCTGTGCGATAGTCAATGTGAATTGGCTTGATTATTCTTGGTTTTACACTACTTTCAAGCAATCCCGCTTCAAACATCATTCTTGCGAAGCACTGTTTTAATTTGCGTACAGCTGTGTCCGTCCATCCTGCCACAACATCACTCTGCAATGCTTTATCAGAAAAGAATACATTCAAATCCCTATCTGTGATTTCTTTTTCACCAAGCCTGATTTTTTCAACATATACTTCATGAAGAAATTCAAAAAATAGCCGGCTATCCATGAGAATTGCAATTAAGTTTAAAATCTTTGCTGTCTCCACATCACAAGTGGTAAAAGTCTGAAGCACTGCTTCCGGTAAAGTAGCTACTCTACGATAAGTACCATTCAATACCTCATGAGCTCGATATTCTGCTTTTACCTGATAGATATTCTCTTTCCAGGCTATCTTGCGGATATCCGCCTTACTATATCCATCCAGGATATATCCTGCGGTCTTTCTGGACTCCTGTAACCAGAATAATTTTGATGTAAGTCCTGCGCTATATACTAACTCTGCCATTTTGAACTCTCCAATACGGTTATTTATCTTTGTCTTTTATAAATTTGCAAATATTGCCTTGTGAAACGTTCTCTTGTTTCTTTGCCGGCTTGTTCTGATATACCCCCGGCTATTCTAAAAATCATAATCATCTGGATCCAGTCCTGCATCCTCCAGAGCTTCCCGTCTCTCATCCTCGTCCATATCTTCCAACTCATCCATATCAAGTCCAGCTACTGCAAGATCAAACTCCAGATCATCCTCTTCCTCTGAATCATCATCCACTTCGTCATGATCTCCGAACACAACATCATCCATAACCGAATACTCATACGCATTCAGCTTTCCGTCACCATCGAAATCAAAATCTTCATCATATAATCTTCCATCTGAACCTAACATACGCATCATCCTCCCATTCATTTATTTGCTAATTCACTTAATTGCTAAACTATCATTTACTCTTCCATTCCTAATATAAGAGATATTTAGATAGTACCCTTACCAATCCCCTTCATCGCCATCTTCCATATCATCTTCGATAGCATCATCCACGCCAGTTGCATAATCGTCATCCCGGTCATACCGGTCCTGATCATAATCACCATCCATGTAGACATCATCGTAACCACTATCATAAGAATCATACGAATGGCTGCTATTATACTTACTGTTCGAACTGCTTGGCTTGTAGCTACTAGATGACGAACTAGAATTAGAACTGCTGCTCGAACTATTTGACAAAGAACCGCTGCTTGTCATACTGCTCGATGTAGAATGGCTGTACGAACTGCCTGTTCCATATGTTGCTTTTCTCCGCTTTGCATACGTATCATGCTGATAGCAATAGTCACCCTTGTGTGTGACTGTCCTGTTGCATCCGGCAAATGCACACGTTGCATCATCTTTTCCGTTACTTTCCAAAGCATAGCAGATTCCAAGTATCGCTATCATACCGATTATCAACAGTACTACCTGACCTGTAGTTAAATGCCTGTACTTCATAATGATTACCTCCGCGAATCTTACGACTCAATGCTTTTTGTTTCCGTTTCTTTGTATCTCCATCCTATACAAAGCAACTATCATAAATCAGTACTTGCACTATGAACATTCAAGTTTTTTCGACAAAAAATATAGTTTTATTTTACACCAAAACAACAAAAAGTGGTAGCCCTATGTTCAGAACTAGAGCCACCACTCTTTTAGGTATTATCTTCCCTCTGCACAGAATTCTCCCATTCTTTTTAATAAATTTCCTCACCAATCCCCTTCATCGCCACCCAATCCAACTTCTTCCTCTTAAGCCAACCGGGCAAAATTTATTGCATATATTTTACCTTATGAAATGCCCGCTTCCTTCCGCATATCCCGCATGTATAATTGCGGTAATACTTCGTGAATTCGCACTGTTTTTTTCTTTTTATAATCTGACCACAATTCTCGCATACAAAACAATATTTATAATCAAGTCTCTTAGAGGCGGTGTAATTCTCCACGCCCTTTTCCTCGCCGGAGGTGGTTCGCTTTATGTTATATCCATATTTCTTATTCATGATATTCGCATATATGAGCCACAATCCGGTATGTCCCTTACAGCCTTTGCAGGTATGTAGGATCTCGTGGATCATAGTTTCCTTGCATGCTTGTTCGGATATACGCTCATCCTCGATCAGTCTGGCAGCAATCTGTATAATGCATGTTCCATCCGGATTTTTCGTGCACATTCCCCATCTTGTTTTTGCGCGGCGGTTTATATCCCATGAGACAATATTTCCCGGCTCGATACCTGCGCCAAGAACTTCATCTATACATACTTTCTGCAGCATCTCAAAATTCTTCATATATACATCCTTTATTTCGTCGTTACACCGTCTTTTACGTTTCCGTTCCTGATATAAGAAATTCCCAGATACTTCCCTTACCAGTCCCCTTCGTCTCCATCCTCGATATCATCATCGATGGCATCATCCACACCGGTTGCATAATCATCATCCCGGTCGTACCGGTCCTGATCATAATCGCCATCCATGTAGACATCATCGTAGCCGCTATCGTAAGAATCATGCGAATAGCTGCTGTTATATTTGCTACTCGAACTGCTTGGCTTGTAACTGCCAGACGATGAACTGGAATTCGAACTGCTGCCCGAACTATTTGATGAGGAACCGCTGCCTGTCGTACTGCTTGTTGTAGAATGACTGTGCGAGCTGCTTGTTCCATATGCAGCCTTTCTGCGCTTTCCGGGTGTGTTGTGCTGATAGCAGTAACCGCCCTCCGTTGATACCGTGTTATCGCATCCTGCAAATGCACACTTCGGATCTTCTTTTTCGGTCAAAGATACGAAGAATCCGATTATTGCGAACACTATGATAACTCCAAGTATTGCATAACCTACTGATTTCTGATTATTATTTCCGCTCATAATGATAACCTCCGTGAATCTTACGACTCCATGCTTCTTATTTCCGTTTCTTTGTATCTCCATCTTACGCAAAGCAACTGTCATAAATAAGTACTTGCATTATGAACATTCAAGTATTATCTTCTCTTTTTGTAACATAAAGTTATATCACAACCCCGTTGCAATGATCCACTTCATGCTGAATAATCTGTGCCACCCAGCCGGAATATTTCCCATGCTGCCTCTTGAAATGCTGGTCGAGGTAATCGACTTCTATCTCCTGATATCTCGTACATGGGCGTGTCCCGTCGAGCGACAGACATCCCTCTTCCACCTGATACGCGCCTGTTTTCTTCGTGATAACCGGATTCACCATCGCGAATTGGAACGGTCCGCTTGCCACGACGATGATATTCTTCTTTACGCCGATCATATTTGCCGCCATGCCGACGCAATGATCCAGATTCGCCCGGAGTGTATCGAGCAAATCTGTTATAACCTGTTTATCTGCTTCCGTTGCATCCACCGATTTCTGTGCCAGGAACAGCGGATCGCGCATAATTTTCTTTACCATAATTGATCCTTTCAACTCTATTACGCATACAAAACATGGATTTATTTTACACCTAATCCGAAAAATGTGGTAGCCCCAATTGATGACGGCATTTTTACAAACCACATGCCTTTTTCCCATTTCCATGTAATTCCTGCTCTACCTTGGCAAATAGCATATCCATCCTTTTTGCTTGTTTTCTGGCGGCTTTTTTCTTAGCTATTTTGTAATATTTTTTCTGTCTTTTTGTTTTTCTTGGAAGATTGTGATAATCGTCAGCGATAATCATTTTGGCTTTATCATGCGCTGCTATATACTCTATGATTTTCTGCAATGACTGCGTTGCTTTTACATCCTTCTGCCTATGATAATTCCCAGATATCGCTACCTCATAAGGAATTGAAGAATCGTATTTATTACGATGAAATAATAAATATTGATTATCGTCGTTTCTTAAATATATTCTCCAAAAACCGATGTCTGTCTTTACATATATCCTATCCGAATTCTTATCATATGTAATTGAAATATCATATTTTGTCTCCCACTTAGCCAATATATCTTTGTAGACTCTCATTATTCCACGCAGTCCGGAACAATATTGGCACGCACAAAGTTTCCTTTTCGATGCCTGTTCTGAACTGATTACAAATCTGTTCTCCGTTTTTATCATCTTTGCATATTTGCATTCCGGCAAATGATATATTATTTTTTTCTCCTTATTTCGATCACTAATTACAACTAACATATTGTATCCCCCCCTCTTTTGATCTGGTATACCATTCTTTATCCCCACAGCCTACCAAAAACAACTGTCATAAATATGGTCTTGCAATATTGAATTCTTCGCGAAACAAATTATGAGTGCAACTTGGAAAGTTAAATCTGAAATCGAAAAGATATTACAGAATGTCGTAGCCGATTATTCTATCCATTTAACTATACGGGCATGTCTGTTTCTTCGTTGTTAACAGGATACCACAGCATTATTTGTCTGTCATTATACTTACAGTTTAATCATTGACTCCCCATCCCTCTCTTACAGATACATTTCCTGCAGCCGCTTAATCTCTGATTTCATCATATCTACCGTGCGCTCGGGAGCCACGATCTTCACTCCCGGGATTGCCATGATCCAGCTAAGGAACAATTTGCTGACGGAGACCCGTACCCGGACTGTGAAATGTTCTGCGTCGGTCTTCATGAGCGGAATATCGGTTCCGAAACGGTCAATAATCACATTTGCAGCATGGTTCTCACACAGAAGCGTTACTGTTTCCAAATTGCCATCGAACATGCCGAAAAGCCTGTTCGTGTACTCCGACATCTGCATTTTCGAGAATTCCTCTTTTCCTTCCCGCTCCTCATAGACCACAGACACGTCTGCCATCTTATCGACGCGGAAATGTTTGATCTTGTATTCTCTATTGTCATATCCTACCAGATAGTATTTCTCGTCATCCCAGCACAGCGCCCACGGGCTGACACTATAGTAAGCCCCGCCATGCTTCAATTCCATCTTCTTATCTGCCGTCCATGTGAAATATTGGAATTTGATCTGGCTCTCCTCATTTAACGCCTCGTGAATCTTATCCACGCTGTAATAGATGCGTTCGTTCATCGTCTTCACGCGTCCATTTACATTGACCTGACGTGCCAGCTTCTTCGCCTCGTATTTGCTTGCGTAGCTCTCAAGCTTCGCGATCAGCTCGTCGGATTTCTTCTCTGTGATGAATCTGGAGGACTGCACCGCATCTACGAGAAGTTTCAGCTCGACAAGCTGGAATTGCCGGCTTGCAACCTTATAATGGTAGGTCTTGCCATATTGCATACCTATGATATCCAGACCAAACGTTCGCAGATTCTCGATATCACTGTACAGGCTCTTCCGCTCTGCTGTGACATTGTATGCTTTCAGTTTCTCAACGATTTCGTTCAGTGTCAGGTCATGATCTTCGTCTGTCTCTTCGAGCAGAATCTTCATCAGATACATGATTTTTAGTTTCTGGTTGAGTCTTGGTCCCCGGACAATCTTCTTTTTTTCCTGATTTTCTGTTTTCTGTTCTGATGTGTTATCCATCGTGTTATCCCCTTCTTATAGTATAATCTATGACTCTTCCAAGCCGTTACCTGCATCAGCTTTGTGTTTATCTTATTTTACACTAAAATAGCAAAAAGTGATAGCTGGAAATTCAGATCAGCATCTATCTCTCCCCACTTGACAAATATCCTCCCACCCGTTAGAATACAGAAAGTGTCCGGAATCATACCGGACACGCAATCACATACCAAAACCCTTTACGGGAGTGGATTTTTTAAGAGAATTCTTTTTTCGCCACACAGTATATTTGCTGTGTGGCTTTTTTATGCAAGACAATTCTTCTTGTCCTGCCCGGCAGACGGGTTTGCCCTGCCCGCAGGCAGGGTGATATACACAACAATTACACAGGAGTGAAAAACATGAACCAGAATTTTATGAAAGAAAAACCGATTTTACCGTTGGTTATCTCGATGTCATTGCCGATGGTTATTTCCATGGCAATCAATTCCCTATACAACATCGTCGACAGCTATTTTGTGGCGAAGATCAGTGAAGATGCCATGACTGCAATCTCGCTTGTATATCCGCTGCAGAATCTGATGACTGCGATTGCGGTTGGATTCGGTATCGCGATGAATGCAAGAATTGCATTTTGTCTTGGTGCGAAGGATCAGGAGAAAGCGGACGAGGCAGCGGTCACAGGCATGTTCTTAAGTGTGATCCACGGAATCATTCTGATGGTTGCCTGTATGGCCGGTATGCCGCATTTTCTGAGACTTTATACGAAGGATGAAGCAATCATCGAGATGGGACTTACCTACGCCAACCACGTATTCGTGTTCTCGGTCATCATCATGCTTGGAATCTCGCTGGAGAAGATCTTCCAGTCGGTCGGCAGAATGAAGGTTTCCATGCTCAGTATGATGTGCGGCTTTATCTCCAACATCGTACTCGATCCGCTGATGATCTTCGGCATCGGACCATTTCCGAAGATGGGGATGGCGGGAGCCGCTTACGCAACCGGAATCGGACAGACGATCACATTACTTGTCTATGTGCTATTCTGCATCTTCCGTCCGTTGCCGCTGTCCTTCAAGCGTAAGAACCTGTCGTTTAACAAGGCATTGCTTGGGAATCTATACGCCGTCGGCATTCCGGCTTCCCTGAACATGGCGCTGCCGTCGCTCATGATCTCCTGTCTGAACGGTATCCTGACAGCATTTTCGGAGAAATACGTCCTCGTGCTTGGGGCTTATTATAAGCTGCAGACATTTATTTACCTGTCTGCAAACGGAATCATCCAGGGTATTCGACCGATCATCAGCTTCAACTACGGTGCCGGCGAGAAGAAACGTGTCCGGCAGATCTTCCGGACTACACTCTGTCTGACCGCCGGTGTGATGGCGGTCGGTGTGCTGCTTTCCCTGCTCATACCGGGACAGATGATCGGACTTTTCACCGACAATGAGACGACGGTTGAGATCGGTGTCAAGGCACTCACGATCATATGCATCGGATTTATCATCTCGGCAGTTTCGGTCACCTGTTGCGGTGCGCTCGAAGCCCTGCAAAAGGGAATGGCGTCCCTGCTGATTTCGTTGTCGCGTTATGCCGTTGTCATGATACCTGCTGCCTTTGTTTTAAGCCGCGTCCTCGGTGCCAATGGAGTCTTCTGGGCATTCCCGGCCACAGAGACCATCTCCGCGGTTGCAGCGTATGTGATTTACCGCCTAATAAAATTGTAACCGGTGTTCCACCAGCGTATCGCCCACATACACAAGCCGCAGTGTGAAAAACCTTGGATCGTCTGACAGGATCTGCTTCAGGAATATGGCGTCTCCGCTCCAGGTCGGAAGCTCCGGCACCTGTGTTTTATCCACCCAGACCAGATCCCCCTCATTGCAGGTGATCAGCTCTCCGGTAAATCCGTCTGCCGTGAACAGGCACATCAGCTCTGGCTCACACTCGTTGCTGATAAATGTAATCAGCCCGCGGAACCGGTACGACGTAAGTGTCAGCCCTGTCTCTTCCTTCACTTCGCGAAGCAGACATTCTTCCGGTCCTTCGCCCTCCTCGGCATGTCCGCCGACACCGATCCATTTATCCTTATTGATATCTTTCTTTTTCTTCGTCCGATGCAGCATGAGGTATTTCCCATCCTGCTCGATATAACATAATGTTGTCATTCTCATAGTGATTCCACCCCACGTTTCAACCGCTCCATACCGTCTTTTAACAACGCTCTTGGACAGGCGATATTCAGTCGCAGGAATCGGTCCCCATCCCCGGAGAATCCGCTTCCGGCGGACAGGAACAATCCCGTCTTCTTGCGGATGCGGTGTGCGATTTCGCGCGAATTTCCCGGAAGATCCTTGCAGTAGATCCATAACAGGTAGGTTGCCTCCGAAGAAAGAATCTCCACCTCCGGTATCTGTTCCTTCACATACTGAACTGCATATTGCTTGTTCTCGTAGATATAGGCACGGAGCGCATCTAGCCAGTCTGCGCCCTTGGTAAATGCCGCGATTGCCGCGTCAACCGCAAATGCATTCGGCTCTGCAACTTCATCAGTGTTGATCCCACGCCATACCTTATGGCGAATCACCGGATTCGGTACAGAGATGGCTGCCGTCTGCAAACCTGCCAGATTGAATGTCTTCGTCGGAGCTATACAGGTAATACTGTTATCCCGGCAGATATCGGACACCGATGCAAACGGAATATATCCACGTCCCGGATCGGTCAGATCACAGTGAATCTCATCTGAAAGCACGATTACATGATGCTTCGCGCACAAAGCACCAATTCGTTCCAGTGTTGCTTTGTCCCAGATCTTTCCAATCGGATTGTGTGGGTTACAGAGAATCATCAACATCGTCTGCGGATCTGCGAGTTTCTTTTCCAAGTCTTCAAAATCAATATGATATGCATTTCCGTCGAATACAAGCGGACTTTCCAATACCTGTCTGCCATTATTCAGAATCGAATTGAAAAATATATTGTACACCGGCGTCTGCACCAGCACTTTCTCGGCAGGTGTTGTCAGCTTCCGCACGATTGACGAAATCGCCGGTACAACACCGGTACAAAACATCAGCCAGTCCTTCTCCATTGTAAAATCATGGCGTATCTTCCACCAGTCGATATACGCCTGATACCATGCATCCGGCACCTCTGTATAGCCGAAACAACCGTGCCTCGCGCGCTTGCTGATTGCTTCCATAATTGCCGGTGCTGTCTCGAAATCCATATCCGCTACCCACATCGGAAGTTCGCCTTCTGCCACGTTCCATTTCATGGAATTCGTATTGGAACGATCTACTATTTTATCAAAATCATATGCCATAACGTCTTCTCCATCTGCAACATTCATATCATTTGTCACCTCGCGATAGCGTGATGACCTACGTACACATCAACCTGCTTCATTATAGCCTTAATCTTACTTCGGAGCATGATCCCTCGTCTCTTTGATCTCTTTACAGATAATCTCTGTATCTGCAGGGTTCACCCGCTCCTTCTCCATGATGAGCGTTCCAATCGAATCTGCCCGTAGCACACCGGACGTCGGATTGATTACGCTGTCGATACCGCCCTGTATCTCCACATCGACCGTCGAATACTCAAACGCAAGCGTTGTGTTGACCAGCTTGCAGTTCTTCATCACAAGATTCTCAATATAACACATGCCCTGCAGGCTCTCGATCGTACAGTTAATCAGTGTCAGATTCTTCGAATTCCAGCCCAGATATTCGCCGGAAATCACCGAATCATAGACAGTCACATTCTCACTGTTCCAGAATGCATCCTTCGAGAGCAGCTTCGCATTGTGGATCTCCACATTTTTTGCTCCATCGAACGAATAATTTCCCGCAAGCTGGAAGTCCTGAATCTTCATGTTCTCGCAGTCCATCGCGAAATAATCGCCCTTTGCCATCACGTGATCGAGTGTCACATCTGTACAGTGCCACAATGTCTCTAAAGCATTTGGAAGGGCAACTTCTTTGAGCGTCAGTCTGCGACAGCGCCGGAAATTCTTCGGTGCCTCGATCAGCGCGCGCTCGACTGTCATATCATCGGTGTACCAGACACCGGCACGCGCCATTTCCGCCCATGTGCCGTCTTTCACCGCAATATTCTTACTGTACCAGAGCGGATATTTCCACTGGAAAATGCTCCCTTCCAACGAAATATCACGGCTCTCCTTAAGCGGGGATTCTCCTTCCCCGAAAATCGTATCTTGAATGGACAGATGCTCCGCACCAAACAATGGGCGTTCGCCCTCGAAATATGTCTGTCTGATCTGCTTTTCCATCTTGTTTCATCTCCTGTATCTATAATTGTTCTCTTACGTTATACCACCTACACCTACCTTTAGGTCAAGAGCAAATTAACAATTCTCATTTCTTTTATTGACAATATAGATTCCCACACAGACAAGTGCAAGCGAAATTATGCTCAGTACACCAAATGCCTGCTCCCGCTCATCCAACAGCCATGCGGATAAGATCACACCGAACACCGGATTCATGAATCCGAACACTGCCACCTTCGATACCGGATTGTATTTTAAGAGCAGTCCCCACAGCGAGTAGGCAACGGCGGACACAAACGCCAGATACACAAGAATTCCGATAGCGGATGCTGATACCGCACCCATCCGTCCGCCAAGCAGCAGGCCACACAGGATCAAAATAATGCCACCCACGATGAACTGATAGCCGGAAAGCATCACCGGATTATGCTTTGCAGAATATCGCTTCAGGAACACGGATGAAAATGCGTAGGCAATCGTCGATAACAGGATAAAGCCCTCTCCATTTGCCTGCATATGGAAGTCTACGCCATTTAAGTTAATCAGCACTACACCCGCAAATCCGATCAGACAGCCGATCATCTGTCTGGCATGGATCGTCTCCTGCCGGAACAGACACCCCGATACAAGGATTGCGACAAACACATTGACTGCCTCTATAATCGACGCCTTCACGCCGCTTGTATGTGCCAGTCCGATATAGAAGAACATATACTGTGCGACTGTCTGCAGAAGCGACAACCACAGAATCTTCCCTGCTGCGCCCTGCTCCGGTTTCAAAAACCGCCGCTCAAGCATACTTCCGAGCACGATTGCCAGTATGCCCGCAAGCAAAAAACGCATACCCGCAAATAAAATTTGCGATGCCGTATCCAGAGAATTGATCTCCCACAGCTTATAACCGATCTTGATACACGGAAATGCGCTTCCCCACAGGAAGCAGCAAAGCATCGCACCAAGCCATACTACAACCGGTTTCTGCATCCATTCTGTTTTTTCTTGTTCGTTCTTCATCGTCTATTCTCCATTTTATCCCTGAATGTCAATGTCCTATATCATCAACGATTCCATATTATATATCATAGTTAAAAAAATGCCAACCAAAATAAGTTTCCACCAAATCCCAGCCGGCAAGCCTTGATGAATCCTAACCGGATTGGTATAATAACGATATGAGTAACGTAGCAGTCATAGCAGAATTTCATCCATATCACAACGGACATCACTATCTCTTCGAGGAAGCGATGTCTCTTTCGCATGCCGACCACGCAATTGCGCTGATGAGCGGAAATTTCTTGCAGCGTGGCAGTATCGCCCTGTGGGACAAATACACACGCGCGGAAATGGCGGTTGCGGATGGATTTGACCTGTGCTTAGAGCTTCCGTTTGTGTATGCGACCGGAAGTGCCGGAGATTTTGCGGATGGTGCTGTCGCAATCTTAAAGAACCTTCATGCGATTGACTATCTGGCGTTTGGCGTTGAAGAGGCAGAACCGGACGTATTTGAACAGGTGGCAGAGTTTCTGACCGAGGAACCGGAGAACTATCAGCTTGCCTTAAAGCAGGCATTAAAAGTCGGAGTTTCCTACCCGAGAGCGAGACAGACTGCAATCGCCGCAATCTGCGGAGATTCGGCAGCCGCGCTTCTTAAGGCACCAAACAATACGCTCGCGCTCTCCTATCTGTGCGCGATTAAGAAGCTACATGCCAATATCAGACCAATCTTTATCAAACGGATTTCAAATGACTATCACGATACCGATCTACAGGCACAGATCAGCTCGGCAACTGCCATCCGGACAGCCCTTGCGAAAGGAACGGACTTTTCAGCACTTGCCGCACAGGTTCCACCGGCAACCTATTTGCGCATGGAGACACCCGACCACACCTATCTGTCGGATGCAATGCTGACACCTTTCGTACAGGCTTGCAGACTTCGGGAACCGGAGCTTTCGGATATCTGTGATATCTCCCCGGCACTTGCGGATAAACTGCAGCATGCCCCATATCCAATCGACTATGAAGTGCTTGTCGAGCAGTTAAAGACGAAGGACATCACAAGAAGCCGCATCGCCCGGGCGCTCCTGCATCTGCTGCTTGGCTATACCGAGTCCGACCGGCAGAAGTTTATCGGATCCGGCTATGCATGTTATGCAAATATACTGGCGCTGAAAAAGGAATCCAGCAGCTTGATCCGGCAGCTACATGAATCATCTATGATTCCAGTCATCACGAAGAAAGCTGATTTTGACACTATACTTTCCGCCTATCCTGCCATTGACACAGAACTCGCACGCACCATGTGGCAATACGATCTGCGTGCAACTGAACTTTACAACTGCATCTACTATAATCATTACGGCATCACACTTCCGAACGATTATACAAGAAAACTCCCGGTTCTATAACACCTTCCACGTTCATACATTTTATTATGGAAGATATGGGAGTTTTTCTATGCTATTTTGTCTGATTATTTTTCTTCTGACACTCATCGGGGAAAATCAGGTCGTAGTCACCGGGGCACGTGCCGGACTTATGCTCTGGTTTCACGATGTCCTGCCCCTGCTTCTTCCCTTTATGCTCTTATCAAACCTCTTCGTCCTGAAAATCCGCACGAAAAAAACAGGCGCCGCCTATGCGATTCCTGTCTTATTCCTGCTCGGACTTCTATGTGGCTATCCGCTCGGTGCAAAGATGGCTTCCGACTTCACGAAGGAAGGCTATATCAAGCCATCCACCGCCACGATACTGCTCCCTCTGTGTAATAACATCAGTCCAATGTTTCTGTCCGGCTATATCGGTCACACTGTGCTGCAGGATCGGTTTCCGTTCTGGTTTCTGCTTGTAATTCTCTATGTGCCGTATGTGCTTGTCACATCCATCGTATTTCTTGTTTTTCATGTGATCAAGAAACATAAATATGCATCCGCATTCTCCAAACTGCATCCTGCATCCAAAGAAGCTGCCATTACCAGTCATTTATCACCCCCATCTGTACATACCTATAAATATCCCCAGAAAGGTGTATCTCAGCAAGCCATATCCATGCAGACAAACGATCTGCTGTTACAATCCGTCATTCAGATCACCTATGTCGGTCTGTACATCATGATCTGTTCCATCCTGTTTGCACTTGTCTGCGCCATCCCGGGCCTGCCACAGGATGTATCGACCGTCCTGTGCGGCATACTCGAGATCACTCAGGGAAGCACCGTGCTTGCCGCAAGTGCATTTCCCCTTGCAAGCAAAACAGCCCTGATTCTTGCGTGTACCTCGTTTGGCGGCATCTCTGCCTTTCTCCAAACCTTACAGGTCACGAAAAAATCCGGGCTGTCCATGATTTATTATTTCGTTGTCAAATGTATCTGTGGATGTATGACTGGTTTTGCAATGTATCTCTTACTCGTCTAAGAAATCATCAAAATCATCGTCGTCATCCTCTTCCTCGTCACGCTCGCCGTATACGTCGACATCGTCATCGTCCTCTTCTGGCTCTTCCTCATCCTCAGCGGCTTCCTCCTGATAGCTTGGAGCTGGCTGTGGTGCCGGAGCTGGAGCTGGCTCATTTGAGAATGCGCTGTCAAGATCATCCGTCTCCTCATAAGACATGTTAGAAGAAGCAGTGAACATATTGATGTTCGTATCCATCTCTGTCATATTTGTCTCGATCACATACGTATCGTTCTCCAGAGACTCGATCAGAACACGGTAATTTTCCTTCTCCATGTCATGAATCTTCTGGAAGATATCACGCATTTCTGTAAGCTTGTCCTTTGTATAATACATTGCACCCAGACGGATCTCATTTGCTTCCTCAGAAGCTTGATCTACGATCTGCTGTGCCTGATTTCTGGCATTCTCCAGAATCTCGTCTGCACGAATGTTGGCAAGACGTGTGATCTCGTTCTGTTCAATCATACGATTTGCTTCATTGACTGACTCTGTGATAATCGCATCGGAACGGGTTCTTGCATCGGCAAGAATCATTTCCTTGTTACGCATAATCTTCTTACAACGTTCAATCTCGCCTGGAAGCTTTAACTCTAATTCATCCAACATAGAGAGAAGCTCTGGCTTCTGTACTGAAATCTTTGTCTGTGACAATGGCATTGGCTTACAATTTTCAATGTATACCTTGATCTCCTCGATCATACTTTCAACGCCTTTTTTACCCATCTTAAGAATCCTCCTATGACCTCTTTATATCCAACTCATTCATTCGCTCGATTAATTTGGGAATAATGCACGCGGGAACAAATTCAGTCAGGTCAACACCATACCTTGCATATTCCTTTACCACGCTGGAACTCAGATACGAGTACTGCGTGCTTGTCGACAAAAACACAGTGTCGACATCCTTGGCAACCATGCGGTTGCTCTGTGCCATCTGCATCTCTAAATCAAAATCTGTTAAGGCACGAAGTCCCCGGATGATCACGTTCGTATTCTTCTGACGGACGAAGTCCACCAGCAAACCGTCAAACGATTCTACCGATACATTTTCAATCTCGGAAACTACATCTTTCAACATATTAACACGTTCTTCCAAAGAAAACAATGGTTTTTTCGATGTATTATTCAAAACTCCGACAATTACATGGTCGAATATCGCCGCTGATCTGCGAATGATATCCAGATGTCCAAGCGTAACCGGATCAAAGCTGCCCGGGTAAACTGCTATGCTCATACGTTCTCCTTCTGCATCAAAAAGATATGCTTGTTCGTCTTATAATGCTTATCTTTTGTTATTTCAAATCCAAGTGCATCCACATACGAGAAATCCTCGTCCAATGCGGCTTCCACTACAATCAGGGTATCTGTCGTAAATTTCTTTGTGGAAAGCACCTCTAATACTCTGCGCTCCAGTCCCTTGCTATATGGAGGATCCATAAAGATCACATCATAATCAATTTCCGGCAGGGATGAGACAAAACTTACCGCATCAAACTTCCGCACCTGTGCCTTATCTGCAAGCTTCGTGAATTTCAGGTTATCCTCGATACATGCGGCTGCATTTTTTGCCTGCTCGACAAAGGTACAGCTCTCTGCCCCACGGGACAGCGCTTCAATTCCGATGCCGCCGCTTCCTGCAAATAAATCCAAGAATTTTGCCTGCGGCACATACCCGGTCAGCATATTAAATAATGTCTCTTTGATCCGGTCTGTCGTCGGTCGCGTCTCCAGACCTTCTATCGTTTTTAACGGCAGACTACGTGCCGTTCCAGCTATTACACGCATATTCTTCTTCCTTTTACTATTTATTTTAGAATGCCTGGACTATATGCCATGTTCATCCTGATCAGTTTTCTCCATGCATCTGCTTTTTGAGCCATTTTCCTGTCTCAGAATAATCCTCGTCTGTCCAGCCAGATGTCTTTGTACAGGACGAATCAATCAAGGATGACGTCTCTGCCTTGTTCGATAAGTTCCATGCGGCATAAGACAGATTGTTGGAATCAATCAGATCAAACCATTTTGCTGCCTGATCGTAATCAATCGCACCATTTCCAGATGCATCGCAGATGGAAAATTCACTGACAAAGATCGGCAGTCCTTTGGAAAGCGCCGTTGTCACTTTGTTCCGGATGTTATCCGTATGTGTTGCCGCATAGAAATGAACGGCATACATGATATTGTCATATCCGGTAACAGGATCTTCTGCCGCAATATCTACATCCTGTGACCATGTTGGTGTTCCTACGATGATCAGGGCATCCTTCGTATTCTTGCGGATAATCGGAATCACCTCTTCCGCATAGGATTTTACGTCTGCCCATGTCGTTCCACCATTTGGCTCATTACAGATTTCATAAATCACATTATCATAATCTTTATACAGAGAAGACATTTCTTCAAAAAATGCCTTTGCCTCTTCTTTATAGGTCTGTGGATTCTGGTCACCTAATACATGCCAGTCGATAATAACATACATACCAAGGTTCGTTGCTGCATCCACACCCGTTTTCACCAATTCCTTTAACTGCTTCTGGTCACCACCGGTGCAATATCCGTTATTTTCACCGGAATACATCGCGATACGAATCAGATTTGCACCCATATCATCACGCAGACTCTGGAACGCATCCTGATTCACATATTCCGGGAACCACGCGATACCATGTGTACTGACACCCTTTAACTGATATTTGTCTCCATTTTTATCAACAATATCCGTTCCCTTCAATGTAAGCTTGCCATGATTGTCAACTGGGGTACCGCTCTCCGGCTCTGTCTTTTCCTTCGGCTTCGTCTCTTCCTTTGCCTCCGTTGCCTCTGTTGTTGAAGACGCACTGCTTCCTTTGTATTCTTTTCCATCTACATACAGCACGGCGCTGTCACAGATGGCCTTCAGATCTGCCTGTGAAGGCACAGTTACGATGACGCCGATATCCTTCAGATTGCCGTTTGCTGGAACCTCTGCATTGTAATCCACACACTTTACCGATAATGTCGTTCCATCCAGCTTGAATGTTCCATTCCATGAGCTATCTAATGTCGTCTTATCTGGCACCGTCATCCGAATCTCCCAGTTTTTCAGTGCACCGCTTGTCTTGTTCGTGATCGTTGAATCGAGCTGTCCGCTGTATCCGTTTGCACTCTCCCACGAATTGCTGTTGGTCACTTTGACAAAACAATCCTGTGTCGCCTGCGCCTCTGTTGTTGCCGCTTCTGTCGCATCCGAGGCTGTCTCCGGCGTTGCCTCTGTCTCCGTCTGGATTGCCTCCTCGGAGGTTACCTTCTCGACGTCATCCTTCGGTTTTCTGCGCACCAGCACTACGATCAATGCCGCGATCACGACAACCAGCACTGCGATCACCGCAATCCATACCTTATTATTATTTTTCTTCATTGCTTCACCTGATTCCTTCCCCTGTAACCCTCTTACTTTGTACGTTTTTCCTGTATCCAGATATATAATCGGTGCAGGTCAACCTCATCGTATGCCTGTCCTCTGGCGCGCTCCGACTCAATCTGATATTTCTTCTTATTCGTCTTGATCACGAGCAGATACGCAAGATTCGTCTTGCTTGTCTGTCCAAGTGTAATCGGTTTGATATCTACACTTTTTATATCATCCATCGCAATCTCGATATGGCGCTTCTTATCATGATATGTAAATTCCCCGTTCTCAATCGCGGCGATTCCTTCGCCCTCAAAGCGTTCCCATTTGTCACTCAATACAAGCACAAATACAACGATGCACAGAAGCAGTGCCGCAACACTTACCATATTCGAAACAAGTGCCGCTTCGATCAGCTTCGCACATACGGTAGATACCAGTCCAAATACAACAATACATGCCACCAGAGTAAAGAAAATGGCTCTTCTCCAGCGTGTAATATACCCTACTTTTACTTTCATGTCATTCCTCTTATCTTATTTAATTAAACACGTGCCTATTATATGCTTTTTTGCCCTTTTCGGCAACCGTTTTCATAGGAAATCTGGCGTTTTTTCTATAACACGGTCTCAGAGATTCCTCCCCGGTTTCTGCGGACCGGCTGTATCGTCTTTCCGTATTTTTTGAGCATGTCCTGTGCAAGCTGCAGCATATCCGCATGATTGTAGATATCCGCAAGCTCAAACAATGCATCGCCGCTCTGTCGGATTCCAAAGAAATCTCCCGGTCCTCGGAGTTTCAGGTCTTCACTTGCGATAAAGAATCCATCGTTGGAATTTTCCAGCACGCGCAGACGTTCCATTGATTCTTCGGATTCTTTCCCATTGATGAAGATACAATACGACTGCTTCTTTCCACGTCCGACTCTGCCCCTCAGCTGATGCAGCTGTGCCAGTCCAAACCGCTCTGCATTTTCCACCATCATCACGGTTGCATTCGGATTGTTGACGCCCACCTCGATAACCGTTGTCGATACAAGCACGTCAATCTCACCTTCCGAAAACCGTTTCATGATCTCATTTTTCTCATCTGCCCGCATCTGTCCGTGCAGCATCTCAATCCGTGTGCCTGCAGGTAAATTTGCCCGCATCGTATCCACATATTCTGTGACATTCGTCACGTCGAGCGTCTCGCTTTCTTCCACCATCGGACAGACCACATAGATCTGACTGTGCTCGGCGATCTGTCCGGCGATAAACTGATATGCCGTCTGGCGGTAATTCGTGCCAACCACACAGTTTTTGATCGGTTTTCTGCCCTTTGGTAACTCTTTGATGATCGAGATATCCATATCTGCATATAAGATAATGGCAAGCGTCCGCGGAATCGGTGTCGCAGACATGACAAGCGTATGAACACCATACCCTTTGTCTGATAATTTCTTTCGCTGGTTGACGCCGAACCGGTGCTGTTCATCGGTTACAACCAGTGCCAGATCTTTGAATTCCACCTTATCTTCCAGCAGCGCATGCGTACCGATCACAATATCGACTTCCCCCTGCTGGATTGCTTCGTAAATTCTCCGCTTCTCTTTCAGTGGAGTCGAGCCAACGAGACATGCCGTGCGGATATCATACTGTGCAAACTGCTCCGCCAACTCCTCGTAATGCTGTCGCGCAAGCACCTCCGTCGGTGCCATGAGCGCACCCTGATACCCAGCCTTCGCACAGGCAAGCAGAGCTGCAGCCGCAACGACCGTCTTTCCCGATCCAACATCTCCCTGGATCAGGCGGTTCATCACACCATCGCCACCCATATCTGCTAAGATATCCTCGATTGCCTGCTGTTGCCCCTTTGTAAGGGAAAACGGAAGATTCGATATGTAATCCGCAACTGCCTTGCCCTGTACGATCTTATGCAGATTCTCCTGTAACTGCGTTGTCTTCTTCATGGATGCCATATCATAGAGGAACTGATAAAACTCGTCAAAAGCAAGTCTGCGGATCGCATTTTTTAAGACAGCCTGATTCATCGGAAAATGAATGTTCTCATACGCCTCCGATAATTCCATCAGACTGTGCTCTGCCCGTACCTCCTCCGGTACATAATCGTCCATCTGACAAATCAGCTCCCGTGTTGCCATGATGGCTTTCTGGAATGTCTTGTTCGAAAGTCCGCTCGTAAGCGGATAAACCGGCTGCATTTCCTGCTGCATCCCGGCATACACCGGAAGTTTATAATACTCTGCCTGCTCCATGACACGCATGCCATTTTTTACTTTGACCGTTCCAACGAAGATATACGAATCCCCCTTGTGGAACACATTTCTTAAAAATGGCTGATTAAACCATGTCATATGCATCGTCATATCACCGTCACTGACCGTCAGGATTGTAAGCTTCAGACTCCGCACCTGCTTGACAGTCACATAAGAGGTGATCATCGCCCGGATCGCATGCCGCTCGCCAACTGCTGCATCCCGGATACACACCGGTTCCTCGTAGCTTAGATAGTTACGAGGATATGTATGCAGCAGATCATCGATCGTAAAAATACCAAGCCGCGCAAAGCTTTCTGCCGTTTTCTCTCCAATGCCTTTAATTGTCTGGATACTGTCTTCTTTTCTCATATTTTTCTTTCCATCTTCTACAACAAAATCCTGACAAAACACACGTTCTGTCAGGATTTATACATGAAATTGTTTTCCGACAATTTCGTTGATTCACTTTATTCCAGAGACAAAATGTAATAGTAGATTGGCTGTCCGCCTGCATGCGCTTCGACTTCAAAGTCCGGATACGCTGCCTGCACAGCTTCTACCAGTGCATTTGCCTTCTCCTCCTCGACATCGCTGCCGTAGTAGATGCTCAGAAGCTCGGAATCCTCATCTGCCATCGCACCAATCAGATCCTTTACCACCTCTGTGATATCCTGTCCAACTGCCTGAATACCTGCATCGTCGATACCCATATAATCGCCGGTCTTGATCTCCTTGCCATCGATGGAAGTATCACGCACGGCATAGGTAACCTGTCCACTCTTCACTGCAGTAATCGCATCTTCCATGCCAGCCTGATTTGCCTCGGCAGTTGCTGTCTCATCAAACGAAATGAGCGCACTGATACCCTGTGGAATCGTCTTGGTTGGAATCACAATCACCTGTTTCTCTTCCTCAATCTCGGCTGCCTGATTGGCTGCTAAGATAATATTCTTGTTATTCGGGAATACAAATACAGTTTCTGCATTTACCTTGGAGATTGCGTCTAACACATCCTCCGTACTTGGATTCATCGTCTGTCCACCCTCAATGATATGATCGACACCGAGATCCTTGAAGATATCATTCAAGCCTTCTCCGACGGAAACTGCCACAAACCCAAATGGCTTCTTCGGCTCTTCCTTCGCAGCTTCCTGCTCGGCAGCCTTCTTGCGATCCTGCTCATGAATGACCTTTTCTTTATGCTCCTCACGCATATTGTCAACCTTCATGCTTGTAAGGGAACCATACTCCAGACCTTTCTCAAACGCAAGTCCCGGATGATTCGTATGCACATGTACCTTCACGATCTCATCATCCGATACAACAACGAGAGAATCACCGATTGAAGTTAAGAACTCCTTGAACTTTGCCTCGATTTCTGCATTGTATTCCTTCTCGAGCATAATGATAAACTCTGTACAGTAACCATATTTGATATGGGATGTATCAATCTCTTCCGAAGACATCGTCTGTGCCTTCGCTGCACCGCCGGATGTCACCGGCTCTTTGATCTCTTCTTTTCCTGTCAGGCCATTGTAAGCGCCAGTCAGAAACTCCATCAGTCCCTGTCCGCCAGAATCAACCACGCCTGCTTCCTTTAATACTGGCAACAGCTCTGGTGTCTGCTTTAACACTTCGTTACCATGATCGAGAATCTCCTGTCCGAGTGTCTCGAAATCCATGTCCATCTCAGAAAGCTCCACTGCCTTCTCTGCGACGCCCTTTGCCACAGTCAGGATTGTACCTTCCTTTGGCTTCATAACTGCCTTATATGCCGTCTCTACGGCACGTACGAAACCATCTGCAAGTACCGATACTGTAATCTGCTTCTTGCCCTTGATCTCCTTGCAGAAGCCACGCAGAAGCTGGGATAAGATAACACCGGAATTTCCTCTTGCTCCACGCAGGGAACCGCTGGAAATCTTCTTGGAAAGCTCATCCATCGATGGGTTCTCCAGTGCACTTACCTCTCTGGCTGCCGCCATGATCGTAAGTGACATATTGGAACCTGTATCGCCATCCGGCACTGGGAATACGTTCAATTCGTTGATATAATCTTTATTTCTCTCTAAGTTGTATGCGCCAGCAATAAATGCTTTCTGTAACAACTGGGCATCAATTACCTTTGTAGCCACTTTGTCTGTCCTCCTGATCTATGTTATTAATCTATCACACGAACGCCCTCAACAAAGATGTTGATTGCCTTCACCTTCATACCTGTCATCTCTTCGATGGAATACTGTACGGTACTGATCAGATTGTCACATACCGTCGAAATGCTGACACCATATGCCACAATGATGTGAAAATCAATAGACAGCTCATTGTTCTCACCGATGACTACATTGACACCCTTGCTGATACTGTCGCCCTTCAAAAGCTTCGCAATACCATCCTTCATGCTGATGGTTGCCATACCAACAATACCGAAGCACTCCAATGCAGCGTGTCCGGCATACTGGGCAATAACTTCATTCTCTATAATGATTTCACCGTTTTCATTCGATAAATAACCCTTCATGCGTTTACCTCCGTTTCCGTAATAAGCCAGACTGATTCCGGCTGTTTAAAGTCATATAGTGACATTATACCCTTTTTAACAGGATTTAGCAACTTTTACCTGCTATGCAATTCTATTTATTTGTCATCTCTGCGTATCAACGGACGGCATAAAAAAAACAGCATACTAATATGCTGTTTTTTACCATCTGCTTAGGCTCTCTCAACCTTACCAGACTTCAAGCACTGTGTGCAAACATAAATCTTCTTAGGAGTACCGTTAACTACTGCCTTCACAGACTTGATGTTTGATTTCCACATTCTGTTTGATCTTCTATGAGAATGGCTCACATTGTTACCGAAATGAGCTCCTTTTTCACAAATACTACACTTTGCCACCGTTAGCACCTCCTTGACAAATATTAAGCCCTGCCTGCATATTTCTTCTTTGCGGGCTCACAACATAGGCTATTTTACCAAATAACTTTTCAATATGCAAGAAAAATTTTCATATTTTTTGATTTTTTTTGAAATTTTTCTATTTCACCCTATTTTATCATAGATAACTGTATCCGATGCTTGTCCAGATCGACACTCATCACCGTCACATCCACGATATCTCCAACCGATACAACCTCCAGCGGATGCTTGATGTATTTGTCTGACATCCGGGAAATATGCACGAGTCCATCCTGATGCACACCGATATCGACAAACGCACCAAAGTCGATCACATTCCGCACCGTTCCTTTCAGCTCCATACCCGGTTTTAAATCTTTCATCTCCAGTACATCGCTTCGAAGGATCGGCTTTGGCATCTCCTCTCGCGGATCTCTGCCCGGCTTCTCCAGTTCCTTCACGATATCGACAAGCGTCGGTTCACCGATTCCAAGCTCTTCCGCAAGCTTCTTCGTATCCTTTGTTTTCTTGCTGATGCCTTTCATGCCGCCATGCTTGATATCATCCTCGGAAACACCGATTTTCTCCATCAAAGCCTTGGTTGCCTCGTAGCTTTCCGGATGAACGCTTGTCGCATCCAGTGCTTCGCTTCCGCCATGGATACGCAGGAAACCGGCACACTGCTCGTATGCCTTTGGTCCAAGCTTCGGCACCTTCAAAAGCTCCTTACGGTTCTTGAAGCTGCCATTTGTCTCGCGGTATGACACGATTGATTTTGCCAGTGTCTTATTGATACCGGACACATACGAAAGCAATGCCGGGCTGGCTGTATTCAAATCAATTCCGACTGAGTTTACACAATCTTCCACAACATTGTTAAGGGCATTGCCAAGATTCTTCTGGTTCATGTCATGCTGGTACTGTCCGACACCGATGGATTTCGGATCGATCTTCACTAGCTCTGCGAGCGGATCCTGAATTCTTCTTGCAATACTTGCCGCACTTCTCTGCCACTCATCGAAATCCGGGAATTCCTCGGTTGCTTCCTTGCTTGCAGAATAAATCGATGCGCCCGCCTCATCCGTGATGACATATTTTAAGTCCACGTTCAGTTCCTTCATCAGCTCGACGATCATCGCTTCCGACTCCCGGCTTGCGGTACCATTTCCGAGAGAAATAAGTGTCACATGATATTTTGCGATCAGCTTCTTCAACACCTGCTTCGCCGCATCATAGTTTTTCTGTCCCTTTGTCGGGTAGATAATGACGGTATCAAGCACTTTTCCGGTCTCATCGACAACTGCCAGCTTGCTTCCGTGTGCAAATCCCGGATCCCAGCCAAGTACAACCTGTCCGGAGATCGGCGGCTGCATCAAAAGCTGATGGAGGTTCTTGCCGAATACGCCGATGGCGCCCTCCTCTGCCTTCTCTGTCAGTTCATTCCGTATTTCACGCTCGATGGAAGGCGCGATCAGACGGTCATAACTGTCTATAATTGCCTCATAGAGATAGCTTGCACTATCATGCTTCATATTTCCGATAATCTGCTTTACAAGCCAGAGTAAAATTTCCTGTCTTGGTGCCTCGATCTTCACTGTCAGAAATTTCTCTGCCTCGCCACGATTGATTGCTAAAATCCGGTGTCCAACCAGCTTTTTGATTGGCTCTGAGAAATCATAATACATCTCATAGACCGAATCTGCTTCCTGGTCCTTCGCCTTTGCTACAAGGCTTCCGCTCTCCTTTGTCATCGCACGAAGCTTCGTCCGGTAATCCGCATCATCCGCATACACTTCTGCGAGAATATCCTTGGCTCCGTCGATGGCATCCTGTACGCTTTCCACGCCTTTTTCTGCATCAACAAAAGCGGTTGCCTCTTCCTCGATCGTCCTTGTTGTTGCCTGTGCACGTAAGATCTCTGCAAGTGGTTCCAAGCCCTTCTCCTTGGCGATTGTCGCTCTTGTCCGACGCTTTGGACGGTATGGACGGTACAGATCCTCCAATGCTACCATCGTCATTACTGCTTCGATCTGTCTCTTTAATTCGTCTGTCAGCTTGCCCTGCTCCTCGATCGTTGCAAGTACGGACGCTTTCTTCTCCTCTAAGTTCCGCAGATACACAAGACGCTCAGACAGCGCACGTAACTGCTCATCATTTAAGGAGCCGGTCACTTCCTTCCGGTATCTTGCGATAAAAGGAATCGTAGCACCCTCGTCGATCAGTTCAACCGACTTTTCTACCTGACCTTTTTTAATCTGCAATTCATCTGCGATTACCTGTAATATATCCATGTTGTCTCTCCTGTTATTCCTTATAAAATTCCGGGATGAAGCTTTCTTTTGCCACTTCCCCTTCCTGATAAAACGCCTGCTCCACGCCTAAGTTCACTGCATAATCAAGCAGTTTGCGGTACGATTTCCGGCGAACTTTATCTGCAAGCTCCGGGAACCTTACCCCGATATCACCAACCGGTGTGTACTGGCTCATCATACTGATATAGATCCGGTTTCCATACGTCTCGTAAAGATATCGTATAATCTTCTCTGCTTCTAACAGATGCTTTGGCAGTAACATATGCCGTACGATCACGCCACGTCTTATATACGCATCCTCCGCATCAAGGACAACCTCACCACACTGGCGCACCATCTCCGCAATCGCAGCCTTCGCCACCACCGGATAATCCGGTGCATGGGAATACCTCTCCGCCGTATCCGCATCCATATATTTCATGTCTGGCAGATAGACATCCACCAGTCCTTCTAACATGCGCAGTGCTTCCACCCGCACATAACTGCTTGTATTATAGATAAATGGCAGGGAAAAGCCCTGCTCCTTTGCCTGTCGGATTGCCTGTGCCACCTGCGGGATAAAATGATCCGCAGTGACCAGATTGATATTCGCCGCGCCCTGTGCTTCTAAATCACGAAATATCTGCACAAGCGCTTCCACTGTGATCTGCCTGCCGGTGCCGCCATCCGAGATTGCGTAATTCTGGCAATACACGCAGTGAAGCGGACACCCGGTGAAAAAAACCGCCCCGGAGCCTTTCTCTCCGGAAATACACGGTTCCTCCCACATATGCAGAGCAGCCCGTCCGATCCGCATGGCAGCGGTCTCTCCACAGACACCGATCTCGCCGTCCGCACGATTTTTCTTACAATCCCGCGGGCAAAGCGTACAGGCTGACTGCTCTGTATCTTCTATCTTATTCTTTCTCTGACTATTCTCTGTATTATCTATCATTTAACTCATGTTCCCTGTGAATTTCCTGTCTGTGCGGCCGTTCAATCGTGATATACCACTTCACCACAGACGTTCCGATGATCACCACATATCCGATCACGCTCAGGTAATCCGGGATCTGATCTAAGAACAGGAATCCCCATAATGCCGTAAAAAGCACAATAGAGAAATCATACACCGAGATTTCCCTTGCCGGTGCATACGAATACGCCTTCGTGATGAAGATCTGGCCTCCTGCAGCCGAAATTCCCGTACAGATCAGAAACAGCCATTGAAGCCCGCTCATCGGCTGATATTGGAACACGAAAAAAGGCAATGTCACTGCACAGGAAAAGGCGGAGAAGAACAATACGATAATCATACTATTTTCTCCGCGTTGTCCAAGCTTTCTGACAAACGTATACGCAAAACCGGCGCCAAATCCGCCGAGTGCCCCGATCAGAGCCGGCACTGTCTCCATGCTCATCGTCGGCTTCACAACAAGCAGCATTCCGACGAATGCTGCAATTACGGTCACCCAGTCCAGCTTACTCGCAACCTCCTTCAACACGAAGAACGAGCAGATAATCGCAAAAAACGGTGACAGCTTATTGAGCATGGAAGCATCTGATATAGAAATATGATCGACCGCATAAAAATTACAGATCAATCCACACGTACCACCGATGGCACGACAGAGCAGATACTTCAGATTTCCCTTTCCGATTCGAAATGGCTGATGTGCCTTCACCAGTGCAGCGATTGCGATAAGCATCGCAACCAGATTCCGGAAGAAGCATTTCTGCATCGTCGGCACATCTCCGGCTAGCCGGATAAATAAGCTCATAAGAGAAAAGCAGAATGCAGATAACAAAATACATACGATTCCCTTTTTACTTTTTTCCACGTCTCTCACTTCCTGCCTGATTTATCCTGTTTATTAACGACAATATACAATTTCGACGTCTTCGACTGCCTTCGCGATCAGAGGCTCAATCTTACCGACAAGTGCCTTCTCTGATTCTAAGATCTGCTCCATCTTCGGCTTTGTCACCGGATGCTGTGCTACAAATGTTGTACAGCAGTCTTCATATGGAAGAATGGACGTCTCATACGTTCCGATCTTCTCTGAGATATCAATGATCTCCTGCTTATCCATACCGATACATGGACGGAATACCGGAAGCTTATCGATTGCGCTGTCGATGACGAGCAGACTCTGTGTCGTCTGGCTCGATACCTGTCCGATACTCTCTCCGGTGATCAGGCACTGGCAGTCTTCTTTTAGTGCGATCTCCTGCGCGATCTGATACATGATCCGCTTCATGATGATCGTCAGTTCATCATGAGGACAATTGTCATAGATGGCAAGCTGCACATCGGTAAACGGCACCACATGAAGTTTGATCACACCTGAATACTTCGACACAATCTTCGCAAGATCGATAACCTTCGTCCGCGCCTGCTCGCTTGTAAATGGTGGCGCATGGAAATACACCGCTTCGATCTCCACACCACGCTTGGCAATCATATATGCCGCAACCGGACTGTCGATACCGCCGGAAAGAAGCGTCATACCCTTACCGTTCGTGCCGACCGGAAGTCCGCCCGGTCCCGGAATGATCTGGGAATAAATATAGGTGACATTTCGCACTTCCACGTTGATGAATACATCCGGTTTATGAATGTCGACCGTCATATCTGGATAGGCATCCAGAAGATCGGCTCCAAGATCACAGTTTAACTCCATCGAAGTCTTTGGAAATGTCTTATTATTTCTTCTTGCATTTACCTTGAATGTAAAATGCTTATCGTTATATTCTTCTGCCACATGCGCAACGACTGCCTTGGAGATTGCCTCGTAGCTCAACTCCTCCACAACCTTGACCGGGCACACACCGACGATACCGAAGATCGTTGTGAGTACCTTCATGACATCCTCGTAATCGTAATCCGAGAACGCCTCGACGAAAATACGTCCGTATTCCCGGCGTACCTCAAACTTGCCCAGTGGCTTTAAGCGTGCACGCATACGCTTGCACATAATTTCCTCGAAGACGTAACGATTCTTTCCTTTCGTTCCGATCTCCGCATATTTGATCAAAAACATCTTATACTGCATCGTAATCCTCATTTCCTACTACCATAGTTGTTTTATTTCCATCGTTTCACTATAACAGAAATAACGAGGAATAGCAATTATTTCTTCCGTGTATAGCGCCGCAGCATTGGAAGGGTTTCCTTTAATACTTCCACGCAATAATCCACTTCTTCCTTTGTGTTCCACTCACAGAAGCTGAACCGGAGTGTCGACTCCAACTGCTCCTGTGACAATCCGATTGCGGTCAGGACATGGCTTACCTGTGGTTTGTTCGATGAACAGGCAGAACCTGCTGATACATAGATACCCTTATCGCCGATCGCACGCATCAAAACGGCAGCGCGCACCCCTTCAAAGCTGATACTCGCGATATGCGGTGCCTCACCGGAATGGTCATAGACACCCTCGATCTTCGTTACCTCCGATACTAGATAATCCCGCACCTCGCGTACATGCTGCATCTTCGCCTCATGGTCGGTATAGATCATCTCTGCGGCAAGTCCCATGCCTGCGATTCCCGGTAGATTCTCCGTACCGGAACGCATGAAATTCTGCTGTCCACCTCCGTAAATGATCGGGCGGATCAACGTCTTGTCCTTGATATAGAGTGCTCCACTTCCCTTCGGTCCGTGAATCTTATGCCCGCTCACAGAGAGCAGATCCACGCCGAGCTGCTTCGGTGTGAATTTTAATTTGCCATATGCCTGTACCGCATCGACATGCACAAGTGTCTGCGGATTGTGCGCCTTTACCAGCTTTACAAGCGCCTCGATTGGCTGGATACTTCCGATCTCATTATTTACATACATGCAGCTGACTAATATCGTATCGTCACGCAACAGCTTCGAGAGGCTGTCTAAATCTACCTTTCCGTCAGAACCGACTTCCATGAAACTGATCTCGAAGCCTTCCTTCTGCAGGAACTCCACCGTGGAAAGCACTGACGCATGCTCGATCGGTGTCGTGATAATATGCTTGCCCGCACGGCGGTGTGCCAGTGCCGCTCCGATTAAAGCAAGGTTATTTGCCTCTGTGCCGCCGGATGTAAATACGATCTCCTTCGGCATACATTTAAGCGTCTTTGCGACCTGTTCTGTCGCGGTGCGCTCATAGTCTTTCGCCGTTAATCCCTTCTTGTGCTGGGACGATGGATTTCCATAATTCACGTCCAGCAGTGTCATCATCAGTTCCTTTACCTCTGGGAATACAGCTGTTGTTGCTGCATTATCAAAATAACATTCCATAACTTTTTTCCTTCTATCAATCTGTGCTGAACAAATTTCTAATTTTCTCTACTGCTCCATTTGGAACATCAAAATAGATAAAACTGCAAGCCCTGCAGTCTCTGTCCGCAAAATCCGGTTTCCTAATGTGATAATCTTCGCACCAGCTTCCTTTGCTACATCAATTTCTTCTTTTGCAAATCCACCTTCCGGTCCGATAAAAATTCCGATATTCGCGCCGTCTGGAAGGTTTGATGCCTGTGCAATTATCTCCCTTGCGTATGCAATTCCATCCGCACTCTCATACGGTACAATCAGCAGGTCAAACTTTCCTGCATATTGAAGTGCTTCACGAAATGACATAAATCCGGTGACTTCAGGAATTATACCTCGTCCGGACTGTTTCGCCGCAGACTCCGCAATCATCTGATAACGTTCTCTTTTTTTGTCTTTCTTCTTATCTTCAAGTTTCACGACAGTCCGTTTCATCATAACCGGAACAATCCCGGCTGCTCCAAGTTCTACCGCCTTCTGGATGATAAATTCCATTTTATCTGATTTTGGCATTCCCTGAAACAATGTGATATTACACGGAAGTTCTGCTGCATTCTGATTGATATCTACGATATTTGCATATACCTGCTCTTTGGATATCTCCGCGATCTCACACTCATACTCTTTTCCAGCACCATCACACACAGTAATGGTATCTCCGATTGTCAAACGCAATACATTTTTTATATGGTTCACATCTTCTCCCATAATCGTAATACCAGTCTGTGCATCCTGACATCCTTCCACATAAAACCTTGGCATAGCGAATATTTACCTCCTGCTTTTCTGCATGTCTCCTATCATACCTTATCTGATAACGTTTTGAAAGAATATTTTATATATTCTTACAGATCTGTTGTTTCCGTTATACAAATAGATTCATCTTCCTGTTTATTTAATTCACTTTTCTGCTCATTTATCTTTTTCTCCACCTGTACACAAAATGGACACACACTATGCTCCACTGTGTTATAGTAATGTTTTCCCTTTTCACATTTTATGATCATTTGTCTCACTCCCGCTTTCCACTATCCCAATCGAAATTCCTGTGATTCATCACACAGCCATACCCGGTTTCCGGTCTCCGCCTGTACCTTATTTCCTTTTCCAAGATAGGCACCTTCCACATAGACACCATTTTTTGAGCAGTCCTCCACTTCATAGGTGTCATCGTCAAGCCGTCTTACAATACAGTGTTCCCGGCTCACGTTGGATTTTTTCAGCACGATCTGACATTTTTCGGCATCTCTGCCAATCGTCAGACTTTCACCATCTTTCATGCGGTAGATGATTCCAAGCAACTCGCCCTTTGTTCCAATGATTGCGCCATTATTTTCCATGCTTTTCGCCAGACTCCGTGTGACTGTCGGATCTATATCCTCCTCTGCCACCTGTATCTTCTGCTTGAGCTGAAACTGCATCTGCACCGTTTTATAATATTTCCGGCTGATTGGAAGCGTATCCTCCCCGACAACGGCCTCATATCCATTGATTGCTGCAATCGCGGCCTTCCGTACAAGAAAGCTCTGATGGATACGCACAAATCCATGTTGTAACACCTTATGTTCAATATCCGCCAGCTTTCCATAAAATGGAATCACTTCGTTTTTTGTATGTAACAACAGCACTCTGGCGCGGCTTTCTATATAGCGGATTGTGGCAATCGGAATACTGCGCACAACCGACTCTGATTTCACAAGAATCGTACCAGTCTGCGCCCGTCGTTTCATATATTGCCGCAGACAGTCTGGAAGCTGTGTCTTCATATCTTCTTTTAAGACATATCCCTGTGCCTGCACATGATAGCCTTCATACACATGATCTGACTCATCTGTTACAAACAGCAGATCAACATCCAGATTTTTCTCCCGTATCTGCTTTGCCAGCTGTAACCCACTTGTATTTTTATATTTCATTTCCATTAGCAACAGATCAAACGGCACTGTACTTGCCTGTATCTCCTGTTCCAATGTCTCTGCTTCCGCATATTCAATATAGCTTAATTCTTCTTCCCGGAACAATGTGTCCGTCACAATCTGTCGGATTACCGTCCGGTCTTTCGTATTTTCATCACAGATTCCAATTCGCAACATCGTTTTGTCCTCACATAAAAAAATCGAGTATTTACATACTCGATTTTTATTTTACCATGTTCTTTTATTTTTTCCAATATTCCTGATAGGCTTTTCTGACTTCTTTGTCGTATGTCCTGCCGATCGGGATTGTCTTTCCATTCTGTACTTCCAGCGTTTCCACACCTAAATAAGTGATATACGTCAAATTCACAACATATCCACCATGCACACGTATCATATTGTCTCCCAGCATTTTGCGGATGCCTGCCAATGACTTGTAACTGGTGTATTCCCGGAACCGCGTCACGATTTTAATGGTTCTTCCACACTTCTCGATATAAATAATATCCGGACGATTGATAAATACATGATGCCCGTCACAGATAATCTCCAGTGATTTCCGCGCCGTATCCTGCTTTACCATATTAACGGCTTTTTGCATTGCAAGCTCCATGACTTGATCTGCATCCTTTTGCCGGACAAAATAGCAATGATTGGTCTCATACACATCCTTGATTGCATTTTCATTCTCGGTCAGATAGATAATCTTACAAAATGGAAATGCTGCATTGATCTGCTTGGCAATCGCCACCCCCCGCAAGCCGCTCTCTGGATAATCCGTATTCATGATCAGGATTTCACAGTCAAATACCATATCTTCGATATCAATTTTTATTTCGTTTGGAGTATATGAATGAATTAAGAATCCTTGTTCCTCTGTATATGTTTCCTGTAATATTTCCTTTACTTTGTGCCGTATTTCATAACGGTCATCGCAAATTCCAATTTTCATCGTTTGTTCTCTTCCCCAGTCCCAAATATTCATTTTATAAATAGTATCATAAAAAATACCATCAAAACTGAATCCTGCTAATTTGGCTATATATTCGGTATAATTTACGTTTTATTTACAAATATGGATTGAACACATCTTAACAAAAGCGAGGAATCTCAAACAAAAAATGCAAATAATATACAAAAATTTGTAAAATTTGGTATATCTTACGCTTTTATGCAAACAGGAGCGCGAATTACATCGCGCTCCTGTTCAGATAAAATTCAATTGTCGCCTGAAACACCGATTTCTGTGTAGCAGGATCTTCGTAAGAAAAATATAGCTTGTACCTTCCATCCTCCAGCCCCGAAGTAAGCGGAATATACAATGTAAAGGAATCATCTGCAAAATGAAACTCTGGCGGATATAAAGTTGCATAGTCCCAGTAACCCGATGTATCATCCGCATCATAGATTGCCCGGTATATTCCATAGTCGGAATCATATCGTTCAAAGGTATAGGAATAGATCAAATCATCTGTCACCTGCGGCGTATCCCCCAGAATGCTGTCATAATACTTTAAGCAGAGTTTTACGCAGTCTCCCTCATATGCAACCGCCGCCAGACCATCTGCGGATTCCATCCTGTATCCCTGATTTCCATCCTTCATATATTCAAATGCATCAATACTGACGCGTTCCGTCTCCGAGGACGTGATATTCAGGATCGCATCGGATTTTTCCTGCTCGGCAAGCTCCTCCTTCGTTGGCACATGCATAACCATCGGATTGTCCGCCTGTGTCGTTTTCTCCGCCTCTGTTGCTGCCTGTTCAGCGTCCGTGGCAGTCTGTGCATCCGCCATCGTTGCTGTCTGCGCCTCTGTCGATGCTGCATTCATTTCAGTTGCTGTTGCCGTCCCTGCCTTCTTCGCTACACGCCCCGCCATCCAGATTCCTGTCACTACAAGCATAATTACGATACAGAAAGCTACACCAATCAGAAAGCCCCGTTTCTTCGGCAAATCCCGCTTTGAAATCCGGGATGCTGGGATCACATACGGCTCCATCTGCGCATTCTGCCCCTCTCCGGCAAGCAATGCCTCCCGCATTGCCTCCACCGTCTGGTAGCGGTCCTCAATCTTTACTGACATCGCACGCATGATCACCTGCGACATTGCACGCGGGATCTCCGGGTTCACCTCACAGACTGGCTTTATCGTATCCTCCAGTACACGTCCAAACGATTCCTCCGGCTTCTCTCCGGTCGCCGCAAAATAAAGTGTCGCACCAAGCGCGTAGATGTCTGTCCACGGTCCCTGTTTATCCTTTTTTGCATACTGCTCTGGCGGTGCATATCCCGGTTTTAAGACAACCGACATCGTCTGTTCCCCATCGAGATACACCTGCTTTGCCGCGCCGAAATCGATCAGCTTGACGGTCAGATCCTCACAGATAAAAATATTCTCCGGACTGATATCTCGGTGAATCATGCCCGCCTTGTGAACAACTGCAAGTGCGTCCAACACCGACAGACAGATATGGAGGATATGATCCGTATCCAGCCGTCCTCCATGCTCCCGAATGTATTGTTTCAGCGTACAGCCATGCAGATACTCCATGACCATATAGGCAGTATCATTTTCCTCCAGATAATCATAGATGCTTACAATATTGGGCTCCGACTGAAACCGCGCCACATCCTGCGCTTCTTTTAAAAAGCGAATTCTTCCCCGATGGTATTCCCGCTGCTCCTGTCCAACCGGCACACAGACCTTCGACGAATCTGCGCTCCGCGTCGCAATCCCGGACGGATAATACTCCTTGATTGCAACATACGACTGTAAGAGCGGATCCCATGCACGGTATGTGATTCCGAATCCACCTGCCCCGATCACCTCTTCAATTTTATATCGCTCTTTTAAAATAACACCCGGCTTTAAACACCGGGTGTTACTCATACTGCGATTTGACGGACTTTCAATCATTCCGCGTTCTCCCCATTTGTCGCAAATTATTTCTTTCTTCCGATCACGGATACCCAATCATTCATATGCACAACATCGATGACTTCAAATCCATTCGCCTTCATCGCATCTGTAACATCGTTTTCTTTCACATCCAGAATTCCAGATGTAATAAAATATCCATCGTCCTTCAAATATGGGCCGATTACCGCAGAGAGCGGCACGATCACGTCTGCCAGAATATTGGCAACAACGATATCATACTGTCTGTCTACATCAAGGTGCTGTGTCTCCTTGATCGTCGAACGGTCAAGCTGGAAGGTTGTTCCCTTTCCAATGTAATTATCTGCAAGCAGATTGCCACACGAGAACTTGATCTTATCTTCGCCCATATGATTGAGTTTCGCATTTTCCTCACTTGCCCGCACAGCCAGCTCATCAATATCCATGCCATGTACAAAGCCTGCTCCAAGCCTTGATGCGATCATGGATAAGATACCACTTCCACAGCCGACATCAAACACCATATCGCCCGGCTTTAAATATTTCTTTAACTGTCCGATACAAAGTTTCGTCGTCTCATGCGATCCGGTACCAAATGCAATCCCCGGATCGATCTCGATCACGATGTCATCTGGCTTCGCATCTTCCACCGTCTCCCATGTTGGTTTGATGACAATATCATCATAGAGACGGATCGGATGGAAGAACTGCTTCCAGTTGTTCATCCAGTCTTTGTCCTCTGTATTCGAGAGTGTTATATTCTTGCTGCCTACCGGTATAAACGCTTCAAGGCGGGTAAGCTCTGCAGCTATATCCGCCCTTAACGTTTCTATATTGAAAGAGTCATCTATGTAGCAGGAAACCTTTGCCGTTCCATCATCCACGCCATCAACCAGCGGGATATCCACAAACATAGCAGCCTTATCTTCCTCGGTAAGTGGCACATGATCTTCTATCATCACACCTTCCACACCCTTTTCATCCAAGAATGCAGAGATGAGATCAACAGCTTCCACCGTTGTATCGATGGTCAGTTTTGTCCACATCATTTTACCTTACCTATAATCCTTTTTTGAACCCTTTCTTTCTCTTATGATCGCCAAAAATCGAAGAACCGGACGATGCCGCATCCGTAGAGGAACGTGCATTTACTGTTGTATTTGCATACTGGTTCAAAATCGATTTCTGCTCTTCTGTCAGCTTATCTGGTACCTGAACAACCAGTGTGATGTAATGATCGCCTCGTACTGTCTTGTTACGAAGTGTCGGAACACCCTTGCCCTTCAGTTTTACCTTTGTATCGGTCTGTGTACCTGGCTTAATCTCCAGTTCATAAGGTCCATCAATCGTTGTAACTGTGATCTTGCCTCCCAGCGCTGCCTGTGTAAATGTAATCGGCTCAGAAGAGTAAAGATCATACTCCTGTCTCTGGAATCTAGGATCCCGGTCAACAAGCACGGTTACAAGCAGGTCTCCACGTTCACCGCCGTTGATACCCGGCTCGCCCTTTGCACGAATACGGATACTCTGACCATTGTCAATACCTGCCGGAATAGCGACCTGAATCTTCTTCTTACTCTTTACATAACCAGAGCCTGCACAGTTGCTGCACTTATACTTGATAATCTTTCCGGAACCGCCACAATCCGGACATACGGATACGGTTCTTGCCATACCGAACAATGACTGCTGGGTATAGACAACCTGACCTTTTCCGGCACATTTGCTACAAGTCTCCGGCTGATGTCCCGGCTGCGCTCCTGTACCATGACAGACCGTACATTCATCCTTGAGCGGAAGCTCCAGCTCTGTCTGTGTACCAAATACAGCGTCTGTAAAACTTACACGCACTGTTGTCTTGATATTTGCACCCTTAACCGGACCATTGGACTGTCTCTGACGGCTGCCGCCACCGAACATATCTCCGAAGATATCTCCGAAGATATCTCCCATATCTGAGAAGTCAAATCCACCGAAGCCGCCCGGACCACCGCCCTGCTCGAATGCAGCATGACCATACTGGTCATACTTTGCACGCTTCTCAGGATCGGACAGTACAGCATATGCCTCTGCAGCCTCTTTGAACTTTTCTTCCGCTTCTTTGTCTCCCGGGTTTGTGTCCGGGTGATATTTCTTCGCTACCTTACGGTAAGCTTTTTTCAAATCCGCCTCGGAGACACCTTTTGTGACTCCGAGGACTTCATAATAATCTCTTTTATCAGACATCTGCACTCACCCTTATTATTCGTAATCTGCTTTTATCAACTTGCTCCCCGTCTTAACGCTTAGACTTCCTTGTAGTCTCCATCAACTACATCGTCTGAATAATCTGGTGTGCCTGTGCCTGTACCAGCGTTTGCTCCAGGACCGTTCTGCTCATAGAGCTTTGAGAACAATTCCTGTGCGCTGTTCATCAGTGTTTCCTTACCAGCCTTGATCTTCTCTACATCGTAGTCTGTCATGGCATCCGGATCTGTGCTCTCGATGATATCCTTCAAAGCCTTCAGATCAGCCTCTACCTTTGTCTTATCTGTTGCAGAAAGCTTATCTCCTACATCGGAAAGTGCTCTCTCTGTCTGGAATACCATAGCATCGGCATCATTACGAACCTCGATTGCTTCCTTACGCTTCTTATCCTGTGCCTCGTACTCAGCAGCTTCCTTAACAGCTCTATCGATATCCTCATCAGAAAGGGATGTTCCGGATGTGATTGTGATATGCTGCTCACGACCTGTACCAAGATCCTTTGCAGATACATTTACAATACCGTTTGCATCGATATCGAATGTAACCTCGATCTGTGGAACACCACGTCTTGCAGGAGCGATACCATCCAGTCTGAAACGTCCAAGGCTCTTGTTATCTCTTGCGAACTCACGCTCACCCTGTACGATGTTGATATCAACGGCATCCTGATTATCCTGAGCTGTTGAGAAGATCTGGCTCTTGTTTGTAGGAATGGTTGTATTTCTCTCGATCAGGTGTGTAGCGATACCACCCATTGTCTCGATAGAAAGTGTAAGTGGTGTAACATCCAGCAGAAGGATTTCGCCGGCACCTGCATCACCTGCAAGCTTACCACCCTGAATAGAAGCACCGATTGCAACACACTCATCCGGGTTGATACCCTTGAACGGATCCTTGCCTGTCAGCTTCTTAACCATATCCTGAACAGCGATGATACGTGTAGAACCACCGACCAGAAGTACCTTATCAAGCTCTGCTGCTGTCAGATCTGCATCCTTCAATGCTGTCTGTACAGGAACTCTTGTCTTATCTACCAGATGTGCTGTCAGTTCATCAAACTTTGCACGTGTCAGATCCATATCAAAGTGCTTTGGACCATCCTGGGTAGCTGTGATGAATGGAAGGTTGATGTTTGTTGTTGTAGCGGATGAAAGCTCTTTCTTTGCCTTCTCTGCTGCTTCCTTCAATCTCTGCATAGCCATCTTATCTGTTGAAAGGTCTACGCCCTCAGCCTTCTTGAACTCTTCGAGCATATACTGTGTAATTGCGTTATCAAAATCATCACCACCAAGCTTGTTATCACCGGCTGTAGCAAGAACCTCGATGACACCGTCGCCAATCTCAATGATAGATACATCAAATGTACCACCACCAAGGTCGTATACCATGATCTTCTGCTCTTCTTCGTTATCCAGACCATAAGAAAGAGCTGCTGCTGTAGGCTCGTTGATGATACGCTTTACATCAAGACCTGCGATCTTACCTGCATCCTTTGTTGCCTGTCTCTGTGCATCTGTGAAGTATGCAGGAACTGTGATAACTGCTTCTGTAACCGGCTCACCGATATAGCTCTCGGCATCTCTCTTCAGCTTAGAAAGAATCATAGCTGAAATCTCCTGTGGAGAATACTTCTTACCATCGATGTCTACCTTGTAATCGCTACCCATATGTCTCTTGATAGAAGCGATTGTCTTATCTGCGTTTGTAACTGCCTGACGCTTTGCTGCATCACCAACGACACGCTCGCCGGTCTTTGTAAATGCTACAACAGAAGGAGTTGTTCTTGAACCCTCAGCGTTTGTGATAACGACTGGCTTACCACCTTCCATAACAGCTACACATGAATTTGTTGTACCTAAGTCAATACCAATAATCTTACCCATAATATTTTTCCTCCTAATTATTATCTCTTAAAATATGCTGATTGATTTATTGTAAAAGGTTAATTTGCAACCTTTACCATGCTGTATCGCAATACCTGATCCTTGTACATATAGCCTTTCTGCATCTCTTCGGCTACGACATTCTCTCCGTAATTCTCATCCTCTACATGTGTTACCGCATTATGGTAATCCGGATCAAATGGCTTGCCTTCTGCATCCATCGGCTTTACGCCAAGTCCCTCAAGTGATACCATGAGCTGCCGGTAGATTTTATCGACACCCTGTTCAAATGCCCGGTCCATATCCTCTTCCGGAATACTGGAAAGTGCACGTTCCAAGTTGTCAACAACCGGAAGCAGCTTCTCTAAAACTTCCTTGGCTCCGATATCATACATCTTCTTGGATTCCTTCTCGTTACGCTGGCGCATATTCTCAAACTCTGCCAGCAGACGCTTATACTTTTCTTCGTTTCCGGCTGCCAGCTCCTTCGCTTTCTCAAGTTCCAGCTGAAGGGCCTTGCTGCCTCTGCGGTTTCCCTTGGATACCGGCTTCGGCTTTGCAGCTTCCACTTCTTCTTTCTTGTCTGCCGGAACAGTTTCTTCCTCGTTCACCTTCACGTCGGTTCCTTCTGTTACCGGAGCATCATCCACAGCCTTTACTTCCTCGACTGTCTCCGCTTCTTTATTTGCATTTACATTTGTCTTATTGGCCATTCTCATTCACCCCTTCGCCTTTCTTGAATATCTCATCGAGTTCAATTGTCAGATTCTTCAGTGTGCTGACAACCTTCTTATAATCCATTCTCTTCGGTCCCAATATTCCAATCGTTCCCTTTGCGCCTTCCGGCATCTGGTAGGTCGCTGTAACAAGAGAGCAATCTTTCAGGCTTGGTGTCTCATCTCCAATATATACCTGAATTCCGGATTCGTTTGTCTTTCCGGTCGTCTCTTCCAGCAAATGTGATACTTCATTTTTATCTTCCAGCTTTTCAAGCAGCTCACTCGTCTTGGAGATATCTCCAAGCTCCGGATACTTCAAAATGTTTGTCGCACCGCTGGTATAAACCTCAAGTTCCTGTGCCTCATGTATCGCTTCCACAATTCCCTGAAAGATCTGGTCTAATATCTCGCCATACCCTCCGGATTGCTTCTTCATCGCCTGAATCATCTCTAAATTGATGTCTTCTAAGCTTGCACCCTGTAAGAAGGTATTCAATAAGATATTAAATTTCAGAACATCTTCATTATCAAGGCTTACATTGATGTGAATCATCTGATTCTTAATAATGTTACCCTCAACCACTATGACGGCAAGAAGTGTTTTTTCATCAACAAGGGAAAGCTGGATAAACTTGACTGTTTTCTCATAATTTGGTGCTGTTACCATCGTTGCATAATTGGTATTGTACGCCAGTACCTTTGCAACCTGCTTTAAGAGCACCTCCATGCGATCCACCCGCTCTAACAGTGTGTCACGCTCCTGCTTTGCAACCTCTGCAAACTCTTCCTTTTCATCCATCAGCTGATCGACATAGAACCGGTATCCGGCATCTGTCGGAATCCGTCCTGCCGATGTATGTGGCTGAATAATGTATCCCATTTCCTCCAGATCTGCCATCTCGTTACGAATCGTAGCGGAACTTAAATTCAGATCCGTGTACTTTGAGATTGTTCTGGAACCTACCGGTTCCCCAGTCTCTAGGTAATTGGAAATAATGGCTTTCAGGATTTTTACCTTACGCTCATCTAATTCCATCTTATCACCTCTTTTATTTATTAGCACTCATATCTATCGAGTGCTAACCCTATTGGTAGACTACCACTACATATAGTAAATGTCAAGGAAAATTATCATAATTTTGTGAAAAAATTGTGTATTTCCATGTATAAGAAAAGAGTGCGGAAAACCGCACTCTTTAGGGGAGAAAAATCACGGATGATTGTAAATATTATTTGTTATTTGCGTTTGGATTTTCCATCAATGTAACATCGACAGTTTTCTCCACATACGCATCGTCTTTCAGGTATTCATATGTGATTGGCACTGTCTCACCAACTGCATAATAATTCAGCTTTTCTGTCAGTTCCTCAGCACTGCTGATGGATTGTCCATCAATCTTTGTAATCACATAATTTGCTTTGATACCTGCCTTCTCAGCGGCACTCTTGCTTGCAACATCTGTGACAAGCACGCCCTCTGGAATACCATATGCTTCTGACACATCGGAAGATACGGTTGCACAGGAGATTCCAAGATAACCTTTCTCGCTCTCGTCAACCTTTTCACGTGTCTGACGGTTCATCAGATCATCCAGACGATCCTGCACGGCTGTAATTGGAATTGCATATCCCATACCTTCAACCGTTGTATCGGAATACTTCGAAGAGTTAATACCAATAACTTCGCCCTTCATATTCAGAAGTGCGCCGCCACTGTTACCAGGGTTAATGGCTGCATCGGTCTGAATGAGCGGTGTTGTATTCGTGCTGTTTGTACGATCCTTTGCACTGACAATACCGGTTGTAACGGATTGTCCATAGCCAAGTGCATTACCAATGGCTACGACCTGTTCACCGACCTTCAGGGAATCCGAATCACCAATCGTGGCGATCTTGATCTGATTCATCGTGGATTCCTTTATATCACTGAGCTTTACAACAACGATTGCAAGGTCCGTGTCGCTATCGGTACTCTTTACCTGTGCCTCGTAGCTCTCACCATCTGCAAACGTTACATTTACGGTTGTGGCATCACTGACAACATGGTTGTTTGTCACCATCAAAAGCTCGCTGTCATTCTCACCGATGATAATACCGGAGCCGGAGCCTTCTGCCTCATACTGCTGTGTATAACCAAACATACCCTGCTGCTCCACGATTGCCGAGATGTTAATGGCAACAACGCTTGGCATAACATTTTCTGCGATTGTGGAGACATCCATGCCATTTCCAACCGAAGCGGTTGATGTCAGGCTCAAAGACTGGGTTGTCGCTGCCGATGTTGTGGAAGCGACCTCTGTCGTTGTGTTTGTAAGTGCATCAAGCTTCTTGATCTGGTTTCCGGCGATTCCGTAGAATGCACCACCTGCAACACCACCAAATACGGCTGCACTTGCAACAACTGCCACACCCTTCTTCCAGAAGGTACGCTTGTTATGTGGCGTCTTCGGTGATTTTGCTTTCTTGACTCTCTGTTTCTTTGCTTTCTTTACCTTTGCCTTTGGCTGTTCTGCGTCTGCATTCTGGAAACCGTTCTGATAATAATTGTTCTGTCCATAATTATATGCATTCTGATTCGGCTGCTGGTAATTGTTATTATAATAATGCTCGGTACCCTGGCTCATCTGCTGGGCACGTTCTGCCATCGCCTGCATATATTCCTGTGTACGCATATCACCGTAGTAAGTACTTCCATACTGCTGTGCCTGTGTATAGGCATCCTCCTGTCTATGCTCTGCATGCTGTTCTGTTTGCTGTTCAGTACGCTTCAAATTATCCGTATTACCATCTCCGGTGTCATACGGTGTCTCCGCATGTGGTGTCTGATCCACATGTTCATTTTCTCTGTTATTCTCAAATTCATCCATCATATCAATTCCTCCATTCGACATAAGTTTTATTACTTATCTTTGTTATGGCTTAATCATAACCCCAAGCTATGGTTAAATTTTGAAGAAAATGTCAAGAAAATGTGAATTCCATTTATGGTGCCTGCAAACCTTGTTTCAGCATTTGCAGATTTTCTTCCATATAAGACAGGTATGTGCATCCTTTTTCTATGTCGTCCTTCGTCACGGACTGCATGGACGACAAATGCAGAATTTTGGGTTGCATCTCTGCGGATTCCGCAATCGTATTCGCGAGGCTGTCGGTACCATTGTCCACCACATAGATGGCTTGCAACTTGTACTCCTGCAGCTTCTCCGCCAGATAGGTAACTGTATGCACACTTGCCTCCACATCTGCAGAACAGCCCGAATATGCGGCAAAGTAATGAATATCATAATCCTCTGCCAGATACAGGAACGGGAACCGGTCGCCGACCAAGATCGTCGTCTGTGTGGCTGCGTCCCGCATCGTCTGATAGTCATCATCTAACGCTTCCAGCTTTCCAGTATATGTTTTAGCGTTTGCCACATACTGTTTTGCATTGTCAGAATCCAGTTCCGTAATAGCATCTGCTAACGTCTCGGTGCAGACGATTGCATTTTTCAGGGATAACCACACATGTTCATCGTAATGGTCATCTTCTGCAGCATTCTGTCCATCCGTATTGTCTGCTTCGCCCTCTGCATGGTCTGCCGGTTCTGCTTCATGGTCATGGTCTTCATCGTCATGATCGTGATGATGGTGTTCTTCCACACCCTCTAACTCCACTTCATTTAACGCGCGGTTACCAACCAGATCTAACAGACTGATTGCAACAATATTTTCATTTCCGGACTCCACAAGCGCATCGCTCACCCATGTATCGCTCTCGCCACCGACATAGACTAACATCCGGCAATTCGCGATCTTCATGATATCCTGTGCACTTGGCTGGTAGCTGTGTAAGTCCACACCGTTATCGACCAGCATCCGGCATGTAAATGTATCTGTGTCTCCAAGGATTTCCCGCACCCAGTCATACGCCGCAAAGGTCGTACATAGGATCACATTTTCGTCTTTGTTCGCCATTTGCACCGGCTTGGCACACCCGGAAAGCAGGGACAGACAAAGAACAAGAGCAATCCCGATTGATTTTAAATGTCTGTGCTTCATCATCGCCACCTCTACTCTCTGTGCAGTGCGATTCCGATGATGCTGAATATCACAAATAATACGATGTCAATCGCTACGATCGTCGCACTGACCGGTGTCGATGCCGCGATGGAAATGAGGATTCCCACGCCAGAGGATACCACACCATACACAGCAGAACAGATAAACACACTCTTATAATTCTTAAATACACGCATTGCGGAAAGTGCCGGGAATATGATCAGCGCCGATACCAGAAGTGATCCGACGATATTCATCGCAACTACGATCACAACGGCTGTGACTACCGCCATCAGCACATTGTAGGCGCCCGTATGAATACCGGTTGCGCGTGCAAAATTCTCATCAAATGTCACCGAGAAGATCTTGTGATAGTACAAGATGTAGAACACAAGTACCAACAGCGACATAATCAGGCAGATCCACACATCTGTATTCGATAATGTGAGTATGGATGCCGCGCCAAACAGTGTCGAGCACACATCCCCGGATACATTCTGCGATGTTCCGGATACATTCATGATCAGATATCCAAATGCCAGCGATCCAACGGAAAGCATCGCGATCACGGCATCTCCGTTGATCTTCGCATTCTGTCCAGTCTTCAGCATCAGGATTGCTGCCACAACCGTGATCGGCAATATTATAAGTGTATTGTTCGTCATCCGCAGCACCATCGCGATTGCCATCGCAGCAAATGCCACATGGGACAGTCCGTCTCCAATATAAGAAAAGCGTTTTAACACAAGTGTCACGCCAAGCATGGATGCACAAAAGGCAACCAGCACACCAGCAACTAAGATCCGACGGACAAATGGATATTGCAGGTATTCAACTAATGTATTCCACATATCTATACTCCTTCTTCTCTTGTCGTTGCGTAATCCGCATACTGTCTGCCGATTGCGCTCTTCAAATACGCTTCCTTGGAATCGAAAAACTCTGGTTTATCACTCACATGCAGCACCTTGTTCGCATATTGTGCGGCTGCCTGTGTATCGTGCGATACCATAATGATCGTGATACCTTCCCGGTTCAGCTTCTGGATCAGCTCATACATCTCGGCTGTCACACGTGGATCCAATCCCGCTACCGGCTCATCAAGCAACAGGAGCTTCGAGGTTGCACAGAGTGCCCGCGCAAGCAACACGCGCTGCTGCTGTCCACCGGACAGATCGCGGTAGCATTTCTTCATGAATGGTTCAATCTCCAGCCGTTTCATGTTCTTCTGTGCGATTTTCCGCTCCTCTTTGTTATAGAATGGACGCATGCCACGTTTCGACAAGAACCCTGACAAAACGATTTCCTGCACGGATGCAGGAAAATCGCGTTGTGTCACAGTCTGCTGTGGCAGATATCCAATTTCATTTGCTTTCAAATCTTCGCCTCTGACAAGCATTCCCTGCATAGGACTTTTCAGTCCCAGAATCGCTTTCATCAGAGTACTTTTTCCGGAACCGTTTTCTCCAAGGATGCAGAGATAATCTCCTTGTTCGAGACGGAAATTCAGATGTTCAACCACTGGTTTTCCTTCGTATCCAAGGGATACATCTTCACATGATAGAACCATCGCGGTTCCTCCTTTCTAATTCTCCTTAATTAGTTGAAATATACAAGTTCTTCTTCGGCTGGTTTGGCCGGTTCGATCTTCGTGGCACGGATCACAGGTCCTTCGCCCTCAAACTCCGGATAAAATTCTTTGTCAATGGTTCCCGTAACTGTTACCCACTGTCTGTCCTTCAGATGCTTTGCCAGATCGGAATAGCACTTAAATCCGATAAATGCGACATCTTCGGCACAGCAGGTCATCGCAAATCTACCTGGTACGAATTCGTTTGCCTTGTAGCTTTTCGGCTTGTGTACCATCGCCTTAAATGTGATCTGCTTTCCGACGTATTTGTCCGGATTGTCGCAGGCATCAATATAGAAGATACCATAATCTTCATCCTCGAGTGTGATACTTGGCTTGTCGATCTCATATGGCAGATCTAACTCCTCATCACCGACATCGGCTGCGCCATCCTTGTTCTCGAAGATCACCTGCGCACGACGATTTACCGCACGAATGCTCCGGCGGTACTCCGCACGCTTTGTATTCTCATCGCATCGGTTGAAGATGATCATATCTGCGCTCGATAACTGTTCCATCATCATCGCTTTCATATTTGCTACATATACATCAAAGGTGGATGCATCGACAAATGTGATTACCTGTACGATTGTCCAGCCCTTTGGCACGCGGATGGAAAACAGCTTATCCATCTTCCATGTACCGTTATACTCGATCATCACACGGGTCGGCTTATACTTATCCTGCAGGTCAAGCAGATATTCGGTATTTAAGTTGGATTCCTCCAGATATTCCACGAAGATATTCTGACTCTTCAGATACTCCTCATCGTACTCCTCGATTCCCTCTTCGCAGACAAGCAGAAGGGTCGGTTCGCCTTCTGTAAATCCACGGTCAATCAGAGTTTCGTTCGCAAAGGTTGTCTTTCCGCTTTCCAGAAAGCCCATAAACATATATACCGGAATCTCTTCTACTTCCTTTGTTGGTCCCATACTCTATTTCCTTTCTTCTCTATCCTTTACGCAAAGTGCCGGGATTATGCAACCCCGAACAACTCTGCCAGCTTATCTTCCTTCAGATTGCTTCCGATGACACAAAGCTTACCTGTGTAATCAGCTGTGCCCTTACGGATCTCATATTCGCCCGGTGTCAGGTCGAAGTGAATCCACTCGCCGTCCGTATTTGGAACAATACCCTTGGCACGCAGGATGATACCATATTCGTCTGCGTTGTCAGCCAGTGTCTTCAGGATCTGTTCCATATCGGCATCTGCAAACTTCTTAGCAGTCTCCTTGCCCCAGCTTGTAAATACCTCATCTGCATGATGATCATGATGGTGGTCATGGTCGTGGCAGCCACATGTACATCCAGGTCCATGCTCGTGATGGTCGTGATCATGATGATGCTCGTGTTCCTCATGCTCGTGATCATGATGATGTTCATGCTCCTCATGCTCGTGATCATGATGATGTTCATGCTCCTCATGGTCATGATCGTGATCGTGGTGATGATGCTCTTCCTCATGCTTTCTTGCAATCTCAACTGCCTCTTTGATCAGCTTATCGAGCGTATTTGCATGTTCCATCGCATCCAAGATTACCTTACCGTCGATGTCATCCCAAGGTGTTGTGATAATGGCTGCATCCTTGTTATGCTCACGCAGCATAGCAACTGTATCGTTTACCTTCTTCTCCGGTACATTCTGTGTACGGGAAAGTACAATCGTTCCAGCACTTTCTACCTGGTTGTTGAAGAACTCACCGAAGTTCTTCATATACATCTTGCACTTTGCCACATCAACAACGGTTGTTGCACTGTTGATTACAACATCCGCATCCTGCTTTGCATCTTCAACTGCCTTCATAACATCTGACAGCTTACCAACACCGGATGGCTCGATGATTACACGATCTGGTGCATAATCCACGATTACCTTCTTCAATGCTGTACCAAAATCTCCAACAAGGGAACAGCAGATACAACCGGAATTCATCTCTGTGACTTCCACACCTGCATCCTTCATGAAACCGCCATCAATACCGATCTCACCAAATTCATTCTCGATCAATACAAGCTTCTCACCCTGATATGCCTCGGCAATCAGTTTCTTAATCAATGTTGTCTTGCCTGCACCTAAAAATCCTGAAAGAATATCAATCTTTGTCATCTCTATTGCCTCCTAAAAATTATTTCTATTTTTGTCAACTTTATATAATAGCACATTTCTATTATTTTTTCCATATGCTATACATCCTTATTCTTCAAAGTCACTTCCATCTGGTCAAACGGAATCTCGATTCCCTGCGCATCAAATGCATATTTGATTGCTTCCTGTATCTCCCATTTTGCCTTCCAGTAGTTCTCTGTCGCAACCATACAGCGGACACCCATCTTGATGCTGCTGTCCCCGAAGGAATCCACGAACACATCGACTTCCTTCGTCTTATCATAATACTGGTTCTCCGTCACAACCTGATACAGCGTATCCTTCACCTTTTTCAGATCAGAATCATACGCAACGCCGATTGAGATATCCAGTTTTCTTATTCCTGCTGCTGTCACATTGACAAGCGAATGGGATGTAATGTTTCCGTTCGGAATCACAATGATCCGGTTATCGTATGTCTGCAGCTTCGTGTAGAAAATGTCGATCGACACGACCGTACCTTCACACTGCTTGTCGTTCTCAATGATATAATCCCCGACACGGAACGGCTTGAGTATCAGGATCAGCACACCGCCTGCGAAGTTTGCCAGACTACCCTGTAGCGCAAGACCGATTGCTAAACTGGCAGTACCAAGAATCGTAACTAACGATGTCACCTGAAATCCGACAATAGATGCAGCCGTGATAAATACGATAGCATAAAAAGTGAATTTAATCAGCGATAACAGAAAAGATGCAACACTTTCCTCCATGTTTGATTTCTTGAAGGATTTGCGTATCATCTTCACGATCAGCTTCGACAGCTTCATGCCGATATACATACATATAATTGCAAGTACTAACTGAAACCCTTTATTTAACGCCCAGTCTCCAAGCTTGCTCAGATACTCTTCGATCTTGGACGATTCAATGTCTTTGATGTCTTCCAATCAAGTCCCTCCTTTTTATGTTCATATAAGTAAATATTCATTTATCCATAAAACTTCACAGGCTGCCCTTCTCACGAAGGACAGCCCGTTTCATCTTAATTATTTGCCAATTTTCTTCTTGAATACGCTGATAGAAAGTGGTGGTACTGTAACGGAGATATAATGTTCCTGTCCGTCACACTCTGCTTTCTTCGCCTGTTTCACTGTCTTGTTATTTCTGCCCTCGCCACCATAACGGTTGTTATCGCTGGAGAAAATCTCCTGCCATCTTCCGCCGGATGGAGTAGCAAGCTTGTATGCTTTGTGTTCCATCGGTGTGAAGTTACAGATGATCAAAAGCGTATCGCTCTCCTTCTTACCTTTTCTAACATAAGAAAGAAGGCTTGTATTTGCACTATTACAGTTGATCCATGTGAATCCTTCCGGTGAAGAATCAAGCTCATACAATGCAGGTTCCGTCTTGTAAAGTTCATTCAACTCTTTAACGTACCCCTGCATAAATACATGTGCATCAAACTCGAACAGTGACCAGTCTACTTCCGCATTCTCGTTGAATTCCGTAAACTGCGCAATCTCCTGTCCCATGAACAAAAGCTTCTTGCCCGGATGCGTCATCATATACCCATATGCCACACGCAGATTCGAGAATTTGTCTTCGTATCCGCCCGGCATCTTCGCAATCATAGATCCTTTCTCATGAACAACCTCGTCATGGGAAAGTACGAGAATAAATTTCTCGCTGTATGCATATACCATACTGAACGTCAGATCGTTGTGATGATATTTGCGGTACAACGGATCAAGCTTCATATAGTTCAGGAAATCATTCATCCATCCCATATTCCACTTGTAATCAAATCCAAGTCCGCCAGCCTCAACCGGATGCGTCATCATCGGCCATGCGGTTGACTCCTCCGCAATCATGATAACTCCCTTGTGCAGTTCATGCATCTTGCTGTTTAATTCCTTAATGAAATCAATCGCTTCGAGATTCTCATTGCCACCATAGATGTTCGGCAGCCACTCACCATCGCCACGTCCATAATCCAGATACAACATGGATGCGACCGCGTCAATCCGGATACCATCAATATGATATTTCTCCGCCCAGTAAAGAGCATTCGCAACTAAGAAATTCCGGACTTCATTGCGTCCGTAATTGTATATATATGTCCCCCAGTGTGGATGTTCCCCACGCTTAGGGTCCTCATGCTCATAAAGTGCTGTGCCATCAAATCTGCCAAGTCCATGCTCATCCTTCGGAAAATGTGCCGGAACCCAGTCTAAGATCACGCCGATTCCCTTGCTATGCAGATAATCAACAAAATACATAAAATCTGCCGGTGAACCATAACGGGAGGTCGGTGCATAATATCCGGTTACCTGATAGCCCCAGGACGGATCATACGGATGCTCCATGATTGGCATCAACTCGACATAATTATAATTCATCATCAACAGATAATCCGCAAGCAGGCTTGCGATATCGCGATAATTGTAGAACTCTCTGCCATCCGTTGGACGCTTCCAGGAACCAAGATGCATCTCATAGATTGCCATTGGCTGTTCGTCGGTATTCTTATTTTCCCGCTTCTCCATCCACGCGGCATCCTTCCATTTATAGGAAATATCCACGATGCGGGATGCATTTGCCGGACGCACCTCACTGCTGAATGCATACGGATCACTCTTCATGAATACCTGTCCGGACTTTGCTTTAATCTCATACTTGTAGATCTCTCCAACCAGCTTACCCGGGATAAACAACTCATAAATACCGGAATAATCCAACTTCCGCATCGGATGCCGTCTGCCATCCCAGTTATTGAAATTACCAACCACCGATACTCGGTCTGCATTCGGTGCCCATACAGCAAACAGTACACCTTCCACACCATCCACGGTCATTGGATGTGCACCCATCTTCTCATAGATGCTATAATGTTTTCCCTCATTGAACAAACTGATATCAATCGGATCAATTACCGGTTCGAACACGTACGGATCAAAATATGTCACTTCGTCACCATTGTCAAACCGGACGTTCAATTTATATTCAAATGGTTTCTTATCTTTTATAACCACAGAGAAAAAACCCGGCACACGCTCCGATACAAGCGTGTACTTCTTCTTCGTGGATGCCTCAATGGCATTCACAACCTTTGCCCCCGGCAGATATGCATTGATATACAGATCATCGATACACTCATGCATACCAAGAATATGATGCGGGTTGTTATGAATACCCTGGACCAAAGCATCGACTTCCATCCAGTTTATAGCAAAAACTGCTTTTCTTTTGGACATGTCAAATGTGTCTCCTCTCTACAATTTATGAATGAAGATTCCACTTCTTAGCTTTGGTTCAAACCAGGTTGACTTCGGTGGCATCAACCGTTTTGCATCAGCAACCGCAAAAAGCTCCTCAATTGATGTCGGATACATCGAAAATGCAAGCTTCATATCACTGTTTGCACGTCGTTCCAACTCCGCAAGACCGCGGATTCCTCCGATAAAATCGATTCTTTTATCGGTTCTCGGATTTTCAATTCCAAGAATCGGTGCAAGGAGATGATCCTGTAAAATTGAAACATCAAGTCCATCCACCGGATCTTCAGATAGTATATGTGATTTTGCACGCAACTTATACCAGATACCATCCAGATACATGCCAAAGGCTGCCTTTTCTTCCGGCTGATATGCTTCCGTAACCGCTTCTACTTCGAAATCTGCCTTGACCGCATCTATAAATGCATCCGCAGTATACCCATTCAAATCATGTACAACACGATTGTATGGCAGGATTTTCAGCTGATCATGCGGAAACAGAACCGACAGGAAATAATTGTATTCTTCCTCTCCGGTATGGTTCGGATTTGCATTTCTGCGTTTGATTCCAACTTTGACCGCTGACGCTGCACGATGGTGTCCATCTGCAATGTAGATCTGTGACATCTCAGAAAATACATGCTCAATTGCCGCAATATCCGCTGCATCTGTTACCAGCCATACGCGATGTGTAATTCCATCCTCTGAGACAAAATCGTTCTCTGCAGGACGCGCCTTAATCTTCGTTACAATTGCATCAATCGCAGCCTGTGCCCGGTACGCAAGAAAGATCGGACCTGTCTGTGCATCACATGTATCCACATGTGTAATACGGTCAATCTCTTTATCTTCCCGTGTATTCTCATGCTTCATGATGACACCGGACTCATAATCCTCAATGGATGCACATGCCACAATTCCGGTCTGGGATCTTCCATCCATCACAATCTCATACAGATAATACATCGGGACTTTATCTTCCACATAGTCACCGCGCCCGATCATATCGTCCAACAGTTCCTTTGCCTTTTCATACACACATGGTGCATAGGTATCCACGCTGTCATCAAACGCGGTCTCTGCCCGGTCAATACGGAGGAAGGAAAGCGGTTTTCCTTCTACTTCTTTTTTGGCTTCTTCCCGGTTATATACATCATATGGCAACGCTGCCACTTCACTGACAATTTCTCTTCTCGGTCTATACGCTTTAAATGGTTTAATGATTGCCATGTATCTTCTCCTCTAATTATCAGCTCTGTCTATTCTGACAGCTTATCCACGAATTGCCTTTACCGCCGCATCGATGGACTTCTTATACTCTTCCTCGGAAGAATTGTTGAATACAAACAACTCCGGAATATTGTCCGGCTGCTTGAAATTCTGTGTTGCAATATACTCATCCCAATGTGCAAGCTTCCATGCATCACGGTCAGATGCACGCTTGATCATACGCTCGTGGCATACTTCAACATCTGTATGTACCCATACTACAAATAATTCTGCATCCTTTTCCTTTAATTTTGCACGCAGATTGTCAAGATATTCGTTATCACGGATCTCTTCTGTGAACGGGGCATTGATCAAAACTGTGTCGTTGTACTCCAATGCTTCAAATGCAAAATCAAGGACTGCATAATACTCATAATCACGAATCTCTCTCTGGAAGAAATCAGATGAACGATTGTACTCTTCGCCAGCCACCTTGAAAATCTGCTTGGACAATACAATCAGGGTATCCTTGTCCAGATATACGCAGTTTGGAAGTGCTTTTGCAAGCTTACGGGAAATAAATGTCTTGCCACAGGCTGGTGGTGAAGTTACTAAAATCAATTTCTTCATGGTTGGTGCCTCCTATATATGTACATAAAAATTCTCTATATGTTCTACCTCTGTATGCAACGCATACAACAAGAACCTAATTATTTCAATTTTACCACAAAAGAAAAGAACAAACAAGCTTTTCCATTCTGTTTCGTCATGAAAAATGTCTGTTTGTCCTTTTTCTTAATTTTATTTACCTGCTACGCAATCGCGCAAATTACTTCTTTGTAATGTAACCCTGTGCTTTGAGAAGCTCTGCACATAATACAGCACCACCGGCAGCACCACGAACGGTATTATGAGAAAGTCCAACGAACTTCCAGTCATAGACAGAATCCTCACGGATACGTCCAACAGAGATACCCATGCCGTTCTCATAATCTACATCCAGAGTAACCTGTGGACGATTATCCTCTTCCATATAACGGATGAACTGCTTTGGAGCGCTTGGAAGTTCAAGCTCCTGTGGAACACCCTTGTAAGACTCCAGCTTCTCGATGAGCTGTTCCTTCGTCGGGTTCTTCTTGAACTTAACGAATACGGCAGCTGTATGTCCGTTCAATACAGGCACGCGAATACACTGGCATGTGATAACCGGGCTTGTCGCCGGAACGATCTCACCCTTCTCCTCATCGATATGTCCCCAGATACGGAGTGGCTCTTTTTCGGATTTTTCTTCCTCACCACCGATAAATGGGATGATATTGCCAACCATTTCCGGCCAGTCCTTGAATGTCTTTCCTGCTCCGGAGATTGCCTGATAGGTTGTTGCAACAACCTCGTATGGTTCAAATTCTTTCCATGCTGTAAGCACCGGTGCGTAAGACTGGATCGAGCAGTTTGGCTTTACAGCTACAAATCCTCTTGTTGTTCCAAGGCGCTTCTTCTGGAACTCGATGACCTTCATATGCTCCGGGTTGATCTCCGGAACTACCATCGGTACGTCCGGTGTCCAGCGGTGTGCACTGTTGTTTGAAACAACCGGTGTCTCTGTCTTTGCGTATGCATCCTCGATTGCCTTAATCTCGTCCTTCGACATATCAACGGCACTGAATACAAAATCAACGGTAGAAGCAACCTCTTCTACTTCGTTTACATTGTGTACGATCAGCTTCTTAACAGCTTCCGGCATCGGTGTATCCATCTTCCAACGGTCACCAACTGCCTCCTCATATGTCTTGCCTGCACTACGTGGGCTGGCTGCGACTGTCACAACCTCAAACCATGGATGGTTCTCAAGAAGTGCAATAAATCTCTGTCCAACCATACCGGTTGCACCAAGAATACCTACCTTTAACTTATCACTCATTTTATTATCCTCCAACTCCTGTTTACTGAATTACACGTACTTTCAATACGCCATCGATACTTGAAATAGACTTTACAGTATCTTCATCTGCCTTCTCAGAAATATCAAATACCGAGTAAGCATAATCACCCTTTGACTTGCTTACCATGTCAGATACATTGATGCCCTTGGAAGCAAATGCACCAGTAAACTGCGTGATCATATTCGGAATATTCTTGTGACATACACAAACTCTTGCTGCTTCCGAACACTTGCCGGCATCGCAGGCCGGATAGTTTACGGAATTTTTGATATTACCATTCTCGATAAAATCAACGATTTCTTTCACTGCCATCACTGCACAGTTATCCTCAGATTCCTCTGTGGATGCGCCAAGATGTGGCAATGTGATTACGTTATCAACTCCGGCAATCTTTGCATTTGGGAAATCTGTTACATACTTAGCAACCTTTCCGCTTGCAAGTGCCTCGATCATATCATCATCATTTACAAGAATATCTCTTGCAAAGTTCAGGATCTTCACGCCATCCTTCATCATGGCAAATGCATCCTTATTGATCATGCCTTTCGTAGAATCAAGCGCCGGTACATGTACAGTAATGTAATCACACTCTTTATAAATATCTTCTACATTCTTGATGTGTTTTACATGGCTGGAAAGTCTCCATGCTGCATCGACAGACACATATGGATCATAACCATATACTTCCATGCCAAGACGGAAACCGATGTTCGCTACCTTGGCGCCGATTGCACCAAGACCGATGACGCCGAGCTTCTTACCCATGATCTCGCAGCCGGCATAGTGTTTTTTCTGCTTCTCAACTGTCTTTGCGATATTCTCGTCTGATGCATTCTCCTTTACCCAGTTATAACCACCCATCAGGTCTCTGGATGCGAGCAAAAGTCCTGCAATGACAAGTTCCTTTACACCGTTTGCATTGGCGCCCGGTGTATTAAATACTACGATTCCTTTCTCTGCACACTTGTCAAGTGGGATGTTGTTGACACCCGCACCGGCACGTGCGATTGCAAGCAGATTATCGGAAAGCTCTAAGTCATGCATAGCTGCACTTCTGACAAGTACCGCGTCTGCTGCTGCAAAATCGTCTACTACTTCATATGTATCATTGAACAAATCCATACCGCAGGCTGCGATCGGATTCAAGCAATTAATCTTAGCCATTTTCTTCTCTCCCTTATTATGAGTTCTTCTCCTCGAAGTCCTTCATGAATGCAACTAACTTCTCAACACCCTCGATTGGCATTGCGTTGTAGATACTTGCACGCATACCACCGACCGTTCTGTGTCCCTTCAGGTTTACAAAGCCTGCGGCTGTTGCTTCCTTTACGAACTTGGCATCGAGTTCCTCGTTGCCTGTTACGAACGGAACATTCATCAGGGAACGGTCTTCCTTTACGACTGTTCCGTGGAACATCTTAGAAGAATCTAAGAAGTCATACAGGATAGCTGCCTTCTTCTCATTATGGATCTTCATTGCGGAAAGTCCGCCCATTTCCTTTACCCACTTGAACACCAGACCACAGATGTAAATGCCGTAGCATGGAGGTGTGTTGTACAAGCTGTCATTGTCTGCCTGTGTCTTGTACTTCAGCATTGTCGGGCAGTAAGTCGGAACATCGTCACGGATCAGATCCTCACGGATGATTACAACAACGACACCGGCTGGTCCTACGTTCTTCTGTACACCGAAGTAGATCAGACCGTAATCAGATACATTGACTGGCTGTGACAGAATATCGGAAGACATATCAGCTACAAGGATCTTGCCCTTTGTGTTCGGAAGCTTCTTGTAAGTAGTTCCGTAAATTGTATTGTTATGGCAGATATACACATAATCTGCATCCTCGGAGATCGGAAGATCAGAGCAATCTGGAATATAGCTGAAGGTCTTGTCAGCCGATGATGCAACGACATTTACCTTTCCGTACTTCTTTGCTTCTTCGCATGCCTTCTTTGCCCACTGACCGGTAATGATATAGTCAGCAACACCATTTTTCATCAGGTTCATCGGGATTGCAGCAAACTGCTGTGATGCACCGCCCTGCAGGAACAGCACCTTGTAATTGTCCGGAATATCCATCAGATCGCGAAGGTCTTTTTCTGCTTCTTTGATGATGTTATCGTACACTTTCGAGCGATGACTCATCTCCATTACGCTCATGCCGGAACCTTTGTAATCCAGCATCTCATCTGCTGCCTGCTTCAACACTACTTCCGGTAATACGGAAGGACCTGCTGAAAAGTTAAATACTCTTGCCATTTTTCCTCTTCCTCCTACTTATTATCTAAATCCTGCTGGTCAAAACAGGTTTCCAAAGCTGCTCCTGCAGCAACCATTGGCCATACCTTATCATCCTTACCGATGATACAATCAATCACAACCGGCTTATTTAACTCGATTGCCTGCTTCATGGCATCCTCAAACTCCTGAAGATTTGTAGCTCTGAAACCGGTCGCTCCAAGTGCATCCGCTACCTTCACGAAGTCAACCGAATCATCTAAGATTGTATTCGAATAACGCTTATCGTAGAACAATGTCTGCCACTGACGCACCATACCAAGCACATGGTTGTTGATTACAACCTGGATGATCGGCACATTATAACGGCTTGCCGTAGCGATCTCGTTCATATTCATACGGAAACATCCGTCTCCCGCAATGTTGATTGCCACACGGTCCGGACGTCCGTACTTGGCACCGATACAGGCACCAACGCCGTAGCCCATTGTTCCGAGTCCGCCGGATGTAAGAAGCTGTCTAGGCTCTTTGAATTTATAATACTGGGCTGCCCACATCTGATGCTGTCCTACATCCGTTGTGATTGTTGCATTGCCCTCTGTCAGCTCATAGATCTTGTTGATGATCGCCGGTCCCGAGAATTCATTCATATCTGCATGATCCGGATACTGTTCTTTGAGTGCATCAATCTGTGCTCTCCACTCCGGTTTCTTAGACGCCTTGATTCTGGTAGAGATCATCTTCAGTATTTCTTTGGCATCACCGACAACACTTGCATCAACTTCCACATTCTTATTGATTTCTGCAGCATCAATATCAATATGTAAAAGCTTTGCCTGATTTGCAAACTTACTTGCATTACCGGTTACACGGTCTGAGAATCTCGCACCAACGACAATCACAAGGTCTGCCTGATTGATACCAAAGTTTGAAACCTTGGTTCCATGCATACCGATCATTCCCGTGTAACGGTCATCCGTTCCCGGAAATGCACCCTTACCCATCAATGTATCACAGACAACTGCATCAATTTTCTCTGCAAATTTTTTCAGTTCCTTGGACGCATCTGCCGCAACAACACCACCACCGACAAGAATCATCGGTTTCTTCGAGTTCTCGATCATCTTAATCGCTGTGTCGATATCCTCTGCACGGATTGTCTTTGTCACGCGCTCGATTGGCTCCGGTGCCTTCGGCTCATAGTCTGCAACATTTGCAGTTACATCCTTTGTAATATCGACAAGAACCGGTCCCGGTCTGCCTGACTGTGCGATTTTAAATGCACGGCGGATTGTATCTGCCAGTTCATGTACATTCTTTACAATAAAGCTATGCTTCGTGATCGGCATAACTACACCTGCAATATCAATCTCCTGAAAGCTGTCCTTTCCAAGAAGAGAAACACCTACGTTTGCAGTGATTGCAACAAGTGGAATTGAATCCATATATGCGGTTGCAATACCGGTTACAAGATTTGTTGCACCCGGACCGGAAGTTGCCATACATACGCCAACCTTACCGGTAGCTCTTGCATATCCATCTGCTGCATGGCTTGCGCCCTGCTCATGGGATGTCAGGACATGGTGAATCTCATCCTGATGCTTATACAATGCATCATAGACATTCAGGATCGTTCCTCCCGGATATCCAAATACTGTGTCAACGCCCTGTTCTTTCAGACATTCAATCACTATTTCTGATCCAGTTAATTGTTTCATAAACTTCTCCTTATCTACATACAACTTGATTTATCCTTTTTCTTCCTGTCAGATAACCAATATCTGATAGGATAGCACATTGTTTTGAATTATTCAATATATTTTACTTCAACTCCAAAACCGCACCGCGGTTACCGGATGTTACCATCTTTGCATATCTTGCCAGATATCCGGTTGTTACCTTTGGTTCTCTTGGTGTCCATGCTTCTTTCCGCTTTGCAAGCTCCTCATCGGAAACCTTCACATTGATCGTACATGCATCAATATCAATACTGATGATATCACCCTCTTCAATCAAAGCGATCGGGCCTCCAACAGCTGCCTCCGGTGAGATATGTCCGATAGAAGCACCACGGCTTGCACCTGAGAAACGGCCATCTGTAATCAGTGCTACCGAAGAGCCAAGCCCCATACCTGCGATTGCAGATGTCGGATTCAGCATCTCCCGCATACCAGGTCCGCCCTTTGGACCCTCGTAACGGATAACGACAACGTCGCCTTCCACGATCTTGCCACCCTTGATAGCCGCAATTGCATCCTCCTCACATTCAAACACACGTGCCGGTCCTTCATGCTGCAGCATCTCCGGAACAACCGCAGACCGCTTGACGACAGAGCCGTCCGGTGCGATATTTCCCTTCAATACGGCAAGTCCGCCGGTTGAGCTGTATGGATTTGCCATCGGACGGATAACTTCCGGATTCAGGTTCTTATGTCCCTTTACTGCCTCTCCGATTGTCTTGCCGGTTACTGTCATACAATCTTCATTGATCAGTCCTGCCTCACAGAGCTGGTTGATAACCGCATACACGCCGCCAGCCTCGTTTAAGTCTTCCATATATGTCGGGCCTGCCGGTGCTAAGTGACAAAGGTTTGGTGTTCTTGCGCTGACTTCATTTGCCATAGCAATATCAAAATCAAATCCAATCTCATGTGCGATCGCTGGGATATGAAGCATAGAGTTTGTAGAACATCCAAGTGCCATATCCACAGTCAATGCATTCATGATTGCATCCTTTGTGATGATGTCTCTTGGGCAGATGTTCTTCTTGTACATCTCCATAACTGCATAACCGGCACGCTTTGCAAGCTTCAGTCTCTCGGAATATACTGCCGGGATTGTTCCGTTTCCAGGAAGTCCCATACCAAGTGCCTCTGTCAGACAGTTCATAGAGTTTGCAGTGTACATACCAGAGCATGATCCACAGGTTGGACATGCATGGCACTCGAAATCATTGACATCCTCTTCTGTCATCTTGCCTGCTGCATAAGAACCAACTGCCTCGAACATAGATGAAAGGCTTGTCTTATGTCCCTTTACATGACCGGCAAGCATCGGACCACCGGATACGAATACGGTTGGTACGTTGACTCTGGCTGCTGCCATCAGAAGTCCCGGTACGTTCTTATCGCAGTTCGGGATCATAACAAGTGCATCAAACTGATGTGCAGTTGCCATACACTCGGTTGAATCTGCGATCAGGTCTCTTGTTACAAGGGAATACTTCATTCCGATATGTCCCATCGCGATACCATCGCAGACAGCGATTGCAGGGAACATCACAGGTGTTCCGCCTGCTTCTGCTACGCCAAGCTTAACAGCCTGTGCGATCTTATCCAGGTTCATATGTCCAGGTACGATCTCGTTGTAAGAACATACGATACCGACCAATGGTTTCTTCATTTCTTCTTCTGTCATTCCAAGGGCGTTGAACAGGCTTCTGTGTGGTGCCTGCTGCATGCCTACTTTAACATTATCACTCTTCATTTTTGTCTTCCTTTCTCTTCAATTTGTTCAGACAATTTCGAGATTTGCATACCTGCAACATATATTTTGATTCCATTCATCTTATATACAATGTATTGAAACTAAGAAGTGCTAGATGTTCTGATCTACATTGTTTCATAATACGCAACCGCCGTCAATTCGCCATCCATGGCTCAGTGACGGCTTGTTTGAACATCGTGTTCAAACATTGCTTCTTTTACTACAGAACATCAAGAACTTCTAAGTTCCAAACATATCGTATATATCCATGAATGAAATTCAAAATATATGTTTTACATCCATCTCACTACCTCGAAATTGTCTGGCAAAGTATTATCTCTTAATTAACTACTAATTCTTCCTTAACTACTTAGATTCTTTCTACAATCTTGTCGCCCATCTCGTTACAGCCGACAAGGGTTGTGCCTTCGGACACGATATCGCATGTACGGAAACCATCTACCAGTACCTGCTTGACTGCGTTCTCGATCGCATCTGCCTCTTTGTCGAGGTCGAATGTATAACGGAGCATCATCGCTGCGGAAAGAATCGTTGCGATTGGATTTGCCTTGTCCTGTCCGGCAATATCCGGTGCTGAACCACCGCTTGGCTCGTACATACCGAACTTAGTCTCGTTCAGGGATGCGGATGCCAGCATACCGATGGACCCTGTGATCATAGATGCCTCATCGGACAAGATATCACCAAACATATTCTCTGTTAATACGACATCGAACTGTGCCGGATCTTTGACGAGCTGCATTGCACAGTTATCAACAAGCATATGCTCATATGTGACTTCCGGATAATTCTTTGCAACCTCTTCTACAATTTTTCTCCAGAGTCTTGAGGAATCAAGCACGTTTGCCTTATCGACACTTGTTACCTTCTTGCGGCGCTTCATCGCGATATCAAAGCCCTTGATTGCGATACGGCGGATCTCATTTTCGTTGTAAGTCAGTGTATCAACGGCTGTCATTACGCCATCGACTTCCTTTGTCTCTCTCGCACCGAAGTAAAGACCACCTGTCAGCTCACGCATGATCATCATATCGAAACCACGGTCTGCAATCTCTTCCTTTAAAGGACATGCACCCTTTAACTGCTCATAAAGATTGGCTGGTCTTAAGTTTGCAAAAAGTCCCAACTCCTTGCGGATCTTCAGAAGTCCGGCTTCCGGTCTCTTCTCTGGTGGAAGCTTGTACCAAGGTGATGTGCTTGTGTTACCGCCGATGGAACCAAGCAATACTGCATCGCTTGCCTTTGCTCTTGCGACTGCTTCGTCAGTAAGTGGAACGCCACATGCGTCGATCGAGCATCCGCCCATCAGAAGTTGCTCATAATTAAATGTATGTCCAAACTTTTCTCCGACTGCATCTAACACCTTCATTGCCTGTGTGACAACCTCCGGTCCGATACCGTCACCCTTGATTACTGCAATATTACAATTCATGATTCATCCTCCAAATAATAATTTATCCTGTCTGTTTCTTACCGGTCGAACAAATGCTTTCTCTTCTTAAAGTATACAATGTTACAGATCAGCATCACGATAGAAACAGCCATTGTTCCATAGGTGGAGCTTGCGATATACTCTGTAAGACCATCCACGATGCTTGTAACACTCGCAATATATGCGATTGATATAATCAAACCTGCTACCTGCATGCCAATATACATTGCAGGGCCGCACTTCTTGAAATCCGCAAGCATAAATCGTGTGACAAGTGCGAAAATGGCAATCGCGATGTAGCAGATACCAATAATCGTATCCACACCCTTCAAGCCAGAAAAATAACTATATACCCGATCAGTGTTCTCACCATAAATTCTGCCTGTAAGAAGCTGGAATCCATTCCACAATCCAACAAGAGCGGAAACAAACAGCTGGAAATAAATTACGAAATGAAACCATTTCATTCCAAGCTCTTTCTGTGGCTGCTGTGGTGCCTGATTGTACATACCCTGCTGGTTATACATGTTCTGCTGTGGTGCCTGATTGTACATTCCCTGCTGGTTATACATGTTCTGCTGTGGTGTCTGATTGTTTGCCTGTGCGCCTGCACCGGTATAAGCTCCACAGACTGGACAGGTCAACTGTCCGTCCGAAATCTGATTGCCACAATTATTACAAACTCCCATATATTTTATCCTCCCAGATGAAATTAGTTTTCTTTTGCATTGATATAGTTGATCAAACCGCCCTCTTTGATGATTTTCTGCATGAATGGAGGGAATGCCTGTCCCTTGAACTCGGTTCCTTTTGTCTTGTTGTAGATCATACCACTGTCAAAATCAACCTCTACCATATCGCCTGCCTCGATTCCCTTGGCAGCTTCCGGACACTCGATAATTGGAAGTCCGATGTTAATTGCGTTACGATAGAAAATTCTTGCAAATGTCTCAGCGATTACGCAGCTGATACCAGATGCCTTGATTGCAATTGGTGCATGCTCTCTCGATGAGCCGCATCCAAAGTTCTTATTTGCAACCATGATATCGCCCGGCTTCACACGCTTTACGAAGTCCTTGTCAATATCCTCCATACAGTTCTTTGCAAGCTCCGCAGGATCTGAGGAATTCAGATATCTTGCAGGAATGATTACATCTGTATCTACATTGTCACCATATTTATGTACTGTTCCGTATGCTTTCATTTTTGTTCCTCCTTATGCCAATTCTGCCGGGCTGCTGATCTTACCTGTAATCGCGGAAGCTGCTGCAACTGCAGGGCTTGCCAGATATACCTCTGAATCTACGTGTCCCATACGTCCAACGAAGTTACGGTTGGTTGTGGATACAGCTCTCTCGCCAGCTGCCATAACACCCATATGTCCGCCCAGACATGGTCCACAGGTTGGAGTTGATACGATCGCACCTGCCTCGATAAATGCCTTTGTCAGACCTTCCTCGAGCATCTGTAAATAAACCTCCTGTGTGCCAGGGATCACGATGACACGCACACCCTTTGCCACATGTCTGCCCTTGATGATATCGGCTGCAATACGCATATCAGAGATTCTTCCGTTTGTGCAGGAACCGATGACTACCTGATCGATCTTGATATCGCCAACTTCGTCGATGGTCTTTGTATTCTCTGGAAGATGTGGGAATGCAACGGTTGGCTTCAAGGTTGAAAGATCAATCGTATATTCCTCATCATAGACTGCATCAGCGTCTGCCTCGTACTTTGTATATGCCTTTGTCGAATGCTCCTTCATGTAAGCTTCTGTCTGCTCATCCACTGGGAAGATACCATTCTTTGCACCTGCCTCGATTGCCATGTTCGCAATTGTGAAACGGTCGTCCATTGTCAGGTTCTTGATACCCTCACCAACAAACTCCATAGACTTATAGAGTGCACCATCTACACCGATCATACCAATGATATGAAGGATTACATCCTTACCACTGATATATGGTGCTTTCTCGCCTACGATATTAAACTTGATTGCAGATGGCACCTTGAACCATGCCTTACCTGTCACCATACCGGCTGCCATATCTGTACTTCCGACACCTGTGGAGAATGCACCAAGGGCACCGTAAGTACATGTATGTGAATCGGCTCCGATACATGTCTCGCCTGCAACGATCAGTCCTTTTTCCGGAAGCAATGCATGCTCGATTCCCATCTCTCCGACATCAAAGAAGTTCACGATCTCATTCTCGCCTGAGAACTCACGTACACATTTGCAATGCTCTGCACTCTTAATATCTTTATTCGGTGTAAAGTGATCCATAACAAGTGCAATCTTGCTCTTATCAAACACTTCCTTCTTATTAAACTTTTCCATCTCGTGAATGGCAACTGGTGTTGTGACATCGTTACCAAGCACTAAATCCAAACCTGCCTCAATCAACTGTCCTGCTTCCACACTTGCAAGACCTGCATGTTTCGCAAGTATTTTCTGCGTCATGGTCATACCCATAATCATTTCCTCCTGATTCTGCTTATAATAGTAGAATCATACCATATTTCTTTCTATAATTACAATATATAATATGAATATTGTTTATAACTTGTAGTTATGGTTTGGATATGATATATTTAATCAAACTACTATTTATAGGATAATAAGAATATAATTTTGAAACGTGAATTGCTATATAAGGAAACGAGGGGATATTATGTTTGATAATCTGAATTATTACAGAGTTTTTTATACGGTTGCCAATACCGGAAATATCAGCAAAGCCGCCGATATGCTGTTTATCAGCCAGCCTGCGATCTCAAAGGCGATCTCCAAGCTTGAAGACGGACTGCATGTGAAGCTCTTTCTGCGCTCTTCCAAGGGTGTGACGCTGACTGATGAGGGACAGGTTCTATACAACCATATCGAGAAAGCATTCTCAAATATCTCACAAGGTGAGGATGAAATCCGGCATATCCACGAGCTTGGTATCGGACAATTAAAGATCGGTGTCAGCACCTCGCTTTGCAAGCACATCTTACTGGACAAGCTGCAGACCTTCATCTTGGAAAATCCACACATCAAGGTTATCATCGACTGTCATTCCACAGTAAACACACTGAAGCTTCTAAATGACGGACGTATTGATATCGGACTAATCTGCAAGACGGATATTCCTGCCGGTTTTGAATATCAGGATGTCAGCACGATTCATGACATCTTCGTCGTAAATGAAACGTATCTCTCCAACCTGCTCCTGCGGGAACAGGAAGAGTTTGCACAGGAACCGACAAACCCGTGGCTCTTCGCCGGAAATCTGACCGGTATCATGGGAAATCTGGATGAGGACGTTCCCGCTTTATCTCCGATAGCTCCTGTGTCTGCGGCAGATAAATCGGGTCTTGCCACGAAAGATATTTTGGAGAAATCCAATCTCATGTTGCTGGAGAAGAATAATATCACCCGTACACATATCGATGATTATCTGGAGTCCGAAGGCATCCATCCACAGCAGATCCTCGAAGTAAATAATATGGATCTACTCATTGATTTTGCAGCTATCGGTATGGGTGTTGCCAGTGTCGTACGGGAGTTTGCGACGGACTATCTGGCTTCCGGGCAGATCTTAGAGCTTCCGATCTCCCACCCGGTTGCGGAGCGTACTGTCGGGTTCGTGTACCCGAAGAGCCGGGAGAAGTCAGAGGTGTTAAGGAAGTTTCTGGGGATGTGGGGATAAACTGAGCAGCGCTACTTGTGATTACCTGAGCAATCAGCCGCAAGATGCAAATATAATAACCTAAGCACGCAGCCACAAGTCGCTTCGCGACTTGCCGGCTGTAGTGCTACGCACAGAATAATAAGCTGAGCAACGCTACTTGTAATTACCTGAGCAATCAGCCGCAAGATGCTTCGCATCTTGCCGGCTATGGTGCTTCGCACCATAGAAACAGAAAAAGACAGCCATGTGTGGTTTTCTGCGAGCAGAACCACGCATGGCTGTCTTTTTCTATTTCTGCGTTGCTCAGGTAATTACATCATTCCCATGCCGCCGCCCATGCCACCTGCTGGCATAGCTGGAGCATCTTCCTTGATGTCTGCAACAACAGACTCTGTTGTAAGGAATGTAGAAGCAACAGATGTTGCGTTCTGCAATGCTGTTCTTGTTACCTTTACAGGATCGATAATACCTGCTTCGATCATATTTACATACTCTTCCTTGTAAGCATCAAATCCAACACCAACCTCAGACTCTTTGATCTTGTTGATGATAACTGCGCCTTCAAGACCTGCATTGGCTGCGATATGAGCAAGTGGAGCTGTCAATGCCTTTGCAATGATTGTTGCACCAGTCTTCTCGTCACCTTCCAATGTATCGATCAGAGCATTCAGCTTCTTAGAAGCATGGATATATGCAGATCCACCACCTGCGATGATACCCTCTTCTACGGCTGCTCTTGTAGCGTTCAAAGCATCTTCCAGACGAAGCTTTGCTTCCTTCATCTCTGTCTCAGTTGCAGCACCAACACGGATAACTGCGACACCACCAGCAAGCTTTGCCAGTCTCTCCTGCAGTTTCTCCTTATCGAACTCAGATGTTGTCTCAGCAAGCTGTGCCTTAATCACATTGACTCTTGCCTCGATATCTGCCTTTGCACCACAACCATCAACGATAACTGTATTCTCCTTGGCAACCTTGACGCTCTTTGCACGTCCAAGCTGATCCAGAGTTGTCTCCTTCAAATCATAGCCAAGCTCCTCAGAGATCACTGTACCACCTGTCAGAATTGCGATATCCTGCAGCATCTCTTTTCTTCTGTCACCATAGCCAGGTGCCTTTACACCTACGACTGAGAATGTACCACGCAGCTTATTTACGATCAATGTTGTAAGAGCCTCGCCCTCGATATCCTCAGCGATGATCAAAAGCTTCTGTCCACCCTGTACGATCTGCTCCAGAAGTGGAAGGATATCCTGAATGTTTGAAATCTTCTTATCTGTGATCAGGATATATGGGTTATCCAGCTCTGCAACCATCTTCTCCATATCCGTTGCCATGTAAGCACTTACATAACCACGGTCAAACTGCATACCTTCTACTAAGTCAAGCTCGGTCTTCATTGTCTTAGACTCTTCGATTGTGATAACGCCGTCCTTGGAAACCTTCTCCATTGCATCTGCAACGAGTTCGCCGACACCATCATCACCGGCAGAGATCGAAGCTACTCTTGCGATCTGCTCCTTACCATTAATAGACTCGCTCATCTCTGAGATTGCATCAACGGCTGCATCACAAGCCTTCTTCATACCTTTACGAAGTACGATTGGGTTTGCTCCTGCTGCTAAGTTCTTCATACCTTCGTTGATCATTGCCTGCGCCAGAACGGTTGCTGTTGTTGTACCATCACCGGCAACATCATTTGTCTTGGTTGCAACTTCCTTTACGATCTGTGCACCCATATCCTCAAATGGATCTTCCAGAGAAATCTCCTTTGCAATTGTCACACCATCATTTGTGATGAGTGGTGAACCAAATGACTTTGCAAGAACTACATTTCTTCCTTTTGGTCCAAGTGTTACGCTAACTGTATCTGCAAGCTGGTTTACGCCTGCTTCCAAAGCCTTTCTGGCTTCTGCTCCATACTTAATTTCCTTTGCCATTGTATTACGCCTCCTAGTTTTTTTCGCATCTTCTAATGATAACGGCAATACTTTCTTTGTACCCATACTGCCTTACCTGCTACTGAACGATTGCAAGAATATCTGCCTGCTTTACAATGATGTACTCATCATCTCCAAGCTTTACTTCTGTTCCTGCATATCTTGAATAGATTACTTTATCGCCAGCCTTGACTTCCATTGGAACCTTCTCGCCATCTACGACAGCGCCAGGGCCAACTTCAACAACCTCTGCATACTGTGGTTTTTCCTGTGACTGTGTTGGAAGAACGATACCTGATTTTGTCGTCTCTTCTGCAACGGACTGCTTTAATACAACTCTGTCTCCTAACGGTGTTAACTTCATAATATACCCGACCTCCTAATTTTTACTTTTAGCACTCATATTGGTTGAGTGCTAACATAATTCTTATTGTACTCATTTTTCTGAAAAAATCAACCCCTAATTTGTAAATTTAACCAAATGGACACAATTTGCCGGATAGTCTGTATATAATGTATGATTCCTATCCTGTTTTTATGCTATTCCGTTAGGATTCTATGATCGTATGGTTCGTCTTGATGATGCCCCGTGGCAGCGAATCCTTCGCATTCTTCCACGGCTCGTCCTTAAACCGGTAATCAAACTTATCAATAAACCAGCCGATATCGCCATTTACACGCTCCATACCCGCAAAATATGTCTTGTTCAAAATCTCCTGAAACTCCGCATAGGCATCCTTCGGAAGCTTCACACTGCCCTCATCATACAGGATTCCATAATGATAGGTACAAAAGCCCTTGCAGTTTGCAAACTTCTCACGGAACTCCGGCTCCTTCTTCCACAGATGAAAGATCGTATCAATATACCGCATCGACGTCTCTTTCATCCGGTTACAGATGAAACACGAATCCTCCAGTCGTTTGATATAATCACTGACCGAAGAGCTTGCCTGCTTCTTGAAGAGTCCTCCCGATACAACTGGTTTCCCTGTACTAAGCGCTTTCAGATCCCGGATTGTCTTATCCGTATGTGTCTTTAACATCAGGGCAAGCCCCAGCCGGTTCTTCTCTGCATAAAGCATCCGTACATGGTGCGCACAAAAGCCCTGCTCGTCTGTCATTGCACGGTTATCATCCTCCATATAGCTTGGTCCCATCGTGTAATCGATTGCATTCCGCTCCAATTGCCGGTTCATCTCGCAGATTGGACATTCACAGTCCGTCGTAAATGCGTCATTCACCGGAATCGTATACAACTGTTCTGCCATTTTTTGTTCCTCCCTTTTCTTTGTATCTCATTCAGACGGGCATCTCCCATCTTATTGCGCAAAAGAGAGCACAGCGATCCCGTTGTGCTCTCTTTACTTAGTTTACAATATAATCTCCTGTCTCTGCATCCCGCAGGAAATGCAGTTTCAGATAATTCCTGTAATTACGTAATTTCCCTTCATAGATGATTTCCAGATCATCACACATCCGAAAATCACGCGGGCAGGTCAATCCCGGTTTCTTCATAATCAGTGAAATTCCCGCCTTACGCAGAACATACGACACAAACTGTGAACAGAAATAATTGTATCGCCGTTCCACCGATCTCTGGCACATCACACCTAAAATTCCAAGATAATTATATCGATAAAATGCTTTTTCACTCTTAAATTGTTCCAGTATTTCCTTGATCTTTTCATACTGTTCTTTTGTTACACACAGTCTCCCGATTCTGCATGTTGTCTGGACATCACGCCCAAATACCCCCGTCGTGATATCCTCATTGATAAATCCGCAGTCAAACGGATTATATAAGTGCTTTCTTGCGAAGCTATACATTTCCTTTAGTTCCACATCCATCGCCAGTGATGTATGCGCATATGGCTCCCGCGTCCATAGCTTGATCACACGTGACGGAAGTGTCTGTGTCTTGGACAACACAATATAAACACTGTAATCTTCCTCTTCTGGTTCATACACGTGCAAAGGAATGTCTGTCATAATATTATTTGCATCCATACTAAATCAATCTGTTATTACAGATTATGCTCCATCTCATTTATTGTTCTTAATACTCTCCCGAATCATATCCTTCAGCTTCAGCGCCTCATCCTTCATACGGGAAGATGCCGACCGCGATGTAATCACGATGGACAATAACCGCAATGCATCCTCGTTTTTTCCAAGTCTGCGCGCTAAATCCGCTAATAGATAGTGGAGTGTATTTTCATCCATTCCCGCCATTGGGAACGTCTCTGATGAGATTGCCTTCAAAAATCCTTCATACGCATTTTTTAAACATTCTCTTTCATCCATATACAGGGAGCGATTTTCCTCCGGTGTGATACCTTCCGGTCTCGCTGCAAGATACTGTCGTTTTCCACGCAGTACCCATGCGTATTTCAGACACGTGTATGCCCGCTCACTATTTTTCGCCTTTTTCACCATTGCTGTGATCAGCGCCAACTGATAGCGCGTGATCGCGTCATCATATGTAAAGATATCCTTCTGGATTGCCGGCTCTATACCATTGAACTTCGAACCGATCTGTTCGCTGATATCCCGGATCTGCCGGTTCATCAGCTTGCCAAAATATCTGCCAAGCGCAGAATATCCACACTTCTCGCAGGTAATCACATCATACTTGATTGGATCTATATGATTATAAATCGGTCGAAGATCCGTATCTTTGCTTTCCAGCCGGACCTTTCCAGCTCGCACGCATTTCGTCTTAAATGTCAGATTACAAATCGGGCATTCATAAGTCTTATCAAACAGTGCTTCTTTCTCCAGCTCCTCCGGTGACTTTGTCTCCTTTTGTTCCGCTTCCCCGCGGCGTGCGGCTGCTCCGGAATCATTATCTAATATCTTTGATTCGTCAAAATCACCAAGGCCAAGATTTCCGATTGTGGAAAAAATGCCCATCTCAATCCTCCTCTGCCTAACACCCCTGTTACTTCTCTTATTTACCCGGCTTGTATGAACTCTTTAATGAGACAATCCGGTTAAATACCAAATGATCTTCTGTTGTATCTTTCTCGTCCACACAGAAATATCCATGACGCAGGAACTGGAACTTATCACCCTTGACAGCCTCTCCCAATGCTGCCTCAAGCTTACAATTCTTTAAAACTGTCAAAGAATTTGGATTGTAGTTCAGGGTACCATCTTCATTGAGTTTTCCCTTTTCTTCATCCACAATATTCTCGTACAGACGAACCTCTGCATCCACTGCACTTTCTGCAGATACCCAGTGGATCGTTCCTTTGACCTTTCTGCCCTCAAAACCGGAACCACTTCTGGTCTCCGGATCATAGGTACAGTGGATCTCCGTTACAACTCCATTTTCATCCTTCTTGTAATCCACGCACTTTACGAAATAAGCACCCTTTAAGCGCACTTCATTTCCAGGGAACAACCGAAAATACTTCTTCGGCGGCTCCTCCATAAAGTCTTCGCGTTCAATATATAACTCTCTTGAGAATGCAACCTGACGCTTGCCAGCAGATTCATCCTCCTGATTGTTATCGATATCAAAATATTCGACCTGACCTTCCGGATAGTTATCAATAATGAGCTTGATTGGATCTAATACCGCCATCATACGGTTTGCCTTCAGACGCAGGTCCTCACGGATACAATACTCAAGCATTGCATAATCCGCAGAGCTCTGTGACTTTGATACACCAACCAGCTCCATAAACATCTTGATGGATTCTCTTGTAAATCCACGTCTCCGAAGTGCAGCAATTGAAACCAGTCTTGGATCATCCCAGCCATCTACGATGCCATCTTCTACCAGCTTCTTGATATAACGCTTTCCAGTCACAACATTGGTCAGATACAGCTTGGAGAACTCAATCTGTCTCGGTGGGTTCTTGTATTCCAGTTCCCGTACAACCCAGTCATAGAGTGGTCTGTGATCCTCAAACTCCAATGTACAGATAGAATGGGTAATTCCCTCCTCGGCATCCTCGATCGGATGTGCAAAATCATACATCGGATAGATGCACCACTTATCACCGGTATTGTGATGTGTCATACGTGCAATACGATAGATAACCGGATCACGCATATTGATATTCGGACTTGCCATATCAATCTTCGCACGCAATACCTTGCTTCCATCCGGATATTCTCCGTTCTTCATACCCTCAAATAATTTCAGGTTTTCCTCTACACTTCTGTCACGGTATGGGCTGTTCTTGCCCGGTTCCTTCAGTGTTCCACGATACTCGCGGATCTCATCTGCAGACAGATCGCAGACATAGGCTTTTCCTTTCTTGATCAGCTTGATTGCTGCTTCGTACATTGCATCAAAATAATTCGATGCGAAATAAATCTTATCTCCATAATCAGCGCCCAGCCACTTGATATCATCAATGATGGACTGCACATATTCTGTCTTTTCCTTTGTCGGGTTCGTATCATCAAACCGGAAATGGAATGTTCCACCATACTCCTTGGCAAGACCATAGTTTAACAGAATTGATTTGGCATGTCCGATATGCAGATATCCGTTTGGTTCTGGTGGAAAACGGGTTACAACCTCTGTATATCTTCCTTCTGCCAGATCTTTATCTATCTCCTGTTCAATAAAATTCTTTGAAACTGTTGCTTCACCTTCCATGGACGTACTCCTTTTTTTCTAGTATTTCTCTATCATAGCATTGTATATGCATTTCGTCAATTTACTCTTTCGTGTCTGTCGGTGCAGACGCATCCGGTGCCGCGCTGTTTTGTGTACCATCTGCAAATACGCTGTCCATCTGGGAATCATAATTTGTCATGATCTTGTTATTGATTTCCATGGAACGCTTCTCATAATCCTCGTGCGCGAGTTCTTTTTCTGATTTCTCCACATAGGCTTCGCCACCACCCATGCTTGTCTGGAAATCACGATTGACTTCCTCTACCAGTGCATTTACCTCTGGTGTAAGAATCGAGCTGTCTACCTTCGGAATCTCGGATGTCTGCTCCAGATCGGATGGATCTGCCAGCTTCTCTGCTTCCTGTACCGTTGGAATCTCACTGCCTGTACTTCCATCGATTACGGCATCTGCCAGTTTCTCATCCGCCGTTTCTGCCTGCGGTGCTTCCAACTCCTCGGAAACCTCTGGCTTATCCAATCCAAGTTTCTGCAAAAGCTCTGGATTCACATCTTTATTTGCATTGGCAAGCTGGGCGATCATATCTTCCGCATCCAGCATCTCTTTGTTCTGCTTATTGATCCGTCCTGCAAAGATTACAAGACATACGACCAGAATTACGATAATCACAGCAGCTCCAACCATAATTCCAATCACAAGTGGATTTGTGAACGGACTCTTCTCTGTCGGAACTTCCACCGGTGCACTTGGCGTTGCCACAGTCGGGGTTGCCGGAACCAGTACTTCCTCTGACACGATCATCGGTACATAGCGTAAAAATGCCTGTTCCTTTGCATCGTACTCATAAAAGCCTTCCTCGCCCTCAACATTGATCGCATAAACAAGATACAAATCCTTATCTGCAATATCATCAGACTGATAAGCAACGACCGAATTGTCTCCAATCTTCAAAGTCGTCTCCTTAAATCCATCCGGAATTGCAACACCATCTGGAACTGCAGTTATAATATAACGGTTATACTGAGAAGAATACTCCTGATATGGAGTAAATACATCCTTTTCCGCATCCATAATAAACCAGTGGTTCTCGCCATCCTCGTCTTTCAGACATACCACTGTGATCTTCTTATTTGGGGACTCGTAAGAAAGTACATCCCAGTCCTTATAAGTTGTCGTACCGGCAGTAAAGCCTTCCGGTGCTTCCAGACCATCCTCGTTCATCACAAATGAATATTCTTTTCCATCGATCGTCGCAACCGGATCTCCGACATCCTCGCCCGCCTGTACATTGATCGTATAAACCTTAACCGCACCATTTTCCGCAGTAACGGTTACCCGTACAGTGTTCTTTCCTTTCTGGATCGAATTGGCACCAGAGACACTTGTTGTCGCGTTGCCATCTGCAGCAGATGCACTGACAACCACACTTGTAACATCCTCATCCACCTGTAACGAGTATGTCGTACGGTCTGCGGAAAATGCAGGTGTCAATGTACCCGGAGATACCTGCAGACTTGCCAGATCGCAATCTGCCGATCTGCCATCATCCTCTGTCGTCTCAGTTGTCTCTCCGGCCTCTGTTGTTGCATTTCCATTATTGGTATCTCCATTGTTCGATGCGGTTGCAACCGTTACCGTTGCACCTGCATGGGAGATTGATATGGCATTGCCGTTGATATCATAAACATCACTTCCGCTTGTTGTGATACTTCCGCTACCATTTGCAATGGCTGTAAAGGAAATCGAAAACGAACCCGCAGAGGTTCCACTTGCCGTTACAGTTCCGCCGCCGCCATTGACGATGGCGCTTCCACTTGCGGAATTATATTGCAGCACGCTCGAATTGTAGGACACATAGATCGTGTATGCGGAAATATCCGAGCCACTGACGGATATCGTTGCAGTAACGTTATTTCCCACGCTCACGGTGCTTGCGCTCAATGCAATCACTACATTTGCCGCCTGTGCATCAATCTTTCCAAATTGCAGGCATAAAATGAATGCCGTTAAAATTGCCAGTCCACGTTTCAAAAATTGTTTCATGATAGTCCTCCTGCTTTTTCCTGTCGTTTCTCATGTATGTTACTGGATTGTCTCCAATCCAACAATATGCCGCTGTATCTTGACGATATCCAACGCGGTTACTTTTCCATCTCCATTGATATCCGCGATTGCAAGCACATCACTGTTTAACGCGTCCAGACCAACGATCAGACGCTGCAGCTTGACAATATCCAAAGCCGTGATCTTGCCATCACCGTTCAGGTCGCCCTTCTTGCCACCCGCAGACGGTGTCGTCGGGTTGTTCGTTGCCGTGCCCCGCACGACTGTTAATTTATAGGTTCTGGTCGCACCACTCTGCGCCGTTACCACAAGGCTGATCACGTTTGTTCCCTGTGACAGACTCACCGTTCCTGCGCCGCTCACACGGGCATTCTTATTCACCGGTGTTGCTGTGATATTGATCTTATCTACGGAAGCGGACACGATCAGAGAATAATCCGTCGTATTGTTCACCGCATAGGACGGTGTCAGTCCGTATCCCGCAATGGAAAGCGTTTTGAGCCAATTATTTGGATTTCCGGAATCCGCAGGTTTTGAAACTGCCTGTGACGGCAGGCTGGAATAAACCGGAATCTCAAACATCATCGAAGAGTTGAGCAGATTATTGTTTTTATATGCATTGTAGCTTGTCAGGCACTCCGTTGCCGGTGACTGGATATTCGTCATGTACTGATGACTGAACAGACTGCTCTTGTTTGTCACGTTAAATTTCTGTGTATATAACGTATTCTGTCCGACATTGATATACGATGCACCGAGATACTGTGCACCGCCAATGATAGACTTTGCTGCGGTGTTCCACGGACGTCCATATGAACCGCTTCCGGCCGCCCATTGCAAGCCCTTTACCGCTGCATTGCCATTTGGCGTGTCAAATGCTCCAATGTTGTAGAAGTTATAAATGCCCGGATATGAGGAATTCGTTCCAGAACATGCAGTTCCAATCGTAGAACCCATCTCCAGACGGATACGGCTCGCAATATGATATGGGCTGACACCGGACTGTGCCGCTGCCTCCATAATGATCTGTGCATAGGTGCGGCTGTCACCTGCCGGTTTTGTCTGCGACATAAAGGTCCCCTTCAAAATTGCTTCCACACCAGTCTCATTCTGTACGCCCTGCTGATAAGACAGGCTCTCAAATGCAAAAATATAATTTTCATACAAGTATGTACGTGGGTCCATATAATAAGCAACCAGTTCATCCGATGCCGCAAACCATGTCTTTCCATCGAAGGAACTCCATGTGTCCGTTGCAATGTTATAGCCGATTGTCGTCGATCTCCAGTTATAATGCGGATACGAGCTTGTTCCATAGATCAGATTCTTGACCTGCCCGGATTTGGATACCTCATTAGCTACAAGTGTATTCCAATCCACTCCGGTCTGAACCGCCCGAAATTCCCAGTTTGGGTATTTCTCATGGATGGCACGCAAATAAGGCTTATAGCTGTCCGGGAACCCCTGCGCCGAAAGCTTTGCCTCAAAATCAGCATCCCCACTCGGTGTCGAAGGTGTCGGTGCTACACCAGCCACCACGTATTGGGAACTCACATATCCGGTATAGCTGCCCCCATTATAGGTGAGCGTTACCTTATACCAGCTGGAATTGGATGTATCCTGTATCGTCAGTGCCTGTCCACCATTTAAATAAATTGTATTTCCATTGGAATCTTTTATCGGCGTACCACCGGGTGTCTCACGAAAATAAACCCCAGTTACACCAGATTTTATAGAACCTTCCGTTGCTGCTGACGCATGCAAAACGGGTATATATTGAAAAAGCAGAACAACCATGCAGATTGCCACTACCGTTGCTATCCATCGTTTTTTTGTCATCAAACCACACCTTTTCTGAATTTGAGCCTAGTTATACAAGGGTAGTATAACACAATATATTGATGGTTGCAGTAATTTTTTGGCTTTTTTTGTGATTTTTCACAGAATTTTCTGAATTTTTGTTTTCAACATTCCCTCTTGACAGAAAACCAATAATAAAGTATTATCTCTGTTGTGCTTTATACAAAGCAAGCTGGTATGGCTCAGTCGGTAGAGCGTCGCATTGGTAGTGCGGAGGTCACGGGTTCGATTCCCGTTACCAGCTTATTTTAAAAAAGAAACTTCCTTAACAAAGGAAGTTTCTTTTTCTTTTTGTCTAATTTTATTTTTTCGATAATTTCCCACGGATACGCTGCAATGCATTGTCAATCGACTTCTCTGTCTTTCCGAGCTGTTCTGCGATCTCCTCGTAGGAAAGTCCCTGCAAATACAGTTTTAACACCTGCTGTTCAAGCTTGCTAAGCTCTTTTTTGATACGAGCATTCCGATCTTCGATCTGTTCGCGTGCAATCAATAGCTTCTCCGGGTCTTCTTCCCGGCTTGTGGAAAGACGTTCCTCCAGCATGAAGTTGTCACCCTCCTCGCTGTTCATATACAACGATACATAGGAATTTAACGGCACATGCTTCTTGCGGTTCGAGTTTGTGATTGCATTCTGAATCTGTCTGCGGATACAGACACTGGCAAAGGTGGAAAAGCTGGCTGCCTTGTCCGGGCTGTAATCCCGGATTGCCTTAAAAAGCCCAATCATCCCCTCCTGCGCCAGATCCTCGGTTTCCGCGCCGATCAGATAGACTGTACGCACTTCCCGTTTGACCAGATATCCATACTTTTGCAACAGGAACTCTGTTGCCTCATCCTCACCAGCCCGTCCAAGCGCAAGTATTTGATTGTCGTCCATCTTTGTATAATCCAACGCTTCTTCTCCGTATTTTTACCGCATTCTCTGCCGCACAACCTCATAGGCAAGCACGCCGGCTGCCACGGATGCATTCAACGAATCTATATCGCCCTTCATCGGGATCGATACAACATAATCACATTTTTCTTTGACAAGGCGGCTCACACCGCTTCCTTCGTTTCCGATCACAAGACCGATCGGTCCGGTCAGGTTCGCCCGGTACATCACCTCACCGCCCATATCAGCGCAGGCAAACCATAGGCCTTTTTCCTTTAGTTCTTCGATTGTCTTGGCAATATTTGTCACCTTGGCAACTGGTGTATAGTGGATTGCACCTGCCGAAGCCTTGACTACCGTTGCAGTCAGTCCGACTGCCCGGCGCTTCGGAATGATCACGCCATGTGCCCCACACAGATTTGCAGTACGGATAATCGCACCTAAGTTATGCGGATCCTCAATCTCATCTAAAATAAAGATAAACGGATCCTCGCCCTTTTCCTTTGCTTTTTCTAAGATATCATCCACTTCCGCATATGAAAATGCCGCTGTAATTGCCATCACACCCTGATGCTTCCGGTCTGGAGACATCTGATCAAGCTTTTCCTTGCTCACAAAATTTACGATCACATCTTTTTTCTTCGCATCACGTAAGATGGATGAAATCACGCCATCGCGCAGACCATCCTGAATATACAGCTTGTCGATTGTTTTTCCGGCACGAAACGCCTCTAACACCGCATTTCTGCCTTCAATCATATGGTCGTCCTGCGGTTCCTGTTCATTTATAATATTCTTATTCTCACTCATCTTTGTTTTCCTTCATCATACTTATGATTCTTTACTCTCAAGATACTGCCGGATCATACCATCCACAAAATATTGCAGCCGGTCCATATCTCCCTTCAGATACAGATATCCATACAGTGCCTCTAAACCGGTCGCTTTGCGGTACTGTCCCATCGTGGCATTCTTTGCCTTGGAATGGGTATTCGTATTTCTGCCACGCTTGTAGACATCCAGCTCATCTTCTGACAGTTCTTCCATGATCTGGTCGATATAATCTGCCTGATTCACCGCCTTAACGATCTTGCTGACCTCCACATGATACTTATGCGGCTGCATGTTGGAATGTGTGACGAAATATTTCTTCACAAGCAGATCCAATATACTGTCACCCATATACGCAAGCGCAAGTGGCGAGTACTGATATGCATTTACCTGTTCGGTCTTTACGCTCTCTTCCATCTTACACCTTCTCTGGTATCCTCCAGAATGATTCCCTTCTCTGTGAGCAGATCACGGATTTCATCCGCTCTCGCAAAGTTCTTTGCCTTTCTGGCTGCCTGACGTTCCTCGATCAGATTCTCGATCTCCTCGTCTAAAAGCACCTCCTGCTCCTTGATATCAATACCAAGAATATCCATCAGCTGTTTCATCGTATCATAGATCTTCTGCGCAAATGCCTTGCTTGTTACACCAGCCTCGACATTTGTATTTGCAAATTTTACAAGCTCAAAGATAACAGAAATCGCATCGGCTGTATTTAAGTCATCTTCCATCGCATCTTCATAGCGCTTTACAAACGCTGGAATCTCCTCTGCCAGCTTTGTCTCTGCCTCGGTCATATCTGCAACTGTACTGTTGTTGATTGCTTCCTCTACCTTTGATGCTGATGTGCGGATTCTGTCCAGTCCGTTCTTAGAGCTTTCCACAAGCTCTGATGAGAAATTAAGCGGACTTCTGTAATGTGCGGAAAGCATGAAGAAACGGATGACCTGCAGATCGTACTTTTCTCCAATCTCTCTTACCGTGAAGAAGTTTCCAAGTGACTTGGACATCTTCTCGTTGTTAATCTTCAAAAATCCATTGTGCATCCAGTACCGTGCAAACTCTGTATCATTGGCTGCCTCACTCTGCGCGATCTCATTCTCATGATGTGGGAAGATCAAATCCTCTCCACCGGCATGAATATCAATGACATCGCCAATATACTTCTTCGACATAACCGAACACTCCAGATGCCAGCCTGGTCTTCCATCGCCCCAAGGAGATGGCCATGATGGCTCGCCTTCCTTCTTCGGCTTCCAGAGTACAAAATCAAGCGGATCTTCCTTCTCATCCTCACCGGATACAAGAAGTTCACGGTTTCCGGCACGCAGATCGTCAATATTCTTCTTAGAAAGCTTACCATAATCAGAGAACTTTCTCGTACGGAAATATACGGTTCCATTTACTTCGTATGCATAGCCCTTCTCAATCAGCGTCTCTACCATTGCGATCATGTCCGGGATTTCCTTCGTTGCCTGCGGATGTGTCGTTGCTTCTTCTACATGAAGCGCTGCCATATCCTTCTTGCACTCTGCGATGTAGCGCTCGGAAATCACAGACGCATCCACACCTTCTTCATTCGCGCGCTTGATGATCTTGTCATCGACATCGGTAAAGTTTGACACATAGTTTACTTCATAGCCCTTGTACTCAAAATATCTGCGCAATGTATCAAACACGATCATCGGTCTTGCATTTCCGATGTGAATATAGTCATATACGGTTGGTCCACAGACATAGATACCTACCTTGCCCTCGTTGATCGGATGAAATTCATCCTTATGTCTGGTGAGTGTATTAAAAATCTTCATACCTGTTTGTTCCTCCTGCGATCGTTCCATTTTTCTTTTTCAAATATGTCATGCAATCCGCGGTTTGTCAAGCAAAAGCTTAGTGTGCAAACTGTGAATTGTACAGATTCGTGTAGAAGCCATTCTGTGCCATAAGCTGGTCGTGGTTTCCCTTCTCGATGATATTTCCATCCTTCATAACTAAGATTACATCTGCCTCGCGGATTGTTGACAATCTGTGTGCAACAATAAAGCTCGTTCTGCCCTGCATCATACGGTTAAATGCCTTCTGGATCCGGATCTCCGTACGTGTATCAATGGAAGAAGTCGCCTCATCTAATATAAGCATCGGCGGCAATAACAGCATCACCCGTGTGATACACAAAAGCTGTTTCTGACCCTGTGAAAGATTGCCGCCATCCTCAGCGATCACCGTGTCATAGCCCTGTGGCAGACGGCGGATGAAGCTGTCAGAATGTGCAAGCTTCGCTGCCTGTACGATCTCCTCATCGGTAGCATCCGGCTTTCCGTATGCAATGTTCTCACGAATCGTACCGCTCTTTAACCATGTCTCCTGCAATACCATACCATAATTCTGGCGCAGGCTGTCTCTTGTCATATCCCGGATATCTGTACCATCAACGGAGATCGCACCGGTATCCACATCGTAAAAGCGCATCAGCAGATTGATGAGTGTACTCTTTCCACATCCGGTCGGACCAACGATTGCCACGCGCATACCCGGCTTTACGGAGAGGTTCAGGTTCGTGATGAGCGTCTTATCCTTTACATAGGAGAAGTTCACGTCCTTAATCTCGATCGCGCCCTTCGTATCTGTTAATACATATGCGTTTTCTTTCTCCGGTACCTGCGGTGTCTCATCCAAAAGCTCAAACACACGTCCGGCACATGCCATCGCATTCTGAAGCTCGGTAATGACGTTCGATATCTCGTTAAATGGTTTCGTATACTGGTTCGCATAGCTCAAAAAGCATGTAAGCTGTCCGACAGTAAATCCGGTCGAAATTACGGAAACTGCGCCGATGATACCAACCGCCGCATACACAAGGTTGTTAACGAATCTTGTACACGGATTGACAATGGACGAATAAAACGTAGCTGACATGCTGTCCTTCTCCAGACGTTCGTTGATCTCTTCAAAGCGGTCTAACGCATCATCCTCATAGCCAAATGCCTGCACGATCTTCTGCTGTCCGATCATCTCATCCACAAGCGATGTGATATCTCCACGTGTCTCCGACTGCTGATGGAACAGATGATAGGTACGCTTCGCAATAAACGATGCCACAAACAAAGAAAGCGGAGTCAATACAATTACAACCAATGCGATCGGTACATTTACGGCTATCATAAATCCAAGCGTTGCAAGAATCGTTACGATTCCGGTGAACAACTGTGTAAATCCCATCAAAAGTCCGTCTGCAAACTGATCGATATCCGACACGATACGGCTCACGATATCGCCATGCTTGTGTGAATCGATATACGAAAGCGGAAGCTCCTCCATATGATTAAACACTTCGATACGGATATCCCGCACAACGGAGTATGTGATATGGTTGTTAATAATATTCATAAACCACTGTGAAAGCACTGTCACAACGGTTACCATCAAAAATGTATAGATGATGTCCTTGATTCCATCGAAGTCAACCAGACCTTTTCCGACGATCAGGTCGATTGCATTACCGGTCAGAATCGGTGCATACAAGGTAGAGGCAACGGTGATCATTGCACAGACAAACGAAAGGATGACCAGAATACGGTATTTCTTGATGTGTGTCAGTACACGTTTTAACACAGCTTTATCAAAGCCCTGCAGCTTCTTTTTCTTATCCTTAGACATCTGCCTTCACCTCCTTGTTCTGGGATGCATAGATCTCCTGGTATACCGGACAATTCTTCATCAGTGTATCATGATCGCCTATCCCCGCGATCTTACCATCGTCCAAAACGACGATCTTATCTGCATACATGATGGAGGATGCACGCTGCGATACAAGGAACACGGTCGTATGATCCGTTTTCTCCTTGATTGCTTTCCGGAGTGCAGCATCCGTCGCATAGTCAAGTGCGGAAGAACTGTCATCAAGAATCAGGATCTCCGGCTTCTTCACAAGCGCACGCGCGATCGTCAGTCTCTGCTTCTGTCCACCGGACAGGTTCTTACCGCCCTGGTTCAGCATAAACCCGATCCCTCCATCCTTCTGCTGCACAAAATCCTCCGCCTGTGCAATCGAAAGCGCTTCCTCGATCTCCTCGTTCGTTGCATCTTCCTTACCCCAGCGGATATTATCCGCGATCGTTCCGGAGAACAGCACTGCCTTCTGCGGAACGACACCGATTTTTTCTATCAACTGCTCTCTTGGATATTCCATTACATCCACACCGTCGATTTTAATACTGCCCTGTGTGCAGTCATAGAAACGAGGGATCAGATTCACAAGTGTGGACTTACCAGAGCCGGTACCTCCGATAATACCAATCGTCTCGCCACGTTTTACCTTCAGCGATAAGCCCTCGATAGAAGATTCCTTTGCCTCCGCATACGTGAGACCAGCATCGACAAACTCCACCTTCGGAATCGCTGTACCACCGGCTGCTTCCACGGATGCAGTCTCATATGTCTGGCTGCTTGTCGTCTCAAAGATTGCCCCAAGACGGTTTGCACAGGCAACTGCCTTGGTCTCGGTAATGATAAGGTTGGCAAGCTTTACAAGTTCAATCAGAATCTGTGACATGTAGTTTACAAGTGCGTAGACCTGACCCTGTTTCAAGATACCAAGATCTACCTGCTTTGCGCCGCCCCAGATCAGGGCTACAATCGACAGGTTAATGACTGCGTAGGTCAGCGGATTTAAGAAAGAAGAAATCTTTCCGACGAAAAGCTGTCCTTTCGTCAGTGCTTCCGTTACCTCGGCAAACTCCTCTTTTTCCTTCTTCTCCTGATTAAATGCACGGATGACACGCACACCGGACAGATTCTCTCTGGATTTCAATGTCACTGTGTCAAGCTTGCTCTGTACTTTCTTATATAAAGGAATCGAAACAAGCATGATTCCAAATACGATCACGATCAGAACCGGAAGCGTGATAAAGAATACACGCGACGCCTTCGCATTGACCGTAAATGCCATGATCGTTGCGCCGAATACGATAAACGGTGAACGCATAAACAGACGCAGGAACATATTGATTCCTGTCTGCACCTGATTGACATCACTTGTCATACGTGTGATAAGTGTCGCACTACCGAGCTTATCGATCTCTGTATAGGAAAGTGTCTCGATATGCTTGAACAGATCATACCGGATTTCCTTTCCGATTCCCATTGCCGTCTTCGCTGAAAAATACTGCGCTGTGATGGAACATCCAAGTCCAATTACGCCGAGTCCGACCATGACAAATGCCATCTTGTAGATATACGGCTTGTCATTTCCCGCAATACCATTATCAATGATTGCCGCCATAACGAGCGGTACCAAAAGCTCAAAGGCCGCTTCTAACATCTTGAATAACGGTGCTAAAATTGCTTTCCATTTGTAATTTTTGAAATATTGTAATACTTGTTTCACGTTTCTTTCCTTTTTCTCTTTCCCTTATTTTATAGTTGACCTATGATACAAATTCCCTTAAACTATTATAGACAAGGATTTTTCTTTTTCAATACAAAATCAAAAAAATGTAAAGGAGATTCATACTATGGACGATAAAAACAGATCATTTTCAACCGATAATACCGACGACGATGACTATGTAGACATGGTGTTAGATGATGGCACAGAGCTTCATTGCAGTGTCATTGCCATCTTCCCAGTCGAAGGTCAGCAGTATATCGCATTGCTTCCGGACAAAGTCATAGAAGGCTACGAAGAAGACGACGTCTTCCTCTACCGTTACACAGAGAAGGAAGGCGACGACGTCGAACTTGGCATGATCGATTCCGAAGAGGAATACGAGATCGTTGCCGATGCGTTCGACGAGCTTTTAGATAACGAAGCCTACGAAGATATGTAAGCTTCTCTATTCTGTAAGGTCATAGATTTCCACTGTCTGTGTTTCAAACTGGAAGCTGTAAATGTATGACCACTGTGTCGTTCCGTTCAGACACAGATCGACATTTCCATAAAATGTACAATTATCATTTGCATCCAATGAAAATCCATCTACTGTCACACCGTAGATGGATGTTTCTTTGTCTGACAGCTCTTTCATCCGCAGGCAACTGTCGATCACCATCTGCCGCACATCATCAAGCGTGGTTTCTTTCTTCACAAGCGCATCCGTCAGCGTAAGCTTCTTATCCTGAATCCTGTCATAATTATAGCTTGCTATGTCTCCATAGCCACCGACAAGTGGATATTCGACATAGCGTACAACCGCCTGTAAATACTGATTCGTGCTATATTCTGTTGTGCGGATCTCCGGGATGATCTCTTTTCCATCTTTGTCTTTCTCATAAATTGCTCCCGGTCCATCCATGATGTCCTGATTCAATTCTTCGATCACCGCACTGTCATGCGTCGATGTAAATTGCGGAAGTTCTATCGCATGTCCGTCCAGTTCCGTATGTACTGCATACGTCAGGGAAGAATCCTCCGATGCATAATTTACCGCTTCGGTTGCATCTTCCTTTGCTGCACAGCCAATCAGGCACAGACAGCTTCCAATCGCCGCAAGCACCATAACCAGTTTTCCCTTTTTTAAGATTCCTTTTGCCATGTAATATCCTCCACAAACCGGCTCTTATCTTTTGCCTTTCCTGCGATTGTTCTCGGTACATAGATATGCATCGCATGTCTTGCCCGCGTCATCGCCACATAAAACATCCGCCGTTCCTCTTCGAGTTCCGCTGCCGTTTTTGCCTTTTTATACGGCGTAATCTCTTCCACTGCATCGAGAATGTACACCGTGTCAAATTCCAATCCCTTCGCACTGTGCATCGTCATAAGATTGACACCCTTCCGCATCCGGTTCTTCTCCTGCTGTCTCGCAAGCTGCTCTTTGTATTCATCTATAAATGTAAAAAGCTCCGCGTAGCTTTCCATATCTTTAATCATATATCCAAATTCATCTAAAACCTCATACATCTCCGATGCATCAAGCTGGCGGTATTCCGCGTAATCCTTAATATACGTGTCATAACCGATAAAATTCCGTATGAAATTGAGTGCCGGATACGGGCGCAGCTTCCGAAGCATCTTTACATCTGCCATCAGCTTATCCAGATTCTCGACGACGGACTCCTTATTGCGGAGCCGAAACCGCAGCTTATCATAATCAACCGGATCTTCAAGCAAGGCGTCCCGGCTGATATAGCGCGACGGTTTATTTATGATTCTTAAAAATGTCGCCCGCGAGGTATCGCCCATCGCAATCCGCATATAATCCAGCACATACCGCACTGCAAAATGGTCAAACAGATTCGGCAATGCATCACTCAACGTATATGGGATATTATATTGATTGAGCTTATAGGCAAGCCGACGCGGCTGTAAATTTGTCCGGTACAACACCGCTTGTTTTTCATATGCGATTCCAGCCTGATACTGTTCCCGAATACGCCGTATGATACACTCGTTTTCCTCCGCCTCATCCTTCACGGTATGCATCTGTACAATCCCAGGTTCTTTTGAAACTGCTTTTAACTGCTTCTTATATCGCGTCTGGTTCTTCTCAATTACCTGCGTTGCCGCCTGCACGATCCGGTAATCGGAGCGGTAATTTTCTCCGAGGTACACAATCTCACAACTTGAAAAATCCTTGCGAAACTGCTGCATGATCTCTGGTCTTGCGCCCCGGAATCCATAGACGGACTGGTCATCGTCTCCGACGATACATGCATTTTGCCGTGGATTTGCCAGCATCCGAAAAATCTCATACTGAATCCGGTTGCTGTCCTGAAACTCATCTACCATGATATATGGAAACAAACTTCTACATTTATCCAAAATATCCGGTCGCGCTGTTAATAGTTCATAGCAAAGTACCATCATATCGTCAAAATCGATCAGCTTCCTGCGTTTTAACTCTGCATCCAGCCGTCGGTACAATTCCCGGAATGCATGTTCTGGCATATCCTTACTGTAATAATTTTCCACATCCATCATGTCGCATTTGACAAGGCTTACCTGTGAAACAATACTGCTTACAATCTCTTCCTTGTTCTCGTAGCTCAGCTCCATCGTATGTAAAATCTGCTCGATGATCCCCCGCTTTTCTTCCTCGGAAATCACACGCAGCATGGATTGCCCATATGCAGTTTTTAAAATCCAATAAAATATGGAATGAAAGGTTCCAAATCGAACCGGATATTCCTTTCCGGGTGTCATCGCACGAAAGCGTTGCTGCATCTCCCCTGCGGCTGCCCGTGTAAAGGTTATAACAAGAATATCTGCGGGTGAAACACCCGCAGATTCTATCAGATACTTGATTCGTTTTGTAATTACAGTTGTCTTCCCGGAGCCCGGTCCTGCAATCACCATCATAGGTCCATCCACATGCGAAACCGCCTTGGATTGTGCCTCGTTTAATTTCATATTATGCATTCGCTCCACAGCACTTCTTATACTTCTTTCCGCTTCCGCAAGGACATGGATCGTTACGTCCAACCTTTGGCGGCTTTACGATTGTCTTGGAAGACTTCTGGATCTTGTACAGTTCCTTTCTTCTCTCAGGAGTCAGGATCTTATCCCACTGTGGAAGTGTATACAACCACTCTGCGTTGCAGTCTACCATGTTCATATAAAGCTTCTCTGGATCATAACCAAGCGCTACCTGTGAATCTTCTTCCAGCTCATCGACCTTGTTTGGCACGATCAGACTGTCCTCGATACCATCCAGAAATCCGATCATCAGCTCAATGCTCATATCGTACTTCTCAGCCAGTTCTTTGACTGTACCGCCCTCGATCTCAACCGGATTCTCAAGAATCTTCTCATAGATTGCCTTTTCTCTCTGGAAATAATCAAGCCAAAACTCCTTTCCTTCTGGAGTTCTGTCATCAAGACTATATGCATGCTCACGCCATTCTGTTAATAAACTCATAACCGTACCTACACAGTGTTATCCTGTGTTTTCCTTTCATTTTTTCATCCAATCTAGTATAGCAAACCAGCCTTTATTTTTCAAGACCGATTCTTTTTGTGATTTTGCAGAACCTTTCCCAGCCAAAGCACCACATAAATGAGTATCGGTACTATAATCACCAGCGCCAGACTCGGCATAAAATATTTGCTGCCCGTCACGCCGGTCACGATCACCAATATGATCAGTGCAAAGATCACAACCAGTCCCACCCACGCCATTACACGTAAAATCGGGCGTCTGCGTATACTTTGTTCATACGTTTCTGTCTTTTTTTCTTCCATGCTCTCTCCATCGCCGCAGCGTTTTGCTTATTCATATCGAAGTGCATCGATTGGATTCAGGTTCGATGCCTTGACCGAAGGAATAAATCCAAACACAATTCCAATCACCATAGAGAAGATTACTGAGATTGCAATCGCTGCTCCGCTGATTGCAACCGGAACTGATGCAACATCAGAAATCAGATATGCAAGTCCCACGCCAGCGCCAACTCCGATGATACCACCCATGCTTGTAAGCACAGCTGCCTCTGTCAGGAACTGCATCAAAATCACTGATTTTCTAGCTCCTAACGCTTTCTTCAGACCTATCTCTCTCGTACGTTCTGTCACAGATACCAGCATGATATTCATAACGCCGATACCACCTACCAAAAGAGAAATACTTGCAATCCATATGAGCTGCTGGCTTGTCGATGCACTGACCTCCTGCATTGCCTTCGCAGTCTCCAGAAGATCTTCACTCTTATACTTAAATGAAGAGCTGCTGCTATCTTCATCCGTTCCGCCTTCCGAAACATTCTCACTGCTTGTGGCTGGCATATAGGAATTCATGATATCCGCCGTTTTCTTTCCTGCATTTGTCATGGCATCTGTACCCGCCGGCTTCACAACCAAGTTATATGGCTCATCAAACGAGAAGATCAAAGGCCAGTTGACATCTGTGATAAACACCTGACCGGAGGATGTATTTCCATAGTAGGTATACCAGTCATTCATATTGGTAACCTTCGGAGTAAACCCATCAATCTGTTCAACAACACCGACAATAATAAACGGCTCGCCCTTGATCTCCAGGGTCTTACCGATCGGATTCTCACTTGCAAACAATGTATTCGCTGCAACGGTATCCAGAATTACGCCCTTGGTATAATTCGTCCAGTCCTGATCCTCAAACAGTCGCCCGGTCTGCACGGTATATCCCATCACACGGAAATAATCCTTATCTACACCATAAACCGGTGCATTGCCCAGATCCTTTGTTCCGCTGTTGATACCTTCATAAAGTGCGCCATACCGGTAAGATGCAACAGCCGTTACCTCATCCACTGCCAGAATCTCATTTTTTATATCATCTGTGACCATTGGCATATTCTCCGGTGTAGAAGAATCACCGGATGTATAGGTCCATTCACCCTGATACAATTTTACATTTACAATATTATTTCCAGAGCCGACCAGATTCTCTTTGATCTGCTCACTGGTTCCCTTGATTGTTGATACAATCGCAATAATTGCCGCAATACCAATAATAATACCAAGCATGGTAAGAAGGGAACGCATCTTATGTGCCCAAATACCTTGGAACGATAATCTTATATTTTCTAACATAGACTGATTTCCTTTCTTATCAATTATACAGATCATCCGTCGACTTCTGTACAGTCTTTACGCCTTCCACTGCCTCATCGAGATATGGGAATGCAATATAATCCTGCATCGTCAGACCACCAAGTATCAGAACAGCATCTCCGGATGTCTTATTTCCAACCTTAATGTAGGTTTTCTTCAATCTTCCATCAACATCCTTCATGACATAGTAATTGCTTCCTTCCTGTTTCATAAATGCCTTCGACAAATAGAAACCGCCACTCGTGTCCTCCGAACCGGAATTCAGTGTAATCTCCATATACATATTCTGACTGACATCCGTGGAATCAGTCAACGCAATCTTGATTGGATAATAGGTTTCCACCTTGCCATTGTAATTCGTATATCCATCCGCCGGGAACGTAGAAATCTCTGTGATCGTACCTTCATAATTCATACCGGTATCATAGCAATACATCGATACGGTATCACCAACCTTGACCGTTGACATTGCAAGCTCACCAATTTGGCTTTCGACCAGATATCCATCTGCCGCACTGACAACAAGAACCGGATCTCCGCTCGAAGCTGCTTCATCCGCAGTTATCACGCTCTTTACCACGCCATCGAAATTCGCCAGTACTTCACCGGTTGCGTTCTGCATCTCTTCCATCTGAAGCTTGACCTGTGCAATCTCGTACTGTGTCTGCATTGTTTTGATTTCCTGTTCTTTCTGCGCGATCTGATTCTTCAATTCCTCTCTTGTCGGAGGCGTATCTGCATCCGGATCTGTATCCGGATCCGGCTGTGGCGCATCTGAACCTGTTGCAACCGGAGTCGCCGGTGCCTCTGTTGTCGGAATATCCTCTAATGGTGTAGTTGCTTTTAACTTCTCGAGTTCACGCTGTGCATCAATAATCGACACGCGGGATAACTCCAGTTCCGATCTTTGCAGTTCTAACTGTAAGTCGTTGGCAGTTGTATCATACACAAGCAGCACATCACCTGCTTTCACGCTCTGACCTTCCGTTACCTTGATCTCCGATACGGACTGTGTCTTTCCTACATAGACCTTCTGCTCAGAATTCACAGTCACATTTCCACTCAATGTACTGTTATCCCACATATCCGAAGCGTCATATCCAATATCACTGACCGCATACACGCCTGCAGTCTTACTATTCTGATTCTTCTGCTTCAAGGTGCGGAGTGCAAAATAAATACCACCGAGCACAACCACGCAGGAAAGAACGATAATAATTATTTTCTTTGCCTTATTCATGCTCATCACCTCCGGTCACCGGCTGGGCATCTCCCTCATACAGCTCACCATCAATGATTTTTACAACTCGATCTGCATAAGACGCAATCTCGTCAGAGTGCGTAATCATAATGATTGTCACTCCCTGCTTATGCAGTGTGTCAAACAGCTCCATCACCTGTAAACCTGATTTGGAATCAAGTGCTCCCGTCGGCTCGTCGGCAAGCAGAATCTTCGGATCTGCCACCATCGCACGCGCAATCGCCACACGCTGTTTCTGTCCACCGGAAAGCTGTGTCGGCTTGAAGCTGACACGATCCGCCAGATCAACCATCTCCAGCATTTCTTTTGCCTTTTGTTTTCGTTTCTTGATCGGCACCTTCGCATACTGTAACGGAAGCGCTACATTGTCAAGTGCACTCTGTCTTGGCAGCAAATTAAAATTCTGAAATACGAATCCAATCTTCTGGTTGCGCACTTCGGAAAGTTCTTTATCTTTGCACTTTTCAATCTCCACATCATCAAGCAGATAAGTTCCTGAAGTTGGCTTATCAATACATCCGATAATATTCATCAGCGTGGACTTACCAGAACCTGATGGTCCCATAATCGCCACATACTCCCCTTCTTCTACACAGAGATTGATATCTTTCAGTACAGGCACTTCCATCGTGCCCTGAATATAATTCTTATAGATATTTTTCAATTCCAGTAACACTATTGCACCACCTCGCTATCGCTGTCTGGCGCAGATTCATCCTGTGGTGCAGCTTCTTCCACGGATCCATCAATGCCATCCGTATTGGCACCATCATCAATATTATTTATGCTGCCATCATCTAAAATACCATCATCCGTGTAACCGTCCACGCTGCCATCATCCGTGTATCCATCATCATAAAGACTATCTCCACCGGTTGCATCCTCTACCGTATCGTCAATCACAACGTCCTCATAGTTATGTGTAACCTTCATACCTTCCTTGACACGATCTTCCGGATATGCAATATAATCATCCTCCGTCAGACCAGACAGAATCTGATACCGCATCATATTCTCATCATACTCACCAAGTTCTACTTTACGCTTCTCAATGTATCCCTTTGCATTTTCTGCCCATACATAGGCACCATCGTCCTCCTGCATGATATAATATTCATCCAGCCACAGACCTTCCTTCACGTCACCCTGTCCATAGTCTGCTTCCACATAGACATGCTGACCGAGCATCAGACCATCCGTGCTGTCCAGGCTGATATAAAATGGATACTTTGTTGCTGTTGTTCCTGAACTCATATAATAATCATTGTTGTTTCCATTGTCCGGATGTTCGAGATCAATCTTCGTTACAGTACCTGTCCAGGTTGAATCATCCACTCTGGAACGTATAATCATGCTCTGTCCCTCTGACATACTGCGGACTGTCAGTTCGCTTGCGGTTGCCTTGATTCGGTAATCGCCCTTTGCCATAATTGTGATATACGCGTTGCTTGTCGAATCTGAACCATTATCCGAATTACTATTGCTGCTATCATCATCCGAGCTGCTTGTCGAATTGTTCTCATTGATTGTCTTGATGATACCATCCATCGGTGCAACAACCTTTGTATTCTCCATAGAAAGCTTCTGACGATCAATCTCCAGCTGCTTTGCACTTGCATCATAGTTGGCCTGATTGACCTGTGCCTGCAGATTCTGGATCTGTGCGCTGTAGCTTAACTGCTCCTCCGCTGGTGCTGCTGCCTTCTCTGTCGTAAGCGATGCAATCTGTTGATTCAGTGTCGCAATGTTATTGTTGATGCTTGTAAGCTCCAGCTCCAACTGACGAAGCTGCAACTCCATGGACTCGGTATCGTACTCAAACAGTACTTCACCTGCCTTGACTTCATCTTCTTCCTTCACATACAATTCCTTGACTTTCTTGTCACTGTCACGGTTTACACCCTTGACCTCCTGTGACTCAACCGTTCCCATATAGCGGCTTTCTGTCAGGTCATATCCTCCATTTAAGTCGGATATTTTTGTTGCATATACCAACTCTTCGTTCGATGCCTTTTTATTATGCAAAACATAATAAATTGCTCCGGCTGCGCCTGCAAGAACAAGCAGTACTACAATTAAAATGATGATTCCCTTTTTCTTCATTTCCATACCTCTTACTTTTCTTTTTTTATCAGGTGAAACCAATCCTGTATACGCTTTTCATATCCGAGATTCCCCGGCTTATAGAATGTTCTCCCTACTAACTGATCCGGCAGATACTGCTGTTCCACATAATGATTTTCATAGTCATGTGCATACTTGTATCCAACGTTTCCAAGCTTTTCCGCCCCGGAATAATGCGCATCCCGGAGATAGACCGGCACCTGACAGTTTCCAACCTCTTTGACTGCCTGCATCGCATCGAAAATCGCATTGACTACCGCATTGCTCTTCGGTGCACATGCCACATAGGTTGCCGCCTGCGCCAATATGATCTGCGCCTCTGGCATACCAACACGTTCCACTGCCTGTGCACATGCGGTTGCCACCTGTATTGCCTGCGGGTCTGCGTTGCCGACATCCTCACTGGCACAAATCATAATTCTTCTGGCGATAAATGTCACGCTCTCCCCTGCGTATAACATCTTTGCCAGATAATACACGGCGGCATCCGGATCGGAACCGCGCATGCTTTTTATAAACGCGGAAATAATGTCATAGTGGTTATCTCCGTCTTTATCATATCGTATGGAGCGCCGCTGAATGCACTCCTCCGCCACAGGAAGATCTATCACAATCTTCCCCGTCTCCGGATTCCGCTCGGTCGACAGGATGCCAAGCTCAACTGCATTCAGTGCATGTCTCGCATCGCCCTCCGACATATCTGCCAGAAAATCAACTGCCTCCTCCGTAATCTCCGCGTCATAGCTTCCCATACCCTTTTCGGTATCGGTCACTGCACGCCGGATCAACGTCTTGATGTTCTCCTTCGACAACGGTTTTAACTGAAAAATAGAAGAGCGCGATATTAACGCAGAATTCACTTCAAAATAAGGGTTCTCCGTTGTCGCGCCTATCAGTATTACCGTTCCATCCTCTACAAACGGGAGAAGATAATCCTGCTGCGCTTTGTTAAACCGATGAATCTCGTCCACAAAAAGAATCGTCTTCTTGCCATACATTCCGAGATTATCTTTTGATTCCTTCACCACTGCCTCGATATCCTTCTTCCCGGCAGTCGTCGCATTCAGTTCCTTAAATACCGCGCTCGTCGTATTGGCAATCACCATCGCAAGCGTTGTCTTCCCCGTCCCTGGTGGACCATATAAGATAATCGAGCTGAGCTTATCTGCCTGTATCACACGGTACAACAGCTTATCCTTTCCAAGAATGTGCTCCTGCCCTACTACCTCGTCCAATGAAGTCGGCCGAAGCCGCTTTGCAAGCGGGGATTCGCCCTTCTTCATGTTTGTCTCTCTCATATAATCAAATAAATCCATTTGCTTTTACCTAGATGATCTCAAGCTTGCGAATCAGGCTGTCAAACTTCATGATATCAATCGGTTTACACATGTACTCCTCATAATCATCACTCGCATAACTTGCATCAAACCCTTCATCAAGTGCACTGATCATAATGACCTTACAGCGCTTGTCTCTTGGTGTACCAAGCTTCCGCTCCGCATCCCGGATAGACGCCAGCGCCTTATATCCATCAATCTTTGGCATCATAATATCCATACAGATCAGATCGAACCGTTCGTTCGTGCTGACCGCATTTACAAATTCATCCACGGCTGCGATTCCATCTCTTGCCAGTACGACTTCACCATACTTTGACAACAGCTTCTGCATAAATTTTCCACTTGCCAAATCGTCCTCTGCTACTAATACTTTCATAAACTGCCTCCCAATCCTATTCTCACGCTTATTTTTTTATCTGAAGTAACTGCATCCATTTCTGAATATTATCCATATATTCTTCCTTGAACGACTTCTTGTGATAAGAAATTCTGCGTTCCAATATATGACTCATCGCCATACCCGTTACATTGTTTGCCAACACAGGCGCCGAAATGACGTCTGAGATTTCTCCGGCGTCCATTGCTTTTTGAAACAAGTCTCCCAGAAATGCCAAACGTTCTGTGATGCACCATGCAATCCTCTCCCGCGTCTCCACGATATGTAACAGTTCTTCATACTGAAGCATCAATGTGGAAATCGCATAATAGTTATCATAATAGGTTGCATACGCTTCCAGATAATCGATCAGTTTTTCCACATAGGTTGCATCCTTTGCCTGCACCGTCTGACGAATGCCTTTGTCAAACTTTGAATATGTTTCGACCACCTCCACGAGCACTTCATCAATGCCGCCAAAATATTTGTACATGAGTGCCTCTGACATATTTTCCTTCAGGGCAAGGTTTTTAGTTGTAAGAGCTGATAATCCGGATTCGCTGATAATTTCGATTGCAGATGCAATTATTCTATCTTTTCTCGATACAAAGCTGTCCCCCAATAGTATTCCTCTCCGTCCTATTTTTTACATACGTTCATTCTATGCCATTTGCCTGTTTTTGTCAATAAAATACAAAAATAGGAGCCATCGTTTTACACGGTGACTCCTACTTTGTTTCACTCAATAAATATAACAAATCCCAATTCAAAATTCAGTATAACAATGCATGCAGAATCTATAAAATATAGGTACCCTGTTACTTGATTAAGCTAAACTACTTGATAACAGTTACGTTTGTAGCCTGTGGTCCCTTCTCGCCATCAACAACATCAAACTCAACCTTCTGATTCTCTTCAAGGTTCTTGTAACCTTCCATGTTCAGTCCTGAGTAATGTACGAATACATCCTTGCCGTTCTCGTCTGTGATGAATCCAAAGCCCTTCTGGCTGTTGAACCACTTTACTGTACCTTTTGTCATGACAAATCCTCCAATTTTTAAAATCGCATTTCTATCTGAAAATGCGTTTTAACAATAGCACACACACGTGCATTCGTCAAGCATTTATCCTACAATATTTCCCAATTCTTTATCGTAAAAATAGACCGCATCTGACAGAAATTCCGTGTCGGGAACTACAAATTCATTGACTTCCCGCAGTGTATTTTCTAACATTTCCTTTTCTTTTTTTGCATCTGTAAGACACAATAACAGCTCGTTCACACTCGACGGCACGATGTAGACACTTTTTCCCATCTGCTCTGCAAACGAGGCGACCACATCCTTGTAGAGCAGCATCGTCGCACCATAGATAAACTGCCGGTTCGATAGGATATAGACCTCCGGTTCCTCCGGATACACATGTTCCTGTGGAAACCGTGTCCGCAAAAACTCATCCAGCCGCATAAGAAATGGCGGAAACAACCGGATCGTGTTCTCCTTTGCCATACAGTACAGTTCTTCCACTGTACATGCGCTCTTCTCCATGCTGTCATAGTCAATCAACGCAGACGCAATCCCCGCCTCGTCCATCTTTACAAGATAGCGGAACGTAATTGCCATATCATGAAACGGAATATACGGGCAGTTTGCAAGCGTCTCCTGATTGCGTTCGTAATTCACCAGACGCAAAAACACACGACTCTGCATCTGATCCAGATCAACTGTCAACGGTTCCTGCTTTTGCAGGCAGTCTTCCACCAGTCTGTATTCCTTTGCGACCAGTTCTAACACATCGGAAAGTGATGCCTGCTGCCGCACCATATACTGATAATATTGTTCCAGATAAATCGTTGGGGATACATAATCTCCCTGCAATAAGATCACAAGTCCGACATGCTCGACGCCATTGTTATGACACACCGTCTCCAGCCGGATGCTCTCGATCTCATACTGCAAAAGATACTCTGCGATACCGTTTACCACGGCATTACAAAAAGATTTAAAATCCATACGCTCCATATTTAAAACTCCTTTATTCTAAATAATTCACGTAGGAAAATTCAGACCGGACATGTCTGAATGATGACATCCCTTATTATATTTTCTTTTTTACAAAAGCACAACCACTTACAGCAAAGTTTTCAAAAATGCAACAAATAATTGCATTTCTTTATCGGTTCCAATGCTGATACGCAGATAATTGTCAATCCTTGGCTTATCAAAATACCGTACGAAAATCTTATGTTCTCTTGCGTTCTCAAATATTTCTTTCGCCGGAATCGTCTTGTGTGTCGCAAATACGAAGTTCGCACTTGACGGAAGCACAGTAAATCCAAGCGCCTCGATCTCCTTTACAAACCATGTTCTCGTATCGACAACCTTCTTGACCATCTCCTTAAAATAGTCATCTGCCTTGATCGAGCAGGTTCCAAGCTCGATGCTTGTCAGATCCATCGTATAGGAATTGTAGGAATATTTGACATCGTTTAAGTAACCGATCAGTTTCTCATTTCCGAGCGCATATCCGATACGGAGTCCTGCCATCGAACGGGACTTCGAGAATGTACGGACAACAAGCAGATTGTCAAATTCCTTCAGAAGCGGCAGTGCTGTCTGTCCACCGAAGTCGACATATGCCTCATCCACGATCACGATCACATCCGGGTTGTGGCTTACGATGTCACGCACAAATTCAACCGGCTCTGCGATTCCGGTTGGTGCATTCGGATTCGGGAATACAACGCCTCCATTTTCCCCATAATAATCGGACGCTTTGATACGGAAGTCCGCATCGAGCGGCTTCGTCTCATATGGAATCCGGAGCATATCTGCCCACACATCGTAGAAGGAATATGTAATATCCGGGAAGAAAATCGGCTTTCCCGAATTGAAAAATGTCATAAATGACATTGCAAGTACATCGTCGCTTCCGACACCGACAAATACCTGATTTTTATCCACACCGTGATACTCTGCAATTGCATCAACCAGCTTTGTCGCTGCCGGATCCGGATACAGACGCAGATTTTCTAACTCTACCTGCTTATTTAATACCTCAGGTGCCGGTGGATATGGATTCTCATTTGTATTTAACTTGATAATGTCCTGTTCCTTTGGCTGTTCGCCCGGTACATATGGCACAACCTTTCGTATATTTGCTTCCCAGTTTCCCATAAGTCTCGTTCCTCCAAACTATTTCAGTCTCTTTAAGATCTCCAGTGTATATTCCCACGTTCTCTGCACGCTGTCAACATGCAATCGCTCGTTCGGTGTGTGGATGTCATACATCTGCGGGCCATACGACACGCAGTCCAGATCCTTCATCTTATCCATGAAAAGTCCACATTCCACGCCCGCATGGATCACATCCAGCTTCGGCTTCCCGCCATATAACTCCTCGTAGACAGCGACCATCACATCGCGCAGCTTTGATTCCTGCTTATACTCCCATGCCGGATATGTCCCGCTCTCCGTGTACTGTCCACCCAGATGTTCACACAATGTCCGGATCTGTAAAGCAAGCAGATTCTTCTCACTACCTACACTGCTCCGCACCGAAAATCCCATCTGTACTTCCTCTTCCTTCATGGTAAGAATTCCAAGATTGAGCGACGTCTGCACGAGTCCCGGCATCGCATCACTCATTTTCTGCACGCCATTTGGAAGCAGTACGAGTGCATCGATAATTGCATCGCCGCTCGCACGGTTCATCACCTGTGCCACCGCTTCTGTACATTCTTTTATCTTCAATGTCACATCCGGATCACTTACCTGGTATTCATGGCTGATCGTCGCCTGCAGCGTCTGCACCGCCTGCTTCACAGTATCCTTTGCTTCTGCTTCCACGACAAACACTGCCTGTGCCGCACGTGGAATTGCATTATCCTTCTTGCCACCGTCGATCAACACGAGCCGGATGTCTGCCGCTGTCTGTATCGCCTTTAACGTTCTGCCTAGCGTCTTGTTCGCATTCGCGCGCTGCTTGATGATCTCCATGCCAGAATGTCCACCGAGCAGTCCATCAACACTAAGCTGCATACAGACCGGATGCATCAGATTACATGCTTCCCACACAATCGGCATATGGCAGACCGCCGTCATACCTCCGGCACAGCCGACCAGAAGCTGTCCCTCATCCTCCGAATCAAGATTCAGCATATACGATGCCTGCAGATCATCGGTTGTAATCCCTGCCGCACCAAGCATGCCGATTTCTTCGTCGACCGTAATCACAACTTCCAGCGCCGGATGTGGTATATCTGCAGCATCCAGAATGGCAAGTGCAAATGCAACCGCGATTCCATCGTCGCCGCCAAGGGTTGTCCGGTCTGCACGTATCACATTCCCATCAAGCACCAGATCCAATCCCTGCGTATGGAAATCAATCTCCTTGTCGTCCGTCTTCTCACAGACCATATCCATATGTCCCTGTAACATCACGACCGGCGCATCTTCGTAACCGCTCGTCGCCGGTTTCTTGATGATGACATTTCCAAGTGTATCCTGTCTCACATAGAGATTCCGTTCCTTTGCAAATGCAACCAAATAATCGCTGATTGCCTGTGTGTCCGAAGATTCGTGCGGAATCCCACAGATCTCCTCAAAATAATGAAAGACTGCTTTCGGTTCTAACTGTGCAAGCACTGCCATAGTGGCTGCCTCCTTTTTTTCGCAATTACATGCATATTATTTTTTCTTTATAGCTCTTACTTTCTCTTCAAATGCGGCAATGAAATGTGCCACCTTCTCCTCCGTCCGAAGGTGTGCGTCGAGATCGACTAATATCTCGCGCAAAGACTTCTGTGGGGAGTACTGATAATTGTTCCGGATCACGCCGATATCCCAGCCCTCGGCTGCCCACGCCTGATTTGCCGCTGTAAGCAGTGCCTCATTCTCGCAGATGACCTTGAGCTGTGTATCCACACTATAACTATATGGAGATTTCACATCGAGATAGATGCGTGTCTCGCCAAATACATCCTCCGCTGCCGAAGAGGTTGCAGCCAGAATATCATAATAGCCTTCCTCCACTGCAAACTGTTCAAGATCCATATCATACGATGCAAGATCCCGGATTGCAATGGCGAAAGTTACATCCTTCTTCTCGCCCGGTGCAAGCTTCACCTTCTCGAAGGCTTTCAGCTCCTTCTCCGGCTTTGCAAGTGTGCTGTACGGATCATGAATATAGATCTGTATGACTTCGCTACCTGCGACCTTACCGGTATTCTCCACGGTTGTATGAACCTTGATCGTATCCCCATCGACTGCCGCATCCACCAGCTTGCAGTCAAATGTTGTATACGACATGCCATAGCCAAATGGATACCTTGGACGGAGCTTCTTCTTATCATAATACCGGTAACCGACGTAGATACCTTCGCCATACGATACATGATACCCATCTCCTGGGAAATTCATGTATGTTGGCATATCCTCGATCCGCTCTGGGAATGTAATCGTCAGTTTACCAGATGGATTTACCTCACCTGCGATCATATCGGAAAGTGCCTTTGCACCTGCCATACCCGGAAGGAACGTTGCAAAGACTGCCTTTACATTGTCTGTATCAATCTCACGCATATCGATCGGTCCACATGTGTTCAGAACTAAGATCACGTTCTTGCCAGCCTGTGCTAACCGCTTTAACACTGCCAGATCCTCATCGGCAAGCGCAAGTGTCTTCCGGTCATTTCCTTCCATGCCCGGTACGATGCCGATCATAACCACATACTCTGCCTGCGCTTCGTCAACTACATCGAAATACCGTGCAAACTCTGCCGCTACGTCCCCGTGACGGCTTGTATCAATCCCGGCAGAACCGGAGCCACACTCTAACATCTGTGCATGTCCGCTGCCAAGCAGTGCGATCTTCGTATGCTTTGCAAGCGGGCAGGCTGCATCATTCTTAAGCAGTACAATTCCCTCGCAGGCTGCCTCGTAGGCTGCCTCGTCCGTCTGCTTTATGATTTCATCTACCGGAAGCTTGTCAACTTCTTCCTTCTTATAGTTTTCTGTAATCCACTTGATTGCAGTAAGTACACGTTCGCATGCCTGATCGACCTTCTCCTCTGACAGTGTAGCTGCTTTCACTGCATCATAGATTGCCTGTGGTTCGCCCGGTCCCGGCATCGCGAGATCCGTTCCGCCAGCAAGTGCCTTTGCAGGATCTAAGACAGCGCCCCAGTCCGACATTACCATACCGTCAAAGCCGAAATCCTTGCGCAGCTTCTCCTCTAATAACCATGCACTCTCTGTACAGCGCACACCGTTGATCCGGTTGTACGCATTCATGATAGACTTCGTGCCACCCTCTTTTACGCACGCACGGAAGCCCGGAAAATAAATTTCCTCCAATGCACGCTTCGAAATCGTCTCATCGATTCCTACCCGGTTTGTCTCCTGGCTGTTCGCCGCATAATGCTTCACGGTTGCAGAGACACCATAGCTCTGGATGCCCTTGACGATTTCCGGTGCAAGCTTCGATACGACACACGGATCCTCAGAATATCCCTCGAAGAGACGTCCATTTCTCGGATCACGCAGAATGTTGACATTTGGTCCGAGCAGGAAATGCACGCCATAGACACAACACTCTAATCCAAGTGCCTCACCAACCTTGCGGATTACCTCCGGATTCCACGTACAGCCAAGCAAAATGCCCGGTGGATAACAGCCCGGCGCATAATCCTTACCCTGCAGGCGCACGTCCATATGCTTCTTCACCCAGCCGTATAACACCTTCTCATCTTCCGAAAGCTTCTCCGGCTCAAAATAATGCTCAATCACATGTACAAGCCGCGTGCTTCCAATCATATTGACCGGCTTGCTCGTATCTGCGTCGATCTGCTTACGCTCCTCGGCATTCGACCAGTCCTCATACTCGGTCATATCGCCGAATACCTGCTCCAGATTCATACCGGTTGCACCGTCCAGAAGCTGCATACGCGGCACACCGAGACGGTCGATTCCATAGCTTCCGAAGAAGGTCGCACCATTTACCAGATGCGACTTCTCCTCGAGCGTCATATTCTTTATAATTTCCTGTATTTCCATTTCTTTTCCTCCAGTATATAGATAGCTTTATGCAGCCAGTGCAAAATATGCGATCACGGCGATGCCGAGGATGATACGATACACACCGAACACCTGGAAATCATGCTTTTTGATATAGCTCATTAGGAACTTGATCACTACAAGTGAAACAGCAAACGCAACGGCACAGCCGACAATCAGGATCACAAGCTCCGAGCTTGTGATTGCCACACTCATCTTAATTACCTTCAAAAGCGAATATCCAAACATAACCGGAACCGCTAAGAAGAATGTAAATTCAGCAGCTGCTACACGGGATACACCGATCAGGAGTGCTCCTATGATCGTCGAACCGGAGCGGGATGTACCCGGTACAATGGATAACACCTGGAAAAGACCTATCAAAAACGCAGTCTTATATGTGATATCTTCCAGCTTCTCCACCTTCGGTGTCCGCGTCTTGTTCCAGCGTTCCACGATGATAAAAACGATACCATAAAAGATCAGGGCACCTGCGATCACATACGGCGTCTCGAAATGTGCTGTGATATAATCATCAAACAGCAGTGTCACGATAGCACCCGGGATGCAGGCAACAACAACCTTAAACCACAGGGAAAATGTCTCCTTCACACAGACCGGTTTTGACTTATCTTTCATCTGAAATGGCCACATTTTTTTCCAGAACAACAGGATAACTGCCAAAATTGCGCCAAGCTGAATGACAACAAAAAACATCTCCTTGAACTCTTTGGATGCCTGAATCTGGATGAACTCATCCACCAGAAGCATATGTCCGGTACTGCTGATCGGAAGCCATTCTGTGACTCCTTCTACAATTCCTAAAAAAACAACCTTTAAAATTTCAACTATACTTAACATGGTTTCCTCCGGCAGAAGCGTTTGTATCCGAAACGCCCTGCATTTTTGATTTTAATATTTTATGAATTTTTCTTTTTCTTGATCTGCTCTTCCATCGCCTGAATCACAATCTCCAACGCTTTTATGCGCGCATATTTTTTATCGTTGGATTCCAGTATATGCCAGGGCGCATACGTCGTATTTGTCTTTTGCAGCATCTCATTAACCGCATCCTCATAGAGATCCCATTTTCCCCGGTTTCGCCAGTCCTCATCAGTGATCTTCCAGCGTTTCTCCGGGGTATTCTGACGAAGTGTGAACCGCTCTAACTGGGTATCCTTGTCGATCTGCACCCAGAATTTCACGATGACGGCACCCCAATCATCAAGTTCTTTCTCGAACTCATTGATCTCGTTGTACGCCCGCTGCCAGTCGTTTTCCGAACAGAAGCCTTCCAGACGCTCTACCATCACACGTCCATACCAGGTACGGTCGAAGATTGCAATGTGTCCGCTCTTCGGCAGTCTGGTCCAGAAGCGCCACAGGAAATGCCGGTTTTTCTCGTGTGGCTCCGGGCTTGCAATCGGGTGAACCTCATAACCGCGTGCATCGAGAGCCGCAGCAATCCGCTTGATATTACCACCCTTTCCGGCGGCATCCCAGCCCTCATAAGCGATGATAACCGGAATCTTCTCACGATATAACACATTGTGCAGTTCCGACAACCTTTTTTGCAGCTTTTCGAGCTTCTCCTGATATTCTTCCTCGGTAAGTTCCTTGTTCAAATCCACATCCGCAAGCTTCGGGATTGGAGAAAGCGGGAACAGATTCGGCAGGATCGGTACTGCACGTCCACTGTTTGCAAGCGCAGTCTCAATATTCTGATTGATACGCTCTAAGATCTGCAGCTCTGCCCATTTCTTACTCTTTGCATCAATGGCATACCACGGTGCATACGACTGATTTGTCTGCTCCATGTAAGTCTGATAAACCTCTGAACATTTCTTATGCTTTTTGTTCTGCCACAAGTCCTCCTCGGAGACACGCCATGCCGTGTTCTCATCAGCAAGCAGCTCCTCCATCCGCTTCTTCTGCTCATTCTCATCAATATAAAAGAAGAATTTCAGGATCGTGCAGCCGTTATCCGAAAGTGTCCGTTCAAACCGCTTGATACTGCAGATCTTCTTTCCAAACGCTTCCTCGTCCAACTGCTCATGCACACGGTCTCTCACGATTTCTTCCATCCAGCCGCCATCCATGAACGTGAACTGTCCATTCTCCGGAATCCGCTTGAAATATCGGTATAAAAATGGTTTCCGAAGCTCGGTCGGCTCCGGCTGATCCATTGTCTCAACATGGAAAAAACGCGGATCCATGTTCTTAATGATCTTGCTTAACACACTGCCCTTTCCGGCAGCCCCAAATCCCTCGAACAAAACCAGTACCGGAAGCTTCGCTTCTTTGACCTTGATCTGCAAGGTGGCAAGCTTCTCTCTCGCTGCGGACAGTCTCTCCTTGAGTTCCTCGTCCTTCGGTTTCGTGATTGATGCGATCGTTTTCTCCATAGGCATCCTCCTTCTTACCTCTTACGGCAAATCAACAAAATGGAACTTCTTTCTTCCCTGTGCATAATCATCGACGATATGTCCATCGCCAAACAGCTTATATTTGTAACTGAGCAATCCCTCTAACCCGACTGGACCTCTCGCATGTAATTTACTTGTACTGATGCCGACCTCTGCGCCAAATCCATAGCGGTAGCCGTCGGCAAACCGTGTGGAACAGTTCTGATATACGCCTGCTGAATCAACCATTCGCATGAAATGAAGTGCCGTCTCCTTGTTCTCAGTCACGATGCTGTCCGTGTGATGGGAACCATGCCGGTTGATATGGTCGATTGCCTCATCCACCGATTCCACAATCTTCGCCGACAAAATATAATCAAGATACTCGGTATCATCGTCCTTCTCCGTCGCAGGTACACAATCTACCAGCGCCTGAATCTCCTTCGTTCCACGAAGCTCGACGTGCTTTTCTTTAAGTGCCTGTGCCAGCTTCGGAACCAGCTCCTTCGCAATATCCTTGTGTACGAGCAATGTCTCTACGGTATTGCAGGCACTAACATACTGTGTCTTCGCATCTAAGATAATTGGAATCGCCTTCCCGATATCCGCATCCTTATCTACATAGATATGACAGATGCCATCCGCATGCCCCATAACCGGGATATTCGTATGACTCATAATATACTGCACAAATGCATTGGACCCACGTGGGATCAGCAGATCCACAGAACTCTGACAGGTAAGCAGCTCATTGATCTCACTTCTTGCCTCGAGCTGCAGCATACAGTTTTCCGGAAGTCCTGCTTCCCGTACCGCCGCATAGATCGTATCAAATAAGATCTTATTGCTCTTTGTCGCCTCACTGCCACCCTTTAAGATCACACAGTTTCCACTCTTGATACAGAGTGCGGATATCTGCACAAGTGCGTCCGGTCTTGCCTCGAAGATCACACCGATCACACCGATCGGACATGTCTCACGGTACAAGGTAAGTCCCTCATCGAGTTCTCTGGCAAGCTTCGTCTGGAACAGTGGATCCGGCATCTGCACCAGATCATGAATACCATTTATGACATCGCGCAGCTTTCCTTCATCGAATTTGAGACGCTTTAAGACAGGCGCTGCAATCCCATCTTTTTCTGCCTGTTCCATATCCTGTCTGTTTGCGTCAAAGATCGCATCCTTGTTGTCCATCAATGCTTTCGCAACTGCCAAAAGCGCCTGGTCACGAAGCTCACCGGTTGTTCCTGCCAGCTTCGGGCTTGCCAGCTTCACAAGTCCTGCCTGTTCTTCTATCGTCATATGCTCCTCCTTGCTGTGTGTTCCACAAAAATCACAGAACTCACACATTGTATTTTCTTATTACTATCGTATAAAATTCGTCTGGTTCGAGCGGTCTGCCGTCGGCGGTACAAGCCCCTTCTCCTTACCAGCTTCTAAGCATTTCAACACCCACGCCATATTGTGTCCGAGGTTCCGCATCGTCTGCATACCCTCGAGATCCTTCGCCGCATCCTCTGCATTTCTTCCATGCACCTGATTCCAGTAGGTCGAACCGACGGTAATCATCTGCGTGATACCGAAATATTTGTTCAGCACATCAAAGGTCGTCGCGGTGCCGCCACGTCTGGCTACTGCCACCGAAGCGCCCGGCTTATGTGCAAAATGCTTACCGCTGCTGTAAAATACCCGGTCTAAGAACGACTGGATCCGTCCACTTGGATGCGCATAGTAAACCGGCGTACCGAATATGTATCCATCCGCGGCTTTTGCCTTCTCCACAAAGGCATTTACCGCATCATCGGAGAAGATACATCCGCTCTCTGTGCACTGTCCACAGCCAAGGCAGTCTGCGACCGGACCACCGCCGATCTGGAAAATCTCATACTCGATGCCATCTTCCTCGAGTGCCTTTCCGACCTCGGTCAAGGCTGCCATCGTCGTTCCGTTGATATGGGAGCTTCCGTTTAACATCAATACTTTCATTTTATTTCACTCCTTATTCTAACTAATTCTATATTAACATTTATCCAAGTGCTACATCGAGCACCATCATCAACGCAAAGCCAATCGCTGTCCCGATTGTTCCGATATTCGTATGCTCACCTGCCTGTGCTTCCGGAATCAGTTCCTCCACAACAACATAGATCATCGCACCGGCCGCAAAAGACAGAAAATACGGAAGGATCCGCGTCATCTGTGCTGCAAGCAGGATCGTCAGAAATCCGAACACCGGCTCCACTGCACCGGATGCCATGCCACATAAGAATGCTTTCGGCTTTCCCATTCCCTCGCCCTTTAAAGGCATAGAGACAATCGCGCCCTCCGGGAAATTCTGAATCGCAATACCAAGTGACAGAGCAAATGCACCCGTAATCGTAATTCCGGCATTGCCTGCAAGCGCACCGGCAATCGTGACACCGACCGCCATGCCTTCCGGTATATTGTGCAGCGTGATTGCAAACAGCATCATCAGTGTCTTGCTGATCTTCGCATGCACGCCCTCCGGCTTATCGCTGTTTAAGTGCAGATGCGGGATCAAAGTATCGAGCAACAACAAAAATGCAACACCAAACAAAAATCCGATGGTCGCCGGTACCCATGCGATTCCGCCCTGTGCCTCTGTCATATCGATCGAAGGAATCAGAAGCGACCAGACCGATGCAGCAATCATCACGCCGGACGCAAAGCCGAGCAACGCTTTCTCAAGCTTCGGAGCGATTTTTTCTTTCATAAAAAATACCATTGCCGCGCCAAGAGTTGTTCCTATAAAAGGTATGCCAAGGGCAATCAATATATTCATATATGCCTCCTTATTTCGTAGATATCCATATTATATACAAAATACCCGGAATCGGCAACAAAGAATAAAGGATTGCACGGCCAAAACCAATGCAATCCTTCCTTGGGGATTCAGATATAAGTAATACGCATTTATTTGTTCAATTCCGTCACAAGCATCGGCAATGCACGCTCAAAGCATACGCCATACCAGTGTCCGTCGTCTGTTTTCTTAATACTGTCCACAACGAAATCAGCAGCCATCTTTGCAGCTTCGGAAATCGTCTTTCCCTGCATCATCGCACCTGTAAAAGCTGCCGCATAACAATCGCCGGTTCCATGTGAGCTCTTTGGCACCTTCTCTGTGAAATAATATTCTGCTTTTTTCTCTGCGCAGTCATATACGACAACTCCGATCTTATCATCTTCAAAGCTGATGCCTTTTAAAACAATCTTCTTGCAGCCAAGCTTCGCAAGAGCCTCTAAAATCATCTGTACATACGCTTCATCCTGTCCTTCTAACCGCAGTTCACAGCCAGTCATAAATGCCGCCTCTGTAATATTCGGAAGGATAATATCCGCACTGCCGCAGAGCTTTGCCATCTGTGCAACAAACGCATCATCAAATCCATAGTACAGGCTTCCGTTATCCGCCATCGCCGGATCCACGATCAGAAGTCCGTCTTCCTTCACAACACGTTTTTTCAGATCATACACATATTCAATCTGTGTGATACTGCCAAGGTATCCGGTGTACAGGCAGTCAAACCTGATGCTTTCTTTCTCCCAGTGATTCATAATACCCGGGATATCCTCTGTCAGATCACGGAATGTATACCCGGTAAATCCGCCCGTATGTGTGGATAGCACAGCGGAAGGCAGTATGATAGTCTCTACGCCACATGCCGAAATGATTGGAAGTGCAACTGTAAGGGAACACTGTCCCATACATGAAATATCCTGAATAGTCAAAACTTTTTTATCTGTCATATTAAACACCTCTTTTTTATTTTCTCTAACTATATAGTCATTTTGACCTTGTGTAAATCTCCAATTGTAAAATATCTGAAAATGTCAGATTTACAAAAATATAAATATAGTTTATACTTTTTAAAAGAAAACATCCAATTCTATATAAAATAGCGGCATTTTCAACTTACAATGCCAGAATACAGAAAAAGGAGCTTATCATGTTAACCTACTCTTTCGATAAACGCGGCGGTCAAAGCCTGTATGAATACCTCTATAACTGCATGAAAACTGACATTATAAACGGTGTTTTATCCCCAAATGAAAAGCTGCCATCCAAACGTGCATTTGCAGGCAATCACGGCATCAGCATTGTCACGGTCGAAAACACGTATGGACAGCTGATGGCAGAAGGATACATCTATTCCAAACCCAAAAGCGGATTCTTCGTTTCCCCGATACAAAGTCAGATTACTTCCGTAAGTAACGAATCTGACCTTATTGAAGCAAAAAAAGCTTACATTCATGACAATTCCATCAATCTGATTTCCAATCATACAGCTCCGGAGAATTTTCCTTTTTCTATCTGGGCGAAGCTGACTCGTCAGATTTTAAGTGAGCAAAGTCCGGATCTGTTAGTGCCTCCACCTGCCGGCGGTGTACCGGAATTACGTACAGCCATTGCCAGACATCTGCACGAATTCCGCGGCATCAACGCATCCCCGGAACAGATCATGATCGGTGCCGGAACAGAATACCTGTATGGTCTGATCGTGCAGCTGCTTGGACGGGAGCTTGTCTACGGACTGGAAAATCCGAGTTCCAAGAAGATACGCAGCATCTATGAGGCTCTCGGTGTGAAGGTTGCACCGCTCGAGATGGACGAGGAGGGGATTCAATTAGATGCCCGGAATCTGACGATTCCCGACATCATCCAGATATCTCCATCCCACCATTTCCCAACCGGTATTGTAACTTCTGTGAGCCGGAGATACGGACTTTTGCAATGGGCAAACGAATCGAATTCCCGCTATATTATCGAAGATGATTTCGACAGTGAATTCCGTCTGCAGGGAAAGCCGATTCCATCCCTGTTCTCGATGGATACTACAGACAAGGTTATCTATTTTAACACCTTTACCAAAAGCCTTGCCTCCACGATTCGTATCAGCTATATGGTTCTTCCCAAGTCCCTGCTTCATCTGTATTACAACAAGCTTGGCTTTTATGCCTGTACGGTATCGAATTTCGAGCAGTATACACTTGCAGCCTTTATACGGGATCAATATTTTGAGAAACATATCAATCGTATGCGGAACCACTATCGCAGTCTGCGCGATGAGTTGATTGCAGGTTTTAAGCAAAGTCCGCTTGCTGATAGGATCACAATCAGCCAGGAAAATGCAGGACTGCATTTTCTGCTGCATATTGACAGCAAAAAAAACGATCAGGAATTACAGGCGATGGCTCAGGTCCACGATATCACACTCGCATTCGTCTCCGATTATTACAGCTTTGATTTCAAATCTGATATAAGCCGGTACGACCACACTGCGATCATCAATTATTCCGGACTTAACATGGACGATATCCCGGTCGTGATCAAACGGCTCAGCAGTGCCTGGAGCGATTCACTATGATGCCTGCCGCAGCATTTCAATTATTTGAATTGTTCCATATATATCTTTGAAAATGTATATTTTCTTCGCAAACAACAAATGTTATACTTATGTTATCTTTATACGCAAACACAAAGGAGGATATTATGTTCGCTTATAATCTCTGGCAATGGATTGCCTTTTTCATCATCTACTGCCTCATCGGCTGGATCGGTGAAAGCTTATATGTATCATGGGAACACAGGAAATGGGTCAATCGCGGATTCCTGCATGGTCCGTTTCTTCCGATTTACGGATTTGGTGCTGTGATCATTCTGATTTCCACCATTCCGGTCCGCAATAACTATTTTTTAATTTTCCTGTTTGGTATGCTTGGTGCCACCCTGCTTGAGTACTTTACCGGATGGGCGATGGAACAGATCTTCCACGTCAAATACTGGGATTACACCTACGACTTCTGTAACCTGCACGGTTATATCTGTCTTGGCTGTTCTCTCACATGGGGCGTCTGTGCACTGCTTCTGACCGGGCTTGTGCATACCCCGATTGAAAAACTTGTTTTATCCCTTCCTGCTGTACCTCTGATGGTCATCGATATCGTATTCGCGGTTTATTTTATCTGGGATATGATTACATCTGCACAGGAAGCATTTGATTTAAAGAAGATCATCCTTGAAAACGAGGAAGTCCAGCGTCTGCAGAAACGTCTTGATGTGATACATGCCTTTGCGGAGGACGACAAACAAAAATTTGAAGACCATCTGAAAGAAAAGAATATGCAGTACAATAAGAGCAAAGAAGAAATCACGAAAGAGTTTGAAGCAAAGCTGCAAGCTGCTAAAGATCGCGTAGCGAATCGTTCCGAAAAAGCAAAGACACACGCGACCCGCATCATCCGCAGAAATCCGGGTTCTATCTCTTATAAACACAAAGAAGAATTTGAAGCAATCCGGAAACGTATTGAAGAACGTATGCAAAGCAAACGCTAAATTACACATCCTTTTACAATAAAAATCCAGGCGTTCCTCTTATGAGGATGCCTGGATAAATTTTACGAATTCTTCCCGCGGAATCGGCTTTGAAAAATAATATCCCTGAATATATTCACATTCAAGCTCCGAGAAAAGCTTCAACATCTCTTCTGTCTCCACGCCTTCGACTACAATCTTCATCTTCATTGCCTTGATCATATTGATTGCATTCGTCAGCACAATCCCAAGCTTCGGATTATCGTATAACTCCGTAAATGTCCGGTCTAATTTAATAATATCGAATGGTAATTTTACGATACGCTGCATATTCGAATATCCGGTTCCGAAATCATCCAAAGAGAATTTCATCCCCATGTTGGTCAGATCTTTGATATTATCCTCAAGTGCCTGCTGCGAGATGGATGCAGCTGTCTCTGTAATCTCCAGATTCAGCTGTTCCGGCCGTACTCCATAGCGGGTTAAAATCTCCATAATGTGATTCGCAAGTTTCGGCTGCATGCACTGTACCACAGACAAATTCACTTCGATATAGGACATTCCAAGCTTCTTATATTCGTCGCTTGCAATAAATGCACACACCTGTTCAAGCACGAAATCACCAATTTTGTGGATTGCTCCACTCTTCTCCGCTACCGGTATAAATACCTCCGGCGAGATAAAACCATACTTTTCATCCTTTAGCCGGATCAAAGCTTCCGCAGAATGGAACTTTTTTTCCTTCACAGAATAAATTGGCTGATAGTATACCTCGAACCGTTTATTTGACAACGCAGATTCAATAATCGTATCCATATCGTGCATCATATCATAATGTAGCCGCTTCAACAGTTCTGAAGCAGTCATAATGTCACCAGTAAACGGAACTTCCTGTAAAGTATCTCCAAATGCCATCAAAGTATCCACATCGGAGATATCCTCCGGGCAATCCGCAATACAAATATTAGTAATAAAATTGACCGACATCTGATTGATCACAAAACAGGCTTTCAAAGAGCGATTTAGTTCCTCTGCTATATCCGGAGCATGGCCCGACAGCGTATCTTCCAATACATATCGGAATTTTCCTTGTCCCAGATAATACATCGCAGCCTTTAACTTCTTCTCTTTATCCAGACGCATCATATATTCCGAAATCCCCGCCATCACCTGCATGCATTTCCCATATCCAAGCAATTCACGCAAGGATGCATAGTTTGTAATGTTGACCATAATGATATGTATCGGCTTTCTCGTCCTGAATGCATGCCGCATATCATCCATATACGCCGTCATCTTATCCAATCCGGTTATCATATCCAATCGTTCCTCCGGGCGCTGCAGCATCAGAGAAATAAACATCAGACCGATTGCCATGCAAAGCATCTCTACCAATGACGTCGGATAAAAATACTGTATAGCGACACCGGCAATTTCCGCCACAAAGACAATCCCCAGAGAAACGAGATATCTTCGCCGGAACATCTTCCGATGTATTCCAAGATAAACCAATCCGTAAATCAAATAAATCACTGCACATACATATAACAGCGTAAAATATTTACCTCGCGTATATTCATACTGTGCGTTGATATAAAAAATCCATTTTGTTGCCGGACTCGTCAGAATCAGTCCGGTTATCACAAGCACCGGGAACGATGACAAAAAGGCAAGCAGCCGTTTCGCCTTGAACAAATGCCAGGTATCTGTCATTGCTACCAGATATGTAATATAAAATGGCATTTCTAAGCTATGCAGCACCAGGTATCCCATATGCGCCACATATTTTGTAAACACCTGCTGCACACCAAGATTATCCAGATGCACCGCCCAGATATCAAACAAAATTGTAAGCCATGCCACAACTAACACTTCCAAAAAGGAACGGTTCACTTTTCCCTTGATCATTCGTCTGAGAATCGTTGTTATAATCAATATGGATATAATCAACATGGCACAATAATCATAATTGACATTTTTGTAAATGACTCCCATAGTCCCTCTTCTTTCGCTTCCATATACTTCTTACATATCCGGATATAAGAAATGAACCACATCCTCTGCCTGCATCTCCTGCAGGTGGCATGGATCTGTCTCCTCGTCCGTATACCACCGCATACTGACAGAATCCTCCAGATAGAAATACCCGACTCCGCACTCCGGATGTCTCGCGTACCACGCCGGATACTGTTTCTGCATCACCTGTTCGGCAAGCTTCACCGCCTCGCTTTTTGCGCCATCATCAAGATATGTCCCACAGATACGCACACCTGGCGGACTTGCATGTACAAGCAGTACACTTCCATCCATACAGCGCCCCAGACTCATCCAGACATGCCCTTCCATACTGCATATATCGCCCGGTTTATAGTCTCCCTGCACCAGATACCCCCAACTGCGTGCCGCACAGGCACGTGCCATCTTCGACGCTCCGGTCACATATCCGGTCTCTCCGTTTCGGGTATGAAATACATTGTACAAAAGCCAGCCGATATAACCGGAGCAATCCAACCCATCGTGACTTTGATATCTGGTCTTGTCAAAATCATATGTTTCTGTCTGTCTTGCAGCATATTCCGCCCATCGCTTTGATACACCAAGTGTGACAGCCTCCCTGCCAGCCCCTGCATCCTCCTGATTCCAGCCGCCGCCCCAGATATACATCGTCTGTCCAACCGGAAGCAGCGATGTCCGAAGCAGCCGTTCCATCGAAAATTCCCGCAGATGCTCCGGTGCCGGTCTGTGTAACACAAGACTCATCAAAATCCCTATTACGAAAAGCAGGATGCCTGCTGCACCCTGCCTGATGCGCGTGGAACTGTTCATATGTCATCTTCTTTCATATCTATCATTCAAACATATGATGAAGTTCCTGCACAATATTACTTTCTTTTACTTACAAAGTTCTGCTACAACCGCATTGATCACCTTGCCGTCTGCCTTGCCCTTTAACTGTGGCATAACCGTCTTCATGATCATTCCCTTGTTCTTTGTAGCGATCACATCTGCACATTTCTCTGTCAGAAATGCCTTTACCTCATCCTCGCTCATCAGAGATGGCGCATACTCGTTAATGACATCGTAACGTGCCTGATACTCTGCAAGCAGGTCTGTACGCTCTGCCGGGCAGGTATCGATCTGCTCTTTGGCTGTCTTCAACTCCTTTAAGATTACGCGGTCTACCAGTTCTTCCTTGATATCATCGCGGCAACCCTCGTCGATAGCTACCTTCTTTACTGCGGAAATCAGAGAAGAAATGGAATCCTTTCTTGCCTTATCTCTTGCCTTCATAGCGGCGATCATGTCTTTCTGTAATGTTTCTAACTGCATAATTTTATTCCTCCATTCATATTTATACGGGTATGGACACGCCATCCTATTCTTCATTCATCTTAGCAAGCTTCGCAGCCTGATCCGCTGCGATACATGCATCGATAATCTCCTGAATGTCACCATTCATAATCTTGTCCAATTTGTATAATGTCAGTCCGATCCGGTGATCCGTCACACGTCCCTGTGGGAAGTTATACGTACGGATCTTCTCGGAACGGTCACCCGTACCAACCTGACTCTTACGAAGATCTGCTTCTGCGTCGTGACGCTTCTGCATCTCAATATCTAACAGTTTTGTACGAAGCAGGGCAAATGCCTTTGCCTTGTTCTGAAGCTGTGATTTCTCTGTCTGGCTGTAGATCACGATTCCGGTTGGAATATGCGTCAGACGTACCGCAGAATCCGTTGTATTGACACACTGTCCACCATTACCGGATGCACGCATGACATCGATACGGATATCCTTATCCGGGATATCTATCTCATCCACTTCCTCTGCCTCTGGAAGAACAGCAACACTGGCGGTACTTGTATGGATTCGTCCGCCACTCTCTGTCTCAGGCACACGCTGTACACGGTGTACACCACTCTCGTATTTCAATACGGAATACGCACCATTTCCGGTTACCATCGCTGTAACTGACTTCATACCTCCGATACCGATTTCTTCAGCTTCCATCAGTTCAACCTTCCAACGACGACTCTCCGCATAGTGCACATACATACGGTAAAGCTCTGCTGCAAAAAGTGCTGCCTCATCGCCACCGGCACCTGCACGGATCTCTAAGATGACATTACGCTCATCGTTCGGATCTTTCGGCAGAAGCAGGATTTTAAGTTCGTTCTCGCACTTTTCCACCTGCTGCTTCGCTGAAGAAAGCTCTTCCTTCAGCATCTCACGCATCTCCTCGTCGCTTTCGCCCTCCAGCATGGATAAGCTATCCTCGATCGTCTGCTTCGCTTCCTTATACTCCTGATATTTCTCTACGATTGGTGCTAAATTTGCCTGTTCCTTCATCAGATTCCGGAAACGTTCTGCATTGCTTGCCACATTCGGATCTGAAAGTTCATTTTGTAATTCGTCCAGACGGGCTACCAGATCCTCTAATTTATCAAACATATTTTTATCCTCCAACTATTTTTCTATCTCAATATACCCTTCCTATGTGCCAGACATCTATAACATCTCATTTATCCGATTATATACGCCACAAGGATTGTCTGGCTGTTTCAGCCAGATCAGGTATCTCATTATGTATTTTCTCTTATGCGAGCGCTGGATACCGCGCCATCACGATCCGGTCAAGTCCCGCATAATCTTTCATTTCCTCTACATCCACATATCCATTCTCTACAAGGAGTCCCCGAACAGCATCCAGCTGATCCTGTCCAATTTCAAACAGTATATATCCATCTTCATACAGATACTCCCTCGCTTCCCGAATAATCTTATCATAAAAATACAATCCATCCGCTTTTCCGTCAAGTGCCAGATGTGGTTCAAAATCACGCACCTCTGCCATGAGCTTTGGAATCTCATCCGTCCGGATATATGGCGGATTTGATATTATCATATCATATTTTTCTTCAATCTGCGCAAATAAATCGGTCTGTATTACCGTACAATCTGCCTGTAACCGCTCCCGGTTTTTCTTCGTAAGAGTGATTGCCGCATCCGAAATATCCGCAAGGTCAACCGATACAGCCGGAACAAGCTTTGCTACACTGATTCCGATACAGCCACTCCCACAACACATATCTAACACACGCAGCTTTCCGTCACCGGTTTGTTTCCGTTTTTTCTCTCTGAGTTTCTCCAGCTTTCCACATGCCTGTTCCACGAGAAGCTCCGTCTCCGGTCTTGGGATCAGCACTTCCGGTGCTGTTGCAAACTCCATCCCCATAAATTCCTGTGACCCAAGAATGTACTGGCATGGCTTATGCGTCATACGTTCCGTGACATAAGCACGAAGCTTCTGCGCCTGTTCCTCTGACGCTTCCTCTGCCATACGCAGAATCAGTGTCGAATATGTACAGCCTGCCACATCCATTGCAAAAAGCCGGATATCACTGTCCGCCTCCGGAATGTCTGCCTGTCTCAGACGCTCTAATTCTTCCTTCATCAATGCCTGCCACGTCATAGTTTTCCTCACTTCTCATTCTTTGCCTGTTCTGCCAGATATCCACGCCAGTCCAAAACTGCCTCCACCGAAGCAATCGCAACCTCGACCATATCCTCCGTCGGCTCCTTGGTCGTCAGTCTCTGGATCAGAAGTCCCGGCTTACTGAGCAGATTGGCGATCCACGACTCACTGTTTCCTGCAAACCGGATAAATTCATAAGAAATTCCTGCAATCACCGGAACAAGCAGGACACGCAACAATAACCGCAGCCACATGGCATCTACTGTAATACACATAAACACTAAAATACTAACAATCATAACGATGAACAGAAAACTCGTTCCACATCGTTTGTGATACCGGGATGCCTGCATGACATTCTCCACCGTCAGCTCATTTCCATGTTCCAGACAGTTGATCGTCTTGTGCTCTGCACCATGATACATATACGTTCGCTTAATATCTTCCATACGTGAAATCGCAATCACATACCCAAGAAAAATTGCCAGACGGATCACGCCTTCAATCAGTCCGATCAGCGCATGGCTTTTTATCACATCATCTAACAGCGATGCAATCCACGCCGGAAGCAACATAAAAAGTCCGACTGCCAGCACAATCGAAAATGTAACAGTCCCTGCCATCTCTGCTTTCTCCGCACGTGCTTCCTGTTCTTTCGTTTTTTCTTTCTTCTTTTTCTTTTCCTTCTTCGGCGCTTCCTCTTCCTCGTCCTCGAAGAACTGTGCCGAATACATCAGTGTTTTCACACCGATGGTGAGCGACTGTACAAAACTGAATACTCCTCGCACAATCGGCAGATTACAAACTGCCGGACGATCAGAGGTTCCTGTACACCGATTTGTCTTTACTTCTATTTGCTTATCTGGTTTCCGGACGGCGACAGCATATCGGTCATTGTTACGCATCATGACACCTTCCATAACTGCCTGTCCGCCGATATTTATTCTGCTCATACTCCACCTTTTTCATACATATGAAAATAGGCTTGCTACATTATTGTAACAAGCCTATTCCATGTCATTTCCGTATTATGCCTGAACACCGTACTTACGATTGAACTTATCGATTCTACCACGAGCCTGTGCAGCCTTCTGCTGACCTGTGTAGAATGAATGGCACTTTGAACAAATTTCAACATGGATATCTTCCTTTGTTGAACCTGTTACGAACTCGTTACCACAGTTGCAAACAACCTTTGCCTGATAGTACGCTGGATGGATTCCTTCTCTCATTTCTTTCACCTCTTAAATCATACTTGCTACCATGTGCTAGACATAGCAGACTGTTTATTACACAACATACGGATTTTATCATACCATATCAAGAAATTCAAGCATTTTTTTGATATTTCTGATAATTTTTGTCACATTTATTCCGGCTGTTTTCCTATCTTCTTCCATATGGCAAAATCTTCTTTACCATCTCGATAAATTCCCGGTTATTCTTTGTTCTTGCGAACAACTTCAGGATTTCATCGGTAAATTCTTCCGACTTTGCAGAGGTCAGTGCCTTATGGATCATATTGACTGCCTCCTGCTCCTCTGGAGTCAAAAGCAGATCGTCACGTCTCGTACCAGACTTCGCAATATCGATTGCCGGGAAGATTCGTTTCTCGGATAATTTCCGGTCAAGCACCAGCTCCATGTTGCCAGTTCCCTTGAACTCCTCGAATACGACATCATCCATACGGCTTCCGGTCTCTACCAGTGCCGTTGCAAGAATTGTCAGGCTTCCGCCCTCACGCATATTACGTGCCGCACCGAAAAACCGCTTTGGCATATGCAGTGCTGCCGGGTCAAGACCACCAGACAACGTTCTTCCACTTGGTGGTACCGTCAGGTTGTATGCTCTTGCCAGTCTTGTGATACTGTCAAGCAGGATCACAACATCCTTGCCATGCTCGACCAGACGTTTTGCACGCTCGATTACCATCTCCGATACACGCTTATGGTGATCTGGAAGCTCATCAAATGTCGAATAGATAACCTCAACATTTTCACCCTCGATAGACTCGCGGATATCTGTCACTTCCTCTGGACGCTCATCGATCAAAAGCACGATCAGATGCATGTCCCGGTTTCTTGTGCTGATACTCTTTGCAATCGCTTTCAGCAGGGTTGTCTTACCTGCCTTTGGAGGCGATACGATCATACCTCTCTGTCCCTTTCCGATCGGAGAAAGCAGATCCACGATACGGATAGCGACCGGAGCACCTGTCTCGTCAAGTGAAATACGCTCATTCGGGAAAATCGGTGTCAGATCCTCGAATGGTTTCCGCTTTGCTGCGACCGATGGCAGCATACCATTCACATGACGGATAAACAAGAGTGCCGAGAACTTCTCGCCTTGTGTCTTGTTCCGCACCGGACCTCCGATGATATCACCTTTCTTCAAACAGAACTTCCGGATCTGTACCGGCGATACATAGATATCACGATCACCTGGCAGATAGTTTGCACTACGGATAAATCCATAGCCCTCAGTCATAACTTCCAGAATACCATTTGCCTCCGAACCACTGTCTAGCTTCGGATTGTATTCCTGTCCGTCAAATACCTGAATCTCCGCTTCTGTCTCGCCTTCCTCCGGCTCAATGTTCCGAAGCTCCTGATAATTTTCTGCCGGATTCTTTATGCGGTTCGCCTGTCGTGTATCCGGACGTACTTTTGCCATTTCCTGGTTTTTGCGCTCCGTAGCTTTCTTCTGCTCGGCTTCTTTTTTCTTCGCTGCCATCATCTTCTCCATATTTTCCAGAAGCTCGGCAAGCTCGGCTTTTTTGAGTGTTGAAATATTGCGGATTCCTTTTTCTTTCGCATACTCCCGCAACTCAGCCAAAGACATTTTTCTAAATTCCATGCGTGTCTCCTTTTTCAAATAACCTACTTTTATGTTGCATTTTGTACTTAACTATTTGTATTCTCTAATTCTGGGGCATCTCACTGAATAATGAAGTGATACTTTATACCTTTAGAAAGATTATATTTATCTTAGCACACTTAATGAAACTCGTAAACCTTTAATTTTGCTTTTTTTCTTGATTTTTGCTTTCTGGTAGCGTAAAGTAAAAAGGACACAATAGGAGGAACGTATCATGGAAGGGTTATTACTATACAAACTGATGATTTTATATATGCTGGATCGGACCGATTATACGATGACGAACTCTCTGATCTCGGGCTTTATTGTTGGAAAAGATTACACGAGTGTGTTCAATCTGCACGAGTCCTTAAGCGAGCTGATCAACGATGAGTTCATCTCCACGGACACAATCCGCGACACGATTCATTATAAGATCACAAGCTCCGGCGAGGAGGCACTCTCCTATTTTGAGAACCGTCTGCCTTACGCCATCAAGGAAGATATCTTAGAATATCTCAAGGCAGAGCGTATCAACGTAAAAAAAGAGTCCGAAATCTATGCGGACTACTTTTACAACGATTCGAACTGGTACACCGTACAGTGCATCATCAAAGATCGAAAGGAAACCTTGATCGATCTGAAATTCGATGTCCCAACAAAATCACAAGCCGAAACCATTTGCAACAACTGGCGCAGCAAAAGTTCCGGCATTTATGAATATCTTGTCAATCAACTGTGGATGTCTGAATAGAATCCTCAATCAAGTTCCAAATCTCCTCTTTCCCCTGTTTTGATACAGCGGAGAAGGGAATTATTTTTGTCTCTTTTCCACATCCCAGTGTCTCTCGAATCACTTTTATGTTCTTGTCTTTCTGACTCCGCTTGATCTTGTCCAGCTTCGTCGCAATGATAACCGGCTCATATCCATTTGCCACGATCCAGTTATACATCGTTACATCATTTTCTCCCGGTGCATGCCGGATATCAACCAAAAGCAATACTGCCTTTAACTGTGTCGACGCATGCAGATACCGTTCAATCATCTTGCCCCATTTGTTACGGATTTCCTGCGATACTTTCGCATAGCCATAACCGGGCAGATCAACAAAATACAGATTCTTGTTGATATTGTAGAAGTTGATCGTCTGTGTCTTTCCGGGCGATGCCGAAGTCCTCGCCAGCGATTTCCGGTTCAATAAACCGTTGATCAGCGAAGACTTTCCAACATTTGATTTGCCCGCAAAAGCAATCTCCGGGAATGTATTTTCCGGCAATTTACTCGTAATGCCGCATACTGTTTCTAATTCTGCTGATTTGATAACCATTACGCGATTGAATCCTCTTGCTTTATACGCTTACGGGAAGCGTTTTTCTTCGTTCTTGGTTCGTCTGAGCGCTCAATGATCGGACCTGCAACGCCATCCACCATATCCTTTGTAATACGGCAGCTGACAACGGTATCATCAGAAGGAATCTCATACATCTGTTCCATGATCGTCTTCTCAATGATCGCACGCAGTCCTCTCGCACCGGTCTTTCTTGTCATAGCTTCCTTCGCAATCTCACGAAGTGCATCTTCATCAAAAATCAATTCGACACCGTCTAATTCAAACAGCTTCTTATACTGCTTGCAGATGGAGTTCTTTGGCTCTGACAAAATCTGTACCAACGCATCCTCATCCAGAAGATCCAACGTAACACTGACTGGCACACGTCCGATAAACTCTGGAATCAGACCATACTTTACAAAATCCTCTGGCAATACCTGCTTTAAAATCTCGCCAACCTTCTTGTCGGAAGAACGGTCTGCGATCTCTGCATTGAAACCGATGGATTTCTTACCGATACGGTTGTCAATAATCTTCTCCATACCTTCGAATGCACCACCACAGATAAAGAGAATATTCGTCGTATCAATCTGAATAAACTCCTGCTGTGGATGCTTTCTTCCACCCTGTGGTGGAACGGAAGCAACCGTGCCCTCGATGATCTTCAAAAGTGCCTGCTGTACACCTTCACCCGATACGTCTCGTGTGATAGATACATTCTCAGACTTCTTTGTAATCTTATCGATCTCATCAATATAGATAATACCATGCTGTGCACGCTCGATATCATAATCGGCTGCCTGAATCAGCTTCAATAAGATATTCTCTACATCTTCTCCGACATAACCAGCCTCAGTCAAAGCAGTTGCATCTGCGATTGCAAACGGAACATTTAAAAGCTTTGCCAGTGTCTGTGCCAGATATGTCTTACCGGAGCCCGTAGGTCCGATCATGATGATATTACTCTTCTGAAGCTCGACATCAAAATCCTTCTCTGCCAAAATACGCTTATAATGGTTGTATACGGCAACCGAAAGCACCTTCTTTGCCTGCTCCTGTCCAATCACGTAATCATCCAGAAATTCTTTGATTTCCTTCGGTTTCAAGAGATTGATTTCTGAATCGGAAGGCTCATTATCAAATTCATCCTGTATAATCTCAGAACAAATCTCAATACACTCATCACAGATATATACATTCGGTCCTGCAATCAGCTTGCGCACCTGTTCCTGTGATTTGTTACAGAACGAACATCTCACTTTTTTCTTATCGTCTGAACGATTTGCCATTCTAATTATCTCCTAACTCATGTGAAGCTTTTTGATTAAACTTCCTTACAATTCTCGCCAAGGAATTCGAGTGCCTTTCTGGAAGCGATATCCTTCTTGATATTCTCCAGCTCTGGTGCACCGATCATATCTTTCAGTTCCTCTGGCTTCATCTGGTACTGTGTAGCCATATCCTGGATCTCAGCATCTACATCGTCATCACTTGCAACGATATTCTCAGCAGCTGCAACTGCTTCAAGAACAAGGCTTGTCTTGATTCTTGCGATTGCATCTGGCTTTACACGCTCTAAGAACTCTTCCTTTGTTGTTCCCATGAGCTGGAGATACTGCTCCATCTGAAGTCCCTGATACATCATTCTCTGAGACATCTCATTCATGATTCTTTCCTGGTTGTACTTAATCATTGCCTCTGGAATCTCAACCTCAGCTGCCTCAGCGATCTTCTCAACTACCTTAGACTGCTTCTCGCGCTTTGCCTGCTCTTCCTTCTTTACTTCCAATGTCTTCTTCTTGTCTTCCTTGTACTCAGCAAATGTCTCAAAAGAAGAAACATCACTTGCGAACTCGTCATCAAGCTCTGGAAGCTCCAGAGTAGAAATTGCAAGAAGCTCTACCTTAAATACAGCTGGCTTACCCTTCAGATCTTCTACATGATACTCTTCTGGGAATGTTACGTTTACATCGAACTTATCGCCAATATTCTTGCCAACGATCTGATCCTCAAATGTATCAATGAAGGAGTGTGAACCAAGTGTAAGCTTGTAGTTCTCGCCCTTTCCACCTTCGAATGCAACATCATCTACAAAGCCTTCGAAATTGATTGTAACTTCATCATCCATCTGTGCAGCTCTGTCTGTTACATCGATCTTTCTTCCGTTTTCCTTCTGATCCTTCAGGATCTCTGCCATAACGTCTTCGTCTGTTACTGTTGTATCGATCTTCTCGATCTCAACACCCTTGTAATCACCAATCTTGATTTCTGGCTTTACAGCTACAGTTGCTGTAAAGATGAAATCCTTACCCTTCTCGATCTGTGTTACATCGATCTCTGGGTTTGAAGTGATCTCTTCCTCACAGTTCTCGAGTTCCTTTGGATAATACTCATTTATAAGCTGATTTGCAGCATCTTCATAAAAGATAGCAGCACCGTACATTTTCTCGATGAATGCCTGTGGTACTTTTCCCTTACGGAATCCAGGTACAGAGAATTTACTCTTCTGCTTGTTGTATGCAGAAGTGATTGCCTTTGTAAACTCCTCAGCTGGTACTGTAATTGTTAATTTTGCCATGCTTCCGTCTAATTTTTCTACTGCTAAACTCATTTGTTTTTTTCCTCCTTAACTTGCAACGCCTACTATCCATTGTAAGCACTATTCTCTGCATTATATCATAAGATTTTTCGCAAGTCTATATATTTGCTCAAAAAAAGAGCTTGTTTCTATATCTTATGCAATAATGTTTCCCATTATCACCGATATAGAAACAAACTCCCTTACATGGTCTTACTTAGCGCATATCCATCTGGTCAGATTGATTACTTACCAGACATCTGCTGCTCCTGCTTCTTGATCATCTGTCTGACCATCTCGCCACCGATTGAACCGCTCTCACGGGAAGTAAGATCTCCGTTGTAACCCTGCTTCAGGTTTACACCGAGCTCGTTTGCTACTTCCATCTTGAACTTGTTCATAGCTTCCTTAGCCTCTGGTACGCTTGTTGTGTTGTTTGAGTTCTTCATAATTATCTACCTCCATACTTTTAAATTAAGACATGTTTGTCTTACTCTTATTATGTTCGGTATGCGAAGAACTATAACTGTTAATTTTTAGAAACTTTTTCTCTTTTTGATCGTAACTACGATTCCTGCACCTGCAAATACGATTGCACATACAAGCAATACAATTGGTGTTGCATCACCCGTCTGCGGAGAACCAGTCGCTCCCATATATGTATACTTCACTGGGTTCTTTGACGTGTTCTGTCCACCGTTTGCTCCGTTACCACCCGGTGTCACATTTGCATTCGGTGCCTTTGGTCCCTCCGTTGTACCCGGTTGCTCTGTCGTACCTGGATTTTCCGTTGTGCCAGGATCTTCCGTTGTATCATCACGCTTTGTCGAATAGAACCATGCGAGAATGACCATATCCTTTGTGACATTTGTATAATCCTGATCCCAGCCTTCAAAGGTGTATGTGTAATCCTTGGTTGGTGTCTTCGTCGGTGTTCCCTCTGGTGGTGTTGCAGAAGCACCCTCTTCTACAGTCTCTGTCTTCAGGATATTTCCATCGCCGTCCTTCCATACAACCGTGTAAGTCTTCGGCTGTGTCACACGATACAGTGCGTAGGTCGAGAAACGGTCTGTGTTGATGATCACATAATCATGCGTCAGTGTAACCTCACTTGCATCTGTCCAGCTCTTGAACAAATAATCCGTTCCCTCTGCATGCAGCGATGCTACCTTGATGTTCTCACCTGCCAGATCCTCCAATGGGAAGGAGATCGTCACGGGCTCATACAGTCTTGTCAGATTCTGTGAATACTCTAAATTTCCAAACTCATTATATACATTTTTCACGATGTATAATCTTATATAACGAACAATTTCTGTCCGGCTGCCAAGCTTATCTGCGAAGATTCCCTGCTCTTCGGATGTCACATCGCTTACCTTGATGTAGCTTGCATGCAAAGCAATATCGATCCGGCCACCATTTTGAACGATTCGAAGATCATCATCCGTTACATTTCCCTTGTAGTAGCTGTTGTTGTAGATCTTATCCAGACCATCCACAGCAATCTCTACATCGCCATCATCCAAAATCACATCCGTAGACAGACCGGAAAGTACAAAGTTGATTCCTCCGGTTGTCGAATAGGTCTCTGGATAGGTGATCATGCCATCGGCAACTGTCACGGATGCCTCTTTCGTCAGAGTACCGTTTGTTGCAACGATACGATACGTTCCATCGGATACACCGGTGAACATATACCGTGTATTGTCTGCGCTTGTTACAACCTCACCGCCGACAATCGTATTGCCACGGTACAGGTTAATGTAGATTGGCTTATCCTTCACATCATCTGGCAGTGAATCGTTATAAGCTGCCGTACCGTAGATCGTAGTCGTCGAATTGCCAGACAGCGTCTTAAAGCTTCCTTCGATCACACGCTCCTCAGAAGAATTCAGTGTCGCTGCATGTACACGGTAATTATATACCGTATCTGGTGTCAGCTTGCTGAAATTGTAGATCATCTCAATTCCGCTTGCAGTATCTGTCTTATTGACAAGTACGGTATCGTAGCTTGTCTCAGTCGCTTTCTTATACTCGATATAGCACAGGCTCTTTGACAATGGGTTTGTTCCCTGAATTACCTGCGCCTCGATATGTGCTGTTGTATTTGTGATTGCTGTTACCGGTGTTACTTCCAGTCCAAGCGGCTCAAAGCTTACCTCTGCGGACTTGTTGCCTGCATTATCATAAGCAACAATCGTGTAAGTTGCACTGCCATCTGCCTTGAAGCTTCCCTTTGCCACACCATCTGTATCTGTTACCGATACAGCGTTGCCATTTACGAGTACCCGGTCAGTATCTACACCACTGATCAAATCAATTGCCTGGAAGTTGATTGTTACATCTCCATTTGCATCAACCACAGAATCTGTGATCGTCACAGCCGGTCCATCAATATCAACCTTTGCATCCTCAGAAGCAGTATCACTCTGACAGCCCGCCTCGCTGACTGCCCACGCTTCCACTGTCACATCACCCTGTCCGTCCAGCGCAAATGTATAACTCTCTCCGGTAAAACTATCCTGTGATTCATGCTTTCCACTTGCGTCTGTATAAATCACTTTATAATATGTCTTGACCGGAACCTTATCACTTGTTTCCGTTGTTGACTTGATTGTTACCTTCGGCTTATCCTCGATCAACCAGCCTGCATTTCCAATCGCACCATTATCGCCCTTCGCGATTGATACGCTTGGCTTGTCTGGTCTCTCCGAAGAAATATGACTGTAGGTTACCTGCTCGGTAGACTGATTACCTGCAATATCCGTTACAACTAAGATATAGGTTCCACTCTCTGTTACATCATAGCTTTCTGTCCAGCTCTTCGCGCCAGCGGCAGACCATGTCTGGATCGGCTCACTGCCTGTGCTGTCCTTGTACAGTGCGATGCTGTCAATACCACTTTCCAGCTCACCCTCTGTCGCATCCATCGTAATCGTGACATCGGACTGGAACTGCGTCTGGCTTTCTCCATCATCAGACAATGTCACTGCCGGTTTGATGCCATCGAAGAGGAATGGACCCTGCTTCTCTACATCTACCGTATTGCCTGCATTATCCTTTACCACTGCCGAGATATAATACTCACCCGGTGTGTAATTATTTGATGCACCACCTGTAATGATCTGGTGGAAGGTATAATCTGTAATCTTTGCATTCTTTGTCGCATTGGCACCATACGCAGATGTCGTAGCTGTCACAGTTGTACTTGGTGTCTCAACACTCCATGTCACTTCATCCAGTCCACTGTCGATATCCGTTGCTGCGATTGCTGCATCCAATGTATTGTACCACTTATCTGTCAGCGCAGCCTCTCCATTTCCCTGTACGCTCAGCGCAGCAGTTGGAGGGGTTCCTTCAACCATCCACTCATAATATTTATCTGTCAGACTTGCATCAGTGTTCGTTGTATAACATACCAGCTTTGTATGTGCAGACTCCTTCTGCTTTGTATCGGTTGCCCATACAACCAGCTGTCCGGCATAGCCGCTTCCTACCAGAAGTGTTGCCTCATACAGACCATTTCCCTTCGATACCATCTTTGTCTGCATCGTCGTGGTCGGAACGGTACTTGCGTCCTCACCTGCGAAATAATAATGCAGGTAATCACAAGGGCTTTCGTCTGAACGGTATGTAACTGTCAGTGTCATACCTGTGACATTGTTCTGCGAATGATAATATGTACCAAACCCAAGCTGATTTACAAAGCCGGTCGGTTCCACTGTATGGCTTACATAAACCGGAATCTTTGTATCTACAATGATCGTCTCCTTCACTGTGTAGATTGTAGAGATTGCATTGGTTGTCGAATTGTACAACTGGAACCGGATGTTCGTGTAAGTACCATCTGCCGTAATACCTGCGGACTGGTTCTTGAACAACGCTTTTGCCTGTGCACGTGTCATCGTGTCGGAAATATCAACCTCGCCATCACTCAGGATTCGAACCATATCATATCCGTTCGTTGCCACGATCGTATAACTTGGATAATATCCACCAACCGCAGTCTCCTTGATGGAGAAATATCCATCGGAGCTTTCTCTTGTCACCGAGAATTTCGGTGGATTTGCAACAACTACTTCATAGTTTCCGTTGCTTGCAAAGGTTGGACGGATATAGTAATACGCATTTGCCGGGCTGCTATAAATCTTGCGGTTTGTCTCCCATGCATCCTTGTTATTCAGTCCAAGATATCTTGTCATAAATGTATTCGGATCTGCCGCATATGCATTCTGCTCTTCATTGTTATTTCCCTGTGCAATATTATCTGGATTCGTAATCGTCAGTGTACATTCCGGACTATCCTGTCCAAACAATACAGAATCCACATCATATGCAACCTCCACGTTCAAGGTACGCTTCGTTACAGTAGCTGCGTTTGCCACATCGAGGTGTCCCTCTTCTACATTCAGCAATTCATAGCAGTTTGCATTATTTCCAGATAATCTTGGTGATGTCAGACGGATCGTCTTTCCAGTTCCGACATCCTTGCCCTTCACACTTCCTGTATCAAGCATCTTTGCGGTTACATCGAACGTTACCTGAATCGCATCGTTTGTTATACAATCCGGTACACTGCCGTCCTGTGCTGTGACAGACGCTGTCGTCTGCACCTGGATAGTATCCGAATTATCATACACCTTCGTCAAAGTTCCTCCTGTGGAAGCATCCTTGACTTCTCCAATGATAACCGGAAGCTTTTCAACAGCAAACACAAGATTAAAGGTTGCTGTCTTACTTGTGTCATTCGTATCTGTCACCGTAAATGTATAGCTCTGTGCATCCGTTGTCACATTGTTCGGTGTACCTGTTATCGTATAAGAATTTGCCGATTCGTTTACAGAAAGTCCATAAGTACCAAGTCCGGTTGTAACCGCCTGCATACCATTTGTAAACTGGATGGACTCACTCTCTGCGCCATCTTTCTTGTACTTTGCTGTAATGACATGGTTCATAGCTGTACCGTACATGCCTGTCACAGCCGCATCACTGCCATCGACCTTATTGCCGTCGACATACAGCTCAATTTCCTTATATTTCCACTGACCGATCAGCTTAACCGGTGCAACATTCGTTGCATCTGTCAGTGCACCATTTTCTTTTACAAGTCCACTGTCAATCGTCGCAGCCATCGTTGCTGTCTGGGATGGATCAATAATCGTATCCGTGCCCTCGATCTTCCAGCCTGCGAAATAATATCCTTTATTCTGAATATAAGCACTCTCATCCAAAGTCATGATAGAGACTGTATCGCCATATGCAAAAGCTGCACTCTCAACAACTGCATCGGCTGACTCTACCGGATCAAGCACACCTACAACCGATGGATCATACAACTGGTATGTCAGCTTCATGTCCTTGATTGGCTCCCAGCCTGCCTTTACCGTAATCGTGTTCGTACGGACATCAGAAGATTTCACCTCGATACTCTGACCGATCATCTTGTCTCCAAGGCTGATATACTTATATCCTCTCTTATAGAAATGATAGGTATCGTCTGATCCCGGTACGGCAAATGTCATCACCTGTTCGACATTACCGGTATTTGTCTCATTTGTCGGTATTGTAACACTTGCGACGTCTCCCTGATCACCACAGTCAGAAAATGCAAGCGTATATGCGGTTCTTGTAATCTTTACAAATACCTGATATGTTCCATTTTCTGTCGTGGTCATCTGGTTGCCTGCGATCGGCGTTGTACACTGTGCATCGCTGTACAGATTTCTGTCTGTCGTAAAATATTTTGCATCCAGACCAAATCCCTGCAGAATTTCTGCATTATCGCTCATCAAAGTAATGGTAGAGTCTGCAACTGCACAAGCCTTTGAAAAACCGGCAATTGTCTGAGATGAGGTTGTATATGCATAGTATGTAACATTTGCTGTTTCTGCATCCGCCGTTCCGTCATCTGCGGCATCGGCATTTCCGTCTGCATCAAGCAACTGGATCGGATCATCCGCTCCATCCCCGCTGTTCATCACACTGGTTGCATCCGTAGCAGTGTTCGTGAGTGCTGCATTTGCATCATCACCATTATTTACAGCGGATGACGTCAGGAACAGCGACTGCGTGATCAGAAGTGCCACAACCATAATTGATGCGACCATCTTCTTGCCATTTCCGCGTCCCCAGCAGATGGCATGCGAGATTGCAGTTACAACCGCAACCAAAGCGAGCATCGGATAGACTAATATCCGGTGTTTCTTTCCGATATCCAATAATTTACTTACCAGCTTGTCTTTAAAGTTCATAGTTACACCTCTCTACCTTATAAACTCTCTATATCCTCGATACATTTTCCATAATAATTCAAGTCAAACTATACCTGTCCGCAATTATAATTCATTGTACCATACTGATATGTAAAATCAAATACTTTTTATAAAATTCCTACAAAATATTGGGGTTCATTTAGAAAAAATGACTTATTTTGTATCTTCGGGTGCTGGCCAAAGCTCCTACTGATACCACGACTGCTTCCAGAGCGGAACATATGAACCTTCATAAAACGATGACAGGTTCTGATTGAGATATGCGAGTTCCTTTTCATATTCGCTTCGGCTCATCCCTTTGTAATAAAAAGGTTGTTCCTCCACGATCGAAGGGTTACGGAATGCATCATACTCAGCCAAACTCTCATACTCAAGTTTTCTTGGAATGTCCTGTTCTTCTCCCATACAACTCCTCCTTCCATCCTTACCTTATAGTTAAGATGATAAGAGGTTTGCATGGGATTTTCAAGACATTTTGTAAAATGCAACAAATACGCGCATTTTGTGGATATTGTGGATAACTATTCCGGATAAACAAGTCTCTCTTCCGAAATATTCTCCAATACTTCCGTCAGATACTTCTTGCTCAGATATTTCGCCATCGGCAGGTTCATATCGAGATAATTTCCGCAATCCCGCGCACACGCGCCCGGTACATCGCCCTCGAACTCGCTCATAAATGTATACAGTTCCTTCAGCAACGGCACGATATCCTTCGATTCATACTCGCCTGCCAAGATCAGATAAAAGCCTGTCCGGCATCCCATCGGTCCAAAATAAATAATCTTCTCTCCGTATTCCTTATGATTCCGGAGAAAAGTTGCTGCCAGATGCTCAATCGTATGCACCTCTGCTGTATTCATCACCGGCTCATAATTCGGTCTGGTCATACGCAGATCAAATGTTGTAATCACATTTCCGCCGACGTTATCCTTTCTTGACACATACACACCCGGCAACAAATTCAAATGGTTCACTGTAAAGCTTGCTATTTTCTCCATGATTTTACCTGCTTTCTTATTGATTCTATATTCGACATGTGATTCTATTTATACATGGAATCACATATGAGATTAACTCTTATTCTATGCATTCGCATATCCTGCAACGATTGCCTGCACGAGCTTTACGCTGTGCGCGATTGCCTTCGCCTCAAAGGTTGGATAATCCTCCGTCGCACTGTCATCCGCCTTATCTGAGATCGCTCGGATAATCAGAAACGGAATCTGATTCAGGTAAGCAGCCTGTGCGATCGCTGCACCTTCCATCTCAGTACAATCGCCTGCAAATGTATTCAGGATAAATTCTTTCTTCGCCTTATCAGAAATAAACTGATCGCCACTGACCACGCGTCCTTCAAATACATGAATATCCGGATTCACGCGCTCGCAGCACTCCTTCGCCAGCTTTCGCAGCTTCTCATCTGCAATAAATGTCGATGTCTCCATCCGAGGAATCACGCCCGGCTCATATCCAAAGCCTGTCGCATCCATATCATGCTGCAGTGCATCAGTCGAAAGCACAATATCGCCGATATCAATCTTCGCATTTAAGCTTCCTGCAATTCCTGTGTTGATCACAGCATCCACATGATACAGATCACACAGAATCTGTGTGCAGATTCCCGCATTGACCTTTCCGATTCCAGAGCGGACAACGACAACCTCTTTGCCATTCATCGTTCCCTTATAGAATTCCATAGAAGCCTTTGTCTCGACTGTGACATCCTGCATAGTTTCCTTTAATTTTGCAACTTCTTCATCCATTGCGCCGATAATTCCGAGCATTTTTGTTCCTCCTTAATTCCAATATAATTGCAAAATGGATATTTCTATCTTCCATATTTATATTTGAAATCCAATTCTATGCGATGTATTGAAACTACGAATTACTAAATGTTCTGGCACACATTATCTCGTCACACGAAACCGCCGCCAATTCGCCATCCGTGGCTCAATGGCGGCTTGATTGAACATCGTGTTCAATCATTTCTGCTTATCTTCCAGAACATTAAGTAATTCTAAGTTCCAAACATATGCATATTCTTGAATTTCAAATTATAAATATGGAAATATGCATGTCCCGTTTTGCAATTATATATTTTCTTCCTCTTACTAAAAATGCGCGAGAGATTCTCTTGCATTTTCTATCTTATTACATAAACTTTCGTAGATTGTTGTGATTCCGGTATCGTCGTAAGCGGCTTCCGGCAGGTCCGCAACATAGAATTCGTTCAGAATATACATCGCCAATTCCTGAAGCTTCTCGCCACGGCCACTCTGCTTATGTTCCACCATCTTCTGTCCGGCTGTGCGGATCAATGCATGCCACACCGTGACAAATTCCCGGTTCTTCTCCGGGCATCGCAAGCATGTCCACTTTTTCACCTTGATCTTCGCAAGGTTCTTCTTGGCACATTCGCCTGTCTGCAAGAAATAAGAGAAATCTCCCTTGTCATCATAGACTCTTCCAAGCGGGAACAGCCGACAGATTCCCGGTCGCACATCATGAATCCGGCACCGCCCATCTGCATCAAGATAAGCACATCGTTCCTGTTCTTTCATGCTGAGATTCGGCAAGATCAAGCCATCCACGATATTCAGCTCCACATTTCCGGTTGCAAGGAGCTGTTCGAATGTCAGCTTCGCTCCCTCCGAGAAATTCTTCAACAGCCAGATATCATACGGATCCAAGATGATAGAATTTCCCATGCCTGTACAGCATTTGAAACAGCCATCACACCCAGCCGTATCCGCTTTCACCATATCATTTTCTCTATATGTCCGTCCATCGGATATCTCTTCCAGACTACATTCGCGTATCATAGGTAACTCCTTTTTCTGTAACTTTTTCCACGTAACGATAATAGCAGAATTATTTGCGTAATACAAGAGGATACCTTTCGTGAGGTATCCTCTTTGTGTTTTTACTACTCTTATTTGGTGCTTATGTAATTCAAAAAACCCACAATCACTAGCAAAAGAGTCAAAATCTCCATCGTGTTCATACGACCATTCTCCTTTCTTCTTATTTTGGAAGGATGCTTCCTTTTATATCTGTGTATAGATTTCAAAGCTCCCTTCTAAATATAGAATGTCTTGTTTTTTATTTTTTTTATAATTTCGCAAAATTTTTTTCTATAAAAAAGATTCACTGCATACGGGAGGATATACAGTGAACCTTTTTATTATCATATTAAATTATTCCTCTATTTCAGCGCCTCCCGCGCCTCCCAAATCAATATATACTATATCATTTTGATTGTATTCTGTATCAATTTCGAAGGTACCTGCCTTTTTAATCAATGAAAATAAAAGATTATCCATTTTTGCTGTTGGTTCTTTCAAAACCCACTGTTGATTCGCATAATCGAATTCCGCCCTTACCCAATTCTGATGTATTTGTCCATCATTTGGATATTTCCACAAAACACTATATTCAAACGAGTCATATGTATTCGTGATAGAAGTTACTCCCATTTGCATAACATTGTATGCATCATAGACGCCAATAAAATTCATTATATCCCTACCCGTAAATTCCGGTTCCACTTTATACTCAAATTCCGTATAATTTTTCTGAGTGTTTTCCTCATCTTTTAAATCTGCATAATATTTCTTTTGACTATAGCAATAATCCCATTTCACGTCAGTCTGACGAGAGCCTAAAATCGGAACTTTCAATGTAACCTGAACATTTGTCAGATATCCAATCCCCAGATCAATATCTGCTATTGCTGAAAATTCATTGAATTTTTCATAAAAAACAGATGTGATTTCAATCTGCTGCTCTGACTCAATATATATATCATTTATGTGATCGTTATCGTCTAGTACACTTCCCGATGATCCTACCAAAAAATTTGTTATATTACTGCCATCGGAATATTTATGCTCAATATATGAAAAATATGCGACACCAAAAATCACTACACATAATACACATATTACCATGCCCAACAGTATCCTTTTTATTATCTTTCCTGCCGTTGCCTGCGCGCTCCCACAATTCGGACAAACAGGCTGTCCTTTTTCTATATAATTCCCACAATTTTTACAATACACGTTATCACCATTCCTCTCATCCAAATGCAATCTTATTCATTTTCACTTGGCAAAACACCATTGTCCGCCTCACCTGATACGCCATCTGCATTCGTCCCTTTCGGCACATATGTTTTATTCAAATACAGATCACATAAGCCTACGGAGAAATCTTCTGTATAAGTCAAATGTCCACCATTCATAAAATTAACCACAAATACGCCTACTGAGACCTGATTTCTTCCAGATATATCTAAGTTGATTTCAAGCGGCATATCTCCACCCCGAATCCAATCGGATTTATATAAGATATCATCATCTCCTAAAACGAAGAACTGTGCTCCAAAATTATCTGCGGTACAATCTTTCGAATCGAAGTCTATTGCAAATAATCCAGTAAGTGTATCATAATTTCCATCAATATTGTAAATGGTCTTATATCTATAATCTTTTAAATCTCCAATTCCCATATTATCCTCAACACTTACTTTTTTGCCTGCATAACCGGAATTTCCTGTATTGGTCTTATCTCCGGTTGACCAGTTCTTTACAGACACATATTCTCCTGTCGTTTCAGCAAAAGAATCCAGAGAAAATAAATTTACCGGTGTAAACTCCTCTACACGAGCTTCCTGTGCCTTTAACTCTTCATCATCTTTTATACGTCCCAATGCAGGATTTAATACTTTCTTTGCATTTTGGTAGTCTCCATTGCTCAAATACTGTTCAGATTCTGCAACAACCTTGTTTACCCATTCATTTTCAAGCTCAGCTATTTTTACAGTGTATGTCTCATCCTTAAAATAATCATACAACTCATTGTAATCTATGATTGCTGTTTGATAGTCTCCATCCGACACGCACTTTTCAATCTGCGCTTCTACATTCTGCTTGTACTGACTTTCTGTATCCGCAATCCAAGTATCCGCACTGCCATCATCATATACATCCTTCGAATCTTTATATGCAGAAATTGCTTTTGCATATTTATCCTCAGAAATATATGTCTCGCCTAATTTATGTACCTCTTCCAAATACTTATTACCATCATCTACAATCGCCTGCTGTGCCTTTTCATAATTCGTATCTTCTGCAATTACATCTGCATAGCTCTTGATTGACAACTTGTAGTTATTTACATTACTTGCATTTTGCGCTGATGCGAACGCATCCTTTGAATTTTTGAGATTATCCAGTAGTGCTTGCTCTTCATCAATTTTTGTTTTCATTTCTGAATCTGCATTATTATACATAGAACTTAATTCTGAAGATGCTTCATCATAGGAAATATCTCCATTATTGTACTGCTTCACGACATTCGTAATTTCCTTGGAAAACTGTTCCTGACTTTTTGTACAACCGCATAAAATGATGGCACACATAACCAATAAAAATATTTTTATTTTTTTCATTTTAGTCTGCTCCCCTTGTTTATTATTTTATAAAAATTTTAGCATATTGTGATTATATTCACAATATGCTATTTTTAGCAATTTAGATATACTCTATAAAAAAGGAAAGGTTGATTCTTTTGATAGACTATTCTCCGCTTTGGGTTACCATGGAGCAAAAGAACATAAGTCAATATAAACTTTTAAAATCCGGAATTGATAATCGAACTTTAGATAGTTTGAAAAAAGGCAAAAATATTACAATGTTAACCCTGAATAAATTATGTAATATTTTAGAATGTACTCCAAATGATATCGTTACATTCAAATAAACAACCAATACGTCAAATTATTGGTTGTTTATTTTTTCAGCTAGTTTTCTCTCCGCAACCTTACGATAAGCTTCCGGGATGGTTTTTCTTGCTTGCTTTTCTCTTCCTGCACCCACGCCGTGGGTTTTTCCGCTTGCCACTTTCTCTCCACGCCCACTTTTCTCCCCGCAACCCAACAATAAGCTTCCAGGGTGGGCTTTCTCGCTTGCTTCTCTCTTCCTACGCCCACGTCGTGGGTTTTTCCGCTTGCCAATTTCTCTCCACGCCCACTTTGAGTCAACAAGCTTGCACAGAGACAAGATGGCGCTCTGCACATCTTGTCTCTGATTAGCGGTCGTCAAATGCACCGCATAAATGCGTGCATTTTCCTCGTCGCTATAACAAAAAACCACCGCATATCTTACGATACACGGTGGTTCTAAACTCTTATTTACTATTTACTTTTGCAAGTAATCAAATTACTTTGCAGCAAGCTCAGCCTTGATAGCCTCTGTCAGTGCTGGAACGATCTTGTTCAGATCACCAACAACACCATAATCAGCTACATCAAAGATTGGAGCGTCTGGGTCCTTATTGATTGCAATAATGATATCAGACTCTTCCATACCAGCTACATGCTGGATTGCTCCTGAGATACCGATTGCGAAGTAGAGCTGTGGACGTACAGTCTTACCTGTCTGACCAACCTGAAGCTCCTTTGGCTTCCAGCCTGAATCTACAACGGCACGTGAGCATGAAACCTGTCCGCCAAGTACGTCTGCAAGATCCTCCAAAAGCTTGAAGTTCTCAGCAGAACCAACACCACGACCACCAGATACAAGAATCTTTGCATCCATGATATCCTTGATGTCTGAAACAGCCTTAGAAATCTCAAGGATCTCTACATATCTGTTATTTGGTGTGAAACCTGGGTTGTAGTTGATAACCTCAGCCTTTGCACCCTCAACCTTGTCAAGCTTCTGCATAACGCCTGGACGTACAGTAGCCATCTGAGGACGGTTGTCTGGACATGCGATTGTAGCGATTGTGTTACCACCAAATGCTGGACGAGTCATAAGAAGCTGATTGTGCTTCTGCTCCTTTCCAGGGATTGGGTTAACAGGGAAATCACCGATCTCAAGTAATGTACAGTCTGCTGTAAGTCCTGTCTGAACTCTAGCTGAAACTGTAGGACCAAGATCACGGCCGATTGCTGTTGCACCAACCAACATGATTTCTGGCTTGAACTCATTGATAACTGAAGCAAGTGCGTGTGCATATGGCTCAGTTCTGTAATTCTTCAACTCTGGATCGTCTACTACGATTACCTTATCTGCACCGTAAGCAGCAAGCTCATCTACAAGTCCTGAAACATCAGAACCAACCAATACTGCTGTTACTTCTGTGCCTAACTTCTCTGCAAGTCTCTTTCCTTCGCCAACAAGCTCGAAAGAGATTCCGCTTAATACATTATCTACCTGCTGTGCAAAGACGAATACGCCCTTGTACTTTGCTAATTCTTCTGCATTCATTGCTCCCATTTTATTCACCACTTTTCCTTTTTAATTAAATTACGTGCTTATCCTTCAGTTTACCAACAATATAGCTTACTGGATCTGCGTCTTCTGGAGCCATCTCTCCCTGACCCTTCTTAACCTTGTCAGAAGCTCTGGCAATCTTTGTTGGAGAACCATTCAAACCGATGTTTGAATCATCAACATCTACAAGATCTGCTCTACCAAGAGTTGTGATCTCTGCATTGACTGCATCGAAGATTCCACCTGGTGTCATATATCTTGGATCATTTAATTCAGAAAGTGCTGTGATAAGACATGGCATCTGAGCCTTTACCATATGGTAACCGTCATCATACTGACGCTTAACGATTACGCTGTCTCCATCTACCTTGATCTCCTGTGCATAAGAGATAACTGGAAGTCCAAGGTGCTCAGCGATCTGAGGACCAACCTGAGCTGTATCACCATCGATAGCCTGACGGCCTGTGATGATCAGATCATAGTCAAGCTTTCTGATCGCACCAGCGATTGTTGTAGATGTTGCCCAAGTATCAGCACCACCAAGTACACGGTCTGTTACAAGAACACCCTTGTCAGCGCCCATAGCGATTGCTTCCTGAAGAACATCTGCAGCCTTTGGAAGTCCCATTGTAAGAACTGTAACCTCAGCGCCATACTGATCCTTCAGTCTAAGAGCTGCCTCAAGACCAGCCTTATCATCTGGGTTCATAATTGTGAGCATTGCTCCTCTATTCAATGTACCATCTGGGTTGAACTGTACGCCACCCTTTGTATCAGGTACCTGCTTAATACATACGATAATTTTCACGATAAGTACCTCCTTACTTTAACAAGTTTGCTGAGATAACCATACGCTGTACTTCTGAAGTACCTTCGTAGATCTCTGTGATCTTAGCATCTCTCATCATACGCTCAACGTCATACTCCTTGATGTAACCATAACCACCATGAAGCTGTACACACTTTGTTGTTACTTCCATAGCAACCTCAGCAGCATATAGCTTAGCCATAGCAGCCTCTACAGAGTAAGAAACCTTAGCGCCACTCTGATACTCATCTTTCTTTCTTGCAGCCTTGTATACAAGAAGCTTAGCAGCCTCGATCTTTGTAGCAAGATCAGCAAGTACAAACTGTGTATTCTGGAACTGGGCAATTGATCTACCAAACTGCTTTCTTTCCTTTACATAGTTTACAGTTGTCTCAAGAGCGCCCTCAGCGATACCAAGTGCCTGAGCAGCGATACCGATACGACCACCATCGAGTGTGTGCATAGCGATATTGAAGCCCTTGCCCTTCTGTCCAAGAAGTGCATCCTTAGGGATACGGCAGTCTGTGAAGATCAACTCATATGTAGAAGAACCACAGATACCCATCTTGTTTTCCTTTGTACCAAATGTAAATCCAGGTGTTCCCTTCTCTACGATAAATGCAGAAATCTCTTTCATCTTTCTGCCACGCTTCTCGATGATACCTGTAACAGCGATAACGATATATACGTCAGCTTCCTTACCATTTGTAATGAAGCACTTAGAACCATTCAGTACCCACTCGTCACCATCAAGAACTGCCTTTGTCTGCTGTCCCTGTGCATCTGTACCGGCACCTGGCTCTGTCAGGCCGAACGCACCGAGCTTCTTACCAGATGCAAGATCCGGAACATACTTTGCCTTCTGCTCTGGTGTACCAAATGTTACGATCGGGTCTACACACAGAGATGTATGTGCAGATACGATTACACCTGTTGTACCACAAACCTTAGAAAGCTCTTCTACACACATAACATATGTGAGAATATCACAGCCCTGTCCGCCTAATTCCTTAGAAACAGGAATTCCTAAGAAACCATACTTTGCCATCTTGTCTACAGTCTCTCTTGGAAATCTGTGCTGCTCATCAATTTCCTGCGCAAGAGGCTTTACTTCGTTCTGCGCAAAATCCTTGAACAGAGTCTGCGCCATTTCATACTTCTTGTCTAAAGTGAAATCCATTCTTTCTATCCTCCATAATAGATTGATTATTACATCCGCACATGGCTGAAAAGCCACGTGCGGGGATTGTACGCTTATTACTGAGCGTCAACAGGTGTCTTTGTGCGATCTGCGTTGTATACATAGAAGCCCTTGCCTGTCTTACAGCCGAGGTTTCCACCACGTACCATCTTACGAAGCAATGGACATGCACGATACTTGCTGTCGCCTGTTTCCTTGTACAGAACATCCATGATTGCAAGGCAGATATCCAGGCCCACGAAATCACCTAACTCAAGTGGTCCCATTGGGTGGTTTGCACCAAGCTTCATAGCTGCATCGATACCAGCGATATCAGAAACACCTTCCATCTTGATGAATGCTGCTTCGTTGATCATTGGGATAAGGATACGGTTTACAACGAAACCGGCAGCCTCATTTACCTGAACAGGTGTCTTGCCGATCTCTTCAGAGATCTTGATGATCTTATCAACTGTCTCCTGTGGAGTATTTACACCAGCGATAACCTCAACAAGTTTCATTCTGTCAGCAGGATTGAAGAAATGCATACCGATCATAGGACGTGTAAGACCATTTCCAATCTCTGTGATAGAAAGTGAAGATGTATTAGAAGCGAAGATACACTCTGGCTTTGCAATCTTGTCAAGCTCAGCAAATGTTGTCTTCTTAACTCCCATATCCTCAAATGCAGCTTCTACGATCAGATCGCAGTCTGCACAGAGATTTTCCTTCAGACCAGGTGTGATGCTTGCAAGAATCGCATCTACCTTCTCCTGTGTCATCTTTCCTTTTTCTACAAGTCTAGCGTAGCCTTTCGCGATCTTATCCTTTCCGCCTTCAGCCCACTCCTGCTTGATGTCGCAAAGTGCAACTTCGTAGCCATCAACCATAGCAAATGCCTTTGCAATGCCCTGTCCCATGGTACCAGCACCAATAATGCCAACCTTCATGTTTATTTCCTCCTTAAAATTTTAATTACTTTTATTATTTGTTCTGGAATGGAACAACCTTTAACTTCTTCTCCTTGTCTTTCTCAAGGAAGTTGCCCATGCCAGCCTTCTGGTCTTCTGTCTCGAAGCAGTCACCGAAGAGCTTCTCTTCGATTACAATTGCTGTATCCATATCTACCTGAAGACCATCATTGATTGCCTTCTTGCAGTTTCTGACAGCGATCGGAGCATTTGCTGCGATGCCTGCTGCCATCTTCTTCGCTGCCGGAAGAAGCTCTTCCAATGGATATACAGCGTTTACAAGACCGATTCTGTATGCCTCATCAGCCTTAATATTTCTTGCTGTGTAGATCATCTGCTTTGCCATACCAGCACCTACCAGACGAGCGAGTCTCTGTGTTCCACCAAATCCAGGTGTGATACCAAGACCTGCCTCCGGCTGACCGAATACCGCATTCTCAGAACAGATACGGATGTCACAGCTCATAGAAATCTCACAACCACCGCCAAGTGCAAATCCGTTGATTGCAGCGATTACCGGGATTGGGAATGTCTCGATCTTACGGAATACATCATTTCCCTTCTTACCGAATGCTTCGCCCTCAGCCTTTGTAAGTGTAGACATCTCTCCGATATCAGCACCTGCAACAAATGACTTCTCGCCGGCGCCTGTAAGAACTACGGCTCTTGTTGTATCCAGATCGATTGCATCGAATGTAGCCTCAAGCTCATCCAACACCTGACTATTCAACGCATTCAAAGCCTTTGGTCTGTTGATCGTTACAACGCCTACAAAGCCTTCCTGCTCATAAGTAATAAATTCCATCTTAATCTCCTTAAACTCTATCCAAGTATGTTACGCGGCTCAATTAGTCCTCAATCTTAACGATTGTAGAGCAGCCCATACCACCACCGATACACAGTGTAGCAAGACCTGTCTTAGCGCCTCTTGCCTGCATCTCATGAAGCAATGTAACAAGGATACGGCATCCGGAAGCTCCAACCGGATGACCAAGTGCGATTGCACCACCGTTTGGATTAAGCTGCTTCTCTGTATCAATACCAAGATCCTTACCAACTGCGACTGACTGTGCAGCGAATGCCTCATTTGCCTCGATGATATCGAAATCTTCGATCTTCATGCCTGTCTTAGCCATAACCTTCTTTGTTGCAGCAACAGGTCCGATACCCATGATTGAAGGATCAACACCTGCAAGTGCACCTGCAACGAATGTAGCCATAGGCTTAACACCAAGCTCCTTAGCCTTCTCCTCAGACATAACAACGATTGCTGCTGCACCATCGTTGATACCAGAAGCGTTACCAGCTGTAACGAATCCGCCTGGGTTGATTGTACGAAGCTTAGCCAGAGTCTCAACAGTTGTTCCAGGACGAGGACCCTCATCCTTCTTGAACTCGATCGTCTCTTTCTTCTTCTTAACCATAACTGGAACGATCTCTGCGTCAAATGCACCAGACTCCTGAGCTGCTGCTGCCTTCTGCTGGCTGTTTGCTGCAAATGCATCAAGCTCTTCACGAGTCAGACCCCACTGCTCACAGATGTTATCAGCTGTCTTGATCATGTGGTAATCATTGAATGCATCCCAAAGAGCATCGTTTACCATTGTATCAACGAGCTTGCCATTGTTCATTCTGTAACCAAAACGAGCGTTCATAGCTGCGTAAGGAGCCATAGACATGTTCTCCATACCACCTGCTACAACGATGTCAGCATCGCCAGCCTGAATCATCTGAGCTGCCATGTTAACACAGTTCAGACCAGAACCACAAACTACGTTTACAGTAACAGCAGGTGTCTCGATAGGAAGTCCAGCCTTCAGAGATGCCTGACGAGCTACGTTCTGTCCAAGACCTGCCTGGATTACGCAACCCATATATACATGATCGACCTGATCTGCAGGAACGCCTGCTCTGTTCAGAGCCTCCTTGATTACGATAGAACCTAACACTGGTGCTGGTGTTGTTGAAAGTGCACCACCCATAGTACCGATTGCTGTACGACATGCGCCAGCTAAAACTACTTTCTTTGCCATGTTGAAAATTTCCTCCATTTCGTTTTATTGTTTCTATCTGTGCCGATCATGCATATGTCGACACGCCTAGATAGATAATATCATAATTTCCATGGTTTCGCAATAAAAGAAACCTTTACTTTTGTTTCTTTTTATGTACATTGCGTATACTTTTTTTGTTTTTTGTATTCATTTGCTGCTTCTGGTTTTGCCCCTGCTTCTGTGCAGAATTTTTATGTTGCACATTCGAACGATTTCCAGATTGTTTATTCGATGCGCCATATTGAGATTTTTTCTCATTTGCAGCATTCTTCATCTTCCGCGGTTTGATCAGACAGTTCTTATCGAACCCGATCAGATCCGTCCGTCCTGCTTTCACAAGTGCCTCATGCACCAGATCGTAATTATCCGGATTCCGGTACTGGATCAGTGCACGCTGCATCGCCTTTTCATGTGGAGAATTTGGCACATATACCTTCTCCATCGTCCGCGGATCCACGCCAGTGTAATACATGCAGGTTGATATCGTCGAAGGTGTCGGATAGAAATCCTGCACCTGTTCCGGCATATAACCCAGATCCCGCAGATATTCCGCCAGTTCCACCGCTTCTTTCAGAGTGGAACCCGGATGTGACGACATGAGATATGGTACCATATACTGCTTCAATCCAAGTTCCTCATTGATCCGTTTGTATTTCTTGCAAAATGCCTGAAAGACTGCATTTTCCGGCTTACCAAGCTTCATCAGTACCTTGTCAGAGATATGTTCCGGCGCCACCTTCAGCTGCCCGCTGACATGGTATTTGCAAAGTTCCCGAAAGAATGTATCATCCTTGTCCGCCATCAGATAATCAAACCGGATACCCGAACGGATAAATACCTTCTTCACCTTCGGCAGACTTCGGAGCTCCCGCAGTAATTTCAGATAATCGGAATGATCCACAATCAGATTCGGACATGGCTTTGGGAACAGACACTGACGGTTCGCACAGACGCCGTATTTCTCCTGTTTCTTGCAGGCGCGCTGCCGGAAATTCGCCGTCGGGCCGCCAACATCATGGATATAACCCTTAAACTCCGGATCTTTCGTCATTTCCTTTGCCTCTTCTATAATGGATGCATGACTGCGTGTCTGCAATGTCCGCCCCTGATGAAATGTAAGCGCACAGAAGCTGCACCCGCCAAAGCACCCCCGGTTGCTGACCAGCGAGAATTTGATCTCCGATATCGCAGGGATTCCACCCTGTGCCTCATAAATCGGATGATAGGTCTTCGTATATGGAAGCGCATACACCTCGTCCATCTCCTGCTCCATCAGTGGTTCCGCCGGTGGATTCTGGATCACATATTGATAATCCTTATATTTTTCTACCAGAATCTTCGCGGTGATATGATCTGTGTTATCATATTGGATTTTAAAGCTTCGCGCGTAATTTAATTTGTCTTCCTGCAACGCGTCATACGACGGAAGCTCAATATAGTCTTCATACAGATGTTCCAGATTTCTTGCTTTGTAGACCGTTCCATGAATAAAACTTAAGTCTTTGATGTCGATGCCGCTTTGCAGCGCATCCGCGATCTCCACAATGGCATGCTCACCCATACCATAGATCACAATATCCGCCTGTGCATCAACGAGAATCGAATGTTTCAACTTATTGGACCAGTAATCATAATGTGCCAGCCGGCGCAGACTTGCTTCGATACCGCCTGCCACAATTGCCGCATCCTTGTATTTCTTCCGGATCAGATTGCAGTAAACGATTGTCGCATAATCTGGTCGTTTTCCCATCTCGCCACCCGGGGTGTATGCATCTGTATGCCGTCTTTTCTTGGAAACAGTATAATGGTTCACCATTGAATCCATATTTCCGGCGCACACCAAAAAGGCAAGCTTCGGCCTGCCATAAATCGCAATCGAATTTTCATCCTTCCAGTCTGGCTGTGAAATGATTGCCACTTTATATCCATGTGCCTCTAACACACGGCTGATGATCGCCGGTCCAAAAGATGGATGATCCACATAGGCATCTCCGATCACATAGACAAAGTCCGGCTGTTCCCAGCCCTTTAATTGCATTTCCTTCTGCGTGAGTGGGAGGAACCGCTCATCATATGTATATTCCACACCATGTTCACGCAATGTTTTCTTCTTATTTTCCACGTATTTCTATCCTGTCTCTTACTCTTCCAAGGTTCTTCCGTCCTTGATATAATAATGGGCTGTTCCTGCACCTGTCGCAACAACCTGATCCGGATTCTTGATGTTCACAACCGGGACACCAATCTTATCCATAATAAGCTTGTCCATACCAAATATCTTGCTTCCGCCTCCGGCAAGGATAATACCATGCTCGGATATATCGGAAACCAGTTCCGGTGGTGCCGCCTCCAACATCTCCCGAACGGAATCCAAGATCTGATCTGTCTCCTCCTGACACGCCTCGATCATCTCAGAGGATTTGACTGCCATCTTCGTTGGAAGTCCGCGCACCAGTTCCTTTCCACGTGCATACCCGATCGCATCCTGTTCCCGCGGATACACAGAACCAATGTCCTTCTTCAACTGTTCGGCAGAGCTTTCGCCCAGCAGCACATTATGACGTTTCCGCATATAACGGATGATTGCCTCATCGAAATCATCGCCACCAATCTTGATGGAACTGCTATGCTGCACACCGCCTCTTGCTACGATTGCAATATCCGTCGTTCCCGCACCGATATCCACAACCATCGCACCAACTGCCGACTCAATATCCACACCTGCACCGATGGCTGCCGCAAATGGTTCCTCAAGCACATACACATTCTTTGCACCGGTACGGTATACTGCATCACACGCTGCACGCCGCTGTACGTCCGTGACACCACTTGGCACACAGACGCAGATGTTTGGTTTGCCCCAGATCTTTCGTTTTGCAATCGCTGACTTCACATAGATCTTGAGCATACGCTCCGTCATAATATAATCGGAGATAACACCATTCCGGATCGGACGTGTCACCTCAATATCCTCCGGTGTCTTTCCAAGCATCTTTTTGGCTTTATTTCCAACCGCAATGATCTTTTTACTTTTAGCCTCATATGCAACCACCGATGGCTGGTTGACTACGATTCCTTTGTCTTTTATGTATATGACCGTATTCGATGTTCCAAGGTCTATACCGATATCTATATTTACCACGTTTTATACCTCTTATCTTCTGGTTTCTTATTTATCATCCCGTCTATTGGCTTATCACGTAAAAAGCCGATGCTTAAATTATAAGCATCGGCTCTGATTTTTTCAACGATTATTTAAAATCTTCACTTAGTAAATATTTCCGGCTGGAACCTTTTGCCTTCTCACGATCGTCACATTTGAGCATTGCCTCATCGCAAGCCTTGAGCATACGATCGATATTTCCAGACTCCATTGCCATCAGGAGATTCTTTACAGTGCCTTCTACAGAATCATCTGTCTTAAAGCCCTGCTGTTTGAAATATCCCTTTGCAATCGCAAGCATATCCTGTGTAGAAATGCCTTCCATATTGATCTGGTGTGTAAACTTATCCTTGGCATCTCCAGTCGCTCCAAACAAGCGGTTGATAGACTCAGTCGCACCTGTCAGAATCACAACAACATCGTTTACATCCTTGGCTGTAAGTTTCATCAGCTCTGTCATCTTATCTGGTGCGATCAGACCTGCATTTTCAACAACCATACATCCACCGGCAAGCTTTGACATTGCATCTGCAAGTTTAACCTTGTTCAATGCCTGTGCCTTGATCTTCGCGATCGTCTTCGCCTTGCAGATTCCCATATCGTAGAAGCTTCTTGCGAAATCTTCTCCGACACTGGTCAGACCAAATCCGTGATCACCCATCATACATACGTTACGATTCTCCTGATCAACAGTAATGGCATTGAATGTATCCACGAGACTCTTTCCGGATTTCTCCATCTTTGTATACTTTTCAAGGTAAGATGCAGCAAGTGGAAGTTTTCCTTCCTCCGCTGGCTGTGTCAGGTCGATCTGAATGCTGTCTGCCTGCTCTGCCGCCTTCAGCGCTTCCTCTTCGGCCTTCTTTGCAGCCTCTAAGATCTTGCGGGCTTCCTCAGCCTTCGCCTTTGCTTCCGCCTCTGCCTTTGCAGCTTCCTCGGCTGCCTTCTTGCGAGCCTCTTCTTCTGCCTTTGCAGCAAGTTCTTCCGCTGCCTTCTTCTTTGCTTCCTCTTCGGCTTTCTTCTTTGCTTCCGCCTCTGCCTTCTTCTTAGCTTCTTCTTCAGCCTTCTTGCGTTTCTCTTCCTCAGCCTTTGCCTTTGCGGCTTCTTCCGCTGCCTTCTTTGCATCTGCCTCTGCCTTCTTACGAGCTTCCTCAGCTGCCTTTAGTGCTGCCTCTTCCGCCTTCTTTGCTTCTTCTAAGATACGCATAGCCTCTTCGGCTTTCTTACGGGCTTCTTCGGCTGCTTTCTTTGCTTCTTCCTCAGCCTTCTTACGGGCTTCTGCTTCGGCTTTCTTCTTGGCTTCTTCCTCTGCCTTCTTCTTTGCTTCCGCCTCTGCCTTCTTCTTTGCTTCCGCCTCTGCCTTCTTCTTTGCCTCTGCTTCGGCTTTCTTCTTTGCTTCTTCCTCAGCTTTCTTCTTTGCTTCTGCTTCGGCTTTCTTCTTTGCTTCTTCCTCAGCACGCTTCCGATTCTCTTCTGCACGCTTTGTTGCTTCTTCTTCTGCCTTCTGTGCCTGTTCTAAGATACGCTTTGCTTCTTCGGCTTTCTTCTTTGCCTCTTCCGCCTTCTTCAAAGCTTCCTGCTTTGCCTTGGCTCTTGCCTCTTCCTCAGCCTTCTTGCGGGCTTCCTCGGCTGCTTTCAGACGTGCCTCTTCCGCTTTCTTACGTTTTTCTTCCTCTTCTGCCTTGAGGCGTGCCTCCTCGGCTGCACGTTTCTCAGCGGCTGCAGCTGCACGCTGTTTGGCTGCTGCTTCTGCGATTCTACGCTCCTGTGCAGCTGCCTTTTCTTCTGCCTCTTTCAGCTTCTTTCTTCTGGCTTCTTCTTTCCGCTCAGCTTCCTCAATAGCCGCCTTCTTCTTGGCTGCCTCTGCCTCCGCTGCCTTCTTCGCCATCTCTTCCTGCGCCTTTTTCTTTTCTTCCTCTGCCTTATTCTCAGCATCGCCATACTGCGCAAGCTTTGATATCTCTGCACCCAGAGCATCCTCATCCTCATCGCCAAGATCGTACATACTCTTCACATCATTGGTTGGAGTACTCCGGTTTGGCACAATGCTGATGATATCATCTGCATCATCCTTGGATGCTTTGTTCTCCTGTGCTTTCCACTCTACACCATCGGAAATAATCGTTGTATTTCCCTGTTTTGTAAAGGATGCTTCCTCTTCTGCATCATCCCCATTGATTACCTTTACATCGCCACTGCCACCGGATAATTTTGTAGGACGCAATCTTGCTTTTTCATCATCCTGGGCCTTTTTCTTCTCAGGTGCTTTCTCTTCCTGCTTGTTACCCATGTCAATATTGAGGCCAAGCCCTCCAGATGGCTCTGTAGCTCCAAGGCTACCGCCCAGTCCTCCAAGTCCTTTGCTCTCTGTCTTGCCACCTGACAGTCCGCCACCTACTGGTGCTCCAAGTCCGCCGCCAGCCGGCTTATCTAAGGATTTTCCAGACTTATCTGCCTGAATGCCAACACTCATGCCAAGTCCTTCATCACTTGCCTTCTTTGGCTCTTCCTTCGCAGGTTCTGCTGCCTTTGCAGGTACCTCTTCTGGTTCCTCGTCCTCCAATTTAATACCAAGTTCTGCAGCTTTCTTACGACGCTTCTTCTCTTCGATTTTCGCAAGTTCTTCTGCTGACAGAGTTTTGTATTTTGGCTTATTGTGGTCTGCAGCAGCTTTTCCCGCATCTGCAGCTCCAGACAATTGCATTGCTTCCTGCTCTTTTTTCAGTTTTGCAGCCTTGGCAGCCTTCTCTTTTTCTACCTGTGCTCTTACTGCAGCAATCAATGCTTCTCTTTGATCAATAGCCACTCCCATTGCCTCCTTTCAGTCATACCTTCTCTCGGTCATATCTTCTCGTCAAGAATTATCTGTATTCTTTTACACGTTTTAGCAAATTCTTCTTAACAGAATCTATCTTCAAAGATGCTTTTAACTCATCTCGTGAAGGTCCTTTTTGTACCGGCTGTTCCTCATTCACCTCAGCCTTTGGTGTTGTTGGAATCGCATCCATGCTGATACCAAGGGATGCAAGCAATGCTTCCGCCTCTCTCTGCATCTGCTCTTCCTTCTGCATGTTCTCCGTCATCTTATCCTGCGCTTCTTCCATGATCTCGTTGAAATTATTTTCAACAACTTTCACTTCTTTGTGATAATCCGGGAATAACGATGACTTGAATACCGGGAAGTCCAACTTCTTTTTTTCCGGTTTCGTTGTAAACGGAGCTACATGGAATTCCTCTTTCGGTTCTTCCTCCGGCTCCTCGATTTCTTCCTCTGTCTCTGGTTCTTCCTCAACAACATCTTCTACTGTCTCTTCGATCTCCAGTTCTGGCTCGGCTTCCACCTCTGGCTCTGGTTCTACGACCTCCGGCTCCTCGATTTCTTCCTCTGCCTCTGGTTCCTCTTCGACAGTCTCTTCAATCTCCAGTTCTGCCTCCGGTTCTTCTTTCACAGCTTCTTCCACCGTCTCTTCGATTTCCGGTTCTGGTTCGGCTTCAATCTCTGGCTCCGGTTCTACAACCTCTGGCTCCTCGATCTCTTCCTCAACCTCCGGTTCTTCTTCGACAGTTTCTTCTGTTCTCTCTTCGATTTCCGGTTCTTCTTCGACAGTCTCTTCAATCTCCAGTTCTGTCTCCGGTTCTTCCTCCACAGTTTCTTCAATCTCAGGTTTCGGTTCCGGCATCTTCATCTCTCCGAATTCATCATCCACAGTTTCAGAGAAATCGTCAACCTCATATTCTTCCTCAAAATCTTCCGGCGCCAGTTCCACTGTCTGGAATTCAAACGTCGTTTTCCTGGCTGTTGTCACTTCTGCTTCCTTCGTCTCGGTCTCCTGCGTCACATGTTCCTTGGATGCAAGTTCCTCAATCGTATCCGCTTCTGCTTCAAAACCATCATCTTCATCTACTACGACTACATCTTTTGCAATTGTCCCTTTTCCATGTCTCATATCTTCCGCCTGCCCTGTTGTCTCTGCAATCTCTGATGAAATGTCACTATTTGATTCTTTCGGCTCTTCCGATGGTTTTACATCTTCCGATTCCGATGTTACTTCTTTTGTTTCTTCTATATCAGCATCCGTTGTCTCAGATTCTTCCTCGTGTTTCTTTCTCTTCCGTCTCTGGAAAAATCCCTTCTTTTTTTCTTTTTCCGGTTCTTCCGCTTCTGTCTCAGACGCTTCCTCTGCCGTTTTTTGTTCTGATGTTTCTGTCACAGATGCTTTCTCTGCTGTTTCTTGTTCTGTCACAGTTGTTTTCTCAGACATCTTCTGTTCTGTCTCATCCGCAACTGTCTCAGGCACTTTCGTTTCGGTTTCCGTTTTTTCTTCGGTAGCAGGTTTCACTTCTGCCTCAGTCTTTTCAGCTTCCGCCGCTGCCGCAGCTTCTGCCTTTTCCTGCTGCTTCTGTTTTTTCAACAGCTTCTTTTCTTTCCGTTGCTCTTCGCGTTCCTGCTTTTTGAGCATCTTCTGCACTTTCTTCTCCGAACCGGCAGGTGTATATGAATCCTCATACATGATCGTGATCTCTGCCTCTTTCGGATGCATCCGCAAATCATCGGCTGCAAGCAGCTCCTGTTCTTCTGCACGAAGTGCCTCCATATCTGGATCATCATCTACAGCTTCAGTGTCCGCATATATATCGAAATATGTATCTACCTTTACTTTTCCAGCTTCGATATCCAATATAATCTGGCTGTTATCGGAATTCTTGAACGATGCATGATATAACTCAGCCAGCGTCGCCGCCTCGTTCTGTTTTTCCTCTTTCTTGTAAAGCAGATATAACTCAAAGCTCCAGTCATAGTCCAGATTGTGTGCATACCCGGCAATCAATGGTTCCAGCGTCTTGTAATCGTCCGCATGTTCATGCTTATTCCAGACATATTCCATGTCCCGGCTGTCATATGCATTGGCATCAAACATATACATATCGTAATACGTCTTTGCCAGCTGGAAATATCCCATCCGCAAATACAGCTCCACAAACGTATACAAAACCCGCTTCGATTCCGGTCCCAGACGATGCGCCATGATCAGACATCGTCTGGCATCCTTATATCTATCATTTTTTATGTAAATCTCTCCACACAGTCTCAGGAACTGTGGGTTCAGGGATTTTGTCAAATCCTGATGTTCCACTAACTCAAGTGCCAGACTATATTCTCTGGAATTCGCCAACTCTTTAATTTTATTTACACTCGCCATGCTGAGTCCTGCGCCCATACCCTGTCACCTCTGCCAGTTTCATTTTACTTAGTGTCCTTCAAAGACCTTTTCTACCTTCTCGATTACGGTGTCTTTCATGTTGCCTCTTGTCTTTTCATACTGCAATCCTGACTCCATAATCTCCAAAAGTTCCATTCTGTACTCGCTATCAATATCCTTGATGTATTCCATCAATACATCCTTCAGTTCAATGACATATTCCTTCGTCTGCATCTTTGCAAGCATCTCATCTGGATTGAACTTCGATGTACTCTTCATGTCTTCCTGCTTACGTCCACAGATCAGACATTCATCTGCGCCAGCCTCGTTTACATAACCACAGTTACATGTCCAGATCATGCCATCGGTACGATACTTCTCGACTGCATCAATACCACGTTTTTCTTTAAGTGCAGATAATCTATGTAACGGCATGCTGACATCGATTGGCTGGTCGTTGCACGCGAATACACCACGGCTTGTCACATATTTGGAGATGCGTACCTTTGCATCCTTCAAAAGCAGAATATCCTTTGCAGGAAGCTTACACTCCATATCCTTGGATTCGATCAGAGAAACATTTCCTTTCTCAAATACAAAATCCAGATCCTTTAACAGCAATCGTTCTTCATACAGGTTTGTCAGCTCGACGTCTGCACGGATTGCACGAATATCATCTTTGTTATAATTAAAGAAATCTGTAGAAATTGTTACCCCATTCTTAGAACCACGTAACCATACACGTACCGGTCTTGGCACCAGACGATTATAGTAGTTGCTGACATACAGAGATTTTTCTGTAACTGGATTCTCCTCTGGCTTCTTCTTCAGGCGAACAGCTGTACCAGAAGCGATCGTTCCTACGGAATAGCTTGCAAACTGTGTATAATTCAGTTCCACGCCAATTACCGCATCCGCTTTCTTTCTTGCTGCGATTGTCTGCAAACGCTTCAGTGCTGTCTCATTTACCTGCTCCAGCTTGCCTGTCAGCTTCTCACTCTCGGAATCTGACATCTCACTCACACCGGCTGCAAACCCCTTGAAAAAGTTCGAGCTAAGTACCGACTGTACATTTACAAATCCCAAATACTCTACGATTTCGTAACCCTCAAAGCCCTGTCCGGACGTCAACATTACTTCTGCCATTTTTATTACCCTCCCAAAATAAAAATAATCGCTCAAATTTACCTTAAATGATACCATACTTCCGTCATATTTGAAAGACTTTTTGTATGATTTATAACATTTTCATCAATTATTTTGTGCATTTTATGCAAAAATCACCAAATTTCTAAAATGCTAATGGATTTTTATTCTCATATTTGTGGAAATAAAACTCCAAATCAAAATAGGTATGCTCATCGCTGTCCGCGATCATTTCCCAGTTCTCCAGTTCATCCAGATTCGGGAAATGTGTATCCGCTGCATAATCATAGTTGATCTTCGTCACATGCGCATATTTGCAATACGGAAGCAGCATCTCGTAGATCTGTCCGCCACCGATTACAAAAATTTCCTTATCCTCATATTTTTTCAGTTCCTCGAACAGTTCTTCTTTCGAGTGAACAACCGTACCCCCTCGCACGGTATAATTCGGATCAGTCGATAAAATGATATTATCTCTTCCCGCAAGCGGCAGGCCATTCGGGAATCCTGCCAGTGTCTTCCTTCCAAGTACAACGACATTTCCCATTGTCGTCTGTCGGAAGAATTTGTGATCCTCTGGTATTGATACGAGCAGATCGCCCTTGTTTCCAATCGCCCAGTTGTTATCTACTGCTACTATTAAGTCCATATTACCCTCCAAATATTTCGCTCTAAACCGCTATTGGTATGTTCTTGATCTGTGGTCCGGTCTGATAATCTTCGATTGTAAAATCATCAACCGTAAAATCATAAAAATCTTTGACATCTGGATTGAGTGTTACTTTCGGCGCCGGATACGTCGGCCGGCTGATCAGCTCTTCCACGATCGGAATGTGTCTGTCATAGATGTGTGCATCTGCGATCACATGTACCAGCTCTCCCGGTTCAAATCCAGTTACCTGTGCCATCATATACACAAGTGCCGCATACTGTACGACATTCCAGTTATTCGCTGCAAGCACATCCTGCGAACGCTGATTTAAGATTGCATTTAATTTGTTGCCTGTGACATTGAACGTCACGCTGTACGCACACGGATACAGGTTCATCTCGGACAGATCCTGATGCACATAAATGTTCGTCATAATACGGCGGCTGTATGGATTATTCTTCAGATCATAGATCACACGATCGACCTGATCCATCATACCCTCTTTGTATTTGTGCTTCACACCGAGCTGGTAACCATACGCCTTGCCGATCGAACCATCTTCGTCTGCCCACGCGTCCCAGATATGGCTGTGCAGGTCATGGACGTTATTTGATTTTTTCTGCCAGATCCAGAGCAATTCATCAATTGCGGATTTGATATAAGTTTTTCGAAGTGTGATCGCCGGAAATTCCTCCGCCAGATTATATCGGTTTACAACACCAAACCGTTTGATCGTATATGCCGAAGTCCCATCCTCCCATTTCGGACGCACCTTTTCGCCCTTCGTATCGTAACCGTTCTCAATAATATCCTTACACATCGCAATGAACAAATCATCTGCTTTACTCATGTTTTGTCTCCTTCTCCTATTTTGTGCAGTATTCACAGTCTCACTTGTGAATATGTGCCAATCTTATTTTTTCTGCTTGTATTTTTTTCTTTTTCTGTTAACATAATGCCCATGGAGGTACATTCTATGATTCCAAAAGAATTCGGGCCTCGTCTAAAAATTTCGCGTCGTCAAAAACATCTCAATCAAACCGACATTTCCAAACGACTCAATATTACAAGACAAGCCTACAGTAACTATGAAACGGGAAGATGTGCGCCGCCAGTCGATGTTCTGGCTGAACTTACACTGCTTCTCGAATATGATTTCTTTTCTATTTTTCTGGAAGCGGCTGCTTCCAAATTATTTCATTCCAATTTTCAATTTTATCCAGAAAGCGAGGATCTATCATGTCAGACACAACCACCTTTGGAGCTATGCTCATTCGTCTCCGACTCCACTCCGGTTACACCCAGAAAGAAATAGCCGCATCGACCGGCATCTCACGTTCATCGTATTGTCATCTGGAAGCGGACTACCGAAAGCCAACGATGGAATTTTTTATTAAGCTTTGCATCTTCTATAAGCAAAATCCCGTGAAGCTCCTGCTTCCACTTTTCCCGGAAGAATCCATGGATTCCCAGAAGCATTATCTGCAATATTTAAATTCGTTATGTGAAATCCGATACAAATCAGACACGAAGCGCAATCGAAAGCGCAACGTCAAATGCTGGTCTAAGAAATAGCATCAAAGTTGTTCCCGATCAGAAATCCGGCTTCCGCCTGTTTCCGGTTCTTCTCGTATGGATTACTCTCTGAATACTGGATCTGTGTCGTCGTCTCTCCACCTGCAACATACGTTCTGCCGCATTCCGGACAGACCCCCATCTTCAATGTTACATTCGCCGATATCAGCTTCGCGCCCGGCTTGCTGCTTTTCTGAATCGCATTTGCCACGTGCTCCCGTTCATGCGCACTTACCTTCGCGTATGATTCTCCTGCCGCAATCTTGCCCGGTGTCTTAAACGATACGTCCGGTTCATTCGAACCATCGACATACTCGCGGTTCTTACACGTCTGACATTCGACCGGCTTCACCTTCGTAGAAGTATCGACCGTATTGTCCGCATTGACCGGTGTGACGCGGCTGACACCGCTATATGGAATTATATAGTTGTTACTCATCGAACCAATATTCATTCCATCACCTCAAAAAATAAAGGTAACCAGACAGATAATCTGCATGGTTACCTTTATTTTACTATATTTCGCTTATATCCACAAGAGAAAGATTGTGTCTGTCAGATGACTCTAAGCTTGTAAGAAGCGCATGTGCGGTATCTAAGCTTGTGAGAACCGTCACACCTGTCTCGATTGCATTTCGACGGATTATGAAGCCGTCCTTGCTGTGTTCTACTCCCTGGGATGGTGTATCGATAACAAGATCGATCTCATGTGACAGAATCAGGTCTAACAGGTTCGGAGAAGGCTCTTCCACCTTGTTAATCGGTTTTGCAGGTACGCCATTCTCATTCAGGACACGGCAGGTACTTCTTGTCGAATAGATCTCATAACCAAGTGCGGTAAACCGCTGTCCGATTTCTACTGCATCCAGCTTATCGGAATCCTTTACTGTAAGTATCATCTTCTTATACTTCGGCAGATTCACGCCGTTTCCAAGGAATGCCTTGAACAACGCTTCGTTGTAATTTTTCGAGATACCAAGGCACTCACCGGTTGATTTCATCTCCGGACCAAGACTGATCTCAGCACCCCGGATCTTCTCAAAGGAGAATACCGGCATCTTGATTGCGAAGTATTCAGATTCCGGCTGTAATCCCGGTGTATAGCCCATATCCTTGATCTTCTCGCCTGTGATAACTCTCGTTGCAAGATCAACGATCGGAATACCGGTTACCTTACTGATGTATGGTACGGTACGGCTTGATCGCGGGTTAACCTCGATGACATATACCTCATCCTGATATACAATAAACTGAATATTGATCAGTCCGATAACATGCAGGCTGTTCGCAAGCTTCTTCGTGTAGTCTTCGAGCACACGCTTGATCTTCGGTGTGATCGTCTGTGCCGGATACACGGAAATACTATCTCCGGAATGGATACCTGCACGCTCGATATGCTCCATGATACCAGGAATCAGGATATCTTGGCCATCACATACGGCATCAACCTCGATTTCCTTACCCATCAGATATTTGTCAACCAGAACCGGATGTTCCTGCTCATGGCGATTGATAATCTCCATAAACTCAATGATATCCTTATCTGAGATTGCAATCTGCATACCCTGTCCGCCTAATACATAGGAAGGGCGAACAAGGACCGGATAACCAAGCTCATTGGCTGCTTCCAGCGCTTCCTTTGCTGTAAATACAGTCTTACCGGCAGCTCTTGGGATACAGCATTTCTCCAGAATCTCATCGAACAGTTCTCGGTCTTCGGCCGCATCGACATTTTCAGCACTTGTACCAAGGATTGGCACGCCCATCTCCAAAAGCGCCTCCGTCAACTTGATGGCTGTCTGACCACCGAACTGTACAACCGCGCCATCCGGTTTCTCGATATTTACGATAGACTCTACATCTTCTGCCGTCAGCGGCTCGAAATACAGACGATCTGCGATATCGAAGTCTGTACTGACTGTCTCCGGATTATTATTTACGATGATTGTCTCATAACCCTTATTCTTCAAGGTCCATGTACTGTGTACCGAGCAGTAGTCAAACTCGATACCCTGTCCGATACGGATCGGACCGGAACCAAGCACCATGATCTTCTTCTTATTCTCATCCACTTCGACTTCGGATTCGCCATCGTAGCAGGAATAATAATATGGTGTCTCCGCCTCGAACTCCGCCGCACAGGTATCTACTATCTTGTAGGATGCATGAATACCATAACCATAACGAAGCTCCTTGATTTCCTTTTCCTTCTTGCCAGTAATCTGTGCGATTACCTTGTCCGGAAACTCCATGCGCTTTGCTTCCTGCATCATTTCCTTCGTGATCTCAGGTGTCTCACGCAACAATTTTTCTTCCTGTACAATATTGTTGATCTTATCGATAAACCAGATATCTACCTTCGTAATATCATGGATTTCCTCTGCGGAGATTCCACGGCGCAGCGCTTCTGCGATGACGAAGATTCGACGATCATCAATGCGGTGCAGCATCTCATGGATTTCTTCCGTCGGAAGATCATTGTAATTCTCGTAGATCAGGCTGTCCACATGCTGTTCCAGGGAACGAAGTGCCTTCATAAGTGCACCCTCGAAGTTCGTACAGATACTCATAACCTCACCGGTTGCCTTCATCTGCGTCGTCAGCTTGCGGCTTGCCTTGATGAACTTATCGAAAGGAAGTCTCGGCATCTTAACTACAACATAATCAAGTGCCGGCTCAAAGCTTGCATATGTCTTACCTGTGATAGCATTTTTAATCTCATCCAGATTATATCCAAGTGCAATCTTCGCAGCCACCTTCGCAATCGGATAACCGGTTGCCTTCGAAGCAAGTGCCGAAGAACGGCTTACCCGCGGGTTTACCTCGATTACACAATATTCAAATGTCGTCGGATGCAATGCAAACTGTACGTTACATCCCCCCTGGATACCAAGCTCTGTAATGATATTTAAAGCAGCACTACGAAGCATCTGGTATTCCTTATCTGCCAGTGTCTGTGATGGTGCAACAACGATAGAATCTCCGGTATGGACACCAACCGGATCCAGATTCTCCATATTACATACGGTAATACAGGTACCGTTCGCATCACGCATAACCTCGTACTCAATCTCTTTCCAGCCCGCGATACAACGCTCAACCAATACCTGACCGACACGTGACAGACGCAGTCCGTTCATCAGTATCTCTACGAATTCTTCTTCGTTGTGCGCGATACCGCCGCCGCTTCCGCCAAGCGTATACGCCGGACGCAGCACGATCGGGTACCCGATCTTCTCAACGAACGCCAGACCATCCTTGATGTTCGTTACGACTTCGGATGGTGCACATGGCTCATGGATCTTCTCCATAGTCTTCTTGAATTCCAGACGATCCTCTGCTTTCTTGATCGTTTTAGAAGATGTACCAAGCAGCCTTACATTATGTTCCTTCAGGAAACCAGACTCTTCCAGTTCCATCGCGATATTTAACGCTGCCTGACCACCCAGTGTCGGAAGCACGCTATCCGGCTTTTCCTTCTTGATAACTGCCTTCACAACCTCCGGTGTCAAAGGCTCAATATATACCTTATCTGCAATATCCTTATCTGTCATGATGGTGGCAGGATTCGAGTTGATCAATACTACACAGATGCCCTCTTCCCTCAGGGAACGGCATGCCTGTGTACCGGCATAATCAAACTCTGCCGCCTGTCCGATGACAATCGGACCGGATCCAATAACTACAACCTTTTTTACGTGTGGATTCTTTGGCATTATTTAGACACCTCCATCATATTCATAAACTCATCAAACAAAAATCCGGTATCAAGCGGGCCTGCACAGGCTTCCGGATGGAACTGTACCGTCTGTACATTCTTTCCAAGGTAATGAACACCCTCAATTGTCTTATCATTTACATTGATAAAGCTTGGCTCTGCAATATCACGATCCAACGTCTCTTCCTTTACCACATAGCCATGATTCTGTGTTGAAATATATACCTTCCCGGTCTTTAAATCCTTTACCGGATGATTTGCTCCACGATGTCCATATTTCATCTTCTGTGTATCTGCACCGTTTGCAAGCGCCAGAAGCTGATGTCCAAGACAGATTGCGAAAATTGGAATCTTCGTAGCAAAAAGCTTCTTGATTTCCTCGATTGTCTTCACATTGTCCTTCGGATCGCCAGGACCATTCGTCAGCATAATGCCGTCCGGTGCATCCGCGATGATCTCCTCTGCAGGAGTCTCCGCCGGATATACAGTCACTGAACAACCACGCTCCAACAGACAACGCACAATGTTCTTCTTCACACCAAGGTCGATGACCGCAACCTTATAACCATCGCCTGGGAAGCTCATCTTCTCCTTGCATGTGACATCCAGCACAACATGTCCCATGCTCCATGCCTTGATCCTTTTGATACAATCGTCCTTATCAAAATTCTCATCCGTTGTGATCATGCCCTTCATCGTACCTTTGTCCCGCAGAATCTTCGTTAATGCACGTGTATCAATTGCCTCAATTCCGGTAATATCATTTTCTATAAGAAATGACTCGACACTTTCCTCGCTTCGGAAGTTGCTTGGCCGCTTCGCCAGTTCTCTGACAATAAAGCCAGACTGCCATGGGCGCTCCGCCTCCATATCTTCCTTACAAATACCATAGTTACCAATCAACGGATACGTCATACACACAGACTGTCCTGCATAAGAAGGATCCGTCAGTACTTCCAGATAACCAGTCATCGATGTGTTAAATACGATCTCACTGATAATTTCCTTGGTCGAACCGACGCTTTTCCCCTCGAATACATGGCCATCTTCCAGTATCAGAAATGCTTTCATAGTCTTTGTCCTTTCTTCTTAGATTTACTTGCAAAACAAGAAATTTGCTCAAAAAAAAAGAGTGAAACGGAAAAATTGCATAGTTATCCGAAGCTCTTTTTTTCTCAAATTGCAAAAATTATACATCAATTTTCGTCATAGCACAACCCCTTTTGTCAGATTCTTTTATTCTTCTTTTGTTCCTCCCTTTCCAAGCGGCTGTAAATACATCCACAATAGTCCTGCCGGTACAGGTGATACTCCCGTGACAGCTCGATGGAATGAGCATATCCATTTTTTTTCTTGAAATCACTGTACAGATATGCAACGCCATATTTTTCTGCCATCCGCTCACCGATCTCGTTTAACCATGCCGCGTTTTTGTGCGGACTAATCGAAAGTGTCGTCGTAAAAATATCGAAACCGTGCTCCTTCGCATACCGGGCGGTCTCCTCTAACCGCAGTTCATAACACTTATAGCAGCGGCGTCCACGCTCCGGTTCTTTCTCCAAGCCTTTCGCGATCGCATAAAACTTCTCCGGCTCATACGCACCGTCACACACAACTACATTTCTCGCAAACTCAGCCTCCTGTGTAAACCGTTTCAATTCTTCGATCCGCTTCTCGTATTCTTCCTTTTCCGTGATGTTTGGATTGTAAAAAAAAGCCGTGATATCAAATTCTTCATATAATACACTCAGCACATGGGAACTGCACGGTGCACAGCATACATGCAATAACATTTTTTTTGTTTTTTTTACATTTTCGTTTATTTCCTTGTCCATTTTTATCCCTTCCTTGTCACTTCGACGAAAAAAGTCGTCCAATCGACCTACAAAAATGACGATTTTTGTGCAATATTCACAGTTGACTTTAGCAATAATATACAATATACTAAAGTCAATGAAAGAACTATAATATGATTAGTTATGATTATATATTTTTACAGCTTGAAGGGCAAGAGTAAAAACGATAGAATCGCTATATGGGAGGTAAGAAACTATGACAGTGGATCAGGCAGTTAAAAAATTCAAATTAGAGCCACTTAACGTATATACGGCGAAGGCAAAAGCAAAAGAACTGAACGTAGAGGAAGTTCTGTATATGAATGTTCAGAAGAACAAATATGCCTACATCGTAAAAGATGGTGCGCGTGGCTATGTGCTCTATCAGGATGAAAAAAGTATTTATTCCAAGATGTACAAAGGTCTTAAGATGACCCCACTTGAGCCATAATTGTACATATTTCGTATACGTATATATAATATACACAAAAAGAAATCCGGAGCTTCGATGCAAATCGAGGTTCCGGATTTTTGGTTATTCACTATATTTATTCTTATAGAACAGCTTCACATGCTCTATGCATTTATCATTCAGTTCCACAATTACCGCTTCCGTGCGGTTTTTGCTGTTGTTGATGAATGCGTACCACTTCTCTTTCCTGTCCGGAAAGCAGGAAGTGTAATCCCGGATGATCATATCCGGATGTGCCTGACGTTCATTGTCAAACAGGATTGAAGTATATGGCAGCACCTTCTGAATCTTACCTGCCTCAAACTCATAAACCTTTTTCCGTGATGAGCGTTTTACGATCTTCGAGATCTCGCAATCCCCGTTCACAAATATATACTCATACTCCAATTCCTGCCGCGTCGCTGTAATAATCGTAAGAGCAATACCTATAATCAGAATCGACGGACCTACCCAGCCTGCTATAAACGTCCAGATCGCAAGTCCTACAACCATCAAAGCAGCGGATGCCACAACAGGCATCCGGTCCTTTGCTTTTAATTTCTTTTGTACTGCGTATTCCGCATAACCTTCCAAGTTATTTACCATACTTACATTTCCTTTAATGACTCATCAATTGCCTTTGCCGCCTTCTTACCGGCACCCATTGCAAGGATAACGGTTGCTGCACCTGTAACAACATCACCACCGGCATACACATGCTCGCGCGTACTCTCACCAGTTTCTTCGTTGACGATGATACCGCCCCACTTCTGTGTTTCCAGTCCTTCGGTTGTCTGGCGGATCAACGGATTCGGTGACTGACCGATTGCGATGACAACTGTCTCAACCGGAATTACCGTATTCGATCCCTCGATCGGCTGCGGACGTCTACGTCCGGAAGCATCTGGCTCACCAAGTTCCTGTGCAACTACCTCGATGCCAGTTACCCAGCCATCTTCTCCGTGGATCTCAACCGGGTTGTTCAGGAGCTTAAAAATCACGCCCTCTTCCTTTGCATGCTCAACTTCTTCCTTACGGGCAGGTACTTCCTCTGCACCACGACGATATACAATATATACTTCCTCTGCACCAAGTCTCTTAGCCGTTCTTGCTGCATCCATCGCTACGTTACCGGCACCGACAACGGCAACACGCTTGCCGACCTTGACAGGTGTTGGAACTTCGCCCTTCTTATAACCCTTCATCAGATTGACACGTGTCAGGAACTCATTTGCGGAATATACGCCAAGCAGGTTCTCGCCCGGAATGCGAAGGAAGTTTGGAAGTCCGGCACCCGTTCCAAGAAATACTGCGTCAAATCCGCGTGCAAACAGATCATCCACGGTCAGAGAACGTCCGATTACAACATTTGTCTCAAGATCTACACCAAGATCTGTAATATTCTCCAGTTCCTTTGCAACCAGAGACTTAGGAAGACGGAACTCAGGAATACCATAGCTCAACACGCCACCAGCCTTATGTAATGCTTCAAAAATCGTTACATCGTAACCCTTCTTTGCAAGTTCACCTGCACATGTAATACCTGCAGGACCGGAACCGACAACTGCTACACGCTTGCCATTCTTCTCGATGTTCAGTTCTGCCTTTGCACCGTGTGCCATGTGGTAATCTGCCACGAAACGCTCCAGACGTCCGATGGATACAGACTCACCCTTGATACCACGGATACACTTACCCTCGCACTGATTCTCCTGTGGGCAGACACGTCCACAGATTGCCGGAAGTGCATTCTCACTTGTAATGATCTCGTATGCTTTCTCGAAGTTACCGGCAGCTACCTGCTCGATAAATCCAGGAATCGGTACATTAACCGGGCATCCGGTCATACAAGGTCTGTTCTTACAGTTAATACATCTGGTTGCTTCCTCCATTGCCATCTCGGCTGTATAACCGGTTGCAACCTCTTCAAAATTCTTATTTCGTACATTCGGATCCTGCTGTGGCATAGGAACCTTTGTTGGACTCATATTTGGCATCTTTCGTTCCCTCCTAATTCTGCATCTGATCTGCCTGAAGCTTCATCATACACTCGTGTTCTTCTTCCTTGAAGAATGTCTGACGCTTCATACACTGATCGAAATCAACTTCAAATCCATCGAAGTCCGGTCCATCTACACAGGCAAACTTCGTCTCGCCACCAACTGTGACACGACATCCACCACACATACCTGTACCGTCGATCATGATCGGATTCAAAGAAACTGCGGTCGGAAGGTTATATTCCGGCTTCTTTGTAAGTGCTACTACAAACTTCATCATGATGAGTGGTCCGATTGCGATTGCATGGTCATATTTCACACCGGCATCTAACAGCTCCTGCAGCTTCTTTGTAACAACGCCCTGCTCACCAAGAGAACCATCATCTGTCATGATATATACATTGTCACAGAACTTCTCGAACTTCTCCTTGAGAAGTACAAGTTCTGCGGTACGTCCACCAATGATCACATCCACTTTTGTACCCTGCTCGGCAAGCTTCTTTGCCTGTGGGTAAAGTGGAGCTGCTCCAACACCACCTGCAACACCGATCACACGTTTCCACTCTTTGTTGAGTGGTGCCGGCTGTCCAAGTGGACCTACAAAATCCTGAAGGTAATCGCCCTCATTCAGCTTTGCCATCAGAGTTGTTGAATATCCAACTACCTGGAAAATAATCTCAACTGTATTGCGTTCGCGGTCAAAATCCGCAATTGTAAGAGGAATACGCTCGCCATCTTCATCCACTCTGACGATGACAAACTGTCCTGCCTCACAGCGTGCAGCTACATAAGGAGCTTCAATCTCCATCATGACAACAACCGAATTTAAGACTTCTTTTTTTACAATCTTATACATGGTCTACCCCTATCTCTTAAAAATTTACTTTATATTTACGCATCGTTTCTCGTGCGTCATTATCTGATAAATTATATCACATATACTTTCATAATCAAAGTTTTTCTTAAAAAATCTATCTGTTTTTATACAATTTCATCGAAAAAACTTGCTTCATGCAGTATTGACATCAATGAATCATCCCCCTGCAGTGAAAGCGCCATAAACCCATATCCGTCGTTCATCCGTACAGACACGCCAAGCATATTTGCAATATCATCGCAGAAATGCCGCTCCGACATCGTCACGACCAGTCTTCTGCAAAATGCATGTTCTGCCAGCCTTACCGCTGCATCCAGCACATATCGCACATGATCATCAAAGCTTTCAAAACGCTCCACATACATCGTATCATCATAGATATCATAAGAAAACATACCTGCCAGACGTTCTTCCACCTGCCCGTCATCCATGTGCATACCATCCTCATACACAGCTACCACATCTCCATTCTGGCAGCGATGTTCCATGCACATCTGCTCCAGATATTGCGGCGTACGATGCGCGTAAATCTGATATTTCTTTGCCAGTGCATCATTTACTTCTCCAGACAGATGCTCCAGTATATCTGCGCGTTCCTCATGCAGATCTTTCAGATTCTTCGTATAATATCCTTCCTCACCAGAAAGATCATCCGGTACGACATCCTCGTCCTCCAGCTCTGCAATATCAATATCCAGTTCCAACGTATGAAATACCTTCTCAAAGCCAAGGCTCTCATAGTATTCTTCCCGTTCCGGCATCAAAAACGTAAACGCTCTGCCGTCCTTTTTCATATCTGCAAGCACGCGCTGCATCATTTTGTGCATGATGCCCTGCTCCCGATATTCCGGTTTCACAGCCACTCCGACTATGTAATAGCACAGTTCCTTTTTCCCTTCTACTTGCATCTCATAAGGATTCAGATGGATCATGCCTGCCAGCACATCCCCCTTATAAGCAAGTAAAATCTTATTTTGCTTACAAATCTCTGTAAAATAATAATCCGCAAATTCCTCCGGATCATCAAATATTTCATCCCACATCTGTCGAACCTCAGCAAGCACCTCCGGTTCACCTTCAAAATATTTGAGCCTGCAACTGTCTCCGTCACTCATGAAACTAAAATATCCTCCTATATCTATCTATTATTTTTATCTTTTTGCACAACCCATGCATCCCATGCATGGATTGGCAGCATTTTCTACAGTATCATCTACCACACGCGAGCTTCGATAATCAAAATTATCGATTGTCTCAAGCAGGCAGATCGCCTGGGAACTGATTCCCTGTCCCTGCCCGGTAAATCCAAGGCCTTCCTCTGTTGTCGCCTTGACATTAACCTGATTTTTATCAATCTGCAGCCGTGCCGCAATGTTCTCCCGCATTGCATCAATATACGGCGCAAGCTTTGGTCGCTGCGCAATCACGGTTGCATCTACATTTCCAATCACATAATTATTTGCATCCAGAAGCTTCCGCACTTCCTCCAGAAGCCGCATACTGTCCGCGCCTTCGTAAGCCGGATCGGTATCTGGGAAATGTTTTCCGATATCTCCCAAAGCTGCAGCCCCAAGCAGCGCATCCATAATCGCATGCACCAGCACATCCGCATCCGAATGTCCAAGCAGACCTTTCTCATACGGGATCTCCACGCCTCCCAAAATCAGGCGGCGTCCCTCGACTAATTTATGCACATCATATCCCATGCCAACTCTCATGGTTCCTACGCTCCTTTATATCAGGCAAAATTAAAGTATCGTACTATAATCTATCATATTTGCCCCATATATGCAAACGTTTCCTTTTCTCATGGTTAGAATTGCCACAATTTGTTTTTCTATATTTACGAATCTGTCATTTCATTGTAAAATGTTACTATCACAGGCATAGAGTAAAATGTACTGTACAAATTTATACATAATGAGGAGGGTTTATTATGGGTAGATCCGGCGGCGGTGGCGGCGGCTTTAGCAGCGGCGGTCACGGTGGCGGCAGTCATCATGGTGCAAGTTTCAGCGGCGGTGGCGGTAGCTTTCGCAGCAGTGGTTCACGCGGAGGCGGTTTTGGCGGTGGTCCAAGGCCTCACGGTCCCGGTCCGGGACCTAGACCATACGACGATTACGGTCCGGGGCCACATTACTATCATGGAGGTCCGGGCATGCCACCACCTCCACCACCGAGAAGAAGATATTATGGAGGCAGAACAACTTACGTATATTCAAACGGCAGTAGCGGCGGTGCATTTGTTACTATAATCATGCTCATGCTCGTCCTGATCGTATTCTCTTTCTATATGCAGTTTAAAGGTGGATATACAGGCGACACACTCAGCGATAACCGTATTTCCGAATACGCAGAAGATCAGTATAATACAATATTCAGCGGTCGCGAGGACGGACTGCTCCTGGTCGTAGATGAAAACGACAATGGTCAGTTCAAATATGGTGTCAAAGCCAATGCACTTATGGATACATACATTAACAGTATGATCTCCGCATATCAGAATAACTACAATGATGATCTCGGTATCCAGTTAAAGGGCATGCTGGAAGACACATTGGAAATCATGAAGCAGGATGGCATCTCAAAAATCAAATCCGACAAGGCATTTGACTCTCACTGCTATCGGGATGATTTAAACTGGATTGATACAAAGAACAACGTCGTAACCGGCGCACAGGAATTCTACGATGCAACCGGTATCCAGTTCTATGTAATGTTCGTAAAGACTCGTACCATCGCCAAGGCAACGAATCATTCTGCCGGCGTATTCAAGGTACTGATCATCGCAGCAGCGGTTGTCATCGTCGTATGTATCCTCTTCTCATGGTGGAAGAAGCGTACCGCACAGAAGAACAAGGAGCAGGAGGACTTAGAGCGTACATTAAAGACACCGCTTGAAACCTTTGGTTCCACACCGATGGATGATTTAAAGGCTAAATACGATAATCAGGATAATAACCAGTCATAACGCTGAATCCGAATTTGCCAATTTGATTTAAAAGAAAAAAGGGAATGTTTCCATGTAATTCATGAAAACATTCCCTTTTCTTTTACCATGCAGTTGCAATATCTAACTGATTTGGATTTGACGCTGCAAATCCGCCTGTATCTACTACTATCGCTGTACCAAGGCTGCTCTCTACAAGCGATCCTCTTGGATGTGTGTTCAGATCTGCGGCAACCATAACATAATCACCGTACATTTTTACGCCATCCTCGCGAACCCAATACTGCCCTGGAATTCCCATTCCCTGCATCGTTGCTACGACACCATTCATATTCAAGTTGTAATACGTTTCTTTTCCGCTTGGTCCGTAGTTTACACCCTTGGATGCAGTCAGCTTTCCGTCTCCGGTCTGATTTGTATATGTAGTCACATATGTCTGTGCATTTTGTGCGGTTTTTAAAACTGCCTTCTCTGCATAATATGTCTCTACCGTCTTCAGGAATTCATCATAATTGTCGCGAACTGCCAATACCTTGTCTCGCTCGTCGCTCGCCATCAGTGACGGCTTGATCTCAACTGGTAATGACTTTACATGTGCGATGAACTCCGAATATACCGGATTCGTCCGTGCTTCGACCATCGTCTGAAGCATGCTTCTGTCTGCAACCGATGTTTCTTCTATCATATTTGTCACATTCATATTTGTCTGAAACTTCGGTGTGAGTTTTGCTACATCAGTCGTTACAGCCTTTGTCATATCATTCCCAATACTCTCTGTAACTTTCGCTGCCTGAACAGCTTCTCCGATGCGCTCCTGCGTTGTAACTGCTGCAAGCACCATAGACTCTGTTGTCATTGCCGGTGCCGGAGCTTCTGCAAGTACCTCTGTTACCTTCTCATTTGTTGTGCTATTGGCTTTGTAATCTTCCAATAATGTTGGTGCGTATAAACATACTGCTAAGATCATCACAAATCCTATCATTAGCTTTTCGATGTTTAACCTCATCTAATCACTCCTTTTCCAAAACCGTTTGTTCGCAACAAACTTCCCCTATTTAACATCATGTTTGTTAACTTGTCAATACATTTTTGAAATTTTTTAGAAATATTTGAAACATTTTTGTAACATTTTTCGATGTTTTGTCACAATTAATCACATTTCCTGCATTATTTACATATTTTAGAACAGCATCCGAACGAATTCGACAACCGCGCATCGACAAAAAGGCACAAAAAAATCTCATGCCATTTCTGACATGAGATTCTATTTGCACATTCTATTCTATATAGAATTTCAGGCATAAAAAAATAGCGGAAGGGGGATTTGAACCCTCGACACCACGGGTATGAACCGTGTGCTCTAGCCAACTGAGCTATTCCGCCATAAAAATGGGACCTATAGGGCTCGAACCTATGACCCTCTGCTTGTAAGGCAGATGCTCTCCCAGCTGAGCTAAGATCCCATTCGTTTTTGTGTTGTTTGCTCAACACTCTTGCTATTTTACATACCTTGCTTCCATTTGTCAAGCATTTTCTTGAATTTTTTAACATATTTTTTCAAATGCTCTGAAGCCCGCATATTTACGTGGTTTTTAGATGCATCCAATCGAGCGCAAAATAAAGATCCACAAGGTAAGTGTCACAGATGACAGCAATGTCGTAAGCACAATAACATTGGAAGTCAGGATATCATCGTTGTCCATATTCTTCGCCATGACATAACAGCTCACCGTCGTCGGGGATGCCAGCATAATCAAAATCGCTACCATCTCACTCGGTGCAAATCCGAGCTTATATGCAAATGGTAAAAACACGAGTGGCAATCCGATCAGTTTGATAAAAGTTGCACCAAGGGCAGGCTTGAGTCTGGCAATCGCCTGTTTCGTGTCAAACCCGGCACCCACCGCCAGCAATGCAATCGGTGTTGCAGTCTGCGCAACATAATTGAGTGTCCGTGCCGGAATCGTCGGGATTGGCAACCGTACCAGTGATGCGATCAGTCCCAGAACAATTCCTATAATAATTGGATTTTTCGCAATGTTGATACAAGCGTTCTTGATTTTACCATAATCTTTATTTGCCTCTGTATTTGCATTAAATACCAATATAATGACTGATAATATATTGAAGAACGGAACTGCCGCCACGATCATAAGCGGTGTCATGCCGATCTCCCCACAGATATTCTCCACAAATGCAACACCCAGAATTGCTGCGCTTCCCCGCGCGCCCGCCTGTGCAAACGCCCCTACCATTGTCTTGTCCTTCAGGGTAAGCTTTGCAATGCCCCACACAAGAAAGAACATAATGATCGTCACGATCATACAGAACAGGAAGAACTTTACATTCATATCCTTTCTCACATCGGAACCTGCAATATCCCGGAACAACATAACCGGAAGTGCGACAATAAACACATATTTATTCGCCACACGCACAAATTCGTCCGTCAGAAAACCGATCCTTCTTAATATATATCCTAACAGAATAATCAGGAAAATCGGAATCGTCACATTCACACTAAATATAAAATTATCCATTGTTTTTTCCTCTTTAAAAATCTTTTTGCATTGCCTAGTGTACCACACTCGTCGACAAATTCCAAGAAATGGCGCTATTTTCCTATATTTTTCGGCATTTTAAATTTTTTAAAAAAAGTTGTTGACAACCACCCCTGCTTTATGTATAATAACACTTGCGTTGAGACGAGGCAGACAAATAAATGCCTTATCGGGGTGTGGCTCAGTTTGGCTAGAGCGCCTGATTTGGGATCAGGAGGTCGCAGGTTCGAGTCCTGTCACCCCGACTTAATATCTTCTCTTCGCCAAGCTCAGATTAAGCGGGTGTAGTTCAATGGTAGAACACTAGCCTTCCAAGCTAGATACGTGGGTTCGATTCCCATCACCCGCTCTTTATTTTGCAAATACATTTCGTGTATGCAAGATATTATGTGTCCGTAGCTCAGCTGGATAGAGCAACGGCCTTCTAAGCCGTGGGTCGGGGGTTCGAATCCCTTCGGGCACATTTTTATATTATATGGTGGGTATGGCGCAGTTGGCTAGCGCGCCAGATTGTGGCTCTGGAGGCCGAGGGTTCGAGTCCCTCTATCCACCCTCTTCTTTTAGATTGCAGGCTTTGCAAGAGTAGGTTTTTAATGGGCTATCGCCAAGCGGTAAGGCACAGGACTTTGACTCCTGCATTCGTTGGTTCGAATCCAACTAGCCCAGCTTTTTTATTTTATACGGGCCACTAGCTCAGTCGGTAGAGCACTTGACTTTTAATCAAGTTGTCGGGGGTTCGATTCCCCCGTGGCTCACTCTTTGGCAGATGAATTCATCTGCTAATTTTTTATTAGGGCGACAGCCCGTGACCGAAGTAAGCGCAGCTTACGGAGGGGCATGGATTTAGCTTTCGTTCTTTCATATTATAATATATTAATTTCACAATTCACATGCGGGTGTGGCGGAATTGGCAGACGCGCTAGATTTAGGTTCTAGTGGGCAACCCCGTGCAGGTTCAAGTCCTGTCACCCGCATTCCATAAAAAAGCAAGAGTTTGAACTCTTGCTTTTTTTATCTCTGTTATCGTGCTATAAACGTATTCGGATTATTCTGTATCATCCCACCATAATTCGATGCCGGTGCTGCTGCCCCTTTCGGCACCAGAAGAATCTGGATTCCTTCCAGCCGGTAAGCATATCCCGCGGTTCCGGAAGACTCTCCGTTCTTCGCCCAGCCAAGCCATCCAAAATGCTGCGCATGCACCCGGTAATAGATATCATAATGCTGTGCCATCTCACCGGTAAGCCGGATCTGGATTGCCTCTAAACGTTTCGCCTGACCGGAAGTTCCTGACATCGCACCATCCTGTTTCCAGCCGCTCTCCCATCCATAGCTCTGGATGTGCGTTCTGTACTGCACACTACCGGAATAACCACAGTTTGACAGCTTGATATTGATTCCTTCCAGCCGTTTGCTCTTGCCGAATGTCCCGGAGCAATCTCCGTTCAGCTTCCAATTCTGCCATCCAAATGACTGCACATGTGTCTTGTACATGACATTCGGCTGACTGTTGTACCCCGGAATCGCAATACTGTTTGACGATGTTCCATTTACATACGCTCTTGTACGATACGCAGAGCCGGATGCATTCACGCCTGCATAATTCACAGATGGCGCTGCACTGCCTGCAGGCAGGACAACAATCTGGATTCCCTCGAGACGTTTCGCCAGTCCAGCTGTACCGGATGGTTCGCCGTTCTTCGCCCAGCCAAGCCAGCCAAATGACTGTGCATGCACCCGATAATATACGTCATATTTACCGGCATCAGCACCGGTAAGCTGAATCTTAATCGCCTCTAACCGTTTGCTTTCCCCGCTCGTTCCATTCGTCTCTCCATTGTAGGACCAAGGAAGCCAGCCATAGGTCTGACAGTGCGTCGTATACTGAATCCCAAGATTGGATTCGTTCTGAATATTGATCCGAATCGCCTCAAGGCGCTTCGCCATCCCCGATGTGCCTGCCATCGTTCCATTATATCGCACGTCCTGCCAGCCAATCGACTGCACATGCGTACTGTACGCAACAGACGCAAGCTTCGAGATTGCAGCGCCTCCTTCTGTATAATCACATCTGGAACAGCCGATTACCTGTTCCCTGCCATCATTCTGATTCGTCGGTGCAACCCGTTCGGATACAACTCTGGTCATGCTATGTCCGAGTGCCGGAAGCTCCTCTGTCCTTGTCTGCTTACAGCCAGCCGCTGTGCATCTATAAGTCCGAATCCCCTTCTGTGTACAGGTTGCTGCTTTTGTCACAGTTCCCGCATCCCATCTGTGCTCCGTATGTTCTTCCACATAAGAAACCCGAAATGTGAACTGTGTCGCACTTCCTGTTGCCTGCAGACTCACATCGAAATTGCCACATGACCAATCCATCTGATTGATTGCATAAGCAGTTATACCATTCAGTATTCCGGAATAGCTTGGCGGATAACTGCTGTTATCCGCCGCAATTGTAAATGTCGTCTCCCGCGCATCAAGCTTTGCCTGTATCCGCGCCCGGTACGCTTCTGCCCACCTTGCCGCATCTCCATTTCTTACAAGGTAATTATTCGCAAGACTTGTCGAACGCGTCTGGTACCCGGATGTCGTATACAGATCTGCATGATGTTCATGCGCAATCGCCATCAGTTCATCGGTCAAGCCGAAATACATATATCTCTGGTCAAAATCATACCAATGTTCCGATGTATCATCCCACGTACAATCAACCTGATACCACTCGCCGTCTAACTTCACGGCATTCCATGTATGATTATCTGCCCTATCTTCGATTCGTTCGTTCGGAATACCCGTAGCCGTCAGAAGCTTCGCATACGCCCGCTGGTAGCTCTCGCAGGTTCCTAACCCTCTCGTCAGTGCACCTTCTGCGGAACACCACGCAAGCGTTTTGTCGTACTCCAATTTCGCATTCAGCCAGTTATGCAGCCACAATGCCCGGTCATAGTCAGAACCGGTTGTTTTCCTGTTGCACTGCGCAACGGCGGATTCCACAATGGAATCGACGCTTGGATGATCCGCGTCAGAGACGGATATCGTCACATCTATAGAAAAGTACACAACCGGCGAAGACATATTCATAACGTAAAACCGGAAATAATACGTTCCCGACGCGGTCATTTTGAACTTCAAGTCATAGGTACTGCACTCTTTTGTATAGTTTTTCCATTCACTATAGGTTGGATCCACAAGCATTTCCCGTTCTGTGCTTCCGGGATTCGAATAGTTCGGTGATGTCATATAATACTTATTTGACGCATTTCCTCCTGTCGCTGACAAATGAAATACCGTTTCTTCCCCTAATTTCGGTTCATCCCATTCCACCTTGAATGTTACACCTTTTTCCGTTTTGGTCTGACAGTATTGATAGCTTTTCTCTGCCGCATGTACCTGCACGATGTGTATGTTCATAACAACCATCAGCATGCACACCAATAACGAAATAACTCTGTAAAGCCTTCTCTTTGTTTTGTTCCTCATACCTCGCCTCCTCATTTGTAATATTACTGTTTTCCCCCCCTTGCATTCTATCCCCGAAATACACTTCCCACCGCAGCCAGATACTCCTCTATCTAAAATCAGGCGCATATTAATTTTACTTATTCTATATCAATTCGTTTTACCACATCTAGGGCAAATATTTTTTCTACTCATATAATTAATAACAGCTTCCCATTCGCAACCACAACTGCACTTCCACCATGCTTTTTTATTGCTAAAAGGAAACACCTGATTCGCTTCTATGCCATTCTTTTGACTATCCCATCGCTCTGCGACTAATGGAAATTTTGTTTGTAAATCGTTATATCCTTTCAAAATCCTTCTATTTGAGCAATATGGGCATCCCCTACCAAGTGTTCTCTTACTTATAACCGCTTCCCACTCGTGTCCCTGCTTACACCTCCACCAAACCTTTTTGTTACTAAATCTTGTATACTGCGATGGTATTTTTTTATTCTTATTATAATCCCATTCCTTTGCCAGCTCCGGGAAAAAGGTTTGTAAATCATTATATCCTTCCAAAACTTTTTTATTAGCACAATAGGGACAACCTTCTCCATTTACTCTGCTCTTTATTTCCGCTTCCCACTCATGCCCCTGTTTACACTTCCACCAAACCTTTTTGTGACTTCCAACACTCACTTGTTCTGGCAAAATCATGTTGTTTTTTTCATACCCCCATTCCCTTGCCAAGTCAGGATATTTCCTCAATAGGCTATTCGATTTTGCTAAGTTTATATACTTAGCCCATATTTCCTGCTTATCTCTATGTATGTCTATATCCGGCTCATACTTTTTCCCGTTAATTTTACTTATTTTTGCAAAAATCTTATAAATAACATTTTCAAGTCCAATATCTTTTCGTTTTAAATTTCTATATATTATATTTTTTTGATCTTGGATATCTTGTTCCGTTTCTTTTACTCTTATTAAAACAATATCTGCTTTATGCAGATATTCATCTTTTCTCAATTCTCTCTCCTTAGCTTCCAAGGAACTATGATAAAAAATCCCATCATATTCTATTCCAATGTGATAATCAGGAAGATATATATCCACTTCATTTTTTTCTATAACATATCTGTTAATTACATCTTCATATTTTGAAATATAGTACAGTATCGCCTGTTCCGGGAACGATGTATGTAATTCCTGAGAGCAAACTGGACATCCTGTATGTAAAGAAACCCTATTATTAGGCGTAGCCATCCACTCATGGCCTCTTTTACATTTCCACCAATACTTCTTACCGCTATTGGGCATTATCTCAAAGGGTTTTATTAATTCATTTTTATCATAATTCCATTCTCTTGCAATCTCTGGATATACTGTTTGTAAATCATTCTCCCCAATTATTGTTTTTTCACCGGCACAAAACGGACAACTACATCCTGAAGCTCTACTATATATATTCGCCTGCCATTCATGCCCATATTTGCATTTCCACCATACTTTTTTTGAACTTCCTGCAGTCAGCTTTGTTGGTGAATATTCCAAATTTCTATCATAATTCCATTCTGCTTTTAATTGAGGTTCTGTTGTAAACAAATCATTATACCCTATCAATACTTTTCTATTAGCACAATACGGACAGCCTGTTCCCTTTGATTTTGTTCTATCATTTACCTTAGCAAGATAAGAATGATTATTCGCACAAATCCACCATGCTTTATAGCCACTATGTGCACTTATAGTTTCTATATCTCTATTGTTTTTTTCATAATCCCATTCCTTTTCAAGTTCCGGAAATAATGTCTGCAAATCATTAAAACCTACCAGCACCTTATTTCCAGCGCAATACGGGCAGCCTGTTCCCTTTGATTTTGTTCTATCATTTATCTTAGCCTCATATTTATGTCCTTTAGCACACACCCAATGCACTTTATAATTTGAATTTCCGAAATAATCTGATGGTTTGTTACCATTTAATTTCCAATCCCATTCTTTCGCAATATCTGGATATAAAGTTTGTAAATCATTTTCTCCTTTTAATAACTTCTTTCCCGAACAATATGGGCAATTACTATCTTTTACTGATGTTCGATTATTTACGGATACCACCCATCTATGTCCTTTTTCACATTTCCAATGAATTTTTTTAGTACTTCCATATGAAAGACTATCTGGTGTATATCCACCATTCATTTCCATATCCCATTGTTTAATGTATATATCTTTTTGATATTTTTCACACCATTCTCTAAAGGTCAATTTAACTGTCCCCATCAAAAACTATTTCTCCTCTATCTCACTCATATAACCTGCCGTAATAATACCTGCCGGTAATGCAACAATCGCTATTCCGACAAACGAAGATAACATTGTAATAATTCTTCCTGCATCAGTAACTGGATATATATCACCATAGCCAACCGTTGTTAATGAAACCGTAGCCCAATATATTGCATCAAACAATGTCTCAAATGAGTCTGGTTCAACATTAAATATAACAAGTGCTGCTATCATAATATAACAAACAGCTAACGAACCTACAGTAACCAATGAATCTTTCGATTTCTTCAAAACATTCGAAATTATCTGTATATTTTTCGAGTAACGTACTGTTTTAGCAATTCTGAAGACTCTAAATGTTCTAATCATTCTACACAATCTCAAAGTCTTAAATCCAGCATTCAATACTGTTATTGATGGCAAAATAGATATAAAATCGATGATTGCCATTATAGAAAATGGATATAACACAAATGATAGTTTCCCTTTTTTCAGTTTCATGTCTGCCGTGAACCATCGTATTATATAATCTACAATAAAAATACCAGCTGCTACCTTATCTATTATCAGAAGAATATTATAATCTTTCTTAAACGCCAATGGTATCAGACTGATAAAAATAATCACCATCATAAATATATCATATACTTTACTAACCTTATCGTTTTCACTTGAATGTTCTACTATTTCAAATAATCGTTTTCTCATAAGATTCCTCACCTGATCATATATAAAAACAGCAATCAAATAACCACTGACTGCTGTTTTTATATTTCCATTCACATTGCGCTCTTCAAAGAATCATACGGATAGCTTTCCTGATAGACAGTTTCTGGTGCTATATCTATTTCACCATCCATCCATGTAATAACACCGTGGAAAACGCTCATATTTTTCAACACTTCCTCATCTTTTAACGGTTCAAATGCACTTCCTGTCAACAATGTCGTATCAAACAATCTTTTTTCACCATTTGAAAATGTTACAAGAATCATTCCGCCGCGAAGCAATGTTGCATCTTTTACTTTTATTTCTTTTGCTTCACTTGCCGCATAACAAACTCCATCTACAACGTACATCATGAAGCACCTCCTTTACATAGGTTTAATTTTATTAAAATGTTCTCCACGCACCGCCAAATTCCATGCGGCATATGCCTCTTCTTCGTGAAATGCAAGCCAGCCCGTTACCATTTTTAATTGTTTATATGGCAATGAGCCTGCCAGCAATTCACCATCTATTCCTATTGCTGCCTCATACTCTCCATAATATACATGAACATGGGGTTTATTATGTTGTTTTGTATCCATAAACAACATATAAATGACCATTCCCCCAAATCTACTTAACTCTGGCATATAATTCCCCCTTTAATATTTATCTCAAATATATCGTAACATCTACATTGTAATTTATCAATATATTTCAGACATACTTGCCAGATTTTTCTATCCCCGAAATACACTTCCCACCGCAGCCAGATACTTTACTGCTCTTCTTTTTCTTTTGGAAGTACAATATTCAACAGGATTGCCACAATCGCAGCAGGCACGATTCCAGAGCCGCCAAACACAAGCTGTACAAGCTTCGGTGCATGGACAAGGATATCCGGATTTGCTCCCATACCATAGCCAACACCGAGCGCTACAGAGACAATGGAGAGATTACGCGAATTCATCGGATTCTTCGTGATCAGCTGGATTCCACTGAATACAATCGAAGAAAACATCATAACTGCGGCACCACCGAGTACTGACTGCGGCATGATAGAAATAAGCGCCGCAAGCTTCGGACAGAGTCCACAGAGAATCAGGAACACAGCTCCCGTTGCAAGCGCATAACGATTCACAACCTTTGTCATGGCAACAAGTCCGACATTCTGGCTGAAAGACGTATTCGGCAGGACACCAAAACAGGCAGCAAGCGAAGATCCAAGTCCATCACACATAACACCACCGGACAACTCCTTATCGGTTGCTTCCCGTCCCAGACCACCTTCCATAACACCGGAGATATCTCCAACTGTTTCAACCGCTGTAACAATAAACATGATCATAACCGGCAGAATTGCACGCATATCAAATACCGGCTTGACCGGCATGATCTTCGGGATAGCAAACCATGCAGCATCTGCTACCTTGTCCCAGTTCAGCACCCACGCTTTTGTATACTCGACGCCATCGGCAGTCACCCCGGTCGTAGGAAGCACAAATCCCATAACGATTGCAGCAATATATCCAGCAATAATACCCAATAAAATCGAGGAAGAACTCAAAAATCCTTTTGTGCAATGCTTGAAGATCAATATCACAATCAGCACAAAGAGTGCCAGCAGCAGATTCTCCATCGAGCCGAAATCTTCCGCCTTGTTTCCACCGCCAAAAGAATTGATTCCAACAGAAATCAGGCTTAAACCGATGGACATAACAACTGTACCTGTCACAACCGATGGGAAAAACTTCCGGAGCGGTTTTAAAAAGAACCCAAGCACCGTCTCAAAAAAGCCGCCTAAAATTGATGCCCCCATGATTGCTCCATATGCGGATACACCGCCCCCCATCGTTGCTGCGACGCTGTTAAATACACCAATAAACCCGGATGATGTACCCATGATGATCGGTACACGTCCGCCGACCGGACCGATTGCAAAAAGCTGCACCAATGTCACAATTCCTGCAACAAGCATTGCATTCTGAAGCAGGGAAAGCTGCAGCCCGGCAAACTCTCCTCCTGCGATTCCACAGGCACCTGTGATGATTAAAAGCGGTGTAAGGTTTCCAACAAACATCGCCAAAACATGCTGCAATCCAAGAGGAATTGCCTGCGCAAGTGGCATCTTTCCATCCATCTGAAATGCCGCATCCGATAACTTAAAACTCTTTTTCATCTGTTTTTCTCCTTGTCTTTGGTATTTGCTTATCTAAAATCATCTTCCGGCATCGACATCAATATCTTCTCCGGTGTGATCGGAAGTTCTCTGTGCCATACACCTGTCGCCCGGTAAATTGCATGAGCAATCGCCGGTGCCGGTGTGTTGATCACGATTTCCCCGATGGATTTTGCGCCAAATGGACCTGTCGGCTCGTAGCTATTCTCAAACTCAACCCGTAGGTGTCCCATGTCCAGCCGCGTTGGGATTTTATATTGCATAAAATTGGACTCAACCGGTTTTCCGTTTTCATCATATGTGATATTCTCAAACAACGTATGACCGATTCCCTGCACGATTCCACCCTCTGCCTGGATACGTGCAAGTGCCGGGTTGATTGCGATTCCACAATCCACAACTGCCACATAATCGAGGATTTTTACCTCCCCGGTATAGCGGTCAAGCTCAATTTCCACCATACCAACCATATATGGCGGTGGAGAAACCGGTGAAGAATGTGATGCAGTTGCAACCGCCGCAATATCATTTGCCACCTGATCCTTCACACTGATCTGCGCCAGTGTAACACGCTCGTCTGTGTTAATCTTCCGCACACACCCATCTTCGAATACCGTTTCTTCCGGTTCACATCCAAGCATTCCCGCCGCAATCGCACACAGTTTTTTCTTCAGCTCCTCGCAGGCAAGCTCTACTGCTTTTCCTGTTACATAGGTAGTCGAAGATGCATAAGAACCGGAATCATACGGAGATGCGTCCGTATCTGCGCCAAATACTGCCACGTCATCCACAGAACAGTCCATACACTCAGCCACCATCTGCGCCAGAATCGTATCACAGCCGGTTCCCATATCTGCCGCACCGATGATCAGGTTAAACGTTCCATCATCTGCCAGCTTCACAGTTGCAGAACCGACATCGACGTTGGATATACAGGAACCCTGCATCGCCATCGCAACACCGGCGGTCCGCACTTTTCCATCGCCCATCTCCCGGACCGGATATTTCTCTTCCCAGCCAAAAAGCTCACGGCATCTTGCCATACAGCGGTCAAGCGCGCAGGCATTTGCAATCTCTCCATAATACGCCGGCATCTTCATGCCCTCCCGGAGCATATTTTTCTCCCGAATCTGCGTCGGGTCGATGCCAAGCGACTCCGCAAGCTCATTGACCGAGGACTCCAGAGCAAAGATTCCCTGGGTTGCGCCATAGCCGCGATAAGCACCCGCCGCCATTGTATTTGTATAGACGACATCGTAACCAAACCGGAACGCCTCAAGTCCTCCTGTATAAAGTGGAATTGACTTGTGTCCGCTAAGTCCGACCGTCGTCGGTCCATGTTCCCCATATGCACCTGTATTGGAAAGTGTGTACAGATCAAGTCCGCGGATATGTCCGTCCCGGTCTGCACCCAGCCGGACAGTGACTTCCATCTCATGCCGCGGCGAACCTGCAATCTGGCTTTCGTACCTTGTAAAGATGAGTTTCGCCGGGCGCCCCGTCTGCATCGTCACAAACGCCGGATACACTTCGCTGACTGCAGTCTGCTTCGCACCAAATCCACCACCAATCCGCGGTTTTTCCACGCGGATTTTGCTTTTCGGGATTCCAAGCGCTCTCGATAAAATCCGGCGCACATGGAAAACAATCTGTGTCGAAGAAATCACATGCAGTCTTCCATACCGGTCAAGACATGTATATGTGCGAAATGTTTCCATCATTGCCTGGTTGAACGCACGCATATGATAAGCATGGGAAAATGATACCTCACAGTCCGAAATCACGGCATCGACATCGCCATCTCCGCTTAATTCATGTGCGATCACATTCCGTTTTGCATCACCACCCACATCAACCGGCGGATACCAGTCATCCTCCGGATGCACAAGCACCGGATTATCCTTCGCTTTGTGGAAATCAAGCACCGGCTCTAACACATTGTATTTCACTTTCACAAGCTTCATCGCTTTGCATGCCGCTTTTTCATCCTCTGCTGCAATGATTGCGACAACATCTCCCACAAACCGCACGTGCCGGTCGATAATCAACCGGTCATACGGAGATGGTTCCGGATAAGTCTGACCTGCGATTGCAAACCTTGTTTTCGGCACATCCTCCCATGTATAGATATCCACCACGCCCGGAATTTTCTTTGCAATTTCTGTATGGATTTCTTCCACAATCGCATTGGCATGCGGACTGCGTAGAAGCTTCACGACAAGCGCAGGACCCGTGATATCATCTGTATACACCGGTTTTCCCAGCAGCAGCTGCATGGAGTCTTTCTTCCGGACTGATTTGTGAATGGCATTGTAATTCTTATGTTCCATCGCTTACTCCTTTCCCTGCTTCTTCCTATTTATATAGTCCAGGTAATTCCGGATTCCCCGGAGCTGTCCTTCGTATCCGGAACACCGGCATAAGTTTCCTGCCAGGTACGCACGTATCTCATCATCCGAAGGATCCGGATTCTCTCGGAGCAATGCAATCGTATTCATGACAAATCCCGGATTGCAAAATCCGCACTGATCAGCCCCCTGGTCAGCGATAAATCCAACAAAACCGGATGCTTCCTCCTGCAGTCCTTCGAGCGTATATACTTCATGTCCATCCGCTCTTGCACAGAGCACCGAACATGACAAGACTGGGGTTCCATCTAAAAGCACGGTACAAAGCCCGCAATTTGCGGTCTCACAACCGCGCTTCACACTGTAGCAGCCATGCTTCCGCAGAAAATCAAGGAGCAGAAGATCCGGCGATACTGATTCACAAATCAGTGTTCCATTTACTTTGATTTTGATATCCATGTCTATGCCTGCTCCTCTCCGATTTTCTTTGTTAACCGATAGCAAAGCGCACCTGTAAGGCGTGTGCGGTATGCTGCACTGCCCCGGTGATTGCCGGCTGTCGGGATTTTTGTCTCTACCCATTTTGCAAACTGTTTTGCACGCTCTTCTGTGATTCCGTCTGTGAGAAATCCTTCCTCATCCGTGATACAGATTGCTTTGCCCGGTCTCGCACCGACAGAAATCCGGTATGTACCGGAAACATTTGCCGCTGCACATGCAAGAACCGGGAAATCTGTCCGTTGATTACGAACCGATGCATACGCATAGACACCCGGTGTTTTCTTCACGATCAGACGCACAAGCACGTCCCGGTCCGGTTTTTTCTCGGCGAACTCCTGCAACGGAATTATACCGCCCTGAAACAGTTCCACGTATGTATCCATAGCAAGAAACATCGTCAGGACATCCGAGAAGCCAAACCGTCCCCAGATACTGCCGCCGACAGTTGCCAGGTTCCGGAACTGAACACCGACAATATCCTTTAAGGCATCTCTGACCGCGCCCTGCGTATATGCATACAGTCCTTCATGCAGCTCGATTTCACGCAGAGACACCATCGCACCGATAAAAAATGCATCCGCGTTCTCATCAATCCTGTCAAGTCCCAGCTCGCACAGATCGATTGCCGTCTGGATTGTCCGATCCTGCATCTTCGTCCAAAGCATTCCACCGAGGATCATGCTTCCTTTTTTCTGGTTCAGCGTATAAGCTTCTTCCAGATTTTTTACACGAACATAATTCTGTATTGTTACCATAAAAGCTCCTTCTATTTCTCTAACCGCTTTTTTCCAATTTTATATTATAGTAAAAATACTTGCCTTTGAAAAGCGGTTTTGTTACAATACCGTTGTATTATCAAAAGTATAACGAAAGGGTTTTTATTATGAAACAAAGATTCAAAAAACATGTAGCACTTATACTCATCGGCCTGATGCTGCTCTCTCTGATCGGATGCAGCAAACCTGCATCCACAGAGACAACCACAACAACGGAAACAGCTGTCACAGAAGCACCGGCAGCCTCCATATCGGATGCTGCTACAACGGCAGACAGCACCCCCGCAGATGCCAGTGAAGAGGGCTCTGATGCGCAGACGGTCTATCCGGTCACAGTCACCGACCAGACTGGTCGTGAAGTCACAATTGAAAAAGAACCGGAGTCAATCGTGAGCGGATACTATATCTCCACAAGTCTCCTGCTTGCACTCGGTCTGAAAGACAAGGTAACAGGCATCGAAGCAAAAGCAGGTAAGCGGCCAATCTACAAACTTGCGGCGCCAGAATTCCTCGAGCTTCCAAATGTCGGCACAGCCAAGGAATTTGACTTAGAAACCTGCGCTTCCCTCTCCCCAGAGCTTGTCATCCTGCCTATGAAATTAAAGGATGCAGCGCAAAGCCTCTCTGAGCTTGACATCCCTGTCCTGCTTGTCAATCCGGAAAGCGAAGATCAGTTAGAACAGATGATTGAACTTGTCTCCACCGCAACCAACACAAAGGAAAACGCAGATGCCCTTCTTTCTTATATTGATGAGAAAAAAGAGATGCTCGAAAAAGACTTATCCGGCGTCGATGCAAAAAGCGTCTATCTCGCCGGTAACTCTTCCCTTCTTTCCACTGCCGGTCCGGCGATGTATCAGTCAGGGCTTATCGAACTGGCAGGCGGTAAAAATGCAGCATCCGAAATCACGGATACCTATTGGGCCGAGATCAGCTACGAGCAGCTTCTGGCATGGGATCCTTCTTATATTATTCTCGCTTCGGATGCAGAATACACACCCGAAGATGTATTAAACGACGAGAATCTGAAGGAGTGCACCGCAGTCAAAAACGGAAATGTCTATGCAATCCCTGGCGATATCGAAGCATTAGACAGTCCTGTACCAGGCGGAATCCTGGCATCCATCTGGCTTGCCGGAATCCTGCACCCGGATCAGGTATCTGCAGATATGTATACAGAAGAAAAGGCAGCGTTCTATGAAACTTTCTACGGAATCAAGTAATAAAATTAAATTCGCCCTTATCGTCGGAACCGTTTTCTTAACGGTTCTGACGATTTTTTCATTTTTTGTCGGCCGCTACCCACTCACACTCTCCGGAATTATATCCGGTGATTCAAGACAGTGGCAGGTGTTTGTGACATTGCGCGCAAGCCGCGGAATCGTCGGCTGTATCGGCGGTTTCGTTCTCGGCGTAGCAGGTTTTGTCTTCCAGACTGTATTCCGGAATCCATTGGCATCACCAGATATCATCGGTGTATCTTCCGGTGCCAGCGCCGGTGCCGCGTTCGGCATCCTGTTTCTGTCCGGCTCTATGGCAGTGACTGCGTCTGCATTTGCCGGTGCTCTCGGTTCTGTTGTTCTAGCGCTTATGCTCGCATCCCTCACTGCCGGGCAGGATGGCAGAGGAATCGTGTTGGCGGGAATCGCGGTACACAGCTTAGCCCAGACAGCGCTCATCTTCCTGAAGCTGCTCGCCGACCCGGAAAAACAGCTTGCATCCATCGAATACTGGATTATGGGGAGTTTAAATGGTATCAGTCTCTATTCCATCAAAGGAAATGTGATTCTCTGTATCCTCTGTGTCAGCGCACTTTTTTTGTTGTACCGGCAGATTATGATGCTTTCCCTGCACGATGACGAAGGGCGTATGCTCGGTGTTCACACACAACATCTCCGGCTTTTGATTCTCCTGATTGCAACGCTGGCAACATCCGGAATCATCAGCATGACCGGGCTTATCAGCTTCATCTCTCTGCTTGCACCGCACGGTGCACGTCTGATCATCAAAAACAACCGGCTATCCACGATGTTTCTAAGTGGGATCATCGGTGGCTGCCTGCTGACACTCGGAGATATTCTGGCACGAAGCGTAGCTTCCACAGAACTGCCGGTCAGTATCTTCACCAGTCTTGTTGGCGCACCATTTTTGATTTATCTATGCGTAAGGAGGAACCGCGAATCATGAGTCTGCTCACAATCAGTCACCTGTCTGCCGGATATGGCAGAAAAGAAATCCTACACGATATCAGCTTTACGTCGCGTCCTGGAACAATCACCGGTATTCTCGGTGCAAATGGATGCGGCAAAACTACACTTTTAAAAGCGATTGCGAACATCCTCCCGCACAAAGGTTCCTGTCTGCTTGCAGAAAATACACTGGAATCACTTTCTGCACGGGAACTTGCAAAGCAATGTGGATATATCCCCCAAAAAAGCGGAATCACAATTGATCTGACAGTCCTGGATGTTGTCCTGATGGGGTATCATCCGGACTTATCGCTGTTGCAGCCTCCCACCGTGCAGATGAAAGAACATGCCAAAGCAACTCTCACGATGGTCGGTCTTCCCGATCGTGAGCAGGCAAACTACAACCAGCTAAGTGAAGGACAAAAACAGTTATGTATCCTTGCACGGACATTCGTCGGTGCACGTAAGCTTCTGCTCCTCGATGAGCCGGAAAGCGCCTTAGATTTCCGGTTCCGGAACCAGATGATGCAGCACCTGCGGACATATGTGACTGCCCATGACGCCTGTGCGCTTGTCACACTCCATGACCCTTCTCTGGCATTAAACACCTGTGACGAGCTCCTTGTCCTGTCGAAAGGCACACGTTCCGGGAAAATCTCCCCGAAATTGACTCCTGTTTCAAAGATGGAGTCGCTGCTTTCCTCGATTTATGGTACAATCAATATCACAAAGCTCCACGACAAAAGCGGGAACGAACACCTTGTTATGATACAGGAGGAGTCCATATGAAAGCTGTTACAAAAATTACTTTTTACGATGAACAGGATGAAAAATTCTTTGGTGAAGGTCCCTGTCGTCTGCTGCATGCCATCGAAGCAGAGGGCTCCCTGCGTGCAGCTGCAAGCTCGATGGGACTTGCTTACTCGAAAGCGCTTCGTATGATAAAAAATGCCGAGCATGCACTCGGATTTCCACTCACAAGCAGGACTGTCGGTGGCAAATCCGGTGGTGGAAGCACTCTGACACAGGAAGGAAAGGAATGGATAGAAAAATATGAACGGTATCGAGATGCCTGCATACAGGCCAACCGCAAATTGTATCTGGAGATCTTTTCGCGCTAGCAGCAAAAAGCATCTGATTCTGACCGGAAGCCGCGGAAGCGGAAAGTCCACGCTTCTTTCTGCCCTTTTCCCACAACCAATGCCCGGGCTTACGTCCTATGTAGTACCCGAAGATGGTGTCTATATGAAAAAAAACCTGTCAGGCGAGGCTGTCCAGATTGGAAGATATCAGGCAGATGCACCCGGAAACACAAACAAAATGCAACCGGTTCCGAAAGCATTTCTCACAAAAGGCATCGAATTTCTGGATATGTGTATCCGTCATCCATCCGACTGGGTAACCATCGACGAAACCGGTTATCTGGAACAGACAATTCCTGCGTATCAGGAAGCAATTTCCCGTCTGCTCGCAGCCAAACATGTACTTTTAGTTGTCCGTAAACAAAAACTTCCTTTCCTGGACGCTCTCTGCAAGCGGGATGATTGTTTTCTCGTAGATTTAGATAAGCCTTATGGAGACACGTTCTGTATCATCATGGCATCCGGGAAAAGCAAACGCTTCGGTGCCAATAAACTCCTCACTGATTTTAATGGGAAACCACTGATTGCATACGCGTTTGATGCGACCGAAATGCTTGGGCAAAACCGGCTGGTTGTGACGATCCACCCGGAAATTGCACATATATGTAAGAAACAGGATATCCCATTTCTTCTGCATAATCTGCCGGACCGGAACGATATGATTCGACTTGGAACCGGTGCAATAAAGAACAAAGCAAGCCACTGTCTGTTCCTGCCTTCAGACCAGCCGCTCGTCTCACGGGAGACAATCGGTGCATTGCTTTTCTGCGCCAAAAATGCACCCGATACGATCTGGCGGACTTGCAATCAGAATACTGTCGGTTCCCCGGTTGTTTTTCCATCTGCTTACTTTGATGAACTTTCTGCACTACCTCCAAAAAATGGCGGCAATACTGTGATTCAAAACCACAGGGAACATGTAAGACTCCTACCGGTTACACAACACTATGAGCTAGCAGACATCGACACACCAGAGGATATGCAGGCAATGAAGATTATTGCAGCGCATGCACGGGCAAAGTAAATACACTTCTCACCGCAGCCAGGTACTCCTCCGGTCGATCTGCTTTCTTTACCTTCTTCAGCTCCCGCTCTGCTTCTGGAAACATCTTACCCAGATAAAACCACACTTCCTTCATCTTAAAGAGCGCATCCCGCTCACAGTCCATCTCTTCCCGGTACCCAGCATACAACCGGTCATGGTACTCCTTTAGCTCTGCCGTTGTTACCGACTGCCCTGTCCGGATCTCCCGTACCAGTCCCGGATTCGCAATTACACCTCTTCCAAGCATAATGCGGTCTACCTGTGGAAACATCTCCCGGAACACATGATAATCTTCCACCGTGAAGATATCTCCGTTATAACAGACCGGGTGCACACATTCCTTCAGTGCTTCCGCAAATACATCGAGATTCGGTTGATTGTTGTAGAAATCCTTCTGCAGACGTGGATGAATGATCACTTCGGAGATAGGATACCGGTTATAGATCTGCAGGATATCCGCAAACTCTTCGGGAAACTCCATTCCGATCCGCGTCTTCACAGAGATCTTGCAGCTTCGCTCCTCCGGCAGTCTGGATATCCCCTCAAATACCGCATCAAAGAACCGGTCTAATCGATCTGGTTCCTCTAAGAATCCACTTCCTTTCTTCTTCGATACGACCGTTGCCATCGGACAGCCCAGATTCAGATTCACTTCCTGATAGCCAAGCTCCGCCAGCATATTGCACGTCGTAAGGAACTGTTCCGCATCGTTCGTCAGAATCTGCGGCACGACATACATGCCCCGGTTATGCTCCGGTGCTACATCCTTCCGCTCTCTTGTCTTCAATATTTTCTTCTTCGATGGTGCGATGAACGGTGTCACATACTTGTCCATATCGCCAAACATCGCATGATACACATTCCGGTACACATACCCTGTCACGGATTCCATCGGTGCCAGATAAAATTGTATTTTCTCGGATTCTGTAATACTCACCGTAGCTCTCCTCTATCATCAGCATTTTCTTCCACATGTTTCGGGCGGAATATATACAGCAAAATTGCTTTACATATATTGTCTGCGATCATGCAAAGCCAGACTGCCTTTAAACCCAGTCCAAACACATTCACGCATAAGAACGTACCAAATATCCGGATGCCCCACATGCTGACCGCCTCACACGCGAACACATGCTTCGTCCGACCCATACCATAGGAAATACCCTCTAAGACAATCATCAGTCCAAAAAACGGCTCTGAAAACGAAACCAGACGCAGCATCTCACTTCCGATCCGCGCCGCATTGACTGAGTTCGTAAACAGACGCATAAATGGATATGCGAATAGGTAGAGTCCGATACCATTTACTACCATAATCAATAATGTGATCAGGATCGATACCCGCTCCGTTGCTTTTAATTTCCGGATATCCTTCTCTCCGAGTGCATTTCCGACCAATGTACTGGTCGCCACACGCAGTCCGTATCCTGGAATATAGACAATCTGCTCCGCTGTAATGGCGATTGAATGCGCCGCAAATATCGTCGTTCCCATACCAGATACCATCCGCGCAAACGCAATGTATCCAAAGCAGCTTACGAAAGTCGTGCCAAGCGCTGGAAGTCCAATCGTAAATGTCTCTGACAGAATCTCCCGGTCGAATCTCCTGTCCTCTCGCGTTGGTCGAAGCTTCGTCTTGCTGAGCATCAGCAGAAACATCGCAATACCGCCGATTCCAAAACTGATGCAGGATGCGATTGCCGCACCTGCCACGCCGAGATTCAGACCATATATAAATACCGTATTCAATAGGATATTTAACACATTTTCACCCACGCTGATAAACATCGGCGATTTCGTATCCTTAATGGATCGAATCATCGCGGAAAAGACGCGGGAAGACGCCCGAAACACAAGTGAAATGCTTGTAATTGTGAAATACACGCTTGCCGGTCTTACAATATCCGGTTCAACGCCCATCCACACCGGAATATACGGGGACAGCACAAGCGCGATCACTTCCAATAACGTTCCGATTGTAAATGCATATAGTATTGATTGTCCAGCCAGTTTCTTCAGTTTGGCTTCGTCCCCGGCTCCATTTGCCTTCGATGCAATCGCCAGCACAGCAACCGCAATCGCACTTGGAATTGAGTGGATCAGCCAGCCGATGGTTGTTGTCGTGCTGACTGCTGCCGTTGCTTTCTCACCCAGATGTCCCACCATCGCCGTATCAACATATTGAAGCAGCGTCGACAGCACCTCTTCTAATACCGTCGGGATGGATAAGGTAATCAGCGATCGAAACGCTTCCTTATAGTATGTTTGTTTCATTTATTTTCAAATCCTTCTGTTTACTTAAAAGAAGGGCTTATAGAAAGCCCTTCTTCGTAAAACTTATTTACTTATCGCTTCGTTTCTTTTTGGAAACACCAAGTATGATTATTCCAACAGCCGCAACTATCATTATAATGGTGATTGGAGCAATCGGCGCTGTATCACCTGTCTTCTTCACTGTGTTGGAAGATGTCGTAGTTGTAGTTGTTGTCGTACTCGTAGTACTTGTCTCCGTCGTCGTAATCTCTGTGGTTGTATCCGTCGTTTCAGTGGTTTCTGTAGTCTCAGTCGTTTCTGTGGTTTCTGTGGTCTCGGTCGTCTCAGTCGTTTCCGTTGTCTTATCATACGTATTTGTATATGCAACACTTGCTGTCGCATGATCTCCGATTACAACCGAAGCGGTTTTGCCCTCCACCGCAGTCTGCGCGTCTACCACATATGTGATCTTGCTCAACGTATATCCATCTACATCTGAAGCAATCTCATTGACTGTATAGCTGCCTGCATTGCAACTGATTTCCTTTGACCACGTCTTACTAGCAGTATCATAAGAAAAATCTGCAAGACTATAGGTTGTCTTTGTACCGGTTGCATCCTCAACAACCTCAAAGCGAATTGTCTGCTCCGCATCTGTTTTGGATACACCACCCGCTACGGTCTTTGTCAACACAAGCTTCGCCGGAGCATATGTATTTGTTACAACAATCGTATCTCCAATACTTCCACTTGACGGTGCATAAGAAGCTACATAATTTGCAACCTCTGTCTCTCTCACACTATACGATATCTCAACGCCATTCTCGTATTTGTCGAGATCTGTAAATGTACCCTTCCAGTTATTTGTCTTATCCAGCTTCAAAGTCTTTGTCGTTGCAACACCATTCTTATAAAGCGTGACTGTGATTGCACTATGATCATCTGCTGCCAGGTTGTCGCCAACCCACTTCTTTTCAACCTCGATATCACCCTTTTGTGTTGTATATGAATTTCGAACCTCAAATACACCGTTTTCACCAGCATCTTCTGCTGTCACAGTTGTACCAGAAGCATTCTTCTTCACATAACTTACTGTATATCCGGCTGGTACATCGACTTCTTTGACTGTATATACATATTCTGTATTTGCTGCTACATCACTGTACTTCGGAAGCTCTGTCCATGTATAAGTCCAATGATTTGTTTCACTCAAAGTTACCGTGTCATATACATTTCCATCGTACATTAACTGTACCTGTATGCTGGTTGGTCGTTTCCGGTCATTATTATTCTGATCATCCCATACCTTTGTCACAGTTCTTGTTGTCGATGGATAAGAATTGGTAATTGTGATAGAACCATTTCCTGTTGCATCAACTGTCATCGGACTGTAGGATACGCCATAACCCTGTGGTACAGCGACCTCCTTGACTGTATATACAATCTGCTGACCAGCCTCATTATATGGAAGGTCATTCCATGTATAAGTCCAGTGATTTGCATCTTCCAGTGTTACAGCGGCTCCAACCGCGGAACCATTTGCATATAATTGAACATCTACACTCGTCGGACGGGATGTAGCATTATTATCCGCCCATACTTTATTGACTGTGATATTTCTTGTCCGAACTGTACGTTTATTCGTAATCGTTGTCGCTGATCCTGATGTCACAACAGTCGTTGTATAACCGCTAACTGTACCAACTTCTTCAACCGTATACACAATATCCGTACCTGCCGCATTCTGCTTGTTCAGATCATTCCACGTGTATGTCCAATGATTGGTCTCATTCAATTCCTTCGTTGCTTCCGGATCTGTAACAGCTGTGCCATCCGCTATAAGTCGTACTGTAATTGGTGTCCGCAATCCATCGCGGTTGTTATTATCATCCCATACCTTTGTCACTGTATGACTGACTTTATCCATCGAGTACTGGTTTGTGATAACCGCCAGATACGTTCCATCACTCTGCTTCTGGATTACAGATGACTTCTGTGAATATGAAGCAGGCATGCTTGCAGTATCTTCAACAACCGAATACTTGATCTCTACACCATTCTTATAAACCGGCAGATTGCCCCAGCTTGCAGTCCAGTTATTCCCTGCTGTCAATGTAATATCCTTCGACAGGGAAACTCCATTTTCCATTAAGGAAACCTTAAGGGTCCGCGGTCTATATCCATCCGCGTCATTATTATCATCCCAATCCTTCCGGATTGACACCTTCGTTGTCTGTAAAGTATTCGTGATATCATAGCCATTCGCTGCATATCTCGTCGTATACCCAGAAACCGGTGTTTCTTCTACCTTATACCGGATTTCCTCATCTGTACCTGCATAGTATTTATCCAGATTATCAAAGGTAAAGTTCTTCGTCGTTTCTGTTGTACTCAGACTCTGTGTTTTTACCAACTCCCAATCGGCTGTCGTACCATTCTTCAATCGATACAGTTTCAACTCAATGCTGGATGGACGATACGCTTCATATCCCGTATCTACCCATGTCTTGGTTCCTGATACAGATGTTTTTTCCGTTTTATTCTCGAAGATGACGGCACCTAAGCTTGTTCCTGCACTGCCGCTCGCAGCTCCATTCACATATTTCTGCACAGAAGTAACTGCGGCATCCAATTTGTTGCCTGCAGTATTCTTTGTCACATTTACCTTGACTACATAATACGTATCATCTTTTGTAACACCTGCATAACCAGATTCTTTTTCATAAATCTTGTAAATGTGCTCTCCGACATTTCCTGTCACTGCAGAATCATATGTTAGTGGTGTGAATGTTACGGTTCCATTTGTACTTCCATTTGTTGTTCCTGTAGCAGCCCCTGCCGTCTTTATTGACAGATCTGCATTCAGCTCATCCACTGCAAATCCCGCAAATGTATAGTTAGCTGAATAGTTCGTTGCATTATCCAGCTTCTTTAATGCAGTAAATGTAATGCTGCCGGATGTCTGAATCATTGTATTCACGATATCATAAGTACCTGCAGGGTAACTTGTCGTATATCCAGCGACCGCTGTCTCTACTACCTTATATGGAATCTCAGTAGCCATTCCCGGATAATACTTTGGCAATGTTCCAAATGAATACTTCCATGCACTTGCTGCATCTACAGTCCTGACTGCTCCGACCTGCTCCCAATCGGCATCGTCATTCTCGTTTCCACCCTGTTTCAACTTATATAACTTTACCTGAATGCTAGCCGGACGATCTGCTGTGGTATCACCAACCCATGATTTTGTACCCTGAATCGTCGTAGTCACGGTCGTATTATTAAATACAACCTCTGAAGCCGTGGTACCGGTTCCTGCACTGTTATACTTCGTAATCTTACTGCATGTTGCAACCAGCTTTGTCGGATTTGTAGCATTATCCAATGCAACATCTACCGTCAGAATATAATAGTTCGTATCCGTTGTTACATCTGTGTACCCAGAGCTTTTCTCATAAACCTTGTAGTAATGTTTTCCTACATCTCCTATTGTTGCAGAACTATAACTTACCTTATCCTTAAATATAATTGTTCCCGTTGTATTACCAGCAGTTGTTCCGGTCGTAATATCCTTTACCCTGGTAGCGTTTGCAGCGTCTGCTGATACCTCTTCCACTGCAAAATTCTTAAAGGTATAGGTGTTGCCACTTGCATAAGCGGTTGTGCCATCCAACTGCTTTGTAGCTGAGAAGTCGTAGGAACCTGTATAGTATGTAGACTTTTCATTCTCATATGGAAGATTATATCCCGTATCATTTGTAAACGTCTTTCCCTCGTAACTGTTTGGAATCGTTATGTTCGACGACTTTTTAAGTACAAAGTAAAACGAATCTGCCCGAACATCAAACCCTTCTGCAGCAGATACCTCTACCAATTCATAAATCTGATCATAATTCAATCGGTCAATCGTCAACTTACCTGCAACATCATCCGTTACTTTCAACACATCCGTATCCTTTACCATCGTTCCACGTGTCATGATACCTGTTGTAGAATCATAGGTTGCTTCATACAAACGGAATGTAGAATCTTTCAGTGCATGTGTCGTTCCAGCCGCATCGGTCCAATATTTATATAACTCTATCGAGCCATAATTAGATTCTGCCTCATGCTGTCCTTTGGTAAACACCTGTCCCTGGAACGTTTTCGATCCACCCTGATCTGGCTGATACCCATTTAATGTAAACGTATTGGAAGACTGCTCATCTGTCAATGTTATCGAACTATTTCCTTCCATAAACTTCAGATTACACTTCGTTGTATAGGTTATCTTCAAATACTTGCTATCTGGTAATTCAAATTTCAGTGAATTTGAAGATCCATCATAGCTGACTGTATAATCGGTTCCACTTGTCAATGGTGTTTCTGTACCGCCATTTACTTCGTATACCTTGATACTCTGCATATTATAAGAGAATGCAGTACCGAGTTTATCCACAGCCGTTAATTTTCCATCTCCCGGTACCAGATCATAAGCACCCTTGTTGACTTCGATCGTATACTCCGCTGTATTATATTTACTGTTATCTGCACCTGTCGTGTTATCATAGGTACCGTAAAATACTCCGTCCTTCGATACCAATGCAGGTGCTTTCAATGTCGTTGTCGTTGATACTGGTGTTCCAACATTTGTACTGCCTATCTTTAGCTGAGCAGAATTCGTAAAGGTTTCCGATCCCTTCTTTGCAAAATCCTCCAGACTTGTTACTTCTGTCGTATACTTAATCCGAACATGTGTCTCTGTTCCCGCTGAATAGTTGTCAATGGCATTCATCAAAGCAATATAACCCGCAGTAATCGGAATCGTAAAACTTGCAATTCCATTCGTTTCACTTGTCTGAAGATCAATGTTCGGTATCGTTGCTCCACCTGCATAATACGGCATATCCGATAACTTCCCCGCTGTATTATGCGCTACATCCCTGACATAGAAGTATGCAGTTATCATGCTGGAAGATAATTTCATATCCGTTGGTAATGTATCCGCAATCGTAACAGATTCTCCACCTGAAAGCGCAATGGAATTCAATGACACATCTAACATGTAGCTAATCTTACCTGTTTCATCTACCTGCGTTGTAACTGTCTTATTCAAAGGTGGCAATGGATTTGTATATACATCCTCATCACTTTTTTTCTCTTCCTTGCCATTTGCAGAATAATAAATGTTTGCTTCGTTTTTATAATTTCTCTGTACCTGATTCAAATCAGTATCCAAAATCTTAGTCTTGTATTCTAATGTTATTTCCTTTACCGGATTCGATCCTGTAAAGAGACTATCTTTAAACGCAAACTTATAATCATATCCTTGATTATTTCCTGCAGTGTCTGGTGTATATGTCACATATTCATTGTCAATATTAGCATCATTCGAATCAGTTACATCTACATCAAACGATGAATTATCTTTTCTTGTAAATGTAATCTTTGTGTTATATATGCCTGACATGCTTCCCGGATTATTCCAGTATTTTTGCATATTATCTTTGATATACACATTTGTCAGATTTTCTGGAATATCTTTCACAGAAACCGTCCAATAAATATATCCATCCTGCATTTTCACAGCATGCTTTTCAATAGACCATTCTTTTCCCGGCGTCTGCACAGTTCCGGTTCCCGTATATTTATAACCCTTATTTGTTGTAAGAGTTACATCATTTTTCACATCCAGTTTGGTCGCAGAATCCATATAATCATCTGTTACCTTTGTGTAAACAGTTGCCGTATATACACCGTTGTTCCCCGTAAAATCAGTAGCGCGCAATGTCTGTTTTGTATCTCCCAGCAAATTGCCATCCTTATCACACAGCCCTGATCCAATCTCTGGCATATCCTCAATTGTGCCAGAACCAAGCAACGCATCCAAAGAATCATACTCTCCTGCATAATCCTTCAGATCAATCGTAATCGTCCATGTCACAACCTTGGAAGTTTCATCCAACGAACCTGTTTTCTTTACTTCTGGTCTTGTCACATCGTAAGTTGCTGATGTAGTTCCCGTTTTTGTCTCTTTTTTATTATTCTTATATGTATAATCTACTGTATTCGTATAAGAAGTACTATTCGCATTATCCGGATCAAAAATACCTTCATCTGTCTCTACATCATAAGTAACTTCCACGGTCGTAGTACTGCCATCCGATGAACCAAGTTTGTTCAAAGCATTTGCCAGAGCACCAAAGCTTCCATATATGGTATTCGCAGTGACATTTGAATCATTGCTGCTTGCAATCTTGATATTGGAGATATTCTTTAAGTTTGCACCTAAACTATCTGTCAAAGATACCCCGGACACAGAGCCAGTCGTTTTTAATGTCAACTTATATGACTGCTTCCACGTATTTGTACTCTTGTCATAGGTTGCTTTTCCATCGGTTGCTTTCTGTACTGTCAATGTACTTGTTGCTGTTCCATCATCGTAAATCACATCTGAAACTTTTTTCTTTGCAGTTCCAATCGTTATTTTATCTCCGGATCCCTTATCGGTTTCCGTCAGCTTTACATTTCCATATATTGTTCCATCTCCCTTTCTTGTGTTTTCCGTCAAGAAAGTCTGATTATCAAGGCATATATATGCATAACCATTACTAATATAAATATAACCTACTTTTTTTCCTTCAAGCATAATATCCTGTTTTCCGGATATCAATTCAAGGTTATTCAAATCATTAAAATTTACTTTGATATAAATAGGATTTCCATCTCTTGGAATGGCACTGTTATCTAACTCCCATTTATATTTTAAGTTAAACTCATCACCTTCGAATACTTTTGTTACCTGATCCAAATCCGTCTCCTGCCCATTATGTTTAACACTGGCAGTAAAATTCATCGTTATTCCATTTGACGTATCTGTATATGCATTGTTCCAAAGTGAAAGATCTACGGAATCATCTGCCACATTTTGTGAGGTTTCATTCAGATTCTCTTCTTCTAAAGGAACACCATTTTGATTTTCTTGTGTTCCTAAACTTTGCTGCCCTGTTGCGAAATTTGCATCACTCTCCGATGCGACACTCTCTGTCTCCCCGCCTTCCGCAATCGGTGTATAGCTGATGTTCTGGAATAATGAAATTAACATCAACATAGAAAGCAGAAATGCAACTACTTTTTTTCTGGTTTTTTGTTTGTTCATAAACTCCATCCTCCATTTTCTTTTTTCAAATGCATCCTGGCATATATGCATTGGAACCATCTATGATAAACTCTGACGTTTCTTCACGCAGAGAACAATTAGATTAATTACTGTTCAGATTTTATATCGACAGTAACCCACTATTGCATAATATTCTACACGAAACCATCCGTATTTTCAATATATCATGCCTGCAAAAACACGCTATTTTTGACTATTTTAGAATCGTGCACCGCAAGGCGCACCACCACAAAAAAACCTGCCACACCAATTCTGGTGCGGCAGGTTTTTGTAACCATCTTCCGAAGTATGTTTTATTCTCCGTCCTTCTTCTCCTCTGCGGATGCCTCTGCATCGTCATCATCAAAGAAGCTATCATCAAAGTCATCATCGTAATCATCGAAATCATCTAAGTAATCTGGTGTCAGGTACTTGTAAACTGCTACGCAGATACCTACGATGATTGTCAGAATACCAACGATCAATGCAACAGAGAGAAACGCGTTCTTTGCTTCTGTTACGCATTCGTCTTCTTTTACAACTTTTACTTCGTCACAACACTTTCTCATAGTTTTCTACCTTCCTTTCATCGCTACTGATAAACTAATTTTACCACAGCTTATCCGATATTTCTACCGTGATTTACAACTTTTTCATTTTTACAAGCGATGCAAATAAATGTTTTTCACCAACACGGTCGAAATTCACGACGATTTCCTGATCGCCGCCCGATGGAATCACATCAATCACCTCGCCATTTCCAAATTTAATATGGCGTACTTTATCTCCTACTTCATAGCTTGCCGGTGCAGAAGCTGCATTTCCCATCGGAAATGCCTTTCCAAATCCCGGATTGGCACTCGGGTTCGCATTTGACGTGGCAGAGCGCGTATACGGATTGTTCTTGCCATATGCCTTTAGCTGAATCACCTGCTCTGCCGGTTTCTTTGATGGAATCCGATCCATATTCGCAGGTGCATAGCCAAAAGCCTTCTCTTCATACTCGAGATAATGCTTCGGAATCTCCTTGACGAACCGCGATACTTCCTCGAAATTCGTCGAACCATGCACCATCCGTTGTCCGGCAGCCGTCATATACAGTTTCTCCATCGCACGTGTAATTCCGACATAGCAAAGTCTCCGCTCCTCTTCAAGCGCATCTGGATCATCCGAATCCAGCGACATGCCACTTGGGAATAACCGTTCTTCCATACCTGTCATAAATACATATGGAAACTCCAGACCTTTCGCGCTATGTAATGTCATCAACGTCACCTTCGCGGTTGGCACACCATCTTCGTCTTCCTCCTCAGTGTCTGCCACGAGTGCAATATCTTCAAGAAGTCCGGTCAGCGTCGGCACCTCTGCACTCTCTTCATAGGTAACGATCTTATTCTTTAATTCCTCTAAGTTATCCAACCGGGTACGCGCCTCATCCGTAGCCTCTGCGGTAAGCGCTTCACGATATCCACTTTCATCCATGATTGCATCGAACACTTCACTGATGAATTCTCCATGTACCAGACGCGCCTTAAAGCCTTCCATCATATCTGTAAACTTGCGAATCTTCTCCACGTTACGTGTCATGCCTGGTACTTCTTCGATATCTAACAATGCATCATACAGATTATACTCATTCGACTGTGCATACATATCAAGCTTATCCACGGTCGTCGCACCGATTCCACGCTTCGGCACATTGATAATACGTTTGATTGCCTGATCGTCAATCGGATTTGCAAGCACCTTCAGATAGCTTACGAGATCCATGATTTCTTTTCTTCCATAGAAATTCTGTCCACCATAGATCTTATATGGCAGATTCTCATACAGAAGTTTTTCCTCAAGCACACGGGACTGCGCATTCGTACGATACAGGATCGCGATATCATCGAGTGATACCCCCTGATTCTTCAAGGTTTTGATCCGGGACGCAACACCGTTTGCCTCCTCGTACTCCGTACCGTAACGGGTAAATGTTACCTTCTCACCATCTTCCTGCTCAGTCCAGAGACGTTTATCCTTTCTTCCCTCATTATTCGCGATCACCGCATTCGCAGAATTTAAGATATTCGCCTTGGAACGATAGTTCTGCTCAAGCTTTACCACCTTAGCATCCGGGTATTCTTCCTCAAAATTCAGGATATTATAGATGTTCGCGCCACGGAATTTATAGATACTCTGGTCGTCATCACCCACGACGCACAGATTCCGGTATTTTGCAGCCAGCATCTTCACCAATATAAACTGTGTATGGTTTGTATCCTGATACTCGTCCACCATAATGTACCGAAACCGAGTCTGGTATTCGGCAAGCACATCCGGGTTCGTCTCAAAAAGGAAGATCGTCTTAAAAATCAGATCGTCAAAATCAAGCGCATTGTTGCTCTGCAGACGCTTCTGATATTCCCGGTAAACCTCTGCAATCTTCTGGTCCCGGAAGCTTGCTGCATGTTCTTTCTCGTAATCGTCCGGTGTCATGTACCCTTCCTTCGCCTTCGATATCGCCGAAAGCATCGCCCGCTCCGGATAGAGCTTCGGGTCTAATTGCAGATATTTCAGCACTTCTTTTACAACTGTCTTCTGTTCACTTGCATCATAGATTGTGAAACTGCTTGTTCCACCAATCTTGTCAATATGTTTACGCAGAATCCGCACACACATGGAATGGAAGGTTGATACCCACACACTCTCAGCACCAAATCCTACCAGATTATCTACTCGTTCCCGCATCTCTGCCGCAGCCTTGTTCGTAAATGTGATTGCCAGTATATTGTATGGATTGACTGACATCTCATCAATCAGATATGCGATCCGGTGCGTGATCACTCTGGTCTTTCCAGAGCCAGCACCAGCTAAAATAAGTAAAGGCCCGTCGGTTGTACAACAGGCCTCTAACTGTTTGTCATTTAATCCTGGCATCGGTTTACTGTAAACCTAACTTTGCCTTCATCGCTGCCAGCTCATCCTGTACAGCTGCATTTGGAGCTGCATCATACTTGGCTGCTAAACTGTCGATACCACTCTCCTGTGTTGTCTGATTTAATTCGGTCATGGCATTTGCCTGATCAAGCATTGCGTTCGCCTTTGCTTCCATACGATCAAAGGCAGCCATGCTGCTTGCTGAATCTGACAGATTGTTCGTCATCTTGTTCAGACGATCCTGAGTCTTAGCAACCTTCATCTTCGCCTTGATTGCATCACGGCGGGAGTCAAGCTGGTTGATATCTGTCACAAGCTTGTCATGCATCTGACGCATCTTCATCGCATTTGCAGCTGCAACATCATAGGTCTGCTGCAAGCTTGCCTGCTTCGCTGTAAGCTGGTTCTTCTGCTCTAAGAACTTCATGGCATCTGCTTCGTTTCCGGCAAGAAGTGCCTTCTCTGCGTATGCCTGCATCTTTGTAATCTCAGAATTCACTTCATCAAGCTCACGCTTGCATCTCTGCTCATCTGCCATAACGGCAGCTGTTTCCTTCTTCACTTCTGCCAGATCCTTCGTCAGGTTGCGAAGTGTCTGATCAATCATCTTCTCCGGATCTTCTGCCTTATCGAGAAGTGCATTGATATTTGAAGCCATAATGTCTTTAAATCTCTGTAAAATTCCCATTGTAATAAAACCCTCCTATAATTCTCATCTTCATACCGTGAAATCCACGTTGCTTTTATTATACTTGATAAAGATAGTAAAGTAAAATGGAATTTTGTTAAAAATTGGTGTTGTCTCTGCAACTTGTCTTAGTTGTATTTTGCAATCACTTCTTCGTTTGCCTTCATGGCGCTTTCTTCCATCTGCTTTCTCTCTGCAAGGAGCTTTTCCTGCACTTCCTTATGCTGTACACCGATGATCTGCAATGCGAGATATGCGGCATTCTTTGCACCATTGATTGCTACGGTTGCAACCGGAATTCCGGATGGCATCTGCACGATAGAGTAAAGTGCGTCCTGTCCATCGAGTACGGAACCGGAGATTGGAACACCGATAACCGGAAGAACCGTCTGGCTTGCAACAACGCCCGGAAGTGCGGCTGCCATACCTGCGGCTGTAATAAACACTTCTGTGCCATTTCCGTTTGCTTCCTCGATAAATGCGGAAAGTCCTGCATGTGCACGGTGTGCTGACAGGCATCGCACATCAACCTGTACGCCATAGTCCTTCAGAATCTTAATTGCTGGCTCTACCTTTGGAAGATCACTTGTGGAACCCATAATCACTGCTACTCTCATTTGTTCTGCCTCCTTGATGTTAAATATATTGTATTGTATCACTATCTCCTGATAAAGGAAACAGTATTTGTTGCTGTTATGTTATCGTATGTTCTTCCGGGTTCCGGAGATCCCTTTGGAACCAATATGATTTGTATACCTTCCAGTCTTTTTGCCAGTCCGGCAGTTCCGGATGCTTCTCCGTTTTTTGCCCACGACAGCCAGCCAAACGACTGTGCATGTACGCGGTAATAAATATCATAGTGTTCTGCCATCTCTCCATAGAGCGAAATCCGGATTGCTTCTAATCGTTTTGCCTGTCCGCTTGTACCGGACATTTCTCCATCATTTCTCCATGTATTCGGATCATTTTCATTTCCCTGCCATCCATAAGATTGTACATGCGTTGTGTACCTTACACCACCTGAATATGATGCGTTCGACAACTTGATATTGATTCCTTCCAACCGCTTTGCCTTGCCGCTGGTTCCGGACATCTGTCCGTTGGTTTTCCATGTCTGCCAGCCAAAGGATTGTACATGGGTCTTATACATTATATTGGCGTTATACGCATCCCCCGGAATCTGAATCGAACCATTCTGCAAAGCAACATAAGCACGGGTATTCACAGATGACGGATTCACATTCGCATACGATTGTCCTGGCGCCGATTCTCCTTTCTTCACTACAACAATCTGAATTCCTTCCAACCGCTTTCCATACCCTGCTGTTCCGGATGGTTCCCCATTTTTTGCCCATGCAAGCCAGCCGAATGACTGTGCATGTACACGATAATAAATATCATAGTTATCTTTATCTGCTCCGGTCAGACGGATTTTGATTGCTTCTAAACGTTTTGCCTCACCGCTCGTTCCGTTTTTCTCGCCATTTGCAGACCACGGCAGCCATCCATACGTCTGGCAATGTGTAGTGTACTGTACACCAAGATTCGCATTTCCGGATACACGCACCCATATATTTTCCAATCGTTTTGCTTCACCACTTGTACCTGCCATCCAGCCATTTGACATTGCCGGTTGGGAATCACCATATGTCTGGATATGCGTCTTGTAGCTGACATCTACTTGTGGAATTACCGTTGGTCTTGGTACTGTAGTTCCATATGTAAATGTACTGCTTCCACTTACCGCGCCACACTGTGAACAGCTATAATAGTACACAGCTGGCGAATCATAGGTTGCATCCGACTTTTTCGTTGTATTGCTTACTATCTTCGCCGTAAATTGATGCGGCAATTTATCACCATACGTAAACACATCTGTACCTGTTTTTCCGCACCGACTGCACTCGTAATAATATGTTGCCGGTGACGTACATGTTGCTGCACTTGCCATGTAAGCATCAGATATATGCTTTACAGAATACGCATGCCCCAATGCTTTTCCATACGAATATTGCACATCTCCCTTCTCATTACATCCACTACATGCATAGTAATATCTGGCTGATGATGAACAATTCGCTGCACTTGCAAGATATGTATCGGATATTATCTTTTTAGTATAAGAATGATCCCCTGCCGTACCATATGTATACGTTTTTGCATTTGCAGACTTATCTACTGCTCCGCATCTCGCACAACTATAATAATAAATTGCCGGCGATACGCAATTTGCCGGTTCCTTTAACGCAGCTTCCGTCTGAACTTTCTGTGTATACTGATGGTTCAGTTTGTCTCCGCTATAAAATGTTGTCGTTCCCTTCTGTCCACATCCCGCACAGCTATAATAATACGCTGCCGGCTTTTCACAGGTTGCTGCACTCGCGAAATGCGCTGTATCTACATGCTGTACCGTATAAGAATGTGCTGCCAGACTGCCAGATTCAAAAGTCTCTGTACTTAGCTTTTTACAGTTGGAACAGCTCTTGTAATATGTTGCTTTCTTCGTACACGTTGCATTGCTTTTTAATGCTCCTGTTACTGTCGGATCATTCACATATGTATGTGTAATGGTGTATGTTTTCTCAACTGATTTTGAAAAGATGCCTTTACCCGTAATCTTGCATGTACCTGTTGTTCCACTCGTCGAATGACTCACGGTATAATCTGTTCCGCTTGTCAGCTTAATGCCATTATAAGTTACTGTTGGAGCAACCGCAGATGTACTTGTTCCACATGATATAGACGTCTTCGCCAGTGTCACTACCGCATTACTGATATCTACCGATCCAGTTGCTCCTACTCGAATTGTGTAGGATCTTTTTATAGAAGGGTTGTATTTTGGGTATACAGAAATCGTAACAATTCCTGCTTTTTTCACTTTCAAAACAGCATCGTTCGGTTGTACAATACTCTTTTTGGGAGCCTCTACAATACTGTCATCTGAGCTTTCAAACATAACATCTCGATAACCGCTATCTCCATTCACATCTTTTACATAACACAAAATATTTGAACCTACTGAATTTTCAGTTGGTACACTTAGATGATAATAACTATCCGACGATTCACTATTTCTCCAACATAACAACATTGATGTCGGAGGAACAATCGTAATCGTTGCGTTACAGAAAGAGCAGACACCGGTTGCCTTGCCTGTACTGTCAGCCGTACCATAGACGTAGGAATGTGGTGCTTTTTCTATTGTTTCTTTTATGGTCATCCCGCATTTTGAACACTTGTATATGTTCTCTCCGGTTGTCTGACACGTTGGTTGAACTGTTGACTGCAATACTTTATTATGATTACAGCTCACAGTAAGACTAAATGTACAAAGTACGGTACTTCCTTTTTTGCAAGTAATCGTTGTAGTTCCGGCTTTCTTTGCAGTAACTACTCCATCCGCTGTCACGCTTGCTACTGTTGTATCAGAGGATGTGTATGTAACAGTATCAATCACCCAGAGATCAAGAGTCTCTGATCCATTTACCAGATGAACCATCGGTGTGAGTTTCTGCGTTTCTCCTAAATACTGTGTTGCTTCCCCCTTAAGATAATACTTGTTGATATATGCGTCTTTTACTTCGACTTTCTGCATAATATCTGTATGTCCTGATAAGGCAGACTGGCTTAAGCTCTGGGAAGTGCTGTTAAACTCACCCGCTAACGTATTCGGATAACCAGAGGCAGTTGTATAAAAATCCCCCAGTCCAACATAGGTATTCCTTGGATCAATCATGCTTGTATAGTGACCGGTTACGGCATCTGATGTCTGCTTTACCCAGTCAGATTTCTCGTCATACCACTGGTTAATCCCCGATACCAGATTTCCCTTATTCCAATTATACGCTAACACTTCGGCATATGTTGATACACCATTGTATTTTACAGTACTCAAGCCTTTCCCATTCAGACGGTTATGTCCACTTCCCACAAATCCGAAACACAATCCACCTTCCACCGCACGGATTCTCGCAATCCGCTCCAGATCGGTCGACCATTTGATTGGTACATAATCGGATGCCGTAAGCATCCGGTTTGAATTTCTCGGATCTGGTACATTTCCTGCCTCGCATGCTTCTTTTCTTATTTCATTAATCCGGTTCAATGCATTTTGTGCATCTACATAATACGTTCCATACACCCCGAACATCGTACATCCTGTCGATGGCGCACTTACATCCGTCTCCAGTATTGTGTACTGTGCCGCCTCTGCGATTGGCGACAGTTCCGTCATACCCATACTGAATATCATTGCAAATGCAATGATATATGCAACAAGTCTCTTCCCTCTACGTTTTTTCATTCGCCCCTCCTGTAATTTTCCCTACACCACTATATCTTTCACAAGTTTCTCTGGTTTTATTTGTCTCTGCTCAACCGTATATGCCCCAAGCAACCGTTTCTTTGCTTCTTCGAATACACCCATATCATCGATATACATATAAGCAAGCACGTCGCCTTTTCGCACTGCGTCGCCCAGATGTTTTCTGATATCCAGCCCGACACCTAGGTTGATCGTGCTGTCCTTCGTTGCACGTCCGCCGCCTAAGATGAGGTTCACCATGCCAACCTCGCTTGTGTTGCAGGCTGCCAGATATCCATCCTCTTCACAGACGATCGGAACACAGTTTGCCGCGAGCCGGAATTTGTTCACATCGTCGATGTATGTGCCATCGCCACCCTGTGCTTCCACAAACTCTTTGAACTTGGCAAGTGCCGCACCGCTCTCGATTGCTTTTTCACACTGTGCCTTCGCAGCTTCAAAATCATCGGATTTTCCTGCCGCCATATACATGTATGCCGCCAATGTGAGTGATACAGTAAGCAGGCGGTGAATACCATGCCTGTCGTAGCCCGCACAATTTTCCATCCCCGCACAATCTGCCTTGTCTGTGCGGTCCGCACCATATCCCTGTTGCGCTATATTTTCGATTGCACTATAGGCATCACACCGGCTCTGCACGTCTGTATCCCCGCTTGTGTCATATGTGAGATATGGCTTCACATCCTTCATCGACAACACCTGCACCGCCTCGATCACTTCGAGCGCATTGCCAACCTTGCAGCCGAGCGGTTCGTTCATATCCGTAATCACACCATAACACGTTCTGCCAGCAGATTTGCCGATATCAACCATGATCTGTGCCAACGCCTTTGCATCTGTTTCGTTCTTCATAAATGCGCCGCTGCCACATTTCACATCCAGCACGATTGCATCCGCACCTGCCGCAAGCTTCTTGCTCATAATCGAAGATGCAATGAGCGGCAGACTGTCGACTGTCGCCGTCACATCGCGCAGCGCATAGATCTTCTTATCTGCCGGTGCCAGATCTCCGGTCTGTCCGACAAGCGCCAACTTCATCGAATTGACGTGTTCAATAAATTCTGTCTCCGGGATACTCACACAGAAACCCGGAATCGCCTCTAACTTATCAATCGTACCGCCCGTGTGTCCAAGTCCTCTGCCGCTCATCTTCGCAACCGGTACCCCCAGACTTGCGAGGATCGGAGCCACGATAAATGTCGTCTTATCCCCGACACCTCCGGTACTGTGCTTATCGACCTTCACACCGTGGATGGCTGCAAGACTGAGCTGGTCGCCGCTTTCCGCCATCGCATGTGTCAGTGCGCAGGTCTCATCGTGCGTCATGCCTTTGTAGTAGACACACATCAGCCACGCACTCATCTGATAATCAGGGATTTCTCCCTTCGTAAACCCTTCCACGATAAAACGGATCTCATCTGCAGTATGCTCTGCGCCGTTCCGCTTCTTCATGATCATATCGTACATTCGATACATCTTACGTCACCCCCTGTGTCGTAAATACATCCTAGCGATTGTCATATCATGCTACATAATATCCTGCAGGAAACTCTTCCCAATTGCCTTTTCATCATCCACACAGCTTCCAAGCAGGTACTCCTCCACGGTCTTTCCAATATCCGCAAAAGTCGGTCTTGTGCCAAGATCCGTTCCCTGCTTCAATCCCTTTCCATACATCAGAATCGGAATATATTCCCGTGTGTGATCGGTTCCCTTAAAGGTTGGATCACAGCCGTGATCCGCATCCACGATCAAAATATCCTCGTCCGTCATCTGCGCATACAGTTTCGGCAGCCATGCATCGAATTCTTCGAGCGCATTCTTATAGCCAAGCGTATCTCTTCGATGTCCGTATTTCATATCAAAATCAACCAGATTCGTGAAGATCAGTCCCGCCGGTTCTGTCTGCATATAGTCAAGCGTCTTCTGCATGCCATCGGTATTTCCGGTCGTATGCACCGACGCACAGATGCCACTGCCATGGAAGATATCACTGATCTTACCGACTCCGCATACCCGCACGCCCGCATCTGCCAGATGCACCAGCACATTGTGTTCCGACGGTTCTAACGCATAGTCACGCCGGTTGCTCGTACGCTCGAACCCATCGCCTTTTCGTACAAATGGTCTTGCAATCACACGTCCGACGCCATGTTCACCAACCAGAATCTTTCTTGCAATCTCACACATCTCATACAATCTTGGAAGTCCGACCTTCTCCTCGGACGCCGCGATCTGGAATACCGAATCTGCCGACGTATAGACGATCGGATATCCGGTCTTCATGTGTTCCTCGCCATATTCTGCAATGATCGGAATGCCGGATGCGACCTTGTTTCCGTAGATGGCTCCACAACCGGTCTGCTCGATAAATGCATCGATAATCTCCTGTGGGAATCCATTTGGATACGTCGGGAATGCATGTTTTGTATGAATCCCAATCATCTCCCAGTGTCCGGTTGTCGTATCCTTGCCGTTGGATAACTCCTGTGCCTTTCCATACACGCCGATCACATCCTGCTTTGTTGCTGCATCGTAAAACGATGTGTTCTCAATCGCACGAAGTCCAAGCTTCGTCAGATTGTCAAATTTTGCATCTGGATATGTCTCTAAAATATGTCCAAATGTATCGGAGCCAACATCGCCGAACTTATCTGCATCCGGTTCCTCTCCGATTCCTGCACTGTCAAGTACGATCCATATTACACGTTTTGCCATATTTCACGTCCTTTCTGCAAAAGTTCTATGCTTCTGCCTTGTTTTTATTTCTGTAAATCAGGTACAGTGGTAACGCTACAAATACGACTCCACCCACGATATTTCCAAGTGTTACCGGAAGGAGGTTGTTCAGGAAGAACTTACCAACTGTCATCGAATTAAGCTGATCCGGTGTCATGCCTGCCATGATTGCCGCATTGTAGTATGCCTCACCGTGCTTTGCAAGAAGTCCGGCAGGAATGTAATACATATTTGCCACGCAGTGCTCATAGCCTGCAATAACAAACGCCCAAATTGGGAAGAAACATGCGAAGATCTTTCCAATCGCATCCTGACATACACCTGCCAGAAGCACTGCCAGACATACAAGGATGTTACACATGATTCCAGATGTAAATGCCTTCATGAAACTTAAATTCATCTTATTATAAGCCGTCTTGATCGTCGCTGCTGCAAGTGCGCCATTCCCATAATCAAGCTGTCCACAACGGTTTACCAGAACAACTACGATACACGCACCGATCAGATTCGTGATAAATACAACTACCAATACACGAATCATATCGAGAAGCCTGATCCGCTTGTCAAATACAGCAAATGACATCAGGCAGTCACCTGTGAAAAGCTCTGCGCCAATCAGCACAACAAACATCAATCCCACCGGGAATATCGCACCTGCTAATGACTTCGCAAGTCCTGTATTGCTGATTCCGTAAACTGCCGCGCTGCTGCTCGATGCACCAATCGCAATGAAAGCACCTGCCAGCATACCGAGCAATACCAGCTTTCCGAACGAAAGCTTTGTTTTTCCTTCGTATACCCCCATGTTATCTGTAATCAGATCACCGATCTTTTTCGTACCCATTTTTTCTTCCTTCCTGTGTCTTCCATTTTATAATTTTTATATTCTATCAGAAGTCAACAACCGGCTTCCGCAGAAATCTTTCTCTTAGCACGCTTACTTCAGTGCTTCATTCAGTGCTTCTGTACCCGGAAGCACAAACCTTCCATCCTCAATGATTGCCGTCTTTGTGCCATCCGGCTTCACGGCATAGATTCCTCCAATCTCCTCATATGGGATCGTGATATCGGTATGGCAGTTAAAATATGCACCTGCCCGCGCCTCCTTGTCCTCTGAATTGCGCAGTGCGGAGCACTCATTTTCCTTCGCTACGATCTCTCTACCATCGGGGTTGTACAGACGACTGTCTTCGCTGTAGCTGTAACATGTATCACCGACTGCAAAATGCGGTCCCATCTTCTCTACAATCAGAATCGGGAGCTTGTATAAGATTTCATATTTTCTTGCCATCGCATATGCCGTCGTGTTCGTACCGATCGCGAATTCACCGATTGGAAGTGTCTCATGGTGGAATAGCAGATTCTCCTTGATAAGCCGCTTGTTCTCTGCCTCATCCTCGAAGTTCTTACAGGTATAATCAGCAACCTTTCCATCCTCGAAGGTAAGCTTCAAGTCTGTGTATTTAAGTTCGTTCAAATACACCTGGCTCACATGCAGCGTTCCCTTCGTACCGTTGAGTACCGGGGAAGTAAATACTTCACCAAGCGGGATATTCACATCTGCCAGACAATTCTCGAAGTTCGTCTGTGTCTTGCGGTCGATCTTGTGCAGCATCACCTTCATGTCCGTCTGGTTGCCACCCTTGCCAAGCACCTGTACATATTCTGCATCATCGAGACAATCAATCATCGTCTGCTGGATGGATTTGTATTTCTCATTATCGAGCGTATTCACTTCCACAACTGCATCGAAGATCTCCTCGAAATCCGCACCAATCTCCGGGATTGGATATGCGATAATCGTGAAGCTGTACTGGTCATGTGGAATGTAATGATTTGTGATCTCCGCCGCCTTCGACGCATATTCCACAGACATCTTCTGCTGCTTGTCGGATAATTTCCAGACTGTCGGCTTCGTCTGCGGGCTGAACGGATCTTCGCCGAACACCTCAATGACCGCCGGACCTGCATAGACAAGCGCAGCTTCTTTCTCCTGCTCATAGGTCTGCTCCATAACTTCGAGCTTCCGCTCCATGAACGCGCGGTCGAAGAACACTGCATCATCGCCCGCATGGTCATACTCATACTGCTTGTTCGCCGGTGTCGCAGCATATCCGGTACGGATCGTTGCCTTCCGGTTCATACGGCTGACCGGATACCGGAACAGTATTGATGCCAGACCTTCTTTCTCAAACATCTGGATTGCCGCTTTCACCATGCGCTCCTGTCCGATCGCATAGCGGATATTCACAGACTTCTTCGGGCTGATATCGATCCGCATCGTCTCAAAGCCCTTGATAAAGCCCTGCACATACGTGCATGCCAGACTTTCGATCTTCTCCTCCGGAAGCTTCGCCAGATACTGCGCCATCCGAAGCTCATTTTCACCGATATATTCGCCGTACGCATACAGATAATCCGGTGTCATAAGGTCACTCTGCATGATGATATCATACGCAAAAGGATTCACGCATGTAACCGTCTCCCGGATTCTTCTTGCAACAAGCACATCCGCATAATCATACATATAGTAATAGATAGCTTCCTTGATCTCCTTCTCGTCTGGAAGCTTCTCTCCTTCGGATGCAGTAAAGATTCCATACACCTCTAAGAAAAGCTCCATCAGGGAAATCATCGCCTGCATCTCATCTTCATACGCGTACGCAATCATAGCACGGATCTCCGCGTATAACATACATAAATATTTGCCATATTCACCAAGTTTTTCCACGGCATAATCCGGGTTTGCAAAGCTTGCGTCATAATGCTCCGGCAAAATGTCTGCATATAAATTGTGATTGATCTCCTGTAATTTCGAAAGTGGAAGGTCGATCTTACCCGGCTGTGACACAATCTCGTACACGTCATACACATACAGAATAAACTCTGCCACACTGTCAAAATATGTTTTGAGATTCTTCGCACCTGCATCCATCTTCGCAAGTGTATCCCAGATTGTCTGATCCTCTTCCTTTATTTCACTGATTCGTTCTATCGCAAGCTGCATACGCTCCTGCAAATCCGCGTCGTTCATAGTTTCCTCCTACCTCGTCCAAAGACTTTAAAATCTGCCTAATAAAATGATTATGACCGGAACCACAAAGGATACGATGTTCAGCCAGATGGAGATCCGCTTGCCACGCACGCCGCCCTTCTGGGACTGTAAACCCATGCGTGCAAAGATCTCTCCAACGATCGACAGCAGCATGGCGATGATATACAATAACCCGAATACCTCCGGCACATGCCCCGCCGTCGCGATGGACACAATCACACTGACAACTTCGATAATCAGCGCGATTCCACCCATGCAGTCAGCGATAATCGTATCGCTCGCAAACGATGAATCTGTAAAATAATATCTTCGTTTCTTGAACAAACCCATAATCATTTATTTTACACAGCCAATCAGGGTGTTGATATCATCTACCCCGTTTGCCTGCATATATTCCTCAATTCCTTTTATAATCTCAACGGTTGCATATGGATTGTGGAAATTCGCCGTTCCAACTGCAACTGCGGTTGCACCAGCCATGATCATCTCCAATGCATCCTCTGTATTCATCACGCCTCCCATACCGATGATTGGCAGTTTCACGGCATTTGCCACCTGATATACCATACGCACTGCAATCGGATGGATCGCCGGGCCGGATACACCAGCCGTCTTGTTTGCAACTGCAAATGCACGGCGCTTTATATCAATCTTCATTCCGGTCAAGGTGTTAATCAGGGAAAGTGCATCACTTCCGGCTGCCTCGGCTGCCTTCGCCATCTCCGTAATATCTGTGACATTCGGAGAAAGCTTCATGATGATTGGCTGCTTCGCCTTCGCCTTAATTGCCTTCGTGATATCATACAGGGCTTTTGGATCCTGTCCAAATGCGATACCACCCTCTTTCACGTTCGGGCACGATACGTTGATCTCCAGAAGGTCAACCGGTTCATCGCCCAACCGCTCTACGACATCCAGATAATCCTCTGTGCTCTTGCCGCACACATTGACGATGATCTTCGTATCCTTCTCCTTTAAGAATGGGATATCCCGTTTCACAAATGTGTCAATTCCCGGGTTCTGCAATCCAATCGCATTCATCATGCCGCCATAAGTTTCTGCCACACGCGGTGTCGGATTCCCCGGCCACGGAACATTTGCCACGCCCTTTGTCGTTACGGCTCCAAGGAGATTTAAATCTACGAACTCGTCGTATTCCATACCGGAGCCAAATGTACCGGATGCAACAGTGATTGGATTCTTAAGCTCCACTCCTGCAATACTTACCTTTGTATTCATTATAGCTCCACCTCCTCAGCATAAAATACAGGGCCATCCTTGCATACACGCTTATTCTTCACCTGTGAATGGTCGTCAATCTCCTTCGACTTGCATACGCAGGCAAGGCAGGCACCCACACCGCATGCCATACGCTCTTCCAAGGATAACTGTGCTTCGATGCCATGCTCCAGTGCATAGCTCTGAATCGCACGAAGCATCGGTGTTGGTCCGCAGGCATAAATCTCTGTGCCCTCGATGCCGTACTCGCGAATTGCATCCATAACCGTTCCTTTGACACCGATCGTGCCGTTGTCGCTGGATTTGTATACCGTTCCGTATGGTTCAAATTCCTCGGATAAGAATTCCTCATCACGGAATCCAAGCACGATTGACTTCTCGCATGTAAGCTCTTTCGCAAGCTGCAGCATCGGTGGAATACCGATTCCGCCGCCGATCAGGATTGCCTTCTTATCCTTCTTCGTAAATCCGTTTCCAAGTGGTCCGAGTATCGTGATCGTATGATCGGAGGTGAGCATCGAGAATTCCTTTGTGCCCTTTCCTGCAATACGATATACGATCCGGAGTGTACCTGCTGCACGGTCAATCTCACACAGACTGATTGGACGTGGAAGCAGCTTGCTTCCGTCTGCGGAATACAAGTCAATAAACTGTCCCGGTACTGCCTGGCTGGCAATCTCCGGTGCCTGTATCACCATTGAATATATGTCTGTGGCGATCTCGTCCTGACGGATGATCTTCGCCTCCATCTTTATCTTTCCCATTTTCGACTCCTCTTAATTCTCTTAACGGTTTGCTCTGGCGCCGTTAATGTCGGCGATCATGTCCTTGACTGCCTGGCGGCTCGCATCTGCATATCCGGTCTCACCGAAAGATGCGTATTTGTCCTGCTTGTAAGCAGCGATGATGCCACGGGAAGAGTTGACGATCGCGCCAAGTCCATCCGGATTGAAGTAATGTACGAGATCTGCTGCCTTACCGCCCTGTGCACCGTAGCCCGGTACAAGGATGTATGTCTTCGGCATCAGCTTCCGGAGTATCTTACCCATCTCCGGATATGTCGCACCAACCACACATCCGACATTGCTATATGTATCGCCCATGCAGGCTTCACCCCACTCAACGACTTTCTCTGCAACAAGCTCGTACAATGGACGGCCATTAATAAGCTGATCCTGGAACTCGCCGGAAGATGGATTGGATGTCTTCACAAGTACGAAGATACCCTTATTGTACTGCTTGCATACATCCACAAATGGCTTCACACCATCGGTTCCAAGATATGGATTGACTGTCACGAAATCCTCATCGAATCCAGCATATTCTTTGCTTCCTACCTGCACCTTGCCAAGATGTCCGACTGCATATGCCGTTGATGTAGATCCGATGTCACCACGCTTGATGTCGCCGATGATTACAAGTCCCTTCTCCTTTGCATATGCACAGGTCTTGTGGAATGCAATGAGTCCCTCGATTCCAAACTGCTCATACATTGCGATCTGCGGTTTCACCGCCGGAATCAGATCGTAAGTTGCATCGATAATTCCTTTATTGTATTCCCAGATTGCCTCGGCTGCACCTTTTAAGGTTTCTCCATACTCAGAAAATGCTTTCTTCTGGATATACTCCGGTACATAGGAAAGCATCGGGTCTAATCCAACTACGATTGGTGCGTCCTTCTTCTCAATCTGTGCTACTAATTCGTTAATCATTTATTTGTCCTCCTAATAATTTGTGTCCTCACGGCAGATCGGCGGCGTCATCCTGAATGGAACTTCGTTCCATGGCCGCCTCCTATTGGTCTTCTATAATTGCTCCATTGTAACGAAGCTCACCATCTACGATGGTCGTCAGAACTTTTCCAACTAATGTCTGTCCGGTATATGGGGTATTGTGTCCCTTCGATTCAAACTTAATCGGATCAACGACCCATGTTTCTTCCGGATCGAAGATTACGATGTCCGCCTTCGCTCCCGGTGTCAGTCTTCCGTACTTGTCATCGATGCCGATGATCTTCGCAGGATTGTAGCTCATCTTCGTCGCCATATCCATGATATCCATAAGGCCAGGTGCTACAAGTGCCGTATACGTAAGTGCGGCAGACGTCTCTAATCCGACGATTCCAAATGGTGCCTTATCAAAGAACTGAGCCTTCTCTTCTGCGGAATGTGGTGCATGATCGGTAGAGATTGCAGGCATCGTTCCGTCTACCAGTCCTTCCACCAGTGCCTTTACATCCTTCTCTGTCCGGAGTGGCGGATTCATCTTGTAGTTGCTGTTGGCTTCCTTGATATCTGCATCCGTCAATGTGAAATGATGCGGACAAACTTCGGCTGTGACATGCGCGCCAAGCCGCTTCGCCATCCGCATAAGCTCGACCGTTCCAATTGTGGAACAATGGCAGATATGAAGCTTCGCCCCTGTCTCATGCGCAAGAAAAATATCACGCGCGGTGATGACATCCTCCACGGAATTCGGAATACCCGGCACACCGAACTTCTCGGATGCAACGCCCTCATTTAACACGCCTTTTCCAACGAGATCCTTGTCCTCGCAGTGCGCCATGATCACTGCACCAAGCTCGGCTGCCTTCTTCATCGCCTCGCGGTAGACACGGATATCCATAACACTTTTTCCATCTTCGGAAAATGCAACAGCGCCTGCCTTTAACATCGCTTCCATATCGACAAGTTCTTTTCCTTCCATCCCTTTCGTAATAGAGGAAAGCTGCTTCACATGCACATATGCATGCTCCGCACGTTGCAAAATATCCTGCAATACTTCCACGTTATCGACAACCGGTTTTGTGTTTGGCATCGCACAGACTGTCGTCACACCACCCGCGGCTGCTGCACGCGAACCGGTAATGATGTCTTCCTTGTATGTCAGTCCCGGATCACGAAAATGTACATGCAGATCAATAAAGCCCGGCATTACATATTTACCCTTTGCATCGATCACAAGATGTCCATTTTCCTGGGCTTCGTTGTAATCTGCCTGCTCGCCGCGGCTTCGCACGTAAATCTTCTTTATACAATCCTGTTCAATCAATACGTCTGCGATCTCGTGCAACCCGGTTGCAGGATCGACGACGTGACCATCAACTATGAGCATAATAATCCTCCTGTGTATTTATACTACATACATCTTATACGTCACACTTTCCTTGTATAACATGTAGAATAACCTTCGTTGTGATTCGAGTGCATCCGTACCGGAAACACGCACGGTTACACTTACTTTACTGCCTTCGTACTGCAATGCAGTCACTTCGGTTCCGAAGTCGCCAAGTACGGAAAGCATATCCTGTATAGACATCCCCTGTTCCGCCTGTGGATCGGGTGTCAGCTCGATCTTCACAGATGCATCTGTGGTGTCTCTTTCGTTTATCGCTGTCTGAACTGATCTATACTGCGTCTCAAATTCCGTATCCACATTTCCTTTTCCAAGGAAGATTCCATACTGATGATACCGCGATAATTGCATAACCTTCCGCACATACAGACGGTACAGTTTTTCCTCATCTGCATCACCGGGGAAACGTGCGTACACCTGCTTTTCGCGCTCTGGTTTGTATACGCTGTCCTGCGTTTGAAGCTTCGCTTCTGCCACATCTTCCGAGCAGCGCAGGCGATCCGTAAAATAGCGATGCATCGCATCATCCACCGCGTTGATCTGTTTTCGTATCTGATCTAATTCCATATTCTGATTTGTATTCCTTCCTGAATCCTTTTTCAAACCATAATTATTTTTTATTTTACCATAAGTCGACAAAAAAAGAAATGTTCTTGCTAGAATTTAACAGGATATCCCTGCAAAAAATTCTCATACTATCCATATATATCAAATCAATCAGAAAATGGAAGGGAATGTATTATGAATCAAACAGAGCACGCAGAAACAACCGTATATCTTTCCCTCGATGCAAGCACGATGGTTGCGTCCAAGCAGGTACACATTGAAGATATTGCTTCCGTCTTTTGCAGCCAGCCGGATATCATGCACGACGTGAAAAAAATCAAGCTGTTTACATTTCGTGACAACGAGCAGGGGCAATTAGTCGTCAATGCCCTTGCAATCATTGGAGAAATTCTGAAATACGATAAATCCGTGACTGTCCAGAATATTGGCAGCCAGGAATGCGTCGTCTACTATCGGAACTTAAGCGACGGACACAAACGAACCGGAAAAATAAAAGCCGCATTTCTGATGCTGCTCGCCTTTTTCGGAACCGCCTATTCGATCATGTCCTACAACGGGGACGTCGGTGCCATTGATCTGCTGCAGGATCTGTATCAGATGTTTACTGGAACGCAGGCAAGTGCAACCACTGCCGGATATCGATTTGGCATTCTGTTTTACTGTGTCGGGCTGTTCTTCGGTATGCTGCTCTTCTTCAATCACGGTCTGAACCACAAGAAAGCCGATGATCCGACACCGCTGCAGGTACAGATGCGATTATATGAGCGGGATGTCAACGATGCAATCGTTGTAGACAGCGCACGGGAGGGAACGAGTCTCGATGTTGATTAAAACGATTGCTTACTGTTTCTTTTGTATCTGTGCCGGAAGTGCTGTTTCCGCTGGTTTTGTCGCATTTATCACGATGCTTGGTATCTTCGATAAACTGGCAGAGCAGATGAAATCCGGCAAAGGTGTCCACCGGATTGAAGCTTTGATCATCGCCGGTGTCACGATTGGAAATGCTGCGTATCTGTTCGGACTCCGGATTCCGATCGGGCTGGCAGGATTCAGCATCTTCAATCTGTTTGGCGGCATTTTTATCGGGTGTCTCGCCGGTGCTTTAGCAGAAACCTTACAGGTCATGCCAATTCTATCCCGCCGTTTGGGCGTGCGGACATGGCTCCCTTATGTGATTGCCGCGGCTGCCATCGGAAAAGCACTCGGCTGCGCCTGGCAGATTCTGTTTTTCCCTTCTTAAATTATAGCGAAAGGAGTTATCTCTATGAAAGTAAAGCAAAACGACCAGGAATATAACCGTTACGTCGAAGCGATCACGCCGAAACACAGTTGTTTCAAAAACTGCCTGCACGCCTTTCTCGTTGGCGGCTGTATCTGTCTGCTCGGGCAGGTGATCTTCAACGTATGTACGACGCAGTTTCATTATGAGGAGGCAGACGCAATGAGCGTCTGTTCGATCCTGCTTGTATTTCTCTCCGTCCTGCTTACGGGGTTAAACCTCTACAAACCACTCGCGAAATATGGCGGTGCCGGTGCTCTGGTTCCGATTACCGGATTTGCGAATTCCGTTGCCGCCCCAACGATCGAATACAAAAAAGAGGGTGAAGTGTTCGGAAAAGGTGTCAAAGTGTTCACGATTGCCGGACCTGTTATCTTATTCGGTGTCGTAGTAAGCTTTGTCGCCGGTTTCATCTATTGGATTTTCAAACTACTGTAATAACAGATTATCCAGAAAGGAGTTATTATGAATCAGAATGAACAAGAAAAAACAAATCAGGCTGTCGGAAAACAGACCATACGCTTTGCCTGTCCACCAGCAATTTTAAGCCGTGCCTCAATCGTCGGTGACATGGAAGGGCAGGGACCTCTCGCCTCCTATTTCGACCAGATTGAGCCAGATCCTGCCTTCGGCATGGACTCGTGGGAAGAAGGCGAATCCGAAATGGTGCGCCGCGCAGTACAGACTGCCATCACGAAATCCGGCATCGCCAAGGAGAATATCCGCTATATCTTCGGTGGCGATCTGCTTGGACAGTTGATCGGTTCTACATTCGGTCTGAAAGATTTTCAGATACCTATCTTCGGTCTGTATGGTGCCTGCTCCACCTGTGGCGAAGCATTGTCACTTGCAGCTATGACTGTCAATGCAGGCTATGCCTCGCATGTCATTGCTGTGACAAGCAGTCACTTCGGTGGTGCAGAAAAACAGTTCCGGTTTCCACTGGAATACGGAAACCAGCGCCCACTCTCTTCTACCTGGACAGTCACTGGAAGCGGCGCATTCCTTGTATCTGCAACCAGTCCAGATCAGCCGATGAAAGAATACCCTCGCATCACTTCTGTGACAACCGGAAAAATCGTTGATTACGGCGTACGGGACAACATGAACATGGGCGCCTGTATGGCACCTGCCGCAGCAGATGTCATCTACCAATGTCTCGAAGATCTCGCCGTCAAGCCATCGCATTTTGATAAAATCATCACTGGCGATCTTGGAAAAGTCGGCAGTGAAATTCTGATAAAACTGTTACGGGATAACGACTACGACATTGAGAAACAGCATATGGACTGCGGCGTCTGTATCTTCGACAACGAGGAACAGGATACCCACAGTGGCGGCAGTGGCTGCGGCTGTGCAGCTGTCACACTTGCCGGCTATATTCTGCATCAATTAGAATCAAACGAATGGAAACGCGTGTTATTCGTCCCTACCGGAGCATTGCTTTCTACAGTCAGCTTCAACGAGGGACAGACGATCCCCGGCGTCGCGCACGCCGTTGTCATCGAACACATCGAATAATACACGCATCCGCGTGCTTCATTATATCTTAGATTGGAGGATGTATATATGGACTATATTCTTGCTTTTGTCATCGGTGGAATCATCTGTGTACTGTCACAGATTCTGATGGATACAACCAAGCTTATGCCCGGACGGGTGATGGTGATCTTAGTCTGCACGGGGGTAATCTTAGGGGCAGTTGGCATCTATGAGCCTTTCATGAAATTTGCCGGAGCGGGTGCTTTCGTTCCCCTGACCGGATTCGGCTACAACCTGTGGAAAGGAATCAAGGATGCAGTAAACGAAGATGGCTTTCTCGGACTGTTCCGCGGTGGTTTCAAAATGGCAGCCGTCGGAACCTCCGCCGCTTTGATCTTCTCTTACTTTGCATCTCTCATCTTCTCTCCAAAGATGCCAAAGAATTGAAGCTTTATTTATAACAAAAACAAAAAGAAGTATCTGATTGCAGTCATAAACAACTGTTCTCAGATACTTCTTTGATTTATATTACGTTTGCGGCTCCGGTGCCTGTGTCGTCGGCTCCGGTTGCTGTGTTGTTGGTTGCTGCGTTGTTGGCGCCTGTGTTGTCGGCGGTTGTTGCGTCGTCGGTGCCGGCGGCTGTGTTGTCGGCGTTGGTGCCGGATCGGTACCTCCAGTCTTCTCAAAGGTAACACTGATCGTTCCGTTTGCCTGTACATCGTTAAATGTAAAGCTTGAAACAGCGCCCTGACTCTGTCCATTTACAATGACATCCTTGATCCGGTATCCATTGTGCGGTGTGATATAGAAGGTTACATTGGCACCCTTCGCAACTCGAACCGTCGGTGAAATCGTTCCTCCTTCACCTGCTGAAGAAGCAAGTTCAATCTCACCCTCCTCTAACGGTGTATGAATATCACACACCTCATCAGTATATGTGTATCCATCAGTAGATTCTCCATTGGAGCCTACCAGCTTCTTATTTCCGTTTTCATCAATCTCGACTGTAAATGAAACAGTCTCCGGACATCCACTGTTTGCAAGTTTATGTGATTCTGTACAGAACTCAAGTGCCTCGTGTCCACTACATCTCTGTGATGGGATATCTGCCTGTGCATAATAATCCGAAGAAGTTGGGCAGCCTTCACCCGGAAGCAATCCGGTGATCTCGCAGACGCTGATCGTCGTGATACCCTCAGGTCGCTCAAAGTCTGCCGATGTATCCTGTCCTTCTAACTCTACAATCTGATCCATGATATCGCGCCACATATATTTATGTGTATTCTGTCCACCCATATCAACGTTACTGTCATAACCCATCCAGATAGACGCGGTATAATATGGTGTCATACCGCAAAACCAAAGATCATAGTTTTCAGAGGTTGTACCTGTCTTACCTGCACAAGTCATACCAGACTGTAATCTTGCCGGCGTACCAGTTCCGCTTGTAACTACGGACTTCATCGCCTCGATCAACTGCCATGCAGTTGTCGGCTTGATTACCTCATGGGAGGTTGGTGTCGTGTTGTCAACTACCACATTTCCATCATGATCGATAATCTTGGTAAACAAAACCGGCTGATTGTAAACACCACCATTTGCAATCGATGCATAAGCGGCTGTCATCTCATAATTCGTAACACCATAACTCAATCCACCCAGTGCACACGCCTGTGTCTTATCTGTGAGCAGCGTACCATTGCTGTCCACCTCCTGGTCTACCAGTGTCGTATATCCAAACTTCAACAAATACTCAAATGCTGCCTCTGGTGTCTCTTCGGTAATTGCCTTTACCGCACAGACGTTAATGGAGCTTGCGATACTCTTACGGATCGTACAATATCCGCTATGTCCGCCACCGGCATTCCGAACCTCATTACCATTTGCATACTGATATGGCTCATCGTTAAACGATGTTGCAAGACCTGCCTTACCACTGTCGATCAGCGGTGCATATGCTGCTACGATCTTGAACGTGGAACCCGGCTGTCTCTCTGCCTCCGTTGCACGGTTAAATGCACGGTTTACGGTCTTCGTACCACGTCCGCCTACCAGTGCTTTTACATAGCCGGTATGCTGATCCATGATTGTGAACGAAAACTGTGGCTGCGGTGATACAGAAAATGCTTCAGCGACATAGGTTCCGCCTGTCTCTTCCAGCATCGCTTCCTTGAATGTGTCGGCTGCGGCTCTCGCATCCTGTTCACTCGGATAAATATTATTATACTTTGAATTTCCTGTCTGCTCTGCAAAATAATTGGTCAGATCGCCAATGCTGTAATTGTAATTTGTTTCTTTGTCGGCTCCCAGAAGTGTCAGCTTGTAGCTCAAACCAACCTTCGTGCTATTGCTTACATATTCCGGATTGTTGATGACATCATCACAGATCTTCTGGATTGCTTTATCCTGTGCAGAGTAAATCTCATAACCACCCGTGTAAAGCTTGTTCTCCGCCTCTGACTTTGTACAGCCATACATATCCATAAACTTCTCTATGACACCATTTATGATAGCATCCTGATAGAAAGTGTTCACGTCAGATTCTGCAAGCTGAACCTCATGCTCGGCATCGATTCTCGCATAGACATCATCTGCCACTGCCTCGTCATACTGCTGCTGTGTGATGTATTCCTGATCTAACATCTTCTTTAAAACTTCCGCCCGGCGCTTTTTGTTCTCGTCTGGATTGGCAACCGGATCGTAACGGCTTGGGTTCTGTGGAATACCTGCAATAACTGCGATCTCTGAGATCGTAAGTTCCGTCATATCCTTACCGAAATATTTCTCGGAAGCTGCCTGAACACCACTGACACCACGTCCCAGATAGATTGTGTTCAGATAGTACTCAACGATTTCTTCCTTTGTGTACTGCTTTTCGAGTTCAATTGCCAGATACTGCTCCTGAATCTTACGTTCCAGCTTGTCCATAAATGTCGTCTCATCCAGACCGACATTAAATACCTGATTCTTGATGAGCTGCTGCGTCAGCGTCGATGCACCCTCATTAAAGTGACCGCTTGCCGCGCCCTTTGCAAACGCACGGAAGATACCGCGCACATCAATACCATTATGCGTCCAGAATCGCTGATCCTCGATTGCAACAAATGCATTGACCATATCTTTCGGGATTTGATCATAATATACATAAACACGGTTCGAATCAATCGTGGAGATCTCTTTTTCTACCGTGCCATCCTGTGACCGGATATTCGACCGGTATCCCTGTGGAACAATATTGATACTGGAGGTATCCGGTGCATTGTCCAAAATACCCTTCATCATACCGAATCCAGCTCCGGCTCCGGCTATGATCACTGCAATGATACCAACCAATATGATCTTAAAAAGTATAACCAGCACTTTTCTCGTATTTCGTTGTGTTTTGGAAACAAGTTTTCTCTGTTTTTTCTCAGTTTCCGCTTTTGAATAGCCCATCGAGCTACCTCCCTTTATTTTTGCATATAAGTATCCAGATAAACGCCATTATAGCAAACTTTTACCACAAATACAAGATATTACCTATTCTAAACATTTTTCTTTTCCTCTATTCTTTTTCTCCATTTTTTGGTAGAATAAGTTTAGGTGCCGCGGATTTTTCCGCGTGTAAATTCACTGCGCATTTACATGCCCCACAAGTATAGTCGCAGTCGGAGGCTTAAGATGAAAGGTTTTGTAGGCATCGGTCGCGCAGACCATGTGGAAACAGCCATAACGGAAGCAACCGCCGGATTGAAAAAAGCTGATTTTCTAATCCTGATTGCTCCTTTTTCAAAAATAGAAGCTGCCGCCGCCCTGCTCGGCGAGAAATATCCGGGCACACCGATGATCGGTACCAGCGGTGAAGGCATTGCGAAAGAGATGCGCCTGACACAGGCAATCATTGTCATTGGATTTGCAGGCATTGAAGTATGTACGGGCATAATTGAAGATGTCCGCACAACTCCGGTCAAATCCATGCATACATTTCTTGCGAATCTGCAGGCGATCGAACCGGGGGATTCCGATACGATCTGTCTGGAATTTATGACCGGATGCGAGGAACGCGTCCTGTCAACCATCCACGATTCCCTGCAGGAAGCCGGTGTTCCGTTGATCGGTGCCAGTGCCTATGGCGTCCTGCTCGGCGAAAAACACTGTGTGATTTTAGACGGGAAGGTTCATACGCGAAGCTGTGCGTATGCGTTTATCAAAAACAAAGGTGGCAAGATCCATCTATATAAGGAAAATATTTACAAACGGCAGAGCCGCCGTGCGCATTTCGCCAACTTGGTAGAACCGGGAACCAAAACACTGTTTCAGTTAGATGGCGTTCCAGCATTAGAGCTCTACCAGGAGGAAACCGGCGTCCAGCTCGAAGATATCCTCTCTGCCATGCCGCGCCATCCACTTGGACGCGCCCTTGGCGATGATACCTGTATCATCCAGACAATGTCGGTCGACCGGAACGGCGTCATGTTCAACGGCAAGGCAATCTATGAAAATGACAGCATCTATATCATGGATGTCGATGATTACCGGCAGATTCACGAAGAACTGCTTGCCTCCATACAGGCATCCCCGGTTTCATTCCTGCTTGGCTTTGACAGTGCGAACCGTCTGCGCCTATTTGCAGAGGACGATGTCCTGACCGACTATGTTGCTTCATTCCGTACGGTTGCACCTGCTGCGATCTTCGTCGGCGACGGCCAGCAGTTTAACAACCAGCATATGAATCAGACACTTGTGCTTGCAGCATTTGAATAATTACACGCAGGAGGTATAACCACGATGTTTAAAAAGAAAACAGAAATACATGCAGTTCCAACAGAAACGGTAACCGGGCTTGCCTTAAAGCAAAGCTTAGAGCCGATCACCCAGATTACGAAAAGCCTGAAGGAAAACCGGAAATCCCTGATTGAAGAAGAAATGCAGACCGCAAGTCAGATCTCTGATATCCAGGGTTCCTTTGATACGATCCTCGCGCAGTCCGATCAGGTTGCTTCCGGTATGGATTCCATCAAGCAGGAATTTGCCAATATCGTAGAAGTTTCTTCCCAGATTGAAACGAGCGTCAGCGGAGTACTTACCGCGACCGATCAGGCAAACGAAAATGTCGACAGCCTGCAGGAAAGCTCTTCCAATGTACTGAAGGATTTCCAGCATGTCGTGGAAGTCTTAAATAAATTCCAGAGCAGCTTCGACGAGATTCAGGAGACAATGTCCGGTATTATTGGTATCGCCAACCAGACAAACATGCTCTCCTTAAACGCTTCGATTGAAGCCGCCCGTGCCGGGGAGCACGGTCTCGGGTTTGCCGTTGTCGCAACCGAGGTCAGCACCCTGTCCGCAGAGATCAAGAAGCTCGTCGATACTGTAAATGCAAACATGGCACTGCTCCGCGAGGACGCTTCCAACTTAAATGCTTCGATGGAAACAGCAAACCGGATGCTCTCCCATGAACAGGAGCAGGTAAAAAAGACAACCGAACTGTTTGGCAATATCAAAGAATCCGTCAACGGTGTGATTGAGGTTCAGCAGCAGATTGCCGCTGCCGTTGACACTTGTAACGAAACCGCTGATCAGATTCAGGGAGATATCTTAAGTGCCAAGGACGGCTATATCGGCGTGTCCGAGACAGTCAACCAGTTATCCGGCGATATCACACGCAAGAATCAGTTGTACGAAAACATGATTAACCTCTTAGATCAGGTCGATCCGATCGTCGAAGAAGTACAAAAAACACATATCAATATTTAATGGCGACAAAAAAAGTGGCAGGGATTTTATATCTCTGCCACTTTTTTTGCGGTAACTTCCACCAACTGTTCCAGTTCCGGAAGCACAAATATCTGTAATTGCGGGATGATTCCCGGCTTGGCGATTGCAACACTCTGCGATAACTGGGCTTTTGTCCGTTCCATCGCTTCCGGCGCATAGTCCCAGTCGATCTCTGTAATCCGCCGTATACGTTCCCATTCTTTCGCATTGAACTCCAGATTCGGAAACATTACATTATATCTATTCGCGAAATACGCATTCATCCGGTCGTAATCACCATAATACCATTTCTTAGAGAAAAATTCCTGACGATCATACATCTGCTGCTGTTCCAACACTTCTACAAAAGTAACCGCATCATATAACACCTCCGGTTGCTTTTGCGCATTATAAAACCGGAAATGTCTGTCCCAGTACAGATCCAGAAAATTATAATCAAGCAAAAGATGCGCATAATATCCACGCACATACGGCTCCTGTAATGCATCACCATATTTCTGTAAAAACCAGTCCAGATCCGGTCGGCGCACCAGCTTGTCATAGGTCACATCGTTCCAGAAATGTGTGTAATGCTTATCCCTGCACATATCTGCGATCATATTTCCAAGAAAAAATGCATTTTGCTCCTGTGCGTTCATCTCCGGCAGCATCTCCAGCGCGCGTTTGGCACAGGATAAATGGATTACATAGCTTGGCATATCCGAACCTCCGACAACAAATCATCGTCCAGAAATACATTCTTGATATTTGGCATCGGCAAAATCTTCGTTTCCACCAAAGCTGTCACTTCCTTCCGCTCTGCCACATGCTTTGTCCGAACTGTCGTGCGCTTGTCTGTGACAAACTGCAGCTTCTGCTCTTTTACTGCCTTCATGCTGTAAAAAAGCAGTCCCTCCATCACATCGGCAATCCGTTCTGCCGTTGTAACCGAGCGCATCAGCTTCTCCTCCGTCGTTGTAAACTCGCGCTTGTAATCGATACATCGGATGTAAATATCTGAGATATCCCCCAGTCTCCGGCGCTCAAAGATATCCTGAAACTGTCCAAGTGTCTCCATCCGTACATTTGCGGTTCCATTTACTTCTGCAGATAAGACCTCTCCCATCGCGACTGCATACACATAGGTCGACGCAGACACCCGCAGATTCTGTAAAAATGCATATACCGCAAGGGAAATCCCCCACATCTTCGATGGGAACAAAATTCCCACACTGTCTGCATCCAGACATTCTCCATGATATTCTGTATATTTCATCACCTTGCAGTTTGGAAGATTCTGTACCATCTGTTCAGTCATTGCCTGCCGGCAGTCCATCTTCCATGCATGTCCTGCAGACACATCAATATAATCAGACACGTAAAAAATATAATTCCGTGCCTCTTCTATCTCATTTTTCAATTCCATACCCCTCATTTGTATCCTCCCACTACTCTCCCGAAGCTTTCTTCTGTACAAGTGATTCATACAGTGTGCGAAAAGCAAAGCTCCGATATTCTTCCATCGTCATCCCGGTCTGCTTCGTGATCTCTTTTTTCTTCTGTGCCGAAATCTGAATAATACCGCTTAAGGATGACCAGAGATACAAAACCGTCGGCTTTGTATCGAGTGTTTCCTGTAACACGTTTGTGTTTTTTCCCTTCTGGACGAGCGCTTCCATCAATCCATATAATTCCTGCAGGATCTCCGGCAGAATCACCGTGCCCTGCTTCCGGCTGTTGGTTGCCTTCTCCTCAAACATCAGGGAAGCATAATACTTCGGATATCGTTCACAGAAAGAAACCAGCCGTTCACACAGCTTGTAATAGCTGTCCTCAAAAGAGGTATCTCCCTCGATATACACCGTCATCTCACCAATCAGGATATCAAGATAATCAACCACTATGGAATTATAGATATCTTCCTTGCTCCGGAAATATACATAAATCGTCGACTTGCTGTAATCTGCCTGCAGCGCAATATCGTCCATCGTCGTGTCCTGAACGCCTTTCGTCTCAAATAACTCCCTCGCCGCCGTCAAAATATTGTCGCGATTAAACTGTTCCAGCGCAAGCTTCTTGCGTGCTCCCATATACTCTCCCGCCAAATACAACTATTGTTGACATTATACAACGCGAAGTATGTTTTTTCAACTATAAGTTTTATTATTCTACTTTTATTTCTAGCATTGTACTTTTTATATATAAATCGTACTTCTAGTTCGATTTATAAAAATCCAGATTCTGACGCATCTGAATCAGTATTTTCTTCTCCAGCCGGCTGACCTGCACCTGACTGATTCCCAGCACCTTCGCAACCTCTGTCTGTGTCCTATCCTCGAAAAACCGCAACCGGATCAATTCCTGTTCCATCTCCCCCAGCTTTTCCATTGCCTGTCCGACCAAGATCCGATTCATGATATTTTCCGCTGCCACTTCCGACTGTGCTTCATCCACCAGTCGCTCCACCAGACTGACCTGTGTCCCATCCTTGCCACAGATTGTCTGCTGGATGGATTCCACCTCCCGGTTCGCCTCTGTCGCCATCACGATATCCTCGACGCAAAGTCCCGTATAGTCTGCCAGCTCATCCAGCGTTGCCTCTCTTCCATATTTGTGCAGCAACGCCTCCTTCGCTTTGCTGATCTGATAGCCATTTTGTTTTAGGATACGCGATACCTTGATCGCACCATTATCACGCAGAAACCGTTTGATTTCTCCAGCGATCAGCGGCACGGCATAAGTGGAAAACTGCACGCCATAACGGCTTTCAAACCGGTCACATGCCTTGAGCAGTCCGATACAGCCAATCTGATACAGTTCCTCGAGATCATAACCACGATTGACAAACCGCCGCGCAATGCTCCACACCAACCCGGTATTATCTGAAACTATTTTTTCCTTTGCAGCCTTGCTCCCCATCTGTGCCTGTTGAAATAGTTCCCATTCATTCATTTATTCATAATGTGGTGCCGGTGCACCGATCTCCTTCCACATTTTTACCACGGTACCTTCGCCTGCGGCAGATTCAACCTCCAGCCGATCCATAAATGCCTCCATAAAGGAAAACCCCATACCAGATCGTTCCTCTTCCGGTTTTGTTGTGAAAAGTGGCTCCATCGCCTGTTTGACATCCGCGATGCCTATTCCTTTGTCCCGCACTTCTATGTACACCGAACGGTCTTCCACGACTGTACGAATCCAGATTTTTCCCGCACCTTTCTCATAGCCATGAATGATTGCATTTGTGACCGCCTCGGAAACTGCCGTTTTAATATCCGACACTTCTTCGAGCGTTGGGTTCGTCGACGTGATAAATGATGCCACGATCACACGGGCAAAGCTCTCATTTTTCGCCACACTATCAAATTCCACATTCATTTCGTTTGCACTATTCATAATATCCTCCCTTTACCATCTCCTTTTTTATCGCATCCAGAGAATCCATCTTCTTTAAGATGCGATAGATTCCTGACATCAACAAAATGCGATCGATCGTTTCATTGACATGCACCGCATATACACATCCTCCCTTGTCATGCACCATCCGAAACCGTCCGGTAATCAGCCCGATGCCGGAACTGTCCATGAACTGCGTCTTCGAGAAATCAAAGATCAGGTACCTGATCTCCTCCTCATCAAACACATGTGCCGTCTTTCGCTTGAGCATATCCGCCGCATAGTGATCAAGCTCCTCCGGCAGATAATAAATCAGCACACCATTTGCTACTTCATACACCATAAATTGCCTCCTATATCCATATATCCAGAAAAAAATGCAAAAGAAAAAGAAAGTGAAATCATTTCACTTTCTTTCGTAATTTCGAATAATCATCGATTACTCTTTGTCTATCATATTTTGTAAATCTGTATCTGACATGCCCGACACAACATTGGAATAATCAGGAAGATCCGTCTCCCCCTGTGCGGCTCCATTTTGCAGTGTATCAATCTGTTTTGTCAGACTGTCCACCTCTGCACTCAGGCTGTTGATCGTGGAATTTTTCCCGGCAAGCTCCTCACTGTATGTCTTAATCAGCTGTTCATTTTCTACCCGCAGCTTCTTTTTCTGTCCAGGCAGAATGAAAAAGCTGAAAAGCAGGACGCCAAACGCCAGCCCAAGCAACATATACAACCCAGAGTATTTTGCAAGGCTGACCTGTCCAAACTGTCCGGTTCGCACAACGCTTGTATCTTTCTTTGCCTTGATCTCCTGAAACAGATTCTTCTTCTCGATCTTCTTCGGTGCTCTGCCATCCTCGGTCACAACGATCTCCTCAAGGTAATCGTCGTCTAAGAGTCCATCATTATCCACGTTCTGTTTACGCATCTCAATGATGTTTTCCTCGGTATCTCCCATCTCCCGCAGATAATGCACCGCAAGGGAATTCGCCTTATCGATCTTTAAGACACGACGCAGAGTCACTCTTGCCTTCTCGTAGTTATCTGTCCCGATATACAAAAGGGCAAGCAGCAAATATCCTTTCACAAAATGTGGATTGTCCGAGAGTGCACTTTTGAGCTGCAAGATTGAAAGATCATAATCTTCGCTGTGCGCATACTGGATTGCCATGTTGAACTTCCGCGCAAGCTGATCGACACTCTCCAACCGGGCTGGATCTTTTTTCAGTTCTTTTAAGTATTTTGTCGCAAGGTTATTTTCCTGTTGATAGTTGATGCTCATAACCCATTCGCTCATCGCCTGCACAGCCTCACCCATCTCATAATAGATGAGTCCCAGCAGATTGCGTGCTGGCACATTTCGCTTGTTATACCGCAGTGCCTGCAACAGAGATTCAATCGCACCGGACAGATCTCTCGCCGATGCCCGGTCATACCCAATATTGTAATAATAATTGGATGTATTCTGCGCTTTTTTAAGCATCGACAACGGAAGATAACATTCCGAACAATATCCATTTTTCCGCACCTGTGCACCACAATGGGGGCACAGCACCGGTCGCATTGTTGTTGCCATCTTATCTTCTCCTTGCCCGCACAGATACTGCATTATCCAATATGCTGCCTGTATTTCTCAAGTCCTGTGTCATCTGTAATACAATATCACTGATATCCTTCAAATCATTGCTGTAAATGGCTTCCTCCGCCTGATTCACTTCCGGAATCGGCGAGAAACGCTTCAATTCTTCTTCAAAATTTATCATACGGTTTCCTCCCATATGTCTTTTATCTTTCCAATCAGATACAGAGAGCCCACGCAAAACAGCATGCCGCCGCGTGCCTCCACAGCTGCATATGCTTCCGCGAAACAGCTTCGGATGTCATTATCTGCATAGACATGTACATTGCGTTCCGTCTTCTTCGCACAATCGCGGAACAATGCCGCAATATACTCTGCGGAGATTGCGCGGTCAGAATCCAGCGACGTCACATAGACCGCCTCCACTTCCAGATTCTGCATCAGATATGCGATCATCGGTTCGTAGTCCTTATCCCCGGCGACTGCAAAGAGAAGTGTTTTCTCCCGGTCTGCATACCCGGCATTCACGCTCTCAGTAAATCGCTCGATGGCACTCTCGTTGTGTGCCCCATCGATCACGATATTCCCATTCAGCTTCTCCATACGTCCCGGCCAGAAAAACGCATCCAGCGCAAGCTGTATTTTCTCCTGTGCGATTTGCCTGCCTAACAGCACCGTACCTGCTGTGATCGCAGTCACGGCATTGTCTACCTGATAGGTGGCCACACTATCAAGCCGCAAACCATTGTAACTATAATAGCGGCTATACATTGAAAAATCAATGGTTTTATCTGTAAATTCATCGATATTATACTCCACATTTGCGACATTTATTGCTTCTGCCGCAAGTGCTTCTGCCTGATTTTTTACGACGGCATCCGCTTCCAGACTGCCCGTGTGGTACACAACTGGAACGCCTGTTTTTATAATCCCGGCTTTTTCTCCAGCAATCGCCTCGATCGTGTTGCCGAGATATTTCATATGATCGAGCCCAATCTCTGTAATGATCGTCAACACCGGCACAAGCACATTGGTCGCATCCAGTCTGCCGCCAAGTCCGGTCTCGTAAATCACATAGTCCAGCTCCAGCTTGGAAAAATACACCGCTGCCATCGCAAACAGGAATTCAAAATACGAGAGATGCTGCAGATTTTTCTGCACCGCATGCTCGCATGCATTCCGTACAATCTGGTAGCATTCGACGAATTCTTCTTCTGTGATTCCCTCGATCCGTTCTGTGATGGAGATCAGATGTGGGGACGTAAAGGTACGCACCCGGTATCCCTCCTCTGTGAGTATCGCACGCAGGAACTGCACCGTAGAACCTTTTCCGTTTGTACCAGCCACATGAATCGCCTTATGTGCAAGATGTGGATTTCCAAGCAATGCCATGACCGCCTCTAAGTTCTCATTTCCTGATTTATTTCTTCCCTCTGTATGAGGTCCAAACAGCGGGATCTGGTTAATATAATCTTCTGCCTCTTTCATACTGTTGTTCATAATTGATTACTTCCTTTTTGTCCCGCAATCACCTAGCGGTTATCCACTTTCTCCGGATATAAATCATGATGTACCAGACGATCGTAAGCGACCTTTTCCCAATTTGTGCCCGGACGTCCATAGTTACAATACGGATCGATAGAGATTCCTCCACGTGGAGTAAATTTTCCCCAGACCTCAATATATTTCGGGTCCATTGCCTTGATCAGATCCTTCATGATCGTATTCACGCAATCCTCATGGAAATCTCCATGATTTCGGAAACTGAACAGGTACAACTTCAACGACTTACTCTCCACCATGCGCACATCCGGCACATAGGAGATGTAGATTGTCGCAAAATCCGGCTGTCCAGTAATCGGACAAAGACTTGTGAATTCCGGGCAGTTGAATTTTACGAAATAATCATTGTCCGGATGTTTGTTGATAAATGTCTCCAGAATATCCGCAGAATAATCAGACGGATACGCTACGTGCTGGTTTCCCAGCAAAGAAATTCCTTTTTGTTCTTCCTCTGTTCTAGCCATTTCTATCACCTCATAATCGAATCATTTTATCTAAGTGGAAGGAATAGATCACCTGCTCCTTCACCTTTTTTCCTGTCAATCGTTCCAGCACCTCTGCATACGAGGCAAGCTGTGCCCGGTATCTGCCAACCAGAGTCTCCTCGTCTGCGGCATCGGTCTTATAATCCATGACCACCACGTCGTCATCCTCATAAAAGTATGCATCAATAATTCCCTGTACAACTAGTACATCCGGCTCCGTGACATCATACACCTCCGATGCCGGAATACCCGCAGAAAACTGCCGTTCCTTGTACAGATTGCCCAGGCGCGCAGCTTCTATCATACGGCATCCAAGCGTAGATTGCAACATCTTCCTGATTTTGGCTTCCCGGATTGCCACAAGTTCCCGCTCCTCGAAAATGCCCCGCGCAAGCAATGCCGCCTTTTGCTGTGCGATATACGCATCCAGATCTCCGTCTGTATCCACCGCTTCAAATGGCAGCATTTCCATAAATTTATGAACGATCGTACCACGCTCCGCACCGGTAAGTGTGCCTGTTTTTCCTGCAGACTGTGCTCGTTTCGGAAGGTTTTTTTCTATTTCCTGCTCCGCAGTATCCGGAAGGGCAAATTCCGTATTGATATCATACCCTTTTCCATCATAGGCTTTCATCTTCTTAATATCCGAGATTGACAGCTTCGCTCCCAGGGTCGTCATCGGCATATGTGGATATACATAGGATACACTCGCCTCGTTTTTCGCATAGAATACATCTTCCTCTGCCTGCTCCGCCATACGGCGGATGTCTTCTAACTGTAACCGTTTGTGAAGCTCCATCGGAATCATCGCTGTCAGAATTTCCTCCTGGTTGCAAATCTCCATACGAATCTTCCCCTGCACCTTGCAGGCTGCCGCCAGCCGGTTATAACGCACCATACAGGCAAGCAGATGCTTCGCATAGCTGTCGGCATTTTTGCGGACATTATACGGAAGCAGCAACGGCTCCATATCTTCTACATAGGCATATTTTGCAAGCAGACGGTCCGCACCGCGTATTGCACCTGTAAGGATCAGCTTTTCCTTCGCACGCGTCATCGCCACATAGAGCACCCGCAGATTCTCTGCCATCATCTCCGCATCCTCGAGTGCCGCATAGATACTCCGAATCGCAGTATTATGTTTATACCGTCCTTTTATGTGCATCGCCATTGCAGCCAGATAATAGTCCGGATGCACCTGCACATTATCCTTTAACTCCATCCGGTTAAACTGCCGTCCCATCCCTGCGACAAACACGACCGGATATTCAAGTCCCTTACTCTTGTGGATACTCATAATCCGCACAACATCCGCATCCTCGCTCAGCACGCTTGCTTCGCCCTCATCCTTTTCCATCAGCTTCAGCTTATCGACATAGCGCAAGAAATGAAACAATCCTTTGTAATATCCATTTTCAAACTGCACTGCCTTTTGCAATAGCATATCGACATTGGATTTGCGGATATCGCCTGCCGGCATTGCTGTCACGTATTCATAATATCCCGTCTGCTCCAACAGCTCCCAGATGAGATCCGATACTGATAAATGCTGTTTTTTCTCTTTTAGATCTTCGATCAGATCAAGCAGGCGTCTGACTTTTCCGCCAAGTTCTGTATCTGCCTGATCCTCTGCATAATACTCACAGATATCGTACAGACACAATTTTTCAGATACGGCATTCCGCACCGCAGCACATATCTGCGCAAGTTCTGACTCATTCAAGCCGCCGATCGGCGACAACAGCACTGCCGAAAGTGGAATGTCCTGCCGGCTGTTGTCAACCACGGAAAGCATCGCCATGATCACCTGTATCTCCACTGCCTGAAAATATCCCTTGGACTTTTCAAGATATACCGGAATCCCCTGCGCCGTGAGCGCATTGTAGATCACATCTCCATAGTCTTTCAGGCTTCTTGCCAGTATCACAATATCCTTATACCGAACCGGACGATAACAGGCTTCCTCCTCGTCATAGACTTGCATACCGGTATCCGGCTGCATCAGCGATCGAATCCGGTTCGCGATCATATAGCCCTCCACCGTATCTTTCTCCGGGGAGCCATACTGGCGAAGCTGCTCTTCGCTTAAGTCTCCTGTATCATCCACATCGGCAAACAAAAGCTCTACATCCTCGGCAATGCGGGCGCCCTCCGGCGGCTCCGGGAACTGTTTACCCGGTACAAGAGCCTGCTTCTCATCATATGTAATACCGCCCAAATCACTTCCCATCAACTGATAGAAGAAATAATTGATTGCGCGCAACACAACCGCACGGGAACGGAAATTATGATTTAGCTCGATCTTAATATCATTTCCTTCCGCCTGATACCGGTTGTATTTTTTGACAAATATCTCTGGACGCGCCATACGAAAACGGTAGATACTCTGTTTCACATCGCCCACCATGAACATATTATGCACATCGCGGGATTTGCCCGATACTGCAGTCAGAATATCCTCCTGCAGATAATTGCTGTCCTGATACTCATCAATATAGATTTCCTCATACCGGTTTGCAATCGTCTTTCCGATTTCTGTTGGAACTGCTGTACCATCCTCATCATAGCCGGCACACACAAGTTGGTATGCCATATGCGAGATATCTGAAAACTCCAGCATCTTCCGTTTCTGCTTCTCCTCCATAAACCGCGTCATGAATTCCTCAGTCAGGGAGAGTAACGGAAGCAGATACGTTTTTAAAAGCTGCATATCTTCTAAGATCTGTGCCTCCGACTGCTTGAAGCTATCAAGCTTTTTGCTGTCAAATTCATCCTTATATTCCTTGCGGAGCGTCTTACAGGCTTCCTGTAATTCTTTGTCTCCGGTAAACTTCTTTCTCGAAAGCGTCGCCCATTTACTCTCGATTGCCCCCTTCATCGTAGCATAACTGTCCGCCTGCCCGATTGCCTGCAGCTTCTCGATATCCGATTCGATCTGCTCCCGGTACTGCTCCGGTCCATCCGCCTCCTCGCAGATCGCAAGGCACCGCTCTGCAAGCTGTACGGCTGCCGCCGCCTTTTTATGCAGGATATCAAGCATCGCCTGCATCCACGGTGCATGGTTTAAATCCTCCGCCGTGTCAATCTGCAGTCCCATTCTCGCTTCCTCTAAAAACCGCTCCGGTGCTGGAAAACTTGTGATCTGCCGATAGATCTTGTCCAGCACATCCTTCAGATTGTCGTCCCGTTTTCCATCACAAAACACTTCCAGCAGCCGACCAAATTCCGTATCGCCCTGTTCCTGCAGCTGCGCATACTTTTCCTCAAAAAGTTCTGTCATCACATCATATTTCAGCATTTCCAGCATACCCGGATCACCGATTCCAACCGCCGGATCCAGATTCAGATAACTGAAATACTCCTTTACGATATTCAGGCAGAAACTATCGATCGTCGTGATATCCGCACTCTGGATCAACATGTTCTGCTTTGCAATGTGCTCTGATTCCGGATACTGCTCCTGTGCTTCCTCCAGCTTTTTCAAAAGCTTCTCTTTCATCTGCGCCGCTGCCGCCTTAGTAAAAGTCACGACCAGAAAAGACGTGATATCGACCGGATGCTCCGGATCAATCATCTTCTGGTAGATGCGTTCCACGAGCGTTGCCGTCTTACCGGAGCCTGCGGCTGCCGATACAAGAATTGTCTTGTTTCTCTCTTTAATTACCTGTTCCTGTTTTTCTGTCCATGGCATACGCTATGCATCTCCTCCAATAACTGTTCCTTCTCCTTTGCGCTGTGCTTTGTGTGGTGATAACGGTTGTTTCCGTATTTCTCATCAAACCGGCACACATCTTTGTATGCGCAGTAATCGCACGCGGTCTTGTTGGACTCCCGCATCGGATTTTTGTCGATCACTCCCGATTTCATCTGCGTGGCAAGTGCAGATGCCTTGTACTCGGCATAGGCAAGCACTGTGTCAAATTCCTCCGCGTCATCCCGTGCCAGTCCTTTGTATATCAGCTGCTTCTCCCGTGCTTCCTCCGCCTCTGTCTCATTTTCCGCCTGCACATATGGATCCTGCATATGATAATAATACATACTATCCGTCACAATCTTATAGCGTTCTGTCTCCGCGCGGTTTTTATTCCACTCCTGATCGACCAGTTCACGCATCACATCTGTATAGATTGCAAGCTGCAGCTCCAGCCCCTCGTACAGATCACCAAGATCAAACTCATGTGCCCCGGATTTGTAGTCGATCACACGCAGGGAGATCGTCTGCTCTGCTTCATTCACATACAAATCTCCGCGGTCCACCACGCCAACTAAGGACAACTGTTCATCTCCCACCTGCAGTTTTTTTCGGAATGCATACTCAAAATACCGCGGTTTGTAAGACGCATCCATCATCGCCTGCAGCTTCTGCACGGTTCGTTTTCCGATTCGGATCAAACTCTTCCGTAGCACTTCATACTGTCCGGCATCCAGCTCCTGTCCGGCGTATTCCTTCGCAAAGTTTTCATTCACGAATTCCTCTGTCTTCGCATCCCGCTCCTGCTCGGACAGTGTCTCCCACGCATTGTCCTTCTGATCCCGCACATAGCAAAACATCTGCTCCATCGCACCGTGCAGGATCATACCGACGTTCCGGTTGTCGATACCATGAATCTGCCGCTCCTCTAACCGTAGAATGTATCGAAGGAAAAATGCATACGCACAGCTTGCATACTGTTCCAGCTTCGATACAGACATCGCCATATCCTGTAACTGAATCAGCTGTGTCACCTGTTCTGCCAACTTCTCCGGCAGATTCTGGTACTGCATCGCCTGTTTCATCCGTTCGAGTGTCCGGGCATCTCCATGCTTCAGATACAGCTTATATAACTGCAGTGTCTCTTTCTCGTGGCTGTGATTACCCTCGAGCAATTCCCGGATTCCTATGATTAAAACCTCCAGCCCGGATTTGTCTGTCACGATCCGATTCTCCATCCGCTGTCCCTGTAATTCCTTCTTGTCCGGAAAAATTCTTCGAATCCGGTCTAATATATAAGATGGCCGCATTGTCTCATTCGTGGCACTCATACACACATAGGATAAATGCAGACAATCCTTTGGCTTCGTCATGTTCTGATACAGGTAAAACTGTTCGGTGTAGCTGTTCACCCGCTCTGTCGGCGCCATATGGATACCAAATGCACCCAGTCGTTCTTTCTCGCGGTCATTGATGATCTGACTGCGTCCGGCACGTTTCGGAATGACGCCGTCATTTACACCCACGATAAACAGCGCCCGGATATCACCCAGTCTGGTTCGCGTGATATCGCCGACTACGAGCATATCCAGTGTCGGTGGCACCATACCAAGTGTGACATCCTTCATTCCTACGGCAAACAGTTCCTCAAACTCCTGTACATTGACCGTGTCCTCCGGCATGATCTCCACCATCTTGTCAAAGATCTGCCGCACCTTCTCATACAGTCCGGCATCTTCAAACTGCGTCTCCATCGAAAGCGTCTCCATAAGCGCATAGATGGCTTCGACAAACACGGAAATCTTCTTTTTTCCACCGGAGACTGCCTTGTAAAATGGCTGCAATATTTCCATCACAACCTGACGCAGTTCATCCACGGTGTCATCCTCACCGTTTAGAAATGGCTGGCTCCAGCTCCGGATTCCCTTTCGTCCACGCGCCAGCACGTAGTTTTCCAGCATCTCGATCTCCGATTGTTCCAACGACTTTACAACTCCGGATTTTAAGAACGCAAACACACTGTCATAACTGAAATTCTCATCGACGATTCGCAGCACATGCGTAAGCGCATCCACACATGGATGATTCTTCACCGGCATCGTCATATCAATAAAATAAGGAATCTCATATTGCGGCAATATCCGCTTTGCAAATTCCGCCGTTTCCTCCAGATTTCCACTCACGATCGCAATATCCCGGTAACGATAGCCCTGCTCCATCACAAGGGTACGAATCTGTTCTGCAACGCCGGTCAGCTCCTGTGCCGGCGTATCATACGCCGTAATCGTAATCGCCTGTTCCTCATCTTTCCCGACACGGTACGGATAGCGGAACAGATTCTGCTCCAGATGTGCCAGCGGATGGCCCTTGCTCCACCGTTTACAGCCATCCTTTCCTAAGAACAATGCCGGTTCCACAACCACATGTGCCTGCTCGGCAGTAAGCAGCAAATGCTCGATTGTCTGCTTCGTAAGTGCAAACAGTTCATGCTCTGCCACGTGCTTTTTCTCATAGGTTGCCGCGTCAATCGTCAATACGATTGTCACTTTTTTCGCCCGGCGCAGCAACACGGAAATCAGATTCAACTGAATCGGTGTAAATCCGGTAAATCCATCTAATACGATCTCACTGCCTGCAATCAGCTCCGATTGTTCCGCTGCCGCGGTCAGGAGCTCCAGCATCTGTTCTGCTACGATAAAAGACTGCCCTTTCTTCTCCTCAAACGCATCGAAAATTACCAGCATGTCCTGCAGCTTTCTCGCAAGCACACGTGCCTCCTCCGAATCGTCCAGCTTCTGTAACGCCTCCCGCAGCCGTTCCCGTGGAATATCATACTGGTAGATCTCTGACATCAACGATTTTGCCTCGTCGATAAATCCTGCCTTATCCAGACTTCCGGCATACAGAGACAGCTCTTCTTTGTGCTCCTGTGCTGCCTTTCGCAGCAACATAGATTTTCCGAAATCCTCCAGCACCTTCTTCGGCTTGATATGCAGCTCATCAAATATCCGATATGCCAGCCGGTTAAACCCGATGACGTCAATCTGGAAGCTGCCACCGCGCGGATGCTTCTGCACAAGCTTTCGTTGAATCTCCAGCGAATACTGTTCCGGGACAAGCACGATCACATTTTCCCGCTCATCCTGCATTGTCCGACGTATAATGTCCTCGTAAATATATTCTGATTTTCCTGCCCCGCTTGGGCCAAGGATAAACTGTAACGCCATGTACGCCTCCGTCAAAAAAATAAGCCGGAAGTTTTTCGCTCCCGGCTTTTTCTTAATCCTGTTTAAACAACTGATCCTGTACCTCTTCGATATCCGGATACCAGACGCCTTTGATCTTGATGAAATCAATATTTACTTCCAGATACTGTCTCTTCACGCCATTGCGATCCTTCATCGTTCCACGCAGTCCAAGCTTCAGGGTAACACCCTCTCTTGCATCTGCAGTCTTACCATGCTCCAGCTGGATCTTGTCGTTGAATGCATTTACCTCAGAAGTGCCCCAGATGGATGTATCAATAATCTTGATCGATGTGTAGTTTGTCTCCTGCACATATGGTAAGATTTCCTCAACCAAGGCTTTGTTTGCTGTTATGTATTCCGGTACTAATGCCTGTAATTTCTCACTGTCATCCTCATTGACCGCTGTCTGGAATGCTTTGACTGCATCCTCATAAGTCTCCGGTCCGTTCGGCTTTAACACAACCTTTGTCACAAACATATAAATACCAAATACGATTGCTGCAAATATGATGAACTTGAAGATCGTGCCAAACACTTTGCCGACGCCGCTTCCGCCGCCCTGTTTCTTGTTCAGCTCTTTGTATTCCTTTACGTCTTCCTTCGTAATCTTGACAGGATCTGTTCCCCCGATACTGTTCCCATCATAGATGTCACCATAATCATCGGTTGGTGTATATGCCCTTTGCTGTACCGGCTTCTTTCCGTTCTCACCTTTCAGCCCAAGACTTGTCTTCATCTTCACCACCGGGCGCCCACATTCCGGACAGATCGTAATTCCATCCTGCACCCTTGCTCCACATGATTCACATACAGCCATATTACTAACCCCTTTCTTCTGTATCATATGTAGTATAGTATATCTCACGGAGGCATTTTCTTCAAGTGATTCTTTTCTTATAAAAGGGAAAATCGCGAAAAAAAAAGGATACAATCTGTATCCTTTTAAAAGCAGTTCGTAGGGGAATCGAACCCCTGTTTTCGCCGTGAGAGGGCGACGTCTTAGCCGCTTGACCAACGAACCATCTTGAAACCTTTGTTACTATAACAAATATATAACATGTTGTCAACAACTTTTTTTAATTTTTTTATTTTTTTTTAATTCATGGCATATTTTCGTAAAGATATACGTCCATATGCCATGATCCAACATCCTTATTTCGACTTCTCCGACCGGTACAAAATATCCACGAATGTATTGACACTCTGCTCGCAGACTTCTCTTGTCGTCTCCTGCTTCACAAGGATATAACGATCTGTGTGTCCCTTCATGACATACGCCGGCTTTCCATCCTTGTCGATACAGTCATACTCCTCCATCAGCACCGGAAGCAGCTCTCCGGAAAACTGTGCTTCAAATGCTGCCTTCTGGTTCGCCGTCAGCTCTAACAGCACATTGCTTCGCTTCTCCTTCACTGCATCGCTCACCTGATGCTCCATTGTCGCTGCGATCGTGCCGCTCCGCTTTGAATATTTAAATACATGCATCTCATAGAGATTCAGCTTCTCCAGATTTGCCACCGTTGTTGCAAATTCCTCCTCGGTTTCCCCCGGGAATCCTACAATCACATCTGTCGCGATCGCCGGACGATCATATGCCTTGCGGATCATCTCGCATTTTTCCATATATTCTTCGATTGTATATTTCCGGTTCATCCGCTTTAACGTCTCATTGCAGGCACTCTGCAATGACAGATGGAAATGCGGACACACCTTATCAAGCGCTGTGATACCATCCAGGAATTCCTCTGTGATCACACGCGGCTCCAGCGATCCCATCCGGATACGCTTAATACCATTCACTTTGGCAACTGCCTGTAACAGCATCAGCAGCGATGCACCATCCTCATCCTCATAGGAAGATAAATTGATTCCTGTAATCACGACTTCCTGTACGCCTTCTACTGCCAGCCCTTCTACCTCCCGCACGACATCCGCAAGCTTCCGGCTGCGGATTCTGCCACGTGTATATGGGATGATACAATACGTGCAGAAATTATTACAGCCGTCCTGCACCTTGACATAGGCACGGCATCGCTCGTTCGGCTTTACGAGCGTCATTTCCTCATATTCGTTCGTGTGATTGATGTCGATCACAACCTCATGCATGGACGTATCCTCATAATATTCACTTAAGATACGGGCAACATCCTTCTTGCAGTTGTTTCCGATCAGAATATCGATGCCTAGATCCTTTGCCAACGCTTCCTCGGCTGCCTGCACATAGCATCCGGCTGCCACAATGACCGCCTCCGGGTTCTTCTTTTTCGCGCGGTGCAGCATCTGTCTCGACTTTCGCTCCGCCATATTCGTGACCGAACACGTATTGACGATATACACATCTGCAAACTGTGAAAATGGTACAATCTCGCATCCATTTTTCTTCAAAATATCCATCATACTGTCTGACTCATATTGATTCACCTTGCATCCAAGTGTGCAAACTGCTACTTTTTTATTTAAAATATTCACATACATTTTACGCAAATTTCTCCTGCTGATTCTTGACTTTTATAGTGTAAACTTTTATTATAGTAACATAGATAAAAAAAGTGCGAAAGATATATTTTTGAGATTATTTTTCGCTTTCATAATATACAAGGAGGTTTCTATATGTTAAAGGTTAAAATTTCTCTCAACTCTATCGATAAGGTAAAGAGCTTTGTAAATGACATCAGCGGTTTTAATGCTGAGTTTGATTTAGTATCTGGTCGTTATGTTATCGATGCAAAGTCTATCATGGGTATTTTCAGTTTGGATATTTCCAAGCCAATCGACTTAAATGTACATACAGATAAGGATACAGAAGATATCATGGCAGCGTTAAAGCCATATCTTGCTGAGTAATCTCATAGTTCGATAGAAAGCAAAAAACCTCCCGGATGGGAGGATTTTTTGTTTTATTCTTTATTTTTCTGTCAGATACTGAATCATACCCGGTCCAAGTGCATCGGTCGGTCGCTGCATAAATCCATGTTTTTCATAAAATGGCTCTCTGCCCTTGGCACACATCAGACATAGCATCATCGTGCTTTCCTCTTCCCGCAGAGATTCCACATACGCTTTTAATTTCTGTATAATCTGCGAGCCAATGCCCTGTGCCTGCACCTGTGGAATCACGATCAGATCCTGAATATAACAGACCACGGCACCGTCTCCAACGACACGTCCCATACCAACGACCTGTCCGTCCGCATCGACCGCTTTTACTTTATACAGACAATTCGCAAGGGCATGTGCCGCCTGCTTGTCTGTCAGTTTCTTCCAGCCAACTTTCTCCCGAAGTGTCAGATACTCTTCCAGAGAAATATCATTTTCAATGAGTGTTATCATGTTTTAAGTCCTTCTTCCACCGTCGTATATCGCTACATACGCATCGGAATTCCACGCTCCGCCAGATATGCTTTGAGATCCATGATCTCCAGCTCCTTGTAGTGGAACAGGGATGCTGCAAGTGCTGCGTCTGCTTTTCCCTCTGTCAGTGCATCATAGAAGTGCTCCTTCGTTCCTGCACCGCCGGACGCAATTACCGGAACGGATACATTTTCGGCAATCAGTCTGGTCAGCTCCACGTCGTAGCCTGCCTTTGTTCCATCACAGTCCATACTCGTAAGCAGGATCTCTCCTGCGCCCATCTTATCTGCCTGCATCGCCCACTCGATTGCATCAAGTCCGGTATCGACACGTCCACCGTTCTTGAACACATTCCAGCCGCTTCCATCTTCTCTTCTTCTCGCATCAATCGCAACGACCACACACTGGCTGCCAAACTTGTCTGCAGCATCACTGATCAGCCGTGGTGTATTGATAGCAGAGGAATTGATACTGATCTTATCGGCGCCCTCACGTAAAATCGCCTTAAAATCATCAACTGTACGGATACCGCCGCCAACCGTAAACGGAATAAATACAGTCTCCGCAACCTTCCGCACCATATCGATCACGATATTTCTCGAATCCGAAGATGCTGTAATATCCAGAAATACAAGCTCATCCGCACCTGCCTTATCATAAGCAGCACCAACAGCAACCGGATCACCTGCATCCTTCAAATTCACAAAATTGATACCCTTTACAACCCTGCCATTGTTGACATCCAGACAAGGAATAATTCTCTTTGTATGCATACTCTCTTCCTCCCCGTCTCTTATAAGTGTATAAAGTTATCCAATATTTTCAGTCCTACCGTCGAACTCTTCTCCGGATGGAACTGACACGCAAATACATTTCCCTTTTCCACAGATGCATGAATCTCCACGGAATAGTGTGTCCGCGCTGCAACATCTGCTTCGTCCTTCGATTTCAGGTAATACGAATGCACAAAATATACATATGGGTGTTCCTCCACACCGGCAAATAATTTTGCGCCCGGTGTGATATCGAGAGAATTCCATCCAATCTGTGGCACCTTCAGATCCGGTGCATCTGGAATCCGTAAAATCTCGCCGTCCAAAATTCCAAGTCCCGTTGCTCCCGGGCTTTCCTCGCTTGTCTTATACAGAAGCTGTAAGCCAAGGCAGATTCCAAGAAATGGTGTCCCGGCATCTACCACATCGTAGATCACCTGATCCAGCTTGTACTCCCGCAGCTTACCCATCGCATCACCGAAGCTTCCCACGCCCGGCAGGATCACCTTGTCACACGATAAGATCAGATCCTTATCCCGCGTGATTACAGCTTCTTCGCCCAGATAATGCACTGCTTTTTCTACACTTTTAATGTTGCCTGCATCGTAATCTAAAATTGCTATCATCGTCTCATCCTCATTGTATTCAAGCATTTTTATTGTGTTATCTTATATTTTAGCCATGTTCAAATGGCATTTCGTTACTTTTTATTACAATCTGTTACATTTCGTTACACATCATAATTAGTAAATATTTAGTACGCTAACTTTCATACTAATTACAAATTAATTGCTTTGCTACTACATTGATCTGTAATAATTGTTCGCTACTTGGTTTTACATCAACATAGTTATCCATCGTCGTTGAAATTTTACTATGTCCTAATATATATTGCAATGTTTTAGGAGGTAAATACTGAAAATTTGTCGCAAAGCTATGTCTGCAAATATGCGGTTCAAATTTTCTTATTGGATTATCTGAATTTGCATTATTAAATCTCTTAATACAGTTTGCCAGATATTCTTCCACGTGTGATCGCACAATCGTTTTTCTACTTCTTGTTGCCAGAAATACAAATCCTTCATATGCATTTCCGCGCTCATCATAACACACAGGCTCAATATCGCCTTTAAGATAGCGATTTTTTAATATACGTTCAAAGCATTCATATACTCCATCCGTCATCGGTATTGTTCGGTATCCTTTAGCTGTTTTCGTTGGCAGAACAACATGCGTATGATTAATACATTGCAACTGTTTTTCTACCTTAATAAGCCTATTACTCATATCAATATTATCAAGCGTCAAACCACATAATTCAGATGCTCTTAAACCTGTCCAGAATAGCACATAAATCATATCATAACAATGTGCGCTATTTGTATCTTTAGAACAGAATTCAAGGAATCTATTCATATCCTCAACAGAGATTGCTTCCATGTTTTTACTATCGCTTCTATCCGTTGTAATTCCGCGGAATGGATTTTTGATAACATAATCGCGATCTATTGCATACTCAAACACCCGTTTTATGAGACTAATTTGTGTCTGAATAGATGAACCCCTGTATTTCTTTTTCATATCAACTAGCCAATCTTCACAATGCTCTGGTTTGATTTTTCCAATCTCCATATACCCCAACTTATATTGTTTGAGCGTATTCACTGTAACATTATATCCAACCTTTGTATTATGAGCTAACTTCTTCCTATTATAAAGAAACTGCAAATATCTATCCATTACTTCTAATAAAGTAAGTTTTGCTCCATCAATATCTATACTATTATCTAGTTGTGCTGTTAGTTCAGCCTCCTTCTCCCGTAAACTCTTCGACGATTTCTTACCTTTTGGTAATTGATCTGTTTCTTCAAGCCTATATGAACTTATTACCCTCTTCTTTCCTAGGCAGTCTGTATAATGATATTCATACCGCTTTGTCTTAGGATTATAATATTCATTATCTCGCAGTTTTTTTCGTGCTGGCTTGTTCTTTTCTGAAACAATTTTATTTGCCATTTTCCAGCCTCCTATCAAATAAAGAGTGCCTTAAATGTGCATCATGTGTCACATTATAGCACACCCAAAAACCTCTGTCTATTTCACATATATCTATATTTGCTCTACTTGATTTAAATAATTTTCAAATTGTTGCCGTTTTATTTTGATTGTTCTTCCAAGAGTTAGATGATATTTGCATCCATAATCTTCAGACACAATAGATCTCAACCGGTGTTCACCAATACCAAATAATTGAGATGCCTCCTTAATATTTAGCAAAAATTTGTTATCCAATGTTGCAATACTATCTATATAAATCATCTCCTTACATAAATTAAGGGCAGAAAATATATCTCTGCCCTTCCACAATTTATTATTTCTATTTTAATGCTCCTTCAAAATCAGCAATAGCTTTATCCGTTGCTTCTTGGAATTTTATTTCTTCCTTTTCCATATATCGCTTCTGCTTCTCTATAAGTTGTTCGTATAATGAACAAAGCCTCTTTGCTTTTTCAATTTGAGCCTTTAATTCTTGTTCATATGACTGGAAAGAAGCAATAGTCTCTTCATTGTGAATGGTACTCATCTCATTTACTTTCCACTGTAATTCCGCATTTTCCTTTCTCATTGCTTCATTTTCCACACGTAATCTATCCACTTCATCGCTAAGTAGGCGAATCTTTTTATCCTTTTTATCTTCCATTTATTCTTACCTCGTTTTTCTTGAAATTAAAAAAGACACCGCAGTTGGTGTCTTAGTTAGTCAAAATAATTATGCTATTTTGAAAAAGATTGCTATTTTTCTTTATTTTTGGAATATAATATACGATTTGACTCGCATAAATGTTTAATATCTTTACAAATTTCACTGTGTGTACTATATATTACTTCTGTTTTGTTAGCTTTAGAAGTGTCCAATATAATAATTTTTGTATCCACATTCCTAAAATCGCATAAAATATTGTTTTTTTTATCCATTATCATATACGATGCTAAAACAATATGCGGTTCATTGGAATAACTTTCATAGTTATGAAGCATTCCTTCGTATATAAAATCATCATATGATATTTTTATTTTCATTGGGTATTGGTTATCCAGAATATCATCCCAATAATATTTATTACCTGTATCTCTTATCTGCAAAAAATCCAAAATTTCTATAATTTTTTTATTTTTTATAATTCTACCAAATACATATCCAAATAATAAAGCAGATATAACAATACATACATTATCTACGTTATATGAAATCGTAATTGGTATCATAGCTGCAATCTTACAATATATAAAGCCAATAACCAACGATGACATTAATGTATTCTCAACGTTTGCAGAATTTTGCTTTAATGCCACAAAATGAAATGTTTTATAAAATATATATCCAGTTACAATATAAATAATTATCTGTGGTAAAATATCAATTAAATCTTTAATATCATCATCCCCAATCTACTTACTTTTTTCTGATCCCTTCTTATTTTTAGGTGGTTTATGAGGCGGTCTTCTTGAAAAAATTTCTTTTGTATCTGCATGAGTACGACTCGATTTTCGAACAGCATGAGATTTATTCAATTGACTTGCCTTACTTTGTGTTCTTGTAGTCATTTATCTTTCCCCAATTCTTAATATAATATACTATTATATACCAATAATCGACAGAATACTATTAGAACATACGTTTATACAATACAGGAGAGTGCCGAAACACTCCCCATAAAATTAGAATCGGTTTATGTCTTTGATACTTTTTCCTGCAACTAAATCAACTGTAGCTGCTTGAAGTACCTTTTGTACCTTAGAATAGTCTTTGACCACACCGATAAGTGCCTGTGCAAACTGATCTGGATTCTGAATACCATCTAACTTGATGTCACCAATTGAAACTGTTACATCGCCACCACGGTTAGTAGTAGCAAATGTATTCATAGTTGGCATTGCATTCTGGTAGAACTTCTCCGGGTTCTGCTTTGCAATATTCCATAAATTATCAGTCATTTCCCGAGTGAATACAGTTGTACCCCTTGTGATTGGAGTTAAAATGCTACCATCAGAACGTCTGATAATTTCCGCACCTTCCTCTTGCGTCCATGCTAAGTGATCGTATGTAGCTTCCTTTAGACCATTCTTATAGCCAATCTGATTACCTTTCACCCAACCATTACCGCCAGCACGTTTGCCTTTGATAATTGCCTGAATGTGGTACGGATAAGCACGACCATTTGCGATTTTGTCAATCTCAAAGTAATCTGGTTTAAATCTGTTGACGTTGCCTGTTGGAGCAGTGCCATAAGAATCATAATACCAATTACCTGTGGCATTAACTCTTGTTCCGACATTTGGTGATGCCTTTGGTGCTTGTGTAGCAGAAGAGTTATTGTTTGCATTTGCTTTCGGAGTTGCTTGTGGTTTAGATGCTGTTGAACCATTAGATGTAGAGCCATTTGCAACACCATTTGGATTATTTGCAGTTGCTATATTCTTATTCGCCTCTGCTTGTGCAATTTGAAGCATCTTGTCTATTGTGACTTGAATGCTATTGATTGCAGACTGCACAGTTGTAGCATAAGTGTCGAATTTTCCTGTGAAGCCAGAAATAACAGTACCTGCATCATTCCATATTGTCTTCATCTGATCGGATATTGTGTATCCTACATCAGAAGTAACAGTTGTAATCGTATCACTGATAGAGGATTGATTTTCATTGACCACACCAATTAACTCTTGAATGAGTATCTCGGTCTGCTCAAATTTTTCATCAATCTTATCGGAATACTCTTGGTACAAGTCGTCAAGCATTTTCTCTTGATCTTCGATGTACTTGTCGTACTCGGCATCAGAAAGTTCCTGCTTTTTTGATTCAATATCAACTTTGATTTGTTGTACTTTCTTTAGTGCTTCTTCCGAATTATCATTTTCATAAACACTTGCCTCTTTTTCAAGTGTAGCCAAATCTTTCGTTTTGCTGGCAATATCTTTTTGATATTCATATAAGTCCTTGGTCGAAGAGAGTGCTTCCTTTTTCTTATCTATGAGATCTTGTAGAACTTCTAAAACAGCATCATATCCATCACGAGCAAGGTCAATCATGGATTTCTTTTCATCGTTAGCTGAAAGTATAACATCTCTCTGCGCCTTAATGAGTTCTTCTTTTCGATCAATCAAATCCTTATTCGCTGGATCTTTCGCAATGTCTGCTTCAATCTTCTTAATCTCACTAGCATATTTCTCAGCTTGTGACATGTAAATATTATACTTAGACGCATAATTACCAAGCTGTGCAAGACCTTCATTTGTAAGTCCTCGATTCAAGTGACCATCGGTTAGATTGTCCCTATCTTCGAGTAGACTTTGTACAAACTCAATTTCGTCTGCAATACCTGTGATTTTATCCTGAACGAGATCGAATAAATCCCAATCAGCCTGACGTATATTATTATAGAACTCTTGAATTGACTTGTTGGATTCTACAATAGAACCGTTGACTTCATCAATCTGCTGTTTAAGATCATACCATGCTTCTGAATATTCTGTTACCTTACCTGTATTCACAAGTTCGTTCAACTCAGAAACCATTTGATCTCTTTGCTGAACTAAGAGTTTGTTATTCTCATTCTCATTTTGAAGCATTGCTTCGTAGTATGATTTTGAGATAATACGACCTTTTGTTTCAGCATAGTCCACCAGCTTATCAAGAATATCATTGGTATCCGTGAATACCTTCTCCATATCTTCAAACTGCGTTACTATGTTGTCGAATTTCTTTTGCGCTAGTTCAGAGAGCGATATATTAAGTTCTTGGATTTTGTCTTGTAGCTCTACAGCTTTTTCGTACCAATTCTGATAATCCTGCACACGATTGTACAAATCTTCATCAGTGATATCCTCAATATTTATTTCTCCGTTACGAACCTTCCGTTTGTAATCTTCGGACAATGCAACACTGTCTGCCTGTTGTAAATATCTCTTATATCCCTGTGTAGCCCATTCGATTTCGTCTGCTGTTTTAGCAATCTCATCATTTAGGGCAGTGGTGCGAAGTGTCCATCCAGAGAATGTATTTTCCTCTGTTTTATTCAGACGAGCAATAGCTTCTTCGCAACGATTTATTTTAATCTCAATCCAATCTATCGTCTCTAAAAATTCATCCGCTTTATCCTGTGCGCTTGAATCATTTGAACCACTTGAGTTAGAGCCTGAACTAGAACCGCTAGAACTATGTCTATTCGTCCAATCGTTATTTGTCCCACCTATAATAGTAGTCTTTGAACCAGTTGATTTACTATAGGCATGTGATAGTAATGTACCATTGACAAATCCACCACCAATAAGTTTTCCACGAATACCACCAATACCGTTTAATAGTTTCTCAGTATCAATATGGTTGAATATTACGTCACCCTTCTTTAGGTTCATAAATTCAGCACCACGCTTACCAATAAGCTGTGCCTGTCCATTACGAACTAATAATTCAGGTGCAACCTCTCCGACAAGAGCTTGTTGATCGTATGCAATCTGTCCATTGCGGACACCATTATTATAGGCATTAGTACCGCTTGCTTTACCGAACATAACTGTTTTTCTTGTCTTGGTATTGCCATGAGAAGTTGTAGTAGTGCCAGATGCACTTGCATTGACTTTGACGTTAAAACTCTGACTATTTAAAATACTTTGTAGATTTGCATGAAAGTTCTCTGACAGTTTCGCCTGTACCTTAATCTTTGCGGTCTGTTTACTTGCCTTAGATACTGCATTATTGAGTGCCTTATCATAAGCTGACATATCAGCATCGACCTTAATACTTGTATCCGAATCTTTTAAGAAACTATCAGGATTGAGATTTGCTAACTGTTCCTTGAATTTATCCGTATCAATTTCAGCATCAATACCGATTTTTGTGAGTTCACCCTGATCCTGTAAATTCTGCAACTGTGTTGTTACATTTGCAAGATGTGTTTCAGCATCGGTCGTATCAATACCAAGTGTTTCTGCCTGTTCTAGCTGTTGTTTTGCAGATATATAAGATTGTAATACCGCTAATACAGTTTGAGAACCTTCTTCGACCTGTGATGCATCAATACCCATAATTGCAGGCTGTTCAAGTTCCTGTTTCTGTTTGAGTAATTGTGCAATAACTGTCTGTGCATCTTTCCAACTATCAGAACCAATTTCAAGCCCATCACGATACGTTTGTAGACTACTAATCTGCTTATTCAAACTATCAACATCTAAATCTGCACTAAAATCAATTTTAACACTTTGGTCTTTTTCAGAAATTCGCTTTGCAGCTTCTTCCGCTTCACTTTGCAAATCGGTTGTATCCGCTAAATGTGCATAAAATTCTATCTCTGGTTGAATTTCCCCGGCAACCGAATCATACTGTTTCCATAATTCCGTTGTATCGAATCCAGCTTTATCTAATTCTTCAATTGTCTTTTTATAATCGGCTAAATCTGTTCTTGCATCAACTGATTTCTGATCAATAGCATTTAAACCATCTACAATAGATTCCGACATGTTATCGAAATTAATATCAATACCTTCTGCTTCTGTCATAGCCAAGAATAAATCTACAACAGCAGAACGAGACATATCTACATCTTCACAGAATTGTTCCAGATTTTGTACGTCTATTTTGAATGTACCATCAGAATTTTTAGTAATTTGATCTGATAGTTGACTAGCATCATCCAAGAATGTATATAAACCAGAAATATCTTCGGTGAAATACTTTTCGGCACGAGTAAGATATTTATCCCATAATGCATCAGAATATTCCAATTCATCATTTGCCGAACCGATATATTCCATGAATGTTTTGAAATCATCTGTTCCCGTCCAACCATTTTCCCATGCTTTACGAGCCGAATCTAACTGTCCTTGAACATATTCGAAATTATCATTATTATCTGGTGTCTCTAGCGCACGTTTGTAATTACTCAATGCAGACAAAGATGCCATAATACTTTGCTCAAGCGCATCATACTGATTGATTTCTTCACCAAGTGCAGAGATATTATCTAAATGTGTAGATAAACTTTCAGACCATCCATCATTATCCTTCTTGAGATTACTAATTTCCTTGCGAAGTGCATCAATGCCCTTATTCTTCGCAGATGTAAGTTTCTTACGGACATTTGTATCTTTTATCTCTGTCTTAATAATATCATTGATAGCCTTTGCTTCTTTTTGGTATTCCTGAACTGCAAACGCTTCTTTTAACTGCGTATTGACAAGTGCTGCTTTACCTACATTTTCAGTATATTCAGCCATATGTTCATTATTGAGAACTACACCAGAATCGGTATACTGAATGACCTTAGATAAATCTCCATATGCAGTTTTTAATGATTCGATGGTTTCAGTAGATAAATAACCATTCTGTGACTGTTCCGACTGTGCAGACTTTGCCGCATCAAAGGCAGTAGCAGGATCAAATTCATATGTAGTATCGTATACACTCTTTTGTGTAAGATACTTCTTCATGGCTTCTTCACGAGTTTCAGATTCACTCATGATTCTATTCCATGTTTGAATTTCTGCTTCCGTATTAATCGAATTTTCTTCGGCAAACTGTAATAGTTTGTCTTTTGATTCTTTCATGACATCCATTGTCATAGGAATAGAGCCATCGGATTTTAATGTCTGGGCATACTTACTAACACCATCCATCAACATCTCATAGTTATCCAGATATTTTTGCATACCAAGATCGGATGCTGTTAAAGGTTTGCCAAGTGCGTCACCTAATACATCATTGATTTCTTGCACATATGCTTCGATACGATTCTTGGATTCTTCCAAACTAATATCATCATCACTGATTGTCAAAGCATCGGTAATAATCTGCTTGAATTGATCGCCTGTATCGGCATTTGCCATTGCTGATTGTAAAGGTACAAGAATATTTGTTTCAATAGCACTTTCTAATTCTTCACCGCTTAAACCACTAAAATCGTCACCTTGAAGAATATCTCCCCAATTCAAACCACTCACAATACTGCTAAGAGCAGATTGCATTTCGTCATTGCCCGTCATTGCAAGGTATGAACCAGAAGAGTTCTGCATCCACATATTGACATATGATGCAAATTCAGCGTTGCTTGTGGATAACTGAGATTCAGCAGAACGCATTTCGGTATTTGCTGTACTAATTATTCCTGCATAATACTGTCTAATCTGTTCCTGTGTTTCCTTAGATAACTTTGCGAAATTGTACTCTGTTGCAGAAGTACCATCTTGACTAATAATAGCATCGGCAATATCAATATTCGCTTTTTCCATATCGGCAAGAAAATCTGCATAATACGTCTGTTTCTCTAATTCAGATTCAAAATTAGAAGCTGGCTTATTATTTGAAACACTTTCGTTGAAATTATCCAACGCTTTCTGGTACTTCTCGATCTTCTCTGTTTGAGTGTCGATAGTATCATTTTGTCCTTTTGCTTCCTTACCGAACACTTTAGATTGATTCTCAAAATATGTGTCGATATTTTTATTTATTTCCTGCTGAGCTAACTGTTGCTCAATTTCAAGAAGATCCTTTAATTTACCTGTAATACCATCTACATTACCTTGTAGATCAAGGATAGCATTGCCATTATCATCATATCCTTTTGTAAGTTGTGGGAATACATCGGCAAGCTGATTTGAAACGTCAAGAAATTCTTTGTATTCATCATCGGATAGACTGATATTTTTACCTGTAAGCTGATTTACTCCCTGTGCAAGTTCTGCATACTTTTTACCAGCTTGATCAACTGTATCTGCATTTTGTTTGATTTCAGATTGCAGCGATTTGATTTTGCTTTGTGCGTCTTGTGCATTTTTCTTTGCTGATTCAAATGCTTCTTCCTGTGCCTGCTTATGCTTTTTGATTGCTTTTACTACCCCGGCAATCGCACTAACTGTCATAACTGCAACCGCTACAGGATTATTCATTACTGCCATTTTAATGTTCTGCCCTAATCCCTTTACTGCAGAAGATAAACTAAATGTGCTTAATGATGCCTTCTGATTGGCAACCGCCTGTTTCTGCGTTGCCTGTGTTAATTCCATTTCCGCTAATTTTGCTTTCGCCTGAGTTTTACTTAGCCCGGTCGAACGAAGGATTCTAACTCGTTCAGATTCATTCAATGCATCATTCGACAATATATGCTTTAGCTGTGTTTCTGTTAAACTCGCAGATACCGCTTTAAGTGTATTTAAAGCATTGGTATATTCTGTTGTACCACTTTGAAGTGTAGACATTGATTTAACTGCACTTAATGCAGTACCAAAATTGCTTGCCTGTATAGCAGATGCCCGGAATGCTGTTGTAACCGTTGTAAGCACTTTAATAATACCGATTGTAAGCAATCCTTTTAAAGATGATTCTACCAGTCCAATACTATTTGCAAACTGCAATGCGGCGTTACCACAGTTTAATAAACCCGTTACTGTCTGACCATTTATTACGGATTGATATGTTTCTGTCATAGAAGCCTTGAAGCGATTTAAGGAAGCCTCACTCGATTCAAGATACTTGTCATATTCTCTTTGTGCAGAACCTGTTGAATGTAAACTTCGTTCGTATATATCCTGTGCTTCGGACATATTATTTAACGTGGCAGAAATTCCACTCGCACGGTTTTTACCTGCTATAAGGTCTAATAAAGCACTCTGATCCACATCTGACATCTGCTGATATACCTTAGATAAATCAACAAAAATATCATAGATTGAACGAAATGTTTTATTATCTGCTTCCAAAATCTTAACTCCACCATTACCATCTATATTAGTCAAACTCTCGATTTTATCAGCTAATTTCGAAGATGATGTATATACGTTTTCTGTACTTTCCCCAAGGGATTCTAACTCACTCTTGCATCCCCGGATACGAAGTGCTGCTGTACGTAAACTAAGTGCCAAGGTATCGGCATTTTGAAACTGCCTATTTCCGGCACTAAGCAAGGCTATAAATTCATCTACACTTGTATTTGCATCAGCAAAAACCGAACCAACTGTTTGTACTCCCTGGGCAATTTCCGCGGACGTAATACTTGCCGTATTTCCGATTTCATTATATTTGTCGATCAATGCGCCAGCCTTATTAACTGCATCTGTAAAACCATCGACATCCTTATATGCCTGTACACCAGAGATAATTGCTTTCGCACTATCTGAAGTTGACATATCACCTACGTTTGCCAGAATGGTACTCTTTTCAGCTAATGCATTAGATTCCGAAAGATTGTATCCCGACTTAGAAAACTCGGTTGCACCTTCCATCAATGATTTTTGTGTTGCGGCAAGATCCTGTGCTTTTTCATTACAGCGTTCCAAGTATTTGTCATAATCGCCCCTTGATAGTTCATCATTTACCTTTATCAAATCAGTAAATGCTTTATCAAGATCCAATGCTTCATTCCATGCATTTTTTAACTGTCGCGATAACATCATTACTCCGGCTGTACCCGTGAATAATTCGGTTGCTCTTCTAAAGGTCTTTTTCACTGAATCTCCCAGTGTCAAACCGCTTAGATTTGTGGCTTTTGCTTCAGATCGCATAGCCGATAATTGCATTCGAAGATTTTTGATTTCTTTATTTGACGTTGCCAGCTTTGCATTGTCTAGCAACGAAGAAAATTTTGAAGACATTTCAGCGTCTTTGAATAGTTTAGAATTTTGTTGACCAAACACACGAATATCATTAATCAATTTATCCTTCTTCAAAGAAGTACGAAATTGAATTGTATTCGCATCTGCGGTCTTTTGTGCTTGTTTTGCACTCTGCTGTACTGTACTTGTGATATTTTTTGTATTTACCTTACCATTAATATCAACCGTGGTTTTTAATGATGCCACATCTTGCTTTAATTGTGCGCTAGTCTTAGCTTGATCCAGAGTACCAACCAAGGGAACTTTTATATCTCCAAGATTTTTAGCATCTGATTCAATTTGTTGTTTACTTTTGCTGTGTAACTTTGCTGTAAGATTGACTATAAAATTATTGTCACTCAATGTGTTCCTCCTTATGTTAATTTTAATCGGTTAAATGTGGCAGATATGCCATGAAAATAGACTTTAAGAATTTGTAAGATAATCCTTTAATCTCTCAAACAGATTAGGGTATAAATCGAATTTTCCTGTTTTGAATTTAGATAAAATACTCGGACTAATATTGATCATTTCCGAAATATATGTCTGTTTCTCTCTTTTCAGACGTTCTTTATAGAGATTTCTTAATTCTTCTTGTGTCACTCTCATTCCTCCTTCCTATAAACATTTCTTGCAAACAAAAAGGCAGTATTTTTACTGCCCTAAGTAAATTGCCAGGCGTGGCTAGTTGGCTTGCTCATTTTATGAAGAAACTACTCAGCTTACGGTCTTTTCGCTTCTCCATAAGGGAAACAAACTTATCTCCAAAAAAGAAATAAATCTGTCTCTCCATAGGGAAATAAATGAAAACCCTTGTTTTTCTTGGGAAATGTCAACTTTCGGGTGACTTTTTGAACATTTCTAAGAAAAGTTCCATATCTTTATCATGTAAAACAACCAACAGACTATCCCTTATACTTTCATTATTAATTGCATATCGTACCAGATATTGCATAGTCGCCATATTAATTTTTCTTCCAGACAATTCTTCCATACATGCATCAAATGCCATGCCTTTGTTATTTGAATATGCTTCATCGTTTTTATCTAGCTTAGATACTGCATTCTTATACTTCTCAACCGCATCAATAATTACCTTCGATTGCCTTTTGTTTCTTATTTTATCTTCCGATAGATCAGCTAATAACTCCACATCTCTAACTGTCTTTACTTTTTGACAACCACGTGTACGCATGTCTACAATCTCTTCGCCAATTATCTGATATAGAATATCCATCGGGCAATCATAAAATCGAACATCATTATCATCAATATTCTTTTTCTTCCCTTTTTTATGCTTATCCTTTAGTTTCTGCAACTCCGCATAAAACCGCGGGTACCTTGGATCAGGATTCATACATGCTAATCCTTGTAGTCTCGTTAGTTCTCCTGCAACAGTAACATCAAAATTCCGCTTCGCACTATCAATACTACATTGTGCCAATACAGAACAAATGATAAATATATCCTCCAATTCCGTATCATTGCATCCTCCATCAAACCAATAGCTAAGGGCTAATTGCGCAATATTACTCGATACCCCGGTATCTGCCTGTGCCTTTGCAATTTGATTATCCATTTTTGCATATGATTCCATCTCTTTATAATAATCACTTTTCGCAGCACGTGGAATATTATTTATGATTGTGGGGTACTCCACATATGCTTTTCTCGCAAGTTCCGCTATATCCGGCTGATTTGTAGCATACAATGTATCACTATCCAAGTCCTGTGAATTAAGCCGATCTTGTACATCTGTTCCAATGCCATTTATAACAATGATTTCTCGCCCAAGATCAGGGAAATACTTCACCAATTCTTTCGGATACACATTTTCTAAATACACAATATTGTTGGGCGAATTATGCGGATTCCGAAACCCGGCAATTCTATCTCCTTCGGCAAACCGCCTTGTATAACATTGTATTCTATCATCATAAGTTTCAAAGCATCCCTCATTTATAAAATCCTGCCCCGTAACTTTTTTCAACAATGCAATTGGATTTCCGCATATTGTAAGGTTGTCTCCATTTTGAAACAGCTTACCTAACTGCAATCTCTCACGCTTTAATTTGCTGATTATTTCTCTCCGCTTCTTCTTGAAATATTGGGTATACCGAAATTGATCATTCCAATTATATAAGTCAATCAATACATTATTGATACTGTAATAAGCAGAGCCGGTTATTCTAAGATAATTCAGAAATGCTTCATCGTCCTGTTTTAATGCATTGCAATAATCAATGCTTGTTTTCGCAATAGATTTCAATTTTTCTCTATCTAATGTAAGTAATGTATTATTCATCTGGAATGAACTTCTCTGTAAATCACCATACTTACTAGCATGTGCAGTTTTTACAATCTGAAAAATCTCCCCATCTCGTTCCATGAATGATTTGTAATACCGAAATCCATTTTCAACAGAACCTGATTTACTCATATATTCAGTAAACTTTAACCATTTCAAAGAATTATCCGTGACAATAACCTTTATATCTGATATCTTCATCTTGCGTCCAAACAGGTCTATTCCATCATCAATATAGGCATTCTCATATTCATCTTTATAATAGTCTTGGAAATATTGTTGAAGATTACCTTTGAACAGACAGCTTTTGAAAAAGTGACTTCTGCAATAAATAAATCCGTTCATATCTGCCGGGAAAATTGATGAATCTATCAACCCCATACCATCCCATAAAATATTAGAGATTTCCCATTCTTTCTTTTTCTCTACTACACATTTATTATGTTTCTTTCCATCTGTATAATCTACTTCCTTCATAGGGCATCGACTTATATCTATCCCATAATCTTCAAATATCTGTTTCGATCTTTTAATATATGTCAAGTCTGGATTTTTCTCTTGTGTCCTTTTATATGTAGTAAATCCATATTGATTTAATGTCGGTTCAAATGCCTTAAAATCCTTCACTTGTCTTTTCTTAGAAACAGCATTTACAACACATGCCGTTTTCTTACATGCAACAGATTCATCCTTAACAACCAGCATATTATCAAGCGGAATATGAATATAGTCTATCGCTGTTGCGGTTATCAAAGGAGCATATGCTGATAGTTCTACAATCTTGGCACCCTTCATATTGGGGATTCTCTTATACAAACCCATCGTAAGATATTTAATCATATGGTTATATAATTTTTTCCTGATAAAAATACATTCACCCTTTTTTGCTTTACCCGGATTTCTATATAACATTCTATATGTTATAGTTTTCCGCATACCTACAATTTCTTTTTCTGTTTTCTTATCAATTGTTTTCCATGTAATTGTTGCATCGTTTTCATAGAAATATTTCCTAAGTGAATCAGCATCCATTGCCGGTTTAATATTCTTCTCATCTGAACTATCCTTATCAACGCCATATTCAAACTTCATTAGAATAAAATCAAGACTACAATCTTTTTTATTTACTGTTACACCATGCATTCTGGCATACTCTGAAAAAATGCTCTCATTAATAACTGCTGTTTTATAATCAATGAACGAATCAACATATTCATCTTTATCTTCCTCGTTTGATTTATCTTTTGATAAGAACTTATATCCATTGGCTACTCTATAAACACTCGCCGCTTGAACACTCCGCACCTTGATCATTTTTCTCTCTGTATTTTGTATTTTCATCAACCTCCACTCTGCTATATTTTCATACTCTATTTATTAGGGAAAACAGACGATATTTAGACCTATTTTGAATTTTTTGATAGCCGGTATATAAATGTGTACCCCTGATATAAAAATGAATTTTATATGCCTTTTCGTGCATTTTAACCCTTTATATACAATCAATCTAAGCTAACTTGAAATCACGATTTCTTTGGCTTTATTTTGCTTCCATTCTGCTAAATTGATAATCTGTGCCGGTTGTCTTCGGCTACATATCTTAATTTGAAATTCGTCCAGTTCCAAAAAGTCAAACACTTCATCGCCCGGCACATTACACAATGCAACTTCCTGTTCCATTGCTGTAATTGTCATATCAGACATAGATATATCCGTGACCGTATATACCTTATCCAATATCCGAATATATTTTATTTTTGTTATATTTGTTATTGAACTCACCTTACCCTTCCTGCTTTAACGTGTCCTATAATACTCTACCGCCTTTCTTAAATATATCCTTCTATATATAATATTCTCCATCTGATTTCTAATTTTGCATAAAAAAATACCAACCATCGAATATTGACGGTTGGTATTCATTATATAAATTCATATATCTATTATGTCATTGCAATTTCCTTGTAAAATCATAATAAGCATCATTTTTGTCATCTCTAATTCTTCTAAGCTTTTCCATTGTAAAATTATACCATGAATCATCCAAGAAATAAGCAAACCAATAAAATAACGGATAGGTTCTTTTTAATATTGCTTTCGTTGTATCTCCACTATGAGAAATAATACTTGCTTCGTTATACATTTTATATTTTTCTTCAAAATCATATTTTTTATTCTTTATAATTCTACATTCTTCTGTTATCCCATATCCCCTGCATATAGATGGGCGTACATTATAAATACTGCACTTATTATTATCTAAAAAAATACATGCTGGTAAATCAGGGGGATTAATTGAATCTTTAAAAAAAGATTCATCTATATTATCTACTGATTTCGGCATAAATTCGTTAAGTTTCTTTATTATTTCTGGATGAACTTTTTCAATATGCTTTTTAACCGCCTTTGCTTTACTAATATAATCATTTATATTTATTTTTCTATATATTAATTCTTCCAATATTTGTAGAAATTCACTTTCAGAAATAAAGAAATAGTCATTGCAACATTGTGAACATCCCTTTCTACAATTATTACATATTCCTTTTTGAATACAAGCATTATTGTACTCATTATATGCTCTATATATATTTGCTAATTTACTTTCACCATTAATTCTGTAATGACATTTTTTATATTTGATTCCGCTTCCACAGAAGCATCTATCGTTACGTTCCATTAAAAATCCTCCATATTGTATATCTTAGATTAAGAATACCACAACAACCGCCAATATTCAATTTTCAATGTACATTTATGACCTAATTTGAAAGTCTGTTTCATCAGGGGCGCCTGATAATACTTCATTTTTTAATTTTTCATTATTGGAGTTGAGAACTTTTGCACCCATGCGATGTGTTTCTTTTCCAACACCTGCAACTTGAGCTAGTTTTTTTGTTGTATCAATACGATTTTCGACCTTTACAAATTTGGTAAACCTTGATTTTGTTCAAATCTTTCTGAACGTCTATCTCCACCACTAGCTTGTTTTAAATTTTCTCTAGCTTGCTTTTCATACAATGAACGATACTTTTCAGCTCCGGCAATTCTCTGAATAGGAGATAAGTTACGTCTACCAAGCTGAATATCAAGCATCCATTCTTGACAGATATGTTATACTTTTTATAAAAGAAGGAGGTGGAATTATGAATGGTCATAATTTAGATTTTGACGAGCATTATCCCGTGGTAACAGATTGGAACGATTTAAGCAATTGCCCCTTTGCACGAAAATATTGGGTTAATCCATCCAATGTAAATCAAGAAAAAGATTATGAAAAGGGGGACTTTTTACGGGTATACTGTGATCATGATTTACGCTGGTGTGATGCTGAATTTGGATATGATTGTTGTCAAATTTGTACTGATCACCTAAACGAATAATTATCTTAATTGCGCTTTCTTTGCTACTTTCTTTGGCGCAGGCTTTTCACTTAGCGGAACCGCAATCTTTGATTGCGTTGTGTAGCTTAGTAGAAAAGGATGGTTTCAAAGAAAGTAGGATATATTAGTGGGAACATCCCACACCCTGTTAGTCAGCCAGCTTATCTTGCCGCCCCGGAGGGCGTCAATCTAATCTGTCCGCCTTTTTCGCTTGTGTGTCCTGTCAATTGCTTCGCACAGCTCGCAATATGCCAGTCCAACAAAGCGAAAATCATCTCTCTTTATTACATATTCTCTTTTAACGGTGGCACCCCGTAAAGCCTTGATTTTACTACATTCTTTCTTGATTTTAGGAAGGTCAACTTCCTAACTTACCTTCTTATGCTGATATTGCAAATTCATATTCATCCAATCAATCAGCAAATTTCTCATTCGCATACTTGGGATATAAATATTAATGGATTCCCCTTTTCGGATTCTACTTCTCCATATCCACTGAATCATTTCTGATAACCCATATAAATCTTCATTTATGCTAATTCCTCTTTGCAGGAAAAATTGAGTTATCCCCGGATGCAAATATACATTTACGCAATATGCCAAATTGTATGTGTCTGCATATTTATTCGTTGAACGGCAATTATAACTCACAAATTGACTTGAATACCCCTTGCCCTTCAGCTTTGCTTTATAGTCTTTAAATGTAGTCCACATAATGTTATCCGATTTTGCATTGACAATATTGGAAAAATAGTTATATAGATTCTTTTTGATTTGTTTGATACCATCTTGATTTATTCTTGCCTTAAACCAAGTGACCGATAGACCATTGATTTTTTGATATATATTATCATTCAGTTTACCATCATAAATATTAATCTTATCTAAGAAAACTGATGTATCTGGAATGTAATAGTTCGTAAGCTCATACTGTCCATCATTTTCCGAAATACTCTTTTGCTCATAATCAATTTTATACAAGTTAAAATAATTTTTCAAAATGCTTGCTTCAAACAAATATGTAAGTATATACACCTTATCAAATAATTCAAATATTTCAGGTGGATATCTCCATAAAAGTAATTTTTGATTAATATATATAAGGCTTCTGTTGTCCGCAAGTATTTTTATGTCATTATATTTTGTATCATAATTCAACTTTTCTTTATTCCATACAACAAAACCATCTTCATCCACTGTTACACAACCACTATCTTTCAGTAGTTTCATATCATCATTTCGAATATTATCATATGGTTCAACAACATTTAAGACCTCATCCAAGATCAATGTATAGTGACCCTTTTTGATATTTTCCCGGCTTTCTTCATCAAGGTGTTTGAACAGCTCATGTGTTGAAGCTATATCGTCTTGACAAGCTAACATCTCATTGATTGCTCCTAATTTACCATTTCCCTTATTTATCGGTTGCTTAAATTCCCTATCCGTATTTTCAATAATACGTTCTACCTCATCTAAAAATGGTGTTATATAGAGAAAATTATCAAACTTCTCTCTGTTAATATGTTGGATGCTCCAACTGGTTTTTCCTGATCCCATAAGGGAATCTACTACTGTAATTTTGCTAATAATTCATTCCTCCAATCTTAAATCCCATATCCTTCTTCGTTCCATCTATCACACTGCTGCTTTGCCGATTCATAATCTGTAAACATCCGATTTTCCTTTACTTTTCCATGATTTTCGATGTTATAGCATAGTTCATCTTCACCATACAATTTGTGCATATAGAAAATGCACAATACTTTCAATGGCTTGTCTTTCTTTGATTTCACAACCCATTTGAATCTTTTCTTCTTGCCGTTTATATAACATTTACGCCCCACCAAATGTACTTCCTGACCTACGTCGAATTTATTGTCAATCTGAATCATTTTTTTCACCTCTCTTTCAATTTAATTTAGGCACACCACCATAAAGGTAATGCGCCTGTCTATCCGTACTATATAAGTAATCAGTATCTTCACTGATAATTGTTTTAATAAAAGGGGATTTATACGCATCTACATTAGATAACATAGTAACCAATCTCATTCATTGGCAGACTTGCTACTCTCACCGTAAGTATATCTCTGTTAATAATATATTCTCCACTCGGAGATTGATTTTACTGATTTGATTATTGAGTCATACCTTTACAATATTCTTTTAAATTTGGCATTCTCTTTAAATTACGCACAATGCTAATTGCATCATCAATTTTAATAATATCTTTCTCTAACTCTAACATTTGATCAAATTGTATCAGTTCATAATTAGAATCTAATAAACATATTCCATTCTCATAATTCTGTTTTATAATATTGACAAATTCTTCTGTTAATTCAGCTTGTGTCATGTCATTGTATTTCTTATTATTAGAAATTCTCTTGACATTTACCGCTTGTGTCCTACCGGTTGTGTCTTCTCCAATTTCAAATTCCACAATGTCATTCTGATTTAAAGACTTCCGACCTTCCGTAGTAATGTTGGAGTAATGCACAAATACATCACTTCCTACTTCATCTGTGATAAATCCATAACCTTTTGCATCGTTGAACCACTTAACTTTTCCTGTTTTCATTTCTTAAATTCCTCGCTTTTTGTTATTTTTCTTCCATGATATAAGGCAGTAATGAGAAAATATCTCGTAATTCCTTTTATCATTCAAACTGAATGACCTCTATATTATTGTTCTCTCTTTCCTTGCATAATCTAACGCACATTCTTCCATCAGGATTTTCTATGTGATATAGAATTTATTTTTTAATTATCAAGGTACATATTCTCAAAATTTTAATGGAAATTGTTGAGTGATATACTCAAAAGACTTTTTATTTGAATTGAATAAATCTAATATATCTGCTATAATATGTTTTGCATAATATTACATATGTACAGATGAAAGTCTGTGCAAACATTGGATATTGCTAGTATCCAATTTGCTAAGTCGGATTTGCTAGATCCGACTTTTTTATTTCCATATCTGAATAGTAACACCTTGTTTCTCATCCGTCAAGCATTTTATACATTTTTTTGCAGAAATATTGTATTTTTTTTATTTTATTGTATGTTTTAAGTTGTATAAATATATTTTTACCGCATAAACATCCATATTTTTTATTATTATTGTATGGATATATTGTTTTTTTGTGTGTGGCGTATTATAATTGTATATATTAAATTGTATAAAATAAGAAATTCCATATAATTATCTTGTAGAAAAAGAGGTCATACAAATGCCATTTGCAAAAAAAACACCTAGATATAATAAAATGCAAAAATTATTTATTGACGGAAAAGAAATAACTTTAATAGAACATCTTCAAGAATTACGAACAAAAAATAAAATAACAAAGAAAAAAATATCTAACATAGTTAAACAAAACGATACCTGGTATTCTCAAATTGAGCGAAACGGAAAAAATGGTGATGATAATCGTCAAAAAACTATTTATAAACCTGATTTGATTAATATAATATCTATTGTTAAATATGGTGCAAATAATATATCTGAATTAGGAAATTATAAAGCGCAAAGCGAAGTATATCTTGACAAAATAATAAAAGCTGTACCTCTTGAAGAATCCTCGATTCCTCTGGAATGGTATCAATTGCCTAATTCAAGAACACCTGAAGAACAAGAAAAACTATTTGAATCTTTGATGGATTCTATAAATACATCACTACGTCAATCATTTTATAATCTTAAATACAATGACAAAAATGATTATTTAAATAAACTTAAGGAAATTAATGCCTCATTAAAACTTGACGTATGTTTTATTATTTCACTTGCAGGACTTCCATTTTCGGAATTTTTATATGAAGCAGATCAAAATAGAATTGACACTTTATTAAAATCTATCATGGAAACAATGGATCATAGAGAAAACACTTCAACAGAAAACAATACATCCACTAATTATTTTTATTATAATGAAATTTTAGATAAAATAAAAAATTATATTGAAATTGCCAAATATACAAGAAGAAATAGTTTTGAAATTCTACCTGTTGATGATATGTTTCCTAATAATCCTAATCCCCCAAAATGATATTTATATATCAAAAGTTTTATATAAAGGTCTGGCATAATACCAGACCTTTGTATTATTTATATAATTCTTCTTGATGAAATTGATATGTTCTATATGTCATAAGATTTCTTTTCGCTATCCATCCGGATATCAGTTTTCCATCACTTGTCTCATATTCAATCTTAATCCAGTTTTTTACGTCTTCCGTTTTATACACTTGATCGTCATACAAAAGCGTGGCAACTACTGCTGCATGACTGCTCGGTTCATAATACAATTTTGCGGACTCTGTATTTACTATGTACGTATCTTCTTTTCCCTCTTTATTTACTATTATTTTCTCATAACAGGACTTACATACATCTGCAATTTGTTTAACACCTGTATATACTGCAACTCCCGCCAAAAATAGAGTACCTATTATGAACATAGCTGTTAAACATGGTACTTTTTTCCAAAGAAAACTCCATATACATTTTTTTATTTCATCAGGAGATTTACCTTTGATTTCCTTAATAACGTTATTAACATTAAATTTTTCATCTTTTTCTTTAATATCTTCATGTGGTTTTAAAGAAACGTTCGGAACCAAATTCCAATTATCAATAAAATTAAATTTACTTAACGTAGATATAATATTATTAATAGCAATGTCACTCATATATACTATGTTCACCCTAAACACTTTTTGCAAAATATTTAGGCATGACTTAGCTACTAAATCTTCATTACCATTTTCTCTGTCATAAAACATGTTATTTATTATAGCTACATTTTGTGAGAAACCTTTTACAACAGATTCTACAGCATATTCATTTTTTACTGTTTCTAAACTTCTCAATAATGGTAGCAACACATCAACATTTGTACCTAATTTTTCCAATGCGTTGAAATATGTATAATTAATCTCGTCCATTTTTTCCTCACTAGACATATTTTTTATATACATTATCACATATTATTTTCAATATCTAGTCTTTTTTTTATTTTTTACACTATATCTAGTGTTCGTTTTCCCCAAAAAGAAAAGCCACAACCTTTTACAGTCATGACTTTTCCCAAATCAATCATATATTTAGGAGTTTCCTCAACTAAATACCATATACATTATATCAATAGATTGCCGAATTTGTAAATATCTGATTATATTACATATCCAGATTTCAAACCGGCTGCTTTCTGTAATTCTCGAATTCTATCTAATGTAATACAAGCCAACATATCAAAAAAATACTTTTTCATTCTGCCATAGTCTCTCAATGTTTCTACATCAATTTCCGTGTGCAATACCATATCAGCAGAATCGAAGATATATGTATTGACGATTACCTTGTTAGTGCTGGTATTCATTTCTATACTCATTGTTACATGAAAATCCGAAGGTTCCAGCCGCTTGCATGTATCCGCATAATAATCTGCAAGCATTTTATTGATAATCCCAGATAAACGATCCGCGATATCCATTGACAAAACCATGTTGTTTTCAATCTGAAATCCAACTATTTTACTATTGATATCCGTATAATTCTCTTCCGCTATAAAATTGATATCTTTTAATGTATAGCGTTGCTGTTCCATAAGATTACACCTGCCTTCTTACTGTAATTTTACTAAATATTATGTGTGCTTATGTGATACTTTCCGACTATTCACGATAAGCCATTCCGAACTTGTATCTACGTTTTTTGCGCTATATAAGTGCCAAAACCTGAATCACGCCAAACTCGTATATTTCCCATATACATCTTCATTTTCTGTCCTTATACAGTGACTTTATACCATGTGTTGTATTCCCTACTAATTAAGTAGGATTTGGGTTTATCGAGAAAAAATATGTAGGAAAATCAAGTGTTTTTCCAATTCTCGATATGTGATACGATAACCTATTTTCCGTATTTTTTGTTATATTCTGCTTCCATGTCGTCCATAATGTCTCGCAGATTCTCTTTTGCATCTTTTAGCCAATACAGACTGCCATTTGCCTGAATTGGTTTACCTTTTTTATACTGTCGCTCAATTTTATCCATCATATAGTGTATTCCAGCATTCACGCCCTGTAAAAATACCTGCTTTGTTTCATTCTCTATGATTTCTTTTTCACCAAATAAATCCTTCATCATTCCACCTCTCATTTACATACAAAATATTAAAAACAAAGTAATTACACAGCCTACCACAATTTGTAATGTAGTATGCTGTGTTGACGTTTTACGTTCTTCCTTCAACTCTCTGCTCCTTTCCATTTTATGTCTTCACCTATATATTCCTCATTTGAAAAACATTTTTGTACTTTTTTAATTTTTTATAAAAATTCAGCACGTTCTTTTATTTTCTTCATGGAAGGATTCGTATAGCGAATTGTTGTATGTATATTTGAATGTCCTGCTAACATAGCAACCTCCGCTATCGTATAACCAGCTTCCAATGCAGAACTACAAAAATAATGTCTCAATGTGTGTGGAGTAATATTTTTGCCTTTGATAGCATTTTCCCAAAATACTTTATTTATTGCGGTGCGATCAAGAGATTTTCCCTTTGCATTATAAAATAGCAAATCGGTGTCTTCCTTATTATAATGTCTTCTGTATTCATTAATAGCTTCTATTACCTTTGAATTCATAACCACAATGCGTTGCTTTTCTCCTTTTCCATCTGTCACACGAATTTCACCGCTAACTGTATTTACGTCTGTTCTTTTCAACCGCAACACTTCACTAATACGTAAACCTGTGTACATCATAACCGTTACAATCGTATAATTTCGTATTGCATGTGTACCCTCTGATTGCAAAATTCCTTGCCTGAACCGGTCTACATCCTCCTTTGTTACTTCTGTCGGATTAATAGAATTTTCTTGAATTTTAATAAAATCTGCCTTCGATATTACCATGTTATCTGGTTGCATCAATTCATTATATTTAGATATGGCAGATAATTTTGCATTAATGGTTTTTCCATTCAGATTATGATTGTCCTGACCAGTTCGCTTTATATTCTTCAAGTAATTTTTATATTCTTGAATATTAGCTCGATACAGACCTTTGAATTCAATATCTCCAAAACTATCATAGAACCATTTGAAATACTCCTTCATGTGACGAGTATATGATTTAATTGTGTTTTCGGATTTTCCTTCTTCTCTTAGTTTTTCAACAAATTCTTTTATGTATGTTTCCATATGCTCAACCTCCGTATAAATTATGTGGCGTTATTATTTCTATCTGTACTAATAAGTTATGTGGCAAAATAATTACGCTTCTATAATCTATATTCACTTTTTCGCTACATAATTGCCCTTATGTGGCAAAAATAATTTAGGCATTTTTCCTTTGATTTATTGTATATATTCCTTGCCTAGTCTATACTATATTTAGGAAGGAGCTGAGACACATTAAAAATATCGAGATTTACAAAACGAATCATTTCAAAATTGCATTACATAAAATTCACAGCAAAATCGAAGATTTATTATTTTCCATTATTCAACGGATTCCTGAACGCATGATTCCAACTTGCCTTATGAATTGGGTAGAAAAATACACCAGCAAACGCATATACGAATTAAAACAACAAATCATCCGTGATCGCTGGCATAGCGCAGAATTAGAACATGTGATTAAAGATATACACAATAAGAAGATATAAGAAAAGCACCTTCAGAAAGATTTCTCTTTCCGTTGGTGCTTTGTTATTATTCCAGTTCATCAACTGTAATACACTTTATTTCCTTGAATTGCCTTAACTGCTTATCATTCGTCAAGAATAAATCGCACTTTGTAAGACATGCAACCGCTAACTGAATTGCATCCATAGCCTTAAAGCCTTTATATTCTGCTCTGATTTGAGCTGCCTTTTTAGCAATCTCTTGGTTTACTTCTACAATCTCCATATCAGTAGTTTCAACAAGCCTGTCAAACATATCAATAAATGAATATAGTTTGTTTCTGTATGGAAATACAAAATATTCTTCCATTGTAATTACAGAAGTTACAAATTTTTTATCTGCCTCATATCCATTACTAAAAAATTTCTTTACCTTATCATAATACTGTGGGTTATTTTCATCCTTTTCAATAAAGTATATGAATGGTGCAGTATCAACAAATGCCTTTTTATAATCTGTCATTCTCACGCATCTCCCTCATATATTCATCTACATGCTGTCCCCTTTCGCTTGGAATGGCAAAACTATCCCAGTCAACAGGTGCTTTCTTTGCTTTTCTCTGTGGGTAATTTAACAGAGTAACAACAACCTCTGCTCCGTCATAATCTCTAATATCTTCATCTTCAATAACAACTGTATTACCTTGTACAATTCCCTTTACTGCTGCTAACATAGGGCATACCTCCTTTATTGGATCTGCTTCTTTGCATTTCTTGCTTTGGTTTCCTCTGATTTCTTCTGTGCAGCCTTTTTCTCTTCTTCTGTCATATTTCGCTTTGATTTTCCTTTTTCGTCTTCTGGATAATCAATTATATACTCCGTTCCATCTGCCTTATCTTTTAAAATCAGATTCATTTCCAGAGCATCCGCAATTTCCACTAATTCAAGAGATGAAAATTTATCCCTTGTCATTTTGTTACTTAAATTTTGCCTTGTTGTGTTGGTTGCTTCCGCAAGTTCCGCTTGTGATATATTTTTTGCCTTTATTATTTCTTTTATAACTGTTTTTGCCGACATGTCAATCAAACCTTCCATGCTTTATTATTCACCTCCGATTATACTTGAATTTTTGCGTTTTTTCAAGGATTCCATACAGTACATAATTATAGATTATTCTTCATTTTCTATTTTGATATTTTCCCTTTTATCACATTTAAGGATGGCTATATTTCAAACCACCCCTGATTATACTGTTGTTATCTTTCTTCTGGGAAACAAACTGTTGTTGCGTTATCTCCGGCTATTTCAGAAATCCGATTTGTAATTATCCAAATTCTGCCTTTTGAAGTATTGTAGGCACCCATAACATATAAATCATCTGGATAATTCAAAGCCTCCTCATTTGTCTGTTTATCTTCTGCGTCCATGTCTCCCCAATCTTTCATAGAATACCGCTGTAATGCAATAGTGATTTCTAATGCAAATTTGCGTTCCTTTGCCATATAACTATTGATTGATCTGGTAACTACAATCTGCCCCATATTGAAATATTCTGACTTTATCATGCTATTTTCCGTCCTTCCTTGTATTTCCATTATTGCCTTTACAATCTACTTTACTTTTTCTATCTTTCTATATGATGGTAAGTGTGCCATTTCTGACACACCACCATATATTTATTGATTAGATACCGAAAACCTGTTTGAAGATTTTTCTAAACTCTTTTCTATCCTCACGAACCGCCCAATACTGCAAGGAAAAATCATCACTACTGTACTTATCGAGTAAGAATTGTGCAATTTCTGTCATTGAATAACCTTCTAATAACATATTCAATTCAAACTGTCTCGTATCTGCCTGCACCATATCTGGATTTATACACTTATTATAGAAATCCTCATATAAAGTTCTTATGGTTGCTTGTCTTTCAACATTCATAAATTTATCAGTTGGTTCAAAATCACATTCTTTTCGTGCGCCATCTTCAACTTCATAGAACATTTCATCATAGCTCCATACACCGCCTTCAGGACAACGTTTTTTTCTATTCATATCTCTCCAATATCTGCTTCTGGCACTGTCAAGTGTTCTGAAGAAAATCTGTTCAAATTTAAGATTCTGCAATCTCTCATACTGATGGAATTTCTTTACCGCGTCCAAATAAGGAATGATTAAAATGTCGTACCATTCTTCCGGATTCAGTTTGTGCAAATTCATGTATCTGTAAATCAAATCATGATGCACTTCTGCAAATCTTCTTTCTTCCTCTGTCAATGGTCTCTGTGTGTGTTCTGATCTTCTGTAATTATCCATAATTACTACCTCCTAATGAATTTAATATGATTGATTTGTATGGCTTTTGATTGCCGATTGAGCAAGTGCAAATTGAAATGCCACGGCTTAACCGCTTGCCCAAGTGATTAGAAGTTATATACCGGAATCACATCTTCAATATTCAAATCGTTTTCAAACCAACAATGATTTGATACATCTGGAATATCTATAATTACATGATCCTTGAATGTCTCCTTGATTACTCCATCATGTATATCTTCATCCATTCTGCACTTTACTCTTTGACCTACTTTGAAAATATGCGTTAAATCTGCCATATAAAAAGCCTCCTTTGTTGTGGCGTTGGGTGGGTTTCCCCACCCTTACCACTTGCTGATTACTGAACTCGTAAAACTCCGAATGTGCTTCGTGTAATGCACTTCTCATACTCTTCATCAGTAAGATACTTTTTGACCTCGTCCTTCTTCACATTCTCGCGTGTCTGTGTAGAATATGTAGTCTTGTAATCTGTACCGATATACTGCTTAATAGGCTTACCGTTCTTGTCCACTGTCTCACACTCTACTGTTTCATTCAGAAACTCGATAATTCCACTCTCAAGTTCTCTGATCTGCTGTTCTGTCTCGTTCTTCAAAGTCTTGAGACTTCTCAACTCTTCTACTACCTTGTTCAACTCTGTTTTTGTCATACACATAATGACTACCTCCTTAAATATGATGATTGATTTTTTCGGTCTGTTTTGTTCGACCTTGATTGTATTGTACACTCTTTAGTGTATCTCGTCTATTCGCAAAATCAACAAAATACACTATTTAGTGTGTCGAGTTTTTGTGCATGTTCACTATTAAGTGTCATATTGCATAAAATCTTTATACACTATTTAGTGAATTTTACTATTGTGTTTATACACTCGTTAGTGTATTCTTGATTTATCAAATCAATCAATATATTTTTTAGGAGGTTGTTATTATGAATTATTTTAACAATGTAAAAACACTTGAAGAGTTAAGGAAACAGTACAAAGAACTATTGAAAAAGTATCATCCAGATAATCCTAATGGTAGTACAGAAGCTACAAAGGAAATCAATGTGGAATATGAAAAGTTATTCAAAGTATTAAAGAACAGACACGAGAACAGAGCAGAACGGACAAGCGACACCGACAAAAAAAACTATGATAATATGAAATATGATTTTTCAGAAGATGAAAAGTTAAGGGAAGTTTTACAGAGTATCATATCATTACAGAATATAAATATTGAAATTGTCGGTTGTTGGATATGGGTTGATGGTGAAACATACGAACACAAAGACAAATTGAAGGCTTTAGGATTCAGATGGGCACGAGAAAAAAAGAAATGGTATTTTCACACCGAAGCATTCAGAAAAAGAAGTAAAAGAAAGTTATCTATGGAAGATATACGGAATTATTACGGAAGTACCGAAGTACAGACAGAACAACCGAAGAAATTAAAAGAAGCGTAAAAAAATAGGGTGTAATCGTCAAAGGTTACACCCTATTTTTATTGTATATTCTGCTACTTTTAATTATATTTATATGATAAAATACAATGCTTCGGGGTACTAAAAACCATAAAAAAGAACTATATTTTTCTACCGGGGTGTATCTGGTTCATCTATACAGTGACTTAAAAATTTTTACTCTACGATATTTTTCTAATAATTCAATTCTCGTTACATAAATTTTGAGAGGAAAAATTTCACCTTTTCCGCTTCTCATTCCGCAAAGAAATCAATGCCAAAGAAAAAAGATATGACCGCCTCTTATTGGAATTGTTACAAGATTTAAGATGACACAAATCCAGTCTAGTCACTAGATTTTACATTTGCTTTAATTTCGCTTGAAGTTCGGCTATTTGTGCTTCGATTTTTGCCTTCTCTGCTTGTTCATCATCAACATAAGACATAATATCCCCTGGTTGACAATTTAACTCTTTACATATTTTATCTATAATTGACATTGCCACATATTTATTTTTGCTAAAATTAGCCATAGTTGATGGACTAGCCCCAATACTATGTTGCAGATCAATTTTTTTTATACCTTTGGATTCTAATAAAGAATCTAATTTATAATATACAATCATGTAAAACCATGCCTCCAATGTTATTTTTCTTTTTTTAGTATATCATTTCACTTTTGTATAAATCGCCTCATATCCTCGAACAAAATCGTACTAAGTCCGCAATTTTATCAACCATATAATCACAAAGTCAATCACACCTCAAAATTGTTCATTTTCGCAAAGGATAATAACATATGACACAGAGAGGGGGGGACACTTAAACCACGAAAATTTAAGTACCTAACCATATTCCGAGGTACTGTAAAACTATGGCAGAAATAAGTACAAAAATTTGCGTCTATATAAACAAAAGACCTATCTTCCGACAAGTCTTTCTTTAAAACATACTCTTAACAAATACCTTATATGCATCTTCATCCAGAGAAAGCAAACTCTTCTCTCCGTCTTTCCATTCCACAGCAACAAGATATTCATTACTCTTCTTGCCGCCTACTCCTGCTATTGCTCCGAAGCCACCAAATAATGCTACGCCTAAAGCACCTTTCCAGAATGAATACTGGTCTTTGTTGGATTCGTCTATTACGGTATAAGAAGAAATAGATAATTTGTTCATCGTTTGAGAATATGGTTCGCACTTAATCCATATTCTTGTGTTTCCGTAATCTATTTTATTATTTTTATATTGCCCTTCAATAACATAACTTTTTCCCATACAAAAACTATCCTCCTTTTTTGAAAAAGTATATCAAATTAATTAATTATATTCAATATTCACAAATAGAAAATCAAACAAACAATTAAAGACATTAGGGATTTAGCGGATTCAATTAAGACATTAAATGCTATGGGTATTGCTACCAATGATCTTAATAAAAATGACATATTAAATATTGGTAAAATTCCTGAAAGTCAATTAAATGCCTATATTCAAGAAATCCAATCTATCAAGCAAGCCAACTACGGAAATTTTGAATCACTTCAAATCCAAGAATATGCCAACGCTCTTTCCGATCTTGATTCAACACAGACTGCTCTATTATTAAAAACACAAGGTCTGACAAATGCACAGATTCAACAGACACTTGCTGCACAAGGAGCTTCTACTGCTGCACAATATCAAACTATGGTTGAAGCTGGATTGTTGGAATCTTCGACAATGGTTTGCTCACTCTTGCCGGAAAAGGAATCGAATGGGTATATAAGAAGATTTCTGGTAAAGCTGCGGAATACCTTATATGTATCTGAAATAACAGACTCTACATTACATCAATTGATTCTATCTTTGAGTTCTCACATCACCATTTATACCCACACTTTTTACAACACATACTCTTACCAATATCACTACTTGCCAAACCAAACAATCCAGTAGAAAGCCACCGTTTAGTTCCTGATATTTTTTGTATATCAGTTGAACCACAGGTAGGACAATGAGGTTTTAATGTCTCTTGCTCTTTGATGACATCATCTACTGTTTTAACAGTTAGTGTTTTGGGAATTATACCTGTCTCAATTATTTTATCTATATAATATCGAGATTGTCCTATTTCACATCCATGTTGCAGAGCAAACATTCGACATTTTGTTCCGTATTCAATTTTGTCATCCAATAAAAAACCCAAATCGAATTTTATACCATTTATAGTGCAGTTAGTATTTTGTTTTATTGGATATCCACAATAAACACATTGGTCACTTTGATCAGATACTTGTTTACCGCATTCTGGACAAATTATTAATGCCATAATTATTACCTCTATATTTTTATGATAAATTTAATGACTTATATTAGCGAGTATAATTTTTTCATTTTATTTACCATGTCAACCACAAAATCTTTGTATTCCTCAATAGGCGTTTTACTTATTCCTGCTATCATCTGTCCTGTTAAAATATGCTTCACATTACATGGTAAATCTGCAACATATGAATCAAACAAATCCACAAAAAGTTTATAATACTTTTCATTACTGTAATTTATTTTTTCATAGGCTCCTGCATCATAGACATAACATAAACACCAAAACTCTAAACTATCATCCGCATACGGTAATCCTAGCACCCATAAATAATAATGAATTATCTCATGTCGAATAGTTCTTTTTAATCTCTTATTAAGAATAGAATTTGATGCATCAATTCCAATTCTAATATATGCTTGTCTTTTCCCAGCACTGACAAAGCCGCCTTGCACAGCATAATCTAAATCATTATCTATTGAATATAAATATTCATCCATAATATTGAAACAGGATAGCGGAATTACTTTATCGTTTACCATAATACATGTATCTGTAGAAATGGAATTTCTACATAAATCTCTAAAAAATTCTATTCCATATTGCATAACCTTCTGTTCTCTAATAAAATAATTATGCATTTCCTCTTGTGACATTCTAATTCTCTTGTCCATATTAATCCCCTCCAATATAGTATTTTTTCTATTTTACCATATCAGACTTCAAAAATGGTAAAAAAATAGGGCATATCAGATAAATCAATATCTAATATACCCTAATCCTAATCTTCATACGAACTATAAGGACGCACCTCATACTTAATCAATGCATCAAATAGCCTGTCTGGTATCTTATCCCTATATCTCAACGCTAATATTCTAATCTCTGATTCCTTGAATAACTTGTATTCTTGAAACGCTTCTTCCTCTGTGTCCCAGTAATGAAGCTTAACTTGTTTATCATGTCCAAATGGTGTGATCCTTGCCAAATATTTATCTCTTGCTTTGTCATAGACAACACCGATAGCATAAACCTTTGCTGATTTATAACGTTTTCTACGCTTTGTTGCACTTGCCAATGCAGAATTGATTGCCTCTGGTAATATGCAACATTTATCTGGTGCATACTCTTTATTACCACGATTCAATAAATCTTTATCAACTGCCATGCGTTCTCCGTCACATTCTTAATAATTTGCAGAATACCATTCAGCAAAGGCATCTCTGCTATTCTTCCATTCATCGTACATAAAAGCATCATCGTAACAGCGGTTTACCAATAAAGAATTACCGCCATAGCATCTTCTATAAATACCAGCCCATATCGAATAAGCTGGATTACCCTTGACAGTATTGTAATCGTAATATTCCTGCTCTCTTCCAAGCTCTGCAACCGTTTTAACGTGTTTTCTCAGCAACTCATACTCTTCCGCAGATACATAAATCAGATTCTTGTAGTAGTTGTTATTCACATCCTCGTCTATATACCATATTTTATTGCATCCCGTAGACTTTATTAAGAAATGCTTTGCAACAAGTATTTCTGGGCTTGTCTCTTCATGTATTGCTGATCCATCAAAATCATAGGTTACAATCGTCCAATGAACACTTCTTTCTGAATTACCGCTATTCATCTTATGAAAGAAAAATGTTTTATCTTTCCTCATATTGTTCGTAAGTCTGCCATAATTTGAAATCCAGTAATGTTCTGTATCTTCCACCTGTACAAATATCTCATCATCACCAAGCAGATCTATATTATTTTTCTTTGTATCAAGTACCTTATCATCTGATAATTTTATGTAATCTCTAAATTCTTTTCGTTCTAATATTCTTCTGTCTTTAACCTTTATATAAGCCATCTTTCCTTTTTCTCCTTATAAACTGCAAGAGGCAGCAGAACTAAATCTGCCACCTCTGATTATTAGTCAATTTCAATTTTGTAATTCAGCATACCTTCATACACATAATCTGGCACTTTGCCCTTACACTTTTCCGCAAGATCACAAATATAATCTATCTTACCATCTATAAATCCAGTATGTGCTTCTTCCTCTGAATCGAATACACCTATATCCATCTTCTTATTAAGAACATTCATTGATACCGAATATGTACCATTATCATTCTGTTGGATATTGCTTTTAATTCCTCTATCTTCAAATACTGTATTCAAGAAATGTGTCATAAATACACAAGTCTCTGGACTATACATATTACTTTCCTTACAGAGTAAATCCTTATCTAAATCGACCTTAGTACCCAGAATATAATGTGCATCAAACCATATCTTAAAATTCTGGTAATTCTGCCATTCCTCGCATACATTTTTATCAATATAATACGGTTTTAATTTATGGATCTTTTTGTTATAGCATCTCTGAATCATATTTTTCCATTTGATAAAAGAATTTGATTCACTATCTATATCTGAATACTCTCCTCCAACATAACCTACACCTTCATATGTTCTTTTATTGTACCAAGGTTTCCAATCATCGGGTTTAAACTCTACCGCATTGACAATCTCCATAATCTGTTTATCTGCGATTGCTCCGTCCTGTTCATGCACCCTCAAAATCTCATTGTACTGTTTGTCTGTAACCGGGAATAAATGCTTGTAGTAATTATCCTTTGTATCATTGTTCTTATGCCACACCATAGTATTATTTTTCATGTCATAATTGACAACAAACATCTTAATTACAAGGTCACTGGCAGTTACCTTTTGTTTCCTATATCCCCATCTGTTCTTAGATTTGAAATATACATTCTTGTCAAGTGTATAGGTCAATTCCTTTGTGATTCTTGAATATACACCTTTTACAAGCTGATATGTTCCATCATCCAACTTCTGAATTATCCTGCCATAATTGGAAGTCCATACAGATTTATAGTCAAATAAACGCACAAATACTTCATCTTTTGCAATAGTATCAATACCAGATTCAGACCTGTACAATATCTGAAAATGATATGGTTTCTTATATTTCCTCTGCATCTTCATTGACTTATCTTTATGGTATATTTCCAAGCCATCTGATAACCTTTGTTGATAACGCTTTTCTCTCATTCCTTCATTGAAACACTCTTTACATATATTTCTCGTATAATTATGGTTTATTCCATACCGTTCTAATGGAAGTAACCTCCCACATTTCTTACATATTTTTGTTTCTTTATCTTCACTAATCATAGTCCTCCTTTTTTATAAATCAAAGGTCAAGAAATAGGTGCGACATAAAACGCACCCTAATAAACTGCTATATGCAGCAGACGTATTATTCAATTTTCTCATATCGGGAAATGTGCAGAATTGCACAAATGATAGGTTTATTTGAACCTCACAAAATATTCTTGATCTCTGATACAGACTTTCTTTTACTTCCTGCCTGTTGGGAAATAATATATTGTAACAAACATATTACTTTTTCGCTTTCATTGTTTTATCTAAATTTCTACTGGGTTTAATTCTTATCTTTTTATGTTCATCATCCATGAAAAAATCTTTTTGTCGAATATCATACCTTTTTGTTGCTTTTATTGTTATAGGTTCAATCCGAAATAAATTCTTCAAAAGAATCATATTCCCCTCTTCCATCTCTTCATACACTAACTCACGAAAAGCATCTAATACCAAATTGACATCTTTCTTATACAAGCCTGTTTTTTCTGCCAGCTTATTTCTAACATCTAAATTATGTAATACCATTTTTTTCTTCTCCTTACGTTGATACCGATAATCCTTGACTTTTCAAATACGAAATTGCTTCTTTTAGTAATGTTCCATCCTCTATCGTACATGTCAATGTTTCATCCCATACATGCGGAGATGTACCGACATTCAATCCACCATGTAAGCCTTCGTTTGCCCATGTAGCGACCTGATACCCTGTTGCATTATAATAATTACTCATAGATTCTGTATCTATGTATACATACGCCACCGCTTTTCCTCTTGACATTCTTCCTTTTACTTTAATTGCCGATCTCAAGAAATCATACTGTCTCCGATATGATACGGGGTTATATGAATCATAATAACTTTGCAAAAAGAAATTCAAAGTCTCATATACTCGGTTTGCTAATTGATCAACCAAACCAACCAATACCGGCTGCATGATTTTTGACAAATCATTCACGTTGTTAATTTCCATCTTCAACCTCCTTAATTCACATGAAATTATCATTTCAAATACTGTCGCTATTACTAGCTTAAAATTGCGTATTTCGTTCAAATTTGGCTTTAAATACTATTTAGGTATATTTCCTTACCTATGGATTTTAAGGCACTAAAATAAGCCACCTATCAATCATATTTCTATAACTGATAAGTAGCTTATTTACATGTCCTAATATTTATTTAGATGCACATTTAAAGCACTATAATTAGTAAATAATTAGTATTTTGGATAACGATAAGAATTACATCCTCAAAAATGTTATATAAACCGTAGATAATTGAGCAAATGATACGCATCGTAATCTAAAATTGCTATCATCGTCTCATCCTCTGTCACATTCATACAGTCAATAGTTGCATTTATTACTGTCCCTGCGCATCCGTCGGTGTTTCTGTCTCCGCCGCTTTTGCGCCAAGCTCCGACAAGGTTTTGGTATATTCCTGTCCTTCCATTGCTAAGATCTGGTATGCCGTCTCCTCAGTAATACCATAAGTATTCCACAAGGCATTTATAATCTTATCCCGGCAGGAATCAATATCTTTTACGATATCCAGTTCTACCGCCTCATCGTAATGCTCATCATATTTCTGAATACCACGGAGCAACGCATCGAGTGCCTTGTCCGCTCTACCAAGCTTCATGTTATTCTCATAGGATTCGTAGAGCCGTTCTACATACATAACTGTATAGATACGGTCTTTCAGATCCTGATCTTTTTCTTTGACTTCCACGCCAGATACTTCGTCATATGCCAGACGATATCGATGCCGTTCGAAATAATTCGCCGCTTTTTTGATTACCTGCGAATAGTTAAACTGATTCGTACCGAGTACGACTCCTGCCGCAAGTGCAAAAAACAGAACAAATACAACAATAACGGTCGGTGTCGAAACCTTTTTCTGATCTTTTTCGGCTTCAAGCTCTGCCGCATAGGCTTCATCTTTTTGTCGTTTTTTGTCGGCTTTTTCCTTCTGCTTTGCTTTATCCTTCGCCTGCTTCGCAGCAAGCATCTCCTGCTTGGCTGCGTCCTTTTCTTCTTTTTTCGCTTCCCGCTCTGCCTGTTTTTTCTTCTTTTCAGCTTCCTTCTTCGCTTTCTTCTCCTCGAACAAAGCTTCCTCTTCTAAGTCATCCTCATCCGGCTCACCAAAAAGAATCTCAGAAATCGTTTTCTTTTTATGTTCTGTCTCTTCTTCCTCGATTTCCGCTTTTTTCTTCTTCTCTGCCTTTTTCCGCGGCTGCTTCACCTTTTTTACCGGTTCCTCCGTTTTTTTGCCAATATCCTCGATATCAGCCAGATCCCCGTTCAACAAACTTTCTGCCATAGAGGACTGCAACAATGCATCCAGGCTATCCTCATCTGCCGTATATGGATTTTTTTCCTTCTCTGACAGTTCTGGTTCTTCTGACATTCCCATATCCATCGAACCAAACAAAGCATCATCGAACACGCCCTCTGGCAACGCGGTATCTTCCTGCATCTGCAAGTCTGCTTCTCCAAAAACATCGGTATTGTCCGCCTGCGCCGACGGCTCTTCCTGTGACGGTTCTGGTTTCACATTCTCCTGATTTGCCTTCTCGATCAGGGCATCCAGACTCATATCGTCCGTTTCCTGTTCCTGCGGCTTCTTCTTTACGACCGGATTGGCACCGGCATCCAGTTTCGTGATATCAACATCATCAAAATCAATATCATCGAAATCCAGATCTCCAAGATCCATGCCATCTAAATGATCCAGTTCATCGAGAGAAATGTCATCCATATCATCTGCATCGACATCCACGCCGGAATCTATATCAATATTCTCATTCAATTCTCCATCCATCGATGATAATTCATCCAACAGACTATCCAGATTGTTCTCGTCCAAAATGTTCCTCCATGTGTATCACAAATTCCACAGATAAAAGTATCATATCACATTCATTTCTCCAAGACAAGTAAAACCACTACATACCAGCACGCAAAAAGGCACCATACAAACTGCTGTATGGTGCCTGCCTTTTTATTCCCAATCATCAAAATCCTCATAATCATCATACGCGCCATTGGCATAGTTCTTCGTATAATTGATATTGCTTGACCGCTTCTGCTTTGGCTGCGGACGACTGGATTCCCGTTTTTTGTTGTTCTGCTTCTTCTTAACCGATTTCTGTTCCTTTTCTAAGCGCATCTGGACCTTATTTTTGTCCGGAATTGCGATCGTCGGCTTACTCTCCTTTGGACGGGATGGCTTGCTTCTTCTGCCTCTGTCTTCCTCATCCTCATCCTTTTTCGGAAACTTAGGAGCACCTCCGTAGTTTCGGTTTGGACGCTCATTTCTCGGTGGTCTGTCTCCATATGGTCTGTCACCGTATGATCGGTTTCCGTTTCCACGCGGTGGTCTGTCTCCACCTGCCTGTCGGTCACCTCGCGGTGCGCCGGAACGATCGGATTTCTGGAATCTTGTTCCTCCACCTGGTCGTTTCTCCCGATCAAAATATTTTCCTTGTCCTCTGTTCATGCTGGAACCACCTTCTCTTGTTCCTTCCGTTGCCACGTCTTTATCTCCTTTCGTAACTTTTGCATGGATTTTATTTTTTAGCTTGCATGCATTTTATACTCAATCCTCAGCTTGTCCGCGATCAGGGCAATAAACTCGGAATTCGTCGGCTTTCCTTTTCCTGCACTCACCGTATAGCCAAACATATCCTCGATGACTTCGATCTTGCCTCTTCCCCATGCCACTTCAATCGCATGACGGATGGCACGCTCCACACTGCTGGACGTCGTCTTGTATTTTTTCGCTATACTTGGATACAACAGCTTCGTTATATAATTGAGCATATTCATATCATTGACTGCCATCATGATGCCCTCACGTATGTACTGATATCCTTTGATATGCGCTGGAATACCGATCTCACGGATGATCTCCGTTACGTCGTTCTCCATCGTATGCATACCATAGTCATACACATTGTTGGCTGGCAGTTTGGTATCCTCATCTTCGCATCCTTCCATCGGCTCCCCAACCTTTGCAAAGTCTGCAATCTGTATAATTCGTTTTGCCAGTACCTTCGGATTACAAGGCTTCATCATATAATAATCGGCACCCAGATTAAATGCCATATTGATGATCCGGCTCGATCCCACGGTCGACAGAAAAATAATCTTCAGCTCCGTCAATGACGGATTCTCCCGCAGCTGCTCTAATACTTCCAGTCCGTCTACGTTGGTAATGAACACATCCATCAGCAACACATCCGGCTGTGCCTGCAGCACCTGATCATACACCTCATTTCCATCCGCTGTACAGCAAACGATATCGAATCTCTCCCCATTATAGGCTTCTAACTGCCGGCCAAGCATCTCATACCCGGCGTCCGCAATCATCACCCTGATTCTCTCCGTATTCATATTATCCTCCCCTTCTTGGAACCAACCTCCTATCAATCAAAATTAACCATAGGAAGATGATATAATTTCAAAATACCATTGTCAAGCGCATTTCCACAGAAATTTTCTTTTTGTGGATAATTTTGTCTACGCGCTTTTCATCTTCGATTCGAGTCGTATTTTGTCGGCGATAAGTGCTATAAATTCCGAGTTCGTCGGCTTCAGCTTTCCCTGCTGCAATGTATATCCAAATAGCTCATGCATCGTGTCGGAATTACCTCTGCTCCATGCCACCTCAATGGCATGCCGGATGGCACGTTCCACACGGGATGGTGTCGTTGCGTATGCCTTTGCAATCGAAGGATAGAGCTGCTTCGTGATGGAATCGAGGATATCCATATCCTGTACTGCCATCAGGATAGAGCTGCGCAGATACTGGTATCCCTTGATATGTGCTGGCACGCCTACCTCATGAATGATTTCCGTAACCTTTACTTCGAGCTTTGTCTGCAGTTCTTCTCCTGCATCCTCCGGCTGGCAGATACTCATCCCCGTCTGTTTGCCACGCGCTAAGGTCAGGATTTCCTTTTCCAGATCAAGATCATTATATTCTTCATCGATAAAACGGACGAAAATATGATCAACATTTCCCCGGCATGTATTTTGTGCAAATCGAATCTGGCTGGCATTCCCCTGCAACAGGAAGCGGTATCCACGGGTTCCCCATCCGTCGACCTCTTCCATCACTGCCAGTCCATCCAGATTCGGCAACAGGAAATCCAGCAAAATGACATTTGGATTTTGTGCGCGAATTGCCGAAACTGCGTTTCCGCCGTCTGAAATAATATCGCACACGCAAATATCCTTATTCTTTGCAAGCTGCTGTCTTAATTCCGTCGCTGCCTTTGTATCATGTTTTATGATAAGCACTTTTGTCTTCATAAAACTATCCCCCTCTAATCTTGATATCAAAGACATTATAGTTTCATTATTTTGCGAGGGCAATACATAATAAAACGCAAGTTGCGACAGTAAATATTGACAGCATTTTCGGTCAATTTTTCCCATTTTTTACTGCATCATTTCTTCGATGAAAATGCCGTAGCCTCGTGTCGAATCGTTGACAAATACATGTGTCACTGCCCCGATCAGCCTGCCATCCTGCAGGATTGGTGTGCCGCTCATTCCCTGCACAATTCCGCCGGTCAGAGAAAGCAATGTCGAATCGGTTACCTTAAATTCCATACACCGTCCGTTCTCATTGTCAGAATCGACTGACACAATCTCGATTTCGTATTGTTTCGACTCCCCGGATACCGACGAAAGCAGATACGCGGTTCCGACATGCACCTCTGATTTTCGTCCAACTGCCACCTGGATGTCCTGCGTATGTGTCTTTTGATGTCGTTTTGTCAAGTATCCGTGAATACCAAAGGCACTATTTTCCTCCACGCGCCCGATCACATACCGTCCGGTATAATTGATGATGCCCTCCAGTCGTCCCGGCTTATCCGCTTCCGGCTTTTTGATGCGCACGATCGTCGTCTCATACACCGCGCCATCGGACACGCGGAACATAATTCCTGTGTCGTTGTCATTGATGCTGTGTCCAAGTGCAGCAAACCGTTCTCCATCTGTATAGGTGATTGTTCCGATTCCGGAAATATCATCCTTTACCCAGAGTCCAAGCGCATAGCTGCCATCCTTTTTCTTTACCGGTGTTACACGCACCGTCCGGTACTCATTTTCCCGGCAGACACGAAGCAGCAATTCGTGTCCTTCGCTTTGCTGTACCAGTTCCAGCATTGATTTTTTATCGTCCACACTCTGTCCATTGATACGCATTACATAATCGCCCGGCGACAACAGATTCTCACATGGATTGCATGTGATTCCCTGTTCGTCCACAACCGAATTGACGCCGATCACCATTACACCTTTTGTTTTCACATAGATTCCAACTGGTTCTCCTGACGGACAGACCATGCATTCGGTCTCCCCTTCACTTGATACAACCGGCAGGGAATCCGCCTGCGTCTCCACATCTGTATCTCCTCCCTTTGCGAACAGGAACTCCCGGTTATGATACCCTAAGATGCCAAGCACTATCAGCAACAGTACAACTAAAAAGATTCGATACTTTCTCACATCGTTTCCTCCTCTCCTGATTTCATTTCTTTATTTCAAATCGCTTTATTTCATATAATTTGTGCTATAAAAAAGAGTACATAGATTCCTCCATGTACTCTTAGTATCGAATATTTCATTCTATGTAATTCAGTTTATTTTTGCCTGTTCTGCCAATCCTTTCATCTCGGTCACAGTGTGAATCGTCGTCTCCGTGATCTTTGCACCACCGATGAGTCTTGCCAGTTCTTCAATTTCCTCTTCCTTTGAAAGTAACCGGATGCTGGAAATTGTTTTCTCATTTTCCACATTTTTTTCAATCAGATAATGTGCATCTGCCATCGCTGCGATCTGGGAAAGATGCGTGATACAGATAACCTGATGCTGCCGTGACAGGATCGACATCTTCTCTGCCACCTTCTGTGCGGTTCTGCCACTGATACCGACATCGATCTCATCAAAGACAAGTGTCGGTGTGTCGTCCTGATTTGCAAGACAGGATTTCATTGCCAGCATGATTCGCGACAGTTCACCACCGGATGCAACCTCATGCAGCGGACGCATCGCTTCACCGACATTCGTCGAGATATAGAAGCACGCATCATCGTAGCCATTTGCAGAATAATTCGGGGATGTCTCAAACCGCATCTCAAACCGGACCATATTAAAGTTCATATCCTCCAAGGACTCCCGGATCTTCTTACAAAGCTTTTCCGAAAGTGCCCGCCTGTGCTCGGATAATACCCGGCAGCTCTCTTCAAGCTTCGCCGTCTGTTTCTTCCATTGTGCCTCAATCTCCTGCATATGCTCCTCATAGCCGGAAAGAGCATCATATTCTTTCTCGAAAGCTGCAAGGCTTTCCAAAATCCGGGAAATGGAATTTCCGTATTTTGCCTTTAAGGAATTGATCTGATCCAGACGACTTTCCATCTCACGAAATTGTCCTTCATCAAACTCCATATCCTTCATATACTCACTGATCTCACGATTAAAGTCTGACAGCAGACCATCGGCATCCTCTAAGATACCAGCCGCATCGGCAAGCTCCTCGTCCAGTTCCGTGAGTCTGCGCATATCCTTGATCGCACGTCCTAGCTGTTCTCCCGCAGAAGTAGCTCCATATCCGGTCAGTGCATAGATGTCGTTTGCATATTGCAGGATTTCCTTTGCATTGACCGCCTTCTTGTACTGCCGTTCCAACTGGACATCCTCGCCATCGACCAGCTTCGCATCTTTGATTTCCTTAATCTGATACTGCAGGAAATCCATGCGTTTGTTTTTCTCTGCCTCGTCCATGCTGCCTTTTTTCTTTTCTTCTACAAGTTCCCGGTAGATATGATAATCTTCCTGCACCTGTTTTTTCAACTTCTGGATATCCTCCCCGCCAAAACGATCGAGTATCTCCAGATGCTTTGCTGGCTTTAACAGTGTCTGCTGCTCATGCTGTGCATGCAGATCGATCAGAAGCGATGCGATTTCTTTTAACCGCGTGATCGTCACCGTCGTATCATTTACCCGGTTGACGGTTCTGCCATTCGGCGATAACCGCCGGGATATCAGCAAAGTACCGTCCTCATCCGGTGTCACCTCCAGCTTCTCAAGCGCTTCCACAATTGCTGGCTGGTCAACCGAAAATACAAGCTCGACCAGTCCATCCTTTGTGTCATCCCGCAACAGTTCTTTCGGGAATTTACCGCCCAGACAGATTCCCAGAGATCCAATGATAATAGATTTACCAGCACCCGTCTCTCCGGTCAGAATATTCAGCTGCTCGTGGAAATCAATGTCAATCTCCTCGATCAGCGCTATATTTTTTATGTGCATTGTCAACAACATTTTTTTATCTCTCCAATTATATGTTCTGCCTGCTGCCCATCTTTGATCGCCAGAAACAGCGTATCATCGCCTGCAATACATCCCATAATACCTTCCACCGACAGATTGTCGATTGCAGCACCAACCGCCATCGCCATACCAGATACAGTTTTGACTACAATAATATTCTGTGCGGCTTCAATCGAAAGAATACACGATGCCATCACATGCTGATAGGATGCATGTGTTCCGGTATCAGGTTCCAGACTTGCAGCGTAACGATGCTTCCCACTTCCGTAGGAAACTTTTTCCAGTTTCAACTCCCGTATATCTCTCGATACAGTTGCCTGTGTTGTCTCAAATCCAAGTGCCTGTAAACGTCTGGTAAGCTCTTCCTGCGTGTCTATCTCATATTCCGATATCAATTCCAGCAATGCCTGCTGGCGTCTCTGCTTACTCATGTTAAGCGCCTCCTATTTTTTCCCGAAGTACACTATAAAAGCTGACATCATACATTTTTATCAATCGGATCTCACGCTTCGAGCAGGTCACTTCCACGCTCTCACCCGCAGATAATTCGATATTGTCTGCTCCGTCAAAGGAAACGATTGCTTCTGTCTCCTGTGTTCTCCGTTTCTTGACAACCTCGATCCGTATACGGTCTGCACTGTCAAACACGACGCTCTTGGAGGTAAGCGAATGCGGAGAAATCGGTGTCACAACGACTGCCTTGGATTTCGGGCTGATGATCGGTCCACCGGCGGACAAATTATATCCGGTCGAACCAGTCGGCGTCGCCACAATCACACCATCTGCCTCATACGTGTCTAACAACTGCTCATTTACATAGATATTCAGACCTATGATCCGGGAAAATCCTGCACGTGTGATCACCACATCGTTCAGGCAGGAAAAGGATGTCTCTCCCTTGCGTCCCTCAATCATCATCCGTTTTTCTATGCTGTAATCGTCCGCCAACAGACGGTCGATTGCTTTATATGCGTTTGACTCTTCCACCTCAGTTAAAAAACCAAGCGTTCCGAGATTGACGCCCATAAGTGGAACATCATAGGTTCCAATGCTGTGTGCTGCACGGAGCATCGTTCCATCCCCGCCAAGCACAATCACAGCCTCTACGCCTTCCATGTATTCGGGCTTGACCGTCGTGCCATTGTAGTGCTGCTCATCGCTCACCACAACCGCCTGCGCACCTTTTTCCCTGATGTACGCAACGATATCCTGCGAAAGTTTTAAATTGATGTCTTTGTCAGTATTTGCGACGATTAAAAACTTATTCATTACACGGTTCCTTATCTAACGTATCATGTGAAGCTGTAACAACTGCTTTTATATCAATGGATGAAGTATCCACGATTTCCTGATCTTGTTTATTCTTGGATAAGAATAATAAATACTCAATATTTCCCTCTGGTCCCTTCACCGGAGAAAAATCCAGTGCCAGCGGATAAAAATCAATCGAAGAGGCATAGTCCATCACCATGCGGATCACCTCTTCATGGACAGCGCGGTCACGCACAACGCCCTTTTTTCCTACCTTTTCCCGTCCGGCTTCAAACTGCGGCTTGATCAGACAGACCACCTGTCCATCCTCCGTCAGAAGATTCTTCACCGGAAGCAAAACCTTCGTCAACGAGATAAACGATACATCAATCGAAGAAAATGCTGCCAGCTCGTCAATATCCTCCGGCACAACATAACGGATATTCGTCTTTTCCATGCAGACTACCCGCTCGTCATTGCGAAGTTTCCACGCAAGCTGTCCATGTCCGACATCGATTGCGTAGACTTTTGTCGCTCCGTTTTGCAACATACAATCTGTAAATCCGCCGGTCGAAGAACCGACATCCATGCAGACTTTGCCAGACAGTGTGATCGGGAATTTCTGCATTGCCTTTTCCAGCTTCAGACCGCCGCGGCTCACATACGGCAGAGTTTTCCCCTTTACCTCGATCACCGCGTTCTCTGGAAATGTCGTCCCAGCCTTATCTTCTTTGTTTCCATCTACATATACAATTCCCGCCATGATGATTGCTTTTGCTTTCTCTCTCGAAGGCGCCAGTCCTTTCTCCACAAGCAATACATCCAGCCGCTGTTTCTTCTGCTTCTCCATCGTTCTTCCTCTATATTATTTCTATTTCAAATGTTTCTTATAACACGGTACAATCTTTTCTGCCAGTCCCTCTGCATCGATCTGCATATGGTGCCTTAACTCCGGAATTGTTCCCTGTGGCACACTCGGAAGTGGAATCGCTCCGCTGATAAATGTATACTGTTCCGGACTGTTTTTCTCTGCCAGATACGCATGCAGCTTCTCGCCATATCCGCCCTGCATGATCGTATCCTCCAATGTTACAAAGACGGTATGCGTCTTCATCAGCCGGTCTAAAAGCTCCGTATCAAGCATCGACTGGAACCGCACATTGACCAGTGTCACAGGAATCTGCTTCGCCTCTAACCGTTCCACAAGGCGGTCTGCTTCCTCCATCATATGTCCACAGGAGAACACTGCCACGCCAGATGCCTCCTGTATCACTTCACTCTTTCCATAGACAATCGGCGTCTGAATATCCGCATGTCCCTTATACGCACTGCCTCTTGGATACCGGATTGCAATCGGTCCATCATATGCATAGGCATAATCAAGCATTGCCTCCAACTCATACCGGTTCTTCGGAGCCAGTACGATCATATGCGGCATATGCGACAGATACGCCAGATCATAGATACCCTGGTGCGTCTCTCCATCCTGTCCGACAAGACCGGCACGGTCAATCGCCAAAATCACATGCAGCTTCTGCAAGCACACATCATGTAGAATCTGGTCATACGAACGCTGCAGGAACGAAGAATAGATTGCCACGACAGGCACCATACCTGCGGCAGCCATACCAGCAGCAAAAGTCACCGCATGCTGTTCTGCAATTCCCACATCGAAAAACCGCTTTGGGTACGCCTCTTCAAATCGTACCAGTCCGGTTCCCTGTGCCATCGCAGCCGTGATCGCTACAACATCCTCATGTGTCTCTCCAAGCTTCACCATCTTCTTCGCAAAAATATCGGTGTAACAGCTTGTCTTTTTCGCGGCAAGCACCTTACCGGATATCCGGTCAAACGGCGCAATCCCATGGAAATAATCCGGGTGCCGCTCCGCATAGCCATAGCCTTTTCCTTTTTTCGTCTTCACATGAATAATAATCGGTTTATCCAGCCGGAATGCATGCTGAAATGTCGTGATCATCTGATTGATATCATGTCCGTCAATTGGTCCGACATACGTGATTCCAAGCTCCTCGAAAAACATGCCCGGCACAAAAAACTGTTTGATATTATCCTTCGAGCGCTTCAGTACCTTCGCAATCTTCTTTCCGGTTTTTGACCCCATCAGACTGCTTTCCACACCGGTTTTTAACTCATTGTACGCATTTCCAAGCCGGATTTCATTCAGATACTTGGACAGACCGCCGACGTTTTTACCGATCGACATATTGTTGTCGTTAATGACAACGACACACCCGGTTTTCAACTGCGCAAGCCCGTTTAACGCTTCATACGCCATACCTCCGGTCAGTGATCCGTCACCAATCACAACGGCGACCTTCTCATCCCCGCCGCACAGATCTCTGGCGATTGAATACCCCATCGCCGCTGAGATACCAGTCGAACTGTGTCCGGTGTCGAACGCATCGCACGGACTCTCGTTGCGTTTTGGGAACCCGCTTAAGCCATCGTACTGCCGCAGTGTCTCAAACGCATCCTTTCTTCCGGTCAGGATCTTATGTGTATAGGATTGATGTCCGACATCAAAGATCAGCTTATCTTCTGGGAAATTCATCACTGCATGCAGTGCCATCGTAAGCTCCACCGTACCAAGATTGGACGCCAGATGCCCACCATGTATACTTACTTTCTCAATCAGAAAATCCCGGATCTCTGCTGCCAGTGCCGGATAATCCTGTCTTTCTATCTGCTTAATATCGTTTTCTTTTGTTATCTTCTCTAACATATGCATTTGCCTTTACCTGTCATAAATATGCTTATGCGATCAGGTTAATGGTCCCGGTTGATCAAGCTTTTTACAAGCGCGATCATATCCGCTTTTGCCCCCTCATCCCACGCTTTTATATTCTCCAATATACGGATCGCTTTCTCGGACATTTCTTCCACGTACTGCTTTGCAGCATCCATTCCGTGCAATGTCACATAGGTCACCTTATGGTTTTTATCATCCGAATGTAATGGTTTGCCAAGCAACTGCTCGTCCCCGACCAGATCTAAGATATCATCCTGCACCTGAAACGCAAACCCGACTGCATAGGCGGCCTCCTCTAACTGTGCGACAACCGCATCATCTGCACCAGCAAGATATGCACCACACATACATGCCGCCGCGATCAACGCGCCTGTCTTATTCTCATAGATAAACGCAAGCTGATCTTCATCCATCGGAAGTCCGGCACGCTCCACATCAAGCACCTGTCCGCCAACCATACCATAGATACCAGCTTTTTTTGCAAGCACCGCAAATGCCTTCTCCACATTGGCATCGCCCGGCTTCACCGCAAATCCCTGACACGCCGTTTCAAATGCAAAGTTTAACAATGCATCTCCGGCTAAAATCGCCATATCCTCACCAAACTTGACATGCACGGTCGGAAGTCCCCGGCGTAGCGCGTCGTTGTCCATCGCCGGAAGATCATCATGCACAAGGGAATATGTATGGATCATCTCCATTGCCGCCATAAATGGGCGCACCAGTGCCTCCTGCGGTTCCTTTGCAAACATCTCATAACACAGACGGAGCATCATCGGACGCAGCCGTTTGCCGCCTGCTTTTACCGCATAATTCATCGCAGCCAGCACAGTTTTCTGATGTCCGGTCTCCTCCGGCAGATACGCCTCTATCATCTCCTCAATTGCCTTGGCATCATACTTCATCTAATATCTTTATCTCCTTTTCCACACCTGCAAGTTCTTCCTTACAGGCATTCGCAAGCTCCACGCCCTCTGCATATAACGTCATGGAGTCTTTCAGATTTGTATCGGGATTTTCCAGAAGCTTGTTGATCTCTTCCAATCTGGCAAATGCTTCCTCTATGTTTAATTCCTTCTTTTTTTCTGCCATGTTGTTTTATTCTCCTTGTACACCATTTGTATCTGCTTCCACAGAAACGACCGTCGCATGGATTCTGCCATCATGCAGAGTAACATGAAGCGGATCGCCTGCCTGCATCTGTCCCGCTGACATTACAGGCTTTCCCTCTGATTCAAGATATCCGAACCCACCTACCAGCTTGGCTGTCGGTGCGTTGCCATGCAGTCTTGTTAACAACAGATGCAGTTGATGTTCATATTCTTTAAACTTAAGCTGGATCCGGTTTTCAAGTCGTTCTCTGCTTTGCTTCAGCTTCTCCTGCTGCTTTTCGAGTTTTGCTCTCGGATTCAGTGCTGCCAGTTGCTGCATATACATCTGCAGCTTTGTCTCTTTCTCCTGCAGACGTCCCTGCATCCGGAGCCGTAATTCCCGCTCACAGGAATCCAGACGTGCCTGATAATTCTGTTTCTTATTTGCCACGTGATAATTCATTGTCCGCAGCCGAAGCTCGATTGTCCGTAAAATATCGTCGATCAGTGGAACGGCTGCAGTTGCTGCTGCCGTCGGCGTCTCGACACGCAGATCTGCCGCATCATCTGCCAGCGATGTATCACCCTCATGTCCAGTTCCAGATATGATCGGCGTCTTCGCCTCATAGATTGCACGGACAACTGCCTCATCGTCAAAGACCTCCAGATCTTCCCTCGATCCACCGCCTCGTCCAATGATAATCGTATCCACGCCCATTCTGTCGAGTCTGCGGATACCCTGCACGATCAGCTCGCGCGCATTTTCGCCCTGCGCCCGCGCATCACAGACGATCATCTGCACATAGGGATTCCGCCGATGTGATACGCTCATAATATCCTTATACGCATTCGTACCTATGGAGATCACGACGCCGACTGCCCTTGGATATTTCGGAATCGGCTTCTTGATCGCCGTATCGAAGATACCTTCCTGTCCCAGTCTGCGTTTCAGCTCTGCATAAGCTTCGCCATGCCAGCCACGCTCTTCACGCCGCTGTACAGACACGGCATTCACACTGTACTCACTTTTCGCATCATAGATAGAGCAGCTTCCCTTCACAATCAGGATATCGCCCTGCTTGACCGTCGTCAGATTGAGCTTTGCCGCGACACTTTTCCACACATTCACACGCAGGATTCCGTTGTACGGCGCGCCCTCTGGCAGATCGCCCGGAGCTGTACAATCCTTGAGTGTGATATACAGATGCCCGGTCGGACCTTTGCTGAAGCTTGACACTTCCCCTTCAAAACAGATGTTTTTTAACAGATAATCATTTTTTATTATATTGCCAATATACGAATTGACTTCCCGGACAGAAAATACTTTCTTTCCATTTTCTACTCTCATGGTTCCTCAACCTTCGCCAATACTGCGTTGATAAATCCGCTTGCATCTGGATTACAGTATTTCTTTGCCAGTTCTACCGCCTCATTGATTGCTACGCGGAATGGAACTTCCTCATCATAGAGCATCTCATAGAGTGCCAGACGCAGGATTGCAAGTTCCGGCTTGCCCAGTCTGCCGATCTGCCAGCCATCAGAGATCTCGCTGATCTTCTCATCGAGTGCCGGAAGCATGGAAAGAATCTTGTGGGACTTGTCTGCAATGTAGGCAAGATCCTCCTCTTTTACCTTTCCCGTTTCTGTTATCGCAACATCCTCCGGATCTTCTTCCGGTTCTTCGATCTTACTGATTGAATAACGGATCTGTTCTTCCATCTCTTCCTGATTGTTGAATTCTGCCTTAAATACGATCAGAAAAATATTTTCTCGTATGCTTCGTCTTGTCATAATTAACCGCCTTACTCTTTATTCATCTTGATGCCGGATACGACAACATTTACCACGCGCACATGCAGTCCGGTCATATTCTCGATTGCCTGCTTTACCTTCTCCTGCACGCCCTCGGATACTTTCTTGATGCTTGTACCATATTCAACTTCCAATGAAACATCTACGACTACATTTCCATCTGTGATCTCTACCTTCACACCGTTGGCAAGATTCTTCTTACCAAGCTTTGCAACAAGCTCCTTCGAGATATTTCCAGTCAGCTTGGAAACACCTTCTACCTCGATGGCTGCAATCCCGGCGATGGATGCCACCACGCCGTCTGCTATACTGATTTTACCAATTTTTTCTTCTTCATTTATCATATCGCTCATAATTGCCTCCTTATCTTATCCTTCCTACTTTATTTCATTGCATATGTAAAATATTATACCCAATTTATGCATATTATGCAACTAAAAAGCCTTGCAACTGTGCAAGGCTTTCTGCTGATTTCTACAATTTTATTACTGTGCCAGTGTGATGACGATTGCGTCCACCGTACATCCGGTCTTTCTTGTTACAACATCCTCGACCTGTGCCCGTTTTTCATCCGGCAGATCGGTACAATTTAAGATAACATCCACGCCAGAATCGCCAATCGACACGATCGCTTCTCCGAAGCCCTTTGCCGCAAGGATTGACTCTGCTTCCTGTTCTTTCTCCGCATCCTCAGTCAGCTTCACATATGCATCGGTGGCTGCCTGTACCGCCTGTGCATCCATGCCATCCCCGTTGATGATCTCCAGCAATGTCTCCTTGTTCTGGCTGCGGCTCTGCTCCCGGTTTAATTTGATTGACACGAAATTATTTGCCGCATTTGCTGAGGTCAGCACTGCTTCCCCGATTTTTTCCTCCTCCGAGTTCAGCTCGATATACTCATCCTCCGGAACATCAGAGACCGTCAGCTCGCCGGACACAATCTCCGCTGGTTTTGCATCTGTCTCCGTCTGCTCCTCTGCAAAGGCAGATTCAGTCGGTTCCAGCTCGCCCGGTGCCAAATCCAGTTTATTGCCGGAGAAATTTATGTAGCCTGCCACACCAAGCAACACGGTAAGTGCCCCGATAATAATCTGGTTTCGTTTCATGGTTTTTTTCTTCATAAAAACCTCCCTAATTTTTTACCAAAACCGCCACCTTATGTGCCGGCAGATCAAAAAGCGCGCATACCGCCAAGGTAATATCTGCAATCGTGGTACCTGTGACCGCTTCCTTTTTAATTGTGATCAACACGCCCGTGATCGTCTCTGTGCCGCCAGATCCATAATACGTCTGTGTGCGATCCCCTGCATAGATCAATACGTCAACCATGTCCGCACCGTAGGTATCCGCAAGCAGCTCCCGCAGACGCACCTCATAGGAAGCGGTTGTGTCAGACGAAGATCCGGTCTGCCCCACCGCGGTCTGCACCGTCTTCTGCGGCATCACGATCACAAGCAGTAAAATCCCGCACAGTACAACCAGAATTACCTTGTTCCATTTTTCATTTTTCTTAAATTTCCACTCCATATTCTCACCGTCTTACTACATATATACGAGCATCCTCCAGATTATAGACATCCGAAATGTATTTTTTTATTTCTTTTTCCATCTCTTCTGTTGCCTTTGCCTCACTTATGTAAATCGTGCATTGCAATAGCTCTCCACCGGCATCCGTTATGATCGCAACATCCTCAACCGAATAACCTTGAAGTTCTTTTTTGAGTCCCTCTCGGATGCCCATACCATAATAATCCGTGATGCTTCCGCCGACTCCTGCGACGGACTCCTGTCCTTCCACATGCTCGATCTCCTGCAACAATTCCTGCAGATCTCCGCTTCCAAATTCAAACAGGAATTTGAGCGGACTTGCAAGCAGCACAATCACGACCAGTCCAATGAAATACCGGATATATTGCTTATATTGATTGGACGGCGCCATATGCGTCACAATCGTTGCGAGCAATAGATAAAAGATCAGACTTTTCATCCAGCCAAACAGCATAGCTACCCTCCTATTCCATTCGTTGCCCCCGACATGATCGCGAGAGTTATGATAAATAAAACGAGTGCACTTGCCAGCGCCTGCATCAGCATGCCGATTCCATTTGCCAGCGCCGTCGTGCCATCCACATACCGCTTATCGCCCATCGGCTGAATCAGCGCGGTTGTGATCCGCACCGTAAACATCAGCAAGAAAAGCTTGATGATCGGAATCAGACAGATGCCGGACAGAATCAGGATACCTGTGATACCGATACTATTTTTTACGATCATGCCACACGCAAGATAGGTGCCTGCAAGCACCGATACGACGCTTCCCGGAATCGCAGTTAATGCCCGGTTCACCGCCGTTTTCCCAAGGATGTCCATCTGCGGCTCCAGCAAGCCCTTGATCACATTTAATCCGATCACCACGACGATGATCGTCCGCAAAATCCATTTGATCAGGCTCTGCACAAGCTCACACAGTTTCGAGAAGCTGTCCTCTTTTTGCAGGTTGTTCACAAGTGCCACGATCACATAGAATTCAATGAGCGGCAGCACCAGCCGGATAATCACCGCCTGTATCAGCCAGATTCCGACCAAAACGAGATTGTATGTGCCGCCTGCCGTCGTAGCATGTCCGATAAACTGCAACACAAGCAGAAACGCCGGAACTAACAGCCGTACTGCAACGAGCACCTTGTCGAGTGCCGCAAGTGTAATCGAATACGCCATCGAAAAGGACGTCAGCAACAGCGATGTCATCAGCATATAAGTAATATAGAATCCATTTTCACTGATAAATCCTCCCGCAAAGGAGTTCGACAGATTCACAAAGATGCTTCCGATCAGGACGATACCGACCAACTCTAAGAGCAGCCCTTTGTTCTGCGACAGCTCGCCGAAAAAAACGCTGCTGATTGTCGCAAGCAATGCCGATAGCACCGACTTATTGTCACCCTCCACCTGTTTTTTTACCATCTCCGTAATTGGCATAGCCGTCTGAATGCCCTGTTGCTGCAACGCACGCTCCACCTCTTCCAGATTCAGTTCATCGAAGATGGAGTCATAAATCACATTCGTCTGCTGTCCTGATTCTGTTATTGTCTGAGAATTGTATGATTCCTGTGTTGTTTCTGTCGTGGCTACCTGTCCACTCTGCTCTTGTGTGGCTTCTATCGTAGTTGCCTGTCCATCCAGCTCCTGCGTGGTTCCTGTCGTGGCTTCTGGCAGTTCCTGCGCCCGCGCAGGCAGTACATGGATATCCGCAAAAAAGAAAATGGCCAGTACCACTACCAGCCATCTGCAAGTGAAATATGTAGTTGTATGTGTAGTCCGCAGGCTCATTTGGCAGGTTCCTCCATCAATCGATCAACGACAATACCGTCTGCACAACCTGCATAAAAACCGGAAGCGACACAACCAGCATCGTAAGCTTTCCAAGCAGCTCAATCTGGGATGCAACCGCACTGTATCCGGCATCCTTGCTGATACTCGCCGCAAACTCACAGATATAGGCGATCCCGATCAGCTTGACCAGGATCACCAGATAGGTACTGTCCATCCGGATCTTGTCCGTCAAGACTTCAATACCTGAAAGCATCACACGCATCCGCGACACGCAGATAAATAACAGCACAAGGCACACCGCCACACTGATAAATGTGCTGTACTCTGGATTTTTAGATTTCAAGGACAACGCCAAGATTACCGCCACGATTGCAAATACCATCGTCACTCCCAGATTCATACTCTGCCCCCTTAAAATCCAAACAATGTGTTGATATCCTGAAACAGCTGATTGACATAGGGAATAATCCACGTCAGTACGATAATCAGACCTGCAAGGCTCACCAGATATGCCTGATCGTCCCTGCCAGAATGCTTCAATACCTGATTGATGAGTGCCACGACAATTCCAACGGCTGCAATTTTAAAAATCAACTGAATCGTCATTTCCATTCCCCTGCATCTGCTAAATCAAGATTATAATCAATAACACACCTGCGACACTTCCCACCACAAGCGACAATCGCATACGATCTTTTGCCTCTGTCTCAAGCTCCCGGATATGTCGTCCCAGATCTGCCTGCAGCAACGCCAGTCCTTCCTCCTGTGCCTGTACATCCAGATATCCGATAGTCTGTCCCAGGTTATATATATATTCCATATCTTCTTGTTTTAGACCGGAACTTTCGTACAGCCTGTCTGCATGCTTCCTCCAGATCTGATCAAAATCGGCAGCCACTTCCGTATAAGAATATGCCTGTCTCTGCTGCGCCTCCATGAGTGCCTGTGAAAGCTCTGACAGCCACGTGGCATATGGCTGGCGGCATTTTTTTGCAACACGGACAAATACCTGTGCCAGAATATCTCTCCGATACCGAAGCTCCGCCGTGGCAACGGAAAGCACACGTGCATATTCCTGCATTTCCTTCACGCGACGGCGGATTGCCATCGCGCGAAGAATCCCCATAGCCACGCAGCCGCCAAGCACACAGATGATTCCGATCAATTTGCAACCGACAGTGAACCAATGTATAACTCATTACCCCTCTCGTCAAAGATCGATTCAACCGTTCCGATCCCTGCGCTCCGTCCAAGTACGATGTAGCGTTCAAACACCTTCTCCTCGACCAGCTTCCGAAGCACCGGACGCGTGCGGATATCGTCGATCGAGTCGCCATGGATTGTCGCCAGAATCCCACAGCCACAATTGATAACATACGAGATTGCATCGATATCCTCCCGGCTTCCGATCTCATCCACCGCAATCACCTTCGGACTCATCGACCGAAGCAGCATCAACATCCCTTCCGCCTTGGGACACCCATCTAAGATATCCGTGCGGAGTCCGACATCATTCTGCGGAATTCCCATGTAGCAGGCGGCAAGCTCCGAACGCTCATCCACCACGCCAACATTCATCCCTCTACAATAACTGTTTCCATCCGATATCAGCCGCACCAGATCCCGCAAGATTGTCGTCTTTCCACATCCCGGCGGCGATATGATCAGTGTGTGCAACAACCTGCCATCCTTGATCACATATGGCAGCAGGCAAGTCGCACAGCCCTTGATCTGATGGGATACCCGAATATTAATAAACGATATATGCTTCACGTTTCTTACTCTCCCATGCTCCAATACAACCTGACCGGCAACGCCGACGCGATGCCCGCCACAAACCGTCACAAACCCCTGTCTCACTTCATCTTCATACGCATATAACGAATAATCCGTGACAGCATCAATAATCCCCCGGATATCATCCGCGGTCACGCGATACGCTTTTTTCCGATCGAGTGTCAGTCCCCCACAATTCTGCACAAAGTATTCCCCCTGCGTAAAGACCAGTATCAACGGCTCGCAGATCCGGAACCGAAGCTCTATCAGGGAGTTATAATCTATGTCAATCTGATTGATTATGTACCGAATACAAGGGGGGAGTAATTTCAAGATTTCATTTTTCACAGCATTCACCCCTACCATATATATATGCGGGATGCGGAAATATATGATTGTAAATTTTTGATTTTATCCGGATTGCAGATCGCACAATTTCTGCATGGCGGCATATTACACAAAAAAGCACGCTCCGAAACGGAACGTGCCTTTGATCATTCTGATTCAATTCGTAATTTTTAAATTACTTTGCTCTTGAAAGATACTTTCCTGTACGTGTATCGATCTTGATAATCTCACCCTGGTTGATAAACAGAGGAACATTCAATGTTGCACCTGTCTCAACTGTACATGGCTTTGTAGCGTTTGTAGCTGTATTTCCTGCTACACCCGGTTCACACTCTGTAATCTCAAGCTCTACAAAATCAGGACCTTCTACTGCAAATACATTTCCTTCGTAGATAGAAATCTTACATGTCATGCCTTCCTTAACAAACTTCATAGCGTCACCAACTACGCTCTCATCGACAGGAATCATCTCGAATGTCTCCTGATCCATGAAGTAATACAGGTTACCATCTCTGTAAGAGTAATCCATATCCTTACGCTCGATATACGCAGAATCGAACTTTGCTGTAGGGTTGAAACTTGTCTCTCTGATTGCACCTGTGATAATATTCTTATACTTTGTACGAACGAATGCAGCACCCTTACCTGGCTTTACATGCTGAAACTCTATTACCTGACAAGGCTGACCATCACATACAAAAGTCACACCATTTCTGAAATCACTTGCTTCCATAATTATCCTCCTAAAATAACATATACATTCGAAATTAAATACATTCAGTATCTTTGTTATTCTAATATACCTAATAAAAATTTTCAATAACTTTTCCGGAATTTCTGAAATTTTTCATTAAAAACCTATATAATCCCCTATTTTACCATTCGGTATGCATCCAATTATGCTGTTTTTTCGTATATTTTATATTCAATTTACATTTTTTGTATAATTTTCACAATTTTTTCACGGGAAATGGTTTGCCAAAATATTGAAATTATAGTATGCTAATATATAAGTTATCGCAAACCGCGATAAACATATAGCATAAAATTCGCATATATCATATATGTGCAATTATCAGACTGTGTCATTGTCTATCAGCATGTACTTATTGCATTGTTACATTTGCTGGTTTCAGCGTCTGCAATGCATCATTAACAAATCAGATAAGGAAGTGAATATATGAATCAACAGGAATTTTCAGCAGTCACACCGGAGTTCGAGCGTTTGGCAAAATTATGCGAAAGCCACGATATGATTGATCCCGAATTGTATACAAAATATCAGGTAAAGCGCGGGTTGCGTGATTTAGACGGTAAAGGAGTTCTGACAGGCCTTACAGAGATCTCCACAATCATCTCCTCCGAGGAGGTAAACGGTGTCACCATACCAATCGACGGCCAGCTCTACTACCGTGGAATTAACATTTATGATCTGGTCAGAGGCTTTACTTCCGAGAAACGTTTTGGTTTTGAAGAAACTGTCTATCTTCTGCTCTTCGGCGAGTTGCCGAACAAAAAAGAGCTTGCAGATTTCAACACGCTGCTCGGTTCCTACCGGAAGCTGCCACATTATTTTGCAAGAGACATTATATTAAAAACACCGACACCCGATATCATGAATGCTCTTGCGAAAAATATCCTCACACTCAGTTCTTACGATACAAACGCCATGGATGTCAGCATTCCGAACGTCCTTCGTCAGAGCATTGAGCTGATTGCGAATTTCCCGGCGCTTGCCGTGTACTCGTATCAGGCATACCGCCACTACGAGCTTGGGAAGGGACTTTATATCCACAAGCCAAAGCCGGAGCTTTCCACTGCCGAGAATATTCTGCGCCTCCTGCGTCAGGATAAATCTTATACCGATACCGAAGCAAAAGTGCTCGACTTAGCGCTTGTGCTCCATGCGGAACATGGCGGTGGTAACAACTCCACATTTACAACACACGTTGTTACCTCCTCCGGTACGGATACATATTCTTCGGTTGCCGCCTCTCTCTGTTCTTTGAAGGGGCCAAAGCACGGCGGCGCCAATGTCAAGGTAAAGCGTATGTTTGACGATCTGAAAGAGCACGTCCGTGACTGGGATGATAAAGATGAAATCCGCCAGTATCTGTGCGATATTCTGGACAAGAAAGCCTTCGACCGTTCCGGACTGATCTACGGAATGGGACATGCAGTATATTCCATCTCCGATCCACGTGCGAATGTATTCCAGTCCTTTGTCGGAAAACTGTCTGAGGAAAAGCACAAGGAAAAAGAATATAAGCTTTATATGGATGTCGCTGAGATTGCGAAGGAAGTCATCGCAGACAAGCGCAAGATCTATAAAGGTGTAAGCCCGAATGTCGATTTCTACAGCGGTTTCGTATACACCATGCTTGATCTGCCGGAAGAACTCTTTACACCGATGTTCGCAGTCGCCCGTATCGCCGGCTGGAGCGCCCACCGTATCGAGGAGCTCATCAACGTAAACAAGATCATCCGCCCGGCTTACAAATCGATCGCGGAAAACCGTGCATATACACCGATTGCAGATCGGTAAGAAATTATCGTACCGGAAGCTAATCAGGAAAACGGTAAAGGGGAACGATTTCTCGTTCCCCTTTTTCAAGTTCTAATATTATATTTCTATAATCCTCGTTCTTTAAGTTTTGACACAAGTTGCACATAGAATTCCCGTACATCAAATCCCGGAATATCCTCGCGGTTCAAGTCGATCACATCCCCGTGCGAGATTCCCCGCTTGCCCTTTACAGTCAGGAACTGGTAGTCTTCTCCCCACGCAAAAGACTTCTCTCCAACCAGACCATCATTCGGTCCGTCAAACCGTTTAACAAGCAGATACGACAGATTGAGCGGGAATCGTCCGGATGATGGACGATTCAATTTCGAGCCAAAAGACTGGTAATAAATCCCCGGTGCATCCTTTGCCTCTTCATTAAATTCCGCACAATTTGTAGAGGTGAGATCATGGACGGCTGCCATGAAATCCGGATTCGTATCTCCAAGCTTTTCCGCCCCTACGTTGTATGCTTTTTCAATCGCCTTTTGCTGTGCCTCCGGAATATTGTCTAATAAATAATCGGCAAATTCACAGCCTCTGTGTGGCGTGTTGATTGTCGTAAGTGACGCAATATAATCTCCTGCGGAAGTAAGTGCGATTGCCGCTCTCGTATCAAGTCCACCTTTGGAATGCGCGATCACATTTACCTTCTCACAGCCGGTTTCCTCGACAATCTGCCTGATACGTGTCTCTAATTCCTTTGCACTGTCCCGCACAGCCGCGGCACTGTTATGGTTTCCGTAATAGATCTTCGCACCATTTTCCGTAAGCTCCGCCGGTATTCTGCCCCAGTAATTTAGGTGTTCAAAATCCCGGAAGAACACGCCATGCACCATAAGTATCGGATATTTTGTTTTACATATCTGCTTATCTGCCCGCGCAGCATTTCGCTTCGCACGCAGCTTCTCGAACTTTACTTCCCGTCTTACCGTCCGGATAATGATATGCAGCATCACCAGATGCGCAATCGGAATCCAGCCACATATAAGCCCCAACACACGCCAGCGGATTCCCAGCTGCTGTGATGTCAGATACACGCTGATCATTCCAATCCAGAATATCGTAATCTCAACCAGGAAGATAATACACAGACGGATCAGCCAGTATTTTTTCTCTACCGTAATTCCTGCCGGACCATTCGCAAACCATCGCTCATAGAATCCGCAAAACCCAAGAATCAGATAGATGGCTGCAAGCAATGTTGTCACATAAAATATCTGCAGCATGTTTTTACCAAAATTACATATCTTCAATTTTCCTGTCATTGTTTTCTCCTATCGGCATCTATCCCTGCAGTCCTGCTGACTGACGGATCATATCCTCGACAACAATATCGTAGATCTCGCCAACTGTACTGCAATACTCCAGCACCTTCCAAGGCTCATTTGTATGAAAATGAATCTTCACCAGATCCTCGTCTCCAGCCGCGATCAAGCTGTTTCCCTCGATATGATCCGTGATATAATCTGCAATTTCATCCTCATCCAAATCCTTATCTCTCCGGTCGATCAGCAACTGCGTATCATACCGATATGCAAACTGATCATCTTCTGCATCAATTGAATTCATTCCCATATTCGTTTCCTCCATCTTCAATCTTTACTCTGCTTCCGTTATTTCCTTCGTAAACACATGTCTTCTCCAATTCCAGCGTAGCCGCTTCTAGTTCAGCAATATCCAGCTTGCAGTGTTATCTGCGTCGCTCCAGCTTCGCTGCACGCATCATGTAACTTACATTGTTCACAAGCAGAATCATACATACATATACAAATCCCATAATATCTGTCTTAAACAAAAATGTAAAGATAAATATGACAATACACAAGATCAGGCATACCACATTTGTGCTCAAAAATGCCTGATACCCTGCACGGTACACAATCAACCGTTCTGCTTCATCACAAGAACTCATCCACACCTTACGAAACTGGAAGTCTAATGCATTTCCACGTTTTTCCGGATTTAACTTTTTCTCAATATCAACAGTAAGTTTCGGAATCAGAATCTCAATTGCCATCGTTATCACGAACATCGCAACAGCAATCACCCACATCGCGGACTGATATCCGCTCACTTTTCCATATCCTTTTTCTACATCATATAAGAAGCAGAAAAACAGACAAAGCTCTATAATCGAAAAAATGTTTGACATGATCATCGGTACATTCAATTTTTCCTCTAACGTATCCCACAGATCATCATTTTCACGATCTTTCTGTAACTGCTTATATAACATGTTGCATCTTGCATATGCGATTACCGGAAGCAGACATCCGAGAAGCGATACAACTGCGAAAAGTATCGGAATCGCATCAAGCGCAAATGCTCGGATTGCCGTAACAACCGCGTCGAAACTCTGCGTCTTTTCTACCTTTCCCATGATTTTACCTACAATATATCCCGCCAGAAAACAAATTGCCAACGCGGAAATCAAAATGATTAATGCCTTTTTTGTTGATTTTTCCTTCGTTTTCTTATCTTTACTCATCTTCCGCACCCTCCGTATATTCAAAGATATCTTCCACAGTCACGCCGCATGCTTTTGCAAGCTTCAACGCTAATGTGACCGACGGCGAATAATCGCCACGTTCAATCTGACTGATTGTCTGGCGCGATGTCTGCACCAAAGCACCCATCTCCTGCTGATTGACTCCGAGCTTCGACCGGTATTCCTTCAAATGATTATTCAGTGGCATCGTGATTCTCCTCTCCACCATGATATTTCGGATTCACAAACACAAAGGTTTCCCACACCTTTTTATTTTTCACTCCTCCAAAAATCATGTTTCCGTACAGATTTGAAAATATCACTGCATAGCAGATTCCAAAAGCAATATTATCCATTGCCATCCAGCCAACAGTGAACCCGACAACAGCCCCAAGAAGATATCCGAATGCAACATTCTTTTTCTCCTTTGGATCCATATTCTTCTTGTAAACAAGTTCATCTCCCCACTCGATTCCAGCCCAGAATCCGTCGCTCATACAGCCTTTCATGTAGTTGCGGATCATATCCTCAATCTTATTTTTCTGGTCGGACAACGTATCCGGCAGATACCATAAAATAAGCTTCATCGCAGCTTTGCTATCTTCAAAAATCTCTTTCAATTTCCTGACAGCTTCCTGACTCTCCATCCGCCGTTCACCTGCCATAGCTTCTGTCTCTCCGGCTTCTATAAAATAATCCTCAATCCTCTCAAACACATATATTCCGACCAGTTTTTTCTCCTGATAAATGCCGCACACCTTTCCGTTACTTACCAGTGCCTTGTCTACAGCTTTTTTTATATTCTCACTGGATGCCTCAATCGGTACTGCCTCGCCCACATGGGCGCCCAGCTGGAAATCCTCTCTATCCACACGCTTACCCTTGATCGTATAGATTTTCAGCTTCTTATCCGCTTTTACAGTTCCAATCTCCATATCACACACTCCATTCTTCCGCGCCCTTACATAATTGCATTGCCCGGTTATTTATACTCACTCTTTTTATACTTGACAACTATTCTTGTCATTTGTGCACGATCTATATATAGCATATGACAAGTTTTCTTGTCAATATATTTTGACAACTTTCTCTGTCATTTTTTCGTTTGCTTTCCTCTACCCCGGGTGTCACCACATCGTGGGTTTTTCCGCTCGCATTCCACTCCTCACGCCCAGTTTTCTCTCCGTCACCTGCCTATTAGTTTCCGGTTTGGGTTGTCTCACTTGCTTTTCTCTCCCCAAACCCACGCCATGGGTTTTTCCTCTCGTTTCTTACCCCACACGCCCAGTTTTCTCTCCTCCACCTGCCTATTAGCTTCTAGTTTGGGGTTTCTCGCTTACTTTTCTCTTTCTACGCCCACGACGTGGTTTTTTCCGCTCATATCCTTCTCCTCACGCCCAGTTTTCTCTCCGCTCCCCATCAATCAGCTTCCGGGGTGGGTTTTCACGCTTGTTTTTCTCTTCCTGCACCCACGACGTGGGTTTTTCCGCTTGCAAACACCCGCGCACACCAATTTAATAAAATGTATCTAACCATGCGGTCAACTCATATATAATATGTTTAGAATTTAGAAGTTCTTGATGTTCTGTTTGATACACAGCAATACCTGAACACGATGTTCAGGTAAGCCGCCACTGAGCCATGGACGGCGAATTGGCGGCGGTTGCGTGCATGTTTATTACCTATATCAGAACATCTTAGAACTTCTTAATTTCAATACATCATATATGAGTTGACCACATGGCTAGATACAAAATTAACAGGATGCGCGGGGATTCGCTCATAAAAAAACGCCATGCAATTGGGAATCCCAAACGCATGGCGTTTCATAAACTCTAAACTTATTCTGCTTTTCCGATTGAAAGGAATCCATTGTCGTTCGACTGAAGCAGGAACGAAAGTCCAATCTTCTTCTTTGCTTCCTCGGTTGCAACATAGATCTCGCCAGTCTCAACCAGAGACTTCGCAATCTCAAGCACCTTATCCTTGAACATCATCATCTCACGACGATCTCTGGAGCTCAGTTTGAACAGATACTGGTTCTTTGAACTGATCAACAGGATACTGTAAGAATGTACGTTGTTCTTTGTCTCACGCATACCGGAACCGATCATACGGGAGTTCGCAATGATAATCTCTGCATTCTCATCCGGCAGGTACTCAGACAGGATCAGCTTGTAAATCTTCAGGTAATCTTCCTCCTGATCTGCACTGACTGGCATCTCAGCAACTGCAAATTCTACAACGGAATCTGCAAGTTTGATCGTACCACCCTCGTCGTTGATCACGGCTGTACTCTCCTTCGGAACGCACAGACGGAAGAACTTGTTCTCGATCACCTTCTGTCCACTCGTTGGCTGCTTGATAACAAGGTCTGTATACTTCTTCTCCAACATATTCATAGAGATAATCGCGCTGTCATCACCGGTCTCCGCAATCTCACACAACTCACGATACAAGTCTACGATATCCGGTGTGATATACGCTACCATCTCAACAATCTTCTTCACGGCAGGGACATATGCCTGTTTAGCACTCTGCATATAAAACTCGATCTGCTTGCTCATATCGCTTGTCTTGCCAGCCTTATACTCGATGACCTTGAACAGGTTGTCCTTATCGAAGTCCTCATATCCATTGTCGTAAGCTTTCTCAAAGTACTTGATACTCTTGATCTCGCCACGATAATTCTCATCTGCCTCCTGCTGCTGGTAGATCTTACCAAGCTCATAAGCAGCCTGATAGCTTCCCAGTCCAAGGGCTTCCAAAAATGCTTTCTCAATCTCATACGAATTTGCAATGTAGAACACCTGACTCTGCTTGTACAAGGCAACCTTCAAAGCTGCCTGTCCGCTTCCGGCTTCTACGGAACGCTCCCATGTCTCCACAGAACGCTGCAAATCCTCGTTGCCAAGCTCCTGAATATCCTTGATATAAGCTTCTGCTTCCAGAATACCATTTGCCTGCGCTTCCTTGAAATACTCTAACGCCTTGATACCATCACGCTTCGTACGAAGTACACCATAGTAATAAAAACGTCCGAGATAGAATGCAACCCGTCGATGACCGAGACGATGTGCGGTCTCGTACCAGTTGAGTGCCTTCATGTAATCCTTCATCTTCTGATCGTAAATGTTACCAAGCAGGAATGCCAGATCCGGATCTTTCGTCGCATCAAACAACTGCTTTGCGTAACTGATCGTCTTCTCGAGATCCTTATACGGTGAATCATCATCGTAATACAGCTCGATCAACAGATAACTTGCCTTAATACTACCAAGCTTCAATGCCTGCTTTGCAGCCGCCATCGCGCCCTCGTAGTCCTCTAAGTAATAGCAGTACAATGCCTCACTATAATACTGGTTATCCTTACGGTTCAAGCTCTGGTCACTAACCAGGGTTGGATCAACGAATGCGAACGAGTTCGCTGTCTCGAAAATGATCTCCTCGTACTGCTCGATGATCTCCATGGATGCACATACAAAACGCATACATGCAAGACGCTTACCCTGATAGAACGCAAAGGTTACAATACCCTTTTCCATCTCCTTGTGGTAGAACGTTGTGCAGATACCATCTGCATATTCTGTGATGTATGCTTTCAACTGTAATTCCTCGTCAAATGCATCGTTGCAATAACGAAGATAATTCTCCAATGTCTTTTTGGAATCTCTTGGAATACTGTCATAGCTTACATACATCGCAAAATCCTTGTAAGTAAGGCTTGGTGCATAATATTCCTCGTCCGTATCGCTGTTGATGGTCTTTACCCAGTCCTTAGGAAGCTTGTGGATATAACCATCAATCTGGTTATGTACATAGGTGTACTGATACTGCAAACGTGCCGGATCGATTGCTTTATACTTTGGTTCCTTGCCTTTCGCACGTCTTGCCTCTGCAATCTCTGTATACAGTTTGTCCTTCTCTTCGAACTCAATACTGTCTGTATGCTGACTTGCATAATCGACACGGTCATACGCAGCCTTTGCTTTCGTATCTCCCATATCTGCAAGCTTCTTGTACCACGACATTGCCTTCTCGTAATCCACCGGTACGACAAAATCACTCTTGTTTCCATACTGATCGATACGATTTAGACCATTCTCATAGATACTACCGAGATTCATGTACGCTGCCTTGATACCACACTCCGTTGCCTTCTCAAAGAATGTAATCGCCTTTGAGAAATTCTGAATATCCAACAACATCTGTGCGAGCTTGTAGATCATCTCGCCATCCTTACTCAAATTCGTATATTTCTCATAGTACTGTGTCGCCTTATTCAAATCCACATCGACAATACAGTTGCTATACTTTCCGGTCTCATACAGCTCCCCTAATATTTTCAAGGCATCCGTACCGAAATTCTTATAATTCGGATCCATGATTGCAATATCTACAATCTTTTCGAATATCTCTACGGCGTCCTCGGCATTTCCATTTTCCATCAGGTTGATTGCCTTATCATATTGAAGTTCTACGTTGCTCTTGGCTGACTTTTTCTTGCCGCCAAGACCGGACAAAAACGGAATCTTGCTAAAAAAACTGCTAAGCTTTCCCATCTGATATCCTCCTTTGTGGTCTTTCCCCCTGCATAATTATTTATATAATAACATAGTTAAAATTCTTATGCAACAAAGACTACTTGACAGATTCAATATAATTTTTCATTTCCTCGACAGCAACCTCCTCATCCGGTCCATTGGCTTCGATTTCAAGCGCATCCCCGTTACCGAATCCAAGGCTCATCATTCCCATGATGCTTTTCGCATTGATTCTCCGGTTCTGAGAATTGATTGTAATTTTACTCTCATACTTGCTTGCAATCTGCACGAGAACGGCCACCGGTCTTGCCTCTGCATCTGCTGGTAAATTCACAACGACTGTCTTACTGATCATTTTGGTTCCTCCTTAGCTCATTGGCTATATCACTTATTTTTTTCAATCTATGATTGACTCCGGATTTTCCAAGCGGTGGATTTAATTTCTTACCAAGCTCCACTAGACTCGTATCCGGTTCTTCCATACGCAGACTTGCGATCTCCCGCAAACGCTCTGGAAGATATTTTAATCCCTTTGTCTGTTCAATATACGTGATGTCTTCCATCTGCTTGACGGCAGCACTCACAACCTTGTTTAAGTTCGCAGTCTCACAATTTACACGCCGGTTGACGGAATTGCGCATGTCTTTTAAAATGCGTATATTTTCCATATCCATCAGGGACACATGCGCCCCCATGATATTTAACAGATCAACGATCATTGATCCATCCTTGATGTAAACCACATAATATTTTTTGCGCTGGATCTGCTTCGGTTCGATTGAAAAATCACGAATCAGTCTGGCTAACATATCCGCCTGTTCCGCATGGTCACAGACGATCTCGAAATGATACCCCTTCTCCGGATCAGTCAGGGAGCCAGTTGCCAGAAATGCCCCGCGGATAAATGCCTGCTTACAGCAATTCCGTTCTACCAGAATCGGATTCACCGAAAGATAATCTCCATGATCCGTCAGCTTTAACATCTGTCTGCCCTCTGGTGTGTTAATATCCACATCCAGAAGTGCAGTAAGCTTCGTGATTTTCTCCTGTAAGATCGTGTTTTCCCCGCGCATCGTCCAGACACCATCCCGGTATTCACCGGACATTGCGATCATAGCAGCAAGCTCTGCCATCCGGCAATGTCTGCCTGTGCTGATATGGGAAAGCAGTTCCGCTTTCACCTTTGATGAAAACGACATACCTACTCCCCTTTCACAATACGGTCTTTGCCAATATCTCTATGATACAGACGTACCGTATACGGAAGCTTCTCCAATGTCTCGTACAGTGCATTTGCCACTGTCACAGAGCGGTGTTTTCCTCCGGTACATCCCACGGAAATCACTAACTGATTTTTACCCTCTTTCAGATAATTGGGAATCAGAAACTCCAGCATATCTGTGAGCTTCTCCATAAATGCCGGATATTCTTTGCAATCCTTCACCATATCAGAGACCGGTTTATCATTTCCTGTCTGCGGGCGAAGCTCCGGAACATAATATGGATTCGGCAAAAAACGTACGTCAAATACAAGGTCGGAATCTCTCGGGATTCCATACTTGAATCCAAAGGACATCACAGTCACAATAATGTTATTATACTGTTTGCCCTCCACAAATATCTTCTCAATCTCATGCTTTAACTCTCTTGTAAGCAGATTGCTCGTATCGATAATATAATCCGCACGCTGGCGCAAAAACTCGATCTTCTCGCGTTCCTTGACGATGCCTTCGTTGATCCTGCCATGCTTGGACAGCGGATGCGCTCTTCGCGTCTCCTTATATCGCTTTACAAGCACCGGTTCATTGGCATCAAGGAAAAGAATCTCGTAAGTAAAGTTACGCTTTTTCAAAGTCTCCAGACACACGGACATCTCACCGAGTGCCTGCCCGCTTCGGATATCCACACCGATAGCGACATTGTCGACCTCAAGCTTATCATCATGCGCAATCTCTGCGAATTTTTCAATTAACATGACCGGAAGGTTATCGACGCAGAAGAACCCCATATCTTCTAACATCTTCAACACCGTTGATTTTCCTGCTCCGCTCATTCCTGTTACAATTACAAATCTCATCGGATTATTCTTACCTCCGGTTCCAACATCACACCGTACTTCTCATTTACAACTTCCTGCACATGCTGCATCACTGCCAGCACATCTGCACTGCTTGCCTGTTCCACATTCACAACAAACCCACAATGCTTCTCCGATACCATCGCACCGCCGACCCGGTATCCACGCAATCCACTGTCATCAATCAGCTTCGCTGCAAAATACCCTTCCGGACGTTTAAACGTCGATCCTGCACTCGGATATTCGAGCGGCTGTTTACTTCGTCTCGCCTCCGCCAGTTCATTCATCCGGTCAAGAATTGCTGTCTTATCTCCGTGTTCCAGTGTCAGTCCGACACCAACCACGATTTTATCTGCATCGATGATGCTATGGCGATAAGCAAACTCCATCTCATCACAAGCATAGCTTCGAAGTGTGCCATCCATCGACAGCACCTCCACATACGATACGATATCCTTCATCTCACCACCATAGGCGCCTGCATTCATCACAATCGCGCCACCGATGCTTCCCGGTATACCTGCAGCGAACTCCATGCCTGTAAGTCCCGCCTCATATGCCAGATTCGCCACGCGCGCCAGAATCGCTCCTGCCTGCGCATACACGGAAGTCCCATCCACCCGGATTTCACTCATGGCACTGCCAATCTGGATAATCAAGCCATCATATCCGGCGTCTGTAAACAGGACATTACTTCCATTTCCAAGTACACAATAATCAAGCTTGTGTTCCTTGCAATACGCGATCAATGTCTGGATTTCAGCCGTATTTTTCGGCATTGCAAAATACTTTGCCGCCCCGCCAATGCGAAATGTCGTATGCTTGCACATCGGCTCCTGCTCCAATATTTTAATCTCTTCTATCTTCAAACTCATACGTTCCTCACAAAAATAAACATAAAAAAGCCCATAAGCTCTGCTTTATCATAGCTTATGGGCAAAATTTATTCAATGTGTAAATATATAGAAAAATACTAAGGAAAACTGCTTCCCTTCGTCATTTTCACGATTAGGCATCACTAATCGTTCATAATCGCACAGGCTCCACCATACATACCGGCATCATTTCCAAGTGTTGCAAGTGTGAACTTCGTGTTCTTGCATGCGTGGAATGCATACTCCTTGAAATATTTCTCTGTTGTATCTGTGATGATCGTACCTGCCTTGGATACACCGCCACCAATAACAAAAACCTCTGGATCAACCACACATGCGATCTGTGCCAATGCTTTGCCAAGGCACTTTCCATGTCTGTCTACGATCTCAGCTGCAAGCTCATCGCCCTGCTTTGCTGCATCGAACACTTCCTTTGCAGATACATACTGTACGTTGCGAAGTGCAGATGGACGATCCGTTGTGTTGAGCAATGTATTTGCCATTCTTACGATACCAGTTGCAGATGTGTACTGCTCCAGACAGCCCTTTCTGCCACATCCGCAAACCTCTGTCTCATCATCGTTCACCTGAATATGTCCGATCTCACCGCCAGCACCATTCACACCGGAAAGCATCTTTCCGCCTAAGATGATACCGCCGCCAACACCGGTTCCAAGTGTTACCATAACGATGTTACTGAAGCCTTTTCCACCGCCCTGCCACATCTCGCCGAGCGCTGCCATATTTGCATCGTTACCAACCTTGACTGGAAGTCCGATAATCTTGGATAACTCATCTGCTGCATTGAAGATTCCCCATCCAAGGTTTACACAACGGAGAACGGTTCCATCTGCCTTGACTGGTCCCGGAACACCCATTCCGATACCCTTTACTTCGCTCTTGTCAATCTGCTTTTCTGCAAGCTTATCCTCGATGGATGCTGCGATATCGCCTAAGATATACTTTCCGCCCTCATCGGTGCGTGTTGTGATCTCCCACTTGTCAACCATCGTTCCTTCTGCTGTGAAAAGTCCGATCTTAACTGTTGTTCCTCCGATATCTACACCAAATACATACTTTGCCATCTTCCTCTATATCCTCCTTATTTCTCTTAGACATTATGTGAATTTTTCGCTATATTCTGTGTTACACGGTTATACAATTCCTGAGCCGCATTGTATCCCATCTTCTTCTGTCTGTGGTTGACAGCTGCGGCCTCTACGATAACCGCAATATTTCGTCCCGGTCGAATCGGAATCGAATGACTGACGATCTTATTTCCGAGAATCTCTGTATACTGATCCTCCAGTCCCAGACGGTCATAGTTCGCATCCTTATCCCACTCTTCCAGATTCACGATCAGGTCGATGCTCTGTGTATGCTTGACACACTCTACACCGAACATACTCTTGACATCGATAATTCCGATTCCTCGAAGCTCGATAAAATGTCTCGTAATATCCGGAGCCGTACCGATCAGCGTCTCATCCGAAACCTTCTTGATCTCTACAACATCATCCGATACAAGACGATGTCCACGCCGAATCATCTCCAGAGCCGCCTCACTCTTACCAAGGCCACTGTCTCCGGTAATCATGACACCCTCACCATATACGTCCAGCAAAACCGCATGAATGGAAATACGCGGTGCAAGCTCCACATGCAGCCACTTTACAACCTCATGCACGAAGTCAGACGTCGTCTCCGAAGTATCAGTCAGAATTGGGATTCCACATCGTTTTCCGGTCTCGATGATATAATCATATGGCTTGATATTACGACAGAAGATCAGACACGGAATCTTGAATGCAAATAACTTCTCAAATATCTGGATATTCTCTTCCTCTGTATGCATATTTGAAATATACGCAAACTCTACATTTCCACATATCTGAATACGTGCGGAATCAAAATGTTCAAAAAAGCCCGCCAGCTGGACTGCCGGACGGTTCATATTTGGATCTTTGATCAATATATGATCGGTATCAATTTCAGGCGTATGATTGATCAGATTCATCTTTTGAATCAATTGTGTCACACTTACGCTATATTCTTCTTCCATGCCCTCTTACGTCTCCTTACTTATTTTGAAAAAATGGGCTGTCGCAGACGCAACAGCCCTTTGCTATTTTACTCTTCATCCTCAGACTCAGACGCTACTTCCTGATACTTCTCAAGAATGAGACTCTGGATTTTGTCTCTTGTCTCAGAATTGATCGGATGTGCAATATCCCGATATTCACCATCCGACGCCTTTCGACTCGGCATCGCGATAAACAATCCCTTCTCTCCTTCAATTACCTTGATATCATGTACTACAAATACATCATCAATTGTAATCGAAACAACTGCGCGCATCTTGCCTTCTTTTGTAACCTTACGTACCCTTACATCTGTGATTTGCATATTAGTCCCCCTTTTACGCAACTCTTTTTGTGAAATTATAATGCGTATCTAAAATTCTTCTCAACGATGACCTTAATCTCGTTTGGATCTCCTGTATGTACTGTATTTGCACGAAGTGTATCACGGCTCTCCACGATACAGTTCTCAATATAACAGTTATCCCCGATATGTACATCATTCAGAATAATAGAATTCTTGATGACACAGTTATTACCGATATAAACTTTTTTGAAAAGAACGGAATCCTCTACCGTACCATTGATGATGCTTCCGCTTGCGATCAGGCTGTTGCTGACAGCTGCATCTCCATTGTATTTTGCTGGTGGTAAATCCTCCACCTTGGAATATACATCCGGATGCTGACGGAAGAAGTAATCACGAATATCCTTCTTCAGGAAATCCATATTGGTCTTGAAGTAAGAATCAATCGTACCGATATTTCTCCAGTAAGAATCCAGCTTATATGCATAAATCTTCTTTACGTTCTTGTAACGAACAAGAATGTCATTTACAAAATCGCTTCTGCCTTCTGCAGCACATGCCTCCAGCAACTCAATCAACTGACGACGTCTTACAACATATACACCGATGGATGCTGTATTTGTCTCTGCCACGATTGGCTTCTCCTCAAAGCTGATTACACGATTATCATCTGCAAGCTTTACAACACCGAAACGGTTGATATCATCCTCGCCCGGCTGGATATCCTTACATACAACTGTGATATCTGCACCTGTTGCGATATGCTCTTCCAGTACCTTATTGTAATCCAGCTTGTACACTGCATCACCACTGGCAATAACTACATATGGCTCATGCGCTGATTTCAGGAAACTGATATTCTGATACAACGCATCTGCAGTTCCCTTGTACCAATAGCTGTTTGTCGCTGTGATCGTTGGTGTAAACAGATAAAGTCCACCCTGTTTTCTACCGAAATCCCACCACTTGGAAGAATTCAAATGCTCGTTCAACGAACGTGAATTATACTGTGTATAAACAGCTACCTTCTGGATATGGGAGTTTGTCATGTTGGAAAGTGTGAAATCGATTGCACGATAGCTTCCCACGATTGGCATAGCTGCAACTGCTCTCTTTGCAGACAGCTCTCCCATTCTGCTGCTATTTCCACCTGCTAAAATAATACCGATTGCTCTCATTCTACTCACCTGCCTTTATAATACTAGACCCACTCTTTAACAATCCATCCGGATATTCGTCAATGGTTGTCTCACCAAAGATGGCAACGTTCTTACCAATCTTAACGCCTGCCGGAATTACGGAATTCTCTCCGATTGTTACAAGACCATATGAGTAGATATGTGGTGCAAGTTCATTTGGAACTTCCTCGCCGACACCAAGTTCTGCGTTGTCTCCAATATGAACACCCTCTGCGATAATTGCCTTGTCCATAACGACACCGTCACCAATCACTGCACCATTCATAATAATGGAATTCTTGATTACAGCGCCCTTTCCGATCGTAACGCCGGAACCGATAACGGAATGCTGTACAGTACCGTAAACTTCCGTTGCCTCACCAACAATACTCTCTGTCACAGATCCTTCCGGATCAATGTACTGTGGTGGAAGCTGATCGCTCTTTGTGTAAATTCTCCAGAACTCCTCGTAGAGATTGAACTCTGGGATAATATCTACGAGCTCCATATTTGCTTCCCAGTAAGAACCAAGTGTTCCTACATCCTTCCAATAGCCCTTGTACTCGTAAGCACAGATCTTACTTCCACGCTCATGGCAGTATGGAATGATATGCTTACCAAAGTCACAGGATGGCTGATCTTTCAGTGCTGTCAAAGCCTCACGAAGCACCTTCCAGTTAAATATGTAAATACCCATAGACGCTTTGTTGCTGCGTGGATGCTCCGGTTTTTCTTCAAACTCCTGAATACATCCGGTATCGTCTGTGATAACAACACCGAAACGGCTTGCTTCCTCCATTGGTACCTGATAGGTTGCCAATGTGATATCGGCCTTGCTTGTCTTGTGATAGTCAAGCATCGCCTCATAATCCATCTTGTAGATATGATCTCCGGAGAGAATCAGTACATAGTCTGGATTGTAGTAGTCAATATACTCAAGATTCTGATAGATTGCGTTCGCAGTACCTGTATACCACTGGCTGTTTGCACTCTTCTCGTATGGAGGAAGTACGGTCACACCACCGATGCTTCGATCCAGATCCCATGGGATACCGATACCGATGTGCTGATTGAGCCGGAGTGGTCTATACTGTGTCAACACGCCGACAGTATCAACCCCCGAATTAATACAGTTGCTGAGTGGGAAATCAATAATCTTGTATTTTCCACCAAATGCAACCGCCGGCTTAGCAAGCTTAGAAGTCAAAACACCCAAACGACTTCCCTGTCCGCCTGCTAAAAGCATAGCTATCATTTCTTTTTTAATCATAATGTCACCCCTTTTAGCATAATATGTTTGTATTATAGCATTAAACCTAAAAAAGTGAAACACTTTTAGGCAATTTTTATAATTTTTTCTTAAAAAAGCTCATTGGAATGGTAAATAATACTAAATTTTACATTTTTTTACACATTCATCGTCTCTGCAACACGTTTCATCGCCTTTAAGAACGGTAAAAAGTCCACCTCCAGAGACGCTGCAAGCTTAATATCATCCTTTTCCTGCAGCACTTTGCCGAGGCGTCCGACTGCGGACGCCATCCTGCCTTTGTCAATTCTTTGTTCATCCCGGTTAATCAGATCCTCACAGTTATTAAACACTTCGATCTCCCAGTTGATTCCCTGAATCACCAGATTGAACAGCTCGTCCGTATCGGACTGCCGGTTGTGTCTGAGTTCTGCAATCAGTGTCTCCGTTCCGGGAATGATAGTTGCACTGTAGTTGTATAGCTCCTTTAGTAAATCCTGTTGTGCAGATGCCTTATCACTCATTCAAAACTTCCTCCTGTCTACGACTCACTATTTTTCGTCACAATCTCTGTCAGGGAAGACGCAAGCCCTGCAATACCGGAAATCTCACTCGGAATAATCAGCTTCGTTGCTTTTCCGTCTGCTGCCTTGGCAAATGCCTCAAGACTCTTCAATGTAAGAACCGCCTGATCTGGTGCAGCTTCATTCAGGAACTTGATACCATCTGCGTTTGCCTGCTGTACTTTCAGGATTGCTTCTGCCTCACCTTCGGCACGGCGGATGGTTGCTTCCTTTGTCGCCTCTGCACGCAGAATTGCGGACTGCTTTTCTGCCTCTGCGGAAAGAATCAGAGACTCCTTCTGTCCTTCTGCGCGAAGAATTGCGGACTTCTTCTCACCTTCTGCAATCAGGATCTGTTCACGTCTCTCACGCTCTGCCTTCATCTGTTTTTCCATCGCATCCTGAATAGCTGCCGGTGGAATGATATTCTTCAGCTCGACACGGTTGACCTTGATACCCCAAGGATCTGTCGCCTCGTCCAAAGTCGCACGCATCTTTGTATTGATCGTCTCTCTCGATGTCAGAGTCTGGTCAAGTTCCAGCTCACCAATGATATTTCGAAGCGTTGTTGCTGTCAGATTTTCAATCGCCATGATTGGCTTTTCCACACCATATGCAAACAACTTCGGATCTGTGATCTGGAAGAATACGACTGTATCAATCCGCATCGTAACATTATCTTTTGTGATTACCGGCTGTGGTGCAAAATCAACAACCTGCTCTTTCATAGAAATGCGGTGTGCTACCTTATCAATCAAAGGCGTCTTCAAATGCAGACCTGCTGACCATGTCGTATTGTATGTTCCCAGACGCTCAATGACATATGCATGTGCCTGTGGTACAACACGTATAGAACTGCAAATCACTACAACAACCAAAATTACAAGAAAAATACCTAATATCTGTGCTCCATTCATCTTTCTGCCTCCCTTTTTCAATCAACTCTTCTATACTATCCTATGCCTGTGTGCTCTTCGTCACGATGAGCTTCACGCCGTCGATGCTCTGCACGAGAACCTTCTCTCCCGCAGCAATCTTCGAATCATCTGCGGAACGTGCAGACCATTCCATGCCCGAAAGCTTCACAACACCCTGTGCCTCCAGATTGTTGATCTCCTGCTTGACGATTCCTTCTTTTCCAATCAGACTGTCTACATTCGTCTTCTCCACATTCTTCATCAGATGCTTCGCCGCAAATGGCCGGGTAAACACAAAAAGCAACGTCGACACAACCGCAAACACAAGAAGCTGCACCAACCAGTGTGCACCGGTCAGCGAGATCAGTCCTGCCACAAATGCACCGCCTGCGAACCATATGGACGTAAGTCCGAGTGTAATGATCTCAACCACGATCAGTATCACAGTTATAATCAGCCATATTGTTAAACCCATAGTAACCTCCTCCTGTTATTTTTCAGCAAAATACACATCTCCTATGTATTCCGCTCCGTCTTTTTTATTTTATCACACCGCGCATAAATCTTCCACAAAAAATAAAGAGAAATCCGTCAATTTTGCACAAATTTAACGGATTTCTCACATTGTTTTTTAATATGATGGTTTTCGACAGATTAATTCGACTGCATTGCACGCTTTGCACGCATACGAAGTGTTGGATCCAGAATCTTCTTACGGATACGGATGGACTTCGGTGTGATCTCCAGAAGCTCGTCAGTATCAATGAAATCCAGTGCCTGCTCCAGAGAAAGGATCTTTGGAGGTGTCAGCTTCAGCGCATCATCGGAACCGGATGCACGTGTATTCGTAAGCTGCTTCTTCTTGCAGACATTTACTTCGATATCCTCTGCCTTACCGCACTGTCCAACGACCATACCGCCGTAGACCTGCTCGCCCGGTCCGATAAAGAGTGTTCCACGCTCCTGTGCATTGAACAGACCATATGTGATACTCTCTCCTGACTCAAACGCGATCAGAGAACCCTGACTTCTGTAATTCATATCGCCCTTGTATGGCTGATAACCATCAAACATCGTATTGATGATACCATTTCCCTTGGTAGCGGTCATGAAATCACCACGGAAACCAATCAGTCCACGGGATGGAATTGAGAACTCCAGTCTCGTTGTACCATTTCCAGTTGGTGCCATACCCTGCAGCTCACCCTTACGCTGATTCAGCATATTGATAACGGTACCGGAGAATTCATCTGGCACATCAATGACTGCAATCTCGAACGGCTCTAACTTCTTGCCCTTCTCATCTTCCTTATAGATAACCTCTGCCTTACTTACTGCGAACTCATAGCCCTCACGACGCATGTTCTCGATCAATACAGACAGATGCAGCTCACCACGTCCAGATACCTTAAAGCTCTCAGTCGTGTCTGTCTCTTCCACACGCAGAGAAACATCAGTATTTAACTCACGGAACAGACGGTCACGCAGATGACGGGAAGTAACGAACTTTCCTTCCTTACCTGCGAGCGGTGAATCATTTACCATGAAATGCATGGCGATCGTAGGCTCAGAAATCTTCTGGAACGGAATTGGTTCCGGATCATCCGGTGAACAGATTGTATCACCGATGTGGATATCGGAAATACCGGAAATCGCTACGATCGAGCCGATGCCTGCCTCGTTCACTTCCACCTTGTTCAGACCTTCAAACTCATATAACTTACCAATCTTTACCTTGCGATACTTGTCAGGCTCATGATGGTTTACGATGATTGCATCCTGATTCAGCTTGATCGTACCATTATCCACCTTACCTACACCGATACGGCCAACATACTCATTATAATCAATCGTACTGATCAGAATCTGTGTACCTGCATCTGGATCACCGGTTGGTGCCGGAATATATTTCAGGATCGTCTCGAACAATGGCTGCATATCTGTACCCGGTTCATCTGGTGAAAGGGATGCGATACCTGCCTTTGCGGATGCGTAAACAAATGGGCAGTCAAGCTGCTTCTCATTTGCATCAAGCTCTAATAAAAGCTCCAATACTTCCTCTTCTACTTCTGCCGGTCTTGCCTCCGGACGATCGATTTTATTGATACACACGATTACGTTCAGATCCAGTTCCAGTGCTTTTTTGAGCACGAACTTCGTCTGTGGCATCGCACCTTCAAATGCATCTACCACAAGGATAACGCCATTTACCATCTTTAAGACACGCTCTACCTCGCCACCGAAATCAGCATGGCCCGGCGTATCAATGATGTTAATCTTCGTATTCTTATAAGTAACTGCGGTGTTCTTAGAAAGGATTGTGATACCTCTCTCACGCTCGATGTCATTCGAATCCATGACACGCTCTGCGACTTCCTGATTGTCACGAAATACACCACTCTGCTTCAACAGTTCGTCCACGAGGGTTGTCTTACCATGATCGACATGGGCGATAATTGCTACGTTTCTTACATCTTCTCTTGTAATCTGCATATCTCTTTCCTCATCTCTATATACATACTCAACTACAACAAACTTAGGTATTTTAGCACATTCTTCCCTTACTTTCAATATTTTAGACAAAAAAAGCTCCGGGGATTTCACTCCCCGAAGCCCTGTTTTTACTGCTTATTTTTTGATATATGCCTGTGTTTTCACACTGGTGATACCCTGATAGCTTCTCGCTGGTGCATTACCACCCTTTGGTACAAGCACGATCTGGATTCCTTCCAGTCTCTTCGCAAGTCCTGCGGTTCCTGCTGCTTCGCCGTTCTTTGCCCAGCCAAGCCAGCCAAAGCTCTGTGCATGTACACGGTAATATACATCGTAATGCTCTGCCATCTCGCCAGTCAGTGCAATACGGATTGCTTCGAGACGCTTCGCCTCTCCACTTGTACCAGACATATCTCCATCGCGCCTCCAAGTATTTGGATTGTTTTCATTTCCCTGCCAGCCGTAAGTCTGTACATGGGTTGTGTAAACAATGCTTCCACTGTATGGCTTATTTGTAAGCTTGATGTTGATACCTTCGAGTCTCTTTGCCTGTCCGGAAGTACCACTCATCTGTCCGTTATACTTCCATCCCTGCCAGCCAAAGGTCTGTACGTGTGTGCGGTATGCAACATTGACATTTGCCTCTCCAGCCACACTTGGATTTGTATTTGAAGTTGCCTGATTGCCAACCACTGGAGAAGAACCAGCCTTTGCAATATAACTCTTTGCCTGATGTACGCCAGATGCTGCGTTAACACCTGCGTAGTTGACACCCGGTACAGCTGCGCCCTTCTTCACTACCACGATCTGGATACCTTCCAGTCTCTTTGCATAACCTGCAGTTCCAGATGGTGCGCCATTCTTCGCCCAGCCAAGCCAGCCATATGACTGTGCATGCACTCTGTAATAAACATCGTACTTATCCTTATCTGCGCCTGTAAGCTGGATCTTGATTGCCTCTAATCGCTTTGCTTCACCCTCAGTTCCGTTCATCTCACCATTTGCGGACCAAGGCAACCAGCCGTAGCTCTGGCAATGGGTTGTGTACTGGATTCCAAGGTTGTCATTTCCGTAAACACGGATCTTGATGCCTTCCAGTCTCTTTGCCTTGCCACTTGTACCAGCCATCTTACCATTTACAAACCACTTGCTTGCATTGTTCTCGTCGCCCTGCCAGCCAAAGGTCTGTACATGGGTTGTGTAACGGATTGTCACATCCGGTATCACAACTGGTTCTGGCGTCGGTGTTGGTGCTGGAAGCTTTGCGATTGCTTCCTTTGCAAGAACGGTCTTGCAGACGGTACATTCCTTATGTCTGCTTCCCTCTGCATCGACGGTTGCTGCCTTATCTACGATCCAGTCGCTGGATGTGTGATCTTTCTTGGCGATTACTTCACCTGTTGCAAGCTTCGTGTCACAGTCCACACAATAAGTATCACCGGTATATCCTGCTTCTGTACAGCTTGCTTCCTTTGCGTTTCTGACTTCTGTTTTCTCATGCTTACAAACCTTCTTGTCGCATATTACATAATCAGAGCAATGGCTAAGTACCAATGTAACCATTCCATCCTTTACTACAACACTGTCGATTGGCTCTAATACATTTGTCTCTTTGTTGATATGGTAGTAATAAACCGTAGTTCCATCTGCATACTGGTCGCCAACTGCGATTGTTACCTTCGTATTCTTTGGAAGTTCACCATCATGTGCAAATGCCACTACACACTTCGTTGCATCTGGATCGGTCAATTCTTCAACTACCTTCTGATTTCCATAGCCTTCTGCATCCTCAAATACTTCCAGCTTTGTGTTCACGCCGCCTGTAACCTCTGTTTCCTTCAGAGAATCTGCATCAAAGCTCCACGTATATTCTACCGTTCCGTCCGATGCTTTCTTGCTGATTTCCAATGAAACTTGTGCATCCTTCAAGCTGTTCAATACATCTGAAGATACAGTTGCCTGACTGTCATCTGTGTAAGAAGTCTGAATGCTTGTTATCTTTGTCTCACCTTCGTTATCCGAATTGTACTGATTTGCTATTTTTATACTTTCCTCGATTGCTTCTGAAGAAATACCCTTATCCTCTGTAGATGAAGTCTTTATTGTTGCTTCGTTTGAGTTCTTATCCTCTTCGATTGTAACAGTCGTTGTCCCTGTTGACGGAATTGTTGTTTCTATTTTATTTCCATTTTCTCTTTTCTCCAAAGGCGTTATTTCAACTGTTCCTGTTACATCGTCATTCTCTCCGGTGATCCAAATATAATAGACCTTCGTGTCCTTTGACAAATTGTTAAATACAACCTCTTTATTTCCTCTTGCAAAAGGAAGTTCTAATAAATCGTCAAATACCGATAAATCCGAATCATCATATTTAATATCAACTTTGCTTTTTGAATCTACTGAAAGCTTATACAATTTTCCCCTTGAACGTACTTCATTTATATATCCATTCTCGTCATAATCATCTGGCATCATTACCCAGTCAACCCCATCTTTCGATGTTGTAAAGCTCCCCGGCTTGAGTTCTGTTGCCTGACTTTGTTTCAGAGTAATATCGCCAGCCAAGCTATATGCATCCACGGTAATAACATTTACCGCTGGCGTATAACTCGGATTTTGCTGTACACATATATACAATTCACATGGTGTCATTTCTTCATTTTTATATTTATATGTATAACTTCCTCCATATGTTTCAATATATCTAATTGCTGGTTCTTCTGGATTTGAATACACATACATTTCTCCGCTTAATGGAACTGTAATTTCAACCTCTGTATAGGCATCCAAATTATACTTATACCATACTCCAGATAACTGATTGTAAATGTTATACCCGTCTCCTGCAGTTACAACCGTATATATATCATGCTCACTAATACACTCATTTTCTCCATTATAAATTTCACAAATTTCATCTGTCTTTTGAGACAGGCGATTATCCTCGTCCTTATTTAAAGTAAGTACGATTGATGAATCCAGATGACTTGCATCTCCTGAAATCACAAGATATCCTTTGTTCAACAATTTGATTGGAACATTTTTTTCCTCACTCAAATTCAGTTTTGTACTATAACCTGATTCATAATCTAGCAAATCCCCTGTATGTACATGCAAATCATCTGTTTCAAAAAGATATAATTTTGCATTTACATCTGGATTATCTGATTTCACATTTAATGTATAAATTCCTGGATCAACCGCGTACACCTTAGCATTCTCTATTACATATGTACTTTCCCCATAATTGTAAGCCAGCATGCTTATATATGTGTCATCAGAATCATCGTATTGATATGTTTCAGATGTTCCAACTTGTAACAAAGTGGCATTTGTTTTTTCTTCAGCCAATTTTGAAGTGATCGTCTTAATCTGCATATTGGCATTCTCATCATATGAATGAGTTACTTTCCATACATAATAAGACTTCGCTTCATTTGATGTGTTCTCCATTTTTCCATTATTGGTTACATAATTAAACTCACTGTCATACACAATTGCATAACCAACTGTTCCATCAACTACATATATCGCTCCTGCAGGAACCGTAATTTTATATAAAACTCCAAGCGATGCCTGATAATTTGCCTTTCCATCCAGCATTGCTGAACAATACTTATAAAACTTTGAACCATTTTCATGCTCAACCTGACCATTTTTTACATTTTCTTCTGTAATCTCAACGGCATTTTCTTTTATTGTTGACACATCCGAAAGTTCGGTAACGGAAATATTAGCTTCATTGTCGTTCGTACTATAAAAATAATATGTTCCCTCTGTAGCTTCCCAATAATCCCCAGAATTTCCATATTCAAGATTTAATCTTTCATATACATTCCAATTTGAATCATATTTCATCATAGTAATATTACCTTTTGGAATAATTACTTCATATACACACCCTTCCGGAACACACAATCTTGCCCAATGTGCCTCCTTTTTTTCTGTTGTTATAGTCGACGCATCCTTTGTTGTATCTCGATATTGCAAATAATCATATTTCAATCGCTGTTTTTCTTCTTTACTAAGAGTAAAATTTTCACCTACCTTAATATCTGTAACTGTAGCTTTGTCAATATCAATTGGCGTAGTTTGTTTTATTATTTCTCCAAATACAACTCTAAATTCCTGCATACATCCATAATATCCTGAATAGATATAATAAGTTGCTTCCTGATCAGTTAAATTTTCCAAATAATTGTCTTGTATGCCTGCATATTCCAATTGATTGTCATTTTTCTTTAATACATTAATGCTCAGTGCATCATCATCAAAACCAAATGCCTGTATTTTTACTTTAGTATCTGGACTTAATGTAATCTTGTACATTTTTCCGTTAATCTCTGTTCCCTTAAAGCTTCCAAGCATATAATCGGTTACTTTTATGTTTTCTTCTAATGCACCAGTAACTTCTGTAATGTCACTTTCTTCATATTGCGTGTTTTTTTGCAATTCTACTGTAATATCATTTTCTTCCGTCTGATCTTCAGAATAAAGATCATTCCTAATATTTATCCAATATTCATATCCACCTTGCAGATAGCAATACCCTTCATCACTGCCAAGTCCTATTACCATGATGGAACCATGTGGAATCATGCAACCATTTTCATAACTATACATGTCTACCTCATAAACAAGATTTGAAGTATCCCCATCATACTTAAATTTCAAAATATAACTTTCATCATCTAATTTGTCTATATGCAACACCTTTCCTGTCCATGTAGAAGTTTCAGAATTTGAAATAGGGTATGAAACCGTTTCCTTTTCCCACCTCACCTTGTTCGTTCCAATTTGTAAATCATCTACATCCATATAGGATGTCGTTGTCCCGGTTCCGGTCTCTTCCGCCCGTACAACCAGGTACTGGTTTGAAATCAACGGCAGCACCATACAGAGTGTCAGTATGACCGCCATCAACTTCTTGCAAACTTTCCATTTTTGCATACGCTTCTCTCCTCTCAGCTTTTTATTTTTGTTTCTGGGATTACCCATTGTTCGTATCATAGCATATAAAAATGGCATTTTTTACACTTATGCAAAATTGGCAAGGATTTATGCAAAATTGGTATTTTTTACAGATTCTTTGCCATATAGCCAGAAACTGGAAACCAAAAATTGTATAGCTTTCCACAGATTTGTAAATCCTTTCTAGTAGTGAACAAAAGGATTACAGGAGATACGAAATTATGGCTGGAAATAAAGTAGTAATCTGTGGAGTCAACACAAGCAAGCTCCCACTGCTTTCTGAGGATGAAAAGCGGGCACTCTTCGCCCGCATGAACGCAGGGGATAAAAGTGCCAGAGAAGAATTTATCCGTGGAAACCTCCGACTTGTTCTGAGTGTGATCCAACGGTTCTCCGGCAACAACATCGAAAGCTCCGATGACCTTTTTCAGGTCGGCTGCATCGGGCTGATCAAAGCACTGGATAATTTCGATCAGACACTGGATGTCAAATTCAGTACCTACGCTGTACCTATGATAATCGGTGAATGCCGCCGCTACATGCGCGACAACAACACGATCCGTGTCTCGCGCTCGCTCCGGGACATCGCCTACAAAGCAATCTACACGCGGGATATCCTGACAAAGAAAAACGACCGCGAACCAACGGTTGACGAGATTGCCAAAGAATTAGAGCTTCCAAAAGAAGATATTGTGACCGCCTTAGATGCGATTGCCACACCAATGTCCCTGTTTGAGCCAGTATATCAGGAGGGGCAGGATGTCTTATATCTGATGGATCAAGTCAAAGACAAAAAGAACAAAGAAGAAAACTGGGTGCAGTCGCTTGCTTTACAGGAAGCGATGCAACGGCTCGACGAGCGGGAATTAAATATCATCCGCCTGCGTTTTTTTGAAGGTAAAACACAGACGGAAGTTGCCGATGAGATTGCGATCTCACAGGCACAGGTCAGCCGATTAGAAAAAAATGCTTTAAAATCCATGCGGCATTATCTGTCGAACGAATAAAAAACAGGTTCCATGAAAGATCTTTCATGGAACCCATTTTCTATATTTCTATTATTGATTATTTCTTGATATATGCCTGTGTTCTCACACTGGTAATACCCTGATATCTCGTTGCTGGAGCCTTGCCGTTCTTCGGTACAAGCACGATCTGGATACCTTCCAGACGTTTTGCAAGTCCTGCAGTTCCTGCTGCTTCGCCGTTCTTTGCCCAGTTCAACCAACCATAGGTCTGTGCATGTACACGATAATAAACATCGTAATGCGCTGCCATCTCGCCAGTCAGATTGATACGGATTGCTTCCAGACGCTTTGCCTCTCCGGAAGTACCACTCATCTGTCCATCGTGTCTCCATGTGTTCTGATTGTTCTCATTTCCCTGCCAACCGTAGGTCTGTACATGAGTTGTGTAAACAATGCTTCCACTGTATGGCTTGTTCGTGAGCTTGATGTTGATGCCTTCGAGTCTCTTTGCCTGTCCGGAAGTACCACTCATCTGTCCGTTGTACTTCCATCCCTGCCAGCCGTATGTCTGTACATGGGTACGGTATGCAATATTTACATTTCTCTCACCTGCCACACTTGGGTTGGTATTAGACGTTGCCTGATTTCCAACCACCGGTGAAGAACCAGCCTTTGCAATATAGCTCTTTGCCTGATGTACGCCAGAAGCCGCATTCACTCCTGCATAATTTAATCCCGGTGCTGATGCACCCTTCTTCAATACGACAATCTGGATACCTTCCAGTCTCTTTGCATAACCGGCAGTTCCGGATGGTGCACCATTCTTCGCCCAGCCAAGCCAGCCGTAAGACTGTGCATGCACTCTGTAATAAACATCATATTTATCTTTATCTGCACCTGTAAGCTGGATCTTGATTGCCTCTAATCTCTTTGCCTCGCCCTCAGTTCCGTTCATCTCGCCATTTGCCGACCAAGGTAACCAGCCGTAGCTCTGGCAATGGGTTGTGTACTGGATGCCAAGGTTTACATTTCCACTGACCGAAATCTTGATACCCTCCAGACGCTTTGCCTGTCCGCTTGTACCAGCCATTCTACCATTTGTGAACCACTTGCTTGTGTTGTTCTCGTCACCCTGCCAGCCGTATGTCTGTACGTGCGTTGTATAACGGGTTGTAACATCTGGCGTTGGTGTCGGATCTGGGTCTGGGGTTGGATCTGGATCTGGAGTTGGATCTGGGGTCGGAGTTGCCTTTGTAACTGTTACATAAAAACGTTGTGTACGTTTTCCATCATTCGAACGGGCTAATACATAAGTTTTTCCTACTCCAACTGCCTTTGCTTCACCAGTTCTCGAATCTATTGTAACAATATCTTGATTTGCACTAAGATAGTTAACACCTTTGTTTGTTGCATTTTCCGGAAGTACCGTTCCTGTTACTTTAAAGGTGTCTCCAACCTTCAATTTTGTCTCATCTACATCTGCAATTACTTTTATATCATCTGCATAAATCGTTTCGTCATCATCACTGATTAAATTGAAATGATAACCGTTTTCCTGTGCATATTTATGAGCAGCACTATTTTCTACACAGTTAATGGTTAAAAATTCACTTACTGACGTTACAGAATGTCCTAAGTCAGAATTCCATCTTGTTTGGCAACATAAATTTTTACCAATACTTTTTACCGTCTTTGGAATCGTCAAATTCGCTAAGCTACCACATTCATCAAATGCATAGTCTTCAATGGTTGTCACACCAACAGGGATTTCAAGTGTACTCAGCTCATGACTACTTTCAAACGCATGACTTCCAATCGTTCTTATCGTTTCTGGGATTTTTGTTCCATAGATTCCTATTATCAGCTTATCCGTATCTGTCTCGATGACTGCATTACAATTATCACGACTATCATATACAGGGTTTTCAGGTGAAACCGTAAGCGTTGTAATTCCACTGCTCATAAATGCATTTCCGCTAAGCTTCGTCACATTCTTCGGAACCTCAAATGACTTCAATCCCTTACAGCTCTGAAATGCTTTTTCTCCAATCTCAGTCACAGAGTCCGGAATTGTTAATGATGTCACATTCTCACAAAATCCAAATGCACCCTCACCAATCTTTGTGATATTGTCTGGAATGTCAAGTGATGTAATATTAGCCCATTCAAATGCATATGCCGGGATTTCTGTGATTCCTTTTGGAATATTGAACGATGCCAATGCATAACAGTCACCAAATGAGTATGGTTCTAAATCTGTTACACTATCTGGAATGTGTACGTTTTTCAAATTTTTACATTCGTAAAACGCACTTTCCCCTATTTTCTTAACAGTATCCGGAATCGTGACACTCGTCATTGTTTTTTGATAAAACGAATATTGATCAATCGATGTAACTGGCTTTCCATTAATCTCTGCGGGAATCTCCACGGCATCTTCATTCAGCAAATAATCATAAATCATATATCCGCCATTTTCCGTGTCTTCCACATATTCGAATCTTCCATCTTCTGTTTTCATAGCAGATTCTTCCGCTTTCACGTCTACTTTGAACACCGACATACTAGAGATCACGCACAAAAGTGCGAGTAACACAGCCAATACCGATGCTCTTCTTTTTCTTTTTTGCATCTTTTTCCTCCCTTTCTTTTATCCCTTCCACCAAAAAAATTGCACGCAAAAAACACCACGCACACAACGACTACTCCTGCATCCCTGTTCTGCCTGGTCTCGTACTATGTCTCTATGAAGTTTTTTCCGTTTGCTGATATTTTGAAATGGAAATAATGATGATGTATCTTGATTTCTCAGCGACTGCAACGAAACTGCATTCTGCAGCAAATTATCGTCTAAGCAGTACCCCCCCCCCCGAAGAACATTCGTTCTGATTGGGAGAACAGTTGTGCATACATCTGCTTTTATGAATTTAAGAACGTTATATTCATGCTGCATCTTTTGCACCCCCATCTTTTGAATCAACATACAAGTTTCATTATATATTTATTATTTGCATTCTGCAATAAGTGAGTGAAAATTTACTATCTGAAAAAGGGAGAGCTGCATGACGTTCACACATCATGCAGCTCTAAAATGAGAAAGCGTATTAAATTATCGTACCCAATACTTAAACTCTTCATCACCCATACGGATATAGTCATCATTTTTCAGCATGACATCAAATCCCGGCTGGATCATCTTTCCATTCACATAAGTATGGTTTGTTGAGTTCTCATCACGGATATAACATTCTCCATTGCTGATACGGAAACTGCAATGCTTCCGGCTTACCTTCCGGTTATCTGGAATCTGATAATCACATTCCGAAGACTTTCCTACTAAGAACTCTGTCTTCTCAATCGGAATCAGCGCGTTCGTTCTGGAACGAACGAGATATGGAGTGATATTGTTGTAACTCATCTGCTGTAAGACAGTTGTCTCGCCCTCGCCAAGATCAATATCATCCTTCAAAATATCTTCTTTCTGCAATTCAATAATGAATGTATAGAACTCACGCAAAGAGAACATTAACCGGCTATCCAAATAATGCAGGATCTGGTCAACACAATTGACACACTGCATATCTGCAAACCGGATCTTGCTGATGAAATTCTGTACAAACTCGCAGACATTGCAGTCTGTAAATTCCTTCTCAATCGGCATGTAGATCAACTGTACATGCAGATTGGACAGTTCAATATACATATACTTCGTGTTCAGAAGTACTTTCTTGATTGGCATATTGCGGTCTTCAAAATACAACAACTGATTCAATATATTCGACAAGATTGAAAGAAACTCGCCCTTGTACAACTGCTTCTTCAAGAACTGACCGAGCGGCAACGTTGCAGGAATCTTGTAAGACAGAACACGCACGCCCTCTACAACACTCTGCTGACAGGTGGACTGGTTTCCAAGGAAAAATGCATTAAATCCTTCCATCTCTGTCTGATTTACGATCACGGTATCTTCTATTCTGAAATTCAAATTAAATTCGTCATAACTTTCCTGTACTTGATCCACGGTTTTTCCCCCTGTTACATTTTATTGCAGGTGAAACTCTGATATCGCACCTTCAATCGTCTTATCAGCAGCTTCCTTACCATATTTTTCAACATCCATACGGCTCTTCGCCATATGCGTCAGATTTCCGTTTCCGTTGACACAGCCACCCTGACATGCCATGCCCTCCATGAAGTTTCCATCCAACATATTTCTGCGCAGCTTCAACAGCGCAATCTTACATTCTTCAATACCATCGCAGACAACCGGCTTCAATTCGAAGTCCTCTGCACCCTGTTCTTTCATTCCCTGCTTCACAGCACTGCTCAGACCGCCTGTGTGAGCAAAGATACGTCCAAAGTAAGAAGCATTCTCCAGACTTTCCTCTTCCAGTGTCGTGATGTCGATCTCCCGGCTGTCAAGCACTGCCTGCAGCTCTTCAAAAGTCAGTGCACTGTCGATATACGGTGCAACCGTCTCCTTGCGGATCTCCATCTTCTTTGCGGTACACGGTCCGATAAATACGACCTTCGCCGTCGGATCCTGCTCCTTAATATGTTTCCCGATCATCGCCATCGGTGACAAAGTAGAAGATACATATGGCAACATATCCGGGAAGTTCTTCTCCACATAGGATACAAATGCCGGACAGCATGAACTCGTCAGCATACCCTTCTCCCGCAGCTCCTGTGATTCATGCCAGGTTGTCATATCTGCACCAAGCGCAACCTCCACAACTTCATCAAAGCCAAGCGCCTTGATTCCGCTGATGACCTGTCCACGCTTCGCGTAAATAAACTGTCCCGCGATTGCAGGTGCAACCGCCGCGTAGACCTTATAATTCTTGCCATGGTCACTGTCCTTGATCATGTTGATGACCTGTAATATGTATGATTTCTCATTGATGGCACCAAACGGACACTGATATACGCATGCGCCACACGCGATACATTTATCGTTATCAATCTTCGCTTCCTGATCCTCGTTCATCGTGATCGCGCCAATCTTACATGCCTGCTGGCATGGACGCTTAAAATCTGAAATGGCACTGTACGGACATGCCTTTGCACAGGCACCACACTCTTTACATTTCGACTTGTCGATATGGGCTTTCTGATGCTCATCAATCGTGATCGCACCAAACTTACACGCATCCGCACAGCGGTGTGCCAGACAGCCACGACAATGCTGTCCGACTTCATATCCGCCAACCGGACACTCATCGCAGGCGATCTCCATGACTTCAATGACATTGTCATTGTCCGGATTGCCGCCCATTGCCATCTTGACCTGTTCACTCACGATCGCGCGTTCCTTGAATACGCAGCAACGCATCGTTGGCTTCTTGCCCGGAATAATCTTCATTGGAATATCCAGAATTCCTTCGAGCAATGTGCCATCCCATGCCATACGCGCAACCTCGCGCAACACTTCATAACGAAAATATTGGGTTCTGGTGTCAAATTTTCTCATATTCTTTGTAGAGAGTATTCTCTCCTTCTCCTAATTCTATGTCATATCCTAAAACATATATAATTATCTTAATATTTCTGATAATTTCTGTCAACGGATACCGCACATTTTTACATAATTTTTAATGATTCTCCCCTTGTCCCTGTGCAAGCATCTCTTCTTTTATCTGATATAATTTCTTCGACAGATCAACGTAATGGATATGTGGATTCGTAAATCGCTGTTCCTCCTCCCAGATCTGATGGTCAAGCTGTTCTGTCACATATGCTTTGATTGCATCAAGCTCCGGCTTGTCATAAACTAGCTTTCCATCGCGGAAGATCGGCACCTGCAGCTCCTTCACATCCACATTTTCAAACTTCATCTTCTTCCAAGGCTTCACCGGATCCACGTAGGCAAATGGTTCATCTCCGTTTACTTCCTCGTCGTACATCGTGATCAAATCGGCAAGCGCATATCCGGTCTCACGGCTGTAAATACGCCACAGCTTCTTTCTGCCCGGATTCGTGATCTTTTCAACGTTCTCAGAGATCTTGATCTTCGGCACAAATTCCCCGGCATCATTCTGCACAGCAGCAAGCTTGTAGACACCACCAAAGACCGGATCGGATTTCGACGTGATCATACGTTCTCCGACGCCGTAGGAATCAATGCTTGCGTTCTGCTTTTTCAGTGACTGCATCAGAAATTCATCGACACTGTTCGACACGACGATCTTGCAGTCCTTCATATCATGTGCATCGAGTGTCTTACGGATTTTCTTCGAGAAATATGCCAGATCACCGCTGTCAATGCGGACACCCTTCAGGCGTTTCCCGGCAGGCTCTAACACTTCCTTTGCGACACGGATGGCATTGACCAGACCGCTGTTTAAGATATCATAGGTATCGATCAGCAATGTACAGTTGTCCGGATAGACCTCTGCATATGCCTTAAACGCTTCGTATTCATTGTCAAAAAACTGAATCCAGCTATGTGCCATCGTACCGATTGCAGGTACGCCAAACCGTTCATCTGCCATGACCGTTGCTGTCGCAGCCGCGCCACCGATATAGGCTGCTCTTGCACCGAGAATCGCTGCATCACCACCATGTGCACGTCTCGCGCCAAACTCCATAACAACCGCACCACTCTCAGCCGCTGTCCGGCAGATGCGGGAGGCTTTTGTGGCAATCAGCGACTGGAAATTCATCGTAAGCAGCAGCATCGTCTCAATTAACTGTGCCTCGATCACCGGTGCCGTCACCGTGACAATCGGAGTATTTGGATAACAGATCGTGCCTTCCGGCAACGCATCAATATTTCCTGTAAACTTAAAATCAGCAAGATACTGCAGGAATCCTTCTGAGAACTCGCCCTTGCCCCGCAGGAATTCGATATCCTCCTTAGAAAAATGCATGTTCTCAATGTATTCGATCAACTGTTCCAATCCGGCAGACACAACAAATCCACCATTATCTGGATTCTTCCGGTAGAACATATCGAATACAACCATCTTATCTTTGAACCCTTTTTCAAAATACCCGTTGGACATTGTCAGCTCGTAATAATCCATCAGCATTGTCAGATTTCTCATAGAATAAACCTCTCTATTAAAAAACTGTTGCACCAAAGCGTTTGGTGCAACAGCCTTTGTTTTATTATTTCGTCTTAGTTATTAAATCCACGATAGATGATATCAGATCTCTTTGGTCCGTTGGAAACCATCGTGATCGGGAATCCGATCTGCTCTTCGATAAACTCGATATACTTACGACAGTTCTCTGGAAGATCCTCATACTTCTTAATTCCGCGGATATCCTGCTTCCATCCCGGAAGTACCTTATATACAGGTTTTGCTTTCTTTAACTTTGCAGTTGTAGGGAAGTCCGTTGTTACCTCTCCGTCAATGTCATAGCCAACACAAACCGGAATCTCATCGAGATAACCAAGTACATCCAATACGGTAAATGCAACATCAGTTGTTCCCTGAATCCGACAACCATACTTAGATGCGACACAGTCAAACCAACCCATACGTCTTGGACGTCCGGTTGTTGCACCAAACTCGCCTCCATCACCACCACGGCGGCGAAGCTCATCCGCTTCTTCTCCGAATATCTCACTGACAAATTCACCTGCTCCAACAGCGGATGAATATGCCTTACATACTGTTACGATCTGCTTGATCTCATATGGAGGAATACCTGCTCCAATCGCGCCATAAGCAGCCAGTGTGGAAGAAGATGTTACCATCGGATAGATACCGTGATCCGGATCCTTCATGGAACCAAGCTGTCCCTCTAAGAGGATATGCTTTCCTTCCTTGATTGCATTATACAAATAAGCAGATACATCACATACGAACGGAGCTACCATCTCCTTGTACTCCATCAATGTGTTGTACACTTCATCCACGGTCAGAAGCGGCTTCTTGTACAGATACTCTAACAATACGTTCTTCGATGCGATCACACGCTCGATCTTGTCGCGCAAGGCTGCCTCATCGTCAAACAGCTCACTTACCTGAAAACCAATCTTTGCATATTTATCTGAATAAAACGGTGCAATACCGGACTTTGTAGAGCCGAAAGACTTTCCTGCCAGTCTCTCTTCTTCATATGCATCAAATAATACATGATATGGCATTACCATCTGTGCACGATCCGATACGAGGATCTTTGGCATCGGAACGCCCTTGTCTGTAATTGACTTTACTTCATTGAACAACACCGGGATATTCAATGCAACACCATTTCCGATAATGCTGGTTGTATGGTCATAAAATACGCCGGAAGGAAGTGTATGCAATGCAAACTTTCCATAGTTATTCACGATTGTATGACCTGCATTTGCTCCACCCTGAAAACGCACGATAATATCTGCCTTCTCTGCGAGCATGTCTGTAATTTTACCTTTTCCTTCGTCACCCCAATTGGCGCCTACTACTGCCTGTACCATAGTCTAACCTGTTACCTCCGTTTTTATCACTTTGCAATTAATAGTGTATCGACCGCAGTCGACCTTTCTATTCTACTTTATTTTTACAATAAAATCAATACGCATCGACGATTACGCATCTTATACGTTAATCTCTGCCTTTACGCCGAGGATATCTTTGTTTGCATCGAGAATTGGCTGAATCTGCTCTGCCAGGAACTCGGCTGTCTGCTCCGGTGCACGACCAACAAAGTTCTTTGGATCAAGCAGAGCTTCGATCTCTTCGCGTGTCATGCCAAATGCAGAATCGCATGCGATCAGCTCTACCAGGTTATTCTCGTTTCCATACTTCTTCACCTGCTCACCCGCGATCATCGAATACTCACGGATCTTCTCATGCAGCTCCTGACGATTTCCGCCACGCTTTACGGCATCCATCATGATGTTCTCGGTTGCCATGAAAGGAATCTCCTTCATGAAATGCTGGTAGATCACCTTGTCATATACGACAAGTCCATCTACGACATTCAAGTACAGATCCAGAATACCATCGATGGCAAGGAATGCTTCCGGTACAGAAATTCGCTTGTTTGCAGAATCATCCAGTGTACGCTCAAACCACTGTGTACTTGCCACAATTGCCGGATTTAAAGCATCTGCCATCACATAGTCAGACAGGGATGCGATACGCTCACTACGCATAGGATTCCGCTTATATGCCATCGCTGACGAACCAATCTGGTTCTTCTCGAACGGCTCTTCTACTTCCTTCAGATGCTGAAGAAGACGGATATCGTTAGAGAACTTATGGGCTGACATCGCAATGCCGGAAAGTACATTTAAGACTCTCGCATCGACCTTTCTGGAATAGGTCTGTCCGGAAACCGGATAGCAGGCTGCAAATCCCATCTTCTCAGCAATCTTTCCATCGATTTTCTTCACGGTCTCATGGTCGCCCTCAAACAGCTCTAAGAAACTTGCCTGTGTACCGGTTGTTCCCTTACAGCCAAGCAGCTTCTGCTGTCCGATCATATATTCAAGGTCTGCTAAATCCAGCAGTAACTCCTGCATCCAGAGTGTCGCACGCTTACCAACTGTCGTTGGCTGTGCAGGCTGGAAATGTGTAAATGCCAGAGTCGGAAGATCCTTATAGGTATCTGCAAACTTTGCAAGCTCATTGATGACATTGATCAGCTTTGTACGAACGAGCTTCATTGCCTCTGTCATAATGATGACATCTGTGTTATCGCCAACATAACAGCTTGTTGCACCCAGATGGATGATACCTGCTGCCTTCGGACACTGCTGTCCATATGCATACACATGACTCATAACGTCATGACGCACGAGCTTCTCACGCTCTCTTGCCACATCGTAGTTGATATCCTCTACATGGCTTTTCAGTTCTTCGATCTGCTCGTCTGTGATACGTGGGTTGCCATCGGCATCTTTTAGTCCAAGCTCCTTTTCGGTCTCAGCAAGTGCGATCCATAATTTTCTCCATGTCTTGAACTTCATGTCCGGGGAGAAGATATACTGCATCTCCTTGCTTGCGTATCTCTCTGAAAGTGGGCTTACATACTTGTCTCTGCTCATAAAAACCTCCAAATTTATATATTTTCCTCATATGTTCTTCTATTATACACCTTATGCGTCATATTCGCCACGAATATCTTCTTTTGGTGGATCAATTGGCCATTTTCCTGTGAAACAGCCCTGACAGAACTGTCTGCCACCGGTCAGTTCCGGCAGCCGTTCCAGCTTCAGATAGCCAAGGGAATCCGCACCGATGATCTGACGGATTTCCTCAATGGTACGGTTGTATGCGATCAACTGGTCACTGTCCGGCACATCCGTTCCGAAATAACACGGATACAGGAATGGTGGAGATGAAATCCGCACATGGACTTCCTTCGCACCGGCTTCCTTCAGCATACTGACGATCCGGTCACTCGTCGTTCCACGCACGATGGAATCATCGATCATGATCACACGTTTTCCTGCAACTGCATCCTTTAACACGTTTAACTTCACGCGCACACTGGATTCACGCTGACTCTGCTTCGGCTTGATAAAGGTTCGTCCAACATAGCCATTTTTTACGAAAGCAGTTCCGTATGGAATACCGGATTCGAGCGAATAGCCAAGTGCCGCTGCATTTCCGGATTCCGGTACACCAACAACCAAATCCGCGTCCACCGGGCTGTCCTTTGCGAGACATCTTCCGGCAATGATACGCGACTGATATACACTCATCCCATCAATCACACTATCCGGTCTTGCAAAATAAATATATTCAAACACACATCTGCCGTGTTCCTTCTGGCACAGCTCTCTGTGACTTTCAATCCCTTTTTCCGGTGATATAACAACCATCTCACCCGGTTCCACATCCCGAACAAATTCTGCACCGATTGTATCAAGTGCGCAGCTTTCCGATGCAAGCACGTACGCATTGTCGCGTTTTCCGATGCAGAGTGGACGGAACCCAAACGGATCACGGGCACCGATCAGTTTTCTCGGACTCATGACAATCAGGGAATAGGAACCGACCAGCTTCTTCATGGCATTTTGAACTGCTTCCTCTGCCGAAGATGTCTTTACACGTTCCCTGGCAATATGATATGCGATCACCTCGGAGTCGATCGTCGTCTGGAAGATTGCACCATCATGTGCGAGTTCTCTTCGAAGCTCCGGTGCATTGACGAGATTCCCGTTATGTGCCAGGGCAAGGGTACCCTTGATATAATTCAGTACAAGCGGCTGTGCATTCTCTCTGGTACTCGCACCGGCTGTTGAATATCGTACATGACCAACTCCGATATTGCCTTTGAGCTTATCTAAGTCTTCCTGTGTGAATACCTCATTCACAAGTCCCATACCCTTAGAAGACAGCACCTTGCCCTTTGGTCCTTCGGTATCAGATACCGCAATACCACAGCTTTCCTGTCCTCTGTGCTGCAAAGCGAACAATCCGTAGTAAATCGTTCTAGCCACATCGTGTCCGTCAAAGTCATACATACCGAAGACTCCACATTCTTCGTGCAGACCATCATCCTGATAGTGTTCCATTACATCACTCATATCGCACGTTCCTCTCATTATAATCTTATTATCCGCATATCGCTTCTTTTTTTGATAATTTTTTCAAACCTTGCTTATTATAACCTAGATAACTTAAAGTATCAAACAGTTTATGTGTTTTTTTCGAGTTTTCGTGAATTTATATAGCGTTTCACTTGTTTTTTTGATATAATAGTGCCAATCTAATAAAAATTCCAAGCTGGAGGGTTCGTATGCAGGAAAAAAGAAAGAACGTCAGACTTCCAATCAAACTCAAATTGGAAGTTTCTAATTTATTTAAGCAGGATGGTGTAAAAATCGAAAATCTTGATGCCGAAATCGAGGTCTTCGATATATCCAAAGCTGGTATCGGCTTTATGTCCCTGTCCAAGCTTCCGGTCAATTATTATTTCAATGCAACGATTGAATTCGAGAACCGGGAAGAAGTAATCTTATCCGTTGTGAAGATTCTGTATGTAACACCAATTGGCAACGCCGGCTATCGTTATGGCTGTGAGTTCGTCGGTCTGCCGTCTATGTACGATTACATATTTGAGGAGTATGCGCAGAACCTGTAAGTATTCCAATTCCGTTATATAGAAAAAGAAAGAACTGTACACGCATTTTCGTGAACAGTTCTTTTTTTTATTCTGTTCCCTCAACCGGGGGATTCACCGACTCTGGTGGCTGATATTCTTCAAACACCAGCTCTTCGCCTCTGTGGAACGCTTCTGTACTGTCCTTCTTAAACAGGACAATCAACGTCTGGAACAACAGCTTGATATCCAGCCAGAAGCTGTATTCTTCAATATACGTCAGATCTAAGATCAGCTTATCCTTCGGGGATGTGTTATACTTTCCGGCAATCTGCGCATGTCCGGTGATACCTGCTTTCACACGCAGACGGTACTCGAACTCTGGCAGAACCGATGTATAGTTAAATACGTTTGCCAGCATCTCCGGTCTTGGTCCAACGACACTCATATCCCCCTTTAATACATTGAAAAACTGTGGGATCTCATCCAGCCGGTATTTCCGCAGGAATTTTCCGACACGCGTCACACGCTCATCATCTTCCACCACAGAATAATTCTCTACATTCTCCCGCATTGTGCGGAACTTGTATACAGAGAAGATCTTTCCGTCCCGCGTCGCACGGTTCTGCTTAAAAATGAGGCTTCCGTGGTCATCGAGTTTGATCATAATGCTGACAACCAGCATAATCGGCGAGGTAAGGATCAACGCAATCACAGAGATTACAATATCCATCGCCCGCTTGATAAACCGCTGCTCCAGAGTCAGCCCCTTGGAATAATTACAGTATACCGATACGTCGTCTAAGATAAAATGCTTCGCACTCTTCTCGATCACATCATGCATATCCGGGTTGAAATACACATTCTTCATATTCTGGTAACAGTACTCTAAGATCTTTGTCCGATCCTGCACCGGAACGTCATAGATAAATATCGTATCATGCTCCAGAATGTATTGCTTGAGGTTTGCGTCCCGATAGTCCGCTACCTTGTTTACCTTGTATTGCAGCTTGTATTTTAAAACGCCGCGCACAATCTCATTTAAGCTCTGCTGGGAAGATGTAATGATAATACAATCCTCCGGCTGATAGATCTTAAAATACAAATGATTGCCGCCATACACGAAAATCAGGATCGTCACAAACTGGATTGCAATAATCGGCAAAAGCAGATATGGCTGTTCCAGCTTGAAGCTCTGGTTTTTCATCTGGTTTGTATTCATGATCGACAGAACGATCACAGAGATCACATCTGTAAATACCTGATTCAAAAACAGGGACAGCACGATCGGTTTACTCTTTCGTTTTCCTATGTCGTAATGTCCATAGATCGTCGAAAACATATAATGCATTACTACATACGCTGCGATTGTAATACCGGATGTTCGCGACAGATTCCACAGCTGCCAGTTTGATTTCGCATAAATTCCATACAATACAAAGAACAATATCAAATTCAAAATCGCCTTGAGAAGAAATACAAGTGAAGTCTCAAGTTTTCTGGTATTATTCATTCTATATCCTTACTGTACTTCGTATCCTTTGCTTCGGATAACATCGACTACCGCATCTACATGTTCTTTACAGATTTCATCGGTCTTGGCTTCCACCATCACACGGATCAGTGGCTCTGTACCACTCTGGCGAAGTAGAATTCTTCCATCATCTCCAAGTGCTTCCTCCACCTTCTTTGCGGCTGCAAGTACATCTGCGTCTTCCATAACTTCTTTCTTACTTGTAACTTTAACATTCACCAGAAGCTGTGGGTAGATCGTCAGTCCGCGTGTCAGTTCAGAAAGCGGCATCTTCTCTTCCACCATTGCTTCCATGATCTTCAGGGATGTCAGAACGCCATCACCCGTTCTTGCATTCTTCGAGAAAATGATATGTCCACTCTGCTCACCGCCGAGGATATATCCGTTCTCCATCATACACTCATAGACATATTTGTCTCCGACTGCAGTCTTCTCATAGCCGATGCCTTCTGCATCTAATGCCTTGTACAGACCAAGGTTTGACATGACGGTTGTCACGACTTTGTTATTGTTCAGTCTGCCACGGTCACGCAGATATTTTCCACAGATGTAGATGATCGCATCGCCATCCACCAGATTACCCTTCTCATCAACAGCCAGACAACGGTCTGCATCGCCATCATAAGCAAATCCTGCATCTAAATTATTTTCTACAACAAACTTCTGCAGCCCCTCAATATGGGTAGAACCACAGTTCGTATTGATATTCGTACCATCCGGTGTGTTATTGATGACATATGTCTTCGCGCCAAGTGCATCGAACACTGCTTTCGCAACCGTCGAAGATGCACCGTTTGCACAGTCGAGTCCGACACGCAGATTCTTGAATGCACGTGTTGGGAGTGTCATCAGATAACCGATATAACGGTTTCTACCCATCGAATAATCCGTCGTCCGTCCAATCTTTTCTTTCGTTGCAAATGGAATCTCCGGTACCAGTCCATCGATATAATCCTCAATCAACTTTTCAACAGCCGCATCCATCTTTGCACCGTGACTGTTAATGATCTTGATTCCGTTATCATAAAATGGGTTGTGGCTCGCAGAAATCATAATTCCACAGTCAAACTCATCGGCACGCACGATATAGGACACACTCGGTGTCGGTGTGACATGCATCAAAAATACATCCGCGCCACTCGCTGTCAGTCCGGCAACTAAGGAATACTCAAACATATAGCTCGAACGTCTCGTGTCTTTTCCGATGACGATTCGTGCCCGGTCATCCCCCTGCTTCTCCTTACCAAAATAATATCCGAGATATCTTCCGACCTTGTACGCATGTTCCACTGTCAGGTCTACATTTGCCTCACCGCGGAATCCGTCTGTTCCGAAATACTTTCCCATTATTTTCCCCTTTCAATTTAGCTGTCTAAATTTTATCTTCATCGTTTTATGCACGTGTGCATTATTCTTATTATATTCTTTTTTCTCTTACTTGTAAAGAATTGGCATAGCAAAGCGGTTCTCACTCTTTTTTATCCGGCTCTGTCTGTGCAGATTCCTCTGGATAATGCAGTGCATACCGGCTATACAGATCTTCAAGATCAATATCATCTTCCGTGTAAGCAGTCTCCTCGTCACGCTCTTCATCCATCGCGTCATCGTCATCACTCGGCTGGTTTGCCATTTCCTCAATGTTGATCTGCGGCAGCATAATATCAAGCGCCTGCTGCTGGTTTAAGATCTCCACATGCTTCAAACTTCCGCCAAACTCCCCATCGAGTGTCCATGCGATCTCCTGTTCTCCATCTACAACAACACGGGACGCCTTGCATTCAAAGAACATCTCATTTCCCTCAACTTCATTTTGCAGAAGTCCACGGATGATCTGCTGCATCTCCGCCGGTGTTGATGGCATCTTGATAAAGAGGCAGTCAAATTTTCCGTCATCCAACACGACATGCTTGGCTCCTCGCAGCTTGAATCCGCCAACCGAAAGCGTATTGGTCACCATACCATACAGATATTTTCCAGTGATGACCTTCTCGTCAAACTGTGCCGTCAGATTAAAGCCTTTATAATTTCCGATATTTTTAATTCCTTCAATAATATATGCCGAATGTCCGATTGCCTTCTTCAGGGACTGATTCGTATTATATGACACATCGGTGAAAATACCGAATGCCGCAATGTAGATAAACGACTTGTCCGCGAACTGTCCGATATCAACCTTCGTACATTTTCCATTTACAATCTGATTTGCCGCTTCAATGGGTTTTCTTGAGATACGAAGGCTTCGTGCGAAATCGTTTGTCGTTCCAACCGGGATATAACCAAGCGGCACTTTTTTGTGTCCCATCTTGGAGTATCCGCAGACCGTGTTATCGAGCGTTCCATCGCCACCTGCGCACACGATCAGATCGTAATCTTCGCCGTCGACACGCACCTTGCGTTCTGCATCCTCCGGTCCCTGTGTCGGATACGTCACGACCTCGTATCCAGCCTGTGAAAATACCATGATAATCTCAAACAAATCATTTCTTATCGCCGTTCGTCCGGCTTTCGGATTGATAATAAATAACAAGCGTTTCATGGCTTCCCTCCATTATCCTTTATCGTCTGGCAAGATATGCATCCAAGCCTTTTTTCCGCAGCTTACATGCAGGGCAGTTGCCACAGCCATCGCCCTTGATGCCATTATAACATGTTAATGTCATATTGCGAACCAGATCAAATCCACCGAGCTTATCGGCAAGCTCCCATGTCTCTTCCTTGTCAATCCACATAAGCGGTGTGATAATGTCAAATTCATAATCCATCGCCAGATTTAAAGATACATTTAAGGACTTGATAAACTCATCTCTGCAATCTGGATAACCAGAGAAATCACTCTGGGATACACCCGTCAGGATATCCGTGACACCCTTCTGCTTTGCGAATACCGCTGCAAATGTCAAAAACAGCATATTTCTTCCATCGACAAATGTATTTGGTGTACCCTCTGCCGGTGCATCGCTGTCCACCTTCATATCATCACGGGTCAGAGAATTCGGTGCGAGCTGATTTAACAATGTCATATCCATGATTGTCTGCTCCACATCCAGCTTCTCACAGATTTCCTTCGCTGCATCAAGCTCTGCCACATGTCTCTGGTGATAATCAAACGATACGGCATACACCTTCTTATAATGTTTCTTCGCATACAGCAGACAGGTTGTGCTGTCCTGTCCTCCACTAAATACAACAACGGCTGCTTCTTTGTTCTTCTTATGCTGCATAATAATCACTCCTTCTTATCCTCTGTTTTCATCTTCTATGTTCAGCTCTTATTTCAGTAACATCATCAGTTTGTTCTGCAATGTCTCATTCTTCTCGAACTCACCGGTAAATGTCGTCGTGAACGTCTTTGCACTTGCGTTCCGGATACCTCTAGCTGTCATACAGCTATGGCTTCCCTCGATCACAACTGCCACATCCTCACTTCCAGTCACCTTACTCATAATATATGCGATATCGGTACCGATTCTTTCCTGCAACTGTAAGCGTTTTGCGACCATATCTGCAATCCGTGCGATCTTGCTAAGTCCGAGCACTTTTCCCTTCGGAATATAAGCGACTGATACATGCATGTCATACATCAGTGCCATATGGTGCTCACAATAACTGAACACCTCGATATCCTTGACCAGGACCATGTCACTCGTATCCTTGCCCGGACGCTCGAACGATTTGTTGAACATCTCTGCAATCTCATCGTTCGTATAGTTCATTCCTTCAAATACTTCCTCATACATGCGGGCAACCCGGTCGGGTGTTTCCTTTAATCCTTCTCGGTCGGGATCATCGCCAAGGGCAACTAAAATCCCGCGGATATGTTCTTTGATTGCTTCTTTATCGATTGCCATCTTATACTCCTTTTTTCTCCGGATCCCAGATGTATTTGTGCATCTGTAGCTGTAACCGGACATCCTTCATGTTTTCCTGTATCATGTACTCTACGATCTGTGCCGGTGTGATCGCTGAAAATGCGGAACTCAAATATACGGTTGCCTTCGCACACAGATCATATGTCTCAATGATCTTCTTCGCCGTTTCCAGATCTCTTGTCGACGAAACAACGAATTTCACTGCATCCTGCGGTTTTAACCATGCGTAATTTTCTGTGCGCATAAACTGCTCCATCCCACTGTCTGGAAGCTTATAGTCAAGCGTCATGCAGACATTCTCTGGGCGTGCATCGTATCCGGCAATATCCACGCTTCCGTTCGTCTCGATCTCTACGCGCAGGGCTTTATCCGCTGACAGAAGTGTGATCAACCATTCAATTTCCGGCTGGATCAACGGCTCTCCGCCCGTCAGCGTCACATTTTTCACGCCACAGGATTTGATATACGCATAGATTTCTTCCGCACTCATACTCTTGTATGGCACCTGCGGTTCATTCGCCCATTTCGTATCACAGTATCCACAAGCAAGATTACATCCGGCAAACCGGATAAAGCATGCAAGCTCTCCAGCATGGGTTGCCTCGCCGTTGATACTGACAAACGTTTCTACTACTTTATACTTTCCCATATTACTCCATATATGCGGCACAGTTATTTGGTGTCTCATACACCGTTGCCTTTAAGACATGATAGCCTTTTCCTTTCATCTCGTCATAGAAGAACTTTGCAAAGTTCTCTGCAGTCGGTCGGAACATCACTTCTACAACCTTGAAATGCTCTTCTTCGAGCACATCCAGCGTTCTGCGTTTCAGACTTCCAATCTCCACGATCAGACAATGGTCGAGTGCATCTGCGATGTTCTTCAGATCTGTTTTTAATTTGGAGAAATCCACGATCATACCACGGTTATTTCCTCCCATCTCCAGACTGTTGCTTCCTACCTCGATTTCCACTGTCCAGTGATGTCCATGAATGTTTGAACATTTTCCCTCATAGCCTGCCAGAAAATGTGCACTGTCAAAGCTGGCATTTGTCTTTAATGTATACATACGAAAACTCCCTTCAATAAAAAATGCGGGCGCACAAAGCACCCGCAACATAAATTCTGTCATTTATGGTTTGCCCTAGTTTTGTTTAACGGCAGGATGGTGCGAATGAACTACCGCGCGTATTCTCAACGCGTCTATGTTATTAAATATTCAAAAACTTCTTTACTTCTGCAAGCATGTCTTCCTTGTCGCAGACGATATCGTGGCGAACCTCTGCCTGACGGATGTCTTCGATTGCCTGTGGTACCTTCACGCCAGAAAGCTTATTCAGCTCATCGACAAGTTCGAAATCAGACTGCTTGTCATATGCACTGTCGATTGCATTCATAACGCTTCTCGTAAACTTGTATGGGCTTGCTGTACTTGCGATCACAGTTGGTGTTGTATCGCCAGTCTCCTTCACATACTTGTCATATACCGATGCTGCTACGGCTGTATGGGTATCCATGATGTACTGATCGGACTCATATACACGCTTGATCGTAGCGGCTGTCTCTGCCTCAGATGCATAATTTCCGTAGAAGTCTGCCAACTGCTTCTTCATATCGTCTGTGATCGTGTAAGCACCCTTGCCGTTTAATGCCTGCATCAAAGCCTTGTTCTTCTCTGCATCATTGCCTGCGATACGGTAGATCAGACGCTCCAGATTGCTGGAGATCAGAATATCCATAGAAGGAGAAGTTGTTAAGATGAACTCTCTCTTTCTGTCGTATGTACCTGTACGGAAGAAATCGTACAGAACCTTATTCTCATTCGATGCACAGATAAACTTGTTGATTGGAAGTCCCATCTGCTTTGCATAGAAAGCAGCTAAGATATTTCCGAAGTTTCCGGTTGGAACAACGACATTGATCTTGTCGCCAGCCTTGATCTCTCCATTTGCAACGAGTCTTGTATATGCATATACATAATATACCATCTGTGGTACAAGACGTCCGATATTGATGGAGTTTGCAGAAGAGAACTGATATCCCTTGGATGCCAGATACTCGTTCAACTCCTTGTCAGAGAACATCTTCTTGACGCCTGTCTGTGCGTCATCAAAATTACCTGTGATACCGATGACACATGTATTATCACCCTTCTGGGTTACCATCTGCTTTTCCTGAATTGGGCTTACACCATGCTTTGGATAAAATACGATGATCTTCGTTCCCGGTACATCTGCAAATCCTGCAAGTGCAGCCTTACCTGTATCACCGGAAGTAGCAGTCAGAATCACGATCTCATTCTTCACATCGTTCTTCTTTGCTGAGGTTGTCAGCAGATATGGAAGAATGGAAAGTGCCATATCCTTAAACGCGATTGTTGCGCCATGGAACAGTTCCAGATAATACGCACCTGCCTTATGTACGAGCGGTGCAATCTCCTTTGTATCGAACTTCGAATCATATGCACTGTTGATACAATGACGAAGCTCTTCTTCTGTGAAGTCTGTCAGCATCAGCTTCATAACCTGATATGCAACCTCACGGTAATCCATCTTGGAAAGCTCTTCCAGGCTCTTGTCAAATGCCGGAATTGTATCCGGTACAAATAAGCCACCCTCGTTTGCAAGTCCTTTCAAAATCGCCATAGAAGCGGTCGCTGTCTCTTGTGCATTTCTTGTACTTCTGTAAACCAGTTCCATCTTTTTCTCCTTTTATTCAACTACCAGATAGGCAGAGGTTGTTCTCATGTTAAAGTTCAAAGCTTCCTGATGTGTATTGCAGAACACATCGAAATGATTTCCTGTGATCGCACCACCACGATCCTGTACTTCATAGATCTGTCCATCGATCATGATCTTTGTACCAAACGCAAAATTCTTCGGTGCAGCAATTGTCCATCCGGCTGTCGCACGTGCACCACTTGCTGTGATCGGATTCTCCATATTGCTCCACTTACCACAACAGATTGGACATGGACAGTATGCAGTCAGCAGGTATTCACCCAGATACTGATACTTTCCGTTCGCATCGGCTGGTACATACGTCGGTGTAGAAGCGGTTGTCGTAGTAGTTGTTGTATCGGTCTCTGCGGATGCCACAACGACGGCATTCGGATCGTACTCGCCAATCTCACCCGGTCCGCTATGCACAGCGGTCAATGCCTCCAAAGCCGCCTGATCCCGTTTATCCTGTCTTCTGGCTGTCAGAATCTCATCAATCTGCTGTTCTGCACGCTCTAACTGTGCAAGCTGGTCTGTCTCATAATTTACGTTTACCATATCATTGTAGCTGATTGCAGTACTTGCAAACAGATCTCCTGAAAATGGTTCTTTATCCTTCGTCAGATCTGCAACGGTCATCATAACACCGGTTGCAACCTCACGATTTGCGATCCGGTCTGCCAGTGAGACTGCACAGACAATGACCAATGCAAGTGCCACAGCGCCAGCACCTACATACTTTCCGTATGCCTGCAGGAAACTTTTCATTTTCCCCGGTTCTCTCTGTTTCTTATCCTTTTTTTCTTTGGAATCCATATTCAATTCAATCGTTGCGATTTTACCTGCGTCCATATTGTTCCTATTCTCCTCATGCAATTCCGATTTGGAATTTATGATAAAATTGTTACAAAAAGGTTACATTTACACTTTCATGATTATAATTCAAGAATGCCGTTCGGTCAAGTAATTTCGCGACTTTTTCACGACTTTTTTCGATCGGCAGACTGGACTTTTTCCTGTGCAGCCGTTATACTGATTTTATGTGCGGATTTTGTATTTTTATGGCACATAATATCACGGAAAGGATTTCCCCTCACTCAGATTATGGCAGCTTTACCTGGTATCTATACAGCAACCAAAAAAGATGGCAGCACCTATTACCGTGCTTCCATCACATATCTGAAAAAACATATCAGCCTTGGCAGCTTCGCAACAGAGGAGCTTGCTTCGCGCACCTACAGGGAAGCACGCCTGATCTTGGATCACGCAGAGATCACGCTGTCAGAATACAGCCTGTTTTCCTGCCTTTCCCATGACAAATTCGTATGTCTCATCAACTTCCGCGACAACGGCATTTATTTCAAAACACCGATCTACCTGCGCAGAAAATATTTTGAATACCATATGTCTGCCACAGAGATTCTGAAGTTCGACCGGGATGATCTGTTCTTCTATGCATCTAAGAAAATCCAGAAAAAAGGCGGTTATCTCTTCGTCAGCGACTACGGAAGCCAGTACAGCATCCTGTCCCGCTACGGCATCCGTCCGTTTTCTGTCTACGGCAGAGACTACCGCATGACAAACGGCGATGCACTTGATTTCCGTTATTCCAACATCGAGATCATCAACCAGTATGCCGGCGTCCAGAGAAAAGAATCCGCTTCCGGTCAGGTGCAATACCAGACTAAAATCCACGTAAATGGCGATTTCATCGTCGGCACTTACGCAGACGAGATTTCCGCTGCCATCGCATACAACAAAGCGGCGGACACACTCGCAGCACATGGAATCAGTAAGGCATACGCCAGAAATTACATTGTCTCCATGACAAACGAGCAGTATCACACCGCTTATACTTCGATTTCTATCTCCAAAAAGCTTACAGCGCCTGCACCATAGCCGCAAGTGCATCGTAGGTTTCCACCATATTGATCTTCGCGCGCAGCTTCGCCGAATCCGGCATGCCCTGCGTGTACCAAGCCACATGCTTACGCATCTCATGTATCCCGGTGAATTCCCCTTTGTATTCCACCATCAAAGACGCATGGCGCAGCATCATCGCTTTCCGTTCTTCCACACTCGGCTTTTCCAGATGTTCTCCGGTTTTCAGGAAATGACTGATATCCTGAAAGATCCAAGGATTTCCTTTCGCCGCCCTTCCGATCATCACACTGTCACAGCCCGTCTGTGCCCGCATTGCAAGCACATCCTCCGCACAGGTAATGTCACCGTTGCCAATTACCGGCACAGACACTGCTTCTTTGACCTGCCGGATCACATCCCAGTCTGCCTGTCCGTGATAATACTGTTCTCTTGTTCTTCCATGCACCGCGATTGCAGAAACGCCTGCCTGCTCCGCGATCCGTGCCACCTCCAGCGCATTGATATGCTCTGCATCAAAGCCTGCCCGGATCTTGATCGTAACTGGAAGCGAAACCGCATGCACCAGTGCATCGACAATATCTCCGATCAATTCTGGCTGTTTCATCAGCGCGGAACCCTCGCCGTTGTTGACGATCTTCGGAACCGGGCATCCCATGTTGACATCGATAAAAGAAAATCCCTTATCCTCCAGTCTTTTTGCCTGTGATGCCATAAGCTCCGGTTCACTGCCAAAGATCTGCACGCCAATTGGCGCTTCCTCCGGTTTTGTCATAAGCAGCGGTCCCGTATTTTTGTTGTTATAATACATGCCCTTGGCACTCACCATCTCCGTGTATACGATATCACAGCCCATCTCTTTGCATAAGAGACGAAATGGCAGGTCACAGATACCTGCCATTGGTGCCAATGCGATTTTACCAGTAAAATCCATCGTTTCGTCCTTTATTGTTTCTCGTAAATTAACTGCAAGCCTTTCAGTGTGAGGTCTGCATCATAATAATCAATACAATCGGTATTCTCTGAAATCAGCTTACCAAGTCCGCCAGTTGCCACAACCTTGATGTTATCCAGTCCGGACTCTTCCTTGATCCTGCGGATAATATACTCAGTCTGACCAACATAGCCATAGAATACACCTGCCTGCATACTGCTGACTGTATCCTTTGCCAGAATCGTATCTGGTCTCTTGATTTCGATTTCTGGAAGCTTTGCAGTCCCGGACCAGAGTGCTGCTGCCGCCAGTCGGATTCCCGGCGATGTCGCCCCCGAATGGAACACGCCACCTTCCAATACCAGATCATGCGTCGTTGCAGTTCCAAAATCTACAACGATTACCGGGCCGCCATACAACTCATACGCAGCCACTGCATCGACCAGACGGTCGGCACCCAGTGTCTTTGGTTCCGGAATTGCAATATTGATTCCAGTCTTGATGCCTGGTGCAACAATAATCGGCTGAATGTTCAGATACTTGATGATACCACTCGTCAGAGAGTGCATAACCTTCGGTACAACGGACGCGATAATAACCGCATCGATCTCTGAAACATGTATATCCCGTACCCGAAGCCAATCCACAAAATACACGCCATACTCATCCGATGTACGTGCCGTACCAGTTGTGATACGGAACGTCTTGATCAGCTTTTTTCCATCAAACAGTCCTACTGTAATATTCGTATTTCCAACGTCTACTGCAAATAACATATATCTTCCCCTTAGCTAAGGAAAAATGTCTGAAAATACAGCTCCAGCTGTTCAAACAATTCCTTCTTTTCCTTTCTGATCTGCTTGATTTTTAAACCACAGCCAATCTCGTCGTACAGGATATCTTCCTCTGCCGCGTCAGTGACAATATTCAGGTTTCCCATACTGTCAAACACAAGCATAATGATTCCACCAACATCTTCTGTGAACAACGTGCACAGAATCCGAAGCTCTTTTTTAACCTCAGTCGGCAGATTGTCAAAATCTTCATTCAAATAATACTTCTGCGTGTACTTTGAAGCACTGCACAAAATAATTTCATCCTGATACATAATCGTTCCTCGCTTATCCAATCACATCTGCCATATCATAAAAGCCTGCCGGCTTTCCTGCCAGAAACTTTGCTGCTTCCACTGCGCCCTTGGCAAATACAGACTTCGAATAAGCCGTATGCTTAAACTCGATCACTTCGTCCACACCTGCAAAAATCACCTCATGCTCACCGACGATCGTTCCGCCACGTACCGCAGAGATACCAAGTTCTTTCTTGTCACGCTTCTTTCTTACCTGCGAACGGTCATAGACATACTCATACGCATTGTCTCTGGCGTCGTTGATCGCATCGGCAAGTGCCAGTGCTGTTCCCGATGGTGCATCCACTTTCTGATTATGATGCTTCTCTACGATCTCAATATCATAACCGGCTGGTGCAAATACATTTGCTGCATCCTTCAGGAGCTTCATCAACGTATTGATACCCAGACTCATGTTGGCAGACTTCAAGATTGCTACCTTCTCAGAGCAAAGAGATACCTTGTTGAGCTGCTCCGGGGAAAGTCCGGTCGTACAAAGTACAACTGGAACCTGCTTATCAACTGCATAATCAAGCAGCTTATCAACCGCAACGGCTGCTGCAAAATCAATAATCACATCTGCCTTGACATCACATGCGTTGATATCTGTAAATACCGGATATCCGTTTTCTCTATTATCTACGACATCAATGCCGGCAACGATCTCCACATCCGGATCTTCCTTGCAAAGTCCTGTGATGACCTGCCCCATCTTACCGTTACAACCATGCATAATCACACGAATCATTTGTTTTTCCTCCCGGTCTGTCTATCTGTATTACTGGATTTTTACACCAAATCCTGTCATTGCTTTCTTTAACTGCTCTGTATGCTCTGGCTCAAGCTCTGTCAGTGGCATACGAAGGTTGCCTTCGCAAAGTCCCATCAGTTCCACTGCCTTCTTGACAGGGATTGGGTTTACCTCACAGAACAGTGCCTCACACAGAGGAATTGCCTTGATCTGAATCTCTCTGGCTCCAACCACATCACCATCTAAGTACTTCTGTACCATATCATGTGTCTCCTTCGGAGCTACATTTGCAAGTACAGAAATCACGCCCTTTCCACCAAGGGACAGGATTGGCATAACCTGATCATCATTTCCAGAATATACATCGAGGCATCCATCTGCCAGGCTTACCAGACGTGCAACCTGTGACAGATTGCCAGTTGCCTCCTTGATCGCTACGATATTTTTTACATTCTTAGCCAGATATACGGCTGTCTCCGGCTGGATGTTCGTACCGGTTCTGCTTGGTACGTTGTACATGATAATTGGAAGTGTCACGCTGTTTGCAACGGCTGTGTAATGTGCGATCAGACCTTTCTGTGTTGCCTTGTTGTAATATGGTGTTACAACAAGCAGACCATCCACGCCATACTTCTCTGCTTCCTGAGACAGATAAATAGCTGTCTCTGTACAATTTGAACCTGTTCCTGCAACAACCGGAATACGCTTGTTGACAACCTCTGCACAGAAACGAATACAGTCAAGATGCTCTTCATGGGATAAGGTTGAAGACTCACCTGTCGTTCCGCATACAACGATACAGTCGGTTCCACCAGCGATCTGATACTCGATCACGTCACGGAACTTATCATAATCCACCGAACCATCCTTCTTAAATGGTGTTACAATCGCAACTGCTGAACCTGTAAAAATTGACATCTTTCTCTTCCTCCTAAATAATTATAAGGTATAACCATAAATAAAGCTGGCACCCGATAAAGTGCCAGCTTGAAATGTCTCAATTCCGGTAGCGCTCCATCTGCATGCTTACAAATGACAGTCATACAATTCTTCATTGCACAACCAGGATTCCAGTGCTTAGACATCTGTCGTCCTTCGGCGGTTTCCCCTTTTCCATGCGATCCACTGCTCTAAGTCATCCCGCAAAGTACTCTTGAATTCCGCACCTCTACTCAATCAAAATCAAGGATAGTATATCATCGTTATACAGGTCTGTCAATCATTATTCCAAACATTCCATCTTGCTGACTGACACCTCGTATGCGACCTTATTGACTATCTCATCATTTCCTATTTTTTTCTGATATTCCCGGCTCTGGATACGTCCCCAGATTGCCACATGCTCACCAACTGCGAGCTTTCCTGCAAATCTGGCATTTCTGCCCCAGCAGATACAAGGAATATAATCTGATTTTCCGTATGCCCGGTTCACAGCGAGCAGAATATCTGCAATCTCTCTGCCAAGCGGCGTCATACGGTAGATCGGCTCTTTGCATATGTATCCGTCTAAGTATATCTGGTTCGGTTTGTTCTCCTTGTCATCCACCGCGTCGATCACCTCGATCTCACGTACAAACACAGACAGGATCAAACGGTTCTTGTTCTCCTCGTGCTTGTTGTACGACCGGAACTGTCCCTTCGCCAGTACCTTTTCCCCGATGTGGGATTTTTCTACATCAAACAGGCGATCGGAAACCATCAAAGGAATCACGTCATGCGCATCGCTTAATCTGCTGACTACCAGATCCACCATATAGAATCCCTCTCCGAATATCTCATGGCTGAATCGGAAATCTGATACGATTTCTCCTGCTACTACCACCTGATTGTTGTTCAAAATCTTCTCTGTCATATTTTTTCCTCCCTCTTGTCAATGTTCACAGCCTCATTTATATCCCCATATAAACTGTGAATTTTTAATATTGTACATTTACAATATATGCGTGCCTATATTGTAATATTCCAAACTTTTTCATTTTTTTCCTGTGCTTCGCTGTCGCAATACCTCGTATGCGATCACCGCGGTCGAAATCGCTGCATTTAACGACTCCACCTGTCCGCACATCGGAATCCGGATCAGATCATCCGCTTTTGCGCTGATTTCATCGGACAGACCATTTCCTTCGTTTCCGATCAGAAATGCACAGCCACCGGTAAAATCTTTCTCATAGAAGGTTGCCCCATCCAGATGCGCCCCATAAACCGGGATTCCACGTGTTTTCACGCGATCGATCGTCGCTGCCAGATCCTCGGCTACGGCAATTGGCATCCGGAAGATCGATCCCATCGTAGAACGGATCACCTTCGGGTTGTAGATGTCGACCGTATCTGCACTCAGGATAATACCCGTCACCCCAGCACCCTCTGCGGTTCGTATAATGGTACCAAGATTTCCCGGGTCCTGCAGTCGTTCGATAATCAGAAGAAACGGTGCCGCATCACCTGCAAATAAATCATCCTCCGTTGTGGCTGTCTGATATACCTCCGCCAGAATTCCCTGCGGCGTGTTTGTATCCGACATACTCTGGAAAACCGAATCCCTGACAATTTCCACCTCTGCCGGTATCTGGTTGCAGATATCTGCGAATTTGTCTGTCATGCTTTCCGCCACATAAAGTGTCTTGACCGCATCTGCCGGAATCTCCCGCACCATGCGGATGCCCTCCACGATATAAAGTCCGGTCTCTTTGCGCCGGCTGGCGGATTTGATCAGCTTTTTTATTTCTTTGATTTTGTCGTTTGACGCTGACGTTATCACGATTTTTCTCCGTTTCCTTTCTTATCTAAGAGAATGACATTCGCCTCTCCATATGTCTGTTTCAATTTCTCTACCAGAGTCTCACTGGCATCGACCCGGTATAAATCCGGTAACTGCTTGAGCTTGATATTTTGCTCCTGTCCTTCTCCGGCTGGTTTGATCAGTACCTTCACGACCACCCGGCCCGGATACTGCCGGAGCGTCGCATAGAGTGCCTGCTCCTGCTGCATATAGGTCTCTAATTCTGTGAAGCGCAGCCACAGTTCCTTACCGGCTGCTATACGTTCCTGCCGTATCTCGTCGAAGGTTGTCATCTTTGAGAAGAGCAGCTTGCCGCCCCGCTCATCGACCGATGCATTTCCTTTGATCAGCACCTTCGCATCCTTCACAAACCGGTCTTTATTCTGCCGGTAATCTCTGGCGAACACGACAACCTCAACCGAACCATACAGATCCTCCACAGTAAGGAATGCCATCTCATCGCCGTTTCGTGTTGTCTTCTTCGTAATCTCCGTGAGCAGACCGCCGATCGTGTAGCTGGATTTATCCACGACACATTCACGCTCTTCGAACTCCATCTCCGTTCCGGCATTCTCGTCCTCCTCGGTATCTGCCAGAAATGCCGTCGACTTCGCGGTTGTGTATTCTTCTATAATATCCAGATCATCCTCCAGCGGATGTCCACTGACATAGATACCCAGAATCTCCTTTTCCTTTGCAAGCAGCTCATCCTTCGGGTATTCCTCCACATCCGGATAGCGCACCTGAAATTCCGTCTTTTCTTCCTCTCCAAGGAAATCCATCAGCGACATCTGTCCACTCATGGCATTTTTCTTTTCTTTCGCCGTCTGCTCTAACACAGCCGGATACACCATCATCATCTGATGGCGGTTATAGCCGAAGCTGTCAAACGCTCCTGCTAAAATAAAGCTCTCGATCGTCCGCTTGTTTGCTTCCTTCCCAGAAAGTCTCGTACAGAAATCCTCTAAGCTTGTAAATGGACCGTTCGCAACAACCTCCTGGTGCACGACTTCTGTCACACCGTCTCCGATACTTCTTAATCCTGACAAGCCAAACCGGATCGCATTTCCATCGACAAGGAAATCTCCGCTTCCTTTGTTGATATCCGGCGGCAGGATTTTGATGCCAAGCGATTTACACGTCTGGATATAACTGCTCATCTTCTCCGTATTTTCACGGACAGACGAGATCAGCGCTGCCATGTATTCAACCGGATAATAGATCTTTAAATATGCGGTCTGATATGCGACCACCGCATACACTGCCGCATGCGACTTGTTAAATGCATAGTTCGCAAAATCGACCATATCGTCGAAGATTTTATTGGCGACGGATTCCTGGATACCGTTTTTGACACAGCCCGGCACGTTTAACTCCTCGTTACCATATACAAAATACTGCCGCTCTTTGTCCATGACGTCCGCTTTTTTCTTCGCCATCGCACGGCGTACCAGATCCGAACGTCCCATCGAATATCCGGCAAGCTCCATTACGATCTGCATAACCTGCTCCTGATATACCATACATCCGTATGTTGATTTCAGGATCTTCTCCAGCTTCGGTGTATCATAGACGATACTTTCTGGATGCTCACGGTTCGCTAAGTACTTCGGAATGAAATCCATCGGTCCCGGACGATACAGCGAGATTCCGGCAATAATTTCATCCAGATTCTTCGGCTTCAACTGCTTCATGAAAGACTTCATACCGGCACTTTCCAACTGGAACACGCCGTCGGTCTTTCCTTCTGATAACAGCTCATAGACTGCCGGATCACTCATATCCAATTCCGACATATTGAGCTTCACACCATGATTTTCTTCAATCCGGTCTAACGCGTCCTTGATGACAGTCAGATTCCGCAATGCCAGAAAGTCCATCTTCAAAAGCCCCAGCTCTTCCACCGGGTCTTTCTCATACTGGCAGACAATACCACCATCCACGCTCCGTGCGAGCGGTACATATTCCTCGATTGGCTTCTGACCGATGATAACGCCTGCGGGATGTACACCCGTATGCCGTTGCAGACCTTCGAGCTTCATTGCCATGTCAAGCAGCTTTGTTACATCCGGTTCATTCTCATACATTTCCTTCAGGTCTGGACTTACTTTCAAAGCCACCGGAAGAGTGACATCTTTTACGCCCGGAACCTTGTTCGGAATTGCCTTTGCAACCTTATCACACAGACTATATGGAAGTGCCATCGCACGACCGACGTCGCGCACACACATCTTTGCTGCCATCGTACCGAAAGTGACAATCTGGACAACCTTTTCCTTGCCGTATTTCTGTACGACGTAATCAATGACTTCCTGTCTTCGGTTGACACAGAAATCAATATCAATATCTGGCATCGATACACGTTCCGGATTCAGGAATCGTTCAAACAGCAGATCGTACCGAAGCGGCTCGATATCCGTAATATACAGACAATAGGATACAATTGATCCGGCAGCAGAGCCTCTGCCCGGTCCAACCGGAATATCATGACTTTTCGCGTAATTGACAAAATCCCACACAATCAGGAAATAATCAACAAAGCCCATCTGTTTAATCATGTCAAGCTCATAATGCAGACGGTTCTTTACCTCATCTGTGACCTCTGGATACCGCTTTTTCGCGCCCTCCTCACAGAGCATCGTCAGATACGAGAAGGAATCATACCCCTCCGGCACATCGTATTTTGGAAGCTTCCGCTCACCAAATACGATCTCGACATTACACATATCTGCGATCTTGTTCGTATTCTCCAATGCTTCCTTTGCATATGGGAACAGCGCCTCCATCTCCTCCGGAGATTTCAGATAGAACTGTCCTTCCTCATAGCGCATACGATCTTCGTCATTGACCGTCTTTCCCGTCTGGATACAGAGCAGAATATCATGTGCCTCCCAGTCCTCTTTGTTGATATAATGGGAATCGTTCGTAACAACCATCGGGATGCCGGTTTCTTTGGACAACCGCATCACGCCCATATTGACGGTACGCTGATCCGGGATGCCATGATCCTGCATCTCCAGATAATAATTGCCCTCGCCAAAGATCTTCAGATGACGCAATGCTGCTTCTTTTGCTTTCTCATACTGCTCCTGACGCAAGTCAGTCGCAACCTCACCAGCCAGGCATGCCGAAAGTGCAATGATACCCTCATGGTATTTCTCCAGCACCTCCATGTCCACACGCGGTTTATAATAATAGCCCTCCGTGTAGCCACGTGTCACGATCTTACAGAGGTTGTGGTATCCCTCGTTGTTTTTTGCAAGCAGAACGAGATGGTAATACCGGTTTTCTCCCTTTACCACCTCACGGTCAAACCTGGAACCCGGTGCCACATACACCTCACAGCCGATGATCGGCTTGATTCCATTTGCCTTACATGTCTTATAAAATTCGATCACGCCATACATCGCACCGTGGTCTGTGATTGCCAGCGCATCCATGCCAAGTTCTTTCGCACGCGGAACCAGCTCCTTGATCTTTGCCGAGCCGTCCAACAGACTGTACTGCGTATGCACATGTAAATGTGTAAATTTCATCTTATCTCCTAGTAATCTTCTCCATACGGAAACAAATATTTCAAAAATGGCAGATACTTCGCAAGCTTCTTCCGACGCAGCGGAATCACCTCATAATTATGAATATAACGAAAGGTATAAGCCTCGCCCTTTCTCGCAAGCATATTCAGATACTTCTCCAGAAGCTTCGCGGAATCCGGATGCAGCAGACGTCTCGATCTGCCATTCATATAATAATCGAGTGGCTGCTTCTCATAATAATTTTCCTTGTTGTAAATCTTGCAGGCTGCCACACGGTCACAGAACATCTCAATCACATATTCCTTCGGCATCTTACAGCCAACCAGCAAATGTTTTGTATCGCTTCTGTCAACATTGTAATCCACCCAGTACTCCAGATGGTGTTTGTTTCTTCCCTTGTGGTGCAGCCACGAAGAGGTGTATCCCTTATCCTCACGCTCTGCATCGTTCGGGCTGCGGTTTCCCTGATAGTATTTCGCGCCCATCGAAAACTCCGTCCATGAATATTTGGACAGGTCGTGCAACAGTCCCTGCTTATACAATCCAACCGCAAAGCAATGCCGCATCACCATAATCTTATGTGCAGTAATCGTCTTTAAATGTTCCAGCCACTTCATTTTTAACATCTCTTTTCGCCTTCTATTTTATTTCTGTGCAGCCTGTGCCGCATGATACTGTTCTTTCAGTCCATCCGTCACAGTCACCTGATTTTCTTTGTCAATAAATACTGCCTCTGCCTTGTACTTCTGCAACAACGGCAAAGACTTCTCATAGCCAAGCACATAGCATGCCGTCGACAATGCATCGCTGTACAAGCCATTTTGGCATACAACTGTCACCGAAGCAAGTCCTGACTCCGCCGGATATCCGGTTGTACGATTTAAAATATGATGATACCTCGTACCATCCTTCTCGATAAACTTTTCATAATCACCGGAGGTGGATACACAGGTGTTACTGTTCGAAGCAAATTCCAAATAACCGATCATATCCTCTGCGTCACCCTGCGGATCACGGATGCCTACCCGAAATGAACTGCCGTCCTTTTTTGCGCCATACACAAGTATGCTTCCACCGACACTGATTGTTCCGCCGCTTACCGCATCCTCTTTTAATATCTGCTCTGCAATATCCAGTGCAAATCCCTTGCCGACTGCGCCAAGATCAAGCACCATATCCGGCTTGCTGATCGTCACGTCCTTCGATTCACCGATTGTCACTGCCTCATATCCGGTCTTTGCAAGTGCATCTTTGATCTCTGTATCTGTCGGGACGCGGAAATCCTCCTCGGTCGCGGACTCGATATTCCAGAGATCTGCCAGTGGACGGATCGTGATGTCTAACGCGCCCTCGCTGCCCCGGCATATGTTATACGCCTGCGTCAGCGCCAGATACAAGGTATCCGAAACCTCTGCCGCTTCTCCCGCTGTGTATGTGTGGTTCAGCTTATATAAGGCACTGCCCTCCTGCCGCCATGATATCTCCTGCTCATCTAAGTCTTTGATTGCCTGTTCAATCTTTGCATACTCCGTATCCTGTGTCCCATACAGACTGACCGACACCGATGTTCCCATCGCGAAGCTGTACGTCGTCTGTCCATCGGCAAGCTGCCTGTCCTTTGATGTATCCTCCCGTGCATTCCCCCACTGGTACAGTACGATCAAAAGTCCTGCAACTACAAGCATGCCGACCGCAATCACTATTTTTCTACCAATTCCCTGCTGCATATCAATGATGATATCCTTCCATTCGTTTTGTATATTCGTCGAGCTGCTCTTTTAATTTCTTATATTCCTTTTCCTTTAGCTCCCCGGCTGCCTGATATTCAGCCAGCTTTACCTCCGCCTGCTTCCGCGCAGAAATCGCCAGATCCTTGTAGTTGTTCTCCAGATTGATCTGCACTTCATGAAACAGTGCTTCTATCTCTTTTTTTGCCTGACTTGTTTTCCCAAATAACAAAACCTTCACTTCCTTTTTCATGGAAATTCTCAAAACATTTGTTCGCATAATTATGTTTTAGTATACCATTTTTTCGTGCTTATTTCAATGTATGATTGAAAGTCCTCCCGCTTTTTGATAAAATGCACTGGTAGAATTTGTTCGAAACACGCAGGAGGAATTTATCATGCTGTTAGCATGCCAGAATATATCAAAAGCATTCGGCACAAAGGAAGTTTTGAAGGATATCAACTTCCATGTCAACGAGAAAGAAAAGATCGCCATTGTCGGTATCAACGGCTCTGGAAAAACGACGCTCCTAAAGATTATCATGGGCGAAGAATCCGCCGACAGCGGACAGGTCGTGATTGCCAAGGATACCACGATTGGGTATCTGTCCCAGCATCAGGATATCTCCTTTGACAACACGATCTATGGCGAAATGCTTGCAACCAAACAGTACATCCTTGATTTAGAGGCGAATATCCGCCGTTTAGAACAGGATATGAAGCATGCAGAAGGCGAAGAATTAGAGAAGATCTTAGAGACCTACAACCGCCTGAGCAGCAAATACGACCGCGACAATGGGTATTCTTATGAGAGTGAGATTACAGGCGTTTTAAAAGGACTCGGTTTTGGTCCGGAGGACTATGACCGCCATATCAATACATTATCCGGTGGTCAGAAAATGCGAATCGCACTGGGACGTCTGCTTCTGACACGCCCGGACATCATCATCCTCGATGAGCCGACAAACCATCTAGACATGCCAAGTATTTCATGGCTCGAGTCTTTCCTGTCCTCTTATCCTGGTAGTGTGATTGTGGTCAGCCATGACCGCTATTTCATTGATCGGATTGCAACGCAGATCGTAGAAATCGACAACAAAAAGGCAACCGTCTACCACGGAAACTACACCTACTTTGCATCCAAGCGCGCAGAGATCCGTGCCAATATGATGAAGGCCTACTTAAACCAGCAGCAGGAAATCAAGCATCAGGAAGCTGTCATCACGAAACTCAAGCAATTTAACCGTGAGAAGTCCATCAAACGTGCGGAAAGCCGTGAAAAGATGTTAGATAAGATTGAAGTCTTAGACAAGCCGACCGAGGTTGCCTCCGAGATGCGGCTTACCTTAGAGCCATCTGTGGAAAGCGGGAATGACGTCTTAACCGTCACGCATCTGGCGAAATCCTTCGGCACAAACTGTCTGTTCCAAGATCTTGACTTTGATATCAAGCGCGGCGAAAAGGTTGCCCTGATCGGCGGAAACGGAACCGGAAAGACCACGATCTTAAAGATGGTCAATCATCTTGTACCGAAGGACGCCGGAACGATTGCCCTTGGCTCGCGCGTCCATATCGGCTATTACGACCAGGAGCATCAGGTACTCTCCCTGCATAAGACGATCTTCGAGGAGATCAGCGATGCCTACCCGGATCTGACCAACACAAAAATCCGAAATGTACTGGCAGCCTTTTTATTTACCGGGGACGACGTATTTAAGAAGATTGAAGATTTAAGCGGCGGCGAGCGTGGACGTGTGTCCCTTGCCAAGCTCATGCTCTCCCCTGCCAATTTCTTAATCCTAGATGAGCCGACAAACCATCTGGATATCCAGTCCAAGGGTATCTTGGAGGATGCGATCCGCAGCTATACCGGAACCGTATTTGTTGTCAGTCATGACCGTTATTTCATCAACCGGATTGCAACCCGGATTCTGGAATTAAAGGACGAACAGCTTTACAGCTTTATCGGGAATTACGATTATTACGAAAGTCACAAGGATCAGGTGTACGAGGCGGCTGCACCGAAACAGACGGATGCTTCCGCAGACACCTCAACAGCACCTTCTGCCACTCCTTCCGGCAAAGATGATTACAAAAAGCAGAAGGAAGAACAGGCACGACTTCGTAAGAAAGAAAACGATATCAAAAAAACAGAACAAAAAATTGAAGAAACAGAGGCAGCGATTGCGCAGATTGACGAGGAATTCTTAAATCCTGAATACGCAACAAACTCTGCCAAACTCGGCGAGCTATCAAAAAAGCGCGAAGAGCTGGAAGAAACGCTCTCCGCACTTTACGAGACATGGGAAACCCTGCTCGCTTAAGTTAAAAATAAGTTTTCTCGAACTGATTGACCGGCATCGGTTTTGCAAAATAGTAGCCCTGGAACAATGTACATCCAAGCTCCTGCATATACTGAAGCTGGTCTTTTTGTTCGACGCCCTCTGTCACTACATGGATATCCAGCTCCTTTGCCAGATTCAGTACCATTTCCAGAATCATCCGGCTACGCTCCGGATCTTCATTTCTCCGCAGGAATTCCATATCAATCTTGATTGCATCCAGATTCATGTCCTGCAGCATATTCAATGACGAGTATCCACGTCCAAAATCATCCATCACCACACGGAACCCATATGTCCGGAGATCATCGATCAACGCCAGATGTTTATTCGCATCTTTCATGACGGACGTCTCTGTAATCTCCAGACGCAGCTTATCCGGATCAATCTCATAACATTCCACCAGAGTTGTCAGAGTTGTATAAATATCTAAGAAATAAAAATCCTTCGGTGATACATTGACCGATATGTAATACTGCTCTTTTCCCATCGCTTTCCAACGCTGCAACTCCTTACAGGCAAGCTCCCATACATACTGATCCATCGCGCTGATCAGACCGGATTTTTCAAACACATCGACAAACTCCTCCGGCAGCATCATGCCATGCACCGGACGGAACCAGCGCACCAATGCCTCCGCGCCAAGCATCGTTCCCTGCTCATCTACCTGTGGCTGCAAATATAGCCGAAATTCCTGTTTTGCTATTGCAGAGCGAAAATCACTGACCATATGCTGTCGCTCCAGCATCTGTTTTCGCAATTCATCATCATAATATGCAATGGACTGCTGATAATCCCCCTTAATCGATTCAATTGCCAGAAATGCCCTGTCACAGTAGACAGATATCGGTGTTTTGATGTTCCGGATTGGACAGATTCCGGTATAAATCCGTGCGTGGTAAGAATTATTATCTCCAATATGGCTAATCAGATCCAATTCCTCCAAATATCGCTCATGGTTGAGCTTCTCATCGCGCACGCAGACTGCAAATCGATCTGCCGAAAGTCTCGCCAGTACTGTATCGCCCGTCGCCAGATTTCGGAACATGTTTGCCAGAGACCGTAACACCGCGTCGCCACGCTCAATTCCAAACACATCGTTGATGATCTTAAAGTTCTGAATATCCGCACACAGAATGCTATACTTTACATTTGGATTTGCGACGATCTGCTGCTCAACAGTTTCATAAAAATGCTCACGGTTGAACAGACCTGTCAGCGAATCATAATTACTCCTGTAGCGTTCTTCCTCCAGTTTTTTCCGATGTTCTGTTTCATCATGCAGTACATAATAACAACCGATAAAACGGTTGTCTTCATCCCAGATTCCCCGATATCGTGCAGCAAAAAAATTCTGTTTACCATTGATTTCTGTCTCGCCCTGCCAACTGCATTCCTCGATTTCTTCCGGTTTGCGATCACCCTTCCACGACCGGTAATAGTTCTCGATCACACGAGTATCTTTATCTACATGAAATACCTGTCTGGCATACACATTGGCATAGATGCATCGTCCTTTGATATCCATGCAGACAACACCATCTGTGAAATTTTGTACCACCATAACAAGTGTTTTCTCCACCAACCCCTTCGGCACATACTGAAATGTAATATAATAGATGCCGGCAGCGGTAATTCCGTAAAATAACACGGAGTAATCAAACTCCAGGTTGAGCACCTCATAAACAACATTTGTTGCAATCATCAGCAAAAAGCAATACAAAATTGCATAATACTGTTTCACATAAATTCGTGCCGCCTTATAGATTTCATAAGCTAACAGCAGAAATGTCATAACCGCAAACATATACACGAACAACTTGTGATATGAATAAAGCCACGTTCTTGAGGTGACTTTGTAATAATATCCCTCTGCTTTATCTCCGGATAATACAACCGAAAATAACATCTGATTATATACATTAATGCCACACAGAATCCCGTCAATCGCTATCAATATCCCAAGGATTAAACCTCCACGTTTGTTGACAAACGTCTCCTGTGTAAAATCATTAATATAAATAAAAAACAATATCAACAGGAAATCACTGCACCAAAAATACAAGCCATACGACGCCAATGCAACTGTATCATTGATATCCAGAATCGTCATGGCATAAAACAAAATGGTTGATGCAGCTACAGTATGAAGCCGTACCACATCCTTCGCAACCTGTGTCTGTTCTATCTGCTTGATCATAATAATGCGATATACCAACAAAACAATCATAATCAGCATAATCGCTAACATCGCACTCTTCAATCCTATCTCCCCTATCCTTCGGTTGAAATATATTTGTCTTCATAATCCCAAACCGACATTGGTTTTGCAAAATAATATCCTTGAAATACATCGCACCCCATCATGGTTAATGCATCCACCTGTTCCCTGGTTTCTACTCCCTCGGTAACAACCTCCATCCCCAGTCGTTTCGACAAATGAATAACATTGCTTACGATTGACATACTTCGTTCATTATTTCTGGTCTTACGTAAAAATCCCATATCCAGTTTGATTGTATCCATCTTGATATCCTTCAACATATTCAAAGAAGAATATCCGCTTCCAAAATCATCCATCTCCACCTTAAACCCATACTGCCGCAGTTTGTTTACCAGACGGATTACTTTTTTCGTATCCGACATGACTGCCGTTTCCGTGATTTCCAGATGAAGATTCTTCGCTTCGAAGCCATGCTTTTGTACCAGTTGAGTAAACACTTTATAGATATCCATATAATAAAAATCACGTGGTGAAATGTTTACTGACAAATAAAAATCTGCATGTCCCTGTCTGCACCAGTCGCGAAGCTGGATACAGGCTTTCTCCCATATGTAACGATCCAACTCACTGATCAGACCGGTCCGCTCAAACAGCTCAATAAACTCTCCCGGCGGAATCATACCACGCTCTGGATGAATCCAGCGAACCAGTGCTTCTCCACCACGCACAACACCGTCCGCAGATATCTGTGGCTGAATATAAAAGCAGAACTGTCCGCCCTCTAACGCATCATGGAACTGACTGATAATTCCCTGTTCCTTGAGTGCAGTCTCCCGCAGCTCCTTATCATAATAGCTGATACGGTTTGAAACATCATCCTTGATGGTTTTGATTGCCATAATAGCCCGGTCACACATAACTGCAACCGGTGTATTCCTATCGTCTACTTCATAGATTCCCATATACATACGCAGCCTAAAACTGGAATTACCTTCTATATGCTCAATTCGCGAAATCTCCCGTCGAAATATGTTTTCCTGAAATAATTCCTTTGGCAAAAGCAGTGCAAACCGGTCACCTGCCAACCGCCCATAAATACAACCTGCCGGAGTTTTCTGTTTCAGACTTTCTGCCTGTTTTATTAAAATATCATCCCCCTTTTTACTTCCATATACATCGTTCACAATCTTAAAATCACGGATATCACTACAAACAATATAAAACGCCGTATCTGAATTCTCCCGTAACATCTGTTCTGCGCACTCATAAAAATATTCCCGATTATAAATACCTGTCAATGCATCATGGTTTGCCTTATACTGTTCAGATTTCACACGCTCCACTTCTTCCGTTCGGTCATGTAACAAAAAAAAGCTTCCAATCTCGTGATTCTCATATATCATCTTCTTATATTGAAACTGAAAGAAATGTACTTTTCCATCTATTCGAAATTGTTCTTTCCATGCAATATCATGAATATCCCGAAGATTTTTTCCATTCAGCCAGCCCTGCAACTTTTTATCAAGTGCAGAAAGCTCAGACACATGAAGAATCTTCTTTGCCTGTTCATTTGCATGAATGCATTTCCCTTTTACATCATAACAGACAACTCCGTCATCGATAGTCTTAATAAACAAGGCCAGCATTTTTTCTACAAGGCCCGCCGGAATATGAAAGAATGTAAAATAAGTGATTGCACAACATAATGCGGTATATCCGATCAATGAAAAATCGTAAATGAATTCAAACTTGAAAAACATAATATTTGCAATTGCGGTCAATATAAGCGTAATAATGATCGAAGAATAATTTACTTGAAAAATTCTTGGGCATTTTGACCTGCGGACAAGCAGAACAATCAGACATGCCGCAGCAAATGCATAACAAATCAATGTATGAACCCCATACAAGATACCATAGCTTTTTACACCATAATAAACATTACCGAACTGGTCTGTCATCGGAGCCACATGGAATACATTCTGCACTCTAAGATTTGAAAATAACACAATCGCATCTGTAAGCAACAGGATATACGTTACCGGACGCATCCATACTTTATGCCGATAGGTGTCAGCATATACACGACTATAAATAAACAGCAACAACGTCATAAAATCTACACAAAAATAAAAAAGTGCATAAAAAAACAATGCCAGCTTCTCATCGACTGTCATCAACGCCATACCATACAGCATAACCATTCCTGTCTGTGAAAGCAGTAATCCAAACACCGAATTCCGTAAAGCGTTTTTTTCTATCCGTTGTACTGTATATATACAAAATAAGAGGGGAATCAATAAGATAACCAAACTCCCAAAGAATATATATTTCAATATAAACACCCCAAATCATATCATTTCATATTTTAAAAATACTTAATATTATTTTATAAAATTCACTACGTACTGTCAACTTAAATGGCACAAAAAAAAGACCTCATCGGTCTTTTCTTTCTGTACCTTCAGAACTTCATACAAAGATCTTATATCTAACCTCTTAACAAATCATCTTTCCGTTCTCAAAACCTCTAAGGATAAGCCCTCGACCTATTAGTACTTGTCAGCTGAACGTGTTGCCACGATTACACTCCAAGCCTATCAACCTTGTAGTCTTCAAGGGGTCTTACTCTTATGATGGGATATCTTATCTTGAGGGGGGCTTCACGCTTAGATGCCTTCAGCGTTTATCCCTGCCGGACTTGGCTACTCTGCCATGCTGTTGGTACAACAACAGATACACCAGCGGTCCGTCCATCCCGGTCCTCTCGTACTAAGGACAGCTCCTCTCAAATATCCTACGCCCACGCCGGATAGGGACCGAACTGTCTCACGACGTTCTGAACCCAGCTCGCGTACCGCTTTAATGGGCGAACAGCCCAACCCTTGGAACCTGCTACAGCTCCAGGATGCGATGAGCCGACATCGAGGTGCCAAACCACTCCGTCGATGTGAACTCTTGGGAGTGATAAGCCTGTTATCCCCAGGGTAGCTTTTATCCGTTGAGCGATGGCAATCCCACTTTATACCACCGGATCACTAAGTCCTACTTTCGTACCTGCTCCACCCGTCGGTGTCGCAGTCAAGCTCCCTTCTGCCTTTGCACTCTTCGAATGGTTTCCAACCATTCTGAGGGAACCTTTGAGCGCCTCCGATACCCTTTCGGAGGCGACCGCCCCAGTCAAACTCCCCGCCAGACATTGTCCCCCAGCCGGTTCACGGCTGTAGGTTAGGAATCCAGTACTACAAGGGTGGTATCCCAACAGCGGCTCACACGAAACTGGCGTCCCGTGATCGAAGCCTCCCACCTATCCTGTACAGGTAGTACCGAATCCCAGTATCAAGCTGGAGTAAAGCTCCATGGGGTCTTTCCGTCCTGGCGCAGGTAACCAGCATCTTCACTGGTATTTCAATTTCACCGGGTGTGTTGTTGAGACAGTGCCCAAATCATTACGCCTTTCGTGCGGGTCGGAACTTACCCGACAAGGAATTTCGCTACCTTAGGACCGTTATAGTTACGGCCGCCGTTTACTGGGGCTTAAATTCAAACCTTCGCTTGCGCTAAGCTCTCCTCTTAACCTTCCAGCACCGGGCAGGCGTCAGCCCATATACCTCACCTTTCGGTTTTGCATAGACCTATGTTTTTGCTAAACAGTTGCTTGGGCCATTTCTCTGCGGCCTCTTCCGAGGCACCCCTTCTCCCGAAGTTACGGGGTCATTTTGCCGAGTTCCTTAACAACACTTCTCCCGCCGGCCTTAGGATTCTCTCCTCATCCACCTGTGTCGGTTTACGGTACGGGCGCATATATCACAATAGCGGCTTTTCTCGACAGCTGGCTCATACACTTCCCTACTCTTGTTCGGTACGCGTCACGTCTTCAGATTGAATGGTGGATTTGCCTGCCATTCTCCTACCTCGCTTGCCCCGGTCTATCCATTCCCGGGCTGTACTCTCCATCTGTGTCCCCACATTTCTGAATATATGCGGTACAGGAATTTCAACCTGTTATCCATCGACTACGACTTTCGTCCTCGCCTTAGGCCCCGACTTACCCAGGGAAGATCAGCTTTACCCTGGAAACCTTAGATATTCGGCCTTTAAGATTCTCACTTAAATCTCGCTACTCATTCCGGCATTCTCTCTTCAATACAGTCCACAGCTCCTTCCGGTACTGCTTCGTTCCGTATTCAATGCTCCTCTACCAATCTTTCGATTCCTAAGCTTCGGTGTCGTGTTTCAGCCCCGGACATTTTCGGCGCAGGACCTCTCGACTAGTGAGCTATTACGCACTCTTTGAATGTATGGCTGCTTCTGAGCCAACATCCTAGTTGTCTTCGAAATCCCACATCCTTTTCCACTTAACACGTACTTTGGGACCTTAGCTGTAGGTCTGGGCTCTTTCCCTTTTGACTACCCAACTTATCTCGTGCAGTCTGACTCCCATACATCATCTTTACGGCATTCGGAGTTTGATAATCTTCGGTAAGCTTTGACGCCCCCTAGGATATTCAGTGCTCTACCTCCGCAAGACTAATATGAGGCTAGCCCTAAAGCTATTTCGAGGAGAACCAGCTATCTCCGGGTTCGATTGGAATTTCTCCCCTACCCACACCTCATCGCCACCCTTTTCAACGGATGTGCGTTCGGTCCTCCATTGCCTTTTACGGCAACTTCAACCTGGACATGGGTAGATCACCCGGTTTCGGGTCTGCCCGGTCTGACTTTACGTGCTGTTAACACTTGCTTTCACTTCGGCTCCGTACCTTAAGTACTTAACCTTGCCAGACATGGCAACTCGCCGGACCGTTCTACAAAAAGTACGCGGTTGATCATGTAAAGATCTTCCACAGCTTGTAGACACAGGGTTTCAGGTTCTCTTTCACTCCCCTCCCGGGGTCCTTTTCACCTTTCCTTCACAGTACTATGCGCTATCGGTCACTGAGTAGTATTTAGCCTTAGGGAGTGGTCTCCCTGCCTTCCCACAAGGTTTCTCGTGTCTCGTGGTACTCTGGATCCTGCTAGCTGCAACTCGGATTTCACATACGGGACTTTCACCCTCTCTGGTCTGACTTCCCAGACTGTTCTGTTATCCTATTGCTCACATGTCGCAGTCCGAACCCCGGAACGCACGCGCTCCGGTTTAGGCTCTTCCGTTTTCGCTCGCCGCTACTCACAGAATCGATGTTTCTTTCTCTTCCTCCGCCTACTTAGATGTTTCAGTTCAGCGGGTTCCCTCCATATACCTATGTATTCAGCATATGGTGAC
>NZ_CP060632.1:722500-872500 GCF_014337155.1 Wujia chipingensis | reverse complement strand
CGCAGAGATCTGATATTGTAATGTATCATAATCCCACAACTGCTGGCTCCGTTCTATACTATTCGGATCATGAACAAGGAACTTGTCTCCTTCCATTCCTGCGATCACAATAAAGTGTCCCTGCGAAGTAAAGTCTCCGGATCGCATCGCACATACAAGCGGATGTCCCTGTGAGAGTTCTTCCTGCATGTTATCTTTACTCAGATAGATATAATATCCCTGTACACCATACACTGCAGCCACCTCGTCCATAAATGACCACTTCGTTCCGGAATTCTGCTCATAGTATCCATGTTCCGTTGCATAGTCCGCCAGCTTGTCCGGTGTTGCCTCCTGATTTTTCGTCAGTCCAATGACGATCATTGAAAGACAGGTTGGTCCACAACCTGACAATCCGATAACATCATTTCCATAGGCATCATAGCCCCAGCGCTTATCCCATTGGATAAACAGAGGGATTCCATCTAGTTCAGATGCCTCCAACGTACCTGAAGTTGTATCATAGTTTTCCTGATAGCCAAGCGCAAAATCCAGCATATTCGGATTGCAGCATAAATTATTTAAAAGTGCCTCCGGGTATTGATCCATGTGATCGTAGATTGTCTGAAACTCCGGGTATCGGTCTGCCAGATTCTTCAATCTTGTCTGAATCTCCTCCATCGAATAGTGTGCCGGTGAACCCACCATATATTTCTTCTCATAATAATTCGGCAATGCCTGACTCTGTACCTGCGCAATCTCGCCGGTTGCCGACACCTTTGGTTCCGCGGCATCTGCCTGCTGCTCTGTGGACGCCGATTCACTGGCAGCCACCACTTCGGATACATCCTGTTTTTTAGAGGAAATCCCTCTCCGCACCAATGCCACGATCAATACCAGCATGGCAACACAGATACACAAGCAGAACAATTCCTTTGCCCGTTGTTTTCTCCTTCTGCGCCGGCGCAGCTCTTCCTTTCGTTTCTTTAATTTCTTTCTACGCAGTTCTTCGCGTTGCTGTTCCTGCAACATCGTCCGCCTCCTGATGACTTCTGAATCCTCGGAAATTATACCCACATTCCCGTTCGTTTCATTCCGTCTGTATCTTTCACTGTATCTTTCGTATTCCATTTTCATGCACACTCCTTTTATAAACTTCCCGTAGTTTACATGGACTGTGCATCATATCTGTCTCATATATGTATCATTTTTCCATCTTAGTTGCATATTTTTGTATGTCACCTGACGGCTCCACATGTGCCTTCACATTATGTCTGTCTGTGCAGGTGCATCCATCATATTGCTCATTGTATCGCAACTCCATCATAGATGGTTCCAATCGATGATATATCCTGATCGACCCACATGCCAATCTCTACAAACTGCTTTCCGTCTTTTTCCTGCTCCTTCACACCTGCCATATCATTCGCAGTCAGTTTGCCATCTGCATTCATATTATAGCCTTCTCCATACATTTCATTATAGACGCCATAGTTATACTTCTTAATAATAACCTCTTCGGAAATGCCCAGCTCCTCCGCCATATATTTCACCACATCCGCTTTTAAAAACGCCTGCCATTCAGCATCTGTCATATAGGCATATACAGTATACCCCAAAATCTTTCCGGTTTCCACATCTACACATAAATACATATAATCATCAGAAACCTGACACACCATATATTCAAGCATCACGTATTGATTCATATTGTCCAGATTAACCAGAGTTTCATACTGCGTATCCGCATATATATCAAGAATATCAAAATCTAATTCAGGAAGTAAATGTGCTGCCTGCATCCTTTCAATCTGCGGTGCTACCTGCACTTGCATATCATAATCATCATATACGTCTGCATTTTCCACCGGATAAGAAGTTGACACATGCATCCCTTTTGATCTCCCGTCCATCAAATCAAGTTTTTCTTCCATCGTCATCTGCGCGGCAGTATCCAGATAGGATGTATCTGCCTGCTGCACGTATATGTGATCAACCTCACTTTTATCCATCATGGCAAATATCGTCTTCGGTGCCATAATTCCGATTGTCAAAACAGCAGCTCCCGCCAGCACGCACAGGCAATTGCGCAGGATATTTTTATGCATTTCATTGTTTTTCTCTGTTTTTTGTTCGTTTTTCTTTGTTTCCGCATGTCCCCTCATACTTCTTCCTCCATTTCCATCTTTTCCGAATTAACCTGTCTGCATACCTCCTTCGGAAAACAGACACTCACCTGCGTTCCAATCCCCTTTTTACTCATGATCTGCAGCTTTGCCTGATGCAGCTTCACAATCTCGTTACAGATAGCAAGTCCCAGTCCCGCACCACCGTTTGCCCGGGAGCGTGATTTGTCTACCATATAAAATGCTTCGGTCAGCCGGCTCAGATTCTCCTCATCGATACCGCATCCGTTATCCTTGATTCCGATACGATATTCGTCTGATACCCACACACCGAACAGAGAAATTTTCCCTTTTCCATCCATCGATTTTCTGGCATTGTCAAACAGATTGATCAATACCGTCTTCATCAGATCCGGCTCAAGCTTCACTATCGCAGGCTGTACATTGACTGTCAGTTCAACCCCATATTTACCGGCGACCGGAAGCAATGTCTCATACACTGCTTCCGCAAAAATCGTTATATCCATATCATAAAACAGGAAATCCTGTTTTTTAAGCACGATCAGATCCATCAGTTTCATGGACATTTTCTCTAAGCGCCTGCCCTCCACAACAATCTGGTTGGCATAGGTGATCAACTTCTCCTCCGAAAGCTGATTGGAGCGGATCAGATCTGCATATCCGATCATTGAGGTAAGCGGTGTTTTTAACTCGTGGGCAAAGTTATTTGTGAACATCTCCTGGCTTTTTGTTTTTTCTTCCAGTTCCTTCATTGTCCTGTTCAGACTCGTGGACATCCGATTGAAATCTTCCGCCAACACACCGATCTCATCTTTGCTTCTTTTTCTGATCCGGATTCCCGCACGTCCGCCAGCTACCAGCTTCGTTGCCTTCGACAACCGTCGGATTGGCACCACAATCATATTATTTAAGATTGCCATCAGCATCAGACAGACAATCATGACAATAATCATGATCATGCGGAACATCCGAAGCTGCGCGTCACGGTTTTCATAGTCACGTGTGATATCCGAAAATGTCTCAACATAGTAGACACGATCAAGTACCTGAAAGCTTGTTCCGGTATAGAGCATATATCTGCCATTTCGTTTTACAATCTTATAGCCTTCCTGCCCTGCTTCTAGATCGTCCCGGCAGATTGACACGTCTGCCCCCTTGAGTCCATTCGTACTGTAAATTCTTGTCTTTTCGTCTGTCCAAAGTGCAAACTGTACTTCCTCTCCGGCATTCCGGACAGAAACCGATTGCGCTGCCTGACGTACGACAACATTTTTTTGTTTTTCATATCCGGTATCCCGATATACAAGATTGATCGTCCGTTTTACATTCTGTACAAGATTGATACAGACAACGCTTGCATTATTATATCCGTTCTGGATATCCTTTTCTCTTGCACTTTTGAATCCGGAATGGATCAGAAATGTTCCACACGCCGAAAATGCCAGCATCATACAGGTACAAACGGATAAAAATAGTTTCCAGAATAATTTCAAGCTTATACCTCCAACCGGTATCCCACCTTATATACCGGTACAATTTTATCTTCCAAGCCAAGCTTCTTACGCAGACGCTGTACATGCAGATCAACCGTACGGCTGTCCCCATAATATGGTTCATGCCATACACTCTCGAAGATCCGCTCACGGAACAATGCGACATTCGGGTTTCGCATAAACATCACTAAAATCTCATACTCTTTCTTCGTCAGGTGAATCTCCACCCCGGCTTTTTTTACCTGAAATGACTGCGTATCCACCTCAATATCATATGCGGTAAGTGTCTGTGATACTTTATTATACCGACGCAGCACACGTTCCACTCTGGCAAGCAGTTCGATGATTTCAAATGGCTTTACCATATAATCTTCCGCGCCAAGCTTTAATCCCCTAACCTTATCCTGCACATCTCCCATCGCTGTGAGAAAAATCACCGGGACATGATAATAGTTGAAATACTCCATCAGGGAAAATCCATCCGGTCCCGGCAGCATAATATCGACGAGTGCCAGATCATATACCTCCTGCTCCAGTTGTCCGGAAACCGAAGTGCCGTCGTAAACACAATCACACAGATACCCCGCATTCCGTAAACTGATCTCTATAACATTGGAGATGGATGTATCATCTTCCACAACTAAAATTCGATTCATAAAACTGTCTCCTTGTTATTTGTAAATGACGGCTTAATGCAAACCATTCCGTATGACGGTCGGTTGCACAAAAAACAGAGAGGAGCCATCTCTGACCTCTCTCTGCTATTTTACATCATTGTTGCATCATTTTAGCATCAAAATATGTTTTTTTTGATTTTTTTGTAAATTTTATGAAAATACTTGTTTGATACTGTCATAGTGCAAGAACTTGCCCTGTGCGCCAAGCGCTTCGATTTCCTCAGCAGTCGCTAACATATATCCATCTGTCTCTGCCTCCTGCAGATGCAGATCTTTCTCTGTAAAATCTCCGGTAAATCGATAGATGTCCACAAAATAGTTGTCACCCTCCTCCGGATTCTCGCGTGTATAAGAAAAGACAAAACCACCTTCAAAGGAAGATACATCCAGTCCGGTTTCTTCTTTGATTTCGCGCTTTACGGCATCCAAAGAGTCCTCGCCTGCCTGCGCCGCACCACCAGATACTTCCCAGCTTCCCGGTGCCCATGCCTTTGTCATGACACGCTTCGTGATCAGATATTTACCATTTGTATGACGGATCACGCCAAGCACGGTCAGATGAAAATCTCCAGGCTGCATATGCCAGTCATTTCGTTTCATTGTTCGTCCGGTACGCTGTTTGTCCCGGTCGTAGATATCCCATAATTCCATGTATGTCCTCCTTGCGGGCTCCCGACTGCATCTACCGCGGGGAACGCCCACATTTTCATTCATCATTTTCTTTACTTGGCAAGGTCATATTTCTGCAAGAAATTAAACAATGCACCGATCAGGTTCGAATCATTACCGAATTTGCATAAGTCAATCTTCATCCGCTCATAAATATAAGACAGACGCCGCAGCTTCGATGTGTATTTGATGATTCCCTCCATAAACTTCGGCTGTGCACTGATGCCACCACCAATCAGGATAATCTCCGGTGCCAGTGTGATATAGAGATTGCAGCAATGCCATGCAATGTTGTAATACATCCGTTCCAGAATATCCTGAATCTCCGGATCGGTCTCTGCCATCTCATAGATATCCTCACCGTTTACTTCCTGCCACTTGAGACCTTTTGCCTTAGCAACCTTCCGGCGAAGCGCCTGCACAGATGCCTGCTGCGTCCATATACAAGGATCCGGTAGTTCTCCCCCTTGCTTTGAATTGATTTCTTCGAGCGGACGGATCTTGTCCACATCCTCAATCGGAAGTCCGTCATACAAAAAGGACATCTCTCCTGCAATCATGCCGACACCATGGCGCACCTTCCGGTCAATAATAATACCGCCACCAATTCCGGTACCAAACACAAGCACGCAGGCATCTTTGCAATCCTTGGCGTTTCCAATCCAGACCTCTGCAAGTGCGGCGCACTTTGCATCATTTTCAAGTGCAACCGGAACATTTCCGCATCGTCTGCTGATCAGATTGCCAAGTGGCACCCGGTCAAGGTAAGGCAGACTGCCACCACCATAAACAATACCCTGATTCACATTCACCTGCCCGGGAAGGCTCATCGCAATTCCCGTAATCTGATATTCCTTGCTATACTTTCCGTATATAATATCAATCTGCTCGAGAAATGCGGCAATACCATCTTCTGTTTTCACCGTATACGGTGTAATCTCATCGCCATTATCGTCCACTTTTCCATCCTGGAACGGCGTCGGGACTTTATACTTCTCATAAATCTTGCCCTTCTGATCCATGAGCGCATACTTGATAAATGTACCACCCACATCAAATACTAAATACATATGCCACCTCCTATATTTCCCTGCATCCGCGCGATAATTCACACACGCATCCGCGCGTCTCCTGATATAATTTACTCCGCGCACCGGAGACGATGCACGGAGTTTTGTTTCGTTCGTTTCTATATTCTGTTATCCGGATATTGTGGCACGCACTCTTACATCGTTACACCGCCACAGTAACGCAGGAAGATCATAAGCATAGAAATCGTCACAACGATAATCATCGCCGGAGCGGCTGTCTTACAATATCTGCCCCATCCGATCGGATATCCGTTCTTTGCTGCCACAGATGTACCAACAACATTTGCAGAAGCTCCGATTGGCGTTGCACTGCCACCGATATCAGTTCCGATGGACAATGTCCATGCAAGGCAATCAAGCAATGGCTGGTTTGCACCTGCCAGGCTCTTGATGATTGGAAGCATCGTTGCTGCAAATGGGATATTATCTACAAATGCACTTGCAATCGCAGAGATCCAAATGATAATTGCTACCATCACATATACATTTCCACCACTGACCTTACCGATGAAGGATGCGATGGACTTCAGGATTCCTGTCTGCTCCAATCCTCCAACGACAATAAACAATCCGATGAAGAATAACAGTGTCTTATAATCTACTTTTTTAAGCAGTTCTAACGCATCTTTTCCGGATGTGACCAGAGTAATGATCGCGATAACCGTACCGATAAACGCAACCGTCAGACCTGTTGATGCATGCGATACAAGAAGTACCACCGCACATGCAAAAATCACGCTGCTGATGATAAACTTCTTCTTGTCTGTAATGGCTGTAGAAGGGTCTGGAATGTTGGATGTATCCAGCTCCTGTGACTCTTCTGACAGCAACTCCTTGCGGTATACAAGGTAAAAGTAAATAATAACTACAACAAGGCAGATACCGACGATCAGACCGGTATTTGTCAAAAAGTCGGAGAATGAAAGTCCCAGTCCTGTTCCGATGATGATATTTGGTGGGTCACCACACATCGTTGCCGAACCACCCAAGTTCGCACAGAACACCTCTGACAGAATCATCGGCACCGGATCTAAATGCAACAGCTTCGCAAGCTCGATCGTAACGGCTGCAAGGAACAAAATAACCGTAATACTGTCAATGAACATCGACAAAACGGCTGCCATGACCATAAACGTCACGAACAACGGTATTGGCTTATAATGCACCAGCTTCGCAAGGCGTAAGCATAACCACCGGAAGAATCCGGCCTTTGCCATACCTTCTACCATTACCATCATACCTGCAAGGAATATAATCGTCGCCCAGTTGATACCGGATGACTCCTCGGAACCCTCACCGGATGTAATCCAGAATCCCTTCGTGAAAATATTCTTTACATTCAATGTCTCGATGACCGCATCCATGCTATGCATTGCCACACCAAATACAAGGATCAGTGTCAGTGCGCCAGCCACGAGTGTGATGTACTGTTTTTCGATCTTATCCAGCACCATCAACACAAACATGACTACAAAGATGGATACAGCCAAAATCTGTGCTACTGTCATATCATCGTCCTCCTTTAATCTATGTTATGCCACATATGTACCTGTGACAAGTTGCACATTGATTTTTCAACCTGCATTATAATAGCATTAAACATCGAAAAAAGGAATAACTTTTTTTACTTTTTTTACATATTAAAAAGAGTTCTCAAAATATGTATATTTTATTGGTTATAAATATCCTCTTTGTTCATGGATGTAAATGCAAGGATTCCCTTTGCTTTTACCTTTCCATCAACCGTTACCTTCGCATTAAACTTCACCAGTCCGGCACCGCCGCTTTCCTTGCGGACTTCAATCTCCAGGCAATCGCCCGGAATGACCGGTCTTAAGAACTTGAATTCCTCGCACTTTAACAGCACATAGATCTTATCGTCCTCCGTGCCCTGACTCTCCATCGTAATCGAGCAAAGCTGCGCACACGCCTCAATGACCAGCACACCCGGCATAATCGGTGCATCCGGAAAGTGTCCTGCAAAATATGGTTCATTCACGGAAACGCATTTGATTCCCTTTGCATATTCGCCGTCTTCCACCTCTAAAACCTTCTCGATCATCTGGAACGGTGGGCGCTGCTTGATTCTTTTTTGTACTTCGTTAATATTCATCATTACAGGCTCAGTCCTCCATCCAATACAATGACCTGCCCTGTCATGTAGGAGCATGCAGGTCCGGCAAGCATCGTAACTACATCACCGATTTCCTCGGCTGTACCAAACCGCTTCATCGGAATATCCTTTAAATATTCTTCCTTCTTATCTTCCGGCAATGCCTCTACCATATCGGTTGCGATAAAGCCCGGTGCCACTGCATTGACGCGGATTCCATATGGTGCAAGTTCCTTTGCCATCGTGGCTGTCATGGAGTTCACAGCGCCTTTCGTTGCGCTGTATACACTCTGTCCCGGTACTGCAAGCTTGGAACTTACGGATGATACATTCACGATCACGCCCTGTTTCTTCGAGAACATCTTCAAAACTGCCTGCTGGGTACAGTACATGTATCCCTTGATGTTCAGGTCGAGACACTGATCAATCGTATCCGGGTTCATCATCAGGACAAATTCATCCTTTACGATTCCAGCGTTGTTGACAAGGACGTCTAACTGTCCAAATGTGTTTATGACCTCACGCATCATTGTCTTTACTTCGGCAAGATCGGATACGTTTGCCTTGATGGCAACGGCTTCGCTTCCGGCTGCCTTGATCTTCTCTACGACTTCATTTGCAGCTGCTTCGTTTGAATTATAGTTGACGGCTACCTTGTAGCCAGCCTCTCCAAGCTTGATCGCACATGCGCGCCCGATTCCGCGGGATGCGCCTGTGACAAGCGCTACTTTACCATTTGTCATGTTTTTCTCCTTTATTCTGTATATTCTACAACTGCGAACCCCACATATCTCGAATATATATTTCCAGTTTGTTCATTCCATATACAATGTATTGAATCTAAGAAGTTCTAAATGTTCTGATATATGTATCTATAATATGCGCCACCGCCGTCAATTCGCCATCCATGGCTCAATGACGGCTTGTTTGAACATCGTGTTCAAACATGGCTAATATTATTACAGAACATTAAGAACTTCTAATATTCAAACATATCGTATATGTTCATGAAACAAACTGGAAATATATAATTCACTTTATCTTTTTGTTCGCAATTGCCTCTATAATTATCTTTTTATAATCCATACTATGCCACTTTCTTTAAGATGACTGCGGCATAGCTGCCACCGATGGCACAGCTTGTTGCGAGTACATACTTGTATGCGGATGTGTCGACAACTTCCTTCGTTACCTCTTCGGTTGTTACATAGTAAGCATTCTGTCTTGTGGCAAGATCTCCGGACAGTGTAAGTGCAGCATGTGCAACAGACAGTGCGGAGCTTGCAGCTCTGCCTTCACCTGTATAATCTCTGACCTGATGTACAGGAACCTTTCCTGCGAAAATTTCTTCGTACACATGGCGCTCCAATGTGTCGACTTCGTCGGCACCATTTGCGAATCCGTAAACGGCATCAATCTGATCCAATGTGATGCCTGCCATAGCGGCTGCATCTACGATGGCGTTCATCAGTCCCTTTTCGGTACCTGCGACATCACCGTAAGCAACGCCTTCGTGTGTCATGGCGTAACCACATACCTCTGCGTACTTCTTCGCATTGTGGCTTGCTGCGTATGTCTCGTTCTCGAGTGCGATACTCGTACTACCATCGGCAAGCACGAATCCGTCACCGCCAGCGTATGCCTGCTTCACATCTCCGGCTACCTTGCCAAGCTTCGCATAGAGCTTCTCCATAACCTCGCTGTTCTCATCGGTACCAGTTGCAAGCATTGCCTTGCCGCGGTTCTGCTTGATCTCGTTATATGCATAGCACAAGCTGCTCATACCAGACTGTGCGCCGTTTGTCACTGTTACGTTATAGCCACGCATACCTGTCTTGATCGAGAGGTATCCACCTGCTGCATTGTAAACGGTGTTCGGGAAGTTGAAGGCAGAACCTGCTGTTGTTCCATTCTCAGAAATGTGCTCCTGGAACTCATATACGGTTGTAAGTGGGCCATCGCCGGTTCCGACGATCATACCAAGCTCTTCTGCATTCTCCTCTGTTACCTCGATGCCTGCTTCCTGCAGTGCCTCAAGACCAGAGATGACCTGCATCAGACTGAATTTGTCGAGCTTTCTGTAGAATGCCATCTTCAAACCATATTTATCGTAATCTTCTTTTCCAACATTTGCATGTACAGACGCTGCTTCCGGCTTTGTCTGTGCATTGACCTTATCGATATAGTTGGCAACGCCATTTCCAAGTGGGCTGACGATACCAAGACCTGTGATATAAACCTTCTCATCGTTCTCAGTTTCCTTCACATTGCCCGGCTCCTTCGAGAAGATGATACTTGCATTGCTTCCGCCAAATGCAAAGGAGTTAGACATTACATAGTGCAAATCCTTTTCCTTCATTGTATTCGGCATGAAATCGAATGTGCCTGCCTTCTCACCGAGCGCCTCGATATCCTCCTCAGAATATCCGATCGTTGGTGGAATCTTGTTCTCTGTCAGAGCCTTGATTGCGAAAACTGCCTCGATCGCACCGGCTGCACCTAAGCAGTGGCCAACCATTGCCTTTGTAGAGCTGACGCTTAAGTCTGGATTTGTCTCATCAAAGATTGTATGTAAGGAGAGGAATTCTGCCTCGTCGTTCTTGGCGGTTCCTGTTCCGTGTGCATTTACATATGCAACATCCTTTGGCTCGATGCCTGACTTCTCAATTGCCTCGCGAATCGCATACATCTGTCCAAGTCCGTCCGGACGTGGTGCTGTGATATGATGGGCATCACTGCTGATTCCTGCTGAAAGCACGTCACAGTAGATCTTCGCATTTCTCTTCTTTGCATGCTCATAGCTCTCCACGATGATCGCACCAGAACCTTCACCAAGTGTGATACCGTTGCTGTGGTTAAATGGCGAACATGCCTGCTCAGAAAGCGCATGAAGAGCTAAGAAGCCTGAAAATGGAACAGATGCAAATGCATCGGCACCACCAACGATAAACGCATCTGCCACACCGGCACGGATCAACTCACACGCATAAGCAATACTGATCGTACTTGCTGCGCAGGCATTACCAACGTTTGTGACAACACCCTTTGCGCCTGCCATATTTGCTACATGGTTTGCAATCGAGGCAATCGTCATCTTGTTGATATCCTCTGCATGCTCACCCTTTGTTACATAATTTTCTACACTGACAACACCACCGACGCAGCTTCCCATGACAACACCGACACGACCGGCATTACTCTCATCGATCACAAGACCTGCATCATCGAGTGCTTCCTTGGAAGCCTTCAGGCAGAGCTTGCTGACACGGTCAACATCCTTTGCCTCATCGATCTCATCCAGTGTATCACAGTGTACTTCTGCACCAAGGTTTGCATAGCAGTCGGTTGTATCAACAGATGCGACCTTATCAATTCCTGTTTTTCCAGCCAGTGCATTTGCGAAGCACTCATCTACGTTATTTCCGATTGCGCTGATCATACCAAGTCCGGTTACAACGCAACGTGTATTTGTAATCTTATCCATTTTTATCTCCTTTATATGCCACCACGCATTCGCGCGTTTCCTATCTACCTGTTCAGAATACACAGGGCTGCCCCAAAGTTTCCTTTCGGGACAGCCCTCTTTGTATGACTTGCTATTACATATTTGCTACAACGTACTTTGTAAGGCTCTCGATGTTGTAGAAGTGTTCCTTTGCAACACCTGTCATAGCTACGCCGTAAGCAGAATCGATACAAGCGATAATCTCCAGGGAATCAACAGAATCAAGTCCAATTCCATCACCAAACAATGGAACTTCATAATCTAATTCTTCCTCAGGGATTCTAAGATTCTTTGAAAGCATTCCTTTAATGTTCTCAGCGATTTCTAACTCTTTTTCGTTCATTCTATGTATCCTTCCTTTTCTTATATTTTACCCCGAATCAACGGGTATATTTTAAGAGTGTTTCCACTCCAAATATCATGATTGTTTCTTCACACCGTAGGTATCACGCAACTCATAGATCCTGTCTCTGCAGACGCCTGCATATTTTTTGAGGACAACCGATGGTCTGCCTTCTTCGTTTAAATCCATCTCGACCGGCTTGCCGACGATAATGTGCATGCGATGGAAGACCTTAAATTCGCCGTCGATCACAACTGGTACAACCTGCGCCTGTGCCTGTCTCGCAAGCATCAGAAATCCTGGCTTGAATTCATCCATCACTCCGGTATGGCTCGTATGTCCTTCCGGGAATATGTAGATCGGGCAGCCCTCATTCATCTTCTCCAATCCCATCGACAGCCAGCTTGTATCCATCTCCTGACGGTTCATTGGGATATATGGAAGATTGCGGAACAACCAGTTAATCTTCTTCTTATCATACCAGTCCCGCGCAACAAAGGTATGTACCCTATATTTACCAAACAGTCGTGTCATATAGAACCCATCCACATGACTTGTGTGATTGGAATAAACAACACAGTTGCCTTTTTTCAACGCATCTTTCGTTGCCTTTTTGTCTTCCCACGTTACCTTGGGCGGGTACAGGATACGGATTACGCCATTCGCGATCGCAAAGGCAAGCTTCGCTGCAAATCTCTTTAGTGTCTCCACGTTCTACACCAGCTTTCCGTAAGGTCCAACCTCCGGGTTGTCCCAGTTCATATTGATTGCCATCTCGAATGTACTGTGTCCAAGCAACGGTCGCTGCAGCTTGTTCCACGTACGTTCCGATAAACAGCCTTCCCTTGCATATTCGTGACCAGCCTCTTTGAATTTCTCCAGATAGCGTGCCACCTTCTCTGCAAACCCCTGCTCTGAGAGTGGACCCCCCTGCGGTGCCAGCACCGTTGTGTATTTTCCCTCGCCGCAGATCCGGTCAAACTCTGCAAACACGGCATCGTAACAGTTGTCTGTCACCTCATAGCCGCATGTGGATACTAAAATCAGTTTCTTCTTTTCGAGCTCCGGATACCGCATGTTATGCAGGAACCGATGATTCTCCTCATCGCCCGGATTCCCGCGATACTCCTGTACATAGGAGATCATACGATCCGTAAATGCCTTCAGCTTTGAAGGCAGTCCAAAGAAATAAAGCGGAAAGCTCTCAACAATGATATCGCTGTCCATCACCATCTGCCGCAGCTCATCCATATCATCGTGGATACAGCACTGCCCCGGTGTCGTCTTCCAACAGACAAAGCACCCATGACAATGGTCAATCCTTTTGTCCTTCAATGCTACCTCACAGACTTCCGTGTCCGCTCCATATTCTTCCACCATGCCTTTGACAAATGCATGGGCAACTTTGAGGGAGGAGCTATACTCTCCACGCAAGCTTCCGTTAATCAAAAGTATCTTCATCTTCGCTCACACTTTATCTTCTAATTTTGTTGTGTTCTCCCTGCATACATCTAATTAACATTGGTATACGCGTAGAAAAGCACTGTGTTATTTTCGCATATATTCCAAGTTCCTACAAGTGTCAAAAAACGGAATGTGTATATTTTTTACACATTCCGCCTAATTTGCACAACTTTTTTTGATTGTTCTTATTCACCAAATACCCGCTTCATCACCGGATCTTCGCGAAGCACCTGTTTCGCCTTCTCCCGGTACTTTGCTTCATGCAGATATGTGTAACGATTCGGCTTGATCTGCGGTGCCATATCGATTGCCGACTCGTAGTCTGCGCGATTCAAGCCAAGTGTCGATACGAAATCCCAGAATCCGGTATCCTCGAAGATCTTATTGACACGCACATACCGGTGATCCTGTACAACTGCCATCACATAGGTGGCGATTCCAACCTGCACACCGTGGAGCTGTGGCACCTCCAGCAGCTTATCCAGCGCATGGGAGATCAGATGCTCACTACCGCTCGTCGGCGCACTGCCACCTGCGATCTCATTTGCAATTCCGCTCATCGCCAGCGAATCAACCAGCTCCTTCAGGAAGAGGTTATCCTGAATACTCTCAAATGGTGTCCGCACGAAGCTGTTGACCGCCTTCTTCGCAATCATTACCGCGAAATCATTCACCTCGGACACGCCATGCTCCGCCTCAAAAATCCAGTCGTACAGTGCTGTGATCTTCGATACCATATCACCGATACCGGAATATAAGAACTTCGTCGGTGCGGACTTCAATACATCCGTATCCACCACGATTCCATATGCCATGCGTGCTGGCACAGACGTACGCTTGCCATTTACCAGAAGTGATGCACTTGCCGAAGAAAATCCATCACTCGATGCCGATGTCGGCATGCTGATAAACGGAAGCTTCCGCAGATAAGCGGCATATTTTCCGGCATCAATGACCTTGCCGCCGCCGATGCCTAAGATCACCTGTGTCTTCGCGTCGATTGTAAATGCCAGATCGATGATATCCTTGATATCCGTTGTGTCAAGCTCACAATACGAAAGCACCTCGATATCCGCCTCGGAAAGGGAATCCATTACCGTCTTTCCGAACATCTCCACAAGTCCATTTCCAAAGAATACAACCGCTTTCTTAAATCCGCTTGACTGCAGATATTTTCCTACGTTTCCAAGTGTTCCGCTCCCAATCTTCAAGATCGTCGGAATCGCAATATGGGATCCTGCCATGTATATACCCTCCTGATTCTTCTCTGCTTATTTATTATTATAATTCTTGTTCAAATTATTCAACAGCACCTGTCCGACGCCGTCCACTGCCACAATCGCTTTCTCCATCAATGCGACCGGATCCTGCTCCACACGTCCGCGTATCCACTCGACTGCATTTTCCGAAAGCATCTTCGCAAGTATATAGGATGTATCCTTGATTGCCTGTTCCTTGTATGTGACGTCCGGATTTTTCACCATCTCTTTTTCCGCATACGCCTGCACACTCCGGTAGATGGAGCCATAGCTGATTTCTAATAACTGGTCACCAAACGCGTCCCGTCCCATTGACTGGTAGAGGTTTCTTATAAAGTTTTCGTTCTTCTTTCCATACTGTCCCATGAAACGCAGGTTACTCTTCCACGAGTTCTCCAGATTGTCCTCATCTAAGACAAATAATTTCTTCGCCTTTGTAACAACAATCTCCTCCAACAGTGCATAGATATCCTGATAGTGATAGTAAAATGTATTCCGTGTAATTCCGATATAATCGGTTACTTTTTTTACAGTGATCTTATCGATCGGCATCTGCTTGGACAATTCAATAAATCCATCCATGATCGCCTGCTTTGTGAATTTAGACATGCCATCTTCCTTCCTGTATAAAAACCAGATCTTACAATTCCTAAATCATTGTTTCTTCGTACCCGTTATACCTGCCGCATTTCTCCCAGATACTCCTCACACTGTTTCCGGGCAAATGCCTGCAATTCTTCTCCGTATTCCAACCGCAGTCTGCACAATGCGCGCTTTGCCTCCTGCACATAGGCAATGTACGCTTCCCGGTCTGCGAACTTCCGCTTGCCAAAAAGCACTGCCTGCATGTAGCCCGCAACATCGTCTTCCTTCAAAAAGGCACGCAGGGCAAAATCCCAACGCTCATACCATGCGTCCGTCCCGATCTCGCCGCCTGTCAACAGATCCTCCGCTTTCAGGAACCGTGGTACAGCTGCAAGCAGCCTTGCAATTTTCGCTTCCCGGTCACCGTCGAGTGCTAAAATCTCCAGGCTTCCACAATCATCAAACACGCCATTGCCAAGACGCAGGTCAGCAAATCCATCGATGCCCTCTGCCACAACCTCTGTCAGATGTTCACAGCGTGCAAACGCATAGTCATCCAGAAATCGCAAATTTTTTCCAAGGCGCACCTGCTTTACATTTTTCTTCTCATAACACGCCTTTTTCCCAAGCTCGGAAACTGGAAGGATGCGCGTGTAGCTTCTTCCCTGTATATCAAACAGCGTAACCGGAAGCTCATCCGGGATGGTCAGAACTTCCATATCGCTGTCGATATGCTCGATTCGGATGCGGTCACCATCCAGCATCGCCAGCCCCTTTTTTATAATACATGTAAATGAATTCTCCTCATAGAGGCAGCTAAATTCATCCTGTGTCATACGTTATCCCTCGCTCAAAAGCTTTTTATCTTCCATACAGAGTCTGCAGGTGATCTGCATGGTATCCCCGGCATCCACATACCGAATTGTACCACCATTTTCATCGACGATCCGCTGGATGATCTGTGTTCCATACCCATGCGAGCCGCGATCCTCTTTTGTCGTCTGATATCCCATTCCTGCTTCATTCGCATGCAGCTTCTGACTGCTGTTCTTTGAGTTCTGTAATTTCAATTCCAGCATCTGCGCCGCAGGATCTTCTGCGATCACAACCTGAATCTGTCTGGTCTCCGTCTGCACACATGCTTCGATCGCATTGTCCAGCAGATTCATCACGAGGCTGACCAGCGACATCTCGTCCATACGCAGATTTCCATTTAAGGTTCCCTGCACATCACAAGTGATCTGTTTATGCTCTGCTTCCTGTATTTTCTTCTGCAATACAAGCTCCAGCAACTGTCCATGCGTGACCGTTCCCATATTCTCACGCATAACCTGTACAAGCCACTGATACTTTTTTAATTCATGATTCATCTGGCGATATGACTGGTTCTGTTTTACCACATCGACATATTGCTTCTGCATCTGCCCGATGCTCTGCTCCAGCCGTTCACACTCTGCCTTTGCCCGCTGCCGCTCCCGGTAATAATGCACCTGCACAAAGGCAACGCCCACAACCAGCAAGGCAAACAGTCCAATCCCCACTGCTTTTTCCATTTGCATTTCTCCCTGTATCTGTATTACACATGCTGTTCTACCATACACATGTACTGTTCATGAAATGATGTCCGGTATGTCCGTCCAATCGGAATCTCCGTACCATTTGACAAAATCACGCTTTCCCGCATCACAGTATCAATATAATTATAATTCACAACATATCCGCCATGACAGCGCAGGAAATTTCTTCCGAGAAGTTTCATAATCTTCGTCAATGACTGATAACATTGGTACGTTCCCTGTGCTGTGTGAATCTGCACAATCCGATCCTGTCTCTCGGCATATATAATATCTGCCTGCCGGATATACATCATCTTTCCATGATTTCTAAGTTCAATAATTTCATGGTCTTCCTGATCACAATAAATCTGTATCGCCTTTTCCATCGCACGCGGCAACATCTTCTCCTCGTTTTGCTTTAACACAAAATAGCAGTGGATCGTATCATACACTTCCGGTGCAAATTCCAATACCCATGTCAGATAGATGATCTGGCACAGCGGCAGCTTTTTATTTAACTCTTTGCTTAATGTAATCCCGTTGAACTGCCGGTTTTCATACTCGATATCCATAATCGCAATATCACATTTTATATCCTGCACCTCCAGTCCCAGATGCATCTCCTGTGGTGTAAGAATCGTAATGTCTTCCTCCTGAACACATTTGCAGGAAAGTAATATTATTTTCGCGCGCTCGGCATCCATTCGTTCATCATCACATATAATAATCTTCATCGTAATAATCGTTCCGTTCCTTCGTATTTCTCTTTCAGCGGCGAACCGTAGACTGCGGAAGCAACACACAGATCTGCCGTTCTCTTCCCTTTTTCCGCAGTTGTTTACTGCCATCATATTTGCCGATCAGTGCATCCGCAAGTGCCTGTTCCTTTTTGTGCGGTACTCGTTTTCCCGTCACATAGTCAACATCCAGAAACAAACTGCCCTTCCGCTCACTCACTGTAAGCTGTACAAATGCGTCCGCCTCTTCAACAACTCCTGCAAATGCCGTCTCCAGCATCGCATCCACAATTACCGTTACATCCAGTTCCGCCTTATCCGTACATTGCAGCGGTTCCACGACTGCCTCAAACAGCAGCGCACGTGCCTGTGCACGCTTCGCATAATCCGCCACGACTGCATCTAGTGTAACATTTCCACTCAGGTTCTGTCCATAGACAAATGGCTGTTTTGCAAGTGCTGCATAATGCATCTGACTTTCCGCCTGTAATTTTTGCAGCGTTTCCTGCTCCCGTTTTCGCCATACGATATCAAGTTTATTATACACATATGGCACATAATTACAAACCATAATCAAAGATACAACCCACACGATACCCAGTGCCAGTACCTCGTACCCTGCAATTGTATTTTTCCGCAACTGATCGATCAGCTTCCAGCGGGATGCCAGAGACACATACGAGATAAACGTGTAGCCAAATACAATCCGTTTGTAGATATACCCGCTTCCCTCATACTCCTGCTTGAACATTTTCTTTAAGAAGAGTGCTGAGAGAATAAATGCCAGTGACATCACTCCAAACACCAGAATGCATGCCCGAACCGGTGCAACCGGTGTAAAGCTTACTAATTTTGTCAGATCTTCATTCAAATCTGGAGATGCGTAACCGAAAATGGAAAATAACAGACTGGTCATGCCCTGTTCCAAAATCAAGATACAGTAATTGCGCCAGAAGCATCCTTCGTTATTGATTACAATTAACAATGCCAGCATCAGGATTTCTGTCAGTCCGCTATAAAGCCAAAGCTTCTCTCCATGATAAAACATCAAAACTTCGTAGATTTCAAAATACCCGACAATCATAAACAGAGACAGCAGACGCATCCATATGCTCCGCCGTCTCCGCTTAATCAAAACCATGCACGTTATAAACAACCACACGGAAATCTCTAGCCCCAGTGCCAACACAGAAAATAATTCTTCTACCATAGTACCCCCACAATTTATCCCTTTGTTTCTTCCTTCTGTACCTGATTTGGAAGCAGCACACAAATCTGCCGTTCTTTTCCTTTTCTTCTGATCTGTTTACTGCCCTCATATTTTCTGATCAGGGCTTCTGCAAGCGTCTGTTCCTTCTTGCGCAGGATTCGTTTTCCTGTCATATAATCGACATCCAGAAACAAACTGCCCTTTCTCTGTCGCACGGTAAACTGTACAAACGCATCAGCACCTGTCGAGACATGTGTAAATGCCGTTTCTAACATCGCATCGGCGATTACCGTCACATCCAGCTCTGCCATATCCGATATATGTACCGGCTCTACGACAGCATCAAACAAAAGCGTTCGTTCCTGCGCACGCTTCGTATAATCTGCCACCACTGCATCCAGCGTCACATTTCCACTCAGTGTCTGTCCATAGACAAACGGTGCTTCTACCAGCCGCTCATAGTGGCGTTCACTCTCTGCCAGCATCTGTGCCAGCATCTGCTGTTCTTTTTTCTGCCATCTGGCTTCTGACCGGTTATAGACATACGGAACATAATTGCATAAAATCACAATTCCTATGATCCACACCACATACAAAACAACAAAATTACTGATTTCCACATCGCCCTGTCGTATCCGGTCAATCAGCTTCCAGCGCGAAGCAAGGGATACGTACGCGATCAGAATATACCCGATCATGATATTCCGGTACAGACGTCCATCCCCGGTATATTCCTTCCGGAAAATGAATTTCAGAATAAGTGTTGCAATGACACAGCACACATTCATCAACCCCAAAATCAAAAAGTTCGTAACAGATATTGGAAGTGGCTGGAATCCGATAATACTCAGCTGGTACTCCTGCAGCTTCGGAAATGGCAGCGCCGCCATTGTAAAAAACAGACTTCCAACACCCTGTTGTAACACAACGATGCAGAAGTTTCTCCATAGATTTCCCTCGTTATTCACGGCAACAACCGTCATCATGACTGCAATCTCCACGAGTCCTGCCGGAAACCACGCTACCTCACCGTGATAACTCATCAAAAACTCATACAGTATAAAATATACCATCAACACAGCCCACATGCCTGCATGAAACAGAAACGATCTCGGTTTCCGTTTCAGCAGGAACATGGAGCTTAAAAACAGCCACGATCCAGTTACAAACCCTAACATAACAAGCTTATAAACATTCTCTGTCATACCAACAACCTGTTACAGCGCCTTCAGCCGGTCAATTGCCTTGACTGTATTCTCATAGGTTCCAAATGCAGTCAGACGGAAATATCCTTCGCCGCTTGGTCCGAATCCAGAACCCGGTGTACCAACGACATTTGCCTTCTCTAACAGATAATCAAAGAACTCCCATGAGCTCATGCCATCCGGTGTCTTCAGCCAGATATATGGTGCGTTCACACCACCGGATACCGAATATCCGGCACTCTTCAATCCATCAAAGATATACTTTGCATTCTTCATATAGTATGCGATCTGCTCGCCAGTCTGCTTCTTTCCTGCCTCAGAATACACAGCTTCACCGGCTGCCTGCACAATATACGGAGCACCGTTGTATTTTGTTCCATGGCGTCTTGCCCAAAGTGGATTCAGGGCAACACCATCTGCGGATTTTAACTCCTTTGGAATCACTGTAAATCCAAGTCTTGTTCCGGTAAATCCGGCATTCTTCGAGAAGCTTCGAAGCTCGATTGCACAAGTCTTTGCACCGTCACACTCATAGATGGTATGTGGTACATCCGGCTCACTGATATATGCCTCATATGCAGCATCGTAGATGATCACTGCATGCTTTTCGTTTGCGTAATCTACCCATTTCTGCAACTGATCCTTCGTGATCGTTGCACCGGTCGGGTTGTTCGGGAAACACAGATAGATGATATCCGGTGTCTCCTCTGGAAGTTCTGGTGCGAATCCATTTTCTTCCTTACATGGCATGTAGATCACATCGCTCCAAAGACCGGTTGTTGCATCATACGTTCCGGTTCTTCCTGCCATAACATTCGAATCTACATAAACCGGATATACAGGATCGCAGACAGCGATCTTATTGTCAAGGGAAAAGATCTCCTGAATATTTCCGGAATCACATTTTGCACCGTCACTGACAAATACTTCGTCGATTGCGATGTCAACACCGCGTGCATTGTAATCATTCTTTACGATCGCACTACGCAAAAACTCATAACCAAGGTCAGGTGCATAGCCTTTAAATGTCTCCTGCACGCCCATCTCGGATACTGCCTCATGCAGACGGTCGATGATTGCCGGTGCGAGTGGCTGGGTTACATCGCCAATACCAAGACGGATGATCTCCTTGTCAGGATTTGCCTCCTGATACGCACGTACTTTCTTGCCGATGGTTGAGAAGAGGTAACTTCCCGGAAGTTTCAAATAGTTGTCGTTTACTTTAAACATGTCTTTTCCTCCTAAATTGTACAATATACATATTCTTATACGAGTTGCCCGGATTATACAATTCTCCGCAGACGCGCTCTCGCTCAGTTCAACACGCAGTGGTACTAAACTCGTGCCAGGCAAGCTGGCACTCATTAAGTACCAGCGTGTTTCAATGGTCTGCTTGAGAATTGTATAATCCGGTCACCTCTATTAACATTTTCTCTAATATAATATTTTAAATTTTTAATCCGTCTCCATTATATTCTATGCGATTTTGCAAACAAAATATATGTTTTCGTAAACTCTGCCTTGTCTGGATTATAATCCCTATACTTCAATTTCTCCGTCGAAGACGACCTTGGCAGGGCCTGTCATGTAGATGATATTCGCGTCGCGGTCCCAGCGGATGATAAGCTCGCCGCCAAGCAGCTTCACTGTCACTTCATCTTCTGTCTTGCCATTTAAGATGCAGGCAACGGCAGTCGCACAGGTACCGGTTCCACAGGCAAGTGTCTCGCCGGTTCCACGCTCCCATACACGCATCTTCGCATACGTCGGGCTGACTAGCTCGACAAACTCTGCATTGACACGACGCGGAAAGATTGGATTGTTCTCGAACAGCGGTCCTACTTCCTCCAACGGGAAGTTGTCGACGTCGTCCACGAAGCTCACACAATGTGGGTTACCCATGGATACGCAGGTAATGCGGTATTCTTTTCCCGCTACCATGATTGGATAATCCTGCACGATATCCCCTGCATCCGGCAGATCCACTGGTACGTCCTCTGGTGCAAGAATCGGGGCTCCCATATTGACACGCACAAGTTCTACTGTCTTCCGTCCGTTTTTCTCCTCATCGCCAAATGTAAACTCCAGATATTTAATACCTGCCAGCGTCTCGATGGACACGGAAGTTTTATCCGTCAGCCCATAATCATACACATACTTTCCGACGCAGCGGATGCCGTTTCCACACATCTCACTCTGCGTGCCGTCCGCATTGTACATATCCATCTTGAAATCCGCCACCTCCGACGGCTTGATCAGGATCAGTCCATCTGAGCCAATTCCGAAATGCCGGTCTGATACCCGCACTGCAAGCTCCGACGGATGCTCTACTTTTTCCTTGAAACAATTGACATAGACATAGTCATTGCCAAGCCCTTCCATCTTCGTAAAATGAAGACGCATATGCTCACCTTCCATCTTTTTTTCGTTTATTTTATATTTTACTCGTTTTTCCAAACTAAACCACTGAAATTTTACCATAAAAAAAAGGAGAGTGCAACGCACTCTCCAATAGAATCTCGATATCGTCTATTTATCCGTCAAATAAATAAACAGCCGGCTTCATTATACTGTGAATGTAAGATCTAAATAATACATATACTGCCCTTCCACGATCTGACCGTCCACGGCACTGACTCCAAACAGATATCGCTCTTTTCCCCCTTCTCTCGTAGATCCATAATACGCCCATATCGGAATCACATTACATTTTCCATCCGTATAACACACATAGACATAATTTAGCTCCACCCGGTCTATCATTATCTTATGGACATCTGCATAGGCATTCGTCTTTTCAAATTTCTGCATATAGTTCTGCGCCGCTGCATCCACCTGTTCCAGGGTAAGAACACTTTCAATTCCGATTCCGGTCTCTTCCACGTCATATGGCGCTGACTGTATATCTGCCACAGCCACGCCGTCAACATCTACCGCAACCGTGATCACCTCTTCCGAAGCCGGCAGTTGATTGGCAATTCCAAATGTAAAATTATATGCACCGGGTGTCCCAGCTACCGGAATTCCATCCCTCGTACGAGTGTAACTAAAGCAGTACGCACAATCGTTCAACGTACTCGGATTCATAGATGCGGCATCTTCATTTGCAACGAGTTTTGCTCCAATACCGGTTTCAAAGCATGTGAAATCGTCATATCCAAGTTTTGCAAGAAACTCATCGGCCTTTGCCTCCGCCTCTCTTATATCCAGCCCCTCCACGGCATCTTCCTCTGTTTTCGGCCGCACTGTAATTTTCGCTTCATACGAATACATATCATACCGCATGTAACGCATGCGGGAATAAGGATATGCATTCGAGTCATAATATGCACATGTATATACATACGGGATCTCATCGATTTCACCATCCACGCGAGCAAGACTCGTCGTGATTCCATCTGCAATCTCATATGTATAAATAGCCTTTCCTGTTTCCTCTGTGACCATTGACTCATCCCGTTGATCTGCAAGCCAGTCCTCCGTTTCCAAATCCGACTGAATACCATTTTCCCATATTGCATGAACGGAACTGTTCTCCGTATCTGTCTGTAACTGTAATTCCTGCTGTCTTTGAAGTAATTGATTCTGTCTGTTTGCAAGCTCCTGCTGACTGCACACCTCATACGGTTTGACCTGCTGCAAAGTCCCCTCGTCAAATATTGTATAGACATGCTCCTTTAGATATGCCTCATCCACTTCCACAGGTTTTGCCCCATAGCAGTGACTTTCTGCAAGCTTTCCTCCGCCTGTCGCATCGGCATCCACCGTGAATGTGATTCCGGAATCACTGATAAGCTCATAGGTCAGATGTCCTGTAATATCTGCATCTGCAGATGTATCACTCGCCAGCTCGTCGTTCTTCTGGTAGTCCTTCGCCAGTTCATCGCCCCGGTCTTTTCCGCAGCCGGCAAGCGCCAGACATGTTACCCCTAAGAAGATCACTTTATTCCATCGTCTCATGATACTATCCTCCCCTTTCTATAAATCAAATGGATTATCTACAACCTTGGAATACACGCCCTCGATAATCTGTCCATCCACCGCACTGACTCCAAACAGGAAACATTCCCGCGGTGAAGCATCTCCACTGTATCTTTCTTGATATGGATTTTGTTCAAACTGATATCCATAATATGCCCACACGGGGATCATATTGTAGTTTCCATCTGTATAACGCACATAAGCATAATTTAGCTTTACATGTGTTACAGAGACTGCCTGTGGTACATTCTTCGTGATATAATCCGGTTGTTTATATTCACTCATGTATTTCTGAGCGGCTGCATCCACCTGCTCAAAGGTAAGATAAGACGTAATACCGGTTCCTTCTTCCTCTAATTCATATTGATTTGCCTGTATCTTCACAGTTGCAACGCCCTGTGCATCCACCGTAACATCGATGGTCTCCTGCGGAGCTGTCAGCTCCCCCGATACGCCAAACCGTAAATCATTAACACCTGCTGTAACCGCTGTCGCAATCCCATCCATCTTCCGGCTATAAGAAAAGCAATACCAACGATCGATCAGATTAGTTCCCATCGCATACGGATCTTCCTCCCTTTCCCTGTAAGCACCAATCTCCGTTCCACAACACACAAAGTCTCCATATCCAAGCTTCTGTAAAAATGCATCTGCCAACGCCTGTGCATCCGTCTCATCCAGATCCGGAACTTCATCCCCGTTCTCCTTCGGCCGCGCAAGAATCTGCTTCCGATATCTGTCGTACCGCATATATAAGGTAACCCAGTTTACATTTTCTACACTGTCTGAAGCCTCCTGATAATACGTTTCATATACATACGGCAGGCCATCAATTTCACCATCCACTCTTGCCCGGCTGATATTCTTACCTTCTGCATCGACATAGCTATACGTTTTCTGGTTGTCTGCTGTGACCGGTATTCTCGGATCCACTTTTTCTTCTCCTGTCAAGGTTGTATGTAGCGCCTGTCCCTTCGTATCGGTAGTGCAGTTCAACTCACTCATATCTGCAAAAAATCCATCCTTCCAGATCTCAGAGATGGCATCCGTCTGAGACGCCGATTGTTCAACTGCCTTGTCTATCTCTGCCCAAAGAGCATCTCTTCGGTCATCCATCTCCTGATCCGTACATACCATATATGGTTTTACTGACTGTGCCGTTCCCTCATCAAACACCGGATATACCTTAGATTCCACATAGGAATCATCAAACACCTGTGTTTTTACTCCATAGCACCGGCTGCCAGAGAGCCGCTCGCCTCCTGTCACATCAGCATCGACCGTAAATGTCACATTGTTATTTCCGGCAACCTGATAGCTGATATTCGATGGCTCTCCCGCCTCAAATGTACCTCCCTCAGCATTTTTCTGATAATCTGAGGCAACATCACCTCTGCCTTTTCCGCATCCTGTCAATAGCGAAAAAAACATTCCTATGCATAGCACTTTTATCCATCGTTTCATCTCGGATTCCTCCCCCTTCTGATTTGATGGTTTCAGTGTAGCATAGGAATGTATCAAATTTGTATCTATTCCAGATAAATATTAAATAATCGCAATTATTACAGACTTGCGAGTGTCTGACCAAGTGCCTTCAGTTCATCCTCTGCGTCCGGACCAGGTGTTCCGTTTACTGCGATACCCTCGCCATTTACAACAGTTGCGCCATCTGCAACGATACGATCCTCCCAGTCACGCATCCACTCCTGATTTCCCCAGCCGTAAGAGCCAAACAGTGCAATCTGCTTTCCAGCGATCACGCCATCAAGCTCACACATAAATGGCTCCATCTGTGTCTCTTCGAGCTGCTCTGCACCCATAGATGGGCAGCCAAGTGCAATCACGGATGCATCCTTCAATGCATCAACACTTGCCTCATCTACCGTGATCAGCTCTGCCTCACCGCCTGCGGCTGCTACACCGTCTGCGATACTGCCTGCCATCATGGCTGTATTTCCTGTTCCGCTCCAATATACAATACTTACTTTGCTCATAACTTATCCCTTTCTTTTTGTTATATATTTGGCGTTTTGCAAGTCACAGCTCAGACTGCGATCTCCCGGATTGTCTTACCCTCCAGAATCTCCTGCAGCACATGCTCCCGTTCCTCGTCAAAACGCTGAAACAACTGTGTCATCTCCTGCTCATTGTGATAAACCTTCCAATATCCGTAAAAGGAAAAATTCTCTCCATCATTCTCCATAAATCCTAAGATGTCCTCGATCGGATACTCCAGGAAAGCTCCCATCTCATGTGGATATGCAATCTCTCCTCTGCTATACTGTTCCACACGCGAAAACAGTCTATGCAGCATCGCAGAAAAATCATCTGCCGGATAGCCATAACCACGCAGAAATTTCTGTACCTTCTCAGATAGAATGTAGCGTTTGAGTGCTTCTCTCCGATACAAAAATAACATGAATTTATTCGCTTTGATTTTTAGAAGATGATAAGAAATCCCGGTTCCCCGCACAAGCTTCCGGATCATGTAAAACTCCTGCATTGTCACTGTGATCAGATTCGAAGCCTTGCTTCCCTTGATCACCGGTGCACAATTGACCGCCATCATCACGGCTGTGTTTTTTTCGAGATCGTTTGATTGTTTGATTTGAACCAGTTCCTGTATTGGCATATCGTTTCCTCACCTTGATGCATATAAGTTAGTTTTAACTAACTTATATGCATCATACAGGAACTTATTTTGAAAATCAAGAATTATATATGAGAAAATATATCATTTGTTGTTCTGTAATGGCATCAGGACGATTCCCTGTCCATGCTCCGTCGTATATTGCAATGCCTGTAGGTTCTCTAAGTCGCCAGATACCCGGAGTGTAATCAATGCTCCATTTTTAATTTCTTTTATCTCCTCTGCGTCCGGGTAAGGAATCGTCACAGACGCAACTGGCATATACTTCATCGCACTCGCCGTGTACAGCTTATTTTCCCCAAGGACATCCCGTATCTGCACATTTTCATAGAAGTCCAGAAGTGTTGTTGTCTGCGCAAACTTCGTGTTGTTTGTCCATGCAAGCAGGATTGTCCCACTCTCTGTCATATAAACGATATTCTCCACGCTGTTATCATACTTCGTAAATGTGATCTTCCAGAGATATGCCGCATAGGTATCAAAGCTGGTGTCCATGTAGCAGTAAAGTTCTGACGAATATGAATACAGATTGTCATACTGTATCTGCACGGAATACGGATACACACCCTGCTTGTAATAGACATCCAACTGCTTCTTCGCAAGTTCCACCGCTTCGACTTCATCCAGAAAGCCCTCTGTGATATCGCATTTTGTCATGTTACTGTCCCATGTGCCGGAGATCAGCTTGATCCGATCGACAGCCGAGAGATTTGAGGATGTATTGCGTGACATCATCGTTCCCGCTTCCAGATAATATTCCTCCGGTGCCACCTCGACGTGATTCGTCTGTTCCGTAAGCGTCCGTGCAAGCAGATATTTCGGTGCTACGATGCTTAGCACGACGATCAGCGCACAACAGACAAATAACAGTCCGACGCGTATTTTATTGTTCTGTAAGATTTTTTTCATGAAATACCACCCACATTGTTGTGCCTTCTCCAACTGTACTTTCGATCTCCAGCTTCTCCCCATGGCTTTCCACAATAGATGCCGCAAGCGAAAGTCCAAGTCCCGCACCGCCTTCTTTCCGTGAACGCGATTTATCTACCATATAAAACTCATCGAAGATTCTTTGTAAATGTTCTTCACTGATACCAACACCAAAATCCTGCACGCCAATCTGCACGCCATCGTCCGTCTGCTTCGCAAAGAACCGAATCTCACTTCCTTGCTCTGACGCCTTTCTGGCGTTGTCTATAATATTGATAAATGCGGATTTCAAAAGATTGCTGTCTCCCTCGATCCTCGCTTCCACCGTCGTACAGACAAGCGTCTGGTTCTTCTGCGCCAGGATTGGCGTCACACTCTCCGTAACCTCCTGCATGAAGTTCACAACCGAGATCGGTTGAAACTCAATCTTTCTGTGTTTCGTGTAAATAAAATCAAACAGCTTCATCGACATTGCCTCAAGACGTTTTCCTTCATGGAAAATATACGATGCCGCAAGCACCTGATTCTCCCTTTTCATCTCCTTGGAACGCAGCATGTCCGCATACCCGATGATCGTTGTCATCGGCGTTTTGACCTCATGCGTGAAATCTGCCACGAACTGTTCCTGTCGTGTCACCATTCCCTGCAGTTCATCCATATGCTCACACACTGCATCCGCCATCTGGTTGTAGGTCTGTGCCAGTGTACCTACTTCATCGTGACTGCGCAGATGCACGCGGCTCTCGTAATCGCCCTCTCCAAACTTCTTCGACGCCCGGTTCAGCGTCTCCAAAGGCTTCGTCAGAAGATAGGTAATCACAAACACTGCCACCGTACAGCAAAGCACGACAATACCTAAAAGCAGGACAAAATACCGCCGTTCATTCTCCACCAGCTGATATGTCTCGGTGATATCCCGCGCATTGATAATATTCATCTTTTTGTCCTGAACCAGACTTGTCGAACAGGAAAACAGATAATACCGCCCGGCTTCCTTCGTGATCATGTACTGCTTCTGCCCAATCACTGCGGTACTCCACAGCTCCTCCGGGCAGGAAAGTTTATTGTCGTCTGCCGCAGAATGCACAACCTCCGCACCATCGTAGAACACATAGACACCTTTGTTGTTTCCGCCCATTTTACCTACGACATCGGCACTTAAATTCTTCATCTGATACACAAGATTTGACGGGGAAGAATTGATCGTATCGAGCAAACGATACTCGATCGTCGATTGCAGCAGATTGTTTTCCTCGATCGAGGTTTTGATCTGTGCATCAAGCGCAAGCTGGAAATTCCGACGGATCATAAAGAATCCGACGGTTCCAATTCCAAGCGATAATAATATGATATTGATAATTACAACTTTATAACGAAACTTCACGAATCTTCTCTATTCCTTTAATCTTCCAGCCGGTATCCAACCTTGTAAATCGTCCTCAGCTTGTCAGTCAGACCAAGCTTTTTACGGAGACGCTGTACATGCAGATCAAGGGTACGCGTATCGCCGTAGCTGTCATTTTCCCAGACAAGCTCGTAGATTTTATCCCGAAACAGGGTAATATTTTTGTTGCGTACAAATATCTCCAACAGCATAAACTCTTTCGGTGTCAACTCGACTGGCACGCCATCCCGCAGTACTGTACGATTGTCCGTATTGATGACAAGATCGCCATACACAAGTTTTGTCACATCCTTATGAAACCGCCGTAGCACAACCTGTACACGTGCGATCAGCTCCACGATCTCAAATGGCTTCACGATATAATCCTCGGCACCAAGATTTAATCCTTTGACACGGTCGTCCAGTCCTGCCTTTGCCGTCAGGAAGATCACCGGCGTTCCCGTCGGCTTGATATATTCTAACAGTTCATATCCATTTACCTTCGGCAGCATGATATCCAGTAAAACCAGATCAAACGTCTGTGTCTCTATCTGATCCGCTGCCGCCATACCATCATATACACAGGTGCAGGCATATCCGGCATCCTCCAGATTCATCCGAATGAGATCCGAAATCGCGCGTTCATCCTCCACTACCAGTATCTTAATCATTCTTTCTTTTCCTCCGCCTCGATCACGACGCGTCCATCCTCGATGCGCACCTTGACCTTGTTCGTATCAATGCCTGCTGCCGCAAGCATATCATCGCTCAGCTGCACACGATGTGCCTTATCCAGCACGGAATATTCCTCATGTGTCTCATCCGTCATATCCGGTGATTCCAACTGATCCAGCATATCCCGGTAATGCTGTTTCAGGATCTTCTCTGTACTGATCTTGCCATCCGAAATCATGACAACACGGTCTACCTTATGTGCAAGCTTCATATCATGCGTGACTATGATGATCGTAAGTCCAAGCTCCCGGTTTAACTTCCGGAACAGATCCTGAATGTTCGAAGAAGTCTTTGTATCAACCGCTCCGGTTGGCTCATCGGCAAGCAGGATTTCCGGCTCATTCGCAAGTGCGACCGCGATTGCCACTCTCTGCTGTTCTCCACCAGACATCTGTGCCGGGTAAGAACCCCGTTTATGCTCCATGCCAACTAACGCCAGCAATTCCTCTGCCTTCTCCCGCCGTTTCTTCGCGCTTTTATGGATTGCAAGCATTGGTGCCTCAATATTTTCCAGCGAAGTCAGATACGGAAACAGATTCCGTCCGCTCTTCTGCCATACAAACCCGATCTGTTTCTTCCGGTACTGCACCATCTGACGCTCTGTAAATTCCGCCAGATTCTGCCCATCCACGATGATCCGTCCGGCGGATGGCACTTCCAGACCTCCAACGATATTCATAAGCGTACTTTTTCCGCTTCCACTCTTCCCGATGATTGCCATCAGTTCCCCGCGATTGACCGTCAGGTCAAGTCCCTGCAAAGCAAGCACCTCAACCTCTTTTGTCTTATAGATCTTCACGAGAGAATCGCAGACGATCAGAGGAGCAGTTTCCGCCAGATCTGCCTCCTCCGCCATGTCGTTTTTCCTATCTTCCAATGTATCATTCTCGTATTTGTCTGTCAATAATCTCACCATCCTCCAACTCATAGACAACATCGCCAAGCTCCATCAGGTTTGGATCATGTGTTGTCATAACGATCGTCACGCCTTCTTTCTCGATCAGGTTTCGGAACAACTGCATGACCCGAAGTCCAGACTCGGTATCCAGCGCTCCGGTCGGTTCATCTGCAAACACAACCTTCGGCCGGTGTGCCACTGCCCGCGCGATTGCGACCCGCTGTTGCTCTCCACCGGACATCTGTCCCGGCATATGCCGCATACGCTCTTCCATTCCGACCAAGGCAAGTGTCTCCCTGATTCGTTCGTCAACCTCCTTCGCGGTCAGCTCCGGTTCTGCCAGCCGCATTGCAAAATCCACATTCTCATATGCATTCATAATCGGGATCAACGCAACTGCCTGAAAGACAAACCCAATTTCTTTTCTTCGCAGTTGTTCCTTCTGTGCATCTTCCATCTCCGAATACACCTGTCCATCGAAACTGACATCCCCCTCTGTCGGTGCATCCAGGGCACTTAATATATTCATCAATGTGGTCTTTCCACTTCCAGAACGTCCCTTCAATATCGTAAGTTTCCCTGCCGGTATATCAATATCGACATGCTTCAAGGCGTAGAATTCGCCGTCACCAACCGGGAACATCCGTGTAATATTTCTTGCTTCAATGATATTCATAAGCGAAACTCCTACTCCTCTCCTAATTTCAATGCCTGCGTGATATTCAGACTCCGTACCAGTCGCCGCAGGATCACGATACACAGCAAAATCATAACCAGGAGCACCGCGACAAGCTTCAACACATCCATCTGGTCGAGATAGACATAGATGCTTAAGTTATGTTTCTGCGGCAGATAAATCACACCAAATAACCGCACAAACAGATATGTCGCCACACCGCCGCAGGCACCACCTGCCAGAATCGATGGCAATGTGGAAAACAGATGCTCGTTTACAAGCATACGGTTTATCTCCTTCTCGCTTAAGCCCATTGCCCGGTATACTCCGAAGAGCAGTTCCCGCTGCCGGATCGATGAGATCCAGTAAATTAAAAATCCAATCATACACAAGATCAACGCGATAATAAAGCTCAACGTAAACATACCGTTCGTGATCCGTATCATAGCAGTCTCTTTCATGGCATCTATATCCCGGTCCAATGCCGTATAGGAGGATAGCTTCGTGCCACCCGCATCGATCACCGCCCGTACCGCATCACTGTCCACGCCATCTGCCAGCTTGTACCATATCTCATACGGCGAGATTTTGAAGCTCTGCACCGTCTTCGCATAATTGGCAACAATCAGATAATGCTCTGTCTCTTCTCCATCTTCATAGGTATACTGGACAAAGCCCGGCCACGCATCTACGATCGCCACGACCTTTCCGCTGATCGTACCACGCACCGTCTCTTTCTTCAGGACAGAATCTCCATATCTGGAGCAATCCACAACATCCCCCACTTTGACCTCCAGTGCCGCTGCCAGATTCTTCGACAGAATCACACCATTTTCCTGCTGTGCCAGTTCATTTAAATATGTATACCAATGAACGTCTCTGTTTAGTTCCTCCTGCAAATACGCAGTCTCACCAAAATCTTTTGTATGGATTCCCATGAACTCACAGTTAGCAATCTTCGTTTTTCCCCGGCTCACCGATATATTGTTGGTTCGGATTACCTTTGCCATGCTCGTGCAAAGTCCCTGCTTGACCGGCTCGTCATATTTGACCGGATCTGGCTCCACATAGTTATAGTCGATATCATTGGCAGACACATAAAATGCCTGCATCTTCCATGTCTCCTGCAAACGGATATCGGCTCCATCTGCATAGCGGATCCGGTTTTCATAGTTCTGGTTGATCGTGCGCGCCGCATTGGCATTGAACAGTCCCATTGCCACGGTCAGAATCAAAAATACCGAGATAAATCCCTGCTTGCGGAAGTTCCGCGTGATCTGCAAGAACGACGCGTACACTGCCGGACGCCACTTTTTTCTGCCGATATGATAGACAAGCTGCACAAGATAATGCAGCAACCGCAGCACAACAAGTCCCATCGCCACGATAAACAATACAGAATCCAAGAAGATCAACGGATCCATCTTCGCCCCAAGCAGTGCCCGTGCACGGATCTTATCAATCTCCTGATTGAAATTGTGAAGCAGATAGATTGAAACGCCAAGCAACACGATATCCAGAAAATATTTTTCCCAGAACATCTTCTTGTTGATCTTCTGATCAGATTTTTGCTGTACAATCGATACCCCGGAATGAATCACGACCGGAATCAGGATGAACAGAATTCCAACGGCAGACGCCGCCAGTCCATAGACAAGCATCACTGGTGTAAAATGATACATCGAGAGATTCCCGGCATGGAATGTCAGGAAATCTGTGGTCGATGCAGCCAGCTTACAAAGTCCATATCCAAGTGGCGTTCCAATCAGCATTGCCACCAGACAGAGAATACACGCCTGCAACGCATAGAGCGCTACAATCTGGCTGCGGCGGTATCCCCGGCTCCGCATCATGGCGATCTCGCCCTGTTCTGTGTCGATGATCTGTCCAGTCACCATATAGATAAATGCAAGCACCAGACCAAGCAACGGAAGCTCCAATACCCAGAGCGTGATATCTATCGTTTTCTTGTCCTTCTGGTACTGCTTGAGCAGATTCAGGAACGAATCGGTAAAGCTCTCATCCTCCTTATGAAATTGCTCAATATAATATTGCACATCTGCTACATTCTTCTGATTGATCTTCGTATAATCAAGCAGCACATTGGTCGCATAGTTGATCTTTTCCGGTGCAAACTGCTTCACGATGGCATCAAAGGTTTCCTCACTTACAAACATCTCCTGTTCCATCGTATTCGGCGCTGTATACCAGAAGGTGTCTGTGCTGTCCGTCTCCTTGAAGATACCACAGATCTGCAGCTTCAGCGTTTCCCCGTCTGCATCTGTCCAAAGTGGGAATTCCAATGTCTCACCGACTGTAAAGCCGCAGGCATCCATCACACTCTCGGACAACATACAGCCATACAGATTCCCAGCATACGCATCGTAGTCCTCGCCGACAAGCACCTGTGTATGTGCCAGCATATCAGGCATATACGATACCTTCAGATATTTTCCTTTTCCACCATACGCGCCCTGTGCGGACTGTTCATCCAGCGTCAGAATGGTCTGCGTATTCACCGCCTGTATGGATCCAAGATATTTCTCCCATGTCTGCTGATACCCTTTCATACCGTCGAGCACAGCCGCAGCTGTCTGCCGCTTCTCCGTCACATAAGCACCTGTTCTTCCGATCACCGCCGGATATGCCTCTGCTTCCTCACCTGCATTATGAAAGCTGTCCAGCAGCATCTTGTTGAGCGAGCCTGCCTTGAACATTGGCTGACAGGAAACCGCTGCCACAAGAAAGACAAGTCCCAGAAGCAGGCAGGTCGTCAACCATTTTTTGTTTTTAATTTTTTGTAAAACAAACCGTATCATCTTTTACTCCTCTTCCTCTGAAACTGGTCCCGCCAGTATATCTCCCTCCGAAATACCATTAAATATACATGCCACTACATCGCCCTTTTTATATTTGGATGTATCCTGTGCGCTGTTGCTGATTGCGGCATCCACATATTGTTTCTCGATATTTCCATCTACGATTTTCCACACATAATAGAAATCCCCGGATGTCTCCTTGCCTGAGTTCGCCTTCTCTGTGTAGAGCGCATCTGCCGGAATCGTGTACACATCCGAATAAGAAATCAGCGGATAGGAAATTATCTGACTTCCGGTCATATTCTCCACGGATGCGTTCCCGTCTAATTTCACATAGTACATCCGGCTGTCGTCCGTCAGACTCTGCGTGATATAGACACGATCCCCTACCGTCGTGACATAATACTCTTCCTTTGTTCCTTCCGTGATTCCGTTAGAACCACAGATGATGCCCTGTATCGTCTTTCCACTTTCCTCATCCTGCACCGATACAGGTGTCCCGTTCGCAACCTTGCTGTTTCCACCATACAATGCCAGCTTCTCCTTCACCGGCGTATCAATCGCCAGAATATCCGAGTTAAGCTCCAGCTTGCCTCCGGTGTCTCTCCAGAAATCCAACACCTCGCCCTCCTGCTCAGCGCAGATTGACATGACACCTGTTCCGTCATTGTTACAGCTTGCCTCCGTATATGCTTCCTCTGACTGCTTGAGCTGATATGTATAATCCAGCGTCTGTATTTGAAAATCCAGATTCTCAATCTGAATATCGACATCCAGCATAGATGAAAGATTCGGATTTGCCTGTTCTTCTGCATCACCGTCGGTTGCTGTCTGTGCATCCGTACCGGTTGCAAGTGGTGTCTGTCCGGCAGTCAGCGTTGCCTGCTTTTCCTGTTGCAGCGACTGAAGTGTATTCTCATGTGCCTGCACTGCTTTCGTGCGATTTTCTTTCATATCCTCAATTCCTGACCGCATCTCCGCCAGCTTCGCGCTGCCTTCATTCGTTCGAACCTTGAGTAACACATCGCCCTTTTGCACATAATCTCCATTGGATACACAGATTTCCTGAATTGTACCTTCATATGGAGATGTGTAATTGATCCGCATCGTATCTGCAATCGCATAGCGGTTTGTATAAAACATCGAATCATAATTCGTTGGAGCACTTACCGTATATTCCTCATATGCATCCGGCCATGCAGCCTCTGATGTATAATACACTTTTTCTCCCTCAGAAAGCCCGGATATCACCTCTGTATTTACCGTGTCACTGACTCCTGTCTCAATGTAGCGCTGTTCGCGCTGCTCCCCATTTTTTACATAGACAAATGATCCCTGATCGTCCTCATAGATGGAATCATTTCCGACATACAGGGCATCTTCCACGCGGTCTCTGACGAGATAAACGGCGATTACAGAACCGACTGGCGCGCTCTTTTGAGCATCCTCATACTGCATTCGAAGTGCCGGATATTTCTGCTGATTTTCGGCTGTCAGGCGCTCCTGTGTTGTATAGGCATACTCCCGAAGCGAAATTTTCGCGCCATCCTGTATCGTATAATAACGGTCGTATTTCTCCAGAAGCTTGTCTTTGATCGTTGTATTCTGTATCTGAATATATGTATCCTCATAATCTGCAATCGTGATAACATTCATCGAGCTTGTAACTTGATTGCCATATGTAAACTGACGCACATAAGAAACATACCCGCTTGCAGTTGCCTTGAGGGTTCCATCTTCAATGATCTCCTGTTGCTTCTGAATCTGATCATCGTAATCGGCAAGCTGGTGCTTGTAAAGCAATTCATCATAATTGGCATTTTCCTGTTCCGTCTCGATCTCTTTTCCTGTTTTCGCAGCACTGTCAGAATCTCCCAGTTGATTTTCTCCCGCCTGTTTCAGATTCAGCTTCTGTATCGTGAGCTGTTGTTTCTGCACCTCCAGCTCACGTTTTTGCACGAGCAGACTCCGGGATTCTTCCAGATCCTGTTTTGCCTTTTGTGCCGCTTCCAGATCCGCAGTAGCTACCACCTGTCCAGCTTCCACATAATCTCCAACGTCGACAAGGACTTCTGCCACGCTGACCTGTGTCGTCCAGAACACTGCATGTTCTGTTGGCACGATCGATCCATATGCGATTTTCAGATCGCCTACATCTCCCACAGATACTTCCCGGTACGATTCCGTTCCAGATACCGGTTCCAGCAAAGCTGGCGCATCTGCATATTTCGTTCCACAGGCAACCAGAGAGACCGCGCAGAGTACACTCATCAAAAATCCCAGCTGTCGTTTTAGTTTCTGTCCGATTCTCATTTTGCAATCACCACCTTGTCGCCCTCTTTTAAACCATCTTCAATCACTGTATAGCCATCAATCGTTGCCCCAGTCTGCACCTGTATGCCATGTCGGAATCCGTCTTCATCCAGCACATAGACGTAATTGTCATTTCCCACATACACGATTGCATCCTCCGGTACATACAGGACATTCTTGAGCACATTTTTCTCGATCTCCAGATTCAGTGAATCCGAGCTTGGCCGTTTCGCTGAGTCAACCAATGTAAATGTAAGCTGCCGTTTCATCCCGGCATCCGTATCCGACGCCAGCACATCAATCGCTGTCAATCTGACCTCATAGCTTCCAACGCCAAAAGTTGCCGTAAATGTCTGTCCTACCTCAAACGCATAATCATCCTCTGTCGTCGTAGTATAATTGTCTGAGCCATACAGGATCGTTACAACTGCATCTCCGGCATACACGGTTCCATAATCAAGCATATCCGACAGGCTGCTCACAATGCCGCTTCCCTCTGCCTTAATCGTATAAGCTTCCAGTCTTGCGTCCAGATCTTTGATGTACAGTCCTGCAATCTCCTGGTCTTTCTTTAACTGCTCGATACTCTCCTGGTGTTCATCTGTCTGATTGATTGCATCCAGCTTCGTATAATGGTCGATCAGAAGCGCATCCTCTTCCACACGGTTTTCATACTGTCTTCGTTCCTCCGTTATATCCTCCGAAGAGAAGGTGACAAGTGTGTCTCCATTTTGCACGACATCTCCAACATGGACAAATACCTGATCAACCTCCATCTCATCATGATCGGGATAGTATTCTTTCCGTTCAAACTGTTCTGATTTCAATCGCAGATCGAGCACCGGCGCAATGTCTCCATGCACGACTGGCTCGGTTGTGTATGTAATTTTCTCATATTCCGGTATCGTGATCACAAGATCATCCGTCTGGGTTTTGCCGGCACATCCGCTGAGCAGTCCCACACAGAGTACCATCACGGCTGCCATTCGTCTTTTTCTTATCTTTCTCACCACAATCTCCTCACAGTATCCTTTATTTTACTGTTCTTATCTTACCATGAAAATGTATCTAATTTGTATCAATTCGTACATATTATGACAAAAAAAGAACTCCAATCTGCAGAAATCCGCAAATTGGAGTTTTATACGTTCTTCTTACTCTACAACGTAAGGGATAAGAGCTACGTGTCTTGCTCTCTTGATTGCAACTGTAAGTGCACGCTGATGCTTTGCACAGTTACCAGTAATTCTTCTAGGAAGAATCTTACCTCTTTCAGAGATGTATCTCTTAAGCTTGTTTGTATCCTTGTAATCAATTACTGCATTCTTCTCTGCACAGAATACACAGACCTTTTTTCTTCTACGAATTGGTCTTCTCTTCATAGGAGCGTCTGGACGATCGCTCTTCTCTGTCTTATTGTAAGCCATTACTAATTACCTCCATTTAATTTCCTTACTTAAATGGTAAATCGTTGCCTGTCAATCCTGTTGGAATATCCATGAATCCATCTGCACTGGCATTACCAGGTGCTGGTCTGTCTTCCTGCTGATATCCACCGCCGTTGTTTCCAGATGCATTCTTGCTCTCTGCAAACTCCTGCTCTTCTACGACAACTTCTGTTGTATAAACTTTATTGCCGTCCTTATTAGTATAGCTGCCTGTCTGAATACGACCTGTAATCGCAATCTTTGTACCCTGCTTCAAATACTTCTCAGCAAACTCTCCGTTTCTGCCAAATGCAACACAGGAGATAAAATCTGCTGTCTGCTCATTTCCAGAATTGTCTCTTCTCTGGAATCTACGGTCAACTGCAAGTGTATATCTTGCGATTGCTAAAGGCTCTGCAGCCTGTGAATATCTAACTTCCGGATCACGAGTTAAACGACCCATCAAAATTACTTTGTTCATCGGAAATCCTCCTAACTATTACTCTGCGTCCTGTCTAACACAAAGATATCTGAGAACAGATTCCATAATACGAACACTTGCTTCGATCTGAGCTGGAGCTTCAGCGTTTGCATCAAACTGGATGAAGTAGTAGAAACCTTCCTTCATCTTCTGAATCTCGTATGCTAATCTCAGCTTGCCTTTTTCGTCAACGTTTGTGATTGTGCCGCCTGCCTTCTCGATAATAGCCTTAGCCTTATCTACAACAGCAGTTCTTGCGTCATCATCAATCTTTGCGCTAACAACCAACGCCAATTCATACTTGTTCATGTTATTGCACCTCCTTATGGTCTATTGGCCTCCGAACTGGTCGGAAGCAAGGAATATAAAAATATATCACAGAGTTAGATATTACCATACGGAATTTTATTTTGCAAGCAATTTTTTCAGAATTTCTCATTTTTTTCGTCGTTATTTCGCGAAATAACATGCAAAGCTCTCGCTTACACCCGACTGTTGTATTAATATAGTATTTATGTTACATTAAATCATAGTAACTACTATATACCATAGGAGGGTTTTATTACAATGAAAGATGAAACAAAATGCCTGCATGCAGGCTATACACCAAAGAATGGCGAGCCTCGTGTTCTGCCTATCGTCCAAAGTACAACGTATGTGTACGAATCTGCCGCAGAAGTTGCCGGCATCTTTGATGATCCAACAAAAGGACTCTGTTATTCCCGTTTTGCCAATCCAACAGTCATGGCAGTCGAGGAGAAAATTGCAGCCCTGGAAGGTGGTGTCGGTGCCATGTGTACCACTTCCGGACAGGCAGCTACCTTGCTTTCCATCTTAAATATCTGTCAGGCTGGTGACAGCATCATCAGTACCCCTGAAATCTACGGCGGCACGATCAATCTGTTCTCTTTCACTTTGAAGAAGCTTGGCATTGAATGTATCTACGTGGATAAAAATATGTCTGACGATGAGATCAAGGCCTGTTTTAAAGAGAATACAAAGCTCGTGTTTGGCGAGACAATCGCAAACCCGGCGCTGACTGTATTTGATATTGAGCGTTTCGCAAATATTGCACATGCAATGGGAGTTCCATTGATCGTAGACAACACATTTGCAACTCCGATTCTCTGTAAACCTTTTGACTTCGGTGCTGATATCGTCGTACATTCCACAAGTAAATATATGGATGGACATGCCGTTCAGATCGGCGGTGTCATCGTAGACAGCGGCAAGTTCAACTGGGATAATGGCAAGTTCCCAGAGCTTGTCGAGCCTGACGAATCCTACCATGGAACCTGCTATACAAAATCTTATGGCAATATGGCATATATCGTCAAGGCAAGAATGCAGCTCATGCGTGACTTCGGTGTATATCCAGCCGCACATTCTGCATTCCTGTTGAATCTCGGATTAGAGACTCTTCCAGTTCGTATGAAGCAGTATACAGAAAATGCAATGGCAGTTGCAGAATACCTTGAAAAGAGTGACGCAGTTGTCAGTGTCAGTTGTCCAGCACTTCCTTCTGATCCAAACCATGCACTTGCAGAAAAATATCTCGGTGGCAAATCCTGCGGTGTTATCTCCTTTATCATCAAGGGCGGACGTCCGGCTGCGGCAAAATTCATGGATTCATTAAAGCTTGCCTCCAACGAAGTGCATGTTGCAGATATCCGTACCTGTGTCCTGCATCCAGCAAGTGAAACACATCGCCAGTTATCCGACGAGCAGCTTGTTGCAGCTGGTATTGATGCTGGTATGGTTCGTTTCTCTGTTGGTCTGGAGAACATCGATGATATCTTAGAGGATTTAGACGCCGCATTAAAAGCAGCTATGGAATAATTGATAGATTCTGTATCCATAAAAAAGGGTTGAAACAACTATGTTTCAACCCTTTTTCTTATCCTGCTTATATCTGTAATTCCAAAACACTTCCGAGGATTGCTTTCGGTTCCTTCACTTTCCGCTCTTCCGCATAGAATGCTTTGTTGTATTCCTGCAATTTCTGCATTGCGATCGGCTTGTCCACTTCCTCATACATCTGTGCATTCTTTGCACTAACCAGATTCGCCATACTAATAAAGCCAGGTTCAATCGCAATACCGCTGTCTTCTACCGGTGTGTCCGACTCCTTCGCCGGTCCCCACCATTTCATACCGATGGTATCTGCGTATTCTTCCGTTGGTGTCTCACACAGAAACTCCAACGCATACTGTTCTACCTGCTGCTTCGTACACACGATCTTCTTGCACCCAGTCACATGTCCTTTTTCATCCACGCGTCCAATCATCGCTGGATACGTGTCTACACTATTCAGATAATGACAATCAATCTCATGCATCCGTAGCTCTGTACGCTTGATGCCGCGTCGTTTCAGCAAAACTGCGAAATCCGGTCGCACATTCATCATCCAACGTGCAAGCGGATTTCGATATTCGCGTTCTTTTCCAGACCATCCATTGATATGCTTTCCAAGATCGAACCCCGGATTTTCTATATCCAGTTCCTTATCCAGATTGTAAATCTCCGCAGCATTCACTGCCTTGGCATCTACATCCTCAAGCATCGCCCCCTGCGCCTCTTCACCTGCATACAGTGCACGTAACTTCCGGTTTGCAAATGTCACAAGCTTCCGGTTAAATTCAGCTTTACTGTCCGCATAATTGAAGTAATCACGCAGGAACGCCGGCATATAATATGCCTGCATTACTTCGTAAGTCTTATTTGTAAAATTGTCAGAATCGATCTTGACACGTTTGCATCCGTTCAAAATCTGGAACAGATACGCGGAAAACTGAGCTTCATCCCTACACAGGGAGCGCTCTCCATTTATATAGTCATTGATCAATATGTCCATATGTTTTACCACCATTTATTTTTATCTTAGTTCCCAAAAGTATGTATACCGAGCTTTGCGGCTGATCCCTTTGAGAAGTGCCAGTACATTGGTGAACCGTCACATTCCAGTACCACATAAACTGTCTTATCTTCCGATACATCACTAAAATCCAGATCCGGATAATTCTCACGGATATCCGGTGCATCACCGTTCGATGCAGTAAATGTACCTGTGTAAGTTCCACCATACTCTTCATCGTTCGATACAAGCGATACAGTTACCTCTCCATCAAACAATCCATCTACCAGATTACCAGAACGGGTTACCGTTACAAGCTCATCGCCAGCGTCCTCGTTGACAGATGTCTCAGTACCTGCACCGTTCGGTTTATCGTTGCTCCATGCACCTTCATAAACCAGATATGCCTGATTATAACCATCCATCTTGACGAACATCGTTCCCTGTCCACTTCGCACACCGTTCTCGTAATCACCATAATAGAAGTAATAGCCAGAACTCAACAAAGTAGAATATGTGTAAACGCCCGCAGCTTTTCCTGTATAGGAGCTGTCATAGCCATCCGTTGCATAAACATAAGAATCACCGTCCATATTTGCAACAACTGTACTTGCATTATCGGAACCATCCACGTCCATCATGCCTGCATAATCGGAAGCTGACATCAGGCTGATTACCTGCTCCATCAGATCATGTCTGGCTGTCATCAACGCACGCTCTGACTCAATCTTCTCTGTATAAGAAGAGAAGTCCACATCCGACATGCTGTCCGCATATGTATTGATAAAGGATTCTGCCTGATCATACTGCTGTGCATCCATCATATCATCCAAAACAGCATATGCACATGCCTTTCTTCCACTCAGAGCCGACTCATTCGTACTGTCGAGATCTAAAGCATCTCCATAAGCAGCAATCTTATTTTCATAATCAGAGTTATCCATTGCATCGGCACGGTCTACATATGCGGTTACGAGGTTCTTCTTCAGACCGTTGTCATTTGTCAGGTTATACCCTTCCTTATATGCATCGATCAGAGAATCCGTATCACTGTAAAGATCATCTGCGTATTCATAGAATGCTACGATATCCTCACTGTTCTCTGTTACTTTATCTGCATCAAAGCCCGTGATTGTTGTACGGAACTCTGTGAAATTCTCTCTTGCCCCATCGCTTTCACCGGCACTAATCTGTGCGGATAACAAACCGTTCATAGCCGGAACCCGGTCATCAAAGATACCAAGTGCTGCTTCATACGCCGTGACAGCTTCTTCGTAATTGCTGTCTGTCATCGCCTTCTCAGCAACATCCATCTTCCTCTCATACCGTTTCTCTGGCGTAAAGAACAGGAAATATGCGCCTGCGCCCAGTGCCAATACCACAACGACGCAGATAGCCACGATCAGACCTGTCTTTTTCTTCTTTGGTGAACCATCTTTGTTTACTTTTGGCTGTTTTGGTGCCTTCGGTTTTTTCTCCTTCGGAGCTTTCGGTGGTTTCGGCGCCTTTGGCGGCTTTCCACCATTCATCGGCGGCATCTGTCCGTTATTCGGCATCATACCCATCGGTGCTCCCATTAGTCCATTTGGCATCTGTCCCATTGGTGCTCCCATCGCTCCATTCTGCATCTGTCCCATTGGCGCTCCCATCGGTCCGTTCGGCATCTGTCCCATTGGCGCTCCCATCGGTCCGTTCGGCATCTGTCCCATTGGTGCTCCCATCGGTCCGTTCGGCATCTGTCCCATCGGCATTCCCATCGGCGCTCCCTGTGGTGGAAGCATCTGTGTCTTGTCCTCAAACTGTGGTGCGCCCGGTGCTGGTGCTGCACCCATCATCGCTGGTTCTGGTCCAGTCAGAACCGTCGTTGCACCTTCCGTATCATCGTCATCCTCAGGTGGCATATCTTCTGCGCGCAATACCGTTGTCGCGCCCTCTTCTTCGTCCTCAGTTTCTGCATCCATCGCACGTAATACGGTGGTGGCACCCTCTTCTTCATCCACGTCATATCTGGATTCCGGATTCTTATTTTCGTCCATATCGTTTCCTCCTGCAAAATTGCAATACCTTCTTTACAGTTTATACTTTTTCTACCTCATATGTCAACATACTTTCTCGTATTTCACAAACGATTTACCATTCTTCTCTGTTTTTCAGGCTCTGGATTTCCTCTGTGGTAAGTTTCCGATATTCACCACACGCAAGCGACTCATCCAGATACAACGGTCCCATACGCAAACGCTTTAAATATAGCACCTGCATACCTACCGCTTCAAACATTCGTTTAATCTGATGATACCGCCCCTCTGTGATCGTAATTTCGATCTCACTTTCGCTCCCTGCCTTGTGAATCTTCAGTTCAGCTGGTGCTGTGAGCAGCTCATCTCCGATATCTACACCCTCAGCAAAAGCAGCGACCTCCTTCTTCGTGACCATGCCTTTGATCCTTGCATAATAGGTTTTTTCCACATGCTTTCCCGGTGCCAGCAGATCATTTGACAGCTTTCCATCGTTGGTTAAAAGCAACAGCCCTTCCGTATCTTTGTCCAGCCGTCCTACCGGAAATAAATCGCGTCGTTTTTGTTCTGTAATAAGATTCACAACTGTTTTTTCATGTGCATCTTTCGTTGCAGACACCACCCCCTGTGGTTTATGCAGCATATAATAAGAAAAACTCTCATACACGACCATTTTACCCTGCACACAGACAACATCCTGCGCCGGTTCCAGCTTTTCCTCCGCATGGACACACGTCTCACCATTTATGGTGACCTGTTTTGCCTTCAGCAGTCCTTTCACATCCTTTCGGCTGCCAAAACCCGCATCTGCCAAATATTTGTCGATTCGTATTTTTGCCATATTGCACCAGTCCTCCCATTTCCAGACAAAAGAAGAAGATCCACAGTCAACCCGCGGATCTTCCCATTCTTATTATCAATCCTCTTGGGGAGATTGAACTATATATTTCTGTCTCTGCTAATTAGAATAAGCTATCGTAGAAGCTTCCAACTGACGCGCCTGCCACTGCTCCGTACTGATTGTAAAATACAGACGATGAATTTGCAGATGCATCGCTTGCAAGCTGCAACATACGACTCTGTGTATTACTGCCGAAAGAGAAATCTCCGGCAAACAGTTTCTTCACATCCGACATATCTGCGGATGCAAATGCCTCCTCGTCAAATGCAAGTGTGTTATCACTTTTCACCATAATTCCGATCTTGGCTAATGCACTTGTATAATTTCCAGTCTGAGAAGCCAGTCTGGATGCATCCTTCAGTACGCCTGATTTATCTGAATTCTGTGCACTCTCCATCACACTGTTGTAATTGCTGACAAAGCTCTTTACATTCTTCTGGATCTTATCTGTATCCGCACTCTGATACAGCTTCTCATCCTTCAATGTTTTCAGATCCTTCCATGCATCCTCGGATGCCGTCTTTGTCGCAGTATCCTCTGTCTTCGTCTCTATGTTACTCTTGGAAAACTGCTTCTGCGTTGCCTTCTTCGCACTATCGTTCGAATAATAATGCTTTGCAAGCTTCAGATAACTGCCGTTCCGAATGGAGTTGTAATCGCTGAGAAGTCCCATCAATCCACTGCTTGAATTGCTGGAAGATGTTCCAAGCATGCTATTAAAAAAATTGCTGCTAATATTCATACTCATATTCTCACTTCCTTTTTACATTCTCCTACTATTCGTTCTTACCCGTAGTATACTACATATCCCACTGATTTGTAAAGAGATTTACGGATTTGTCGTCGAATCTTCCGTTGTTCCCTCTGTTGTGTCCGCACCTTCACGTTTGAGATAGATAACTTCATCGGTATACATGCCTGAATCGTCGGCGGTCTCTTCCCAAGTTGTCGTGCATGCCTCATCCGTGTATGCTTTATATTCCAGCAATGCAAGCTGTACCGGTTTGTCCACTGGAACTGTATAACTGCTCTCCAGTCCTTTTCCCTCTAAAATCTTGAACGTAACTGTCCGCGTCATCATAGACTCGTGTGCGGTCGCGATTGCCTCCGGATATGTATAAGAATTTCCTTCTGTCACCCAGGAATATGATACCTTTTCCCCATTGGCATCGTAACAATAATATTCAAGCACCTTGTAATTGTCATCCAGAACATACTGGAATACATAAGATGCGTTGTCATTCTTATAATTTGTCTCCACAACCAGATCTCCGTCCTCACGGTAGATATCCTTGATCGTCTGATCCGCCTCTGTAAGGGAGATAATCATATCGTTGTGATTCGTGTTGATGATCGCATCTGCCACATTTGGTTCCGGATAGATCAATGCATAACACGTCTTGTCCTCATCAATCAGATACCAATAACCATATTCTTTATCAAGCACCTGCACGATTCCATTTGAATCCTCGTACGCCTGCAGATACGTGCCGTCCTCGGCAAACCCAAGGAACTGATATTCCGAATACACCTCAACACCATCACTGTAATAGATTGTATTCAAGCTGTAATTGTTTCCACCCGCAAGCAATGTATCCCCTTTGTTTGCATCATAGATTGCTTCCATCGTGACCTTCTTATCTTCCTCTGAAGCGGGTTCGCGCTTCTTTTCCTCTTCCGTTGTATTCTCTGCTTCCTCCCGGATATCTGCCAGAATATCTTCGGTCGTTGTCGCATCACTCTGTGACGCTGCCGCTTCGGTTGTCACAAGCACCAGTTTATCTTCTTTTCCGCATGCAGTCAGTGCAAGCATCGCTGCCGCCATCGCACACGCCACCCATAATTTTAACTTCCTCATATGTTCTCCTTCCCGCTCACATGGTTGCTGCCGCCCCACATTAAGCCTGTCTCTTCAATACGCGTATCACAAGTTTCTTTACTTCTGCAAACTCTCCCATCTTGAAATAAGCCACAAACATCAACAGATTTGACACGATCACAGACACGATTGCCTTCAGGATCAGCGCCAGAATTCCAACGCCCGGTATCTGGCTTGCAACCAAATAGGTAAGTGTACATACAATCGTTGTCACGATTGTATAATACAGAAGCTTCCGTATATATTCCCATGCATTCCGCTTAAATAATACCGTAAACAGGTTGTGCAGAATCCACGGCATACCAACAGCCAGCACCGAAATAACGGTAGACAGGATAACACCATAGATACCAATAAACTGTACAAGAATAATATTCAGCACCAGATTCACAAGTGCCGTCACAAGTGGACGGAACCGGTCTTCATGCCAGATTCCCGCTGCATCTTTGTAAGTGATCAGAATCTGGTTTACCTGGCTGATGAAGAAATACACAACCATGCAAACAACGACTGCAAATGGAAGCATTCGCTTCTCTGTTACCCAGAGCCGCATGAACGGCTGATACAGACAGAGCATAACCGCACTGCACATACCTGCAAGCCACATAATGATAAATGAAAGCTTCTTCAAATCCGTATAATTTTTTTCTTCCGTCTCCACCAGAATGCTGTTTCCGATACCTGCGGTACACGATACAAACACCACATTCATGATTCCGGTTACCGCAGTCAGCACATAGTAATAATTGTTGTAAAATGCATTCGCTGCAAGTCCTAAAAATGCAGATATAACAATCGTATCCGCCGAAGATACAATGACCTGTCCCACCTTCATGGTGAAGAGATCTCTGATACGGTTATTGATTTTCTTTACTGTCTCCTTCGGCAGCTTTCCGACTGCCTTATATTCCGGATACATCTTATTCGCAAAATATGCCGTTACCAGATTCGTAACGATCTGTGTGAAGATCTGTACAATCAGATAGATATAATAATCACCGATTGTCATAACGACAACTAACTGTGCCGCATACTGGAACGTATTCGTCACAAGCATGACCTTGCTCGCTACATCATTTCTCTGGTGTGCAGTCAGCAGACTGTTCTTGTACGCGAGCAGCCAGTACGACATACAGGTACAGAACAGATTGAGCAGATACACGACATAGATGCTCACGCCCTCCGGCATATCACTCTTTACAAGATACGGAATAAACGGCGTCAGAATTCCGCCAACGACTGCGATTACCAGTCCGATGATCCGGTAATATTTCTGATATAATTTTAACAACGCGCAGATCTGCTCTTTATCATTGTCGATAATCGGCTGGTACATGGAATAAACCATCGCTGAACCAACGCCCAACTCCGCAAGGTTCAACACCCACAGCACCGAACCAAACAAGCTGTTTAAGCCGAGATACCCATCGCCCATGTAGTACATAATTGCTGTACGCATGATAAATGGAAGCAGTATCTGATAGCCTTTCAAAAACATGCCAAACACAACATTTCGCGAGGCATTTCTTACACGGGTTTCCTGTTGCATAACTTTCCTCTTTCTACTACGAACTTATGATTCCTGTGTGGAATCAATATAGACACGCGGTACACGCTGGGAGATATTGCATACAATCTCATCGACATTTGTCTGAAGCAGATCTGCCATCCACTGGATGGAAAGGTCTCCGCCAAGTAGCGTCACCTGATCGTTTCTCTGTACATCCGGGATATCTGTCACATCGACCATACACTGATCCATACAGACTCTTCCGATGATCGGTGCTTCCTGTCCACGGATCAGCACCTTTCCTCGGTTCGACAGATCTCTCCGGTATCCATCCGCAAATCCAACCGGCAGGGTTGCGATCTTCGTCGGACGCTTCGTCACGAATGTGCCGCCATAACCAACCTCCGTTCCTGTCGGAACCTCCTTCACCATAACCACATACGTGTACCAGCTCAAAATCTCCTTGAAGTTCTCTTTTTTGAACCCTTCTTCGTCGATTGGATTCAAGCCATATAAGATATCTCCGGCACGTACCATATCGAGCTGCGAATCCGGCATCAGCAAAATCGCCGGGCTGTTCGCCACATGATACTTCGGAAATGTGATCCCCATTTCCTTTAACTTCTCTGTCATACGCAGAAAGCGGTCAAGCTGCTTCCCTGCACTCTTATGATCGTACTCATCTGCACGTGCAAAATGCGTGAAAATGCCTGTCATATTCAGGGATTCCATCTGTGAAATCTCCTTGATTGCTTCAAGCGTCTCATCGTTATCCGGGAACCCGATCCGGCTCATTCCGGTGTCGAGCTTGATCTGTATATTCTGCTTTCTGCCCTGCCGTTTCGCTGCCTCGGCAACCGTCTTCGCATATTCCACCGAGAATACTGGAAAGTCCAGATTGTAACGGACTGCCTCATCTAAGTCATAATCTCTGGTATCTCCAAGCACAAGAATCGGCTCTGTCGCGCCATGCTCCCGCAAGGCAACACCCTCGCTCCACAGTGCAACCGCATAGTTGGTCACGCCGCAGGCTTTCAATGTCGGATACAATCCTTCCGCGCCGTGCCGGTATCCGTCACCCTTTAAAACCGCCATGAGTTCGACACCCGGCTTTAATTTCTTGCGGATCTCTGCTAAGTTATTTTTCAGCATACCAAGATCTACGACGGCTGCTGTTCTTCCCATCCAAGGTTCCATACAATCTATCATACCTTTCCATTTTTCAAGTACATCAAAATTATCTAAAATAAAACACAATCGAGCAGGTTCATACATCCTGCTCGATTTACTTTCTTCACAGATTATCTCTGTACAATTCTTACATCAATTCATTCATTGAATCTCTGATGATATCCAGTCCGCGCATCAATTCGTCATCCGTTGCCACAAGCGCCGGCATCAGCTTCAACACATTGTTATCTCGGCCTGCACGTTCCATGATCAATCCCTTTTCAAAGCACTTGTTACAGATTGCCAAAGCAAGCTTTCCATCTGCAACCTGGACGCCCCAGATACAGCCGATTCCCCGGATCTCCACACCCGGTCTTGCAATGTTCTCATCCATATATTTGCGGATGATTCCCTCTTTGCGCTTTACCTCAGCCTCAACCTTATGGTCAAGCATATATTCCAGTCCTGCCTTCGCTGCAACCATAGAAAGCTGGTTGCCACGGAACGTTCCGTTGTGCTCGCCCGGTGACCAGATATCTAACTCCGGCTTGAACATTGTCAGAGCAAATGGCATACCATATCCACCGATGGACTTCGACATTACGAACATATCCGGTACGATACCTGCACGCTCGAACGAGAAGAAGGTTCCTGTTCTCGCACAGCCTACCTGAATATCATCCACGATCATCAAAATATCATACTTATCGCACAACGCACGGACACCCTGCAGATATTCATTGGAAAATACATGCACGCCTCCTTCTGCCTGTACGGTCTCGATAATGATTGCTGCCGGTTTCTCCACACCTGAGTGGTCGTCCGTAAGCAATGTCTCCATATATTTGATTGTATCAAGCTCCGGGAACATATATGGTGCCGGAATATGTGTAACATCATTCAGACATACACCTGCGCCGCCACGGCTGCCCGCATCACTTGTGAGAGACAATGCGCCAAGTGTCATACCATGGAAACATCCCATGAGTGCCCAGATCTGATTTCTCTTCTTTACTTTACGCGCCAACTTCAATGCAGCCTCTACGCCATTGGTTCCGGTTGGTCCAGGGAACATTACCTTGAAATTCAATCCTCTTGGCTGTAACACCTTTTCTTCAAAGAACTGCAAAAACTCTTTCTTCGGAACAGTCATCATATCCATCGAATGCATAATTCCATCACTCATCAGGTATGCAACCATCTTTTCCTTAATATAGTCATTGTTATGTCCATAGTTTAAGGCTCCTGCTCCGCAGAAGAAATCTATATATTCCTTTCCGTTCTCATCCTTCATGATCGAACCCTTTGAAGTCGTAAAGACCGCAGGGAAGCTTCTACAATAAGAACGTACCTCTGATTCATAATTCTCAAATACTTCAACGTCAGTCATACACTCGTACCTCCTACTCTGTGTGACTCATTTTCTTCATAATCAAGCTATAATATACTCCTCATTCTCTCACTTCGCAAGTGAAAAAAGAATGAATTCTGTATTTCAGACTTAAGATAATTCCAAATCCGGCTTTTCAAACTCCTTCATTTTCTGGTTATAGGCATCCCGCATCGCATCTTCATACGGTATTTTCTCCATATCTGCGCCTAACATACGCAGAAGGTAATGTGTGAAATCCGGGTTTGCTACAAGGATTGGTCCAAGCATGTAAGTCGCAAGAATCTTTCCTTTGCGGATACCTTCAAATACCGACTTCGGATTCATACCAGTTCCCATCTCAACCTTACAAAAGCTCTCCTGCTCCGGGATTCCAAATGTATGGGAGAAACGGCTTGTATAACCAAGCAATGTAATATCATCGAATTTTGCCTTCATCAATGTATTGAAACGGTTCGGGGTTTGTCTGACCGAATAGCTGTTTAAGTACGCCAGAGCTTCCACCTTGCTGCCATCTTCCCGCTTGATGTATTTGCCAAGCAGTTCGAGCGCATTTCCAACGAAGAAGAATACTGTCTTCTCTGCATCAAATGCACGGAAGATCTCTTCCTTCAAAGGAAGCAGACGGCTCAAAATCACTTCCTGACTCTTCTCGCTCATCGAGCACATATATACCAGATCAATATCCTCTGTCAAAAACAGAGGCTTCGCATTCAATGTTGTCTCTACAAATTCTGCATCCGGTAAGCAGAGCTTCAAGTATTGCATATTTCCTTTGTCACCATATAAGGTACAAAGCTCCGGATAAAGGATTTCAATCTTCATTATTTTTCATCCTCCAGTCTCTTCAAAAGCTTCTGCTTCATCTTGCAGGAAATACCATAGGTATCGCAGTCGTATAAGATATATACCTTATCAACGCCCTCTAACTTTACTTTATCGACCGCTGCAACCTCATCGAGATCCCACGCGATCTTCTCCTCCGGGATTCCGGCGATCAGCGCACGCACACGGTGATCGAGACATCTTGGTCCACAGCAGACTACCTGCATTACATCGTCTCTTGCAAACTGCTCGTATTCAAGGTCGTAGATCCAGCCGATAAACTCGATACTCTTCTGTCTGTCGCTGAAGTCATCCTCTGCGATCATGATGACCTTCTTACCAGGCTCTTCTGCCACATACTCGAACGTACGGCAGGAGCTGACTGCGCTCTGTCCTTTGCTGAGTGCCTGAACGACTGTCACATTTCCGACCTTCGTCTCGCTGTAACGGGATTCCGGCACATGGATCTCTGCGATCCGCTTCTTCACCTCATCGGAAGAATATCCAAGCTCCCGCATCATCGTAATTACAGTCAATTCATTATAAATATTAAACAACGCATCATGGATCAGTGCGTATTCGATCTCATTTCCATCCTTTTCACGGACAATTAACTTCTTGCCTTCCTTGTCGACCTTCGTTGCAAGATAATCTGCATCTGCAGACTTGTAATCGCAGTTTGGACAATAAGCATTTCCAATATGATGATAACGAAGGTAGTTGAACTTCAGCTTCGTACCGCATTTTGGACACAATGTATAATCAGCGATCAGGTTGTATGGCTCCGTCTTGTCATCGTCCTGCTTTCCGATTCCGAAATAAACATGCTCACTATTCGGCTTTAAGTTGCTGCTGCACTGCTCATCTGCATTTAAGATCAGCTTCGTTGTGTCCGGGCAGTATGTGTCAATGACACTGAAAATGTAATCCGGATGTGCGTTTCGCTTCAGTGAATCACGGAACAGGTTCGTCACGACGAGATAATCCGGCTTTACATATGGAAGAATCAGACGGGATGCACGCTCGTCCACCTCAAATACAGTTGCGTCCACGCGGCATCTGCCAAGCCAGTTGACGCTGTTCAACAGGTTTGTCACACAGCCCGGCACGATATTCGAACCGGTCCGGTTGCTGACTACCTTCTTGCCTTCCTTCTCCAGCATATCGGTCAGCATGTTTGATACGGTCGTCTTACCGTTCGTACCTGTCACGCAGATACAGAGCGGTGCCTTCGGTGCCTGCGCCATGAAATCCGGGCAGATTTTTCTCGCAACAACGCCCGGGGTGTGCGTGCCGTTGCGCCCCGAAAGGCGGATGATGACTTTGCTGAATTTTGCAGCCATGACTGCGATATGATAACGTAACTTCGACATGATTGTCTCCTTTTTCCTTTTGAACCTCGCTGGTGTGTGATGAGATAAACTTTTCTCCTCATATATCCAAATACAAATTCATTTCATATATGATGTATTGAAACTAAGAAGTACTAGATGTTCTTAATTTTCTTTTTCTCTATGTCCGCCATCGCCGCCAATTCGCCATCCATGGCTCAGTGGCGGCTTGTTTGAACATCGTGTTCAAACATGGCTGCACTCTGAAAGAACATCAAGGACTTCTAAGTTCCAAACATATATATTTCATGAATTTATATTTGAATATATGTTGAAGATTTCTTTGTCCTCATCACAAACCAGCTATACATACAAAATCCTAACACAAGACAATCCTGTCTTGTTTTGCCTTGATTTTTGTATGAAAGTACAATATCTACTGTGTAAAATCCAAGACATTATATATCTTGTGGGTAGGATTGTCAATGTATGGAAATTTCTCTACATGTTTACTGTAACAGATCGTGTTCGAGTGACGCGATCACAGCAGCACCATCTCCGATTGCAGTTGCGATCTGGCGGACAGTCTTGGTGCGCACATCTCCGATTGCATATAGAAATGGTATATTTGTGCGGCAGTCCTCACCGGCACGGATATAGCCGTTCTCCATCTCTACGACCTCTTTTACAAGTGCAGTCTGTGGCTGCATGCCAACCGCGATAAAGATGCCGGATAATGCGAGATCTCGTTTTTCTTCTGTCCGGTTATCCTCGATCACGATATGGTCAACCATGTTCTCACCACAGATCTTTCGTACTTCGGTGTGTGGTAGGAATTCGATATTTGCCGCATCGAAGATCCGCTGCTGCAATACCTTGGCACCGCGCAGCTCATCACGACGATGAATCAGGTAGACCTTCTCACATACATTTGCAAGGTACAGGGCATCTTCAAGTGCCACATCACCGCCACCGACAACGGCCACCGTTTTATTCCTGAAAAATGCACCGTCACAGGTTGCACAGTATGAAACACCGGCGCCGGCAAACTTTGCCTCGCCTTCCACGCCAAGCTTTCGATGGGTCGCACCAGTCGCTACAATTACTGCTGTTGTCTCGATCACACTGCCATCTTCCAGATGCACTTCCTTGTAATCATCCTGATTGGCAATGTCCGTCACCGTACCCTCCATAAATGGAACCTCCAGCGCATCTGCATGTTCCCGGAACTTTACTGACAGATCATAGCCATTTGTTCCGTAGAAGCCAAGCAGATTATCCACACGGTCGGTTGTGACAATCTGTCCGCCGCTGAACATTTCCTTCTCGATTACTGCCACATCCAGCAACGCACGTTTCGCATAGACTGCCGCCGATAAACCTGCGGGACCGCTACCGATAATCACGACATCTTTCCTTGTATCACTCATCGTTTTCCTCCAAACTGGTTTCTATTTCATTCGTTTCATTTTTTAATCAATTTCTTATTTTATCCACGATCTATCTGTGTGCAAATTCTTTCATAACATCAATCGTTTTCCGGATATCTTCCTCTGTATGTGCATCTGAGATAAACATTGCCTCAAACTGCGATGGAGCGAGGTTGATTCCATGATCAAGCATATGTCGGAAGAATGCTGCATACTGCTTCGTGTCGCTCGTCATGGCGGTATCCATATCAACTACCTGCTTGTCTGTGAAGAAAATGCTCATCAATGAGCCGATCTGGTTGACACAGACCCGATTGCCAAATGCCTCTCTTGCTGCCTGTGCAAGTCCTGCGGTTTTTCCTTCGAGCTTTGCATACACTTCCGGATGTGCATCCAGCAGCTTCAATGTCTCAATGCCTGCGGTCATCGCAATCGGATTACCGGACAGGGTTCCTGCCTGATATACCTCGCCAAGCGGTGCCACGCACTGCATGATCTCGCGTCTGCCTCCGTAGGTTCCAACCGGCATACCGCCACCAACGATCTTGCCAAGTGTTGTCAGATCCGGCTTGATATGGAAATATTCCTGTGCGCCACCCGGTGCCAGACGGAATCCTGTGATAACTTCATCGAAGATCAGTAATGCACCATCCGTCTGCGTGATGTCACGCAGGAACTCTAAAAATCCTGCCTTCGGTGGCACAACACCCATATTTGCCGCAACCGGCTCGACAATGATTGCTGCAATCTGTCCCTTATACGCATCGAATAACTGTTTTACGGATTCCTCATCGTTATACTCTGCAACGAGAGTATATTTCGCATAGCCCTCCGGGACACCCGCACTGTTTGCCACCGTCTGTGTGATCACGCCAGAGCCTGCCTTTACCAAAAGTCCGTCACTATGTCCATGATAGCATCCCTTGAATTTCACAATGTAATCTCTTCCAGTAAATCCACGTGCCGCGCGGATTGCACTCATCACCGCCTCTGTACCGGAATTTACCATACGAGACATTTCCATTGAAGGCATATGCGCTGTGATAAGCTCCGCGATCTCCAGCTCTTTTCTGGTCGGTGCACCAAAGGTCAGTCCATCATCGCAGGCCGCCTTTACCGCTTCGATTACCGTCTCCTTTGCATGTCCGAGGATTCCAGGTCCCCATGAACATACATAATCTATATATTCCCTCCCATCCTCATCGAATATACGGGAGCCTTTTGCTTTTTTTATAAAAATCGGGGAGCGTCCGACTGAGCCGAATGCACGCACCGGCGAATTCACGCCACCCGGAATATATTTCTTGGATTCTTCAAATAACTGTTCTGATTCTGTCTGCATGATTATGCTTCCTCCTCATCTATCGCGATACACATTCCTGCGAATCATTTTATTGTTCATCCTGCAGCCATCTAGCCACGTCAAGTGCATGATAGGTTATGATAATATCCGCACCGGCACGTTTCATCGCGATCATGTTCTCCATAACGATACGCTTCTCATCGATCCAGCCGTTTATCGCTGCTGCCTTGACCATCGAATACTCGCCGCTTACATTGTAGACTGCGAGTGGATGCTTCGTCTCGCCACGCACCGCTTTCACGATATCGAGATAAGCAAGTGCCGGCTTTACCATAATGATATCCGCCCCCTCTTCGATATCTGCCTCACATTCGCGCAATGCTTCCCTGCCATTTGCAGGGTCCATCTGGTACGTTCTGCGATCGCCGAATGCCGGAGCGGAATGTGCCGCATCCCGGAACGGAGAATAATATCCGGACGCGAACTTCGCGCTGTATCCCATAAGCAATGTATCCACGCATCCATTTTCATCCAATGCCTTCCGCAGATATGCGATATGTCCATCCATCATGTCGGACGGTGCGATCATGTCTGCGCCCGCTTTGGCAAGTGTTACTGCCATCTTAGCCAACAGCGGAAGTGTCTCATCGTTCAGTATTTTTCCGTCCTTCACCAATCCGCAATGTCCGTGGGAGGTATATTCGCACAGGCACACATCTGCGATAATCAAAAGTTCCGGTGCTTTCTTCTTGATCTCGCGCACCGCACGCTGTGTGATACCATTTTCATCGTAAGCGCCGCTGCCGCATTCATCCTTGTGCTCCGGGATACCGAAGATCAAAATTGCCGGAATGCCAGCCGCCTGTATGCGCTCTAGTTCCTCATCGAACCGATCCAATGTATACTGGTAGATGCCCGGCATGGAATCGACCGGGTTCTTCTCATTGGTTCCTTCTTTGATGAATACCGGGTAGACGAGATCGGATTTGCTGATTTGTGTCTCGCGCACCATGTTTCGCAGTACTTCATTTTCTCTCAATCTTCTTAATCGTATCATGTGTGTATATTCCTCTTTTCCTATAACTTACAGTAATTATAAATGTACCTCTCTACAGGAGTTGAACATACTTACCATTTCTACGCAGACGCGCACGGGTAACATCACATCGCTATGCTCTGTGATAAGTCGTCGACATCCATCCTAAATGGAACTACGTTCCATGGATGTCTCCTCGCTCGGTTCAGCACGCAGTGGTACTAAATTCGCGACAAAGAAACTGTCGCTCATTAAGTGCCAGCGTGCTTCAACGGTCTGCTTAAGAATTGGTAAGTATATCCACCTCCATCTACATTTTACACCTTATTATCTGTATTTTTCACGTCAAACGCACTATCCAATGCCCTTACCAGGCCTTCCGCATCGCACTTCTCCGGAATGACATCGGCGGGCAGACCACATTTTATAAGGGCGTCTGCTGTCACCTGTCCGATTGTGCCAAGTACAATGCGCTTCTTTCCTTGTGCTGGATTCCAGTCTGGCTGTCCGGTCTCGGCAAGGCAATCTGCAAATGCATGCACCCCGGAAGCGCTTGCAAATAAAATTGCATCGTAATTATTTAAGTATTTCCAGTTTTCTGTCCGCGCGCCACGCACATCGTAGATGGATAGAATCTCCGCGTCAATCCGGTTCGCAGATAGAATCTGTTCTAAGACCAGACTTCCTTCCTTCGCCCGCGGAATCAAAACCTTTTCTCCTGATTTTACAATGGTACAAAGCCCATTTGCAAGACTTTCTGTCGTATATTGCTCCGGTATATAATCTGCATAAAATCCATACTGCTCCAGCGCCTGCGCACAGCCACTTCCAACCACTGCAAATCGGATATCTGTAAACTTCCGAAGATCGACTGCACACGCGCGCACCCGGTCAAAGAATAACCTGATTCCGTTCTGGCTTGTGAATACGATCCACTGGTAATCCTTCAAATTCTGAATTGCCACATCCAACTTCTCCATATCCGGACACGTTCTGACATGCATATCACAGATTGAAAACAGCGATGCGCCTTTTTCTTCCAGCAGTCCGCGCAGTTTCTCCCGGAATACTGCCGTGCCAACCACGCCGATCTTGCAGCCATCAATCGCACTGCGCTTCTTATCCTTCATCGTGCAGGCAGCTGTCTGCCCGACGACTATGATTGCCGGTGAAACAAGCTCGTTCTTCGAAACAAGCTTGCCGATCGTCCCTACCGTACCGCGCACGATTGTCTCTCCGGGCAGCATACCATTTGAAATCACACTGACCGGTGTCTCCTCCGATTCCCCCTCTTCGCGCAGTCTCTGCATAATCGGTTCCAGATTCGAAAGTCCCATCAGGAACACACTGGTTCCCTCCTGTTTATGAATATTCGCAAGTGCATCTGCCTCGCCCTTCTTCGTATGTCCGGTAATCACATGGAAACTCCGGCTCATCTCCCGATGCGTCACAGGAATTCCAAGCACCTCCGGCACCGCAATCGCAGAAGTCACACCCGGAATCACCTGAAACGGAATATCTGATTCCTGCAATGTAAGGATTTCCTCACCGCCACGTCCGAATACAAATGAATCGCCGCCCTTTAAGCGGACAACATTCTCGTATTTTCCTGCGGTCTCTACCAGAATCCGGTTGATTTCCTCCTGCTTCTTATAATGCGCACCTGCCTGCTTGCCAACATAGATTTTCGCACAATCCGGTCGCACAAGATCGAGAAGCTCCCCCGTCCCAAGCCGGTCGTAGATTACCGCATCGCACGATTTTAAGATCTGCAAGCCTTTGTATGTAATCAATCCCGGATCACCGGGACCTGCTCCGATTAAATATACCATTTCCAATTCATCCTTTATACATGTGTCAATACAATTTTCCTCGAAATATCAAAAAAGGATTCGATTTTTCAATAGACACTCCAATCCTTAATACTGATAAATCCAGCTTTGCTTTTATAAACAAATCCTTCAGATTTTTTTGATCGTATAACTTTGCAGCAAAACTATGCAGCAAGTCACGATCTGGATTCAGTTCTATTACAATCCAATCCTTGTCTTTACGAAAATGCTTCGATATATCTGTCAGCATTACAGTCTTTCCGCTGCCCCGGACTCCCGTAATCATATAAATCTGCTGGTTCATTCATTCTGACGAAAACGAATCAATAATCTCATTCGTCTGTGCCAATCTGGAGATTGATTCCAACGGACTCTTACCCAAAACTAATGTAAATGGATTTTGCATCGCGCGCCTCTTTTACTGTTCTTTACTCTTTTTTATTATTTTTACTGTTCTTTACTGTTTTGTCAAGAGATTTCCATTATTTCTTCCATAATAGGATAGCATCCCTTTCTAGATTTCTCATAAACTGAGGACTCGGATTTCTGAGCCCAGATTTACTTATCATAAGCTCCACGATCGGCAAATTATAATCATCCGGTACTACATCACTTCTCATGTGCGCAGCCACCCGTGCCGTGGTATTCTCAGATACACACACGAACAGATCAACATCCGAATTGTATTTATGATCCTTTCTTGCATAGCTGCCGTATAAATAAATGCACTGCACATATTCCCAGTAATCTTTCGTTAAAACATTAATCGCATACTTTAATGATTGTTCATGCCGACATTCATTTTCTTTAACCATACACAGTCACCTCTTTCAAGATTATAAATTTATCATAATATTCTTCAAAGAGGGAATCTATATACCCGCTGTTGGAGCTTTCTAAACAGTTAAAAGAAAGCATCAAAAAAAGGAACAACCATAAGATTGTTCCTTTTACTTTACCTATTTATTTTTCTATTGCTACTGTACTTCGTAATAACCATATTCTGGTTCTGTAACAGTTTCTGTTCCCACTACACGACGTTCCTTTTCTCCGTCTATTATATTGCTGTAAGGATCTCCATTCATTATATGATTGTATGTATGGTCTGATATATATTCTCCATCAGCAGCTATGTCATCTTTATAAAATCTTTTTTTACACATAAAACAGTAGCTGTATGGTACCATTTCCACTATTTCTTTCGTCTCAGTATACGCCGGTTCTGTCGCTACCCATACAACCTTATGCGTTTCCGGAACTACCTGATTGCTGTAATATGCATCCCTGATTGTGAATGTTGCTGTCCGCTTGGTTCCTGCTTTGTTGACTCCACAACTGCAGATTACATGGTATTTAGGATCCCAGAATGCGAAGTGCTGTTCCAACTCTTCTTCCGTTCTATAAATATTATTGCAGCTATCACACTGATAATATGTTACTGTCTGTGTCAATGCCGGCTGCAACGTTGGGTTCTGTGGCACTGTTGGTGTCGTCGGTACTGTCGGTACTGTCGGAGTTGTCGGCGTCGTTGGTGTCGGATTCAACGCGTCTTTGTAACTGTCCGACGTTGCAGATACGATACCTGCTACATTTGCTCCGGGAGCTGTTCCCTTCCTGCAGAGTACGATCTGGATTGCTTCCAAACGCTTCGCATAGCGGGCTGTTCCTGCTGCTTCGCCGTTCTTAGCCCAGCCCATCCATCCGAAGGACTGTGCATGTACACGATAGTAGATATCATAATGGTTTGCAAGTTCACCTGTAAGCCGGATCCGGATTGCTTCCAGACGCTTCGCCTGTCCGCTTGTTCCACTCATAGCTCCATCTGCTACCCAATTCATCCATCCATAAGACTGAACATGTGTCTGATACTCAACGCTTCCACAATAGCTCGTTCCCTTAATATCGATACTGATACCTTCGAGACGTTTGCCCTGCCCGGTTGTACCGCTGACCGCTCCATCTTTCGCCCAGGTTGTTTCCCAGCCGTAGGTCTGTCTATGTACACGGTAGTTGATACTTGGTGTCTCAGATGCTATATTCTTCGGAACGATCTGAATCTTGACTTCTTCCAGTCTCTTTGCTTCGCCAGTAGTGCCTGCCAACGCTCCATTGTATACCCAGCCTTGGTTATCTCCATATGTCTGAATGTGTACACGGTAACGGACATCATAATGGTTTGCAAGCTCTCCCGTGAGCCGGATCTGCATGGCTTCCAGACGTTTACCCTGTCCGGTTGTACCAGCTGGCTGACCACTTGTAGTCCAATCCGTCCATCCGTATGTCTGTCGATGTACCCGGTACTGAATCGTTCCTGTGTAACCTGTGTTATTCTTCAGATTAACAGTGATTGATTCTACCCGTTTTGCCTGTCCTCTCGTGCCAAGCACAAGCGTCTCAATTCCATTCTCGTAAATGATTCGTCCGTTTGTGTCACCGTAGCTCTGCACGTGCGCTTTTCCGGACATTCCGATCGATGTTGCAGCTTTGCTCTCAACCGCCGGAAGCTGCGTGATCATGAGCAGTGCTGCAAGAAGTGTTGTTGCAAGTTTTTTCATACCTTTCTTCATATTGATTTCTCCCCATCGTTTATTTATATTTACTGATTAGATTATATCATAAGATTCTATATAATAAAAATGTACAAATTGATATATTGTACATTTTCTAATCTTCTATTTTTTCTTTCATCAGGTAATATTCCTAAATATCTCCGCATCCACCTTCCCGATCTGCCTGTTTTTCTATGTCAGACAGATGATGTACATAAGTTTTAATGTTGTTGGAGTCTCAAAAATATAAAGCAAATATTTTTTTACTGAACAGCTATTTCCGTAAGTGTTATTCCTGTTATACTTTCTTCCTCCATTAGGATCTTAAATTTTTCAGAAACAAACAATGGTACCTGTTGTCTGTTTCCTAATTTGGATACATCCGAATTCTCCGTTTTGTCAGAATATATACCATACTTACTTACTGTATACACTGTCCCAATACCCGAAATTTCGGTCTCAAAATACTTTGATTTTTCTAAACAGAGTGCATCTACGACCCGTAATACATTTGCGAAGTAATATTTTCGGGATAATCATAACCCATTATATTCTTCAACAGTAACTTTCAAGAACTGAATATCTGTATCTACGGATTCAAGGATTTTTTCAATTTCTCGGACACCAAAAACCATCCTTTGTCATTTGCCAAATAATCGGTCCAAACACTTCCTTCCTCGATTGAAAAACGAATAACCGTTTTATCATCCCATTGATTAAAGTACTTACCCATAATCAATGCGTTCTGCGGAATTGTAAACTTGTCATCAAAATGACAGATTATATCATTTCCCCTATTCATATCCATTGACAATTTATAATATTTCATTTTCCTATTCTCTCCAATAATCCTTATACAGCATATTGGGATTATTTCTGGTCATACAGTAGGGACGCTTACATCTACAATGCCTCTATCTCTATTGGTAATCCTAACTCCAGACTATACTCTAATGCATGTTTGAAGACTGTTAAGAAATTGTCTCCATCATCCAACATAGCATTTAGATTCCTGCCAAATCCTACAACGAAATTCTCATATTATGATACTTGGCTGCAACATCTTCAAACCCAACAGATTGGTATAAGGAATATCCATCCTCTGTTGCCTTTAATTCAATAATGCTCACGTTTTCTGCTTTTGCGTCCTCCAACATCATGTTCATTAATTTCTTAGCATATCCTTTTTTCCTATACTCTGGCTTCGTATAAACATTCAAAACAGTCCCCGTCTTCCCGGTAATAAATGATGGGCTCATAGGTTTTTCCACGATCAACAAGAATGCACAGGAAACGATATCCTTCTCATTGCGTGCAACATAGACCATTAGATTCCTATTAAGATGTTTTTCATAATAACCTGGCAATAAGGACTCTATCAATTCTAAATCAACAGCCTCAATTTCTCCTAAATCCTCTTGCAAATATGCGATTCTAAGTTCTGTCAACATACCTGTATCTTGAGCAGTTGCTTTTTCAAATGTCATTGTCATTCCTCCGAATGCTTTTATTAATATCCTCTAACTTTAGATTGGTACAAATACTACGTTCCTACTTGTTATAACATGCATCAAATGCAGGACGCATATATTCTATTTGTCCCCGTGAAAGGTCATATTCTTTTGCCTTTTTTTCCCAATTATTCCTGACAATTGTAAGTATTTCCTCTGCCTCATTTTCCGCCACCTCTCTCTGAATTCCAAAACGGTTTGCGGTATTAATCGCCAGTTCTATCGATATGTTGTTATCACGGTCATCTACTAAAAGTGATAATTCATCACCATATGGAACAGGATTTACGTCGTACAAAGGTGACAACTTCCAACCATTATCTGCAAATAGAAACGCATGGTTACGAAGATGATCATCTGTATTAGTAACCGCCATATTGAATACAATTCGTTTCCATAATTCCATCAAATCAGCCTTTGGATTCGATCCAAAAGCCTTAATAAATGAAACAATATCCAAATAACTTGTCCCATTCTCAGCAGAAGCGCCATCTGTCTTTCCAAGCAATGTCATTGCCGAGGCAAAGTGTATTCTTCTATTACCATCTCTATCAAAACGTCTGACAAGAAAGGTACTTCCAAGTTTTGAGAATTTTTCTAATTTAGATTCCGGAACATTCAGTCCACACAATCTTGCCAAATCATGAACAACCTTTTCCCACGCCCCTGTGTCACATTCATCATTCTTTGATGGAAATTTAGCTATCCACAATTCGCCTTCTGTATCCATTACCGTAGCCTTTGGTCTTGCGCCACCCAAAGAAGATCCCAGCTTTATTAACTGGTTCAACCATTCGTCTGTAATTCCTTTTTCATCATTTTCAAAATTTCGGGAAGCCTCCTCCAATGTCCTTAGTTTTGTCCATGGAGGTGTTGCGGTTTCCTTGTCATCAGAAAGAAATAGTCCGTCGGGATCAAGCTTAAAACGAATCCCTCCCATTCTGGTTTCGTCGTATACCCCCAGCAGATAATCACTATCATGCAGTTTTCTTGGTTTTCTTTGTTCTCTTCCAGCAAGTATGCGTTCCCTTTTGTTCATAAGCACACGTCCCCACCTGTCTGGAGACGCATCCGAAAACATGCCAAAAATATTTTTTCCTGTTGGAAATTGCCGTCCTGTGAACGGTTGCAACTGCGGATCAAGGCTGACTCTCATTTTATTTTTAGCCAACCAGTCGGCATCGTATTCGAAAGAATATGTTTCTCCGCCCTTAATAACTCCAACATAAAGCTTTCCGATTAAACATGGACTATCTTCTGAAAAATCATCATATACATATATGATTTTTTCGTCTATCACCATTATTTTTTTCTCCTTGTTGCACGCTTCTTTGTCAGGAGATTAAGATCCTGCATCTGCCTGCCCATTTCATCATCCTTCGCTACAAGAAGCATATCCTTGTCCATACCTCCTAATGCATGCAAAACAGCGGCATAAATCCCAATCGCAACCGCCGGACTTCCTGACTCGACCTTCCACAAAGAAGATCTACTGATTCCTGCACGTTCAGCCACTAATTCCACGGGCAAATCACGTCTTAATCTTGCTAATTTAATCTGCTCTCCCATTGTTTTCAATATATCTTCTGTTTCGGGTAATATGTTATACACTGCTTTTTTCATTTTTATATCCTTTTCTTTTCAATGTTTATTATTATAAACGTTATACGTTATATAGTCAACAATAGCAAACATTATCATTCCTATATTATTTATTCAAATTGCTGTGCATATCCCCTTTGCGATTGGTGAGCTTGCTTCTAATACATTACAGGAAACAATATTTTCTTCAATGTCCGCTTTTTGCAAATTATTTAATTTACCACTCACATGCAGCTCATTTTTTTCTTCTGAAAAATCACAATAAAATACCAGCTTTACCTTTTTATATCCTTGTTTTTTCTTTTTTTCAGATGTTCTTTCAACAAAAAGACCGGCAAGTATGTAAGACTAAAATCAAGCAGTGCAATAAGCATCAACCATTTATTCGGTGAGGAAAACCTGCCAGCAAGAAGAATACGCAAGGAACTCCCGGCACTCCGGAAACACGATATCCCCGTTTCTTGCTTTCAAGCGGTGCCGCAACATAAGTAGCGATCCAGCACAGCAAGCCAATCGCCCAGAAAACTCCGTCGATTATCCACATTGCTATTGGATAATGTTCATACAAACCGCTCATGTACTCCTCCCAAGTTACCGTTTATCTCCCAATTTCAATGTGTTTTTGGGAGATAAATCAATATTTATACAAAAATGCATCCTAATCCTGATACCTAAGCTGAAAATAATCCATATACGCCTTAAATCTGTCTTGTGCGGTCAAACATGTATCTATCAAATACCCCCGCTCATTCTTCCACTCTTTCAATCCCCGATAATAAAATTCCTTGATATCATCCTCAATGATAAAAGGTGTAATTCCATTACGAAGACATTCTTTGAACATGATCAATCTGCCAACACGTCCATTTCCATCCTGAAACGGATGAATTTTTTCAAACATATAATGAAATTCTATAATATCTTCCAATGTTTTTGCAGAATCGGCATTATACTGTTTTAATAATTGTCTCATTTCTTTTGCAACCTGCTCCGGTTTCGTCGTCACACTCCCACCAACTTCATTTGCAAATCTTTTATAATCACCAACCGCAAACCATGATTTGCGACTATCCGATGTGCCCGATTTCAAAATAGCATGAAGCTGCTTAATAAAGGCTTCACTTAACTTATAATGCGCCTGCTCGATAATCAGATCTATACATGTAAAATGATTTGCCGTCTCTACGATATCATCAACATTTACGGTACCATCCTGTATCCCAATTGTGTTCGTTTCAAAGATATATCTTGTTTGATCGTGCGTAAGTCTGCTTCCCTCTATATGATTTGAATTATATGTTAATTCAATCTGTATCTTATGATATATTCCACCCGAAATACCCGATTCTTTTTCCATTCTCAAACGTGACAGTAAATCTGTTTCTATCTTCTCTGTCCGTTTCTTCCTCTGTGGCTTTACTGCATCTTCCGGTATATCCCACGTTTTCCCGTCTAAAACAGCTCCCGGTATTCTTCCATTTGTGCAATAATTTCTCACACTTCTCTCTGATATATTCCATTTTGTAGCAGCTTCTTTTACGCCAATATATCTCATACATACCTCCATAAAACAAACGTTTATCGGAATAATTATAGCATTATCGGCAATATATCTCAATGATATTGATCTTGATTTTCAATTTTATTTTGCCGATAGCTCCTCTGCATTTTTCCGCAACCACTTATAATCCGATTGCTTCGCCCGCTCCAGATACGCTTCTAATCTCGGTGAGTTGAGCTTCGCCAATACATGCAACGCCATGATTTTTTGATATTCATCTTCCGAAGAACCTGCCGGATATTTCCCACGATCCCAAAATTCAAACGCATAGCGTTCCGCACATTCCGGCTTTAATTCTGCCATCGTCTGAAGTGCCATTCTGGAAGTATATTCATACTCCGATTTAATAAATGAAAATATAAGTTCCGGATCACAACCCTCGCAATCTCCAAGATGCTTCGCAAACTGCCACTCTGCATTCACATATTTTGATCCAATGCTTTTTTTTGCAAGCAATTCAAACCAGTCCCTGTGCAACACCAGTTTCTCTTCTACAAGCTCCTCACACTCATTATCTCTGGCTATTACAAACAGCAATGCATGGATCCGCCCATTTTGTGAACTTTTTAATTTCTCGATATAGTTTTTCTTTATGATTCATAATTTCCTAATTCCACCGTATTATCCGCCATTTTTAATTCAGACGCAGCCACTTGTGCATTCTCCCTCTGCACCTTATCCATATATTTCGTTGTCGTCATCGCCTGAATACATGCAACTGCACAGACGATCGCCCAGAAGATTGCAAATACAATAATATTCTCAAGATTCAGGCGCTCTTTGCGCATTTTGTCACATTCCACATCATCCCGGTACTTCTCTGTATTTCTCTGCCGCCACATAATTACCGCAAGAATAAGCCAGACGCTGTCCAGAACCAGACACACGGTGAACAGAAATGTACAGATATCCTTCATAAAATGCCCCTTCATAAAATGCCATTTGATCAGATACATCACATCCACCACCAGAAACAAGACAAAGCATGCGAAATACATCCACATCCCAATCCGGCTGTGCTTTGCAAAAAGCGATCTTCCTGCCTCACGCGTCTTCGGAAGATTGTTCAGATTATTCCCATATATTTTTTTATTATCCGGGATTTCGTAGCCGTAGGCCCGCAAACGGGCAAAATACAGCTTTGCAGCGAAAAGCACAACATAACACGGAAGTCCTACAAGCACACCTGTATAAACAGCCATGATATAGAACACCTCTGTACCGGGGATTTCGAGAAATGAAAAAACCAGACCGATAAGCAACAGCACCGTAAATATAAGTGCACAGTATTTCGCAGTTTTTGCAGTTATGTTGTCGAATTTTATTTTCATAGATCCGCACCTCTCTTCCTTGACACGATTATATGCTTTCTCCCCATTATTCAAGATCATTTGCGTCTTCCTTTTCTCGTTCCCACACCTCCCGCTTGACCTTTCCACTCCGGGCATTCATCACGCGCACCTGCATAGTCTTGTCATCCTTCCATGTCGCATATACACCGATTGGCTCATGGCAGCCCGCTTCCATCTCACGGACAACCGCACGCTCGGCACGCAGACAGCCCTCTGTCTCCGCATCACTGATTGTCTCTGCCATATGATACGGAAGAGTCCCCTCACACGCTTCCATCGCAATAATACCCTGTCCGGCTGCCGGAAGCATCGCATCCACATCGAGGTATTCATAGACAAGATCCGGTTCCTTCTCGATACCTAACCGTTCGATTCCCGCCGCCGCAAGGATGATCGCATCATATAAGCCATCCCGCAATTTCTGTATGCGCGTCGTGACATTTCCCCGAAGTTCCATGCACTCTGCCTGTGGGTATATCTCCTTAATCTGGCTGCGTCTGCGCAAGCTTCCGGTTCCCACGGTAAATGTATTCTTCGACCGGATATCCGTATCCGCACGATAGATCAGCACATCCTGCACGCAGGCACGCGGCAGAACGCCCGCAATGCCAAGCCCCTTCTTACATGGATTCGGCATATCCTTCGCACTGTGTACCGCCAGATCGATCGTACCGTCCAGCAAGGCTTCCTCGATTTCCTCCACGAACACCGCCTTGCCTCCAAAGGAACTGATTGCCGCCTCTTTCTGCTTGTCACCCTTTGTCGTCACGATCACTTTCTCAAACCGCACATCCGGGTAATGCTTCTTTAATTGTTCGATCACCATATCTGTCTGAATCTGCGCAAGTCTGCTTCCCCGCGTCCCGATCCGGATTCTCTGTTCCTGCATTTTTGCCTCCACAATTGCTGCAAATCTTCGTTTTCTTGCCCGTTCATCCGGCTCCTCTGCCAGAATTTTCTCCCGGATAGCTCCAAGCTCATCCGCGATCTGACCATAGTCTGTCCGAAGTGTCTGCCGGATATCCTTCTTGATCTTCGATGCAAGCATCGGACTGTTGCCTCCGGTAGACACCGAAACAACGACCTCCCCCTGCTTGATGATTGCCGGGAAATAGAAATCACAATCCTTCTTCACATCGACCACATTTACCAATATATGCTTACTTCTGCAAAGCTCCGCATACTGCGAATTAAGCTCCGCATCATCTGTCGCCATGATTACAACGTCCATGCCGGAAATGTCTGCCTCTGTGACTTCCCGCTTCCACACCCGGATTCGTTCCGGCTTTTTCTGGCAATTACCATCAATATTTTCTACTATGCCTGCTGTTTCATCTATTCGTTCCGTATCTGCGATAGCCAGCAGTTCCGCGCAGATCTCCGGTGCTACCACCGTTACACATGCGCCAAACTCACACATCTGTGCCGCCTTCCACGCTGCAACTGCACCGCCGCCTACGATCAGACATTGTTTATCATCGAGTTGTATCATGAATGGAAAATACGCCATCTTCTATCCCCTTTAATACGTGATTTAAGTCCTGTGCATCCAGAACGTCTTTCAACTGGTACAAAAGCCACATCGCGGATTTCTCGCCAAGCTTCTCCGTGATGTCCTTCCTCGTCCCGACAAATGCACGAAATGCAAGCAGCTTCTGCATCTCGTCCACATGTTCTTCAATCAGTAATTCAATCTTCTTTGCCTCGGAAAGTTTCTTTCGGTTATTTTCCGTCGCAAGCGACTTGATATAGTCGAGATCTTTCACGACGCAGCTGGAAAGTCTTCCGATCTCTGCATCAATATCCCGTGGAATCGCAAGGTCTAAGAACAACTGTGGTTTCGTTTCCTTCCGTACTTCCGCTACCTTATCTGCAAGAAATGTATAATGCGGACTGTCCGTCACACTAATAATCACATCCGCCCAGTTTAGATATTCATACCGTTGGTCGTAATGCACCCATTGCACCCGCTCATGTGAGAGGATTTTCTGCAATGCCTGCTTATGCTTCCGGCTCGTCCCGACGATCTGTACCTGCGTATCCGCATCGAGCAGATCCCGCATCACGATGCTTCCCATCTGCCCGGCAGCTCCGATGATGAGGATATGTTTTCCCGCACCAGACTCCAACGCCGCCGTACATGCAAGTGTTCCGACGGATACCGGAAGATGCGTCATCTGTGAAGTCTCAGCCACTTCCTTGGCAAGCCGCAGTGCCCCTTGAAATACCATATTCATTTCCGCATCGGTCTGCCCGCGCTCTTTCGCCGCAAGATACGCCTGCTTGACCTGTCTTATAATTTCAACCTCTCCAAGCACAGCAGAATCCAGTCCACAGACTACGCGGCACAGATGTGTCAGGCAGCTTTTTCCTTCATACCGCATAGCCGCACCCTTCAACGCCTCGACCGGGAATTTCTTTGTATCCGCAAACTGCTGTTCCAGCCATACGAAATCCGTGTCCGTGCCGCTCATATAGATTTCGCTTCGATTACATGTCATAAGTAAAACCAACCCGGCTTCCGGATATGTCTTCGCCACGGCACCTGCCAGTTTTATCTGTTCCTCATCATTGCAGGCAAAGCACTCCCGCTTCGCCGCTGTTAAATTCTTATGTGTGATACTGATGCATATCATAGGTGCTTCTTCCTGTTAACTGTTTTTATTCATATACATACTACATATTATAATTGACATTCTTCTTTCAATCAACCTTAGAAATTGCTCTTGCTTCCGGTTCTGGGTCTTCTGCTTGGTTTTCTATCTCCGAAACCCACGTCGTGGGTTTTTCAGCCCGTTTCCCGCTCGCTACGCCCACATCCTGCTCCACTTCTACGATTTAGTTTCCGGTTCTGGGTTTTCTGCCGGCTTTTCTGTCTCCCGAACCCAACTCGTGGGTTTTTCAGCCCGTTTCCCGCTCGCTACGCCCACATCCTGTCAGCTCACCACGCAGAAACGGCAGGAATCCCCTTCCTGCCGCTCAAATAATCTTATTCGATTACAAGTTCTTCCCTGGTCACATTTTTTTCCTCGTCAATATGGAATGCGTTCAATACCGGGTTTTCTAAATCCATCAAAGAAAGGATCAGATAATTCACCTTGGAATCATATGCCAGACGCTTGTCCTCCTCGGACGGGCGTGATGGGGATTCCGGATGAGAATGGAAGTTGCCGAGCAGCTGGTATCCATTTGCACGCATGTCCTTGACTGCGGCAAGTTGCTCCTTTGGGTCCATCGAGAAATGCTCGTTGCTCGCATCGATATTCGTGAGCAGATACACCTTCTTGATATATCTCTTTCCATCTTCAACGACACCGCCGATCAATCCACAGGATTCATTCGGCAGCCCCTTCTTGCAATGCTCCAGAATCTTCTCATAATCTGCTTTTGTCATCACTAACATGGCTCTACCTACTTTCCGTCACACTCGACCTGTTCATAATCAATCAGCTTGTGAATCGTCGGATGGTCGCCACAGATTGCACATGTCTTATGGTTATCCGGAAGCTTGATCGTATGGAATTCCATCTTCAATGCATCAAAAGTCAGAAGCTTGCCTGTGAGCAGATCGCCGACGCCGATCAGGTACTTGATTGCTTCCATCGCCTGTAAGCTTCCGATGACACCTCCCATCGCACCGATGACGCCAGCCTGCTTACAGGTTGGAACTGCATCCTTTGGTGGTGGATTCTTGAATACACAACGATAGCAAGGGCCTTCTCCCGGCACATACGTCATAAGCTGGCCCTTGAAACGGATGATACCTGCATGGGAAAATGGCTTCTTCGCCATAACACAGGCATCATTGATCAGGAACTTCGCCGGGAAGTTATCGGTTCCATCAATGATGAAATCGTAATCCTTGATCAGATCCATGATATTTTCTGAGGTTACAAATTCACGGTATGTATTGACTGTGACGTCCGGGTTCATCGCATTCATTGTCTCTTTTGCGGATTTTACCTTCGCTTTGCCTACATCTGCAGTTCCATGAATGATCTGTCTCTGCAGATTTGAAAGGTCAACCTCATCGGCATCGACAATACCGATCGTTCCAACGCCGGCTGCTGCCAGATACATTGCTGCAGGTGCGCCGAGACCTCCGGCACCGATGATTAAAACCTTACCATTCATCAGCTTCTTCTGTCCTTTTACACCGACTTCCTGCAGAATGATATGACGGCTGTAACGCTCCATCTGTTCATTCGTAAATGCCATTAAAATGCGCCTCCTCCCATGAAGTACAGGAACTCTACCGTATCTCCGTCCTTCAGTTCTGTCTTGTCAAATGCGTCACTGTCAACAAAGTCATCGTTGACGGTAACTGTTACATAATCCGGATTTTCCACCTTCTCATCTACGATGAGCTTTGCGATGGTTGTTCCTGCTTCTACTTCCTTCTTAACGCCTGCCACTACAACTGTCATTTATTTATCCTCCTTTATTGTGCAATTTTAAAATATATATTTCTACCTTATTCCAGTATACTCTTGACCTTGCCTTCCAGCTCCGGTCGCTTTACCAGTCCGCGGATACGGTCAACTTCCTTGCCATCCTTGAAGAAGAGTATCGTTGGGGATGCCATTACCTGATATTTCCCGGCAAGGTCTGCGTCGAAATTTACATTGACCTTGACAACCTTGACCTGATCCTCGTAATCATCCTCGATTCCGCCAAGGATCGGTGATAACTGCTTACATGGGATGCAGCTGTCAGAATAAAACTCTACAATCACCGGAAGCTTCTCTTTCAGCACTTCCGCTTCAAACTCTGCGGTTCCTACTCGTTTTGCCATCGCTGCCTCCTACTCTTCGACCTTCTTCACGATCAGATCGTATGTGCCGTTCTCGTTGTCGATCAGCTTTAAAATCTGCTGTCCTTCTTCCTTGAAGCTTCGTGGTACATTCTGCACCGGCTCACCATCGTTCATGGTAACTGCAAGCACCTGACCAATCTCCAGTTCTTCCATCGCTACCTTTGCCTTTACAAATGTCATCGGGCAGACAACATCTGTGATATCAACTCTCTCATCAATCTCAAAATCACCCATTATAAGCCTCCTTTATAACTTCCTTAAATTTATCGATTCCAACACGCTCCAGTGTAAAACGGAAACGCTCACTTGGATTTGCGTAATCATCAAAAAACTGAATGGCTGCATCTGTCACACGGAATAACTGTTCCTCCGATGTAATAACCGGAAGGAAGGATTCTCCCTTGCAGATCTGATTTCCGAACAAACCACCAAAGGATACGAGATATCCGCTCTCGCCCTTCCATGCATCTGTCGGACACGCCTTGGCACATCTGCCACAGTAGTTACATTTGCTTGTATCAAGTGTCAGCTTGCCATCCTCGATTGTGATCGCATTCTCGCGGCACGCCTTCACACAGACACCACACATGATACAGCTTGGCTCATCGTAAGAAACAACACATGCGCCCTTGATTCCGACATCATTTTCCTCTGCCTTTAAGCAGTTGTTCTGACATCCAGTCACACCAAACTTAAACTTATGCGGCAATTCTCTCGCATAATACCGTGCGTCTAATTTCTTCGCAATGTCGTAGCTGTCGATATTTCCGCTCGGACAGATCTGATTTCCCTGACATGCAGTTACGGTACGCACACGCGGTCCACACACGCCCGGCTTACAGCCGCCCTTGGCAAGTTCTGCCTTTACTTCCTCCACATCATCAAGCTTGACAAATGGAATCTCCACACTCTGTCTCGATGTCAGATGGACATGTCCATCTCCATATTTTTCTGCTACTTCGGCAATCTTCTTCAGATTTTCCGCTGTCAGATTTCCTCCGACTACCTGTAAACGAAGCGAGAAGTTGTTCTTCTGCTTCTGTCTCATAAATCCACCTTTTTTTAATGCTGCATAATCAACTGCCATCTCTTTTCATCCTCCTGTTGGTAATGCATACCACGACGTCTAAGCGAGTGCCGCTTTGAAATCTTCGATCAGATCCTCGATATCCTCTATGCCCACACTGATTCGGATCAGATCGTTGAAGACGCCTGCATCTTCTTTTTCTTTTTCTGTGCTATGTGCATTCAGCGTTGACTCCGGATGAATGATCAACGTCTTCGTGTCTCCGATGTTCGATACGATCTTTGGAATGCTCAGGTTGTTGATAATGGAAAATGCACGTTCCTTCGAACCTACCCGGATTGTTAAGATCGCGCCATATCCATTTGTAAGCACCTTATCTGCCACCTCATGCCAAGGACTACAGGCTAACCCCGGATAGTTCACCGTAATATCCGGGTATGTATTCAAAAACTCTGCAAGCGCCTTTGCATTACTGCAGGCACGCTCCATCCTAAGTCCCAGCGTCTCCATTCCAATCAGATTGTAAAATGCCGTCTGCGGTGCCATACAGGCTCCCGTATTGCGGAACAACCCATTCCGAAGCTTTGCTGTATAAGCCATTTTACCAAATCGCGCGTATTCTGCAACCCCCGGATATTTCTCTTTGTTCCATTTGAACCGTCCGCTTTCTGTGATCACACCGCTGATCGCGTTGCTGTTACCATTGATATATTTCGATGTGGAATTGACCACGATGTCTGCGCCCTTCTCAATCGGCTTTACCAGATATGCCGTTGCCACAGTATTATCCATCACAAGCGGCAGTTCATGTCGATGTGCCAGCTCGGCGAGTGCCTCGATATCCACGACATCGAGCTTCGGATTACCGATCGTCTCTGCGAATATCACACGCGTCTTCTCATTGATCGCTGCCTCGACCGCATTCACATCGCTGATATCTACGAACACCATCTTGATTCCAAATGCTTCGAAATCATGGAACACATCAATCGAACCGCCATACAGACTCGTCGATGCGACGATCTCCTGTCCGCATGTTACGATGTTCAAAAGAGCGTTCGTGATGGCTGCCATACCGGATGCGCAGGCAACCGATGCAATTCCGCCTTCGAGTGTCGTCATACGTTCCTCAAAGGCAAAAATTGTCGGGTTGTTGATTCGCGTATACGAAAATCCGGTTGCCTTATTGTGAAACAGCTTCTCGTGCTGTTCCGCAGATGGCTGGTAAAAGGCACTTGACTGATACACAGGTGTGAGTGTCGCGCCGGTATTGGCATCGCCCATTTTATTTCCATGTAAAAGTTTCGTATTAAACCTCATAATGGGCACCCCCTAAATATAATCTCTTCCTGCAACGATCGTACCCTCATATGCGGATGCGGTTCTTATCTGCCTGCTGACCTCTTCCTCATTTGTATCACCTGCAAATACGAGATCATAGGTTCCGGTAAGTGTCTTGTCCTGCTTCTCATTGACAAGCAGCAATACGACAAGTCCGGCACGGTGCAGATGCTTCACAACGGTCTCAATCGCCTCGCCATCGGCCGGTGCGTACAGGTATGTATGACGTCCTTCGATGCTCAGTGCCTTCTCCACTTCCTCGACATACGCACGGTTAATTGTCTTTCCTTCTACGAACTTCACAGTAATTGCCTTCTGGCTCTTTAATGCGGCTCTTGTATTTCTGTCAACTCTGCCCTCGTACAATCCGGTTTCTTCGGTATGTACCTGCTCTACGACACCGCAGGCAGAAGTCATATTTGTAACACGGTCGATCAGGATGAACTCGCCCAGTGTCTTATGATTCTTAAATTCATCGACCACGATCTTATCTGCCAGAGAGATCTTGCAGACCGCAATCTCATTTTTGCTTAAGCTGCTAACCTTCTTTTTCTCGCCGGTGTTGACATCGATCGCATATTCGATATCCGTCACGGCTCCAAGGATCATCTTCGTGCCAAGCTTGAAGAAGAAGTTCTTGCCGTTTTGCAGTTCCTCATCATCCATCCACAGCAGTGTTGCTGTGATGGAAGAAGCAACCTTCGCGCCGGATGCAACGGACAAAACGCATCCTCTTGATACATCCACCTCTCGATCAAGCTGGATGGTAACCGGCTGTCCCTTCGCTGCGGATTCGCTGTCCTTGTCACCGATGTAAATGCTCTTTACCTTCGCTGTCTCGTTGCTTGGAAGTGTTGTGATCTCGTCACCCACATGTATGCTTCCATGCTCGATTTGTCCCTGGAATCCACGGAATGTATGGTCCGGACGGCACACTCGCTGTACCGGCATATAAAAGCCCTGCTCACTGTCGTCCTCCGCAATATCGATATCCTCGAGATATGCAAGCAATGCCTTACCTGTGTACCATGGAATATTTTCTGACTTTGTTGTAACATTGTCGCCCTCGGTTGCGGAAACCGGAATGATCGTTACATTTGGAAGTGACAGCTCTTTTGTAAGCTCCGCAATCTGCTTCTCAATCTCACGGAAACGTGTCTCATCGTAACCGACAAGATCCATCTTATTAACTGCAAATACAAAGTACCGGATACCCATCAATGCACAGATTCTTGCATGCCGTCTTGTCTGGACAAGCACGCCCTGCTTTGCATCCACCAAGATTACGGCAAGGTCTGCAAAGGATGCTCCAACTGCCATGTTTCTTGTGTACTCTTCATGTCCCGGTGTATCTGCCACGATAAAGCTTCGCTTGTCTGTTGTGAAATACCGGTAGGCAACGTCGATCGTGATACCCTGCTCACGCTCTGCCATCAGTCCGTCCAACAGAAGGGAGTAATCGATCGCACCGCCGCGGCTTCCGACCTTACTGTCTAATTCAAGTGCCTTTTCCTGATCTGCGTAAAGCAGCTTGGAATCATATAAGATATGTCCGATCAATGTGGATTTTCCATCGTCCACACTACCGCAAGTGATAAATTTTAATAATCCGCTCATCTTAGAAATATCCCTCCCGTTTTCTTCGTTCCATGCTTCCGGCTGCCTCGTTGTCGATAACACGCGTTGTACGCTCGGAAGAAACTGCTGAAAGTGTTTCCTCTATAATTGCATCCAATGTATCTGCGGTTGACTCGCATCCACCGGTCAGCGGGTAACATCCAAGTGTACGGAAACGCACGCTCTTGTACTCGATCTTCTCGCCCGGCAGAAGCTTCATACGATCATCATCTACCATGATGATATTTCCATCCCGGTATACGACCGGCCTCACCTTTGCAAAATACAGTGATGGGATCTCGATGTTCTCACGCTTGATATACTGCCAGATGTCCTTCTCTGTCCAGTTCGAAAGTGGGAATACACGAACTTCCTCTTTCTTCTTGATCTTGGAATTGTAAAGCTTCCACATCTCCGGTCTCTGGTTCTTCGGGTCCCATGCGTGATGCTCATTTCTAAAGGAGAAGATACGCTCTTTGGCTCTTGATTTCTCCTCGTCTCTTCTGCCGCCACCAAAGGCTGCGGTAAATCCGTATTTGTCAAGTGCCTGCTTCAACGCCTGTGTCTTCATGATGTCTGTGTAAGCACTGCCATGATCAAATGGATTGATGCCCTGCTTTACGCCTTCCTCGTTGATATACTCGATCATCTCGATTCCGAGCTTCTTCGCCATGTAATCGCGGAACTCGATCATCTCCTTGAACTTCCATGTCGTGTTGACATGCAGGAACGGAAATGGTGGCTTCTCCGGGTAAAATGCTTTCATCGCCAGATGCAGCATAACGGAGCTGTCCTTTCCGATGGAATAAAGCATAACCGGCTTCTCACACTCGGCTGCCACTTCTCTGATAATGTAAATCGCTTCTGCTTCCAATTCATCCAGATGTGATAACTGTCCCATCCTCTTGTACCTTCCTTTCGATCTAATACTTGTTCGATTCCTTCTGATTGATCACAACCTGTTCGGTTGTGCCATCCCGTTTCTCGATGTTCCAATAAAGTTTGCCGTCCTCTGCATTCACGGTCATCTTACTTCCCATGCCGCCGATGTCTGCGCCAAGGTATAAGGCGATCGCACCGAACTTACATTCCTTGATGCATGAAGAACAGCCCCAGCAGTCTTTCGGGTAGCGCATGCATGCGGTTCCATCCGGATTCTTACCGATCAGGCTGCCCGGACAGACAGCTGCACATTTGCCACATTTCTTACATTTTTCTTTATCAATGAAGATGCTCATAAGCTTCCTCCCTTCCTACTAAGTCACGGAAGATGATTTTAATCTCGCCGTCCTCGTATCTGGAGTTTACATATTTTAACCACGCATCGCTCTTCTCCGGATAATCCAGATTCTCTGCGAAGCTGTGCCAGCGTGTCTCTTTTCTTGCCTCAAGATGCGCAATCACGGATAAGCATACAACCAATCGCTCCCTCAGCTCATAGACAAACATCAACTCGTGCATGTCGTCCGCCTTCACATCTGGCAGAAGCTCCTGCAGCTGCTTGATCTTCTGCTTTGCCAGCTCTAACTGCTTCGCGTTGAACTGGTAATGGGTGGAGATTCCGCCTGCATAATTATCCATGACCTTCTGCATTGCTTCCTCAAGTGCCTCTGTTGTAAACATCCCGGATGGATTGTTCAGGTAATGGCTGTATTCGGTGATCTTATCATCCACAACCGTCTGAAGCTTTGCATCGAATGTCTCATCTGCGGATCTCTCATCCGATGTACCTGCCTGCTCGTCAAGCATCTGTACGATATGCTTCGCCGCAATCTCTCCCTCGACCATCGCGCCTGTCACATATTTTTGTGGACATCCACCTGCCACATCCCCGGCTGCATATAATCCATTGATTGTCGTCTGGCGGTTCGTGTCAACCCAGTAGCCACTCGCGGTATGTCCGCCTACAATATACGGCTCGGTTCCTTCGATCTCAACATTCTGCTCACTCGGCTTCCTGCCGGATTCTAGCCATTTCAGCGTCTGGCTCGGTGCCATGTTCAAATACGCCTTTTTCAGCGATTCGTTCTGTTCCTCTGAAATACCTTCGGTACGAAGATAACAAGGACCTCTGCCCTGCAAATTCTCCATCACCGTGCCATATACACGCTCGGAAGTCGTCAGTCCGTATTTTGTCTCATATACCTCACCAAGTGCATTGACCTGTTTCGCGCCAACGCCCTGTGCGATCGTTCCGGTCGGTGCGATCGTGTCCTTACAACGAAGGGCGATAAACCGCATCTCGAACGTTGTCATCTCGGCACCACCGAGGATCCCCATCGCGAATCCCGCTCCGGTATTAAATGGCGGGTACCACATCTTATGTCTCGAAAAGCCCGGATTGTTCGGTCGGTACAGACCAGCCGCACCTCCGGTTGCGCAAAGCACTTTCTTCGCCCGGATCACATAGACTTTCTGTTCCTCGATGGAAAATCCAATCGCACCTTTGATCTCATTATCTTCGATTAAGTAATCAGTGATATTCACCCGGTTTAAGATCGTGACATCCGGAAGTGCTTCCACTGCCGATGCGAGAAGCGGTTTCATGTTCTCTCCGTTGATCTTGATGTTCCGGTTACCTCTGGCGACGTACTCTCCATTCTCATCCTTTAAGATGACCAGTCCAAGCTGTTCCATCTTCGCCGTCACACGGTTCAAGCCCTCGGACATCGTGAGAAGCAGATCCTCCCGCACGATGTTGTCCGCGTCCTTCTTCGCATACTCCACATAATCTTCCGGCTTTCTGCCTTTTACAATATAAGCATTGATTGCGTTGACACCGGCAGCTAAGCATCCGCTCCGCTTGATGTTCGCCTTTTCCGCTATGATGATCTTGTAATCGGAATTCTCCCTTACGGTAAGTGCCGCATAGCATCCGGCGGTTCCGCCACCGATGATCAGCACGTCCGTATGAAGAAGCTCTGTGTTCTCGATATTCATAAGCAACTCCCTTCCAGTTTTCCTTTGCACTAGATGTAGAATACATCCTGCTCCTGCATCTCTTTATTCTCTAACAAATACGTCTTTTCTTCATCAAATACATATAACCGGTAGATCAGCACATGTACCGTCTCCCCGACGGATACGAGATCTTTTTCGAGCGACCGCTCACCGGTTACCTCAATTCCGTTGATATCCACAACCACATCCATGCGGTTTCCCTTGAAGATCACTTCCTTGACCGTCCCAAGCTCCGCAGCACTGATATACTGATCGAGCTTTCCACTCTTCGAGATCTTCACGAACTCCGGCCGGATCACCGCCTTGTCTGCATGTGGGATTCGTTCAAATCCTTTCAGCCGGTCATAATCTTCCACTACAGATGACCGTCCGATAAACTGTGCCACAAATGGGGTATCCGGGGATTTGTAGATCTCTAGCGGTGTTCCCATCTGCTCAACCACGCCGTGGTTCGTGATGATAATCTCATCCGCAACCTCGACCGCCTCATCCTGATCATGTGTGACGAAGATACTTGTGATACCAAGCTTTGTAACCATCTCTTTTAACCATGTCCGAAGCTCGGTCCGCACCTTCGCGTCAATCGCTGCAAATGGTTCGTCCAACAACAGTACCTGTGGATTCGGAGCTAATGCTCTGGCGAATGCCACCCGCTGCCGCTGTCCACCGGATAGCTGATTCGGATACCGCTTCTCCATGCCGGCAAGTCCGGTCAGCGATAACAGCCCGGTCACACGTTCCTTGATCTGTTTCTTCGGCATCTTCTGAAGCTCCAATCCAAATGCGACATTCTCATACACCGTCATATACCGGAACAGTGCGTAGCTCTGAAATACGAATCCGATTCCACGTTTTGACGCCGGGATATCATTGACGCGCTTGCCGTCAATAAATATATCACCTTCGTTTGGATTCTCCAGTCCTGCGATCATCCGGAGAAGAGTTGTCTTTCCGCTTCCGGATGGTCCAAGCAGAGCGACCAGCTTTCCTTTCTCGACGCCGAAGCTCACATTGTCCGATGCAAGGAAATCACCATATTTTTTATAGATATTTTTCATTTCCACATACATAGTCTCTACCTTGTTCCTTTCGGCTCCTTCTCTTTTCCTCTATGCTCGATAATATTTCTTGCGATCAGTAAGATGATCGCTAAGATCACAAGAATCGAAGATACCGCAAATGCCGCGGTGATCGAGGTCTTCGTGCCTGACATATACAGGGCATCGATCTCAAGCGGCAGGGTGAATGTCTCGCCTCTCGTCTTCGAGAGCGCATTCACCGCACCGAACTCTCCCAGTGCCCGCGCCGTACAGAGGATGATGCCGTAGATCAGTCCCCATTTCATATGTGGGAATGTGATCTTTCGAAATATCGTGAATCCCTTTGCGCCCATCAGTGCAGCGGCTTCTTCCTCATCCTTTCCCTGTACATTTAATACCGGGATGATTTCTCTTGAGACAAACGGAAATGTGACAAATACTGTGGCGAGCACTACGCCCGGAATTGCAAATGCGATTCTCACATCCGTTCCAAAATGCTGATTAAACGCCCGGAGCACCGGGTAGAACCATCCAAGTCTGCCGAAGGTCATCAGGTAGGCAAGTCCTACGATGACCGGCGATATCGAAAATGGGATATCAATCAAAGTTGCAAGAATCTGTTTGCCCCGGAAGGAAAACTTCGTGAGCAGCCATGCGGCGCAGATTCCGAATATCGTATTCACTACAACCGCAATGCCGGTTGCAAGCAGCGTCACAAGTAGCGAGTGACGCACATATTCTGTCGAGATTGACTCAATGTAAAATGTGAATCCCTCCCGCAGGGAATTGACGATTACAGAAAGTAATGGCACAACCAGCATCAACACGATAAACAGTACCGTAATTGTGATCAGTATGATTTTTGTCCGGCGTCTGCTTCGCTCTAATTTCTCATTTTCACTCATGCTGGTTCCTCCTTCCTAATGTATCGCCCCTCACATCCGTTCGGCGGCAGATTGTCAGCGTCATCCTAATATGGGACTTCGTCCCATGGACACTAATTAAAGCAGATTCGTTCTGGCAGATTGTCTCGCCTGAACGATATTGATAAATAACAACAATACAAACGATATAATTAACATCAGCAGTGCAATCGCTGTGGCGCTCTCATAATCGATCATTCCAAGCTTCTGCATGATCACATACGAGATGACCTGCGTCTTGTCCTTCGCGCTGTTTCCCGATATGTAGATGACACTTCCGTACTCTCCGATGCCTCTGGCGAATGCCAGCCCGAATCCGGTCAGCAGTGCCGGTCGTAACTCCGGAAGGATCACAGCAAGAAATGTTTTCCTGCGGCTTGCGCCAAGCATGAATGCTGCTTCCTCATACTGTCCGTCCATCTTCTCTAATACCGGCTGCACCGCCCGCACAACAAACGGGATTCCGACAAAGATCAGAGCAATCACAAGTCCTGCCTTCGTATAAGCGATCCGGATTCCAAGCTTCGCGAATATCTTCCCGTAAAATCCACTGTCCGTAAAAAGCTTTGAAAGCGTGATACCTGCAACCGCAGTCGGAAGCGCAAACGGCAGCTCGATGAATCCATCTAACAGCTTCTTCCCCGGAAACTCATATTTGACAAGTGTCCATGCAAGGATCAATCCAAACACGGTATTGATCACAGCTGCCAGGAAGGAACATCCAACACTTGTCAGAAATGCATTTCTCACATTTTCCTTCATGATAAGCCGGAACCACTCCCCCGGCGAAAGCTTCAGTGCATAGACAAGCACCGATGCAAGCGGGATCAGTACGATCAGGGATAATAATGTAATTACGATTCCAAATGTCAGATGATATCCCGGAATCACACGCGTCTTTTTTGCTTTCTTCATCGCTTTTGTACTCTTTCCTCTACGAATGGTTATAGATCTGATCGAACAATGCACCATCATCGAAATACGTTTCATAGGCGTTGTCCCATCCGCCAAAGTCATCGATACTCCACAGATCGATAGTCAGTTCAAATTTATCTGCATATTCCTTCAGGATTTCTGCATCGGCCGGACGATATCCATAGGTTCCGATCAACCGTTGTGCCTCATCACTGTACAGATATTCAAGATACTGCCTGCTTACTTCCTGCGTGCCGTTGGCATCTGCATTGTCATCGACGATTGCCACACTCGGCTGTGCCAGTATACTGACGGAAGGATTGATGATCTCATATTCACCGGCATAAGAATTCTGGATTGTGATTGCCTCATTCTCCCATGCCACAAGCACATCGCCCTTTTTGTTCTCTACGAAGGTCGTTGTAGCGCCTCTGGCACCGGAATCCATCACAGAAACCCGGCTGTATAACTTCCGCATGAAATCCTGTTGCCCAGATTCTTCCTTATTTACCGTCTTCGCATAGCTTAAAGCAGCCAAGAAATTCCAGCACGCGCCACCGCTGCTCTTCGGGTCGGGCGTAATAACCTCCACATCCTCACGGATCAGATCATTCCAATCCTGAATCTGCTTCGGGTTACCCTTTCTTACAAGGAATACGATGGTCGATGTATATGGAGAGGAATCATCGCTGAATTCCTCTTTCCATCCCGCATCGATCAATCCGGTATTCTGGATCAGTGTAATATCATGTTCGAGTGCGAGTGTTACAACATCCGCATTACAGCCCTCCACGACGGATCGCGCCTGTGCACCGGAACCACCATGCGACTGGATAACCTCCACAGTCTCGCCATATGTATCCTGATAATGTTCCTCGAACATCTGATTATATGCTTCATAGAATTCCCGCGTCGGATCATATGACACATTTGTAATTCGGATTGTCCCGTCCTCCTGCTTTCCGCATCCGGTCAGAAGGAGCGCAAATGCAAGGAGTCCGAGCATCAGTTTTTTCTTCATAATGTTCCTTTTTTATACAAAGAGTGAAGTTGATAAATATCTCTCCCCGGTATCCGGAAGCAATACAACGATTGTCTTTCCTTCATTCTCCGGACGCTTTGCAAGCTCGGTTGCAGCGAACAGTGCAGCTCCGGAAGAGATACCAACGAGTACGCCATCGGTTCTTGCTACATCTCTGGATGTCTCAAATGCTGCATCGTTTTCTACCGGGATGATCTCATCTAAGATATCCATACGAAGCACATCTGGTACGAATCCGGCACCGATACCCTGAATCTTATGTGGACCCGGCTTTCCTCCGGAAAGAACCGGGGAGCTTGCAGGCTCTACTGCAACCACCTTCACATCCGGATTTTTCTCTTTCAGCCCAAGTCCGGTTCCTGTTACGGTTCCGCCTGTACCTACGGCTGATACGAAGATGTCAACCTGTCCGTCTGTATCATTCCAGATCTCCTGTGCTGTCGTTGCCTTATGGATGGCTGGATTTGCAGCATTCTCAAACTGCTGTGGAATAAATGCATTTCCATATTCCTCCTTCAGACTCTCTGCCTTGGCGATTGCTCCCTTCATGCCATCGCGTCCAGGTGTCAGGACAATTTCTGCGCCAAGTGCACCTACGATCTTCCGACGCTCCACGCTCATCGTATCCGGCATTGTCAGGATCAGATGCAGTCCCTTTGCCGCACATACAAATGCAAGACCGATTCCGGTGTTACCGCTTGTCGGCTCAATGATGATCGTATCCTGATTGATCTTGCCATCCTTGATTCCCTGCTCGATCATCGCATTTGCGACACGATCCTTCACACTTCCAAGTGGGTTGAAGTACTCAAGCTTGACTACGATCTTTGCCTTTAAGTCCTGCTCCTTCTCGTAATTTGTAAGCTCCAGAAGCGGAGTATTTCCAATCAATTCGGTTAACTGTTTTGCAATCTTCATCTTTGTTTTCTCCTTTTCTTTTTCGTTTCTATTTTTGCCATTTCCTACATTTCATACCTATTTAGTAGGAATAGTATGCATTCGTTGAGAAGATATTACTACTCAATTCCTACAAAGTCAATAGGTTTTCAAAGGAAAATTAGAAAAATTTAGAAAAAAACAGACATGCAATTTCCTGCATGTCTATTTTTCTGCTGCCCGCCGCAGTTTCTTCAGATATTCCTGCGTCTTTTTATAGGTTGCTTCTTCCACGGACTGATTCGAGAAGCCCGCGATGTTCAAGATTTCAATTACTGTTCCGGCTTGCGGTTCCAACTCTGTTCTCGCCTCTCCCTGTGCCATATGGGTAAGCATATATTGGATTTGATTCTCATAGTTTTTACATGTTGCAAACTCCGTATGCCGTTTCTCGTAACGTTTCACCATCCGGCTGTAATATAAGATCAGCTTATCATTATAGGAAGCTTTGGCAAATCGGATATAGAATAACATCCATAGTACAAACTGTTTTCCAAGCAGAAATACAACAAATCCAGCAGCGATCACAGCCAGTCCATACACGATATTCCGCATCAGATTGTCCGGAATCGTCAGTGCATTTCCATTCTCTGTAACCGTATCGGAACCACTTTCGTCGCCGCCCATGAAATCTGCAAACTCATCCCAGAAATTCGTGATATCCTCATCGTCGCTTGACGACGGTGTCACATCCACCGGATACCAGCCGATTACCGGATCGTACACCTCCACCCATGCATGTGCATCGGCATCAGTCACATCCACTTTTACATATGCAGTCTCACCAATCTCAGAATAGCCATCATAATAATCTGCATAATCCGCGCCATCGACCAGCTCGCCACTTAATATCTGATCGTAATCAATCGCATAACCTTCCACATACCGTGCCGGAATTCCCATGTATCGGAAGATCAGCACCGCCGCACTTGCAAAATAAGAACAATAGCCTTTCTTATTTTCCAACAGGAAATAGTTGACAAAATCCTTTTTCTTTGGTGTCTTTCCCGGACGGACGGTATACGGATAATTCTCCTGATAATAATTTTTCAGTTCCTCGATCACATGATCTGTCGTTCCGATTGTTCCAAGCTCCGATGCAACCTGTGACACCGCCTCTAAATTCTCCTCCGGCACATACAGATCCATATCATTATACGCCACAGACTCTGACGTCACGGATGCACGGTTTCCTGCCACACGCGGATAATAGGTGATCGTATAACCGTTCCGTATCGCTTCTGCGTCCGCAGTATAATACGGCTGATACAACTGAGGATACACACCCACACACTGAATCTCCATCGTTGCTTTGGCACTGCCCTCACGGTTCTCCTCGTATTGTTCTTTCAGCGATCTTACCTCCGCACTCGTGTCCATGCCATCATAATTCCGGATTTCACTCATCGGTGTCCACTCGTTCGCATATGGGTTATATCGGACGCCAGTAAAAGATTTCAGGTAGATCCGGTTTGATGTATATGGTGCCATCTTCACAACCAGATCGGTCTGGTTATCCAGATAAACCGTAGAAACCTCTCCCAGCTTTCCACCTCCAACACCGCCGTTGGTACCAGTTCTGTGATACAAGCCCTCAAAACCGTCGACCAGTAACGTCGACATCGCCGCCATTGTCAGATCTTTATATTTGTTTCCGGTGTATCCGACATTAAATGACTCCTTCGGGCGAAAGCTGCTTGCCGCCGTCACGACCAGTATTGCAGTAACTACCGCCAGTACCCCTGCCTGCACCATTGCTTTCACGTCATAGACATAGGCAACCTCTTTTTTCTTTTTTCCCTGCACCTGAAACTGTGCATTGCTCCGCTTGACTGATACCTGCGGACTGTAATGCTTTCCCGCCTTAAATATAATCGCCATAGCCACACCGGCAAGCATCATAAGCACATACAACAGATCCGGCTCCATCGTCAGATAAAGCGGAATCAGATTCAGACACATGATAATCACGATTGCCGTCACATACTGCATCCGTCGGGAAATATAGACATTTAATAAGATGTCAAGCACAATACCGATAAAGAGTGCCACAAACGTGACTGTCACATACCGGTTGCCAATTTTCTCCTCATATAACCTCTGAATATCCACATCGAAATACTGGGCTGCATTATCGACCGTGATGTTCACGATCGCATAAAATCCACTGTTGATGTAATCGCGGAATGTAAATACCAGAAATGCAAAGGTGACAAACAAAAACAGATAACCGAGGTTTTCCACCATCAATCGGTAATACAACATTGCACAGCCAAGCGATGTCAGTAAAATCAAAGCATGGCAAAGCCCGACATGAAACGAAATGTCAAATGCCGTCAGATAAAAACCGATACTTCCCATCGAAAGAAGATAGACAATGAAGCCCTTCAACAACAGAGTAAGCACCCGGTTTTCCTTCTTCTCGAAGAATTCCTCCTGCAGGTACACACCCTCGCACAGTTCCATCGATTCAATTGTATCTGCATGTTTCTTTTTTGCCATATTATAACCTACTCATTTTCCCGCACCTGCATCTGCGCACCCTGTCCATCACTAAATACATGCAGATATGCATGCATTTCCGGGTGCACCAGTGCCATATGATCTGCCGCTTCACTCGGATTCTTATATGCCTTCTCATAATACAAACGGGCAAACGCCGCATCTAGTTCTTCCTTATAATCAATCCTCACATCTTCATATTCATAGCGGTTTGTACTCCAATACAAAAGCCGCACGGTCGTCTGCTCCTGTATCAGTTCCAGAATCACGGAATACGTCATCGTCAGAATCGCCGCCAGATTCACCGGTTGATCGATAAAAAGCTCCGGCACGATCACAAGCTGGTGATCCGACATACTCACGCGATCCTTCACCATCAGGATATCCCGCTTTGCTGACAGCTTCCAGTGGATACTCATCAGCTTATCGCCCGGAATATACTCCCGGACTTCCTGCACGTCAGAGAAATCATTGCCCCGTTTTGAGCTTTCCTCGCTCTCCAACATGCCCTGTTCAAGTGCCGTCTTTTCATATGCGATATCCGTCACAGCCCGCGGCAGGATACTAAGCTCCGCCGTCTGCTCCACGTTTTTCTTCAATCGAAAAAATCCCATCAGATCTTTGATATACACACGTGACACACTGATCTTTAACAGTCCCGGATACGTCGCCACAACCGGAAGCGTAAGGGTATATCCTTTTCCCGCATGTACCGGCACGGAAAATACCTGTTGCCCGATCGTCTCCATCAGAGTGTTCTCCACATTTACGATCAGCTTCGTATCCAGCGAGACAAACCACGTTGGATTTTTGATCTGTATCGTAAAATACGCAGTCTCCCCCTGTACCCCATAGGAATCCTGCGCATGATGAATCTCTACCTGCAAATAATGCCGCAATACCCACACCGACATTGCGGAAAGGATTGGTCCAGCCACCATCAGCACAAGCACCAGAAAATAAAACTGGCTATGCAGAAAATAGTAGATCATCCCATTTACAAAGAGCAATAACCCATATCCAATTATCCGAACAATATATTCTGCCAATCCTTATACCCTCGGTGCTGTAACATTTGCGATCACCATTCCGATCGCCTGCTGCATTGTGATACCCTGTGCCTTTCCACGTGCTGACAGCTTCACTCGATGTCCTAATACATCACGCGCTACATCCTGCACATCCTTGGCACAGACATAATCTCTGCCGTCGATCACTGCCATTGCCTTTGCCATACGCAAAAGTGCGATCGTACCTCGCGGGCTGGCACCCATCGAAAAGATCTCCATCGTCCGGGTTGCCTCCACCAGATTTACAATATACTCATAGATTTCATCTTTCACATAGAGATCATTTGTCATCGCACGCAACGCAAGCACCTCTTCCATCGAGATGACTTCCTGCACCTTCGAAAGTGGTTTCCCTGCATTTCCTTTCAGAATTGCCACTGCATCTGCATGACTTGGATACCCCATGGACAAACACACCATAAAACGGTCAAGCTGGGATTCCGGCAGCATCTGCGTACCAGAAGAACCATATGGATTCTCTGTTGCGATTACGACAAATGGATCTGGCAACGGCCGGGTCACACCGTCAACCGTCGCCGTTTTTTCTTCCATAACTTCAAGCAATGCGGACTGTGTCTTCGGCGAGGTTCGGTTAATCTCATCCGCTAAGAACAGATTCGTAAATACCGCACCTTCCCGGTATTCAAACTCCTTGGTGGCAGAGTTATACATGGAAAATCCCAGGATATCACTCGGCAGTACATCCGGCGTAAACTGCACACGCTTATAGTGCATTGACATACTCTTTGCAAAGGTTGTTGCAAGCGTCGTCTTACCTACACCCGGAATATCCTCCATCAGAATATGTCCGCCTGCAATCACGGCAGCAAGAACCTTCTTTACAACATCCTCCTTGCCCTTGATCACTTTATTTACTTCCGCCTGCACCTGTTCGAGCTTCTGACTCATTCCGTCCATCTGCACACCTCCCGCATCTTTACAACTATCTTATTCCTTTACGATTCCGAGCTTCTTTGCCTCATCCGATACTGCCTTGGCAACGACCTTTGCCACTCTCTCATCAAAAGCACCCGGAATGATATACTCCTCATTTAATTCCTCATCTGTTACGATCGAAGCAATTGCCTTGGCTGCCGCAATCTTCATCTCCTCTGTGATTGCCTTTGCCTTCGCATCCAGCGCACCACGGAAAATACCAGGGAATACAAGCACGTTGTTGATCTGGTTTGGATAATCAGAACGACCGGTTGCCATCACGCGCACGCCGCCCTTCTTTGCTTCCTCTGGCATGATCTCCGGTGTTGGATTTGCCATTGCGAATACGATTGGATCGTTTGCCATCGATGCGACCATCTCTGCAGTTACAATATTCGGTGCAGACACACCGATAAAGACATCCTTGCCCTTCATGATCTCAGCAAGCGCCCCAGTCTGCTTATCTTTATTTGTCACCTCTGCCATCGCTGCTTGTGCCGGATTCATCCAGTCCTCACCCGGACAAAGTGCTCCGTTTTTATCGACCAGTACAACATTCCCGATACCGAGTGCGAGCAACAGCTTGCAGATAGAAATACCTGCGGAACCAGCTCCATTGATCACAACATTTGCCTTATCAAATGGCTTTCCAACCAGCTTCAATGCATTGATCAATCCTGCCGATACAACAATCGCTGTACCATGCTGATCATCATGGAATACCGGAATATCCAGCTCTTCCTTCAGACGGCTCTCAATCTCAAAACAACGTGGAGCAGAAATATCCTCCAGATTGATACCACCGAATACCGGTGCGATCCGCTTTACTGTTTCCACGATCTCATCGACATCTTTTGTATCCAGACAGATTGGAAATGCATCCACGCCTGCAAACCGTTTGAACAGCACAGACTTTCCTTCCATAACTGGAATCGCAGCCTCCGGTCCGATGTCGCCAAGTCCAAGTACAGCCGTACCATCGGATACAACAGCAACGGTATTTGCCTTGCAGGTATATTTGTATACGTCAGCCGGATTCGCATGAATCTTACGGCATGGCTCTGCAACACCTGGTGTATAAGCGGTGCTTAAGTCATCGCGGTCATTGATTGCGACCTTGGAGACAACCTCCAGCTTTCCGTGATTTTCTTCATGCATCTTCAAGCTCATCTGATTATAGTCCATCTTTGTTTCCCTCGGCTTTCTTATTTCATTTATTTTAGTTCATCTTTACATGATCAATTTCGTCATTGCAGTTTTTGATTGACTCTTTTGCAGCGTCAATCTTCTCTACCAACGGCGAAAATTCCGGATCCATCTGCGCACCCTCTTTTACCTTATTGTAGAAGATCTCACCGATTGCCTCATATGTCTCCTTGATATTTGCCTTTTCCTTGCTGATCTTTGCTTTCAGCTTTGTAACCTCCACTGCGTCACCAGCTTCACTCTTCACTGTCTTTACAAAATCCTTAAATGCCATTTTCATACCCTCCTACACTTTTTCTATTTTACTAACAGGTACTGCCTGTCTTTTTATACAACTTCAAACCATACATCTGTCCAAACAGATTTACCACTGCACAAACCAGATTTGCAATCAGCACATACAGGTAAATCGTATAAAGTCCGATCTGCTTATGCATCTCCACTCTGGAGAACATATTGGCGATATCTCCGGTCTTCGAATGTCCAATCAAATAAAGCACCAGTGTTGCTACCGCCAGTATCGTCATCGCAACGGAGATTGGGAAGAGTGGTTTCTTCTTTGGATTGATTGCTGTTACCGTACCTACCAGAGATAACACCACTTGTACCGCCATCAGCAGTCCCATCACATACAGAAAGATGCGGATCGATGGACTGAAATCCGCCGCAACCAGATTATCGCTCAAAAGCACGATATCGGTCTGAGTCTCATCATACAGAGTCTGCAGAATATAATAAAATCCTCTTGCTGCTACAATCATCGCAACCACTGCGGAAGCAGCTGCCATAATCGTCATGATCATAGACATGCCGGAATAGAAATTCATCTTCACATCTGCGGCTGTCTCCGGCTGCGCGTTCTTTGCTTCTACTGGTTTCGGTTCTGGCTTTTTCTCTGCCTGCGGCTGTTTTGGCTGCGCCTTCTCCTGTGCCTGTCTCAGCTCCTTTTTTTCCTGTTGTCTTTCTTTTTTGCTCTTACTCATCTTCTCCATCTCCTCATATATCTACCATTTTTACATCATGTCAAACAAACTGAGCTGTGTTCCAATCGTCTTATTCTTATACTCCCGCGTGAACCGAAGCAGTTCTTCCTTATCATACTGGATTCCATGCGCCTCGCAGGTCTCACGGATGCACGCCATAATCTCGGTATAATTTTTTGTCTTCAATGTCTTCTCGTCTGCGTAAACTGCCTCATACTGATCGTAGATATCCGGGAAATTCTTATAGAGCTGCTGATAAAACCGCTCCCGGTTTCCCTCTCTTAAAACCGGACACATTTTGTCCGTCAGGATTCCATATACGCCCGCTTTCACACAGTACGACAACAACCCCTGTATGTTCTCCATGTCATCATTGATAAACGGCAGGATTGGTGCCAGGTTGACGATCACTGTGATGCCCCGCTCCGTGAGCTGCTGCATCAGCGAAAACCGCTCTGATGGAAGCGACGTTCCAGGCTCTAACTTTTTCGCGAGCGAATCATCATAGGTACTCAGCCGCACGATCACGATGCATTTGGTCTTACGGTTGATCTTATCTAAGATATCAATATCCCGCAGTGCAAGCATTGAATGTGTATGTAATACCAATCCAAAATCAAACCGCTCGATCTGGTTCAGACACCGCCGCACCAGTTGCAATTCCTCTTCGAGCGGAATATACGGCTCCGACGAAGAACCGATCTGTATCATGCTCCTTGTCCGCTTTTTCTTCAATGCATACTCCAGCATATCCACAGCATGGGCTTTTACCTCGATATCTTCAAATTCGTGATCCATCCGGTGGCAGGTACTGCGTGCATCGCAGAACACACACGAATAACTGCATCCCCGATAGATATTCAGACCATTCTGCGGAGATAAAATTGCTTTTACTTCCTTGTAATGCATAACTTATCCTCTGTCTTTCCCTACTATATAAAATCGAAGCTCACCTGTTCATATTCAAGATCCTGATAAACAAGTTCCTCCTGCTCGACTTTGCTTGTATAATCGACAACTACGGTCAGCTGCTTTCCGCCTGCCATCTGTTGTCCTAAAATATAATTGACATCGAATCGTCCGGTGATTGCTGGTGTTGCCCCACGTGCCGGCACGATCAGCTGTACATGATTTGCCGCAAGCAATGCGAAGATCGGCTCCCAAATATACACATCCTTCGCCGCACCAAACGGGTTATCAATAAAGATCGTCTTTGTTCCTGTATCCTCATTTCCAATCCGGTACATACCGGAAATGTAATTGATGATGGAAATCAGGAATTGGATATAAATACCCTGCGACTGTCCGGTACTTCCAACGGCCTCCTCGTATTTCAGATAACGGCTCTGTTCTTTGATTCTTTCCCGCTTATACAGACTCAGCTTGATCGCATTCATATCGGTTACAATCACACTGAACAATTTCTTTAAAGTCAAACTGTTCCTAATAAATTTCATCCGGTCGCGATCCTGCTCATAATCATCTGCCTGTGCCACGATGCGGTCTACATAATCCGACATCCGCTGTTTCAAAAACTCATCCTTCACATATGGCACCTGTAAGCCTACCATCTGGATCACTTCATCCTCCATGATAATCCGGGAAAGCTTCGGTAATTTATCCAGCTCCGTCCGCACATCCAAACACCGTTGCAGGCACTGCTCCTCGAAGTTTGCTTTGAGCCCCTCCATATCGGTCAGACTCTTCTCCACACGGTCACGTTCCAGACGCACATATCCAACCATAGACTCCAGATTGTCCACCAATGCCTTTGCCTCTGCATAATTCTCTGGAATCCGCACATCGTCCCGGATCGTTCCCGCAAGCTCATACGCATGCATCTCATCAAACGCCTGTGCCGTATTGCCCTTAAATTTGAGCAGCTCATTTTTCGCACGGTCAAGCTGTTTGCATGTCCGGTCGAAATTCATAAGCTGGGATTCAAACATCTCCCGTAATGTCTCTTTATCCTCTAACATCGGTGTCGCATCTTCCAGACTGATCTCATGTGTCGTTACGATCCGCTTGACATCCTTATACAGATCTGTCATATACCGCTGCCGTTTCTCATAGGTACGATACTCTTCGTCGCACGCCTTTGCTTCCGCCTCCAGCCGTGCCAGCAATGTCTGCCCGCTTTCAAGACTGGCAATGATCTCTGACTCACTTGCATCCACTTCCTCGTAAGAACCATATCCATTCTGGATATTCTCGATTGCATATTGAATGCTTCCATCTAACTTATCTGCTTTGGAGCGGATCTCGGAAAGCTGCCGTTCCTCTTTCTTTAACTGTTCCTTCGTCTGTGCAATATTCTCCCGGCATACGGTAAGCACCGCATCATCCGAGAAATACAGCAGATTCCGGCTTTCCAGATCTGCCAGTTCTTTAAAATCAACACCTCTGCGCTCGATTGATTTTCTGGATTTTTCCATCGAAGCAAGCAATGTGGCGATCACGAGCTGCTTATCTTCCATCGCACGCATATCGCCGCGGTTCTCATCAACCATTGTCCGGAATCTCGCCCGTAAATCCTCATCCGAAATCGTTAATACTTCGTATTCCTGATCGACATTATAATAAGACTCATAATTATCTTTCCATTCACGTACAAGCGTATCCAGCTGTTCCTGCATGAAACGTATTTTCGCTTCTGTTTGCTCTGTATCAAGCCGGCTGTCTCCGCCCTGTGCCACGAACGATGCTTTCTGTTCTTCCAGACGCTCCAGTGCCTTTTCTGCCTCTGCCTGCCGCTGTTCCTGTGTAGCAATCACAGAGGTTAACTGCTCCACGGTATATAACCGGTTCACATCCTGTATGCATGCTTCGTATTCCTGCTTACAATTTTCCTGTTTTTCTTTCGATGCCGCAATCTTCTTGCGGATTATTTCGAGCTCATCCATGCATGCGGTAAGCTGCGTCTCTAATTCCGTCGCCGTCTTTCTTGCATCTGCCAGACGTTTTCCTGCCTCCAACAGATCCCGGTCAGACAGACGGATTAAAAATGCCTGATCCTCCCGGTATGCAGAAAGCATCTCCTCCTGCATGGCAAGCTGATCGCCAATCTCTGTTTCCCGCTGCCGCTCCTTTGCGACCAGTGTGCTGATCGTCTCGGCATCCAGCAGATACTCCGGTGTTGCCGACACCGCAAACACATTGTCTCCGAGATGCATCGCCATGTCTTCCATCCGGTCACGGTCGTAAATATAGACTGGAACTTCTCCTGTATCAATCGTGCGGATATTCGGATCTTCTGCCAGGGTATCGTAGTCCTCTGCCACAATCCCATAAACAAGCTGTGGATTTGCTGAAAGTACCGCCGCCTGCTTGTCCGCCGGCAGAGCCGATACATAATCCATTCCGTACATAGCTGCACTTCCATGCCGTGTCTCAATATAATCCAATACCTTCTTGGCAGCCTCGGATACTCCGATCAATCTGCCCTCCGCCAGTCGCTCCGCATTCTTGGCGCATTCCACTCCCTGCTTTTTCAGTGCCTCTATCTTGAGCACCGCATCACGGATACGATCTGCCAGCACATCCGACAGTGCTTCCATCTCGGATGCCCCGTAAATTGTCTGTATCTTATGCAGTTTTTCTGCCGCTTCCTCAAATGCCTGTTCCTTCGTCAGAAGCTCCGCAAGCTGCTTCTCATTTTCTGCCTGTTGCAGACGAAGCTGCATCAGCCGTTCCTTCTGCGCTTCTTCCTTTTTCCTGCAATCTGCGACAAGCGCTTCCTCCTGTGTCTGCTGTTCCTGCAAAGATGCCAGTAACTCTTTGGACTCTGCAAGCTGCTCATCCACTTTCGTAAACCGGATCTCATTCATCTCCATACGGATTGCGGAAAGCTGTTCGGATAACTGCCGGATCTGCGTCTCAGCCTCCTGCTTGCTATGCTCATACACTGCCTGCTGCACCTGCATCTCAGCAAGCATCTTCTCATTATATTTCTGCTTTGCGACCTCACGCTTTAATTCTTCCGTATCGGCTGCAATCTGGTTGCGCAGGTTCGTCATCTGCACATCCATGCGCATCTTTATATTATAGGCATAGGTATATAACTGTGTCTCATCAAAGGCTGACGCATTCATCTGCGCCTTTACCCACGCCTCCAGTTCATCCTTTTTCCTGCGGTCATCCACATATTCGAGATACTCGTTAATACTCTCTTTTTTTGCGAACTCCGCCTGCTCAGTCTCCAGACGGCTCTGTTCCAGTTCAAGCTGTTTTTCCGCCTGTTTAATCTGTCCGTAAAGCTGTTCGAGATGTCGTTTATCCCGTGCAACCTTCAGGCATTCCATCCGTTTTCTCTGGTCGTCCTTTGCCGCACGCTTCTCATTGCGCGTCTGCTCCAGCTTTTCCAGCGTCTCGGCATCATTTTTTACAAACTCTTCTCCAGTCACGCAGATATCCGCCAGAAGCTTCTCCATATTCGTCTGCTCCTGATACAGACTCATAAATGACGCGACTTTATCCCGCAACACCTCGATCAGCTCCGCCTGATGGTCATAGCTTGTAATATCCTTTTTCTTCTTAGCAAGGATCGTAAGTTGCTCCTTGATATCCATGAGCATCTTCGCCATTGTGTCAGAATCCTCGCCGTCACGCATCGTCTTTACTGCATACGCTTTCTCGATGATGCCCTCGATCAGCAGATCCTCCACGACCTTTCGCGTCGTCTTATAATTCGTCTCGAAGTAGGTACGCACATGCCCCTCGGTCTTATTGATTCCTCGGATGATCTCCCACTGGCTCTCATGCAGACCATATCCGCTGATAAACCGCTGGTATTCACCCTTCCGGTCAAAGATGCAGACCTTCAGTGACATATCACGATGTTCTAACTCTTTCAGATAATTCCGCAATCCCTGAAACGTGATGCGCTCTTTGTCCTTCGACAACGGCAGATTGATAATATCATTTTTATTGTACTCCCGGTAGAAAATACAGTAATTGAAATACTCAATCGCTGCCACATCCTTCTTCGCCGTCTCGCCCTCGACATCCTTCGCTTTGCGCGCGCAGAATCCCGTCGTCATATAGCGATAGCCTTCCTTGCGATCCTGCTCATCCAACTTCCATTCGACGAGAGAATGGATGGTTGTATTTCCATTTCCGGTACGAAACAGCTTTTCAATCGGCTGTTTCTCATCGAGTGTACAGTTTGGAATCATGTTCTGCATCAAAAGCAGCATCAGCACACTCTTTCCACCACCATTTGCCAGATCGTACAAAGTGTTCTTTCCATACATCCGCATGGTAAAATCATCGTAGTACTGCGTTCCAAAATTATATTTTACATTGTTGACACGAATACGGTTGATACTAGGCATTTGTCTCTCCTCCCAGTACTTTGTAAATTTTTCCTTTGTACTCCTCGAAATAGTTCTCCACGATCGCATGGAAACGGTCAGTTGGATAATAGCGGTCTTCCACCGCGATAAATAATTTCTGTTCCTGTAAGAAATTAAACGTCAGTTTCACATATCCGGTACGGGACGCACGGCTGGCACGGTTCTTGTCCTTCTCATCGGAAGTCACAAGTGGAAGCTCATCCCACAAAAGCGCCAGTGACTTGAAACTGTCCGCTTCCACATCACTCATGGAATACACAGACAGATCCTTTGTAATTGACGCAAGATACGTTGTTACCTGCTCTAAAATATCTTCGAGCCGCACATATTCCTTCACCTGATACGATGCGGAATCCTGATAGAACAGTAACAGGAAATTGTACATGATAAAATATACCATATACAGCTCCCGGTTTAACCGTAGCCCAAGCAGACGCTTCATATCATCGTTTGTATATCCAAACACGCGGTTTCCCTCACCGGCAGTCAGATAGACCGCATCCTGATATTCATATAAATTCAAATTCAGTTTTTTCATCATCTTGGTTACAATGTCGTACACAGCAGCATTTGCATAAAATTCTTCATACAGATCCCGTGTGTCCGGATTGCTTCTGGAGATTTCCTGCCCGGTAATCAACGCGGCATATACATCCAATGCTTTTTCCAGATTTCGCTGTTCCATTACTCGGCTGCCTCCCTTTCAAAATTCATATCCGTTACCACAAACGGCTCGACGGCTTCTATATCCTGCATCTGTGGTTTGATCTCTACCTCATCCGTTCCAAATGTGATTGTGAATCGAATATCTCGAATGCGTTCCTTTTCTTCCTCTGTCAGATGTTCGACGACCATCTCTTCTAACATCGTTTCCTGCTTCTCGAGCATTTCATCAACCCGATACGACCGCTTCCCGGATAAATGTACCAGGAACGCATAGTAATCGCGGTTTGTATAGATTTCCTCGCCAAATTTTATTTCAAGGATTCCATTGTATTCCTTCAAGGTAACACGATTCCACTTCTTCAACTGATCGCAGAGCTCGTAGAACAGGTGGGCGAAGTTTCGTCCGATCTTCTCCTCCAGAATCTCGTCCTCATACTTGAAATCTGGTGTCAGTTCCCGCTTTTCAATCTTCTCTGTCTCCTGCTTCTCATCACTTCGAAGCGTCAGGATATTGTCGATGTTCCGCATCGTGAAATACTTATCCATCCGCGGCGCAAACAGCGGTTCCAGCACATGTGCCAGCAGATCCGGCTGATCCAGCTTCATGATCGTATTTAACGCCTGCTTAAAATCAAAGACTGGTCTTAATTTCCGTAATTTCGCCCGGTTGATGATCTGATCGGACAACTGTGACAGCTCGGTTGTCTCACCGATCAGGCGGCTATGATTGTAGATTGTTTTCTTTAACTCTGTCTCCAACTGGCTGATCTCCGAGAGTGCCTTCGAATGCAGGGTCGGTGAACCTCCATCGGTATCGCGTTCAAACTCTGCCTTTTCAATCGCCTTATCGACCAGCGCCTTGTTCTTCACAAATAATTTCTGCTCTTCGGTAAACCACTTTGCCGTCGTGTCCATGAAATGTTCATACGCCTTTGCACCCTCGAACACATCCACTCCAAGCAGCTTTACGACCTGCTCCTTCTGCTCAATCAGCGAGATCACCTGACTGTTGATCCGACGAACCACATCGATACCGCCCTTGAAGTTGTTCGCATTGATCATCTTCTCAAGCAACAACTGGGATACATTGATCTTGCTCTCGTCTTTGATTTCCTTCGTATCCAGATAGAACTCAATGCCCTCTGGCGTAATCGTATAATAAACCGTCCCCTGCGCGATATGACTGTCAATCAGCTTCACGCGTGCGACCTTGTTTTCCCGCACTTCCGGATCATAGAAATGAAACTCAAACGCCCGCCCGTCATTTTTAATCTTATCAAAAATATAGGAGATCAGTTCGCGCAGCTCTACCAGTTCCTCTTCCAGCTTGAAATCCCGCGTCAGAAGTTCCCGCAGGAAATCCTCATATTCTTCATACGTGACGTCCTTTTCGTGGAAATTGTTTTCATTGATGAAAAACCGCAAGGACGCCATCGTGATATATCCCATATCTAAAAACGCATACTTACCTTCCTTGTACTGTGTAAAAGTCGTCTCATTCAACACGAAAAACGGATAGTACTTTTTCAGATTCTGCATCCGCGCACTATGTTCTGCAATTATATCGTTGATCATTACGTGTTTTAAAGCCATGCGTTTTCTCCTGGTTCGGCAGTAGTTTACATAAATGGGCATACTGCCGCATAATTATAATAATTATAATACATGCAGACACAGGAAACAAGAGAAATACAGAAGAAAAACGTTGAAAAAAGTCGCCCTACATGATGTAGAGCGACTCGCATCTAGTCTTTTTTAAAGAAGTTACTTATTAAGCCTTACCAACAGATCCGAAAAGTTCCATCTTCTCTTTTACTGTTGCCTTGATAGCTTCTGCACCAGGTGCAAGGAGCTTACGTGGATCAAATCCCTTACCCTCGAGATCCTTACCAGCTTCAATGTACTTTCTTGTAGCTTCCTGGAATGAAAGCTGACACTCTGTATTTACGTTGATCTTAGATACACCAAGTGTAATTGCCTTCTTGATCATATCAGCAGGAATACCTGTACCACCGTGAAGTACGAGAGGCATAATGCCTGTCTTCTGCTGGATAGCATCCAATGTCTCGAAAGAAAGTCCCTTCCAGTTTGCCGGATACTTACCATGGATATTACCGATACCTGCAGCAAGCATGTCTACGCCAAGATCAGCGATTGTCTTACATTCTTCAGGATCTGCACACTCACCCATACCTACAACGCCGTCTTCTTCTCCACCGATAGAACCAACTTCACACTCGATAGAAAGACCAAGCTGATGAGCTACGTTTACGAGCTCTGTAGACTTAGCAAGGTTCTCTTCGAATGGATAGTGAGAACCATCAAACATGATAGATGTGAAACCAGCCTTGATACACTTATAACATCCTTCGTATGTTCCATGATCCAAATGAAGTGCTACTGGAACTGTGATTCCAAGTTCCTCGTCCATAGCCTTAACCATAGCTGCAACTGTCTTGAATCCTGTCATATACTTTCCGGCACCCTCAGATACACCAAGGATAACTGGGGAGTTGAGCTCCTGTGCTGTTAAAAGAATTGACTTTGTCCACTCAAGGTTATTGATGTTGAACTGACCAACTGCATAATGACCAGCTTTAGCCTTTTTCAACATTTCTGTAGCTGAAACTAACATTTGTAATTCCTCCATTTTTCTTTAATTTTATCCTAGATAAGCATATTATACTATACTATCCGAAAAAATAAAAGACTATTGCTTACAATAATCTAAAAATTTCTCTTTGATTTCTTCCCGGTCTTTTCCCATAACCAGAGAAAGCTCACTGTATAAGCCCTCCTCGGCGAGCTTCATATACCGTTCATCAGTTACCGTCACTTTCTTGCCATGTGACTCACGCTCTTCTTTCCGGATCAGAAGTGCCTTGATTACCTTGACACACTGGCGCAGATCACAGCTTTTCATTGCCTTTTTGTAACTGTCATCCCGCATCCGCTCACTCTCTACCTGCAATGGTTCGATTTCCTTGACCTCTTCCATCAAAGCTGCCGCCTCATCGGCTGTGATCACACTCCGAAGCACAACCCGGCTATTGTCTGTCGGGCAAAACAACCGACTGTCCCTTGTCTTTTCCGGCACTAACACATAATACAATTTGTCTTCATCAATTCCCGCTATATCCGGATGTGTGATCTCCTCCACCCGGCATATACCATTGCTTCCATATACGATATAATCGCCTACATGAAACACTCTCTCGCCTCCATCTTTCTATTAAACCCTCTTATATTCTACCTATTTATAATATCACTTTTGCAGGCAAATCGTAAGTCGGTTTTTCTGAATCTCCAGATTTTCAGCACTTTTGCAAAGATAGTTTCCTATTTTTTTGTGTTTTTTCACAATAGTATGCTACAAATTTTACAATTTTTGAAAATTATGTTGAATTTTCAGTTAAAATGTCGATAATGAAATTATAAGGTTCGTGGTTTGTTTTATGGAACAAGGGGGAATTTTCTTTGCGAAAAAATATAGGATTGCTAATCAATGATTTGAATACTCCATTTACATCAGAGGCAGTCAAAGGTGCCGAGCTTGGCGCACGTGCCATCGATGCAAATATGTATATCTTTCCGGGTATGTATCTTGATAATACCCTTATTTCTGATGACCATTTACAGTACGAATATCAGTATAATACCCTGTTCCAGTTTGCAAATGATAATCACCTGGATATTTTATATATTATGATGGGACTGATCGGTTGTCGTATTGATCTTGACGCCCGCCGCAGATTCCTTGCACAATTTCTTGGAATTCCGGTTGTCATCCTCTACACCGATATGCCAGGGTATCCATCTATGATTTTTGATAATCAGGGCGCCTTCATGCAGGGCATCCGGCATCTGATCGTCGATCACGGTGCGAAGAACATCGGTTACGTCAGCGGTCCAAAGACCAATATTGACGCAATGGAACGTCTGAATGCCTATCGCAAGGTTCTGGAAGAACAGAATATTCCATATAACGAAAACTATGTTGTCTATGGCAATTTCGAGGATAGTAGTGAAAAGCTGATCGGAGCTTTCGTCTCAACCCATCCGGAATTAGATGCCGTCGTATTTGCAAATGATGAAATGGCAAAAGGCGGATATCGTGTATTTGCCAAGCTTGGACTGAAGGTCGGCAAGGACATCTTAGCAATCGGCTTTGATAATGCGCCTTACGCGTCCACATTAAATCCACCTCTCACAACCGTCGAGGCAAACGCAGCTGAGCTTGCATACAAGGCAATCCTCCATATGGCGGATTTCTTAGATGAGAATACAGCACCTGTCGCACAGCGTGTTGCAACCCATTATATTCACCGCTGCTCCTGTGGCTGTGCGAACTACGATTATGATTCTCTGGCAGCAAAACTGCAATTGGTTGGACTTCTCGACGAGAAGAAACGTCCAGAGATTCTGAAACATATTATGAACTATCTGTTCAGCACTTACGCTGACACAAACATCATCCTCCAGTTAAAGGATGACCTGTCCGTATTTTTCCGTCTGATCTGCGATCTGACAACATCAAACGATATTGCAGCAGATCGAATGGATGTCCAGACATTGTTCACACAGATTATCGAACAGCCGATTTTCTCCTATACTTCGGTAGAGCTTTTTGTGAATCTGCTGTTCTCCTTACAATTTGTATTGGAGCGTCAGATTGAAGATCCAGAGAAGCGGATTACGTTCGTCGATGTCTTTTCATCGATGTATCAGCAGCTTTCCATCTCCAACTTCCGTACCTACCAGAAGCAGTACGGCAGTATGGCACAGATCACACATCTGGTGGACGAAATCAGCGCAAACCTGTCACAATCCAGACTGATGGATCTTCCATTTGAATCCATCCTGAAAAATATGAGTGCGATTGGTATCCACTCTTCGTTCTTATATACGTTCAAACAGCCGATCAATCATCCACACGACACAGTATTCCGCAAACCGGATTCGCTGTTGTTACGTGCCTATACGATTGAAAACCAGTCCTTCGGTGTACCGAAGAACGAACAGCTTGTAACAATTAACAGCATTTTCAACAACACAAAGATGCAGCAGGATAAACGGAGAACTTACATCCTTGCACCGCTGTTCTCACAGGAACAGTTGCTTGGTCTGATTGTCTGTGATACGGAGCTTGATTATTTCAATATGGTTCCATCCCTTGGCATCCATATTTCTGCCGCGTTAAAGACGATGCTTTTGTTAGAACAGCAGAAAGAAATCAGTGAACATCTGCAGCAAAACTTAGAGCAGATGTCCAAGCATAATCTGATCTTAAAGGAGATCTCCAAGACCGATCAGCTGACCGGCTTATACAACCGCTGGGGATTCTTAGACTACGTCAAGACGATCATTGAGAATCCGATGAACCAGAACCGAGAGGTACTTGTTCTCTATGCAGACATGGACAACCTGAAGATGATCAACGATAAATACGGGCACGACGAAGGTGATTTTGCCCTCCGGGAAATCGGTATGATCTTAAAAGAAGCATTCCGAAATACCGATGTTATCTCCCGCTTCGGCGGAGACGAGTTTGTAGCTTTCGCACTGCTTGGTATTCCAAACTACGAAAAGATCATGAAGCATCGTATCGCAGAAATCACAGAACGCCATAATCAGATGGTTCAAAAGCCATACCGGATTGAGATGAGTATCGGTATCTGTGAAGTTGCCTGTACAAAAGATCTGGATATCGAAGAGGTGTTGGAACAGGCAGATAAAAAACTGTACATCGAAAAGAAAGCGAAGAAAGAAAAGCAAAAAAAGTAGAGCCAACCGCTCTACTTTTTCTTTATTCCTCTACAAATCCACGGAAGCCTTTTTCCACAACACGTCTTGGAATCATCACCATATGTCCACAAGTCTGGCACTTCAACCGGAAATCCATGCCAACACGCTGGATCTCCCATGTATTTCCACCACACGGATGCGGCTTCTTCATTCGAATGATCTGTCCAATCTGAAAATCCATTTATTATAACCTCTTTCCTATGTTACATCGATCATCCCCAACAGTATTAACACTATACAGAAACATAACCGCCCGTATTCTCATGTATTATCGCAGGATGATCTGCACCATCTCTTCCGCATTCTCTGCAAGATATCTGCAATCACAGGCTTCAAACTCTTCTTTACTGCCATATCCAAACAGTACACCGATCGTCTCGATTCCAAATGCTCTGGCACCGATTACATCGAACTCCCGGTCACCAACCATAATGATATCGTCCATCGAAGGTTTTCCCTGATCTGCCGCAATCCCGGCAAGCAGATACTCAATCACCGCTGCCTTTGAATCTCTTGATTTGTCAAAGGTACTGCCTGCAATGATATCAAAATATCCATCCAACTTCAGATGTTCCAGAATCTGTTTTGCATAAAGCTCCGGCTTCGACGTTGCCACATACAGATGACAACCACGCTCCTGAAGCGTCTGAAATGCAGCTTCCATCCCCGGCATAATACCATTTTGGTAGATACCCTTCGTGCTGTAATATTCCCGGTAATACAACACCGCCTGTTCTGCCTCTTCTTCCGAGAGTCCATGAAATTCCCGGAACGAATCCCGAAGTGGGGGTCCAATGTAAGGATACAACGTCGTCCGATCTTCTACTGTAATTCCAAACTTCGAAAGCGCATACAACACACCATTGATGATGCCCTCTTCCGGTTCCGTAATCGTCCCATCAAGATCCAAAAATACATACTTATACATATCAGTTCTTCAGGTACAGAATGATACTCTTTCGTGTGATAATGCCGATAAAGCAATCCCGGTCATCTACCACGCAGAGGAAATTCCGATCCAGAATCCTTTCCATAATCTCATCTTTTTCTACAGTATTTAATACTTTCGCGCCTTCGTCTTTGTTGACGATATCTGCTACCTTATACTTTGCGAGGTTCTCACGTCCGTGTTCCATGACCGCACGCAGGAAATCACCCTCACTGGCGATCCCGACATACCGTCCCTGGTCATCCACCACAGGGATTGCCGTATATGTGGCACCAAGCAGAAATGCGACTGCCTGATCCAGAGGATCATTTGCATTTAAGTACGTCAATGTGTGCTTCGGAATCAAAATACTAAATATATTCATATGTAACCTCCTGGCTCAAAATAAGCTGCTGATTGATTCGAACCAGCAGCTTATCCATAAGTCTCATTTTGCTTACAGCTGCTCTGCCATCTCCAGAAGCAGTCTCTCTGTCTTCTTCCATCCAAGGCAAGGATCTGTGATTGACTTGCCATAGCATCCACCACCGATTGGCTGATTTCCATCCTCGATGTAGCTCTCTACCATAACACCCTTGACCAGATGCTTTACCTCATCACTGTGTCTTCTGCTGTGCAGAATCTCATTTACGATACGAGGCTGCTCATCCCACTTCTTACCAGAGTTGTTGTGATTTGCATCCACAATACATGCAGGATTCACAAGCTTATACTTGCCATACGCCTCAGCAAGGTACTTCAGATCCTCATAATGATAATTTGGAATGGAACGTCCGCTCTTGCTCAAAGATCCACGTAGGATACAATGTGCCAATGGATTTCCATCGGTCTTTGCCTCATAACCGGAGAACAGGAATGTATGTTTTGCCTGTGCCGCCACACAGGAATTGAGCATGACAGCGAAATCACCGCTTGTCGGATTCTTCATTCCAACCGGAACGTCAATACCGCTCGATGTCAGACGATGTGCCTGATTCTCCACACTTCTTGCACCGATTGCCACATAAGATAAAATATCCTCGAGATATGGCCAGTTATCCGTATACAGCATCTCATCGGCTGCAGTCAGTCCTGTCTCACGGATTGCTTTGATGTGCATCTTTCGGATTGCCTTCACACCCTCGATGAAATCCGGCTTATCCTCCGGATTCGGCTGATGCAGCATGCCCTTATATCCGGAACCATTTGTACGTGGTTTGTTAGTGTAGATTCTAGGAATTACAAAAACCTTATCCTTGATCTTCTCTGCAACAGCTGCCAGTCTGCAGAGATAATCAAGTACGGAATTCTCATAATCTGCGGAGCAAGGACCGATGATCGCAATAAACTTATCAGACTCACCGGTAAATATCTTCTTGATCTCAGCATCTCTTTTTGCTTTGATCTCCTGTAACTCTTTGTCCATCGGATGCGCTGCGCGAATCTCTTCCGGCGTTGGAACCGCCTTTACCATATGTAAACCCATTTCTTTTTCCTCCAAATATTACTTATGCGTCTTTGTCAATATTCGTAAATACATATCTGAGCTGCTTTATTGCATACACAGCCTGACTTGCACACACAGACACAATTTATATTATAACATACTTACTCAATAGACTTCAATGATTCCGCCATATCTATTTTATCAATTTTCCGGCGCATCACCAGATCCACAATAATCAGGAATGCCAGTACAATCAGGACGCTATACAGATAACTGATATTCATGATTCTCGTTGCAAATGCCACCATATCGACCTGAATCTGGGACATAACAAACCGATGCAGCAAACAGCCAAGTGGAAGTCCGACAACGATTCCCATCAGCGTCAGTATGAAATTCTCCCGAAAAACATACGATCCTGTCTCTCGCGGATAAAAACCAAGTACCTTGATTGTTGCAATCTCCCGCACACGCTCCGTAATATTGATATTGCTTAAGTTGAATAACACGATAAATGCAAGCGCACCCGCACTGCCAATTACAAGTCCGACAACCGCATCCATCATCTTCATCATATTCTCCACACGGTCTTTGATGTCTGCAACAACTGAGACGCTCATCACATTGGAGAGTGCAGATAATTTCCCGCCTGCCTCATAAGCGGTACTGTCTGTATCGACATGCAAATACATTGTATTTGCCTCGCATGCTTTGTCAAAATACTGCTCATAGCATTCCGGTGTGATATATGCGTAGTGCCATACATAGTTTTCGAAGATTCCCGATACGGTCAGCGTCACATCTCCCGCATCCGTATCATGCAAGGTAATCGGATCGCCAACCGTCACATCCGCAATCTCCGCAATCTTCTTTGACAACATCACCTCACCGTTTCCCGGATAAGTGCCATTGCTGGTTGTCATGTCAAACTTCACAAAGCTTTCTAAATCTTCCGGCTCTGCAGCAATCAGATACACTGTTTTAATTGCAGAAGCTGCATGATATTCTACCGTGCTTTTGAGGATTGCTGTGGAATCCTCAAAGCCATCACCGACAGCATCCTCCACCTCCTGCTGTATATCCTCGTTATATGTGCCATTCAGGGTTACTTCCATATCGTAAGTATCGATATCACCATACTGAAACTCGGCCAGATTTGATACTGAATCCTTCACTCCAAGCCCCGTCAGGACAAGCGCCGTGCATCCGGCGATACCAAGCAGCATCATGAACATACGCTTCTTGAATCGGAATACATTTCGTGCGGTTACCTTATGTAAGAACTTCATCGGCTTCCAGATAAATGGAATCCGCTCCAGTAAGATACGTTTTCCTGCTGCCGGAGCCTTCGGCCGGATCAGCTCTGCCGGCATACACCGAAGCTCATTGATACAGGCAAGGAATGCCGTTCCCATTGAGCAAAGCAGCGACACAATCAGGCAGATTACCAGAAGTCCTGGTGAAAAATAAAATTCAATGCCTGTTCCGAAATCATACAACATCTTATACGCCTCAGATATTACATATGGGAACAGATAGCTTCCTCCGAAGAATCCGATCACGCAGCCAAGGAACGCCGAGCTTCCGGAATAAATCAGATACTTCGCCATAATGCGTCCATTCGTATAACCAAGTGCCCGGTATGTTCCGATCTGTCCACGCTCATCATCCACCATACGTGTCATCGTCGTCGAACAGACAAGTGCCGCAATCAGGAAGAAGAAAATCGGGAATACCTTTGCTACGCCATCGACGATGTTCGTATCATTGTCATAGCACATATAACCGACATTCGTCGAACGATCCAGCACATACGTCTTTACATCTCCAAATGCTTCCTTCGCCGCCTGTTCTCCATATTCCTGTACGAGTGCATCCTGTTGTTCCTGCGTAAGAGGCTGTAACTGTTCCATCTGGGCTATCTGCTCCTGTGTGAGCGTTCCGCTCTGCGCATCCTGCATCATCGCCTGTAATTCTTGCTGTTGCTTTTCAACCGCGTCCTCCACAAGTGTCCTGCCCAGCTCTGTCACAAGCCGGTCATACCGATCATCGGTAACCGCCTTCAATGCAGTCTCCATATCCGGTGTGACATCATCGATAAAATCATCATACGCATCCGTATAGATATCATAGGAATCCTGACTTTGTACATAGATTTCCTTATATGCATCAAAGGAAAATCCGCCTTCCGGAATAAAGATAAATGCACTGATCCGTCCATTTCCAAGATCCGTCGTTCCACGTTCGATATTGATATAGATTGGCGAATTCACCGTACCGACAACTTTGTATTTCTTGTGTGCAAATGCATCTTTTGTATCCTGCGTGTTGCTGTCCGCAATCTCAATTTCCTGTCCGATGATATCCTGTCCCTTGAACTGATATGCATCCACCACACATTCATCGTCTGCTTCCGGCATACGACCATCCCGCAGTTCCAGTGTATTCACATGCTCCGTAATGGACTGTGCGCGCAACACCTTCTCCTTACCATCCGCATCTTCATAGATCATATCCTCGTAGTAAGAGCCATCTGCCGCCAGCACATGCTCCTGCTTCCGCATTTCCTCTACCGCATCTGCATCAAATCCAATCGAAGAAAGTAGCCGGAAATCATAGAAGTTATGCTCTCGCAAATACTTATTTCCGGTTTCCACCATGCCCGGCTTTGTCACCTTCAGTCCGGAGAAAAATCCAACGCCCAGCGCAATGATTGCAAGAATTGCCAGGTACCGTCCCATACTCTGTCCAATTGTTCTACGTATATTTTTTCTATATGCCCGCATCTTCTATCACCACTCAATTTCTTCTACCGGTACAATCTGTTCATTCATCTTCACCGAAGCAATCTTACCACTCTTTACCTTAATGATCCGGTCTGCCATCGCTGTAAGTGCCTGATTGTGGGTGATGATTACAACGGTCATGCCACGCTTCCGGCTGCAATCCTGTAACAGCTTTAAGATTGCCTTACCGGTCTCATAATCAAGGGCACCGGTCGGCTCATCACAGAGCAAAAGCTTCGGATTCTTTGCGAGCGCACGCGCGATTGCCACACGCTGCTGTTCGCCTCCGGATAACTGTGCCGGGAAGTTATTCATACGTTCTTCCAGTCCGACATGCGTAAGTACCTCCGATGGGTTCATCGGATCTTTCGATAGCTGCGATGCGATCTCGACGTTCTCCAGCGCTGTCAGGTTCGGGATCAGATTATAAAACTGAAATACGAATCCGATATCCCGCCGTCTGTACGTCGCGAGCTGTTTCTTGTTGTAATCCGAAACCGCTGTGCCATCCAGATACACCTCTCCTTCAGTCAGGCGATCCATACCGCCAAGGATATTGAGCAGGGTGGTCTTACCTGCCCCCGACTGTCCTACGATGACACAGATCTCACCCTTCCCGATCTCAAAGGATGCATCCTTTAAGGCTTCAACACTGACATCACCGGTCTTATAGGTTTTGCTTACGTTCTTAAACTCTACATAACTCATTTGCGTGTTCCTTTCTAATTTATCTGTGATAATTGCAAAATAATTCGATATACCTGAGTATAACATACTGTTTCCCTGCGATATATCAATTTCACGAAGCATATAATGTATTGCAGCCAAGAAATACTAAATGTTCCAATCTACAATCTCTCATGCTTCCGCAGCCGCTGCCAATTCGCCATCCCTGGCTCAGTGGCAGCTTGTTTGAACATCGTGTTCAAACACTGCTGTTTTATTTATGGAACATCAAGTATTTCTAAGTTGCAAACATATCATATGCTTCATGAAATTATATATCACAGGTGAACAATCATGTTATATCTCAGGCATATCCAATTATATTTTGCAATTATCTATAACTAATATTACTTCCTCCAGCTCGCGATTCTTAACAATACTTCCTTGTCAAGTGGATATGGGCAAAGCGCAAGCTTCGCTTTATTTTCGGCTACAATATCAACAACCTGACGGATGTTTTCTTCCGGCAGGATGCCGCAGTCGCTCACAACCTGAAAGAAATCTGCAAACTCGTCCACAGAAGAAAATCCAATTGTCGATAACAGATATTCCTGATCCGCTATATCTGCTTCCCAGATATATCCCGGCAGGAAATATCCGATTGAAATGCCATGCGGCACGCCAAGTTCATACGTGATCGCATAACTTAAACTGTGCGGAATCGTCGTTCCCGTCTGTGCGATCGCCATACCTGCGAGTGTCGATGCCAACAGGAAATTGCTGTAATCCTCGTCTGTCATCTCCCTCATACCAAGCAGGGCATCCTTGCTTCTCGCCCAGACCTTTAGGCCCTGATCAACGAACATCCGGCTGTAATCCGTCGCGGTCGTATTCAGATAACTCTCAATCATATGTCCAAGCGCATCAATCGCGGTCTGTCCAATGACTTTCTTCGATGCAGTCTTCAGATATTTCGGATCCGCCAATGCAAGCACCGGGAATACGCGGTGCGGCAGGGATGCCTTTGTCCGTTTCGCATGGACAGTAAGCACAGCGACGCCCGTCACCTCTGATCCGGTTCCACAGGTCGTCGGAATCGTCACAACCGGAAGTGCCTTTGTATGTGCTGCACTCTCATACAGATACTCCGCATCCTTCTCCGGGTTGGCAAGCATAATCGCAATCGCCTTTGCCGCATCCATCGGTGAACCACCGCCAATCGCAATTACAAAATCCACGCCATTTCTTTTTCCAAACTCGGTCGCTTTCATAACCGTTTCCACAGAGGGATTTTCTTCGATCCCATCATACTGCACATGTTTCTTTCCATATGCATCAAGTGCTGCCTCCACATCTGCAAGCGCTCCATTCGCGCGTGCGGAATATTTTCCTGTCACAATCAGTGCGTAGCTTCCATAGCCTGCCAATTCCTCTGCATGTACCTTTACTGCATCTATCTCCTGGTATACTTTTGTTGGTATGTAATATTTCATATTCTGTCTCCAATCATCTGCCTGATTCCGAAGTTTCCCCGCGGTACAGACTTCTAATAATATGTTATAATGAATATCCATATTTTTCAAGCGTTGCTTTGTGAATTGTTTGTGTTTTGCGCAACCAAAAAGACATGATATACATTTTGATGTGTATATCATGTCTTTCTTTTTACTCAAACAATCTCATCAATACATCATAGACTTCCTTTGCCACCGCCAGTTTGTACATTAACCGGCTTGGCTGCTGTGGAATCTCAACAACATACGACCGGACACTACCTTTCAAGCTTATCGCGAAATATACCTGTCCGGGAACCGATGCATCCGCATTATCCGGATCTGTATTTCCCATCGTTCCGGTGACTCCAATTCCGATGTCCACACCATACATATTCGCGCAGGCGGTCGCCATGGCTTCCGCTGTCTCCTTCGAATACACTGTATACTTATGAATCACCTCTGCAGACACACCCTGCATGATCTTCGTCTCATTGCTATAGGTAATGCTCGCACCTTTGAAGATGGCAGATGCCCCTTCTGTATCCGTAATCAGAGACGCAATCTGTCCGGCAGTCGCACTCTCCATCGTCGTGATCGACATGTTCCATTCGATCAGAAGTTCTGTCAATTTACGATAGTCCTGGCGGATATCTTTTTCCACATATTTTTTCTTGACTGGACGAACCTTCGGTTCTTTCTTCTTGTCTGTTTTTTCCTTTTTTGCATTCTCCTGCTTCTCTGTGTCTGGATTCTGCAAGAGTTTTGCTTCCTCACAGTATGGGCAAACTTTGTATCTGTCTCCGTTATAAAAATGATCATTTTCACATTTTCTGATATTCATAATTTTAACCTCGGTTATGTTTATTCATTTAAAAATTATCTTTATTATAACGTAAATGCAGGAAAATAACCAGAATTTAATATGAAATAGCTCATGCTTTCATCTCATTTATCTTCTCATACAAATTACTTGCCCTATCCCCTATAAACTCATATTTGACAATGCGCCTTTTAAATTCATCTCCGATCCACATGGCCATTCTGCAATAATGCAGAGCCTCTTTCTCTCGTCCTGGTATTTTACAAAGCAGTTCCGCTATATTGATACACGTCCAAGCTATAGCGGGATCGTTTTCTATAGGCCATATCCCATTATAGTCCTTTTTTCTAAAAAATAACGCATCCTTCAACAGTTGTTCTGCCAAATCGAGTTGCTGATTTGTTCTTGATAAGAAACTTCCGAGATTATCTTTTAGCCAGGCAATTGTCGACAGAATTTCCTCTTGGGAATGTGGTTGAAACAACATTCCTATTCTTTTAGCATATATAAGGTTACCATAATCCTCCATTATTTTTTCATACTTACTGATTGCATCTTCGGTAAGTCTTATTATCTCATCCGTCCTTTTACTATCAGAATCTTTTGTTGTCATTTCCATAAATGCGGCCAGAAGTTCTTCTGAAATAGCCTGTTCTATATCTGAATCAGCTTTATTACCTTTCAACATCTCTTCCGCTTTCTGAATATTTTCATCATCCGCAAATAATCTTAGGTCATAATAATAAGCTGCCTTCACATCTCTGTAGGTCCAAAACCATACTCCCCAGTCACTTGGGCTTGTTAAACTTTCATCGCTACATTCATCTCGCATGAATGCCAGCGTATGTTTTTGTTTTTCAAAGTATTTTTCTTTTTCAAAAACAGCCACCTCTGCTGCCTCCAGATACATACTGGGTTCAAAACAGACCGGCGCATATACGTGTTCTTTCTGTTTTTTGCTGTCAAATGACTGGGTTTCAACTTTACGGATTGGAATCTGATATCCCTCTTTGTTTGCTCTCGGCAATTCAATATCATACTTTGTTAACAGCTGACGCACACTTCTTATTAATTGCTTAATACGTCTTCCATCCCGTTCTTCATTATAAAAGGTATCATATTCTTTATCATACACTCGCGCAAATAGCTCCTCTTTTGAAGCTCTCCGTCCATCCACGCTTGCTTTTACAATCACCCGCAACGCCTTCTGTCGGTATCCTATAAAATCCCAGGTTGTTTTCTCCTTGTACAGAAAGTGGTCAAGTGATTCTTCAAAACATAAATCATCGCTTAAGTAAATTTTTCTTATCATACTTCTCTCCTTCTTCCCATTGCTCATATTCTAAGTTGTCTAAACTGTTACTACCTGATCCGTCTCAACACAATAACAGCTCAGGCATCCTCCATTCGCTTTATGTCCATTTCCTGTATCGATATCCATATAAGAATCGTTCTTATATACCCGATATGATCCATCCAGATTAAGATTCGTAGTTGGAACATGTCCACATATGATATATTTATCCAGCTTTCTTCGTATTGCAGCTGCACAATCATGAATATCTCCCGATATCAAAAACTGATATTCGTTCTCCTTTACACCTCTCTGTATAGACTCTTCCACATCCACAAATCCATCTTCGTTATATACTAAATAATCTATGTCGATACCGGAATGAATCACTATCGTCTCTCCATATATTGGACTATTCAGTTTTGTGTATATCGGTAAGTTCTTTATAAACTGTTGTAACTCATGTTTTTCAATCTGGGATAACTCATCTACTTCCTGCCTTGTCTTCTGTCCCCCGAATCGGTCCCAGGTTCCTGCACTAAGCGTTCCCTGTAAATACATTTGAAAGAAAAGCTCATGATTTCCTTTCAAGAGCATCACATTATAATCTTCGCTTTGCACCATTCTCTTCACATATTTTAAAAGCCTTAACGGCTCCGCTCCACGATCAACGATATCTCCAACTAAAATCAGCATATCCTGATTATTGTAACTGATTTTATGTAATATGTTTAAAAAACCTTTATAATCCGAATGTATATCTGATATCAGATAAGTCATAGACTATCATCCTCCCTCACTTCATCTTAACAGTACACTATATAAATTAGTCAGTTCGTTCCATCTCTATTGCAAGTACTCCATTTTTTTGCTCATCTTCTACAGAATAATATGTATACATCTGCTCTACAGCCAGATCTTTTGAAATATTTGCAAAGCCACACTTCTCAAAAGGGATTTCCTCAAACATATCTCTGAATGATTTATAATGATACAACCCTTTAACAATAACTTCCATTCTTTCATTCTGATCTTCAAGTTTTTTGAAAACAATATGGTCATCAACCTTTATCTGTTTTCTTTTTACATCAAGTAATCTTAATTCATAAATTTTCTCTCCTGATCTTATAGCTTCAAATGGATCTTTTTTCAATTTCATATAATGAATCATTGTCTTATCTCCTTTCGTTAATATAATAAAGCATTTGGAATGACTAAGCCAAAATATCTTCAAAAGAATCACTCTTCTTCATGGTCATAAATTTGTTTAAATCAACTACATTTTCATTAAAAAGCATGAGTTTCTCTTTCTCGCCATCCCATGGGTATAATCTATCTGCATGAAAGTGCCCCCACGCCCAGCGTCGATAATTCAGTGTTGCTTCAATCTCTCCCAGATACATCTCCATCGTTTTATCTATCTGCGATTGGGCAACTATTGTATGAAATAAATCTCTCGGCTCATAAGCGATAGGACAAGTGTGGGAAATGACCAAATCAAAAGTTTTTTCTTTCTCAATAAGCATTCTCCCATAATCCATTTCCTCTTTTGTAAGTTGTTCATTCTCGTACCATGTCCAGTGATTATACAATCGTACCCATTTATCTATGCTGTATGCCCCAGGGATTGACAGTGTTCGGTATCCATCGAACAAATAGCTGGCAGGTTTGTCGTCAAGGTACTCGATACTTGGAAACTCCGTTTCTGTATATACTGTACCGTTATATTTCTGTTTGGTTATCCATTTATCCGGATACTTATCTACTACATCTGTCACCCGTGCTTCGTGGTTCCCCCGGAGGAGGATATAGGTAAATGGAAATCTTGACAAATTCTTCTTGAAATTTGCATCCCGGTTACCGGTAATCGCAAAATTACATCCCACATCGCCAAGAAGGATTATAGAATTCTTACAGGCATCTAGTTCTAATCTATCTCTATTTTGATTATAGAAATATTCAATTGGGCCTGACTCCCCATGGATGTCCCCAAGTAAAAACCAATTTTCTCTCATATGCTACCATCTTCCTCTTCTCTGACTTCATTTAAAAAAGTATCTTTTTGCTCTGGCCAGATAATATTAGAAACGAAACACATCATTATCTCTTCTGCGGATAATAAACTCATATACACAATCACCCTAAATATAATTTTAGTAACTAAAAAGATATCCACAAAATACCAATCTACAATATTCACTCCCATCTTCACATTGAACGGGATTGTTGAGAACAAAGTAATCACGAACATCCATATTCTTTCCCAGCCTCTCATAAAAGACACACTTTTTACGACCAAAATTAATAGAATCATAGAAACAGGAATATTCCACCAGCTAAACCTGTTGTGTGCCATACCATATGACTGAAGAATCAGCAATCCAATAGTTATAATCCCAATCATTGTTTTGAATATGTCATATCTTCTGTTCATGAAAACACCCCTCCCACGAAGATACTTATTTCTGCAAGAATTAACAATGGTATAAATATCTGAAATACCAAGACAACCATACTCGTACATATATTTGCGATTCCATTTATACCATTCTTTCTAAAATAATTTCTGCGTTTTTTAGCGGAAAACATTTGTTTTAGATTAGCCTTAGCTGCATCTACAATTGATCCTCCAAACAACGCACGCATTGTATGTTCCCCATCAAAATTTTCCACAAGGCTAATATTTATAAGTGCCAAAATTACATTTTGCACAACTGCATATAACATTGCAATTTTCCACTCTCCAAGAAATGAGTTCTCTCGTACAGATGTCATCAAAATCATTAACAGACCAGACAATAAAAGATTCACCTCTATCCCTGCAAGATATATCTGTGCTTTCTTTCGTCGATTCGTAACATCTGTTGCATCAATCATCACATACGCCCCAGGCAAAATTCCACGAATCATAAATCCAGCCTCTAAAAATGCACCTTTTATATTCGCCAAACAAGCAATTGCATGCCCCACTTCATGCAAAATCATCCCCAATAACAGTCCACCAACAATACCTGTAATAACATTCGCAAAAAAATAATTACAATTCATGCCAAACTCGATATCATATCTGGATATTCGAAATAAACCATACAGGAATACTGGAAGAAATGTCAGCCATAATAAGGAATTCAATATCTTAGGAATAATAGTTCCTGCATATTTTCTCTCTGGTATATAAACTGTATGCAACATGATCCCATCAGCGTGAAGTGTCCTTCCTTCATCCCGAATCAGCACTTCACTATCTAAATAGTCATAATACTCCTCACATTCTTGTTTCGTAAAACCCTTTATTTTACAGGGATTCCTATTTCCGTCTAATCTCATGAGATATTTTGCTTGTCTGTCTGTAAGCTTTACCGTTTCCTGATTCAGACAGTTTCTAGCCGCTATACCATTCTTCGTAGATTTTAAGATTACCCAATTCGCTTTGCAAGGGTATCTTCCATCAATATTTATCTTTGGCACACCTCTCACATCCCTTTCCTTGTTTAAATACCATATAATCTTTTGGCATTCATTGTAGTTTCTCTTTCCACCTTTTTTATATCAATCCCTTTAAGATCCGCAACTACCTTGGCAATATACGGAATATTCAACGGCGTATTTCGCTTGCCCGGAATCCCTTCCGGTATTACATATGGTGAATCATTTTCCAAAACAATTGCCTCCAATGGCACTCGTTTTACGATATCTCGAAGTTCTGAACTTTCCGAATATGTAACTGCATCTCCAATCCCAGCATATATCCCATATCTTTTTGTTTCTCCTTCAATTTATCTTTGCTCATTCTCTGCATTTTCTTGCTTCTTGGCTTCTTTTTCCTTACGTTCCTCTTCCTCAATCTGCCTTTCAAGTTCTGCAATTATACTATCAATCTTTCTGTTATATTGCTCCACTGTCATATTATCTGCAGCCTCATCTAGTATCTTTTTCAGTTCCTCTTCTCCTTCAAAATGCACTTCAGACTCCTCTTCCACTTCTCCAAAGAAAAATTCAATACACTTAATAACTCCTGTTCCAGAATTATTTACAATCCGTTCATATGGATTTGTTTTTATATTGTCTAGCAGATATATCAAAGCATCAATGGTTCCTTTCTCATCCAATTGCTCATTTTCGATGGACATAATATATCCCATCGCCTCTATATAACCATCGGCTTTGATAATATCTCCATCATGACAATACGCTTCTATTTCCGAAAGCCTGTCTACAACTTCATTCATCATAAATGGAATCGGAATGTCATCAAAGAAGTGTTCAAATCTAAGTCGATTTCCTAACTTATTGTCAAAATTCATACGATCAAAATCGTAAAGTGTAAATAACAAGCCTTTCCAAAGCATCTCTTTACTAACTCTGTCAGAATTTAAACAATTCAATATCTGATCTCGTGACATATTTTTGATGTTTCCCAGTTCTTTCCTTGTTCCATTGCTCTTCAGGCAGATAAGCATGCCTTCTTCAACAAATAAAAGAGTTCCATTCTCGAGTTGATCAACAATTTTCCCATTTATCCTTGAGTAACTATATCTTCCACCTCTTATATTTCTTGCCCTTATAATTAATTCCTCTGTTGATTGAACAAACACTGTTCCGTTATCAAAATAATAAATTCTGCCATCTAGCAATGTTTCATTTCCGAGCTGCGAATCCTCTCTATCATCATACTCCTGACTGAAAAGCGAACTAATATTCTCGTTCTGATGAACATACAAATGAATATACTGTCCATCTTTTTTCGTAAAAAACACCTTATCCTGGCAAACATAAAAATCAATCCAGTCTTCATTCAATGGAGGTTGAAATGCCCTACCTGCATAACTATTGAGAACTCGCTTAACCCCTTCATAAGATTCCCTGCCACAAAGAGAATTCTTCATATTTGGATCGCTGCATAATTCTTTGGTAATCCACATTATAAATTCTCTAAGATCAAATGAATCCTGCTCATGAATCTCGGTATTGACCAATACCACATCATTGGTATGTCTTGAAATCACCTGCATTTTTGATAGATTCATATCTCTGGTCAGAAAATTTTCTATTTTCTTTCTGGTCGTGTTTGCAATCATACCCGCAGCAGCTAATCTGCCAAATACATACCTAAGACGAGTCACACAACTGTCAAACTCTGTTCCACCTGTGTAAATTGTCTTATATGTTGCCTCAACAATATTGCCCAAATAATCAAACGTCATAAACGGATGCATACATTCACCCCCTACTCCCACACATACTTTATTACTTCTTCTACTGTATCAACGGGAACTATTTCTATATTCAATCTGTCAATTTCCTTCCTTTCCACCAGTCTCTTATAACACTCTGATGGAACAATCACGTTCCCAATCGAAGCGCGTTCTGCAGCTATACACTTCTCATACACGCCACCTACAGGGCCTATATTCCCAAAAAGATCAACACTACCAGTGAATGCAACATTCGGAAGTGTTTTCTCTAATAAGCATGAAAGTATTGACATGGTAATCGTTACTCCCGCGGAAGGGCCGTCCTTTTTTGCCGCATCTGTCATATGAATATGGATTTTTGGTAATTTCTTCTTCATATATTTACTTACATAACAACATGCAATTGAAACAGATTCCAAGCAGGAGCCTTCCAGCAACCCAGTTATCTCAACCTTCTTCTCCTGATATGGGTTCACGACCGTCTCCACAGCTGTACTCACTCCAATCCCTCCTGCAGTAACTGCAAGAGCTTGCGCCATACCACATTTTCCTACAGACCGGGGCGGAATATCATTAAATCCAAAAGATCTTCGTTCTCCCAAAAATTCTATAATAAAACTCTTATTAACACTTACCGTTTTCGCAAATTTCCCTTTATTATTTCTGGCTATATTCATAAGAATATATTCAAAATCTCGTTCGACATTTCTCATACCTGGTACAACATCGTAATCATGAATGTATAGATCCAATGCATCATTTTCAATTGTCAACTCTCCAATCGAAAACTTTTCTTTTAGCTTAGGCAATATATAATTCGAGATAATTACTTTCTTATCCTGCATAGAATAATTACTATATTCAATTATTTCCATACGATCTCTGATCGGTAAAGGAATGCAGCTAATATCATTAAAAGTAAGCATTACAAGAAAATTATTCTTAGGAATACTGCACTCCAAATACTGATCATATATATATTCCTCGTTAGGATCAAGGAACTCATACAATGCATTAAAAAATTCCGGAGTCGCCTTGTCCACCTCATCTAAAATAATCACATCTGAATAACATCCATGGCCACTTTTTGCTAACTCCCTAACAATCATCGAAGGTCCTGCATTACGTAAAACCTTGTTTGTTCCTTTTATTATTTCAGCGCCACCGGCACCACCTACATTTATTTTCACACAATTTCGTTTTAAAGCTCTGGAAACACTAATAGCAGTACTACTTTTACCTGTTCCCGCATTACCATCTAATCCTATAATCGTCATTTTATTTGTATTATGTTCTAACTGCTTTGAGAGAATAGCTGCCTCTATTCTTTCTCCAAAATCATTCTGGAGATAATGCGTCTTACTTAACTCCTTAATTACTACCCCAATAGCAAAAGGTTCTATCCGTCCAGTAAAGATATTACTAAGATAATGGATTGCATCTCTTGCATATTCTTTCTGACTTTCATCACTTTCCCAGTTCAGGATTTCAAAAAGTTTAATTACTTTCTTCTGTATACATGCAGGATATTCATCATAACACGTAAAGAATTTATGCTCTGTTCCAGTAATTTCCCGCACATATGTGTTGCGTGTCTTTTCATAATCCTCCTCTGCATAATAAAACTCATTAATATCTCTTACACTGTAGTCTGGGAATATTTTTTCACCATTTGTCACTGTATTAACAACAATAGAACGTATCAAATTATCCAACTTATTCATATCCCTGTTGGCAAATTTATAAATAAGCGTCCTACAACATTCATCTGGAATCATTTTGGAAAATTCAATCCCATATTCCCGACAATACTTTGGTGCAATAATCTTATTAATTGTTTCTATAATCTCATTCTCTTCTGCATCCTGGAAGTAAATAGTCGTCATATTTGCTCTTAGTGACATCGGGATATCCTTTATGTCACTACATGTCACAATCACAAACATATTAGATAAATTAATCTCTACTTCTACAAACTTGTCCAAAAATGAAGTCTTCTGGAGTACAGGGGTCAGTGTGTTCCTAATTTCAGGATCGTAAGATTCAAAGTCCTGAATAACAAGCCCTCCTCGTACCCCTGCCTGTTTGATACGTTCAAATATTAAACCTGATCTCGCATTCTCATATATCTTTGACGTACCTGTGAGTGAATCTGTCTCTTTCATATGGATACCTGCAAGGTTAAGCACTGAATACCCCCGCCCAATGGAAGATGCAATTGTCTCTGCCAGCTGGTTAATACCAGTATCCGGATGACCGATCAAGCATATCGTTTTAGGCATTATTTCTGATATATTAGCAGCTTCAAACTCAGTATATATTTCTTCTAACTGTTTGCGATGCCCAATATGTGTTACATTGATTTTCTCCCTGAGATAAGAGATATCTATATATTTATAGTCAGCATCCCTGATCCAGTTAAACTCCATTATGTCTGCCATTTGCTTTAGATAATTTTTCTTTTCAGAAGCTGAACAGTTCTTATCCAGTCTGCATCTCACAGATTCATATATATCCCGGAATTCCTGTGGCATAACCTTCTTTAATACCATATAAAGTGCATCATACTCTTCTGGATCTTTATATAAGATTTTTTCCGATTCTTTAACCTGCTCCTGCTTGTCCACGAGCTCAAGCTTTTTTAAACCCAGATCTCTTTGTATCTCTGGACTGAATTTTTCAATGTTGCGCTGAAACATCTCCTTCTCTTCTTCTGAAAGCTTATTACTATTCGCAATATTTTTCTCTCTGTCCGTCACATCCTTACAGGAACGAATATACCACGTTTCCCCCACTTCCTTCTTACATAAAGATTTCAAGCCCGAAATATATACAATTCTGTTTTCGAGACCATCAAAATATTCTGCTTTACGATTGGTTAAAACACACTTTTCCTTTCCGCCTACTTCTACTTTTAAAATAGCCAGCCCCTCTGTATTCGCACCTATCTCCAACAATCTGACGGTCTCACCTAAAGTTTTGCACCCTTGATTCGTAATATCCTGCTTAACTGCACCAAATGCACGATCCTCCATCTTAGTGTTTACATCATATAATGCATCTTCAAATGTCATCCCCATGTTCCTCCTTAATCTAACCTCATCGATCTGTATAATATTATTCTTTATAAGACATCTTCCTCTCTAATTTTGCTGTTTCATATATGTTATATCTCTATAATCAAAAAAAGGTCGCATAAAAATAGACACATTTTTTTAAATGTGCCTATCAAAGTATTCATTATATTATAACCAAAGAACAAAGCCTGCCCAATAAACAGGGTTTGAAAAAAGCCTAGTATCTTTAGGATAATGTGCCAACTCCCTCATACTATCCGCAACAAGTCCCATCCGTCGCACTCTCTGTTCCCCAAACCAACCATCTCTTGTAAGTTCTTCAACTGTCACAGACATCAGGTATTTCTTAGCTCTCCACAAAGCTTCAGAAACCGACATATCCTTTAAATTCTTATAAAATCTGGTCATAAGAACGGCAGACGCCAGATCATCAACCTCCCACAAACTAATAATCGCTACTTGCACTCCTTGAGTTATAAATGCGGTATTCATCCCAAAAAGCCCTTCTTCATAGCTTATATCTCCTGATCCCGAAAAACAAGCTGACAGAACTACTAACTTCACCCCCGTCCAATCATATGTGCATATTTCCTCTGCACTCACAAGTCCTGTTCCATATTGGGAATCAATCTTTCCTGTTGCAATCCAATCATTTGCACCAGACATAAAAAAACACGTTTTTCTAAGTGGCATATCATATAAAAGATACCTATTTTTTTCCAAAAAAGTATTGTCCATCAAATGTTCACCATGCGTTGCTATATGTAATATCGGAGCATGAACTTCCCTAAATATATTTTTATTCGCATTCTGTTTCTGTATTACTTCAGTTTCCAACACATCTGCTACAGCCTGAACTTCAACCTTAGTTAATGGTAATGCCCCAAATGTTCTATCACTTTCCAATACCCGATTCTTGTCTATCGTAAATCTGGGATTACCAACGACCATACATTTCTCAACATTTCCAATTGGAACATTATTTTCTATCCAATCGTTCATCCACAAATCATTTTTTATGTTTCTAAGTGAATTTACATAATTTACATTATAGCTCTCAGCAAGATATCTTCCAGACGAATCAAGTAATATATCAAATGCAAACGCTGATAACTCTATATCGCCTGATATGATTATTTTTTCAATATTACACTCTAATTCTATCACTTTGAATACTGGTAAAATAAGTTGATTATACAACATATTTTGAATATTTTTATTCAACCATTTAATCATCCCTCCAGAAGAATTTCCACACCCCCTACTCCTTCTTATCTCAAGATCCAACGAACTAAATACTGTACGAATATTATATGCGTTTATCATATCTAGTCGCCGAACATAAACTTCTGCTCCTTGTCTGATCGCAACAACTACTCCATATCTTAAATTTCTTTCTGTAACATCCTTCTGTTCGTTCGTAAACTGCACATAATCTATATATATTGTCTTATCCGGAATCAGCAAAAAAAGGTCTTCCACACTCTTCCATGCAAACTCGCTATCATCCGTCCATTCTTGAGAAGTATATATTTTCTTCTCTAATTCATGTATTTCGTATTTCAGTTCACCAACTGCATCATCAACCTGATGACCATAATATCTTACTCCATCCAAATCAAGCAACCTTCTATGTAAGTCATTTAACCTTTTCATTTCAGGAGTATTTGCATATTTTATTTTACGTTTTCTTAATACATCTGGATACACATTTTTCATATTGCATACCAATTCAAAGAATTCATCGTCGCTACATGATATATCGTTTCTATACACGGCTGCAACTATAACCTTAAACAATATACCTACCCTTGATACCTTGTTTATCAGTCCTCTCTCATCTCCTACATCACAGGCCTGTTCCAATCTGAAAGGAGTTCTCCTTGCAAGTGAAAACAAAAGCGACCCTAAACTATCCCTGTCCATTATTCCCTTTATTCTATCATATTCCTTAAACACAATCTCTATAACTGCATCCATATCAGGAGAATATCTATTGCTCACACAATATAAATTGTCAAATGCAGACTTACTCCTCTGTATATCTCCTATGTATTCATAAAAAATAACCTTTACCTGCCAGTAAAATAAAATTCCCCCATCTATATCCTCCGGATTCAATTGACTTCCTATCAAATTCAATACCCGTTCCACATATGCTACATCTTTATCCTTTATTTTTTTGTTATTTATATTTAATCGTATACTATTCAGAATCATTCCAAACATTGTTACAGGCAACTTTTCCACATCTGACTGCCATAGCCATGACATTACACGCTGTGCTGCCTCACCACTGAATTCATTCTCTGATAAAAGATTCCACGTATTATATAATACTGCAGCCCCCATAGATTCCTGAATTCCATACTTGTTTATAATTTCAAGTCCCTCATTAAGATACTGTATACTCTTTTCCAACATTTCCTGGCAACAGAAACAGACTATAAGATTGTTTATCAATGCAAGTCTCAGCTCGCTGAACTGCTCTGAATCTTCACACATACCATATCCCTGTAAAGCACACTGCTCTGCATTGGCATATTTCCCTTGTTCCACCAATATGCTGGATTCATACAACCACAGTTTAAGCATTACAGTATTTTTTTTATCATTATCATCGTTCAGTTTTTCCACCCAGTTCTTCAATTGATCAGCATACTTCTTATACTCCTTATACCTATTTAGAACCATATATGTATCGCACATATTTTCCAGACAACATACATAATCAACCTCTGTTATTTCTTCAATTTTTGAATAAATATCAAGGGACATTTTCCCCATTTCTATACACTTCTCATCCCTCATAACATTCATTAGCTGCATCATTTTATCAGCATAAAAAAATGGAAATTCATTCAAACATTCTCGTATAATTTGAGTATTAATATCTTCATATGCTAAATTAAACCAATCAATATCACCAACATACGCAAAACATACCGCCAATTCTATACACACTACCTGAAAAACTTTGCTATTCTTCGAAAATGATTTACAAAACCTCTGGTATACCATGCCTAAAAGTCTATCCGCCTCATCAATTCCAAACTCATCACAACACGCACCTAATACAGCCTCAAACATCTCCATAACAAAGTATACATTTACTTGTTCACATTCATATGCTGATACAGGAATTATTTCATCATCAAAACACGCAAAAAGAGCAGAGACATCCTTATCAAATTCTTCACACATTAATTCAGGTGTCTCTGCCACTAATTCACTGAACACATTATTCTTTATATCTTCTACAATTTTTAATAGCCTGTCTTCCATATCCTTCGCAACACAAATTATTATCTATTCTTCCATATTTCCAATACTAATCTCATATCTACCTGATACATCAATTGGTATTAAAACTTCATATCGATCATTTCGTCTTAGCATATTTACGCTGCAACTCTTGCCGTCCAAAGTTTTCGCCTCTAATACAGGTTTTCTTCCATTCCACTCATCAGCGTCTAATGTAATTTTGAGGCCTTCTGTATCAAGTATAATTTTATTGTAATCATTTTCTTCATCAACAAGTGCCATTTCATTTTTTTGAATTTCACTTGATCTAGTAGCAAGTGCAATCGGATGCTCAAAATTATATTCAAATGAATTCAAAAAATTATCAATACCATCAAGTGTTAATCTTATTCCTTTTTCTATAGAAACTACTATTCTCGTTGCTACCCTCATCCCTCCTGTTTTATTTACTTCATATTTTTCAGACGCATATTCTTCAAGTGTATTATCCACAACAATATCATCCTGCACCTGCTTTACTCTCAATAATTTATCATACACATCACGACATTCACGACATTTCAATATATGGGACTGAACCTTATGAAGTAATTTCATATTGTCTGGAGTGATATCTCTCATATACACACATTTTTCTATATCTTCAAAATTTATGTGTTTTGTCTTCAAAACTCATCTCTCCTTCCAAACGTTCAAGATAAACCTTATACATGTCTTGAACTTTCTGATTTATACGATTTGCCCCATCAACAATCTGCCTTACTGTAAGATTAAAACGTCTGTTACCCACCAAACTGCCATCTTTCTGCCTTATATTAAGTTTCTCCTTCAATGGTGCAAACACCGCCTCATCTATATTGGAACAAAACACCCCTTTAAAATCTGCTACTATATTATCATATATTTCATATAGAGTCACATTTCTGAGTATTTTTTCTGCTTCTGTTGGCTTACCACTATATTTACTCTGTATCATCCGCGGAATAATCATCTTAGAATAAACAAATCCAATCAATCTCTCCGGAGAAACATTGATTGAGAATATATCATGTAACACACTCTCCAAAGCCTCTGATATAGTTTCATCCATATGTATTGACTCTGGCTCATTTTGCATACTAGCTGTCGCTTTTTCAAGTTCTTTCGGAAAATATTCGTTGCCACTTTCATCCTTGACTGTCCTGTCAATCGAATCATGCTTTCCGTTGTCTGTTTTTTTTCTCCAATTACTTATTTTATGCTCAACGATAGCATTCAACCACGTCTGTCTCTGTGCCTCATGCAAAGTTTCCGAATTAAGAATATAATTGGGTAATCCTTTTATAACAGCCATCTTTATCTCTTGAAGGATGTCCTCCCTATCCTCTTCTTTATCCACTGAATTCAGGAGTTTCCATTTCGTTTCACGCTCTATCATTTTACTGATATCAGCATATATTTGTACATCGCCATTTTCGTCCTGCAACTCTGACTTCAAATGATTAAAAAATTCCTGAGACGCAAATCGCATTCAATGTCACCTCCTTCTTAACATCAATAATAAACTTCATACATATTATTATAATTATATAATATTACTTTTTTTCTAACTCTTCCAACTCTTCTATTTTTTTGTCTAGCTCCTTTATCATATCATTCAGGAACATCTGTTCAGTTATCCCTATTTTATCAAGATTATAATAACTCATAAAACTATTTATTTCCTCAGTTATTTCTTCATATGATAGGCCAAATCTGTTACCTTTTATCTCGTCCTCAATCCATTTCTGCACTATTTCCTTATATTTGTCTGACTCCCTTAAAATGTATATGCTTATATCTGATCTAACTTCACGAATAGAAATTTTTCTATAATCAATCTTATACCGTTTCAATAGTTCATATATATAACAATCCTCAACATATCCTTGTATCTGTTGCATTTGAGCCGCTGCATATACCACAACTCTATACTCTCTAGTCTGTCTAATATCAATATTTCCTGTCTTCTCCTCATATTGATCTAACTTATTTACACTTTGTTCTTTTTTTGTTTTGTTGTTTTGACTTTCTTTTATTATCTCTTTGGGTATTAGACAATCCTCTGGAACTTTAAACAACGTCAGTACAGGTATACAACTATAAACATTATCCTTTTCCATTACATTACCTCCATTTACACAATACTATTTCACATTTTACATCATACCCATATACACAAATCAAAATATCCGTATATACAACAACTATAATTTATCTTTCTTATAAACTTGTTTCAATGATCCTCTATATTCAACAAAAGCATCACCACTGATTTCCATCATTAATACAGGAAAAAGTCTTGCCTTTCTGAAATATATATTATATGCTTCCGGCATTATATCCCCATCATTATTTATGTACCTATATTTCAACTCATTGTCTTGTAACCAACAATCATAAAACAATTTATCATTCAAATACTTATTTATACTATTTATTTCTTTTTCTTTTGGCAAGCCTGCATATATGACTTTAAATTTATCCATTCCTTCATAACGAAAATTATTCATTGAAAAGTCAGCCTGTATCTTTCCATCTGTAATCTCACTCAAAAATTTAATATCCTGATATTCCAAAGCTATCAATTCAACCCTGTTTTCATCCTTAGATAAAACTAACCATGATGATACGTTTCCATCCCAGCTATTCCCAAAATATATAACATCCCAACGTTTTAGCTGAGCTACATTACATATATTGTCTATATTACAGTTTTTTCCCTTTGTGTTTTCCGCAAAATATGCTATATCTTCCTTAACGATTTCCAAGCTTAATCCATCTTTATCAAATCCATTTGAATGAACTAATTCAATAATTTTATTATCCGATAATCTCCCTATTTGGGACAGTTCAACCCAATATGGTAAAACTTGCATATATCGTGAAGATCGACATTTGCTTTCCGATTTTATATTATAAAATTTATTACTAGTATTATCTAAAAATGGTATTTTAAATAAAGTAACTATATTTTGACAATCTTTACATATTCCCTCATGATTCTCCATAAACTTCCCACATCGCAAACAAAAGCTATCCATACTCTTCTTCACCCTTTTTTCATTTTATAAATGTATTTGTATATCTCCTGCATATTTCCATACTTCTATTTTATCTAGATTTATCCAAAGTGCGGGACATACTCCAATTCCAACACTTTTAGCTCCCCACCCATAAGAATAAACTTTTCCGCTTCTCAAAACTGCCATAACCAGATCGTTATCATATCCTTTTGTTCTTAACCACCACGCTCTTTTATTAATATTATTAATTAATGTATTTTCTTTATTCATATTATGTATGGCATATGGTGACATTCCCCTATATCGCATTTCATCATCACATTCCGCTAATGATTGAAATCCATACTGTTCATTACAAATTTCACTGTAAGACAACAAAAAAATCTTATCTGATGAGTTAACATCCGGCAAATCTGTATTAAGAATAGCTTCTCTTTCAGAGTATGTAAAAGCAAGATGATAAAAAAAACTATTTAACCATGCACGCAAAGAACTATATTTCCATCTGTTCTCTGAATAGCCAATATCAAATGGCCTACTATCTATACAAATATCTGCAATTACAAATGCTTTATTACCCTTAATATCTAATACACGCCACTTTATAGGATCCCTCGTCTTTCCGCTATTAATAAATTGAGGATATTCCCCGAAGTAAATACAATCATATATAACTGTATTATTATCTTTATCTATCATAGGGGACCTTAAACTTTTCAGTCCAAATTGATAAACACCTGTGTTAGAAATTATTTGCTCTTTATCTCCACTTTCTTCTTTGATTTGTAATACTTCTTCTTTATTGTGACTATATGTTTTGTCCAAATTTGGTACGCTGAACATCATATATATTGTCGAACATTTATCACATAAAACGGCATTAGTATTTATCTCTCTTCCACACTGCAGACAAAAATTAACCATTGTTTTGCACCTCCTGTCATAAATTTTACCATAATCCTCTTCCACAACACATCTTATATTTCATTCCACTTCCACAAGGACATGGTTCATTTCTTCCAACCTTTGATACATCTTTACCTCTTACCGGATATGTTCTATATTCATCCGCAAATTGTTGAGATTTTATATATTTATCTATTGATCCCCGAAGTCTTAAATGTTCTCTTCTTAATGTATCTATATCATCACACACTACAGGAATTTCAAACAACGACAGTATGTGCTCATAATTACAACATTCTATTCCATTTTCTTGCATCAATCTACCACATTTCATACAATATTTTATCATGTTTTAATAACCCTCTATATATCCTAAATATAATCACTTAAACAGACAATTCACATTGACCATCTTTAGCTGTTATTTTATGCCACTCCTGAAGCGTTGTCTTAGTCGGAACACCAACCATAACAACATTTTTGGGGGTTGCATAAATCTCGATATTTCTACCTTTTTTATTAAATAAATCCCTATATCCCTTATATCGATCTGTCATAAATATTACATTTTGATTTGACGATCCCCTAAGATTAATTCCATCATTCAACGCATCTATATATTGCCCATCTATCAATATATCTACATAATTATCTAATATTTCATCAATCCTATCGTTTCCTAATTTTCTCAGTTCTGTAACTGTATATCCTGTGTATAACATCACACCAAGGGTGGTTCGTTTACATATTTTAGCCAGTAATTCATACAAACCATCTATCTGCAAGAATGGTTCACCTCCGCTAATAGTTATCCCCTCTATACTTTTCTGTTGAAGTATGTATTTATAAATATCCTCTGTCTCTACAAGATGTCCAGATTTAACATTTCGGGTCTCTGGTGACATACATCCTTTACACATGCGATTACACCCTTGAAACCATATAGCAAATCGCTCCTCCGGACCTAATGCCCTTGTCTTAGGAACAAAATCATGAATTCTTATAAACATTATATAACCTTTACTCTCCTTGAAAGTCTTATACTCATCTTATCTGTTATTCCCATTATATAATCTAAATCCAATAAACACTCTGACACTTCCAAATCCACATTCTTTCTAAGAGACTCGTCATTATACATCTGATCCACTATATACGATAACTCATCTTTTAATTGCGCTACATCTACATCCGTGGATTTACCTCTATATGTCATCTCCGCAATATCTAATAACCTGTTTGATAATAATTTTAACTTCATTAATAAATCATAATTTTCAAAATATACCCTTGCTTCCTCACTTACATTAAACATAGGTTCTATAAAGGCCTCAATCAACTGGCGTTTCTGCACATCATCCATATTTTTGCTCATCGCATCCAATCCATTATCCTCCACATAATGAATTATTCCCTGTTCAAGCTTTTTCTTATCCGAATACTCAATATGACGCTCTTCAACTATATAATTATAAATAATTTCTTCAACGCTCATTCTTACACATCCTTTCAACCCATATATTTATTCATATATATCGTCTTATATTGAATAAACAATCGTTCCTTTGCATGTCTGATCTCATCCATATCCTGACTGTTCTCTACAACATCAATATCCTTAGAAAATCTGTTCCATGCACTTTCATCATTTCCACTCAATCTATTAAACTCTCTTTCTATACTCTTTTTATCTGTGCCGAAATAAGCTGCTTCTACATTTTCTTGACCTACCAACTTTTCAAGACGTTCTGCCCATACTCTTGCTTCTGGATAAGACACAATTGACTCACTTGCGTCGTCCAGTTCTTGCGATCTTAACTCCCTCATTGTATACATTTCTGTAATTCCTTCATTAATTTTCTCGTTTTTATCCGTGATTCTCCCATCTTCATGAAAGGTCGTTTCTCTAAGACCGCTAACCAATTTTGTATCCCCATTTTCCATATTGATTTCTTGTCTATCAGCACATAAATGCATTGTTTCATGAACAGACACATGCTCGATTACTGGCATTGAAATATCTTTTATAAATATATTTCCTTCCTTATCGCAATGCCCAACAACATTAAACGGAACCTCCTCAAATCTATCAACATATTCCTGACTTGAAATAACATTAAGATGATCTTTAGTTTCGTCCGAATCGAGCATTTCCCGCTGTGACTCATTCATGACGTCACCATGCTCTTCCATCATATCTCTCTTTGTTTCATCATGCACTGCATCAGCAATTTCCTTGGACGTTATTTCTTCATTAGAAGAGAAATCACATTCATAGGATATCTCATTATTATTTATATCCCTATTCCCTGCTTTTGTCTCATAGACTTCAGATTCTTCCTCGTATAATTCTTTCATATCACACCACTCCCAATCGCATAGGCGTACAGCACAATACGCTTTTCTCTCATTCCATAGTTGTTCGAATTATAATTAGTTACAATATATCCTAATGCACACAGTTTATCATGTACATTCAAATTATATCTTCCAAAAAATTCATCCACCATCCGAGTAACTACATTTCTATCATATCTATTCATCATAACCTTCTCTATAAACATACGTGTATTTATGTCCAAAGGTACAATTCTTTCTATCCGCTCATCACGACCAAACAATCCTTTTTCACAGTACAAATAAGCCAAATTCAAAATTTTGTCATGGCATCTTTGTCCGACATCAACCTGCGCAGCAATTTCATTTCCAAGACTCGAAATTACAGCCTGTCCACATCCCAGCATAGATAACAACCCTCTCTGATATTCATTTAACCGCAAATGATATGCAACCATATCTACATCTTTTTCACTTGCTGTTGCATGAATGATCTTTGTACCCGTAGTGTTGACCGCTTCCATATTCAACTTTGATGGACTCTGATCTGCTATAACAATTCCTATTCCATACTCACGAAGTTCAGTCAGCATACTAGTAAAATACTGACTTGCCAAAGCTTTTGAACTGATTTCTGTTCCTGGTAAAATATTGGAAATAATATTATGTGCCTCTTCCAAAACAAGAACACTCTTCAAACTTCTAGAACCATTCTGTTTCCTGATATACTCATTTATCTGAATCAACAATATATTTGCCACAAATGGTTTCATTTCTAGTGACAAATCATCTAATTCTATAACACAACAATGATTACACAGAAATTCACCGGTTATTTGCTTATCACTGCCTCTACTATCTAAGCATCCCGTATTCATCAAATCATTAAGTCTTGCAGAAAGAGCACCTTCTATATCCTGCTTGACCTCTCTTCCTGAACGAATGTAGTTGTCGGAATATTCATCTAAATTGTTCAGTACATCTTTGATTGTTGGATACTTTTGACGATTTTTTATAGCAATATCCGAACACAACCAATTAAATTTCTTATATGTATATGTAAGTAGCCCCTTAAATTCTATTCCTATTCGTTTTTCTAAATCAAATGCCCCTGAAAACGCATACATTAATTCATCAATATGATTACCTATTTTTACCCCATCTTCTGGTTCAAGAGGATTAATCAACAATGGTCGTGCATCATATCCTGAGGAAAATACATACAAATCATCAACGACATTCATCATTTTCCAATAATCTTTCTTGGCAGGTTCTATGACACAAAAAGTCTTTGAACTTCTATACACATTTTCTAATATAGACATGACCGTGTTGGTTTTTCCGCCTCCTGTAGCACCAGTAACCAGAACATGTCTAAGCAAGCTGTTAAATTCCACCCTATATGGTTGCTTACTATTACTCATAACGCCCAACTCAAATGACTGTGCAACATCTGTGACAGGAGCCATATTATATCTAAAATCATGTTTACTATCTGAACTAACATTTGTATCAATTACTTCCAAACCACGGTGGCTATATAACGGCAACTGAAACAGACTTGCCAAATCATTTCCTGAAACATATGACACCAAACTGCCCTTTAACAGGCTCTGGTCTATATTGTATGTTGGAATTGCATATCTTGCCTGTGGAATAATCATTCTGTTCCTTGCAAACTCATTTCTGTCAATAAAAAAATATTTTACATTTTCTAACCCCAATGTATCTTCACTTTTTAAACAGCCTGCAAGTGTCGTACCAAGTTTTTGTGCATCTGTAACATTTGAAGCTGTAAACCATACAACACTTTCCCATAAGCCGCCCACAAGGTTGTTATAGTACTCCTTCAATTTTTCAAGATAATTTGCCAATCTACTATTTCCAGGAAAATCATTGTGTATCTCTATTCTCGATCCACTTCCGAATGTATTATTTATGTTCAAAAAAGATTGTGATAAATTTAGTAATTCATATATTGAATTTTGAATACGACGCATTTTTACATTTTCTACAGGTCTGGCTAAAATACACACCATGGAATCCATATCCTGCATTACATTCATAATGCTATCCACAATATCGTTTTCTATACTCACTTTACCTGTTACTATTCCCGAACACCTGCTAATCCTTCTTCGATCAATATCTGTTATAAACTTATTCATGCAATTCATGCTTGGCAAAGCATTGCGCAAAGCATTATCGATTCCCGGGGTTGTCTCAGAAGCCAAATAAATCTTCTGCATTCCATCTATAGATACAATAATATATGCTACTGCCGCACCAATGTTATGATATGAACTCAATGTATCTAAAACTGCTCTTTTTATTTCTGATATATTTCTATCATCATTCTGTAATTTCCTGTATGATGCAATCTCCACGTACCTCATATTTGAAAGAACATCATAATCATTTTCATACGACATCCATCTGCCGTTAAACCCTTCCATATATTCACCAGACAGAAAGTCATATATCTCATCTGTATGTGCCAAAAAATCTTCATATATATGAGTATAGTAATTTGCCATAATTCATCTAATCTCCAAAAAAACTTTTAATAAATATCAAAAATGCAATAATCAATATTGCATATGTTACAACCTTCGCAAGCAGTGCCACCACTATCCCCGAACTAACAAGGTAGTAACTGAGAAAAACTACAAGAAGCAAAAGTAATGAAAAAAATATCGCTGGTATCTGAGGTGTTGGCCTTATCTGTGACTCTGTCTCATTTGAGTATATTTTTGTCGCTACATATCTGTCTCCTCTTTTCTTCACTACCACACGCACATCATCTCCATAATTTAAGCGCCCTTCTATATCTCCATAAAATATCAAGTCTCTTTTTTTACCTGACAAACGTCCTCTGTGAAATTCTTCTAGTCTGAAAACCGTCTCATGAGATGTATTTCCAAACTGATATGGTTCTCCTCTAAATATCGCATTAATTATTTTTTTTAGTCTATTATGGTATCTTGCATGAGAATTTACCTCTGTAACCGTTCCTCTGTAAATATATCGAAAACCTTCTCTTGTCTCAAAACTCGGTTCTGCGCTGACAGAAGACGACTGTGAATCCCCTGTTCCTGATCTGTTTACGGTGGCATTACTTGACACAGGTTTTACCACACTACCAGTTGCTCTATGTACTACAGTACGTCGATATGTAACCAATGTAGCTCCACATAATGGGCATGTTGTTATCTCATCATCATATAACGCATAATCATTACAACTTGGACACTTTTTCATGTATATTCTCCCCCGTGTTAGGCTAATGTTATCTCATACGGTCCAGCTTTACTATATTTCTTATCTGTTCCTACATAAATCCATAAATTTAATTTTGCATCAATATATAACCCAACTCGCCAATAATCATCACACTTTATCGGCTTAATCTTTGCATATATAATATACTCTTTACCAGCATATTTATAAGACAGTTCCAGATCCTGTGCCTCTTCACTATATAACCACTGCCCAAACGACACTGGAGACCAATAAATTCTATCTGAACACATAACTCCATCAGCCAAAATAATTTTTTTCCTGCCCTTGCTCTCCAATCCGCCATCTGCTCCTCTTAACTGATATTCATATGCATTTACAGCAATCTCCGTTATCTTAGGAAGTATGATTTTGTTTCTCATATCCTGGCATCTCTGAATCTCTCTATTTTCCGCGTCATCATCTAATGTATTTACATATTGGCAACCACATCTGGTGCACTTCATTTCAGAGTTCTCCATCGAGCGACCACAACATCTACATATCTTCATATATTTAACCCCTCCTTATTTACCAATATCCTTATTTCTCTTTACAATCAGATCTAATATCTTTTTATATTCCTTGCCATATATATATATTAATTCTTTTATTACTTTCTCCATGGAATCAAACCACAAGTTTAATTCCTCTACATTTTGGGGCGTTCTTGGAAGAATACCTACTCTGCCATCTTCATCTACCTTTAATATTTCCTGTGCTCCATCAATTGAATACAAATCTATTACTACTTTATCATCACATACCATTTTATATATCCCTGACAGTTCTTTGATGTCCTCATCCACTCCCCTCTCTTTTACTTTAATTTCTTCTAGTTTATCCTGCAGATTTTTCTTTTCTTCCTCCAATTTTTTTGTATTCTCTTCATATATGCTCTCCTGCTCATCTACGTCTCGTTCTAGTTTCTTTATTTCGTCGGGCAACTCTTCTATCCTTTTAACTGTTTCTTTATATCTCTTTTCCAGTTTTCCTTTTTCCGCTTCTTTTTTCTTTTTTTCTTCTGTTGCTTCCTGTAAGTTATTCTCAACCATCTCATAGTCCTGTTTTGCTTTTTTTAGCTCACTATCAGCAGTGATAAATTCCTCATTCCGTTTATTAAAGTCACTTTCATACTTTTGTTTTTGTTTCCGTAACGCATCCAAATCTACTTTTTCGAGTTCCTCTATCTTTGCCTTATTTTCTGATATTTTTTCACTTACGTCTTTATATGCTTTCTCTTTTTCGACAAGAGCACCTCTTGTTTCCTGAAGTGTTTTTTCTTGCTCTTCCATTTTCTTTAATTTTATGCCAAGATCTTTCAGCTCTTTATCTGCATTATTCAGTTTCTCTGAAAGTTCATTTATTTTTTTCTGCACAAATGCAGGCACTTGTGCCAGTCCTTTTCTTATACTAACATCATACATACACTTTTCAGCATTACGCATTCTTAAAAGCTTTGCTGGTAAAGTATTTGGAGCATCCACTTCCATCTCCTGCAAAGAGCGTTCTGGATCATCGTCATATTGGAATACATCTTCATTAATATTATTGTGTAATTCCACCAAATTATCAATTGAGATTGGATAATCATCCTGTACTTTCTCCTCTAAAGTTCTTATGTATTTTTTTGTAATCTCAAACATTGGCAACCTCCTTTTTACTTGACGGTTCGCAAAGACCCTAATATTGAATCTATATTTCCTAATCTAATTGGTTTCGGTTGAGTATTTTCAGGCAGGTCTACATATTCACCATTCTCATTCTGTTTTTGAACTCTAACATGCACAGTTATCACTAACGATTTATCCAGGGATATCCCAAATTTGAATACATCTGCCTTAGTAATACTATCTAAACTCTCCAAATACTCTCCATCGAGTTCCCCATGTTCCACATGAATATCCATCCTTGCATCCTCGATTGTCGTATCCGCTCTGTTTATAACAATATCCCGTAATCTTCCACTAAAATTTTCACTACGCCAATAAACCTTGTCTGGAGCAATCACATCTCCTTTATGTACTGCATAGTAAACCTTATCAAGTTTGCCATTTCGCATACTTGCAAACCCTATATGATATGGTGCAACCCGCTTGATATCTATGACTCCCTCAGCAACTAATGCTGCTCCATACGATATAGCTTTTTCACAATCACTGACATTGCTCATCATATCTTTAAATCTTGGATCATCCATCCCACCATAAGAAAAGCTCTTACATATCTGTTTTTGAGTTAAGTAAAAATTACAAAAACCTCCAACCATTGCAATTTTTAAATTTTCATTTTCTATTTTTTTAGCATCTATATACCCTTTCATATCATCCAGTTTTTCTTTTAATACCGGATTAATCACAACATCATATGCCTTCTTTAAATCCCCATATGTGATATTATAATTTTCTCCTGATACATATATATCACAAAATGTTTCCTCCAGAAGTTCTTTCATTCCTCCATCAAACACATAAGAAAATACCAACTCATCAGTCATTTTATTATTGTCAAAAAATGAATCAGTTCCTTCAATTAACGCTCCCTCAATATCATTAATGCAATCGTAATAATCTTTATCTTGGTTATTCATTTCAATTCCATTTCTTTTACAAACCAATTCCAAAATTTTTTCGATAAATGCCAGACCTGCACTTCCTAAGTTGTTGCTTCCATCTGATATTCCCGCACCTGATCGCCTTACTAAAGTTATTTCACAACGTTCTCCATTATATTTCACATCGCAGAGTGACAAATCCAATGTACCTCCACCATAATCTACTAACAGAATCTTTCCATTATAATGTTCTTTCCTGTTCTTGTAATAATTATCTGTAAAATACGCACAAGCAAGTTCCGGCTCACTTATTACCTCTACCATTTTTGCTCTACTGTTTTCTTTTACAATATCCTCTATAAACACTCGACTATCATTTGCCTTATTACTATCAAACCATACGGCAGGAACACCTACTACCACTTTATCAAATTCCACAGGGATTCTTTCACAAGCACGTGCTTGATCAAACAAAAATCTTATATAAATCTCTGTAACCTTTTCTGGAGTAATAACTTCATCATATCCACGATCATGGCGTTTTTGCTTGCTTTTCTCTGTAAGCATCATTTTAAATCCTCTATACACTACAGATCCAGCTTCTTTCATTTTTCCTAACGCGTTTCTACCACACACTAAATTACCACTTGAATCCTTTACAACCAATGAACTTATGCTTTCCTTTAAATTTGCTGCTTTGAGTCTTAATGCATCTATACTATAATCATCTGCCGCATCAGATCTTTTGTTTACTCTTGATATTACAGAATATGTAGTTCCAAAATCCAATCCTATGTTCATACTGCTTACCTCTCTAATCGTTTATTGTTTAATTTTTAACTAAACATCCAAACTTAGAACCTGTTTCATGTTATTTATTCGTTTTTCCCTTAGTGCCTCATACTCTTCATACATTGATTCTTTTCCTTTAGGTTCATATTTAGTTACTCCTCCTCCATTGAACTTACTAATAATTTCTTCCCATACGATTCTGGCTCCTTCTTCACTGTAACCATATAAATTTAAAACAAATTCAATATCTCCAGTCTGATATTCGGTTTTTCCATTTCGAAGTCTTACCTTGTTTACATTTCTACATGACAACACCTCCAGAACTGCATCTTGTCCTGCCCCATTGTCAAATTCACCAATATAATTTTTTCTATAATCTCCGTCTACAAATTTACTTCCTGTCTCCGTCCAGCCTTCTGACTCCATTATATTAGTAAGCGTTTCAGCAATACTTATCAAAGCATTAAAATCCTCCGCTCTGCGAAGGGCATAATCCAAACAAGCTTGAAAATCCTCAAGCAACTTATTTAATAAATCATACGATCTTTGCAGACCCTCAATATCCATCTGTTTTTCATAATTAACCTCATCTGCTGTAATTACATTGTAATTTTCTATCAGTATTTTATGAACGCCATCTGACCAATACTTTACATTTTCCTCCTCTGGTACACTCCCATCATTTGATGCCATCTCCTCATATGGAATATCCGCATATTGGTTTATTTGTTCTTCTACACTTCTAATTTTATTGCATAGACTTTTGAATTGCTCATTCTTAATCTCTAGCTCTGCATAATACCTTGTAGCATCAACAATTTTCTTCTGCGCAAGCGCTATAGCAGCTTCATACGACTCCCCTTTTATATCTTCCTGAATGAACCGAATACTTTCTCCTATCTCATTTACCTCATTGGGCAAGAGTAATTCCCCGTATAATTTTTTCATTTTATCAAAGCAATCTTTAAGGCTGATTTTATATACCAGAGCTTTTTCTTCGTTTGTTTTTAATTTCTTTTGAATTTCGGCAAATCGATCATTTATTTCCTTCGTAACCTTTTCGACTTTCCTGTTCACATTATCAACATCCCACTTAACTTGTGACAATTCAGCCTTAATCGCATCAATTTTTTGTTTATTTTCGACATTCATGCGTCCGATATTTAATCTTATTTCAGTGTCTAAACTGGACAGTTCGTCTTCAAGAGTGCCTTTTACCCCCTCTAATTTAATATCCATCTCCTTATTTTGTTTTGTTATTATTTCATCCAAGGATGCATCAACCTGTCTGGCTTTTTCCTCTTTCAGCTTAAGTTCATCTAAAAAACTCCTCTTAGCATCTTTTAAATTTTTTTCTTTCTTCTCGAAGTTTTTATATACAGAATTATTTACATACATAACGTACCTCCGAATCTCCATTTCACCTAAAAATCTACTTATTAGCAAAAACAAAGAAAACTTATTACTAAATCAACGAATCTGTCATGGTCTTGTCTACAAAATCATCTGCTGAATTGATTCTTTCGCAATTCTTAATATCCCTCTCCGTATAAACTGTACCTATTCCACAATCACATAACTCATTACGAAGTGCCTCTTCCTTCATCTCCTTCTGAACCGAATCGTCATCATCGATATACCATGACACGGAAGGACTTTCACCACCTGATGAAATAACCACCGCAACTTCATTACCTGCACCATCATCCCCTTTCATTGTAATAGGATCTCTTTCATCATTATTTTCTACCGTCGTTATATCCCAACCTGCAGCATTTAATGCCGATACCATCGACTCTGCAGTGCTTGCTGCTGCAACAGCACCCATCATAAGTTCTCGTGATTCACTGTCACAAAGTGAAAGTTTTCTTTTAATTACATCTAAATTCTGTTTAATTATTTGTAACTCCTCTATAGAACAAGTTCTACCAAGTTTTTCCTCTTGCTGACAATATTCTTTCTCGATATCATTAAAACTCAATCCATCACAAAGTCGTTCCGACCAGCGGCGAATATTGTATTCATACTCCTCTGTTTCTCCATCAACCACAATTGATAACACTGCTTCATCAGATGTCAATTTCATCATGTTTTTCTTTACATCTGAACATTCCTTATATATTTCCTCTAACATAATATTCGCACGCTCATTAATTGCAATTAATTCAGTTAATAGCTTACTTGCTTCCAATATACCTGTTTGAGCTACTGCAATACCTGCCAGATAAGTTCCAGAACTTATATTGTTATTTAAATTGTTATATATATTGACCAAGCCGTTATACTCCATTGGTTTATGTATCTCTGGATATAAATGTGAAATCTGATCTAATATGTCTTTCAAATGAGTTGCATAACAATTCGCCTTATCAGCTTCACTATTTTGAGCATCTACAATACTTTTAAATGTCTCATTAAAAGCAGTTGCTACTTCATTAATTTTTACATTTATTATTGATATATCTGCTCCAGTCTTTTTAATATCGCTCCGAATATCAGAAACTTGATTTTCAAAATTATTTTTTGCATTAATTACAGCCATATCCCCTGCTGTTTTTACGCTATTCATGGATTTATTAAACGAATCCATCAACGAGGATAACGCATGATCCAGCCTTTTTTCATTGTTGTTACATATATTGGCATAATCATTTTTCTTATTGTTAATATATCTATCTATCTCCTCTATTTTTGATTTTGTCTTTATTACAAATGCCTCGTCTTTCTTAACTTCTTCTTGACGTTTTCTCCATGCATCATCATTAACATAAGTCTCGTTATAACTCATTTTTCTACCTCCAACTTTCTCAAATTTTTTTATTTATACTGTTTAACATCTAAAATAATATGCTATGATATCCCATTAATGTCTTCCGCAATTATCTTTGTTAGTTCTTCTTTCCCTACTTCTTTTTTTGATAATCTTAAAGCTTGCCGGCTTATTGATGCCTCCATCAGATTTCTAACATATCTACCATTTCCAAAATGTTCTTCATGACTAGCAGTTTCTAGTTTGCTTCTCAGTGCATCAATTGCCTCTTCATCTAATTCATATTTTTGCGCACTATACATTTCCTGCGCAATCTGCATCAACTCATCTACTGTATAATCAGGGAACTCGATAATATTGGAAATCTTAGCTTTTAATCCATCGTTTTTATCTAAGAAATCATCCATCTCTTTACCATATCCAGCTAAAATTACCACAAGTCTATCCCAATTTTCATACATCATCTTAAATAGCTCACTTATTGCTTCTATTCCAAAATCATTTTCTCCTCCTGCTAATAATGAATATGCTTCATCAATAAATAAAACTCCATCTAATGCAGATTCAATTACTTTTCGTGTTTTAAGAGCTGTTTGTCCTACATACCCTGCCACTAGATCAGAGCGGTCTACTTCTACCAACTTATTTGTTTTAAGAATATTCATATTATATAAAATATCTGCAACTATCCTTGCCATAGTTGTCTTTCCTGTACCTGGATTTCCTTTAAACATCATAAGCATGGTTATAGTTTCATCCACTAGGAAATCATTTTCTTTTCGCTTCTTTTGTATCTCCTGCCCCAACTTCCATGCTCTGATAATTTCTTTAACCCTATCTAATCCTATTATCTTCCTAAAAACCTCTTCAAGATCAAACTCCGTTTCTTTCATTTGGGTGTTAATATCGTCAGTCAATTGAGCGTCAATATCTTTAGCCAATATAATATCCAATTCAGATGGCAAATAATCCTTTTTTTTCTTTAATCGAGAGTTTTGTTTTCTTATTGATGCCTCCATCAGATTTCTAACATATCTAACATTTCCAAAATGTTCTTCATGACTGGCAGCTTCTAGTTTGCTTCTCAATGCATCTGTTGCTGCTTCATCTAATTCATATTTTTTCTCACTATACATTTCCTGAGCAATCTGCATCAACTCATCTACTGTATAATCTGGGAACTCAATAATATTGGATATTATAGATTTTAATCCAGCATTACTATCTAAGACATTATTCATCTCGTCACCATATCCAGCTAAAATCACCACAAGTCTATCCCTGTTGTCATACATCATCTTAACTAGTTCATCTATTGCCTCTTTTCCAAAGTCATTTTCGCCTACTCCTAATAATGAATATGCTTCATCAATAAATAAAACTCCATCTAATGCAGACTCAATTACTTTTCGTGTTTTAGGAGCTGTTTGTCCTATGTATTCTGCCACTAGATCAGCTCGTGTTACTTCTACCAACTTATTTGTTTTAAGAATATTCATATTATATAAAATATCTGCAACTATCCTTGCCATAGTTGTCTTTCCTGTACCCGGATTTCCCTTGAAAATCATATGTCTCGTCATAGTGTTATTAATACCAGTATCCTTCTGTACCTCTAACATATCTTTCCACTCACGAATTATATTTTTTACACTGTCCAATCCAATTAATTCAGAAAAAGCATCCTCAAGATTGAAATTCTTATTTGACTTTATAACTCCATTAGCATAATTTTCATTACAACTCATTTTTTCTACCCCCAAATTTCTCATCTAAATTTCTCAAATTTATACTGTTTAACCTTTACAGTAAAAAATGCTATAATATCCCATTAATGTCTTCTGCAATTATCTTTGTTAGTTCTTCTTTCCCTACTTCTTTTTTTGATAGTCTTAAAGCTTGCTGGCTTACTGATTTCTCATATATATTCCTAACTGTTCTTCCATTTCCAAAATGTTCTTCATGACTAGCAGCTTCTAGTTTGCTTCTCAATGCATCTGTTGCCTCTTCATCTAATTCATATTGTAGAGCACCATACATTTCCTGAGCAATCTGCATCAACTCATCTACTGTATAATCAGGAAACTCAATAATATTGGAAATCCTAGATTTTAATCCAGCATTACTATCTAAGACATTATTCATCTCGTCACCATATCCAGCTAAAATCACCACGAGTCTATCCCGGTTTTCATCCATCATCTTAACAAGCTCATCTATTACTTCTTTACCAAAATCATTTTCCCCTCCTCTTGATAACGAATATGCTTCATCAATAAATAAAACTCCATCTAATGCTTCCTCAATTTTCTTTCGCGTTTGAGGTGCACTTTCCCCTACATATTTTCCCACTAAATCAGCTCGTGTTATTTCTACCAACTTATTTGTTTTAAGAATATTCATATTATATAAAATATCTGCAACTATCCTTGCCATAGTTGTCTTTCCTGTACCTGGATTTCCTGTAAACATCATATGCATGGTTTTAGTTTCATCCACTGGGAGGCCATTTTCTTTTCGCTTCTTTTGTATCTCCTGCTCCGATTTCCATGCTCTGATAATTTCTTTAACAGTATCTAATCCTATTATCTTATTAAAAACCGCTTCAAGATCAAACTCCTTTCCTTTCATTTGGGTGTCAATATCTTCAGTCAATTGAGCGTCAATATCTTCAGCCAATATAATATTCCATTCAGATGGTGAATAATCTTTTTTTTGAGTTAATCGATATGCTTGATTATTTATTGATTCCTCCATCAGATTTCTAACATATCTTCCATTTCCAAAATTCCTTTCATGACTGGCAGCTTCTAGCTTGCTTCTCAGTACATCTTTTGCAGCTTCATCTAATTCATATCTTTGCGCACTATACATTCCCTGTGCAATCTGCATCAACTGATCTACTTCATAATCGGGAAACTGAATAATATTGGGAATCCTAGATTTTAATCCATCGTTTTTATCTAAGAAATCATCCATCTCTTTACTATATCCAGCTAAAATCACCACAAGTCTATCCCTGTTGTCATCCATCATCTTAACAAGCTCATTTATTGCTTCTATTCCAAAATCTTTTTCTCCTCCTGCTGATAACGAATATGCCTCATCAATAAATAAAACTCCATCTAATGCAGACTCTATTACTTCTCGTGTTTGGGTAGCTGTTTGTCCTACATATCCCGCCACTAGATCAGAGCGTTTTACTTCTACCAACTTATTTGTTTTAAGAATATTCATATTATATAAAATATCTGCAACTATCCTTGCCATTTTTGTCTTTCCTGTACCAGAATTTCCCTTGAACATCATATGTCTCGTCATAGTATTATTACTACCAATATCTTTTTTTTGCTCCTGTACCTTTAATCTAGCTTTCCATTTACGAATCAAGTTTTTTACATCGTCTAATCCAATTACTTCGGAAAAAGCCTCCTCTATGTCAAATATTTTATTAGACTTTATATTATCCTTAGCATATCTTAAGTTAACTCTCTCAAGACCATAACTACTAACATCACTGTGTGGTGTATAGTCCCATTCTTCATCATCAATCTTATCTTTATATTCCTCCACTATAGAATTCGCGTAATTTTTCAATATATCGAAAATTGTTCTAGTTCCAACATCAGAACTAACAAAAGTATCATCATTATCTTCCACAATAGGTTTCTTATTTTCAACATGTTCGAATATAGATCGTCCTAATAAATAAGACTGAGTCACATTTAGATTAGCAAAATACCTTTTTTGACTATCTGACTCTATATATTTTAATCGCAATATACAATTAGCTATATCACTACTATTTAATCCTGACACTTTTATCAATCTTTTTTTTAAAATATCTGAAATACTTGCCTTTTTCCCAGCTACATGGTTACCATAAATTGTTGCCATATCGCCGTCCATCGTCCTAACCGCTTCATCATTTGCCCAATTTACCAAAAATTGATCTTCATTATCAAGTTTGAAGATTACTACATTTTTCGTCCTAGCCGCATCATTTAGGTTTCTCGTTAACATACGCCCTCGCTTCTTATATTCTCCTCCAAAAAATCGAGATATTGGCATAACCAAAGCGGTTTTTATATATTCCGATGACAAGCACTCCCCCACATGAGAATTCCACTGTGTTTCTGTCCATATTACTTTTCTTTTACCAAACATTGGCTGCTTTGGCTGTTTCTCATCTGATTCAGGTTTTGTGGGTGTTCCCGCCCTCTTTAAATTATTTAATTTTAAAGCACTTAAACCATTATTACCGGCACTTTTTTTTATATTATCTATCAGCTCCGCTTTTTCCTCTTTTGACAATCTTCTATTTTCCTTCTCAAATTCCTTAACTTTTTCAAACGACATTTTCGAGAATTCATCATAAGAAAAGGCTGATACATCTTCATCAAGGAATACTATCCTCTCGTATCCTTCATTTATAAGAACCCTATACAAATACTCATCTGCTGTTATTAATTCCAATGTATTCATAATAATTTCTTCACTTGACTTGCATACAAAATATCTAATTCGCGATCCCCCTGAACCAATATCAAATAAATTTGCCATCTTAAACCTCCAGTTATCTTTATGTCATATATTGTATGAAGCATCTTGCCCATTTGGATTTTCCCTAAAAAGCAGATGTTTTTTGTAGTTCTACATTAAAAGGGATGAATGTATATATTAATGTTCACATTCATCCCTTCGTCCTATGGATTACTTTCTTGTAAAGTACCCACTACATCCATTCGAACTTTCGTAAGGATAATAGTATGCCTTATTTCTTGTACACCAGATTTTTCCACTGCTGTCTCCACCAGGTTCAGACCATCCGCAGTCTCCACAACAATACGCACAGCATGTTCCCTCGCTTAATTTTACTTTTTTCTTTTCCTCCATAACTTTTTTCTCCTTTCTCTTGTACTTTATACATAAACAAAGATCTACAAAATCTTTGTACATGTAACATATTCTCTAACATATTTTATCTATAACGCTTATCCCACATTGATATATACTGTTACTTTTAATTAAATACATATAAAATGTTTTTCTCACAACTAATGGAAAAATAACATACTCAAGGCTATTTTCTTGTAATATTTTTCTTGCATAATGAATATCCGCATATGATAACTCATTTACATCTTCTGGATGACTATGTATTATCCCCGCAAACTCAATATCATCTTTTAACCATTGATCTAAAATTGTATTAATTTTTTCTACATTAGGGACATATCTATACTGGTTTATATCTGCATTATCATCATAGAAATATTTGCATATTATTCCATTTTTCCTCCCTAACACTCCACCGGTTTCAGGAGGCTGGACTGCAATTGTATCCAATATTTGGTCATATACTTCTTTTGTCATCAAAATATTTTTATTAATCATTCCTCATATCATATTTGTTAATACTATATATTTTCATTTTATGACTTAATTCGTTGCCTGCTTCTAACACTTTATTTATTACCTGTCAAATACATGAAAAAAATATATAAATAATATAATCCATAAATTTCTGAAACTACTCCAGCAAGTCTAATCATGTTACAAATAATCCCATAGAAAAAAGTTTTGATAATTTCTAAAACGGTCGCTCTATTTTTATTTCTAATAAAATTAAACATTGATATACTGACTATTACGCAGGGAAAAATTATAATTCCCTTGGGAGCATCCACAAAAAAATTTACGCATGTTACCCCTATTAATAAATTTTCAATTATAAAGAATATCCACATTAAAACATCTATCAAAAGAACCTTTTGCATACGTTCAAACTTTAAATCCATCCAGGCTCCAACTAAATATTCAGCTCCGAAACAATCTATTAATACATTTCCTAATGAATTGTTTTCTGCATATCCTTGTCTTTTCTCTATATTTTGATAATCACTTTGTTCTTTACTGTAATATGTATATCCATCTGTATCTACTTTACCTATCAATGTATTATTTCGATATACATTTTCTTCCATATCAAAACATCCTATTTCCCTTTTCAAAAAAGGATTAAACGAATCGTATACCTTATTCCCCTCATATGAACATAACTGTTTTCTATCTTCTGCAACCTTATGTTTTTCCGTTTCCTTACTAATGTTAGAGTTCTTGACATCTATTTTATTTTGTTCTACAGGAATCTTAAACAACAACAGTATATGCTCATAACTACAACCATCATCAAAAATACTATACATATATTATAACCTCCTATTTTTAGAACATTTCTTAATCATCACTCCTATCTTCCTCTGAATCAAAGTCACATACAATCTCCGGCTCTGTTTTTCTTGTAATAATCATTGCCCGCAAAAATATAAATATCAACAATGCATTGGTATAATCCGCCACAAGAGAATCACATCTATCATATGGCTTCGTAAATCCAACGCCAATCTGCCATATAGTTAACATTACAAACATAATAGTTACCCAGCGTAAAACATCTGCTCTGCCTATTGAATACTCAGATGTGCATTTTACCGCAACTGCAGAAAAGACAATATTAACTGCAAGGATTCCAGATAAGCTCATAAAAAAAGGATGAAACGATGACATGCTAAAATCCATATATTGCATATATAAGCTATGGAGTTTCAAAGTAAATCCATCTTCCCCCGCCATACCGAGAAGATTAAACACAATACCCCAACAAAAGATTGCTATGATCGCTATCCATATAAATACTAAAATATTATATTTTAGAGAACTTTCTTTTTTAGTAATGCACTGTACAAATGCAGCAATTATTATCGAAAGAAAAATAAGCAATATAAATAAATACTGTAATCTATCTTCAGGCATTTGGAATCTATAGAAATCATTTGTATACTCCGGTTTTTGATACAATGTTAATACATAAACCAATACCATGCTGATAAAGCCAACTATCGCAATATATCCCTGATAACTTAATTTATTTTCAAATAGCGGAAATACAAATATACCAAGAGCAATCACACTGCCTGCACAGCAAATGATTGCCATATCCGGATGACCTGTGGGAATTGCAATGGCTAACAACGCTGCTACAATTGGTAACAAAATGCCTGCGCCTATAATCGTACAGATTCTATACGACGCTGATTTTTTTAACTTTTTTTCATGACTCTTTATGAATTTATCTGCCAACCACTCATATGGGATAAGCATAAGGATGATTCCAAGAACAATACAACCTATGTTTCTATTTATTACCCACTTGAGAAAGTCAGTCTCCACACGTTCCCCTGTAGATTCTAGAATCGGGAGATTACAAAACATCACATATTGACTTGCTATATATACCATCACAGCCAGAATTCCAATTACAATTGCCTTGATCTTATAAGTTCTCGTTGTTATTTGTTCCTTATTATCCATGTATTCTCTCCTTTGTCTTTATCACTCCAGAATCTTCCTCAACTCTCCATAATACCTCCGGCTCACTGGAACCTCTATCTTCCCACACTTTATAGCTGTACGGCTTATTTTCGATATATCTGCCATGCGAACCATAAAACTCTGATGCACGCGGACAAATCCATTATTGACCAGTTTCTCCTCAATCTCGGAAATCTTCGAATAAAATGTCATCTCTCCACACCCCAGATGCAAGACGATTTTCCGTCCTCTGCTCTCTACATATTCTATAGATGCAATCGGGATTGTCCTCTTTTTCCGATTGATAATTGCCTCCAAATAACGGTCATTTTCCCTTACTGACTCCACATTATTTTCAACCATATTGCACACACTCTCCTAAATGTTTTATCCTTCGCAAATCTATTTACTTTTACATAAATAATCTGTCATTTTTTACATAATATCACATAAATTTTTGTTTTTTTGCGTTCATGCATAATTGGTGCGTATTCCGTCAAAATTGGTTTATTTGCCTGTTTTCACTCCTCTTTTTTGCTCTGTTTATACACCTGATTGATCCCCGTGGATGCAAATCCGGACATAATTCCAACTGAGATTGCTGTAATAATATCCTCTGCCGGGAAGCTCTTCATTACATACATAGCAGGCACCGCAACGATTCCTCCCACGATGCCGACAATCACCGGAATCGTCTTATCGCTGATCTTCTTGCTCGCCTTACACCCGATTCCAACCAGATAACAAATGATCACAATCGGCAGCACCGTTACATAACTTGAAATATCCATCTTTTCTCCGCAAACATTCTCTTATACTATTTCTATGTCACGTCCGTTCAGATTGACAACAAAACAATCTGCTATTGAGATATTTTCTTATGTAACCGTAGAAAATATATTTGACGCTCATTTCGGACAACTATATAATGAACTTGATTTTAGAAACACCATGAACAACAGCATAGAAATATAAATCTGCAAATTACACATTTCTTGAAAAGGAGATTATAAAAATGATAAAAATAGATTTAATTACCGGATTCTTAGGTTCCGGCAAAACAACTTTTATAAAAAAATACGCCACCTACTTGTTGCAACAGGGAATGAACATCGGCATCCTCGAAAATGATTTTGGAGCCGTGAATGTTGATGCCATGCTGTTGCAGGATATCTTAGGGGATCACTGTACATTGGAAATGGTTGCAGGTGGCTGTGATGCCGACTGCCACCGCCGCCGGTTCAAGACGAAGCTGATCGCTATGGGCATGTGCGGCTACGATCGTGTCCTTGTAGAGCCATCCGGTATCTTCGATATGGACGAATTTTTCGATGCATTACACGAATCCCCCCTCGACCGCTGGTATGAAATCGGAAATGTAATTACCATCGTAGATGCCGATCTGGAACAGACATTATCCGAATCTTCCCGTTATCTTCTCGCGTCACAGGTAGCACAGGCTGGTGCCCTTTTATACAGTCATGTTCAGGAAGTAAGCTCGGAGAAACTTATCTCTACCAAAAACTATGTAGACCAATCCTTTGAGATTCTCCATACTGAAAAGAAACCAACTCCTTCTATTACACTAGAAAAAAACTGGGATGATTTAACCGATGCAGATTTCAAAGCCATCCTTTCCTCTGGCTATCATTCCGCAGATTACGCCAAATTATGGTTTGATGATAAGAAAACATACGACAGCTTATATTTTATGAATATGGATTTCACAGAAGAATTTCTGAAAGAATCCTGCACCAAAATCCTAAATGATCCTGCATGTGGAAAAGTATTTCGAATCAAGGGATTTCAGAAACTCTCTGATGGATCGTGGATTTCCCTCAACGTTACACATCAAAAAACAGAAATTCAGCCAATTCCAAATGGTCAGGCAATCTTAATCGTCATTGGAGAAGGACTGAACCAGGCAGCCATTGAAGGGTATTGGGGAAAGTCAAATATTTAATTCTGTTTTCATAATTTCTGCACACCTTTTGCACACCTAAGTGATTTTCAACCATAAAAAAACGGCGGAAACCCCTTGATTCTACGTGGTTTCCGCCGAATAAAAAAGATGCCCAGAGCCGGAATCGAACCAGCGACACGAGGATTTTCAGTCCTCTGCTCTACCAACTGAGCTATCTGGGCATGTATCTTATGTAATTAGTAGCGGGGACAGGATTTGAACCTATGACCTTCGGGTTATGAGCCCGACGAGCTTCCAGACTGCTCCACCCCGCGATATTAAATTATTCCTAAATAGGAAAAGTGGGCGGAGGTGGATTCGAACCACCGAAGCATAAAGCAGCAGATTTACAGTCTGTCCCCTTTGGCCACTCGGGAATCCGCCCAAATTTTTAAACTGATAAGCCGATGATCGGACTCGAACCGATAACCTGCTGATTACAAATCAGCTGCTCTGCCAATTGAGCCACATCGGCATATACGATGCTGTCATCAATCAGTTTAAGTGGGACCTATAGGGCTCGAACCTATGACCCTCTGCTTGTAAGGCAGATGCTCTCCCAGCTGAGCTAAGATCCCATATATTTAATTATGTAGCTTTCGCTACAAGCGACCCGGATGGGGTTCGAACCCACGACCTCCGCCGTGACAGGGCGGCGCTCTAACCAGCTGAGCCACCGGGCCATCCACCATTGTTTACACAATGATAAAAGGTAACATATACCTTCAGAACTTCATACAAAGATCTTATATCTAACCTCTTAACAATCCATCTTTCCGTTCTCAAAACCTCTAAGGATAAGCCCTCGACCTATTAGTACTTGTCAGCTGAACGTGTTGCCACGATTACACTCCAAGCCTATCAACCTTGTAGTCTTCAAGGGGTCTTACTCTTATGATGGGATATCTTATCTTGAGGGGGGCTTCACGCTTAGATGCCTTCAGCGTTTATCCCTGCCGGACTTGGCTACTCTGCCATGCTGTTGGTACAACAACAGATACACCAGCGGTCCGTCCATCCCGGTCCTCTCGTACTAAGGACAGCTCCTCTCAAATATCCTACGCCCACGCCGGATAGGGACCGAACTGTCTCACGACGTTCTGAACCCAGCTCGCGTACCGCTTTAATGGGCGAACAGCCCAACCCTTGGAACCTGCTACAGCTCCAGGATGCGATGAGCCGACATCGAGGTGCCAAACCACTCCGTCGATGTGAACTCTTGGGAGTGATAAGCCTGTTATCCCCAGGGTAGCTTTTATCCGTTGAGCGATGGCAATCCCACTTTATACCACCGGATCACTAAGTCCTACTTTCGTACCTGCTCCACCCGTCGGTGTCGCAGTCAAGCTCCCTTCTGCCTTTGCACTCTTCGAATGGTTTCCAACCATTCTGAGGGAACCTTTGAGCGCCTCCGATACCCTTTCGGAGGCGACCGCCCCAGTCAAACTCCCCGCCAGACATTGTCCCCCAGCCGGTTCACGGCTGTAGGTTAGGAATCCAGTACTACAAGGGTGGTATCCCAACAGCGGCTCACACGAAACTGGCGTCCCGTGATCGAAGCCTCCCACCTATCCTGTACAGGTAGTACCGAATCCCAGTATCAAGCTGGAGTAAAGCTCCATGGGGTCTTTCCGTCCTGGCGCAGGTAACCAGCATCTTCACTGGTATTTCAATTTCACCGGGTGTGTTGTTGAGACAGTGCCCAAATCATTACGCCTTTCGTGCGGGTCGGAACTTACCCGACAAGGAATTTCGCTACCTTAGGACCGTTATAGTTACGGCCGCCGTTTACTGGGGCTTAAATTCAAACCTTCGCTTGCGCTAAGCTCTCCTCTTAACCTTCCAGCACCGGGCAGGCGTCAGCCCATATACCTCACCTTTCGGTTTTGCATAGACCTATGTTTTTGCTAAACAGTTGCTTGGGCCATTTCTCTGCGGCCTCTTCCGAGGCACCCCTTCTCCCGAAGTTACGGGGTCATTTTGCCGAGTTCCTTAACAACACTTCTCCCGCCGGCCTTAGGATTCTCTCCTCATCCACCTGTGTCGGTTTACGGTACGGGCGCATATATCACAATAGCGGCTTTTCTCGACAGCTGGCTCATACACTTCCCTACTCTTGTTCGGTACGCGTCACGTCTTCAGATTGAATGGTGGATTTGCCTGCCATTCTCCTACCTCGCTTGCCCCGGTCTATCCATTCCCGGGTTGTACTTTCCATCTGTGTCCCCACATTTCTGAATATATGCGGTACAGGAATTTCAACCTGTTATCCATCGACTACGACTTTCGTCCTCGCCTTAGGCCCCGACTTACCCAGGGAAGATCAGCTTTACCCTGGAAACCTTAGATATTCGGCCTTTAAGATTCTCACTTAAATCTCGCTACTCATTCCGGCATTCTCTCTTCAATACAGTCCACAGCTCCTTCCGGTACTGCTTCGTTCCGTATTCAATGCTCCTCTACCAATCTTTCGATTCCTAAGCTTCGGTG
>NZ_CP060632.1:515000-717500 GCF_014337155.1 Wujia chipingensis | reverse complement strand
TACACTCAGATTCAGTTTGCCACCAAGGTTTGTCTTCATCTTTCCAACATATACCTTGTCAATATGAATCTTGTATTCCTTCTCAGCCTCTAACTCCAGCGTGATCTGGGAATCTTCTTCGCCTTCTACCACAAAATTCACTGCCTTATCTGTCGCGCGGAAGTCATGTACAACTGTACCAGGTACGGATTCATATACAAACATTCCATTTCTTTCCAGCTTCGTAATCTCACGGAAAGTTTTAATCTTATAGCTATCGCCCTGATACTGGAAGCCATCCTTCTTTGTCTTTGTTGCCAGTGCAAAATTACCAAAGCTCAAGGCTCCTGTCTCTTCTTCGCGGATCAGTTCATCAATCACTGCCATATTCTGTTCCTCCGTATTGTATTTTATAATTTCGTATCTCGAATTCGTTCTTGCTCAATTCTTTTTCATTATACAACAATTTTACATGAATTTCTACAAAATCTTACGTGGAATTTGTACAAAATTATTATTTTTTTGTGAACACAACTTTGCCATCCACCACGGTCATGCTTACCTTGTCGGATGCCTGAATCTTTCCGGACAGAATTTCCTCCGCCAGAGAATCTTCTATATTATTTTGAATTGCCCGTTTCAGTGGTCTTGCTCCATATTTCTTGTCGTAGCCTTTTTCGAAAATGAAGTTCTTCACTGTGTCGCCGTAGGTAAGTGTAATATCCATCTGTTTTGCCAGACGGTTCTTCAGCTCCTTCAGCATGAGCGCAGCAATCCCCTTGACATCCTCTTTCGAGAGTGCACGGAATACAATAATGTCATCAATACGGTTCAGAAATTCTGGTTTGAACATCCGCTTAATCTCTTCCATGACATTATTCTTCATATCTTTATGCTCGGACTCTGCATTTTCTATGTTAGAAAATCCCAATTTCTTCGGATCAACGATACGCTGTGCACCGGCATTACTTGTCATAATAATGATCGTATTCTTGAAATCCACGGTTCTTCCCTGTGAATCTGTGATACGTCCATCATCGAGTACCTGCAACAGCACATTAAACACATCCGGATGTGCCTTCTCAATCTCGTCAAACAAAATTACAGAATATGGATTCTTCCGTACCTGTTCGGAAAGCTGTCCACCCTCTTCAAAACCGACATAGCCCGGAGGCGAACCTATCATCTTCGATACGCTGTGTTTTTCCATATATTCAGACATATCCACACGGATAATCGCATTTTCATTGCCAAACATCGCTTCCGCAAGTGCCTTAGACAATTCTGTCTTACCAACACCAGTTGGTCCAAGGAACAAAAATGATCCAATCGGACGCTTCGGATCTTTCAAGCCAACTCTGCCACGGCGGATTGCCTTTGCCACAGTTTCCACCGCCTCATTCTGTCCCACCACACGCTTATGCAGAATCTCTTCCAGCTTCAACAACCGCTGAGACTCCGTCTGAGTAATCTTGCTGACCGGGATTTTTGTCCATACAGAAACAACATCCGCGACATCCTCTTCTGTCACAAGCATCTGTTCCTGCTCTTTTTCGCGCATGTTATATTTGGTCTTTTCGATTTTCTTATCTGTCTTATCCAGATCCTTCTTCAATGCCTGTGCCGCTTCGATATCGCCCTCTGCAAGCGCAGCCTCCAGCGCCTCTTCCAGATTATGGCGTGTCTCTTCTGCCTTCTTCGCCGTCTTATTTCCTGCAAAAATGCCGAGTTTCTTTCTCGAAGCCGCCTCATCGATCAGATCAATTGCCTTATCTGGCAGGAACCGGTCATTGATATAACGGATTGCATAATCCGTTGCCGCCTCTAACGCATCATCGGAAATGGTTACCCCATGATGTTCCTCGTACTTGCTACGCAAGCCCTGCAAGATGGCAATCGTCTCCTCACGCGTCGGTTCCTCCACATAAACTGGCTGAAACCGCCGTTCTAGCGCTGCATCTTTCTCGATATACTTCCGGTATTCTGTCCGCGTCGTCGCACCAATCATCTGCACTTCGCCACGGGACAATGCCGGCTTCAGGATATTAGACGCATCCATCGCGCCCTCGGCACCACCTGCGCCAATCAGCGTATGCAGTTCATCCACAAATAAAATTACATTTCCGGCAGCACGCACTTCCGCGATCACACGTTTGATACGCTCCTCAAACTCTCCACGATATTTCGAACCTGCCACCATACCAGACAAATCCAGACTCAAAATACGCTTGTCTGCGAGAATCTCCGGTACTGTGCCAGATGCGATCATCTGTGCCAGTCCCTCTACAACTGCGGTCTTACCAACACCCGGTTCTCCAACCAGACATGGATTGTTCTTCATACGGCGACACAGAATCTGCATCACGCGTTCCACTTCTGCATTTCTGCCAACAACAGGATCTAACCGGTCTTCCCGTGCTGCTTCCGTCAGATCACGGCTGTATTGCTCCAAAGTCGGAAATGAGGATTTCTTCTTGTTCTTTGGGTTGCTTAATGCGCCAAGCTCCCGTTTTGCCTGTGTCATATCCATACCAAGTGCCACTAATGTGTCCACAAAAGTTTTCTTTAAATTGACTGCCATCGAGTTTAAAAGCTTGATGGCAAGTGTATCTTCGGATTTTAAAATAGCAAGTAAAATATGCTCCGTACCGATCTTCTCGTTACGCAGCCTGTCCGCTTCTTTTTCTGCCTGTTCCAAAAGTGTATTCAGCTTATCTGAATACACAAGTGTCTTTATCTTCTTCGTTCCACTGTTTTGTTCCAGATATTTTAAAACAAAGGATTCGTCTGCCCCATTCTCCGCGAGAATCTTCCACGCAGTCACCCACGGACAGCTTAGCATACCATAGAGCAGATGCTCGGTACCGATATAGCTGAACTTCATCTGATGGGCAGTCTCCTCCATCACAGCAAGCACCTCCTGTGCCTGCTCTGTATATTCCAGTCTCATGTTTCTTTGTTACCTCCGTTTGCAATGTCGCCAAATTCTTTATACATATCCGTTATAATCTGGTGCATTTCAGCAAGACTGATATCTTTGCATATTGCCTCCGCAACCAGCATCTGCATATCCAGATTGACCTTTTCGAGCTGTTCCTTGCGCGACTCTACCGTCACGCAGACAACAGCTCCTTTTCTACGGTCAAGCTTCAGATATCCGTCATTTCGAAGTAATGCATATGCTTTGTTTACTGTGTGCATATTCACACCGATATCTTCCGCCAATTGCCGAACAGACGGCAACGACTCACCATTCTTGATTTTATCCTGTGCAATTCCCAGTATGATCTGATTCCGCAACTGCATATAAATTGCCTCGTTGCTGTTAAAATCAAGTTCAATGAACATAAAATTCCTTCTTCCTAATTACTGTTCATCGATGGCCTTACCAATATCATGTCGCATATATTTGTTCTCAAACTGAATCCATTCTGTTGCTTTATATGCGTTCGCACGTGCCTCTACCAATGTCTTTCCCTTCGCTGTCACACCTAATACACGGCCACCATTTGTTACAATTCCTTTATCTGTCTGTTTAGTTCCTGCATGGAATACATAGTATCCTTCTTTATCCTTAAATGTATCCAGACCGTCAATCACAAATCCCTTGTCATAATGCTCCGGATATCCGTCTGATGCGAGAACAACGCAGACAGCTGCCTGCTCGTCAAACTCCAGCTCTACCTCATCGAGCTTGCCATCGATACAGGCTTCCATCACATCAATGATATCGTTCTTCATACGTGGAAGTACAACCTGTGCCTCTGGATCGCCAAATCTCGCATTGTACTCCAGCACACGCGGACCATCTGGTGTCAGCATCAGACCACAGAATAAAATTCCTGTGAAATCTCTGCCCTCTGCCTTCATCGCATCCATTGTCTTCTGGTAGACATGTTCCTTGCAGAATTTGTCTACATCATCTGTATAGAATGGGCTTGGTGAGAATGTTCCCATACCACCGGTGTTAAGTCCCTGATCGCCGTCCTTCGCACGCTTGTGATCCTGTGCAGAAGCCATCGGCTTGATATGCGTTCCATCGCAGAAGCAGAGTACGGATACTTCCCGTCCTGTCATGAACTCTTCAATAACAATCTTATCTCCGGCAGAGCCAAACTGCTTGTCGAGCATCAATGTCTTGACGCCCTCCTTCGCCTCTTCAAGAGTGTTGCAGATCAACACACCTTTGCCAAGTGCAAGACCATCCGCCTTCAGTACGATTGGCATCTTGGCTGTCTCTAAATATGCAAGTGCCGCATCTGCATTATCAAATGTCTCATAGGCTGCAGATGGGATTCCATACTTCTTCATCAGGTCCTTGGAAAATGCCTTCGATCCTTCGATAATTGCTGCATTGGCTCTTGGTCCAAACACACGGATTCCAGCATCCATAAAAGCATCTGCAACACCGGCAACAAGCGGATCATCCGGTCCGACGATTGCAAGATCAATTTCCTTTTCCTTTGCGAATGCAACCAGTTTCTCTGCATCCATTACCGATATATCTACACAGGTTGCAAGCTGTGCAATACCTGCATTTCCAGGAGCTGCATAGAGCTCTGTCACACGTTTGCTCTGACTACACTTCCACGCAATGGCATGTTCTCTGCCACCGCCACCTACGATAAGTACTTTCATGATTTCCTCCTTTATTCGGTTCTATTCCTATGCTTCACCATTTGCGATCATATTGATAGCTGCCGGAAGTAACTTCCACTCCGCCTCTTCCATCACACGTCTCTGCAGAATCTCCGGTGTATCTCCCGGTTTTACTTCGACTGCTTTCTGCAGAAGAATCGGGCCGGTATCCGTTCCCTTATCCACGTAATGCACGGTTGCACCGGTCAGCTTAACGCCACGGGCAAGTGCTGCCTCATGCACCTTCAATCCATAATACCCGGTTCCACAGAACGATGGAATCAGGGATGGGTGAATGTTGATAATCCTATTCTCATATTCCTCGATCATAGCTTCCGGAATCACAACCAAAAATCCCGCAAGTACAATCAGATCCGGCTTATATGCCCGGATTGTGGTAAGCAGTCCTTCATTAAATGCCGCACGGTTCTCGTAATCCTTTGGGGATACAACCTTTGCATCAATACCTGCTTTCTCTGCACGTTCCAATGCGCGCACACCATAATTGTTGCTGATCACACCGACCAGCTCTGTATTCGTGATCGTACCATCTGCAACAGCATCAATGATTGCCTGCAGATTCGTTCCGCCACCGGACACGCACACGACAACTCTTAGCATAATTCGACTCCTTTTTCTCCTGCCTTTGTCTCACCGATCACCCATGCCTTATCGCCAGTCTTCTCCAAAGCAGCAAGTGTTTTATCTACATCGGCAGCATCTACGGCAAGTACCATACCAATACCCATATTATATGTGTTGTACATCATCTTTTCTTCAATATCGCCAGTCTTTGCAAGAAGCTTGAAGATTGCTGGTACTTCATAGCTGTCCTTCTTCACGCTTGCAACAATACCGTCTGGCAGCATACGTGGAATATTCTCATAGAATCCACCACCTGTGATGTGGCTGCAGCCCTTGATTGTCACGCCCGCTTCCTTTACACCGCGAAGTGCCTTCACATAGATTCTTGTCGGCGCAAGCAATGCCTCTCCAAGTGTTGTTCCAAGTTCATCATAATAGGTAGAAAGGCTTTCCTTTGTCATATCAAATACTTTGCGGACAAGCGAGAATCCGTTGCTATGTACACCCGTTGATGCAATACCAATCAACGCATCACCCGGCTTGATGTTCTGTCCTGTGATCATATCCTTCTTATCGCAAACACCAACTGCAAATCCTGCAAGATCATACTCATCCTCCTGCATCAGTCCCGGATGCTCCGCGGTCTCACCACCGATCAGTGCAGCATCTGACTGTACACAGCCTTCTGCGACACCGCTGACGATCGTTGCGATCTTCTCCGGATAATTCTTTCCGCATGCAATATAGTCCAGGAAGAACAATGGCTCTCCACCTGCACAGGCAATATCATTGACGCACATTGCAACTGCATCAATACCGATTGTATCATGCTTATCCATCACCATCGCAAGCTTTACTTTCGTTCCACAGCCGTCTGTTCCGGATAACAAAACCGGCTCTTCCATATCCTTTATCGTGCTTAATGAAAATGCTCCGGAAAATCCACCAATGTTGGTCAGCACTTCTTTTCGCATCGTCTTCTTGATATGCTCTTTCATCAGTTCTACAGACTTGTAACCTGCCTCGATATCAACGCCAGCTTTTTTGTAATCCATAATCTTATCCTCCTGTTTTGGGCGAACCCTGTCTTCTTTTCATACTCGATAATTATAGTCGATATAGAACAGTTTGTAAACCTTGAAAATGTGTATTTTTTATGTCGGATTTTGTTGAATTTTCAGCGTATATATGCTACTTTTATAAGTGGGTGTTACTATTTTATTATCAGGTCTTTGTGCACAGGGTCTGTGCCGCGATAAAGACTTTCGGGGGTGTAATAATTTTATGAAGAAAAGCAACAAACGGCTAAACATTGGTTTTTTCACTTGTCATCTGGATAACGACTATGCTTACGAGGTTTGTAAAGGTGTCGATTATGCAGCAAAAGAACTTGACGTTAATCTGATCGTCTTTCCGGGCATGTATATGAACGCATCATATAATGATCCGAAAAATGCGCGGTTTGACTACCAGTATAATTCTATTTTTTATTATGCATCCAAGCATACACTGGATGCCCTGATCGTTTCGATTGGTTCAATCGGAAGCTTCCTGTCAGAAAACGATATGATTGCATTTTTGAAGAATTTCAATATTCCAATCCTCACGATTGAGATTGAAGTTCCAGGCTACCCATATCTGTATACAGAAGGTCGTACCGGCATGCGGCAGGCAATCGAGCATCTGATCACCGAACATCATAAGACAAAAATCGGTTTTGTCAGCGGAAGAAGAGAAAATGCAGACGCAAAAGAACGTCTGGATACCTACTGCCAAGTTCTGATGGATCATAACATTCCGGTAGAAGAAGACCGTATTGTGTATGGAAATTTCTCAGAATTTACTGAGGATATTGTAAATAATCTGCTGGATGCAAACCCGGATCTGGAAGCGATCGTCTTCGCAAACGATTCAATGGCAATCGGCGGTTACAACGCCATCAAAGCAAGGGGACTGGAAATTGGCAAGGATATTCTTGTGACTGGTTACGATGATGCCCCTGCTGCACTGGTATTAGATCCACCACTTACAACCGTTCATAACCATATCATCGACATGGGCTACCATGCCGTATACGAAGTATTGAATTTACTCGACCACGGAAGTACAAGCACAAGTATTTTAAGTTCCAGCCTGATCGTTCGTTCTTCGTGTGGCTGCGGCAATTATAAATTAAACAAAGCCAAGGAGCTGACTTCCGTTTTTGCAGCCAACGATCTGCAGAAAGCCAAAAATTATGTCTTAAATTATCTCTTTGATGATTACAAAGACAATTTCTACTACGAGGAACTGATTGAGCGGTTCTCAGAACCTTTGGAACTCATTTTAAAGCCGGTTGCGGATGGTTCCATGGCATTTGACGCTGCCGCTATTTCCGGTAGTCTGCTGGCCTTGATTGCCACAGACTTTGTCGACCTGTACTTCAGCAACGACAAGCTCACTCATGCGATACGCGAGTTGAATCAGTTGCTCTGTTCCCTCGTGGATGACAACAACCGGTGCAAGATTATGCGGTTATTCAACCAGCTTTATTCTGATATGCTGGCAAAATCGTCAAGCACCTTATATAACACGATTCACGATCACAAAAAGGCTGTGTGGTCCTCTATGTACATCACAAGAGATACACTGACATATAGTGACGACGAGGAATCCTGCTTCCGTCTCATCATGGATAAATTACAGGATGCACATTTTATAAGCTCCTATATGTACATCTATGAAGATCCAGTCATGCTGATGTCTGACGGTTCATGGAAGATTCCAAAGAACCTTTATCTTCAGGCATGCAACAATAACGGAAAAACCGTATACTTAAGCGGGGACGACCGATTGATTTCTTCGGATAAATTATTCTTCAACCAGTACACGTCCTATGACCGTCGGCGTACCCTCGTGATCACGCCACTGTTTACAAATAATATCCAATATGGATTGTTCGTCGGCGAGATTGGCATCGAGCATTTCCAGAATATCTATCCAAACAGTTTACAGCTTGCAACTTCATTGAACTTTATTTCTCTGATGAAGCAGCAGCTTCTTACCCAGAGCAAGCTTGCCAGCTCCGCATCTGAGCTGAGTGAAAAAAACAAGTTATTAAACAAACTGTCAATCACAGATGGTCTGACCGGCATTAACAACCGTCGCGGATTCTTAGACAGTGTACAGCACCTTGTCAACTCTTCCTACAACGAAGGAAAACCTGCTATGCTACTGTTTGCTGATATGGATAATCTAAAGCAGGTCAATGACCGCTTCGGACACAAAAATGGCGATTATGCAATCAAGAGCATTGCCCAGATCCTGCAGCAGAGCTTCGACACTGACGACGTCATCGGACGTATCGGCGGCGATGAGTTCGTAGCATTTTGCTTCCTAGACGATCCACACACACCGGATCATCTGTGCAGCAAAATAAAAGCGCTCTCCGAACATCTCAACGAGACGAACGGAAAGCCGTATTATGTCGATATCAGTTTGGGTGTTTCTACCTTCATCTGTAACCCGACATTGAACATCGAGGATGTTCTGCATCAGGCAGACGAATCGCTGTATGAACACAAGAAAAATAAACGAAAAGACGTATTGAAGCCAGTTTAAAAGCTGGCTTCATAAATTTGTTTTGTCACATCTGCTTTATTCATCGAATAAATATGTACGCCGGCAACGCCGTGTTTCTTGAGATCCAGAATTTGATTCACGGCATATTCAATGCCGGCTTTCTTCATATCTTCTGGATTCTCGCCGTACTTTGCGATCATATTACTCATTTCTACCGGAACCGAAGAGCCGGACAACGTTACACTCGTACCGAGCTGCTTTGCCGCTGTCACTGGCATAATACCTGCATGCACCGGAATATCAATGCCCGCTTTCTCCAATTTATCCATAAAAGAATAAAATGCGTTATTATCAAAAAACATCTGTGTGATCAGACAGTTCAATCCCAGATCTACCTTCTGTTTCAAATGTTGGATGTCCTCTTCCTGATTCTTAGACTCCGGGTGTACCTCTGGATAGCAGGCACCCGCGATAAAGAAATCTCCATTTTTCTTGATCTCTGGAATCAGATCGGTTGCATACTTAAAATAGCGCTGGTCGAATTCCTCCTGTGACATTGTTCTCGGCTTATCGCCACGCAATGCCAGAATATTCTCCACGCCTTTCTTTTTTAACTCAAACAGCAATGCACGAAGGCTTGCTTCATCCATACCGACCGCTGTCATATGCGCAAGCGCTTCCACCTCACAGATATTCTGAATATACGCTGCAATCGTTGCCGTTTTCTTACTGTTACTACCACCGGCACCATAAGTCACACTGATAAAATCCGGTTTCAATGTCTTAATCTCATCCAGTGTTTTATAAATCTGATAGATGTCATCATCACGCTTTGGCGGAAAAACCTCACACGAAAATACGACGCCCTTATGTTCCTTTTCCTGTATCATGTCATTCTCCTTTTGTATTTCCTAATATGCTTCCGGATTTGCCATCAGCAACAGCTTGTCATATAATTCCGGTGCTTCTTTTTTCAGACTGACCGGTTTGAAATCATTGTTTAAAAAGCAATGTGCTGTCGTTGCCGTATGCTTGACCGTCTTCATCCCTTCATCATAGATTTTGTAACTGATATAAAATTTGTATGCACTAACCTTGTAAATATCTGGAACTACCTTTACCACTTCTCCAAACTTCAGGCTCTCCGTGAATTTCTCAGATAACTCCAGCACAGGAATCATATATCCCATGCGTTCCAGCTCCGCATATGGCAGTCCGTAATACGCCATCATATCGATACGGCAGTCTTCCAGAATCCGCGCATAATTCGAATGATGTACAACCCCCATCCGGTCTGTCTCGTAATAATGAATGGTTCTTTCATAATATGGATATCTCGTCATGACTTCTGTTCCTTTTCTTCTTTTCCTGTTTCTTCTTCATATTCCAATTTCACAGGCTTCTTTTTCGCCGCTGCAAGCTTTACCTTGTTCTTCTCATCATATAACTCATTCGAGAGAAGCTGTCCAAGCTCCAGAATCTGTGCATAACGTTCTTCCTTGCTGAGTTCCTTGAGATTGCCCATCAACTCTGCTTTATTTTCTGCTACGATCCGAGTCTTTTCCTCCAACGTCTCTACCATCTTCGCATACTGCTGTTTCACCAGATCATACGAATCTGCCAACAGATCATTTACCTCCGTGAGCATCTCATCTGTGTAGATCAAAGATGCCGCATAGATGTCTCCGGCAGTCCGTAACGCTTCCCGATCCTCCGGCTCCAAATCGCCCGGATGAAATGCAGGAAGTGTGGACATCCGTTTTGTCACACGGATACGGCTGGCGTTCTGCTCCGCCTGCGTCAGAATTTCTTCTGCTTCCTTCTTTGCCTCTGTCAGAATCTTACCTTTCCGGTCATTGACTTCCCGGTAAATTTTCAGCTCGCCCTGTACGATATTTTCTAATTCCCGCAACAATCGTATTGTCTCTTCTTTATTAACCGATACCTTACCTGGCGCAAATGGAACATTTTGTCCATTCTCAACGCTATCGATCAGCTGCTCTATAATCTGATCTGTTCTTCCTTTTTCTATCATTGCTTTTGTCTACTTTCTTCTATATTTCATTCCGTCTTTTGCAAAACTCATTTTAATATACAAGCTTTTATTTTATATTTCAACCCTTTTGCATCGGAAATGAGACACAGGAATGAAATGCATCATCCTCTTCAAACATCTGCAGGCTGCCTTCCAGCTGCTTTACAATATGTCGAACGCTCTTCAATCCAATTCCGTGCTGTTGTTTATCTTTCTTCGTGGATTGCAGTTTTGGATTATGATGTAACACTGATGCATTTACCGTATTGATAATGTCGATATAATACATGCCCTTTTCTTCATACATCTCAAGCTGCACCTTGCGCAATTCCGCCTTCTCCGCAGCTTCCATCGCATTGTCCAGCAAATTGGATAACAGAATTGCAACATTCATGCTATCCTCCCGTGGCACTTCTCCGCTGATATGCATATCAAGCGTGATTGCATGCTGTTCCGCATAACTCAACTTGTCGTTCAACACGGCATTGATTTCTCCACTCGATTCATAATGAATCAAATTCATCTTTAACTGCCGATCCAAAATCTCTACCAGATGCAAGCGTGCCTGTTCATATTCTGCATTTTCAAGATAGCCTAAAATGATCAGAAGATAAGATTTCAAATCATGGTTCAGCCGTCTCGTTCGCTCATAAAGCTCACTCGTTCTTGAATACATCGTCCCTTCATGGTCGAGCTGTTTGTTCAGAATTTCGTTTTCTTCCGTATAATGCTGGGATTTGAAAATCGCATACAGACAGCTCGCGATCAAGATCCCCGCCAACAGCAGTACTACTAAGAAAATGATAATCCACGTATGCTCATGCTCTTCTGTCTCCGGATTCTGGATCAGAAGTGCCAGCAGGCACGCCAATCCAAGTGTCAAAGCGCACGCCAATGCGACAACCAGTCTTTTAAGAAATTGCATGGTACATCCTCCTGACATACTTTGCATGCATTTCTCTTACATGCTCTGTATATTTCCGACTGACCGGGATTGGTGTCCGGTCATCCAGCAACACCCGTTTTGTATTGATTGAATAGATATCCCGGATATTCACGATATATCCAACATGTGTGCGCACAAAGCCATAACGTTCCAGCCGTTCTGAAAAATCCGAGATTTTTGCACGAATCACCTGGTCATCTTTCCTTCGGAAATGTACGATCACATAATGCCGCTGACTTTCCAGATATGTAATATCACTGATTCGGATTTCCGCCTCGTCTTTTTCTATGAATATCTCTCCATACAAAGATTCTTCCCGAATCTCTTCAATCGCGCAAAGCAGCGCCTCCTCCAACTCTATGTGAAGGCGCTCCTTCCGGATAAACCGGAACGGTCTGTAATGAATCGCGGTAAATACCATATCTGCATGGTTTGTTACAAAGATTACTTTCACACGGCGTTCTGTCTGCTCCAGCCTTTTCGCAATCTCCATTCCATCGATTCCTGGCATATCAATATCCAGAAACAAAATATGCATGTCCTGCACAAGCGCAAAGCTCTTCAGGATATCATTTCCGCTTTTAAATGCCTGTATCTGATAGGTACATCCCTTTTCCCTTGCTTTTTCTTCCAGCAGCAGGAGTTCCCGGTTTATGATCTCTATATCCTTATCATTGTCATCGCATACTGCTATCTTTAATATCATATCTAAAACTCACATTACTACTAATCTATATAACTGATCAAATCTGCTGTCTCTTTTCTCGGTGTGGCATCCGGTGTAAATTTCGGAAATCCGATTGGGATCAAGGCTGCAACCGTCTTACCCTCTTCCAATCCGATTGCCTCTGCAACCTTCGCATCGTCAAATACGCCCATGATGCAACTTCCAATACCCTTATCATAAGCAGCCAGGCTAAATGTCATTGCCGCAATACCTGCATCAAACATCTCCCAGCCAGTACCCTTGCTTGTGGAGAAGCTTCCATCCTTCTCATACCCGCATCTGCCATTCACCTGGGTCAATACAACCAGATTTTTACACTTGGACAGTGTCTTTGCGTTGTGCTCAAATCCAAGCAGACAATCGTCACAGATTTTCTTTATAATTTCTTCATTCTGAATCAATATGTAGCGAAGCGTCTGTGTATTCTTCCATGTCGGAGCCATTTTTGCAGTGTCAATGATCTCTTCAAACAGTTCATGACTGATCAGCTCGTCCGTATACCGTCTCACACTTCTTCTTGTCTTTAATCCTTCTAATAATTCCATCGTTTCATCCTCCTAATATTTTATTTTTGCTTGAATCTATATTCAAGTTATGGTACTCTAATCACTGCGTAAGTCAGATAAGTGATTGCGGCTGCCACATCGGCAGGTGAGGAAAGTCCGGGCTCCATAGGGCAGGATGCCGGATAACGTCCGGTGGAGGTGACTCCCAGGCCAGTGCAACAGAAATAAACCGCCTCTGTCTTCGGACACGAGGTAAGGGTGGAAAGGCGAGGTAAGAGCTCACCGCTGTTCTGGTAACAGGGCAGGCTCTGTAAACCCCATCCGGAGCAAGACCAAACAGAAAACCATACAGTTGCCCGCTGTGTTTTCAGGTAGGTTGCTTGAGCCTTACGGTAACGTAAGGCCTAGATAGATAATCACTCTCGACATAACCCGGCTTATCGTCTGGCTTACGCTTTTAATTTCTTTCTGCTTAAACGTCGAAACAACCACCACCAACAAATTCCCGTAAAATCGAATTCGTCGGAATATTCGTCACTTCCATTCCAAGGAAATAATCTAAAAACTTCAACAGACGTTTTGCCTCATAATATTCATCGCAATCCTTTGGTACCGAGAACAAAAGTGGCTCCGCATACTGTTTGATCACACTCAGCTCGTAGATCAGTGCAGAGTTAAACATCACATCTGCTTCCTCCTGATAAGGGAAGATATATTTTTCTTCGCCGCGTCGCACTGATGGCCACATCGCAATCGTCTCGCGCGCATCATTTCCGCGTGTACGCGCATCCCGGACAATTCGTCGAATCAATCTTCCATCTGTCGTAGGTATCCGGTTATGGTCATCAATGTTGATCTGCGTCAGCGCACTGATGTAAATCTTGAATTTGCTATCATCAGAAAGTCCTTCTGTCATCAGCGGATTTAGTGCATGGATACCTTCTGCAACCAACACATCTCCTGCATTCAGTTTTAGTTTTTTGCCTTTATATTCCTTTCTTCCCTGTTTGAAATTAAACGTTGGAATTGAAATTTCTTCTCCAGCAAGCAGTTTCTTCATATCCGAATGGAACAGATCAAGATCCACCGCCTCAATGCATTCAAAATCGTAATTACCATTCTCATCCTTCGGTGTATGCTCCCGATCCACAAAATAATTATCAAGCGCAAGGGGATACGGACGCAGACCATGTGCACGAAGCTGTACACTTAATCGATGAGAAAATGTCGTTTTTCCGGAAGAACTCGGTCCTGCGATTAAAACAATCTTCTTTTCCCCTGCGCGGATCATATCAGCAATCTGTGCAATCTGTTTTTCCTGCAATGCCTCATGGACAAGCATCAGTTCCCGGATATCTCCCTTTGTAATACACTCATTCAACTGTCCAACATTGCTGACATCCAGCGTCTGGCTCCACTCATCCGACGTCTTCAATACAGAGAATAATTTCTCCCGTGGTTCAAACTCCGGTATGATTTCCGGTTCTTCCCGTGTTGGTGCCATCAGCATAAATCCCGTATCATACGGAACAAGATCATAACAGGTTATATAACCGGTTGACGGTACCATATATCCATAAAAATAATCCTCATAATCTTCAATACTGTACAGGTTTGCCTTAGACACACGTCTGTATCGGAATAAACGTTCCTTATCAAAGCGTCCCTGTTTTGCAAACCGCTGTACTGCTTCCTCTGTGGAAACCGACTCCTTGATGATCGCAATATCCTTACGAACCAATTCATTCATACGATTTTTCACGCGGAATAAGATATCTTTTGTCACCGGAACTTCCTCCGATACCATACGGTCACCCTCGCGGAAATTCTTCAGCAATCTGCAATAATACCCCTTGCCAAGCGAATACATTACCTTAACGCTGTAACCGCTTCCCATAACATCCGAAAATGCTTTCACCATAAGGAATGTCAGGCTTCGCTTATATGTGTCCATACCAATTACAGAAGTCTTCTCTACAAGCTTCAATTCCACATCTCGGTCTAACAGCTTTCCAAGCTCGCAAAGCTTCCGGTTGCAAAATGCAAGCACATACTTCTGCTTATTCTCCTGCATATGCGCGTGTACAAATTCCGTGATTGCAGAAAATTTATCCACCTCATACACTTTTCCGTCCATCGTAACCTTGATTTTTTCCATAACACCCACTCCTTTCACGCACATCTATAAAATCGAAAACGGCACCCCAACGTCCGCGATTCCAATTTCAACATCCATACAATATCCTTTTAGATATTCATACATGATATGCATAAATATATGTTCCAAACCATAATGGGACGCATCCAGAATCGTAAGTCCCATCTCGTTTGCATCCAGCCCTTCATGATGTCCGATATCTCCTGTAATCAGACAATCTGCTTTTTTCTGCACTGCCTCGTTGATCACACTCTTCCCAGAGCCAGGGCAGATCGCAATTTTTTCCACCGTGTCATTTGGATTCCCATACAATAACACATTTTTTAAATCAAATTTTTCTTTGATTAAAGCTGCAAGCGCTGTTACAGTCGTTGCTGCTGGAAGATATCCAACCTCACCAATTCCTTCACCATCTTTCGTTTCTTCCAGCACTTCCATGTTCTGAAGTCCAAGCATCGCTGCTGCTTCCTTCGCCATACCGCCGATCGTGTCGAAATTTGTATGCATTGCATAGCAGGCAATTCCATGTTCAATCAGTTTTAAAATCTTCCGTCCAAGCACAGTCTCATCATTCACGCGATCTACTTTGCCAAAAATCATCGGATGATGGGATACAATCATATCTACGTTCTGCGCGACCGCAGCATCCACAATCTCTTCTGTAACATCGACAACCAGCATCAGCTTATGAACTTCTTTGTCCCGCCTGCCTACCAGTAATCCTACATGATCCCAATCCATCGCATACTCGATGGGTGCTTTCTTCTCCAACAACTGGATAATCTCATCACACCGCATTCTATCACCTCTCATCTCATCCATGATTCCACGTCATCGCGCGCGCAAGCAACAAAAGCTCCTCTTCCAACTCTTTCCGTCTTCGTTTCGAAGATACTGTATCCTGCAGAGATAAACGATTCTGCAATTCCTGCATTTTATGCTGTTCTTCCAACAAATATTCCTGAAAAACCGGATTTTCCTTCCGAAGCAACGCCGGACCATACTTCAACTCCACATTATCCATCTGTGGCAGTTTCTTCGTTTCCGTGTTTTTTATTGCTTTGATTATTGTGTAAAACTTTCCATCTTCCCGCAAAAAATCCTCATCTATAATTATGTACCGCTCTTCCTGCAGATACGATCTAACCGCCTGCGGCTCTGACTGAGGCTGTAAAATCAGCCCAATCCCTGCATCCAGATGCGCTTTTCCATTTTGCAGAATAGTTTTCATGAGTTCTCCGCCCATTCCGGCTAGCACCGCCCATGTTGCTTCGCCCGGTTCTATAGCTTCAAACCCATTGGATAATCTCGTTTCTACACTTTTTTCAAATCCATATTCCTGAATATGTGTCTGCGCAATGGAGAGTGGTCCTTTCCGCACGTCCATCGCTATAACACGCTCTGCCAAGCCATCTCTTACACATGCCATTGATACAAACGCATGATCGCAGCCAATATCCGCCACACACGGAATCTTCCCGTGGGACAGCTTTTCCTGCTGAAGCATCGCAAGAATCGACTGCATACGGTTTGACAATGGTATTTTCTTGTCCCGATTCTGCATATTAGTCATTGGCATCCAGGTAATCCTTCAATTTTCTGCTCTTGCTAGGATGTCTTAATCTACGAAGTGCCTTTGCCTCAATCTGACGGATACGCTCTCTTGTAACCTGGAATTCCTTACCAACTTCCTCCAACGTTCTTGCACGTCCATCATCCATACCAAACCGCAAACGCAATACCTTCTGTTCTCGTTCTGTCAGTGTATCAAGCACCTCATTTAACTGATCACGCAGTAAGTTGCTCGCTGCCGCCTCTGCCGGCACTGGTACATTCTGATCCTGAATAAAATCGCCTAAATGACTATCTTCCTCTTCACCAATTGGCGTCTCCAGAGATACAGGCTCCTGTGAGATCTTTAAGATCTCCCGTACACGCTCTACAGAGATTCCCATACGCTCTGCGATCTCCTCCGGCAATGGTTCTCTTCCAAGTTCCTGCAGAAGCTGTCTGGACTCGCGAATCAGCTTATTGATTGTCTCTACCATATGCACTGGAATACGGATTGTTCTTGCCTGATCAGCGATTGCTCTTGTGATTGCCTGGCGAATCCACCATGTTGCATACGTACTGAACTTATATCCTTTTTCATAATCAAACTTCTCAACAGCTTTGATCAAACCAAGGTTACCTTCCTGAATCAGATCCAGAAACAGCATACCACGACCAACATAACGTTTTGCAATGCTGACAACCAGTCTGAGGTTCGCCTCTGCCAGCTTCTGCTTTGCCTTTTCATCACCGGCCTCCATCCGCTTTGCCAGTTCAATCTCTTCCTCCGCCGTCAGCAATGGCACCTTACCAATCTCCTTCAGATACATACGAACCGGGTCTTCGATGCTGACACCGTCTGGTACAGAGAGATCAATCTTCTCAATGTCAATATCTGCGTCCTCTGCGTCCTCCAGAATCATGTCATCTAAGATCTCATCGTCCTCCTCTGTCTCTGACAAAACAGCGACATGGTGTTCATCGAGATAATCGAAGATTTTTGTCATCATATCTGTATTAAGCTCAATATCCGGCTTTCCAACAAAATAGTTGACGATTTCTGTGTCAATCAATGTGTTATCATTTTTCTTCGCCATATCGACAAGATTGTCCAGATGCTCTTTCATCTGGTCTGAATTCATGATATTCTCGTTTGTCGCCTTTGTTGTCTGCTTTGTGTCCTTATCTGTTACTTTCTTTGCCATTTTAGGTTCCATCCTTCCATTGTGATTATATTCTATCCATTCTTTAACGAAATATGCAATTTCGTGAGTCTTGCCTTTTCAGCAATTACCTCCGGCAGTTTCTCCGGATTGTCAGCAATATGCGCAAGTTCATAATCAATCCGCGCCATCTTGACTTTTCTCACTAAATCATTGATCACCCGCTCTTTTTCATCCTCAGTGATCTCCACATCCAGCTCTGTCTGCAAAATCTTTGCAACCAGACGTTGTTTTTCTATATCTTCAAACAGATTTACGATTGCCGCCGGATTCACTGTTCCGCTATCGCGGTACTGGTCAAACAACCGTTTGGCTACCGTATGGTAATCCTCATCAATAAAGTCCTCCTCCGTCAGAATTCCTTCAAGTTGTCCAAACAGCTCTGGCTTTCCAACCATCCATGTGAGCAGCAACCGTTGTGGTTGCGTCTCCCGATCAGCCGCTTCATCCCTTGGATTCCGATTTCCTTCCGGTGGCGGCGTCGCAATCACTGGACGCGCCGTGTCATCCATATTGGTTGTCTGCGTCTGCAATCCAATCGTTCCATACCTTGTCACCATTGCTTTCAAATCTGCTGCATCTATCTTGTACTTCTCAGCGACCGCCTCAATATAACTATGCCGGACGACCGGTTCATCTAATGCAGATAATCGTTTTGCCGCCTCTTTTGTAAAACGGATTTTCTCTTCCGGATCTCTCAGGTTATACCCCTGTGCAATGCCGTCAATCTCAAATACAATTCCCGTCACCGCATCAGCAATCCGTCCTTCAAATGCTTCTTTTCCAAGATTATGTATGAACTCATCCGGATCCTTATACGGCTTCAGATCAATAATTCTGGTTGATATTCCAACTTCCCGCATAATGCCAATCGCCTTCATCGTCGCCTTGCGACCCGCGCCATCGCTATCGTACGCCAGATATACCTCATCGGTATATCGTTTTACAATTGTTGCATGTCCCATTGTAAGTGCCGTACCAAGAGATGCCGCCGCATTATCAAAGCCCGCCTGATGCATAGCGATGACGTCCATATATCCCTCGCATAAAATGATTCCCCGCCGTTTGGATCTGCGGGCAATATTCATTGCAAACAATGTATGACTCTTATCAAAAACTGCCGTTTCCTTGGTGTTAATATACTTTGGTGTTCCATCCCCCAGTACACGTCCTCCAAAGCCGACAACTTTTCCATTGATATCCATTATCGGCACCATCGCGCGGTTCCAGAACATATCCTGCCCGCCACGGCGTTCATCAATCCGCACCAATCCGGAATCCTTCATCTGTGCATCCGTATACCCCTGTTTCTTCAAATACTGGTACAAATCATTTTCATAAATATTCGCGTATCCTAGCCCAAACCGCTGAATCGTCTCGTCCGAGAATCCCCGGTCATGATAGTATTCCAGTGCGTGCTTACCGGCCGAGGTCGCAGTCAGTAAATAATTAAAATAAATCGCTGCTGTCCGGTTCATCTCCTTCAGAACCATCTTATAATTTTCTCTTTGCCGCTGTTCCCTGGAATAATTCTGTTCTGGCAAAGCAACACCCGCACGCTCCGCCAGCATCTTGAGTGCTTCTGGAAACGAGAAGTTCTCATATTCCATCACAAACGTGATCACATTTCCTCCAACGCCGCAACCAAAGCAATGATACATCTGCTTATCCCGGTTTACATGGAAGGAGGGTGTTTTCTCATGGTGAAATGGGCAGCACGCCATATAGGAATTTCCCCGGCGTTTCAAGGTCACATATCCACCGATCACATCCACAATATCATTGCGGCTCCGAACCTCTTCAATTATATCTTCTGAATAATACAACTGTCTTCCTCTATTCTTATCAACGGATTTTGAGCGACTCTATGGTTATTCCTTGCTCCACGACTTCGGAATAAATATCTTCTTTGCCATATCAATCGCATAATTATCCGTCATTCCTGCTATATAATCACAGATCACTGTTTCCTTCGGTTCTCCCTGTTCAATAAATCTCTGATATTCTGCCGGCAACCAGTCTTCATGCTCCATAAACTCTTCATACAGCATACCTATCAGGCGCTCTGCCTTCACTTCCTCGCTTTTTGCAACAGGATTGGTATACAGATCCTGAAACATAAATCTGCGCAGTTCCTGAAACGCCTGCTGATATTCCTTCGGCAAAACCACATCTTCCACATCATGGCTCGCTGTAACAACCGTATGAATCAATGTATTGATACGGTCACGTGTACTATGCCCCAAAAGGTTTGTACACTCAACCGGCAACATCTCCTCTGTCAATATCCCCGCACGTATTCCATCATCAATATCATGATTGACATATGCTATTTTGTCTGACAAACGGACAATCTTTCCTTCCAAAGTCGCCGGTTCGCATGCACTCCGATGATTCAAAATGCCATCCCGTACTTCCCATGTCAGATTCAATCCCGCGCCATTTTTCTCCAGATGCTCCACCACCCGAATACTTTGCTCATTGTGACAGAATGGCTTGGATGTATACTTAGAGAGTGCCCGTTCTCCAACATGACCAAACGGCGTATGTCCAAGATCATGTCCCAAAGCAATCGCCTCAACCAGATCCTCATTCAAAAACAGAGATCTGGCAATCGTCCGTCCAATCTGCGCAACTTCCAGCGTATGTGTCAGTCTGGTTCGGTAATGATCTCCGCCCGGAGACAAAAAAACCTGCGTCTTATGTTTCATCCGACGGAATGATTTGGAATGCAAAATCCGATCCCGGTCTCTCTGAAATTCTGTACGCAAATCGCATTTTTCTTCCTGCCTTACTCGTCCTTTTGTCCGATCCGCAAAGCAGGCACATGTACGATAGATTTGATGTTCTCTTTTTTCTAATTCTTCTCGAATTGTCAATCTTTTTCCCTTTCGTTCATGTCAAAACTCACCTATATAATATATTCCACACTTTTCTCATTTTCCCTTTATTTTTTTACAAAAAAATACGAAACAGTCTGTCGCAAACTGTTCCGTATTTGTATCTTTGACTAATAAATCATATTTAGTTCGATCCGGCACTGGATGTGGAAGAAGCTCCATTTAACAATCCGCCATCAGCCAGGGACTGTGCCAACCCAGACAAATCATAATCTGCCCACACAGTGCCTTCCATATCCTTCTCCGGGTCTACTTCGATACTACTCAACCATTGTGTCTCCAATTTCTCGAACTGGCTGTCTACTGTATCACTCGCAACCGCATATGCATAGTTCTTCAGCAGCTCTTCATCATGATCCGACTTCATATGAATCACCGCATATCCAAGCTCCTCTTCCAACACACCGGAGCACTCACCAGCCTTCAAATTCTCAACAGCTTTGTTCACGCTGTCAGTAAAGCTTCCAACATATCCGGTTCTCTCGAAATAGTAATTTGATACGCCATACTTTTGTGCAAGCGAAGCTGCATCTCCGCCAGCTTTCAGTTCCTCGAGCAGTGCCTCCGCATTCTCCTTAGCCTTCTCCTTGGCATCATCACTCACGTATTTATAGCTTCCATCTGTATTTGTTGCAGGGACATCGTCTTCCGTTGTCTCAACAGTCGGGAACAGAATATAATCAAAGATTGTGAAATTGTAATCCTTCACTTTCTCTTCTATATCAGACTGCACCTTTTTACCCATATCATTCTTGATATCATTCTCAAATTTAGACACATATGTCTGTTCTGTAAATACCTTGCGGACAACGTCCTCTGAGATACCATACTTCTCCAGAAGTCCATCCGGCATCGAGCCAAGGAAATTATCAATTGTATTATTCGTTGTTTCCATATCACTATCATCCAACGTTACATCATTATGCTGGGTAACATCGTACAAAATCTTGGTCGTACGAATCAAAGACAACGTCTGTTCCTTGTATGTATCCGGATTTGCCTTTACTGATGCCAGTGTTCCATTGTTCGTAACCATTGCCTGAATCGCATACACCAGAAGTTCATCCATATATATATCATAATCGCCAATCACCATGACCTTTGTTGTAGATGCCTCTTCCTGTGTCATCGTACCGACATTGGACGATTCCTTCTTCGAACTGCTCAGTCCATTACTACAACCAGTCAACGATGCTGCAGCCATGCTCAATGCAAGCACAGAAGCAACCGCCTGTTTCTTTAAATACTTTTTACCTTTAATCATTTTGGTCCTCCAACCCTTTCTTTATATGCATGTTCTATTTTACTTTTCTTTTTGTCTATCGTCAACTCTTTTCACAGTAAATACACAGAAAGCGATCATTTATCAGGCATAAAAAAAGGACCGCTTGCGCGATCCTTTTAAAATCCTTGAAATTACTCCTTTACACCACCAAGAGCTACACCGGCAATGATGTACTTTGATAATGTGAAGTATACAATGAAGATAGGCAATACTGTCAGGAACAGACCAAGGTAGATAACACCATAATCCTGTCTGAACTGCTCTGAACGAAGAGCCATGATGAACATAGGCAATGTCTTCTTTGCTGTATCTGTCAACATCATAGAAGGTGTATACAAGTTATTCCATGAAGTGATGAATGCAAAGATTGCCTGTGTAGCCATAGCCGGCTTCATCAAAGGTAATGCAATCTTATTAAATGTAGAGAACTCTCCAGAACCATCAATTCTGGCAGCTTCGATAATCTCAAGTGAAAGACCCGTTGCCATATACTGCTTCATAAAGTAATATGTAGCAGGTGAAGCTGCTGCCGGGATGATCAGCGGCCAGTAAGAATCATACAGATTAATCTTCATCATAAACTGCATGAAACCAATGATAGATACCTGTGCAGGAATCATCATGATTGCCATAATAAATGTATGTGCTGCATTTTTCAACTTGAAGTTATATACTGTAAGTCCGTAAGCTGTCAATGTAGAACAATAAACTGTAAGGATTGTTGCCGGTACAGAAATAATTGCACTGTGAAGCATAGCGCCCCAAAGTGATGTACCAACACCCTCTGCCTTCTTCATCAGGTTTGTAAAGTTCTCTCCCAACTGTGCAAATGAACCCGGAAGCAGGTGCACACCAGCTTTAATTGTAATAGAATCCAATGTTGAGTTGATGATCATCAGATAAAACGGAAAGATACTGATAATACATAACAACACGCAAATGATTGTTCTAAATATCTTCGTTGCACGAATACGTCCTGAGTAGCTCGATTCAACTTCTGCGTTTTTAGCCATTATTCGCACACCCCCTTATCGAATCACAGCATGCTTCTGCTTCGGCTGTCTATCCTTGGTAACAGCGAAGAAGACAATACTGATTACTAATGTTACAATGAACAGAACGATAGATGAAGCTGCTGCTTTACCATAATCCTTAGATGTGAATCCAAGTGACTTAATCCACATTGTAATTGTCTCTGATGCAAAGTTCGGCTTACCATTGAATGACTGGTCAACGTTGAACAGAGATGGAATATCGTACATCTGCAGACCACCGATTGCGGATGTAACCAGGTTGTACTGGATAATCGGCTTCAACAGTGGCAATGTAATCTTAAAGAACTGCTGCTTACTGTTCGCACCATCTACCATAGCTGCTTCATAGAGGGATGGACTAATACCCAGGATACCCGCAATAAGGACAATCATTGAGTTACCATACCACATCCAGAACTGCATGAATGCAATCAAACCAATTGTTCCGCCCGGTTTCTCCATGAAGTCATACTTTTCGCTAATAATATGCGCATTTTGGAGCATCATAGTAATAGGGCCATTAGCATTGAACAAACTATAGAACAAAACGGCGATGGAAGATGCAGTGATAATGTTCGGCATGAACATCATAATCTTGAACGCGCCCTGTCCTTTTAACTTTACAACCGTATCTGTAAACCAGGAAGCCAAAAGCAATGCCAGAAGAATCTGCGGAATAAAGTTCAAAACCCAAATCTTCAGTGTGTTGCCGATTGACTTAACTGTCATGGTATCAAACCATGAAACAACCTTCAGATCACTACCTTTACCCTCTGTCGTTGCCAATACCATGATATAGTTTTTAAGTCCATTAAAGTTTGGACCCTGGAATTTTCCAAGTTTAATCTGGTAATACTCAACGAAACTAAGATAGAAAGTATAAATCAACGGGTAAAGCTGGAATACAAAAAATACTAAGAAGAATGGCAGTATGAAGAAGTATCCATACTTACCATATTCAACTGTCTTTTTCTTCATGATTTCACTTCCCCAACCTTTTCATAATTTTTAACATATGTTTTCGCGTCCCCCGTTAGACATTTTATAGAAGACACTCCATCGAATGTCCTCTATAAAATGCCTAACAGCGGTATCTTTTTTTAAATTATGCACCGGGGCGAACCCGGTGCATAACCATAATTTCATATCAATTATTGTTGCCAGTAAATTACTCTACTGTAAGGTTCTGGTAACCATCCTTGATAAGTTCCTTAATCTTAGCTACAGCGTCATCAACAGTCTTAAGCTCGCCTGAGTTGTATGCCTCTGAAGCATTGTCAAGGTAACCATTGAATGTTGAATCGTACTCTGTTGCATACTGAAGGTTGATCTTCTCTGCATTGTCAGCCCATGTCTGAAGTGGGTTAGCGCCACCAAGTACTGGAGACTCGCCCTTACCATCAGCGATAAGCTTCTCTACAGCTGCCTTGTTGTTTACGAAGTCAAGAGTCTCATCAGAGAGCTTGTACATTGTATCTGTATCACAGCAAAGTGTGTAAAGAACAAGTGCAGCAAGTTCCTTGTTAGGACACTGATCTGTTACACCAAGGTATGTACCGCCCCAGTGATATGTTGTAGGACCCTGGCACATATTTCTCTTTCCGTATGTCTCAGAACCTTCCTTGTCATTGATTGACCAGTAAGTGAACCATGTACATCCGAAGTAGCCAAATACATCAGCTGTAAAGTCTGTGTTCCAGCCATCTGACCACTGAGCATTGTTGTTTGTATACTCACCATCATAAAGCTTCTTAGCGAACTCAAGATACTCTGTGATAACTGGGTCGATGTTAACTGTGTCGTTCTCTACCCATGCAGATGTTCTCTGATCGATGATAGGCTTCTTAGCATCTGAAGGACCTGAAAGCATCTTGTAACCAGCCTGCTTCATTGTCTCAGCTGTATCAAGGAATGTATCCCAATCCTTTACATACTCCTGAACCTTAGCTGGATCGTCTGTTCCAAGAACTTCCTTAGCGATATCTGTTCTGTAGATGAAACATCCAGGTGTTGCCTGCCAGCACATACCCTTGAGCTTGCCATCGATTGTAGCGTAGTCAACTGTATACTGGTAAGCGTTGCTGTACATATCAGCTGTGATGCCAAGATCCTCAACAGGAACGATAGCTTCTGAGTTCAGGAAGTACAGAGCTACATCATCATCACATGCTATGATTGAAGGTACCTTGTCTCCGCCATTAGCGATAGCGTTCTCAATAGCACTCTTGTACTCATCAGATGTTCCGCCAAGACCAAGGTTCTCATACTGAATAAGATCAGCATACTGAGGATACTTGTCCTTTACATACTGAAGTCTGTCACCAAGCTCTGTGTTCCATGAGTAAACATAGATTGGATCGCTGTCTTCAGCAGGCATTGGGAGAGATACCTCTGCGTTAGATGCAGATGCATCATCTGCTGTAGCGTCATCTGTTGCAGCAGCCTCTGTTGTTGTAGCCTCTGTTGTTGTAGCCTCTGTTGTAGTCTCTTCCTTCTTGTCGCCACAAGCTACAAGTGAAAGACCCATTGCAAGTGCCAATGACAATGCCATTGCTTTCTTAAATTTCTTCACAAAAAAACCCTCCTTTAATGTGTTTTTGTCATATCGACTTCCATATCATCAGTTTTCATTAAACATTCCATAGGTAAATCCCTCAATAATCAGTATTATCTACGTGCAACTTAAACAAAACTCACAATATATCAGCCAAATGAGACGTGTTTGAACCTGTTATTATTCCAGCCTTAAGCTGTCGGTTCCATAGTTAATTGTGAAATATCATAACATACTCCGCTATGACTAATGTTATTATAGGACATATTTACCAACTATGCAAGTACTTTTTCACTTTTTCTTCACATTTTTGTGCATTATCACCATAAATTGGCAGATATGTGCCAATTCCATTATCTCGAGAGGTATGCAATAATCCTCTGGGCTACGCCTTCCGGATCATATGTATAAATCCTGGACGGTCCGGACATCTCGTCCATCTCAACATTCGCAAACTGTGAGAAATACTCTTTTCTCGACGCGTTATATTGTCCGACATAATCTATCTTATCCGCATCCGATGCGCTGGCATCCGTCTGTGTTCCGTACACTTCTTCAAGAGCCCCCTCGTATTCTTCACGCACAGATGCATCATCGTCAATATACGGGCGCATGAGCGGATTCGAAAAAATCACAAGCATCGGTATATCCGTCGGGAAACCGGCTTCTTTCACCTTTGCCGCATTAGCAACCGCATGCAGATCCTCCTCATACATATCCTGCGTATAGAAGTTCTTCGATATCAAGGCTTTTCTTGTTATCATCTGTTTTTCTGTATACACAGCTCCGATATTATCCGGATACACACTCTTAACATACCTCTGCCCACCAATGGCAGCAAATTTTACCATCAGATAATTAAAAAATCCGCAATACTGCTCTTCTGTGATACCCTCAAAATCATTTGCTACCGAAATGTTGATTCCAATGATTGATTCCACTTCCTGTGGATACAGATCTGCCCAGTAAACTGCTTCAAGACCCGCAATCCCATTCGGAACAAGCACATATGGCCCATCTATGGAAAGCGCCGCGAGCACGCTGCGCATCTCTTCGACAATACTTTCAATATCTTTGTCCGTCTTCGCTGTACCGCTATAGCCAAATCCACTCCGATCCATGTATACCAGACGGTAATCCTGTAGTTTTCCAAACAGCGGTTCCAGAGCTACCGAATCATCCGTGATACCGTTGCTGTGGATAAATACAAGCGTTTTATCTGATTTTTCATTTCCATCCACAATCACATGGATGTTATTTCCATCCACCTCAACCATCTGGCCTTTCGGATTCAGATACCCCCGCTCGTCCGCCAGCTTATTTGTATGAATCAGGAACAGCACGCCGATCACAATCAGATTGATTGCAATTGCCGCTCCGAATATGATAATAAATATCTTAAAAAATTTGTGCAGAAATTCCTTGAAATTCTTTTTCTTTTTGTCCTGTATGTTCTTCACTTTTCTATCCTTTCCATATCTGTTTAATACCTGTGCGATTACTCACGCTTCTATATAATAAAGTAGTTTTTTCAAAATGTAAATACCCCGGTTCTTCCATATTTCGCCTGCGGGTAGTGTCTCCGCTATTGTTCTTATTTTTTTCACATTTTCTCACTTTTCGTCCAGCATAATCTATGTTAAGATAATTTTACGTGATATTTCACAGTTTTCATCATTAAAAAGGAGTTCCGGACACAATCATGAATACAGACGCAGAAGCAAAAGATACAAAATATAAAACAGATAAAGAAAAGGTCAGTGAAACAAGCAAAGGAGCAGACAAAGAGACACGCAAAGAAGCAGATACACCAGTCAAAGAAACCGGAAGCGAGAAAGAATCTGCCGGGCGAAGCTCCGTACCCCCGGTCAATACCGAGGACAATCTGGAGCTTCACAGTCTGCCTTTCCGGGAACGCCAGCATGCCAGGCGCCAGCGGTTAAAGGATCACATGGAAGGAATGACAACCGGTCAGAAGGCAGGATATATTCTTTCTTATTATAAAGGAAAGATCATTCTTGCAGTCATCATACTCGCTGTATGCATTGCCCTTCCTGTTACAATCTACAAGAAAAGCCGTCCGGTTGCTTTATCCTACTGTATCGTCAATTCACCGGAGCCTTCTGCGGTAGACACGTCCTTTGTCGATGAATATCTGGATTTTTACAATCTGAATGGTGCTTACCAGATTCACAACGATCTTACGGTGCATCTCGACAAAGACACATACCTCGAGGAATATTCTCAAAACTCCAGCGCATCTGTCTACACAGAACTCCCGATGCTCTGTTTTAACGGATATTACGACATCATGATTATGGACGAAAAGGGGCTTGAATATTGTGCTATGCAGGAAATCATTTATCCTCTTAAAACGTATCTTCCTGCTGACATCTACTCACAGATCTCCGATCGCATCTGTACAGCCGATGACAACGATGGTGTGACTGTGCCTTTCGCGATTGACATCAGTGACACAGATTTTGCCAAAGGATTAAATCTCGGGTACGACAAAGTATATCTTGGTTTCCCTGGAAATACCGAACAAAATTACACGAACGCCAAACGGATGGTCAAATTTATCCTGCATTTAGACATTGACACCGAAACAACTTTTTAATCCCGGCGCAGCCTACGGGTACGTATTGGTGCACCACGTAAAAAGGACAGCCTTCTTAAGAAGCGCCGTCCTTTTTGTGTTTCATCGTCCTGATTTTTGTTTCTGCCTTATACCAGTACATTTCTGTTCTGATCAATCCTGATCGTCGCTTGCCATATTCATGACCTGACGTTTTCTTGCAAGTTCATCATTCGCAAGGTATTCATCGTAGGTTGTCTGTTTGTCAATCAAGCCCGTATTCGTAAGCTCCATGATACGGTTCGCGGTTGTCTGTACAAACTGATGATCCTGACAGGCAAAAAGGCAGACGCCTGGGAACTTGATCAGTCCGTTATTTAATGCTGTAATGCTTTCCATATCCAGATGGTTTGTCGGCTCATCGAGAATCAATACATTCGATCCCATGATCATAAGCTTTGACAACAGGCAGCGCACCTTCTCACCACCGGAAAGCACCTTAACCTTCTTCACGCCATCTTCACCGGCAAATAACATTCTGCCAAGGAATCCACGCACATACGTTGCATCCTTGTCGTCAGAATACTGTGCCAGCCAGTCTGCGATCACAAGATCATTATCAAACTCCTTCGTATTGTCTTTCGGGAAATATCCCTGTGATGTTGTAACGCCCCACTTGTAGCTTCCTTCATCCGGTTCTTCTTCTCCGGCAAGGATGCGGAACAGTGTTGTTGTTGCGATCGTGTTTGGTCCGACAAATGCGATCTTATCGTCATGTCCGACTGTAAAGGAAATATTGTCAAGCACCTTTACACCATCGATTGTCTTGGAAATGTTTGATACAGTAAGAACCTCATTTCCAATCTCTCTCTTCGGACGGAAATCAATATATGGATATTTACGGCTCGATGGACGAATCTCATCAAGCTGAATCTTCTCCAAGGCACGTTTTCTGGAAGTCGCCTGCTTGGACTTTGAAGCATTTGCTGAGAAACGCTGGATAAAGTCCTGCAACTCCTTGATCTTTTCTTCCTTCTTCTTATTTGCTTCCTTCATCTGCTTGATCATCAACTGGCTGCTCTCATACCAGAAGTCATAGTTTCCGGCATAAAGCTGGATCTTCGCATAATCAATATCTGCGATATGGGTACATACCTTGTTCAGAAAATAACGGTCATGGGATACAACAATAACCGTATTCTCAAAGTTGATCAGGAACTCCTCGAGCCAAGCAATCGCATCGAGATCCAAATGGTTGGTTGGCTCATCCAGAAGCAGAACATCCGGGTTGCCAAACAAAGCCTGTGCCAGAAGGACTTTGACTTTCAGATTACCATCAAGCTCGCTCATCATTTTGTAATGAATATCTGTATCAACGCCAAGACCATTCAGGAGGGTTGCCGCATCACTCTCTGCATTCCAGCCATCCATCTCTGCAAACTCTGCTTCAAGCTCCGATGCACGGATACCATCTTCATCCGTGAAGTCTTCCTTCGCATAGATTGCGTCCTTTTCTTTCATAATATCATACAGGCGTTTATTTCCCATAATAACCGTGTCGAGTACCATATATTGGTCGTATTTGAAGTGATCCTGTTGCAGGACAGACAGACGCTCGCCATCATTCATGATAACTTCACCATTTGTCGGTTCAAGTTCTCCGGAAAGAATCTTTAAAAAGGTTGATTTGCCTGCACCATTTGCACCAATCAAACCGTAACAGTTTCCCTCTGTAAACTTTATATTTACATCCTCAAACAAAGCCCGCTTTCCAAGCCGCAGGGTTACATTATTTGCACTAATCATATCTGGTTTCCTTTCTATACTGCTTATCCAAAACTAGCTATGAGTATAACAACCACCCTCTTTTATGTCAAGCATTATGCCATGTCCGAATCGTATCTCTTCCGCCATCCTCCGACCATAAGAAAAAGGGACTTCCGAAAAAGTCCCTTCATTTCTTATAACTCTTTTACAATCGGATCGTACAGATCCAGTCTGCAATGCTCGTCCTCTGCGAAATGTCTGCAATTCAGACAGCTTTTCTCGCCCTCTGCCACATTGCAAAAACAAGATTTCCGCTCACGCTTGTCATAAGCGCTACAACGCTCAGCTACTTCTCTGTAAACTTCTGCTCCAGCTCGCATACAATATCCTCCTTCTCTGAACTGTTTTCTTACAGTTCCCGGATAGTATGCGTCAGATTCTCTATTTTTATGCTGGATTTACAGCAAGCTGCAACAGAGAATACATCACAGCCAGACAAACAATATACGAATACGCGCAATCCAGATTCACATTTCCACGATCATGTACATAATATTCATGTTTTTCTTTGACATAATCGAGCAACTCCTGCAGGGAATGAATCGTTGGCAGCATCCGTTCATCGTACTGCATCTCGCCAGATTCATATCTGTTGCGCACAAAGCTTCGCATGCGATGCTTCAAGTCCTCTTCATAACTGCAATGATCTTTCAAAGTCCCCGGATAATGTGCATTGTGCGGATATGTAAAATAATCTGCAATGTAATGCAATACCACACCCATCCGAATACTTGATAAGATCGAAACGCCTTTTTTCTTTGTTTTGTAATGCTTCAAGAATCCAAGCATCTTCTTTTCACACACATCAAACGTATCCTCGATACAATGACGTCTTGTCAAAAAAGAAGGTGTACAATCTGGAAGTATGCTTCCCACATACAGGGATAAGCGATGTCCGAACCGCTGTTCTGCGGACAGTCCGTGTACAACACCCTTTGTAAGCGATATGTGTGATTTCTTACGCATCCAATACCTCCTTTGGTTTTTTAAACCTATCTACGTTTCTCCCATGTCATGCCTGCTCCGACTTTTCGCGATACAATATAGCGTGGGCGGCACTTAACCTCCTCATAGATCTTCGCAATATAATATCCTATGACACCCAATCCCATAAGAATCAGACTGCCCATGATCAGGATAATCAGGATCACTGTCGTAAATCCTTCGACCGCATGACCAGAAAAATAATTTACAAGTGTCTGTATGCCTAGTATAACCGCAAACAGAAACCCAAGTATACCGGTAATTGTTACCAGTGTCATCGGTGCTGAAGAAAACGACACGATATTGGAGATTGCGTAACGGATCAATGACTTGGTCGACCATTTCGACTCGCCAATTTCCCGTTCCTGCACGTCAAACTCCACCGAGGTTGTCCGGAATCCAATCCAGGAAGATAACGCCCGGAAGAAAGCATTTCGCTCCGGCATTGCAAGCAACGCCTCTACCGCGCGTCGATCCATCAGTTTGAAATCCGACGCTCTGGACATATCAATCTTGACAGCCTTCGAAATCAGTTTATAAAAAAGTCCCGCGCTTAATTTATGAAAGACGTTTTCCTTTCCACGCGTACGCTTCACGCCCTCGACAACTTCGTATCCCTGCTGCCACAGCCGATACATCTCCACGATTGTCTCTGGTGGATGCTGTAGATCACAATCCATCACAACAACGCAATCGCCACCTGCATTTTCCAGTCCCGCCATCATGGCAGATTCTTTTCCGAAATTTCTGGAAAAACGAACTCCATTGACATGCTGATCTTCTTTTTGTGTCTGTTCTATTTGCTGCCACGTTCCATCTTTGGAACCATCATCTACGAATATAATCTCATAATCAATGGCTTCTTTTTGTAAAATTCCGCCTATGGTTCCTGCCGCTTTCTGAATCATTTTTTCTTCATTGTAGGCAGGCAATACGACTGATAACATCTTTTCACCGTTTACACTTTCCTGTTTGTTTTTACTAATCTTAGTTTACCACATTTTCTGTAAATAAAAAAGAGGCAGACCAAGTTTCTGCCTCTTTTTAACCATATTTTCACAAGTGATTACTCTGCAAGTGCTTTAAATGCCTCATCGAGATCCTCAATGATATCATCGATATTTTCTGTACCAATGGAAAGGCGGATCGTATTTGGCTTGATTCCCTGATCAAGAAGCTCTGCTTCGTTGCACTCTGAGTGTGTGGTTGATGCCGGGTGGATGGCAAGTGACTTTACATCGGCCACGTTTGCAAGCAGGGAGAAGAGTTCCAGATTATCAATAAACTTCTGCGCTTCCGCAGCGCCGCCCTTGATCTCAAATGTAAAGATTGATCCACCGCCATTCGGGAAGTACTTCTTGTAAAGCGCCTGCTGCTCCGGATTCTCAGAGATAGATGGATGATTTACCTTCTCAACCTGTGGCTGATCCTTCAAATACTGTACAACCTTGAGCGCATTTTCCACATGACGCTCGACACGGAGAGACAATGTCTCAAGCCCCTGTAAGAAGATGAAGGAATGTACCGGCGAGATCGTTGCGCCTGTATCGCGGAGCAGGATTGCCCGTATATAGGTTGCAAATGCAGCCGGAGCAGTATCCTTTGCAAAGCTGACTCCATGATAAGATACGTTTGGCTCTACCAGCCACGGGAACTTGTCCCCAGCCTTCAGCCAGTCGAATTTACCGCTATCAACGATCACGCCGCCGAGCGTTGTTCCATGGCCACCGATAAACTTCGTTGCGGAATGAACAACGATATCTGCACCGTACTCAATCGGTCTTACAAGGTATGGTGTTGCAAATGTATTATCGACAACAAGCGGAATGTTATGTGCATGTGCGATCTTTGCAATTCGCTCGATATCTACCACCTCTGAATTCGGATTTCCGAGTGTCTCGATCTGAACTGCCTTTGTGTTTGGCTTAATCGCTGCTTCGATTGCATCGTAATCAAACGGATCTACGAAAGTTGCCTCGATACCATAATCCGGAAGTGTATGTGCAAGCAGGTTGTAAGTACCACCATAGATATTCTTAGCTGCAACGATATGGTCACCTGCATGTGCCAGTGCCTGAAATGCATAGGTAAGAGCGGCTGCTCCGGAACCAACGGCAAGCGCTGCAACGCCACCTTCGAGTGCGGCGATACGTTTCTCAAATACGTCCTCTGTCGGGTTCGTCAGACGGCCGTAGATGTTACCGGCATCCTTCAATCCAAACCGGTCTGCTGCGTGTTTACTGTTGTGGAACACATAAGAAGATGTCAGATAGATTGGAACGGCTCTTGCGTCCGTAACCGGATCCGGCTGTTCCTGTCCTACGTGCAGCTGTAATGTTTCAAACTTTAAATTTCTGTCCTCATAATGTTTCTTTCCCATAATCTTGTACCTCGTCTTTCTTTTATTTTTCGGCTTGTGCCTTGTTGTCATTTTTTGTTTTGTAATCCGTTTTCCTGATTGCAAGGTTATCTTATCACCTCAATTCCTATTTGTCTAATAGGAATTAAATTGAATCAGCTATAATTTTATGTTATAGCTAAATCTATACTTGACACCCTTCATCCAAATATATAGAATATAAGGAAATTTATACATAAAAGGAGTGGTTTTTTTGGACAATAGTCCCGCGTTACAACTAATTATAATTCTGATTTTACTGGCACTTTCCGCCTTTTTCTCTTCCTCAGAGACTGCACTGACAACGGTAAGCCATCTAAAGCTTCGTTCTCTCGCAGATGACGGAAACAAGAAAGCAAGTAAAGTATTAAAAGTAACCGAAAATTCAAGTAAACTATTAAGCGCGATCCTGGTCGGGAACAACATTGTCAACATCTCCGCCTCCGCACTTGCAACAACCTTTTGTACAAACATGTTCGGAAGTAAATACATTGGTGTATCGACCGGAATTCTGACATTGCTTGTCCTGATCTTCGGTGAGATCTCCCCGAAGACCCTTGCAACGCAATATGCATTACAGCTTTCCATGGTCGTTGTCTACCCGATCTCGTGGCTGATGACGCTGCTCACCCCTGTTATCTTCCTGTTAAATATATTGACCGGAGCCATCTTCAAGCTGTTCCGCGTCGACCCATCCGCGAAGAAAACAAGTATTACCGAAGCGGAGCTTCGTACTATCGTAAATGTATCGCATGAAGAAGGCGTCATTGAGCCCGAAGAGAAATTCATGATCTCCAATGTTGTTGATTTTGGCGATGCATTATCGAAGGACATCATGATTCCAAGAGCCGATGTTGTATCTGCCGACGTGAATTCTACCTACAAAGAGCTTGTCGATATCTTCAAGAGTGAAACCTATACCAGAATCCCGATTTACGAGGATTCCAAAGAAAATATCATCGGTATCCTCAATATCAAGGATCTGTTTTTCTACCGGGAGCTGTTAGATATCCGTTATTTTGATCTGCGAAGCATCCTGCGTAAACCATTGTTTGTATATGAGTATCAGAAGACGAGCCAGATCTTCGCGGAGATGAAAACCTCCGCAGACAGTATGGCAATCGTACTTGATGAATACGGACAGGCTTCCGGAATCATCACAATGGAGGATCTGGTCGAGGAGATCGTCGGGGATATCCGGGACGAATACGACGAGAACGAGAATGATCTGATCCGGGATCTCGGCAACCATACTTATGATATTGATGCATCCATCAAGCTGGATGATTTAAATGATAAACTCCACACGAATTTCCAATCCAAGGATTATGATTCACTTGCCGGATTCATCATTGAATTGTTAGATAAGATTCCAACCGCCGGTGAAGAAGCTCATTGTGAAGGTGCCCACTTTAAGGTAACCGAAGTGCACAGAAACCGTATCGAACGCGTGACTCTCACACTTCTTCCGGCAGAACCATCCAACGAAAAAGACGAGGCGTAATTGACGCCTCGTCTCTTTTTATTTTTTTCTCTTATTTTCTTCTTTTATTTTCTTCTCTTTCCCGTTTGTCTGCTCCTGTTCTTTCGCCTGCTCCGCAGCCACCTCATCGATAATCCGCTCCATGATCTTCTTCTTCATATAGATATCGTATCCAAGCAAAGAGAGGAAATTCAGGTTCTTGATGTATTGATCATCTGCACCCGGAAAATCTCGTTCTGATAATTCAAATGTCTTCATAATGCTATTCTCTACCCGGAAATGCTGACGCTGTTCAAGCTTATAAAGACTTGCATAGATCTCTTCTAAGCTGTGTGCAGCCTCCGGATTCTCGAAATAATGATCAATCAGCGGTTTCAGCATAATCTGAATATCGTTGATTGAAACCACATTCTTCAGATAATAAATATAAATCAGCAAAATCAGATGTTCCTTCGTATACCGCTTCTTCTCTGGCGGCGGGAGCAGATTGTTCTTCGTATAGTTGTTGATCATCGTTTTCGTCAGCGTCTTATCTTCCTCATACCGTTTGTTCTGCGAAAGATATTTATCCATGAACGTCGTCACCTGATCCATATAAAGCTCAATCGAAGGAAGATCCTCCGGTGCAATATAGCCAAGCTGTGTCATTTCCCGTATTTGTTTTTTCAGGCTGTCCTTTTCAATATCCATATAATATACGCTCCTAATGCGTATATTATATAGTATTGAAAACCATGTGTAAAGGTTTAAATGAATATATCTGATTAATGTGTCTTGTAGTAGTTGATCAGACAGCCAGCCAGAATGATATCTCTCTCATCGTCTGTCAGGTCGCCCAGTTTCAACGACAACTCCTTCATATCCTTGTTCACAACATACGCCTTGATAATTTCATCCTTGTTGCGGATTGCCTGTGCAACGCCAGGAATGAATACATAATCATCCACATCAAAGTCGTAATCCTCATCCATGACAAACGGAAGCATACCCCAGTTGATCAGGTTTGAACGATAACGCTTTGTTGCATACTCCTTGGCGATATTAGCCCAGCCGCCAAGTACCTTCTGGCAGGAAGCCGCCTGCTCACGTGCAGATCCATCACCCGGTTTCACCGCAAAGATCGTACTTCCGACACCGGTATTCGAGCCACATGCATCCGGGAACATTTCCTTCACCTTGTGCATAGCTGTCTTCATGTTCGGATCTGCTTCGCCCATGCACTCACCAGCTTCACGCACACGCTCGACCTTCTGGATTGCCTTGGCTCTGCCTACATACTCCGGATCCTTACGGGACAATGTAAACTCCGCAAGTCCGAGTGGATTCGAACGATAAGAAGATGTCTCACCGGAAGGAATCAGCTCATCCGTCGTTGTAACCGGATCATGGATCACGGAAGCGACCTTGAGCATCAGGTTGTCTGTCAACGCCACCATCTCCGGCCAATCCTTGATGTTTGGTCCAAACTTAATCTCCTGCTCCGGCTGTGGATGTCCCCATCCATTATAGACACGGTTATCGTAGATCTTCTTGTCGAAGAAATATTTCTGTCCCTTGTATTCTACATCCAGATCGGTTGCAGCTGTTAAGAAGCCCTTGTTTGCGGCTGTCGCTGCGATCGAACGTGCATCCATCAGTGCGACAGAAGCAATCTGACCATTCTGGATCTTCGAACCTTCACGGTTCGGGAAGTTTCTTGTTGAGTGACGGATCGAGAATGCATTATTTGCCGGTGTATCTCCAGCACCGAAGCATGGTCCACAGAATGCAGTCTTGACGATCGCACCCGTCTCGATCAGATCGGAAAGTACACCATTCTTCGCAAGCTCCATATAAATCGGAGTGGATGCCGGATATACAGAAAGTGTAAATTCGTCCGCGCCAATGTATTTTCCACGGATCAGGTCTGCTGCCTGACAGATATTCTCGAATCCACCACCGGCACAGCCTGCGATGATTCCCTGCTCTACATAGAGCTTTCCGTCAACAACCTTATCCTTCAGTGTAAAGTCAATCTTGCCATCCAAGGATACCTGCGCACGTTTTTCTACATCGTCCAAAACATCCATCAGATTTGCCTTCACGTCCTCAATTGTGTAGACATTGCTTGGGTGGAATGGCATTGCGATCATAGGTTTTACCTTGGAGAGATCTACATAAACAACACCGTCGTAATATGCAACAGCACCCGGATTTAATTCTTTGTAGCACTCCGGTCTGTAGTGTGTCTCATACCACTCTTCGATCTTCTCATCTGTTTTCCAGATGGATGACAGACAGGTTGTCTCTGTCGTCATAACATCGACACCGATACGGAAATCTGCGGACAGCTTATCTACACCCGGTCCTACGAACTCCATAACCTTATTCTTTACATAACCACAGCCAAAGGTTGCGCCGATAATTGCAAGGGCAACGTCCTGTGGACCAACGCCCTTCTGTACTTCACCGTCTAAGTAAATTGCCACAACCCCCGGCTTTGCCACATCGTATGTACGCTTCAGAAGCTGCTTTGCGAGCTCGCCGCCACCTTCGCCGATTGCCATCGTACCAAGGGCACCGTAACGTGTATGGCTGTCAGAGCCAAGAATCATAGCTCCACATTCTGCAAGCATCTCTCTTGCGAACTGATGGATAACCGCCTGATGAGGTGGTACATAGATTCCGCCGTATTTCTTTGCACAGGAAAGACCAAACACATGATCGTCCTCGTTGATTGTTCCACCAACTGCGCACAAAGAGTTGTGACAGTTTGTAAGTACATACGGGATTGGGAACTCTGTCAGTCCTGATGCTCTCGCTGTCTGGATAATACCAACAAATGTAATATCATGGCTTGTCATCTTATCGAACTTGATCTTAAGCTGTTCCATATTGCCCGAAGTATTGTGTGCTTCGAGTATTCCATATGCCATTGTGTTTTTCGATGCATCCTCTTTGGATGTCTGTACACCCTTCGATGCAAGTACTGCCTGTGCCTGTCCGTCATCTGGAACCAGCTCGGAACCATTCAGTAAGTATGCACCTGTTTCATAAAGTTTTACCATAATTCGCCTCCATACTCTCGTTTAATTTATTTGTAAGCTAAGATATAGCTTTCGCTGTCTTCTAATGTTGCTGTATCAAAGTCCTTCACACCCTTATTTAAAGATGTTGCAAGTGTTTCACTCTGCTGGGAGAGATACTCCGTCTCATCCACAACCTGCTCATTGACATAATAAGTACCATCCACATTCTGGACATACGGTCCATCTGTGATCACGCCATCCGAATACCGTTTCAGGCAATATTCATCCCCGGAAGTCCGTGTCGATAGCCAAGGAAATGCGACAAAGCTGCTGTCGCTGCAGAAGCTCCGCACCTTCGCATAGCCAAGGTAAGAAACCGCGCCATCCCGGTAGGTAAAGATAAAGCAGCTCACATAGGTCTCGTTGCGTTCCATACTGTTATAGAAAAATGCCTCCGGCACACCGTCCTCATCGACATCATACAACAGCATACTGTCTGGTTTGATATTTTTATAGAACGAATCTAATATATTGATACCGTCCTCGGTCTCTCCAAGTACCTTCTGGATTTCTGAATCTGCATTTTCTGCCAGCTTCACATATGCCTTCTGCCAGTCGGCTGCCATAGACAGCTTGTATTTCTGAAGATTCATATCTTCGGCATAATATTTTTCCAGCTTATCCAACAGGTTCAGTGCGTTCTGGTTATCCCCGATCTCAATATACGTATCAAGCAGACCGTCATAATAATTCATGCCTGTAGAATACGCAAGCTTGTATAATGAGTAAAATTTATCAATATACTGCGAATCCAGCGGATCTAACTGCACGGACTGGCAAATATTCAATGCCGTAAAATAATCTCCCTGATCATATGCTGCCTGTGCTGTGTCATACAATGCCCGATAAGACTCGATCACCTGAATGTTATTGGTGAGCACGGTTGTATAATCTGCAATATCTGTCACAGCCAGACCATTGACAATAGAAATATAGCTGTTCATCGCATCCGCCGTAATTTCACCATCTACATACTGCTGATACTTCTCATTTAAAACCTCAATTACAACCTCTTTTTTCGTGTCTGTATCCAGTCGAAGATTGATCTTGTTGATCGTCTCGTTCGCCTGCACAACGCCCTGTCCATTGTAATTCTGGTTTGAATTATAAATCTGTTCGATCGCATCCCGGTATTCGGTACGATTGACAAGCACATTGTATTTTGTACAAATGCTCTTTGTCTCATCGATACTGTTGATCGCATCATATGCTGCGACTGTATAAATGTAATCTTTTTCACCGGTCTGATATTCCAGGCAGATGTGCTTCGCATAATCCGGAAGCATTTCCTGTACTGCCTTTTGCTTTTCGCTATCTAACGCTTCGTAGCTTTTTTGCACCTCGTTCCACTGTCCAGCTTCAATACCGTCAAATACCTTATATTCATTGTAGTACGGATATAGGAATACGATTGCCGCACAGGCAACGACCGCAAGCACTATAAACGACACAATAATAAGTTTATTCCATGTCTTTTTCATCCTTGCACCTCCTAATCAATCACAACAGGCTTTGCCTCTGCATCGTCTGCCGGTAATGTATCAGCGCCTTCTGTATCCTGTGCAGATACATCACTTGGTGTTGCCTGCTCAAACGGCTGTTCCACCCATGTATCAGTCAGGTCAGACGGAGTTGCAATTCCCTGCAGGGCAGTTACCTGCTGCTCATATTTGGAAGTATCTGTCTCCGTGGCAAATCCTTCTACATGCAGGTTTTTTTCCTTCTCTCCCACCTGCGCGTAGGAAGGTGCAATGACCAAACGGTAGACAAACAGTGCAACTGCGGCAATTCCGACAATCAGCATCATCAAAGACAGCACACCAAAAAACTTATGAGCGCCGCCCGCTTTCATCTGCTCGTATGTATCGTCATCAACATCCGCGTACTTCGCACGCTTCTTCTCCTGTTTTGCCTTGATCTTCTCATCCTTGATCCGGTTCTTGCGCTCCCATTTGTTCTCCTCAGCAACATACGCACCAAACAATGCAGAAGATTCGCTTTCTTCCTCCGGTGTTTCCGGCTGTGCAGACGTATCCTCTGCTGCCACTTCCGAACTTTCCGGTTCTGCCGATTCTGCTTCCGTTTTTATTGATTCTACTTCCGTTTCTGTCTCCAGAGATGCATCAGATGTATCTTCTGCCGTCGCTTCCGGATTTTCTGGCTCCGCATCCGGCTGTGTACCCACTTCCGTTTCTTCCTGCTGTGACTCTATCGGAATCAAATCAATTTCTTCCTGATTATTTATGTTATTTTTGTCTTTCTTCTTTCTTCGCATAACAAAACTCCTTTGTTTTTGTTGTGTAAAAGCTTAACGTACTGATTATATCAATTTCAACCAGATTATTCAAGAAAGATTGTAATTTGCCAAGAAAAACCACCGACTCCCTTTACATTTTTTATCAGAATGGTATAATTATTGTGTTTTTTACTGTATTTATGAGAAATGGAGTGCAATATATGAAAAAGAACATCGAGATCAGATGGCACGGACGTGGAGGTCAGGGTGCCAAAACCGCAGCACTTCTGCTTGCGGACGTTGCTTTCAACACAGGTATGCACGTCCAGGGATTTCCGGAGTATGGTCCGGAACGTATGGGCGCACCAATCACGGCCTACAATCGAATTGGCGAATCCGAAATCCGGGTACATTCCAATATTTATCATCCGGACTATGTGGTTGTTGTAGATGAGACACTGCTTCATTCCGTAGATGTCACAAATGGTCTGAAGGAAGATGGTGCCATCGTGATCAACACACCGCGTCCAAAAGAAGAGATTCTTCCTTTATTAAATGGATACAAGGGAAGCGTTTATACGATTGATGCACACAAAGTATCAATGGAAACACTTGGAAAGTATTTCCCTAACTCCCCGATGCTTGCTGCTATCGTAAAGGTTGCAGACATCATGGATAAAGATGTGTTCTTATCCCAGATGCAGGCATCTTATGAACACAAATTCGCAAAGAAGCCGGAAGTAATCGACGGCAATATGCGTGCACTGAAAATGGCGTTCGAGGAGGTAAAATAAATGTCAAAGGCAACAGATATTTCTAAAATCAATGAACATAGTCCTTACTATGATATGACGCCGGGCAACCAGATCTATGGCGGCGGCGGTTCCCGTAAATTCTGTACAGGCGAGTGGAGAACAAAAACTCCAGTGATCGACTGGGAAAAATGTACACAGTGTCTGCTCTGCACACCCGTCTGCCCGGATAGCTGTATTCCGGTAAAAGACGGAAAAAGAGAAGACTTCGACTTAGACCACTGCAAAGGCTGCGGTATCTGCGAGCGCGTCTGCAGCTTCGGTGCAATTACAATGAAGGAGGGAATCTAATATGGCAATTCGTGAAAGAATGTCAGGTAACGAGGCAGTTGCACATGCAATCAAGCAGATCAATCCTGACGTAATGGCAGCATTCCCAATCACACCATCGACAGAGATTCCTCAGATGGTATCCACCTTCATTGCAAACGGTGACATCGACACCGAGTTTATCCCGGTTGAATCCGAGCACAGCTCTATGAGTGCCACCATGGGTGCCTGCGCCGCTGGCGCAAGAGCAATCACAGCTACTTCTTCCTGTGGCCTTGCCTACATGTGGGAAGTACTTTATGTCGCAGCTTCCGATCGTCTTCCAATCGTTATGGCGGTTGTAAACCGTGCATTAACCGGACCGATCAACATCAACTGTGACCACTCTGACAGTATGGGTGCCAGAGATGCCGGCTGGATTCAGATCTACGCTGAGAACAATCAGGAAGCCTACGACAATTACATCCAGGCGTTCCGCATTGCAGAGCATCCGGACGTTAAGCTTCCATTTATGGCTTGTCAGGATGGTTTCATCACCAGCCATGCAGTTGAGAATATCTCACTGATTGAGACAGAGAAAGTAAAAGAATTTGTAGGAAGCTATGAACCAGAAAACTTCCTGTTAAATGCAGATATGCCGATGGCAGTTGGTCCTTATGCAAACTCTCCATTCTACATGGAGACAAAGATGAACCAGCGTATCGCCATGAAGAATGCCAAGAAGGTTATCTTAGAGGTCGCAGAGGAATTCGAGAAGATCTCCGGAAGAAAATACGGACTTTTCGAGGAGTATCGCATGGATGACGCCGAGTATGTGATCGTGATCATGGGTTCTGCTGCCGGAACAACGAAGGAAGCCGTTGATGAGCTTCGCGAGCAGGGCATCAAGGCAGGTATGATCAAGGTACGTGTATTCCGTCCATTCCCAGGCGCCGAATTAGCTGCTGCCCTCGAAAATGCAAAGGGCATCGCGATCATGGATCGTGCAGAAAGCTTCTCCGGATGCGGCGGTCCGCTTGGTTCTGAACTGAAGGCTGCTTTATACGATGCAAAGAACGAATCAACAACCGTCAACTATTTCTACGGTCTTGCCGGAAGAGATTACACAGTAGAAACAGCCTGCGGTATCTATCAGGATCTGATAGATTATGTATCCGGCAAGCAGGAAGCAGAACAGTTCAAGTATATCGGACTTAGAAAGTAACGGAGGGAATCGAGATGGCATTTAATTTTAAAGAAGTAATGAGCAAACCGGAACGTCTCGCTCCGGGACATAGAATGTGTGCAGGCTGCGGCGGAACAATCGCTGTTCGTACAGTCCTGCGTGCCCTGCATGAGGGGGATAAGGCGGTTATCGGAAATGCAACCGGCTGTCTGGAAGTATCCAGCTTCATGTATCCATATACCGCATGGGAGGACAGCTACATGCACAATGCATTTGAAAATGCAGGTGCAACACTTTCCGGTATTGAAACTGCTTACCACGCATTAAAGAAGAAGGGAAAGATCTCCGCGAATTACAAGTTCATCACATTCGGTGGTGACGGCGGTACTTACGATATCGGTCTCCAGTCCCTGTCCGGTGCCATGGAGCGTAATCACGATATGGTATATGTCTGCTATGATAACGGCGCTTACATGAACACCGGTATCCAGCGTTCTTCTGCAACACCAATGTTCGCAGATACAACGACAACACCAGTTGGTAAATGCTCCAACGGTAAGATGCAGAACCGGAAGGATCTCGCATCTATCATCGCAAACCATGATATTCCGTATGTTGCACAGTCTACCTTCATCGGAACCATGAAGGATCTGTATGAGAAGTCTGAGAAGGCAATCTACACACCAGGTGCAGCATTCTTAAATATCATGTCACCATGTCCTCGTGGCTGGCGTTATGACACACCCGATATCATGAAGATCTGCAAGCTCGCAGTGGAGACATGCTACTGGCCACTGTTCGAGGTTGTGGAAGGCAAGTGGATCTTGAACTATGAGCCAAAGAAGAAGCTTCCAATTGAAGACTTCCTTCGTCCACAGGGAAGATTCAAGCATCTGTTCAAGCCAGAAAACGAGAACCTGCTTGTACAGTATCAGGAAGAGGTTGACCGCAGATGGGAAAACCTGCTTTATATGTGTTCGAAGTAAATATCTACGACAACGCAAAAGCTCCACGCTTAACTTATAAGCGTGGAGCTTTTTATATCTGTTATACTATACTTCCTGTTTTTCTCCGCCATGCAGCAAAAGCTCTAATATCACCATCTCGGTTGCAAGCTTATCCCGCATTTTACCTGTTTTGATGCTCGTATCTGCTTCCTGACATAACCTCACACAGGAAAGCAGTTGCTCTTTCGTGAAAGAGCGTGCCTGCGCAATATATTTTTTCACAAAGTACGGACGGATACCGAACGCCGAAGCAATCTGTCCCTCTGGTGTACCAGTATCCAGTGCAAACCGGATCTTCAGAAGCTGCATGAAGTTCCGTGTGATCAACACGAGAATCTTCATCGGTGCCTCCTGCAAATACAGCAGATCATCATATAATTCCATTGCCTTTTGCTGTTTTTTTTCTGATATCGCATCAATCATATCAAAGATTTTGTCTTCCACCTGATTCACACAAAGCAGGTCAATGTCTTCTTTGGATACGCTTCCTTTTTCCACAGCATAGGAGCGGAGCTTGTCTGCTTCATTTTTAAGCAGATTCATACTCGTTCCAACTCGATCGATCAGATATCGCAATGTCGCACCGCTGATCGCAATCTGATCCTCTACAAACATTCCATTTAACCAGACAGCTAACATCTCACTGTCCGGTGCATCAAACATTGCTACCGTACCAAGCTGTGCGACAAGCTTGCTTAGTTTCTTCCGGTTGTCAATATTCTTCTCCACGAAGATCAGCACTGTCGTATCTGGCAGTCCATCTAAGGCTTCTTCCAGCTTTTCACAGCCGTTCTTGAAGAAATTGCTGTTCTCAACCAGCACCACTCTGCGTTCTGTAAAAAATGGCATGGTATCTGCAAATTCAATGATGTCCTCTGGTTTGGAATTCTCACCCTTGTAGGTGATAAAATTCATTGTATCGTTTGGATTGATCATCGCCGCGATCAGTTTGTCCCGATACTGATAGATCAGATATGGTTCCGTTCCACCAAGCAGATACACACGACTGAATTCTTTCTTATTGATTTGTTCATTTAAAATGGCCATGCCATTTGCTTTTTCTTTTTTTGCCATGTTGACTCCGATATAGAACGCTAACTACACTTATTATTCGGTATGTTTACCTTTTTGTTACGTTTGAATACCTCTTTGTTTTCAATGAATACATTGTATCACATCTTCCTCCTTTTATCTACTCCGGAAGATTACTGCTCCCATCTCATCCGTCCGAAGTACCTTCGTCCCTTCCTGTGCTAACCCTTGTAGCACTTCCGTGTGTGGATGTCCATAACGGTTATTGTATCCACAGGAAATCAAACCATAGTCCGCATGCGCATAGACCCCCTCCACATACGAGTACTTCGAGCCATGATGCGGAAGCTTGATACAATCATAATCCTGTTGTATATCCATATCTGCGACGGCATCTGCATCCATGTCTCCAGTAAATAACATGTCAAATGTATCAGAATGATATGCCAGTGCCAGACTCGCTGCATTCTTATCCTTTGCGCGATATTCTGCAGTTGGATGCAGGCAGGTAAGCGTAAATGTATCATCGCCGATCACGTCGCCCTCCCTCATCCACACGATTGTGATTCCGGCAGCCCTAATCATTGCTTCTAACTCTGCCAATGCCGCATCCTGAAACACATAGGCGGAAAAGACAACCGTCCGCACCTTGATCTGCGTCAGTTTTCCCTGCAATAAAAGTTCTTTTAATCCACTGATATGATCCTCATCGGTATGTGTCACAAACCAACAGTCAATCTCCGTCATGCCTTGCGATCGCAGCGCCGGAAGCAGTGTGTATGTCCCACATTTTGACTGTGACGTCGAGCCGCCGTCAATCACGATATTTCTTCCGTCCGGGGATCGTATCAGGATTCCATCGCCTTGTCCAACATCTAAGAAATAGATTGCTTCTGTGCGTTGCTGCCACACGCATAACGCCTGTCCTGCCCCCTGTAACAGCATACTTATAAGGATCGTGCATACAGTGTAGCGCACGACCTCTCTTTTACGCCAGAACCTGCCGGTATGTTTATATACAAAGTCCCGCAGCTTATTTCTTGTTTTTGTGCGAAGCAATACCAGCGTGCATGCAATCCCGCCATACCACATGCCAATCTGCCAGCCTCGTATCTCTCCTGTAACAAGTGTATTCCACGGCAGTTCCAGTGTCCTTTCGCAAAGCCATGTATATCCCTGTAACATCCACCCAACCGGCAGCATGACGAACCTGCCAAGCGAAATCGTGCCAATGGATACAAGCAAGCCGAACCAGCTTCCTGCTACCACAACCGTCATCCCCGGTACAACGATCAGATTCAGCAATCCTGCATAGACTGGTATCTCGTAATAGGTTTTTGCCACCACAGGAAGCATCATCCCCTGCAATGTTACAGAATAAAACAGGCTCTGCACCACACGGAACCGAAGCGGATATCGTTTCTGGAACCGCCGAAATCCAGTTTTTTTATGCAAGCGCTTCATCCCATAGTTTCCAAGTGATACCCCCGCAATCGCCATATAGCTTAACTGCATCCCGGCATCTAAGATGCGAACCGGGTTGCATAGAAGCATAAAGAACAAGGCAACTCCCATCGCAGTCGGCATATCATAGGATTTCCCGAACATCTGCGCCACAAGAAAAATCACCATCATCCAGATCGCACGCATCGTTGCCAGACTCATTCCGGTCATCATGCCGTACAACAAAAGTCCTGCTATCGTGATAATTCCTGCTACCGGAATCGGCACACGAGCCCGCCGCATCAGTCGAAAGAGCAGTCCTCCAAGCAGGGAAATATGAAGTCCTGATATCGCCAGAATATGCGCAATCCCGCCCATCTGATATAATGTCTTGAGTTCTGCATCTATCCTTGATTTTTCTCCAAGCAGGATTCCAGACACAAGCGACGCCTGTTCTTCTGGAAGAAGCTTTGCAATCTGGCAGTCTGCCCGTATACGCAATTCATATAATATACGTTTTCCCTGATAATACAGATACCTTGGCAGCCCAAGTATTTCCCACTGATTAACGGTGATCGTCGTCACCTGCGGTGCATAATAATATCCGCTGATATTCCGGGCAAGATAATAGCTGCGTGACTGGAACCCACCCGGATTTCTCACATGCTCAAATGTATCATAAGTACCTGTTACCTGTACAATCTCCGCAATCGTGTGTTCCCCTTGCACACCACGGAGCAGAATATCTCCATGCACGTCAGCTCCGTCCAGTACCCGCATCGTCCATGTTTCTCCCTGCCGGTCAGTCAGAATCCCGGCACAGATGACAGGCTTCCCCTGCGTCTCCCCTCCCGTTGCATAGGTTATAATATCGTAACCGTTTTCCTGCCGGATATCCGGCTTTTCCCGTAGATCCTGCGGAATACGCAAAAAAGCGCCAAGCATTCCAAGACCAATTCCCAGTCCCAGAACGCATGCGCTTTTTCCCTGTTTTTTCTTCCGCACGAAAATCCCAACGCAAACAAGCATAGCACTCACTATGCCTATCTCGCCCACCGTTCTTGTGTACAGGCCAATCACCTCTCCAAGTGCATACGCCAAAGCCACACAAAATACTGGTCGTTTCATACGTCTCCTATATTCTTTTATTCTTGTACTACATTTGCATTAAATGGTAATGGTTTGTCTATTGCAACCACATTCCGGTACATTGGCACGATTTTTCCATCAATCAGAATCTGTACCGTATCCACGTCTGTCTGTGCAATTACCGAATTCACGACTGCATACAACGCAAGCTCTGGTGAAATCGTTCCCACGGCATTTGTAAATTCCTCTGACAGATCCAGATAGCAGACCGAATCATGGACCGACACCTGGTTCACCTTTGTGTCCGGAGAAAGCACTTTTTTCTGTACCAGCTCCCGTACGATATACTCCTGATCGGACGTCTGTGGCTCCGACTGTACTTTGATTCCATAGGATTCCAGTGCAGTTCCCTGCGCATTTGGTGCATACATGGTAATTGATTCCTCTGCCAGACTCGGTTCGTCGGTACCATAATAATAAACAGAATCCCGCAGGAACAACTGCTCTGCATACACTTTTTCGTCATGCCCCTTTACGGTCAGTGCAATGCTGGAAATATCATCCATCTGGAACAATGTCTTCGTTGTGGCTGCCATGATCAGCAATATATCTTCCTGCTCGTAACTGCCTTCCACAAGTGTGATATCCATCTGCAAACTGTTATCCTCGCCCATCATATAACTGTAAGCTTCGATCTTCGATGTTTCCATTGCTGTGAGTGCCGTCATTGCATCCTCCACGCAGGATGCGATTGCATCCGGCGTTTTCAACTGGTAATCTGCATCGGCACGCACAACTGTGTTATCCTCTGCCAGATACAGATGAATCATATTATCTGCAAGCGGTGTAATCTCTCCAGTCTGTGCTTTCCCACAGGCTGTCAGGCAAAGCAGTGTCGCGATCACGCATCCGGTTTTCCAATACTTCTTTCTCATTCTGCATCGCCCTCCTTTCGTGCTGTATCCACGGAGGCATCCGATTTCATCGGAATGCGAATGGTAAATGTAGTGCCCTCTCCAGACTCGCTGTACAATTTGATTGAACCCTTGTGCATCTGAATGACGCTTTTCGTGATAGCAAGTCCAAGTCCTGTACCACCGGTATCCCGGCTTCGCGCTTTATCTACCCGGTAGAAACGTTCAAATACATGCTCCTTGCAGTCATCCGGGATTCCAACACCGGAATCTGCAACCTTCACATAGAAGTTGCGGTGGTCTGCATTGAGCGTCACTTTCACCCAGCCATTGTCAACATTGTACTTCACCGCATTCTCTATAATATTCGTCAGAGCCAGACTCAGTTTGACCTCATCCACCCATGCCGTCACATCACGGTAGCTCTCGTAAGTAATCTGGATTCCACGGCTTTTGGCGATTGGCGTTACGCGCTTCAATATCACCTCCAACAGATCATTGATCTTTATCTCCTCGATATTCATCGCGGCTGATTTTTTATCCATTTTTACAAGTGTCAGCAGATCGGTAATAATTTTACTTTCTCTGTCAATCTCATCCACGATATCAGTCATAAATTCCTTGTACATCGCAAGATCCGCAGATTCGTTCTGTATCAGAGAATCTGCCAACACCTTCATCGACGTGATCGGCGTCTTTAATTCATGTGACACATTCGATACAAACTCCTGTCGTGTGGAGTCAATGACCATCAGCTTGGATATCGTCGCATTGTAACGTTCCGTCAGCTGTTTAAACTCCTTGAATCCACGCACTGGAATCTGTGTCTCCAGCTGTCCTTCTCCCGCGATTTCCATCTGCTGATTGATACGCTTGATCCCACGTGAGCTTGCATTGCCGATTGCCCATGCTGCACCAATGCAGATTGCCATGATAAGTGCAAATGACAACCAGTTTCGTCGTTCTACCCGGCGTTCAATTACATTCAGGCTGTCCGTCGATGCCTGAATCACAAGCACGCCCTGCACATCCTGTTCCTGCTTCACAGCTGTGATATATTCAAGATATCCATCCTTCTTCGATATCTTCTCACTCGCCTGTCCGCGCATTACAGCCATAATATCCGGATTTACAATCTGTGCATTTTCATGGTTTCCATAAGTATCCTTGATCACCCGGTACTCCCGGTTTATCACAAGCACCCTGCCGTAAAAAGTCGTTGCGACACCTTCGATACGAAGATTTAAATCCTGTGGGTCATCGAGCGTCATATGATTCTCAAGCAGATTATTCTTCAGATATTCCGCCTGCGCCATCACATTTTTTTTAAGCTGTTCCTGATATCGCTGCACATACAGACGGCTTGACATCAGCGAATACACAAGCATAATCCCTGCACACAGCACGATGATCAGAAACGTCACAAACCATCGGAGGCTGATGCCCATATGTTTATGCTGGCGCTTCTCCGCCCGTTCCCGGCGTTTCAGCTTTTTACGTTCTAATTTTTCATCCTTTTTTTCTTCTTTTATTTCGTCTTTCACGTTGTTTCATTCCGTCCTTTTCCAGAATACCACTACTATATCACACCGTCCGTTTTGCTTCAAGGCACTTGTACAATCCATGCGAAATTGCTATGATACAAGTACAACACCGAAAGGGGGATACACTTATGAATTTTGATCCTGTTTCCATGCCAAAGGTCGAACTGCACTGCCATCTGGATGGTTCTTTGAGCAAAGAATTCCTGATGCAGACCTTACAGCTTTCGGCACTGGACATGCATACAATACAGGCACCTGCCAACTGTCAGTCACTTGCCGAATATCTAACCTGCTTTGACCTTCCGGTATCCGCACTGCAGGAAAAAGAGCATATCCGGGATGCCGTCGTTGATGTCGTGCGACAGGCAGCCGCAGAAAATGTCCGCTATATGGAAATCCGGTTTGCACCTATGCTGAGCGTCAACAGTCACCTGGATCTGGAAAATGTCGTGCAGGCGGCTGTCTATGGATGCCAGAAAGCATTTGACCGGTATGGAGTATTCACCAATCTGATCTTATGTGCGATGCGCCATCACTCCCCACAGCAAAATCATCTGGTTGTCCGCTGTGCCAGAGAATTCTTAGGAAATGGCGTCTGTGCGTTAGACCTTGCCGGTGATGAAGCCGGACATCCAAACGAAGAATTTGAAGCGCTGTTCGAGGAAGCAAGGCGAATGGAGGTGCCTGTCACAATTCATTCCGGTGAATGTGGCAGTGCCAGAAATGTCGCGCTCGCCCTCCAATATGGAGCACGCCGGATCGGACATGGCATTGCAGCCATCAAAGAGCCTGCTCTGCTGGAAGCCTGTCGCAACGCACACATCGGTTTTGAGCTTTGTCCAACCTCGAATTTCCAGACAAAAGCAGCGACTGAACTGGACGCGTATCCACTCCATGCGTTTCTGGATTTTGGACTGCTTGCAACAATCAACACCGACAATCGTACCGTGAGCCACACAACGCTGACTGACGAATATACCTTTGCCCTTGAAAAGCTCCACATAGAAAAAGAAGATCTCCGGACACTGTATAAAAACAGTGTGGAAATCTCCTTTGCCTCTGACTCTGTCAAGCATCAATTACTGTATCTTCTGCCATAGCGAACTTTTTTCGCTGTGTACAGATTACTCGTGGAAATAATATCCCACGCCCCATTTTGTATGAATGTATTTTGGATCGGCTGGTGTTGCCTCAATCTTCTCACGAAGTCGACGCACATGCACATCCACGGTTCTGGCATCGCCCGGATAAGATGGTCCCCAGATAGTTTTGAGCAACTGCTCTCTGGAATATACCTTGTTCGGGTTTGATACCAGCAGATATACAAGTTCAAACTCCTTGGCTGTCAGGTTGACTTCCTTGTCATCGATATATACCCGGCGGCTGTCCACATCAATCTTCAGTCCCTTTGTCTCGATCACCTTCTGATTTTCCTGTTCCGGCACATTCCGGTTATTCCGACGGAAAATCGCCTTGATTCTCGCCTTTACTTCCAATATATTAAACGGCTTTGTTATGTAATCGTCTGCGCCATATTCCAGTCCCAGTATCTTGTCCATATCATCGCCCTTAGCTGTCAGCATAATGATTGGCACATCCGAAAACTCGCGGATCATCTGACACACTTCCAGTCCGCTAAATCCCGGCAGCATGATGTCCAGTAAAATCATATCGTAATGATTTGCCTTTGCAAGCTCCAGTGCGGTTTCACCATCGTAAGCAACTTCGACCTTCATATCGTCCTGCTCTAAGCTGAACTTGATGCCCTTTACGATGGACTTTTCATCATCTACCACCAAAATTTTCTTCATTCTATACACCTCATCCCACAATAATTAAGTCCTTGATTTTATTATATATGCCCTCTTTGATTCCACGGATATTCATAAGCTCCTCCGTGTTCTGAAATTTCCCCTGGGCTTCCCGATATGCGATAATCGCATCCGCTTTGCTCTCGCCAATTCCCGGCAATGTCATCAGTGCGTCTTTTCCGGCGGTATTGATGTTGATCTTCCCGTCCATTTCCACATTTGTACCGGCTGGTGCATCCTGCGCCGATGTCCCATCTGTCTCCCGACCTGATAAGGAAATCCCGTTTGTCTCCTCCATCGTCGGAATGTAGATCTGTTCTCCCGCCACAACGGTCTGCGCCAGATTCACATAGGTAACATCCGCATCATCGGTAAATCCACCTGCCATCTGAACCGCTGTCTCTCTGATTGCAGAACCTGCAACATAATAGACACCCGGCTGTCGTACCGCACCACACACATACACAGCCACATCGTCTGACTGCTCCTGCTCCGGTGTTTCCGCTTCGGTTGTCGTCGTTGCAAACGCCTCTGCCGATGAAACCACTGTTTCTTCTCCACCAGCGTCATCCATCATCTGCGTTTCTGTCTGTGTCTCACTCGTAAGCAGCTTTACCTGTCTGCCACAGCCACACAAAGCCACTGCCAACACACAGCCAGCAATTATAAATTTTATGTACTGCAAAATGAAATAGCTCCCTTCTAAAAAAGTCTGGTATTCCATATTGCATATTCAAGACATACACCCATTGTACAGAACTTCCCACGGAATTACAATAGGCGGATTTCACGAAAAAAAGTTACTTCTCCCACTGAAAAATGATAAATCCCACTACGGACACAACGATACCAACCAGCTTCGTCCACTGAAAATCTGCTTTCTCGACACCGAACCAGCCAAAAAGCTCAATCAGGTATGCAATCAATAGCTGCGAAATCACAATCAGCAGCACTGCCTTCGCCGGTCCCAATCCTGCCATCGCTGTAATGACGGTCCATGTAATAAAGGCACCGATCACACCGCCTAACAGCATATATTTGTGATCGACCTGCGCAAGCGAGAATATCCCTGCCTGATTCCGCTCAAAGATCGCCCACAGGGCAATCGCAACAACAAATCCGGAAAATGCCACCCATGCGGAAGCAAGCCAGGTCGATGTCTGCTTTGTCACGCCTGTATTAAATACACCCTGTACACTCATCAATGCACCGGATATCAATGCGACTATTATTCCCCACATAAAAAAACTACCTCCATAGACAAAATGTATATAGAGGTAGTTTGTGTTAATTATTTCATTTTCATTCGAACAAATTAGAATAATGGTTCCTTCAAAATCGCAGTACCAATACCCTTTTCTGTAAAGAACTCCAGAAGCAGGCAATGCTCTACACGACCATCGAGCATATGGACACGTGCAACACCGTTCTTCATTGCCTCGATACAGTTTGTAAGCTTCGGAAGCATACCGCCGCCGACAACGCCGCTGTCGATAAATTCCTGTGCTTCGTTAATATCCATCTCGGAAATCAAAGTTGTCTTGTCCGTTGGATCTACGAATACACCTTCGATATCGGTCAGGAATACAAGCTTCTCTGCGTTGATGGCTGTTGCGATCGCACATGCTGCATCATCTGCATTGATGTTATAGCCATGATAATCGTCGATGCCAATACCAATCGGAGCGATAACCGGGATGAAATCATTTGCAATCAGTGTGTCAATAATCGTAGGATCTGCGGATACAACCTCTCCGACATAGCCGATATCCTTGCCGCCGGAAAGCTTCTTCTGTACCTTCAGAAGTCCGGAATCCTTACCGCTGATACCAACTGCTTTTAATCCAAGCTTCTGCATCATAGATACCAGGCTCTTGTTGACCTTGGAAAGTACCATCTCTGCGACATCGAGTGTCTCCTCGTCAGTCACACGCAGACCATTTACGAACTCGGATTCTTTACCGATTTTCTTTAACCATGCGCTGATCTCCTTGCCGCCGCCATGTACAATGATCGGCTCCATACCGATCAACTTCAGCAGGGCAACATCCTTGATGACATTGTATTTTAAGTTCTCATCAACCATTGCACTTCCACCGTATTTGACAACGACACGCTTGCCGTTGAATTTCTGTATGTAAGGAAGCGCCTCGATCAGTGTCTGCGCTTTCGCAAGTATCATATCCATTGAATCATTATTTACCATCTTGTTTTCCTCCATTTTCATTCATCCTAGGAACGATAGTCCGCATTGATTTTCACGTAATCATAGGTGAGGTCACAGCCCCATGCAGTTGCTTCCGCATCGCCATCACGGACATCGACCTTTGCAATCACGACATCCGGCGACAGGATCTCTGCTGCCTTCTCCTCATCAAAGGCAGTTGCCACACCATTTCCGACCAGTGCAATCTCGCCTTTTTCAGATGCCATCACAATATCGACCTTGAGTGGATCAAACTGTGCGCCAGAATATCCCATTGCACACAGAATTCGTCCCCAGTTTGCGTCTTTTCCGAAGATTGCACATTTCGTCAGGTTGGAAGTGATGATAGACTTTGCAAGCACCTTTGCTGTCTGCTTATCCTTCGCGTGTTTCACCTGCACCTCGAACAGACGGCTTGCCCCCTCTCCGTCACCGGCGATCTGCTTTGCAAGATAAGTATTGACTGCAAGCAGTGCCTCCTTGAATGCCTCGTAATCCTCGTTCTCCTCGGTAATCTCCGGGTTACCTGCCATACCATTTGCCATCACTAATACGGTATCGTTCGTTGATGTATCGCCGTCCACCGATACCATGTTAAATGTATCCTCGATAGAACCCTTCAGCGCCTTGTCCAGCAGATTCTTCGAGATTGCTGCATCTGTCATGATGAACCCAAGCATCGTTCCCATGTTCGGATGGATCATACCGGAACCTTTGCACATTGCTCCAAATGTGACTGTCTTTCCACCGATTGTTGTCTCATAGGCAATCTGTTTCGGATGCGTATCGGTTGTAAGGATTGCCTCTGCGGCATCCTGTGCAGACTGTACATCACTTTTCAGCATACCGGAAAGCTTCTTCACACCATCTGCAATCACGTCCATCGGCAATGTAAATCCGATGACACCAGTCGATGCAACCAGCACCGTATCGGATGAAATATTCAATGCCTCGCCCGCAAGCTTTGCTGTCTCTGCTGCATTCTCATAGCCTGCCTGTCCGGTACATGCATTTGCAATACCGGTATTTATTACAACTGCCTGTGCCACACCAGCATCTGTGACCTTCTTGTCCCAGAGTACCGGAGCTGCCTTGACAAGATTCTTCGTGAAGGTACCTGCGGTGACCGCCGGCTTCTCTGAGAAGATCATTGCCATATCCTTGTTTGTCTTTCCTTTTTTGATTCCGGCTCTTGTGCCGGCTGTTGTATATCCCTTTGCGGCGGTTACGCCGCCCTCGATCTGCTTCATCTCGATTTCCTCCTTATTATTTGTATCGAGACGGATACAATTACGATTCTACGCAGACGCGCTCCCGCTCACTTCATCACGTAGTGGTACTAAATTCACGTCAAACAAGTTTGCCGTTCATTAAGTACCAACGTGCTTCAATGGTCTGCTTTAGAATTCGTAATTGCATCCGTCTCTATCCACATATTAATCACAAATTCTTTTTGTATAAATCGTTGTTGCTAAACCTTACCTTGTTATGGGAACATTGGTGGCATCAGAAGTCCTTCTTCTTCCGGTAAGCCCATGATCAGGTTCATGTTCTGAACTGCCTGTCCGGCAGCACCCTTCACCAGATTATCCATCGCACCCATCACAACGACACGTTTCGTTCTAGGGTCAATCACAAAATTCACATCCACATAGTTGCTGCCTTCTACCCAGCGTGTCTCCGGGCAGACGCCCTTTTCAAGCACACGCACGAAGCGCTCCTTGCCATAATATTTATCATACACCGCCTTGATATCCTCGTAAGAGACATCCTTCACAAGCTTTGCATATGCTGTTACTAAAATACCGCGGTTCATCGGTACGAGATGTGGTGTGAAGTTGATTGTAAGCGGTGTACCATCATAAGCATAACCAAGCTGCTCCTCGATCTCCGGAGTATGTCGGTGTGTTGTCACGCCGTACGCCTTGATGCTCTCATTGACCTCACAGTAGAGGTTTGCAACCTTGGCGCCACGTCCCGCTCCGGATGTTCCGGATTTCGCATCCACGATGATCGTATCGACATCAACCAGACGCTCCTTTACGAGTGGATACAGAGAAAGAATCGAGCAGGTTGTATAACAGCCCGGATTCGCGATCAGACGTGCCTTCTTGATATCCTCACGATTGATCTCACACAGTCCATATACTGCCTCTTCGATAAACTGTGGACTCTTGTGCTCTAAGTTGTACCATTTCTCATACGTCGCTACATCCTTGATACGGAAATCCGCGGACAGATCCACGATCTTCGTATTCGATAAGATCTGCTCATTTACAAGCGATGCGCAAAGCCCCTGCGGTGTCGCAGTAAAGATTACATCCGCCTGCTTGCTAAGCTCATCCATATTATCATCCATACATTTCGCATCGACTAACTGAAACATGTTCCGATATACAGATGCGTATTCCTGATCGATATAACTTCTGGAACCATACCAGACGATCTCTGCGTCCTTATGTCCCAGCAAAATACGTACTAATTCCTGACCGGCATATCCGGTTGCTCCTATAATTCCGACCTTTACCATTGTTCCTGCCTCTTTTCCGTAATCACAAATTTGTCTCATTATACATCCGTAGTTTTATTTATGCAACCCTATTTCAATATTTTATGTATAATTTTACAGGATAATATTGTTTTATGCATATTTTTATTCATTTATACACATATTATGCAGAAATATGCAAAATTTCTGGTTGCATCTTGCAGAAAAAAGAAGTATACTAGACAAAACGTGTCGCAACGTGAATTATTACATATTTTATGGAGGAAACTTTGATGGGTAAAGAGAAAGTTATTCTTGCGTATTCTGGTGGTCTGGATACCACAGCAATCATCCCTTGGTTAAAGGAAACTTACAATTTCGATGTTGTATGTGTATGTATCGATGTCGGACAGGAAAGCGAGCTGGAAGGCCTCGACGAGAGAGCCAAATATTCAGGAGCTGAGAAGCTCTACATTCTGGATGTCGTTGATGAATTCTGTGATGAGTACATCCTTCCAGGTGTAAAGGCAAATGCAACTTACGAGTATGAGTATCTGCTTGGTACTTCTTTTGCAAGACCGCTGATCGCAAAGAAGCTGGTAGAGATCGCACGTAAGGAAGGTGCTACAACGATCTGCCACGGTGCTACTGGTAAGGGAAATGATCAGGTTCGTTTCGAGATCAATATCAAGGCACTTGCACCAGACTTAAATGTCATCGCAACATGGAGACAGCCAGAGTGGACGATGCAGTCCCGTGAGGATGAAATCGCATTCTGTAAGAAGCACGGCATCGATCTTCCATTTGATGTGACAACATCTTACAGCCGTGACCGTAACATCTGGCACATCAGCCACGAAGGTCTGGAGCTTGAAGATCCATCTTTGGAGCCAAACTGGGATCACCTTCTTGTACTTGGTACATATCCTGAGAAGGCACCAGATGAGGCTGAATATGTAACTGTAAACTTCGAGAAGGGTGTTCCGACTGCAGTCAATGGCAAGCAGATGAAGATGTCCGACGTAGTCCGTGAGCTGAACCGTCTCGGTGGCAAGCATGGTGTTGGTATCGTAGATATCGTAGAGAACCGTGTCGTTGGTATGAAGTCCCGTGGTGTCTATGAGACTCCTGGTGGAACCATCCTCTTAGCTGCTCATAAGCAGTTGGAAGAGTTGATCCTCGACAGAGATACACTTGCATTCAAGAAGACAGTTTCAGACAAGTATGCAGATCTTGTATACGAAGGAAAATGGTTCTGCCCACTCCGTGAGGCATTGCAGGCATTTATCGAGAGCACACAGGATCGTATCACAGGTGAAGTGAAGTTCAAGCTTTACAAAGGTAACATCATCAAGGCTGGTACAACTTCTCCTTATACACTCTACTCTGAGTCACTTGCAAGCTTTACAACTGGCGATCTGTACGATCATCACGACGCAGAAGGCTTCATCCATCTGTTCGGTCTTTCTATGAAGGTTCGTGCAATGCTCGACCAGAAGCGTGAAGAAAAGGATAAGAATAACGATAAATAAATTTACGTGTTCTATAAAAAGAAGAACCTCGGCAAATGCCGGGGTTCTTTTTTTGTCTGATTATTTATCAAGCTTCAGATACTTCTCCCAGAATTCCAAAGAAGTAAACTGTGGTCTTGCTTTATGCCATTTCTTTCTGTCCCGCTTGTAATACAGCAGGATATTCTTGGCTGTCTTTAAATACTCGCCCAGATAATGGAAACCTTTCTTGTAATCTCTCTGCAGGATATAGCCTGCATTCTTCTCTTCATCGTACAGGAACATCCGCTTGTAGATATGTGGCTGCTCGATACCGATCGCAGATACTGCCTTGATATCCCGCAATGGTGGCAACAACCAGCAAAACATACAGATGATTCCATTGACAAACGGCGGGAAGAAATTCTTCTTCATCTTCACCGGCTCCTTGATGCCTGCTTCTTCCGGTGAGATAAACTTGTAATTGAGTGTTGCAAGCTCTGCATGTTTCTGTACCGGGTCGATCTGCATAAATGCTTCCGGTCCCTTGTGGAAATCATTGTATCCCTGCAGGATACACTCTACCAGATTGTACCGGTAATCAACTACATGAATTCCCATCATCATCGTCATATATCCAAGCAGCTTCCACGGTGAGCCAAGTTCTTTCATCGTAGATGCCTCCGCAATCAATGCATTTCGCATGTCATAATATGACATCGATACAGACGCCTTGTTTGGTGCCTGTGGATGCCATACGCAAATACCATTGATCAGGATGACACCCTTGTCTGAATGGCGCACACCGTATTCAATATCATCGAAATGAATAAATGCAGGAATTGGGAGATTGTCTGCCTGTATCTCTGTTGTTGGAATACAGTTATACCACCAGCCACTGTAATTGATCGGTGTCTCCTGCTCGTTTGCACTTACCATATCCGGCTTGCGCATGTCATAATGGCGATGATAGAAATCATTTAGCTGCCAATGTGTCAAAGCACCTGCCTCAAACTGCATATATTTACGGTCAAGCTCAAACATCTCGCCACCAAGGATTGCGCCCTGATATTCCTTCTTCACATGTGACAGGAACAACCATGTCCGTTCTACTACGGCTGTATCAAGCAGAATATCATCATCCATCAGGATAATATGCGTAAATGGCGATGGTTTTCTATAAAACAAAGCTTCCATAATGCAGCGGGTAAATCCACCTGCACCACCCGCATTGATATTCGGGAATACATGAATCTTATCGCTGTCAAAGGTATCCGGCTCGATCGTCTGTCCATTATCGGATACATAGACCTCCAGATTTCCATAAAGCGGGCTGTCCGGATTATTGATAATGTGATTCAATACCAGATTAACATTTCGTTTTAAAAACTCCTCCCGCTTAAATGTACAGATTCCAAGTGCAATGACCGGCTTCTGCGTCATCACAGCCTCTGTTCCATACCCACCGGACAATAAAACCTCCGAGATATCAGATACCTCTTTCTGGCATTTTATATTCACATACAAAATACCATCGTCTGGCAATTCCTCAAACTGCAGATGATATTTGTTTCCATCCTTTGACACGGAACACGGAATTTTACGACGCACAACTGCTACATACTTAGATGGCGACTCCTTCTGAATCATTTCCCGTGTACAATCATGTCCGGCTGCTACACTGCCGACTGCGTGTACGCAGGTAAACTGCAATGCTTCTTCGGACTCTACCTCAAAATAAAGGTTATCCAGATCGGTATATTTCTTCCACTTTCCAATTGAAAATGCGTTAAAATATGTCTCTAACGATATCTTGTCTTCCTTAATTCTATAATACATTTTCTGCTCCGGGCAGACCTCCTGCTTCGGAAACAAAAGCGGTTGTATAATCATAATTCCCCTCCTAGTTTGGTACATACTTTTTATTTTTTCCTAATCTTCCTGCTTTCCCATCCATCCACGCGTCCCACAACATTCGTGTGATATATTTTCCCTGACGATGGTATTTCGGGATCAGGCACATACCTGCGCCACATGCAATAAAGACCATAAACTCTGCATAGATCACAAGCTGTGTCACCTTGCTGCAATGCGTTTTCACTGCATCCAGTCGGTTCCGGTGTCCATAATAGGTTCTCCAGCCCATCCGCATGAAAAAGCCCTTCTGTTCACCCGATGGCAACACCGTTTTATGATTCAGATGTGCCGCATTGACGTTTACAATGCCGCCATACTTCCGCAGGCGCATCGAAAACTCGGTATCGTCATACCAGATAAAATATTCTGATTTCGGAAGTCCAATCTTTGCAAGGATATCTGCACGAACCATCAAACCGCAAAACGTTGCCAGATCGTAGCGGAAGCATTTGCGCTCATATGCAGATAACGGAACGTTCTTCTCCAGATACAACGTCCGGTTTGCAATCACTCTCCGGTGGATCGTCTGAATCTTTCCATCCGTATAAACCGTTCCCGAACATGCTACCACATTCGGATACCGGCGAATCACGCGGTCACATTTCTGAATATAATCTTCTGCGATCATCGCATCATCATCGATGATCAGCACCCAGTCCAGATCTTCTTTACCTGCAAGCTCCAATCCTACACGGAATCCGCCTGCACCGCCCAGATTCTCCGTCTGTTCCGAAATCACAAACCGCATATCTGCTTTGTACTGTTGCAAATACTCGTCCGTTCCATCGGTACTGCAATTATTTACGATAATAATCTTTTCAAACGGGATTGTCTGTCTGATACAATTCTCAATACATTCCTTCAGTAATTCTAACCGGTTATATGTTACAATTACGACTCCATATTTCATCTTAGTTCCTCCAGCAAAATCTGTAACGAATCGATCTGGCATTTGTTTTTAAACGCCTCCCGTTTACAGTCCTTCTTAAATGTTGCATTGGTAGACATATCCTCCAAATGCAGAATATCAATCGACGGTTCATATACCGTTTCAATTTCATGCTTGCGGCACCGCAAATATAAAAGCTCTTCCTCACGGAACATAAATGTCCGGTCGTCAAATGCTGTATCAAACTTTCCAATATAGAGCGGTGTCAGAATCAGACAGCAGCCATGCAAAACGATATTTTTGTGCCGTTGCTTGCTCGCAATCACCATCTGTATCTTATCGTCCAATGTCTCCTTAACCGGTTGCTTCTGAAACTTCAACGCAGGGAGCAGTTTGTCCAGTGTTCGATTGATTATATTTCGAACCGGATAAAGTCTGGAAGTATAATACCGGTACATCTGTTTCGACATTTGTAATTCATGTTCAAAATATTCCCGCGTATGTATTTTGAGATACATATAATTGGTATAGCCGTTCAATAATGTGATATGCGGTCCAACTATTCCACACTTCGACGTCTCATACTCCTGTACAATCCGCTCTATAAAATCCGGCTGTAACAGCAATACATCATTGTTCATCACACATATATAATCCGCATGCAACGTCTGCTTTGCATAGGTATACCCAATGTTATTTCCTCTGGCAAACCCCAGATTTTTCTCTGCTTTCAAAACTGTAATATGCGGTTGGTCTTTATATTTTTTCTCCAAATAACCCCCTGAACCATCCGGAGAACAATTATCAACAATGACAATCTCTGAACTGTGCTTCTTTGTATTCTCCCGGATTGCTTTCACACATTTTTCTGTCACTTTTGGTTCATTATAATGGAGTACCACAAACGCAAAAATAATATCTGCCATTTTACTCTCCTAAAATTCGCTGGTATTCACGATATATGTTTTCGGCATTTTTCTTTGCTGTCATATGCTCTGCCATGAAATCACGGGCTGTCTTTGCTATCTCCCGCAATTCTTCTTTATGATTTAAAATATATAGCATCTTCTGCTTAATACTTTCTGGATTTCCGCATTGATACAGCACACCGAATTTTCCGTCTTTCAAAAGTTCTTTTGTTCCCGCTGAATCCGCACCCAGCACCAGATTTCCCGTCAGCATTGCTTCCACGGTTACACGTCCAAACGCCTCACACCGGGAAGTTACAATCGATACATCTGCCTGTGCCATCACATCGGGCACATCACTTCGAAATCCAAGCAGTTCTACATTTTCTATATGATTCGCTTTTAATTTCTCGCGCAATGCTTCCTCATACTCTTCCCCACCTCTTCCTGCAATCATCAGCCGGTATGCATCCTGATACCCCTCCTGATTCAACAAGCGGCAAGCCTCAATCAAATCATCCGTTCCCTTTAATTCTGAAAGTCCGCCAACATAGCAAAGTTTCAATATCGAATCTTCAAATATCTGTCTCTCTGGCTTATAAAATTGATCTATGTCAATTCCATTATATATAACCTTCATGACATTTTTATGAAGTGATTTATTATATTTTTTATAAATGCTACGGGAAATGGCAATGACTAGATCTGCCCGGTTCATCAACTTATACATATATTTCGGAAAATAGAACTCATTCCCCTGATCTTCCTCCAAAAACTCCCGGATATGCCATACATAAGGAATATTCACCTTACGGGCAGCATATGCGCCAAAATAGCTATACACCGTGTTAATATGCACCAAATCCACATGTTCCTTCTTTAGGATACCCGCCAATCCACGTGCATAGATTTTATTTCTTAAAATATATTTTATCTGCCCCAGTGTTGCCAGTATATTTCTTGGAAAATCACATGATACAACTCCTGATATGGATGGAACCACATAATATTTGATTTTGTGTTTTCTTAATAAGTTTACTCCATCGCCAGGTCCTACATAAGGTCCTTCCTTTGGAATGATCACAATCGTTTTTACATGTAATTGATTTAATTGTATTGCAAGATTTGTCATGCTTAGGAAAGCTCCAGAACTTGCATTATTATCCGAAGCAATCAATGCTACCTTCATTATTTTCCTTCTTTGACTACCTTTATTTTTTGTCATAATACTTCTACATTGTACCCAATTCCATACAAGAAAGCAAGAAAAAAAGCAACATCTTAGCTGCCCGCTAACATGTTGCTTTTCTTATCTCTCTGTCTATTTGAAGAACACGTGATTACCAATCTGCTTATAGGTTCCAAGTGTACTTGTATCCACATATCTTGCAGGACGGAATGACATCAGATCACCGATGTTGTTATTGCCTGCACACGCATCTCTGGCTGCCTGAATACAGCTTGCCTGCGCACCGTTCTGAATCAGTCCTTGCAATCTGGAATCCGATACAACGCTGAACTGGTTGGCTGCATAAACAACACTGCTGATCGTACTGCCCCATGCGCCAGACTGCAGGCGGTTCAAAATTACATTTGCTACCGCAAGCTGTCCTTCGTAGGACTCATTTCCACATTCCAGTGTCATTACAGCTGCCATCAGATTGATATCTGCATCACTCAGGGATACCGGTGTTCTGGATGAAGAGCCGATATTCGAGCTGTTGTTTGCCTGTGTTGTTGCTTCTGTTGTTGTCTGCTGTGTTGTAGAAGTCTTTTCTGTTGTTGTCTGTGTCGACTGCTTGTTCTCCTCTACACTGCCAGAAGCCTTCTTTGTCTCAGTTGTAGATGTCTCCTCAGAAGTTGTATCTTCGTCTACCGCTGTACCATCGACTGGCTCTGCAACACGATATCCTTCTGTGACTTCCATATAATCTGCACTTGCATATCCTTCGGTACCAGTTGCCACCTGAAGACATACCCATGCATCATCTGTTTTCTCTGGTGTAACTGTATAAGTTACATTCTCATAAACCGCACCGACAACCTCAGCGTCCTTATTGGCTGCTGCACGAAGATTGATACCATCTTCCTTCGCAACGGCTGTCATAGAATAATACTGCTTTGCAAGTGCATATGCTTCCTCGCCGATTGTAACATAATCTGCTTTCACATAGCCCTTTACATCACCAGACGAAATCTGCACCCATCCGTCTGCCTGTGCAAGCACATCGCCACAAGCACCGATATTCATATGGCCAACGATTGCAGAATCCGTAGATGCCTCTGCACGGACATTCACATCATCCCGATTAGCTGCACACTTATCTGTAAACTCTGCAGCTGCCGCAGCAACCACTTCTTTTTCCTTTGCTTCCTTATCTGCAGTCATAACAGACTCCAGATCTGCACGGATCATATTGGTTCCGGCTGCATTCATAGAAGTCATCGAACCATCCAGAGTCACAACCTCTTCCACATTTCCAGAAGCAACAACTGTATCTGCTTTTGCTTCTTTCCTGTTTCCAATCATAATGCCTGCGCCTGCACACATGGCAACAACTGTAACCATAATCGTAAAGGCTAAAATATTTCTAACTATGTAACGACTGTTAAATACATTCTTTGTGAGGAATAATCGCATATTCCGTACTTTTAACTTCGTTCTTCTACTCATTTCTTTCACCTTGCAAAATATTTTTGTAACTTCTTACACATATTGTTACATTTTTATTACAGAAGTATCTTAACATTATCTTACAAAGGTGTCAATAGTTTGTTACATATTTGTTACAAATGCAATCGCTAACATACCAGAACCGACATGCGTACCAATGATCGGTCCAATTGGCGCAATCATCAGATTGTCCGCCTGCATACCAGCGTCCACCGCCATCTGCTTTAATTTTTCTGCTTTCTCAATGCAGTCCGCATGTCCGATTACGGCACGGAGTGTGCTTAAATCGCCGCCCTCTTCCACGGTCTTTGCAATAAGGTATTCCATCGCCTTATTTGTTCCACGTGCTTTGGAACGGATAACCAGCTTGCCTTCTTCATCCACACTCAGAATCGGTTTGATTTTAAGGGCACTTCCGACCATCGCTTCGACGGTTGATACACGTCCGCCACGTTTTAAATGGAACAGATCTTCCACCATAAACCAGTGATGCACATGTCCGCGTGTCTGCTTCACCCACTCTGCAAGCGCATCCAGATCCAGGCCTTCCCGTTTCTTCCTTACGATCTCATACAGAAACGCCCCCTGTCCCACAGCGGCTGACCGGGAATCCACACATACGATCTTTGCTTCCGGGTATTTGTCCAGCACCATATCCGCGCCAAGCATAGAAGACTGATACGAACCACTTAAGCCAGAAGAAAAACTGATGTATAAAACATCCTTTCCTTCTTTCACATATGGCTCAAAAAAATCCTGATACATCGCCGGATTGATCTGTGACGTCACAGGCATCGCACCCTTGCGCAGGCGCTCATAAAAGCTTCCAATGTCTCCATCGCGCTCATCCAGATAATACTCGTACACCTGCTCCTCGATTGAATAGGAAAAAGGTACGATCGGAACTTCTAATTCCTTTACAACCGCAATTGGCAAATCTGCTGTTGAATCACTTATAACGATATAATCTCGCATACAATCTATCCTCCAATTTAATATCCATAATACGCATCTAAGCCATCTGCAAGTCCCTGAACGATTTCTTTCTGATAATCCTGATCGATCAGTTTGGATTCCTCCTCTTCATTGCTCAGATATCCAAGCTTGATCAGTGCGACTGGCTTTTCACTCCAGTTAATGGCTGTCATCTGGTCTGTCTCGTAAATTCCCTGATTCGTACATGCAGTATTATCCAGAACACCCTGAATCAAACGCGTTGCCAAACGGTAACTGTCATTGTACAAGTCACTGTTAAATTCACTATCCGGTGTCATACACACACCCATTACACCAGTCAGGGAACTGTTCTCACTGAAATTCATCTGAATACGCACATACACGGTTGCCTCTGAATCATTCGCAAGCAATGCACGATCCTTGTTCGACAAATTGATCTCATCGGTATCTCTTGTCATCAGCACCTGGTAACCACGGCTTTCCAGTTCTGTCTTTAACAGATTCGCATAAGTCAGATTCAGTTCACTCTCTTTCGTTCCAAGTGTCGTTCCAACATTTCCCGTAGATGCCCCCTGTTTGGTCACATCAGTATTCGGTCCGATCTCGACCTGTTCCGCATTCACAACCGCCTGATTGGCTGGATCAAGCATAACGATCTTCTTTACCTTCTCGGCATCGCTTTTTGTTGCCGTATCCGTCGGTGTCTCTTCCTCGGTTGTATCTGGCAGGGTTCCGGCTGGCGGTTCTGTCTGGATCACATATTCGGAATACACGTAAAATGTACTGCCATCCACCATAACCTTTGTCCACTCTTCATTGTAACCGACACGATTTAATATCTCACCACCCGGAAGCAGCTTGTAAATATCTGCGTCCGTGGATGCTGCCACGCGGACATTGATCGTCTCTCCCAACGTTTTCACATAATCATTTGTAATATAGTAACCATCGGCATCCATCGGCAGATCCGGTTCCTGCGCTGCATCCGCATTCGTTGCCACAACTGCAGGTTCTGCTGTTGTAACTGCCTCCGTTGTTCCATCCTGTTTCTTTCCACAGCCACCGAGCATCATCATACAGACGGCACCAATCAGCCAGCCTGCCAGTTTATTTCTTCGATTTAGTTTTTTCTTCATAGCTTGTTACTCCCATTTTCGTATCTTGATTCATCTGTAAAAAGCGTATTTATAAATAGTATCATTCCACGCAAAAAAAGACAAGATGTTTTCCGCATCTTGTCTTTTCCAATCTTTTGAAATATAAAATTAGAAACAAACGATCACTCCGCCACGGCTCTCATACGTGGAGCTGATTCCGTTGGCATCAAGGATTTTCACATCCGTAAATCCGAACTGTTCCATCAGTATCTTCCGTACATTCTTGCTTCGCTCCATACTGCCACACTGTGTGATACGAACCGGTTTGGTATTGTCATAGCCTTCTTTCTCAATATGCGACAACAGCTTATTTAACGCTTTGTTCATGCCGCGCGCCTGATCAAGCTGCTGAATCTCTCCGTCAACACCATGCAGTACCGGCTTGATATTTAACATATTGGCTGCCAGTGCCTTTACCTTCGTAATTCTTCCGTTCTTCCGCATCGTATCGAGGTTATCCAGTACAAAAAGTGTACGAATCTCTCCAACATATTCCTCTGTCTTTTCCACGATCGTCTTGAAGTCAAGATCCTGCTCTATATAGCGTTCCAGACGCTCGCAGATCAGATGCTGTGCTGCCGCTGCCGACTTCGAATCAAACACATGGATTTTTACATCTGGATGATTCTCCTGATAGATCTGCTTTGCAAGCATTGCACTGTTGTAGGAGCCGCTTAACTTGGAAGAAAGTGTCACTACAAATACATTTTCCGCACCTTCAAAATGCTGCATATAATTCTCTGGTGAAGGGCAGGAAGAACGAGGGCATTCCGGGCATCGGTCTACCATATCCAGATATTTCTCCTGATCAAAGGTATCATCATCAATCACATCCGTATCCCCAACTGTGAGAATCAACGGTACCCGGCTGATATATTCCTTTTTCAAATCCTCGGCTGTAAAATCACAACAGCTGTCTCCAACAATCTTATATTTCATAGTTTTCGCCTTTCAACTCTTTTAGAACTATTACACGTGGTTTTTAATACTACATATGATAGCATGTTAAAACACGAATTGCAACCTATTCTTATACGAATTCATAAGTTTTTCATGATTTATAAATTATTTATCTTTTATTTACCTTTTTCAAATTGTATTTTTATACCTTTCATAGTATAATTTCAAAAGTTTGTATTATACATTCAATATAATAGTGAAGGAGTAAGAAAACTTGAATTTTTTAGTTGATCTGATCAAAGGTGTTTTTGTCGGTATCGCAAATGTTATTCCGGGGGTCAGCGGAGGTACGATGGCAGTTTCGTTCGGCATTTATGACAAGCTGCTGAATGCAATTTCCAGCCTCTTGAAAAGCTTCAAAAAAAGCTTTTTGACCCTGCTTCCGATCATACTCGGAATGGTAATTGGAATTGTTGGTTTTACTTATATCATTCCGTGGCTGCTTGCAAACTTTCCATTTGCAACTTCCTGTGCATTTACAGGGCTGATCATCGGCGGTATTCCAGCGATCTTACGTTCCCTGAAGGACGGCTGGCAAAGTGAAGAGAAGAAATCTCTGCTTGTGAACATTCTTGTATTTTTGATTTTACTTGCCGTAGCAATGGCAATGGTATTCTTAAATGGTGACAGCGAAAGCGGCATTGCACTGACTGCAAGTGCCGGTATGATCGTGAAGATCTTCTTCATGGGAATCATCGCAAGTGCAACTATGGTAATCCCCGGTGTCAGCGGTTCTCTGGTGCTTATGATTCTCGGATATTACTTCGGTGTTATCAATTCTGTAAAACAGTTTGTAGAGGCACTCCGCACACTGAATCTGCAGGGCATGCTGAATCAGCTTTTCATCCTGATTCCTTTTGCGATTGGCTGTGTACTTGGAATCTTCTTTATCTCCAAGCTCATAAGCTATCTGCTGAAGCATTTTGCATCTGCGACGTTCAGCGGAATCTTCGCGCTTGTAGCGTCTTCGCCGATTTCAATCTTCTATAAGGTAAATCAGGAATACAGCATGAATGGAACTTCCGTCGTATCCATCATCGTCGGTGTGGTTCTGCTGGTTGCCTGTGTAGCATTAACCTTATTCATGGAAAAACTCGGAGCACCGGAATCTACGGTGTCCAAGTCTTAGTTACGATTCCTTTCTCCACAAGGCTGTCCGGCTGATAGGACAGCTTTGCCTGGCGAAGTCCGGGAATTCCCATATCTTCTTCCCGGTTTATATAGGTATAGTCCGACAATTCCCGTCTGACAAATTCCCGATTGATCATGGCATACGCACCTTGTACATCTGCGTATGCCTTTTCAAAATGCACATCAAACGTATCTTCTGTCAATCGTTCTCCCAATGTAAATGCTACAACCTTGCCCTCTGCACGGATCAGTCCGCCGATCATGCCAAACATCTTCCGATGCGCAAGCGCATAGGCAATAACTGCTTTCTCATTTTCTTTATCCCCATCGTGTTCCGGGTTGTTCTCCCGCGCCCATGCTTCTTCTAATTCCAGACATTCCTTCCAGTTTTTCCCATTGATCCGCTCATATTGATAATCCGGGTAATTCTCTAAAAACCGGTTAATATGGTTTCTCTTCGCATGCAGCTTCTTGCCTGCAAGTGTCGCAAGCGACTCCTGTCTGTACAGATAATCGGCGCTGTCTCTGTCATATTCAATCTGATACTGTCCCGGATACCAGCGTTCAATCATCTCGAACATTTCCGGCTCTACCATATACATAGCAAATGGCAGATTACTTTGTTCAAAGTAATCTACCACTCTGTCAAATGCATCCTTCGGATCGTGTTCCCCGATTGGAAACGTAAATGAAGTCGGAATGCCATCCTCCACTCTGCAAAACACAAGCATATCCTCTAAAATCGTGAATTTCGTCTGATAAAAATCACACCAGAACAGGCTGTTTGCAGCAGAGAATTCACATCCTCTGTAATGATTGTACTGCAAATAATGATCTAACAACTCTTTGGTCTCAATACTCGGTCTGATAATATCCATGTTTGTCTATTTTCCTTCCAATAATGTATCGACGTCATTTCGTCCGTACGCACATAATTGTTTGCGGATTTCCTGAATTGTATACTCATCCGCATGAATTTCTACCTTATCCAGCAAATGATCCACATAGCCACACCACTTCTCGTAGATGCGAACCAGATCCTGCTCGGTCGGCTCCTTCTTCTTATGATCGTTCAAAGAAACTGTACCTGACATAATCTCCTTCATCGTAAGTGTCCGTGGCTCAATGCCATATGCAATATAACGGATCTCTTCGGTACGAACCAATGCACAGTCATACATCTCTACCAGCAGATCCTCAATACAGTCATCTGCAATATTAAAATGATGATAATATGCTTCGATCGGACGGCGTGCCGGACGGTCTGCCGCATCCTCTTTGTTATACCAATAGAAATCTTCATCACTTGCAACCTTGGATTTTGTACGTTTATTCTTCTTAGAACCATAAGAAGAAAGTTCTTCGTTGATACCAAACATCGTCTCGGCCGGCACCTTTGCCGCCTTCAGATCTCCCATGATGGCTGCGCCCATCGCCTCTGCTTCCCGTACAGATGCAGCAAGCGCTTCGTTGCTGATATTGATCTCTGGAATATCCGGTCCAAATGCCAAATCTGAAAGGTCTTCTTTGTCTGTCTCCGGCTTTGGCTGTGCAACTGTTTCTGGCTGTTTCTTCTGCTTTCTTACATGCTTTTTCTTCTGCTTCTTTGGAGATTCAACCGGCGTCTCTGCTTCTACCGGTTTCTCCACCACTGTATCAGCTTCCGGCTCCTGCTCCGCAGGAATTTCTGTATTCATCGCTTTCTGATCTTCTACGGCATCTATGGATGCAGAAACCACATTTTCTGTGGAGTCTGACTCCTCTGGCATAATCGATGTTTCTTTCTCATCCGTTTCCACAGTCTCTGCTGTATCTTCTGATTCATTCTGTACCGACGTCTCAGTCTCTGTCGCAATCTCCGGAATACCTGCATCTGCCTGCATAACATCCTCTGTCTCCGGCTTTGGATTCCGACGTTCTTCCTTGACTGCCTTTGTATCAATCTCCTGTGTCGGCGCATTTGCCTGTGCCGGATCAATCTTCAAAGATCCCGGTACATCAAATGCACTGTCAAGCTCTGCATCATACTCATCAACTTCTACATTCTCATAATCTTCATAGGAATCATCTGCATCCGCTGTATCGACGTCATCATAATCGCCGTCCTCCGCATATTCATCCTCGTACTCATCATCATAACCTGTGGCTTCTGGCGCAAAAGCAGAATTTTCATCCGGCATATCCAGATTATCTACATAGAAATCATCTGATAGCATGGCATCCGCATCATCAAACACTGTCTGCTCATCTTCCAGCTGCTCCGCATCTTCATACTCTGTGCCATCTTCAAACTCATCCTCGTCATCATATCGACGCTTCGACTTGCTTGCAATCACAGCGATTGTTGCTATAATCATAATCAGAAACAGCGCAAGCAATGCGACAAAATATATCATTGAAATCATTGATCGATCCATATCATTTCCCAGCTTTCTTAAAAAATAACCACTCCCAAAAATGAGAACAATCCTTTTGTAGTATACTAAAAATAAATTCAATAATCAACAATATGTTGTAAAATGATTTTTCCTTTGTTATAATTTCCTAAGAATTTATCTGTTATACAGGAGGCTATCATATTAAAATGGCAAAGATTAGAACAAGATTTGCACCGAGCCCGACCGGCCGGATGCATGTAGGAAATTTGAGAACTGCTTTATACGCATACCTGATTGCAAAACATGAGGGTGGCGATTTTATTTTGCGTATCGAGGATACGGATCAGGAGCGTGAGGTAGAGGGCGCTGTCGATATCATCTACCGTACCCTGAAGGAAACAGGACTTGAGCACGACGAAGGGCCGGACAAGGACGGCGGCGTCGGTCCATACATCCAGAGTGAGCGTCAGAAGCAGGGCATCTACTTAGAATACGCAAAGAAGCTGATCGACAAGGGTGAGGCATACTACTGCTTCTGCGATGAGTGCCGTCTGAAGACACTTGTCACAGAATTCGAGGGAAAGACCATCTCCCGTTACGACAAGCACTGCTTACACCTTTCCAAAGAAGAGGTTGAGGCAAACCTTGCGGCTGGCAAGCCATATGTTATCCGTCAGAATAATCCGGAAGAAGGCACAACGACATTCTCTGACGAGCTGTACGGTGACATCACGGTTCCGAACATCGAGCTTGACGATATGATCCTGATCAAGTCCGACGGTTTCCCGACCTACAACTTCGCAAATGTTGTGGACGACCATCTGATGAACATCACACATGTTGTCCGCGGAAATGAATATTTATCTTCCTCTCCAAAGTACAACCGTCTCTACGAGGCATTTGGATGGGAGGTTCCAACCTATATCCACTGTCCACTGATCACGAACGAAGATCACCAGAAGCTCTCCAAGCGTAGTGGTCACTCTTCCTTCGAGGATCTGTTGGAGCAGGGATTTTTGACCGAAGCGATCATCAACTTCGTCGCATTGCTCGGCTGGAGCCCGGAGGATAACCGTGAAATCTTCTCTTTGCAGGAGCTTATAGAAGCATTTGACTACCACAATATCTCCAAGTCTCCGGCAGTTTTAGATATGACGAAGCTCAAATGGATGAACGGCGAGTACATCAAGGCAATGGACGATGAGAAGTTCTACGAGATGGCACTTCCTTACATCCGGGAAGTCGTTGGCGACAAGATGGATGCGAAGAAGATCGCCGCTATGGTAAAGACAAGAATCGAAGTATTCCCGGATATCAAGGAGCAGATTGATTTCTTAGCAGCCGTACCGGAATACGATATCGCAATGTATACACACAAGAAGATGAAGACAAACGCAGAGAATTCACTGCAGTTATTAAAAGAAGTTCTTCCGGTTCTTGAGGCACAGGAATCGTTCGACAATGACAGCCTGTTCGCAGCTCTTTCCGCATTCGGTAAAGAGCACGAGTACAAGACCGGCTTCGTCATGTGGCCGCTTCGTACCGCTGTATCCGGCAAGCAGGCAACACCGGGCGGTGCAACCGAGCTTATGAGTATCCTCGGCAAGGACGAGACACTGGCAAGAATTGAGGCTGCGATTGCGAAACTGGAGAATGCATAATTTCTTTGAAAGACAGAAAGACAGGGACTACCTCAAAAGGGTAATCCCTGTTTTTATTTAATCCAGTACATCCTTATCTTGAAAATATAAGGTTCCACATACAATCACACAAAGTAACCCGAATACAGCTATCACGAATCCACTCATCGGTTTTACGCCTTCATAATTGATATAGGAACTTCTCTGCCACATCGTATAACTTCCCGGCAGCCACCAACAGGTATAATAAGCAGACAGAATATAGACCCCACACGTTGCAGCAAAGCTTATAACGGGTGTAAACAAAAAACTGAAAAGCATCTGTACTTCTGTCATCAGCACAGATATGGCAAATGGCAGCAAAACGGAAATCAGAATCATATCGGACTGGCTGACATAATTCATAGAATCTCCATACAAATGTTCCAACAGATCCACTGAAAAATCCACACTTAGCTTTGCACCATGCACACAGGCACTGATCGCGCAGGTTATGGCAATTCCAATATAGTATAGAAAAACTGTCATCAGGCACCAGAACATCTTCGCAATCCACCAACGAATGCGGGAGCCGCCTGCCGGAATCACAATCGCTCCATACTCATTATAATCCTTACATGGATAATATGCAGTCAGATATGCCAGCCCGATGTGAAGCATAAACCACGAAATCGGAATCACGAACGTCGAATCGGGACTGAATTTATAGATATACATTCCCTGCATAACACACAGATAATAATCTGCTGCTGTTCCACTTCCGGCAATCGTCCCCGCATCGTATAGGTTTGCAGCATATTCCGCAAAACCGGCAGTCATCAGCACGACAACAAGAGGGATGATCAGAAATCGGGCACCATGCCGGAACGTCCCAAGACACATATCCCGCCAGAACATCTTTGCTGTTCTCATGCCACTCCCTCCTTCTGCTTACACACAACTGTACCGTCCTTGATCTCAATGATCTCATCACTCAGATACTCCAGTTCTTCCCGATCATGACAGGCAATGATAATCAGATGATCCCGTTCCCGCAAATCCACCAGCACTTTCTTTACCTGCTCCACGCTTGCTTCATCCAGCGCATTGATTGGTTCATCTAATACAATAATATCCGGCTCTCCCATAATTGCATTTGCGATTCCAAGCTTCTGTTTCATTCCGAGCGAATATTTCCGATATACACGCTTATCCTCCGGATCAAGCTGCACCCGCCGCATAGCTTCCGCCACAGCCTCTTTGTCTATATCACTGCGAAGCGATGCCAGCATACACAGATTCTTATATCCTGTATATTGCGGCAGAAATGCCGGATTCTCAATCAACGCCCCAATGCTTTCCGGAAACTCGATATCCTTCATAAGTACTTTCCCATTGATACTGACCGTTCCTGCGCTTGGTATCATCAATCCGCAAATAGTTCGCATAAGCATGGTTTTTCCACATCCATTTTTTCCTTTCAGACCATAAATCGCTCCCGAATGGAATTTCAGATTGATATCATGCAAAATCGGTGTTTTATGTATTGTCTTCGATATATTTTTTAATTCAACCTCTATCATAACACGTCTTTTCTCCTTCCCTTTAAGAACAGCCAGAGTATAATAACCAGCGTTCCACCGACTGCCATAAGCACGACCTGCAGCCTGCTGAAAACAACCGATTGTCGCGGATTTAGCATCTCCATCACAGAAAATCTGCCATCATTGTTTTCCATCATAACAGTGCTCCACATGATATAGAAAGCAAAAGGAATTACAATCGCACTAAACATACTCTCGACCCGTTCTGCCACACATACAGAAACAAGTGCCAGAAGTCCTGCAAACAAACCATCTAAAAGGATAAATGCCAATGCATACAATGCACCGTTTGTCTCATACAGTCCGGAAAACAAATTCACATCCAGAATTCCAGCCGACAGAAATTCCAGTCGTTCCGGCATACGAAGTGGATATATTGTCATAACCGCCATCAAATCTAACAACAACGGAATCATCACAGTGATTGCTGCCATCACAAACACAACAAATGATTTTGCCATATAGTACCCACGTCTGGAAGTGTGCAGTAAAATATTCTTCAGATAACCTGTTTTGATGTCTTCATAATAAGTTCCCGCATATGGTAATGCTGCCAGAATCGGAAGCAGCGCATAAAACAGACTGTTCGTCACGAACTGATAATCTGTCCCAATCCATGTCTGCATCACAACTTTTGTATCTATCGTATCCCGAAATGCATTATGAAAGAGTACGATATCGCCAATTGCTAGAGCCGTTCCTAACAGCAATGCCACATAAAATCCAACCGACCGAAAAGCTCTGTAAAACTCAAATTTAATCACTGGTTTCATAGGCTCGCTCCTCCATAATTCCCCCTGTTTTTAACCGGATGCGTACGGCATCCGGATACAGCGACACCACATATTCAAACTCCATGTCTGAAAGATTCTCCCATGTTTTCTCACGAAAGCAGGCACGGGACATCGTAGTTGCAATCCAAATATCCTGTTTCTTTCCCGTATCTAGCTGTTCACCATAAAATTTATTCAATTTAGCCCCCATATACGGATTATAAGCACTTCCCCACCCCCTGCAGACAAATCCTTCTCCTATCACGGAAAATATATCGTCCCAGGATATCGCTTCATCCGAATCATTTCGAACCATTAATCGCACACAGACAGCCTTCTCACTATCTGCCACATCATTCTCCATACCAAAATAAGTACCATATTCATCCGAATCCAATAGCAGAAACTCATCCGCCTGAATTGCAAGCCCTCCATAATAAAATTCCTGTCCCTGTTCCACATACATTACATTGTTTTCCTTCCCACGATTCAGGTTCACAACTTGGATTACCCATAGCAAGAGTCCAAACATAATCAGGAACACGGTTATCTGATTTTTCATATGCACACGCTCCTCACTGTTGCTTATATCTATTCTGACTCATTCCCCATAAGATCATACAATGGCACAACCGTCTTGGATAATACCGGATTTACCCACGAATCCAACATTTCCACACTAATAGTTCCTATATACATGAGTCTTTCTTCATGTAAATCATATAAGGAATGTTCATCTATCTCATATCCAATGACACATTCCAATACCTCTTTCGGTTTCATTGTATACCATGTAAACCAACTGAGTCGATCTGGATTTTCTACATATTGCGTTTTATCAAAATATATTATATTATCAGTCGTCACAGCATAGCTTTTCGCTCTATTTGTTTGAATCAAATATAAATCGCTTAAAACAATTTCTCTTGATTCGACCGATTCATTTTCTATACGCATTTTCACAAAATAATATCTGGATTTTGGATGTCCTTCTATCCGATATTTATCACCTGCATCCTGTCTTGCATATGGATCTGTCAACGCATTATATTCTTCCTCTGTATAATTATAGGGATTTAATACAATTTCTTTTATATCCTCCAATTCAGGGATTTCCTCATACATTTTCTCATAATCCCATAACAGATCCGTCTGATAATTTGCATCAGGAAGTGCACTGTCAATAAAAAACTCTGCCGGATAACGTGTCTGCATTTCTATTTCTGTATCTTCAATCATATCGCAATCTACAAACTCATATGTTATATTATCAATAGTCACACTATGTGTCACATCTTTTTCCTCAGCATCACAATCTGTTTGTGTATCATCCCCAGATGTATTCTGTTGCTTTTCTTCTTGTTCATCCCAATATCTCTCAACCGGATACTTCTTATCTTTTTCATTTTTCACAATGTATCGTAAACACGCAATTCCAACAATGCCAAGCAAGCATCCACTTATTAACTTTTTGCGATTTTTCATACTTCCTCACATTCCTTTTATAGGAGGAAACAATTCACCTAGTTTCCCCCTATTTTCTATCTTTCTTCTAGCCAAAAATAGTGTAATTCCTTGTTGAATCCGGGCTCCATACTCCACTAGTGTCAAGTCGCGAATATGAAATTCTTGACATTACCAATCTGGCCTCTGTCCCTCCCTTTTCATTTATCCAATTTGTAATGCTTCCCTGTGTTCCTGTTGGAATTGCATAGGAATATGACCCTGCAAATTTTTCATACTGACCTGTAATGCTGTTCTTTTTTCTTCCATTAGCCTCATAATATATCTTAGGTCCTGCAGTTGGATATACATAAACTTTAGTAGCATTATTTTTAGTTCTCCATTCACAACTTCCTATAGGATCTATATTACTATACGAATACTGTTTATTACCTGTATTACCTGCCGCTGCTTTTGCATTCGTTCCAAATCCCACTACGGCTGTTACAGACAGCATCATTGCCATCGCTATTGTTACAATTGAATTTTTCATTTTTCCTTTTCTCATAAGCCCCTCCTTCTCTTCTGTTTTCCATCAATATGGTAATCGCACTATAACACGCTTTTATGATTTTCTGTTGAAATCTGCTACGAACGGTCAAAAATAAGGGATGAATGTTCGTTCATCCCTTATTTTTGACCGTTCGTATCCCTTTTTCTATCCGTCCGACATTCTCTGCTATACTGTAAAAAATGAAAGGATACATGAAATGATACTCTCTAAAAAAATAAGTAAGAAGATAACTGATACACTTGTAACAAACGAAATTATAGAACCGCAAAAGGAGGGCATATATTTCTATTGCCTTGATTTTTCACTCGATCTGATTTTGTTTAATTGCAGTCTGCTATTGATTGGGGGACTCCTTGGTCTTTTTCTCCCGTCGCTTGTATATATTATAATTCTGGTTCCGGTACGCATGCTGGCAGGCGGCGCCCATGCAAAAAGTCCTTACTCCTGCTTCCTGCTTTCTTATTCCATTTATTTTCTGACTCTATTTTTATCTCGGTTACCATATTTGATTATGCCTGGACTCTATATTCTTCTTATCAGCCTGCTTACTCTTATAATCTGGGTTCTGGCTCCGGTTGAAACTACATACAAGCACTACACCACTGACGAAAGAACAAAAATCAAAAAAATATTATTTTTTCTGTTATTCTTTATTTACGCATTTGCGGTCCTCATGCTATCATGGAAACAGCAACTCTATTATCATATGATATTGATTTGCATGTGCATAGTTCTTATCAATCAATGTATCGCACTTTGCTTGAATCATAGGACATTACATGTTTCAAGGGGGGGAAAATAAATGACACTGAACATAGCCATCTGCGATGATGACGCAAAAGAATTCAAGCCATTATGTCATCTTTTAGATATATGCTCTTTCCAATTCAATATTGATCTGCACATTGATACTTATACAAGTGCACAGGCACTTCTGACTCGCTACCGGGAATCCACAGGAGCGCCCTATCAGTTGCTCTTTCTGGATATCGAGATGCCGGATGGAAGCGGAATCACGCTTGCAGATGTAATCAAGAGAAATTTCGACCATCATGTAATGATTGTCTTTGTCAGCAACTATCCAAAATATATGCAGGACAGCTTCGCCGTCCACCCCTACCACTTCCTTCAAAAGCCAGTCCAGGAAGTCGAGATGAAGCAGCTGATATCAGATATCCTCGAAGAGTACACGAAAAATCTATCGTTGATTTCCGTTGTAGATGGCTATGACCGGGAATATACATTGAACTTAAAAGATGTCTATTACATCAAAGTGAAAAATGCGAAGTCCAAAGAATTATGCTTTCATATGCGGGAGGATACGATTCCTGCGAAAGGGACAATCACTACCTGGAGTTCCATGCTGGATGAAACGATGTTTATGATGTGTTCCCGCACAGTTCTTGTCAATCTTTCCCATATTCACTATCTGAAGGATTGCTCGATTATTTTTGACAACGGTGCCACCGTCTCCATGAGCAGGCGGAACCGGAAACTGATCACGGACCGCTATCTGAATCAGGTGGTTGCCATGCACTCGGATTTTTATACACACCAAGGAGTCTAATATGCAGTACGCACTTACGATACTTACATATCTTTTTGATATGTTCATCTTAACTACATTTCTGATGAACACATTACATCATTTCAAGAAACGTTATGCCCCACTATATCTTTGTGTCCTTGTCGGTTGCGAATGCTGTCTGTATGGATGTGAAGTATTAAACAGCCATTTCCCTACCATACAATCAGAAATTACCGCAACGCTTATCAGTCTGGGTACAACGTTTATCCTCTGCTTATTTTTCACAAGCAGTCTGAAAGCAAAGCTATATGTGGTACTGCTGTTCCAGATCCTTGCATCACTTGGAGAAGCCATCTTTACTTTCCTGTTTACAAAACTAAATCCTGACTTCTATGCAGAAAATGACACTGCTTTTTTATACAGTGTTATGAATATCGGTTCCAAGGTCGTCCTGTTCATACTCTGCCTGCTCATGTCATTATTGTTTCGGAAGCAGACACCTGCGCACTCTCTGGAATACAAGTTTTTGATTTTATCTACACCAATCATATCCATCATCATTTATGTATGCCTGCCGCTTCAACATCTGTTTCTGATTGATAACATACTTTTCTATGAGCTTTTGATTTTCTGTCTGGTGTTGTTAAATATCATAAACTATATTCTGATCCAGAAAGAATATGCATCGACCACATTAAAATACACAAACGCCCAGATGGAAGATCAGATTCGCTTTCAGAAAGAAAAATACGAACAGCTCAGTGAATCCTATCGGCAAAGCCGCCGGATCATCCACGACCTCAAAAAGCAGTATTTCTGTATCAACGAATATGTCGACAACAAGGAATACGATAAACTGAAAACCTTCACCAGTGAGGCAGTCAGGGATATCGAATCCACTTATTCCAAATACAATACCGGCAATCTGGTCATTGATTCTTTCCTGACAAACTATGATACACTTGCAGCGAAAAATCATATTCAATTTGTTGCTAAGCTTGGGGTAACGTATAACCGGATTCCGGTCAATGATTATGATTTATGCGTGATTCTCGGCAATATGCTTGATAACTGTCTGAAAGCATGTATTGCCAATCCTTCCAGTGAGAATTTTATCCATATCGCGATTGCGACTACTGAAAACGATAAATTCACGATTCACTGCGAGAACACAACCGCAGAGGGAACATCCCTGGAGCACATACATGCCAGCCGGCAAAATTCCCTCTATCACGGATATGGTCTCACCAATATACGGAATACAGCAGAAAAATATCATGGTTTCTTCACTTACAGTGTTGAAACCCTCTTCTATATGGACTTGATGATTCCGATTATCGAAAAAAGCAAACGCATTATGCACTAATTCAACTCATCGAGTGTCTTCGCATAGGCCGGCAGGAATTCCTGCACGAAGTCCTTTACTTCCGGGTAGCTCTTTGATAGCTCCTGCACCATCTGTTCGGTGCTTTCCTTCGCCTTGACGAATTCGCGGTTGCCGGTTTTTTCTTCCTCCATACACTTGATCAATGCAGAAAGTTTATCTGCCGCTTTTACGAGCTTCCAGAGATACTTCGTCTCTTCCGTATCATCGCCCTGCTTGAAGAAGTAGTCCCGGTAATATGTCTGCAGATCTTCCGGAAGCTGTCCGATCAGCTTCTCGCACGCTTCATCCTCGATAGAATGAAAGAGATCCTTCATCCGGTTGTTGTAATACTTGATTGGTGTTGGCATATCGCCTGTGATGATCTCGGACGCATCGTGATACAGTCCAATCACCGCCGCCTTGTCGGCATCTAAATGCTTGCCATACCGCACATTTCCGATCACGCAGAGCGCATGCGCCAGCATGCTCACTTCCAGGCTGTGTTCCGACAATGTCTCCGGGTATGTGTTCCGCATGAGCGCCCAGCGCTCAATATATTTCATGCGCGCCACCGTCGCAAAGAAATTGTATTCCATAATTTTCTCCATTCTCTCTTATCAGTATCATATTCATGAAACGCGTTTGTGCTTGGGATATATTTGTCAATATCAGTTTCCGCAAATATACATATGTTTGGAACTTAGAAGTACTTGATGTTCTGTAAATATCCAGCAATGTTTGAACACGATGTTCAAACAAGCCGCCGCTGAGCCATGGACGGCGAATCGGCGGCGGTTGCGTACGGTATCAGCCTCTATATCAGGACATCTAGTACTTCTTAGTTTCAATACATCGTATATTTGCGGAAGCTGATATGACATATATCCCAATCACATCGCGTTTCATAATCATTTACTGTACCTTCTCCGCTTCCGTAAGCTTTACATTCTGGTATTTCTCGTATAATTCCATGAATTCTTTACCGCTTAAGTTCTCCTTCTCGTAGAGTACCTGTGCGATCGCATCGAGTGTCGGCATATTCTTTTTAAGTAACTTGTATGCCTTCTCATAGCTTGCTTTCATCATGTTCTTGACTTCGGTATCGACCTTCGTCTCTGTCTCGGAAGAACAATTTAGTACACGGCGGTTATCCAAATATTCTCCGGTTACGCCTTCGAGCTGCACCATACCGAACTTCTCGGACATACCGTACATCGTGATCATCGTCCGCGCCAGACTCGTCGCCTTCTCGATATCGTTGGAGGCACCATTCGTAACGGAATCAAACTTCAGCTCCTCCGCGGCACGCCCCGCCAGAAATGTCACGATATCCTCTTCCATTTCTTTCTTCGTCTGTAACTGCTTCTCTTCCTCCGGCACCTGCCATACATAGCCAAGCGCGCCGGATGTACGCGGTACGATCGTGATACGCTGGATCGGAAGTGTGTTCTTCTGCAATGCAGCAACAAGCGCGTGTCCAACCTCATGGTAGGCAACGATCTTCTTCTCTCTTGGTGAGAGCAGCTTCTCTTTCTTCTCTTTTCCGGCGAATACAACTTCCACCGAAGCGATCAGATCCTTCTGGGATACATAATCCCGCTTGTTGCGGACTGCCATTAACGCCGCCTCATTGATGATATTCGCAAGGTCTGCACCGACAGCCCCGGATGTGGCAAGTGCAAGCTCCTTGAAATCTACCGTCTCATCCATCTTCACATTCTTCGAATGTACTTTGAGTGTATCGATACGTCCCTGCATATCCGGCTTTGACACAATGATTCTCCGGTCGAACCGTCCCGGACGAAGCAATGCTTTGTCAAGCACCTCCGGGCGGTTTGTCGCTGCAAGCACGATAATTCCCTTCGAGCTGTCGAAACCATCCATCTCCGATAAGAGCTGATTCAAGGTCTGTTCCCGCTCGGAATCGCCACCGCCATGACGCGTGTCACGCTTTCCTCCGATCGCATCGATCTCATCAATAAATATGATACATGGTGCCATATTGTTCGCCTTGCGGAACAGATCACGCACACGGCTCGCACCGACACCGACGAACATCTCCACGAACTCCGAACCGGACAGCGAAAAGAACGGAACATTCGCCTCGCCGGCAACCGCCTTGGCAAGCAGTGTCTTACCGGTTCCCGGAGGCCCTACAAGCAGGGCACCCTTCGGCAGCTTCGCACCGATCTTTAAGTATCGGTCCGGCTGATCTAAGAAATCTACCATCTCGCAGAGGGATTCCTTTGCCTCCTCCTGACCTGCAACATCCGCGAATGTCACACCGGTTTTCTTCTCCACATACATCTTCGCATTGCTTTTTCCGATGCCGCCGGATTTGGACATATTCCGCATCAGTAACGACATCAGCAGATAGAAGGCACCGATCATTACCACATACGAGAGAATCGTCGAAACGACTGCATTTTTCCCTTCATCCATTTCCTCAAACTGTACGCCTGCCTTCTGCAGACGGTCCACGATCTTGTAATCGCTGATGCGGATCACATAATACGTCTTATCCATCTCCGCACCCGTCTCCTTCGAGATCGGCGTGAAGCTGATCCGGTCATTGTAGAGCTTCACATCGGTAACTAATTTATCATCAAGCATCTGCAGGAACGTGTCATACGTGATCTTCTCCTGTTTGGACTGCTGTATCGCCGTAATTCCCTGCCAGATCATAAATGTCAATAGAATGGATACGATCCATATCACCACCGTCTTGGATGGCTTTTTCTTATTATTATTCGAATTCCGGTTGTCCGAATTGTTCTCCGGGGCGGAATTTTTCTGCTGATTTTCCATATATCATTCTCCGTTATTCAAGCGTACTTATCTATAAATCTCATACAACCATGAGCAAGCTATTTCTTTCTGTATTATTAAGATATTTCTTAAGACATAATAAACCGGAAGCCACATGTCAAGGGAACGGATTCCCTCTCGCGCAGCCCCCGGTTTTGCATTTGATTTTACTTAGTATACGATTTGATCTCGTTCTTTATTCGTATTATGCGTATTATGCATACAATGGATACTTGTCTGTGATGCTCTTTACAAGCGCCATTGCCTTGTCATTATCCTTGTCAATGACTGCAGCCTTGATTGCATCTGCGATCACAATCATATCATCTTCTTTTGCACCACGTGTTGTGATAGCCGGTGTACCAAGACGGATACCACTTGTAACAAATGGTGACTTTGGATCGTTTGGAACCGTGTTCTTATTCGCTGTGATATGAACAGAATCCAGAAGCTTCTCCACTTCCTTACCGGTCAGGTCAAGATTCTGCAGATCAACAAGCATCAGGTGATTGTCTGTACCGCCAGATACAATCTTGAATCCACGCTCAGTCAATGCCTGTGCCAGACATGCTGCGTTCTTCACAACCTGCTTCTGATATTCTTTATATTCATCAGTCAAAGCTTCCTTCAGGCAGACTGCCTTACCTGCGATGACATGCATCAAAGGACCACCCTGAATGCCAGGGAACACTGCCTTGTTGAAGTTATACTTCTCATTTACTTCGTTGCTTGAAAGGATCATACCACCACGTGGTCCACGCAGTGTCTTGTGTGTTGTGGTTGTTGTTACATGTGCGTATGGAATTGGGCTTTCATGAAGTCCGGCAGCAACCAGACCTGCGATGTGTGCCATATCTACCATAAGGACTGCGCCAACCTCATCTGCGATCTCACGGAAGCGCTTGAAGTCAATCGCTCTCGCATATGCAGATGCGCCGGCTACGATCATCTTCGGCTTGCATTCCTTCGCGATGCGGAGCACCTCATCATAATCGATAAACCCTTCATCATTCACACCGTAAGGTACGACGTTGAAATACTTACCTGACATGTTGACCGGTGAACCATGTGTCAGATGTCCGCCATGTGCCAGATTCATTCCCATAAATGTATCGCCCGGCTGCAAAATAGCGAAGAATACTGCCATATTTGCCTGTGCACCGGAATGTGGCTGAACATTGACATATTCACATCCAAACAACTTCTTTGCACGCTCTCTTGCAAGATCTTCCACTACATCGACATACTCACATCCGCCATAATAACGCTTTCCCGGATATCCTTCAGCGTACTTGTTCGTAAGCGGACTTCCCATAGCTGCCATAACTGCCTTGGATACGATATTCTCTGATGCGATCAGCTCAATATTATGATCCTGTCTGTTGATCTCGTCCGTCATTGCCTGCGCAATCTCCGGGTCGAAATTTGCTATTTCATCAAAACTATACATCTTTGTCCCTCCATCTTGTTGTAATTTATCGGTTTGATTATCGCACATCCGTTTTGGGGTGTCAACCGATAGCGATTAAGATATGCTTGTATTTTCTTCCTGTTGCTTTTTTAATTTCTGCTTTTCTTCCCGCTCTGCTTTCTTTTTTAACCGGTGTTTCTCCCGGTATTTCCAGATCAGATCCGACAGATAATAATTGATTTCTGCACCATACAAAACAATCTGCATACCGATATACAGCCAGATAATAATCAATACGATGGATGTCATACTTCCATACATCTTCGAATTATCTGCGGAATACTTAATATAGACAGAAAATCCCCGTGTCATCAGCATCCATGCAACGGATGCCAGCACAGCACCGGTAAACTCATGCCTCATATGTCCGCGGCGGTTCGGAAGCTGGTAATAGATTAAAAGCAAAAAGATAAAGATAACAAGGAATGTTACGACATTCTTCAGACTTAAGATCAAAAGTGTTGCATCTGCAAATGCCGGATAATGATCAATAATCTTATGGGCAATCTGTGAACCGAACGCCTGAATTGCGATCACAACCAGACAGAGCAGCATAAATATAAGTGTATACAGCGCACAGATCAGGCGTACAAGAAAATAATTCTTGTTCTGCTCCACACCATAGATCTTATTTAACCCTGTAGAGAGTGCCTGAATGCCCTTCGCCGCAGACCACAAGCTGACAAACACGGTAATGAGTGTAAACGACTGCACATTTGCATTGACTACATCATCCACGATATACGCTACATAAGATTCGAGTCCGCTCGGCACAACGCGCAGAATATAGCCAAGTACATTTGTGTTCATAACGGACAGCTTCGATGCGATCATGACAAGCAGCATCATAAACGGGAAAAATGAAAGCATCACAAAGAAAGCAACCTGTGCCGCATACGCTGGCACGCTGTCCGCGGTTGCTTTGTTCACAAATTTGATAATAAACCGAACGACCTTTTTCATACATCCCCCGTTTTGTTATTCTGAATCTGCTGCTTCCTCTCCATCATCCATCGTATAGATCGACGCAAAATCGACATACGAAAAATAATGCCGTAATATATATTTGTAGCTTTTTCCCTGTCTGCCAAGCACGCCGGCACCATAGATACTCATCCCGGCACCATGTCCGAATCCACCACCATGAACGACAAATCCCGCGTCTGTCTTCTCCACATAATAATATGGGCTTGGAAGTGATGTCCAGCCGGTTACCGTCGAACCATCCTGCCGTACAATCTCCTGATTGACTGGATTTAAGATTGCGCGGATATTGCTCTGTCCGCTGATGGATATCGTATGTTCACTTCCGTGAATCACAAGCTTCGATACAACACCGCTCACCGTGCGCTCCGCAACTTCGATCTCTGTCACAGTTCCAAGCTCCGGCACGTCTGCTGATACAAACTCGCCGGTTTCATCCTCGACAAGTATCGCATCTGCCATCAGAGATTTGCGGTTTTCCAAAACTGTCTCAATCGCGTCTGTCATTTCTTCCTGCGTAAATGTAATATCCCACCGGTAATACGGCGAATCTTTATCTATAATAGTATACGCATCACTCTCTGTCAAAAATGCCTCAAAATCTGCTTCATCCGATAAATCGATCTTGTCCTTATCCAGATTCTCCACATTGGACTCCAGATAACTATACGCATCACCGCCCCAGATCTCCGCATTCGTGCAGGTCGTTCCGAAAGATGTGTTAAATGTCATCGGTACGATCAAAGTTCCCCGGTAAGTCGGCACCAGCCCGTATGTATCCTTCACCGCACGGATCGACGCATCGGTCTCTGCCACATTATTATATACCTGACAAAGGCTGGAATCGTCAAGATGTGCATGATATTCTGCATAACTTTCATCCTTTAACTTCGCATACGCCGTTCCTCTGGCACAGATCGCCATCGCCTGCATGGCTGCATCCGGGTAATCCGATGGCATTGCATTTGCCACGACATTTGCCAGATAACGCTCTAACGAAAGCTCATTGATCACATAGATATATCCATCCTTTACATCAAGCTCCATCGTTCCATCGTATTCCGGATTGCCACATTCGCGTGTCACACTGAGCAGTCTGATACGACCACTGTGCGTATCCGGTGTTACTGTCAATGTATCGTCCGGCGCATAATCTTCCGGTGTGATCGTGACCGTCTCACCAGCCTCATATGTTTTCTCCGTCTCATCTGGATACGCCACGGTGAACGCAGATGTCGCCGTAAACTGCACCATTTCCATCTCATACGAAGAGTAATCATCGTTGCTGATGATCACGCGGATATCCTCGCTTTTTAACTCCTGGTTAATCACGACAGCACCAACTTTTCCATCCTGCAGATACATGTCCACATACGAGTAGCCAAGCAGCAGAGACAGACTTTCCTCGTCCACGGCATCCTCATACACATTGTACATTTTATAATAATCGCCAAGTGTGAGTCCGCCGATATTTTCCACCTGAATATCCGTATCTCCCGTCGAAATGACTTTGCCGCGCAGCACCTTCTGTGGTCGTTCGATTTTACAGATGCCTGCATAGTCAAACACGAGATTTGCAACATAGCCCGCCGTCTCATAGCCGGCTTCCGTCTGCCGGTCCGCATCCAGACTTGTTGCAACTGTCACAGCTCCATCCGGGATGCCTTCCTCCGTCCGGGCAGGGTAGGTTTTTTCCAGATTTCCATATAAAAACGTGCATTTTCCATCCGTCACAGACTCCACCCATACATTTTGCAATGTGATCTGGGTATCTCCAAGACGGTTGATCTTGAAGATCTTTCCATTCTTCATATAGACATCGAGCACATTTCCCTCGTAGCTTTCGTCGATTTCAAATTCTGCATTGTAAGTGTCCTGTCCATCGAAAAAGGATGTCTTGTCCTCCTCGGAAATTGCAAGCACCAGAACATCTTTCCGAAGCAATCCTTTGACGGTTGCCGATGCGACGATCCGCTCATAGAAGTCCTCAAATTCCGCTTTCGTCATGTAGTCAGAATCCTTTTTTCCGTTTAGGGCTTCCTCATAAATAGAAGCTTTCACCTGTATCGTCTGTGCCACAGACTTTACAAATGCCACATCGATGATCTCGCTTTTTTTCAGAGGATCAATCAGGCGGGATAACGCCTCGGATTCTGCCTTTGTATCTGCCAGATAACTGACGACCTTTTCCACATCTTCGTATGTGTAATATAAGCTATAATCCACGGATGCTTCCGTTGTTTCTGTATTTTGTTCCGCTTTATGCATATGCCGCCCGATCTCATGGCCAGCAATCATAACTACCCCGGCTATAACCAGCAAAAGCATAAACGTGAGTATCTTCTTTTTCACGTATTTTCCTCCAAAAAAATATATCCGGGATGCCGGTTCCTGCCTTTTGACTCCTAGCTGACGCTAGGTGGGCAACCGCATGTGATCCTCTGTCTTCCACTCGAAGGAGGCCTGACATAATATCACAGATATAGGAATCCCGTTTAAAGTAAATGTAGGTTCAAAAATAACAGGAGTTATCGAACATTCCAGATATATTATATTTTTAATATGTGCTAATTATAGCTTACTTATTCTTTTTTTTCAAGATATTTATTCGCTGATGATCTTACGGCTACATATATATGTGATCACAAAATAAATACCATAAATCACCAATATCACGGCTGCCGCAAGCAGGATAGAACCAAGCAGTCCGCCCCGTCCAAATGCGGTCAGAATAAACATTGCTGTCTGCATTCCGAAGACGGAATGCACGATTGCGAGTAAAAGCGGCATAGCAAAGAACACGCCCGACTGTGCCAGGAGGGAATGACGGATTTTCTTCTCGTCCACTCCGATCCGGCGCAGGATCCTGTATTTCTCCTTGCTGTCAGCTGCCTCGGAAAGCTCCTTGAGTGACAGAATTGCGGCACCGGAGATCAGGAATACAACACCTAAGTAGATGCCGATAAATACGATCATCGCAGTAAGTCCCACGCTGTTGTCACGGAGCCGTTTGCTTGTTTCGCAGTTCATGGAATAATAGGATCCATCCTCGTCTAAGGCTGCCTCTGTCTTCGCCTCCTGCAGTTTGTAGAAATGCGCATCACTATAGTACTCATTGAGCGCATCCACCTCTGTCTGGTCTGTCGTATTGTAATTCGCTGAATAGATATCATACCAGAAATCACAGTCAGACATATCCACAGAATCCGGGACAAGCAGCACGCCTGAATTGCTGATGTGCACGATTCCATCCACGCAGGTACTGTATTTCGGATGATAGGTTTTTCCTTTTATCGTAACCGTCTGTCCCTCCGCAAGCCCTTCGTTGTATCGTGGTTCCATCTCCCCGTAATTACAGAGTATTACATATTCATCCTCTGCAAGATCAATTGTCGTTCCGCCAAAGGAGCTTACAAACGCATTATAATCTCCAATGTGCATCGTCTCCATCGATGCTTCTTTGAAATAATCCTCCGATCCGCTCTCTGCAAATGCCTTTCCGAAGAAATCTCCGACACGAATTTCTTCCGGTGCATAGAGAATCATTTCGGTCACATCTGTAAGCTTTGATGTATCGATATCACAGGATTTCAGGTTTTCTTCCACATTATGTCCGGTTATATCATAGTCCTCGGCTGCATCATAGGAATACAGCTTTGAAACCTGCACATCAACCGGCGTACATGTCTCTAACACATGGTTCATTGAGTTGCGGATTGCCATTGCGCTTGACAGAATACAGATGGTAAAAAAGAGCAGCAGACAGATAATCCCGCCTGAGAACACCGTCGTGTTGATCCGGCTTCCAAGTTCCTTCACACTGAACGAGTTGATACCTTTATAATAAAACCGTCTGCACCGCTTCACGATTGCAAGCAGCATCCCGGAGACCGACCAGAATACAAGGAAGGTTCCAATGATACCTTTCGCGATCTGGATACCAAGTCCCTGAAAGTCAGAGATTGTGCGGACACCGGCTGTCACTTTATAATATGCAGTTCCAAGCAGAATAGCCGCTATAATAAATACAAGCACACAGACAACCGGGTTTTTTGCATGGTTTTTCTGTGCCTTTGCGCCTGCATAAAGCAGGTTTATTAACTTGGCGCGGCTGACAATGATTACATCTAATGCCATGACGATCACATACATGATTGCAAAATAAATAATCGTTTTGATGATGGCTGATGTGCTGACCATAAACTGGAAGTTCGTCATATCCGCTTCGAAGAGGTTCGCTGTCACGACACTCATCCCCTGTGAGATACCGATACCGAGCAGTAACCCGATCACCAGAGAGATCACGCCGATCAGCAGTGTCTCGATCACCAGAATCTTTGCCACCTGTGTTTTTCCCATACCGAGCGTTAAGTAGATACCAAACTCCTTCTTCCTTCGCTTCATCAGGAAGGTACTTGCGTACACAACAAGGAAACCGAGCACAACCGACACGAACACACTGACGACAGACATTGCCTCATTCATAAGATTGATGATTTCTTCCGTATTTGACGATACCTTCAGCATAACTGTCTGGCTTCCCAGCGCGTTAAATACATAGAAGATTGCTACTCCTAAGATCAATGTTGCAAAATAAATCAGATAATTCTGCATACTTTTCCGGATATTCCGGGTGGATAATTTAAAGAGCATCATTCAAACTCCCCCCTAACACTGTCACAACCTCGATAATGCGGTTGAAAAATTGTTTCCGGGTATCCTCGCCTCTGCGGATCTCATTGAAGATCTTACCATCCTTGATGAAGATCACGCGCGATGCATAGCTTGCTGTGAAAGCATCGTGTGTAACCATCAGGATCGTTGCAGCAAGCCCTTCATTCATCTCCTTCATGCTCTCTAACAGATAGCGGGAAGACTTGGAATCGAGGGCACCGGTCGGTTCATCGGCTAAGATCAGCTTTGGATTGGTGATCAGCGCTCTCGCTGCTGCCACGCGCTGCTTCTGTCCACCACTCATCTGGTAGCTGTATTTGTTCAGGACTTCCTCGATGCCAAGCCGCTTCGCAACCTCTTGGATCCGGCTATCAATCTCCTTCGGTTTTACGTTCTGGATGGAGAGCGCCAGTGCAATATTCTCATATCCGGTCAGCGTATCCAGCAGATTAAAATCCTGGAAGATAAATCCCAGCTCTTCCCGGCGGAACTTATTTAATTCATTCCCGCGAATCGTCGTGATGTCCTTATCCCCCACATAGATATGTCCGGCTGTTACACGGTCAATCGTGGAAATACAGTTTAAGAGTGTTGTCTTGCCGGAGCCGCTGGCTCCCATAATTCCGACAAACTCTCCTTTCTCTACGGAGAACGAAATCTTATCTACCGCCTTTGTCAGATTCGCTTTGTTGCCATAGTATTTTTCTACATTGTCAAGCTTTAATATCTCATTCATAGATAGTCTCCCTTCGTTTGCTAACATTCTGCAGGCAGGAATTCTGGGGTTCCTGCCGCTTTTTACTGTATTCAGTATATATGGTTTTCCAGCCGCCATCCATCGGTCTAGATTACATGTTTCTTACGATTTTGTAATATAATGGTTGTATTATATATTGATTTGGTGCAGATGCCTATGCAAGAGAGTCGACTTTGGAGCAATCCTTATGATTATCTGATTTTACTCCATGTCACGCTTCATGTAATTCTTCCAGCTTGGAGTATTTCCCTGATTTCTGCTGTTTTACTCCAACCCACTTGCTTCCTGTGACTGCTCCATTGGGGGGATTCCCCATATTTCAGGTTTTTGCCCCAATCTGCTTGCTTCCTGTGACTGCCCTATTGGGGGATTTTTCCATATTTCAGGTTTTTGCCCCAATTCAAAAAAAAGGAGGCATCCCTGCCTCCAAAATAGCATGTCCCATCGAGCTAGTTTCTTGCTGATGCATACTCCACACTGTCTTCCTCCCAGTGTTTGTAGTCCGGATTGTTTCTTTTGTCTTTCAACCCATAAGCTTCCGATAGCCAGTTTCCCACATATGCACTCACCTTCTTCGCGCCGTCAAAATTCAGATGGTCGCCTCCATCCTTCGTATCGGACGTCCAGTCGATGCCCAGCGCATCATTCAGATTCAGATCTTCATAAGTAACCGCGTTTGCCTGCGCCCAGTCGGACACACTGTTGTGCTTGGCATACGTCCAGTTCTTCGGGGAAGGGGAACTGACTAAGACAAGCTTTGCACCATGACTCTCGCAATATTCCTTCATCAAAAGCAGATATTTCTCTGCGTCCGCATCCATAGATTTACGTTCCTCGCTCGCATGCATATAGGCTCCACCCTCATACGGCTTGACCGTGCTTCGCTTGATAAATCCACGGTTCTTCTCATCTTTTTTCTTCGTCAGTGAATTTGTACTTACGAATGCATCCTTCCAGCGGGAATGATTCTTAAAAATCTCCACATGATCGGACAGACGGTCTAAGACATAATCTTTCGAATCACCCTTAGATTTCACGCTTCGGAACAGACAGTTCGTTTCCAACACAACGACCTCCGGCGTCTGCGTCTCAAATGCCGCCTGTAAAATCGCATACGAGTCGCACATACGCTGTGCCGATGTCCCGCAGATAAATGAGGTGTAGCCATGCTCTGCGAACATCTGCAGAGGATTGAAGCTCGAATAACATTCACTGTCACCTAAGAACAATACGTCAATCGTATCCTTCACTTCATTTTTCACTTCCGCATCTTTCGTGCGCACAGCTGTTGTATCATAGATGTCAGCGTTACTCTTCCGACACAGGAATCGTCCTGCCAGAATCAGTACCACACAAAGTCCCGCTAGAAACCCGACGCTGCCCGCTGCCATCTTGAGAGTTGTTTTCCATTTTCCACTTTCTTTTTTCATAAACATTCTTCTTTCGTAAATCACATACAATTACGCTATCCATGCAATCCATAATATTTCAAATTACCAAACATCGAATGTCATCTTCCACGTAATTATTCATCCCTCTATCAGTACGCCGCGTAGATCATATCCACGATCGTATATCCGCTGCCATATGCGCCAAATACAACGACAAGAAGTATAACTGCATACCAGAAGCTCCAACGGACCGGCAGCTTGCATTCCGCCACCTTTCTCCGGATTGAAATCCCCTTCTCGTGAATAACATCCACCACGAATACGAGCAGGATACTTACAGATGCCAGAATGAGATCCGGCACATCCACACCGAAATTCGTCTCCGCAAGTGCTGTGATATGGAAGTCTGTCACGATTCTGCGCAGCATCCGAAATCCAGTTGCAACCGTGTCAGCACGGAAGAACATCTCGCCAATATTCACGATCACAAACAGCTTCAGGAATTGGAAGATCCGAAATCCGATGCATTCTGTATCAAGCTTGAATCGCTCCACCAGCTTCCTGCACGGTTCCTCCGTCAGATTCTCGATCACGATCAGCACAAAATAATACATACCATAAAAAATATAATTCATATGTGGTCCATGCCAGATGCCGTTTGACAGCCAGACAAAGAATAACGCAATCGTCGGTGCCACGAATTTGCTGACCGAAAATCCAGCTTTCTTCTTGATTTTCTTCGCCAGATTCTTCACTGGCTTGGCAAGTGAGATCGGATAGAATACATAATCCTTCAACCATGCGCCAAGCGTGATATGCCATCTCCGCCAGAAATCACCCGCATTCTTCGCGAAGAACGGCTGACGGAAATTCTCAGGCAATGGTACACCGAAGATCTCGCCACTTCCCATGATGATATCCATACATCCGGAAAACTCCATATATAGCTGCATCGTGTATGCCAGCACCCCGACGAGGATCGCCGCACCATCGAAATTGTTGTAGCTGCTGAACACCTTTACCACAAGCGGTGCCAGCCGATCGGCAATCACCATCTTCTTGAACAGCCCCCAGATGATACGCTGGTAACCAAAGACCAGATTTTCAAACTGAATGCTGTTCCCACCATACAGAGCATCTGCTGTCTCGGAAAACCGACTGATCGGACCTTCCATGATCTGCGGGAAGAAGCTCAAATAAAGTGCCACCTTAACCGGATTCTTACAGGATTCCTGTGTGCCACGATAAACATCTGTCATATACGAAATTGCCTGCAGGCTATAATAGGAAATACCGATCGGTGCTGCAAGTGTCACCCCAAATACGCGGAGGTATTTGAGTGTCACAAGCGTCCCTAAGATCAAAACAATTCCAAGTGCCAACACACCACGCTTCTTCCGCGTCAGCGCTTTTCCGTGAAGGTCACTGTGCCGAACCGGGATCGCCGCCAGCCATCTGCCGGTTCCATATGTCACAAGCGTCGCCAGAAGCAGCCAGACCAGAAGCTTACCGCTTATCATACAGAAAAATGTATAATCTGCTGCAAGCAGTACCACGAACCGGAACCGTGCCGGACATAACTGGTACAATGCGATCACAACTGGCAAAAATATTAAACTGTATGTAAGCAGATGGTACGCCATATGATTCATCCTTTCCTACACTAATCTTCCTTGAGTCTGCAGATCATCTCCCACAAGCTCTTTGCAGAATTGAAGTTCGCAGGGATCAGTTCTGCCGGTGATACCTCAACATCAAAGGTATCCTCGATCTCTGATACAAGCGATAAAATCGCAAAGGAATCTAAGATATGATCGTCAATCAACGTTGTGCAGTTCTCAAAATCCTCGCCCGGTGCAATTCCTTCCAAAATCTCCAATAATTCTTCCATGTTACAAATCCTCCTAATCTTTATTATAAATCCATGAATTCTCATGTATTGTTACCAATGATTCCACATGTGTTTTGTATTATGTTGTTGCAGACACATGAAACAGATACGTCTCCATCTGGTCGCGCAGCTTCTCGATCTTCCCGTCTGTCTTGCAGATCAGAACCTGCGGAAGCTCCCGGCTTAGAAACATCGCCATGCCCTCGGTCGCTGCATATGCGCCACATCGTTTGAAACAGATCACATCGCCTTTTTGAGGATCATGCAGGGCAACATCCCGCGCCAGCACATCATTGACTGTACAGAGCGATCCACACAGGTGAAACAGCTCTTCCTCGCCGCTTTTTTCTGCCAAGACTTCAATCTTCGGCTGTTTCATACCCATCATCCAGCCATAGTAGTTGATCTGGTGGATTCCACCATCTAAGATCAGGAATCCCGGCTGTGCCGTCCGCTTGACATCCATCACACGCGTCAGGTAATAGCCGCTCATTGAGACGAGGAACCGTCCAAGCTCGATTGTCTTTTTGCCGTAGGCACATGTCCGAAGCTTTTCGGCAAGTGCCTGTATCTGCGGTTCCGGCTCGCTTTCCCGCTGATCCTTCTCACTGTCATTTATGAAATACGAAACCTTCATGCCTGCCCCATACTCAAGCTCTTTCAGCACGGTCCCAGTCTCTTCTTCAAACGTCTTTGCAAATGCGGTTAAGGTATCAAGTTCCTTCTCCAGCTTGCTCTGCCGCTTCTGTGTCCCTGCATAATAATGGACGCCCGCCAGTGTCAGATACGGGCTTTCCTGTATCTCCTTTGCCAGCCGGAAGAACGTCTCCGCATCAACGCCGAATTGATTGCCACTCGAAAGCCGGATCAGTACCGAAAGCGGCATCTGATTTTTCTCTGCAAGTGTCCGCAGGATCTTCGCATGCTCTTCCGATTCGATCGTATAGATCCCAGCACCCTTGCTGTAAGACAGGATGCGTTTCATGGATTCGTAAGTCTTGTTTACCCCGGATACCACGATCTTCTCCGGTGCAATCTGTTCCTGTATGCAGATCTCATATTCGCCCGGCGAGCAGACCTCCAGCCGATCAACCAGATCTGCCACATATGGGATCAGAAATGGATTTGCTTTTACGGCAAAGCAAAGTCCGGTGTCTTCCGGCAGCAGACTGCGAAGCAACCGGATTCGCGCTTCCACTTCCCGCACATCGAAGATGTAGGTCGGCGTTCCATACGTCGCCGCAACCGCTCTTAACTCCTCTGTATTCATGCAAACGCTCCTTTCCTGTACTGTGCCTCCAAAAGCTTCTTGTCCGTCTTGCCATTTTTGTTGAGTGGCAGCATGTCCACCTTACAAAATACATTTGGCACCATGTAATCCGGCACCTTTTTCTTCATCGCGGTAATCAGATATTTCTTATCGTCAATTCCGATATAACAGGCAACGACTTTGTTCTTCTCGCGGTCATAAAAGCATGCGGCACCTTCGATCTCCGGGATCGCCGCCAGTGCATGTTCAATCTCTTCTAACTCGATGCGGTGTCCCATATGCTTGATCTGAAAATCTTTCCGTCCCGCGAAATAAAGCAGTCCATCTTCTCCGTAGCTTGCCAGATCTCCCGTCCGATAGATTGTCTCCGGGTAATCGGTCTGTAACGGATTTGCCACAAATGCCTTCGCCGTTGCCGCTGCATTTCTGTAATATCCAAGCGCAAGCGTCGTACCTGCCACGCAAAGCTCTCCGGTCTTGCCAATGCTTCCCGGTTCGATCAGACGATTTTCCTCATCGAGCAGGAATACACGTTCATTTGGAAATGGAATTCCAATCGGAAGTTTTTCGTCCTCGCTGTATGCCCGGTCTAAAATGTGATAGGTACAGTTGCAGGTAATCTCCGTCGGTCCGTAGAGATTCACAAACATCGCATCCGGGTAGTAGCTCTGCCATGCATGAAGCTGCCGGATCGGCATTGCCTCGCCGCTGAACAAAATCTTGTTGATATCTGCCGGAACCTTGTGTTTCAGTCCATGCAGCCGGTTCAACAGGCAGAGTGCCGACACCGCCCATATCAGCGTCGTGACATGGTTCTCATCGAGCATGTCCACAACGGAGTTTGGGAACATGAAATACGCTTTCGGAATCACAATTAAGGTTGCGCCCACCTTCATCGCACTGTAAATATCCTTCACTGATACATCGAAATCAAACGGCGCCTGATTGCCGATCACATCGGCTTCCGTGATATCAAAGATCTCTGTAAACCGATCGATAAATTCAAGCACCGACCGATGTGCCACAAGCACCCCCTTCGGGGTTCCGGTCGAGCCGGAAGTAAAATTACAGTAGAGTGGATCGGTGTCAATCATAGATTCCCGGATCTGTTGTAACTGATTTTCATCGGAACCTGTATATTCACTATCCATCCCCTGTGTCAGCGTTTCCATCCGAACCACATGTTCTGTGTAGCCACACGCGGTAAGCTTCTCCGACGCATCACTTCCATCCACGATCACATCCGGCTGTAACACCGAGAGCATCGACTGGATGCGTGCCTCCGGAAACGAAGGATCAACCAGTGTGTAGAAGCAGCCCGCATAGACGATTCCAAAAAAGACTGCCAGTGTATCCGCACTCTTATCGGCAAATACACAGACCGGATGGCGCGGTGTTGTCTGCTTTGCCAGACAGGCACCAATGCATTTCGCTTTGTTCTGTAATTGTTCATATGTATAGGAACATGCCGCATCCTTCACTGCTATCTTGTCCGGATACATCTTTGCACTTTGTTCCAGATATTCTAATACATTTTTCATAATGTCCTCCATGCGTGCAGGTTCATCCGCCGCATTTCTTTGTTCTGTTACATAGTATAGCAACTTAAATATTAAGATAAAACCAAGCAATCGTTTAAGATTTCTTTAAGGTTGTGGAAGCAGTTTTTCAAATTCTTCCGCCTGCTTGTTCCACGCCTCGTACCGTACATCATCCCGGCGATCCGGCAACGTATAATGCGTCTGCATATACCGCTGCAGATATGCCGTAGCTTTCTGACAACCGGTATAGTTTAAATGATCGCCACCATCGAGGGTATCCAGATTCCAGTCGATTCCAAGCTCCTCGGTATTCAGATTCAGATCGAGGTATGGAACTGCAAGCGCATCTGCAAGTGCCTGCACCTCATTGTGCCGCTGCATCGTATGATTGACCGGGGAAGGGGCTGTCACAAACAACAGCTTCGTTCCATGTGCATCACGCAAACGCTTGATCTTATCCAGATAATACCTTGTGATAAAAGTCACCGGTGTTCTATCGTCGGTTGCATGCATGTAGACACCTCCCGTATACGGCGCCACTGCCGCACGCAATTCAAATCCATTGAAAATCGTCGTCTGCAATTTCGGATCGGCTGGTTCCATCTTCCAGAAACGGTGATATTTGAGGATTGGGAACATCTGCCGTGCAAACTCCTGCGCGGATTTCGCCGCATCCTTTATCACACTCGCATCTCCTCTGGAGAAAAACTCATTCGTCTCTAAGATCAAAACCTTGGGAGACTGCCGCTTGAGAATTTTCTTCAGTGAAAAATAACTTTCCCCGATCCATTGACCGGACTGTCCGCCGATATACGATGCAATGCCTGCCTCCTTCCACAACTGATACGTCGATACCAACGTATAGCTTTCGCTGTCACCGAGGATTGCCACATCAACCATTTCCTCTGGTTCCGATAGCAGGTGTAACAGATACCGTTCCCGCTCGGAAACCGAATCCTGCAAGCCTAGCCGGATTGGATCGCACAGCTTTCCGGATGCTATTAAAAGTAAAATGACAACGACTGCAAATGAAATTACCCGGAGCCAGATTCCATGTCTGACGTTTTTCGTATTCGCAATTTCCGTATTAACAGATTTTTTCTTTTCTATTTTTTTGTTCTCAGAAGCCTGCATAGATCAGATCCACCTCCTGATATCCCGGTCCATACGCACCGAATATAAGTACGACAAAGATGAGCGCAAGATACACGAGCCAGCGCACTGGCAATCGCTTCTGTAATATCACACCGCGCACATCAATCTGCTGCTCACGGAAATGATTTACTACGCCGACAATCAACAGAGAGACTAAAATAATTCCTATCTCCACTCTGCCAAGTCCAAGCGTAAGCAACGTACCATCCCAAAGCTTCTGTATCGAAAAATCATGGAACAGCGACCGGAACATGTGCATGCCAATGCCAAGTGTATCCGCCCGGAAAAACAGTTCTCCGGTGAAAATAATTACCCATGTTTTCAAGATCCGAAGGACATTCCACCATGCCGCGTCTTCTGCGATTTTCCATGCCGCGCAAAGCTTCTTCACCGCGGGTTCCAACATCAGCTCAATCATAATTACGACGAAGTAATACATGCCGTAGAACAGGTAGCTCCAGTTCGCACCATGCCACAGTCCGTTGCACACCCACACCGGGAATAATGCGATTGCCGATGCAACCATCAGCTTTATGTATTTGCTTGTATGTTTCTTCGCAAACCGGTTCCATTTTCTGGTAAGCTTCGACATGGAAACCGGGTAGAAAATATATGTCTTGAACCATCTGCCAAGTGAGATATGCCATCTGCGCCAAAACTCAGATGCATTCTTCGATACGAACGGCTGCGCGAAATTCTCCGGCAATGTCACGCCAAAACATTCCGCACTTCCGATCACGATATCCATGCAGCCAGAAAATTCCATATAAAGCTGCACTGTATAGGACACTGCCGCAACGACGATCATCACGCCGTGGTAGGACGCATACCCATCAAACAGCGTCTGCACAACGACATACAGGCGGTCTGCGATTACGACCTTCTTCAACAGTCCCCAGCCAATCCGCATATAGCCGCGGATAAGGTTTTCACTCCGGATATCCTCGCCCTTCGCAAGCGTCTCTGCAGTATCGCTGTACATACAGATCGGACCTTCCATGATGATCGGGAAGAAACTCAGGAAGAGTGCAAGCTTCGCAATGTTTTTCTCCGGTTCAATCTTCTTCCAATACACATCCGCCATGTAGCCGATCGCAGAAAGTGTGTAAAAGGAAATACCAAGCGGCAGCAGGAACCGCCGCACCGGAAGCCGGAGTCCAAGGTTTATCGTTCCGAAAAGCGCATTCACATTCTCTGCGAAAAATCCGCTGTACTTCATCACAAGCAGCATGCCAAGTAACAACCAGACACCCACGATCAGAATTGTTTTTCTGCGTTTTTTCTCACCAGTCGCAACCAGCCGTCCTGTCAGATAGGTGATTGTAGTTGCGCCAAGCAAATATACAATTAATCTGTGGCTCAATAAAAAATAGAAACAATAACTAAAAAAGAGCAGTACACCAAAGCGCACCCGCTTTGGTGCAAGCTGATATCCGATGAGAACCACCGGTAAAAATACTAAAAAATACATGGATTCATGATAAGCCATGTTCCAAATCCTCGCCACAGTACCAGACTGTGCCTTTCTTCTAAATTAGCATCTCAGGCATCTATCCTGCCTGCATCATACATTCTCTCATGCTTTCTATCCATCGTAGTTCATGACAACAACCTTACATTTTTGTAAGGTTATAGACTACTCTTTCGTCAAGAAAGTCTCTTTGCCGAAGGCGATCTCCACCTCGGTGTATTCCCCGTACACGGACGCAATCGTAATCGCATGTCCGAGCTTATTACAAAGCTGTTTACATATATACAAACCCATTCCAGTAGAAGCATTTCCTTTGCGTCCATTCTCCCCAGTAAAGGTCTTGTCAAATACCCGGTCGATATCCTGTTCCGGAATCCCGATACCATTATCGCGGATCTTTAGAACAGTCTTATCTGCCATCTCCTCTACTGCAAAAGAAATACACGGCTGTTTTGCAGCATCCCGGTATTTGATACTGTTGTTCACGATCTGCCCAAGCATAAATGTGAGCCATTTGGAATCCGTGACAACCGAATGGGCTGTATCGTTTTTCTCGATTCGTATTTTATTTCCAATCAGCAGATCCTTCTGCTGCTGCAGTACTTTATTGATCGTCACATCCAGATCACACGCGGTAAGCAGATAATCCTTTTCTGCCGCATCTGCACGCGCATAAAATAAAATCTGCTCCACAAAGCTGTTAATCCGTGCAAGCTGTGCCTTCTGCTTCTTCAAATCCTGACTGCCGTTATAATTCATCAGGTTTAAAGCGGCAATTGGAATCTTGATCTCGTGAATCCAAAGCTCCAGATATTCCTTAAAATCCCGCAGCGAATCTTCTGTTTCGTTCAGCTTGTCCCGCATGGATTTCCCGGTGTCATACAGAACATCCATCCAGATCTTACCTTCCTCGAAATCCGGCTGTACCGTCATCTCCGTAATCAGGTATTTCTGGTCAAGCCCTTCTAAGATTCCCAGCAATTCCCGATAAAAATGCCTGCGCTTGCGATAGTCCGCCAGACACACGCACAATGCCGTCACAAAAATGATGCCCTCCATCACCCAGATGAAATCCATCCGCGTCTTGCAGGCAAATCCTAACAGCCTTAATACGACCATGATAAACACTGTCGCTGCAACAAAGCTGATTCTGTCTTTTAGATAACTTCGAACTGTCATGCCAGAATGTACCCCTGTCCTCGTTTTGTCCGGATTATATCCTCCACGCCGAGATCAGCAAGCTTCTTTCTGACACGGTTCATATTGACCGTCAGCGTGTTATCATCGACAAATGCCTCCGAATCCCACAGATAACTGATCAGTTCATCGCGCGTCACGATCGTATTCTGATGCTTCAGCAGATAGGATAAAATACCCGCTTCATTTTTCGTAAGCTCCACGCTGTTATCCCCGACCGTCAGAACTCCACGTGCCGTGTCAAGCGTCATATTTTTATAGGTAAGTCCCTTGTCTGCGTCCATCTTTCCAAGCCGCTTGAATACCGCCTCGATATGCAGAAGCAAAATAGAAGGATTGTATGGCTTCGCAATAAAATCATCCGCACCGAAGCTCATCGAGATCACTTCGTCCATCTCTGTGTTTTTGCTTGTCACCATAATGACCGGAATATCCGATGTCTTGCGCAGTTCCCGCAACACACTCTGTCCATCTACTTCTGGAAGGTTAATATCCAGCAAAACCATATCTGCCTGCGAAGCAAGAATCTGTCCAGCTACATCGGTGAATTCTTCGACGCGCTGCGCATCATACTGATTCGAAATCAGCAGATACTGCAATTCCTGCGCCAGCGCCATATCATCTTCCACAATTAAAATCCGTTTCATCTCATACTCCTCGTTCGGTGGTTTCATACATCTGCCAACTTACCTGATCCCGCCTGATCGGTTTGATGCACCCACTAACGCACCAGTCCTGCTACTGTGCCAGACGAAGCATCTCGTCGAGCGGTTTCTTCGCCTGCTCACACATTTCCTCTGGAAGGATCACTTCATCCTTCAGATCTTCGAGCTTCTCAAGTACTTTGTCCAGACTGACCTTCTTCATGTTCGGGCAGAACTGTCTGTGTCCGACAGAGAAGAATTTCTTGTCCGGGTTCTTCTGCATCAACTCATAGAACACACCCATCTCAGTGCAGATCAGGAACTTCTTGCTGTCCGATGCGGTTGCGTAATCAATGATCTGGGACGTACTTCCGATGAAGTCCGCCAGTGCCAGCGTGTCACTTGTACACTCCGGATGTGCCAGAACAAGTGCGTCCGGATGCAGTTCCTTTGCCTTCTTCACATCTTCACTGTGAATGCTCTTATGTACATGGCAGAATCCATCGTTGAAGATAAAATGCTTCTCCGGTACCTGCTCCGCTATAAAATGTGCCAGATTGTAATCCGGAATAAAATAGATGTCCTTGTTCGGCAATGCCTTGACGATCTTCAGTGCATTGGATGATGTCACGCAGACATCGGAATGTGCCTTTAATTCTGCTGTTGAATTTACATAGCAGACAACTGCCACATCCGGATATTCCTTCCGCACTTCCTCGATCTTCTCCACTTCCGCCATATGTGCCATCGGGCAATCCGCTCCATCATCTGCCATATAGACATGCTTCTTCGCATTCAGAAGCTTCGCACTCTCACCCATAAAGGAGACGCCGCAAAACAAAATATTCTGTTGTTCCACTGTCGTTGCAACCTTCGCCAGATAGTACGAATCGCCGACATAATCTGCGATTTCCTGCACTTCACCATCCACATAATAATGCGCTAAGATCACAACATCTTTTTCTTTCTGTAACTCCTTGATTCTCGCTTTCGTTTGTTCGTTCATGGGAAAACTCCTTTTCTATTTTAAATCATGGTTGTATCCAAATTGTATCTTTTTTATTAAACTCCGCTTTTGTTTAAGACTTTTTTAAATCGTATCGAAATCATCCTTCGTAAACCGGTGATAGGTAATTCCAAACTGATCGTCTGTCACACAGTACAGATAAGGCTCCACATCCTTATCCGCAAAAGAGAGCACCGTTCCGAGATCCTCCTCATCGTCCTCCTCACAGACCGTCGTGCCATGTGCTTTCGCAAATGCCTGAAAATACGCCCGTACCTGCTGCATATCCTGCGTCTTAAGCACCTTCAGAAATCCCTCTAAAAATTCCGAAACAGGAATCTCAAGGTTAATATAATCACAGCCCTCCGGACTGACAAACACGCAGAACCGGTCTGCTTTCTCGGTCACTGTCACGTGTCCAAGTTCTGGTACACTTTTCTCGAAATATGCCTCTGCCTCCTGGCAGATCTTCTCGGAATCCTCCTCCACTGGAAGCTTCAGATATCCGCACATCGACACCTTCGGATAATAGAGGCGCACGCCTGCATCATCCGTGCCGATCTTCGTCTGCCATTCCTTCACTGTATCAATCACATGCTTCTCTAATGTCATTGTTTCTGCCTCCTGTTCCATCACATGCATACCAATTACACGAGTTACTATATTTTATTTTGCCTACGCCCGTATTTATGTTGTCGGTTCTTCTGCTGTCCGCGGTACGTCCTTCACCAGATCCTTCACAACCTCACCGGCAATGATCAGACCTGCCACCGATGGAACAAATGCGACACTGCCCGGAATATCTCTCCGCTCGGTGCATTTGTGTTTCGCACCCGGCGGACATACACAGCGCGTCCGGCAGCTGATCGACATATCCTCGATCGGACGAATCGACGGTTCCTCCGAATACACAACCTTTAATTTCTTCACTCCGCGCTTCTTAAGTTCCCGCCGCATGACCTTCGCAAGCGGACAGACCTTCGTCTTATAGATATCTGCCACCTTGAACTGACTGCCATCTAATTTATTGCCGGCGCCCATACTGCTGATGATCGGAATGTGTTTCTCCTGTGCTTTCATCACGAGAGAGATTTTTGCAGTTACCGTATCCACTGCATCAACCATGTAGTCATAGTCTTCATACGGAAACTCATCGGCATTTTCCGGCAGGAAGAAACATTTGTGCACACGTACATCCGCTTTCGGATTGATATCCAAGATCCGTTCCTTCATAACGTCCGTTTTATATTTTCCGATTGTCTTATAGGTCGCAATAATCTGACGGTTCAGATTCGTCAGACACACCTTATCATCATCGATCAGATCAAAGGCTCCAACGCCGCTTCGTGCCAGCGCCTCACAGACATAACCACCTACACCACCGATTCCGAATACGGCGACACGGGAATTCTGTAATTTCTCCATCGCTTCTTTTCCAAGCAGCAGCTCAGTTCTTGAAAATTGTGTCAGCATCTTTTTACTCCTGTCCTGTTCCCCTTGTCTATAATTTTCGTTCTATAATATTTTATACATATTTATTTTCGCCCCTAAGTATACTTCAATCCCTGTAAAATAGCAATGTATCTTGCCATGTTTTCCTTGCATAATTACAAATAATTTACATCCATCTTCCTCTTGACATAAGTCCGAAATCAGACTATACTAAGTATGTTTTCGGACTTACTTGAGTACGAAATCAGACAAATTTTGTCGAATTGTGAGAGGAGCCTCTATGAAAGAAAAACACGAAGAAGAACAACCATATATGAGTGACAAGCTGGTTGCATTCAACCACATCTACAAAGAATATAACATCATCTACCACGACGCAGCGATGCGGCTTGGTCTCTCGAACAGCGAGTTCGACACCCTGTACGCGATCTGTGAGCTGGGGGATGGCTGTAAGCAAAGTGACATCTGCCGCACAACCTTCATCCCGAAGCAGACCGTCAACTCAGCGATCCGGTCATTACAGAAGAAGGAATATCTGACACTCGCGTCCGGAAAGGGACGGAGCATGCACATCTATCTGACCGAACAGGGATTGCAGCTCGTGCGCCGTACGATCTTCCCGATGGTAGAGATTGAGAACGAAGCATTCCCAAAACTGACAGAAAAAGAATACAAAACGATTCTGCATTTCCACGCACAGTATCTCGCAGCCCTGCGCGAAGGAATCCAGAAGCTATAACAAAATTGGAGGAATTACAACATGAAGATACAATTATCCGAACATTTTACTTATAAGAAGCTGCTGCGCTTCGTCCTGCCGTCCATCATCATGATGATCTTCACTTCCATCTACGGTATCGTCGATGGGCTGTTCGTATCGAACTATGTCGGCAAGACAGCATTCGCCGCAGTCAATCTGGTTATGCCTCTCATGATGGGTGTGTCCGCACTCGGCTTCATGGTCGGTACCGGTGGTAGCGCGATCGTGGCAAAGACACTCGGCGAAGGCGAACATAAGAAAGCAAACGAATATTTCTCGCTGCTTGTCTATGTGACTTTCATCGGCGGTGTCATCTTCAGTCTCTGCGGAATGCTGTTAGTCCGTCCGGTTGCATCCTTGCTTGGTGCAGAAGGCGCACTGCTGGATAATTGCGTGCTATATGGAAGAATCTGTTTTATCTCCATGCCAGCCTTTATGCTGCAAAACGTATTCCAGAGCTTCTTCGTTACCGCAGAGAAACCGAAGCTGGGACTTGGCGTTATCATCATCGCTGGTGTGACAAATATGGTGTTAGATTATCTGTTTATCGCAGTCTTGGGATGGGGATTGCCGGGCGCCGCGATTGCGACGGTAACCGGAGAATGCATCGGTGGATTCTTCCCGATCTTCTATTTTGCACGGAAGAATTCCAGCCTGCTGAAACTTGGAAAGACAAAATTTGACGGAGCGGTCTTGTTGAAGACATGTACAAATGGTTCCTCCGAGCTTATGACGAACCTCTCTTCCTCTCTCGTGAACTCGCTCTACAACCTGCAGCTTATGAAATACGCAGGCGAAAATGGTGTGGCTGCCTACGGCGCGATCATGTATGTAAACTTCATATTCATATCGATCTTCCTTGGATATTCGGTCGGCAGTGCACCGATTGTCAGCTACCACTACGGTGCCGGGAACCGGGATGAGCTTAAGAATATGTTCAAAAAAAGTACCAGTCTGATTGCCATCTGGGGTATCCTGCTTGTCCTGCTGGCACATGTGATTGCAGGACCTCTGACGAAAATCTTCGTTGGATATGATGCAGAACTGTTTGCACTAACCAAACACGGATTCCTGATCTATTCGTTTACCTACCTGATCAACGGATTTAACATTTATGGTTCGTCCTTCTTCACGGCGTTAAACAATGGCTTGATTTCTGCGTTGATTTCATTCCTGCGGACACTTGTGTTCCAGTTATCCGCCGTCATGCTGCTGCCACTAATCCTCGGATTAGACGGTATCTGGGGCGCGATCATTGTAGCGGAAGCAATCACCTTGTGCATGACGCTCTTCTTCGTGTTCTCACAGCGGAAGAAATATGGGTATCTGTAGTTAACACAGAAGCCGGTAAGAAACTATATGAAATAGTCTCTTACCGGCTTCTTATATTCGTACTAAATTATATTATTCTACGAAGAAATCTACGCAGCCTCCGCGAATATATCATCCACCTTCTCGTAGATTGCTTCCGCGAGCTTCGCGTGCCCTTCCTCATTCAGATGCTCCTGATCGGTGTCACTCGGTGCAGCCACATCGGATGCATCTAAGAAATACAGATGTTCATTTCTCGCGATTTCCGCATAGACATCGGCAAGCCCCTTCGATACATCGACCGACTCTCTGGAAAACTCCGGATCATAAGATTTCTCCCAGACCTTCTCGCCCAGATGGATCGGTGACACAAGCAGAATCTTGCTGTCCGGTGCAAAGCTTCGGATCTTCGCGATTACCGTCTCCACACCCTTTCCAATCAACTGTGGTGTCGTCTTGTATGCGGTCTTGCAATCATTGGTTCCAAGCATCAGGATGATAAGATCCGATGCCCCGTGTGTCTCCAGCACAGCATTGACAAATTTTGCGCCATTTCGATGGTCTCGGAACGGATCATCGAAGATGGTCGTCCGTCCGCACAGCCCTTCCTCAATCACACGGTACTGCAGAAGTCCAAGCTTCTCATTCAACCGGCTTGTCCAACGGATCCCCCATGGATACCGTGCGTTTTCCTTCGGTACTAATCCATATGTATTCGAATCTCCATAACATAAAATCTGTCTCATCGTTCTCACCTCGATCAATTTCTTTCATGCCCCTATTATATAGCTATAAGGCAATTCTGAAAAATACAAGGTTTTTATATCCGACTATAAGTGTATGTTATATCAAATTTTGATTTACAAACTGAAATCCTTTTCTGCTACAATTCCCGCTCGTTTTTCATAAGCGCAACACTCACGGTAATCATATGAACAGTCACGAAAATTCCAACGATCGATACAAGCAGCGTTGGCAAAAGACCGATTGCCTGATTGAAATTCGACAGGATCATTGCAAACGACTGTCCATAGAAACAAAGCGCAAACACCTGTCCGAATTGTAAGTTCAAATGAAACTGATGATTCATGCTGTTCACAAGGATAGAAAAGAGCAGCGCAACCACTGCGTATTTTACAAAATAACTGAGCATCGTTCCAAGCAGTGTCACGAAAAGTACCGCGTAGATCGACGGAATCATCGCAACAAGACTGTCATTGTTAAACCCATCCTGCAAATAATCAGACAGATAATATACCCCGTAATCTGTCACCTTGGAACCTAGTACCATGCTGATCCGCACGGTCTTGCTTCCAACCGCAAGAAACATGCCCTGTTTTTTGAGGCTTTCGTTCTGCACCGTCTCCTGTGACGTATCCACTAAAAAATTCGCGGCGTTGATATGCATATCAAAATTATTGGACACAGAAAGCGTATCGTCCGTATAATTTACTTCTCCAAGACTCTGTGTAAAAAGCTTCTCAAATCCGCCAAATCCAGAGATGATCGAAGCCGTCGGAACGACGTAGCTGACAATCGCCAAGACAAGCATCATCACAATGACATACACAACAAATCGCCTGCGCGGTAACTCTATCATATCTTTATATTTGGATGGCTTAAACCAGCCATACACGATCTGTTCCGAAAATGTCATCTTCTTACTCCTTTATTACATATCCCTGTTTTGGGATCTTCACAGTCAATATCGTACCCTTATCCGGTTTTGTGCGCACTTCAATCAAAGCACCCACCGACGATTTCAACTGCTTTTGCAGTCCCCGGAAATCCTGCTTTGCCCGGAATTTCTTTACTGGTGAAACACCATTTCCATTGTCAACAATCTGGATTGCGAAACAGTCCAGCCGCTCATAGCTTCGCACAACAACCTTTCCATCCTGCTTCGTTTCCACAGCCGCCTCGACTGCATTTTCCACAAGCGGTTCAATCGTATTGTATGGTACCTTGAACTCTGTCACCTTGTCTTCCACAAGCACCTCAAGTCCCGGATGAATCCGTTTCTGCATGCCGAGATATGCCCGGATATACGAAAGCTCTGTATCGAAAGAAACAAGCCCCTGCTTATAAACTGCATCCATATTGTGCTGCATAAACATCGAGGTATCGTAAATCAGGCGGCTGTTCGACTGATCATGTGTCTTCAAATCTGTAATCGCAGTATTTAACGCCCGATAAATCAGTGCGGTATTGATCGTGCGCACCGCCTGCGACTTCTCATGTCCGACACTGCTCAGCGCTGCATCACGCTCCGCATTCATCTCCTGAATCACCGTTTTCTCGATAGAAATCATCAACAGCACCGCAAATACAAACAATCCGATCTGCAGGACAACGCCCTGATAACTCTTGTAAAACCGGAAGAAATGCAGGATGAATTCCACCAGACACGATCCGGTCAGTATCACATTCGCCCAAAAATTGCTGTAAATGCTCTTATCTGCATATGTGTCTGCCGCTAAATACATAATCAGACATAGCAACAGCAAGCCAACCATGATCAGAATCTTCGTGAAGAACATATAGCTTGCAAAATCGCAGACACCCACTAACTGGAATACGATTCCAGTCAGGAAATTCACCGCATAAACATAAATCAAAATCTCAAAGATCTTCGCATAGCGCCGCTTCATCGCGAAGCTTCGCAGATACATAAAATATAACAGCGGCATCAAAAGCAGGAAAATCTGGCTCGCCATGTACGTTGCGAACTGATTCTTCGTCAGCAGCTGCATCATCGTATTTCCAAAGAAAATCCAAGCCGCCGCAAAGACAATAAACCCAAATCCATACGCTGCCTTCTGCTTGTTGATGTTTTCATTTGTCATAAATAACAGTGACACGCCAAGCAGGATCGTAAGCACTAGGATCATCAGTGACACAACAAATGGAATACCATTTCTCCGTATGAGCCACGATACAATATCTCCACGCGAACCATAATAAATCCCCGGTATTCTGCCACTGTATCTGCCATATGCCGAGGCAAGCTGGATCGTTACTGTCTCCCCGGCTCTCGCGTCAATATCTACCACGTGATATCCGGGCACAGCATTTTTCGTCATCTTGTTATCTGCCAGCACACCGCTTTCATAGACACGACGATCTCCGATGGAAACGATCACGTTCTGAAACTCTGTGTAAAAACAGATCGCGCTGTCCTCGCCGGCATCCTCCGGCATCTGATGTGCGATCGTGATGATCTCGCCTTTTTTCGCCTTGAGCTTCGTCGGCAGATCTATGATCTGTTCATCCGATTCGCCCTGCCGGTACAACACCCATGTATCATCAAGCTTCTTTGGCGTGCGGAAGGAAATCTTCTGATTGCCACCGTCCGATACGACAAATGCAAAAAAGAGCATCATCCCTACCCCGACCGCTACGGCAATGATCGTCAATATATTCAGTTGTCGAAAACGTCGTTCATTCATGGCTTACTCTATCATCCCAAAATGCCGCATGGCTTTCTCGATGCCGTCCTGTTCTACCGTATCCGTACGGTACGAAGCAGCCTCAGCCACTTCCTCTGTGCAGACGCCCATCGCAATACTGTTTTGTACATATCGTAACATATCGAGGTCGTTATTGCTATCCCCAAACGCATAAATGCGTTCAAGCGGAATATCATATTTCTCCATCAAAAACCGGATACCAGTCGCCTTGGAAAATCCGTGTGGCACAACCTCTAAGAAATTGCCCTCACGCTGAATACAGGTAAAATCTTCAGACATATAATCAATAAATTCCTGCAGCTTCGGGTTGCCTTCCTCATACCAGCAGGCAAACTTGTCAAAGCAAAATTCCGGATCTTCAATGTTATCAATCATATGGCGCCCCATGGATTTGAAATAGTGCAGAATCTCCTGATACCCGGCGTCCTCGCCAGCCAGTGCGCTATCATAACCGGTATGATCCGTGTGTTCAAAGATTGCCATCATGTGACATTCCCGGCACTTATACGCGATCTCGCGGCAGCGTTCCTGCGGGATACGGTGATGCAGCATCACTTCTCCCTCAGACACAATATATGTTCCGCAACCGCAGACATATCCATCAAAACCGACTTCGCGGATGAAATCATCCACATTTTCCATGACGCGCCCGGTGTTGATGTAGACAAGGTGTCCTCGCTCCCTTGCCTCGCGCAGCGCACGCTTCGCACTCTCCGGAAATGTCCGCCTGCCATCGGTTGTGATCAATGTCCCATCAATATCAAAAAACAACATACAACGTTCTTTTTTCATATTCGTCTATCCTTACTTAAAACTAAACTTCTGGTGTATCGCAGGTAATTAGATCTGCTTCATGAGGTTGATCATCTCAATAGCTGAAAGGGCACAATCGTATCCCTTGTTTCCAGCCTTTGTACCTGCACGCTCGATTGCCTGCTCGATGTTCTCGGTTGTAACGACACCGAACAATACCGGAATCTCTGTCTCCAGTGATACGGAAGCTACGCCCTTGGATACTTCGTTACATACGTAATCATAGTGGCTTGTTGCTCCACGGATAACGGCGCCAAGACAGATTACCGCGTCATACTTTCCAGACTTTGCCATCTTCTTTGCGACAACTGGGATTTCAAATGCACCTGGTACCCATGCGACTGTGACGTCCTCTTCCTTCACGTCATGACGGATCAGACCGTCCATCGCACCACCGACTAATTTGGATACGATAAATTCGTTAAATCTTGCTGCTACGATTCCGATTTTTGCGCCATCTGCGACTAATTTTCCTTCTAATTTGTTCATTTTCTTTCTCTCCTTATTTTTATTCTTATGCCACATCTCTACATTCTTTCTATCGATGTTCTCCTATGTATGTTCCATGCAGACGCACTCTCGTTCACTTCCACACGCAGCAGACACTAAACTCGCAGCACCACCATTTTTCGATGGCGGCACTGCTTGTTAAGTGCTGGCGTGTTCCAATGGTCTGCATTGGAATCATACATAGAAGAACATCGCAATACACATTTTCCTTTTAGGATGTGGCTATAAACATTCTCATATTTGTACGGAGAGGCGGCATTCACCACCTTTTATGTGTTTGGTATACCGTCTTTCCTGAAATTTATCCTTGTTAGTTTTTTATATATTAATGTCATCAATCTACATTATCGAGAATATGTCCCATCTTTTCTTTCTTTGTTTTCAAATAGAACATATCGTATTTGCCCGGTTCCATCTCGATTGGCACACGCTCAACGATTTCAAGGTTGTAGCCGGAAAGGCCGTATACCTTGAGTGGGTTGTTTGTGAGCAGGCGCATCTTGTGTACGCCGAGGTCTACAAGGATCTGTGTACCGATCGTGTAGTCACGGGCATCCTCCGGGAAGCCGAGCTTCAAGTTCGCCTCGACCGTGTCAAGTCCCTGATCCTGCAACTGGTACGCGCGGATCTTGTTGATAAGTCCGATTCCACGGCCTTCCTGACGCAGGTAGAGAAGCACGCCTCTGCCCTCCTTGGCAATCTGCTTCATTGCTGCATCATACTGCTGTCCGCAGTCGCAGCGTGCAGAACCAAGTGCATCGCCGGTCAGACACTCGGAATGTACACGGCAAAGAACTGGTTCGCCATCGGTGATGTCACCCTTTACGAGTGCGACATGGTGCTCGCCGTTTAATTTATTTACATAGCCGTAAATCATGAACTCGCCGTAACGTGTCGGCATCTTTGCCTTTGCCACGCACTCGACAAATACTTCATGCTCCTTACGATACTGGATCAGTTTCTCTACAGTAGAGATCTTCAGATCATGCTGCTTTGCAAACTGCTCCAAGTCATCGCGTCTTGCCATCATACCATCGTCGCGCATGATCTCACAGCAAAGACCAACCGGTTTCAATCCTGCAATCTTCATCAGATCTACCGTTGCCTCGGTGTGTCCCTGACGCTCGATCACGCCACCTGGTCTTGCCTCGAGTGGGAACATATGTCCCGGTCTGCGAAAATCTTCTGGCTTCGCATCGTCCTCCACAAACTTGCGTGCTGTAATCCCTCGCTCATAGGCTGAGATACCAGTTGTCGTACTCACATGATCGACCGATACGGAAAATGCGGTGCAGTGATTGTCTGTATTTGTAATACACATCTGTGGCAGATGTAGCTTGTCTGTATATTCCGGTGCCATTGGCATACAGATCAGACCTTTGGCATAGCTTGCCATAAAGTTCACGTTCTCTGTTGTTGCAAATTCTGCGGCACAGATGACATCGCCCTCATTCTCGCGATTTTCATCGTCCATGATCACAACACATTTTCCTTTTTTGAGGTCCTCTACAACCTCTTCAATGCTGTTTAATTCCATGTTGTTCCTCCATTTTATGAATTGTTTATCATTGTCTGTTCATAACTCTATTATGTGTAATTATCGCTAATTTCTCTATAAGAATCCATGCTCTGCAAGAAATCCCATATCAACCTTCGAGCTTTGTTTCTTATTATCCGGCTCTTTGAAATGAAGCAGATGCTCCACGTATTTTCCGATCACATCGTTTTCCAGATTCACAATATCGCCTGCCTTCTTCGTAAGCAGCGTCGTCTCCTGACCGGTGTGCGGAATGATTGATACCTGAAACCGGTCGGTGCTGACCGTCGCGACCGTCAGGCTAATGCCGTCAATCGCGATCGAACCTTTCTCGATGATGTATTTCATAATCTGTGGTGTCGTCTCAACTGTCACCCAGACTGCATTTTCTTCCCGTTCCATGTTCGCGATCGCTCCAGTGCCATCGATATGTCCGGATACGATATGCCCACCGAAGCGTCCACCTGCCGCCATCGCACGTTCCAGATTGACTTTACTTCCGGTATGCAGTGTGCCAAGCGATGTCCGCCGCATCGTCTCCGCCATGACATCCGCCGTAAATGTATTGCCCGAAATCGAAGTTGCCGTCAGACAGATGCCATTGACCGCGATACTGTCTCCAACCTTCGCATCCTGCAAGACATATGGTGCCTCAATCGTAAGGCTTTCCGATTTCGATGCTTTCCGCGTGGCAAGAAGCGTTCCAACCTCTTCTATGATTCCTGTAAACATATTTCCCGCTTCTCCTTTCGATATCGAAGTAAGATGTCGTCTCCGACCTGCTCCATCCGGTCAAATGCAAACCGGTACGCACCATTTGGATCCGGTACGCCTTTGCCTTCCACCGGGGTTTTCGCTTCCGCACCACCTATGATCTTCGGTGCGATATATACCTGCACCTCCTGCACGATATCCTGTGCAAGTGCCTGCTCATTTAACGTGCCGCCGCCTTCTAACAGGATGCCGTCGATATCCTGTGCACCAAGCTGCACCATCAGATCATACAGATCAATGCGTCCATCTTTTTCCTTACACTGTAGTATCTGCACATTTGCCTGTTGCAATTCCTTTGCCTTGTCCGATGCACCATCGAGTGTTGCCACGATTGTCGGCACATCCACCGCCGTCTGTACTAACCGGCAGTCCAGTGGGATTCGTAGATGACTATCGCAGACAATCCGGACTGGATTCCTTCCTCCTTCAATCCGGCAGGTCAACGCCGGATCATCCTGTAAGACCGTATTGCAGCCCACCATGATTCCCTTCAGCCAGTTCCGTGTCTCCTGCACATGTTGTCTCGCTGCTTCCCCGGTAATCCACTGGCTCTTTCCGGTGTACGCTGCGATCTTGCCGTCCATTGACATCGCATATTTCATAACCACATACGGCAGCTTCGTCGTTATATAATGGAAGAATACCGGATTGATTGCATCGCAAGCATCCTTCATCACGCCGGTTTCCACCTCGACGCCATGCTCCCGCAGAAACGCAATGCCTTTTCCAGCCACCTTGTCGTTTGGATCATCACTTCCAACATAGACTTTTTTTATGCCGTGTTCCACGATGGCAAGCGTACATGGGGGCTGTTTGCCATAATGACAGCATGGCTCCAGCGTTACATACATTTCCGCGCCTGTTGCATCCTCGGTAAGACTTGCAAATGCTGCCCGTTCTGCATGCAGATCCCCATATCTTGCATGATACCCCTGTCCGATGATCCGGTCGCCCTTCACGATCACCGCACCGACAAGCGGATTCGGATTGACCGCGCCGGTTCCTTTTTTCGCAAGCTCGATCGCAAGCTCCATATATTCCTGTTTGTATGCCACTTTATCACCTTCTTTGTTCTATTCACCCAAAAATTAAGCCCCGGTCACATATCATTATGTCCCGGGGCTTATCCTCATCGAAATCAAATGGCTGTCATCGTGCATCACGCACTGCCATTTTTCTCCTGCAACTCTATCCTTACTCTCTCATCCAGACTATACTGTCGGCTTTGGAATCTCACCAAATCATGCATCACTGCGCGCGGGCTATACCGCCGGTGGGGAATCACACCCCGCCCCGAGTAAATATTTATTTACTTTTTGACACAACTGTACTTTAGCACCATCGTTTTTGTCTGTCAAGTCCTGTCTCAGACCTCGATCTGTGACAATACCTCACCGATCTTGCCATTGATCACAATATCCGCATAGGAATCACGCGGTGTCGATGCCATATTGATGACAACCAGATATTTCCCATGGAAATAATCGATCAGTCCTGCCGCCGGATATACCGCTAACGATGTACCACCGATGATCAGCATATCTGCCTTCGCGATATGATTGATTGAACGTGTCAGGATACTCTGGTCAAGTCCTTCCTCGTACAGAACAACGTCCGGTTTGATAATTGCACCACATTCGTCGCACGTTGGAATGCCTTTTGATTCTACGATATACGAAAGCGGGAAAAACTTCTTACATTTCGTACAGTAATTCCGGTGTACGGAGCCATGCAGCTCTAACACCTCTTTGCTGCCTGCCGCCTGATGCAGTCCATCGATATTCTGTGTGATGACTGCTTTCAGCTTTCCAGCCTGTTCTAACTCTGCAAGCTTCTTGTGCGCAGCATTTGGCTGTGCCTGAGGGAACAGCATCTTGTCCTTATAGAACTCATAGAATTCTTCCGTCCGCTGCATATAAAAGCTGTGACTGACAATCGTCTCCGGTGGATATTTGTACTTCTGGTTATACAGACCGTCTGTGCTTCGGAAATCCGGAATTCCGCTCTCCGTCGACACACCCGCACCGCCAAAGAATACAATCGAATTACACTGTGCAACTGCTTCCTTGAACTGTTCTATCTTTCCCTGTTCCACATTCTCACGCTTCTTTCTTCTCTTCCATACTCCGTCTGGAGGATCAATCACCCTTTATTTATTCTCTGCATTTGTGACATTGACACTGACCGTACCACTCATCGTATACGTCACACCGTCAATCTCCTTCAAAGTTACAGTCACATTTCCATGATTGCCAACCGGAAGTCCGGAACAGTCAATCGTTGGAACAACATCATCCAACGTCAGCTTCGATACCACATCTGCAAATCCAGATGCCGTGATCGTAAAGTTATTGATCGTCACCTCATACTGATAGCCATCCACCTGCTTGTCAAGCACAAAGCTGTTTACTGTCACAGTCAGCTTCTTATCTTCCAGCTTCGTAATCGAGATATTCACGGTAATCTCTGGTGGGATATCTACCACCGAAACTCCATCCGGTAGATAATCACGAATATCTACATCCGTCTGGTAATCTTCGGTCATTCCACTCACGGACACATCATCCACATCCACGGTTTCTATCTTGGCAAGTGCATCCGCCGGTCCAACCAGTTCCACGCTCTGTGGCTGATATACCACGCCTTCCACGCCGTAGCCATCGCCCGGTGTTCCACGCAGGTTCACCTCGATTGGCACGGACTTGGTTGCATAGATTTCAACGCTTACCTTTGCCGATGCAACGTCCAGGGTAATCTTATCATTTGTAATTTCTTCTCCGTACGCATCATAGATATGAAGCTCCGACTCTGTTTCAAAGCTGGAATATTTCTTGTCTACATCGACCGATGCCCGGATCTCTGTAATCTTCTCGACCGCGCTCTTCGGTCCTTCAACCTTTACGATATTCGGCGTAGAACTCGTTCCACTTACCGCATATCCGTTTTTTGTACTTCCAGTTGTGACCACCTTGATTGGAAATTGCTGTGTCACCTTCTCTTCCAGATTGAGTTTCATCGTATTATCCACGCAAGTAATATTGATCTCACTCTGAACCGTGTTGCTTTTTGCCTCCACAGATATCGATACGGTATCGGTAATCGACATCGTGGACAAATCCGCAATTGCCGTAAAATCATCTTTATCAAGTGTACCGACCACAGATCGTCTGCCCTTGACTATGATATCCACAGTATCTCCACTCACTACATCGTACACCTGATCCAGTTCATCAAGCACATCGCCATTGATCTGAGTGACCGGAATATTGGATATCTGCCGTGTCGTCTGGTAGTCGGAAATATTTGCCACCGCAAGCCAGGCAACAATCGCGAGCAAAACTGCCGAAATCTTGTATCCGATATGTCCAAGCTCTTTCTTATTTTTTCCCATTCTTTTTGCCCCCTTTCCGCAGTCTCGCACGTCTGTGCTCCGGAATAACCGGCTGTAAAGAGGTCAATTTCTTTCGAAGTTCAATTGCGTCCAGATTCCGATACAGGGTTCCACCATACGCGATAGAGATTTCTCCGGTTTCCTCGGATACCACGATCGTCATACTGTCAGACACTTCACTGATACCAACCGCCGCACGGTGTCTCGTTCCAAGTGCTTTGTTCAGATCAATACGATCCGTAAGCGGCAGATAACAGGTTGCTGCAAGTACACGGTTATCCCGTATAATTACCGCACCATCATGCAATGGGGTATTGTGCTCAAATATATTGATCAGAAGCTGCCTTGTCAAAGCCGCATCGATCAGAATACCTGTATTCTCGTATTCTCCAAGTGCAACATCCTGCTCGATAACAATCAGCGCACCGGTCTTTACCTTACCCATATCAATCGAAGCTGCAACGAGCTCATCGATCGTATGATTGTTGACGCGTTCCAGATGCAGGTTCTTATCATCCCTCGCCAGAACATCTGTAAAGATCTTCTTTCGTCCCAGTTCTTCCAGTGCACGCCGAAGCTCTGGCTGGAACAGAATGATCACCGCAATAATACCGACACTGATCGTGTTCCGGAATATCCACAGGATCGTATTCAAACGAAAAAGGGTTGCCAGTCCGACAAAGATAAACAACACAACAATTCCTTTGAACAAGGTCCATGCACGCGTCTTTTTAAACCAGATCATGACATGGTAAATTACATACGACAGAATAATGATCTCAATAATGTCCGTCACATGGATCTTCGGTATGTAAAACCAATCAAAATATACACTTAATGCTGTGAGTAACTTTTTCAAACTAACACCCCTTAACCATCGCTAGTCTTATCGATTTATCTGTCCGTTGTTTCGGTTTTGCTGTGGGCGTGGCTGTCTTGCCTGACCATTTGCACCCTGCTGTGGGCGTGGCTGTCTTGCCTGACCATTTGTGCCCTGCTGCGGACGTGGCTGTCTTGCCTGACCATTTGTGCCCTGCTGCGGACGTGGTTTCTTCACCTGTTCCGCAACTTCTTCCTCCGTCATGGTTTTTACACGTTTTTTCTGTGCATTTTCCACCTTCGGAATCGCCTTTACATAATAATAGTAATCATCATCTTCAAACTGCACGGATTCCTTGTGCGAGTAATCAATCACACTCTTACACATCTGTACAATCACGCCAAGCACACCCCCGAGAATCGCGCCGAGTACCAGACTGCCCGCCGGAACGCTGACGTCAACCAACATGCCGCATACCATAAATACCAGAATCGTAAATACGCTTCCAACACCGATCGCGACATACCATGCATAGTCAAAATTCAACTGATGAATGAGTGCCGTCACCATAACGATAACCACAAATGCAATGATTGCAAGCAGCATTGCCTTGTCCTTCATCATACCATTTACAATATAGGAGTATCCCTGAAAATCCGCATCCTCACCAAGAAGGATGGTTGCTCTTGCCTCTTTCGCATACTGTGCAAAATAATAAATTACCACACCAAAGGCGGCTGGAACCGCTCCAGAAAATCCTGCAAAGATTGCTACCATAACAGGCGCCGCAAATGGAATCTTCAGCATATATAAGATTGGCACCAATGCCAGTACATATCCCGTGTTCTGGAACATCCGAATATAGGAGCAATACATCACAAGGAATAACAACAGGCACAAAACGCCTACGTCCATCGATACCGAGAAGCAATGAACGGCAACGACAACACCAGCCAGAAATACAACAACCGGTCCTGTCACAAGTGCACAGATCACAGACAATAAAAATGTGATAACACCTCTATGTAAAAACTCACTATATCCAAACAGAGAATTTATACAGGAAAATACAATAAACGAGAAGATAAACCGAAGAATCGGAGTGGTTACCTCATCATATTTTCTCAAAAAATCACGTATGGAATTTCTCACTGCTATCAATCCAGTCATTCGTTTTCTCCCCTTCCTGCACCGTTCGGTGTATTTGTATTATAGACATGATCTTCCCGGTACATACCTTGCTGTTCCTGTCTGATCCGCTCCAGCTGTTCGCGCTCTAACTGCGCGCGGCGTGCGCGGATTCTGCGTCGTTCTTCTTCCATCTCTCGCTGTCTTTGCGCTTCTTCCTGCTGCTTCTCTGAAATGCGCTCATTCCGACGCTTTACATTCTCGATAATCTCCTGATTCTTGCGTTCCTGCTGTGCCTGCAGCTGCCGCTGTACCATCTCCGAACGGCTGACATTGGCACGGGATGCCTGCTGTGGCGCATGCGCTCTGGCTGCAGAGACATCATCGGTCGTACGCTTTGTATCGTCTACCATGCGTCGCTGCATCTCCGGCGGATCGTCCGCATGTATCAGTTCTTTCAGGTTAATATTGTACTGTACCAGTCCATTTCTTGCTTTCTTATACCGATAATTATACAGGATAAATGCAAACAGAAAATAGATTGCACAGATGATTACATAGCCACCCAGCATCTTATATACGACCGCAAAATAATCCAGATCATTCAATTTCTCTAAGATACTGTCAAATGTCATGAATATGTATCCTGCAATGACACACCAGTATAGTACTGTCACTGCCACCCATGTTTTTAACACATTATAACGGACATAATCACTTCTATAATATTTACTCACAACCAAGCTTTTGTTCTTCTCATGTTTCTCAAATATCGCAAGCTTCGTCATAAGGATGGTTTTCTTCTCGTCAACCATATCCATACCTCTCAAACCTTTATTCGGCAAAGCCGTTCTTTCTTATCATATCGCATCTTGCCTTTAAAATCAATCTTTGATTCCCTGTACTATTTGAAAATACAGTGAATTTTTAATGCGTAGCATACTTTTTCAAACCATTTATCATATAGCTCAAAAACATCCTGCAGGATTTCCATACCGGATACCCTGCCAGCCGGTAGGTACGATATGTCATCCGTGCCGATTTCAGCTTGTTCCTTGACTTTCCATGCGCGGATAAACGATACTCCAGCAACGGTTCATCGATGCCAACCGCATATGGATATGCCCGCAGCATCTGAAGCCAAGTCAGATAATCCTCATGCACCTCGCTGTGCTGCATCGGATATTTCAGCAGAATCTCCCTTGGTGCAACCACGGAAGAACAGTTGATCACATTCGTTTTCTCCAGCTCTGCAAGTGTGATTTTCTCCGGGGTATGCATGATCGTCTGTGTCAGGCTTCCGTCCGGCGTCATCAGCACACGGGCGGTATTGCAAAGACAGGCTCCCGTCTGTTCCAGAAGCTCCACCTGCTTTTTCAGTTTTCCCGGTGCAAACCGGTCATCCGCATCTAAAAATGCAATATATTTTCCGTCTGCCTCCTGCACGCCCCGGTTTCTTGACACCGCGACTCCACTATTTTCTGCATTCTGCAGCACCCGGATGGAAATATCTGCCGTCTGTGCCGCGTGCACATCGAGCCACGCCTGCACACATGCCACGGAATCATCCGTTGAGCAGTCATCCACCAGTATCACCTCGTGCACATATTCCTGTGCCACCGCGGAGGCAAGTGCCTCGCATATATACTGTCTTGCGTTGTAACATGGAATGATCACTGAAACCATATTTACTCTCCAAACATCATTTTCATAATCCGCTCGGTCGCGTGTCCGTCGCAGGCACTCATAAATTTCTGCCGGAATTCCTGTACCTTTTTCTTATCAAACCGCTCATCCACATGCTGGATATACTCAATCATCTCTTCAGTCGTCGTGTGGATCGGTCCCGGGACAAAGTCCTTATAATCATAATAAAATCCACGCCAGTCATAATAGTTATCCAGATCAAATGCAAAGAAGATCATCGGCTTTTCAAACAGCGAATACTCAAATACAAGCGACGAATAATCTGAGATACAGATGTCTGCCACAAACAATAATTCCTCGATGCTCATATCATCCGTCAGATCAAAGGCAAAATCCTCGTATCCTTCCGGAATCGCAGTCCGTTTCTTCACAAATGGATGTAATTTAAACAAGAGTATATAGTCCTTGCCCAGCGCATCACCAAATGCCGCAATATCCAGCTTATTTGGTGTCTTTGCTTTTGCAACCCTGCCACGGAACGTCGGTGCATACAAAATCACCTTCTTACCCTTTGCCTGTGGCACTACCGAAAGCAGTTTTTCCTGTGCTGCCTTTTTTGCTTCTTCATCATAGAAGATATCCGAACGGGAAATACCGGTTGGCACAACCACGCCCTTTTTATCCTGCAGCGACATTGCCTCCTCATACGCCCAGACAACCTCTGGGGAGCTGACTGTCACATAGGTGTAATTTCCATGATATGGGTATTTCTCCAATGTCTTTCTGTCATCACCAAAGATCAGTTCTGCGGTACTCATACCGAACTTTTTAAACGCACCACAGCCATGCCAGAGCTGCGTAACGATCGTCTCCTTACGCATTGGAAGTGCCGCGATGACATCCGAAGACTCATTTAAAAAGATATATTTTGCATCTGCGATATCTGTGATCATCGCCTCACAGGCATGCTGATAATCCTTCCGCTTTGAGAATCCGCTGCGCAGGAAATGTGTATGAATCTCGTATTTGTGTTCCTCCTGCACCTTCTTGTACATCAGGGAAAAACTGTCACTGATCTTGCTCTCCCGCACCTCGATAAAGACAACCTTCTTCTCGTTGACCGGTCTTGCCGCATATTTATTATAAAGCTTCGGATAATGCTTTCGCAGCATCTCATAACGGTACATCCTGCGGATCTGCTTTCTGCACGCCCGGTACACTTTCCGCAGTGCCCGGTATGGAATCGTCTTCTGAATCGTCTTAAATACAATCGTCTTCTTAAATTTCTTAAATAAGCTTTTCAACATCGTTTCTCTTTGTCTCCTCATGTAAAATATATCGAATCAATCGTTTCGTTGCATTTCCATCACAACAGCTCATATACTGCTCCCGGAACGCATGACGTTTCTCTGCGTACACATCCTTCCCCAATGTGCCGGCAACCGCATCCGCGAGCTGTTCTCCCTCTGTCACAATCGCACCCGGCATATCTTCATAGGAAAGATACCATCCACGGTCTGTGCCATAGGTTTCGAGATCCGGTGCAAAAAACAGCAGCGGCCGGTCAAGCAGCAAATATTCAAATAAAACAGATGAATAATCGGTAATCAGCAGATCCGCCGAAAAAAGCAGTTCCCCCGTCGTAAGCGGCTGAGACTCTCCCCGTTTCAGCATATGCGGATGCAGACTTTTTATCACCAGATAATCGGGATTTTTCGCAAGTTCATCGATCCAGGTCTCCCCGATCGTCCGCTCACTCTTGTTCTGCTGTCCGGCATTTCCGCGGAAGGTCGGTGCCCAGACAATCACGGTTCTTCCGTTCCTTGCACCATAGATCTGCTCGAATTTCTCCCGCATCGCACCTTTATATGCCTCATCAAAATAACAGTCTGTATAGCTGCTTCCGTACGCCCGCACCGTCTTCGGATTCTTAATCCGCATCGCCGATGTGAAAAACGGACGGCAGTAAGGACTGCTCACCGTGACAAGATCATAGTTCTTATAGACATTTCCCTTATAAAACTGCGGGATATCATCCTTTGCATCATAGCCAAACCGCTTGAATGCACCACAGCCATGCCACAGCTGGATCACGGTTGTACCTTTGCGCTTATGGCAAGATGAAACCGGAAGAAAATTATCCTGCAGGATCACAAACTCTGCCTGTGCATACAACTTCATAAATGCAAGCATCCGCCGCATACCTGCCTGCGCAGACATCGCCTGCAGATCGAAGAAATCATCCACTACCGTCAATCCTTCCTGCAAGAGCAGTGCATCGTGCAGCCGCTGCATCGACGGCGGGCATGCTGTCTTATGTTCATCCGCAAACACAACAAGCCCCCTTGTCACAGGCTTTCTGCAGCAAATAAAATAGTAGATTGGAAACAGCACATGCTGTGCGATCATTTTTATAATCTGTTTGATATAAAAACCCATATTATTCAATCATCTCTTCATAGACAGGAGCTATCTCATCGATATCTCCAAATGCTTTCATTTCCCCATGCTCCAGGATCATGGCCTTGTTGCAGATACGTTTCACCTGGTCCAGATTATGCGATACAAAAAGCACCGTCACACCGGTATCCATCATATCGACCAGCTTCTTCTCGCTCTTCTTACGGAATTTCGCATCTCCAACCGACAGCACTTCATCCAGGATCAGAATGTCCGGACGCACCACGGTCGCAATCGAGAATCCAAGTCTCGCCTTCATACCAGAGGAATAGTTCTTCAGCGGCACATCTATAAACTTGCCAAGCTCGGAGAACTCCACGATCTCATCGAATTTTTCTTCCATGAATTTGCGCGAATGTCCAAGCACCGCTCCATAGAGGAAAATATTTTCCGCCCCGGTATACTGCATGTCGAAGCCGGCACCAAGCTCAATCATCGGTGCAAGCACCCCTTGTTTTTCAATCGTTCCCTCTGTCGGTTTGAATACACCTGCAATCACCTTCATCAAGGTTGATTTGCCCGCGCCATTTAACCCTAAGATTCCGACACGGTCACCCTGCTTGACCGAAAAAGTCACATCCTTTAATGCCCAGAACTCCGTGTATGCAATATCATGTTTGACAAGCTTGATAAAATATTCCTTCAGGCTGTCGACCTTTTCCTTATTCAGATGAAACTCCATGCCAACATGGGATAATGTAATTACGTCTTTTCTTGTCTCTTCGCTCACGATATCTCCTCCCATGCCTTACAGATGCAGGATAAACTGATCCTGCTTCTTATTGAATACTGCGATTCCGATCACAATGCAGACAAATGCAAAGGTGAAGGAATAAATCAGCATATGCGCACTCATCGCCCTGCCGAACACACAGTTACGGAAATTGTTGATAATGCAAAACAGCGGATTGAATTTCAAAATCCAGCTTACATTACTATTCAAAATCTTCTTTGGGTAATAGAAAATCGCACAGGTATACATAATCAGCATCAACGCAACGTTCCACAGATATTCCATATCCCGGAAATACACGCCGATCGTCGCAAGTATCATACCCGCACCAATGGACAACAAGAACAGATTGAGCAGCGGTACGATGGCAAGCAGTGTACGCCATGTCGGGAACACGCCCAATACCAGTGCAACAACTGCAAGCACCACAAGCGAAATCAGAAACAAGATGTAGTTAAAACAGATATTCGCAAGCGGATACAGATATTTCGGAACATACACCTTCTTGATCATCGCCTCATTCTGACGGATGGACTTTAAGGCAGACGTCGTTGACTGCGAAAACAGCGTATACATCAGCCGTCCGGTCAGGATATAGACCGGAAATGATTTCTCCTTGTGTCCAAGCAGCGTACCGAATACCAATGTCAATACGATCATCGTAAGCAATGGCTCGATCATCGACCAGACGATTCCGAGATACGATCGTCTGTATTTTAATTTGATTCCTTTTCTGACAAGCTCCGTAAATAAATTGTTATATTGACGAAACTCCTTGATTTTTGTTCCCATATTTTTCCTATTCCCTGTCTACATGATTTCCCGAAGCACCTGTACGGTGTGGGAAAGTCCGGTCTTCATATCGTATTGTGGCACAAAGCCAAGTTCTGTCCGAAGCTTTGTCGTGTCAAGTGTTGCCTTGGTCGCCTTCGAATAGCCTGCCTGCTCCGTTGCATCCGGTAAGTCAAACACGACCTGTTTATCTGCGAGATCCGCGAGCTGCTTTGCCACATCGCGAAGCTTCACATCCGAATCCTTCGAACAGATATTGTATGCCTCACCATCTTTGCCATCTAACATGACAGCAAGGATACCTGCGACACAGTCTGCCACATAGGCATACGAAAATTCCTGTGTTCCTTCGCTCTTTAACACGATATCTTCCTGCTTCACACTCTTTAAGATGAACTGGGACAGTGCTTTTGTATCACTCATCAGCATCGTCGGACCATACACACGGGACAAACGTGGGATTACAACATCCATCTCCATTTGCTTACGGTATGCCTGACACAATGCCTCTCCGGTACGTTTGCTCTCCGGATATCCGGCACGCATCGTGTTGCAGTCGATATAGCCAAGATAGTCCTCTGTGAATTTATCGGTATCTCCACGGTTTTCTCCGTAGATTTCAACCGAAGATAAAAATACAAAACGTTTACAATCCGCTTCCTTTGCATAGTCGAGCAGATACTGGGTTCCAAATACATTTGCGGTGATCGTTCCAATCGGATCACTCGCATAGGCAACCGGGTGAGTGTTGCTCGCCGCATGGATCACATAATCGATCTTCGCTGGCAAAGCCGGATTTCCGACTACCTTCTCATTGATATCCTGCTTAATAAAATGAAACTGTGGACAATCCGCATAGTCCGCGAAACGGGCACGCGCCTTCTCCTCATTTCTGCCTAATATATACACTTGCGTATTTGCCTGATAATGCTTGTCTGCGTACAAAAGTGCATCCACCAAGAAGCTGCCGATCATGCCGGTGCCTCCGGAGATCAGCACCGATGCGTCTGCAAGCTCCTGTACCTCGATCATGCTTGCAACGGCACACACATCCTGCATATAAAGTTCACTGTCATATAAATGCATCGTCGTCTCTCCTACTTTAACCATTTATCCTTCTCTGCGGTCAGATAGCCCTTGAAAATCTCCAGATCATCCTTCGTCGTAAGCTTGATGTTCTTGTCCGAGCCCTTCGCAAAATACAGGCGCTCGCCAAGCTCTACCATCATCGTATTCGTATAAGAAGAACCGTAGATACCGATTTCCTCTGCAAACGCTTTCTCATACGCCCACACAAGCTTATCAAACTTGTATGCCTGTGGTGTCGATACGCGGCGCAGTGTCTCACGTGGAATGTATTTCGTTGTAGATGCCTCATCGTCGATCACAAAGATCTGCTCATTGTAAGGAAGGGACGTAACACCATTTCCAAACTCATTACATTTCGCAATGACATCCTCGAGCACCTCATCGTCGACCAGAGGACGGATACCATCATGAATGATGATGTTATCATCTGCAGAGCAGACATCCTTCAAGTTGTAGACACCATTTCGGATAGATTCCTGTGCGCTGTTTCCACCAGAGATCACCCATTTTACCTTTGTAATATTGAACTGCTTGGCATACGCCCATAACACGTTATGCCATCCGTCGATACAGACAACCTCGATTGCATCGATCAGATCATTTCTCTGAAAACTCTCCAGCGTATAGATCAAAACCGGTTTGTCATATACGTTGATAAACTGCTTCGGGATATCCTGTCCCATTCTCTGTCCGGAGCCTCCGGCAATAATCACTGCTACATTCATGTGCGATACCTTTATCCTTTCTCGTTTTTATCCTTTAATGCGGTCTGCTGATTCTTATCCACGCCTTCCGAGCTTTCCTTGCGGAATACGATACGGAAGGTCAAAAGCAACAATTTCAAATCCAACCAATAGGAGTATTCCTGAATATATGTCAGATCCAGTTTCAATTTATCAATCGGTGTGGTGTTGTATTTTCCATATACCTGTGCATATCCGGTCAGTCCCGCCTTTACCTTCAGACGGAAATCAAAATCCGGTACCGACTCCTCGTATTTCTCGAAGATCTCCGGTCGCTCCGGTCTTGGGCCAACCATCGACATATCGCCGACAAACACATTGAACAGCTGTGGCAGTTCGTCCAGATGGAGATTCCGCAGCACCTTTCCGACTGGTGTGATACGGTCATCATCCTTCTTCGCAAGCTGTGCGCCGTGTGCCTCCGCATCGATCCGCATGCTTCGGAACTTATAGATCATAAACTGCTTTCCGCCGCGTGTCAGCCGCACCTGCCGGTAAAAGACCGGTCCGTGGTCATATGCCTTAATCGCGATCGCAATGATCAGCATGATTGGGGACGCTACAATGATTCCAACCCCGGATATAAACAAATCCGTTGCACGCTTGAAGAAACGCTGATCTGCCTGCAAGCCGATATTTCTTGACAAAAATACCGGAGTATCTACCAGATGCATATCATCCGAACCTTTCATGATAATATCCGTGATCTTCGGAATGACATAGGTACGGATGGAATGCTTAAAGCAATATTTTAATATATTATTTCGGTCTTCTGATGGCAGATCATACAGCACGACGCCTTCGAAATCCAATACATCCTGCTGGATCTTCTCCATACCCTGCTGATAGTTTAATACCTCACAGATCTGATAACGATCACGTCTGGCATTGATCTTAAGAAGGAAATTCTCCGGCGGATAAATACCATAGATCACGATCAGCTTCCGCGGTGGGAAAAACAGCATGTAGATATGCTGGATCAAAATCACCCAGAGCGTCTCAAACACAATCTGTATGATTACCATTATGATAACCGGAAGCACGTTCATATAATCACGCGATACCATGCAGATGAAAATATACGCAACGGCTCCACCGATCACGATTGCAAGTCCATGTGACAGACACAGATCAAGCACGCGCATATAGCTTAATTTATATCCATTGAAGCTTTTGGTGATCAGAAACAGAAAGACGGCATACAACCCGATCACGACATAATTTCCCCGAAAGAATAACGGATTGTGATACTCTCCAAACCAGATCACGCCAAATGATACTGCCTCAAATACCCATATGATCAAATTCGCAAGCAAACTCAATGCTCTTCTTCGTTGTTCTTCTAAGTACATAGTTCCTCTTTTACAAATAAGCTGCGCTCATTTGTCTCTTTCCAAAAACACGACAGTCGCACCGGAGACATAAACTATGTTCCGATGCGACACCCCGCTTTTTATTTAAATTGCTGGATCGGTCGGGTCCCACGTCTGGCTGCCCGGTATCTTCTGCAATGCCGGCTTACCGAGTGGTCCTGGATCACTGGAATTATAGATCGTAATCTTTGTGCCTCTTGGACAATTATCAAATATCCACTTTGCGTCAATAACCTGTAACCGGACGCATCCATGCGATACACGTTTTCCGAGGTTGTTATAGCTGCTTGGAATCAGTGTGCGCGGATTCGTCTTATTATATAACACCGAATGGAATAAGAAATCACCCTGTATCTGAGAACAATACTGTCCCTGTACACCACCCATCAGTGCATTCCAACGCCATTTACCAGCCAGATAGAAGGTTCCAACCGGAGTGGCGTCACCCGGCGAACAGGTCATTGCCTTGATTGGCACGCCATCCTTATAGATCGTGATGCAGCTCTCCTGCTTGTTTACACGAATCTCATATGTATCCTTCGTAATCGCTGGTGGTTCAATATAAACATACGGCTTCGCCGTTGCCCCCGGTGCCTTTCCGCCCTTTTTGACGAGCTGGATCTGGATTGCCTCCATCCGTTTTCCACCATTGGTTGTACCTGCCATCTGTCCATTTTTCGCCCAGTCAAGCCAGCCGAGTGACTGACAATGGACACGATAATAAATATCGTAATATGCCGTGATATCGCCGGTCAGATGCATGCAGATGGCCTCGATCCGCTTCGACTGACCTGTCGTACCACTCACACCGTTGTTCGAAACATCCTTTGTCCAGCCAAGGGACTGCACATGGGTATTATAGACGATACCGCCTGTTACACCCTGTGTCTTTAAATCAATCTTGATCGCTTCGAGACGTTTACCCTTTCCAGTAGTACCCGCGATTGTTCCACCTGGCACTGTATTCATCCAGCCATAAGACTGTGCATGTACCTGATAATTTACTGTGGCAGCCGGCGTTACCGATGGTTTCTGGATCAGCTTGATTTCGATTGCTTCAAGACGTTTTCCCTGTCCAACTGTGCCAGCTGTATCGCCGCCTTTTGTCCATGAGCTCCAGCCATACGTCTGCATATGTACACGGTATAATACCTCATAGCGATTTGCAAGTTCACCCGTCAGTTCCATCCGGATTGCTTCCATACGCTTTGACTTTCCAACCGTTCCTGTATACTGTCCTTTGTCTGCAAGACTTCTTGGTGATGCTCCGTTCGTATCAGCATCCACCCAGTTCATCCAGCCATAAGTTTGCACATGTGCCTGATAGCGAAGTCCGCCTGCATAAGATGTCCCATTCTGTTTTAAAGAAATCGCAATTGCTTCGAGACGTTTCCCCTGCCCGGTCGTACCTGCCGTCTTACCATTCTGAGCTGGATTCATCCAGCCGTAACTCTGTGCATGTACACTATATGATACTGTCGGCATCGCCTCCGCTGCCTGTGTGGTATTCGTTGGCAATACGATCACACTGAGCAGCATCACAAGCGATAATAAAAATGCTCCTATTTTTTTCATAATCCTGTACGCGTCCTTGAAAGCCCGCTTCTCCTTCACTTGATTTTTGTAAATCACATAATTGACATTTATTATATATAATTTTCCTGTTCTTGTCACGAACTTTCTATTACATTCTGTTTTACTGGATTGTTACACGGATCTCTGCAACCTTTCCATCACGGATACGCTGTGCTGCTTCCCCGGATACAGTTGCTGCCTCACAGGACTCTATACTTCCATCAGCCGCCACAAGTTCGTACTTTGTAACTGCATACTGTCCCGGAATTAGATCCCGCTTGCTGCCACAGTCATATACAACCTTGATCTTGCCAAACAACGTTGTCTCTACCTTGCCGTCATCCTTCACAAGATATGCCGGGATTGCCGGTGCAAGCTTAAATGTAAGTGTACCATTCTGCATTGTAAATAACTTCTCGCCGTTCATCATAAGCTCCCACATCTGTAAGAACTCTGCAGTTGAACCACTCAGTCTTGCGACAAAGCCCTTTCCGTGGATCTTCTCATTGAAGTTTGCAGAGCTTACTAAGAAGGATGAATTCTCGAGCGGACTTCTGCCGTATGTCTCATAAGGCAGGAATGGAACGCCCATCTTCTTTAAGTCTGCGAAATACTCTTCATACAGTCCGGACTTCAACAGTTCCAGTAAATATTTGTACTCCATATGCAGCCAGATGGATTCGTTCTCCAGCCAGCCTGGGGAGAATGCACGCGCACGTCCAATCTCGTAAGAGCATTTTGTAAGTGGTGCATTTACCTTGTACATATCAAGCTTCTTGTCATACATATCTGAAGCCTTTACCTTCTCATAAAGTGCTTCCTTCGCCGCATGTGTCTGTGGCAGCTTCAGGTAACGAACCGGTCCCTCTAAGAACAACGGGATATCAACCACCTGCAGATTCTCCGGTGTGATCACGCCGTCCTTTTCTGTGTAATCCGACATGCTGTATGCCATATAAGCCGGTGCAATGCCATCTTTCATCGCACAACCAAGTTCAATTCCTTCCTCTACATATGCGATCATGCGGTCAAGAGTTGCAATAAGCGTTGCAGCCGGAATCGTCTCTTCTTTTCCATCAATGCCAAATGCGGTCTTCTCACGATATGCTTCCTTTGCGATATTCACTGCATTCCATACTGCCAGACGGTCACCGCCCTTTGTATAATTCTTAAGTGCTGCATCTGTCTTTTCAATCAGCTCGGCAAGCTCTGCAGGAACGTCTACCGCACGGTCAAACTTCGCAAGCTCCTCACGCAGGAACAATAACATCCGCTGTAATTCGTATGTCTCGCAGACAGAAGAACCGAATAATCCCGGCAGACCATTTAACGCGTCATACCAGCCCGGCTTTCCACCTTCCATCTCGACACCGATGCCCTTCATATCGAGTGCATCGAACTTGAGTGTACTCATCAGCACAAGCTTCGTTGCAAGATTTGAAGTATAAACGTCACCCTTTCCATACGCTGTACGCGCCTTGTCAAATGTTACCTCTGCCTTCTTCTCCTCGTCGATCGAGTTGTACTGTCTGACACCCTTGTCTGTCTTGACATAACGCTTCACACGTGGAAGAACCGTTGCCTTTGACTCATAGTAGGTGTAATCCTTCTCATCAAAGAGCATCGTCTCTTCCTTCTCCGGATAGACAGACAGATATGCATCCACAAGATCGAGATTGTATGTCCAGTGGTCACTCCAGTAGCCCTCACCGAAATCTGCATTCAGATTCTCAACGCTGTGTTCCATCACTACGGCGAAGAACTTGTCTTCCTCAACGGTAAGTCCAACCTTCTTGTTGTAGATCTGCGCATATAATTTACCCGGTGTAAATGGTTTTGCAAACAAGTTTTTCAGAACATCCGCATTCTCAGTTACATAGGAGAGCACTTCTGCTTCTGTCTCCGGCTTTAATGAATATGTAATCTGCTTTACCTGCAATGGATTGTAGCCATCCAACTGCAGCAGATCGTAAAATACTTTGATATTGTAATCGCCGACGAAGTTCGCAAAATAGATATCGCTTCGACGGTTCTGGTTTACATCACGGAAGTTTCCATTTCCCTGTGAATAATATTCCGGAAGCATGGAGAAGAAATTGTAATCACGCTCCACATCGCCGTGCTTTCTGGAATATACATAGAAGATATGTCCGCCCGGAAGCTTCACCGGATATCCGCCACGCAGGACGTTATCAATGTATGTCTGCTTGCAGTACGCATCGAAGACAGGATCTGCTGTTGTCGTTGCAATCGTGTCTGCAAGTTCATTGATGATCGCATCATTTTCTTCATGCTTTCTGGCAAAATATGCTGCATCCAAGCCCGCATTTGCAAATGTATGGAACAGCTCCTTCGTACCTGCCTGTCCGTATACAGAGTAGATCGTGTGGCTATCTGTAATCTCCTCATGTGAACATGCAAAGCCTGCCGGTACCTGATTGGCGCAAAGCTGATGCTCTGCTGCAAGTGCAAGTACCTCTGTCTGAAAGAATTTCACTGGCTTTGCCAGACTTGTATCGTAATCAAAGATCAGCTCCGGATCTGCGATGATCGGAAGTTTTTCGCCGTTCTTATTGACAGATACCATGAAGTTTCCTGCCTCTACCTCGGAAACTTCTGCCGCATCGGCAAGTGCGATACGCACACGGTAATATGGGAGCTTCTCGTTTACATCCTCGACCTGCATCCAAGCCTTTGTCGTCTGTGCCGTCTCCTTCATATCCTTTAATGCGATACCATACGGAAGCAGCGCTGGCATACCATCTAACACTTCCACGTCCTTCTTCGCACCAGCGAGATTCGTGATCGTCACAGTACGAACCAGACCGCCGAGACGCTCGTTTGGCATTGTGTAATACAAGACGTTTACTTTGATGCCAAGTGCTTCATTTGTCTCTTCAATCTCCAGCTCGTTCATACCGATGTACATCTTGTGTGGCATATCGTCGTCCACAAACGGCTCGTAGAATGTTCCGTCTACCTTCAGGAACGTGCGGAAGCCCATCGTCTTTGTAAACTGGTAGGACTGATGTGCCGGATAAAATTCCATGATGGAATGATCTTTGTTCTCTGAGCCGAAGCTGCAGATTGCCTGTCCACGGTTAACGTAGAAGTTCCAGAGCGGGGTTCCGTGGATACCGCTGATGCCTGGGAGGAAGCTTGCGAAACAGGACTGTTTGTTGTAGTTTTCTATTACAAAGCGGTTCTTATTGTCAAACATATTTTTCCCTTTCTAAATCGTACGGATAATTGTGGTTCTGTGTTTCAACGAATAATGAATATTACATTTCTACGCAGACGCGCTCTCGCTCACTTCCACACGCAGCAGACACTAAACTCCCTGTGTCTTCATTCTTCAGACACAGCTCGTTAAGTGCTGGCGTGTTCCAATGGTCTGCTTAAGAAACTGTAATATTCATTATTCGATATTCATGTTCCCACAATTATCCTGTATTATTTATAAATATCTGTTATCCTTGTATTCAGACGCTTGTTATTACTTTGCCGCGTTTGCCAATTCTACCAGCTGATTCTTGCCGAGTGGCAGGATTGGGGAGTTGTCGTCGCAAGTGTCGCGGTTTTCTACGATCACGACTTCGCCGTCTGTATCCATGATATGGTTATGCCATGTGCCCTTCTTGATGTTGTAGATCTTGTGCGGCTCCATGTGTACGGCTGTAATCTTGCCCGGCTTGTCACCCTCACCTGCAAGGAACAATGTGCAATGTCCCTGTACCAGTACGAATACCTCATCCGTATACAAATGCTTCTGCATTGTCTTTACATTCTCGATCAGCAGGTCGTCGCAGAACTTTAAGACTGCGACTCTCCAGCTTTCGTAATCCACAAGTGGTTTGTAGCCTTCCGGCTGAAAATCTATAATTTCAATTCCTTCCATAATTGGTTCCTCCTTAAGCAAGTGTTACTTCGATTGTGTGCTGTGCATCCTTGGAAAGTGCCTCGATATTTGCACGCTTGATCACTGGTGTTCCGGCAAAGTCGTAAGCTGCGCCATCGATTGTGATTGCGCTCACCTTGTAATCAGCCGGCGCCTTCTTCTCTGCATTCTTCATAACGATCTTGACATTTCTGTCTGCAAAGATCATCGAAAGTCCTGCTTCCCCATTTGCATCAAACTGCTCCGGCAGAAGCTGTGGCACAAACGCCAGGTCTCCCATCTGTCCACGCACACCAAACATCTGTGTGATCACCGTTACAAGCAGCCAGCTTGCAGCACCGGTCAGATAGTGGTACACGCCACGTCCCTTGGCATCCACATACTCCGGCACACCCGGATAGATGCGGCTCTTCTCGACATCGTTGCAGTGCTCAAATAATGTATTAAATACTTTATACGCTTCCTTCGCGAAGCCTCTTTGATAAAGTGCATTTCCAAACATCGTTGCCATGTGACAGAACACGGCACCATTTTCCTTGTGGCCATACGCGAATCCAAACATACGTCCAAGATCCATCTTCACCTCATGGAAATCGGTGTTCAAACGGTAACCGCCAACAGAAGCATCGTACAGATACTTATCTGCGGATTTCACGATCTGGGCCACCTGTTCGTTGGTTGCTGTCTTCGACATGATCGTAAATACCTGTGAGGTAAGCATCATACGGACACCGCCATTGATATCGCCCTCAACCGCCTTGCCGGAGTTATCATAATAACCGTTGAAGAAGCCATCGCCCTCTGCAGTCTGTACCCACTCGGTCTTGCGGATGTGCTCACGCATCCAGTCTGCCTTCCCCTTGAGGTTTGCAGCAAGCTCTGATACAGAGATCTCTACCTTCTCACCGGATAATGTATGTCTGCATGTCTCGCAGTAATTCATCAGTACTTCACGCTTCTTCGCTACGTCGTCATACAGATCTGCACCGGATACAAGAAGCTGCTGCATCTCCTTTGCGATCTTCACGGTCTTTTTGCCGGATGCCTCGAATGCTGCAAGCAGTCCTGCGATGTGATCCATATTGTCTGCGTACATCGTTGTAAATGCCACGCTCTCACCACGCTGTGCTGCCATATCGAGTGCATCGTTCCAGTCTGCACCACGCAGGCGGATCTCATTGTGATCTCCGACATCGTAGAAGGAAGACAGATTCTGAATCAGCAGATGCTCTAACAATGTTCCGGAGTATACATTTCCTGCTGCATCCTTCTGCTTTTCACCCTGTGAGATATCCCAGTCTGTATCGCGGTCCTCGCCACGACAGATCAGAAGATCCTTGAAATATGTATTTTCTTCTAACAGGATATCCAAATCTCCTGTCTGATTGATATAAAGCTCGGTTGTCAGATATGGCCATACGCCGTGATCCATCCATACACGCGCGATACCATTACGGTCAGCGATAAATTCGCCCTGCTTGCTTCCAATGATTGTTGCATTTGTACCATCGAGACGCACACCACCGAAGTTGTCGATCAGCATCTGACGCACGCCATCCGGATTCATGATAAGAAGTGCCAGACAATCCTGCCACAGGTCACGCCATCCACGGCCGCCCTTACCATAATCATGATGTGGAAGGAACGAACATCCATAGATCCGACGCAGCATTGGCTGGAAGCTTACCCACTTCATCCACTGGTCGAAATCCTTGTTGCCTGTGTGGTAAGAGACATTGACCTTCTCCTGCCAGTATGCGATTGTCTCATCCCATGCCTTGTCAAACGCCTTGACACTCAGGAACTTATTTGCAGCTGCTGTAAGCTCTTCTGCGCTGTCGCCATAACCCATTGCGATCACATAGGAGATTGTCTCACCGGCAGCCACCTTCTTCTCTGCAAATACAACACCGCCCAATGCTTCGTAGCCGTCGATGCCTTCGCCCTTTGCATATGGCGCAAGTGGATTCTTATAAAGTGCACGTGGGTTCTCCAGATTACCGCCCTCGCCAATGAAATCCTCTACGATTGGATAATAGCCGATCGGTGTCTCGTTCTCATTTCCACCGAACACACCATAGTTGATCTCGTTGCGCTTATGTCCACGCTCGTCAAATGTCATCGTCGGCTTTACAAGAATGCCTGTCTCATTGGTTGTAATGCGATGAAGCAGAGCCGTTACGTGACGGTGGTCACGGATGTTATCTGCGGATCTTGCATAAAGTGGAATCGCAGTCACGACCTGCATTGTCATTTCTTCCTCCGAAATATTTGTAAGCTCTACCTTCAGAAGCTCCAGCTTCTCACCGCTGATTGGTGACACGCTGGAAAGCGCTGCCTTCACACCGTTCTTCTCAGATGTACGTGTGATCTTGTGATGCATGAAGCCTGCCTCCAAATAGGTTGGTTCCTTGTCCTCTGTAAAAAGCTCTGCCTGCTGGGCAGCGGAACGCCCAGTCAATGACCAGAGTGTCTTGCCATTGATCTTGCACCATACATTTCTGGATGACTTGTCATTGTGCAGATTCTCACAGCTCACCGGTGGCATAAGGAATGAATTCTGACTCATCTTCGAGTCGCCTGCGAGATCGGGTGCAACCGAACTCATAACCCCTGATTCATTTGCGATTGGAAAATAAAGATAACTAAGCATCTCTGGATTCTCCATAGTAAAGTCGCCCTGATTTCCTACATAATTAATCTTCATTTCAACACTCCTTTTTATTAAAATTCTTATATTATTTTATTGTTTTAGAGGTTGTCTGACAGTCTCTGCAAACAACCAGATGCGCGCAATCACGCACATTACAATTATATCGTATTTTTCCACATAAGAAAAGAGACGTCTATCATTTACGTCTCTTTTTTTAGTAAAATTTTACTCATCATTTGCATTTTTATTTTCGGTTGGCAGGTTCCATCTGTTCCCGCCAAAAAAGTCTGCCTCCGAAGCATCGTGTGTCACCAGAAATGTTGTCTTCCCTGCAGTCTTCTCCTTCACATACTGCATCACGATCTGCTTCGTCGTGGCATCCAATCCTTTAAATGGTTCATCTAAGATCACACAGTCCGCATCGTACAACAATGCCCGGAGCAGGGCGATCCGCCGCCGCATGCCACCACTTAGTTTCATGACGTTCTGTTTTAAGTCATCCGCCGTGATACCAACCTGTGCTGCCTCCTGTTCTATCCTGCACTTCTGCGCGTCCCTTTGTGCATGCGTCTTCTTACGTTCCAGCACAAGGGCAATATTCTCATAGGCTGAAACATCCTCGCACAACCGGTCTTCCTGAAACAATACAGCTACCCGCTCTGGCATGCCAGTTACTTCGCCGCTGTCCGCCTTTTCTAATCCTAACAGAATCCGAAGCAGGGTTGTCTTGCCACAGCCCGACGCGCCCATGATCACGGTCGTCTCTCCCGATGGGAACTCTTTCGAGATATGGTTTAACACCTGCTTATCACCATACGCTTTCGATACATTTTTTATTCTAATATCCTGCATCCGTATCCTCCATAAAACGTGAGCACGGATTAAGCAGCCTCGACAGTCCTGCCAGAAATACCTTCTCCGCCACCACGCTGATTACCACAATGATCACCGTCCACGCAAGCAGGTCGTCGGTATCAAGGTATATTTTTGCTGTATAAAGCATCTTGCCGATCGAACCGTTCGGCACGCCGATGATCTCTGCGGCGATACCTGCCTTCCATGCCATACCGGTTGTCACACGGCAGGCAGAAAGAAGAAACGGGCGAAGCTTCGGCAGCTCGATATAGCGGAAGCGTTTGCGCCATGGCAGCTGAAAGACTGTTGCGACCTCCTGCATCTCCCGGTTTTCTGCACGTAGTCCCTCTAAGACATTCTGATATATGATCGGAATTACGATCAGGAACGATATGAATACCGACAGATTCCGGGCGGACAGCCAGATCAGACAGATCACGACGAACGATGCCACCGGCACACTTTTGATCGTCGCCATCCACGGCCACAGCAAGGTCTCTACAACCGGGTGCTTCGCCGCCAGATAAGCAAGCATGCAGCCCAGAATCAACCCAAGCAAAAAACCGCCTGCAATATGGTAGAACGAGAACCATATCGCACGCGCAAAGCCCTCCACCCGCCAGATCGTGCAAAGCCGTCTTGCAACTGCAACCGGTGTCACAAGCAGGATCCGCTGGTGGATGAGAAGTGCTGCAATTTCCCAAAAAGTGAGTGCAAGCAACGCTGCACCCACTTTCTTTAATACTTCTTTATAGTTCATATTTACAATCCATAATAAAAATCATCGGCTGGGAGTGTACCGCCAACTGCCTGTGGGTTCTCGTCAAAGAGAATCTGCAGATATCCGCTGACACTGTCCTTCATTTCCTGTCCCTTCAGGAATGTGATATGGCATTTCGGAATCGCCTTCTCTGCGAGCGGCGCCTTCGCCACGATACCATATCCGGCGATCAGCTCTGCCGCATCGGCTGCATTGTCATTTGTATAAGCAACGGAAGCCTCATACTCTGAAAGGAACGTCTCAACTGCCTGTGGATGCTCCTTCACGAAATCTGTCCGGGCAACAACCACACCAGTCACGATATCACAATCCTCGATCTCTGTCCATGCATCATTTAAGTCGATTGCAACGCGCAAGCCGTCAACCTGTCCCATTGCGGCTGTCGCAAATGGCTGTGGTAACATAGCGATCGCTTCAGAATCATTTGCAATATAAGACAGTGCTTCCGTTGTATCTGCACACCACTGGATCGTAAGACCACTATCCGGATCAATGCCATTTTGCTTCAAAATATGGCGCAGTGTGTATTCTGGTGTTGCACCCTGTCCGGTTGCATACAGTTTCTTGCCTGCCAGATCCTTAATGCTCTGTACGCTGTCTCCACGCTCCACGATGTTCAGGACTCCCAGTGTGTTAACTGCAAGGATCTGCACGCCACCGTTCGTATTGTTATAGATCACAGAAGCCAGATTCGATGGAACCGCTGCAATGTCAATGTCACCCTTTGTAAGCGGTGCCACAAATGTAGATGGATCGGTGGATAGATCTGCGAACTCATATGTGCCCTTTGCAGTCCCATCTTCGGCATCCTTCATCAGCTTGACCATGCCCATTGCGGTCGGACCAGACATCGCTCCAACACGAACTGTCACATTATCCGTTTCCTCTTTCTTGCCACACCCTGCCAAAAGTGCGCAGAACATAGAAAGAGCCAGCAACAAAGCAAATACTTTCTTCACTGCCGGTCTCTTCTTTACATTTCGTCTCATCTCGTTCATAGATTTGCTCTCCTTTAATTAGTTAAATATGTATTAGATCTTAGCTGTGTTGCATTTCGCAGTCACACCATCGATCATCCCTAATTTGCCGGAAAGCGCACTGGTACACGACATCGGCGCATCCATAACGACGGATATGATAGAAACACCCTTCTTCTCATACGGAAGTCCCATACGGCCGATGATATAGTCTGCATATTCATGCAGAACCGCATTCACCTTCGCCGCCTGATCTCTCTCATATACGATAATACTGATTACGGAAATTCGCTTATCCATAGTACCCTCTTTTATTACTCGCCTTTCCACGCGGGACGAACCCTTGTGCGTCAGAACGAAATGAAACAACTTTAATCTTCTTCAATATGCTCGCAACCCTGTGCGATAATTGTGCGGACATGTTCATCCGCCAGAGAATAGAAAATGGATTTTCCTTCTCTCCGGTTCTTTACCAGTTTATTCTGCTTCAAGATACGAAGCTGATGTGAGATTGCGGACTGTGTCATGCCAAGTGCTTCCGCCAGATCACACACGCACACCTCTGCCTCGAATAATACGAACAAAATCCGTATTCTCGTCGAATCGCCGAACACCTTGAAGAGCTCTGCCAGATCATACAATTCTGTCTCACTTGGCAGCTTCTCATTCACAATCTTCAGCAGATCCTTGTGTACCTCGTGACTCTCACAACATTCAATCATTTTCTGTGTCTGTGCCATAGTATCCTCATTTCACACTAAAGTTTCTTTACAAACAATGTACGGATCGCATTTAACACTGCCAGTATCATAACTCCGACATCTGCAAAAATGGCAAACCACATATTTGCAATACCAAGTGCGCCGAGTACCAGACAGATTACTTTAATACCAATCGCGAAATAAATATTCTCATATACGATACGGATACATTTTCTTGAGATCCGGATCGCCTTCGAGATCTTCAGTGGATCGTCGTCCATCAATACGATGTCGGCAGCTTCGATTGCTGCGTCGGAACCAAGCGCGCCCATCGCAATACCGATATCGGCACGTGAGAGAACTGGTGCGTCGTTGATTCCATCACCCACAAATGCAAGTTTATCCTTTTCCGACTTTTTCGTCAAGAGTTCTTCGACCTTTTCTACCTTATCGCCCGGAAGCAGTTCACTGCATACCTCATCGATTCCAAGCTGTGCGGCTACATGATCTGCCACATTCTTGGCATCACCGGTCAACATAACGGTCTTCTCAATACCGGATTTCTTCAGTGCGGCGATTGCCTCTGCCGCATGCTCCTTGATCACATCGGAGATCAGGATATGACCGGCGTATTTGCCATCAATCGCTACATGTACGATCGTTCCAACATGGCTGCAGTCGTGATACTCGATACCGAGCTTCTTCATAAGCTTTGCATTTCCAGCTGCAACAACCTTTCCGTCCACCTTTGCTGTCAGACCATGACCACCGATCTCCTCCACGTCACTGACGCGGTTCTTATCGATCGGCTTGCCATACGCACGCTGTAAGCTCTTGCTGATTGGATGGGTGGAATAGCTCTCTGCAAGGGCTGCATACTCAAGCAGCTCCTCATCCTTATATGGACTGTGGTGGATACCATTTACCTCAAATACACCCTTCGTCATCGTACCGGTCTTATCAAATACGACGATCTTCGTCTGCGACAATGTCTCTAAGAAGCTTGAGCCTTTGACAAGGACACCTTCCCGGCTCGCGCCACCGATTCCTGCAAAGAAGCTAAGCGGAATACTGATTACCAGTGCACATGGACAACTGATTACAAGGAATGTCAGGGCACGATATACCCAGTCGCCCCATTCCGGTGCAAGCCCCATAAATGCCATCCGCACGATCGGCGGTAAGATGGCAAGTGCCAGAGCACCATAGCAGACTGCCGGTGTATAGATCTTCGCAAACTTCGAGATAAAGTTCTCGGAACGTGATTTTCTGGAGCTTGCATTCTCTACCAGTTCCAAAATCTTCGATACCGTCGACTCGCCGAATTCCTTCGTCGTACGGATCTTCAAAAGTCCGGTCATGTTGATACATCCGCTGATGATCTCATCATCCACGCTAACTTCCCGCGGTACGCTCTCACCCGTCAGTGCACTTGTATTTAAGGACGATGTTCCCTCGACAACAACACCATCGATTGGCACCTTCTCACCCGGCTGTACAACGATAACCGTACCGATCTCAATCTCATCCGGATCAACCTGCTCAAGCTCTCCGTCCTTCTCTACATTTGCATAGTCCGGGCGGATATCCATCAGATCACTGATGTTCCGGCGGCTCTTACCAACGGCGTAGCTCTGGAACAGCTCTCCAATCTGATAGAAGAGCATAACCGCAGTGCCTTCCTTGTAATCACCGAGTGCGATCGCACCGATGGTGGCAACTGCCATCAGGAAATTCTCATCGAAAATCTGCCGGTTCAAAATTCCCTTTCCTGCCTTCTTCAGGATGTCATATCCGATTACCAGATACGGAATCATATACAGTCCGAACCGCACGTATCCTTTCACCGAAATAAACTGCAAAGCGATCACCAATACCGCTGCAATAATGATCCGAACCAATACCTTCTTCTGCTTCTTCGTCATAGCCGTCACTTCCTATCTCTGTCTGCTTCTTCTACTTACTTATGCACACCTGCTGCATCTGTGCAGATCTCTTATAAGAAGATCTCGCAGTCATCCTCTACCTTCTTGCAGTTCTTCAGAACGTCCTTCATAACTGCCTTTGCATCTGCACCTTCTTCAAACTCTACGATCATCTTGAGTGCCATAAAGTTTACAGTCGCGTCCTTGACTCCAGCTGTATTCTTAGCAGCGTCCTCCATCTTATTTGCACAGTTTGCACAATCAACATCAATTTTGTAAGTTTTCTTCATCTTCGTATCTCCTTTTTTCTCGATATCATATGAACAATTATTCATATGTTTTTGTTTATTATAGCATTCCTTTTTCAGATGTCAACTATCAATTTCCATTTTTTCCTGTTTTTTTATCACGCAGATCATTATGACAAGCAGGATCAAAAATGCTGCCAGACTTCCTGCCGCTCCCAGACTGATTCCACGCCCGGATAAATCAAATTTTGCACTCACACCAAGTACAGCTGTCACCGCTAACAGAATTCCGATCAATCCCTCTCCGGCGATCAGTCCGGAAGAAAATAAGATTCCATCCTGCACATACGCCTCATTCTTTTTCCTTTCATAAAACGCGCGCAACAGACCGCCAACCATGATCGCTGTTGACAGATGAATCGGCAGATACAATCCGATAGAAAAAGGAAGCACCGGAATCCCAACGATCTCAACCGCAACTGCGATAAATACGCCGATCAGAATCAGTCCCCACGGCAGATAATCTCCCATCACACCTTCCACAACCAGCTTCATCAATGTTGCCTGCGGTGCCGGAAGCTCCGGATCGCCGAAGCTCCATGCTGCCTGCAACAGATACAGCACACCACCGATTGCAAGTCCGGAAACAACCGCCCCGATCAGCTCTCCAACCTGCTGCTTCCACGGTGTTGCCCCGACGATAAAACCAGTTTTCAAATCCTGCGACGTATCCCCTGCCATTGCCGCGACAATACAGATGACCGTTCCCATTGAGATTGCAACTGTCATTCCTTTTAATCCGGTCTGCCCAGTTAATTTCAGCACAAAGGATGCAAGCAGCAATGTCGCGATTGCCATACCAGATACCGGATTGTTCGAAGAACCGACAAGACCAACCATCCGTGCACTGACGGTTGCAAAGAAAAATCCAAACACGGCAATAAAAAGTGCCATCGGCACAGACAGCCGGATCTGTGGCATCACACACAGGAACAACAGGATTGCCACAATTCCAATGATCACATACCGCATCGGAATATCACGTTCTGTCCGTTCCCTTCCCGTATTCCCATAGCCACGCACTGCCTTACGGAAGGTCGTCACGATCAATGGCAACGTCTTTACAAGGCTGATAATTCCGCCTGCCGCAACTGCTCCGGCTCCAATATAGCGGATATAGTTCCCCCACAATTCCCATGTGGTTAAAGTGCCGATTGCTCTCGTCGCTGGAAACAAGATATTATCCCCACCAACCAGCACGAACGCCGGCATCAGCACGAGCCAGCCAAGTACCGCCCCGCTCAAAAGATACGAAGACACACGCGCGCCGCAGATATATCCAACACCCACCAATGCCGGTAGCACGTCGATACCAAAGCCTGCCCCACGCAGCTTCCGGCTTTCAAAATCGACTTCACTTGGAAACAGCTTCAATCCGTCTGCTAAAAATTTATAGACAGCTGCCGCGAGCAATCCTTTTAATACCTTCTTTGCTTTCGCGCCACCCTCTTCTCCAGCAAGCAGCACCTTCGAACATGCCGTTCCCTCCGGGTATGGCAGGCGGTCATGTTCTTCCACGATCAGCGCGTGGCGAAGCGGCACCATGAAAAGCACCCCAAGCAGACCGCCGCTTATGGCAAGCATCGCGATCGTAAAAAAAGGCGGCATCGCCGTTCCATGCTCCTTAGCCCACATAAACAGTGCCGGAAGCGTAAAGATTGCACCTGCCGCCAGCGATTCTCCGGCGGAGCCGATTGTCTGTACCATGTTATTTTCCAGAATCGAATCCCTCTTTAACAACAGCCGCACAATCCCCATCGAGATCACGGCTGCCGGAATGGATGCGGATACCGTCATACCGACACGCAGCCCCAGATAGGCATTGGCACCACCAAATACAACGGCAAGTAAAATTCCTAAAATAAAAGCTGTCGGTGTAAATTCAGTTGTTTTTTTCATTGTCTGTTTCTCCCTGTTTTTATACTTCTTCACAGATACAGTTTTTCCCATTTTTCCTGCATACATACATTGACTTTTTCCGTCCATCTTATGTATAATTGTAAATAAAAAAAGCGCGAATGGCAGACACATTTCACGACAGAAGGGAGCGTATATTTATGAACAAACAGGTCATTATTTCAATCGGACGAGAGTATGGAAGCGGCGGACATGTAATCGCAGAAATGATCGCCAAGCATTACAATATTCCACTTTATGACAGAAATATTCTCGACGAGCTTTCCAAGGAAACTGGAAATTCTTACGATGTCTATAAGAAATACGACGAAAAGCCAGCAAATCCTTTTATCACCAGAACGGTACTCGGACAGTCAAACTCCGTAGAAAAGATTATTGCAGAAATGCAGTTTAATTTCCTGAAGGAAAAGGCAGAAAGCGGAGAATCCTATGTAGTACTCGGTCGTTGTGCCGAGGACATCTTACAGGATAATGATGGACTGATCTCCATCTTCCTTGTCGGCGACACTGATGTGAAGCAGAAGCGAATCATGGAAGTCAAGCATGTATCCGCAGACGAGGCGCTCACAAAAATGAAACGCCACGATAAAAGCCGGAAGCAGTATCACAATTCCTTCTCCTCTGGCAAATGGGGCGATTCCCGGTACTATGATGTCTGCATCAATACCAGCCGCCTTGGTCTGAAAGCTTCAGCAGAAGAACTGATTCGCTATATCGACGCCAGAGTGGCTGCCATGTAATCTGTTTCATCCGCACAATACACGAATATGTTTACACATAAAAAGAGCCTTGCAATCTGCAAGACTCTTTTTTGATTTGTTATTTTATTTAATAATACATGCTCTGCCATCGTTCAAAGGCGTTGCACTCGGTGCTTTGCCTCCCTTTGGTACGAGCACGATCTGAATTCCTTCCAGACGCTTTGCATATCCAACTGTTCCAGCTGTCTGCCCATTCTTCGCCCAGTTCAACCAGCCGAAAGTCTGTGCGTGTACACGGTAGTATACATCATATTTCTCAGCAAGTTCACCAGTCAGTTTGATCTCGATTGCCTCCAGACGCTTCGCCTGTCCAGTCGTTCCGCTGACTACGCCATCGCTAACCCAAGGCTGCCATCCCAATTTCTGCACATGCGTATGATAAGTCACACCACCATCTACACCAAGTGCGTCATTGTTGACCTGAATCCGGATTGCCTCCAGCCGCTTTGCTTCTCCATATGTTCCAGAGAAGGAACCGTCTGATACAAATTGCTGGTTGCCATAGGTCTGCACATGCGTTGCATAATTGATCAAGCCCGGCTGATCACTCTTCGATGCAGCCTTTCCGTACTGTACATAAGAAACAGCGCTGGTTCCCGAAGATGGCGTCATCCCCTTCGGTACTACGTAAATCTGGATTGCTTCCAGACGCTTTGCAAATCCTGACGTACCAGCCGTTTCACCATTCTTTGCCCAGCCAAGCCAGCCAAAGGTCTGTGCATGTACACGATAATACACATCGAATTTGTCTGCGTCGTTGCCTGTTAATTTGATACGGATTGCTTCCAGACGTTTGGCCTGTCCAGTTGTTCCGCTTAAAGCTCCATCATCGACCCAATTACCCCAGCCTAAGGTCTGTACATGTGTCTGATAGGTAACACCCAAATCATACTCGCCACCGACCTTAATCTTGATTGCCTCCAGGCGCTTGCCAAGTCCGGTCGTTCCGCTTGTCATACCGTTAAATTTATCTGCCTGCCAGCCATAACTCTGTACATGTGTGCTATACGCTACATTCAGGAACGAATTTGCTGTACTGGATGTCTTTTTTACCGTACAGAATTTGTACATATAATCATTTACAATACTATATCCATAATTTGATGCAGTTGCCCAGCCCTTTCCCCAAGGGTTTTCCTGAATACCCAAGTACTCTACAAAAGTTGCACAGCCTCTTGTCACATACTGGAATCTCGGATCAACCACTGCATTTTTCAGATCTTCCTGTGAAGCGTATGCCTTCAGATGCTGTACCTGTGCACGTACTCCCAGACGTACCGAACCAAATGCCTGTCCAGCAGCGCCGCCTCCGGTTGCGCCCAGTCCACAGAAATTATACTGCTCAATCTTTACATCGCCGCCGAATCGCAAGAATCCAGTTTCTTTCATTGCCTGTGCAAATACAACACCCGGATCTACGCCCTCTGCAACTGCCTCGTCGTAAAAGATCTGGCAAAATGTCTGCAATGGATTGGACGATGCTTTGATCTCTGTATCATGCTCCTGATAGTAAGTCGGGAACGTTGCATTGGACTTATAATACGATACCATACGATCAACTGATGTCGTCGGAGTCGTCATAATTGGTGTCAATGCTTCGGACGTACCACCGTCATATGCTGTACGGATCGTATCCGCGATTGTCGCCTTAGAGCCGTAATTCCCATTCTTGGACAATCCATAATATTCTGCAATGGCGGTTGCATCTGCATACCCCATTTCCTTTACTTTATCTTCTCTTGACAAAAAGTTATATACATCGCCATAATTATCGATAAATGCATGCTCGATCAAAACTGCCGGGAAACCAGCTTCCTTAGAACGCTTGATAACGCCTAAGTAATCCGATGGTGAACCATCTGGGTACTGGCTGCCGTCCTCTGTATTCCGGATCTTGATTCCTCTGTTATATAGGCCAAGCGCTACCAGCTTCTGCTGGATTACTTCTGCCAGTTCTTTTCCTTCTGTTCCGATACCCGGTATGTAATTGCCGTTTGGATAATACACCTCGGCACCGCCATGTTGTCCACCAACAGCATTGATATGAATGCTGACAAACACATCTGGATTAAATTTCTTTGCATACGCTACGCGATTAGCAAGATTATTGTCCGTATCTGCAGTTCTTGTCATGTATACTTCAACATGGCTATACTCTTCCAGCTTTGACTTGCAATACTGCGCAATTTTCAACGTCAAATCCGCTTCTCTCAAGCCATATTTACATGCACCCGGATCAGAACCACCATGTCCCGGATCAAGCACAACAACCAGATTCGGGTTGGCTGTCGACTGTGTTGCGATTCCGCTGTCTGCAACACTGTCATCGGCTTCCTGTAAAGCTTCGGTCAGAGAATCAAAAGTCATCTCCTGTCCTTCGGCATCCAGCACGGTAATTCCGTCTTCGCCGCAGGCTTCCTCTGCATCCTGCTCTGCCTGTTCATCCACGACATAGGCATCCGCCTCAGAATCAACATCCGTATTGATACCAAATTTGGCGTCAATTCCGGTATCCACCATACGAACGATTCGTTTCTCTCCGTCTGCAACTACCTCAATCGTGGTTACTTCATATTCTCCGCTCGGCTGGGTATCATCAAACTCCATGTTAAACAGCAGGCTTCCCTCATCTACGGTATCCGCAGTCACTTCATAGGAAGTACCAGTCTCCACATTGACGTAAGTCAAAACCGCATCCGAAAGCTTCTCCGTTCCATCTCCGACATCCGCCAGAACAAACTGGCTTCCCGGTGTACATACAACCGGACTTCCGACGACCAGATAATTCAACTGTTCTTCTGTCTGTGCCACCGAAACTGGTTCTGCTGCGCAAATCGGGACTCCATTTCCCGCAAGCAGCATCCCCGCTGTCAAAATGGCTGCAAGAATCTTCTTACTCTTTTTGAAGCGTATCATGTTACTCTCTCCTTCGTTTTCTACTATAATCCAAAAAACACCATTCCGATTATAATATCATTTTCGGCAGATAGCAATGATTACGCATCCCTTTTTCGTCATTTTCTTGTAAATTTCCTGTAATTTTCACTATCGACGTAGTTTTCTCTTCCGTTTATAGCCGGTATACTTCTGTTTTTTCTCGTAACGTGCCCGTAACTTCTCCGCAATCAGAGTCAGATACCGGAATAAGGATTCCGCTGCGAATCCGAACACAACCATCAACAATATACACCGGTTTGACATATCACTTAATGCAAACAGCTTCTTCAGAAAGATTCCGGAGAATACAAGTCCGAATATATTCAGGAAGATCACGCCGTACTTCATCTTATTGAGCGGCTCGCTGATCTTAAATAAGATCATAAATCCAACAACCGACAAAACCAGTGTTGCGGCTGTCGCCACACTCGCATCCGGAAGTCCGAATACCGATCCAAGCATGACAAGGGCTCCGACTGCAATCACATCGGTCAGACCGCCCGGCAGTGCCTTAAGCAGCACATTCGTGATAAACCTGCCTTCGATCCGGTTCTTGTTCGGCTCTAATGCAAGCAGGAATCCCGGTGCGCCGATTGTGAACATACTGATCAAGGATACCTGCGCCGGTTCGAGCGGATATGTGATCATCAAAACCATCGAGAATACTGCCATCAACAGAGAAAATATATTCTTTACAAGGAACAGACTCGCTGACCGCTGTACGTTGTTAACGACACGCCTGCCTTCATACACAACATCCGGCATATGTGCAAAATCCGAATCCAGCAATACAACCTGTGCTGCCTGCGCTGCTGCCTCACTTCCCGATGCCATCGCCACGCTACAGTCTGCATCCTTCATAGCCAAGATATCATTGACACCATCACCTGTCATCGCAACCGTATGTCCTTTGATCTGCAATGCCTTCACAAGCTTCTGTTTCTGCTTTGGGGTCACACGTCCAAAGACAGTGTACTGTTCCACCGCATCCCTAAGCTTCGCCGCTGTATCAAGCGTGGTCGCATCCACGTAATTCTCTGCACCCAGGATTCCAGCCTGCAGCGCAACTTCAGAAACCGTCCCCGGATTATCACCGGAGATGACCTTGATTGCCACGCCCTGATTGTTAAAATATTCGAATGTCTGCTTTGCATTTTCACGAATCGGGTTCGCAAGTATGACAAATCCAAGCGGAATCACCTCTTCTGTAAGTCCGTGCTTTAAATCTGTTCCTGCGTATTTTGCAAAAAGCAGGACGCGGTCACCATCCTTCGTGAAAGTTGTAATCTCTTCTTCCACCGTCGCATATGCATCTCGCAGGACAAATTCCGGCGCCCCTAATATATAAGTTCCTTCTGTAAATACAATTGCACCGTATTTCGTTGTTGAGGAAAATGGATAGCGCTCCACAACCATCCGATGCGGTGTCGCACCATCATTTTCTGCAAATGTGCGGAGTGCCTGCATCGTCGCATTGTTGTCGTTCGATGCAAGAGTATAATCCACAAGTAATTCCTGCAATTCCTCCGGCGTGTGCAGCAGATTCTTCCCGTTCTTACTGCATATGATCTGCTTGACATTCATCGTCGGCTCGGTGATCGTACCGGTCTTATCCACACACAGCACATCGACACGTGCAAGTGCTTCGATACTCTTCATATCATGCAGCAGCACCTTCCGGCTGGCAAGCTTCATGGTGCTGAGAGCCAGTGCGATTGTCGTAAGTAAATATAATCCCTCCGGAATCATACCGATGATCGCCGCAACCGTCGCTGTCACACTCCGGCGAATTGTCTCATGGTTGATAAAATGGCTCTGATAAAACAACAGAAGTCCGATTGGGATGATAACGATACCAACCCATTTGACGATCTGGTTGATTGAACGGATCATCTCAGACTGCTCGCCGCTTCCCATCGTCTTTGCTTCCTGTGAGAGCTTCGCGATGTAGGATTCATTTCCGACATGAGTGAGTTCGGCGTGGCATTGTCCGGATACGACAAAGCTTCCGGAGAACAGTTCGTCGCCGGGATTTTTCTCTACCTCGTCCGCTTCTCCGGTAAGCAGCGATTCATTGACCTGCACGCTTCCTTCCACGACGACTGCATCTGCGCAGATCTGGTTGCCCGCCTCCAAGATGATCTCATCATCCTGTACAAGCTGTTCGGTTTCAATCTTCTGCTTCACGCCGTCCCGCACGACGATCGCGTGCGGTGCATTCAGCAGATTCATCTTGTCCAGTGTCCGCTTCGCGCGAACCTCCTGTATAATTCCAATCAGTGTATTGCCGATGACAATCGGCAAGAAAGTCAGGTTCCGAAAAGAACCGACCAGACAGAGTAAGACTGTAATGATCAAAAAGATCAGGTTAAAATATGTGAATGTGTTGGAGATGATAATCTCCTTCGTTGTTTTATCGGTAGACAGGTCGGTCTCGTTCGTCAGGCCCTGATCGATCCGCTCCTGTACTTGTTGCTGCGTAAGTCCCATAATCTTCTCCTTTTTGAAAATACCCTTGCTGCATCCTGCAATCTGATTCTGTATAGTATATTCCTGCAACTATGTTTGCATATGCGATGTATTGAGCCCAAGAAGTTCTAAATGTTCTGTTATACAATATTATCATCGTACGCAACCGCCGCCAATTCGCCATCCATGGCTCAGTGGCGGCTTGTTTGAACATCGTGTTCAAACATTGCTGTTATTATCCAGAACATTAAGAACTTCTAAGCCTCAAACATATGCATATCCCAAACATAGTTGCAGGAATTACACATACAGAACCAGATTACAATATACTTTTTCGTATTTTCAACTCTTCTTATGCCTTAATTCTATATCTTCCAAATTATTACATATGATAGCACAGGAGATTTGCTGAAACAACGCAAATTCTATGAACTTTTGGTGAATCTTAGGAATCGGCGGTACAGCAAAAATCCGGCAATCGTCGTAATAATATCCGTAACCGGAAACGTCAGCCAGAAGAAGTTTAGCCCGATTCTTGAGAATGCATACCCGAGCGGCACAAATAAAAATACCGTTCTTATCACCGTAAGCATACTGCTTGTAAACGCTTTTCCAACTGCCTGAAAGAACACCGGAAATGTCAATGATGTCACAAGCGGAATAAAGCTCACCGCAATGATACGGAACGCCACCTTCCCAATACGGATCACTTCTGCATCATGTGAGAATACATGCAGCATCTGTCCCGGTATCAGTTCAAAACAAAGCACACCTATCATCATCAGGGATACTCCATATATAAGTGCCAATGACAACGTCTTCTTGCAGCGGGCAATCTTCATCGTTGCATAATTATAGCTTAAGATCGGCACGATACAGGTCTGCATCGCCCCAAGCGGGATGAAGAAAAACGCCTGCCATTTGTAATAAAGTCCAAGTACTGTCACCGCCTGATCGGAGAAGGTTGCAAGTACCATATTAAGTCCGAATATATAGAACGTGTACGCAGACTGCATCAGGATGTTCGGGATTCCCATCTTATAAATCTTGCGGATGTCCGGCAGATATACAGATAACGCCGGTGACTTCCGGAATCCTCTGCGCATGACAATCAGCGCCGCTACGATCTGACCAACGACGGTTGCTGTCGCAGCTCCTGCGATTCCCATCTTCGGCAATCCAAACATACCAAAAATCAAGAGTGGATCGAGTATGATGTTTGTAACTGCACCTGCAATCTGTGCGATCATCGGCGTCTTCATATTGCCGTTTGCCTGCAGGATCTTCGTCCAGATACTCTCCAAAAAAAGTCCAAAAGAAAAGACGCATACAATCCGTCCATACATCACAACCTCTTTGATTACTTCTGCGGAATCCGTCGACATCTTCGCGTATGCGGGCATGAAGAAATAACAGAACACGGCGAATACTGCCCACATAAACAAAGTAAGTGGCGTGCCGATCCCACCGATCTCGTCCGCCTTTTCATCCTCGGACAAGCCTAAGTAATGCGCCATACACGTATTGATACCAACACCGGTTCCAACCGCAAATGCGATCATCAGAAGCTGGATCGGATAGATGATGGACAGCGCGGTCAGTCCGCTCTCGGAATACCGCCCGACAAAGAAGCTGTCCACAATGTTATAAAGTGCCTGTATCAACTGCGCCAGCATCACAGGCGGCGCCATCTTCCATAATATTTTACTGATTTTCTCTGTGCCAAACATCTGGCTGTCTTGTTTCATTGTTGCCTGTCCTCCACGGGTATTACATCATTTCATATGGATGTCGCACGGGTATCGCCCCTCTCGGGTATCGCCTCACCAGATATCACTGTCCCACAAGATTGTAAATGGGCCATCGTTCTCCAACTCGACCTTCATATCGGCACCAAAGCTTCCGCATTCTACTTTCCCGAACGTCTCCACGCATTTTGCTTTGAAATACTCATACATCTCCTCTGCAAAGTCCGGCGCACCCGCCTTGACAAAGCTTGGGCGGTTTCCTTTCTTGCAATCCGCATATAATGTGAACTGGGATACGACCAGCACTTCTCCTCCTACATCGGTAATTGACAGGTTCGTCTTGCCCTCTTTATCTGCAAAGATCCGCAAGGTTGAAAGCTTCTTCACATAGCGGTCAACCATCTCCTTCGTATCCCCCTGTGCCACACCGAGCAGAAGCAGATATCCCTTGCCGATGCTTCCGATTGTCTCTCCATCTACTTTTACGGATGCGTGATTGACACGCTGTATTACAATTCGCATGATTTTTCTCCTATTATTCTTGTTTTATTTTTCGACAGAGGTTAAATATTCTATATTATTCTTATCTGTCTCTATTTCTTGCTAAGCATCCCTATTATACATATGCAATTCCCCCGTTTCAACTATCTTTTCTCTCTCCATTCTCCAAATTGGGGGAATCTTTCTGTTTTCAGATTTTCTCCCCAATCAACTTTCTTCTCTCTGTCTTCCAGTTGGGGAATTTTCCTGTTTCCCTGATTTTCTCCCCAACCCGCTTGCTTCCTATCAGCTTCCGATTGGGGAGTTTTTCCCGTTCCTCCACTTTCTCCCCATCCTGCTTGCTTCCTATCAGCTTCCGGTTGGGGAGTTTTTCCCGTTCCTCGATTTTCTCCCCAACCCGCTTGCTTCCTATCAGCTTCCGATTGGGGAGTTTTTCCCGTTCCTCGATTTTCTCCCCAACCTGCTTGCTTCCTATCAGCTTCCGATTGGGGAGTTTTTCCCGTTCCTCGATTTTCTCCCCAACCTGCTTGCTTCCTATCAGCTTCCGATTGGGGAGTTTTTCCCGTTCCTCGATTTTCTCCCCAACCCGCTTGCTTCCTATCAGCTTCCGATTGGGGAGTTTTTCCCGTTCCTCGATTTTCTCCCCAACCCGCTTGCTTCCTATCAGCTTCCGATTGGGGAGTTTTTCCCATTCCTCCACTTTCTCCCCATCCTGCTTGCTTCCTATCAGCTTCCGATTGGGGAGTTTTTCCCGTTCCTCGATTTTCTCCCCAACCCGCTTGCTTCCTATCAGCTTCCGATTGGGGAGTTTTTCCCATTCCTCCACTTTCTCCCCATCCTGCTTTCTTCCTATCAGCTTCCGATTGGGGAGTTTTTCCCGTTCCTCCACTTTCTCCCCATCCTGCTTGCTTCTCTCAACCTTCCCGTTGGAGTAAATTCTCTATTTTGGAAAAATTCACCCAATTCACGCATATACTTTCTCAGGACATAGTATAAATTTCCAAAAAATCCATAAACTATATGCATATCTGCACGAACCAACTAACCCAAGAAAGGACAAACCAACATGAAATTCAAAACCAACGCCATCCGTTTTCTCTTCATCTCCATCCTCGGAGTGCTGCTGCATTTCACCTATGAATGGTCGGACGACAACCGCATTGTCGGGCTGTTCTCGGCGGTCAACGAATCCACGTGGGAGCATCTGAAGCTGCTCTTCTTCCCGATGCTTCTGCTCACGCTGGTCGAGCTGTTCTTCTTCCATGAAAAAATGCCAGCCAATTACCTCTGGGCGCGTACCCTCGGAATCTTGTCCGGCATGATTTTTATTGTCGCAGTTTTCTATACACTGAATGGTATCCTCGGAACAAACTACGACTGGATCAATATTGCACTATATTTTGCAGGCGTTATCTTCGCCCTCTTCGTGGAAAATGATGTCTACCGAAATGGGAAGGCAGAAAAGCTCATCCTTTCTTCCGCGATTTTGCTCCTCTTAACCGCGGCATTTTTCACCTTTACGGAATATCCGCCACAGCTCGGCATCTTCCAGTAAATAATTTTTCTATCTCAATTGTTTTATTTGTCCATCCTCCATTTCATACACATGATCACATAATGCTTCAATATCTTCCCGGTTATGGCTTGCCAAAAGAATTGTCTTTCCTTTCTGCTTTTCTTTGCAGAAAATTTGACGCATCTCTTCTACCCCCTGTCGATCCAAACCATTCATAGGCTCATCCAATATCAAAACAGCAGGGTCTTCCATAATTGCCTGCGCAATTGCCAGACGTTGCTTCATTCCTAAAGAAAAGTTTTTTACCTTCTTTTTGGATTCCGGATCAAGTCCTACCATCCTCATTATTTCATGCAACAATTCCATGTTCTTTTTATTTCGAATTTCAAACAAATATTTTAAATTATTAATCCCACTTTCACTTTCCAGAAACGCCGGATTTTCAATAATTATCCCTGCATTTTTTATTAGTTCGCCACCAGATTTATATCTTTTTCCATCAATCAAAATCTCTCCGCTATCTTCAAATAATAATCCACATATACATTTAAACAGTACTGTTTTTCCTGATCCATTATGCCCTATAATTCCTGTAATTTCACCATTTGGGCAAACAAGCGAAACATCATTCAATACCTTTTGTTCACCAAAACTTTTTTCCAGATTCTTTACCTCGATCATTATCAAACCTCCATGCCTACGTTTCATTGATCCAATCAAATTCAGTATGCCTGATTCTTCTATATGCCGCAAAAAACGATAAACACATTATGCAGATTATCAAAATCACATATACATATTGTTTCGGATACTGCCAATCCATAAATATTGTTTCTCCGTATACTGATATTCGATACCATGTAAATATCGAAAGAAATGGCAGCCAGCGTTGGGTAAAAAACAGGCCTTCCGATAACCCTAACAAAGACAGCATCAAAACCACTACGATTGACACTGTACGATTGAACCAGATACTTATTGCAAACATCACACATCCTACCATGACCGAAACCAGCCATACCATCAAGAAACAGGTTTCCATTGCCGTGATCGGCTTATAATTCATCAAAATACTCGGTGATACCAGATTCATCAGATTATAGGAATACAAATTGGTTGAATATGCCATTGTATGTATTACTTTTCCCCATTCCATTGTAAAGTTGATTTTGGGAACAAATACAAGTACGCATACAGCAAACGAAATAATTGTAAACATAAACATGGATAGTATCATGGATAGCATTTTCTCCATAAACCACTTTTTTCGTCCCATTCTTGAAATGTAATATAATTCATTCGCATTAAAATAAGGAATATCCGATAACAGATAACATATAATAATTCCGTAAAATGCCGCAAAAAATGTATTACTAAATATATGAGGAACAATCCAGATGCTTACTTTTTCATTCACATCCCCAATTAATTGATCCATTCCCGACGTGACTGCTAACACTAATCCGACTACCATCATTACAGCACTTATGAATCGAAAGGAACGCATTTTTTTAATGCTGTCATAAGCAGCTGTTTTTATTATTTTTTGAACATTCGCCATTCACTTTCTCCTTCCATTCTTATAATTAATACAATAACTGACAATGAATATGTAACAACATATTTGGAAGAAAAATGTTGATGGTTGCTGTCCTGAAAGTGTCATTTCCAACTGATTCACCCCTAATGCCTTCCACGAAATGACTGCACCTCTTTGCCATCCAAGTAATCTTTGCATTAAAATATCCTGTACATACACACATAATAGCGGAAATGTATATGCCGCGATTTTATTGTTCACAAACTCTGACACAAACAACCCAAGCAATGACATAAAGCCTGCCAGTACTGACATATGGAAGATACAAACTGCAAAATACAGACCTGTTCTTCCTTCTTTTAAGTACTGCATATATGCGCGCTCCAAATCCAGTATTTCAAACCACTGTGTTTCATCCGGCATCCCCAATCGGATATAGTTTATTTGTAACGTAATCAAAAAGCCTAATATAAATGTGATCTGTGTCGAAATGAATACAACTAACATCTTCGAAATAATATAATATTCCCGATGATTACTGCGCAGTTCCATTTGAATCCGAAATTTATGACAGTTGTCATCTATATAACTACCAACATATGGTACCGATGCTATCCCCATTGCGATAAACAACAACTGCATCGTATTTACATGATTCATCCACGAAACAACATCCGCTGGCTCATCTTTGTTATAAAGAAGCAGTACACTAATTATAATCACACATATTGGGAATCTCCAATTTCCAAATGCTCGTCGCACATCTATTTTCAAATACCTCAATAGCATAATTTTCCCTCTCATTTATTGCACTATAATTTTTCCTGTTATTGCATTCACACGTAATTCATATTGATACTCCGAATCATTCAATGGTTTTTCATTTATTTGGAACGCCCATACAGGAATCAGTGTTTTTCCATCTTTCATATGGTCTACTATCAGTTCTGCCGAAATCACTTCCCGATCCGCTCCATCCACAATACCTTCAAAATATTCAATCACAGATTGCATAACTGCATCAAAGTTCAATAAAGATTCACTTTCATTCATTGATGTATAATCATACAAGTTTTGTATATAGCAAAAGATAATTCCTTTTTTATTATACATAACTGTGATTTGTGCATTTAAATCCTGTGCACTTTCCTGCCAAAAGGAATTACCCTGAAAATCACGAAGCCCAGAATACACATGATGAAAATAGAACAAATAGGTATCATTTTCTTCCGACCAATCCGTCTTATACTCCTCTTCCTGCTGATTTCCATCCATATCTATATGTTCTTCCTGTTGCTGCAAAATTTCATGATCCAAATAATACGTTTCACATGTAAAATCTTTTTTTAAATCTATGCCACACGAATCCATGATTTCATATATTTCCTGCTTTGCAGCTTCTTCAGAAGCAAACGTAAATTCTTTCGAATCCGTATATTCTGACAAATTATAATCTGAATAAAACCTGTCCGTTTTCAAACATGCATTCAATTCCAGATATTCCAAATCCGTATAGGTACAGGAATCCAATCCCCATGTAAAAAAAGATTCACTGACGCCATCCGACACCGCATTACTTGATATCATTTGTGCCTCCGCATCCAATGTATTGCTACCATCATCCGGCATAAACACTCTGCCTACTTTTTCATAATCCAACGAACATTCCGTCGCGGTTCCATTCTTCCAGCTTACTTCCTGAGGTGTTATTTCTTGTAAATCAATACGTAAATGTTCCGAACTATATCGATACTGTTGCGGGAATGTCTGCGTTTGTATATTATCAGCTTCTGTTTTCCCATTATTATTTCCTGAACAGGAAGTCACCACGCATGTTATAAACAGCATGCACATAACAACCAATTTCTTTTTCATAAAGCCAGTTACCTCCATCATACAAATAAAGCGATTTGAGACGTTTTATTTTGTTCCAAACCGCTTTATATTTCACTCAAAATTTATGGACAATAATTTCCTTTTCCGTGAACATTTGCATAATTCATAGGTGCGGAAGCATATACATAATATTGATGTCCACGTTTTGCTTCTACCAAATCATAATTATGGCTTTTTGTAGTACCCAAAAGATGACCAGGGTACGTCAACGCTGTAGACACCCTTACGTGATCGCTAGAGTATGATGTAAAGTTTAATGATGGACCATTGGTTAATGACGTTAATTTTATATAAAATTTCTGGTCATTATCTCCTTTAGCCTCTTTTCTTGAATAAGGATCCTTTGATGCTACCCCTGAAATATTAGATGCCGTAACATCTAACGAAATATTCCCAGCTCGAGCAACTCCACTTCCCAAACATCCAAATATAGCAAATGCTAATGCTATTTTTGATATTATCTTTCTCATAATTCATTACCTCCTCTACTGTACTTTTCCACTTTTCTTCAATACTTCTTCCAGCCCCTCTGGTTCTTCTGGTTCATACCAGCTTCCACGACAGCATTCCGGTGCAATAGCTGCTACACCAATCGCGAATGCGCATAGCTTTCCACTATGCCTGACAAGAAATTCCAGTACTTTTTTCATGCTCTTTTCCCTCCTGTAAATAATTATTTGAATTTCTTATTAAACCCATTTTTATCCTATCATACGCACAGATGCTTCTTTCATTTTTTCTGCGAATGGTCAAAAACGGGGAGTAAAGTGCATTTTACCCCCCGTTTTTGACCATTTACGGGAAATTATATATTACCAATTGTTCTATGTTATGATGCTTATATGGAGGTAAATCGAATGAAAATTACAGAAACGCTCAGCGTAAAAATCACGGATATATTTATCGATAATCACGTTCTACCGTTTCAGCAACGGGCAGCTTACATATACTGCTTTGACTTCTGTTTCGACTTATTCCTATATAATCTCAGCCTTCTGATTCTTGGAATCTTTTTCCATCATGGATGGCTGGCACTCGTCTACGTTTTTACAATGTCTCCACTCAAGATGCTTGCCGGAGGCATGCATGCATCTTCGCGCGGCATATGTGATATTATTTCTTATCTCACCTTCTGTATTGGAATAATTATCACGATCTATCTGCCAATCCCTGCAATCCAGACATTTCCAGCCTTCTGGTGTTTCTGTGTATTGCTGATTGCCATCATCATCCTTGCACCTATAGATACAAAAAGCCATCGCCTGACTCAAAAGAAGAAACGTCGATTAAAATACCTGACTGCAATATATTCGATAATGCTACTAAGCTTGTACCTTATATTTTTTAACTTTTTTAGATTTGATTCTATCCAGATTATGTTCTTTTGTGTTATCGTAATATGGATAAACCAATTATTGGGGCGAATCAGCAAAGGGGGATCTCAATGAAACTGAACATTGCAATCTGTGACGATGACGAAGCAGCAATTGAATATTTAAAATCCTGTATCACACATTTTTATTTTGCGTTTGATGTGGAAGTTTCTATCTCTACATTTACAAGCGGAAGAACATTCTTAGATTCCTATACAGAAAAAGGACAATATCAGTTAATTTTCATGGATGTAGAAATGCCAGAGCTAAACGGTTTGGATACCGCAAGCATCCTGCGTTCCACCATCGACCGTTATGCCTTGCTCGTGTTCGTGAGCAATTATCCGGAATACATGCAAAAAAGCTTTACAGTCCGGGCATTTTATTATCTGACGAAACCATACACCACAGAGGATGTCGAAGAAGTGCTGAAGAACGCAATCAATGAAATCGAACAAAGTCACACAATCTATTCCATCGTGTCTACAACAGAAGGAGAAACGACGATCTATATTCAGGATCTTCTCTATATCGAGGTTGAAAACAGTGATACACAGACTTTACTGTTTCATCTTACAAACCACACGATCTCTGTGCGCGGAACGCTTTCATACTGGAAGGAAACGCTTGCCTCCCAGCACTTTTACAAATGTTATCGCAGTATCCTTCTGAATCTGAAGCATGTACATTATTTTGAGGACAAATTCGTTGTTTTAGACAATCAGGAGCGAATTCCTCTGAGTCGAAATGCCAGACGGGAACTACTTTCTATTTACATGAATCACCTCGTAGAATTAAACGAGTTAAATTAGGAGGGCGCACTATGTATTACGCGATTGAAGCACTTACCTATCTCTTTGATATGGGCATAATCATTATCTATATGAATGGCATCTTCCATAAGGAAAACCGTCGTACCGCTTATCCGCTCTATATTGCGTGCTTCCTTATTATGGAGGTACTTATCTATGTAAACCAGGTTCTGTGCACCGGACTGCCATCCAAGCAATTTACAATAGCCACAAGCACCGTAAGTCTGCTTACGACCTTTGCACTGACCTTCCTATACAGGACGCGCCTGTCAAACCGCATATTTGTATCCATTTCCTTCCAGATTCTTGCTCTGCTTGGAGAAAGCTTTTTCCTGTTTCTGGTGAAAATAATAAACCCGGCAGTTATAGATCTCCCTCTCCGCCAGCTTTCGATCCTCATGAATCTCGGTTCCAAGATCATGCTGTTCCTGTTGATTCTGGTTGTGATTTTCTTCTGGAACCGACACATAAAATATCACGATTATAAATACAACCTGTTATTATTTACGACGCCCGTGCTTTCTCTGGTAATTACCCTTTGTATTCCTGTCCGCAGCAATTACCAGTCAAACAATGCGTACTATATGATCATTGCCTATTTAGCGATTGCCCTGTTAAATATATTGAATTATTGTCTGTTGGATAATTGTTTTAAGATGGAGCAGATCAAGGACGAAAACCTTTCTATGCGCAGACAGATTGATTTTCAGCAGGAAAAATATTTCCAATTGGGAACCGCCTACAAGAAAACCCGCAGCATCGTACACGATATGAAGAACCATTATTTTGCAATCTCCGAGATGCTTAAGAAGCAACAGACGGAGCAGTTAGATGCATATCTTCACTCTGCGATCAACGACATAGAAGCGAATTATATCAGTGTCAACAGCGGCAACCTTGTATTGGATGCCTTCATCAGTAGCTTCGAGATGCTCGCAAAAGAGAAGCAATTTGCCTTTTCCCAAAAGATTACATTGCAACCAACTCAGATTCCGGTCTCGGACTATGACCTGTGTACGATCGTCGGAAATATGCTGGATAACGCATCCGAAGCGGTCTGTAAATCCAGAAATCCGAACCGATATGTGCATTTCAATGTATGTATCTCTGAAAATAATACGTTTGTTATACATATGCGCAACACCTGTCTGCCGGAAGACCAAATAAAAAAGTACCCGGATCACCGAATGGATCACGGGTACGGTCTGGCAAATATAAAGATCATCACGGAAAAATATCATGGTTACATGCGGAGTCAATATATCGAGGATTCCTTTGAAACCATGATCGTTATTCCGATTCTTAACAGAAAACGATATTTTTAACGTTCCTCCTTAATCATAAGCAGACATCCGGCAAGCAACAGGACACAGGATATCCAGATTGCATGCACGCCGATCTGCATTGAGCAGATTCCACCGGCACCGGCACCGACTGCAAAGATCAATATGATTCCATAGTAATGCAGTGCCTTGCGAAGTGCCCCCTTCTGGTGCTCCCGGATATAGACGGACAGGCTCTCGGTTCCGCTTCTTAAGTTTCCGATACACATCGTGCTCGCATAGCCATAGCCATTTACCTTCCGGAACGTCTGAACCTGCATCGCACAGGCAAACGACACGAGCATCGTCGCCGCCATGTTGAACTTCTGCGGCATAAAACCAACCGCTAATAAAATCAATATCTCAATCAAAACAACGATCTGCCGCCAGTGGATCTTTCTCGCATTCTTATAAGTATGTCCAATCCGTTCTGCCACGAGTACACCAAATGCAAACGCAAGCACCGGGAACAAGTAGTGCAGCGCGCGCATCCAGTTTCCTTCCATCAGATGCTGGCTCATCAGCACAACATTTCCGGTCTGTGCATTCGAGAATACGCCATTTCGCACATTGTATGTGTACGCATCCTGAAATCCCCCTGACAACGCCAGAATCGAACTTAATAAAAATGTCTCCGACGTCTGAATCTTTGCATGTCTTGATAATGTCTCCATCGTAGTTACCTCTATATATTTCTCTTTTCAAAATATGCAAGTTGTAAACAAATCTTTTGCAACTTCGTTACAGTTATGATACAACTTCGATGCAATAATACACTATACTGCAAGCAGATACAAGAGTGAAATATTTTAACATAGTTTTTGCACCGCTGGCTAAAAAAGGAGGAATGACGATGACAACCTTAAATATTCGAATTCGTGCTTTGGAACACAATATCGAGATCATCAAATCTCTGGCTGCTGACGCACAGATCATAGCCGTATTAAAGGGGAACGCATACGGCTTGGGGCTGTGCAAATTTGCGACATTCTTACAGGCACGCGGAATCCGACATTTCGCAGTCACGGAGCTTGCGGATGCCATCGAACTTCGAGAGAAAGGAATCTTCGGGGAGATTCTGCTTCTGACACCACTTTATCATCCAGAAGATATTACACGCGCGATCAAACACGACATCACACTCAGTATCACAAGCGTTTCATGCGGGCAGATCTTGGAGAATACTGCCGCACGCTTAAATCATTTTTGCGCCCATGCGCATCTGTGCATCGATACAGGCTTTGGGCGTTATGGTTTCTTATGCAGCAAAACCTCGCAGATTGGCGACATCATCAACACTGTACATGCCATGACGCACGTGCAGGTCACGGGAATCTATTCCCATTTCTACGCCGCATGTTGCAAGAATGAGCGATTTGTCAAAAAGCAGTTTGAGGATTTTAACAACCTTTGCACTACTCTGACGGACGCAGGGATTCCACTTGGGATACGTCATATCTCCTCCTCTTCCTCCCTCGTCCGTTTTCCGTATATGAATCTGGATGCGGTCCGTATCGGTTCCGCATTTCTCGGTCGTCTCGCCGTTTCCAATTCCTGTGGATTTGAAAATGTCTGCGACCTGACAGCAAGTGTGGACGACGTATATGAGCTTCCTGCCGGACACAACATCGGCTACGGCAAAACCTGCCGTCTGACCAAAGCTTCTACAACGGCTGTCGTATCGGCTGGATATTTTCACGGACTTGGTATGACACGCGAGGCTGCTCCGAAACATCCCTCGCCGCTTCGTCTGCTTCGCCTGTGCAAGCATGCCTGCTTCCAGAAAAAACAAACGGCAGAGTTTGAAGGTCAAACCCTGCCAGTTCTTGGTCAGATCAGTATGAATTCATGTATCTTAGATGTGTCCAAAGCTCCCGTCTCTATCGGGGACTCTGTGACATTCCGGATCAATCCGCTCTTTGTGAATTCCGCAGTTCCACGGGTGTACTGCTAGATTATATAGAAAGATCAATCGGTCCATCAAATTTATTGATCTTCACACCATTTACAAGTAAGTCATCACTGATTTCAATCACGATGCAGTTCTTGCCATCGATCTTGCGTACTTCAATCGCATCCGTATGTTCAACCGGAAGGGAGACCTCTGTCTTGCCCGACTTGATCTTCAGCTTATTACTTCCTTCGAACACATTGCTTAAGAGTACCTTTCCGTTCTCTTCGGTTGCCTCATCGAAGGTCTTCGTGAACGCCTGAATCTCCTCTTCTTCAAATCCGCTTTCCTCTAAGATACGCGCCGTTTCTTTCTTATCAACCACGACTTCCTCCTGGCTGTCCTTTAACTCCATCTCATGCTCCCGCATGTTCGAGTATATTGCCTTCGCCTTATCAAATGTCATCTCCTCCACGGCTTCGATCGCATTGATAAACATCTCGTTCTGCTTACCGGCGGTCGCCGGAATCTCACAGCCAAACACATCCATAAGCAGACTGTCATTTAACTCAGATGGTTTCTTCGTATAGTAAAGTGCTGCGTGCACATCACTCATCCTCTCGTTGAATGCCGGGAATAAGAATCCGTTCATCGGCAGCTCGACCATCATATTCCGCATCGCATTCTCCAGACTGTTATCGACCGGGTTGTACATCAGACCTGCCTTCGATGGTTTGAGCGGACAAAGTAATGTCAGGTTGAACTTGTACACGACATCGGATGCATCCTCCATCTCGATTCCGTCCGCGGTCTTTCCCGGTACATCGTAGACACCATACACCAGCATAATATAATAATTATCCACATACGCATACGAATCGCGTATCTTCTCAAAATATGCCTGCAACACCTGTGGATCTTTCAGTTCACTGTTTAACACCTGCATGAGTGTATCACGGTTTGGCACTGTAATTCCATTTTCTGTACGAAACACAAGATTCAGCAGATTCTTACCGATCCGCCCGGACAATCCCTTCTTGATCAGATCAAAATATTTGTGCTGTTCTTCCTCCTGCAGAACAAGGAATTTTCCCTGCTCCAAAATATGCATCTCTTTATTCGCATCGACATAGCATCCGGCAAGCCCGTGAATGCAGCAGTCGTTCTTCGTCATAATCTTTTTTATCTCAGTTACTTCGTTCTGTATCATGTTCTATCTCCTAACTCTGATTTGTTCTTCATCCAAGTTAAACCACAATGGGCAGTTTTCACCACATACCAAAAGAAAAGGCACTGCCAAATCACGAGCAGTGCCTTTTTCTTTCGCAACTTTACACTGATTCTACTTTAATTTAATAATGATAGCATAAAATCACCGGAATTTATACCATATATTTACTTTATTTCACAAAATCCGTTATATTTCGAGCCACATAGACACCGCTGGCAGATGCATGTGACAACGAATGCGTGATTCCACTGCCATCTCCGATAATATATAGTCCCTTATGACGTGTCTCCAGTTTCTCATCCACATCAACTTCCATATTGTAGAATTTGACTTCCACGCCATAGAGCAGTGTGTCCTCGTTTGCTGTACCCGGTGCAATCTTGTCAAGCGCATAGATCATCTCGATAATGCCATCTAAGATACGCTTTGGAAGCACCAGACTCAGGTCCCCCGGTGTTGCACTGAGCGTCGGTGTGATAAACGCCTCATCAATCCGACTCTGTGTCGAGCGCCTGCCTCGGATCAGATCACCAAACCGTTGTACGATAACACCGCCACCAAGCATGTTGCTAAGTCTGGCAATACTCTCACCATACCCATTTGAATCCTTGAACGGCTCTGAAAAATGTTTTGCCACAAGCAATGCAAAATTTGTATTCTCCGTCTGCTTCTCCGGATCTTCATAGCTGTGACCATTTACAGTGATGATGCCATTTGTATTTTCATTTACAACAGCCCCCTTTGGATTCATACAGAAGGTACGCACGCGGTCGCCGTATTTCTCAGTCCGGTACACAATCTTGCTCTCGTAAAGTTCATCGGTCAGATGCGCAAATACAACTGCCGGAAGCTCCACGCGCACACCAATATCCACACGATTTGATTTCGTTGGAATCTCCAGATCATCGCAAATCTTCTCCATCCATTTGCTTCCGCTTCGTCCAACCGATATAATGCAATTCTCACATGTATAGGATGCATCCTTGCAGACAACCGTGTAGCCGCCCGCCGCTTCTGCGACAACCGAATTCACTGGTGTATCGAAGAAAAACTCCACCTTATCCTTCAGATATGCATACAGATTTCCAAGCACGACATAGTTGATATCCGTCCCCAGATGACGTACAGATGCATCAAGCAGATGCAGATCATTCTGAATGCATACCGTCTTGAACCGTGTACCCGCCGTCGAATAGAGCTTCGTGCCCTCGCCACCATAACGCATATTGATCTCATCAACATACTTCATCAGTTCGAGCGATTGTTTCTTGCCAATATACTCATAAAGCGTACCGCCAAAATCATTTGTAATATTATATTTTCCATCCGAAAATGCGCCTGCACCACCAAACCCGCTCATGATTGAGCAGCTCTTACAGCCGATACAGCTTTTCACCTTATCTCCATCAATCGGGCAATGCCGTTTGTCCAATGCATGTCCTGCTTCAAACACAGCAATCTTTAAATCTGGATTTTTCTGTACCAGTTCATACGCAGAGAAAATACCGCCCGGTCCTGCACCAATTACGATCACATCATACTTCATAAATAACCTCCCAAAATCAAAACATAAAAAAAGACCACGAAACAATTGTTTTCGTAGTCAACTCTTTACGGTAGTTGGTAGAAACGTTCAACCATATTATGAACATATACGCCTATTTGATTCATAGATTTAATTTATTCTATCATAATAAATAGGAATACACAATCGTTTTTTCTCTCTTTTTATAGCCTCTTTATAAATTTTTTCCTGCAATTCGCGAAATTTAATTCTTGACAAATGTCGATAAAACTGTATAATGATACATGTGTCTTACGGACACACCCAATTATAGGGGATTGGTCAAATGGTATGATAGGGGTCTCCAAAACCTTTGGCGGGAGTTCGATTCTCTCATCCCCTGCTTGTGAAAAAGCCTTGAAACATTGTGTTTCAAGGCTTTTTGTTTATAACATTTTACTGCATGCATCCAGAACATCAATCAGTTAGATCAGTTTTCCATCATCCTCATGTTTCGCTGTATCCAGATAGCGTGTTGAATTGAATATACGCATTGTATTGTGTATTGAGCTACTGCATATCATAAAACTTCATCGTCTCCCGGTCACGATATTCATGTTTCTCATAATATCCGATTAATTTCTGCTCACTGTCCCGCAAAGCCACCATGTATACGTCCTTGTTCTGCTTTGCATTGTAACTGGTATATACAATATTGTGACTTACATCTGCTGCAAACCAATCAACCACCTGTTGAATCCGCTTGTTCGATTCCGGGTTATGACAGGCAAGCAGACTTTTCCCTATGAGTGCCTCGCCACCGCGCTTTGCATAATTTTTAATTGCTGCAGGGTTCATGTAAATAATTTCATGCTGTAGGTTACAGATCACAACCGATACCCGTTCCTGATCAATAATGCTTTTAAAATATGCGTTTAATTCTTTCATAACGTTCACTTTCCTTTTTTGTCTTTTGGGCACATCCGCGTGCTTCATTGTAAATTCCAAGTTTTCCCTTTCAACACCAACTTCTCAAATGATTCTGCAAATCTTACATCATCTTCCTCGTTTCTTTTCCGTGGACCTTTCATATGATTCTTCCCGGAACTGCGCCGTGCTTTCTTGTTCAAATGCCGCTCCATCAGCATCTGGTCAATGTTCGCGTCTGTGTACCATTTCCCAGACTGATGGATCGCATACGCACCTTTCCCAAGTGCCATCGCCGCCACACCATAATCCTGCGACACAACGATATCGCCCTTATGACAAAGACTAATCAGCTTGTAATCCACTGCATCCGCGCCGGCACCAACCACGATCACCTCACTGTAATCAGAGTTCAGGACATGATTCGTGTCGCAAAGCAGTGTCGTCCGGATATGATATTTTTCTGCGATTTCCTCCACGATACGCACGACCGGGCAGGCATCGGCATCTACAAATATTTGCATGATCTATTTCCTCTTACTATGCAACCGTTGCCCCAAATGGCATCAGCGATAATTTCGCGAGCTTGAAAAATTGCTTTCCGAATGGAATACCTATAATCGTAATGCACAAGATACATCCCCAGACTACATCTGCAATCGCCATCGGGATCCCCGTCAAGAGCAGCCAGAATATATTCGCGATAAGACTCATCGCCCCGCCACCATATGTAACTTCCTTGCCAAACGGGAAGAATGCAAGCCCAGCGAACTTAAAGCACTGCAAACCAATTGGAATTCCTATGATCGTAATACACCAGCCGATTCCCGCAATCACCCACGAAAGCCCGGCTGCAAAGCCGCCAAATATAAACCATAAAATATTTCCAAGTATACCCATGTTTTTGTTTTCTCCCATAGTATTTTTATTCTTTGTTTTTGTGGTTTGCTTCCAGACTATATTGGCTTACCACGGTGCATTCATACAATAAAACAGCACCACAATCTGTGTCACGATCATCATCGGAAGTCCCACTGCGAAATAATTCTTCTGTGTCTTGTGATGAAATAAGTACATCGCAATTATACCACCGATCGCACCTCCAGCAAATGAAAATCCTAACAAAGTCGCCACCGGGATTCTCCATTTTCCCTTGATCGCCGCATACTTGTCAATGCCAAACAAGATAAACGTTACGAGATTGATGACGCCCAGATATAATAGCAGAATCTTCCTCTGGCTCATGTATCTTACAATGTTAAATGTCAGCTTGTCTGCCACATAGCCTTTTGCGAATAAGAATATCACAATGGCAATCACCAAGGTACAGGCAAGTGTGACATGAAGCATCGCATTTGATTTGGTTGTTTTTTCATGTAGTTTCATAGTATTTATGCCTTTTCTTATGCTGCCGCATTCGCATTAATTTCGTCAATCACCTTTCGTATCCCCATCCATACATTTAAGTCTGTGAATATCTCTACTACACTTCCTTTATCCGTAAATGGAGATTCTTGTAGTACCGACATATCTTTCATCATTCCATTATGTACAATATACTCAACAATCTGATTCACAAAATAAATCTGCCTTTCATCCAGACTCGTATCGGTAAGATATTCAGAAAATGCCTCCTTTGCCGCATTCATATCCAATCCTACAATTTCACGCACAAACTCACCGAGCGGTTTCGTTCCATATTCGTACTCGTAATCTTGCTTTGTTCCAACTTCTTTCCACAAAATTGCTTCCAAACTCTGAACATCTACACTCGTCAATGGCTGATTCGTTTTAAGCTTTGCAATCGCTATATTATCTTGATGGTTGCGTACATAATACTCCGCTTTTGCTTTATAATTTTTCAATTCATCATTGTCAAGTTCTGCATCATTCCAATCCATTGACAACAATTCATCCGTAAAATTTGTTATATATCTTACGACATTATCATTTGGAATATATTTCATCAATCCACGCAGCTTCTTGCGGATTTCTTCAAACTCATTAATTCCACCATTCTCCACATAATCTGTATGTAAGATTTTATTTATCAATACCTCCTGCGCCTGAATCTCCGGAATATTGGCTATACTTGCGACACGCTCCACCCGCTTAAACAAGTCACTTCTGGCTTTTGAATATTTCTTTCCTGCTAAATAAGCGAGTTCAATTCCATACATCAGGGCATCAAACCGAACAGCACTTGCTTCATCTCCATCCGGCTGTATCAATGGAGCGACTTCCTCTCGAACAAGTAATGTATCTTCGTATGAAAGTGCCTGATAGCTCTTTTCAGAAGAATACAGGTCAACATACTTCAGATGCTGACGTACAGCAAAATTATCGCGCGGCAATTCCTGTACTTTCTCACTCATTTGTCGAACCAGTGATTCTCGGAACGCCCGCAAATGATCTGCCTGATATACTATATCCTGTAATTTATATGCCATATCAAATTGCAAATTGAATATTGCTCCTTGCAATGCAAGCATGTTTGCTGTTGCTTTTCCTTTATGCAATCTGAAAAACTCAAAATTACCACAAAAATCAAAAATATAAAACTTCTGCTTATCTTCTCCATCCAACAGCCCTGGGCATAATCGCGTTCCTCGTCCAATCATCTGCCAGAATTTTGCCTTACTCATAACCTTTTTGAAGAACACCAGATTCAACACCTCCGGAACGTCGATACCAGTATCCAGCATATCTACCGATATTGCAATCTGAGGCATTTTCTTTGGATCTGAGAACTCATCAATTGCACTTTGGGCATATGTCATATAATTGTCAATAACCTTTGCATAATCGGGCAAATGTGGATATTCCTTATGAAATACTTCCAATATCCGTTCTGCATGATAATGATTTTTTGCAAAAATAATTGTCTTTCCAATCTTCTGACCATAGTCAATTTTTAATCCATTTGTCATTAAAATATTAAGTACCTGCTTAATTGTATCTTCATTAAAAATCCATTCGTTTAATGCTGCTGCACCTATTGATTCCGGTATTTCTCCGTTTTCGTCTTCGAAAGTCGCCTCATAAGCTTCCTTGTCCTCTTCTGATAATTCATCATACACAATGCCCTGGGTGATGAATTTCAACTGCGATTCAACCGATACGTAATCGACCAGATATCCATCCTTCACCGCTTGAGCCAAATCATATCCATAGGTTGGAACACCATTTTCCAATTCAAATATTCCATATGTATTTTTATCAATCTCATCCTTCGGTGTTGCGGTTAATCCAACTAAAGGAGCATCAAAATAAGTAAAAATATTTTGGTATTTGTTATAAATTGAACGATGTGCCTCATCGCAAATTACCAGATCAAAATGCCCACATGTAAATAATTTCCCCTGATCGTCATTCACTGTATCAATGCAATTCATCATAGTTTGATACGTTGAGAATACACAATGCGCATTATAATTATCCTTTTCCTCCACAAGATTCGTACAAGAAAGATTCGGAAGCAGATTCACGAAATTACGCTTTGCTTGTGTAACAAGTGAATTTCTATCTGCCAGGAACAAAATATTTTTGACCCATCCATGATCTAATAACACCTTACAAAGCGCAATGATCGTTCTTGTTTTTCCAGATCCCGTTGCCATTACAAGCAACGACTTTCTACGATTCTTCTCGTCAAAGCTATTGCAGACAGCTTTCACTGCCGCCTCCTGATAATAACGTCCTGCGATGCTTTTATCCACAGTTATATGGTTCAATCTTGTGCGCATAGCAAGTAAATTAAACCACTTTTCCAAATCCCGTTTCGAATAAATCATGGAACACTTTCGTTCCGGATATTGTCCATCGATAATATGTGTTTCAAACCCGTTGGTCAGGAAAATAACCGGTCTGCGATGATATTGTTTTTCCAGGATATCCGCATATAATTTTGCCTGTTGTCTGCCCTTGGAAACATCTGCACATGTACGTTTTGCCTCAATTACAGCTAACGGTCGCTGCATATCATCGTAAAGGACATAATCTGCACGACCATTTCCCGACTTACTTGGCATTCCAGAAAGTTCCACTTCGTTTATCCAGTCTTCTCCCTCTTTCCAACCAGCATCTACAAGCATGGAATCGATGTAAAGCTTCCTTGTTTTATACTCTGACAAATCCAGTGGTTTCGGTACATATGTCGGTTGATTTTCCTGTCTTCGCTTCGACAATTCTTCTTTCAAAGAAGCATTCTCCGCAATTAATTTCTTCAAATCAACTTCTTGCAGGGCTATCTCTTCCCGCTCGGATTTCTCTTTTTTCTCTGCTTCCTTAGATGCCTTTATCTTGTCAATTCTGGCTGTAATTATATCTTTATCAAATGTACGTTCTCTATATTCATCTGCATAACAACAAGCTACATAATCCAGAAAAATAAACAAATTTTCAAGACATAGCATTGCTTCATCTCTGCCAAGCTTTTTGTTACTATGTGCCACATTATTTCCCGATCTGCGAATATAATCCATACGTTTCAGCAAATCTGCGCTTACCAACTGTCTGAAATCTTCCGCATTCATCAAACTCTGCAAATTATCCTGATATGGCATCTCCAAATCTTTATCCACGGAATACATCCATTTTATGGCGAATTCCATTGCGCGACGGCTATTGATAATACTGGATTCCGGATCCATCAGAATGATCTTCTCTGCTGTAATAGCCACATCCGCAAATGCAGAAAATTTTGATTCTTTTTTCAAATAGTCAAAGTTTGTAATCATACAACAGCCTCCTTTCAGGTGTATGGTTATTTGATACATGATTTTCACTTTATTATCTCAATAACTTTTGATTTGTCGACTTGTTCTAAAAATAATACATACTCCTGTTGGAGTTCAATTGATGGTACAATTAGTTTTCTTTGTTTCAATGAATTAAACTCTATGTTATCCGCAGTAACCGCTCTAACACCCGTCAAGATATCCTTTTCATGCATTTTAAACTGAACCGCTAAAAATCTCGTAAGTATTCGTTCACTTGGTATAAACACCTTTAAATCTTGATTAACTGTTATTGGAACAGCATTTATCGCAACTGGCAAAGTATGCTTTAATATACCACTTCTAATGACCATAATCACAGAATTCACAGGAACCATTCTTGCAGTACTATTCTCTACACCCATTTGGTTAATCTTTATCTGACTGTCAGTCAATATATCTGTTTTCATATCCTTTGAAGAGACCCATGGTATATCACCATCTTTATAATATTCAGGATGAACTTTTGAGGGTGTCCCGCCACCATATATTTCTTTACACAAATTATCAACTGTATCAGTTATCCACCCTTTTTCATTCAAAACCGAGTTCCCGAACATCTCGACAAATCGGGCTTTGATGAGATCATCTAATAAAAATAATTCATTTTCTCTGTTTTCTAAAGCCAACATCATTTTATCAAGAACATCAACTATTACACGTTGCTCTTCTATTGGACAAATATCAATCTCTATTTCAGATAAAATAGCCTTATTTAAAGTCTTTCCCATTACCGCTTCATTACTACCTTCGTCCCAATTTTTAAATTTAAACATATACAATATATATTCTGGTAAGACCTCCACAACATGCTTATCAAGAAAAGCCATAATCGCTTCATTTGAATACATATCCTCAGCAGTAATCGCAGTTTTTCCAATAGATAATTTAAAACTCATTACAACAGTATTTGCAGGAATAACTTTTATTCCACTTTTTTGAATTGCGTTCTCAGAAAGATATTCTTTGGTTTCTGATATGTATTTACCTGTCCTGGTTAAATCAGCTATTGATATCCATTTGTGGTCTTCTGTATTCCAATATTCTGAATTATTGCGAGACGGCGTCTTCCCAATCTGCAAATCGAATATATCTTTTAATTTATATCTCATCCTTATCATCCCACCAAATCCGAATTTGCATATCACGCAATATACTTCTGATGGGATGATTTCACATTATTCTGGTTTACCATTGCATACTGCATGGTAGTATCTATTTGCGAATGTCCAAGTATTTTCTGTACCTGCTCTATCGGCATACCTTTGTCGATAGCTCTCGTTGCCATTGTTCTTCGAAATTTATGCGGATGTATTTTTTCCAAATTTAGTTTCCGTCCAAGCTCTCTTAATCTTATTTCAACTCCGCTAATTTTCAAACGATCATATGGTGCATCCAAAGTTACAAATAATGCAACATTATTATCCCTACGTGTAGCTATATATTTTTTTAAGTGAACCTTTGCCTTTGCGTCAAAATATACCCGTCTTTCCTTATCCCCTTTACCATAGACCACACATTCTCGTCCTTCCAAATCTATATCGTCAATATTCAAATTTACCAATTCACCAACTCGTATGCCAGTGGAATATAACAAATCTATAATTGCAAGGTCACGTATTTCTCTACAATTATCGCGAAGTTTTTCTATCCCCTCATCCGATATCGTGTTCTTTACAACTTTCTTAGTTTTTATCTTGTGAATTCTCTTCATCGGACTTTTCAATATATAATCTTCCTCTTCAAGCCAAGAGAAAAAGCTTGAAATATTCCTTCGGACATTATCTATCGTCACATTTGAACAATTATTTCTTTTTTGATACTCTGCTAAATAAACACGAATTTCCTCTGTCGTTATCTTTCGTACTGCGGTTTCAATCTGTGTAAACATGTGTTCAATCGTCACTCGGTAATATTGTATCGTCCGATCTGAACACCCTTCCACGCGCTTCGCAGCTAGAAACATATCTAAAAATTCATCATTGGAAATATTCGAATGCTCTACTTCATTCTCTGCAAATGTTTTCAATATCACTTCCTGTAATTTTTTCATCTGTGCAATAGACAAGAACTCTGACATTTCATTCAGTACTTTTACTATTTTTTCATCCATGCTAATATCTCCTTTTGTCGATACCAGCATCATCCAACCATTTTTCTTATATTCTTTCCACTGCATTAATGCATTCTTGATAGAATATTGATTTACATTATTATCATGATTTTTTTATAAGTTATTTTAGCCAAAATATTTTTGCATTAAACTATCAAATAACATCTGTGTCTCATCCAACGCCTTCTGTACTGCAACTTTTGATTTGTCGACTTGTTTAATAAACTCAACGAATTTATCCTGCTTATCTTTTACAGGCACAATAACCTTTAATTCACTAAGTGTTTTAAGGTTAATATTTTTCTGTGCCGACTCAGGAGCTTGCGATTCAAGTATTGCCTGAAAAAACGAAAACCAATAATGAATAAATATATTGTTTGTCTTTTCATTAGCATTAAATCCAACAATACTATCCGGAAAACAAGCATCAAATTTCAGTATTGATGTTTTTGCAATATTGGCAGCAATCGTAATGCAAAGAGTGCCGTTATCCCACATCTTACTCTGTTTCAATCCTAGTTCAGAATATGTACTACTATATGATGTAATATACAAGCCTGCATTTGCAACATCCCCCGTTTGAATCAAAGGATAATCGCCGCCTAATAATTTAGGATCATTTCTAGGTCTATGTTTTGATATACCACGTCCAAATTCACCAAGTTCTGGTAATGTTGATTCAGGTAAACCATTAGAGTTTGATACTGGATCACCAAACATCTCGACAAATCGGGCCTTGATGAGGTCATCCAGCAACTGTAATTCTTGTTTTCTTACCTCAATAATTTGCTCTAGTACATCAAACTGACCACATATCTTATCCTGTTCTTGAACACTCGGATATGATATTGTCATTTTTAGAATATCTTTCATACATGGATGTTTCAAACTGGCACCTCTATAATAAGATGCTATTTCATGAATATTACCTCTCATAAAGTAATATAGATATTTATTTGTCAATTTATCAATATCTTTGCTTGTAGCAATTCTATTATCACCAGTTACAAACTTTCCTTTATGATATTTTACAGTAGGAATACCTCCCCAAGGTATAGATATGATTTCCCCTTCACTCAATCTATCTCCAGCAAGTTCCTCAGTTGTAAAGCCTACATCTTTACCAGTATAAAGAATTCTAACATCTCCATCATCGACTCTTAACGAATCCAACTCATCCGAAAGCAAATACTTGTACTTTATAGTTTTGGGTTGCCACTTCTTGTCAACATTATTAAATTTTTTGTCCCATATAGTTACTTGCCACAACGGTATATCTTTTGCTATATATCTCATCTCCATCATCCCACCAAATCCGAATTTGTGGTTCCCTTTCCTTTTTTTACAATTCATAAACAGTATAATTCAAAAATCTTGACATATACTTTTTATTTGTTATATTAACACTAGCCAACTTGTGATGGATAAAAGCTGGGTTCCCAAATGGGAGTAGGCATATTTATATATGCTTAGAATCCTTTGCTCCTAGGGTTGGCTTTTTATTTCCTCTACTCCTTCAACAACTTCTCCAGCTCGTCCATTTCCTTGCGTATTTCTTCCTCTATACCGCGAATATTCGCCATAATTTCCGATGTCGGCGGATATTCTACTGGTACATACTCAACTTCCTTGTATTTATTGATACTCAAGTCATACGCATTATCTACGATATCTTTTTTCGGTACCATAAACGATTTATCTGTACGTTTTCTATCTGCCTCTTTATCCAGATTTCTAAACCGTTCAATAATATCCGGAATATCATTTTCGGCAACCGGTGCACGTTTGTCATCCAGACTGAATCCATCCGCTGTCATATCATAGAACCATACCTGATCGGTTCCACCATGTTCTGTCTTTGTAAAAATCAAAATAGCCGTTGATACTCCTGCATATGGCTTAAATACCCCTGAAGGCATAGAGATTACTGCTTCCAATCTCTGATTTTCTACGATTTCTTTCCGTATTGACTTGTGTGCCGTAGATCCACCAAATAAAACGCCATCCGGTACGATACATGCACATCTTCCCCCAATCTTCATAATTCGTAAGAATAATGCAAGGAACAGCAATTCCGTTTTTTTCGTCTTGCACACTTTCAATAGATCGCCCGATACTGACTCTGCATCCAAACTTCCCTTAAATGGCGGATTCGCCAATACAAGCGAATACATATCCTTATCCGAATTTTGATCAGATAAACTATCCCGATATTCAATGAACGGATTGTCAATTCCATGCGTCATCATATTCATTGCACCAATACGAAGCATTGTCCGGTCCATATCATATCCATGAAACATCTGATTCATATAATGTTCTTTTTTCTTTTTATCAAAGAAGATTTCATCTCTTCGATTTTCTTTCAAATATTCACCTGCAGCAACCAAGAATCCCGATGTACCACATGCCGGATCACATATTACTTCATCTGCGGTTGGATTCATCATTTCCACCATCATCCGAATAATATGTCTCGGTGTTCGAAACTGCCCATTTCTGCCAGATTGTGCAATCTTTGACAACAAATATTCGTATACATCTCCCCGAACATCTGCTGTCTGAATCTCATTCATCATACTATAGATTTCATCCAATGAATCTACAACCTTTGACAATACCAATGGCGTCGGCAACTTAAATATTGCATCATCCATATACTTGGAATATGCACTGTTCTTATCACTATGCAAAGTTTTTATAAAAGGGAATACCCATTCCTGCATGATTGAATACATCCTATCTGCCGGAAAATCATGGAATACTGACCACTTTAATTGTGTTCCATCTATCGTTCTTTCGCCAATCTTTACTTCCTCTGCAAAGATACTTTGAAATGGTAATCCGAGCATAGCACTTTCCTTTGCCCGTGTATTATCTACATCATCCAAATCATGGATAAACATGAGATACGTAATCTGCTCAATCACCTCCAACGGATTTACCAATCCTCCGGCCGCAAATATATCCCACAAACCATCTATTTTGTTTTTCAACTCGCCTGTAATCATCCTCTTATTTCTCCTGTCCTATGATTCATTATTCCATGTATATTTTGTATATCTTCCGCCACCTAACTTCAATACTTCACCCTTCTCAACAAGCTCCGCCAGAGCTCTTTGCACTGTCACCTGACTAATATCCGGACATTTGCGCATAATTTCTGTCTTCGTAATCGTTCCAATCGTACTTTTGATAATTTCGCGTATACGATCAGGTTTTGAAATTCCATCTCTTGATAATATTGCTACTCTTGATGAAAAATCCCGATATGCAGCAGCTACAATTCCCAGCATGTACTTCGTAAATGGTTCATAATCATTTTCTTCCTCATACCATCCATACGAACTTCGCTGTAAACTATCATAATAAAGTTCCTTTGTATCTGATATCAATTTTTCAATACTAATATACTTTCCAACGATATAACCTGCTCTATATAGCAAAAGCAATGTCAAAAGTCTGCTCATTCTTCCATTTCCATCCTTAAATGGATGAATACACAAGAAGTCAAGTACAAACATCGGAATCAATATAATCGGATCAATTTGCTGTGTTGCCATCGCAATATCAAATGCCTCACATAATCTTTCCATCGCCTCTGCTGTCTCCCATGCAGGCACAGGCTTGAAACGTACACGTTTTTCTCCATGTTCATTTTCTTCTTCAATTACGTTATCCGCTATTTTATACTTTCCGCCATAATCATAGCCCTCAAATTTATACATATCCCTATGCAATTGCAATATTATAGATGGTTTTACCGGAATATGATCGTGACTATCATGAATCGTATTTAGTACATCTCTATATCCCGCAATTTCCTTCTCATTTCTTGTCTGCGGTCTTGTCTTTTCATTTACAAGAGCCCGCAATCGTTCATCAGATGTATAAATACCCTCTATTTTATTGGACGCTTCCGTACTTTGAATCTTAGCTATCTCCCACAATTGTGTTAGCGCATCTGTCTTTGCTTCTACAAAAAGCTTTTGTTCCCCCCTAAACTCATGAATTTGTGCAATATAAGACACTATCTCCGGTGTTAAAAGTTTTTTCCACTTCTCTCGATAATCGTATTGTCTCATTACATCACCTCAATAATATTCTGTTGACATAGTTTGAGTATATTGTTTAATTTTATCAAAGTCAAGTTTAATTTTATCATTTTTGTTTTTATGATAAAATTAAATTGATTTGATATAATTAAAAAGGGAACTTTTGCAAATTTCTACAAAAGTTCCCTAAAAAATTAAATTCTTTCTCGTACCAACATTGTTGCATATCCCATAAGATTTTGTCCATTCCATTGTTTTGGTTCCAATCTTTTTGGATCTTTCATTGACAATCCGACGCCCCAGATTCTGTCATTCACTGCTGCCTCTGCAAGGATCGCATTTCCAGTTGCTTTCAGCTTCTCTCCTAACTCCGGATTCTGTGAATATTTTGCCATAAGTCCTTCAAAAATGATAATCTGGCGAACGCCATTCCATACATTATCTATATAACCTGACACCTTTCGTCCCAGTTGCTTAATATCTGCGACATCATCTGTTGCAAGAATCTGTTTTGCAATTTCATTGTCTCCAAATACAACCGCTTTCTGGTGCATCATATACTGCTCCATAGAAGTATATTTTACATCACCAACTGTAAAATCGGACAGATACCAATTACTTAAATATCCATTCTCTTCATCCGGATTGTGAAATGTTATTACCTTCATACCTTTATTCCTCTCTTTCTTTTTCCTGTTTTTTATTATAGTCACATATCTATCGATTGTCATGCCTCTTTTTGAATATTCGAATTGACAACCTTTATGTTTTGTTATACCATCGATACACAAGAAACGGGTTTTTACCGGGTAGGGCTTACGCCTGACAGGACTTGCTCGTTTCTTTTTTATTTTCCCTCACCTCAACATTCCCCTTGCATTTCCCCGTTTCCTGTGCTATAAAGTAAACAGTGTTTACCAAAGGAGTACAATTATGCGCGAGAGCACAAAAGCGACCAGAGCAACAATTTTACAGAGTGCGAAAGAGATTTTCTTGGAATGCGGCTATCAGGAAGCATCCATGCGAAAGATCGCTGCGCGGGCAGGTATTACCCCCGGTGCGATATACAAGCATTTTTCAGGGAAGGAAGAAATGTTCGGCGAGATATTCGCAGAGAGCGGAAATAAGCTGATGGCACTGAGTGAGTCCATGCTGGATATTGACTTTTCGGCGATGTCCGACGAGCAGCTGATGCAGGTATTCTATTCCCGCATATCCATCCGGACTTTCGAGCTGTTAGAAGATGATATGCAGCTCTTCCACATGCTGTTAAAGAATGATTCCGGCACCTATATCCGGAACTTCCGCAAAGTTTATATCGCGCGCTGCAACAAATTCGCAACGCGCTTTTATCATGAATTATATGTACGCAGACTTGCGAAGAATCAGTTATCCGAAAAAACATGTTACATGCTGTCTCTGTCTGAGTTCTCGATGATCTGCGAGATGATCGCCGATGATACCTGCAAGGACGGCTTCACCGAGGAGATGAAGCAGGCATTTTTAGAGGCGATGGATGTGCTGATGCACGGCATTGAAGCGACGCTTGGATTACAAGTCCAAGATGTGCCAAATCATTGAGATAGATTTTGCCAAGAAAGGATGATTTAGTTGAAGTACGGATTCTCACAGAAATTATTTGGATATTTTTATCACAGCTCCTGCATGAAGCAGGCAAAAAGACAGCATTTGCAGATTGACAGCAAGGCGATCAAACAGGAATACCGTGCCATCCTGACGCGCGCCAAGGATATCGGCAAATCCCGGCTGATGAGTTCCTACTGCATGGGCGCATATTTCATCGCATTAAACCGGAACACAACCTTATCCCCGGAGGAATGTTATGCCCTGTATAAGGACGGCCTCTCCGCTAATCAGTTGTTCCACAAGGTCATGGGAAATGCAGACAGCTATCTCGATGCGAAGAAGCTTCCAGCCCGGAAAAAGTGGTCTGCCGACTCCCATAAACACAAATACGAAAATGACTGGGTCGTTGACATCTTAGAAGGCGGCGCGAATGATGATTTCGAGCTTGGCTACGATTATCATACATGCGGCATCTGCAGTCTGTGCCGGGATGAGGGATGTTTCGAACTCGCCAGATATCTCTGCCGCATGGACTATGTGCTTGCCGACATGATGCACATGCGCTTAGTCCGGACACAGACGATCGCAGAAGGTGCAACTCACTGTGACTTCCGGTACAGCCGGATTGATTCGACGCCGGGAAAAAATTCTTAACAATCGCTCTCCCGCTTCATGCTTGCCCGCCGCTTCCGGTCCACTTCGATCCATTCATCGAGCGTGAGCGGGACATAATCCGAGAACATACAGAAACAGTTGATCATCTGGCACGGGATGGAAACCGTTTCTTCCGTGCCGGCTTTTCCAAGCACCGGACGCGTGGATGCACGCGTCTGGCGCTGAAATTCATCGATCAGATACTCGTCATATGTATTATGTACATGCCCGTACAACATATACGTCTTCGGTTCTCCCTTCGCATTCCGGCGGTACTGCCCGTTGTAGCACATAACCGGATAGTGGCAGAGAATCACCTTTCGATTGTTATCATTGATTTCTCTATAATGCGTAATCCATTCAAAACGCGATGGATCAAATTGTTTGTTTGCAATAAAATAATCGTGATTTCCGATGATCAGATACTTCCTGCCATTCAGCCTCTCCAGAATGGCATTTGCTGCTTCACCCTTTTTCGAAATACAGAAATCTCCTAAGATTACAACTTCATCACGTTTCCGCACACGTGAGTTCCACTGTGCGATCATATATTCATTCATGGCTTCGCCGCTCTCAAAGCCGCGACAGTCCATACGTGTATTCAAATTTTCATGGCAGAAATGTAAATCTGCAATATAATAACGCATGTCAGCGTTCCTCCCTTTCCCCAACACTGTCCTTATTGTATGCTTATTTTGATCCGCAGACAAGATAGCATTTGCATTTCTTTGTAAAAGAAAAGACACTCCAAAGTCTATACTCTGGAATGTCTTCACATCTCGTTCTTATACCTTAATTATATTTCCACTGTTCGCTCTCTAACTGCACATCGACCATATGCTTGTAGATACCCTTCTTCTCCTTCAAAGCAGCCGGCGTTCCCTGTTCCGCTACCACACCATCTTTCAGGACGACAATCTGATCCGCGCCATCGACCGTACGCATACGGTGTGCAATAATCAGAACTGTCTTGTTCCGGATCAGCTTGGAGATGGACTCCTGAATCACGGACTCATTATCCACATCCAGCGAGGCGGTTGCCTCATCCATCAAGATGATTGGTGCGTCCTTTAAGAATGCACGTGCGATGGAGATTCTCTGCCGCTCACCACCGGATAATTCGGAACCATTTTCCCCGATCATGGTGTTCCATTTGTCCGGTAATTTCTCGATAAAGTCCGTACAGTTTGCAAGCCTGGCTGCTGCCATAACTTCCTCGTCCGTTGCATCCTTGCGACCGATCCGGATGTTCTCCATAACCGTGTTGTTAAAGAGTGTCACATCCTGGAACACGATGGAATACAGGGAAAGTAATGTCTCCGGCTCGACCTTCGATACATCCATACCTCCAACTGTAACAGTACCTTTCTGGATATCCCAGAATCTTGCCGCCAGTCTCGATACGGTTGTCTTACCACCACCAGATGGACCGATCAGAGCTGTTACCTGCCCCTGCTTTGCCGTGAAGCTGACATCGGAGAGCACCTGCTCGCCACTGTCATAGGCAAATGCCACGTGGTCAAATACAATATCATAGCCCTTGTTCGTCAGTATCTCTGCGCCGGTCTGCTCTTCGTGTGACAGGATCTCATCCATACGCTCACAGCTCGGCTCCAGACTGATCAGAGCGGACAGGTTCTGCAATGCAATCTGCAAAGGCTCATACATTCTTGTTACAACAAGCAGGAACACGAACAAGGTCAGTACATTGATCTCTCCATTTACAAGCAGGATACTACCAACCAATGCAACCGTTCCAATGCCGAGCTTCAGGATCATCTGTGCGGAACATACATAAGCTGCATTCTTAAATTCCAGCACGATGGCATTTTTCTCTACGGCTTTGATCTTCTTGTTCAAGCCTTCCATGTACGTCTCTGTCATGTTGTTTGAACGCAGGTCACGGATCGTCTCCAGTCCCTCCTGAATTCCATCAAGACAGGAAAGCTTATATGTCATTGTCTTCTTCTGTACAGACTTCAGACCTTTTCTCGAAGTCAGTACGATGATAAATGCAATCGGCATCACCCATACAGCGGCAAGTGCCATCTTCCAGTTGAAGAACAACAATCCAATTACAATAATCGTTGTGGAGATCATCGAACCGATCAGCTCCGGAATCCAGTGGGAGCTTCCTGTCTCGAGCAATGCACAGTCTGACATGATCGTATTCGTCAGATCGGACAGATCCTTCTTCCCGAAGAAGGAAAGTGGCAGGCGGCGAAGCTTCTCAGCAAGCGCACGTCTACGCACACCACTTTCGACATAGGTGGAAAAGAAGGTTGCGTTATATTGGAAATAAGTTGTAACTGCTACAAGTAAAAATACTACGACGATTCCGCCGATGAAGAATCCAAGCTTATCCTTTGGCACCTTGCCATCAAGCAGATACGAGGTAAGCTGATACAGAAGCCCAACCGGCAGCATCAGCACAAGGTTCGCGATTGTGACTGCCACAAACGCTTTTATCATATTCTTTGCACCGTTTTCGGACAGTGCGTATTTATGTTTCAATTTCTCGATCATGCGGTTGCACCTGCCTTTCCTACCTGCCAGTTCACGGACTTGTTATATTCGTTCCACATATGTGTGTAGATGCCGTCCTTGGCTGCCAGTGCATCATGTGTACCGGACTCTGCAATCTTTCCATCCTTCAACACATAGATCTGGTCCGCATTTGTCACTGTCGACAGACGGTGTGCGATCATGATCACCGTTTTATCCTTGGATAGATTCTCAAATGCGCGCTGCACCTGCCTCTCATTGTCCGGGTCAGCAAATGCAGTCGCCTCGTCTAAGATCAGAATTGGTGCATTCTTCAGGAATGCACGTGCGATCGACAATCGCTGCATCTCACCACCGGATACATATGTTCCCTTTGAGCCAATCACCGTGTTCACACCGTCCGGAAGCTTCTCGATGATGTCGCTGCACTGTGCCTTCTCCAGCGCGTCCATTACCTCGGCATCCGTCGCGTCCGGTCTTCCCATACGAACATTTTCCAGAATCGAGGTCTTAAGCAGCTTACTATCCTGAAATACATATGATACCTGATTCATCAGCTCCTTGCTGTCAATGTTCTTCACATCCACACCACCGATCTCAATGCTGCCACTCTTGACATCCCAGAATCTTGCAATCAGTGATGCCAGCGTCGTCTTACCACCACCGGACGGACCAACAAACGCGATATGGGAACCTGCCTTGACGGAAAGCGTGATGCCGTCGATCGCATTTGCCTTTGCCTTATCGTAAGCAAATGTCACGTCCTTCAACGCGATGGATGCATCCTTTGATGTCTGCTTATTTGCTGACTCCGGAAGTTCCTTCGCATTTAGCACCTCATCCATCCGGTTCAATGCATCCTCGACGAGCATCTGTGATTCACCTGCATATGCAACCTTCATCAGCGTTGTGGTAAGTACCGAAGTCACCAATATGTAGAAAATCAGGTTCAATACGAATTTGTCTGTGACTGTATTTCCACCTAATGTATACGCGGCTACAATCAGTGCTGCAAATATGCCATTGCAAAATACCGTGAACCCAATCATCGGAATCATCATGGATTTCGTGTAATCGATTGTCCATTTCTCATACTCATCGATGGCTGTCTTAAACCGCTTGAATGAAAAGATCGTCTGTCCAAATGTCTTTAAGACCGGTACGCCTCGCACATACTCTACCGCCTCGGAGGACATTGTCTCCAGCGAGTTCTGATACTGCTTCATATCCTCTGCCATCTTCGGTCCCATCATCATCGTACCCATGATAAGGAATGCGAATACGGCAGGAATCAGGCTGATCAGACCAAGACGCCAGTCAAAGCTTGCCATCAGTACAAGCAGCCCGATCGGTGTTGCTCTTGATACGACCTTATCTGGCAGGTTGTGTGCCAGAAATGTCTCTGTCGCTGCGGAGGAATCCATAACGATCTTTCGAATCTTTCCGGTTCCCTCTGTCTCCACATAACCAAGTGGAAGCTTCATGATGTGGTTCATCATCGCGATACGCATATTTGTCTGCACGCGGAATGCTGCCTTATGAGAGCACATCAAAGCTCCGATATAAAGCACCATTGCGAGCAGGGCAAATCCTACCGCCTGCCATCCATAGGATGTGATATGTGTGGCTTTGGAATAGTCTGGTCTTACTTCTAAGACCTCTTTTATAATGCGCCACACATCATAAAACGGAATCAGCGCAACCCAGGCACTGATTGCTGCCAAGACGCAGGATGCATAGGAAAAATACTTATGCGTTCCGGCAATTTTCATAAGTCTTGACATTGCACTTTGCTTTTTTGCCTTCATGACAAAACCTCCTTGAACGTTTATTTTAAGTTAGCCTTCGCTAACCTATATTTGATTTTTTTGGCAGTGCACATCGCTATGCACTGCCTGTTATTCCAATCCAAAAACTGATTTCCAACCTGCGAAATTGAAGATTTGTACATTCTTCATAAAGGCTGCTGCCTCATCGTATGGCTTGTCGTGTGTCAGCACCTCGTAGATATACTGCCAGCCGGTTCTGCAGAATACGTGGATGAAAAATTCATCCGCGGTCGCATTCTCATTTGCATACTGTTTCGCAAATATGTTGTAATACTGCTCCTCGATCGCCGCGAGCTTATCAAAGTAATCTTCATATTCTGTCCCCACCGAATGGCAGAACAGAAGCTGAAATTCTTCCTTATACCGGTAGATATACGCCAATACCTGATCGGTTCCCTCGTTGCCCTCCTCTATGGCATGATCCATGTCCGGACACTCGGTTGCCTTCTGTATGCTCTGCATATACATCTCCATCAGACCATCTGCCGCTTCCTGTACGATTGCGGTGAAAAGTCCGCTCTTGTCGCCAAACCGGGTATATATGGAATTGGTACTGACTCCGCATGCCGCCGATATCCGCCGCATGCTGGCATCATGGAATCCATAGGTAAGGAATTCTTCCTTCGCTGCCTGAAGCAGGGATTCCGTCACACCGGCTGTCTCACGTCGCATGAGCTACTCCTTCTCTTCGTTAGTTGTTGCTGTTATTTATATTGTTTTATTTTTCATAACACCGTTATTATAACAGCGTTATTTTATTTGTCAATAGGTTTTTATATTATCCAACCATTACCTTCAACACGATCATCCCTGCCAGATATACGATTGCCAGCACATACACGACGCCATCCGCACGTGCATATCGAAGGGGATACATCTTCGTTCTCGGTCTGCCCGCCTGATAACAACGCGCTTCCATCGCGAGTGCCAGATCGCCTGCCCGTCCAACTGCGGATGCAAAAAGCGGCATTAAAATCCGTCCAGTACGTTTCACTTTCTGGAATACATTTCCTGCTTCAAAATCCACGCCGCGCGCCGTCTGTGCCTTCATGATCCTGTCTAACTCTTCGATCAGAATCGGAATGAAGCGGAGCGTAATCGACATCATGAGTGTAATCTCATGCACCGGTACATGAATCTTCGTAAGTGGATGAAATGCTTTCTCCAGGCCGTCCGTCAGCTCGGTCGGTGTGGTTGTGTAAGTCATAAGTGATGAACCCAGGATCAGTTCTACCAGCCGCACGACACGCATCAGTGCCTGCAGGATGCCTTCCCGGTAGATGTGAATAAACTTCCACTGAAAATACAGCACTTCCCCTTTTCCGAAGAACACATTTACGATACAGATAAATACCAGCAATATCCACACCGGCTTTAGCCCCTTGATCATATATCGAAACGGCACCTTCGATATCACGATACATGCAATCAATACTACGCCTGCCACCGCAAATACAATTAGGCTTTTGCTAAGAAACAGCCCGATGATATAGAGAAGCGTTGCGAATAACTTGACACGCGGGTCCAGATGATGAATCGGAGAATCCGAAGGATAATATTGTCCAATTGTAATATCTCGAATCATAAATTATCTCCCTGCTTCCTTTCATCCAATCTGTTCTCAGTATCAACGCTTTTTCTTCCTGCTGTACTGTTTGTGCAATTACCAAGATAATCGAGCAGCTCTTTCTCTCGAATCACATTCTGTGGAATTTGGTACCCGTTTGCGCGCAATTTGTCCGCCAGTTTCACAGTTTCCGGTACATCCAGTCCACAGTCTGCAAGCGTCTCCCGCTTGGCAAATACCTGCGCCGGTCGGTCATCCAATATCTTCTTTCCATCGTCCAACACAATAATCCGGTCTGCGTATTCCGCCAGGTCCTCCATACTATGCGAGACAAGTAAAACTCCGATTCCCTGCTCCCGGCTCATCCGCCGGATCCGGTCGAATATTTCGCGTTTTCCTGCTGCGTCTAATCCCGCTGCCGGCTCGTCCAATATGATATATTCCGGATGCATCGCAAGCACACCTGCAATCGCCACACGCCGCTTCTGTCCGCCCGATAGCTGCAATGGCGATGCTTGATAATATTTCTCTGGCAGGTCAACAAACCGAAGTGCTTCCTCCACACGCGTCTCGCATGCTTCCCCGGTCAAGCCCTGCTTACTTGGTCCAAATGCGACATCCTCCCACACGGTATCGCAGATCATCTGATGCTCCGGATATTGGAACACCATGCCAACCTTACTGCGCAGATAATTCCCAGAATATCCCTTTGCATGAATATCCTTTCCCTCAAATGTAACTGTTCCGCTGGTCGGTTTCAGCAACCCGTTCAGGAGTTGTATCATGGTGGATTTACCAGAACCGGTATGTCCGGCAAGTCCAACAATCTCCCCCTTGCCAAGCGACAGATTCACGTCGTCTAAAGCAACCTTCTCATATGCTGTTCCCGGACTGTAAATATAGCTTACGTGTTGCAGGGAGAGGAGATCTTTATCTTTTTCAAATATGTCAAGCGCATCTATTTTACACTTATCTCTTTTTTCACCTGCACCCGATTGCAGATTTGCCGCACTTCCCATTGCCTGCTGCACCCGGTAAGAAAGCGGTGCCTCCATGCCCATCTCCGCAAGCAGCGCATCCTCTCCGAAGAAATCCTCCGGAGTTCCATCGAATCTTACCTGTCCGTCTGCAAGCAGAATTACCCGGCTCGCAAGTGCCGCCTCTTCCATATCATGCGTAATCAGTATCACAGTCATTTCCTGTTCCTGATTCAACCGCTGTAACGCTTCCATCACTTCTTTCCGCCCTTTCGGATCAAGCATCGCAGTCGGCTCGTCTAAGACGATATAATCCGGATGCATCGCAAGAATTCCTGCAATCGCAATCCGCTGTTTCTGTCCGCCCGACAGATGATTTGGTGCCGTCTTTCTCCGCTTCCACATCCGCACCTGTTCGAGTGCCTGCTTCACACGTGCCACGATGGTATCTGACTCCATACCCAGATTCTCCGGGCCGAATGCAACCTCTTCTTCCACATTTGCTGCCACCATCTGATTGTCTGGATTCTGGAACACCATACCGACGTGCTGGCGAATATCGTACAGCTTCTCCGCATCCCTGGTTCCCATCTCATCTACGGTTACCATACCTTCTGACGGTCGAAGGATTGCATTTAACTGCTTCGAGAACGTCGTCTTGCCGGAACCATTTCTGCCAAGCAGCGCAATGAATTCGCCCTTTTTAATTGTAAGATCTACACCCTTTAAGATTTCTTCCGTCGCGATCACATTTCCATCGACATCCCGCTTTTTATATTGAAATCTTACCTGTTCTGCCCGTATCACCGTCCGGTCCTCCATTTTTTCCTGTTTTACTCTTACTATAATTCACTCTCTTTTTCTCAACTTGGAGCAATCCACCTCTTTCTCCCTGTTTTACTCCTACTCCAGCTCACTCGCTTTTTCCCGACTTGGAGCAATCTCCTACTTTCTTCCTGTTTTGCTCCTACCACAGCTTGCTCTCTTTTTCTCGACTTGGAGCAATCCACCTCTTTCTTCCTGTTTTGCTCCTACTACAGCTTGCTCTCTTTTTCTCAACTTGGAGCAATCCACCTCTTTCTCCCTGTTTTGCTCCTACTCCAGCTCACTCGCTTTTTCCCGACTTGGAGCAATCTCCTACTTTCTTCCTGTTTTGCTCCTACCACAGCTTGCTCTCTTTTTCTCGACTTGGAGCAATCCACCTCTTTCTTCCTGTTTTACTCCGAATCCAGCCACCACTGTCTAAGCCGCGCTTTATCCACTTTCCCACTTGTGTTCTTCGGCAACGTCTCCAGCACGATCACCCGCTTCGGAATCTCAAAATCCGCAAGCCGTGTCTTCAACTGCTGCCGCAGATTCTCTGGCACGTCCGTGCCTTCCACCGTCACAAATGCACTCACGATCTCCGCCGGCATGTCCGCATCCTTTTCCTTCGGAAGCAGAACGACCGACGCCTCTGTGATACCGGCGACTTCCTCCAACGCATTTTCAATCTTCATCATCGACACCTTGCGCCCGCGCACACCGACGATATCATCCGTCCGTCCAAGGAAATAAAAGTTTCCCTGCGCATCCATCCGTCCGCTGTCTCTAAGCGAATACGGCACCGTAATATTCTCCACGTGAAATGCATTGTCCACGTACATTTCATCATCCTGTATGAACACCCGCACTCCCGGAAATGGCTTACCGATCAGGTTCCGCTCTTCCGTCATATCCGCGGACTTCACGTACGTGATATAATTCAGCTCGCTCGCACCGTAATATAATGTAATCTCCGTATTCGGAAATATCTTCTTCAACACTTCCGCATCCTTTCGCCCAAGGCTCTGCGAGCCCGAAATGATCGTGCGGATATTCGCATTTACACCCTTAAATACACGAGGCAGCATAAGTAATTTGGACGGAATCAGGTAAATACCGTTCGCCCTTTCGCGCGCCATCACCTGCTCCCATTTGCCCGGCAGGAATACATCCTCCGCAATCAGCGTGCCGCCTGCCGCAAGCTGTCCCATATAGAGATTCAGATTCCCGGTAAATGCAAGGCTTCCCTGTACGAACAGCCGGCTGTCCGCATCCACGCCAAACACCGCATTCTGTATCGCGAAGAAATCAGCCCAACTTTCAAAGCTTCGGAATAAAATCTTCGGAATCCCGGTTGTTCCGGATGTCATCACTGCCATTACCGCGCGCTCCGGCACGGGCGTATCAAACAGCGGATCTGTTACTTCAAGTTTGCTGTCCGCCGGCACGATAACTGGTACCTGATTCGTTCCCGCACACGCCAGAAATAAAACCAACTGTTTCAGGATTCCGGTCTCCCGAATCAGATACAGATGTTTTTCTGCAACCTGCGGAAGGCGTGCGCGTGCATCCTGCACAAGCACATAGAGCTTTCCGTATGTATAGCGATCACCATTGATGATGATTGCGTCTTTGTCCGATGGTTGTTTTGTCAGATAATCAATATACTGCATGTTACATTCCTCCCGCCCGCAGCAACAGCGCATGTCCGATGCCGCCGGCTGCCGCAATGCTGCATACTGCATAGCCCGGTGTCTCCTGCAGCGCCCGGCATGCATGTATCGTAATAATACCGCCCGAGGCGCCATATGGATGTCCATATGCGAGCGCCCCACCATACCGGTTGTAATGGTCAACTGCTTCCGGATAGGCACGCGCAAAAAGCGCATCAATTACTGCAAATGCCTCATTACATTCAAATACCGCGATATCTTCCGCCGTATGTTTCGTCTTGGCAAGTAATTTCTGAATGGCAAGTATTGCTGTCTCCGGGCTTTTGTCCGGGTTCCCGCCAACCGTTACGGAATCAACGATTTCCGCAAGCGGTATCAGATTATGCTCCTTTACATACCGCTCCGATGCCACCATCAAAAATGCCGCACCATCATGCATCAAGCATGTATTTCCGGCTGTTAGTATCGCTCCGTCCGGCAAAAGCGGTGGTAGCTTATCTAAGAATCGTTCACTTATGCGATCCCTGATACCCGCGTCTGCAGTTGCCCCCTGCACGCCGACCAGATATGGTTCTAGCACGCCAGCTTCTCTTGCCTGTTTTGCGAGAGAATGTGAACGTACTACCCATTTATTTAATTCCTGTCTGGTCATCTGCACATCCAGTGCCACACGCTCTGCGCCGCGGATCATCGCATACGGATCATGCTCGCCCGGTGCAAATTTTGCGACGGAATAAAAGGATTCCTCGCCTCCATAGCGTTCATAGTCCGGATGATTCCGGTTATACGCACGTCGCGGTGCCGTTGACGAACTATCCACGCCACCTGCCACAATCAGATCTGCCTGTCCACTTCGGATCTTCGCCGCGGCAATCGTCAGTGCTTCCAATCCCGATCCACACTGCATATCCACTGTGTACGCGGGAACCGCCTGTGGGAAATGTGCCGTAAGCGTTGCCAGTCTGCCAATATTTCCACTGGCTCCAACTCCATTTCCGACGATCACCTCATCGACAGTCTGACGTACATCTTCCGGTACAAGCGCACAGAGTACCTCCGCCGCAAGCACCTCGGCTGGCAGATGTTTATACATTCCATTTTCGACACCGATATAGCTGCGGCGTCCATCTATAATATACGCATGTTCCATACGATTTCCTTATCCTCTCGTTTACATTCATAGATCTGCTTTCCGCGTTCGGTTCTTGCCTCCACCTGTAGCTTCTCATCCACAAATACCGGCTTCTCAAAACGGAATCTGCAAATAAATTCCCTGCTATTCTTCATGTCTGTCTGCATCTCATTTTCGGTTTCCGTCTGCACTCCTGCCTGCGTCTCGTTCTTCATTCCCGCCTGCATTCCTGCCTGCAACTCTACATCAGTTTCCGTTTCCGGCTGTTTTTTCATCCACATATCAAGCATCCTCTCCACCATCAAAAGCCCCGGCACAACCGCATGCGCCGTCCGGTGAATCGAATTCGTATCGCCTACGGCATCCACAAATCGAAGGATATCGGAATGCGTAAATGAAAACGTTTTTTCCCCGCCTGTGTCCGCGTTTTCTTCCGTTCCGACCGAATGGTGTAGATTCATCCGCTGTTCTTCCAGCTTTGATTTCTCGACATTCATGGTCATATTTTTTTCCATACCTGCTTGTTTGCTAGTAACTGCCCCCTGCACCTCCGGCCTTACCACATGCAACTCCAGCTGATACACGATTCCATCCTCTTCTATCTGATTCAGCATAACCGCAAAGCTTGCAGTTTTCTTCACAATCTCGGACTTGCAGGAATTTTGAATTTTGATTTTCTGATTTTGAACTACTGTCAGATCATTCCCACAGCCAAATTCTGTGCCTGATACGCGTTCTCCTGCCGCTCCCCGCTGCGCATACACACACGCCCCGATCATCCAACCATCGTATCCATCAAGCATATGAAAATCAGCCAGTTGTTCAAATATTTTTTCAAATTTGTTCTTCATTTTCTCACCCAATGTTTCCTATTATATTTCGCAAAGTTTGCAATGTCAACTTTTCTATTTATTTTTGGTTGACATTCTTATTTCCATCTGCTATTCTACATCATGTACTTGCTATGAATTCAACAATAGCATGGCTATTATAACAGAAACTATGGAGAAAAAGAAATGGACGCAAAAACAAAAAGCAAATTTTCAACCTACTCAATTGTCATGATGGCACTTTTCGCAGCCATCCTGTGTGTATCCGCTTATATCAGCATCCCGCTGCCAAACGGAACACACATCACTCTTTTGAATTTTGTAATCACCCTGATTGCACTTGTATTTCCACTTGCAGAATCCTTCTTCATCGGACTGATCTGGATGTTACTCGGACTGGTCGGTGTTCCGGTATTCGTTGGTGGACAGGCAGGTCCGGGATATTTATTTGGCACATATGGCGGTTTTTCCTTCGCCTTTATCTTCATCGCCATTTTGATTCCGATCTTTCGCGGAAAGAAGTACAATCGTATCCGTTATACTATTGTCGCTATGTTATCCGCTGTTCTCGTTGATGCAGTCGGTTCTCTCTGGATTATGATCGCATCAGGTTGCAGTATCAAGGCTGCTTTTGTAGCCGGTTTTCTTCCTTTTATTGCACTTGATCTTGTGAAAGCAGTCGTTGCTGCACAGATCGTACCGGCATTCCGAAAACTGATTTATCTGCGTAGAGATGTCGAGGACGAGGATTAACATAAATCGAAACTCCCTCCCCTCAAAGAACTTGAGCCGTTGCAATCGCAACGGCTCTTTTTCATTCCTATCAATTATCACTTTCATCTGTACTTACTGTATTAGTTCCGGCTTCGTCCGCAATCACAAAACTCACTTCATACGTTTTGCCCATCGCATCACCGACGTTCTTCACATACTGCTCTAACAGCTCCTGTGCCCGCTGCTGCGCCTGCTGCAACAGGGATTCATCCGACTGGACATTCTCCAGCATATTTTCCTGCGCAGTCTTGATTGCTTCCGTCTGATCGTCCGCATTGATCTTCTCTGCGCCAAGTCCTTCACGGGTTGTGTAATAGGAGTCTTCATTTAACGACGTCTGATCCACCTGACAGCTAAGCACCTCTGCCTTTGGCATCGTGATCGTTACCTGATCGCCATCTACCTGCATATCCAGATTCGCAATGTCCACACCGAGCTTTACGATGCCGGAATACTCGATCCAAAGCTCTGCCGATGTATCCCACCACAGAACTTCCTTTTCCTTCGTCAGCTTTGCCACATTATGATAATAACATTTGAGTGTTGCCAGCTCACAGATTGTCTGCATCTGCGTAATGCTCAATTCTTTCGTTACTTCTTCACCTTTTTTTCCACACGCAGTGAACAGCATAATAACTGCAAGACAAAGGACCACGAATTTTTTTAATTTCTTCATTTGTTTCTCCTCCTTCGTCCCCTACTGAATCACCAGTTCATACGACTCATCCTGATTCTCTATGATCGGCATGAGCAGTGCCTTGACTGTATTCTCACAATTTTCTTTCGCCATCTGTAAGAACACTTCATTTCCCCGGCATTCAGAACCTGCATCCGCGATACATGCCGCATACGCTTCCTCGGATACATCTGCCGTGTTCGCACTCTTCTTGACAAACATATAGTCAAGCGAAGCCATATCGACATCGATCTGCTTGACCTGCAACTGCGGCAGCGTCACAATGATTTTCTTCGCCTGCCCTTCTCCGACATTGTCATCGATCTGAACATCAATATCTGCCATGTTGATACTTGCCTTCACTTCAGCCTCATAAGAGACATAGTAGGCAACCTTCGTCGGATGATTCTTCTGCGGCACCTCTGCCACACCGTTGTAGGTAATCTCACAGACTGATAAATCATCTATCTGCAACACCTGTTCTAGCTGGCTGCTTGTAAGGATCGTCGTCTCTACCTTCGGTTTCAACCCGAACCATCCAAGCTGCTTTGCAAGCTTATAGCCAACCACAACCAGAATAACTACGACCGCTAAGATGATCACCCACTTCAGAAGCTTTGTTACATCGCGGGCAGAAAGCTTCTGTCCTTTATCTTTATTCCTTTTGTGTTTGTTCTTCCTGCCCTGTTCTTGCATCCCAGTCTCTTTTGCTGTATCTTCTTCGATTTCGTTCATTCCGGATTTGCCCATATGTCGTCTCCTTATGCTTATTTTTCGCTTTCATCCGTATCGTTCACTTCTGCTCTCATATATAGCATATATACCCGCCTACTGTAACGACACCTTATCTCCATCAATCTTAAAACAGCCAAAGCTCTTCAGGAAGCTGGAAAATTTGCTGTATCCATATTTCTTGATACTGAAATTCCGGTTCTCATTTTTTAACGTACTGTTTAAGAGTCCCATATTGCTGTTCTTCTGTGGATTCTTCTTCAGAATCTGAATAATCTGCTCCTCAATTTCCCTCTTCGGTACAACATCATCGATAATCTTCACATAATTCTGACGATTCTGGGAAATGACCTCGAAATTACCAAATGCCTCATTTATAAATGTTGTAAGCTTCGAGTACCCATAATTCCGCACATCGAAATCAGAGAAACGCGCCTGTAATTTGCTTCCAATCTCGCCGACATGCGTCAGTTTATTATTATCAGCATTGCCATCAATGATATCATAGATTACCTTCTGAATAGACTTAATGCTTGTAATATTCGAGCTGTTTTCATTTTTCTCGGTTGATACTTTCGCAACATTTTTCTCATCCGTGACCTGTGAGATATCTTCGCGAATGAGCGCATCCAGCATTTTGAAGCTCGTACACGCCTTGACAAATGCTTCCGGCGTCTTGTTCTCACCCATGCCGACTACTTCCTTACCAGCCTCTCGCAGACGCTCTGCCAGCCGGGTAAAATCACTGTCACTCGACACCAGACAGAATCCATCCAGATTGCCTGTATAGAGCAGATCCATCGCATCAATGATCATCGCGGAATCTGTTGCATTTTTTCCCTGTGTGTATGCAAATTGCTGGATTGGGACAATAGAATTCCGGAGCAATGTCGTCCGGTTCCAGCCGTTGACACTTCGCGCCCAGTCCCCATAGATTCTTCGCACCGTTACCATACCACGGTCCGCCAATTCATCAAAAATTGTATCTATATATTTGGCAGATACATTATCCGAATCAATCAATAATGCATATCGTTTTTCTTCACTACCCATCGTTACTCCTCATCCTTATATCCCTGTTCCAGCCGTACTTCAAATTCGCTTTCCGGCATCGGCTTATCAAATACATATCCTTGCACAATATCACAGCCAACCTGTCTTAAATACCGTAACTGTTCCTTCGTCTCTACCCCTTCTGCAATCGTCTTCTTCCCGAGCTTGCGCACCAGATCAACGATACTGACAAACATTACCATGTCCGTCTCCTTGCCCGGATATTCTGTCTCCATTGGAATAAATGACTTATCAATCTTAATCACATTCAGATCTACCTTCTTGATCATGTTCAAGGATGAATAACCGGTTCCAAAATCATCAATCGAAGTTGCGATACCTTCGCTGCGAAGTCCATCGACAATCTCCGACATAATCTCATAGTTCTGAAAATCCTCACTCTCTGTCAGCTCAATCTCGATATAACCATGATCGATACCGTACTTGCCAATCACATTGACAATCTTTTTCACCAGATAATCTTCCTCCAGATGTCTTCTGGAGAAATTCACAGAGATACACGGAACTTTTTTTCCTTCATCCAGCCGCTTGCGGATAAACCGACATGTTTCTTCCAATACATAATAATCAAGCCTGCACACGCTTCCTTCCCGCTCAAGTTGTGGAATAAACTGCACTGGTGGAATCAGTCTGCCCTCATGCATCCAACGTACCAACGCTTCTGCACCACAGATTTTGTTCGTATTGACATCGACCTTCGGCTGATAATAGACCACAAATTCATGTGCCTCGAGCGCAGGAAGAAAGCTTGCAATGATTCCCTGTGCCTCCATTATTTTATTCTGGATCTCTGTCGAATAAAATGCAACCGTTCCGCTGCCCTTCTGTCTGGCAGCCTGATATGCAATACTTGCGCGTGCCATAACATCACGCGGTGCCCGGATATCTTCCAGCTTACCGACACCGATCGTCGCCCCGAATACAAACTCTTTTTCCTTGATTTCGGTCCGATGATACAGCCGGAGATTCTGGAGCTTCGATAAAATAATTTCACTCCGTTCATTCTTCACCAACGCGACAAAATTATCGCCACCCAGACGCGCGACAATCTCATCATCCAGCAACATCTTATCTACCATTCCGGCGTAATTGCGTAATATAACGTCCCCCTCTTCATAAGGGAAAATCTTATTCACATATTTGAAATTATGCACATTGAAGAAAAATACCGTGTATGTATGAATCTGTCCGGTCGCTAACTGTTTGCCAATAAACTGCATAAACGCCTCCGGATTCGCAACACCGGTTGCCATATCCGTCAGCAATACGCCGCGCAGTAATCCCTGCATCATAACACGGCTAAACTGAATATATATCTCCTTCAGCAAAATCTGCTGCGTATCCTGTTCTTCCTTTGAGTAGTCCACATCCTCACACGGATAAACGGAAAACGTCATTGTTCCGCCATCCGGCAGTACAAATACCTGATGCTTTGCTTTTCCATATGCCCCCTTCTGATTATCAAATAATTTTCCAACCCGATGCTCCCCGTGCGGACGGATCTTAGATACCGGAGCATCCAGCTCATATTTCACTTTGCCAAGCTTCAGATCGTCTGCAACAATCGCAAGTGCCTGCACCACATCTTCCTCACACTGTTCGAAGGTCTGAACCTCCCGGTGCAAGACTTCTGTAAATGCTTTGTACTTCTCATTGAACTCCAACTTTTCACACATTTTTTATTAAACTCCCTGTTTTCCTCTATCCCATTATGCAAACAACGTCTCTACCTGTGCAGCATCAAATACCACATGCCCTGCATGCTCTACCTCGATCTGATACAAGGCATTTGCTGCCAGATGTTCCGCCGCCTGCTCGATATCACGAATTCCCGTCGTATTCTCAAACTGATGGATCACCGCATCTAAGCCCGCATCTGTCACAACACACTCCTCTTCCCGAAGCCCGATGCGCTTCAGTACCTTCGGCATTGCGAACTTCGTGAATATAATCTTCTTTTCTTCAAATGTATAATCCGGAATATCAATCACCGCGAATCTCGACATGATCGGTGCACTGATATCTTCCTTGTTGTTTGCCGTTGCAATCGGGTAAACTCCTGTCGTTGGCACCATACATTCCATATAATTATCTGTAAATCCAAGGTTATCCAGAAGTGTCAGCAGCACATCCGCCGGATTTCCGTTTCCCTTGCCGGATGCCGCCTTATCCAGCTCGTTGATGATAAATACCAGATTCGATTCACCTGCATTCGAGAATGCTTCCATAATAATTCCGGGTTTCGCATTCGCATAGATTCGGGAGCTTCCCGTAAGCTGCTCCGGATCTTTGATTGAGCTCATATCGAGTGTTGTCCAAGGCAGTTTCAAAATTCTTGCCACCGCATATGCGATCTGAGACTTTCCGGTTCCGGCTGGTCCTACCAGAAGAAGTCCATACGCCGGTAATGTATGTGTCCGGTTGATCTGGATGATTGTCTCCATGATTCTCTGTTTTACACGCTCTAATCCGTACAGCTCTTCATCTAAGATTTTCCTTGCCCACACCGGATCTATCGCCTCGAAATAATTGCTCTTCCACTGCACGTTCAGCATAATAGAAAGAGCACGCTGTGCATGTCTGCGTTCCTCCTGTGACACCTCACTCGAACGAGCAACTGCAAGATTCCGCCGTGCCCACAGACGGATATTGTCCGGCATCGTCTTACCTGCACACATCATGAAATCAGAAATGCTCTGCAGACTTGTGAGCTTCATCTCATCGCCGACTTCGTCCGCGTCCTCGTCCTCCTCGACTTCCTCTGCCGCACTACTTGCAAGCAGGCGCTCGATCATGAACTGCAGGAAACCATCCTCTGCGGACAACTTTGTCGCACCGCCATATGCAGTCTCCCGGATCTTATAGACGGCATAGCCATCCTCCATGTTCTGTCCAGACAGACGGATTGGAATCCGGTTATCGCCGAGCCATTTGATCAGACTGATAAACCGCGCATCCACGCGCAGAATATCTGCCGACCATGTTCCATCCGTATCGTTAAACTCAAACGCCGTCCGCTTACTCTGATTTGCAAACATACCGGACGCATGATGTGACCACTGCCGTTTCGTATTATCTAACACTAAGATTGGTTCTTCCGGTGTTTTCTCTTTTGCATCGGAAAGAAATGATGTATATGTACAGACAGGCTTCGCCTGCTCCTTCGATGAGCTTGACGAGCTTGAAAAATCAAAAACTGGCATAATAAAATTTCCCTTCTTATTTATAATAGTCTCTAGTTCCCCTACATCCTATAAAACCACATTTTCGTCAAATTTACAATATACAGATCATAAATTTGTCAGTTTTTCACAGTAAACAGAAAGAGCACACCATTTACGATGTGCTCCTGTCTTTCTTCGTCCAAATCCCTGGTTCATTCTTTCTTATATTGTAATTGCAGCCGCTCAATTTCTGCCTGCACAAGCGAAACAACTGACTCCGGGGCTACGATTTTCGCTCCATCGCCAAGTCCCATTACCCAGAATACAAACTGCCGACTGACTGCAACATCCACATTTACTGTGAACTGCTTTTCGCCCTTCGGAATCAAATTTACATCCCTGCCAAACCGGTCCAGAATCACGTTTGCCAATTCATTATCACATAGCAGCTTGACACGCTCTTCCGTTCCCCCAAACATGCCAAACATCTTCTTATCATAGACAGCCGTGTCAAACTCATTAAAGACTTCCCTGCCAAGTCGCTTTTCTTCTGTCATCTGAATATCCAGCATCTTATCCACCCGGAAATGCTTGATTTTCTCCTCCTGCTCGTCATACGCAACCAGATAATAGTTCCCATCACTGCAAGTAAGCGCCCAAGGGCTTACCTTATAAAATGCACCACCCTTACGAAGCTCCGCCTCCTTCTTGACATTCCACTGAAAATAATGGAACTGGATCTGTGAATTTTCTGAGATTGCAGCATGCAGATGATCTACATTTCGATAGATACTGTCATTCATCGTTTTTACACGTCCTGCGACAAAAACCTGTCGCTGCAGCTGTGATGCCTCGAACTTTCCCGCAAGCTTTTCAATCTTTTTTATCAGTTCATTCGTCTTTTTCTTTGTAATGAATTTCGCGGACTGCACAGAATCCACTAGAAGCTTTAATTCCGGCAGTTCAAACGGACGGTTGGCAACATAATAACTGTATGTACGATCCTTCTGCACCCGTTTGATATCCATTCCAAACGATCGGAGACATTCAATATCATCGTAAATACTCTTCCGTTCTGCCTTGATCTCGTGTTTCGTCAATTCATCAATAATCTGTGCTGTAGTCACGCGATGGTCTTTATCTGTCTGTTCTAACAGAAATTTCCGAATGTATAACAATTTTAATTTTTGATTTTCCGATTTTGCCATCGCTTGTACTACTCCATATCCTCTAATTCATCCACCGCATCCCAGTAATTCTCCATCCATGCCGCCTGCTTTTCAAAATCAACCGGCACTTCAAGCACTTCTTCCATCGACATAACCGCCCCCGGTGCATACAGCAAACCATCTGCACCTACGATTGCCAGTCCACCGACATCCAGTTTACGTGTATACATCAAGGCATCTTCCATCATCACGATCATTGTCTCTCCGGTATCTGCCTCCAATACGACACGCACCATCGGTTCCTGTCCTTCCTGTCTACCCTCGCAGCCAAAATCGTCCTCATCAATTCGAATTATCTTGTATATCTGTTCTTCCATATAATCTCCCTGGCATATGGCTCTCTATCTTATACATATCACGTTTCCTCATTTCCCATATGCGCCACCGACAGTTGCATCAGTCCACACGCTTCTTACCCCAGAAGAATAACGCTACCGTACCCGGTCCTGTATGACTGCCGATTGTGGTACCAATGTGATTGATCTCTACCTTTCCATTTAACTTCGGGAACTTCGCTTCGATCAGATCCGCAACTGCCCGTGCATCGTCATAGCAGGCAGACTGGGAAATATAACATTTGCCGGAATAATCCAATCCATCCTCGGCACATTCCTCCATCCGGTCTACGATTGCCTGAATTACCTTTTTCTTTGTACGGATCTTATACCGTGGAATCAATTTTCCCTCATAGTCCACATTCAAAAGTGGGCAGATATTCAACACCGAACCAATAAATCCAGCCGTCTTTGTTACTCTGCCGCCCTTAATGAAGAATGTCAGATCAGAAGTGAAAAACCAATGATTCAGATTCAGCTTATGTTCCTCTACAAAATCGCGAACCTCATCAATCGTCTTCCCGTGTGCCCGAAGCTCCGACAACTTATCCATCAACAAACCGTATCCCGAAGATGCCGCCAGGGAATCAACAACATAGATCTTACGATCCGGGAACTCCTCCTGTAGCGTCTCCTTCGCGATATTCGCCGAATTGATAACACCACTGATTCCAGATGACAGACTCACATGCAAGATATCCAGTCCCTGCTCTAAGAATGGCCGGAAATATTCTTCGAACTCCTCTGCATTTACCTGAGAAGTCTTTGTATCTGCGCCATTTGCCATACGGGAATAAAACTCGTCAAACGGAATGCTGACACCCAGATTATCCTCGTACTGCTTTCCATCCAGTTCAAAGTGAAAACATATATATTTTACATCTATCGCATCAAAATGCTCTTTCGAAAGATCGGCTGTTGAACAACAGCTAATTACATAATTTTCCATAATTCCATCCTCTCCTTGTATGCACTTATTTCTGTCCCCTTAGGACATTCCTGTTGTTATCATAGCCAATTTCACTCAAAAAATCAATTGCTATTCCAACCTTCTGTCCTTAATTCTGCCCGAATTTGAATCTGTCTAATCGTAACCAGTTTCACAAGACGTCCTGCTAAAAATGCGATGACTAACAACATCGCTCCCAATAACGGCATGGACGTAACAATTATTCCGCCAATCACCGCACTACACACATAGATACCCTCTATAATTTTATTACTGTTTACATATTGTCTCATTTTCATACGCGTCCTTTCTTTCAGTCAAATCTCATCGATCCCGCTTTGTTGTACTCATCTTACCCTTTTATGTGTACAAAAAAACTCCCACGCAAGAAATTAATGAATTTTCTATTAAATTTTTATTTATCTCTATAATTTCCGTCCATATATGGTACAATATCTCTAATTTATTTTATGAAAGAAACCATTAAAGGGGGTATTTCATGAGTAATATCATTGATTATATGAAATGGCGTGGAGACCTGACTTTTGCACAGGATTCCTTTAATGAAATTGACAACCTGATTCTGTCGCAGTTAGTCTATGTAGAACTGAATAATATTGTTCCCGGGGACGAAGAACCGACGATCTCTCTGCTCGACGCAGCCAAACTGTTTTTCAAGCAGAATAACGAACAGGAATTACTCGATCATGTCTCCATGACCAAAAACGCGATTCTGGTATTTAAAGAAATGGCGAAAAGTGTACGTTTTAAAAATGTACAATTATCCCGCTATGTAAATGATATCAATGAACAGGAGCAGTCACAATTTTCTGCTATCACGATCAAATTACCAGACAACAGCACCTATATTGCATTTTCAGGAACAGATGCAACGCTTGTCGGCTGGCATGAGGATTTTAATATGCTTTATCTAAAGCAGACACCGGGACAGGAAAAATCACTGGCTTATTTAAATGCCCTTGGGAATCTGGACACTCCGCTTCGTCTGGGAGGACATTCCAAAGGTGGAAACTTCGCTATCTATGCTGGAATGTATTGCGAAAAATCTCTGCGTGATCAGATTATCGCTATCTACAACAACGATGGACCAGGATTTTCGAAAGACGTTGTGGCAAGTGCAGCATACCAGAATCTATTGCCCCTTATTACAACGATTGTCCCAGAATCCTCTGTGGTTGGGCGGTTATTTGAACATCAGGAAGATTATGTTGTTATTAAGAGTGAAAATAAGGGATTAAAACAGCATGACGCCATGTCATGGGAAGTGCTTGGAAATCATTTTGTACACGCTGTTACACCTGCCAATCAAAGCCTGCTTGCAAATCAGGCAATCCGGGAATGGATTGCGTTAATCCCAAGAGAAAAGCGCAAAGAAATCGTAGAAGCTGTTTTTCAGATTTTGGACGCAGCCGGTATTGAGACCGTCGACGATTTTCTTACATTGAAATTAAAAGATATCCGTACAATCATTCAGACAAAAAAGAAATTGCCACGCGAGACAAGTGATTCCATCTCTGACGCGGCATTCCTATTGATTAAAATTATGATCAAAACCTTTACCTCAACCTAAAACAATCTTCCATGCCTCTGTCAGCTTCTCGAGGTTCCAGCTTGCATTTGCCGGACTGGTAGAAGGCAGACAGATGGCATTTCTTTTTGTCTGCGGATAAATATATCGCTGATATAACTGCTCTGCCTTTTTCCCGTTCACAAAGATCTGTTCTATCTTTGTGGTTTCTAAGATTTTTGAAATCGGATTCGGAACGACATTCCGAATTGAGCTATCGGAAGAACCTGTAATCTCACATTGTCCGATCACATCCCACACAGCAATTCTATGTTCCAATAAAAATGCTTTCTTCTCCTCTATCGTACCAGGTACCTCTGCCTGAAATACATTTGCAAGCACTTTCCAAAAACGATTCTGCGGATGTCCATAAAAGAATCCTGCCTCTCTCGATTTGACTGAAGGAAAGCTCCCCAATATCAAAATACGAGAATGTTCATTATACACTGGTGAAATTGTATGTATCTGATGCTGCTGTTCCATACCTCTCCCTTGGGGACGCTTCTTTTGTCACAAGAAGTGTCCCTCTGTCTCATGTTATAATACAAAAAAAAGACCTCATCGGTCTTTTCTTTCTGTACCTTCAGAACTTCATACAAAGATCTTATATCTAACCTCTTAACAAATCATCTTTCCGTTCTCAAAACCTCTAAGGATAAGCCCTCGACCTATTAGTACTTGTCAGCTGAACGTGTTGCCACGATTACACTCCAAGCCTATCAACCTTGTAGTCTTCAAGGGGTCTTACTCTTATGATGGGATATCTTATCTTGAGGGGGGCTTCACGCTTAGATGCCTTCAGCGTTTATCCCTGCCGGACTTGGCTACTCTGCCATGCTGTTGGTACAACAACAGATACACCAGCGGTCCGTCCATCCCGGTCCTCTCGTACTAAGGACAGCTCCTCTCAAATATCCTACGCCCACGCCGGATAGGGACCGAACTGTCTCACGACGTTCTGAACCCAGCTCGCGTACCGCTTTAATGGGCGAACAGCCCAACCCTTGGAACCTGCTACAGCTCCAGGATGCGATGAGCCGACATCGAGGTGCCAAACCACTCCGTCGATGTGAACTCTTGGGAGTGATAAGCCTGTTATCCCCAGGGTAGCTTTTATCCGTTGAGCGATGGCAATCCCACTTTATACCACCGGATCACTAAGTCCTACTTTCGTACCTGCTCCACCCGTCGGTGTCGCAGTCAAGCTCCCTTCTGCCTTTGCACTCTTCGAATGGTTTCCAACCATTCTGAGGGAACCTTTGAGCGCCTCCGATACCCTTTCGGAGGCGACCGCCCCAGTCAAACTCCCCGCCAGACATTGTCCCCCAGCCGGTTCACGGCTGTAGGTTAGGAATCCAGTACTACAAGGGTGGTATCCCAACAGCGGCTCACACGAAACTGGCGTCCCGTGATCGAAGCCTCCCACCTATCCTGTACAGGTAGTACCGAATCCCAGTATCAAGCTGGAGTAAAGCTCCATGGGGTCTTTCCGTCCTGGCGCAGGTAACCAGCATCTTCACTGGTATTTCAATTTCACCGGGTGTGTTGTTGAGACAGTGCCCAAATCATTACGCCTTTCGTGCGGGTCGGAACTTACCCGACAAGGAATTTCGCTACCTTAGGACCGTTATAGTTACGGCCGCCGTTTACTGGGGCTTAAATTCAAACCTTCGCTTGCGCTAAGCTCTCCTCTTAACCTTCCAGCACCGGGCAGGCGTCAGCCCATATACCTCACCTTTCGGTTTTGCATAGACCTATGTTTTTGCTAAACAGTTGCTTGGGCCATTTCTCTGCGGCCTCTTCCGAGGCACCCCTTCTCCCGAAGTTACGGGGTCATTTTGCCGAGTTCCTTAACAACACTTCTCCCGCCGGCCTTAGGATTCTCTCCTCATCCACCTGTGTCGGTTTACGGTACGGGCGCATATATCACAATAGCGGCTTTTCTCGACAGCTGGCTCATACACTTCCCTACTCTTGTTCGGTACGCGTCACGTCTTCAGATTGAATGGTGGATTTGCCTGCCATTCTCCTACCTCGCTTGCCCCGGTCTATCCATTCCCGGGCTGTACTCTCCATCTGTGTCCCCACATTTCTGAATATATGCGGTACAGGAATTTCAACCTGTTATCCATCGACTACGACTTTCGTCCTCGCCTTAGGCCCCGACTTACCCAGGGAAGATCAGCTTTACCCTGGAAACCTTAGATATTCGGCCTTTAAGATTCTCACTTAAATCTCGCTACTCATTCCGGCATTCTCTCTTCAATACAGTCCACAGCTCCTTCCGGTACTGCTTCGTTCCGTATTCAATGCTCCTCTACCAATCTTTCGATTCCTAAGCTTCGGTGTCGTGTTTCAGCCCCGGACATTTTCGGCGCAGGACCTCTCGACTAGTGAGCTATTACGCACTCTTTGAATGTATGGCTGCTTCTGAGCCAACATCCTAGTTGTCTTCGAAATCCCACATCCTTTTCCACTTAACACGTACTTTGGGACCTTAGCTGTAGGTCTGGGCTCTTTCCCTTTTGACTACCCAACTTATCTCGTGCAGTCTGACTCCCATACATCATCTTTACGGCATTCGGAGTTTGATAATCTTCGGTAAGCTTTGACGCCCCCTAGGATATTCAGTGCTCTACCTCCGCAAGACTAATATGAGGCTAGCCCTAAAGCTATTTCGAGGAGAACCAGCTATCTCCGGGTTCGATTGGAATTTCTCCCCTACCCACACCTCATCGCCACCCTTTTCAACGGATGTGCGTTCGGTCCTCCATTGCCTTTTACGGCAACTTCAACCTGGACATGGGTAGATCACCCGGTTTCGGGTCTGCCCGGTCTGACTTTACGTGCTGTTAACACTTGCTTTCACTTCGGCTCCGTACCTTAAGTACTTAACCTTGCCAGACATGGCAACTCGCCGGACCGTTCTACAAAAAGTACGCGGTTGATCATGTAAAGATCTTCCACAGCTTGTAGACACAGGGTTTCA
>NZ_CP060632.1:380000-510000 GCF_014337155.1 Wujia chipingensis | reverse complement strand
CTGTATTGCCGTTCATATCTGCAACCACCGCATAATCCCCACTTGCCACCGCAACCGGGACCTTCATATTGATACCTGTCGTCCAGACAGTTTCTCCCTTGGCATTGATATAGGAAACTCCATCTGGCGTATATTTGAGCAGATTGTCACTGAAACGGATGTAGCTTGCTGTATTCGAATAATCGGTCTGGTTACTCTCAACAACCTTATACCCCTTATATTCCCAGCGTGTGCCTATCACATACGCAACCGCTGCAAACACAAGCACAATCAAGATTCCAATCTTCCACGCACGATATTTTTTATGTTCGCTCTCTAACTGCTCTGCATTTCTTTTTCCCGCAATTTCCGAACCGCCGACATCAATTATTTTTTCATTTGTAGCTTCTTCTTTTTTTCTCATTGCATTTCCTCTATACTAATATACAACTCCATAATCCAATAAAGTATAGCACATTTACTGGAGGTTTGGTAGGAGTATTTTCTGTCCGACAAAGATGTTGTCATCGATTCCAATATCATTTGCCTCTGCGATTTTCGCTGCCAGATCCGCGTCTCCATACCGCGTAAATGCAATGGAGCTTAGCGAATCCCCTTCTTGGATAATATAATACTGATCCTGTTCTGCCGATGCTGGCAATGCCGTTTCCGTTGTCACTGCTTCCGTCGCGGCAGGTTCTGCAGAAGCTTCCGTTGTAGCCGCGCTGTCTGGTTGTGCTGGATCAGACGCATTCCCCTCCGTTGTCGGTAAGTCCGTATCTGCATCATTTCCGGTTGCCACTGGCAGCTCTGTCGTCGCCATCGCTTCTACATAATCCGTATCCACTGTCGTATCCGCCGTGACCTCCAACCGATTGATTGATACCTCCATCTGCTTCATCTTGTCGTAATTGCTCACAATTGTGATTCCCATCGCCAGGAGTGCGAGTACGACAAAAGAACTTGCAATATACACAAATCCGACTCCGGTATCTTTGTTTTCCGGCAGATCTTTGTTTTTGCGGCGAAATTGTCGCACGATTTCTTCGTCTTTTCTCTGAATCTCAGACTGCTCCAAGGGGGCATCCCCCTTTTGCTTCATAATGTAGTTTTGCATCGCCTCATTCTTCTCATAGTAAATATAGTAGCCCTTCTGCTTCACCAGTTGTCCATGTTCATACATATAAAATGCATCTTCTGATTCAAGTGAATCGGTGATAAATAACACTTTGTCCTTCCCCGGAAAATTCTCCACATGCATCTTCTCAATTTTATCGTTGATTGCTGTCGAGAATCCCATACGCGACAAAAACCACCCCATCACAGATAGTCCCGGAAAAAACTGTTTGACCTGATCATAGATTTCGGTCCAGATCTCCTGTGTAAATTCGCTCTCATCCATATCAAATTCGATATTCTGTGCGTCGACCGCTCCACTGATGAATATCACATCTCCTGCATCTGATTTCTTGCTTTCACCGAGCAGAATCGCGCCTCGTGCCTGCGTGCTGCCCGGTCTTGCAATATAGTTCAGATATGTAACAACATAATCTTCCATATAGATGCGCTTATGTCCATCCGGCGATCCGATCTGTCTTATGTTTTTCGGCAGGCGCAGGTTCACGCTTACCTCGTGCTCATTTTTTTCGTTTGATTCCTGCTTGTCTTTTTCCTTGTCCTTATCATAGATAACTTCAATCATGCTATGCTACGCCTCCATAATTTGTTTTATAGAATATAGCATCAACATGCTTCTCTGTGCTTCGAAACCTGTCGCTTGTACCTGGCTTTCCACCGCAACTTATTTCAACAACATGTATTCTGCGACAGAAAAGGAAACAGATTGCAGCTTTGTTTATTTTTCTAACAACTTGTTAATACTTTCTGCATAGAGTATAGAAGGAGCAAACGTGGCTGAGGTGTTTATGAAGGAAATCGCAGAACGCAGAAATGGGATTCAATATTTCGATGTTGCGCAGGGTTATGCCCATATCGAGCTTGGAAAATGTATTCTGGAATATTTACAGGATGTTGAAATCGAACAATACATCCCGATTATTTTATGTATTGGAACCGACCGCGCCACAGGCGATTGTCTCGGTCCGCTTGTCGGCGAACAGCTCTTAAATTACAGTGAAACGTTTCATGTAATGGGCTGTCTGTCTGCGCCCGTCCATGCCCTGAATATCCATGACGCCTTGCACGATATCCGAAACAATTATGAAAATCCATTTGTTATCGCAGTCGATGCTTCGCTTGGAAGCAGCTCCCACGTCGGACTTGTCACAATCAACGACGGTCCTATCCTGCCCGGAAAAGGTGTAAAAAAGAAATTGCCGGCAATCGGAGATCTCTCCATTACCGGCATTGTAAACGTGTCTGGTGGACATCCGGGTCTTTTGCAATCCACCCGTCTGTACACAGTCATGCAGCTCGCAGACTGCATTGCGAACGCACTCAAATATTCGATTCGTTATCTGGACGCCTTCTGACCTTTGTAAACTGCGATCGCTTCCGAAACCGTATTCGCCTGTCCCTCCTGCATGATCGCAATCAAATCTTCCAGCTTATCCTGTCTGCACAAATCTTCACCAAGAATGGCAGCGTATTTATTCGCGATCAAAAGTGTCTGATCCGAAAAGCGTTTTTCCTCCGCAGTAATTTCATTTTCCATGTTTACTTTTTCTTCCTTCATTGCCTCCAATGCCGGAAGTCTGCGGTTATTGATTTCCTCTGTGATCATGGATGTCGTCTCTTCCTCGAACGACCGGAGTGCTTCCTGCTTCTCCTTACCAATCGCATCTGCCTCTGCATCCAGATTATCCATCTTCTCATCATAGGCATCCAGATTATACTGACTGTCATCGTGATCTTTGTTGATGGAATGACGGATAGCATTTGCCTGCTTCTTGTTCGCGATCATCTTGTCACGGATACTCCGCGCCTGTGTCATCGCATCCATATGCTTGAGTTTTGTCTTACTGTAAATTGCAAAATAAATCAGCAACAAAAGAATCAGTGTTCCTGCTGCAACCAGTGCACACCAAAACGCGACGTTGATGTCTTTCTTTGTATCGAGCACAAGCTTTTTCACCAGAAATGTTACAAGTCCCGGAATGCCGCCGAAACCGATTATAAATGCCAGAAGCTTCAAGCCAAATTCGCGCACATTCCGCGCATAAAACAACGCGAAATATAATTTCTTCCCACAGAAGGATGGAAGCTTATATTTCCGCAGCAATGTCTGCATCTCAACCTTGAGATCCTTGTCGCTTTCCCGCAGGCTTTTGGTCTCCTCATGATAGCGTTTATCCATGCGCTCCTCTTTTTTCTTATCACGCTTGTTCGCCACCTTCTTTTTCCGCGCACGATTATCGTCAAGCCGGTCATCATAGGTTGCCTGAATCTCCTGCCGACGCTTCTTGATCGTCGTCGCAATCTCATCCGCAATGGATTTTTCTTCTGAAGCAATGCTTCTTGACAGCTTCTTCTGCTGCTGTTTCATGCGGTCTATATTTGCCGCATATTCATCCCGTTTTATAACCTCGTCCCGCGCCGCAACGATATAATCCTGTTTTTCATTGAATATATTTTCTGCCATCTTGCATACCTCCTCGTTCGGATTCGGATGTATTTTTGTCTATAAATGGAACAAGCGATAATTGCTTCCAATCATCGCTTATTCATGTACTCTTCCAATCGCTCCCGGTCAACCTTGATACGATTATCCATAGTCTTCATTATATCAACGATCTGGTAACGCCGATATACACCATTATTACTCAAATCATAAATTTTATTCGTCGAGAAGCCTAAGACAACCGGACGCAGAATATTCTGCGGATTCTCCGATATGACAAGTCCCTTCTCACGATTTGTAAGCTCGATACAGACACCCGGAGTCAGGATGTTGATACTCTTGATGAGTGCTCCAACAATCTCCTCATCGAACTCATCTTTATTCAATAACAGATATTTGATCGCTGCAATCTCTGATATCGCTTCCTCACTGATCTTCATACAAGTCATCGTATCAAACAGATTCGCAACTTTCAAAATCTTTGTACTCTTTAAAATCTTGCCCTGTTCCAGATTACTGTTTCCATATTCCATCCGGTGAATCTGGGCTACGATTCTGCGGACACCACTATCGATTCCGATCTCCGGTCTGAGAAGTCCCAGTCCATCATTCTGAATCTTCTTGACAATGATCAGATCATTCGTATCGTAATCATCGTATTTCTCACGCACTTTGTTCGGCAATAACAGTTTTCCGATATCATGCAACAACGCTGCCAATACCAGTTCTTCCTGCTCTGTCGGCGTATAATACACCTGTGCTGAAATCAGTGCACATAAAATCGCCGTATTGATTACATGCTTATACACATAATCCGTTGTGGAACGAAGATTCTGTGTAAATGTAATCTTGTGATCCAATCGTCCATAATTCGTGATGATTGCATTCGCCAGACGCTTCAGATTGATTGGCTCTCTGCCGGCAATGATGTTATCCAGCTCTTCCCGGATACTGAACACTGCCATCGTCTGAAAACGTTCAAAGTCCAGATCTTCCTCCGACATCGGTGGCACTGGCTCCGCTGGTTCCAGAATATAAAGTCCAAGCAGTCCAAAGTTTTTTACACTCTCGATACCCTGAAGTGTCAGTCTCGTATTACGCTCATACAACAAAACGCCAGTCTTATTGTAGATTGGTTTTGCCAGACGCATACCATATTTCAAGTCTTCCGACTTCACAAATATCATGGTGTTACTCCTCCTGCTCGTTTTCTACGCATTTATCCGCGCATGTTGTCAACTGTGTTATCGACACAATACAACACAACATTTAGATTATTTTAGCACAAACTGTCAGATAAAACAAGAAGAAACAATACGGTATATTTTATTCAAACTTCTATTTATTCATGTGGTTTGAACGGTTCAACGCACTGATCAAAGCATATGCAGATGCATCAATAATATCAGACTTGATGCCTGCGCCCCAGACGATTCCATTCACACCTTCGACTTCCAATCCGACATATGCACATGCCTGTGAATCTGAACCTACCTGCAGAGCATGCTCTTCGTATGTAACAAGGGAGAACTTGATATCGAAATGCTTCATGATCGCATTGCTGATCGCATCGAGACGTCCATTTCCCTGTCCATGATATACCTTCTTCTCGTCATTTACGAGGATTGTAAGCTCTGCCTGAATACCGTCAATCTGTTTGAAATGGCACTCTACAAGCTTGACTGTATCTTCACGGTTTACATATTCATTCTGGAAGATATCCAGTACTTCCTTCGGAGAAAGTTCCTTATGCTGATGGTCAGATACACCCTTAACTGTATATCCAAGATCCTCACGCATCTTTGGAGGCAGGTTGAATCCATACTTCTGCTCCAGTAAGAATCCGATACCGCCCTTTCCGGACTGGCTGTTGATACGGATAACATCGCCGTCGTATTTTCTTCCGACATCCTCTGGATTTAATGGCAGATAAGGAACCGTCCACATACCATCCGGATCATTCTCACGATACTTCATACCCTTGGCAATTGCATCCTGATGGGAACCGGAGAATGCTGCGAATACCAGTTGTCCCGTGTATGGAGAACGCTCATATACATGCATTCTCGTCAATCTCTCATAGGTTTCTGTCAGATGCGGAATATCCGACAGATCCAGTTTCGGATCTACGCCATGCGTGAACATATTCATGGCAAGTGTGATAATGTCGACATTACCGGTACGCTCACCATTTCCAAACAAAGTACCCTCGATACGGTCTGCACCAGCTAAGATACCAAGCTCTGCATCTGCGACACCGCAACCACGATCGTTGTGAGGGTGAAGGGAAAGTACAACATTCTCACGGTCATGCAGGTTCTTGCTCATGTACTCAATCTGACTTGCGTAAACATGTGGCAATGACATCTCAACCGTTGCAGGAAGGTTGATAATAACCTTACGCTCTGGTGTCGGCTTCCAGATGTCGATGACTGCATTGCATACTTCCAATGCATAGTCGACTTCAGTTCCGGTAAAGCTCTCTGGTGAGTACTCAAACTGATGGTTCACACCATACTGGTCTGCCATATCATTTAACAGCTTTGCGCCGTCTGTTGCGATCTTCAGAATCTCTTCCTTGGACTTCTTGAATACCTGTGTTCTCTGTGCATAGGATGTAGAATTGTACAGATGCACAACGACATTCTTTGCGCCCTGAATTGCCTCAAATGTCTTCTTGATGATATGCTCTCTCGCCTGTGTCAGAACCTGGATCGTCACATCATCCGGAATCAGATTCTCCTCAATCAATGTACGACAGAACTTGTATTCTGTCTCAGATGCTGCAGGGAAACCAACCTCGATTTCCTTGAAACCTACACGTACCAATTCTTTGAAAAATTCAAGCTTCTCATCCAGACTCATCGGAATGATCAGCGCCTGATTACCATCACGCAGATCTACGCTGCACCATGCTGGTGCCTTATCGATATACTCTTTGTTTACCCAGTCTGTACTCTGTACCGGCGGCATATAATAGCCACGCTTGTAATGCTCAAAATTCTTCATCTTTCTACCTCCATACATAAAAAAATAAACCTGTGCCTCCAACAACTACTTAGAGACGCAAGTTTCATCATTCTAACCTCTTACGCGGTACCACTCTAATTCATACATATCGTATGCTCTCACAGATACAAAGATGCATGCATCCTATATCTTCCCGCTGTAACGGTCAGGCTCCGTCCAGATCTACTTATGTCAAACCGCTTCGTCTCACATCTGTTCAATCGGCTGCTCCAAGGCGAGTTCAAAATCTTCGGATTATCGTTTCACACCAGCCAACGACTCTCTGAAATCCTTAGGATTCCTACTATTCCTCTTCTCTGCATTTACAAACTTACATTATCACAGATTCTTTTTGCGGTCAACCACCTTTTTCCAAATAACCAGAAAAGATTTATATCTGCAAAATATTTCCTATTTCATAGAGAAAATCCATGTGGTATTCTTCTGGCAGTTGTGATAATCTAGTGTTAATAGAAAACAACGGATTGATATCTGCCAGCTTGACGCCGGCAGCATTTACAAAGGAGAGTATTATGCCACCAATTCGAAATGACTGGGCTAAGGTGTTAGCACCAGAATATAATAAGCCATATTATCGGAAGCTATTTGAATTTGTTGGGAAGGAATACAGCACCCACACGATCTATCCACCTGGAGATGATATCTTCAACGCATTTCATCTGACACCGTTAAAGGATGTAAAATGTGTCATCATCGGACAAGATCCTTATCACGGTCCCGGACAGGCACACGGACTTTCGTTCTCTGTAAAGCCGGGCGTGGAGATTCCGCCATCACTGGTTAATATTTATAAGGAACTGCACGACGATGTCGGCTGTTATATCCCAAATAACGGATACCTTGTCAAATGGGCGGAGCAGGGCGTTCTTCTGCTCAACGCAGTTTTGACTGTGCGGGCACATCAGGCTGCCTCCCATCAGGGGATGGGCTGGGAAGAATTTACAGACGCAGCAATCCGCGCCGTCAACAAGCAAAATCAGCCAATCGTATTTTTGTTGTGGGGAAGCTTTGCGCAGAAAAAAGCAGCTATGTTGGACAATCCAAATCATTTGATTTTGAAAGCGCCTCATCCATCGCCACTCTCCGCCTACCGTGGATTCTTTGGCTGTAAGCATTTCAGTCAGGCGAATGAATTTTTGCAGAGGCATGGTGTTGCACCAATTGACTGGCAGATTGAAAATATTTAGTTACAGGCTTCTGTAGCTGCAATCTGTATATGCAGCTGCAATTGTGGTAATTCTATATAGAACGGAGATTAATAGATGGAAATATACATTGTACGACATGGGGAAACCCTGTGGAACCGCGAGAAACGTCTGCAAGGACGGGAGGATATCGAATTAAGTGAAAAAGGCCGCGAGGTTGCACGACTGACAGGCGAGGCATTAATGGACACAAGGATTGATAAGATATTTTCCAGCCCCCTAAAACGTGCCTATGAAACAGCTTGTCTGATCCGGAACGGACGGGACATCGAGATTGAAACCGATGACCGGCTGCGTGAATTATCGTTCGGACATTTTGAAGGTCAGAATTTCTCAGAGCTGATCAAGGACGAATCACTTACCTTCCGCTACTTCTTCAAGCAGCCGGAATTGTATGTGCCTGCGGACGACGCAGAGACGCTTCCGCACCTGATCGCACGTGCTGGGGATTTTATGCAGGATAAGATTGAACCGCTCGCTACTTGCTGCGAGCGTGTGATGATTGTCGCACATGGTGCGCTCAACAAAGGAATTATGTCTTATATTAAGAAGCACGAAATCAAGGATTTCTGGTCGGGCGGATTGCAGCAAAACTGCAACGTGATGATTGTCGATTATACCGACAGGGAATACCGGATTGTGGATGAGACGAAGTTATTTTATACACTGCAGGAGTGAAAGTTCAAAGCACACTGTACCCCGAAATCAAGGGACTGCCATCCCCATTACATGGCAGTCCCTTTTTATATTGGATTAAGCCCCAAGAAATCCTTATTTCTCACAATTACATTTTTTCTTATCCACACATGGAGCCGAACGGTCAAACGCCGGATTGAATGCATAGAAATTTTTCTCATCCAATTTATCCTGCACCAGGCGAAGTGCTTCACCAAACCGCTGGAAATGCACTACTTCACGTGCACGCAGGAATTTGATCGGCTCGTAAACATCCGGATAATCCTTACATAATCGGAGGATGTTGTCGTAGGTACTGCGTGCCTTCTGTTCAGCCGCCAGATCCTCGTACAGGTCGGTAATCGTATCCCCCTTGCTTTGGAATTCACAGGCATTAAACGGAATGCCTCCCGCTGCCTGCGGCCAGATACCAATCGTGTGATCGATATAATATTTGTCAAAGCCGGAAGCTTTGATTTCTTCCATAGAAAGGTTCTTCGTCAACTGGTAGATGATGGATGCAACAATCTCCAGATGTCCGAGTTCTTCCGTTCCGATATCCGTCAGAGTTGCCTGACACTCTTTGTATGGCATAGCATATCGCTGGGACAGATAACGCATGGATGCGCCCATTTCCCCGTCAGGACCGCCATATTGTGATATGATTGCCTGCGCCAGCTTCGCATTTGTCTCCTTAATATTCACAGGACATTGAAGTCTCTTTTCATAAATCCACATTTAACAACCACACGCTCCTTCCCAAGGCCATGGACCATCAATCCATGCATTCCAATCGTCGCACGTGTCCACATCATAACGGTTGAGCGGACCATACTGCTTCACATAGTCAGATACTGCCTCGCACCGCATCATCTTGAAATGATTGTAGGCATCTATTGCTTCCCGGCAGTCCGGATGTGTATCTAAAAATAAGGTAATATCATCGATCATAAAGGAAACCTGATCGATAAACTGCCGAAGCTCTGCTTTGCACATAGGTTTCATGATCCGTTACCCCCTCTTCCCGCAGAAAATCAGATTTAAAGATGGAAAAGCTGTACCCTGACACAATGCCGTCGCAGGATCATACATTTCCTCCCATTGCTGCATTGGAACATAGCCCATGCCAACCGGCATGTGCCGCATATGTTCATTTGGATCTCCGCATCTGCAGTTATTTCTGCGTGGAATGGATGCACACCCACAATCTGATTTCATCGGCATTTCCTTGCAGCCACAATCCGGCATGGATGGTTTATTTCCGCAGCCGCAATCTGACATGGATGGTTTGTTGCCACAACCACAATCCGGCATGAATGGTTTATCTCCACAACCACAATCCGGCGTGGATGGTTTCCGGCACATCGTATCGCCCGGTATCACACAACGACCGGTACCTGAACACGGATAGCAGTTATTTGCGCCGCGCGGATTCATGCCACGGCCTCTGCCGCAGCCATAATTTCTATAAGAATCCAAACTGGTTACCTCTTACATTCTTTTTGTATACTTCATTGTATGTATTTGTGAGAAAAATGTGAAAACAGGAATATATCTTGCAAAGATTGGACAAACATACTAAAATAACGCTATTATCTTTTATTTCCATATAATGGGGGAACAAAATGGACGATACACATCAGTCAGATAAAAATCAGAAAATGGTATTAAAAAGCATCGCAAAATGGTTGGTTATCTTTGCGCTGATTGCTTTTGTATGCTATAAAAATCAGGATCTGATGCAGGAAGCATTGGAAGAAATCCAGATAACTCCTGTATGGAAACTGGTTGTGTGTCTGCTGCTTGGAAATCTGTATTTCATCGCGGAAGGCTGTATCATCAGCGAAATGACGAACACCTGCGACCATCGTTTATCTGTATGGCAGGGAATCACCTGTGCATACCTGTGTACATTTTTCCGGATTGCAACACTTGGAAGCGGAACCGGAGTTGCACAGCTTTATTATTATAATCTGCATGGCATCCGTGTGAGTACCGCAACCGGCATGTCCCTCGCGCAATATACATTCCAGAAAATTACGATTGGTATATTCGGTGTTGTGTCATTTCTCCTTCTGATTCTGAGCGGGCACAGTGGCATCCGCAAATATGCATGGTATATGTTTGCCGGTGCAGTTGTGATTTCGTTAATCTGTCTGTTTTTGTTCATATTAACGGTTTCCAAGAAATTCTCCGATCTGATCATGAAGCTGGCTCGAAAACTTGTGAAGCCTAAGAGCCGTCTGTACCCGCTATTGGATAAAGCGCAAATTTCCATCGACTATCTGCAGGAACAAGGGCGCATCGTATGGAAAGATAAGCGGTTGTTCCTGACTGTGGTCGGATTGGATTTCTTCAAATTCGCATGCTGGTATGCAATTCCTGGAATCTTCTTTGCCGGGAGTTATTCTGTCACTATTGCAACCTGTCTGGGGCTGACCGCTGTCTGCAACATGGTTGGCTGTGTCATGCTGGCACCATCCGGTGTCGGTACGCTGGACTTTGTATTCGCATTGTTCTTCGCCTGTGTCATTCCGGACGGTGATGCCGTGGCAGCCGGACTTGTAATCTACCGGTTATTCACCTGGATCGTACCTTTCGTGATCGGACTCGTTCCGGCACTGGCGGTACGGAAGAAGGATGAGAAGTAAACGAAATATGTTTGATTTTCTTTACAAGTGGTGGCAAATTGTCACCACTTGATTTTTTATCTTTATAGACTCTTTCCTATTTGAATCGCGGTCGGGGTGGTTGCAAGTCCACCCTGACCCGTTTCTTTTATGTCCGGAGACATTTCATTTCCGATTCTGCGCATCGCGTCGATCACTTCATCCACCGGAATCGCACTCTTAATCCCTGCCAAAGACAACTGCGCCGCACTTACTGCATTGACAGCTCCGGCAACATTCCGTTTCACACAAGGCACTTCGACCAGTCCGCAGACCGGATCACATGCAAGTCCGAGCATATTTTTAAGTGCCAGCGCAGCCGCATTCGCAATCATCTCATTCGTACCACCCTGCAGGAAGCATAGCCCTGCCGCTGCCATCGCTGATGCAGAGCCGATCTCCGCCTGACAGCCACCGGACGCCCCGGCGATCGAAGCATTTTCTGCAATCACGGCGCCTACCCCTGCGGAAATGTACATCGCAGCCACCATCTGTTCTTCCGAACACACAAGCTTCTCCTGCGCCGTCAGAAACACCGCCGGAATCACGCCGCACGAACCAGCGGTCGGCGCCGCAACGATTCTACGCATGCACGCATTTCCTTCTGCCATCTTGATTGCCTTCTCCATCACCAGACCTAAGAAGTCACCACAGAGATTCTTCCCTGCTTCGTTGTATGCGCGAAGTTTCTCTCCATCGCCGCCGACCAGTCCGGATGCTGACGTAAGCTTCGCATCATAGGTTTCATCTGCATGGCGCATCGCCTCATACATGCTCTGCATCTTCGCATAGGAAGCTTCCTGCGTCACGGCGCGTTCTTCCATATCCGCACGTTCGATTACCTGCGCAAACGTCATCTGTTCTTTCTCGCACAGCTCCAATATATCCTGAATCGAATGATATATTATCATCTTACAGTTCCTCCCTTATCCATAGCTTCCATATCGTGTCCGAGATACGTGACCTTCTTCACACCCTCGACTTTCTTCAGCCAGTCAATGCCCTCCTTTGGGATCTCCTGATCGCATTCCACGACCATAACCGCCTCTCCGCCACGGCTGGAGCGGTACAACTGCATGTACGCAATGTTCACACCTTTATGTGAAAGCATCGACGTTACCTCCGCCACGTGTCCCGGCTGATCCTGATTGTGTACGACAAGCGTCGGATAATCACCGGAGAAATTCGTCTCGATTCCATCGATCTCAGCAATGTTGATCCGGGAACCACCCAGCGACTGCCCGATGATTTCCAGACTTCTACCATCCTGTCCCTGCAGAAAAAGCTGTGCCGTGTTCGGGTGCGCTTCCTTTAACTGTGCCTCTCCGAATTCAATCTGCATGCCCTGTTCTTCGGCAAGCGTAAGCGCCTGCGGAATCCGCGCATCGTCCGGCTGCATTCCAAGCAAACCCGCCACAAGTGCTTTCCGTGTACCATGTCCTTTTCCGGTTGTCAGAAAGCTTCCATATAATAAAATCCGTGCGGAGACCGGCTGTTCGCCCAGCAGTTTCCGGCTGATATATCCTATTTTTACAGCTCCTGCGGTATGGGAGCTCGATGGTCCGACCATCACAGGTCCTACGACATCAAATATATTCATTGCTTCACTCTCTTTCATCTGTATTATGAGATTTCTGCCTTCAAATTATGTCAAACATACAATAGAAACTTAAAAAAATCAACCGGAAACGACTGGTCTTTTCATTCACAGTTTTTCCGGTTGATTCACTTAATTTTTGTTATTTTATTTTGTATTTTCCGATAAGTTTTTATTGTTCAAATTGCGCTGACGCTGTATCATTTGATTTTCCTTGCGCCGGAGCATTGCCCGGATGCGTGCAAGCAGCTCGCCCATCGCAAATGGCTTCGGAAGATAATCGTATAGGTAAGAATATCGACTAACGCCTCGGACATATCTACTTCATCTTCTGCAAGTAATAATTTCATGCCGATTCCTCCAATATCAAAATAATCCATTCATTTCATTGGTCAAGTTTTTTGGGGGGGTAAAAATGGGTACAAAAAAATCGGTGCGACGGGATTCGAACCCACGACCTCTGCGTCCCGAACGCAGCGCTCTACCAAGCTGAGCCACGCACCGATAAAATTGGAAATCAATCCAACATCTGACATGATAGCACAGATGCCCTGAAAAATCAATTCAAATTTCCATAGAAGCAGGCATAATTTTACCAGCCATCAATATGATCGCGCTGGATTGCCGCGAATATCCGGCTTTTTGCCTTCGGAAATTCTTCTTCCATCCGCGCTAACATCCGCTTGGCAGCCTCCCGCTTCGTCGCGCCATCCACAGGGCACAGATTCTTCACCACAGGAAGCTGATACCGTCGCGTAAAGCCGCGTACCTCCGCCTCGGTCACATATGCAAGCGGTCTTATCAGATCAAGCTCCGTGCCATCCAGATGCGTCACTGGCGAAAATGTATGCACACGCCCTTCTAATACCTGTGACATCAGAAATGTCTCCACGACATCGTCTTTATGATGCGCATATGCGATCTTATTACATCCCAGTCGAAGTGCTGCTTCATTGAATGCGCCTTTCCGCATCTTCGCACAGAGCGGACACATCCGCTTCTCCTGCCGCTCCATCAAGATCGGAAATATCTGCGTCGGAATGATCTCATATGGAACCTGTAGCGAATCACACAATTCTTTCACCTTTGTGAAGTCCATTCCCTGCATCTGTCGATTCACGTCTTCCACAGTCATTGCATCTGCATGCGCTACTCCTGTTCGTTTCATATACTCCCCAACACCCGTATCAACCGTGATCGCTACCACATCATATTTCTTCGGATAAAATTTTCGCATTCCAGCCAGTGCATACAAGAGTGTCAGACTGTCCTTTCCGCCAGAGATACCGATTGCAATCTTATCTCCATCTTCAATCATCCGGTACGCATCCACCGCCTGCCGCACCTTGCTGTATAATTTCTGTAATTCCATATCTATTTATATTTTTTTATTCTTTTACTATCTTGTTGGCATTCACATCCAGCACAGACAAGATCACCTCTGATTTTTCCAACAGCTGCTGGTACTGCTTCTGTACCTCTTTCATCCTCCAGCTGTTCTCGTCGTAGTTTTTCTGATCTAAAAATCTTGAACTTTCTTCCAATTGCAGATCGTGAATCTTACTCTCCAACAAACGAATCTGACTTTGCAGCCGCGCATGTGTCTCCACCGGAATCTCTGTGCCAAACAACTTCTTCCGCAGCTTCTTTGTCATATTATACACGCAAAAACCTATAATCGTAAATGCAATTTCAAATCCGATCAGGCTTGTTACCAACCAGAACCATGTTTCCCATGCCTGCATAAAAAATACATCGATCATGCCTACAGTGACAAGCAGAGACAATACGATTGCAAGCGGTGTATCAATCCACAGGACAAATCCAAGCCGTCTCCGGCTGTATTTCTTGTCCACCTGCTGATCCTCAAACTCTAATTTTGACAGATCAAACTGCAATTTCCCAATATCTTCGTGCAGCACATTCGTCGTTCCCGTCTGATCCGGACACGCCAGAAGCTTTTCCTCAAGTTCCGCCTGTTCCTGCTCATTTGCGGCAATTTCCTGCTGCAAGGATTGCAGTCCCGCCTTTAACTGTGACTGCTGCTCCGCCCACGCCTCTGCAACCTGTGTCGGTGTGTATGTGGATAATGCCTGTTTTCCCGTCAGCTCCTGCAAGCTTGCCAACATGCCGTCCGCATATTTCTTCTTTGCCATCTGTGCCTGCTCCGTCTGCTTCTGGTCAAACGTCTGCAGACATTTACCAAATGCATTCTCCCGGTTAAGTTCCTGCAACAGCTCATAATCAAACTCCGCTTTTTCTTCCTTCTTCTCCTCGAATCTGCGCATCGCGATTGGAACAAATTTCACACTCGTCAACTGCTTGTCGATATATCCATAGATAAACCCATGTTCTCCGGTTTCGTCCTCATTGATCGGCTCCAAACTTCCCGGATAATATACATGTTGCTTCTCAAATGCCAGATATTGATGCTTATGTCCAAGCCCGATATACCCGAAATTCTTTCCTCCAAAATCTTCCACATCAAACGGGCAAACCCTTGCACTTCCTCCATGTCCAAGAAAGATATTGACTGCCCGGAGATTTCTGGCATATACACTGTCAAAATCATTTCGTTCATTCTGCGCGCTATACTGGCAGATTCCGTAGACATCAACATTATATTTTGCAAAATGCAGACTATCCATAATCCCTTCCGCATAGGAATTCCGTTCCGCACGTTCCCCTTCTGGCACATGATTATGGATTTCTTCACAATTCAGCAGATACATCCGTGATACAAATTCATAGTTCCAAAGAACACTGTCCCTGGCAAGATAATCGCACTCTCCCGTGACATACAGGATATCGGTCTTCGGCAGACGTGCCAGCTGCGTATCAACAAACATGATATCTTCCTTCGTTGGCACATGATCAAACAAATCTCCGGTAATAAAGATCATATCCACCGGATGCAGTTCCATGTAGTCAATAAAATTTAAAAATCCGTCATACAGATACGGTGTTTCTCTTCTCGTCCCCAGATGAACATCTGCAATATGTGCAAATTTCATAGTATTTCTCCTTGTATAACATAACTATTGTAATTTCATTTGTTGATCCAATCTAAAAGTATAGCATATTTTTTTATTTTGCTCGCAGTTATTTTATACATTATTTCCACGACGCACACTGTGCACATTATTCCGATGTCTTGCATTGTATTGAATTGTATTGAATTACATTTTGTAGTATAATTTATATTGATTACGGAAATCTGTATCACGGATTTTCCCATACGACTACAATGAGATTATAAGAACACAAACAGGACATTAGTATATGGAAAAACATGCCTTATTGATTGCGAATTCCGCATCAATGATCGACCATTTTAATAAAGATAATATCCGCATCTTACAGGATATGGGCTACACGATCTCCGTTGCCGCGAATTTTCAAGAAGGAAATTCAAGCACGGTGGAACGCATCCATGCGTTCGCAAGCGAGCTTGCTGCACAGGATATCGAGATCATCGATCTGCCGATTCCGCGGAAGATCACAGAGCTTGGAAAAGCGTTTAAGTCCATCCGGATTCTGAAACGCTATATGCGGAACCACCCTTGCCAGATCGTGCATACACAAACACCATTTGGCGGTGTCGTCGGTCGGCTTGCCGCGAAGAAATTCCGTAAAGATGGCACAAAAGTAATCTACTTTGTCCACGGTTTTCACTTCTTCCGTGGTGCGGGTATCAAGAATTATCTGCTTTATTACAATGTTGAAAAATGGCTGTCCCATGTAACAGATTGTCTGATTACCTTAAATCAGGAGGATTATCAGGCGGCGAAACGACGGTTTCATCACCCAAACGTCCATTATGTACCAGGCGTTGGCGTGGATACGGATACGATTGCTTCCATCTGTGTTGATAAAGCGGATGTATGCAGACGATTCGTTCTGCCATCCGACAAGAAGATTATACTGACGGTTGCGGAATTGATTCCACGTAAGAACGTAGAGACTTCAATCCGCGCATTTGCCAAGTCCAACCGTGATGATGCAATCCTTGCGATCTGCGGCAAAGGCATTCTCGAACCATCGTTAAAGGAACTAGCGCAGAAACAGCAGGTTGGTGACCGTGTATTTTTCGCGGGCTATCATACGGATGTGCTGGATCTGTATCACTGCGCGGATTTGTTTTTATTTACAAGCTTTCAGGAGGGATTATCCGTCGCTGTCATGCAGGCGATGGCTGCCGGACTTCCAATCATCGCTTCGGATATCCGCGGAAACCGCGATCTGCTTGCCTCAGAGCCACATACACGCAGCAAGCATTACCTGCTTCCAACGAAGGACGCAGACGCATATGCAGCAAAAATCAATAAAATTCTCAATGATCCGGCACTTGCACAGGCACTTGGTGAAGAAAACCAGACAAACTGCAGGAAATATTTTGATATTTCGCTTGTACACAAGCTTATGACTACGATTTATACAGAGTTGACCGATTAACGGTCTACGACATTGCATTTATAAAAGGAGACTATTATGTATACAGTTCAGGTTCTGCTATCTACTTACAATGGCGAAGCTTACTTGAAAGAACAATTAGACAGTATCTTGAATCAGAAAAATGTTGCCGTGAAGCTCTTCGTCCGCGACGACGGTTCTTCCGATGGCACCGTGGATATCCTGCGCGCCTATGCCGCGCTCCACGATAACATTTGTTACCTATGTGGCGAAAACTGCGGCGTGGTCGCTTCTTTCTTTCGTCTGTTCGAATTATCTGACCCGGATGTGGATTTCTATGCCCTCTCCGATCAGGACGATGTGTGGGACGAAGACAAGCTTTCCACCGCCTGCCAGAAGCTTGAACAGATGCGCAAATCAAAATCCCCAAAGAAAAAGAAGAATGATTCCCAGATCCGTACATTTGCCACACCACTTCTCTACTGTTGTGATGCCTGGAACACGGACGATGCACTGAACCTGCTTCCGGAATCTATGCAGACCGCAGGCAAAGAACTGATTCCGGACTTTCGGAACGCATTGATTGAGAACATCGCCCGCGGTGCAAGCATTGTATTTAATCAGGCACTTATGTCTTATATCCGAATCAGTATGCCACAGGATATCTACATGCACGACTGGTGGCTCTATCTAGTTGCGTCCTGTTTCGGCGAAGTTTACTACGACAGCGCCGCTCATTATAAGTACCGCCAGCATGCAGGAAATACGCTTGGTGCAGCAGCTCCTTCCGGCTGTTCCAAATTCTTCCGCCGCCTGAAGCAGAGCCGTACAAATGGCGGTCACATCTCCAGACAGGCAAAAGCCTTTGAACGAATCTACCATGTGCCAGAGGAGAAACAACAGTTTTTGAACATTGTAACGAAGTATCAGGACGTGAAATCCTACCGCAAAATGGGAAAATCCGGCAAATATTTGTTCCGGCAGAATAAAAAGGATAACCGCGTCTTTCAGCTTATGTTTTATTCTAACCATTTGTAATTGACTTCGTTTTCCTTTTCGTTTATAATGATTTTTGAATTTTTCTAAAGCAAAAAGAATGATAATATAAAAATCAAACGGAAAGAGGAATGAGCTATGGCAGTAAAGTACATTTTTGTCACTGGCGGCGTTGTATCCGGTCTCGGTAAAGGAATTACCGCGGCATCACTTGGACGTCTGTTGAAAGCGCGCGGATACAAAGTGATCAGCCAGAAATTTGATCCATATGTCAATATGGACCCGGGAACCATGAACCCAATTCAGCATGGCGAAGTATTTGTAACAGATGACGGTGCAGAAACCGATCTGGATCTTGGACACTACGAGCGTTTTATCGATGAGAGTCTGAACAAGGGTTCTAACGTGACAACAGGAAAGGTTTACTGGAGCATCCTGAACAAGGAGCGCCGTGGCGATTTCGGCGGTCATACGGTTCAGATCATCCCTCATATTACAAATGAAATCAAAGATCGTTTCTATCGTAATCCAGATGCAAAAGACGATGAGATTGCGATCATCGAAGTTGGCGGTACTGTCGGCGATATCGAGAGCCAGCCGTACATGGAAGCCATTCGTCAGTTTCAGTTGGATGTCGGACATGAGAATTGCATCATGATCCACGTCACACTGATTCCTTACTTAAAATCATCCGGCGAACTGAAGACAAAGCCGACACAGGCAAGTGTAAAAACTTGTCAGTCACTTGGTATCCAGCCAGATATCCTGGTTTGCCGTTCCGACCTTCCGTTAGACAAAGCAATTAAAGATAAGATTGCCAGTTTCTGTAACGTTCCTAGCGAATGTGTCATCCAGAATCTGGACGTGGATGTATTATATGAAGTGGTACTTGCTATGGAGCACGAGAAGCTTGCCGATGCGGCCTGCAAATGCCTCCATATCCCATGTCCAAAGCCAGATCTTGACGACTGGATCGCCATGGTTGACAACTGGAAGCATCCGCAGAAGAAGGTACGTGTCGCTTTAGTTGGAAAATATGTCAGCCTGCACGACGCTTACATCTCTGTTGTAGAATCCCTGAAGCATGCCGGTGTCGCACATCGTGCGGATGTTGAGATCAAGTGGGTAGATTCCGAACTTGTAACAAAGGAAAATGTTGCAGAGATCCTAGGTGATGTATCCGGTATCTTAGTTCCAGGTGGTTTCGGCGACCGTGGTATCGAGGGTATGATCGAGGCAATTACCTATGCACGGGAGAACAAGATTCCATACCTTGGCTTATGTCTTGGTATGCAGCTTACCATCGTGGAATTCGTAAGAAATGTTGTCGGCTATCCGGATGCGAACAGCTCCGAGTTCAACCCTAGTTCCAGCCATCAGGTCATCCATATCATGCCTGACCAGAATGGTGTCACAGACTTAGGCGGAACACTAAGACTTGGTTCTTATCCTTGTGTACTTGATAAGAGTTCAAAAGCATACCAGTTATATGGTACGGACCACATCAACGAACGTCACAGACATCGTTATGAGGTAAACAACGATTATAGAAAGGTTCTGACCGATCACGGCATGCTCCTGTCTGGTTTATCTCCAGATGGTCATATCGTAGAAATGATCGAGCTTCCAGATCACCCTTGGTTTATCGGAACACAGGCGCATCCAGAGTTTAAGAGTCGTCCTAACAAAGCTCATCCATTATTCTTAGGATTTGTTGGCGCTGCGATTGCACATTCTGAGGAAGCATGATATACTAACTCCTGTCGGCAAACAGATTTGTGACACAAAAGAAAAAGAAAGGTTTTCACACCCCCTTATGAAGGCAGGAAAATTCATCAGAAAATATAACCACATATGGACACTACTCTACATCGTTTTCTACATGCCATGGTTTATGTGGCTGGAAAAGACAGTAACTACGGATTTTCATCTTGTATCGATGCCAATCGACTACAAGATTCCGTTCTGTGAATATTTTATTATTCCGTATTTTATGTGGTTTTTGTTCGTCCCGGCGATTGTCGGCTATGAATTTTTCTATTCCAAGAAAGAATATTATCAATGCTGTGCGTATCTGTTCAGCGGCATGACGATTTTCCTGATCATCTGCACCATCTGGCACAATGGTCTGGATCTGCGGCAGGATATCTCCTACAACAATAACCTGTGTGCAAAACTCGTCAAGATGCTGTATAAGACAGACACAAGCACGAACGTATTCCCAAGTCTGCACGTATTTAACACACTTGGTTGTCTCGTTGCCCTGTACAGGAGCAAGGGCATGAAAGATAAAACATGGATCAAGGTAATCGCAACAATCATCGGCATCCTGATCATCTTATCTACCATGTTTTTGAAGCAGCATTCCGTATGGGATGTCATCGGTGCATTTGCGCTGGCAGCAATCCTCTATCCGATTGTCTATGTAATCCCTTGGGGCAGAAAGAAACAATGATAAATAAAAAATTCCGAAGTCTGATATAAACAAACTTCGGAATTTTTTTATTTGTCTAATTAAATCCAAACAACTTCTGGAACAGACGATATCCGGTTCTTGCAAACCATCTGCCCGTTGGTCCGTGCAGATTGAATGTGATTCCAAACAACGTTGTTCGAAGCTCCTTGTATAATTCTGCATCCGTATCCTTCAGATACTTCCACAGCTCTTTTTTCTTCTTATACAGCTCCTTGTCCTTCGATACAACACAGATACTCGATGCAACACACATCATCATATCTAAGTACTGGAACAGGAAACGGTACATCTGTGGAGGGAGTTCTTTTCGGTTCTCACTGAAAAACTGGATCAGCGTCCGATTGACAAGCATCTGCTGATCGATCCGCTTCATCATCGTCTTTTCATTGACCGACTGTCCTTCTCTGCCAATATAATAGTGATACAAGTCGACATTTAAGTACATCAGCTTCTTCACATGGATCATCGGTTCAAAGATATAGAGATTATCCACATAAAATGTATGCTTCGGAAGTTGCAGTCCGCAGTCCTTCAGCAGCTGTGTCCGGTAAATCACCGAATGCATCAATACATACTGAAACTTGTTGAACCGAATCCGGCTGTCTTCCCAGCTTATGATCCGTTTCTCCGGCAAAGCACCATGATAACGCATGACACGCTTCTTCCGGCGTTCCACCTTATCATAGATATAGTTGGAGAGCAGGACATCTAAATCCTTCTCATCTTCCACAAGCTTCTTCAAGACCTTCAACACCTGCTTATAGGCTTCTTTATCAAGCCAGTCATCACTGTCAACGACCTTGAAATAGACTCCGGTTGCATGAGCGATACCGGTATTCACCGCATCGCCATGCCCACCATTTTCTTTATGAATTGCCTTTACGATCGTCGGATATTTCTCCGCATAGGCATCTGCGATCTTCGCGGTGTCGTCTGTAGATCCATCATCCACAATCAGTATTTCTACCAGTTCGCCACCAAGCAATGCGTGATCCACGCACTTCTTCATATAGTCCTGCGAATTATAGCAGGGAATTGTGATGGTTAATATTTTTTTATTCATAAATTATTTGATTACCTTAATCCAGCCTTCTGGTGCCTCGATACGTCCCATCTGGATACCTGTCAGAGCGTCATACAGCTTCTTTGTATATGGTCCCATCTCTTCCATTCCACTTGGGAAGCAGATTTCCTTGCCGTGGTCGTTAATCTTTCCAACTGGAGAGATAACTGCAGCTGTACCACACAGACCACACTCTGCGAAATCCTTAACCTCATCGAAGTAAACCTCTCTGTGCTCCACCTTCATGCCAAGGTACTTCTCCGCAACTACCATCAATGAACGACGTGTGATAGAAGGAAGGATACTGTCTGACTTTGGTGTTACCAATGTGCCATCCTTTGTAACGAAGATGAAGTTTGCTCCACCTGTCTCCTCTACCTTTGTACGTGTTGCAGCATCCAGATACATATTCTCAGCGAAGCCCTGATTATGTGCATCTACGATTGGATATAAGCTCATAGCGTAGTTCAATCCAGCCTTGATATGACCTGTTCCATGAGGTGCTGCACGGTCATAATCACTGACACGGATTACGATTGGCTTTGCACCGCCCTTGAAGTAAGGACCAACTGGTGTACAGAATACACGGAACTGATACTCATCCGCTGGCTTTACACCGATAACCGGGTTGCTGCCGAACATATATGGACGGATGTACAGGGTTGCACCGGAACCATATGGTGGTACCCAGTCAATATTCGCCTCTACTGTCTTTACGACTGCATCAACCCACTTATCCTCCGGATATACAGGCATCTCCAGACGCTTGCAGGAATCTGCCATACGGGATGCATTTAAGTCAGGACGGAAAATCACGATCTGTCCCTTCTCTGTTGTATATGCTTTCAAACCTTCAAAACAGGTCTGTGCATACTGAAGAACTCCGGCACACTCACTCAGATTAACTGTTGCATCCTCGGTCAGTACACCATCATCCCATGCACCGTTCTTATAGTTTGATACGAAACGCTTGTCTGTCTGCACATAGCCAAAGCCGAGTGAAGACCAATCAATATTTTTGCTCATGATTTATTACTTCCTTTCCCTCATGCGTATTATCTGCCCTTTATTTTACCACTCATATGTAATTATGCAAGCAGAAAATAACATAATCGAGCGTTTTCACTTGTTTTTACTGTTCAATATACTTATTATATTATTTTTTGATTGCGATTGCTTCGATTTCAATCTTCACATCCTTTGGAAGTCTTGCAACCTCCACACACGAACGTGCCGGACAGTCTTTCTCAAAGAACGTTGCATATACTTCATTCACTGCCGCAAAATCATTCATATCTTTAATAAATACCGTCGTCTTTACCACATGCTCCGCATCGCTGCCTGCCTCATTCAACAACGCAATCAGGTTTCCGATTGCCTGCTTCGCCTGTGCCTTAACATCGCCTGTCTCAAGCTCGCCCGTTTCTGGAATGATTGGAATCATACCTGATGTATAAATCATATCTCCAACTGCAATCGCCTGTGAATATGGTCCGATTGCGGCTGGTGCCTTTGGTGTCTGAATCACTGTCTTCATAATATAAGTACCTCCTTTGTGGTGTTGCCCCCTCACATTCGTTCGGCGGCATGTCGTCGGCGCATCCTGAATATGTGCTTCGCACATATGCGCCTCCTATAAATGTTATCTAATCAACGAGTTCGATTGTCTTCTCCGTAATGCGGATCTTTCCCTCTTTTAAGAGACGTCCACAGGCGCGCTTAAACGCGTTTTTACTGAGTCCGAACTCCTTCTTGATTATATCCTTATCTGCCTTATCTGTAAACGGCAAAACGCCCTTATAACTCTTTATAACGGCATATACCATCTCACTGTCCTCTTCCATCTGCGCATACGCAAGCTTCCGCAACGCGAGATCTGCCTTTCCATCCGGACGGATCTTTACGATTCTGCCATGTACTTCATCGCCGACCCTCACTGGCGCATACAATTCACTTGTATAGATGAGTCCCGGATATTTGTCGTCAATTGCCACAAATGCACCAAAATCCTTCTTGAACTCATACACGGTTCCAACGAAATCCTGTCCTTCTTCGTAGCCTTCGATTGGCTGCAATTCTTTTCCTATCTTCATTGACACTGCCAGACGTCCGGATTTATCCACATACATCCGCACCAGATAGGACTTCCCAGCCTCCACCTTCGCCGTCTGTTCTTTAAATGGAAGCAGCACGTCACGTTCCAGCCCGCAGTCCATAAATGCACCTAAGCTTGTCACGCTCTTTACCTGCAGCTTCTTTACCTCACCGACTGTGATCAATGGTGTATTCGTTGTCGCAATGATTCGGTCCTGTGAATCACGGTAAATAAAGACGCGCAGGGATGCACCGGCTTTCACACCCTCCGGCACCTGTTTTCTCGGAAGCAGCACCGTCTCTGCCGTCGAGCTGTCCTCTTCACCAAGGTATATACCAAAGTCTTTCGAGCGAATGACTTTCAGATCATTCCATTTTCCAATTTCTATCATTTTTTCCTACTTTCTAAAAAATAGACCACAAACATGCGTGGTCTATTTTTTCTTGTCCTTATTCAACTTCAAAACTTTATTCTTTATAAATGATGCCTCTGTATCATCCGCTTTCTGGAAGCCCAGATTTTCCAATACATCCTGTGAATTGGTAAGTGAGAACACAGACATGCCCTTCTCATTCATCTTTTCCTTATAGCCATTGAATACATCCACAATCGCATACGTATCCTTTGTTCTGCGATCCGGACTTGCAATCACGTTTCGGATGCACCATGAATTAAACTCACTGCCCTTCTCTGGCACCTGTACATCGTCGCCCTTGACTTTCTTCACATATATGCTTTCTGTATCACAAATGGCCCACGGAACCACATATATTACGCTGCTCATAATTACTTCCTTTCAAATGGTTGTTCACTACGCAATCGATTTACATAAATCTTTGTTTTCTCCTAGCGTTCAACGTAAGCAATCATATAGTATTTGTTTCCGTTTGTCAAACAATTATTTATCCAATTCCTGACAAGTAGGCGGAATTGTAGTATGTTTCAACTTTTTGTAATTTTTTTTCAAAAAAGGCTTGCAATTTCAAAAGACATGTAATATAATACCATCTTGTGAGACACAAAAGAGTCTCCAAACTTCATAATGATGGGCTATCGCCAAATGGTAAGGCACTGGACTCTGACTCCAGCATTTTCCAGGTTCGAATCCTGGTAGCCCAGCTTATAAGACGGTCGAGGTTCGATCGTCTTTTTTATTTTGAATTGCGAGCCCCATTTATCCTACGGATAATATATGCAACAGAATCCTCCGCAGACGCGCTCTCGCTCGGTTCAATACATAACGGTACTAAATTCGCAGCAGCAAAATTGCTGCCGCTCATTAAGTGCCGATGTATTTCAACGGTCTGCTTGAGTATTTGTTGCATATATCATCCGTATCTACACTTTGGTTGCTCGCATATTAACTATAAAATTAAAGATTGAATCTCTCGTCTTATCTGCCTTATTATATTATATATAGCACTGCACACTCACATTCCGCTTCGCTCCATGTTCGTGTCGCGCTGGCGCGCTATACGCGTGCATGCAGGTGTGCAGTGCTTGTAGGAACGCGCAAAAAAGCTTCCCGATTGCTCGAGAAGCTTTAAGTTATGCGGCCGAGAAGATTCGAACTCCCGACACCTTGGTCCGTAGCCAAGTGCTCTATCCAGCTGAGCTACGACCGCATCTGTGTTGTGTCTCACAACAGATGATATTCTATCGTAGTTTCAACTAAATGTCAAGCGATTTCTTAACAAAATTGAATTCAAATTTCAAATTTCAAAATCCTCAAAAGTCCAAACGTACAAACCCGGATGTCTCCATAAGATCGGCATAACCGACCATCTCAAAAACGGATGCAGGAATCCAGCCTGTATTCCACGGTACAATCCCCCTCCGCACACACAGAAATCCAATAATCATCCATCCGAAGCATAAAATACCGGTACGATGTACCAATGACGGTTTTCTGCACCGGATCGATTTCAAAGGAATTGAGCGGCACACTGATTCCATCGCCTGTAAGCTTCAGATATGCCTCTTTCATCGTCCATAGATAGAAGAACCGCTCTGCACACAAACTGTCATCCGGCTCGAACCCCGATTTCTCCGCCACCTCACCAGGCGCACCTGCCGTCTCCTGAGATACCACCTCTTTTTGTCCGGATACATAAGCATACTCCCGCTCGGTAAAGCAACGTCTGGCAACACGCAGATTATCCTTTTCCCGGATCTGCTCGATATCGACCCCCAGGGGCACATCACCGTGCGCCAGCACGACATAATCACCCGCATGGGAGAGATTGAAATAAAACGCTGGATGTCCCTGTACCGTTGGCTTTCCATTCTCGTTTTTTTCAAGCACCAATGCCTGCGGGGAGATACCAAGCTTTTCTTCTACAAGTGTCTGCAACAATAAACCTGCTACGATCGATGTATATGCTGGTTCCCGCCTACGAAAAGCCAATACCCGGGACTTTCGTTCCGGGTATAAGCGTTCGACCAATTCATCAAAATGTTGTTCTAAGTATTCACGATTTACTTTTACAACCGATACATGAATCTTTGTCATATTATTTATCTTCCAGTTCTGCAAGAATACGGAAGAGAATGCTGATTTCCTTCTCCTTTGCTGCATCGAGGTATGTCTTGAATCTGACTGAAGACTCAATCTCACCTGTGATAGAGATACGGACAAGCAGGTTACGAGCGGTCAGCATATTACGAACAACCGTCTGGTACTCATTGATCGTATCCTCGTTGTATTTCAGGAATCCGTGATTCATCAGATACTTAATACGCTCTAACATCAAAACCTTATGGTCATACATTACATGCAATGCACGGATATCGAAATCTGGCTCCTCTGCATGCAGCTGCTTCTCGATCTGTGCAAGCACCTTGTCATAAACCTTGATACCAAATGTTGTATCATCAAAACGGTTACGAAGCATACGGAAATGATCCTTTGTATCCTGAGAATTCAGGTACTCACTGATTGTCTGCTTAATCAGCTCTATATCCACTTCATAGATTGGATGCTCGGTGTTCTTCATAACAACATACAATCCACGGCCACCCTTGTGATCATCCTTAAATACATGGTCATCCTGCTCTGTGATAACTTCATAGCCACGCTCCAGATCAGAGAAGCTGACTGTGTTATATGAATAATGATCCTGGAATGTGAAGTCTCCTACATAGAATACTTCCTCGTCACGGTTGTATCCATAGATGAATAACTCATGAGGGAACTTGTAATCTACCTCTGCATCACACAAAATCTTTGCCTCATCAAATACGCCATATACATATCCATTCAGGTCGATAGTCTTGATAATGAAATCAATGATGTTTCCACAATAGCTCTGAATCTGCTCTTTCGTAAGAAGTGAGAACATCAGGTATGGACACTGCTTCAATGCGCTGCTTCCTGGCATCATATCTGCGAGAAGCATATCATCGCCTGTGAAGATCTCCTGAATGTTGTAGCAACGAAGCTGAATGTAGTTGCTGAAAATCCATTTCTTTGCATTCTCATCATCTGAGAGAATGGAAAACAGTGTTGCATGCCACTGCCAAGATGTAATCATTGGATATGTTACTGGTAATTTTTTCATATCTGCCATTTTACTGTTCCTCCCAATCTATGCTAATTTTTCCGCTATCACTGCTGCAATATCGCTGAACGAATCGTAATCGCTGAGTGCAAGCTCATAATCGGTAAATGAAATATCAAACTTGCTTTCTGCTGCTACGAGCAGGCGAATCAAAGATACGGAATTCACGCCATATTCGTTTACCATATTTGCATGCATATCTACCTCATCCAATTCCGGTAACACATCATGAATCACTTCCGTAAGTTTCGTTACAATCTGTTCCTTTTCCATTGTCTGTACCCCCTTGGTATAAATTACTTTCTCGATGTCTCAAGTACTTTAATTTTACTATTATTGCGTCTGAAAAGCAAGAAAAAAAGAGTGCGCATGCACTCCGTGTCGGAATCCATTCACACTCTTTTCTCTGTTACGGCTAAATCTTAGTACTTTGTAACGTTCAGCTTTACGCCAGGACCCATTGTAGAAGCTACTACTAAGCTCTTAATGTACTGTCCCTTTGCTGCTGCAGGCTTAGCCTTAACAACTGCATCTATTAAAGTCTGGAAGTTGTCTGTTAACTGCTCCTCTGTGAAAGAAGCCTTTCCAATTGGCACGTGGATAATGTTTGACTTATCAAGTCTGTACTCAATCTTACCAGCCTTAATATCGTTGATTGCCTTTGTTACGTCCATAGTAACTGTACCAGCCTTTGGATTTGGCATCAAGCCCTTTGGTCCAAGGACACGTCCAAGACGTCCAACAACACCCATCATATCTGGTGTAGCAACAACAACATCAAAATCCAACCAGCCTTCGTTCTGGATCTTTGGTACAAGCTCATCTCCACCTGCGTAATCAGCGCCTGCTGCAAGAGCCTCGTCTACCTTGTTACCCTTAGCAAATACGAGAACCTTTACAGTCTTACCTGTTCCGTGAGGAAGAACAACTGCACCACGAACCTGCTGGTCTGCATGACGACCATCTACGCCCAAACGGAAGTGAGCTTCGATTGTCTCATCAAACTTTGCGCTAGCTGTTTTCTTAACGAGTGCAACAGCCTCTTCTAAGTCATATGTTTTTGTCTTTTCAATAAGCTTTGCAGCTTCTGAATATCTCTTACCTGTTTTCATTCAAATAAACCTCCTGTAGTTTTTGCGGGAGCGACCCTCCTACGATTATTTCTTATTAGTCCTCAACTTCGATTCCCATAGAACGAGCTGTACCAGCGATCATGCTCATAGCAGCCTCAAGGCTTGCTGCATTCAGGTCTGGCATCTTCAGCTCAGCGATCTCCTGAACCTTAGCCTTAGAAATCTTTGCAACCTTTGTCTTGTTCGGTGCTGCAGATGCTGACTTAAGGCCGCACGCCTTCTTAAGCAGTACTGCTGCCGGTGGAGTCTTAGTTACAAAGCTGAAACTCTTATCTGCATAAACTGTGATAACAACAGGGATGATCATATCGCCCTGATCAGCAGTTCTTGCGTTAAACTCCTTTGTGAACTGTACAATGTTTACACCGTGCTGTCCAAGTGCAGGACCAACAGGTGGTGCAGGTGTTGCCTTTCCTGCAGGAATCTGTAATTTAATATATCCTTCTACTTTCTTAGCCATTATAGCTACCTCCTAAACCTCTTACATCTTCTGGATATCTCCAAATCCAATCTCAACAGATGTAGCACGTCCGAAAATGTCAACGTCAATGGTTACGGTTCTCTTGCTCTCGTTAATTGCCTTAACAACAGCAACATTGCCTTCCCAAGCTCCGGTAATAACCTTGATCTGATCGCCAACTTCCACATCAATGTGAACCACTGGTGCCTCAGTCACGATACCCATCGCACGCATCTCGCGCTCTGTCAAAGGAACCGGCTTGGATTCCGGACCTACAAATCCTGTAACACCCCGTGTGTTACGAACTACATACCATGTAACATCGTTCATATACATATGAACCAGAACATAACCCGGAAACAACTTTCTCTGAACTGTCTTTTTCGCGCCTGTCTTTGTTGTCTCAATTACCTCCTGAACCGGTACGGTTACCTCAAGGATTTGCTCTTGAAGCTTTCTGTTTTCAACAGTCTTCTCGATATCATTTTTCACCTTGTTCTCATAACCTGAGTAGGTATGAGCTACATACCATCTTGCCTCACCATCGGTCGGAATTCCGCTTTCTGGTGTTCCAGATGTTGCAGCTTCGTTTTCGAATAGTTCTGACATACATTCACCTACCTAACCAACAATATAAGTTAAACCGATCTGTAACAGGTAATCCACACCTGCAATGATAAATCCGAGAATTACGGAAATCACGATTACAGCCGCAGACTGTCTCACGAGCTTGTCCTTTGTCGGCCAAGTGATCTTGCCGAACTCTGCTTTCAGCTCCTGAAACCAGCTTCTCTTCAAGGAAGGTGAAGAAGTCTCTTCTTTTTTTGACATAGACTACTCCTCCGATTACTTTGTTTCCTTGTGCATCGTGTGCTTCTTACAGAACTTACAATACTTCTTTGTTTCCATTCTGTCTGGATGCGTTTTCTTATCCTTTGTCATATTGTAATTACGCTGTTTACAATCCTGACATGCCAATGTAATTTTTACACGCACAACTGTCCACCTCCATATTTATTTTTTCACAGATGACATCTTAGAATCCTCTTTTTTCGTGCAAAAAAAAAGGACCTCTTCCATCGCAAGCTTTAGAATAACAAAACCTGCATATAAAGTCAAGGAAAAAGTTGAATTTTTACGATATTTATAATATATTTAATTATAACAAAACCATTATATTGGGAAAGGAGGCCTTCTTATATGAATATATCACAAGTGTACAATTATTTAAACCATGATCTTGTACCGAAGCGTCGCACACGCACGCACAAGGCTTCCGAACTCAAAGCGGTTTACAACAGTATTTCCAAATACAATCAGTCATCCCCGCTCTATCTGGTTTCCCTCTCGGAATCGAGACAGGAGCATATGATTGATATCAAGGAACAGGCGCTAACCCTGCGTGACATCACCGACCAATTGGCGAATCCAGACAGTGAGCTTTACACAAAGAAGCAGATCTTCACAGATAATCCAGATGCGGTATCTGGTTCTTTCCGTGCACATGCGTCTGGCGAACTCCCGGATCATATGACTCTGCAGATCGACCAGCTTGCCAACGAGCAGGTAAATGTCGGCACTTACCTTGATTCCGACGGCACGGCACTTGCACCGGGCAGCTACAGCTTCTCCATGCAGACGATACATGGCAATCTCCCATTTACATTGTCTGTCTCCGGTGCTGATACAAACCTGTCTTTGCAGGAACAGCTTGCCGATCAGATCAACCGCAGGCATATTGATGTACGCGCTTCTATTATAAAGGAAGGAAATACGAGTGCACTTATGCTCGCTTCTGCGGATACAGGTACGCCAGAGACCGTTTCTTCCTTATATTTTACATTTGATAAAAAACAGGGTGCCGAAGTAGTTGATACTTTCGGACTCAATCAGATACAGACCTATCCGGAAAATGCGCGATTTTACATCAACGATCTGGTGCATTCCTCAACCTCCAATCATATCTCGATCAATCAGGTTGCGGAATTTGATTTTCATAAGGTCACAGATACACCAGTAAATGTGCAGTTCACACCGGACAAAAGTCTGCTTGTCGATCAGATGACAAATTTCACTGATGCATACAATCAGTTAGTTACCCTCTCCGAGGAGGGCGAGCCAACCTCGATTGGAAGCCGCAACCTCTATCACGATATCTCTGGTATTGTCACACGTCATGAGGAACAGCTTGCCTCCATCGGCATTACCATTGGCGAGGATCATCGCATGCAGTTTGATGTTGCACAGGCAAACGGCATTTCGTACGATACATTAAATACACTGTTTGGAGAAAATTCCAGCCTTCGGGCAGATATTGGAAAGACAGTGAATCGTCTGACCTTAGATCCGCTCGCTTACATCGACCGCCTGATTGTGACATATCCGAACGCAAAAGAAAAACAGACCGCAACCTATACGCAGTCTGTTTACAGTGGTCTGATGTATAACAATTATGCATAATATTTTCTATTTAAAAAGCAGCACGCAGATGCCAGCAAGAATCAGCAAATGCAGCGGATAGAATATGTAAAATACCCATTTTAATTTCAACCCGCGTTTTTCATTGTAAAAATGGACAATGCCTGCATCCACAAGTGCGCATAATTCTGTCATATTTAATACTGATAATACAACACAAGGAGCTGCCATCCGCAGTTCCTTTTTTTGATTCCGGAATCCATATGCCGTACAGATCGCCAGAACGCCGACTGCACCATAATCTGTATGCAGCGCATATGCAAGCGCCGCCCCAAACGCAACCACACCAACGATCAGAATTGTTTTCAGAATCGTATCCATTTGCAGGGTACGCAAGCCCTCCAACGCGGTCAGTACAATCATACCGATTGCCAATGTGAAGAATACATTCTGGCTGGTAAATTCCAATACATGCCCTTTCAAGACGCTATTCGTCGACAGATTCACTGCCAGATCAAACGGAATCTCAGAAATGATCGCAAAAAGCAACAGTCGTCCAATATAGAGAAACCGGTTATGTGTATACTGAAATCCCTCTAGCAACAGAAAAATAAAAATGGGAAATGCCAATCTGCCAATGCCACGCAGAACATAATACAGGATAACCATCCCTGTCATACGCACATTTCCAAATGCATCAAAATTATCCGAATTGCGCTGGACAAGCTGTAACACAATGGTTGCCCCAATGTGATCAATCAGCATTGTGATTATAGCAATGATCTTGAGCGTACTGCCTGTAATTCCCGTGCGTATATCCTCTGTTTTTTCTGCCTGCATCGTCTGTTCCAATCTACCAGTCTCCCTCTTCTTTCATTGTGCGCACATTCGTCATCCTGTTCTGTGGCAGTTACGCTTTCATCTCCTGAAACACTCTGGCAGCCACTTCCGGAAGGTCACTGAACTTCTCGATTTCTGCAACTTCTGTATTGATCGTTCCAAATCCATATTTTGCGTGAATGAAAGTCGCCCCCGCCTGCATTGTCGCATCATAATCGCCCTGGATATCCCCGACATAGATGGTCTGCTCCAGACCATTTCGCTCCATCACAAGACGGATGTTATCCCCCTTGCTCTTCTCGTTATTTCCATAACATTCAATATCTTCAAAATACTGTCCAAAATTATAATAGTCCAGAAATGCCTCGATATAGCCACTCTGGCAGTTACTTACGATATACAGATGATACTGTTCTTTGAGCTTTTTTAATGTATCCTCCAGATCTGGAAACAGTTTCCCACCATTTCTGCGGAGATACTCGTTCTCCCAGTCACAGCATTTCTCCAGAAGTACCTGCTGCGCCTCTTTATCAAGCTCTGGAAATACAATCTGTGCGATCACATCCATTGTCTTTCCCATCACAGATTTTACATCCGCTTCTGTGATATCCATGTCTTTCTTATACTCATTGTGAATCACCTGTGTCCATGACTTTGCGACACCATCCGCAGAATCCCACAATGTGCCATCCATGTCAAATATGATACCCTGTTTCATCGTAAGTCTCCTTTATATTAAAATTTATACCTTATTTATTCCCAGAATTATTTTCTGCATACAACATGTACCATCCGCATGATCTGCATCATCAAATACCGCATGCCAAATATGTTTGTGCGTTACTGTGCCATGCTCTGTGTCTTCAACCGCCTGCTTATCCTACGACGCACAATCACAAAGCAAACCACGTGTGCGCAGATCGTGATGATCCAGCTTACCGGATAGGTCAGATACAGCGACTGCGGTGTATGGAACTGCTCGTATATGCGGAAAAATGTAAATATCCACAACAGTCGGAGTCCGCACGCACCAATCAGAGATACGATCGTCGGCATCACGGAATACCCAAGTCCGCGCAGTGAGCCAACCATGACATCCATAATACCACACAGCGCATAAACTGTACATATAATCCTCAGACGATTCATACCAGCCGCTTTCACAACCGCACTTCTCGTATAAAATCCAAGCAGATCCGGTCCGAAGAATACCGCCAGATTGCCAAGCACCAGACCGGTCACAATGACACATGCCTGTGCCGTAAATAAAATCTTATTCACACGCTCGTATTTGCCCGCGCCGACATTCTGACTCGTGAAGCTGATCGTACCCTGATAAAATGAGTTCATCGATACATACACAAAGCCCTCGATATTGCTAGCCGCAGAATTCCCGGCAACGACCGTCGATCCAAAAGAATTGACGGACGACTGGATAATGACATTTGATATCGCAAAAATCACGCCCTGCAGACTCGCCGGGAGTCCGATCCGCAGAATCTCTGCAAACCGCTTCGGATGAATGCGAAGCTTTGATGGCGTCAGACGGATACTGCCCTTCTCCTTCATCATACAGCGGATGACCAGACTGGCAGAGATCGTCTCAGAAATAACCGTCGCCAGTGCAACACCTGCCACGCTCATACGGAACACGATTACAAAAAGCAGGTTCAGTCCAATATTGATAACACCTGCCGCCGACAGGTAGTAAAGTGGTCGTTTCGTATCTCCGACCGCACGCAGGATGGCACTGCCGAAGTTATATACCATCATGGATGTCATACCTATAAAATAAATGCGCAGATACGTTGTCGCAAGCGGAAGTACATCCTCTGGTGTCTGCATCCAGATCAGAATCTGTCTCGCTCCGATACAACCGATCACAGTCAGAATGATGCCGCTGAAAACACTCAAAAGCATCGCCGTATGTACGGTATCGCTGACATCTTCCTCTGCCTTCGCACCATAGAACCGCGCCACCAGTACATTTGCACCAATTGACAGTCCTAGGAAAAAGTTCGTCAACAGATTGATGAGCGCTGTGTTGCTTCCGACTGCTGCAAGCGCCGTATCCCCTGCAAAGTTTCCAACAACGATGATATCAGCTGCATTGAATAAAAGCTGCAGCACGCTCGAACACATCAGTGGCAGCGTGAACGCCAGCAGCTTCGGCAGGATGGCACCGTTGCACATATCAATCTCATATTTTTTCTTACTTTTCGTCTCTCCGGACACGATGTTTCGCCTCCATTACTGTAGATTTCCATTCTCAATATTCGGCTTAAGGAAATTCTCGTATGCATAATCCCACAACGTCTTCGAACCTTCCGGCGTGATCTCGTTGCGCTTCATTACCTGTTCCGCACGCACGCCCCGGTCTTTCCAGTCAAATCCACCTGTACTTGCAGTGAGCATCATCGGCTGCAGGTTATCCATCGCGCGTGCAAACTTCGCTTCCGGCGTCTCCTTCGCCTCGAACTCCAGCCAGATATCATACAGTTTCTTCGCCTGATCCGCTGGAAGCAGATTGTAGATGCGGTCTGCCGCTTTCTTCTCCCGCGCTTCCTGCGTCTTCTTGCCTTCCTCATCATAGGCGTAAGTGTCTCCCGCATCGATTTCCACCAGATCGTGGATTAAGAGCATCGTGACTGTCCGCAGCACGTCAATCTTCTCATTTGCATATTCGGAAAGCAGAATCGTCATAATTGCCATATGCCATGCGTGTTCTGCATCATTTTCCCGACGCTTTCCATCAGTTAACTTCGTCATCCGGGTAATGAATTTCTCCTTGTCGATCTCCCGGATGAAATCCATCTGTTTGTCTAATCGTTCGTTCATTTTACGTTCACTCCATTTTTATATAAATGAAAAACATGGCTGGACTTTCGCTCCCTCCATGTTTTTATTTTTGCTTTATGATTCTTTGGTTCTTCCGCTTGTGAACAGCACAACTGCTGCAATCAGATCAATAATACCCTCTGCCAGATAAAACCAATGATGTCCCTGAATATTCGGGATGATATGTATCACGCTCATCAACGCCAGATACGCGCCGGTCACATAATTCATATATGGCACGCCCTTGATGATCAGAAATGCAAGCACACCACTGATCAGCAGCGTCACAATATTTCCAACCGAAAATCCCAATATCAGATTGACAATTCCTTTTACGATCATGTATGCCCCGATCAGAGACATCCATTTTCCACCTGTCTGTTCCATATCTACACCTCATTTATTTGCTTTTCAACAATACTTCTCTATGAGTGTAACACTTTGATTGGAATAACTCAAATGTTTTCTGTTAAATCTGTCTATGCTTACCACATCCCCACAAATATATTTATGTATGCACAAACGTCAAGATAAACTGCGTATAGCTTCCAAACTCGCTTCGTACCGAGATCTTACCACCCATGCCCTCGACGATGGATTTCGTCAGGGAAAGACCGATTCCGACACTGTTCGGATTGACCGCTTTGTTGATACGATAGAAACGTTTGAAAATATTTTTCAGTTCAGACTCCGCGATGCCGCAGCCCTCATCCTTCACATAAATGCGCGTGTACATCGGATTGTCTTCCGTCCAGATATGGATCGTCGTCTGCTCGCTGGAATAGTCTGATGCATTTTTCAGCAAATTAATGATTGCTTCCGTCAGCCAGTCTCCATCGCAGACAAGCATCTGTTTCTCGTCGATCTGCACATCAATCTGCTGCCCGCGTTTCTCCGTCAGATATGCGACGCTCTCCTTCGCCTGCGCCACAATCGCATATAGACTGCACGGATGCTTCTCAAACTGAATTGCCCCCGCCTCAATTCGTGCAAGCTTCAGCATGGACAGCACCATCCATTCCATACGGCTGACCTGATTTTTTGATTCCAAAAGCATCTGCTTCTGTTTGTCAACATCTGGCACGCGTCCATCATACAGCAGATCTAAAAATACCGTGAGCGACGCAAGCGGTGTTTTCAGCTGATGGGAAATATCCGACATGATATCCCTCAGAAAGATCTTCTCCTCTTGCTCCTTGCGGTTACTCTCCTTTAACGCCTGCACCAGCTTGTACAGATTCGTATATAATTCTCCAAGTTCGCCCTGCTTATATGGTTCTGCCGGAACCTGTTCCGGTGCTTCGAGAATCTGGTTCATAATATCTACGATTGCCCGTAGCTCCCGGCTCATAGTACCGATTGAACGACGCCCTGCCACGTAAGCACTTCCAAGCAGCAGACAGCCAAGCAACAATGTCACCCACAACTGCCAGCCACGCAGCCACAAAACCAATGCAGCAAAAACAGCGTAGACAAGGTACGCAATTCCGCCGTATATGAAAAATCGTTTATGAAATTGTTGTAGTTCGTAACTTTTTGCCTGCATATTTATATTTTTACAATCGCTTCTGAACCGATAACCCACGTTATTTGTGCATCGCTATCACTTCCGGAACCGGTACCCCATTCCACGCACAGTCTCAATATAAGCTCCATCTTCCCCTAATTTCTGTCGAAGCCGTTTGATATAGACCGAAAGTGTATTGTCCTCGAAAAACTCTCCATCAATATCATAGAGCTGTTCCATGATTGCACTCCGACTGATCACCTGTCCACGATGCTGCAATAAAAATCGCAGCAACCGCAGCTCGCTCGTCGTACAATCAAGTTTCTCTCCATGCTGTGTGAGAACAAATGCTTCCCCATCGAAGATTGTATTTCCAAACGTCACAACACGATTGCTATTTTCTTGGCTCGTCTGCCGTGCCTGCGTATAACGCCGAATATTCACTGCTACCCGCGCCAGCAATTCCTTCACGCGATACGGTTTCGTCACATAATCATCCGCCCCAAGCTCCAGCCCTTGAACAATATTTGCTTCCTCTGCAACCGCTGTCAGAAATATAATCGGGACATCGCTGTTCTTCTCCCGAAGTTCCTTGCAAAACTCAAATCCAGTTCCATCCGGCAGCATCACATCCAACAGCACAAGGTCGATGCTATCGTCGAATTTCTCACGCGCCTGTGCCAGATTTCCTGCGGTTGTCACCGCATAGCCTTCCGAAGTAAGCGCATATTCCGTTCCCATTGCGAGGGCAAAATCGTCCTCCACCATCAATATCTTATGTGCCATAATCCCAGATTCCTTCTATATTACTTGGTATTCTTACGCTTATTATACCATCAATATGAAAAAGACGCACCACCATTTCAGATGATACGTCACATCTCTTATTTATCAATCTCTCCGCATCGCTGTAAGCGGTGAAAGCTTTGCCGCCCATCGTGATGGGAAATAACCTGCAATTGTTCCAAGCAGCATCGCCATTCCGACTGCTGATAATGCAAGCTTTGGCGTAATCACAGCAATCTTCGTACCTGCTTCTAAAAGCAATGCAGATACTGCGATTCGGTTGATAATCTTCCCAAAAAGCAGTGACAATACCACGCCACACGCACCACCAACAAGTCCGTAGATACCTGCTTCCAGCAAGATCATTGCCATCAATTCCCGCTTCTCACAGCCGAGTACCTTCAAGGTTCCAATCTCCGCAACCCGGTCATAAACAGCGGTTGTCATTGTGTTGCTGATACCGATTGCCGCAACAAGGAACGAAATAAGTCCGATGCCACCCAGCAACAACTCCAGCATTCGTACTGTACGCATCGCTGTATCACGGTACTCCTTCATATTCGTTGTCTGATATCCCATATCCTGTAATTTCTTGACAACAAACTCAACGTCTTCCATCTTACCGACTTCGACAACCACGCTTGAATACACCCACGAGGTGTATGCATTTCCGTTCTTGTCGAGTGGCTGTCCAAGCACATTTCCCTGGGCTGCATGTTTCTTCAGATATGCGCGCAGCACATCAATATCGCAATAAATGCTCTGCGACTGCTCACTGAACTCGTCTGCGTCCCCCTGCATCACTCCCGCGATCGTCAGCCGATCTGTGATTTCATTTTCATCAAGTCCCAGTGAAACCTTCGCCTTCTCGCCAATCCATGCGTTCAGGTCTCCATTTCCATCCTGGTAGCTGGTCATGGTGTTATCATGGAAGAACATATATCCCATCCCATTTCCGATCACCATCTCCGGCTTTCTGGCATGCTCCGACAGGCTGGACGTATCAGTCAGTGCGATTGCGGATAACTGCTCTGCGGGGATGCCAACCAGATTCGTATAGGCGGTGTATTGTCCAACTTGAATATTCGCGAATACTTCATAGCGCGGATAGACATTCGCAACCTTGTCAAGCTTTGCAAGTTTCTCTATGGTATGGTCCGTCAGGAGCATTTTCTTGTTCCGGTTGTTCTCCGGTGTCTGCACAGTGATCTGACGAATCGAGGCATCGTCGCCATAGCCTTGCAGGAGTTCCCGCTTCACGCCCATTCCGAGCGACAGCAGAGAGACAACTGCTACCACACCGATCATCACGCCAAGGAGAGTCAGGATGGTTCGCACCCTTCTACGCTTGATATTTTGAATTGTTAAATGCATGATAAATTTCATGGATTCCTCCTTTTCGCAAATCCATATAGTTTATCGTGAGTTGTTCAGAAATACAATTCTATGCAGACACACTCTCGCTCACTTCATCACGCAATGGTACTAAACTCACGTCAAACAAGTTTGCCGTTCGCTAAGTGCCAGCGTGCTTCAATGGTCTGCTTTAGAATATGTATTTCTGAACAACTCAATTTACACTTTTGGGGATTTGCGATTTCTCCATTTCACCTTATCGTGAACGTTTTTTGTTAATAGTTACACCCACGAATACACCGACTGCAAGCACGCAGGCGCAAATCAGGAGAATCTGCCATGTGACAGGTCCGGTCTTCTCCGGTGCTTCCTTCAAGACCTCCAGATCTTCGTAATCGACCGTCTCAATGTAGAAGGATACATCCACTTTTTCTTCGTGCTTATTGCCATTCCGGTCTTCGTAGGTCACAATGATCCAATCCTCCGGTTTTGCCATCTCTTCAAAATCAGTTACCATGACTGCCTTTGCCAGAAGATCTACGTTGCCGCTTTTTCCTGTGTCAATATTGCCGATGTATGTCTCCTGCTTCTCCACGTGTTTTCCTTCCACGCGGGCATTTACATTGTAGAGCATGCCCTCGCCGAGGTTGTTGACCTGCGCGGTAATCTCCACCTCGTCACCGACCTTCGCATCATCTGTCATAACATCTGTCACAGATATGCGCTGCTTCAGATATACTGGCAGATACAACGTATCCTCCATCTCAAATGCCTCGCCGGAAGTATTCTCGTACCCCATCTTCACAGAAAGCTTGTACGTCTTCTCTGCAAGTCCCGCTGCCGCCTGCATGGAAAATGTCTGCTCACTGGTTTCATTTCCAGCAATCTCTGCCACATAAGCACTTCCTGTTCCAGTAACCGGGATGATCTCGCCACCTTCCGAAGCGACTGTCACTTTCATATTTTTGACTTTGTTCTTGGAAGTATTCAGAATCTCCAGAGTCAGATTAAAATTATCTCCGGAATAGATCGTCGCGGCTGATACTTTGTAACCGGAAACCAATACCTTCGGTGTCGCCGCCTGTGCGGAATACGGACATACAGTTGCAGCTACACTCAAAACCACCAGAATAGCAAGGATAATCTCTCTTAAATGGTGATTTCTTCTTTGATGTTTGCTTTGTTGATTTTTCCATCCTGACTTATTTGCCATCATTTTCTCTCCTTTAATTCTGCCCTGTTTTTCCCTGTCTTTTAGGCATCTCACAAAGTTCTCTTCACCTATCTAAGTCCGTCTTTCTAACAACCTATCGTTTTCCTGCTCACTCCTCGGTCAGCTTACCATCTGTGATCCGCACGATGCGGTCTGCCTCTCTGGCAAGATCGATGTTATGTGTGATCAGCACAAGGGTCTGATTCAGCTTCTTTACAGAGTCCTGCAGCAGCGCCATAACTTCATTTCCATTTGTAGAATCAAGTGCTCCGGTCGGCTCATCGGCAAGAATCAGAGACGGGCGGTTTGCAAGTGCCCGCGCGATTGCCGCGCGCTGTTGCTGTCCGCCGGACAACTGGTTTGGCAGATGCTTCCGTCTGTCTTTCAAACCAAGCATCTCAATGACATGGTCGATGTACTCCCGATCCGGTTTCTTATGATCCAACAGAATCGGCATCTGAATATTCTCCTCCACAGTCAGAACTGGAATCAGATGATACGACTGAAATACAAATCCGATTTTTCTCCGGCGGAACACCGACATTTCCTCATCCTTCAATGTTGTGATATCCCGGTCGTCCACGATTACTTTTCCATTCGTAACCGTGTCGACACCGCCCATGACATGCAGCAGTGTGGACTTGCCGGAGCCAGACGCTCCGACCACTGCCAGACTTTCTCCTTTTTGCACGGTCAGATTCACATCATCGAGCGCCCAAACCCGTGTGTCTCCGCTTCCATATATCTTCGTGACATGTTCCATCTTTACAATATCCATGTTGATTTCCCTCCTGATATCTTTATTTTTGTTATTTTATTTCTTTCTGTTGGAGCAATTCTTCTTTTTTCTGTTTCTTTACTCCTACCTGTTTTTCTCTTCTTTTCTTCCTGTTGGAGCAAATATCCTGTTTTTCAGCTTTTCCCCCAATCCAGCCTGCTTCTTTCTTCTTCCCGTTGGGGCAAATATTCTGTTTTTCAGCTTTTTCCCCCAATCCAGCTTGCTTCTTTCTTCTTCCTGTTGGAGCAAATATTCTGTTTTTCAACTTTTCCCCCAATTCAGCTTGCTTCTTCCTTCTGCCCGTTGGAGTAAATATTCTTTTTTTCAGCTTTTTGCCCCAATTCAGTTCCAATCCAGCCCCAACCCGGCTTCAATCCAACCCCAAATCAATCTCCGGTTGCATTCAGATCATCCGCGATCCGGTTTGACATCCGCTTCATCGGTATATAGATGGACCCACACATCACAAGTACCGAAAGTACAAATCCAATCACTGCTCCGATAATCGGGAATGTAAGCTTCACCATGAACAGCACCAGCGCTGCTTTCGCAAGCGGCATCATAACCGCAAAGCCCAGCACATCGCCAACGATATTCGCACAGATAACGGAGATCACACCTTCGAGCATTACCATCTTCCGAAGCTCCCGCACCGATACACCGATTGCGCGAAGCTGTGCGAATTCCTGCCGACGCAGATAAAGATTGCTCGCTGTCGTATTGATGATATTCAGAGAACTCACACATAAAATCACAATCACAAATGCAAGAATATATTTGATTGCGCTGATGGATGTACTAAACAATGCCCCGGAATAAATGGCATCCGGATACGAGTAATCTCCCATTGAGTTATCCAGCACGTTCACCAGCTTCGATGTCAGCGAAGCGGAGATATTGTCCGAACGAAGCTTACATTTCACACCTGTGGAATCCGATTTTTCAAGTCCGGTCATCCGGAAATAATTTGCCAGTGGTACAATACACTTTACAAATCCTTTTGTCTGCAATTTGTCCTTATCTATCCGGACAATGCCCTGAATCTCATATGTTTTCTTCTCATTTCCCCATTTCAGCTCGATCGTGTCACCAAGCTTATAATCCGTCGCCGGATATTCCACCGTTGATGCAATCAGATCAATCGCATCATAGGATTCATCATCCATGCCTTCATCCAACGTTGCTTCCACATTCTGTACAAGCACAATTCCGTTCTCATCGACATCCAGCGTTCCTTCGACCAGATACGATGCATATTCCTGATACTCGTCCTCTCCGTATCCAATCACGCTCACACGGTCCACCGGTGATGCACTGTCTTTATATTTCTCACCTGTTTCCAACCGTTCAACGATCTGCCCCTCCAACGTTTCCTGCCGGAAATCCTCTGTGAAATGTGTCCGGAATTCTTCGAAGTCCGCAGCCTTCATAGTCGCTGCATATACTGCTTTCACGTCCTTCACTTCTTTGTTCTGTGCAATGTCTGTGAGTGTCTCTTCGTTTGGGAGTACTGATTTCACTGCATCTATGGTCTCTTCATCATTTGCCTCGTTGAAGAAATACACCTGATACTCTCCGTAAGAAGGTGCAATCTGCTTCTGCATCTGTACAAACGAAGTGAAGATTGTCGCGATCGTGATAAATGCCGCGATTGATAACGCAAATGTTGCAATCGTCTTTAAGAACCGACGCTTGTTGCTCATCAGATTCTTGTATGCATAATCGCCCTGCACGCCGAAGATCTTTCCGAAAATGCTTTGCTTACGTGCCTTAACCTTCCGTGTTCCGCTTGTCTGCCCGCGCACCGCCTCGATCGGTGAAATCTTCTTTACGAGTTTTCCATTCTCATCCATAACGAAGAACAGATCTCCGATAAAGACAATCAACACATACAGAAATGGAAGCACATGCGGGAGAACCTTGATATTCATGGATAAGCCAACCAGATATGCAATTGGAAATCCGATTACGATTCCGCCAAGGATTCCAAGCAGTTCCTGCATGCATCCCATTCGGAATATCACACTTTTTAACTGTCCCTGTGTTGCTCCGATACAACGCAGGATTCCATAATCTTTGATCTGTTCCATCGTATTCAACTGGATCGTTGTCCGGATAATTCCAACTCCGATGACTGCGATCACGAACGACAAAAGCAGGAACATCAGAAGAATAATGTATGTATCATTTCCGGTGTCGCCCTGCAGATAGTAGGATGCGAGCTGTTGGTTTAATTGCGCCTTCACACCGTAGGTCTGCTCGATCGTTTCCATATTCGCGTCCAACCGGTAAGGATTTTTCACATTAATGTAGATTGCATTTTCAATATAGGAGTTCGAATAATAATCGTAGTATTTTCCACGATACGCCGTCTTCACGAAGTCCTGTTTGAGCAATGCCGGGACATCCTGATTTTGCTCCGGCAAAAGCACGATCTCGTAATCTGCCTGCTTGCGAAGTGCATCGCGGGTATTGATGAAGTTACTGAAATACAAGGTTAATATCACGAACAGAATTCCTGACGCTAAAGCGACACCTAAGATGGTCAGGATGGTTCGCTTCTTCTGAAACTTTAGATATTTGATTGAAAGTTTGGTGTAGTTTTCCATATCGCTCCCCCGTAGTTTGTATTTATTCAAATAATTGCAAAACATAAAATTTATTAACATATATTTTTATCTGGTTCATTCTATATACAATGTATTGGAGCTAAGAAGTTCTAAATGTTCTAATCTACATATTCGCAAGCTACGCCACCACCGCCAATTCGCCATCCATGGCTCAGTGTCGGTTTGTTTGGACATCGTGTCCAAACATGGCTTGCATATTTATAGAACATTAAGAACTTCTAAACTCCAAACATATCGTATATGTAGAATGAATCCAGATAAAAATATATGACCCAAGTAATTGTATATGTTTTGCAATTATCTGATGAATATATCTACACTATATCAGACATATATTACGGGGGCGTGACAAACTAAGTGACAGTTTTGTCACTTTCAAGCTTTATAACAAAAACGCTGTATACATTCCTGCATACAGCGTTTTCAACTTCCACATATTTTTCCGTATAACAATTCAAACTACTGACGAATATCTACATATCCATACAGCAATGCCGATTGACGAAATTGTGTATAGTCGCCATTTCCAGAGAAAAGATCAAGATACAGATATGGCAGTTCGTCCTCCGTTACAAGGAATGCCAACGTGACCGTTCTTGTTTCACCCGGCTGAACCCGGATCAGATGATTTTTCTCCTCTGCACTTTTTCCGTTATAGTAATAAAGCGGTACATTGGAAATACGATAATTCTGTCCATAGTAACTATCATAATCCACATCATCCTTCGCATAGACGTCAACCGTTTCATAGCCATCTCCGGTTTCCTTCGCCCAGAGCAGGCCGCATTGGAACATGGTATCTCCGGTCTGTTGGTCACTCGTGTTCGTATACGCAACCTCGATATAAAGGATCTTTTCCTTTACTTCCTTCGTCTCTACAACCTCATCTAATTGATCTATACCATTCCCACATTTCTCATAGGCGATCACATTGTTGAGCAACTTTCCTTCCGCATCCGTTTTGACCGGATCGAGCGCATAGGCTGCATCAATCGCATCCGGGGAATCCAGTAATTCCACCTTGGATACCTTTGCCGTCAGGGAAGACTGCGGTACATTGAAGCTATCTCCGACCTGATGCATATGTTCTTCCATTGATTCTTTCGAAGTTTCCGTAAATCTGTTCTTCTTGCCAGCGTTTTCGTCTGCCTCATAAACAGGCGCTGCGGCAGTTGCTTCCTCCTGCCCTGTATATTCTTCCGCCACGATTCTGCGTTTTGCCTCCGGATCATCGGTTGCGGTAAGCTTCAATCCTTTTACAATATCTATGGCAGTATCAAGTTCGGTATCGTCATACACAAACATTCCTAACAGATAATTGTTTTCATATGTGACATACAGCTCATACTGAATCTGTCGTCTGGCTGATTCCAGAACCTGTCTTTCTATCACAATTGCCTGTCGGCCATCGATATCCAGTTCTTTGGTGGAAATAACATGTGTTTGATCAAAGGAAACCTGCTGATCCGCCGGCATTTTCAAAAATGTAAACGAAACGCCTCCCATATATGGTGTATCCTTTTTATAAACTGAAACTTTTTTCACATAATTATTTCCATCTGCATAAATATCATCCAACCCATCTACCGTCATACCTTCCGGTACGTAGGAAACATCCAACGTATACAGTGCATTCTGATTCACTTCCGCGTCGGTATCCGTCGCATCGGTATTGGTTGCCTCTCCATAGATCAATGTAGAGCCATATTTCCCCTGCTGCTCCAGATGCATTTTGTATAACTTTGTAGCCGCCAGTGTGGTTCCTCCGCCCACGCAGGCAAAAGCAAGAATCGCGGCTGCAACTCTCCACATTTTCTTACCGTAACGCTGTTTTTTCTTCAACTGCTGTTCGACCGTCTCCTCGATCATATCCCGGATATAATCCGGCATTTGCAGACACTCTGATTTCATCTCATTGATTTTATTTCTATCAATATCCATAACACATTACCTCCTTTACCCGTTTCAATCATCCCGGTGTTCTGACCTTCATGCCGATTTTGCCTTTAATATTCCTCGCAAATGCTCCCTTGCCCGCACCAGACGTTTCTTGACTGCCGATTCGGTAGACTCGAGGCATTGCGCGATTTCCCGAATGCTGTACTCCTCAAAATAATACAAAATAATGCAGGTCCGCTCATTCTCCTTCAGCCGCATGATGCTTTCATACAATTCCGAATACTGTCCGTACCCACGTATGTATTCCGCTTCCCGGCCTTCTTCCTGATATTCCTCCCAAGTTACGACCTTCTTATTCTCTCGTATGACCTGATGACATTCGTTGATCAGAATTCTTATAAACCATGTTTTCGCATACTTATCATTGCGCAGGCTGTACAGATTCTCAAATGCATGCACGATCGCATTTTGAATCGCGTCAGCACAATCCGCATCATTGCATAAGTAGCTTTTGGCGATCCGGTACCAGCTTTCCTGGTTCGAAATCACAAGTTCACCAAAGGCTTCTTTCTTCATGTGTTTCACTCCCTTCCCTCCGGAGTTTTATATTCTGTATGTCCATACACCTATTAGATGATTTAGGGCACGGAAAAGTCCCATGTTTACTCTTTTTCCAGTAAATGTTTATATGTGCTGTCGATACTGAGCGCGCCGATCGGTGCTGTAATCACGATTGCCATGACCGCAACTGAAAGCACAAGTGTACCGCAGGAAAGCCCGGCTGCCAGAGGAACTGACCCAATCGCCGCCTGCACAGTAGCCTTCGGAAGATACGCAATGATACAGAATAGCCGTTCCTTCCATGTAAGCTTCGTACCAAGCATGCAGATGCAGACACCGACTGCGCGGAACAGCAGCGCTGCCCCAATCATCAAAAGCGCCATTGCCCCAGCCTTTGCCATATACCGGATATCAACTGCCGCTCCAACCAGCACGAACAGGATTACCTCTGCGGCAATCCACAGCTTACCGAATTTCTCTGACAACCGTTTCGACACAAATGTCGTGCTCTTCACCTTAAGCATACATGCCATACTGACAACTGCCAGAAGTCCGGACACTGCCACATATGCAGACACCCACTCCTCGATTGCAAGCAGCAGACACGACATACCTAAGATCACAATCAGCTTCGTTGAGTTACGAACGCAGTGATTCTTCTTATACGCAAGCTCGAAGAACCGGTACAGCAGATAGCCGACGATACAACCGAGTACGATTCCTAACACGATTGAGATCGGGATATTGATAAAATCCTTCGCATTTGCATGTCCGCCCTGTGCCATCTGCAAAAATGTTGTAAATAACACGATCACGAAGATATCGTCGCACGATGCCCCCGCCAGTATCATCTGTGGGATACCTTTCTTCGTTCCATAGCCTTCCTCCATGAGTTTCACCATACGCGGTACAACGACGGCTGGGGAGACCGCACCCATGACGGCACCCATAACGGCTGCCTCGACACGTGTCACGCCGAGGATCATCGGCGCAAACAGAATATACCCACAGATTTCAAACGATGCCGGCACAAACGACATCAGGATTGCCGGGCGTCCCACCTTCTTTAAATCCGAGAGGTTCAACGACAATCCTGCCTTGAGCAGAATGATGATAAGCGCTAATTTCCGCAGATCTGCGGAGATTCCAAGAATCGACGGGGACAACAGATCCAGCACATAGGGACCGAGTACGATTCCTGTCGCCAGCATGCCGATGATGCCCGGCAGGCGGATCTGTTTACAGATGGCGGACATCGCAAGTCCGACCAGAAAGATAAGTGCAAGTGATGTTAACATATTTTTCCTCCTTTTAAGCTCAAAAAAAGCTGACACCTTCTGCGATCAATATCGTAGAAGTCATCAGCTTTATAAGCAGTTCCGGTTACCCGAGGGAGAACCTCATTCCCTTTTTCTGTATGTAACTATACGCCCGTATTGCCGGTCTGTCAATCCTGAAGTTTCATCACTTTGTTTCGAACACCAGACGCATGCTGTCGCTCCCTGAAATCACGATTGTCATCTGTTTTCCGGAAATCGTCGCTTCCATCGTTTTGTTCGAATCACTGTAATGCAGGATGTATTTTTCACCTGATTTTTCCAGTGTTCCCGTGTGCGCCTTTCCACTGTTTGTAAATGTAAAATTCGTTCCATCCGCACACGAAAACTGTGGTGCCTTTGCATCCCGGTTTGAATCATCATATGTCATAGACTTCCCATTTACTGTCATTTCGACAATTGACCACGCAGATGTAATCTTCGCATTTTTTGAATCCGAACCTCCACATGCTGCAAGACACAACGCCATCGCAACAACCATTACAACACATAATAACCTTCTCTTCATCTCATTTCCTCCCCTGTTACTTATTGCTTTTCAGTGTACCATATCAAGATTATATATTGCAAGCAATCTCATGTTAACTATATGTAAATCATTCATGTTCAGACACAATTATGAAATCTCCCGCAAGGCTTTCTTAAACTGGAACGAAAACAGGATTGATGTAAATGTCACCGCAAGCACGTCCGCGATCGGCTCTGCCAAATAAACAGCCATCGTCTTATCTGCTGTAATGATATGCGGCAGAATGAAAATAAGCGGGAGCAGGAGCACAAATTTACGCATAATCGCAACAAGAATGGATGCCGGTGCATTTCCCAGTGCATTGAATGTCATCTGACAGGCAATCTGGATACCAAACATGAATAATGCTGCAAGGTAATAACGGAGCGCATCCTTGGTAAATGCAATCAAGGCTGCATCTGTCGTAAAAATCGATGCAAAAACCTTCGGGAAGCATATGATAAACAACCACAGAATCGTGGAATATAGCAGGCTGACCTTCAGCAATAGTTTAAATGCAGCCCGGACTCTGGATGCATTTTTCGCACCATAATTGTAGCTGATAATCGGCTGGGCACCCTGTCCCAAGCCCTGCAGGGGAAGCATCGCAAACTGCATCACACTTGTTAAGATCGTCATCGCACCGACTGCGATATCCCCACCGTATTTCAGGAGAGAAGAATTAAAGCACACCGATATAATACTCTCGCTGCCCTGCATAATAAAGATCGCAGAGCCGAGTGCCAGACACGGAAGGATGTACGCTGCCTTTAATCCCATGTTTTTGCCACGGATACGGAGTGTCGTCCGCTTCCCGAACAGAAAGCTTATTACCCAGACGCAGGAGCAGCATTGGGAAATCACTGTCGCAAGTGCAGCTCCCCGAACACCCATATGAAGTCCGAAGATAAAGATCGGATCCAATATAATGTTCGCGATTGCACCGATCAATACAGAGAGCATGCCTTCCTTCGCAAAACCCTGCGCTGTGATAAACGCATTCATACCAAGAGTCAGCTGAACAAAGATCGTTCCGAGTGCATAGATATTCATATACGATGCCGCGTACTCGATCGTGTTGGCACTTGCACCAAAAGCGAGCAGGAAATCCCGGTTCCAGATCAGCAAAACTACCGTCAGAATAACGGATAAGAGTATCTGCATCGTAAAACAGTTGGCGAGTATCTTCTCCGCATCGTCTTTCTTATTTTTACCCATGAAGATCGTCGCACGAGGTGCGCCGCCATTTCCAACCAATGCCGCAAAGGCAGTTATAATCATGATCAGTGGCATGCAGACGCCCACGCCGGTCAGTGCCATCGCCCCCGTATCCGGGATATGTCCGATATAGATACGATCAACAATGTTATATAACATGTTAATCAACTGTGCGGCGATTGTCGGCAGTGCCAGCTTCGCAAGCAGCTTTCCGATTGGCTCGGTCGCTAAGAATGTACGGTCGGATTGTACGGACACGGATGTTGCATTCGATTCTTCGTTTTCATTTTGTTGTTTCATTTCTTTTCCTCATTTCTACTATATACTTGATAATTTTTCCGTTATTTCAAATGTGACATTACATTTTGATACAGCCGCTCATTGTACGCTGCAAAATTCTTCTTTTCATCCTCCGAAAATCCCGCAAAGATGCACGATACAAGGGCTTCCTGTTTTTCTTCAATAGCACGGACAATATCGTCTGTCTGTCCCGTGAGTTTCAGGTGTATGATCCGCTTGTCATCCGGATCTGTATATCGTGTAAGATATCCTTTTTTCTCCAGAGTATCGACAGCCGCAGACACATTTCCCCGCTGTAGCATCCGGAATTCCACAATATCCCGCGCAGAATCATAGGAAGGGTTATTGTGCAGAAACGTCAGAATAATAATCTCGATGCGGCTGAGATTAAACTCATACCGCACACTTTCCAGATATTTCTCCTGTAGTTTCATCAGACATTTCGTCATGTCAAAGACATTGGATGGCGTCTGAAGTTTCATTTCTCGGTTCCTTCTTTCAATTAGTTCTTTTTAGAACTATTATAGTAGTAAAAAAGAAATAGTCAACCACTATTTTGGAAATAAAAAAGAGCCGTCGCCACATATTAAGCAACAGCCCTTTTCCACATTCTATTTAATAATTCTCAGCATGTACCTCAAAGTAAGACTGTGGATGTGCGCATACCGGGCAAACCTCCGGTGCCTTCTCGCCAACTACGATATGTCCGCAGTTTCTGCACTCCCATACCTTGACCTCGCTCTTCGCAAATACTTCCTGCATCTCCACATTGTGCAGTAGTGCGCGATAGCGTTCCTCATGCCGCTTCTCAATAGCACCAACGAGACGGAACTTCTCTGCAAGCTCTGGGAAGCCCTCTTCCTCAGCCGTCTTTGCAAAGCCCTCATACATATCAGTCCACTCGTAGTTCTCGCCCTCAGCCGCCGCAGCCAGATTCTCAACCGTGCTTCCAATTCCATTCAATTCCTTGAACCACATCTTTGCATGCTCTTTCTCATTGTCTGCGGTCTTCAGGAACAGGGAAGCGATCTGCTCGAATCCGTCCTTCTTCGCCTTGGAAGCAAAATACGTATATTTGTTTCGAGCCTGTGATTCGCCCGAAAATGCCTCCAATAAATTCTTCTCTGTCTGTGTTCCTGCGTACTTATTTGCCATAACTCGTTTCTCCTTTCAAAAGTAGTAATTATTACTATTTCATATATTATACAAAAGAAATTTTATTTGTCAATTAGGTTTTTATATTGAACGGTTGTTCGATTTATGATATGCTTTTATTGTGTAATTGAAAAGAAAGCAGGATGTGATTTTCCGATTATTTGATGCCCTCTAGTTTTACGAAGGAGGGTGATGCCCTATGAACACGCTTGAAGTTTTAACTTTATTGCTCGTTGTTTTCGCGGCTTTGTCTTACATAGACGATCATAATAAAAAGAAATAGCATCCCACCGACCAAAGTGAATGCTATTTCTAAAATCTGTATTTACTGAGGGCAAATCGGATATTACATCCGATTACCTTTCTAAGTAGATTATACACGAGGGTACTTGATTTTTCAAGTGCCCTTTTGAGTTACATTGATGCATACCTTACAATGGCTATTTTTCCTTACTGCATACATGCTCCACAATCACACGTACAGCCGCATACAATACGCCGACAATCGGCCATACGATCCCAGCATCTTTCCAATCGTTCGTGATAAAGCTGATACCAAGAAAAATCGCTGTTGAACCAAGCCAATACGCAAGTGAAAATGCGCCCATCTTGTCGCTGATTTTCTTTTTTGCCCTTGTATAATCGCCTTCTTCAAGAAGTTTCTCCATGGCAGCCATCTGCGTTCCTCCCAGCACAAAGAAATATACACCACAAGAAATCAGAAACAGCATAATCCCTACCATACATACAATCGGGAAGTCCCGATCACCGAATATAGCTATACCGCCAAAAAGCGGAATCACAGAAAATATACACAATGTAACACCAATCACATTGTAACGGACATATCGCTCATGGAACTGTTCTTTGCGTTCCTTCACCATTCCTGTCACACCATATTCTGTCTCGAAGCATTTTGTCTCTAAGAATTCAAATTTCTTCTGTTTCATATCGGTACATACAAAAATTGCAACCGCAATTCCAACCAGTATGAACATCACACACATTCCAACTCCACCTGCAAAGTCTTCTCCGATTCCAAACACTTCCACTTCGCTGGCTGCCCCTAACACGATCAGGCAGATTGGTGATATCACGCAGAGCCATGTTGCAAATGCGATTCTTTTTGCAGCCTCTTTTATGATCTGCAAAAATTCACTTGCCATTTCCATTGTCACTTTATACTGTGGTTTGTCTTCTTCATAAGAATCCTCCCCGGTATAAATCTCCTCTTCCATCTCATCTTTAATGAGATAGTCCGTCGTCACACCAAAGATCTGACTAAGCTTCAATATTTTATCCAGGTCCGGAACTGCCTGTGCCCCTTCATATTTGGAAATGGATTGTCGGCTGACTCCTAATTTATGTGCCAGCTCTTCCTGAGACCAACCATTCTTTTTTCGCAAGTTAATAATCTTATCCGCTAATATCATAAGCGCCTCCTCCTGCCATCCGCATGGCATATTTGATGTTCTTATCGTACGAATTTTCTCCGTTACACACAAGAAAGCCGCACGGACAATTTGTCAACCGATGGTTGCAACCCCTGATTTTTAGCCATTTTTTATGCGCGAACTAGAAAATCCGCAGAAGCACCATATAACAGACTGTCCCAAGCAGGATGCTCAAAAATGTATTGTGCTTCCATTTGTAACTGACTGCCACGCCCAAGCCAATAAGTGCCGGCTTGTGACTCGTCGCAATATTTTTCTCTTTTGTTTGCTCATCTTAACTATTGATTCCTTTATGTTTATTTGTCGTGCGACAAATAGATTCCATTCCTAAGTATATTTATTTTTATATCGCGCGTCAAATAAAAAAGCAGATACCCTATGATATCTGCTCTTCTAACTCTACCACCCCAGATCCAGCAGCCAGTTCTGTAATCTGCGTTCGCGGTCTGCATCCGATAAATTCTCATCCTCCGGGGCTTTGTATTCCCCTTTGATTGTTCCATCCAATATATATAAGACTCTCTTGCAGCGGGATGCAACCTTGGCATCATGTGTTACCATCATAATCGTCGTTCCTTCGCGATTCAGCTTCCCAAGCGCATCCATAACCTCTGTTGATGCAGCCCGGTTCAATGCACCGGTCGGTTCATCTGCAAAAAGAAGCTTCGGATGATTCACCATGCTTCTGCAGATACACGCCCGCTGCAGTTGTCCCCCGGAAACCTCATTGATATCATTGTCTGCAACCTCTATGATTGACAGTTTCCGCATCAATTCTTCCGCAAATGCAACCTTCTCGGCACGCGACCGCTCATCCTTTTTACTCTCCATTGCCGGAAGCAGAATGTTATCCAATATTGTCAGATTCTTCATCATATACATCTGCTGGAAGATAAATCCCATCTCATCCAGCCGCACCTTCGCAAGCTCCGTCTGTGACAGTTTCGCAATATCCCTGCCTGCAAAGCAAACCGTTCCGCTTGTCGGCACATCCATACCCGATACCGAATAAAGCAGTGTCGACTTTCCGGAACCAGAAGGTCCCATGATTGCTACCATATCGCCCTCTTCCACTTCAAAGTTCACATTTCGAAGAACGTTATTCTGCCGCTTGTCAATCACATATGTTTTGCACAAATCTTTTACTTCCAATATATTCGCCATAATTTACACCCTTTCCGATTTCATTTTCCAAGTGCACTCCTACTCTACATTTACAATGTCTGTGCCACGAATCCTGCGTATATGAAATGCGGTCACGCTGACTGCAATCCATGTAATCGCAAGCACGATACCCGGATAGATCAAGATGATTCTTACCGGACTGAAATAATAATCTACATTTGTCGCTCCCATCATCGCCCAGATCGGATCACACCACAGTTTCGTAATTGGTCTGGTCAGTACAACTGCAAGGATTTCTGCAAACCCAGCAACCAGCATGAACCGTATTACATGCCACCAGAAGATGCTTCGATTAGAAAATCCAATCGCTTTCAAAAGAGCAATCTGTCCATGTTCCGTAGATATAAACGACCGTTCCATCAAAACCGTCACGAGAATAACGACGATTCCTGTTATCGCCAAAAGCAGCAGACAGACCGTATCCATCGTATCCCCAACGCCCATGCAATCTACGCAATATCCCGCAGCATCAAACACTCCGGTAATTCCATATAATTCCTTGATTTTCTTTACACGCGTCCGAATCTCCTTCTCATCTGGATGATCTGAAAAATCAACCTGAAAGCCCGGCATGGTCGTCGAATACTTCATTGAAGTCGGTGCCTCTTCATGGAGCCGTCCAACCTTTCCCAACTGGTTCATTGTCTGAAATAACGCTGTCACAACACAGTCCCGTTTCTCCGTTCCAAAATCAATCGTAACTGTATCTCCGATTTCCACGCCAAGCTGGTCGGCAATCATTGGCGTAATGGCTATCTCATACGCATTTTGTGGTGGAGTTCCCTTCTCATATGTATAATCCGTCGTATGCGTCTCTGTATTCTGCTGGAATAACACAGAATATAACTTTCCATTTGCCTCACAGGCATACTTGTACCAGACTTCCATGCTTACCTTATCCACCGGCATACCTGCAGCTTCCAACTCATCCGCAATCGCCTGATAGTTCTCCTGCAGGACGGGCTCTTGATCCTTATCCACAAGAACCGTTTTCATCATTTTAGGATCTGTGATATAGATATCCGACTCCTTTCCAAAACAGGTGATCATACTCTTACTCTGCATCGTCGATGTCACCATCACAACGCCAAGCATAAATACCGAGCAGATAAAAAATGGCAGCACGATTGTAATAAACCGGCGTGGTGCACTCAATATATCATTCAGTGCCATATAAAATGGTGTACGCGCGCGACTTTTACTTAACCGGTATATCGTTTTTTTGTGATACCGTTCTCCCGTCTGTCCGTTTCGTATCGCGTCAACCGGTGTCAGCTTTCTGACCTTTCCTGTGCAAAGATACGCAAATCCAACCATCAGACCAATCACAGCCAACACGCCGATTGCATTAAAGAGATACCCACCCTCATTGCCAAGCACCATCTTTTTCGAGACAGATGCGATCAGCAGATTGCCAAATGGAATGCTCACGAAAAATCCGACTATTCCGCCAACGATTGCCATTGCCAGATATTTCACAATATACAGGCGCCGTATCTTCGCATTTCGGATACCGATCGCCTTCATCACGCCAATCTCGCGAAATTCCTCCCGGATGGAAAATGTAATCACAAATTTCAAAATCACGAAGGATACGATGATCAGGCAGATACTCAGCACAAGCACAAGCATCGCCAGAATCATATCCATAACATACGACAGGCGGATTGTAGCTCTCTCTGAAGAAAACAATATATTGGTTGCGCTTGCCAATTCCGCCGAAAGTGTCCCTGTATCATCCGTCTCCACCTGAAAGATTCTCCCAAGATAAGGTTCCAACGATTTGTCCGCTTCATACGCTTTGAAATCATTTTCGCTGAGCAGAAATCTTGTATTTCCCATAAGGTCAGAACCAAGCAGCGCATCTTTGATTTCGCCCGCTACTCGAAATGTCTTATCTGTGTTTTTCATCTGAATCCGGATCGTATCTCCGACGTGCATATCATTTCTTGCAAAACTTCCAGCAGTAATATAGATTTCTCCGTCCGCAATCTCCGTCAACTCCTGATTATCTTCCAGAAAATAATGAAACTGCGTCGTATCCAGCGATTGTATCAACAAAGTATTGTTCTTTACCTTCAGTTTCTCGCCCTGATATGTGATATCTCCATTCGTTCCCCAGATACATTTTTCCATGCTGTAATCCTTTACACATCCCGATGTTTTCAGGATCTGCTCTACGCCGCCATCCCCGTTCTGCGTGAACAACACATAATCTTTGATCCCGGCTTTTTCAAAAAAATAATCAGTTCCATTCATAACCGTGACCACATTGTTCAGACCACTTGCAACAAAAACCGCCGCCAGAATTGTGAACAATAACAGGATCACATTCATCGTCTTTTTCCGTTTGATATCCCGCTTTAAGATATTCCAGTACATAAATCTGCCCCTTTCCTTGTTTATGGCTCAATCATAACAGGGAAATTATTAAATAATCCTTAAAAAAGAAAAATGCAGGAATCACCTACATTTTTCTAAGTACAATCGTAACTGCAAAGCCTGTTTCCGGCGTCTTTGCATAGATATCTCCATCCATCTTTTGAAGCAGTTCCTTGCAGATATATAAGCCCAATCCGCTTCCGCGGACACCTGCGTGATTACTTCCACGATAAAACGCATCAAAAATATGTGGCAGTTCCTCTTCTTTGAGACCTGCACCAGAATTTTCAATCGTAATCAGGCTGTGGTCTTCTTCCTCTGAAAAGAAAATATGCACGTATTTTCCATCGCCATATTTGATTGCATTCTCCAGCACGTTTTGTCCCACTTCAACTGCACGGTCCAGATCGCCATATAACAGACAATCTGCATAAGACTCCATCTGAAAGTCTGTATGTAAATCCGCGAATTTTTCTTTGTAATAGAGTTTCAACGCCTGCATCATCTGCGACAGATAAAACTCTCCGTGCTGCACGTCCAGCTTCAGGAAATCTTCCCGTGCCGCTTCCGAGATCTCGCCTACATATTTCTTAATTGTCTCTGTGTTTTTGCGAATCCCGCCAATCGCCTGCTGCCTTTTTTCTTCATTTTCATACAGATTTTCCTCCAGTGCCTGCGAGTATAATTCAATCGCCGAAAGCGGTGTGCGTATATCATGCGACAACGACAATAAGAGTGTCTTCTTCTCTTTCTCCAGCTCCAGTCTTCTTAACTTATCCGCCTCCAGCTTTTCCCGCAGCATATCCAGGCTCCACAGGAATTTTCCGAAGAAACGGCTTTTTTCTGCCTTGATTGGTACGGACAGATTTCCTTTTGCAAGTTCTGTTGTTAGTCCTTCCATCGACGCAAACGGGCGAACCAGTTTTCTTCCGAGCAGTATCAGAAATGCCGCTGTACAGATCCACAACGCACCCAGCACCAGATTCAGTTTCCATATACTTCCGTACTGCACCGTGCGTCTGTAACAAAACCGATACAGCTTGCCCTGCACTTTCTCCACACGATACTCTTCGTTGCACACTTCCTGCGCATCAAAAATGCTTATCCGCGTAAGTGTCGGATAGTCTGACAACTTAATCTGTTCCAAAGGAATTCCTGTTTCCAGCTCCTGTACACACCTTGCCACATCCACCCGGTACGAATATTCATCCTTGGATTTCAGAGCTTGTACCACGAAAAGGTTGCTAATCCCTATCAGACAGATTTCCAACAATAAGAAAATTATTACAAATCTACGATATTTATTCAAACCGATACCCCGTTCCCCATTCCGTGATAATGTGCTCCGGATGTTTTGGATCTTTCTCTATTTTCTGTCTGAGCCACTTAATATGTACTGTCAGTGTCTGCATCTCCGATTCACTGTCGCTGCCCCAGATCGTGCGGAACAAATATTCTTTTTTCAGTGTCACGCCTTTATTTTCCATCAGCAATTTCAATAGCTCAAATTCCTTCGCTGTGGAATCAACCTTTTGATCTGCCACATAAATCGTCTGTGTCGCCGTATTCAGACGGATCGTTCCGGAGATCAATTCCTCCTGTGCGTATTTGCGTTTGAAGATACCATGAATCTTCGCAAGCAGGATATCCATATCGTAAGGCTTTTCAATGTAATCATCGGCACCCAGATTCAAGCCTTTTAATTTGTCGTTTTTTTCTGTCCTGGCACTCACAATCAGAATATGTGCATTGGACGTCTCTCGAATCTTGGAGCAGACTGCAAAGCCATCCATCCCAGGCAGCATCAGATCTAAGATTACAAGCTTCGCTCCGTATCGTTCAAAAAGCTCCAATGCAGCCTCGCCATCCTTCGCAACACTTACAATATAATTTTCTTTCCGCAGAAAATCCGAAAGCAGCTCGCCGATTTCATGATTATCCTCTACTATAATGATATCTAACATATATACCTCTACTTCTGCTTCACATCCACATCTCCACTCGATGTTACAATCTTGCACAGATAGTCGGAATCCGCATCTCCATCCGGAACATCCACAGCTCCGCTATTGGTTTTCGTCTCAAACCGATATGTGCGTCCCGCTGTAATCTCCATATCGACATCACCGCTCGATGTTGTGATATCGAATTTCTCAGCATCACAGCTCTCCAGATCTATGTCTCCGCTGGACGTCGACATACGCAAGCTTTCTGCGGTTATATCCTGCATCTCAATATCTCCACTATTAGCTCCAAGTTCTATCTGCTTTGCTGTTGCATTTTCCAGATCAATATCTCCGGAAGAAGATGTTGCCATAATGGAATCCGGGACATTTATATTCTTCATATATAGATCTCCACTGGATGCAGATACATTTACAGTTTCTGCATTCACATCCTGAATTGTAACATATCCGCTCAAGGTTGTTACAGAGATTTCTTTGTATTCCGCATCTGCCAGATACAACCGTGCCGTCGTATCTTTTCCAAATCCCAGTGATACAACCGCTTTATGTTTGCCCTTGTCGTCCGTTGTGAATTTCAGCACATGTTCCTTCACATCCACATGACTTGTCCAATCATCCGTATCATAATACTCCACATAATTCTTACCGGTCTTTGATTTGCAGATCTCGATATCCATGCTGCTTGCCCCGGCTATCTCTATTTTATCAAATGCATCCGCAATCTGCACGGTTTTCTTCTCGGCATGAAGTGCTTTCATCGTGGTCAGATCGACCGCTCCATTCGGAAACTTAAATCCACCTATTGCAATTCCGATAAATCCTATAATCACACCGATACCGACTAGCACGGAACCAATGATGACCGCTTTTTTAGTTTTGCTCATATCTTAGCCCTCCTTTACGAACTTTCTTTTGATGCCGCTCACAGCTGCCTTACACAGATTCCAGAATCCAACCGTTACCGGCTTCACTGCGACAAAGAACAGAATCGTAAGTCCGACACCTGCGAATCCGCACCCAAGCATAAATACCGCTGCCGGAACATTGCTGATCATCAGGAATGGAACCACAGCTAAAACTCCCGCAATTCCCGCGACTGCTGCTGATATGACTACTGCATAAAATGTAATCAATAGTGAAAATACAACAACTAACATACTTAATACCAGAATTCCGGCTGTAAGCAGAAGCGGCACCCAGACCGGAGAACCAAGTACAATCAGAACAATCTCCCATGCACGCAGGCGATGCGTCGGTTTGATCTTCTGCTTAACGATTTTGCTAAGTGGCGTATCTTCCAGAATCTGATCCACGGCTTCATCCGGTGTATCCATCGTGGCAACCGCCTCTTCCTCCGTCATGCCATCTTCCATCCGGTCATCGATCATCTCACTGTAATAAGCGATGAACCGCTCCATATCTTCCGTCGGCATCTTCGGAATCCGCACCCGGATTGCCGACAAATATTCCTGTTTATTCATGGTCTTGTGCCTCCTTCATAGGTTCTTCCCGAACAATAAACCGATAGATGGATTCCAGTTCCTTCCATTCCTCCTGAAACTCATCGATTCGCGCCCGTCCTGCGTCTGTAATATGATAATATTTCCGAAGTCGTCCGTTATGCTCCACCGATTGTACCGTCAGATACGCATTTGCTTCTAAGCGTCGTAAAATCGGATACAGCGTCGACTCCGAAATCGTCACATACGGTTTCATATCTTTGATGATCTGATATCCATAGGAATCTTCATCTTTGATTGCCGCCAGCACGCATACATCCAACATGCCTCGTTTTAATTGAATATCCATATGTATACCTCCTTATGTCACATACTATACGCCGCATAGTATTATATGTCAAGTAGTATTTTAATCTTGAACATAAAAAAGAGAACCTGAAAATTCAGGTTCTCAAATATCCGTTCAACTATTTTATCATATTAAAATTAACGCTAATAAGATACACAATACAGCCAGCAAACACATTATTATACCTATAAACGTAAAATATATGTCCTTTCGACCTTCTAAACGATTATTACATAAATCGTATGCCTCATGCATGGATCTGGAATATGAAAGTGTATATTTTTTTCCAATTGGGTATTTTTTTAACTTAAAATCCTGTCCTAACACAATTCTTTTCTTACATAGCTCATATGGATCATAATACTCAACAATCAGCCTTCCATAGCCATGCATCGCTGTAGCATAACCATTCACTACATCGACAACCGTCCCTTCTATCTGCATATCCTCCATATTGTTCTCACGAATTCGAATTTTCCTCTTTATTTTCCGGAATTGCAGCAATGCAATCCCGCCTAACAACAAAATCGTTGCCTCAATAAATACCCATTCTGATTTACCATGTATATCTGGAATATATCCAAGTTCCATCATTTTTCTTATCATACTGACTATAACTACCAGAAACGATAAAATCTCAAATAATAGTATCCAGTATATTCTCTGCGGATCTTTTTTCAACCGGTATTTTGGATTCACATCCAACACCATTTTGTCAAATTCAGAACCAATCCCTCCCATTTGATTTACCATATCCATAATGGGATCAACCGATCCATCACGTTCTCTTTGTTTGCGTGATCGGATCATCCATATTGTAATAATAATAGCAAATAACATTACCAGAAGGAAAAATCCTGTTTTAATGAAATAAAATACACTCATACTTCATCCTTCTGATATTCTTATTCAAAATACTTCATCATTTCTGCCAGTTCATCCGACACCTTGCTGACATGTCCGGTTGCCGTGTTCATCTGGTCGATTGCTTCGGCAATACTTGTCACATTCGCAGATACTTCCTCGTTACTTGCCGCATTTTCTTCGGAAATCGCACTGAGGTCAGTAATATTGGCTATGATGGACTGCTTGATACCATCAAGCTGCTTTGACTTCTCGCTGATCCGCGTTACTGCCACAATATTGTCACTAATCGTCTTGCTGAGTGTTGCAAAGCTGCTGCATGTTGCAGAGATATCATCCTGCTCTTTTCTGAGCAATGTCTGCACATCATGTACCATACTCACACACTCATTTGATTTCGCAAAGATATTATCAGCCACCTGTTTGATCGTATCCACACCCTCGGCACTCTGCTCTGCCAGCTTCTTGATCTCACTTGCCACAACCGCAAATCCGCTTCCCGACTGTCCGGCACGTGCTGCTTCGATTGATGCATTTAACGCAAGCAGACTTGTCTGTCCGGTAATATCCATAATCAGGTTGACTGCCTCATTGATTGACAGAATCGCCTGGTTTGTCTCTTCAATCTGATTTGTGATCCGCTCAATAATCTCTGCCGACTGGTTTGAGCTGTCCAGTACAGTCTCCATGGACTTGGTTGCTGTGCTGTTCGCCTTGCCCATCTGCTCAGAATTTGCACTTAATACCTGCACATCATTATCGATATCCGTGATTGCATTTCCCATCTCGATGGACTTCGCATTGACATCCTGCACATTATCTGCCAGTGTCACCGCGGTCACAGACAATTCCTCCATCGCCTGACTGATCTGTCCGGCACCCTCATTACTGAAATCGGCACGCTCATTCAGGGAAGATGTATCCTGCTGCAGATTCACAACATGATCATTTACACTTGTTACAATATTATTCAGTTTTTCCTTAAGTATCTTTGAGGAATCAATCAACGTGTCAATCTCCGCAATTGCCGAAGAGCCTTCCACGTCTTCTGAAATACTTCCGTTCGCAATCCGTTCAATATGTGCTGTTGTCTTCGCCAGTGACTTCCGGATCTTCAACGCAAGGAGAATCAGGGCACCCAGGTATAGAATGCCTATCGCCACAGAGATCAGTAACAATGTACGCACAAGTCCCTTCTTTGCTGCGTTGACAGTCGCTGTTTTCTCGCCGGCAAATCCCATACCGATCACATCACCGGCATCGGAATACACCGGTGTGTAGTATACATAGTAATCTGCACCTGCAATCTGTACACCATCTGCGTGGTAATCCTTGCCCGCCTGGACAGTTTTCCAGATTGCAGCATCTGCCTTTGTTCCCTCCGGACGGTTTCCATTCTCATCAACAACCGAAGTGATGTATCGTTCATCTCCTTCAAAAAATGTAAGCTCGATATTGTCCTTTTTCAATGAATCGATAAACTCGTAGCTGACATCGTCCCTGCATAAGATGTCTTCGCGGACATCCCACTCAAAGTATTTCTCTACCGAAACCGCACATGCCTTTAGTCTTGCATATGTACTGTCTTCAAGTTCCTGTTCCATTTTTCTTGTAGAATAAATTGTCAGAATCAGAATTGCCGTGAGCAGCGGAACGCTGCCGATCAGGATAATCACCCATAAGATATTTAATCGTTTCCCTTTTGTATTTTTGATAGTTCCCATACATTTTCGGAAGATATAAAATCTCCCTCCCCCTTTTCTATGTATTTTCTATTTATTATACTCGATTTTTTCGACGGGTTCTATCAAATATTTGAGGTTTTCGTGGTAGTTACTTGCGGGGATTGCAAGTCAACTTATACGGATTATCTGCGAATCTAGCACATGAACCTCCTCTACGCTTCGCTACGGCTCGGTCATCATCAATCCGCCAATAATCGCAACAAAAAAGCTCCAAGAGAATAAATTCTCTGGAGCTTTTTGCATGCGATTGCTCGCAAATTATCTCTTTGTTAACGTTTAGATATCTTGAAAAGCCCGAAAATACAGGGTTTGGTGCAGATGGTGTTGCATACCTGAATCTTACGGGAGGCTGTCCATTACTGCTCACAACTACCAATAACGCTTTTCAAAGAAAGGATAATGACTATGAGTAAAATAATATCTGCACTATATAACCACAAAACCGACTGTGTCGAAGTCACCCTTGATAATCAATTCCATGCTATCTTCAACTGCCAAAACTGCAATGCACAGGTTAAACTGGCAGACCCTCTTGATGTTTCTTATCTTACCTGTCTTGCAAGAGAGGAACCGGGATTCTATGCCAGCCTTGCTTCGAGGAAAGGTGGTCTGCAAGGGTATGTGGAGGCAATGGGGGAGTGGAATTAAGGCTCCTCCATTGTTGCTTATATATAGTGCACTATTTTACATAAATCCATTATCACTTTTTCAAACCATACTTGCTTTCTCTTTTCTTAAAGGCAATATCACCACCTTCAAGTAAATCACATACATGTTCTCTAATTCCTTGGCTCAACAAAACGGTTTTAGTTCCATCTCGCTTATACGAGTTTTCTATCGCCCCAGAACGATATTCGAATTTGACCCCATCTTGATTTTCGGTATGTGCTCCATGCTGATTAGCCACAATTATTTCTTCAGCATCAGTTCCAACAGTAATATTAGGATTATGAGTAACCAGAATAATTTGTCTTTCAAGTTTCTTATTTCGAATATATGTTACCAAATCATTATATATTGCTCTGTTATCCAAATCATCTTCTGGCTGATCAATTAATATAGGGTATTTATTTTCATCAAAATCTAAAAGCAAACGTAAAATTACAAAAGCTTTTTTCCCTTCTGACATTGAAGATAATGTATCTCCTTGATAAACAACATTATACATAAAATAGTAATAATTCGTTGACAAAAGTTCTACTGCGGCTTGCTTTTTATCTTTGCCACCCTTAAGTGGTACTATCCCTTTTACAATATTATCAAAAGCATTTGTTAAAACATTAATTAACGACTCATTATCAATTATGTCTGCTTCCTGCATTGCTTTTGCTAACGGATTTCTTGCATTCAAATACGAATCGACAAACATCTGTAGCTTTTCTTGATTATATGAAAGCTTTGGCATAATACTCAGTTCATCTTTTTCCAATTGAATTTGTCCACATATTTGCTGTCCCAACTCATAATACATTCTTTGTTTTTCGAAAATTCTTTCTTTTGACAAAGATATTTGTTCAATTATTTCCGTCTGTTTTGTATTTATTTTCGTCAAACGTTCTTCCTTCTTACGTTCTTCACTCAATCTAATACTCATTTGTTTAATAGTTTCATTCTCTTTATAATATTTTTCGCCATTAACATACTTTACATCAGATTCAATAACTTTAATACGTTGTTTTTTGTCAGCCACCAAAGCTTTTAAATTATTTTCTTCATTTGATACTAATTCTTCCCAGCGTTTTTGTGTTGCTTCAACTAATTCATCATACCCTGAGATTATTACACTTTTGACAGCTTCTGGCAAGCCAATCAACTCTGTCTTAATTTCCCTTACCAACAAGAAATTTTTAATTTCTTCCAATTGTTTCTGTGCACTTTCAAATGATACGATCTCCTGATACAGAATTTCTTTTTCCTTTTTTAATTCATCATATAGTATTTCGTCATCTTCTGAGATTTTAGTGCTTGAGTTACTTTTTACTTGTGATATTTCACTTTCAATTTTTGCTATTTCCTTCTGTACTCCTCGTATATCACCAATTTCTTTTGCTTCTTCCTGCATCTCTTCGAGCTTATAAAATAATTTGAAATAATTTTCAATCTCATTTGTTATTTCAAACATGTTTTTACTATTACAATTATTATATGTTTCAAATACCTCCCGACGTTTCTCGTCCTCTTTTAGTATTTTTTCTATTAAAACTATCGTTTCTTTAGAAGTCGAAGCTAATTTATTGATATATGACTGTGGAAAATACTCAACCTTATGTACCAGTCCTTCTGTATCATCTCTCCATTTCAATTTCATATTCTCTATAATATCATCAATATATTTATTGTAAGCCTCATTTTCTAATTTCACTAATCCACTATAATTTGCCAACTTTGCAATACATCCCAACAAAATCGACTTACCAGAAGACCTTCCACCAATAATGACATTCAAATCTTGATTAAATGGAATTACCTGTTCCCCAAAATCCTCGCCAACAATTTTGATAGCGTCAATAACTTGATAATCACTTTTGTTATCCGGCATATTCTCTTGAATTCTTGCACGTAATTCAGGTTCATAAACAATCTGTCGCAAGCCTTCAAAAGTCTTATCTGCCTTTATCCATGTGTATAATTTTCCTACCTCATCTATTCTATGTGCATCTGAAGCAACTATTGCTGGTTTACCAAATTCACTAATATAAAACGACGCATTCTTATCTTGTAAACTTCCCAATTCACAAATATCAATGTAATACTTTAATAATTCATTTTTTACTGGGCCTAAAGAATCTACAACATCCTTAACATTACTTGCCCCTCTCCCTTCATGCTTCATTTCTTCTATACTATTTGCTTTATTCCCTGCATGAACCGATATTAGTCCTCCATACTTATGAACTAATTCTGCCGCTTCTTTGAAATTCACCTGAACAAGAAACATACCTTTCTTAAAAGCTTGCTCATCTGTAAGAGCACTATCTTCCTCTTTACCTTTAGTTTTAATTATAGTTTCTGACAAATTAAGCGGAACTAGAATAAGATCATTTAATGCTTGCTGCGTCAATTTTATTCCATTATACTCATCTGGAAATAAACCTATCATATGTACAGACTTAGAACCATACTCTGTTCTGAATTCAATCCCACTTATAACTGTTATATTATTTTCATTCCCTAATTTTTTTATTTCATCTATATTTTTAACTGTATGATGATCTGTTAAGGCAATTACAGATAACCCTTTTTCTTTTGCCTTCTCTATTATCTGCTGTGGAGTTCCATTTCCATCAGACGCATTTGAATGTATATGTAAATCCCATTTTGCCCATTGAGAGCCTGCATAATTCAAATCTTTCACTATATATCATCTCCTTCTACAAAACCAAAATCACTTCTTAATTTTAATATTTCCACTTTTATACATTGAAAAATATTCTTATCCTCTTCTACTATACCCTTTATCCTCCCGCAAGCATCTTAAAGCCATTTCATCCTCATCAATAGGAGTAATCTCTGCATTCACACAACTTACATAAATATATCCCCTATTATTGAATTTAAATCTATCTACTCGTGCAGTTTCCTCCAAATTATCAAAATCAAATTTTATACTAATCTCACATTCAATTTGTGCTTCACCATCATCAAAATCTATATCCGAGTATTCAATTATAAAATATTCTTTGTCTTCATTATCCCACACAGATCTGTCTTCATCAAAAATCTCTCCATATCCAGCTACTCTTACGTTTGCTATAGTTTTTATCAGTATCATATCTCTAGATATTTTTAAAGGAACAAAGGAATCCTCCACTTTCACTACCTTTACTGAATCAATTTCTAGTTCCTCATATAATTCATAATCATCTAAATAATAATCTTCTAGTTCTGCACACCTCTGAGCCTCTGATAAAATTTCAGTATAAGCACCTTTAAATATTTTTATTAGCATATCCTCGCTCAATATACTCTCTATACTGTTAATCTTTTTTATAGCCTCAACAATAGATTCACACATGATTACATTATCTACTCCCCAAAATGACTTAACCCAATCATTATCCTTTGAAACAACCAATAAAACATCATTGGGGTGTTCATTTATATATTGTTTAGTAGCTTCAATCACAAATGCATCCGGAAATTCACATTTTTTCTTACCAGTTGATGCAAATGGAGGCTTTGACAAAAAATATAGTTCAAAAATAAGTTCTGGGTTCGGATAATCAAGCTTTACTGCATTTTTATAATATTTCTTATATGCTCTAAAAGTTTGATTTTTTATATTATAATCCGCAATTTTTGAAAATAACTCTTCATCACAACAATTTGCATATCGAAGAACATCTTTGCATTTATTTATATGAGATACCAGACTCTGATAATCTTTATAGATACCAGAGTCTTCAATATGCTTTTCAATCTCTCTTTCCAAGATTGGATGCGTTAACAAAAGTATGTCTTTTTCTTTAATGACAGAAAAGAAGGATGGTAAAAGCATTGAACTAATACCAATAAAATCACTATTTGCGTCCCTAAAAGCACACGTATCTACCAATATTGTTGTTATTCTTTCATCAACTGACATACGCATTTCCTTTCTTGCCTCTTATCTTATTGTGGATTTCGTCTATTTGCCAAAAAGCGTAGCAATCGCTGTGCCTCTGTCACATATTTTTCAGAGTTTGAACCAAACAATATTTCAGCCCAAATTTTATCTATTTTTCTTATCTGTGGTTGACTTAAATTCAAAAATACAATATTGGGAATTTCATTCTTTATAATATTTCTTGCTTCTTTTGTGATTAAATCCACTTTAGGAACATAAGTTTTTATAATATCTCGCATATCTTGTTTTCTAACACCCGCATGCACTTTTGCTTGTATTTCACAATCTAATTGATAAAATACTGTTGTCATATAACTAGCAATAATTTCTGCAGTCTCTGCATTTTCATATGAAAATACAGTAAAATTACTCGATACATGCAACGGAATTCTCGCCAAATGAATTCTACCGCTTTTCCTTATTTTTGTTGGTACTAATACAGAATTTTCTGGAAATTGAGCACGACCTTTTGTTCTAAATATTTTATTCCATTCTGCAACAGATTTTACCGTTCTCTGTTGTTTCCCTGATTTTCTTTGCAGAGGAATGAAATCGTTTATTATCGATATAGATAATGAATTTGATAAATTATTAAAATTTATAAACTTATTTGTTCCCTTATATAATTCAAAATCATCACTCTTGGCTACTCTCACGCCTTCATCTAGTGGAACACTTTTATATTTATTTGCTAAAGTCTCAAATGTTTCAAAATACAATAAATCTGTTCCACCACCCCTATCAGTAGAACCACACTTTTTGTTTGAAGTACTATCCGACAAAGGTATTAGCTTATCATTCATCCAAAAACTTTTATTAGCAAAATCAATAGCTTCTGACATTTCGCTACATACCATTCTCCATCCATCTTCAACTGCTGTATCCAGTTCCGACCAATCGAACACCCTAGCCTCTACACCTGGAAAAACTGTTGCAAAATCTTTTCTGCAATAACCACTCGTAACACTCTGCAACGCATGAAGATCTATATCAGCCACTTTTACATCACTTGAATACACAAGCACTTCTTTTGTTTTCTGCAAGACTTTTCCAACAAATATACATGTTTCTTCTGTAACAGAATCAAAAAGGCCTTCTGCCGGATAATTAAATATGGTATGCAAGCCAAATAAATTAAGTAACATTCTCCTAAATGCAACTGCTTCTTCACCTCGCTCTGTCAAATGTGCCTTTGGAAATATACAAACTATTGTTGTTCCTACATTTACCAAATGACAAACCGTTTCAAGAAAAACAGCCCCTAAATTCATTTGTCCAACCTTTGTAATTGCCTCCGAACCTTTTAATGACTTAATTTTATTGTAAAATGGCACTTTTCTATTTACACAGTTAATCCCAGCTACAAAAGGTGGATTTAACAATACTACATCCACATCTTTAAAATCTGATTTATTCAGATTTACAATATCTTCCGTCGTAATTTGAGCTACATTTGGTTTTGCAATTACTTTAGGAAAACTCAATCCCAACCTTAACGATAACAACTCAATTAATTTCGGATTGATATCATTTGCTATTAATTGATTTGGTTCTGCATTAAAGATATTAATAGAGGAACATATCAAATTTCCGCTTCCTGCAGCAGGATCACATATTTTCTTTCCATTAGCCAATGCGCCATTCGACATTTTAGCCAATACTGCTGCCAAACTTGCCAATTCCAAATCTGTTGCGACTTCACCCTCATGATGCTTATCTTCAGATACCATATTGTGCAAAGCATCGGCAATTGCGTCTCCAGATATATTTACATTTCCATATTTGTAAATATCTGCAAGAATTGATGCAGACATAGTAAGCCGAGGTAGATATTTTGCACTATCGTATGCAAAAATCCCGTCAAAATCTACTGAATTTGCTTCGATACATATTTGTTCAATATCATTATGAAATTTATGAACATCATATCTAATTTCAGTTCTTCTAACTGCTCTAAATGCACCTCGTATATATTCATACATCAACATCGCCATACTGCTCTTCCATTTTTTATCATCAGCAATAGTTGAATTCATATAACCTAAAAACTGTTCCAAAGTAGTCAAATACTGATATCTATCATTTCTAAACTCATCAATTAACCTTGTAAATATTTTTGCAAGTTTATTTACAATTTTGTGTTCATCATCCATGGAAAAATCACATACATTTTCCAAACCTGGTAATAACATTTGCTGATATACACGTGGTTTTGTAGTGTCATATCGAAAACTTATCAGCTTCTCTAAATTTGTTAAAATATAGAATGGTTTTTCATTCTCCGGAGAATTCATCTGTACATACGATTGTGCTTGAACCTGATAACGAGTACTTTGCACATCAGCAGGGGTTCTTTTCACCTCAATAACACAAAGATATTTTTTTGTACGACGATTCCTAACAACGTAATCCATCTCTAACGTTCCTGTGTATTGATGATGTAACACTTCATATTCACTGTTCAAACTTAGATTCTTTAACGCTTGATTAAGTGCATCCTCACACAACGGATGAAATATTTTCACTTCTGAATCTACATAACTAATCATTATATTTCCTCCTCTACATACTTCTTTAACTCCTTTGCCATAACTTCTGCCAACATAGGTGGAACAGCATTTCCTACAATCAAATTTCGGCCTTGCTTGCTAGATGAAACAACAACATACGAATCTGGAAACGACTGCAATCGTAAAGCCTCTCGAACTGTAATCAACCTATCTTCTCTATAATGTATATTACATCCAACATTAGGTCTGTTGAAATATGTATTTATTGTATAAGACGGCTCGTCAGGCTTCATCCTACCATAACAAGTTGTATGTCCACCCTCCCTCTGCAAACGTCTTATCCTACTAGATTTCACGTCAGGCGGAATGTCCATATAGTTTCCCCCTGGCTTTACATGTTCTACAATATACTTATCCAACTCACTCATTTGAGGCATAAAATGTTCTGTGACCTTTTCTACATTACGCATCCTTTTCTGATATTCTGTTTTCGGCATTTCTAAATAGTCCGCACTACCATTTTCGTCATAAATCACTTTAGGCAAATCATCTAATGCTTCCTCTACACTTACATACTTCTTTAACCCTACTCCCGATTCATTATGTGTAGCTTTCGGAAATGAAAATCTGCTTTCTCCTTTTACGCCAACAATAATAACTCTTTTTCTTCTTTGTGGCACACCATAGTCTGCCGCATTTACCACTTGTGTAGTTAAAGTGTAACCGATATCTCGAAAAGCATTTTTTAATAAATCTATAATCTTTTCTCCTTTTCCATTTTTAGCCGACAGAAGACCTGTTACATTTTCAAACAAAAATGCCTTAGGTTTTATTTCTTTTATAATACTGATGTACCTCCATACCAATTGCCCCCTATCATCTTCCACATGCCTATTTCCAGCAAGGGAAAATGACTGACAAGGTGGTCCACCTATAACAACATCTGCATGTGGGATGTTATTCACATCAATTTTGTTTATATCATCGCATATAATATGGTCACCTATATTTGCTTTATAAGTATTAACAGCATTTTGGTTATTGTCTATTGCCCAAATTATATTAAACCCTGCAGATTTAAATCCCAAATCCAAACCACCGCCACCAGAAAAGAGACTAACTACATCTATTGCCATCACTCTTTTCCCTCCAATCTAAATTTTCTAATTTTTTCATACATATTTGTAATCATATCAAAACTCTGTTCTGAATACTTTGCCATAATTTCTGTTATTTTTATGATATTAACCTTATTTCCTGTATGCGCTAAATCTTTTGCCAAACTAATAAGTTCTACCTTATCGTCAACGGAAAAGCAATTGATATCAGGAAACTTCAATGCCTCAATGTCATATCTTTGAAGTTTTAATAATCCCGCTCCATATTTCTTTCCTTTTTTTTCTAGCTGATAATAAGTATAATAATTATTCAACAAAGCAAACATTAAATATTCATCGATTTGCGCCTTAATAATGTAAAAATTATCTCGAACCAGATACCCTAAGTTATTCATAATAAACTTCATATCATTACGAACAAAATAACTAAATACAATTCCTTTACCATTTACGCAATTAATCTTATACCAGTTCTTATCCTTTTGCATTTTTTGATATAAAGTTTTTGGTGCTTTTGTATTTCGAATATTTTTCTCCCACTTCTTAATATATTTTCTTACTTCATCCGGTATATTCTCACCATCCTGGACATACAATAAGTTGTCAACAGCAGCATCTTTTGTTTCATAACCAACTATCGATTTGGGGCTCGATATGATTGAAACAAGATGCACTTTTGACTCATTTTTTTTAAATGCTGGATTTATATACATAGCATTATATCCTGTAGTAAGTCCTCTGCGAACAGAAGCATATTTTGAAAATGGTATATCGAATTCTATGTCTTCATAATCAACCGCTTTTAGGACTTCACATATACTATCACCTCTTGCTTCTAAGTATTCAACCTGACTTTTACACTTAATACTCCCCTTCTTTAATTTCAAAATTACAACTTCTACTAATGCAGACTTTTCAAATACCTCTCCTGAAATATGCACCTGCTTAATTATTGTTGCACGTGAATTTAATGCCATTTGAAACGCTTTCCCACTTCTTGCATCCATCCAACTACTTGGAAAAATAACTACCATTTCCCCGTCAACTTTCAATAAATCTAATGCCTTGAAAATAAAATACATATACATATTTGCAGTACTTGGCAACTGCTCATATATTTTATTTTTTCTGAGTTTGTTTTTTGTAATCCCCAGTTTCTCTAAGTCATCTATTTTTTCCTGCCTTATATATGGTGGATTCATAATAATTCCATCATACTTTCTTGTATTGGATACTTTTAAGAAATCTTTGTTATATAGCTTAAATTGAGAAAATTGCTTTTTTACTTTTTCATATAGTTCCTCATCTATTTCATAACCTTCAATATTTGTAAATCCCTGCAGCATACCAGCTGTCAAAAAGGCACCTGCACCAAAACAAGGATCTAAAATAAGGGCATCCTTTCCCAATTCAAACATAGATACCATATATTCTGCGACAGTTTTATTTGTAAATACTTGTCCTAAATCCATTGCCACTCTTCCTCACAATTTTTAATCAATTGCACTTTTTCCGCTCTTAATCCAAGAATCTAATTCTGAACGCTTGAATTTCCATAACTTACCTATTTTATGAGCTGGAATATCTGTCTTTTTTATCCAATTTCTAACTGTATCTTTTGTAACATCCATATATTTTGCAGCTTCATCTATTCCAATCCAACCATCAGTATATGTATTATCCATCCTATCCTCTCTCCGTTTCTATAACATAAATATCCACGCATAATTTTAGCACATATGTTCTAGTATTTCAATGTATTTCATATGATTTCTTAGTATTTCTTTTACTTTCCAAAAGATTTCTTATCATATTTCCAACACTCCATATCAGCAAAAACGGATGCTATTGCCACCTCGCAATAGCATCCGTTTTATTATTCCCTTCCCCTTACTCTCGTCCTCTCCACCTCTTGCACCATCTCCTCCGCTGCCACAATCCCTTGTTCCAACTGCTCCAGCGTACCGATTCGGTTCTCTGGCTTGATTTCTTCCTGAATGCTGTCAATGCTGTACTTTTCTTTTGTTACAACATTCATATAAGCTTTCAATCGATAATCATAACCTTCATTCTTGTAGTCCGAGAATACCGGTGCAACTTCTCCTTTACTCGTTTCCCATCGCATAAGTCTCGGAAACCAACACACACCATCAACAATCAATTCTTTAAATGCTCTCAGGAATTGCCCCAATGCATTTAGTAGACCTCTGAAACTGTTTCCGGCTTCAATATCCTTCTTATGCTCTACACAATTTGCAAATTCTTCAATTAGCGGCGATAGAGGAAGATATGCTGAAATATACTCTTTAAGCATTATCAGTGTATTCTTAAACTGTTCCCACTTGGATATCTCATCATCATATTCTTTCAGCTTATCCCGCTTATACGAAATCACATAATCCAGTTTCAAATTTTCACTTTGCTTTTCAGAAATCTCTTGTTTGATTTCTCTAAGCTCGTCTTCATTCTCACGCTGCACCTGACGGTAAGCAAGTTTTGATGCAAATAATTCATTATCTGTATCCACAACTTCCCTTTGCAATTCTTCCAAGCGCTCAGTTTCTTTGGCAACTTTGTATTCCATAACCGACAAATCATGATTCCGTCCCTGCTTTTTCTCAGCAAGTTCTTCCTTCACATTGAACCTGAAACACGAACCTGCTTCTTCCCTTAATTTATCCTGTAATATTACAGATAAACTTTCTGGCGTGAAGACATTACGCTTGGAGACCTTCTTTGACAGGCCCTTTTTTGCACCTTCCCATACCGGAACTCCTACCACATGCATATGAGGACTTGCTTCGTCAAAGTGTATTACTGCATTTGCTACTTTGAAATTCGGAAGAAGTCTTTCCATTGTGGATAACAGATAAGCATACACATTGTACATCTTTTCCTTTTTATCCATATGTTCTTCCCAGAATTTCTTATCTCCGCATTGAAAAATAATCTCAACTGCCATATCCTGTTCCAGATTGGCTACATGTTCAAAATAATCCTCTATCCGTCTGTCAGCTCGCTTATGCTTTTGATTATATTGTTGTACCACTTCATCAAATTCCTGATGATAGACATTCTTCACATCCTGATACAAATCTTCCGTTCCTCTCAAAAGCAAAATATTATCGGAACTGTATTCCGGCGATTTATATTTCCGCAAATTGTGTTTTGCTACTCCAAGCAATTTACTCTTACTTGTTATGGCACTCTTTCCATTGCTAATGTGTGCCGAGTAAGAAACATTACCCATAGGCACCTCTCCTTCCTTCTTAAATCAGATTTCCCGCTCGCTTATCATCTCGGCTCTGCCGAAGATGATAACCCCCTAGCAGATTTGTCACATCCAATGTGCCATTGTCTGCGCCAAATCTGCGGGGGCTCTCCGAGGGTTACACCGACAAGAAGTAAACTTCGTCGGTGTATATTAGCTACCTTCCATACTGATATATCTATCCATCGCGACCACATCCTTTCCTAACCTAATCTATACCACTTCCGATACATCTCTGAAGTAACCTGTCTCTTCCCAAACCTTCTTATCCGGACAATAGTAGCTGAACTCATTTGAGTTACCTACTTTAATTGCAGATCCGAATTTGAGAATCCCCTGTTGAAGTCCAACCCTTACATACTGTGCATCCTTCCCCATTGCCTGTGCAATTTCTTTGATTGGTACATTCCGTCCTGTAAAAGCTGGTAAATCAACCTTGTATTGTACCTCTGGCATCTCTACCACCTCCTGTCTATAGAGCATTTCTTGCTCTGTTTGTGTTTTGTATTATACAGACCTTTATTTGCTCTGTCAATAGCGTTAATAATAATGTTGACAATTCATTTTTGATATGTTAGATTGACTATACAGGAGGTTGGTAAGATGAATACAGGTAAAAAGATTAAGCTAATCCGTACATTTCGAGGATTAACGCAAAAAGAACTTGGAGAAGCGTGTGGCATCCACGAAGTTGCCATCCGCAAGTATGAATTAGGCAAGAATATTCCAAAACCTGAACAACTTAGGAAAATTGCCGAAGCACTTAATGTCAATGTAAACTCATTAGTTGAGTTCGACATTCAGGCTGATGGTGATGTACTCCCTCTCCTCTTTGCCATTGATGAAGCATTCAATGTATCAATTAAAGAGGTAGATGGTGAACCGGGAATATTTTTTGACAACAAGAGTCTTGTACAATTTTTAAAAGACTGGCAGGCAATGAAAGAATTACTTTCATCCGGCAGTCAGACGGAAGATAATTATGAGATTTGGAAAACCATACGCCCAAGTGTAACAAAAACAATCCACGAGGATTAGCAACTACTCTGTTTCGCTTATCAGCTTGCTGAATTTAAAGCGAAAGGAATGGTGCTTATGAAGTTACCCAACGGATACGGAAGCGTTGTAAAACTTTCCGGAAAAAGAAGAAAGCCTTATCAGGTCAGAAAGACAACAGGCTGGCACTACGATAAGGAAAAGGACAGACAGGTTCAGGATATGATTACAGTTGGATACGCTGCTACAAGAGCTGAAGGCTTACAGATGCTTGCAGAGTACAACAATAATCCATTCGATACCAAAGCTGCCAAGATGACCTTCTCTGATGTATATGAAGAATGGTCCAAGCGTAAGTATCCTACTGTATCCGAATCCAATGTCAAAGGATATACCGCATCCTATAAAGCCTGCGGTACCCTCTACAACAGAGTTTTTAAGGATATTCGATTAGTGGATTTGCAAAATGTCATTGATACCTGTGGTAAGAATTATCCTACTCTCAGGAAAATCAAAGTGCTTTTCAATCAACTTTACGATTATGCATTGAAAAACGATATTTGCAACAAAGATTATTCAAGTTTTGTGGATGTAGCACAGTACAAAGACCGCAACCCGAATAAGTATGACAGAAACAAATTTGAAAAGGATGAAATTGAGAGAATCTGGGAACAGAAAGATGATAAGTATTATCAGATTGTTCTGATGCTTCTCTACAACGGAGTCAGAATTTCAGAATTGCTTGATTTGAAAAAGGAACATGTTCACCTCGATGAACAGTACTTTGATGTAATCAGCAGTAAAACAGAAAACGGCATCCGAAAAGTACCCATTGCAGATAAGGTTCTTCCATTCTACAAAAGTTGGTACGAATCCAACCACGACTGTGCATACTTGCTGCATACGGAAGACGGTAAGCATTTTACCTACAGAAACTATTATGACAGCTACTTCCACCCATTAATGGAACAGTTAAAGATTAATCGCACACCTCACTGTTGCAGACACACATGCGTGTCCATGTTGGCAGAAGCTGGTGTAGATCAGACGATTATTAAGAAGATCGTGGGGCACTCCGGAGCTATGACACTTACAGAAAAGGTATATACCCACTTTGATATTAAGGAGTTAGTAGATGCGATTAATAAGATTTAACAGAAAAGGACATTCCCAGATTGCTCTGAAAATGTCCTATACATATCATTGATATATTTGTTGCATACCTGCTGCATATGTGTTGCATACGATGTAATTTCCAACCCATCTGACAACATTCCACAACTTCTGTAACCCTTGTAAATCGGGCTTTTCTTGATATTCTCGTTTCGAGAAAATTATCTCTTTGAAAACTGTGGTGCACGACGAGCTGCTTTCAAGCCGTACTTCTTTCTTTCCTTCATACGAGGATCTCTTGTAAGGTATCCTGCCTTCTTGAGTGCTGGTCTGTACTCAGCGTCTGCCTCGAGGAGTGCTCTGGAGATACCATGTCTGATAGCACCAGCCTGACCTGTAAATCCGCCACCCTTAACATTTACAAGTACATCGAACTTTCCTTCTGTACCTGTTGCTGCAAATGGCTGCTTAACGATGAGCTTCAATGTATCAAGACCGAAATACTCATCCATGTCTTTCTTATTAATAGTTACCTTACCAGTTCCTGGTACAAGGTAAACTCTTGCGATACTGCTTTTTCTTCTACCTGTTCCGTAAAATCTATTACTATTCTTAGCCACGAACGTTTCCTCCCTTATTAATACTTAATCTCTAATACTTCTGGCTTCTGAGCCTGCTGCTTGTGCTCTGGTCCAGCGTAAACATAAAGCTTCTTGATCATCTGTCTTCCGAGAGGTCCCTTTGGAAGCATGCCCTTAACTGCAAGGTAGATAACATCCTCTGGCTTCTTAGCCATCTTCTCTTTGAGAGTCTGCTCTTTCATACCGCCAACGTAATCAGAATGGTGATAGTAAACCTTCTGATCCATCTTCTTACCTGTTACTTTGATCTTATCAGCATTTACAACTACGATATAGTCACCTGTATCGATGTGTGGTGTAAATGTCGGCTTGTTCTTTCCTCTTAAAATGCTTGCGATCTCTGATGATAAACGACCTAATGTATGTCCTGTAGCATCTACTACATACCACTTTCTTTCAATGTTTGATGGGCTTGCCATAAAGCTCTTCATTGTGGTGTTCCTCCTTAAAATTATTCGAATTGTCCTGCATCATACCCATGCCTTCAAGCCGAAATGTCCGAAACAGCCTGTCCGCACAGTGCCGAATGCGTACTGTACATTGCTTCAAAAGAGTATTCCATGAATCCCGGGGCTATTGGGACGCACTTCACCTGTCTTTTGTCACATTTAGGTATTATATTATACGTGTCCGCGTGTGTCAACGTTTTTTTCAAGAAATGCGTAAATTTTCTACAAATATTCAATTCCAACCAACTGCAGTCCACACGCTTCCGCTTTCGGACCTGCTGCCGCGCGGTCCTTCGCATCGAGAATCTCCTTCACATGCTCCGGCGGATACATGTTCATCCCGCATTTAAGCAATGTACCCATGATGATCCGCACCATATTATATAGGAAACCGGTTCCGCGGATCGTCATGATGATCATCTTGCCCTCTGTGCGGAAGGAGATCTCTGTGACCATGCGCACCGTGGATTCCACCTGTGTCCGCGGCGTGCAGAATGATTTGAAATCATGTTCGCCAACCAGATATGCCGCTGCCTGCTCCATCTTCGCTACATCGACATGGAAATAACAAAACTTCGAGTAAAGCCGCACAAGCGGATTCGGGAACTTGTCATTCCAGATGCGATACTCATACGTCTTAATCGTATCGCAGAACCGCGGATGAAAATCATCCGCCACCTGGCACGATTCCTGAATCCGGATATCGTCCGGCAGCCGCTGGTTCAACGCGAAGCTGATCTTCTCCGGCGGAATCCGTGTCTGCGTATCAAAGACTGCCACATTTCCAAGCGCATGCACTCCGGAATCTGTCCGGCTTGCGCCAATGATCTTGATATCCTCCTGCAACAGCTTCGACAGTTCCCGGTTCAGGACTTCCTCGATTGTAATTCCATTGTCCTGAATCTGCCAGCCACAATAATTTGTCCCGTCATACGCAACGGTTAATTTGATTCGTTTCATGGAGCGAATCTCCTTTCTCTTATATTGTGAAATACACTATTCTATCTCACCACTATATATCATTCAGTAACTATCATCTACTTATCTATCCTACGTTTTAGAACTTCACAATCAACACCACCGACGCAATAACCATCGCCAGCATGCACACATACGCGACCATATCGCGTCTCTCATACACGAGTGGATGCAGCTTCGTCCGTCCTTTGCCGCCCGTATAGCAGCGGCTGTCCATCGCATCGCCCAGATGTCCGGCACGCGAGATTGCATTCTGGAACAGCGGCAAGATCACTGTCCGAAGCTTCTTTAAACGCACGACCGGATTTCCCTTCTTGAAGTCCGCGCCACGCGCCATCTGCGCCTTCATGATCCGTTCTAACTCTCCAAATAATATCGGTACAAATCGTAGCGCGATCGTGATTCCCATTGCCACACCGCCGCTTAAATGCATGCACTTCTCCATACCGTCCGTCAGTCTCGTCGGTGTCGTCGTATACATCAACAGGCTTGACATCAGAATCAACAACAACATCCGCCAGAACACGAATCCGGCTTTGATCAGTCCCTCCTTCGTGATCGTGAGCACGCCAAGCTTTACCAACGTCGTTCCATGCATGGTAAATGCATTTAATATACTGCAAATTAAGATGAAAATGAACACGCCCTTCGTTCCGCGTATCATCTTGCGCATCGGCACCCGGCTGCACGCCCACACACCGGCAAATACTGTCGTAAGAAACAAAAACAACGGCAGATTCCGATCCAGCAACAGCAGGATAATATATATAATTGTAAATCGAATTTTGACACGGGGATCTATCCGGTGGATCATCGAATCCACGCTATGGTACTGTCCCCATGTGATATCCTTCATCATGTTCCTACCTCTTTTAGACATTCTTATACTACAATATCTATATACGAAATCATCTTCCAACCGCATCCACGATTGCCTGCACCGTCTCCGCAAGCTGCGTATGCTTACATGATACCGGAAGTCCCATGATGCGCAGGCGGATCAACAACTGCATGCAGCCCGGAAGCTCGCAGATTGCTTCTGCCAGCGTATCTTCGGATAAACGTCCAGTGCTTCTGTCTCTCATCTGTTCGCCATTCATTTTCGAATGCTTATCCCTCGTCATATGCTCCATCTCGCGCAGCCACATCCGGTAAAATACATCCGACGGTGCTCCCTGCTCCAAGATTTTCCCATCCCTCAGATACAATACCTGCTCCGCGTCCTCCACAACTGCGTCTGCATCGTGACTGACTACAACCACTGTAATTCCCGCATCCCGGTGTAACGCACGCAGGATCTGCAGCATCTTTTTCTTTCCAACCGGATCAAGCCCTGCCAACGGTTCATCTAAGATCAGGTAATCCGGTTGCATTGCAATCACGCCCGCCAATGCAACACGCCGCTTCTGCCCACCCGACAGCTTATCCATCGGCAGATCATAGACATCCTGCGGCAACCCGACAAACTGAATCGCCTCATACGCACGTTTCTCCGCTTCAACCTCGCTGATGCCGACATTCCGCGGTCCAAATACTACATCCTCATAAACATTTTTCGCAAACAACTGCTGCTCTGGATATTGGAAGATGAATCCGATTTTCTTACGCAATGTTGCAATATCCGCAGAAGTATCCGTCACTTCCATTCCATCCACATAAATGCTTCCATCCGTCGGTGAAATGAGCGCCGGAATCATCTGCAAAAGCGTCGATTTTCCAGCCCCCGAAGGTCCAATGATTGCCGTATAGCTGCCTTTCTCGATAGAACAACATACATCATTCAAAATCGATTTCTTTCCATATGATAGGTTCACATGTTGAAATACAATCGCCTGCGACAACACTTTCGTTTTCTTATCCACGGATGCAGGCTCCATTGTCTTTTCCTTCAGAAATGCATACGGATGTTCCTTGTATATGCGTTCCGCAATCGCTTCCACGGAAAATAAATCCTTCGTCCGCACGCACCCACGCTCCGCAAGAGCATGTGCAAGCAGCACGGTCATCGGCAGCTCCAATCCAAACTCACGCAGCCTCTCCGGTTGCGCGAAAAGCGCTTCCCGGCTGCCCTTCATAGCAAGCCTTCCCTGATGCATCACGTAAATCCAATCTGCCAGCAGAAGTTCCTCCATCAGATGTGTAATGAGAATAATCGTGATTCCCTGCTTCTGCAGCTCTTTCATCAGCTGCAGCACATCCCGTCTGGATTTTGGATCCAGCATACTGGTTGCCTCATCAAGCACGATACACCGTGGCTTCATTGCAAGCACGCCTGCAATCGCAACCTTCTGTTTTCCACCTCCGGATAGCTCTTCGATGCGCATGGACGCCGAAAGTCCGACCTGGGCAAGCGCATCCTCCACACGTTTCACCAGTTCTTTATGTGGCACGCCGATATTCTCCGCGCCAAAGGCAACATCCTCTTCCACTACACTACCAATCAGCTGATCATCAGGATTCTGGAACACCATGCCAACCATCTTCCGGATCGGAATGATATTTTCCTCCTGCATTGCATCGAGTCCGCCGATGAGAACCGTACCTTCAATCGGAAGCAACAGGCGGTTTAAGATCTTTGCAAATGTGCTTTTTCCGCTTCCATTCACCCCTGCCACAACGATAAATTCACCTTCTCCTGCATCAAAATTGATTCCGCGGATGGCGTTTACCATCTCCGTCAGATTTCCTTCGTCATCCCGGTCAAAATATTCAAATGTGAGATCTCTGATTTTTATCATGATATCCTATATTCCTGATTGTTTTTCATATTCGCAATAACTATCTTATAACATATCCATTACTATACCATTTTTTCTATGTATGTCGCAATTTTTTCTCAAAAGAATAAAGAAATTTTCACATATTAACACGGAAACATCCATACAATATTTTTTCGTTAAATAAAAATGATTTTTCAGCTTTTCTATGTTATAATTTGTATGAATCTGCTATTATTGTACGAAATGTATGGAATATAGCATTTTCAAACTATTTGTCAGTTATATCTGACATTTATTTTACACACATTGGGAGGGTACATATGGATTTTACAAATTTTACAAACATCAACGCACGGATCACTGCCTGGGGCGGTATCAAGCAAACAGCATTTAATAAGAAAAAATACGCAGCCGCAGAGGCCTCATGGAATCTGCTTTCTCCACAGGAGATTGCAATGCTTGACCAGCAGATTCCATACGGTGTGGAAGCGTTCTCATTCGTAGCAACACCGACAGCAATTCTCGTCTATGAGGCGAAGACGGTGCGCGTAATTCCGATTCGCGATATCATGTGGATCTATGGAAATGTAGTTAAACAGACGATGAATTTTATTCCGACAAGCAAATTTCATACCTTATATCTGCTCGCACGAGATGGTGGAACTTATTCACTTGGCCAGATCACAACCGGTGGTTTCTCCAAGAAAGCGCCGCTTGATGAAGCAGTCGCCCAACTGCAGAACCTGTTATTCCCTTACAGAAAGGGAATTGTATATGGATATTCCGATGAAATCGCGAACTATTTCCAGGGGAACTTCGCCGGAGCTGTCCAGATGGTTGACGCGAAATCTATGGAGCCTTAGACCCACGTCAGGTATTCCATATGCCGGTCTGATTGACAGTCAATGCAATCTCACACAACAGATAAAAAAGGATTAGCTGTATCTATACAGTCAATCCTTTTTCTTTTATATTCATATATTCTCATCAATTATTGCATCGTCTGTATCGGCAGATTCGAGCAAATCACACTAATGAATCGTCGTACTTCCGACGAATTCCGTCGTATCATCCAGATAGGTATAGCCTTCGCCCGCCTCATACTGAATCAGGCAACCAGAGTTATAATACTGCGCAAACAGCACCTTTCCTTCCCCACCATACACAACAATCACGCCCGGACAACCAAATTGTCCGTAGAACGAATCACAATTCATTCCAAGCGGCTCATCCTCGTCGCCCGTAAAATTCAGGAAACGATAGTCGCTTCCATTCTCCGCATTCAATTCTTCCAACACCTTTTGTGCAAAATAATACTCCAACGCATTTGCATCGGTAATGCCATTTGCACTTTTATTCTGTGCTCGGCTAATCATATAATTCGTGAGCACGCCACATCGCTGTGCATTCCCTTCGTCATCCGTATATGTCTTATCTAGATTCATCTCATGATCTTCCGCATAACTGGAAACCATGCCTGTCTCAACCGCCGAGACAATCGTCCGAAGTTCCTCCATCGCATTTGATGCTCTGGCTTTCCTAATGTAACGAATAACCGCCAGACCGATTGCACCCGCGAGCACCGCCATGATTGCAATTGCAATAATCAATTCTACCAGTGTGAAACCTGCATTGTCTGAATTATTTCTCCAATTTTTCATACCCTTACCCCGCATATATCAAACTTTTCATAACTAAAGCCATCATATCATCATATGCACGGCAAGGCAAACGTATTTCCATAAAATGCTTGACGAAAAATTACAATTCTCCGCCTATTACAATCCCTTTGGCATCTGTCCCATGTCCGATCTGCTTCGTGACCGCAATCGGCATTGTTTTTCTCACATACTTCTTCACAAGTTGCACAATATCCGGCATGCACTGCTTTGCTTCCATCTCCGTAAATGTTCCAAGCAGGATACCCGCGATCTGCTCAAATGCACCAATCTGCTGCAACTGGCTCAGATAGGTTTCCATTCGTGCTACTGTTCCGGACCGACTCTCAAGAAGAAGAATCTTCCCATTCAGATCTGGCATATACGCCGTCCCAGACAGCTTTAAGAAACAACGGATATTTCCTCCGACAATGATTCCATGCATCTCCGTCCCCTGTACATAATGATAATCGATCCGGTACAACGCATCACCACCCTCACACAGGACATCTCGCACATCCGTCATCTGCTGCTTGCGCTCCTTGTAGAGCACATTTCGTATCTGATACAACACACCTGTCCGTCCAGCCTTCGCGTAAATTGCATTTAATACCGTCGTCAGGTCACTGTATCCCCAGAACTGCTTATCCATCTTTGCAATCACGCTATAATCCAGATACGGCAGGATTCCATTCGCGATATCTCCACCGGATATGTCACAGATTGCGTCAATCGTATCATCCAAGTAAAAATCCATTACTGCCTTCGCACGTTCTTCTGCCGTTCCACCCGCCACACCATCACGCGCATACAGGAACGGGCTGAGCACACTCTCAATCCCCATGTCTGCCAGTATCCGATGCAATTCCTCAATCTCACCTTCGTATGCCCGATTGAATCCATCTGAACAGCACACAATTCCGATTTTTCTCGTCATAATTATTCTCCATGAAAAAATAAACGGGCTGCCTTTCGACAACCCGTCTGGTTTTATATAGATTAAACTAACTCAAGAATAACCTTCATAGCACCGTCACCACGACGCTCGCCAATCTTAACGATACGTGTGTAACCACCCTTGCGGCTAGCATACTTTGCAGCATACTCGTCGAAGAGCTTAGCTGTAAGGTCTACCTTCTTTGTAGCAGCTTTCTTTCCTGCAGCATCTGTAGGAACTTCAACTACCGGGTAGAGAACCTTAAGCATCTGACGTCTAGCGTGCAGTCTGGAAGGCTGATCCTTCTTAACTGTCTTCTCAACTTCGTCGTACTGTGTAACCTTCTTACCATCTACAACTTCCTTGATACGCTTGCCATCTTTGTCCTTCTTAGCAACCTTAGCAGTTACCTTGATCTCGTCGAAGTTATCCTTCTCCTTAACAGCAAGTGTGATAAGGTGCTCAGCGATCTTACGAACTTCCTTCGCTCTAGCCTCTGTTGTCTCAATCTTTCCATGATAGAGAAGCTGTGTTACCTGATTACGAAGTAATGCGATTCTCTGATCAGACTTTTTACCAAGTTTTCTATACATTGCCATTTTAATTTTCCTCCTTACCCTTTCGGGTCTTCACTTTGCTTACTAATCCTTCGGCTTAAGTGGATATTATTCATCACCAGTACGAAGCGACAAACCAAGTTCTTTTAATTTAGCATAAACTTCATCGAGAGACTTACGACCAAGGTTACGAACCTTCATCATATCGTCCGGAGTCTTATTTGTCAATTCTTCAACTGTATTAATGCCTGCTCTCTTCAAGCAGTTATAAGAACGAACGGAAAGCTCCAGTTCGTCGATACTCATCTCAAGTACCTTTTCCTTCTGATCGTCTTCCTTCTCTACCATAACGTCAACAGACTTAGCATTCTCTGAAAGATCGATGAAGAGATTCAAATGCTCACTGAGCACCTTTGCTGCAAGGCTGACTGCCTCATCTGGTGCCAATGTACCATTTGTAAATACATCAAGTGTAAGCTTGTCATAATCTGTAACCTGTCCGACACGTGTGTTCTGAACTGTCAGATTTACACGCTCCACAGGTGTATAGATAGAATCAACAGCGATTGCATCAATAGATGAATCAAGACCTTTGTTCTTGTCAGATCCAACGTAACCTCTGCCGTTTGTGATCAGAAGCTCCATCTCCAACTTTGCCTCCGGACCGCTCAAATTTGCGATTACCAAATCCGGATTCAAAATCTCAAGATCTGCATCTACCTGAATATCACCAGCCGTCACAACCTTATCACCTGAAGCATCAATATATGCAACCTTAGGCTCATTTGTTGTAGAATTGTTCTTGATGCAGAGATCCTTGATATTCATCACGATCTCTGTCACATCTTCCTTTACACCTGGAAGAGATGAGAACTCATGCAGAACGCCCTTAATCTTAACCTGACTAACTGCAGTTCCCGGAAGAGATGATAACATAATTCTACGAAGAGAATTACCAAGTGTAATACCATAGCCTCTTTCCAATGGCTCTACTACAAACTTACCATATTTGTTATCGTCTGAAATCTCTGCGATTTCAATTCTAGGTTTTTCAAATTCAAACACTACTGACCCTCCTTCTGGATAACTGGTGTTACTTAGCTACAAACCCTTTACTTACGCGAATTACTTAGAGTACAACTCGACGATAAGTGTATCGTTTACAGGTACGTCAATCTGCTCTCTGAGTGGAAGCTCCTTAACAGTTCCTGTCAATGTCTCAACGTCTGACTCCATCCAAGCTGGAGTAACAACGCCTGCGTTTGCCTCTACGATATTCTTAAATCCCTGAAGAGACTTGCTCTTCTCTTTGATTTCAATCTTATCACCAGCACTGATTCTGTATGAAGGAATATTTACGCACTTGCCATTAACCAATACATGCTTGTGATCAACGATCTGTCTGGCCTCACGTCTTGTTCTTGCAAATCCCATACGGAAAACTACGTTATCCAGTCTGGACTCAAGAAGGATCATAAGGTTTGGTCCTGTAAGACCTGGCATACGCTCTGCCTTTACATACAAGTTACGGAAAGGCTTCTCAAGCATACCATAAATAAACTTAGCCTTCTGCTTCTCACGAAGCTGTAATCCGTACTCACTTACTTTTCTGTTTGCTCTAGTCAATTTTCTTCTTGACTTCTTATTTACACCGAGAACGACTGGATCCATATCTAAGGATCTACATCTCTTGAGAATAGGTGTTCTATCTACTGCCATTATCATGTACCTCCTTATTATTAGACTCTTCTTCTCTTTGGTGGACGACATCCGTTATGTGGAACTGGAGTTACGTCTCTGATACTTAATACTTCCAAACCGCAGGCTGCGAGTGCACGGATAGCTGCCTCTCTACCTGAACCTGGTCCCTTAACCATAACATCTACTGACTTCAATCCATAAGGAAGAGCTGCCTTTGTAGCTGTCTCTGCTGCCATCTGTGCAGCATATGGTGTAGACTTTCTGGAACCTCTGAATCCAAGTCCACCTGCACTTGCCCAAGATAATGCATTACCTTCGGCATCTGTCAATGTAACGATTGTATTGTTAAAAGATGACTGAATATGAGCCTGTCCACGATCAACATTCTTTCTAACACGCTTCTTAGCCACTTTCTTAGTAGTAACTTTCTTAGCCATTAACCTGAACCTCCATTACTTCTTCTTATTTGCTACTGTTTTCTTAGGACCCTTACGAGTTCTTGCATTTGTCTTTGTCTTCTGTCCACGAACAGGTAATCCTCTTCTGTGACGGATACCACGGTAGCAACCGATTTCCTGTAAACGCTTAATGTTAAGAGCTACTTCTCTACGCAGATCACCTTCTACGACCTGAGTTTCGTTGATAACTTCGCTGAGTCTCTTAACCTCATCGTCAGTCAGATCACGAACTCTAGTGTCCGGATTTACGTTTGCTTCTTTCAGAATTCTTGTAGCTGATGTTCTTCCTATACCATAGATATAGGTAAGTCCGATTTCGATTCGCTTTTCTCTTGGTAAATCAACACCTGAAATACGAGCCATTCTTGTTATACCTCCGTAAAATAACTTAATGAAACAATTTTTGACACATGCTATGTGTCCAGCCGCTTTTATCAACTCCAGCCAAGAGCTGATGTCCGTTGTCGTCCACCCGAATACCGGCGTGGCGTCAATCGAAGTTGGTATGTAATGTGGAATACCATTACACGCACAAATACAAGGCATAGTTATAGATGGGCTATCATCCTACATACCTTGTTCCAACTGTCCTGTCAGATTGTAAGACCTAATGTCTAACAATGACCCATGTTCTATCATAAATGGCATTTATGACATACGCGAACATGAATTAACCCTGACGCTGTTTGTGCTTTGGATTTTCGCAGATTATACGAATACTGCCTTTTCTTTTAATGACTTTGCACTTATCGCAAATTGGTTTAACTGATGCTCTAACCTTCATTAAAATACTCTCCTTTCCAAAAAGTCCGCTACGAAAACCTATGATACCATTTTCCATAGCGAAATGCAAGTGAAAATGTAAATTTATTTTGCTCTCCAGGTGATTCTTCCTTTTGTAAGATCATATGGAGATAAAACCACGGTTACTTTGTCGCCCGGAAGGATTTTAATGTAATTCATTCTGAGCTTTCCACTGATATGGGCAAGTACCTTCAACCCATTCTCTAATTCTACCTGAAACATTGCGTTTGGAAGCTTCTCCAATACGGTTCCTTCCATTTCGATTTCGTCTGCCTTTGGCATATCATATCCTCCTTAATTTATTGATCTATATTATAATTCCAATCCCTCTGCACGTGATAAGATCTCTGGATCTCCCTCAGTTATCAGTACTGTATTTTCATAATGTGCGGAACGTGAGCCATCCATGGTAACGACTGTCCAGTCATCATTCAGCCAGCCAACCTGATAGCTTCCAATGTTGATCATCGGTTCAATCGCTATGACCATCCCCGGTTTTAACTTCGGGCCTTTGAACAGCTTCGGGTAATTCGGCACATTTGGTTCCTCATGGAGATGTGCGCCGACACCGTGTCCAACCAGATCACGGACAGCAGAATACCCTCTTTTCGTAACATACCCAAAAACCGCTTTGGATATATCATTTATATGATTGCCCGCCCGGCACTGTGCAAGCCCTTCAAAAAAGCTTTGCTTCGTTACCTCGATCAATTGCACCGATTCGGAATCGATCGTTCCGACACCATACGTTCTTGCAGCATCCGAGTGATATCCTTTGTATATAACTCCGGCATCGAGGCTTACGATATCGCCTTCCTGCAAAATCCGTTCTTTAGACGGTATGCCGTGTACAACCTCATCATTGACTGAGACACAGATGGACGCCGGATAGCCCTGATAATTCAGGAACGATGGTTCGCATCCGCAGCTTCGGATAAAATCCTCACCGCACTTGTCTATCTCATATGTGGATATGCCCGGTTTTATAATTTTCTTCAATTCCTCATGCGTTTTGGCGAGAATCTCTCCCGCCTTACGCATAAGCTCTATCTCATGTTCTGTTTTGATTATGATCGCCATTTTGAACTCCGATACAGATATTAACCTAAAATAGCTACAATCGCATCAAATACGTCCTTCATATCCTTTGTTCCGTCTACCTCTGCGATGACGCCCTTCTTTGTATAGAAGTCGATCAGTGGCTGTGTCTGCTCATGGTAAACCTTCAAACGGTTCAGGACTGTCTCCGGCTTGTCGTCGTCACGAAGGATCAGGTCTGCACCACAAGTATCGCACTTACCCTCAACCTTAGTTGGGTTGTATACGATATGATAGGTTGCACCACATCCTACACATGCGCGTCTGCCGGACATTCTATTTACAATGTTTTCATCTGGGACTTCCACGTTGACTGCATAGTCGATCTTCTCGCCATTTGCAGCAAGAGCAGCGTCAAGTGCCTCTGCCTGCGGAATGGTTCTTGGGAATCCGTCAAGGATGTAACCGTTCTTGCAGTCATCTGCCTTGAAACGATCCATGATCAGGTCTACAACCAGCTCATCTGGAACAAGTAATCCCTTGTCCATGTATTCCTTTGCCTTTGCGCCAAGCTCTGTACCGTTCTTGATATTGGCACGGAAGATATCTCCAGTCGAAATGTGTGGAATTCCGTACTTCTCAGCTAACATCTTTGCCTGCGTTCCCTTACCTGCACCAGGTGCGCCTAACATAATAATCTTCAAATTATTGTCCCTCCATACTTTTCTTTTCTATGCTTTTTGTTTCCGCAAAATTTATTTCCCTATAACTAGGAATAGGAATGTACCCATAGGATACACTCCTGCTTCCTTTTATTGACATTAATCATTCAAGAATCCTGAATAATTTCGTACAATCATCTTAGACTCGATCTGATCAATCGTCTCAAGAACTACACCTACGATAATGATGAGTGAGGTTCCGCCGAACGATACGTCCGCACCAAACATTCCGTTGAAGAAGATTGGGATGACCGCAACGATCAACAGACCAACCGCACCGATAAATACGATGTAATTCAGTATTTTATTTAAGTAATCCTGTGTCGGCTTACCAGGACGGATACCTGGAATAAATCCACCGCTCTTCTTTAAGTTGTTCGCTACTTCCATCGGGTTAAATGTTACCGATGTATAGAAATATGCGAAGAATACAACCAACAGGATGTATATAATCAGACCTACACTTGCCCATGGATATGCAGGGTTAAACCAGTAATTCGAATTCATACCTCTTAAAATCTTTGCCCATACACCGCTGGTGTTGATATTAAACAAATTCACAACAACCATTGGTACGGAAAGAATGGAAGAAGCGAAGATAACCGGGATAACGCTTGATGTGTTGACCTTCAGAGGAATATGACTCTGCTGTCCGCCCATCATTCTTCTTCCCTGTACCTTCTGTGCATGCTGTACCGGAATCTTTCTGACTCCGCCCTGTAACAAAACAACCAAAATTGTTGTTACAAGTATAACCGCCAGAATAATCGCACCTGCGATTACCTGATCTACAATATCCTGACCCTTCATGAACTTTGTATATAAGTCCGAAAAATCACTTGGCATTCTGGATACGATGTTTATCAACAGGATAATAGAAATACCGTTGCCAACACCTTTTTCCGTCACACGCTCACCAAGCCACATAACAAAGGCACTACCTGTTGTCAATGTAATGATAACAAGCAGATATCCAAGTGGTCCGGTTACTGTCATATAATGTCCACGGTCGAAACCAATGACAAGTCCGAGACTCTCGATTACTGCTAAAAAGATTGTTACATATCTTGTGATAGCTGTAATCTTCTTTCTTCCGTCCTCACCATCCTTCTGCATCTCCTCCAATGCTGGAATCGCAATAGTAAGAAGCTGGATGATAATGGAAGAAGTAATATATGGTGTTACATTCAATGCAAAAATAGACATCTGTGTGAAGGAACCACCGGTGAACGAGCTCAGGAAGCTGTTTGCATCACCGAGCGCGCTCTCCAAATATTCCTTGATTGCGACTGTATTCAGTCCCGGTACCGGGATCAACGAACCAAAACGGATGACTATCAGGACAAAGAATGTAAAGAGTAATCCCATACGGATCTCTTTGACCTTAAAAGCGTCACGTAAGGTTTTGAACATACTAAATCACCTCTGCTTTTCCACCAAGAGCTTCGATCTTCTCTGCAGCGGCCTTACTGAATGCATTCGCCTTAACAGTAAGCTTTTTAGTCAACTCTCCATTTCCTAAAATCTTAACACCATCTCTAGGGTTCTTTACAACACCTGCCTCGATCAATGAAGCTACAGATACTTCTGCGCCATCTTCAAATCTCTCGAGAACTGAAAGGTTGATTGCAACGATTTCCTTATGATTTCTGCTTGTGAATCCTCTCTTAGGGATTCTTCTGTAAAGTGGCATCTGTCCACCTTCAAAGCCTGGTCTTGGAGCTCCAGAACGAGCCTTCTGACCCTTGTGGCCCTTACCGGCAGTCTTACCATTTCCTGAACCATGTCCACGGCCTCTTCTGAAGCTATCGCTTGATACAGCGCCTTCAGCTGGCTTTAAACTTGATAAATTCATGACTGTTCCTCCTTCTAACAAAATTAAGCTTCTTCTACTTTTACTAAGTGACGAACCTGCTGTACCATTCCCATTGTAGCATCATTGTTTGGAAGTTCAACAGTCTTATGCATCTTTGTAAGACCAAGTGCTTTCACAGTTGCTCTATGCTTAGGAATTGCACCAATTGGTGACTTTACTAATGTTACTTTTACCTTATCTGCCATCTCAAATTACCTCCTTAGTTAAGAATCTCGTCTAAAGACTTACCACGGAGTTTTGCAATCTCTTCTGGGGACTTAATTGCCTTAAGACCCTCGATTGTAGCAAGAACAACATTCTGCTTGTTGTTAGAGCCGAGAGACTTTGTACGGATGTTCTTGTATCCTGCAAGCTCCAATACCTTACGAGCAGGACCACCAGCGATGATACCAGTACCTTCTGGTGAAGACTTCAGCAGAACGCTTGCGCTGCCGAACTTACCTGTATAATCATATGGAATACTTCCATTCTCATTGATATCAACTTTTACAAGTTTCTTGATTGCATCCTCTTTTGCCTTGCGGATTGCCTCAGGGACCTCAGCTGCCTTACCTAAGCCGGCACCTACGTGTCCGTTCTTATCTCCGACAACTACAAGAGCAGCAAATCTCATGTTACGTCCACCTTTTACAACCTTGGTGACACGCTTAATGTTTACTACGCTATCTTCCAATTCTAAATTAGAAGCATCGATAATTTCACGTTTCATGTGTTGTTCTCCTCCCTATTAGAATTCAAGACCAGCTTCTCTAGCAGCATCTGCTAAAGCCTGAATCTTACCCTGATATATAAAACCGCCTCTGTCAAAGACTACTTCCTTGATGCCTGCGTCAAGTGCCTTCTGTGCAATTACCTTGCCAAGATAAGCAGCTGCTGCTACATCATTTGTCTTCTCTAACTGATCCTTTACGTCCTTCTGAACTGTTGAAGCTGACACTAAAGTGTTACCAACTGTATCGTCAATAATCTGAGCGTACATATGATTATTACTTCTGAATACAGCAAGTCTTGGTCTTTCAGCAGTGCCGCTAAAACGGTTACGAACTCTTAAATGCTTCTTAATACGAATAGCACTTCTTGATTCCTTTTTAATCATATCTTTTCACTCCCTTATTATTTCTTACCAGTCTTACCAACTTTACGTCTGATAACTTCATCAACGTACTTGATACCCTTGCCCTTATATGGTTCTGGGGCTCTCTTCTCACGGATTTCGGCAGCATACTGGCCAACCTTTTCCTTGTCGATACCGCTAACAGTGATCTTGTTACCATCAACAGTTGTTGTGATTCCATCTGGATCAACCATCTCAACTGGATGTGAGTAACCAAGTGCAAGGTTCAGCTTGTTACCCTGCTTAGCTGCTCTGTAACCAACACCATTAACTTCCAAAACCTTTGTATAACCCTCAGTTACACCGATTACCATGTTGTGAATGAGAGTTCTTGTAAGACCATGAAGTGAACGCATCTTCTTCAAGTCGTTTGGTCTGTTTACGAGGATCTCTTCGCCTTCCTGCTTGATCTCCATCTCTGCTGGAAGTACTCTCTCAAGAGTTCCCTTTGGTCCCTTTACAGTCACCTTATTATTTTCTGCTATCTCAACAGTTACGCCTGCCGGAATAGCGATAGGCATTCTTCCGATTCGTGACATTTCGCCTTGTCCTCCTTAATTATTCTCTTGTAGAAAATCCCGACTTACCATACGAAAGCCAGTACTTCTCCACCAACATTCTCTTTTCTAGCTTCCTTATCTGTTAATACACCCTTATTTGTAGAGATGATTGCTGTACCGAGGCCACCGAGTACCTTTGGAAGCTCATCCTTTGATGCATATACACGAAGACCAGGCTTAGAGATTCTCTTAAGACCTGTAAGGATCTTCTCGTTCTTGTTTGCACCATACTTAAGTGTAATCTTGATTGTCTTGAAGTTTCCTTCCTCAACAACGTCAACTGCCTTGACATAACCTTCCTTGAGGAGAATGTCTGCAATCGCCAGCTTCATCTTAGAAGCAGGTATATCTACTGTATCATGTTTTGCAGTATTTGCGTTACGGATTCTTGTAAGCATATCTGCAATTGGATCGCTCATTGACATAGCTTTGTTTCCTCCTTATTCTTCTTCACTCTTACCAGCTTGACTTCTTAACGCCTGGTATCTGTCCCTTGTATGCTAACTCACGGAAACATACTCTACAAATTCCATATTTTCTCAAAACTGAATGTGGACGACCACAAATCTTGCAACGAGTGTACTCTCTGGTAGAAAACTTCTGAGGACGCTGCTGCTTAACCTTCATAGATGTTTTAGCCATAGTTCATTTCCTCCTACTTCTTAAATGGCATACCGAACAAAGTCAATAACTCACGAGCTTCCTCATCTGTCTCAGCCGTGGTAACGAAGATGATATCCATACCTCTTACCTTATCAACCTTATCGTACTCGATTTCAGGGAAAATAAGCTGCTCCTTGATACCTAATGCGTAGTTACCTCTACCATCAAAAGCATCCGGATTTACACCTCTAAAGTCACGTACTCGTGGAAGTGCAAGGTTTACAAGTCTGTCTGTAAACTCATACATCTTCTCGCCACGAAGTGTTACCTTACATCCGATTGGCATACCTTCTCTTAACTTGAAGTTCGCTACGGACTTCTTAGCACGTGTTACAACTGCCTTCTGACCTGTGATTGTCTCAAGATCCTTGATTGCAGTATCTAAAACCTTTGCGTTTTCCTTTGCTTCTCCAACGCCCATGTTGATAACGATCTTATCAAGCTTTGGAATCTGCATTACATTCTTATATCCAAACTTCTTAACCATAGCATCTTTAATTTCGTTGCTATATAAATCTTTAAGTCTGCTCAAAATCTTCTGCCTCCTTCCCTATATTAATCGATAACTTCTGTCTTGCCATCGATCTTGGCTACTCTGACCTTATCCTTCTTCTCACCCTGGAAGCCAACGCGAACTGGCTTACCCTTGTAGAGATACATAACGTTTGAAAGGTCGATAGGAGCTTCCTTATCAATGATTCCGCCCTGCTGGTTCTGCATGCTTGGCTTGCTGTGCTTGTGAACGATGTTTACGCCCTCAACAAGAACCTTGTTGTTCTTAGCATCAACAGATAATACCTTACCTTCTTTGCCCTTATCCTTACCGGCAATGACCTGAACCATATCGTCTTTTTTAATCTTCATAGTTGCCATCGTCGCTACCTCCTATAATACTTCTGGTGCAAGAGACACGATCTTCATGAACTTCTTGTCTCTCAATTCTCTAGCGACAGGTCCAAAAATACGTGTTCCTCTTGGATTACCGTCATCCTTAATAATAACTGCTGCGTTCTCATCAAACTTGATGTAGGAACCGTCCTTACGACGAGCACCCTTCTTAGAACGTACAACTACGGCTTTCACAACATCACCTTTTTTTACAACTCCGCCTGGTGTTGCGTCTTTAACTGAGGCAACGATGACATCACCGATATTTGCATATCTTCTTGTAGAACCGCCTAATACACGAATGCAGAGGATTTCCTTAGCACCTGTGTTATCAGCAACTCTAAGTCTTGTTTCCTGCTGTACCATTTTGTCTGCGCCTCCTTACTTAGCCTTCTCGATAATCTCGACAAGTCTCCATCTCTTATCCTTTGACAAAGGTCTTGTCTCCATTACTCTTACTCTATCGCCAACTTTACACTCATTATTCTCATCATGTGCCTTGAGCTTGTAAGTTCTCTTTACAATCTTACCGTAAAGAGGATGCTTTACATTATCAACGATTGACACAACGATTGTCTTGTCCATCTTATCACTTGTAACTAAACCTACACGTGTTTTTCTCAGATTTCTGTCCACAATATGTTCCTCCTTTTACGATAATTATGCGTTCGCCTTCTGAGCGATCACTGTCTGAATTCTGGCAATGTTCTTACGAACAACCTTAATTCTGCTTGTATTCTCAAGCTGGTTAGTGGCGTTCTGGAATCTCAAGTTGAATAATTCCTTCTTAGCAGCTACTAACTCGCTCTGCAACTCTTCCAGAGACTTTGCGTTTAATTCGTTCTTATAATCCTTAAGCTTCACCGCCATTAACCTCCTTGTCTAAATCTGCTTTTGATACGATCTTACACTTTACAGGCAGCTTGTGTGTAGCGAGACGAAGGGCTTCCTTTGCTGTCTCTTCTGGCACACCAGCGATCTCAAACATAACTCTGCCTGGCTTAACAACTGCTACCCAGTACTCCAGAGCACCCTTACCAGAACCCATACGAGTTTCAGCAGGCTTTGCTGTTACCGGCTTATCTGGGAAAATCTTGATCCAGACTTTACCATTACGCTTTACATATCTTGTCATAGCGATACGGGCAGCCTCGATCTGGTTGGATTTGATCCAAGCAGGCTCAAGAGCTACGATACCATATTCACCGTTTGTAATCTTATTTCCACGAAGCGCCTTACCAGCCATAGTGCCTCTGAACTGCTTACGACGCTTTACTCTCTTAGGCATTAACATTATTTATCGCTCCCTTCCTTGTTTCCTTTAGTAGGAAGTACTTCACCGTGGTAAACCCATACCTTAACACCAACTTTACCATAAGTTGTGTTTGCCTCAGCAAAACCATAATCGATGTTAGCACGAAGAGTCTGAAGAGGAATCTTACCCTCTGTATAGAACTCTGTTCTAGCCATATCTGCACCGCCAAGACGTCCTGAACAGCAAGCCTTGATACCAAGTGCGCCCATCTTCATTGTTCTGCTCATGCAAGACTTCATAGCACGTCTGAATGAGATACGGTTCTCAAGCTGCTGTGCAATGTTCTCTGCTACTAACTGTGCATCAAGATCCGGCTTCTTAATCTCCTTGATGTCGATGAAAAGCTTCTTAGAAGTAAGCTTCTGAAGCTTAGCCTTGATCTCGTTGATTCCAGCGCCGCCCTTTCCGATTACTACACCAGGCTTAGCTGTATATAAGTTTACTCTTACCTTATCAGCTGTTCTCTCGATCTCGATCTTAGAGATGTTTGCTGAATAAAGCTCTTTCTTTAAAAACTCACGAATCTTATAGTCCTCAACAAGGTTATCTGAGAATTCTCCGTCCTTGGTATCAGCATACCACTTTGAATCCCAATCCTTGATGATTCCGACTCTTAAACCATGTGGATTAACTTTCTGTCCCATTGCTTACCTCCTATCTTGCATCCAGCACAACAGTGATGTGGCTTGTTCTCTTCTCGATTCTGTAAGCTCTACCCTGTGCTCTCGGCTGAATTCTCTTCATTGTTGGTCCTTTGTTTGCATAACACTCAGCGATGTAAAGGTCTTCTACCTTCATACCGTTGTTGTTCTCTGCATTCGCAATAGCGGACTTCAATAACTTCTCAATTACCTTTGATGCATAACGATTGTTGTAAGCAAGAATACCAAGTGCTGAAGTTACATCCTTGCCTCTGATCGCATCTAATACGAAACATGCCTTTGTTACTGATACTCTAGCGTATGAAACAGTAGCCTTAGGTCTTGTATCCTTATTCTCATTTCTGAGTCTCTTAATCTGGGATCTATGTCCTTTTGCCATGAATGTGTCCTCCTTTCGACTTATCTCTTCTTACCCTTCTTCTCATCCTTGCCATGTCCTCTGTATGTTCTTGTTGCAACGAACTCACCGAGCTTATGGCCAACCATATCCTCAGTTACATATACAGGCACATGCTTTCTTCCATCATATACAGCGATTGTATGACCAACGAATGATGGGAAGATTGTTGAACGACGTGACCATGTCTTAATGACGTCCTTCTTGTTGTCAGCGTTCATAGCATCTATCTTCTTTAACAAATAACCATCTGCAAATGGTCCTTTCTTTAATGAACGAGCCATAACTTACCTCCTTACTTAACGTTCTTACCGTCTCTTGTTCTTACAATGTACTTGTTAGACTGCTTGTTCTTCTTTCTGGTCTTAAGTCCCAGTGCCGGCTTACCCCAAGGAGTAGATGGGCCAGAACGACCGATCGGTGCTCTACCTTCACCACCACCATGTGGGTGATCGTTCGGGTTCATAACAGAACCACGTACTGTTGGGCGGACACCCATGTGACGCTTACGTCCTGCTTTACCGATGTTAACAAGTCCGTGCTCGATATTACCAACCTGACCGATTGTTGCACGGCAAACGATAGGAACCATTCTCATTTCGCCGGATGGAAGTCTGAGTGTTGCATACTTGCCTTCCTTTGCCATGAGCTGAGCGGAGTTACCTGCGGAACGTACAAACTGTGCGCCCTTTCCAGGATAAAGCTCAATGTTGTGAATCTCAGTACCAACTGGGATGTTCTCAAGTGGTAAGCAGTTACCAATCTTGATTTCTGCATTTGCACCATTCATAAGCTCGTCGCCAACCTTAAGTCCAACTGGAGCAATGATATATGCCTTCTCACCGTCTGCATAGTGAAGCAGTGCGATGTTTGCTGTTCTATTTGGATCGTACTCGATTGCAGCTACCTTAGCAGGGATATCATCTTTTCTTCTCTTGAAGTCGATCATTCTGTACTTCTGTCTGTTTCCGCCGCCGTGATGTCTTACTGTAATCTTACCCTGATTGTTACGTCCTGCAGTCTTATCCTTCTTTGCAAGAAGTGATTTCTCTGGAGTGCTCTTTGTGATCTCCACGAAATCAAGACCTGTCATATTCCTTCTGGAAGGTGTATATGGGTTATATGTCTTAATTCCCATTTTAGTTCTCCTTTCGAATCTCAATTTATTATCGTGCTTTTATTGCACATAGCTTTTAATCTTAAAGACCTTCGAACAATTCGATATCTGCGCTCTCAGCTGTAAGCTGAACGATTGCCTTCTTAGTCTTTGCTGTCTTGCCGTAAGTCATACCACGTCTCTTAGTCTTACCATCCTGATTCAATGTGTTGACCTTAGCAACCTTTGCTCCCTCGAACATCTTCTCTACAGCTTCCTTAACCTGAGCCTTGGTAGCTTCTGGATGAACAAGGAAAGTGTACTTCTTCTCAGCCATAGCGTTCATACTCTTCTCTGTAAGAACCGGCTTAAGGATAACGTCATAATATTTGATATCTGCCATTATGCATACACCTCCTCGATTGCTGCTACTGCATCCTTTGTGATTACGAGTGAATCATACTTAAGAATGTCATATACGTTGATTGAGTTTGTCATAGTTGTCTTAACTGTTGGGATGTTTCTAGCTGAAAGAACAACCTTCTCATCCTTATCCTTTGTTACAACCAAAGCCTTAGGTGCTTTTAAGTTGTCAAGGATCTGAGCAAACTTAGATGTCTTGATCTCATCAAGCTTGAACTCATCAACTACGATAAGCTTAGAATCCTGAACCTTTGATGTGAGTGCAGACTTGATAGCGATCTGCTTCTCTCTCTTGTTCATCTTCATAGAGTAATCTCTTGGCTTTGGTGCAAATACAACACCACCGCCTGTCCACTGTGGAGATCTTGTAGAACCCTGTCTTGCATGACCTGTTCCCTTCTGTCTCCAAGGCTTTCTTCCGCCACCAGATACTTCAGAACGTGTCTTTGCGCTCTGTGTACCCTGACGACCGTTTGCTAACTGGCTTACAACTGCCAGATGTACTAAATGCTCATTTATCTCAACACCGAATACGTTGTCGTTAAGCTCAAGCTTATCTACTTCTTTACCTTCGATGTTATAAACTGCTACTGTTGCCATCTAATGATCCTCCTTCCTGAAAGCCCGGCTTATTTGCCAGTCTTTACTGTTTCCTTAATCATTACTAATGATTTCTTTGGTCCAGGTACGGCACCCTTTACCAAAATTACGTTGTTCTCTACATCTATCTTAACAATCTCAAGGTTCTGTACTGTAACTCTTACATTACCCATATGTCCAGGCATCTTCTTACCCTTGAATACTCTACCTGGTGTAGTTGCAGAACCGTTGGAACCTGCATGACGATGATACTTAGAACCATGAGCGGAAGGACCAGACTTCATACCGAATCTCTTGATACCGCCTGCGTATCCCTTACCCTTTGACTTTGCAGTAACATCAATCTTGTCACCCTCTGCAAAGATATCAGCCTTGATCTCATCACCTGCGTTGTAATCAGCTACGTTCTCAAGTCTGAACTCACGAACGAACTTCTTAGGTGTTGTGCCAGCCTTCTTGAAGTGGCCAACCTCTGCCTTACCAGCGCCATGTGGGTTTCTGATTACTTTCTTTCCAGAAACATCCTTTGTTGTTACTCTTTCTTTCTTTTCGCCGAAACCAACCTGTACTGCATCGTAACCGTCGTTATCAACTGTTTTTACCTGAGTTACAACACATGGTCCAGCCTGTAAAACTGTTACTGGTGTTAAAACACCGTCTTCGTTGAAGATTTGAGTCATTCCGACTTTTGTTGCTAAAATAGCCTTCTTCATGAAATTTTTCCTCCTAATTTTAATTCACAGCGGATTGCCGGAGCAATCATTCTAAATTCGCTTTCGCGTAATTAGGTACTGCAATAAACATTTTGATTGATGAATTACTTCATCTTTACATTAACATATACACCAGCTGAAACATCAAGCTTCTGAAGAGCATCGATTGTCTTCTGTGATGGTGTAAGTACATCAATGAGTCTCTTGTGAGTTCTCTGCTCGAACTGTTCTCTGGAATCCTTATACTTATGAACAGCTCTGAGGATTGTGATCTTCTCAACCTTTGTAGGCATTGGAACAGGACCTGAAACCTTTGCTCCTGTACTCTTGATCGTCTCGATGATCTGCTTTGCAGCCTGATCGATTAACTTGTGATCGTACGCCTTCAATGTGATTCTCATTACTTGACTTGCCATAAAAAAAGCCGCCTCCTTTTCGCACTTTTTGTAGTACGACAAGTGGTGACTGTACAACTTTCCCGTGTGTTTCTTATCTTATCTCACACCAAGGTGTTTCAGATATCTTCACACGTCATCTCTGGCATTGCCAGATGGTTATTGAGTACAGTGACTTGTCGCCAGTTATCGTTAATTGACATTCGCTCCACGAAAAACCTATGTCATGCATAGCAACCTTCGCTTCTACGCTATCAATGTCACAGCAAGGGTTATTATACTCAATACCACCTGTAAATGCAAGAGTTTTTTTTATTTTTTTGTATTTTTTTCGATACGCTGGTATTGTCTGCCAGATTCCGTATCTTTTTGATATTTTTGTGTGTTTCTTCTATAATAATGTCTGTTATGAATACGGATTGTTGTCTGTATTCTGTCCCGGTGTATATGGAACACTTGGTGCACCATCCGGTGTCTGGTTGTAAGTCTGATTTGGTGCCTGTCCATATCCTGCATCCGGTGTCTGGTTATATGCCTGTCCAGTGACTGGATTTACCACACCTGCATCATATGGCTGTCCGGTTACCGGATTCACATACGGATTGCCCGGCTGTCCCATCGCCGGTGTTGCATTTGTATAAGCAAGATTCTTCTCATTCTTAATCTGTTTGTTAATCTTTGCGAATGCAATTATACAGAGCACGCCGATTGCCAGAGCGCCAAGCACGATCATCCAGCCAAAAAATCTTGTCTGTGTAGCATCGACTGCAACCGTATAATAATCGCAGTAATCTGCAATGCCGGATGACGCCAGTGCATCTCTGTAATAGCCTTCGATTTCCGGATCCAGTGTACGGATCTGTCCTTCGATTGCAATTGCATCGCTGAAGTTTGCATTATCATCATTTGCAAGCTCGTCTAACTTCTTAATCGTTTTCTTGTTCTTCACGGTAAGTACGATAATCTTCGCATCCGTAATATCATCCATGTTATCATCACCAAGTACGATCGCGTAATGCTGTTCCTTGCCTGCCGGGATAACGCCATTGATGTAATGCTTTGTCTCTGCGAAGTTACCAAGTACAAGGTAACTGTCTGTTCTTACGTGATCGTCCTTCTGCGGGCGGACATTGGCTGCAATCTCATTCAAATCTTTTGCTTTGCCTCCAAGCAGATAATCCATGTCCCCGATGAAGCACATGATTGCCAGCAGCACGAAAATAATTCCGACGATCAGGCTGACGATTGCACCGCCTTTTTTGTTCTCTTTCTTTGGTTTCATAATTTTTCCTCCTCTTCCCTCTCTTCTACTTTAGTAGATTATATATAGAAGGAACGATGTGCATCTCCTCGCACATGCGTTCAACTTCCTGTAAACTGCGCTCCCGTTTTTCTTTCGGGATTGCAGATTTTACAGCACGTATCAACAGATTCTTCGGTGAATGTGCAAAATCCACAAACTCCAGAATCTGTGTCTTGTACCCACGGTACGTTAGCATATTGGCACGTATCGCATCCGTCGCAAGTGCCGCCATACGTTCTTTGATGATGCCATATTCCATCATCGGTGCCAGCAATTCGCTTTCGATCTGTCCGTTTACTTCATGCTGGCAGCACGGCACAGATAAAATATATTTTGCATTCCACTGTACAGCGTTGAACAACGCATAATCAGTCGCCGTATCGCACGCATACAATGTCACAACCATGTCAACCGGCATTTTCGTCTTATAGCCGTTGATATCTCCAAGTTCAAAATGCAGATGGTCATAGCCGTACTTCTCCGCCGTCTCATTGCAGTGTTTTATCACATCCGCTTTCAGATCCAGTCCGATGATTTCCGCCTTTTTCTTTCGGATTTCTACTATATAATAATAGAGGACAAATGTCAGGTACGATTTGCCACATCCAAAGTCCAGAATGTGGATCTCATCCTTTGTTTCATTTTTCAGCACATCATCAACAAGCTCCACGAAGCGATTGATCTGTTTGTACTTGTCATACATGGAACGGACAACCTTCCCCTCTTTCGTGAATATACCCATATCCACAAGTGGCGGAACTGTCATGCCCTCCTGTAAAATATAATTCTTCTTCCGGTTGTGTTCGCCCCGGCGGCTGTTCATCTTATCTGCCAGATCCGCTACATCGCTGCCGCTTGTCTTCGCCAGTTTTGATGTTCCCGACTGTTTTGCCGGAAGTCTGGTTGCGTTCGTCAGCAGTTTGCCTTTCTTCGTCATCTTAAAACTATATTCTTTTTCTTCTGTGAATATATTCATCTGGCACAGATGCTCCGGGAAATGCACAAGCAGCTTGCCTGCAAGTTCCTCTACATCAACATTTTCCTGAAAGACCTGCTTTTCCGTATACGCCGCAATCTGGCAAAGTTCTTTCCCACGCACCGTCGTCCATGTAACTTCCACTTTTCGATATTGATATGTCTTATCCAGCCGGTTACTCACGATGATCCGCGTCATCTGCGGAAGCAGCCGCTCGATCTGTTCTTTTATTTTCTCCATAGCAAGCCTCTTTTTCCCATATATGGCTTTATTATATCCGACCACTCTACATGTTTCAACTGTATTTTTCTTTAAATACAAAAAAACGCGCCGGCTTGTGCCGACGCGTTTTGCGGGGGAGAAGAATTGGTTGATGAAACCAATGTATATTACTCAGCAGCTATAGCTGCTGTCTTGATAATGAATTTTGTCACACCGGCTGTGTTGTCTGGCTTTCCACCGAAGCTGTCATACTCGGTTGCTGCTTCCATTGCTGCCTGCAGTCTCTCAACAGAATCCTTCACATCGCCGTTGTATGCGCTGATCATCTTCTTGATTGCCTCATTGTTCAAAGTTACAAGACTCTCATTCAAGGTACCTGCGCCATCTGCTACCTGTGATGCGCCATCTGCCAGTGTCACAGCACCATCCTTCAACTGTCCGGCACCACTTGCCAATGCATTTGCGCCACTCACCAACTGGCTGATACCATTCTTCAATGCTGGTATCGAGCCTGCCAGAGTTGATGTTCCCTGTGCCAGTGCATTTGCGCCGCTTACTAAGCTGTAACCATTTGCCTGTGTTGCTTCGATCTGGGAAGCAATCGTTGCCTTTGCTGTCTCAGCGCCCTGTACGGCTGCCTGACCGGCTGCCTGCGAAGCTGCCTGTGTAGCGGCAGACTTACATGCATCTACAACGGACTGACCGATGGCTGCCTTGCCGCCTTCTGCAAGAGATGTGGTTGTTTGCTGTGCCATCTGCTTGAATGCGCCCTGTACACTTGCAGCAACTCCTGCTTGCAGTTCTGCATTCTGAAGCGCACCATTATATGCCTGATTAAACGCCGTCTGATAATCCAGATTATATGCCTGCATCAATTTTGGAGCATTCTCCGTAGCATATTCCATCGCCTTGGATGAAAGTGCTGCATTATAAAATGCTGTATATGCGTCAGAATTAATGTATGCCTGCGCAATCTGATCCGTTGCATTACTCATACTTGTTGTGTAATTGTTTACTGCTGAATTATAAATATAATTGTATGTGTCCGTTCCTGCTGCGAACTGTGCTTCCACACTTGCAGAAACCTGCGAAGCTGCCTGCTTTGCGACAGCAGCCTGCTCTTCTTCTGTCATCTTTGTGTTAACAGCTGTATCCAGTGTATTGACACCTGCTGCGATTGCCTGTGCACTCTGGTTGATTACGCTGACGCCATTTGAAAGATCTCCAGAGGAACTTGACAGGCTTTCCATACCTGCCTTCAGGCTTCCGGCACCGGATGTCAGATCACCCATCTTATCTGCCAATGTACCTGCGCCATCGGATACCTGTGTTGCTCCATCGGAAAGCTCACCAGAGCCATCTGCCAGCTGGTCACCAGCACTGCTCAGGCTGTCTGTCAGCTTATCGAGGTCTGTCAGATCCACGCCGCCAGAGAAATTCATCTCAGAGCCATTGACAAGCAGTGTCACTGTCATATCCAGTGAGAAGTCTGTCACATCTGCACTCACCTCTACATATTCTGGAATCTCTGTATCCAGATCTGCGGCTGCATCCTTTACGCCATCATCCAGTCCAGGAATCGCATAACCGACAACGATATTGCTCTCGCCCTGTGTGAGGTATTTACCATTTGTAACCTGAATATTCTTGAAGTTGTTGCCAAGCACCATGCCGGATACTGCAACGAATGGTACGGAGATATCCTCGTCCTTGCCATTTACTTCCTTCGTTACTGTTTCGTTGCTTGTATAATCCAGACGAATCTTTACCTTACCACTCTTACCTGCCAGGTCTTCTGGAGAAATTTCATTTCCATCCAGATAATAAGTTGCCTTCACAGAGACCGGAAGCTCCTTATCCGTTGTTCCCTGATAGCTGATCTCATTTCCGGCAGCATCCCATGTGATCTTGTTGCCGTTCTGTGTAAATGTCTCGTCGCCCTTGACATTTACGATATCCTTCAGATCGGTTGTATCTTCAATCTTGTCGCTCTTGTCACGGTTCTTCAATGTCTCATTGACTAAGATGTTATCGACATCGCCATTTGCCTTAGCAAATACATAAACGGTCTCGTCCTTGTCGACATCCTTCTCTGTCATATTTACATTTTCAGCGAGCGTATCTGCCAGCTCATCCGTATTCATGACTGTCGTTGCGTCGGTATCGCTTGCCTTATCATCTCCGGCAAGGTATTCCTTGTCATACTTTGTCACATCTGTACTGCCTGTGATTCCGGCTACGCAGGAAGCCACTGCCAGTGAAACAGCTCCGGCAGAACCTGCGATATACTTTGTCGTTTTCTTCCATTCTTTCTTATTTAAACGCTTCATAACGTATTCTCCTTTCGAAATGCTTTCCAACCTGATTACTTTTCGATCTGTTTTTCTTTGTTTCGGAAGCCTGCGCTTGTATGAATGATGACCTTATCGAAGATCATAAACATCGTTGGCAGCAACAGAATAACAACTACCATACTGATTAACGCACCGCGTGCCATCAATGTACACAGAGAGCTGATCATATCAATGTTTGAATAAAGGCCAACACCGAATGTCGCTGCAAAGAAGCTCAACGCACTGACAACGATTGACTGTACAGAACCCTGCATTGCCTCGATCACTGCTTCCTTCTTCTCTGCGCCATGATATCTCGCACGTTTATATTTGTTCGTCATCAGGATCGCATAGTCAACGGTCGCACCAAGCTGTATCGTTCCGATTACGATTGACGCGATAAACGGAAGTGTCGTCTTGGTATACGTTGGAATACCCATGTTGATGAAAATCGCAAACTCAATGACGGATACCAATATAATTGGAAGCGTAATAGACTTGAATACGATTGCGATAATAATGAAGATCACGCCGATGGATACCGCACTAACCATCTTGAAATCCTCATCGGTAATATCAATCAGATCCTTTGTACAAGGTGCTTCACCGATCAGCATACCAGTCTCATCATATTCCTTTACAATCTTCTTTAATGTATCACACTGTGCATTGACCTCATCCGAAGCAACTGCATATTCGGACATGATCAACATCATCTTATAGTCGCCACTCTCAAATACATCTACGATATCACTTGGAAGCATAGACTTTGGAATCGTCGTTCCGATCACGCTGTCCAGACTCAGTACCGCATTGACACCGTCGACCTGTTCCATCTCTTTTGTCATCTTCACAACATCTTTGCTTGAAGTATCCTTATTTAAAAGTACCATGTGAGTTGCACCCATGTGATACTGTTCTTCCAGCTTGTCGTTCGCTGTGATACTCTCCAAGCTCTTCGGCAGTGTACCTGCCAGATCATAATATACGGTATTATGTGTATATCCATAAATGGCTGGGCCAATCAGGATAAAGAACAGGATAATAAATATGTAGAAATGATTTACTACCCATTTCGATATTCTGGAGAGATCCGGCAAAATAACCTTATGCTTTGTCTTCTCGATTGCCTTGTCGAAAATCAAAACCATAGATGGCAATACGGTTACACAACAGATAACTCCAAATACAACACCCTTTGCCATAACCACACCAAGATCCATACCAAGTGTGAAGCTCATGAAGCAAAGTGCGATAAATCCGGCTACGGTTGTGATGGAACTACCAACAACAGATGAAATCGTGTTGGAAATTGCATGTGCCATCGCACGGTTCTTATCACCCGGATATACCTGCTGCTTCTCTTCGTAGCTGTGCCACAGGAAGATCGAGTAATCCATCGTAACGCCTAACTGCAAAACCGCCGCCAGTGCCTGTGTCACGTAGGAGATTTCTCCCTTGATCACGTTCGTACCTAAGTTATAAACAATCGCCATACCTATACTCAACAGGAAGAAAACCGGGATGATAGCGGAATCCATCGCAAGCGCCAGAACGATCGTCGAAAGAATAACCGCGATCAATACATAGATCGGTGTTTCTTTGTTGGAGAGGTTCTTCGTATCTGTAACGACTGCAGACATACCTGAGAGGAAGCACTGCTTGTTCATAACCTTACGCAGGCTTTCGATCGCTTCCATTGTCTCATCTGCAGAAATGGAATTCGGATACAAGACAAACATGATTGTCGAATCTGCATCCTTATTTACAAATACATCCTTGATGCTGTCCGGAAGTAAATCGATCGGAACGGACAAGTCCATGAAGGAGTCATACCATAAAACATCCTTGACGCCCTCGACCTTGCACATTTCCTTACGCATAGCAGATATGTCTTTGTCTGACATACCTTCTACCACGCACACGGAAAATGCACCGGTACCAAATTCGTCCACCATGATCTCCTGACCTTTCATCGTCTCGATGTCGTCCGGAAGATAATTTAAAATGTCGTAGTTTACACGAGTGTGAAAATATCCAAATGCTGACGGGATCAAAAGCAGGACTGCTATCACCAGAATCAGTACTTTGTGTTTCACTACCCATTTACCAAAATGAATCACGAGTCATCCACCTTTCTTTCTTCTTTTTATTCTCTCATCTTCATTGCACCCCTATAATAAAAAAAGGATTGAATATATTGAATATTCAATCCAAGTTGTTTGTTTGTGTTTTCTATACATAAGTCTAAATGTGTTTATTTTGCTATACATCCATAAATTTTATGTATAGACTATACTAACTCATTCAAGACATCCATCATCGAAGACTTTGTCAGATACTTGTAAACCTCTGACAGATCCTTCGGCGAGATCATATAATCACGTTTAATCCACGCAATCGCTACATAGCACATCGAGTTCGCGTAGTATTCTGCAATAATCTGACGATCAAGCCATGCGTATTTGTGGCTTTTGCCCTGTTTCTTCTGATCGATAATCTCTAACAGAAGCTTCGACACTTCGCTACGCGCAATACTCTCAAAAGAGTTCTGTCCATCGATACACACCGCCCGCTCATAAAAAGCGCGCTCATTCTGCATGCTTGAAAAAAGCAATGTCAAACCTTCCTGTATCATATCGTTTAACAGGAGCGGCTTGATTGGTTCGAGCAGATCATGCCGTACAATGTATTCAAGCAGTGCATATTTGTCTGCAAAATGATTGTAAAATGTCGGTCGGATCACACCTGCCTTGTCTGTGATATCCTTGATGGTGATCTTCTCCATCGGTGCCTTGCACAGAAGCTCCTTGAAACTTGCTGCAAGCAGATCGTCGGTATTTCCTTTTTTTCCTCTTTGCTGCATAACGTTCCTTCTTTCTTCACAGCTACATCAACGGGGCTACTAACCGGAGCAGGCTCTGTCCGAACAATTTCAGGCGGCTCGTCTCCCGGATCTTCTCCTTTGTCACTTCATCACACTTCGCCAGTGTGTCCATATAATCTTCCTTGATCTCATAGATTGAGCTGCAATTAAACATCCATACACCACACTCAAAATGCAAATACAGACTCCGGTAATCGAAGTTGATCGTACCGACCGTTGCCACCTTATCGTCCACAACGACAGTCTTCGCATGGATAAAGCCCGGCGTATACTGGAAGATCCGCACTCCTGCTTCGATCAACTGGTAGTAATATGACTGGGTTACCAGATACACCAGCTTCTTATCCGGGATACCCGGCGTAATGATGCGCACATCAATTCCGCTTTTTGCCGCAAGTGTCAACGCTGTCACCATCTCATTATCAATAATCAGATACGGTGTTGTGATATAGACATAATGCTTTGCCTTGTTGATCATGTTCAGATAGATATTCTCTCCGACAATCTCATTATCCACCGGCGTGTCGCCATACGGCTGAATGTATCCATCCGAGAAGAATGCCATATCCTGATATTTCTCTGGTGAATACGACGAATAATCATCTTTCTCGCCGGTCAGCATCAACCATGTCTGCAAGAACATCAGCGTCAGGTTCCAGACAGCCTCGCCCTTCAGCATGATACCGGTATCCTTCCAATGTCCAAACCGTGATTTCTTGTTGATATATTCATCCGCCAGATTGATACCACCGGTAAATCCGACATAACCATCAATGACCGTAATCTTCCGGTGGTCACGGTTGTTCTGTCTCAAGTTAAAGACTGGACCAATCGGGTTAAACGCTGCAACCTTGATTCCCTTCTCCTTCATATCCTTGATGAATCGGGAAGGAATCCACATAGAGCATCCAAAATCATCATAGATCAGACGCACATCCACGCCCTCTTTTGCTTTCCGCTCCATGATTTCCAAGATCGTATCCCACATCTCGCCCTGCTTGATGATAAAATACTCCATAAATATAAAATGATTTGCATTGTTTAATTCTTCCACAAGCTTCGCAAAATTATCCTCGCCAAGCGGGAAATAACGCACAACGGTATTCTTATACACCGGATAACCTGCAGTCTTGGAAATATACGTCGACTGCACACTCGCACTCTGACTCAGCTTCCGGATCTCCCGCTGCCGGCTCTTATCACTCGGCATATACTGAAATGTATCGAGATGATTCTTCTGCGCATCCCGGATAAACTTCATACGGGTTCGGTTACCAGCAATCGCGATATACAGCACACCGCCTAAGATCGGCGTTACCATCATAAGCAGAATCCACGTCAGCTTATACGCGGGGTTTTCTGGCTTATTGACGATATATAGCACAACCGTCGCCGAAATCAAAATCGCCAGCGTTTTCCAGTAAAACATGTAGTTCTTGGCAATTCCATATAGAAATACCCAGAAAAGGATCTGCAGGATCAGGGTAAATACAACAATCGCAATCTTCGTGATATAAATGGATTTAGATTTGTTCTGTCGTCCATATCGCGGTTTGTCATGTTCATGTTCATGTCCGCTACACGTCGTTTCCTGAACCGTTTCCTGTTCTGTTTTCTCTTCCATTGTCTTCTCTGTCTCCTGCAATCTGTCTTTTCCTTCTTTCTCTCTATGTTGACAGTACATGTCAACGAATCGTTACAATGGTTGTTTACATCACATTCTAACTACTCTGCACTCCAGCGTCCTGACGCGCCACAAGGAAGGATCAGTCCTGTCTCTTTCACCGGAAGTCCAATCTCCTGCGACTCCACATGTCCGCCGAATTTCTTTCCTACCTCGGTAGAAATCATATAAGTAAGCACCGCCGGAGCCAGTCCGGTTGTATATGAATTCACTAAAAAGAATAACGGATTATCCGACAAAAGCTGACTTGCCAGTGCGATAAATGGATGGATTTTCTCCTCCAGCTTCCAGATCTCACCCTTTGGTCCTCTGCCATAAGATGGCGGGTCCATGATGATGCCGTCATAATGATTGCCACGGCGGATCTCCCGCTCCACGAACTTCACACAATCATCAACCAGCCAGCGGATTGGTGCATCTTCAAGTCCGGATGCCACCGCATTTTCCTTGCCCCATGTCACCATACCCTTTGATGCATCGACATGTGTGACCTTAGCGCCCGCCTTCGCTGCTGCCAGTGTCGCACCGCCGGTATAGGCAAACAGATTCAGCACCTTGATCTCACGGTTTGCATTTCGTATCTTCTCACTAAACCAGTCCCAGTTCACCGCCTGCTCTGGGAAAAGTCCAGTATGTTTGAAGGTAAATGGTTTCAAATGAAAGGTCAGATCTTTGTAATTGATGCTCCACTGCTTCGGCAGATCGAAGAATTCCCATTCTCCACCGCCCTTGTTACTGCGGTGATAATGTCCATTCAGCTTTTTCCATGCCGGGTTCTTTCTTGGAAGATCCCACAACACCTGCGGGTCCGGGCGAAGCAAAATATAATCGCCCCATCGTTCCAGTTTTTCTCCCTTTGAACAATCTATAATCTCATATTCTTTCCACTGATCGGCTACCCACATATACTTTTAGTCCCTTTCGTCTATTTTCTTATACATTGCGTCCTAATTTTATACAAGCAATACTAACACACCCAACTTTCCAACGCAAGAATGAAAGTCCCGTTTTTGTCATGAAATACAGATAAAAAAAGACAGTTTGCACATTTTGTACATGCAAACTGTCGTAATTTTCTTACCAATCACGCTTCTCGATTGGAATATATTCTTTGTGATGACCAACGAATTTGTACGCTGGACGGATAATCTTGCCCTTATTTACCAACTCCTCGATCCGGTGTGCAGACCAGCCGGAGATACGGGAGATTGCAAAAATCGGTGTAAAGATCTCGATTGGCAGCTTCAACATTGTATACACAAATCCGCTGTAGAAATCGACATTCGCGCAAACCGTCTTGAATGTACGGCGATGCTCACTGATCAGCTTCGCTGCGATACGCTCAACTCTGTCATACAGTGCAAACTCATCCTGCAAGCCTTTCTCCTCGGAAAGCTTCTTCGCATACTTCTTCAGGATTACCGCTCTTGGATCGGACTCACTATAAACCGCGTGTCCCATACCATAGATCAGTCCAGAATGGTCGAAGCCCTTCTTGTCAAGGAGTCCCTGCAGATACTCGGAAATCTCATCCTCGTTCTCCCAATCCTTGACATGCATCTTCATATCATCGAACATCTGCTGTACCTTGATGTTTGCGCCACCATGCTTCGGTCCCTTCAGAGAGCCAAGGGAAGCAGCGACGGTCGAATACGTATCCGTTCCTGTCGATGTCAATACATGTGTCGTAAAGGTTGAGTTGTTACCACCACCATGCTCCGCATGGATAACCAGACAGACATCCAGAACCTTTGCTTCCAGTGCGGTGTATTTACCATCGGTACGAAGCAGACGCAGGATGTTCTCTGCGGTTGAAAGTTCTTTCTTCGGTCTGTGGATAACTAAGCTCTTATCAAGATAATAGTGTCTGTATGCCTGATAACCGTACGCCGCCATAACCGGAAACTGTGCGATCAGCTGCAGACACTGCATCAGTACATTTTTGATATCCAGATTGTTCGGATCTGGATCGTAAGTATATAAGGTCAGAACACACTTCTGCAGGACATTCATCATGTCACGGCTCGGTGCCTTCATGATAACGTCACGGTTGAAGCTCTCTGGCAGCTGGCGAAGCTCACCAAGCACCTCCTTGAAACAGTCAAGCTGTTCCTGACTTGGCAGATCACCAAACAAAAGCAGATATGTCGTCTCTTCAAAACCATACTGGCTGTTGCGGAAGCCCTGTACGAGCTGCTGTACTTCATATCCTTGGAAATAAAGCTCTCCAGGAATTGGCACACGGTGTCCATCCACAACGCTAAATCCCATAACGTCGGACACTTCTGTAAGTCCGGTCAGTACGCCTCGTCCGTTGGAGTCTCGAAGTCCCCGCTTTACGTTGTACTCTTCGTAGAGATTTAAGTCAATCTTTCCGGAGTCATTACAAAAACGTACATATTCATCTAGTATCTGGTCAAATTTCAAATCTGACATAACCTCAACTCCTATCTTATTCGATCTCTTTGCTCATAGTAAAAGTGTAGTCTGTTATCTTTCCTGTATCCGGATCCGCATAAGCACTTATGCTGATATAATGATCGCCCTCATAGTAATATACATAGTAGGAAATGAAATATGTATATTCGTCCTTAGAGAAATCATCGCCCAGATCGCCATACACCGACTCAATCTTACTTCCATCATCGCCCATCGAAATACCGCCTGGGAACGTGATGTTACTTGTATAATAATTCGCTTCTACTCCGATTTCAGAGATATATCCATACTTTGGCAGAATGGCATTGCCGGTGAAGTTCTCCAGCTTGATGCTGAGCTTCTCGCCGTTTTTCTCCATGTAAGTGCTCTCGTAGTTCTTACCACCGATATAGTCGGAAACGGAAGTATCCAGTGTCCATCCGTCTTTCTCCAGTTCCGTAAATGGAACCGGAAGTACATAATTTTTGTCTCCAATTGTAATAATACCATCAAATCGGTCAGCACTTGCACCCCCCGGTGCCACATACTGATCGTTGATTGCCGGTGCATCCATACTCAGATCTGCAACCGAAGTTGCGCCCTCTGGCATTTTGGAATTGATCAACCGGATGGAGATCAGATTTTTCTCCGGTGTCACATCAAAATCCATACCATCTTTCTCGTCATCTCCTGCATAATCAATGGATACATAAGTTCCGCTTCCATCAGAATACTCATTTTCACTCCGGTATTCCGGTGCACCATATGCAGTCTTGATATCACTCTCTGTCGATTCAAACAGCTTGATTCCATTTGCTAACTCGATTGTAAAGTCATCTTTATATTTTCCGGATTTGGAGCTAAATGAGAATCCAACAACATAACAGTCATTGATCTCCGCCTCATTGACACCCGGATTGGCTACGATCACCGTCAGCTGTGCACGATCCGTATAACTTGTGATATAATCCCAGTCACCCGATGCCACCTTCACAGTCGCGCTGTCTGTCTGCCAGCCCTTTGATTTCCACTCTGAATATGGAAGTGGAAACTGGTAGATCGTACCATCGATGTTCGCAGTATAATCTCTCCATGAATCAGACAGTTCCGTCGGCCATACATAGTCGCCTACACCACTTACATCTGTCTCCGTCGTCGCTTCCGTTGTGTTCTCTGTCGTCGCATCTGTCGCACTGGCTGCTTCTGTTGTCTCAGCCGGCTGTTCTGTCGTCGTTGCATCGTTATCTTTTTTCTTTCCTCCGCCTAGGATCAGAACCAACCCTACAATCAGTGCCACAACTGCTGCCGCAATCCCTGCGATCAACCCAATCTTCTTTTTATTTTTTCCAGATGCGGTATCGTTCTGTCCCGGTGCCAGATGCATCGACTGCATCGATGCAGACATCGAACTATTTCCGTTTCCAGATGCGGTATATGGATTTGCCTGCGGCATTGCATTGCCCGCTGTAACCGGTCCACTTCCATACAGATCTGTGAGCAACTGTCCAATATCCTGATAACGTTCCGGTGCCTTTACCGCAAGTCCTTTTCGAAGCACTGTCTCTGTCCGCTCGGATACGGAGATGCCTTTCTTCGAAGGATCTACATAAGTGTCCTCCTCCATACGTTCCACGCCGTTTGGTGGAACCTCACCGGTGAGCATCTTATACATCGTCGCACAGAGACTGTAGATATCCGTCCAAGGTCCCTGTTTTCCCTTCGCATAATACTGCTCTGGTGGTGCGTAACCATGCTTTAAAATCACAGTATAGGTCTTGTCAGTCTCTGCGGACTGTCCGCGTACCGAACCAAAATCAATCAGCTTGATCTTGCCTTCGTTATCAACCATGATATTATCCGGGCTGATATCCCGGTGTACCAATCCATTTTTATGTACTTCATACAGAGATTCAAATACCGGTTTCATCAAAGCAAGTACGGTCGCTTCATCCAGCTTTCCGCCCATGCCCTTAAGATAATGCTTCAGATCCACACCATTGATATATTCCATAACGATATATCCGGTGCCATTTTCATAGAAGAAATCCTTCACGGATACGATACCCTGTAACTGATAGAACTTCGAGAGATTCCGTGCCTCTTCTACATATCGTTTTAAACCCTTGTCATATATTTCTTTCTTACTATCCAGTGTTGATACGATCGTTGTCGTCATCGCATCTCTCTGTGCAAAGCTTTCCGGATAATACTCCTTGATCGCGATATACGTCTGCAGATTCAAATCCCAGCCAATGTATGTAATCCCAAAACCGCCCATGCCAATCACACGGCCGATCATATATTTCCCCTGTAAAACTGTAAACGGACGCAAGCAGTTTGGCTTTTCTTCATAGCCACTCACATCGAACCCGCAATATGGACAGACATCTTCTCCCTGTCCAAGGGCTTGCATACAATTCGGGCACTTATCATATCTATTCTGCATCGTATCCCTCTCCCTAATCTCTGTTAATCTGTGTCATTTTTTACACATATGTTAGAATTATACCAAAAATACTACTTTCCTACAAGTTTTTTCAGATTTCTATGATGTATTTTTCAAACGCATTGACAACTTTTGTATTCTTATATTCTGAAATCCGTTTGAAATCTCTTCCATAATTGATATGCACGTGTCCATGTGCAAACAACAGTGGCTCATACTCATCCAAAATCTGATAAAACGCCTGAAAGCCAGTGTGTGGCAGATCCGTGCTGTCATTCAGTTCAAATGCCGGTGAATGCGTGATCAGAATATCCAGACCACCAGCCTTCTTGATCTTCCTTCGCAACTTGCGCACACGTTTCTTCATTTCATCCTCGGTGAACTGATACATCCCGAAATTATAGCACATACTTCCACCAAGTCCCGCGATCCGAACACCCTCATGCACATATACATCATCATCGATACAGATGCAGCCATCCGGTGGCGTCTCGTCATAGCAGGCATCATGATTGCCATGCACATACAGAATTGGCACCTTCGCAAATGTCGCCATGAAAGACAGGAACTGCGGAGCCAGATCGCCACAGGAAATAATCAGATCGATCCCCTCTAATTTACTTTTCTCAAAATAATCCCAATAATACTTGGACTCTTCGTCTGCAAGTAACAAAATCTTCATTTATCTTAGTCCTCGTCCTTTACCTCTTTTTGTTCGGCATCTGCTTTCGCCTCATCCTTGACACCCTTCTGCTCGACAATGGATTTCGCCTCATCCTTCATATCCTCGACATCTGGAATCTCGCCCTCTACGTTATCCACCAGCCAGTTCATCAACATGATCTCCTCCGGTGTCATGATCTCCTCGTCCTCGTTCTTGATCGTATGATCCTGCGCCCGGAGCACACCATAGAACGGATGGAAGCTGTTCTCACGGATCAGTTTGCCGATAATTCCGACTAACTGTTTCGTGCCTTCAGGCACCTTGTTCGAACAAATGATATCAACGACCTCTGCAGAAAGGCCCCACCAATAATTGATTGCCTTTGTCTTCACAGCATCATCCTGCTTGATTGCACCATTTACCACACTCTCAATCAGTTTCGCATAAAATTCGCCCCACTGATATAGCGGGAATGCGAGGTTGATTGTTTCATCCCCTTCGATATGATATAAGCCATACCGGCGGTTATGTGAATTCGGCTTGATCATAACCTGATCGGAAATGTATTCGATTCCATTTTCCTCGAATTCACGAAGTACATTCTCCCGCGTATTTCCCTTCACGGTCGTCCATTCGAGATAGACCTTCGCATATGGATTCACCATGCGCGCACCAAGCGCAAATGCATTGATGTTCGCAGTCATACCGACGATCGGATAGTCCGCCACATAGCCGATCTTTCCATTCTTTGACAATGCACCCGCGATCATGCCCGCGAGGAATTTCACTTCATAAAGTCTCGCGTAATAGGTGCTGATAACCTTATGAGACGTGTTCAGTGAGCAGTTCATAATCGTGGCTTCCGGATGATTGACCGCCACCTTCACGCTCGCACTGATGAGCTGTGGTGTCGTTGTGAAAATGATTGACACGCCCATCGCGATCAGGTCCTCCATCGCCGATATCGCCTCTTCCTCGGATGCGATATTGTGCACCTTCAGTGTTTTGATCGTATCCGGATAATGCTCATCCAAATATAATCGTCCAAGCTCGTGTCCATACAGCCATTCGGATTCCTGTGGATCCTTGTTGAAAACGAACGCTACCATCACCTTCTTCGGTGTCGAGCTTCGGAAATAATCCATCAGCTTCTTACGTCCGAGCTTCGTCGGCTCCATATGCAGTTCCACTTCCCTGCCTTTGGACTCAATCAGGAACTCATCCCACAGGAGCTTAATCTTCTCCTTCATCTCCGCTTCGGTCATATTCTTTACAGCTTCGTATCCGTAGATGTCAATAAAGATCAGCAATGTGTCGCTGTTGGTCAGCGGCAGCTTATCGCCGCCAAGTGCCTTGAATGACACACAGAACCGATGGTTCGCAGAGCCAAAATCAAGCTTCTGCTCATCTGTCCATTCCGCATCAGGATCTGGACTCGTCAGCTCCAACAGACGGCGGAAACATCCTTCCTGTGAAAACCAGATATAGTTGATCTCTGTCAGCTTGTAAAAATCCATGAATTCATAATAGATCTTCACCTGCAGATCATCCGTTTTCTTCGGAATCTTCCGTGTCACCTGTGCCGGGATTGTAACCGCATCAAAATATTTCATCACGGATACACGCTTATTTCCCTCTACGACATAGAATTTATTCATATATTCGTAAACCTTGATCGGATCACGAATTCCCTCTTCGATCTGGCTGTCACACAGTGCCGACCATTTGGCACCAAATTCTGTCTTATAATCAAGCAGTGGCATGAAGTTGTTCGCAAATGCGTATGTTCTTCCGACATTGCTCGTTCCAACGATACGGTCAAGTGGAATCTGAACGATACCCAGTGACATCTCGCCCACGATATCCACGCCCTCTAATATTTCATCCAAAACCGGAAGGTATTCATTCTCGCCCTTGGAAACCGCATTTTTAAATGCTTTCAGTCCTAATTTCTGTGCTTTTTCGTATTCTACATATGACATAATCGATTCACCTCGTCTCTCATATTACAACGTAATTGTTTTCGTCTCTTAAGTCTTTGTTTGCATACTTGGTTATTATTATATGCGGTTTCTGCATATTATACAAGAGATTTTCCCCTGACAGCGGGGATATTCGACACGGACGCTTTCTGTGGGGTGATGGTTCTGTTCCGGGACCGCTTCCGCTTAGTTGCTCCGAGTAGCGGTACTAAATTCGCGCACGCGCTCATTAAGTACCGACTGTCGCAAATGTCCCTGCACAGAATCCATCATCCCACACAGAAAGCTGTGCATGATCCGCGAAAAGCCCCGCTGTCCTCGCCACGCCCGAAGCCAATTGGGGCTTTGTGGCTGATTTCCCAGCTTTTCGCCCAATTCACTTGCTTCTCTATAGCAAAAACGCCCGGTTACAAACCGGGCGTTTCCAAACATATATTAGTAATTATAGCAATTCAACTCTTTCACTTCTTGTTTACCCGTGTCCGTATAGTTCAGCTCCAGAGCTGCCTGTGCATCATCACAGCTTACACCATTCATGATCTGGAGTATTAACAAAGCGGCTATATCCTGTGACAACAGTACCCTCTCTTGTAAATCCTTCTCCTGCCCCGACACAACCAGTCTTGTAAAATCCTTGCTATACGCCACAGACAGATCCGCGGTTCCCATAAGATTGACAGAGGGATTCATGTTTAAAACATCAACCATACTTTTCTTTGCATTTTCCAACTGTGCATCCGCATATTAAACTTCAATCCTGCTCTCCGAATTGATTCTTGCACTTTCGCACTTGCCATTTTCTTCCCACATGCACCTACCATAAGAGCAGTTCAACCATAAGAATCAGAAACACCATCTTTCTCTTTTTCATTGTATTATAGAATTTCTTCAATTTGCACCCCTCTTATAATCGCTCATTTAAACTTATTTCAATCCCATTCTATTGTTCTGATTCCATTCTAATTTAACACCAGCGATTCCATATCACTTACAAACCCATCCATGTCTCCGGTACTATTTTCTGACCTGTAAGAAATTCCATAGCACGTATCATCTGACATTTTTATAATAATCGAACAGCCTGCTTGTATTCCCGTGATATCTGAGTCCTCATCTACGTTCTCTGCTTCCCAACTACAGATATTTCGATTATTCATGCTATTGATGATTGCGTCCTTCGTCGCGTCGTCCGCAGCTCCCACAATATCGTCGGCAGATAGGTTTTCGATGTTTCCATTTGTAGTGAATACTTTACCAAGCTTCAAATCAATCACGGTTGTCTGGCATGTTTCTCCTTCTACATGTTCCACAATGACCGTCTCTACCTGATCCTGATATTCTGGCAGGAATTTGTTCGTCGTAATCTTCAGTGCAGCATAATCGGGAATTTCTGTTCTATCTTGTAACTCCTTATAATCATTAAGCAGAAATCTCGGATCTCCCTCGCCGATATTCTCGTAGGTCAATCCGTAATAGCTGACAAATGCGTCGAAATCAACGCCATCAAATTCCGATTCGTCGATGTTGAATTCCTCACATACATATTCCAGTGTTAGCTTCTCATCCTTCGCCTGCGCTTGTCCATGTTCTGTCGTAACATTATCCTGATCTTTCTGACCGGCTTCTGTTGTAATATTTTCCTGTTCCTTCTGATTATCCCGCTTGTCTGACCCACACCCTGCGAGGGCAAGCATCAAAGCTACCATGATTGCAAAATAATATTTTCTTCTCATCCCTTGCTCCTATCTGAGATCCCGCTTTATTCTCAATTCTAAGCAACCCCATACGTTCTACCATTCCTTGCACCCTTAGAATGACTGTTTCTAGTTTAATTTAAAATATCTTCGTAATATCCTGATGCCGATTCATCACCCGGTAAATCTCTACATACTCATCTCTAATCCTATACAACACTACATAATTCCCGCAAATCACATACTTATAATCCGTCCGGAAGCTGACTCTCTTGGCAAGATCCGCCCCCATATATGGAAATTGCTGTATATTCTCAAATCGGGCATATATCTCCTGAATGGTTTTTACTGCCATTTCTTCATTGTCTTCGGCAATATACTCTTTAATATTCTTTAAGTCCTCTGCCACAATAGGGTTAATCCGTAATTTCATCATAAGCTATACCCCTACAGATTTCTTAAGTTCATCCAAGCTCATCCAGGCACTTTCATCCTTAACTCTTTCTTCTGCCTCCTGCAACTTCATAAGCAGTTTCTTTTCCGCCTTTTCACGTTCATAATCTTCCATATCCATAACCACAAACCTGCCTCTGCCGTTTTTGGTCAAAAACACAGGTTCTCCAACTTGGCAATTTTTTAACACTTCATTATAATTTCTTAAATCTGACACAGGTAATATATTCGGCATAAAATCAACTTCCTTTCTTAAATATAGTTTCTTTATTTATATATTATACAAAACCGAGCTGTAAAATTCAACGTAGAATTTTACAGCTCAAATAGTGCAAATTTTCTTATATTCATGAATATTCTAACAATTCACATGTTTTATACATACACAAAGAAAAGTCCCGTAAACACTAGGTTTACAGGACTTATCAATATCTTTATTCTCTTAGAAATTCGCGATTAGCAAACACCCTGTGCAAGCATAGCGTTTACAACCTTCTCGAAACCAGCGATGTTAGCACCGGCTACATAGTCAGCGTTTCCGCCAACTGTTGCATTGTATCTCTTAGCAGCATCAGAAATGTTAGCGTAGATTGTCTCCATGATTCCCTTAAGCTTTCCATCAACTTCCTCAAATGTCCAAGAAAGTCTCTCAGAGTTCTGGCTCATCTCAAGTGCAGAAGTAGCAACACCACCTGCATTTGCAGCCTTACCACCTACGAAGAGAACACCATTCTCCTGAAGGTACTTTGTAGCTTCCAATGTTGTAGGCATGTTAGCACCCTCTGTTACAGAGATAACGCCGTTTGCTACAAGCATCTTAGCATCGTCAAGGTTCAACTCGTTCTGAGTTGCACATGGAAGAGCAAGGTCGCACTTAACAGACCATACACCATGATCATCTGCGTTCTTCTTCTCATGATACTGAGCAGATGGACGAGCTGCAGCGTACTCTGTAAGACGTGCTCTCTTAACTTCCTTAACCTCCTTAAGAAGGTCAACGTCGATTCCTTCTGGATCGTAGATCCAACCTGTAGAATCAGAACATGTTACACACTTAGCGCCAAGCTGATGTGCCTTCTGGATTGCGTAGATTGCTACGTTACCAGCACCAGATACTGCACAAGTCTTACCAGCGATATCGATATCGTGATCCTTCAGAAGTGCATTTGTAAGGTATAACAAACCATATCCTGTAGCTTCTGTACGAGCAAGTGAACCACCATATGTAAGTCCCTTACCTGTAAGAACGCCTTCGAACATTCCACGGATTCTCTTGTACTGACCGAACATGAAGCCGATCTCTCTTGCGCCTGTTCCGATGTCACCAGCAGGTACATCTACGTCTGCGCCGATATATTTGCAAAGCTCTGTCATAAAGCTCTGGCAGAATGCCATGATCTCACGGTCTGACTTGCCCTTTGGATCAAAGTCAGAACCACCCTTACCACCACCGATTGGAAGTGTTGTAAGTGAGTTCTTTAATACCTGCTCAAAACCTAAGAACTTGATGATACCAAGGTTTACGGATGGGTGAAGTCTAATACCACCCTTGTAAGGTCCGATTGCATTGTTGAACTGTACACGGAAACCTCTATTTACCTGAACCTGACCATTGTCATCTACCCATGGAACACGGAACATGAGCTGTCTGTCTGGCTCTGTAATTCTCTCAAGAATTGCATTCTTCTTGTATAATTCCTCGTTCGCATCGATACATGGTCTAAGAGACTCAAGTACTTCTGTTACTGCCTGTAAAAATTCTGGCTGATCTGCATTTTTCTTTCGTACTACCTCGAGTACCTCGTCAACATATGACATAGTAAATTTCCCCCTAGGAATTAAATATTTCGGCTTTTTTCAACCGATAGGCACATTATAATACTAAAGCAAAGGATTGTAAAGAAAAAACTTTAGATTCTTTCGTGAAATTTTTTTTCACTTAAAAATCCTTTGTCTATTTGCCTATTTATCGGTTTTCTCAGATTCCGGATTTTCTGATGCCTTGGCATGAGACTCGAAATCTCTGCCATCCACCTTCCAGTACCGGCATCTGTGCTTCACGCATGTTGAGAATACAATCTGTGTCTTTGTCTTACCAAACTTCTGCAACTCGCCTACGAAATGATCCAGCTCGGTTGTTGTTGGGAAACGGACCTCGATCAGCATAGAGAAATCGCCTGTCACGCAGTTACATTCTACGACATTCAATACGCCGTCAATGTACTCGTTGAACTCTTCACGCTGCTCCGGCTGTACCTCCAGATTGATAAATGCTTTGATATAATGTCCCATGGCTTCTGGGTTCAGTCTCGTTGTAAATCCTTCCAGCACGCCCTCCTGCAACATACGGTCAATACGTGCGCCAACGGCTGTCGGAGACAGAAATACCTGCTCTGCAATTTCCTTCAAAGATGCTCTTGCATTTCCCTGCAGGATATCTAAGATCTTACCGTCAATCTTATCCAGTCGATAATATACCAACTCTCTTTTTTCCATTTTTGTAATCCTCCTAATTCAGGCACGCAGAATTTCCTCTGACCGCCATATGCTGTACATTATACCACTTATTTCGCAACTTGAGAATCCTTTGTGAAATATTATTTTTGATTTTAATTGTCAAGTGTTACACTTTTTTCGTGTAGGCGAGACAAATCCATCCAGCACCACTTTTCAGTTTTCCCCATTTCTGCCCGGATACTGTCTTTTCAGCCACGATCGTGTACACGCCCTTGTCACGGATTACCCCGGTTACTGTATGTGCGACTCCCGCATCCTTGCGGATATTCAAGCCGTTCGCCGTTACCTTCACCTTATAGCCGCTTGTGTTTCCAGTAGTCGGTGCAGGTGTCTTCGTTCCAGATGCACCATTTGGTTTGCTTGTTGTGTCTGTCTTCCCAGCCGTATCCGCAATTCCGAGTGTTGCAAGGATTCCACGGGCATACGCCTCACCAAATGCGCGGCATTCTGCATCGGTATCTGCCTGCGCCGCATCCGCTTTGTTATCTACAAATACACCCTCGCAGATGACCGCCGGACATATCGTACTCCGGATAAATCCGAAATAGTCGCGTCCATAAGAATTCTTCTTCGTCTTCAAGCCCCGACTGTTCTGCCCGATCTTCACAACTTCTTTCTCAATGTTCTGTGCAAGTTCCTTTCCTTTGCCGCCGACTACACTGTAGAAGATCTCGAAGCCATCCCCACCACCAGCGTTATTGTGGATATCCAGCGCGAAATCCGGTGCAAATGCATTACAGCGGTCGATCTTCGACACCAGCCGGTCGGTCGCATCCCCTGTTCGTGAAATCTGTGTGTCAACACCCCTTGCCTGCAGGTAATCGTAGCAGGCTCTCGCCATCTTCAAATTCACGTCCTTTTCAACGAGATAGCCACCAGCGCCGGGGTCGGTACCGACATGTCCTACGCCAATAAATACGCGTGCCATATTGTTCCCTCCAAATATTTTTTTGAAACCTCGAATTTTATCGCAACTTCCGTTGGATATATGTATTTTCATCGCAGACATGCTCCAATGGTCTGCTTATGAATAATACATATACCCAACTCACATTGCGAAATATCTGGTCGAAGTTTCTAATATACTATATGCAAATACGGGAACATTGGCACGCAAAAAGACTGCAACGCAGATACGTTGCAGTCTTTGAATTACTCTTCTTGATTTTGTCGCAGATCGCGTGGTTCTTACAGTTCCTCGCCGTTTGTCTCGATCACATGCTTATACCAGTCGAAGGAGTCCTTCTTGTAGCGGTTGAGTGTTCCGCTGTTTTCGTCCTCCTCGCGGTCAACATAGACAAATCCGTACCGCTTCTGGTAACCATTCAGCCAGCTCAGCAGGTCGGTATAAGACCATGTACAGTAAGCAAGTACGCGGCAGCCGTCATCGCAAGCTTTTTTAAGCTCTTCGATATGACGCTTCAAATAATCGATACGATATGGATCATGAATCTTTCCGTCCTCGAACTTGTCGAACGCGCCCAGACCATTTTCTGAGATAACGATCGGCAGATCGTAACGAGATGTGATCTCACGGCAGCACATACGGATGCCCATTGGATCGATCGTCCAATCCCAGTCCGTCGTTGGCAGGAATTCATTAGATGGATTCTTGTAAAGTCCCGGTACACCCTGTACCTTCGCGGTACCCTTCTTACCGGTTGTGTTCATCTCATGCGAAGTTCCTACACCATCGATCGGGTTATACTCTACGACAGTTGTCTGGTAATAGTTTACACCCATGAAGTCAACCTTTGCGGCTGCTTCTTTTAAGATTTCCGCATCGCCCGGCTCCATCTGTGGTGCGATTCCCTGACTCTCCAGATATGCGATTGCTGCACGCGGATATCTGCCATATGCATACATGTCCATCCAGTAATAATTCTTCAGATCATCATAATCGGCTTTCGCCATCGCATTTTCCGGATGACGATCATATGCGTAGGATGGTGAATATGCGAAGGATGAGCCTACCAGCGCATCCGGATACAGCTTCTTTAACGCAAGCACGCTCTTCGCATGTGCCAGAAATACATGATGATTAACCTGATAGAACGTCTTATCATCGTCAACCTTTCCTGGCGGATGCATGCCTGCCTGCCAGCCAAGTCCGGTAAATACATTCTGCTCATTCATGATGATCCAATGCTTGACACGATCTCCAAAATGTTCAAATAATGTCGTTGCATAACGAACGAAATCATCCACGATCTGCCGATTCTCCCAGCCATGATACTGCTCTTCAAGTGCTTGCGGCATATCCCAGTGGTACACCGTCACCATCGGCACAATGTTATTCGCGATCAGCTCATTGATCAGGTCATCATAGAACTTCAACCCTTTCTCGTTGATCGCGCCATTTCCATCCGGAATGACTCTTGGCCAGGAAATTGAAAAACGATAGGTCTTGAGTCCCATCTGGGCCATCAGCTTTACATCTTCCTTATATCTGTGGTAATGGTCAACTGCCTTATCTCCGGTTGTACCCTGGAAAGTCTTACCCGGAATACGTACAAACTTGTCCCAGTTTGACATTCCCTTTCCATCTTCATTCCAGGCACCCTCTACCTGATATGCAGCAGATGCACTGCCCCATAAGAAATCAGCAGGGAAGCCTTTTGATTTTTCAAAATACATTGCGTTCCTCCTTGTCGATTTATAATTTGAATATATTCATACCGTCATCCAGTTCCTGCGCTGCCTGACGCATCGCTGTTGATTTGCCGGAAATATCTTCCATGATTGCACCAACCTCTGTTGCGGATGCAGATGTCTGCTCGGTTCCGGCTGCATTTGCCTCTGCAATGGATGTCAGGTTCTGCACGATTCCTACAACCTTTTCTCTTGCATCATTCAGTCGGGTTGTATGCTCCGAAATGCGGTTGATTCCTTCGATTGACTGTTCAACCCCTGACTGTACCTGTTCAAATGCGCTCTCCGTCTGTTCCACATGGTCACTCTGTGTATGCATGATTTCCTTCACGCCATACATCGTCTCCACTGCCTTTTCTGCATCACGCAGCAGTTCCTGTACGATTTCTTCGATATGCGTCGCTGACTCATTTGTCTGCTCCGCAAGCTTCTGGATTTCACTTGCAACAACACCAAAGCCCTTGCCCTGCTCACCGGCTCTCGCCGCCTCAATACTGGCATTTAATGCAAGCAGATTCGTCTCCTCCGCAATGGATGTGATCAGATGTGTTGCCTCACTAATCTTCATGGCTGCTTCATTCGTTGTATTCGTCTGTTCCGCAATTATGTCAATATGCTCCTCAGCACGTGCATTGACCTTCTCTAATGCCTGCAAAATGTCGGAAGCCTGCGAAGTACATTCCTGCATCTCCTGTGCAAATGCAAGCAGCTTCTCCACCTCGTCGCTCGTCTCCTGCACCATGTTGCCCATCTCCACAACATGCTCTTCTGCGCGCTGTGTCTCACCTGCCTGTGTCGTTGCACCTTCCGCAATATCATTGACCGCCTGTTCCACCTGTTCCATCGTCGTCGATGTCTCCGTGGCATCTGAGTCCAGTACATTAGCAGCGTCCATGACCTGCGCGCTCTTCTCCTTGATATTCTCTACCACACCCTTCAAAGACTGTGTCAGATAGTCAAGGCTTCGTCCCATGCGTCCGATCTCATCCCTACGGTTTGCCAGTCTGGTCTGAATCTCATTCTTCGTCAGATCCATATCTCCGACCTTCACCGTCAGTTCAGAAACCTCATTCATAGGCTTGACAATAATATGCGCAAATACAGATCCGATCGTTGCAACAATCAACAGCTCAAGTAATACGATAATTCCGATTTTTCCTTCTACCTTCCGGATACTGCTGAATACATCGTCATAATCGGCAGTTACTACCATGATAAAATCCTGTGTATCATTCACATAGATACCGGCATACTTGTCTGCACCCTTAAATTCATATTTAACAACTTCATTTTCAACCTTCTCACCTTTGGCAATCTTGGCAACCGCATCACTGACCGCCTTGTTCTCCACAGGCTTGCCGATCTTATCTGCAGTTGGATGATACAACATCGTACCATCGCCGCTGACTACATATATGTAGCTGCTTTCGACTCCTTCCACCTGAACGCCTGCAAGTATCGAAGCCAGATGCTCGCCGGAAAGCGCGTCATCACCATCCGTGTCCAGCTCATTGTCCAGCATAACGCCATAAGCTCTGGAAAGATCACGCATATATCCACGTGTGACTGAACCGATTTCCTCTTTCGTAGAAGAAATAAACAGTGCGCAAGCAAATCCTCCCGTTACGAAAGCAAAAAATGCCATCGCCAATAACATCTTCAGACGCACAGAATGTAAAAAATTAACCTTTTTGTGTTCCATATACCGAAACCTCCTGTAACAAAAATACTATTTATATTTTACCACTTTTTGCGTCAGGATTCAATCATAAGAACACGAAAGACCGCTCATTCGATCCGCGGTCTTTCTGTCTTTTTATATTCATTTATTCTTTCATTGGAAGTCGCTCGTTTCCAATCACAACCAGCTCCACCTGTGAGATATCAATCGGCATAGTAAACTCTATTACAAAGTCGATCTGTTGCCGTTCCTGATCGTAATCCTGCGATCCTCCTGCCTCAAAATCAAATCCTCCAATATACGTTCCATCTTTCATCTTGATTTTGATGTACTCATGCAGAGAGAAATCTCCAACACTTGTAAATTTCAGCATCCGTTCACTTAACGTTGCTTCCACAATCTTCGCAGAATTGCTGCAATCCAGCGTGCCCGGTTCAAATTTGCTTTCCTGCAATGCGAATTCCAGTGTCCAGTCTGCTTCCTCAATCAAAACAGTATCGGAATACAGTGCCTCCAGATCCGCCTCATTCCGGTCTGCGTATTTTGGATCGTTTTTATCAATGTGCGTCGTCTCACCATTTAAACCATCAAATTTCATTGTAAGCACATCCCCCTCCTCGAGCTCCATGCCATCCGGAATCAGGTAAATGCTGTCGTACATCCGCTGATTTTCTTTCAGATCACTTTCTTCTCCGAGAATCAGAGACGATGTCTCTTCCAGTTTCTGATCTCCGTAATAGAGGTCGCCCCCTCGCATCCGGAAATCCACATCATACATTTCTGCGTCATAATCCGGGTAGGTCACAGTCCAGATCACATCCACCATATCGCCGGTTGTGATCGCCTTCTCAATCTCAAATGTCAATTTCGTCTCTGCATTTGTAATAACCTTCAATCCATTCGGATAATCCTCTTCAATATATTCCCGTTCCACGTACTGTTCTGGCACTTCTTCCGTCTGCTCATTATGGAAGAATTTATCTAGCAAGCCTTCTGAGTTTGCGTAAGCAATTCCCCCGGATAATACCACTCCTCCAATCAGAGCCGCCGCAATTGTCCGCCATACATGTTTTTTTCGATTGTCATGAAGCTTCGTCCGTACCCTCCGGATACATGCAGCTGTTTCCATCTCTGGAAATTCCATATATTCTTCCTCTGAATGAACCTGATTTAAAACCTCGTATATCTCCATCATACATGTTCCTCCAATCTTCCATGATTTTTTCGCACTTTCTTCTTTGCTCTGGAAACTTTGCTGTAAATCGTAGAGCTGGACACACCATATTCCTTCGCCAATACATCCACATCATCTTCCTCTGCATAATAGCGTAACAATATCTGACGCTCTTCTTCCTTCAGTCCTTCCAGAAGCTTTTCTGTCTCCGTGGATATTTCCTGTTCCAGCGTATCAATTCGGTCGTTTCTCGCTAACTTGCTCTCGTAATTCGATACATCCTCTTCCATACATGTCCGGCTGTATCTGCGCAGATAATCAATCGAACGGAACCGCGCAATGGAAATAATCCAGTTTCTGAAACTTCCCTTTGCCGCATCAAACCGCTCAATATGCTCCCACACATCCAGAAAGACATCGTCCATGCACTCTTCCATTTCCTCTGGAAGTCCCGCAAGGTTATGATTCACCGCAGCTTTCACATAGCCGCCATATTCACGGATGACATACTCCAGAGCCTTTTCATTTTGTCTTTTTAATTTCTCTACAAAATTCTTTTGCGTAATAATTTATTTCACCCCCCGTATCAGTCTGAAGATATCTTCACTTTATTATCCGATCGTTTCTCCTGTTTTCTTGCAAAGAATAAGTAATTTCTGCACACCTTTTGCACACCTAGACGATTTTCGAGCAACAAAAAACGGTGGAACCCTTGATTCTACAAGGTTTCCACCGTTTAAGTTATATGCCGGCAACCGGAATCGAACCGGTACGGGAGATTAGTCCCGCAGGATTTTAAGTCCTGTGCGTCTGCCAGTTCCGCCATGCCGGCAAATTTGAACAACGCTTATGCAGTTGTAAGCGACCCGGATGGGGTTCGAACCCACGACCTCCGCCGTGACAGGGCGGCGCTCTAACCAGCTGAGCCACCAGGCCAAAAGTGGACGTTCAGGGACTCGAACCCGGGACCGATCGGTTATGAGCCGATTGCTCTAACCAGCTGAGCTAAACGTCCGTATTGTCGATATACCTGTATACCCACAACATACATCAATATGAAACTTTATAGCTTCGTATCTAATGTACAAAGCCGATGATCGGACTCGAACCGATAACCTGCTGATTACAAATCAGCTGCTCTGCCAATTGAGCCACATCGGCGTATATATTTATCAGCTGATTTGTAATCAGCTGCTCTGCATGCGACCAACTCACTTCGTTCGTTGATCTTAGTGAATTGAGCCACATCGGCGTATATTATATATACCTATCTGATTATTCAGATAAAAGGACCCTCTTTTGAGAATCCTTTTCAGTGACCCCAACGGGAATCGAACCCGTGTTACCGCCGTGAAAGGGCGATGTCTTAACCGCTTGACCATGGGGCCTTAAAAAAACTCCCCGAGTAGGGCTCGAACCTACAACAACTCGGTTAACAGCCGAGTGCTCTACCATTGAGCTATCGAGGATTATATAAGATACAATATAGCATGTACCTTCAGAACTTCATACAAAGATCTTATATCTAACCCTTAACAAATCATCTTTCCGTTCTCAAAACCTCTAAGGATAAGCCCTCGACCTATTAGTACTTGTCAGCTGAACGTGTTGCCACGATTACACTCCAAGCCTATCAACCTTGTAGTCTTCAAGGGGTCTTACTCTTATGATGGGATATCTTATCTTGAGGGGGGCTTCACGCTTAGATGCCTTCAGCGTTTATCCCTGCCGGACTTGGCTACTCTGCCATGCTGTTGGTACAACAACAGATACACCAGCGGTCCGTCCATCCCGGTCCTCTCGTACTAAGGACAGCTCCTCTCAAATATCCTACGCCCACGCCGGATAGGGACCGAACTGTCTCACGACGTTCTGAACCCAGCTCGCGTACCGCTTTAATGGGCGAACAGCCCAACCCTTGGAACCTGCTACAGCTCCAGGATGCGATGAGCCGACATCGAGGTGCCAAACCACTCCGTCGATGTGAACTCTTGGGAGTGATAAGCCTGTTATCCCCAGGGTAGCTTTTATCCGTTGAGCGATGGCAATCCCACTTTATACCACCGGATCACTAAGTCCTACTTTCGTACCTGCTCCACCCGTCGGTGTCGCAGTCAAGCTCCCTTCTGCCTTTGCACTCTTCGAATGGTTTCCAACCATTCTGAGGGAACCTTTGAGCGCCTCCGATACCCTTTCGGAGGCGACCGCCCCAGTCAAACTCCCCGCCAGACATTGTCCCCCAGCCGGTTCACGGCTGTAGGTTAGGAATCCAGTACTACAAGGGTGGTATCCCAACAGCGGCTCACACGAAACTGGCGTCCCGTGATCGAAGCCTCCCACCTATCCTGTACAGGTAGTACCGAATCCCAGTATCAAGCTGGAGTAAAGCTCCATGGGGTCTTTCCGTCCTGGCGCAGGTAACCAGCATCTTCACTGGTATTTCAATTTCACCGGGTGTGTTGTTGAGACAGTGCCCAAATCATTACGCCTTTCGTGCGGGTCGGAACTTACCCGACAAGGAATTTCGCTACCTTAGGACCGTTATAGTTACGGCCGCCGTTTACTGGGGCTTAAATTCAAACCTTCGCTTGCGCTAAGCTCTCCTCTTAACCTTCCAGCACCGGGCAGGCGTCAGCCCATATACCTCACCTTTCGGTTTTGCATAGACCTATGTTTTTGCTAAACAGTTGCTTGGGCCATTTCTCTGCGGCCTCTTCCGAGGCACCCCTTCTCCCGAAGTTACGGGGTCATTTTGCCGAGTTCCTTAACAACACTTCTCCCGCCGGCCTTAGGATTCTCTCCTCATCCACCTGTGTCGGTTTACGGTACGGGCGCATATATCACAATAGCGGCTTTTCTCGACAGCTGGCTCATACACTTCCCTACTCTTGTTCGGTACGCGTCACGTCTTCAGATTGAATGGTGGATTTGCCTGCCATTCTCCTACCTCGCTTGCCCCGGTCTATCCATTCCCGGGCTGTACTCTCCATCTGTGTCCCCACATTTCTGAATATATGCGGTACAGGAATTTCAACCTGTTATCCATCGACTACGACTTTCGTCCTCGCCTTAGGCCCCGACTTACCCAGGGAAGATCAGCTTTACCCTGGAAACCTTAGATATTCGGCCTTTAAGATTCTCACTTAAATCTCGCTACTCATTCCGGCATTCTCTCTTCAATACAGTCCACAGCTCCTTCCGGTACTGCTTCGTTCCGTATTCAATGCTCCTCTACCAATCTTTCGATTCCTAAGCTTCGGTGTCGTGTTTCAGCCCCGGACATTTTCGGCGCAGGACCTCTCGACTAGTGAGCTATTACGCACTCTTTGAATGTATGGCTGCTTCTGAGCCAACATCCTAGTTGTCTTCGAAATCCCACATCCTTTTCCACTTAACACGTACTTTGGGACCTTAGCTGTAGGTCTGGGCTCTTTCCCTTTTGACTACCCAACTTATCTCGTGCAGTCTGACTCCCATACATCATCTTTACGGCATTCGGAGTTTGATAATCTTCGGTAAGCTTTGACGCCCCCTAGGATATTCAGTGCTCTACCTCCGCAAGACTAATATGAGGCTAGCCCTAAAGCTATTTCGAGGAGAACCAGCTATCTCCGGGTTCGATTGGAATTTCTCCCCTACCCACACCTCATCGCCACCCTTTTCAACGGATGTGCGTTCGGTCCTCCATTGCCTTTTACGGCAACTTCAACCTGGACATGGGTAGATCACCCGGTTTCGGGTCTGCCCGGTCTGACTTTACGTGCTGTTAACACTTGCTTTCACTTCGGCTCCGTACCTTAAGTACTTAACCTTGCCAGACATGGCAACTCGCCGGACCGTTCTACAAAAAGTACGCGGTTGATCATGTAAAGATCTTCCACAGCTTGTAGACACAGGGTTTCAGGTTCTCTTTCACTCCCCTCCCGGGGTCCTTTTCACCTTTCCTTCACAGTACTATGCGCTATCGGTCACTGAGTAGTATTTAGCCTTAGGGAGTGGTCTCCCTGCCTTCCCACAAGGTTTCTCGTGTCTCGTGGTACTCTGGATCCTGCTAGCTGCAACTCGGATTTCACATACGGGACTTTCACCCTCTCTGGTCTGACTTCCCAGACTGTTCTGTTATCCTATTGCTCACATGTCGCAGTCCGAACCCCGGAACGCACGCGCTCCGGTTTAGGCTCTTCCGTTTTCGCTCGCCGCTACTCACAGAATCGATGTTTCTTTCTCTTCCTCCGCCTACTTAGATGTTTCAGT
>NZ_CP060632.1:0-375000 GCF_014337155.1 Wujia chipingensis | reverse complement strand
TCCGGTGTTGATCGTAATACACACTTCCAGCGACGCCATATCTTTTCCATCTTTTGTGAAATACTGCACCTGACTTGCTTCTGGAAGTTCACACATCTTGTATGTATATCCCTGTTCCTTTACTGCCTCGATGTCCTTCTGCAGATTCGCCAGACTGTCACTCTCCGGATTCGCCACGAGCAGATCCATACAATATAACTGCCGCACCTTTTTATTCATGGCATCCAGTTCATCATCTGCCAGTTTCTGTCCATAAAACGCCTTAAAATAGCGGTTATGCAGCTTCGCCACATCCCGCGGCGTCTTCGGATATTCCGCCGCCATATCATACTCCATCAGTGCTTCCACTTCGGTCTTTTGCGACGTGCTCCGCTGAATCGAAGAACGGTTGCTCAGATGATTGAAGTACCACAGCACCAGCACGACAAGTAGCACCGCTATGATAATGCCTTTGATTGTCACTTCTTTTTTCTTATTTTTTGCCATACAGCATCAATCCTCTTCAAAATTCAAAACCTTTTCTGTGCGATCCTTCGCGATATATCCCTGTGGAAATATCGACTGTACCATCGCCTCGAATTCCTTCGGACGATTCGTCGCCGGACTATAATGTGTCAGCCACATTTCATGTACCTGTGCTTCCTTCGCAAGCTCCGCAGCCTCCCGCATCATCATGTGCTTATGCTCCTTTGCCTTTGAAAGCTTCTCCTCCTCGCCATACATGCCCTCGCAGATAAATAAGTCCGCATCTTTCGCGCACTCCGCGATTGCATCTACCGGGCGGGTATCAGTACAATACGTGACTTTCAAACCCTTCCGTGGGCTTCCCATAACCATATCGCTTGTATAGACATTTCCTTCATAATCAACTGTCTCGCCTTTTTGCAGCAGACTCCAATACTGTACCGGAAGTCCTAACGCCCTAGCACGTGCAGCATCGAATTTGCCGGCGCGATCAAGCTCGATATTATACCCATAACAGGTCACACGATGATTCACACGGAATGCCTGAATCCGCAAACCGCAGATCTCAATGACTTCCTCCGGCTGCTCCAGCTCAATGAATTTGATTTCAAACGGAAGCTCCGGTGCAATGATCCGAAGTGAATTGACCACGTGCTCCAGTCCCCTCGGTCCGATCATTGTCAAGGGCTCTGTCCGCTCGGCATTTCCCATCGTCAGAAGCATGCCCGGAAGTCCACTGATATGATCCGCATGGAAATGTGTGATGCAGATCACATCGATCGGCTTGAAGCTCCAGCCCTGCAAACGTATTTGATTTTGTGTACCCTCGCCGCAATCGATCAGGATACTGCTTCCATTGTACCGCACCATCAGTGAGGTCAACGCTCTGTACGGAAGCGGCAGCATACCGCCCGTTCCAAGCAAACATAACTCTAACATTCTATTCTCCGTTTTCTGTAAATGCTATCTCATAGATATCTGCATCCTCGTCTGGATGCTTATAATAATTCTTCCGGCAGGCAAGCAGATGATATCCATTTTTCTCATACAAATGCTTTGCCGCACCATTTCCATGCCGTACTTCCAGCAAACCGCGCACAGCATCTATCCGTGCAAATGCAAGATAAGCATCCATCAGTAGCTGTCCAATCCCATCTTTCCGGCATTCCGGGTTGACCGCAATACGCAGCAATTCCGTCTCGTCACCAAGTACATTTGCAAGCAGATACCCACAAGGTATACCTGCGTCATCCTCTGCAAGCCATAAATGATTGTAGCTTTGCGCAAGGGAATCTGCCACCATCGCTTCTGTCCATGCATCGTCAAATGAGTCTTGTTCCATCTGCGCTACGCGCTGTGCATATGCATTCGACGTTCCCGCCGCCAGCACACACGAGTTCTGATTCTCATCGACTGCTTGTTCTGCAATTTCACAGTTATAATAAACAATCTTCAACTTCTACGCCTGTCCTTCTGCCGCAAGCTTTTCCTCGCGTTCCCGCTCTGCCTGCGATTTGCGCAGATAAATCGGAATCAGATCATCTGCAGGTTCCTGTTTTCCCTGCTTGAAATACTCTGCGCCAAGACTTGCAACCGCTGACGCACGCTGACGGTTCAGGTGTGCCGGTGCGAATGCATATGGTACCTGCATGCATTCTGCAAGTACAGACGCGTAAACCGGACAGCCATCTCCAAGGAAGATCACTTCGCGTCCCATCGCATTTAACTTCTCCGCGAGCGCCCGAATGTCCATTGCCGACTGATCCAGAAACACCTGCATACCATCCTTCGCAAATTCATAAATGCCTGTATAAACCTGACTTCTTCTCGCATCCATGATCGGGCAGATCAGCTTATCGTTGCCCCACAGATTATACGCAAGCCCGTGACAGGTTGGTACCGAGATAACCGGCTTCTCAAGTGCAAGCCCTAGTCCCTTCACCGTCGCCGCACCGATCCGGAGTCCTGTGAAAGAACCCGGTCCCGCTGCAACTGCAATCGCATCAATCGTATTCAAATCTAACTCTGTCATCTTCACGATCTCATCCAACATCGGAAGCAGTGTCTGCGAATGTGTCTTCTTATAATTTACTGAATATTCCGCTACCAGCAGGTCATCCTCGACAAGTGCCACACTTGCCACCATGCCGGAGCTGTCAACACCTAAGATTCTCATCTTGTTATCTCCTCAACTGTAATCGTTCGATAGTCGAACCCTTTTTCGACGTCTTTTTTTATCGTCACTTTCTTATATTGCGGCGGCAATATATCGTAAATCAGTTCCGCCCACTCGATCAGGCAGACACCATCACCGTCAATCGCTTCATAATAGCCGATCTCATCCATCTCATCGTCACTGCCAATCCGGTAGACATCGAAATGGTAAAACGGCATACGCCCTTCGTCATATTCCTTTAATATCGTAAATGTCGGGCTGCTGATTGGCTCCTTCACGCCAAGTCCTGCACCAAAACCCTGCGAGAACACCGTCTTGCCGCAGCCAAGATCACCATACAGACAATACACCTCGCCCGGCTTTGCCTGTGCCGCAAGCTCTTTGCCGATTGCAAAGGTTTCTTCTGCGCTGAAACTTTCTCTTTTATATACCTTTTCCACTTTGATACCTCTTCAAACTTCTGCTGACTCTCGGCTTGTATCCGGCTGTAAAATTCACAACCGACGCCAGAATCTTACCCTTATCATCGCCCAACTGGTCGAGCGGAATTACAAATGCATGCATCCGGTTCGTGTAGACGGCAAGCATGTATTTCGTCATGAGCAGGCGGTACACGCCCTTCCACTCGAGATCCATATGTTCTTCGCCCTGCGACACGCCGATTCCATTATCGCCAAACGTATAGACGAGCGGTTGCTTATACGAAGGGCTAGTCTTCAACTGCTTAAATGTCTTGAATGCAAGTGAGAGTGGATTGATCACGGTAAACATCAACGCCACGATAATGAAAATCGCTTTCTGTCTGCCCGATGTCGTGTTCCAGCCGATCACAAGCATCACAATCGCGCCAAAGCTCAGCACCAATCCTAAAATTCCACTCATACTTCGATAGTTTGTATTCATTACATAACTGAACAATGCCGGAAATGTCATATTTACACTTTTTGTCTTTGCTTCTGTCATAATTTCCTCCGGTCAGATCTTTATAATTCAAATTCAATCTTCTTGTGCTTATTCTCGTACTCGGTGTATTTGACACCCGCCATCTCAAACATCTTCTTCGATGCCATCGTGCTGTCCGAATCTGCATATTTATCGGACATATAGATCACTTCTTTGATTCCCGACTGGATGATTGCCTTCGCGCATTCATTGCACGGGAACAAGGTTACATAGCAGCGGGAACCGCGCAACGTACCGCCACCACGGTAATTCAAAATCGCATTTAACTCCGCATGGCAGACAAAGAAATATTTGCTCGCCATTCCTTCGCCTTCCCGGTCCCACGGCATCTCATCGTCGTTGCAACCGGACGGCATACCATTATAGCCTACGGTTAAGATTCGATTATCCTGATCCACGATACACGCGCCTACCTGTGTATTCGGATCTTTGCTGCGGTTCGCAGACATAATCGCAATCCCCATAAAATACTGATCCCATGTAATATAATCACTACGTTTCATAAACCGCACCTCACTTTACGAGCACATAAGAAAACAGCTGCATCACCGCATGGCAATGCAACTGTATTCTAACACATTTATTTTTGTTTGTCACTTCATTATAATGCAGTGCGGATGCGCATAATCATATCAACCTGCTTGCTCTTCTCCTCAAATGCACCCTCGGTCAGTTTTTCTGTCAGGAATGCATATTCGCCGCTTACATCTGCAAGTGTCACATACTCAACCTCACCGAAAACCTTCTCGATTGTCTCCTTGGATGTTGTGTCTGCCACGCGGACGAAGAACCGGCATGCGAAGTTTGCTCTGTCGCCAAGTTCCACCTTATCCTGCTCCCAGATTGTCATGATATTTGTACCCTGATGCTTCACGGCATCAACGACATCGGCTACAACTGCACTTGCAGTTGGAAGCTTACCGGCGCCCTTGCCATAGAACATTGTATCGCCAAGCATATTTCCGTTCACGAAAATACCGTTGAATACGCCATTGACATGTCCGAGCGGATGATCGCTGTCGATCATAAACGGTGCAACCATCGAATAAATCTTGCCGTCATCTTCCCATTTGCTTGTACCAAGCAGCTTGATGCTTGCATGCAGCGCCTTTGCATACTCGATGTCTGTCTTTGTAATCTTCGTAATACCCTCTGTATAGATATCCCGATAATCCACCTGCTTGCCTAATGCAAGGGATGTCAGAATTGCAATCTTACGGCAGGCGTCATAGCCTTCCACGTCGGCTTCCGGATTACGCTCTGCATAGCCCTTCTCCTGTGCACGCTTCAGCACTTCCTCGAAAGACTTGCCCTCGTCTGTCATCTTCGACAGAATATAGTTTGTTGTACCATTTAAAATACCAGTAATCTCTGTGATCTCATCTGCAGTCAGAGACTGGTTCAACGGACGAATGATTGGAATACCACCGCCAACGCTTGCCTCAAACAGGAAGTTTACATTGTTTGCCTTTGCGATTGCCAGAAGCTCTGCACCGTGTGCTGCAACCAACTCTTTGTTGGAGGTACAAACACTCTTACCTGCCTCTAATGCCTGCTTCGTGAAATCATACGCCGGCTTAATGCCTCCCATTACTTCTACGATAATCTTCACTTCCGGATCGTTTACAATCACGCTGTAATCATGTACAAGCACCTTCTCGACCGGATCTCCGGGGAAATCTCTCAAGTCAAGAACGTACTTGATATTTACCTCCTGTCCGGCACGCTTATTAATACTTGCGTGATTCTTGTTGATTACCTCCACGACTCCGGAACCTACCGTACCGTAGCCAAGCACTGCAATGTTAATCATTTTCCGCTCATCTCCTTTTCTAATGCGTCTTCAATCTGTCCGAATTCGTGATCGGACATCAATGTGTCAACCGCGATACTGATCACGATTTCCTCCTGATTGGATTCCGGCAGCGTCAGTTTTACAACATCCTCTAAATATCCGGTCTCCTCTGTATGTACAACCATCGGAATCTGTTTAATGTCCTCTTCCTCTACATTTACAATTCCGAGCACGGTGTCCACCTCAATCGCAAGCTTCATACCGTGTGTCTCTGTGATCAAAAGCTGCGTGTCTGCTGCCTCCTCCGGCATTCCAAACAGTCGTTTCAGACTGAACACCGGAATCACTTCATTCCTCAGATGAATAATTCCCTTGATGCATGCAGGTCCCATCGGCACGGGTACCACATGATACACATACTCTATGCCATTGATCTTCGTCAGCTTCATGCTGTATTTCTGATCATTTAAGCGAAACACAATGTACTTCGTCACTGCCATGCACATTCCTCCTTATTTCGTAGGACGGATTATTCCGTCTCTTCCTTCGTGTTAATCCATTTCAAATACGCACTGATAAATCCATCAATGCCGCCATCTAATACCGCCTGTGCGTTGCTGCACTCAAAGCCGGTTCGCGCATCCTTCACCATCGTGTACGGCTGCAGAACATAATTTCGAATCTGACTTCCCCAGCCATTGTCAGTCACTTCTCCACGAATGCCCGCGAGCTTGGCTTTGTTTTCTTCTTCTTTCATCATAAAGAGCTTCGCTGTCAGCATCTTCATCGCGGTATCCTTGTTGCTGTGCTGGGATCGCTCATTCTGACATTGTACCACAATTCCAGTCGGGATATGCGTGATACGGATTGCAGAACTTGTCTTGTTGATATGCTGTCCACCGGCACCGCTTGAACGATACGTATCGATTCGCAGATCTTCTGGATTGATCTCTACATGGATGCTATCATCCAGTTCCGGCATCACATCGACCGCCGCAAAGCTGGTCTGCCGCTTGCCTGCCGCATTAAATGGCGAAATACGAACCAGACGGTGCACACCTTTCTCGGATTTCAGATATCCATACGCATGCAACCCATTTACCTGAAATGTTACGGATTTGATACCCGCTTCCTCACCATCCAGATAGTCGAGAACTTCTACCGAGAAACCTTTCTTCTCCGCAAACCGCGTATACATACGATATAACATCTGTGCCCAATCGCACGCTTCCGTGCCACCAACACCCGCGTGAATCGTCACGATCGCGTTATTCGCATCATATTCCTCTGAAAGTAACGTATCAATACGGAACTCTTCGAATTTCTCTTCAAACGACGCAAGCTCATTTCCAATCTCTTCGACAAGGCTCGCATCATTTTCTTCTTCTGCCATCTCAATCAAAGTCCCAATATCTTCATACTGGTTCGAAAGCGTTTCAAATTCCTCGATTGTATCTTTCAGATTCTTTAATTCCTTCATTACCTGCTGACTATGTTCTACATCATCCCAGAACCCCGGCTGTTCCAGCATCGGCTCTAACTGCCTAATGCGTAACTGTTTGCCAGCGATGTCAAAGTGAATCCCTCACTTCCGCAAGTGGAGTTTTATATTCATTCAGAGTAAAGCGAAACTGATCTAACTCTATCACTTCCGTCACCACCTCTCAAAATTAATCAAATTATAAGTTTCTGCCGCAACACATCTTGTATTTCTTACCGCTGCCGCAAGGACATGGATCGTTACGGCCAATCTTTGCGCTCTCGCGGCGGACTGGTCCTTTCTTTACGGAATCATCCTTGTTCGTTCCGGTTACCTTCGCAACCTCTTCACGTTCTACCTTCTGCTCGATCTTCACATGGAGCAGCATACGAACCGTATCCTCACGGATGGATGCTGTCATCTCATTGAACATATCGAAACCAGCAAACTTGTACTCAACAACCGGGTCCTTGCTGCCGTATGCCTGCAGGGTAATACCCTGACGAAGCTGTGTCATGTCGTCCAAATGCGCCATCCATTTCTTATCGATGACCTTCAGCAGTACGACACGCTCGATCTCACGGAAATGCTCTGGCTCTGGGAACTCCGCTTCCTTCGCTTCATATACCTTAGCCGCTTCTTCCTTGATTCTCTGCTTAAACTTATCCAGCTTGCCAGACTTCTTTTCTTCCTCTGTCAGCTCGATTGGCTCCATCGGAATGATCGGAATCAGAAGCTGGTTCAGCTCGCCAATCTGCCACTCACTTGGAGCAAGATCAGCGGAACACGTCTTATCAATATAACTCTCAACCGTATCCTGAATAAACTTGAAGATAACATCACGCATATTCTCGCCATCCAGTACACGGCGACGCTCTGCGTAGATAACTTCACGCTGGTCATTGTTGACCTGATCGTATTCCATCAGATTCTTACGGATTGCAAAGTTGTTACTCTCAATCTTCATCTGCGCTTTCTCTACGAACTTGGAGATTGTCTTATGCTGGATCTCCTCGCCCTCTGGAATCTTCAATGCATCGTAAACTGCCTTTACCTTCTCGGAACCGAACAGACGCATCAGATCGTCGTCCAGAGACAGATAGAACTTGGATTCACCCGGATCGCCCTGACGTCCGGCACGACCACGCAGCTGGTTATCAATTCGACGGGACTCATGACGCTCTGTGCCGATGATCTTCAGACCACCGAGTTCTGCCACGCCCTCGCCAAGCTTGATATCGGTACCACGGCCAGCCATGTTGGTTGCGATCGTAACTGCACCACGCTGTCCGGCATCGGCAACGATCTCAGCCTCTAACTCATGGAACTTCGCATTCAATACCTTGTGCTGGATGCCACGCTTTGTGAGCATGCGGCTCAGTTCCTCGGATGCATCAATCGTGATTGTACCAACCAGTACCGGCTGTCCCTTGTCATGTGCTTCCACAACCGCCTGTACAATTGCATTCAGTTTTTCTTTCTTTGTCTTAAATATAGAATCGTGATGATCAATACGCTGTACCGGCAGGTTTGTCGGAACAACGACAACGTCCATGCCGTAGATCTCACGGAACTCTTCTTCCTCTGTCAAAGCAGTACCTGTCATACCTGCCTTCTTCTTATATTTGTTGAAGAAGTTCTGGAAAGTAATCGTTGCCAGTGTACGGCTCTCACGTTTTACCTTTACGTTTTCCTTTGCCTCAATCGCCTGATGCAGACCGTCTGAGAAGCGACGTCCCGGCATGATACGTCCGGTAAACTCATCGACGATCAAAACCTCGTCATCCTTAACAACGTAATCTTTATCACGGAACATGAGCGCATGTGCACGCAATGCCATGATCATGTTGTGCTGGATATCAATATTATCTGCATCTGAGAAGTTGTCGATATGGAAGAACTGCTCAACTTCCTTGACACCCTGTGCAGTCAGTACAACCTGCTTGTCCTTCTCATCAACTAAGTAATCTCCATCTTCCTCGATCTCTGTACCCATGATGGCATCGAGCTTACTGATTTCCATCGAAGCAGTACCACGCTTCATACGGCGCGCCAGATAATCGCACATCTTGTACAGATCGGTAGACTTTCCGCTCTGTCCGGAAATGATCAATGGAGTACGCGCCTCATCAATGAGTACGGAATCGACCTCATCGACGATCGCATAATGTAGATCACGCTGTACAAGCTGCTCCTTGTAAATAACCATATTGTCACGCAGGTAATCGAAACCAAGCTCGTTATTTGTAACATATGTAATGTCGCAGTTATAAGCGGCACGTCTTGCATCGTTTTTATCACTGTTTAAGATCACACCTACCGTCAGTCCGAGGAATTCGTGTACCTGTCCCATCCACTCGGCATCACGCTTTGCCAGATAGTCGTTGACAGTTACGATATGAACACCCTTTCCTTCGAGTGCATTCAAATATGCAGGAAGTGTAGAAACCAATGTCTTACCTTCACCAGTACGCATCTCCGGGATACGTCCCTGATGCAGCAGGATACCACCGATCAGCTGCACGCGGTAATGCTTCATATGAAGAACACGGTCTGCTGCCTCACGGACAACGGCAAATGCTTCTGGAAGCAGATCATCCAGTGTCTCGCCCTTTTCAAGACGTTCCTTGAATTCCGGAGTCTTTGCCTTCAGCTCTTCATCACTTAACGCCTGCATGGTTGAATCCAGCGCTTCGATCTTATCTACAATCGGATATATTTTCTTTAGCTCTTTATCGCTATGTGTTCCAAACACTTTTTCAAATAAGCTCATTTCTTACCTCCCTGAGCGTAACTCATTCTAATACCACAACTTGTAATATAACATTAAATGGTAGGTAACGCAAGAAGTTTCCATGTCAGAAATACCATTCCCATATAGAAAATATCCTATAATAACAAATATCCCGGAGACCTTCGTCTCCGGGATACCGTTTTTTCATAACCCTCTATACATAACTGAAACTGTTAAAATTCTGGCTCGATCAATCCGAATGTATTGCCTCTACGCTTGTAGACTACATTTACCTTGTCTGTCTCTGCGTTACGGAATACGAAGAAATTATGTCCAAGCAGATCCATCTGGATGCATGCATCCTCCGGATACATAGGCTCTAACACAACCTTCTTGCTACGGATAATCTGGACATCCTCATCCTCAAGTCCTTCTACATCGAAGAAATCGTTATTGATATAACCGGAATTCTGTTCCTTGTCCAAAATACGCTTCTTATGGCGTGTTACCTGACGTTCGATAATCTCCACAACCAAATCGATGGATACATACATATTATCGCTCGCCTGTTCTGCACGAATCGTATGTCCCTTCATCGGGATCGTAACCTCAATCTTCTGACGGTCCTTATCTACCGAAAGTGTAACCTGTGCTGCTGTGTCTTCACCGAAGAACTTCTCGATTCTCTCAAGCTTCTCGTAAATCGCCTGCTTCAGTGCGTCTGTAACCTCAATGTTCTTTCCACTTATGATGTAATTCATATGCCCCAGCTCCTTTACGTCGAACTATAGAAAATAAAAAATGTGCGTGAAGCACATGTACTTTCTATGTTTAGTATTATAGCACACCCAACCCCTGTTTGGGAAGTGATTTTTCGTCAAAATATACAAAAATTCACATTTTTTTGATAACGGAAAAGGGCACCTTCGATTCTTACCGAAAATGCCCTTTCAAACACATTATAGAAAGTATTACTAATTTCCTAATTTACAATTCTGCAAGCCTTAAATGGTGTACTGTAATTTACATTTGAGATCTTGATTCCTGTACGGCTGCTGCTTGCATGTACGATCTGTCCACTTCCAATATAGATACCTACGTGCTCACAGGAACCTGTACCGTGATCGTAGAATACCAGATCACCAGGTGCCAATGCTGCAAGGCTGACTGCTGTACCTGCATTACTCTGTGGTGTACATGTACGAGGAAGCGAATATCCAAAGTTCTTATATACACTCTGTACGAATCCGGAACAATCCGCTCCGTTTGTCAAGCTTGTACCGCCCCATACATATGGGTTTCCAACGAACTGACATGCAAAGTTTGCAATCTGCTGTCCAAGATCTGAGGTTGGAGCTTCTGTCACCGGTGCTTCTGTTGTAGGAGCCTCTGTCGTAGGAGCTTCCGTTGTTGGTGCTTCCGTTGTCGTTGTATCCTGTGCCGGTGCACTTACTGCCTTTGCTGTTGGCATATTATAAGAAATAGTTATGTACTCATTCTTTACATATCCTGTCACAGTGTCAAGCTGGATCTTTGTCCATGCATCTCCTGTCTCTACGATCGGATAAGATTCTCCCTGTGCAAGAAGAGTAATTTCCTCGCTGCCTGTGCTTGCTTCTTTACGAAGCTTCAACGCAGCGGTGTTTACAACTGCAACCTTTGACAGGTTTGCACTTGCATAATTTGCCGCATCACTGCCAAATGCGAGAAGATCGTTTCTGATGTAGCCATCCACATTTCCGGATGTAATATGTGACCATGTGTCACCTTTTTCTACGATGTTTACAAGTCCGCCTGCATCAATCGTTCCAACCTTTGCCGCATTCACATCACCAGACTGACGAATATTTACGGAACCAGATGCTGTGACGATTGCCTTTCCTGTGAAATCCATAACCGGTGATGCTGCCGCCTCAGATGCTTCCTGTACAGGTGCTTCTGTCGTTGGCTCTTCCGTTGCCGGTGCCTCCGTTGTTTCCTCGGAAGGAACTTCTGCGATTTCTCCTGTTACCTTTGCAATCTCCTGAATCTCGCCAGTTGCTACTGCGTCGGTTGCTGTTGCCTCTGCAACAACTGCAGCCGGTGCTGTTGCATCCTCTGGAGTTGCATCAGCTGTAAATACGTCTCCACCATTTTCTTCAATATAGTGATCTACGATTGATGTTATACTGACGTTAGCATCGGTATATACAAACTCGTCTGCCAACGCGGTATATGTGTATGTACCCATGGACGAAGCGAAAATGCAACCTGCCGCCGCTACCGCCAACCACTTTACGGATGGTCTTTTCATGTTCTTACCTCCAATTTGTTACAAATATGTTACAACTTATTACATTGCCCATTATAGCAACCTGTAATATTATTGTCAACCAGTTTTTGGATGTTTTTTCAAAAATTCACATTTTCTTCGCATTTTCGCTATATTTCCAACAAGTTTTCTTTTTCTTTTTCTGTAAACTTATTCTTTTCAATGGTTCACATAAAATTGTTACATTTTGTAACAATTTGAAATATTTGATACACGATATTGAGTTTTTGAATTTAGAAATACAATATATAGAAAACGGCGCAGGATATCCTGCGCCATTTCTTATAGACTTGTCACCAATATTGTTCTACGAGCTTCTGTGCTTCCTCCTCGGTTTTGTCATAGGATTCTATCAATTCCTGAACCGCCTGTTCCTTTGTGGTGCACAGCTTCTTTAACAGTTTAAACATTGCTTTAACACTTTCTTCCAGTTCTTCCTCAGCCTTCTTCGTCTTTGCCCGCTCTTCCTGTATGTTCATTGGCTCCATATTCTCAAACCAGTTTCCCATGCTCTCGCCTCCGATCATTTTTCTCAAACAATCTGTCGCCTCAGAAACCGATACCTGCATCTTCATAAATAACGCCCACAGCGAATTTACAATAATCTGCACGATATTCTCCGACGCCCGCTCCATAATCTCGCGGATTTCTTCCTGATTGGATCTGAGGAAGTCCGAAAAATCCTGCGGCGTCTGGATTCGGTTTATCATCATCAAAAGCGACATTTCATCCTCATGAATCAGCAGCTCTTCATTTGTATACTGGTGGACATTCACAAGCCGATATGTAAAATCCGGTATATATGATGCAAAGATCTCATTCATAAATACCCGCTCTTTTACGTGCATGGCAGCCGTCCATTTTCCCGCGCCCTCATAATACACAATCGGGAACACCGGCGGATACCGGAATCCCTTCGTCTTAGAAATCCCCGGATGTGCCTTTTCCATCGTCTTTGCATAATCATCCCAGATACATACCGTATACCGAAGCAACTGCATACACACATTATAATCGACATCACTTTTATGTTCAATAAGGGAAACCATATAAAGCGGCATATCTTTCTGCATTTCCGGCAAATGAATCTTCTTCACGGTATCCGTCTCAAATTCGATTCCCAAGTACGCCTGATACTTGTCTGTCACATCCTCGATATCCTCCGGCTGAACATTTTTCAAAATGTCCAGATCTGCATAGTCGCGCAAAAACTGTGCACAAAGTACATGATTACTGAATACCTGCCGGTTGTTTACATCCTTGACCTGTCCGATACGGATGTTTAATTTCTTTTCTTCTCCCATACGCTCCTCCTTTTTACGAGAAAAAAACTCCTGCTTGTTTCTAAACCAATCTGCTGTTACCAGAAATAAATAACGGGTAATTTCATAGATGAAATGAATATATAAAAGAGTATTTCCGACTGTTACCGAACTACGCCAGAACAGCGATTCTCGACAACACATCCACCATAGCATAAGTTTTATAGAAATGTAAAGCGTAAGTTTGGAACATTTAGAAAAAGTGAGGAAATATGCGGGGTTGAGGGCAAAAAATATTTTGTTGATACTACCGGTAATAAAAAAACGGAATAGTCCTCGTTCAGTTCCCGTTTACGCGACATCAGTGACTCCTCCTGCAAGGTTCCATCAGACTGTACAACATATCGGCAGTAATCCTCAAAGGTACTTTCATCCTGCATGCCATTGCACGAGTAAACGTCGATTCGCCGTCCACCTGAAACAACGAATATACATTTCCTCCAGCTACCTGGGTATCCGTGCATCCAACCGACTGCGCCTGCGCAATATCCCCCATAAGAGCGACCGCCTTACTGAGCTGCTTTACTACCATATATTCACATAAAATAAGCGATTGTATCTGTGATACAACCGCTTACATGATATCTCATTTCAAAAAAGAACAGTCAATCTTACTTATTCTCTACCAGATTCTTGGACATGCACACCAGGAAGAACAGAACCGAAATTACCGCAAATGCAGCTCCAACAAATCCAATATGTACAATCTGTCCCTTGTCACACACAATTCCACCAAGGAAGCTGCCTGCGCCGATACCAAAATTAAAGATACCGGAAAAAATCGACATTGCAACCGACGAGGACTGTTCATCCGTACAGCGAATCGTCTCTGACTGGAACGATACATTAAATACAAGCACTGTAATGCCCCATAAAGCACAAAGCGCCATTATAAATCCCGGCTGTCCTGCCGCCGGAAGCAGCAATAACAGTTCAACCGCCAACGAAATCATCACCGTGCGCAAAAATCCATGCCGGTATTTGTCATAGAATTTCGAGAACAGAAGACTGCCGAGCAATCCTGCGGCACCAAACACAAACAATGTAATGGTGACTGTACTATTTCCCATGTGTGCGACCTGCTGCAGGAACGGATCGATATAACTATAGCTCGTATAATAGCCCACTACAAACAAAAATGTCTGAATATAGATGCAGACAAGTGCACGATTCTTAAATAGTTCTGGCAACTGCTTCACACGGAACGGCTCGCCGCACTCCATCTTCGGGAACAGGAATGCCATATATGCCAAAACAACGAATGTGATGATTGCCACGATCAAAAAGGCGATTCTCCATCCTGCATAATGTCCAATCATTTTTCCAAGCGGAAGTCCTGCAATCGTCGCAACCGAAGTACCTGTCACGACCATACTGAGTGCTTTGGACTGATGTTCTTCTGACGCCATACGCACTGCAATCGGAGACGCGATTGACCAGAAAATCGCGTGTGCACAGGCTACACCGATTCGGGACGCCATCAGCATGCCGTAGCTGTTTGACAACACGGTCAACACCTGACAGATTCCGAACAATGCAACCGTTCCCATAAATAACTTCTTATAATCAATCTTGCTCACGAGCAGCATGAGCGGCAGGGAAAGCAACATAACGATCCACGAATATACCGTGATCAACATGCCCGCCTTCGCCTCAGAAATCGAAAAGCTCTTTGCAATATCCGTCAGCAGACCGATTGGCATAAACTCGGATGTGTTAAAAATAAATGCCGAGACAGTCATTCCGATCAACGGAAGCCGCTCTTTGGACGTCATCTTCGTCTTCATCTTATACCTCTTATCTTAAATAAAAATCAACAAAACTAAGATGCATTGTACGCGATAGCTATATGAAAAACAAGATGTGGAATTATCATATTTTACATTTATTTGACGTTAATTCAAAAGAAAAAGTCCTGCACGCAAAATACAGGACTTATCATATCATTTATAAACGGATATCAATGTTTGCACCGATGTTTGGATTCACAGACTGTTCCATCATCTGTGTAATCATCGCACCATTTGTCTCCACCGCATCCAGTGATTTTTTAAGCATCGCCATATCAATGGCATTCATACTTCCGGTATCACTGACTGCCAGCGTCAGATTTGAATTTCCGATTGCTGCTATATTCATATATATACCCTCCAATTTTGTCCAATCCAGACGTTCCAATATTGTTTATATCATAACGCTTTTTCTATAAAAAAGCAAACGCTTCTGTCATATTTTGTATGTTTTTAGCATGTTCTTTACCGAGTTTTCCATCAGCATCGAAAAAAAGATTGACATTCAAATCACGCCGTATTTATAATGTACAGTCGTGCGAAAGGAGCTCCTTTATGGATGTTTTAATAGTAGAAGATGATCAGGAACAGTTAGATGGCATCGAATCCATCCTGCTCGAAAAATACGATCATATGAATTGTATAAAAGCAACCAATTACCAGCAGGCAACCCAATTGATGCGCGCAAACAAAATCCAACTATTCCTACTGGATATCTCTCTTGGAGATGACGAGTCCGAGCAGGACGGTATCGCACTTGGAACACAGATTCGTTCCATGCAGCGGTATGCAAAAACACCAATCCTGTATCTGACTGCATATTCCATGGACGCACCACGTGCAATACATGCAACGAATTGTTATGATTTTCTGGTAAAGCCCTATAAGAAAGAAGATTTGTTATATACCATCGACAAGCTGATCCACAATCGTTTTCTGGACGTTACGCCCATAGAACTACGCGATGTCAATGGTATTTATTTTCGCGTTCTTCCAGAAAAGATCCTGTATATCGAAGCGGCTGGCAAGAACCTGACGATCTATGAGGAAAGCAATGTGATCAACACAAGCGGTATCCGTCTGAAAGAACTGATTGCACAGCTTCCGCCGAATTTCATCCAAAGTCATCGAAGCTTTATTGTAAACAGTGATTATGTGAACTCTTACGATCCGACCAACGCGCTTCTCTATCTGGGGAATCACAATATCTCGACCCCCGTCGGACGTAAATATAAAGATTATGTCAAAAAGATAATTAGCAGGGACTGAAAATATTTTACCAAAGCACTTTCAGTCCCTGCTAGTTATTTCCCACGTCTGAAATCAAGCACCGCCTGATAACGGATATCCTGAACTAACCGTTCCTTCTGTTCGTCTGTCATAAGATTCATCACTGCATCTTTTTCCTGATCCGTAAAGCCCTTAAATGCGCTGGTTCGTTCTTTTCGCGTCATAGAGCGAAACTCCGTCGGATAATGAAGCAAGCCATTCATTCGTGCTTCATAATTCCGCGTACATTCCATAAATAGCTTTTCCGCCTCCTCCGACATCGACGGCGGCGCATCCATATCCTTATAATTCAAATAATTTTCTCTGAACACTACAACTCCTACCTCCACAATCTGTAAAATCAAAATCCATGCAACGAATGTGGAACACGCAGGGTAAATCACCGTACAGATACTCAATACGCCTAGTCCGATCAAGCCTTTTTGTTGAATCTTCTTTTTTCGTTCTCCCTTGTAAACCGGTCGATTTGGCGATGGTAATGGTGCAATCGTCGCCATCAGATACATCGTAAACAGCAACAATCCCGCTACGACCGGATATGGAAATATGACATGTACACCGCCCGCCACTGCGATCACGTACACACTGACCGAAGCAACTGTACACCCAATATTTGTTTTCATATGGATACCGCCCAGAAACCGGCGAACCAGATTGACCGTCACAAAGCAAAACAAAAATTCCCGGAAAAATCCAGATACTGAAAAGATAACAAATAGAACAAGATCTTTTTGCAAATCTCCCACAATTGATTCTACTGCATAGCATACTTTTGCACACTGCATATCTGCCACATCATAGTCACGTCCCACGAGATACCGTGTCACATGCTCCCCTATCCTATGATTGATACTCATAATTCATCCCCTGTCTTATGTTCTCCATGTGCTTTTTAACAAATGGGATATCCGCCAAAAGTCCGCACAACGGATACCCCCAAGTGTTTTTGGTTGATGTACTAGTTCTCAGATTCTGATTCCATCTCGACTCTCATACAATCAGGAAGCTCCGGCTCTCCCCACAAGTTCTTGCATCCTGTAAGAGTCAGGATTACATCTGTCAAATCCTCCAACTGTGCAGCAACTACTTTCTTCATATCCTTCATCACACATCTCCTCCTTCTGAAAGAATATTCTTCGAAATTCATCCCCGAATGAATTTCTATATTATTCTTAACATGATTAAAATAAATGCGCAATAGATTTGGAACGAACGACATTTCGTGGGGAATAGACAACATCCTTCTACACAATTATATACTTTTCAACCAGATAAACTTTATTACAAACAGCAATTGACATATTATTTAAATAATACCTATAATGTAATATAGAATAAAGGGGATATTTTACTATATGAAAACTTTTGTAATTTCAAGTAGCACATATATTATTGAGGCAGCAGCCGAATTACTTTTGATCAGTTCCTTAATTGGAAAGAAGAAAAAAGACTTACTTTCACCATTCTTACCTCTTATTTTTATATGTGGAATAATAAATAATGCTCTATTCATTTTTATTCCAAACGTACTTGGTTGGTTTCTAGCTTTTCCTATATCATTAATTACATATAGCATAATTTTGCGCATCAGAGTATCTGCATGCATTTTCCCATTTCTCCTAAGTTTTGCTACATGTGGACTAATTGAAGCCATTACTGTGATTATTTTTCCATTTGCAATATTTACATTATCAGATGTTTCAACCCAGTTAGTTGGTAATTGCGTTATTTTTATAATATCAATATTTATTTCCCTCTTACCTCTTAACAAACTATACCTTTTTGCAAATAAGGGAAAATTAATATTTAAACTTATTCTTTCTTATGTATCATTATTATACATAGTAACCGTAGCTCTTACAAAAATTGATTCTATCGATGCCATTGCAATCTTACCAATGACTGTAACCTTCATGGTAATTTTGCTACTTGCTGACATCATGGTATTAAACCAGCAACGCACAATTACAATTCAGCAACAGGATATCAAAGATTACCAGACCTATGAACCAATGGCGCACGATCTGATCTCTGACATCTTAGGTAAACAGCATGATTTCAACAATCAAATGAATGCGATCCGCATGCTGCCATATACTTACAAAGACTATGATTCGTTAAGTGACGCGATCGCGAATTATTCAACATTTCTGGAAGAGGAGTTCAATGAATCTGAGCTTTTGAAGATCAATCTTCCGGTTGTTGCTGGATTTGTATTTAGTAAGATCAAAGAAGCGGAGCAAAAGGGCAGGCTGATCTCGGTCAAGATCAAGAACCGTTCCCTGATCACGCCGGTTCCAGAGTACGATCTGATCCGCATCTTGGGTATTCTAATTGACAATGCGATTGAAGCGACAGAACCCGGACATACATTCTCGCTGATTCTTGACAGCCGGAACGATCACGTCCGAATTCAGACAAAGAACGAAGGAGGGGAGATTTCTTCCGAGCTGCGCAAGAAAATGTTTGTCCGTGGCTATTCTACCAAAACGTCCGTAGAAGTACGCACCTCCCGCGGACAAGGTCTGCCGAATCTGAAAAAATTGGTCGATTATTACAATGGCAAAATCTATCTGGACAACGAGACATTCCATGAACATACATGGATCTGTTTCACCGTCGAATTATAATTTGCAGATGGCGCGCGCAATTGCTGCCGCAACCGCCTGCTGATATTGTGGATTCTGCAAGTTCTCGCATTCTGTCGGATTGCTCAGGAATCCACACTCTACGATCACGCCCGGACATTGACTGTTTTTCAGGATATACAGATCATTGCCCGTCTTAATCTCCCGTTCCTTCGGTGGCTGCAAATCGACGATCAACTGCGCCTGTATCGCTTCCGCCAGTTTCTTTGACATTTCCGACGAACCATAATAAAATACCTGCGGTCCGCTAATCTCTGCCTCTGGGTAGCTGTTCTGGTGGATACTGATCATATAATCCGCGCCGGACGCATTGATCAAGCTCACCCGGTTATGCATATCAGATACTTTCTTGTTCGTCGCACCATTCGTTGCCAGACACACATCCCCCTCGCGCGTCAGGATTACCTTCACACCCCGCGCCTGTAACTGTGCTTTCAGACATAGGGCAATCTGCAAATTCACATCTTTTTCTTTTACATTATCCACGCCGATCTTACCCGGATCATTGCCGCCATGTCCGACATCAATCACAACGACCAAATCCCGTTTCATCCCCGCTTTGTTACAATACATCACACAATTCAGAATCAGCAAAACTAAAAATACGGTAAATCCAAACAACAATCTGATTTTTTTCCGATCAAAAAACCGCATATGCAAAACTCCGGTCTCCCTTAGTCTATACATATGCGGTAATCTTCTTATTATGCTTTATTCTTCTGTCTCAGCTTCCGGCTTCACAATCGAGATTCCAAGCTCTTCAAGCTGCTTTGCATCGACGGTATTCGGCGCCTCACTCATCAGGCAGGAAGCATCCTTTACCTTCGGGAATGCGATAACATCACGAATAGAATCTTCCTGTGCCATCAGCATAACGAGACGGTCAAGTCCATATGCAAGTCCTGCATGTGGTGGTACTCCATATTTGAACGCATTTAACAGGAATCCGAACTGGTCGTATGCACGCTCCATCGTGAATCCAAGTGCCTTGAACATCATTTCCTGAATGTCATCCTGGTGGATACGCACGGAACCACCACCGATCTCTGTACCATTTAATACGATATCGTATGCCTTTGCACGTACTCTGCCCGGATCAGACTCGATATACTGCAGATCCTCTTCCATTGGCATCGTAAATGGATGGTGCATTGCCTGATATCTGCCAAGCTCCTCGCTCCACTCAAGCAATGGGAACTCTGTGATCCATACGAAACGGTATTCGTCCTTCTTCAAAAGTCCAAGCTGATTTGCGATTTCCAGACGAAGTGCACCAAGCACATCATAGACAAGCTTGCTCTTATCTGCTGCGAAGAGCAGTAAATCGCCCGGCTTACCATTCATCTTCGCAACAAGTGCCTGCATCTCCTCGTCCTTCATGAACTTTGCAAACGAAGACTTCATTGTTCCATCTTCATGGATTGCAATATAGGCAAGTCCCTTTGCGCCATAACCCTTGGCAAAGTCAACGAGTGCATCAATCTTCTTTCTTGGCATTGCACCCTGACCCTCAGCATTGATACCGCGCACGCTTCCGCCAGCTTCAATCGCATTCTTGAATACGACAAATTCACAATCCTTCACAACATCTGTCACATCGCAAAGCTCCATACCAAAACGGAGATCCGGCTTATCAGAACCGAAACGTTCCATCGCCTCTTTGTATGTCATACGCTGAATCGGGAGCTGCACATCCACGCCGATGACTTCCTTGAACAGCTTTGCAAGCAGACGCTCATTGACATCGATAACATCATCGACATCCACGAACGAAAGCTCCATATCGATCTGTGTGAATTCCGGCTGTCTGTCGGCACGCAGATCCTCATCACGGTAGCAACGTGCGATCTGGAAATAACGGTCGTAGCCGGAGCACATCAGAAGCTGCTTGTAAATCTGTGGTGACTGTGGCAATGCATAGAACTCACCCGGATGTATGCGGCTTGGTACAAGGTAATCACGCGCGCCTTCCGGAGTTGACTTACAAAGTGTCGGTGTCTCGATCTCGATAAAGCCTTCGTCTGCCATGAAAGAACGAACCAGTGTTGTCACCTTGCTGCGCATCATGATATTCTTCTGTAAGTCCGGACGACGAAGATCCAGATAACGGTATTTCAGGCGAAGATCTTCCTTCGTCTTGCTGTTTTCCTCGATTGGGAACGGTGGTGTATCTGCTTCTGCAAGGATACGGATATCCTTCGCGATGACTTCGATATCACCGGTTGCAAGATTCTCATTGACTGCGCCGCCACGCTTTGCAACCTCACCGGTAATTGCAACGACAAACTCGGAACGAAGCTTCTCAGCCTTTGCGAAGCTCTCCGCACCACAGTTTGCTTCCTCAAAGATGACCTGCAGAATACCGCTTCGATCACGCAGATCGACGAAGATGATTCCACCTTTGTTACGGCTCTTCTGCACCCATCCCATAACGGTGACGGTATTCCCAATCATCGTATTATTTACTTCTGTACATCTGTGACTTCTGTGAAGTCCCTGCATTGACTCTGCCATTTTCATAGCCTCCTGTGTCTAAGTTAATTTATAAATACCCGCTCCCGTCTCTGTCGTTCTGAGTTCGCGATTATCTACATCAGCTACGGAGCGTTTTCATATCATAAATAATGGTTACCCCTCAAAGGAATCCGCATAGAACTCTTCGAACTGTGTATAGCCCTCTGTAATCATCTGATCCTTCTGGAACTTCTTGTTCTTCTTCATGATTGCGATATTCACGATCTGCCCCTCGGCTCTTGCCTGTTTTGCCTGCTCTAAGATCTTAAGCAGCTTGTCGCTTGGCATCTTTTTATCGATTAGGTATGCGGTCTTGTTCTTGCTTCCCGGTATCTCAAAATCGCGCTCGAGAAGCAGCATGATGATTCGCTCAAAACCGATGGAGAATCCACATGCCGGTGTTGGCTGACCGGTGAATTTGCCGATCATCTCGTCGTAACGTCCGCCGCCGCCGACAGATCCGCCATACTCATCCATTGAGATCTCAAAGATTGGACCTGTATAATACGACATACCACGTACCAGAGTCGGATCAAATGCCATCTTGAAGTCCGCACTCTTCGTGCTCTCCACACTGTCGATGATCGTCTTCAAATTCTCAGCAACCTCTTCCGGTAAGAACGCGCCAAGAGTCTCCTTCAGATACTGTACGCCGCTGATGTCGGCTGTCACCTTCTCGAACAGTTCGAGATATTTTGTCACAGCATCCTCGGCATAGCCTTCCTTCAGAAGCTCTTCCTTGACGCCATCCAAACCGATCTTATCCATCTTATCGAGGATAATAAATACGGTATCATAATCTGCTTCCGCAAATCCGCTGTAAGCAGCCATCGCCTTCAAGATACGACGGTCATTGATACGGATCGTAAAGTTCTTGAAATCCAGCTTGCCAAGCAATGTTGTTGTCGCCAGGATCAGCTCGATCTCTGCTAAGATTGTCGGCTCACCTAAAATATCAATATCGCACTGCATGAACTGTCTGTAACGGCCTCGCTGCGGGCGGTCGGCTCTCCATACATTTCCCATCTGTAACGCCTTAAACGGGCTTGGCAGTTCGTTCGCATTGTTCGAATAATATCTGCAAAGCGGTACAGTCAGATCATAACGGAGTCCGCCGTCAACTAAGTCAAGCTCTTCCTTTGCCTCGCCAATCTTCAGCTTCTCACCACGCTTCAAGATCTTGAAGATAAGCTTCTCATTCTCGCCGCCCTGCTTGCTGTTCAGGTTCTCGATGTGCTCGACACAAGGTGTCTCCATCGAATTAAATCCAAATGTCTTATAGGTATCCTTGATTAAAGCGATGCAGTAATCACGGATTGCCATCTCCTTTGGTAATATATCTTTCATGCCGGTTACCGGCTTCTTCTTCATTGCCATCTTTTTCCTCCCGCTTGTATTCATTCTCGTTCGATTTTAAAACGCTTTGCGCTTTCGGTCAAGCATTTCATCAAAACGGTTGATATAATCATCGACAGATTTGCAGTTTTCTACCCGCTCCACACGATTTTCTGCATGATAGACAAGCTTCGTCGACGCACCTGCGCCCGCCGCAATGATATCTGTCATCTCTTCCATAATCAAAATATTATATAAGCATTCGCAGCCCGGCTTCGCATATCCGACATTTTCCAGATTACCACCGATATTCTTCTGCCGGTACAGATAATATGGCTCCATGCCAAGTGTCTGTGCCGTCTCCTGTGCCGCCGTATGCATCGCATCCATGTCATGATGGATTGTGGATTTGTAATCATCCATCTGCTGGTTCAGATTCGCTGCACGCTTGATTGCCAGGGAATGTACCGTCAGGCTCTCCGGTGCCAATGCCCGGATTTCTTCTAACGTATGTTTCATCGCGTGTAAGTCTTCTCCCGGAAGTCCCGCAATCAGATCCATGTTGATGTTATCAAAGCCCGCCTGCCTTGCCATCGCAAATGCTTCCTTCACCTGAGCCGCATTGTGTGCACGGCCGATCGTCCGCAGTGTCTCGTCGTTCATCGTCTGCGGATTGATGCTGATACGCGTCACGCCATATCCCTTCATCACCGCAAGCTTCTCCGGTGTGATGCTGTCCGGGCGTCCTGCCTCCACGGTAAACTCCACAAGCCCATCCGCAACCTCCGGTTCCTGTAACCGGAATACGGTTTGAATCTGCTTCAATAGTACTGCAAGCAGCTCATGCGAGATCGACGTCGGCGTTCCGCCGCCAATGTAGATTGCCACTAACCGTTTGTGCTTATACTGTTCTGCCACATAGGCTAACTCCTTACAGAGCGTATCAATATAGGTCTTTGCTTTCTCCGCATAAATCCCAATCGGATACGATGTGAAGGAACAATACAGACACCGGCTTGGGCAAAACGGAATCCCGACATACAGACAATAGTCGTTGTCGAGATCAATTCCCTTCACCAGACGATGCTCGTTTTCTGCCACCGTCGTTGCAAGCTCTGCTTTCTGCACGCTTGTGTCGTAGATATCGCGGTAATATTGTACGATTCTATCGTGTATTTCCTGCTGTTTTTCATGTGTCCGATCTGCATGCTCCTCGGCATCATGTCCGTTCATGCCAGCTTCATCTGTCTGTTCCGCCAGATACTCCAGAAGCCTCGTCATCGCGATCTTCGTCGGACGTACTCCCGTCAGGTCGCCCCACGGAAGTCTCCGGTCTGCAAACTGTCCAAGCAGCCGGTAAGACGCCATTTTCAACACATTCCGGAATTCTGGCTTATTCCGGTAATCAACAAGAATCTTCGCCCGCAGTCCACAGGTGGATATCAACAGCTTATCCTTATACGCCGGAAGCTCTGGCACCTCCTGCAGATCATCCGGCTTGTCGCACTCATGTCCATGCTTGCACACAGTGAGAATCGTAAAAGCTTCCTCATATCGGATCAGGAGCCGCAGATCAAAATCGTCGGACAAGCCCGCGTCCTCGACGATCTTTACTCCCGGATAAAACGCCATGATCATTGCCCGCAGGTCGTTGTTATATAATTGGTTATTCTGGTCTAGCAGTATCATCTTAGAAATACGGATTGCCCGTCTTTTCCTTTCCAATCATTGTCTGTGCATCATGTCCCGGAAGCACAAGTGTCTCATCTGGCAGCACAAATAATTTCTCACGGATGGCATCTTCCAGAGCCTTCGCATCACCCGTCGGGAAGTCCGTTCTTCCGACACTGTAGCAAAACAGCGTATCCCCGGTAAAGACAACATGCTCCTCCGGGAAATAATAGCACATGCCGCCCTTCGTATGTCCCGGTACTAACAGGCACTTACATTTCCGTCCAAGTACCTCGATCTCGGCGCCATCCTCCAGATAGATATCCGCCTGCGCCGTAAATGCTGCGCCGAATGACGATGACAGATTCAGAGCCGGACTCTCCATGACTTCCTTCTCCTCTGCTGCCGCATACACCTTAATATCCGGGTACTCCTTCTTCACGCCAGCCAGTGCCCCGATATGGTCGAAATGACCATGCGTAAGCAGCACCGCCTGCGGATGCCAGTTTCGGTCTTTCCAGTCCTTTATCAAAATATCTGCTCTATCTCCGGGGTCAATAATCACCGCTTCCCGTGTATCTGTATCTCCCATTGTATAACAATTCGTCGCACAGATACCGAGCACTTTCTTTGTTATCTCAATCTTTCCCATAAAACTCCTTTCAAGGTCAGACGCCACTGTGATTGTATCATTTTCCAATTCGTAGATAGAGTTGGACACAATCTACCAATTCATATGCAGACCGTTGAAGCACGCTGGTACTTAATGAGCGGCATCTTTTGTCGCGAATTTAGTACCACTGCGTGCTGAACCGAGCGAGAGCGCGTCTGCATGGAATTGCGCAGTTGTGTTCAACTCTTCCACCAATACGTTAATTCATACAATCAACCCGTAGTCCGCTCGATATCGATGATTCCCTCTACGTTCCGGATCTTCGCGATCAGCTTGTTGAGCTGCTCCTTCGAGCGAATCTCAAACTTCACGGAAACCGTCGCCTTGCCCTGCTTATTGACACGGACATTCATACCTGTCAGGTTGATGTTCTCCTCATTGAAGATCTTCGACAGCGAGAACACCAAACCCTTACTATCGTTCGCGTAAATGTTAATCTCCGTCATATACATCTTCTGATTCTGCAGCAGATCTTCAGACCATTCCGCCTCAATCAGACGTTTCCGGTCAAATTCATCCATGCAGAGGACATTTACGCAATCGGTACGATGAATGGATACTCCACGTCCACGCGTGATGTAACCGACGATCTCATCACCCGGTACTGGAGCACAGCAGCGTGAAAAACGCACTGCAACATCGTCCATACCTTTGACCACAATACCACCCTTGGCATGCTTGTGACTTTCGCCTCTGCCCGGTGTGTTGATCTTGTCAACAATCTGTTCCTCTGTGATCTTCTTCGCTTCTTCTTTTTTGTATTCTTCCTGCAGACGGTTGACAACCTGTCCTTCCTTCAGTCCGCCATGTCCGATTGATGCAAGCACGGCATCCCATGTCAGGAAGTTGTATTTCTTCATTACCTTTTCCTGCAGTTCCGGCTGCAAAAGGTTCGATAACACGATACCCTTTGTCTTACAGTATGCTGCCATCGCATCTTTACCACGCTGGATATTATCTGTCTTGTTCTCCTGCCGGAACCACTGGTTAATCTTCGTCTTTGCCTGTGAACTCTTTACCACAGACAGCCAGTCCATACTTGGACCTTTGGAGTTCTGCGATGTGATAATCTCAACACGATCACCATTATGAAGCTCTGTCTCAATCGGCACCTGCCGTCCATTGACACGCGCACCAATCAGCTTGTTTCCGACCGCCGTATGAATGCTGTAGGCAAAATCAATTGGTGTAGAACCAGCCGGAAGATTCTTGACATCGCCCGCTGGTGTAAATACATACACCTGATCTGAAAACAGATCCAAATCTGTCTTGATGGCGTTCATGAATTCCTTGTTATCTGTCGTATCGGTCTGCCATTCCAGAATCTGTCTGAGCCAGCTTAACTTCTGCTCTTCGTTATCGTTCTTGCCACTGCCGCCTTCTTTGTATTTCCAATGTGCAGCAATACCATATTCCGCGGTACGGTGCATCTCGTAGGTTCGAATCTGAATCTCGAACGGACGACCACCCGGTCCAATCAATGTCGTGTGGAGAGACTGGTACATGTTCTCTTTCGGCATTGCGATATAATCTTTGAAACGTCCCGGAATTGGCTTGTATTTCTCATGAATAATTCCGAGTGCCGCATAACAATCCCGTACCGTATCGACCTTGATACGAATTGCATGAATATCGTAAATCTGGTCGAGCGTCTTATTCTGCGTGATCATTTTCTTATAGATGGAGAACAGATGCTTGACACGTCCGTCTACCTCTGCCTCGATGCCAGCTTCCTTCATATACTGCTTAACCTGTTCTACCATCTGTACGATGAAATCCTCGCTCGCATTCAGTCGTGTGGTGATCTCTTCCTTTAAGTTCTTGTATACCTCTGGATAGAGATACTGCATGGAGAGGTCATCGAGTTCGACCTTGATCTTGGAAATACCAAGGCGGTGTGCGAGTGGTGCGTAAATATCCATCGTCTCACGCGACTTTTCGATCTGCTTTGCCGGGGACTGGTACTGCATTGTACGCAGATTGTGCAGACGGTCGGCAAGCTTGATCAGGATGACACGGATATCCTTTGCCATCGCAAGGAACATCTTACGCAGGTTCTCTGCCTGAACCTCGATCTTATCCTGTGACAGATCGAGCTGTGTCAGCTTCGTAACGCCATCGACAAGCAGTGCTACCTCTTCGGAGAACTCCTTTGCAATCTCCTCCCGCGTCATAACCGTATCCTCTACAACATCATGCAGGATTCCTGCTACGATCGTCTCTTTATCAAGTTCCAGTTCTGCCAGAATGATTGCCACGCAAAGCGGGTGAATAATATATGGTTCCCCGGACTTTCGCTTCTGACCTTCGTGCGCTTTGCTTGCAATCTTATACGCCTTCTCGATCTCCGACAGATCCGTCGTCGGACGATACGCGCGAATGGTAGCAATCAATTTTTTATACAATTCCTCCGGCGGCGTAAAATCCTCCGGTTTACTGATTTCTTTTTTCAGTGTATCATGTGGTATCTTATAGGTTGTATCCGCCATAAAAATCACTCACCTTCGTACTGTACAACAGATGCTACATCGTAGCCCTCCAGCAATTTTCTTCCTCCAAGATCGGTCAGCTCGATCAAGAAGATCATCTTTACTACCTCACCACCCAGCTCTTCGACGAGCTTGGCTGCTGCCTGAATCGTACCGCCTGTCGCTATCAGATCATCGACCAGTACAACCTTGTCGCCCGGCTTGATCGCATCCTTATGGATCTCGATCGTTGCAGAACCGTACTCCAGATCGTAGCTCATCTCGACTGTCTCACGTGGCAGCTTTCCTTTCTTACGAACCGGGATAAATCCCTTCTTGTTCATATAGGCAAGTGGTGCGCCAAAGATAAATCCTCTCGATTCTGTACCTGCGATCAGATCATAGTCCACTCCATCTAACAGCTTGTTCAGCTCATCAATTGCCAGTGCATACCCTTCCGGGCTTTCCAGTACACTTGTCACATCTCGGAATATAATCCCCTTACTTGGGAAATCCGGAATACTGATGATATAATCCTTTACACTCTTCATTTGCGCTCCTCCTACCTTCACTTATGCTCTATTTTGATGTCTCATAATATACGCTTTTCCGGATTGATACCGGCTCCATCTGAATCGAAACGGTTCCATTGAATTCGTTCTTCTTCATATGATACAGAATATCAATCAGTGCATGGTTTTGTAAACCCTTCAATATTTTATCACATTCTTTGTCTCCAAACCACACTTTTATGTTATCCAATAGCTCTTTTCCACGAAATACCATGCCGTTTATGCGCGTGCCATTGCCATCGACAAACGTGCAACGTGCGTATTGCCCTTCATTTCCAACCATTTTGATCGATCGAATACCCATTTTCACGATACCGAACAATGGTCTTACATTGGCAGTTCCGTATGGTTCCAGCTTTGCAAGCTCCTCATAGAGGGGCAATGTCAGCTGCTTGATGGCACAGGATTCATCCACATACAGCTTCTCGACGAGATCCGCGTCTGTCAGATTGCAATCCCGGTTTAACGCTTCGCGTAACGGTTCGAGTGCTTCGCGCGTAATCGTAAAGCCCGCCGCCATCGGGTGTCCGCCAACCTTCACAAACAACTCTTTATGTTCACAGAGCTTATCAAACATATTATACGTCTCAATCGAACGCCCGGAGCCTTTCAGTCCATGTCCATTTTCCGCATCGGTAAAAACAAGCGTCGGACGGTAAAATGCTTCCTTCAGCTTGCTCGCGATCAGTCCCGCGATGCTCTCATGAATCCCCGGCATATACAGGACGATAACCTTATCATCCCCGATTTCCTTTTCTTTCACACCATCTTCGGTCGGAATCATGCGAATATCCTTTCGCACCCAGTCCGTTGCCGCCCGCACACCGCGGTCGGTCATCTCCTTCCGCAGTTCGTTGAGCTTCGCCATATCCTGTGCCAGGCTTTCCGCCCGCGCCGGATCATCGGTCAGCAGCAGCTCAACGCCCTCTTTCGCACTTTCCAGTCGTCCGGTCGAGTTCAGACTCGGACCAATCCGGAAGCTCAAATGATGCACCTCGATTGGCTTTCCATCAAGACCTAACGCTTTCTTCAACGCATTGATTCCAGGATTCGTACTGTTCGTAAGTCTCCGCAGTCCACGCTTGACAAAGATCCGGTTCTCATCTGTGAGCGGCATGATATCACACACCGTACCAAGCGCTAAGATATCCATATAGGCATCTTCGTCTTCCCACGGAAGCTCCGTCACCCGGTATAAATGCCGGATGAATTTGTACGCCACACCAGCGCCGCATAAGTCCTTGTAGGGATATGCGCAATCCGGGCGGTGCGGATCGATCACGGCATCCGCGTTCACATACAGATAATTTTTTTCTCCGTTTTCCGTCACCTCGCACGGCACCTCATGATGATCCGTAACGATCACCGTCATTCCAAGTTCTTTCGCCCGGGTGACTGCGGTCTCCGCCGCAATTCCATTGTCACAGGTGATAATCGTATCCACGCCATCGGCGTATGCCGCTTCCACCAGCCGTACATTCATCCCATACCCATCCATGATCCGGTGTGGGATATCATAAGAGACATCTGCCCCTGCCTTTTGCAGCCCTTGATACAGAATATAATTCGATGTGATGCCATCTACATCGTAATCGGAGATAATACGGATTTTCTTTCCTGCCCGAATCTTTTCTTTCATAATCTGGCAGCCCTTGTCCATGTCCTTCATTAACGCTGGATCATGAGTGTATGCAAGATCATCACTCAGATAACACGCAACCGCATCTGGCTCCGTGATCTCCCGGTTCACGATGATATGCGCCAATATCGGGCTGATCGAGAACCGCTCTGCCAGTGCGCGGATATCTGCGGCTGGCTGTTTCACCCGCCATTCTTCTTTTTTGTACTCCGACATATCTGTGTTCCTCTCTTCTTCACTTAAAAATGGGGCTGCCGAAACAGCCCCACCTTATTTTACTTATGCATTTTTCTTGGAGAATTTCTTCTTCATTGTATACCAGAGTGGTCCGGTGATACATACAGATGAATAAGCACCACACACGATACCAAGCATCAATGTGAATGTAAATTCTTTCAGAGAAGTTACGCCCATCACGAACAATACAAATACCATGATAAAGGTTGTCAGGGATGTATAAATTGTTCTTGTAAATGTCTGTCCGATACTCTTGTTGACAAGCTCTTCCAGACTTTCTTTACTATCCTGTGTCCGCATATTCTCACGAATACGGTCGAAGATAATGATTGTCGCGTTGATCGAGTAACCTACGATTGTCAGCATACACGCAATAAATGTATTACCAACGGACAGTGTTCCGATGGAGTATGCCGCAAATACAACCAATACATCATGTACAAGAGCAAGCACCGCACTGACACCAAACTTCACGTCAGAGAACCGGAACGCAATGTACAGAAGCATCAATACAGAAGATACTGCAATCGCTACGATCGCATCTTTCTTCATCTCACCACTGATGGTAGAACTGATACTCTGGTTGTCCACTTCTGTTGCCTTAAACTGTGATTTCAACAGGTCGTCAATCTTTGCACTCTGCTCTTCTGTAAGCTCGGATGTCTTGAAGATAACCTGATTGTTTCCTTCTACTGTCTGAATCTGAATCGTTCCAGCATCAATACCCGCTGTTTCTGCTATCACTGGTGCAACCTCAGACTCTGCACGCTCCAGTGTATATACATCGTCCTCTGCAAAAGTAGCAGTTGTTGATGTACCACCGGTAAACTCCAGACTGTAATTTAATGACTTGCCAATTCTTGAATGGTTTACACCGAGGAACGCAAGTCCTGCAATGATCACGATCAAAGAAGCAACACCACAAATCTTGAAGTTCTTTACATATCCGTGAATCTTTGGCTCCTTTGCCTTACCATACATCTTTGGATTCTGTACGCCAAGCTCTAAGAACGAATTCAAAAGCATCTTTGTCACAAACAATGCGGTAAACATAGAAAGGACAATACCAAGCATCAATGTAACCGCGAATCCCTTGATACTACCAGAGCCAAGGATCATCAAAACAACGGTTGCAATCAAAGTTGTAATATTACCATCCAAAATCGCGGAAAGCGCTTTGGAGAAACCTGCCTTCACTGCCGCACGCACACCGCTGCCTGCAGAGATCTCCTCACGGATACGTGTGAAAATGATGACATTCGCATCCACTGCCATACCGATTGACAGGATAATACCTGCAATACCAGGAAGTGTCAGTGTGATGTGTCGGATGCTCAGAATCAAAAGCATCAATACAACATAACCTGTCAGTGCTAAGCTGGCAATAAATCCTGGGAAACGATACAGTACAATCATCAGGATACATACCAAGCCAAAACCGATCGCACCGGCGATCAAGCTTGTTGATACTGCTTTCTGACCAAGCTTTGCACCAACGATATTATACTGAATCTGCTTCAACTCCAGAGGCAGCGCACCAATCTTAATTGTTGATGCAAGGCTTTCTGCCTCATCATAGCTGGAAATCTTATTGATAACTGCATTACCATCTGTGATTGCACTCTGTACAGTTGGAGCACTTGCAACGGCTCCATCATAGATGATATAGATTGGCTTTCCAATATTGGCTGCAGTTGCAGTTGCAAACTTCTGCGCACCTTCATCTGTAAACTGAAGCTGTACAACATAATCCTTCACTGTACCACTGTCGTCCACACCTGCCTGTGCGTTCTTGATATCAGAACCTGTCAGAACTGCTTCGTATGCATCGTTCGTACCATTGTTCTGATTCTGCTGCCAGATTGTATAGTTCTCGGAATCAAGGAACAGAAGCTGTCCCGGCTGACCGAGTTCATCCAATACGTCATGCGCATCTACCTTCTCTGTGTTCAGAGGAATCTCAACCGTGATACGGTCATTTCCTTCCTGATACACTTCACCTTCTGAACTGTACGCATCGACTCTTCGCTGCAGCTTATCCACAGTTGCTTTAATCTCGTCGCTTGTCGGCTTCTCATCCTGAATCTCATAGGTTACGGACAAACCGCCCTGCAGATCCAGTCCCAACGGAACATTCGCAGTTTTACCGGATTCATTCTGTCCTACACCAGCGATTGCCATATAGATACCGCCAGCCAGAAGCAGGAAGAAAATAATCAGATTGATGACTGCTTTCCTTTTTGTTTTCTTCATCTTTTTGTCTCTCCTTCATTTATTTTACTCTGCCGCTTCGTCTTCTTCGTCATCCGCCAGAGCTGCTTTCATCATAATGGCACATTCGACACGTTTCCGCTGCAATTCACAACCCACATCGTATGCGTCTAATATATTGCCATGGAACTGATACGAATTCGCTGCACAGCCGCCACTGCAATAAAATCTTGCGAAGCAATCCTTGCATTTGTCCTTGGCATAGACATTGCAAAGCTTGAATTCTTCCACGATATCGTTTCGTTCTACACCATGGAATACATCACCCAGTTTGAACTCATCGTGTCCAACAAACTGATGACACGGATACAGATCTCCAGTTGGTGTCACTGCCAGATACTCCGTACCGGAACCACATCCAGACAGACGCTTGTACACACACGGACCACCATTTAAGTCGAGCTTGTAATGGAAGAATGTCACTGGTTTTCCTTCCTTCTGCCGGCGGATCAGATCAACTGCCAGCTTGTCATACTGCTCGAAAATCGTTGGTAAATCTTCCTCGCGGATCGCATAATCATTCTCATCTGGTGTGACAACCGGCTCAATGGAAATCTCCTTGAATCCAAGCTCGGTCATCAATTCAAAATCCTTCGTAAAGTCCAGATTGTTTCTCGTAAATGTACCGCGCACATAATAGCTCTTATCGCCGCGCTTCTCCACGAACTTCTGGAACTTCGGCACAATAATGTCATAGCTTCCCTTTCCATTTCTGGTTGGCCGCATCATGTCATTAATCTCTTTTCTGCCGTCGAGACTCAATACAACGTTTGAAATCTCTCTGTTGCAGAAATCAATGACTTCATCATTTAACAGCATACCATTTGTCGTCAGGGTGAAACGGAAGTTCTTATTTGCCGCCTTCTCCTTGCTTCGTCCATATGCTACGATTTCCTTCACCACATCAAAGTTCATCAACGGCTCACCGCCGAAGAAATCAACTTCAAGGTTTACACGGTTTCCGGAATTCTCTATCAAAAAGTCAATCGCCTGCTTGCCAACTTCCAGACTCATAAGTTCCCGTTTCTGACCATGATATTCTCCCTCATCTGCGAAACAATACTTGCAGGCAAGGTTACAATCATGTGCAATATGTAAGCAAAGCGCCTTGACTACGGTCTTTCTCTTCTTAAAATCGATAATGACATCCTTGAACACATCTTCCGTGAATAACAGTTCCTTTTCTTCTAACTCGGAAATGTCGGAATACGCATCCTTGATATCTTCCTTACTATAGGTATCTCCATACTTCTCTAAAATTGCCTGTTCAATCTCTTCGAATTTCTTATCCTTGTACATCGCAATCATATCATATACAAGGTCATCCACTACATGTACGGAGCCGCTGCACACATCAAGCACGATATTATACCCATTGTTCTTGTACTGGTGTACCACTTTCTTAGTCACTCCTATTTCTCTTATTCATTAAGGAAAGGGGACATCGCAGGATATCCCCTTTTCTTGTGCGAAGTGTATGTATTACACTTTCTTTATCTGTAATTAGTTGTTCTCGCAGCTCTGGTTACCAACTGTACAGCTTGTCTTACATGCTGACTGGCAAGATGTCTGGCATTCGCCGCAACCACCCTTAACTACAGTGCTCTTCATTGTCTTTTCTGTCAAAGTTTTGATTCTCTTCATCTTTATCGCCTCCTACTAGCATTATTAATGGATATTTTATCACATGTCCTGTCATTTGTCATCATTATTTTTTTACATTCTACTTGTAAATACGCATTTCTGCCATGTTTTATGACAGAAATGCACCGATTGCCCCTCCACCGAGGCAGATCAATGTATTAAGCAACCCGGATTGTATGATTCCCTGTGCATTTCCACGCACGATCAAAGATAACACAAGCAGGAGCACCGCATAGAACAATCCGAGCAACACGCCCCACAACAACCGCTTTACTTCCATGCATTTACCGATGAAGAATCCGCCGATGGCACTCGACAGCAGATAGATAAACACAACACCCAGTTCTACAACATTCTCACTCAATCCCAGCTTATACAATGCAAATGCCAGAATTAAAAGCAAAAGCCCGGTCACAATGTACGCTGCAACCAGTGCCTTTAAAACACAAAACGCAACCCGTTTTTCCATATAGACTCCCATTCGTCCGGTGTGGCAGACCGCCATACCCACTTGCTTTGGTTATATATATGAAAAATGAGTTGCGTTTATTACTTTCTATTTCACTTATTTACGCTTTCGCACTGGCTTTTTTCTTTGGTTCCTCCACGAGTTCCCCTGCCTTCTTCAATGCAAGCTTCGTAATGACAGGTCCTATCAGCTCGTAGATAACAACACCACACAACACGATCGTCTGGATCTGCGCGGCATACTGTGGCAGCGATTTACCTGCCGATGTGGCAAGACCAATCGCCACGCCCTCCTGCGGCACAAGCGTCAGACCAAGCCATTTCTGGACAACCTTCGGCGCCTTCGAGATCTTCGCCCCGAACGCTGCCCCCAGCGCTTTACCAATGATACGACCTACGACATAGACCGCTCCAACAACTCCGACAGATACAATGACCGTGACATCCAGCGATGCTCCGGACAAGATGAAGAACATCATGTAAATCGGTGGCGTGATCCGGTCCAGCGGCTCATAGATCTTGTCGCTCTGCTTTGAAATATTCGCAAAGATCGTACTAAGCATCATGCATGCAAGCAATGACGAAAATCCTACCATATCAGAAACGCCCACGCACAGACAGATCATCATGATCGTAATTGCAAGACGGTTGCCCCGACCGGTGTAAAACTTCACCAGCAGTGCCATGATGACACCAAGCACCGCGCCGAATAACAAACCGCCGAATATCTCGACACAAGGGGCAATCAGAAGCTTGCTTACCGGTGCACTTCCGCTTGAGCTGATCACATTGGCTACTGCCATCGAAAGTCCATATGCAATCAATGCCACCGCATCATCAAGTGCCACGACCGGAAGCAGGGTGTTTGTCACAGGGCCTTTTGTTTTATACTGCTTCACGATCATCATCGTAGATGCTGCCGCCGTCGCAGATGCAATCGCGCCAAGCGCCAGTGCAAAGCTGACATTATATCCGAGCAGAAGCAGAATTGTATCTACAACAAGTACTGCTCCCACACCTTCTGTAATTCCTATCACGAGCGGGGCTTTCCCTACTTTCTTCAAAAAGGTTGTTTTAAACTCCGCACCAATCGAAAAAGCAATGCATCCGAGCGCCAGCTCTGTCACCAGGTCCATACTGTCAATCAATTCTTCACTCAAAATCTTCAAACAGTTCGGGCCAATCAGCAATCCGATTACCAGATATCCTGTCACATTCGGGAGTCGCATCTGTTTGACAATCTTGCCTGCGATCAGTGCTGCAAGCAACATAATCCCTAAATACGTTAAAATATTCAAATCCATGATTACGCACCCAAGCCTTCCACAAATGATACCGGAAGTGCAAACATAATTCCGGTGTTCGGCTTGTCCAGTCCGATCACATCGTTGATCGTCTTGCGTGCCTTCTTCATTTCTTCATCATCTACGACAAAGAACATCATCTTTACCACTTCATGATCGTCATCATCCGCAAGGATGGAACGAAGCATTCCAAAGATCGGAAGGTCATCCATCTTCTCGACAACACTCGCCATACCGGTACCATCAACGATCGTACCTCCATGAATCCCTTCTTCTACCAGTTCCTTACAGATCTCGCTTACCAGATCCTCATGTTTCAAAATAACAACCAGCAAATTCATGTTACTCATTTTTCTGTCCTCCATATTATTCTCGTATCGAACAAGATATATTTTATTCCAAAGATGTATGTAGATATGATTCTACACAGACACGCTCTCGCTCGGTTCAGCACGCAATGGTACTAAACTCACTACGTTCGTTAAGTGCCAGCGTGCTTCAACGGTCTGTCTTAGAATCATATCTACATACATCTTCCATCTACATAGTAGTCTTGTTCGACACTATATTAACTCCTTCAGACGGTCGATGCGTCCGAATTCATATACTTTCTTAGCGTATTGTTTCGTGGTGTCGTTCGGCTCGATCAGATCGATCACCATAACCGGATACATGCCGGCACGCCCCGCCGATACGATTCCGTTGATGGAATCCTCCACGGCGATTGCCTCCTCCGGTCTTACATCCAGCATCTCACACGCTTTCAGGTAAATATCCGGTGCAGGCTTACCATGTGCAACCGTATCTCCGAACACCAGCTCATCAAAATACCGGTCAATATGATGCGCCTTCAGATATCCCGTGGCACGTTCACGCACCGTAGAAGTTGCAAGTCCAACCTTAACACCTTTTTCTTTCAGATATTTTAATGTATCTGCGACGCCCGGCTTTAGTTCCACGCCGTGTGCCCGGATATGCGCGTCCAGCTTGTTCACGACCGCTTCCCGAAAATCAAAATAATCAATTCCCATACCGACGACATCTTCAAAGCTCTTCTTGTTTGTGTACTTCGTGCCACCCGCGATACGCTCGCAGGCAACGACCATCACATCATCCGGGATTCCCAGCTTCTTGCCTTCCTCTAACTGAAATCTCCTGTATAATTTTTCCGTGTCCGTAATGACACCATCCATATCAAATACAACTGCCCGAAACATCTTCTTTATTCCTCCACGCGGACAACGATTGCAGAATAATTATCCGTCTTTGTCATGTCTGCCCGCTTCAGCACGTATTTTTCCATTGCATCTAACCAAGCCTGTGCAGAGAATGCTTCCTTGTATGTGGCAAGCATCTCTTCCTCATAGACATACTCCCAGAAACCATCCGTCATCAACACAAACGCCTGTGTCTCTCCGCGCTCCACAACCGCACTTATATCATACGTTTTCGTCCCCCACTGTGCGCCCATCGCACGCAGCAGCTTGTTCCGATCCTCGTGCGTACGGATCTCGGATTCCCTGATCTCTCCGGTATCGCATAGAATCTGTACTAAGCTATGGTCACGCGTTCTCTGATATTTTGTTCCATTCTCGTAAATCCGATACAACCGGCTGTCCCCGATATGCGCCCACTGTATCAGGTCCGGTGTGATTACAAGCACAACTGCCGTTGTCTTCATGGAGTTGCACAGATCCCGCCGCACCTGTTCTTCCAGTAATTCTTTTTGTGCCTGTTCCAATGCATCCTTGAAAAATCCGGCATAGTAGCCCTGTTTTTCAAATCCCTTTGCTATGCTTTCTGCAACCAGTTCCGATGCTATTTCCCCGCAGGCATGCCCGCCAAGTCCATCACACAAGATCAGGCAGAGCTGTTCTTCGTATGTTGCTTTCCGTATGTAATCCTCGTTGTGATCTCTTCCCCCTTGCTTTGTCAGCATCGCAACGTCTACCATGCGTCAACCTCCTACCAATTTTCCCTGTTACCGTTTTCGCTTTTCTGATTATAATATGCCCAGCGGTAGTTTGCAAGCAAAACAGGAGCATGTTCCCATGCTCCTGCCTGTGTAACCTGGTTTTATCACCGGTTAATTATTCTTTTTCTTCTTTGCTGCCAGAATAATTGCGATTCCACCGCCAAGCACTACAAGAACGCCAACACCAATCAATACATACAGAAGTACATGACTCTTCTCACCATATGTAAAGCTGATCGTCTGTTCTGCTTCATTTCCAGCATCATCATGTGCCTTCATTGTAAGCTTATAGTCGCCCTTTTCCGTAACTGTAATCGCTGCAGCATTGTCCTTGATCTCAACTGGAGAACCATTGAGCGTTACCTCATCCAGAGTATCCTCATCCAACTGAAGGGATACGTTGATGTCGTACTGCTCGTTCTTGATCTCTCCATCTTCTACACCCGTTACAATAAAGGTTGGTGCCTTTGTATCCAGATTGAAGTTTACTGTTTTCTCAGTTGCATTTCCAAGTTCATCTTCGGCTGTAATCTTCATCTCATATGCGCCGTCCTCGACTTCGGATGTTCCGTCATACTCGCTACCATTCAAGTACATATGTGCATCGCAGACAGTCAGGTCATAGATAATGTCGTTCAGATCGTAATCCCATGCAAAGGATGTCAGAGTTCCTTCATATGCGCTCATGACCTTTGGATCAATCACTGGTTTTGTCTTATCAATCGTGAAGGAAACCTCCTGTGTATCCTCATTACCTGCGGCATCCTTACAGTTTATCTGAATCTTATAGATACCATCCTCTGTAAATGTGTTTCGGATCAGCGTCGTTGCTGCTGTCGGATTATATCCGGTAATCTGCAGATCCTCTGTTTTTTCCTTATAAGATGTTGGATCAAGATATGTTCTTGTTGCCTGAATCCTTACAGACTTTGTCAGATAGAAGTCCTCCTCGATCTGTGCCTGGAACTCTACCTGCTTTGTTGTCTTGTCGTTATTTGACACGCCACTCAGCGTAATGATTGGCTTGCCTGTATCAATTCTTACCGTATAGCTGGCTGCCTCTGCGGTATGTCCAGCACGGTCTTTACCGGTAAATGTTACCTGATACTCACCTGTCTCACTAAGTGTCTCTGTCATCGTTGTCACACGTGCAGTTGGCTTGAAGTCGATGGTCTTGTAAGCGGCTTCTGCCACGCTGTCGTTTGCTTTTCTTGTGATCGTGATCGTACCAGATGCATCCCACCAGAATGCCTCTGTCATACTAAATGTCAGGGTTGTTCCTGCGTTCAGTGTCGAACCGGAAGCGGTTCCTGTAATCTGCAGTTCTGGTGCTGTCTTATCAACACGGAACTGTACATTTCTTTCTGCACTTCGGTTTCCTGCCTTATCCACAGAATATACCTTTACCTGATAATCAGCCTCATCTGTATAGCCAAATACCCGGTTATCTGTCTTCAATACATCCGCGGTTACCGGAAGCTGATCCGGTACTGTCTTAATCAACTGGTAATTGAAATCATGTACGTCTTCGTTTGCATCGCTTACAGAGAAAGCAACCATTGCATCGGAAGTCAGATCAACAACCCCCATATTCTCAGAGTAAACCATACCTCCATTGATTACTGCAGCAATATTCGGTGCATCTGTATCCTTGATAAATACAACCTGCTTTTCAACTGCATTGTTGCCAGCATTATCCTGTGCATTGATCTTGATTACACGTGCGCCAATACCGGTTGAAACATAGCTTGCCCGGTACTTGTTAGATGTACCGATTCGCTGCCATGTTACATTTACCACGTTGTTATTATCTGTTACTCTTACTCCGGAAGCTGAGATATTCTCATCCTCATAAGTAAGCTCTACCGTTACATTAGAACGATAGAAGTAATCGCAAACGGTTCCATCGAAGTTCTTTCCTGGCTGCTTGCCAGCAGTTGTACCCCCGGAAATCTTTGCTGTGACAACCGGGATTGTGTTATCCACGCGGAACTTCATCGTCTTGGAATCAATGTTTCCTGCCTTGTCTGACACATTGACTGTCACGGTGTAGTCACCATCCGCGGCTTTCTTGCCGATCAGGTTATTCAATGTGAAGCTGTTTTCCTGGCTGACATTTACCAGTTCCTTTGCTCCACTCAGATTTGTTGTCACATCGGTGTCTGGTCCCTTCACTGTGATCGTCGCCTGATTGATTGTCAGATTATCCGATACCGTTGTCTTGATCAGTACCTCGCCATCCAATGGCTGTGTAATGTTTGTCTTTCCATTGACTGTCAATTCAGCCTTAGGATTTGTCTTATCGACCTTGATCTTATACAGATTGTTTGGAAGCAGGTTCTCACTTGCATCCTGTGCATTAAACACAAGAGATGTACCTGTAATTCCTGCTGACTCCGGAATCGCAATCGTTCCGTTCACAGAAGTCTGTGTTCCATTCAATGCGATTTCCTTGTCTGTTACATTTGCCTTGCTTCCTGCCAGAGAATAACCGGCATTTGCAAGTGGTGATTCCACGCCATTATCACCAGAAGTAATCGTATAGTTGATTGTATATTCCTTATACCATGTGCTGTCGTTTGCCACATTCACCGATACAGTTGGATTGGTACGGTCATATAAAATTGTACCAAGCGTTTTAGATGCATCCTGTGGGTAACGAATCTTCTGTGCATTTCCATCTATCACATTCAGATACATACTATCCAGCTGTGCATTTATATTCGTCTTAGCAGGCAATTCAAATTTCACCGTTGTGCTGTAACGATGACTGTTTGTATCTTGTTGATTTGCAGAGGCAGCTACATCCTTTGTCTGGTCATTCGTACCGCCTGCAATCAGTTCAAACTTCTGAATGACATATGCAGAGCTTGCTGTCACTTCCAGCTGATATTTTTCATTTGTATTCTTTCCTGCTAGAACATCGCTTGTTACATCGTTTCCAGCTGCATCTATAATCACACAGTTATCTACGCGCAGGGTATCATCAATCTTTGTAACTCCACGAAGTGTCAGAGAATCTGATACATTTCCGGCTACATCCGATGCTGTAACCGCAACGAAATATGAGATATCTACCTTCAACTGATCAGATGGAATATTATATACATATGTATTTCCCGTAGTATAAGTAAACTTGTCCGTTGGTGTTACATACACATCCTGTACACCACTTTCTCCAGTTGCATCTGCAACAGTAACCACATACCGGTAAATCGTATTTAGTTCTGTCACGATACTATCTAAATCTCCAGCTGCAGAACCAACCTCTACCCATGTTGTTCCGTTATCTATACTTTTTTCAAGTTTTGGATTACTGATCACTGGTGCTTTTGCGTCGTATGAAATATTCTTAATCTGCTTTGTGCCGGTAATCGTAATCTCCGAATCACCAGCATATGCCTTTACCTCTAATGCATTTAACAGCTCTGAAACTTCCAAATCTGTTGGAATTGAAATATTCGCTGTAACTGTGTATACACGTGTTGTACTAGGTTCCGAACATACGACCTCGTCTGCATTAAATTCTTTCGTACCATCAGAAAGTTTAACATTTGTAATTTTCTTATTTGAATCTAATGTTACCTTAATCTGCTTCTTTGCAGCCAAGTGTGAAAGTATCTTGCCCTCTGTTAAACCATCCCAGCTATCATCATCTACAAATGTAACACCGGTTACCTTTGTTCCCTCTGTCGCCTGCTGGATCTTGATTGGACACTTATAATCTTTAGAATTTCCCTTGTTGTCAACTGCAGTTACAGTTACAACATCTCCGGTTGCCTGCTCCTTTGTAAGTTCGATTGTATATACATTTGAACCAGAAGCTGGAGATGTCACGGTCAAAGATGTACCATTTAATGTAGCTGTTACATTCTTAATTCCAGATGTATCTTCGCCATCCTTTGTTGGATCTTCAACGGTAACTGCATACTTGTATTTGTCGCCCACGCCATAATAAACACTATTTTCATCTATAAACCTATTCTGTATCGTTGCATAAGCAGAAGTCTCTTCATCCAGATAAGATACAGCCGAAGCCTCACAGCTAATATTTGGTGCTTGTGTATCGTTACTCATATGAGTCGAGCCAAGTTCGATGTACTCCAACACTTGTGCAGGTGTCTCATTGGATACCAGCGCCGCATATGCATAAACCTGTTTTCCACGGTTGTTCTCAGTAGTACTGATTGTATCTCCAATAAATGTATAACTGTTTATATCCTTTTTTTCAGACTCATCTGCTGCTGATCCAATTTTTACATAATATTTTACTGTCGCGCCCTCAATAGAAGCTACTGTGGTTGGAGCCTTTAATGTTGCTTCACTGACATATGAATCCGATGTCAGACTTATGCTTCCAGCATACAGTCCGGCACCTGTTGTAAATGCAGAATCCACAAAATTAACAGTAAGAACATACTGTAATTGCCAATCTGCCGCACTGTCTATTCTTGCATAAATTGCAATTTTTCGATCTTCAGTAATTGCATTAGCTGCTAAATCATTCTCAACATTTTCTGTTAAAGGAAATAAATTTTCGCCAGCAGAAAGTGTTGACTGTATTTGCTTATCCAAGGTCATAAATCCGGCACCTAACGCAACCGCATCACCACCATCTGTCTTGCATTCTGGTAATTGTAACTTACCTACCTTCTGCGCATCCTTGATCAAAGTTACGCTTTTCTCATATGTCTCACCAGTATGCGGAACCACTACACCAGTATCATCCACTTCAATACTCAACCCATTCGGTTCTTCCGACACAATCTGTAGATTGCCAGTTTTTACTCCAGTTGTACTTCCCCCTTCTGCTTTCGCGCCATTCTTATCACCGACATGGTTTGCAAATGGTACAATCAGCAGAGCAAAGACAACCCATAATGCTATGAGCTTCTTTACCGGGTGTTTTGAATTGTTTGATTTTGTTTCTTTTCTTTTCATCCTTTTTTTCACCTACCCGACTCTATACTTTCATCTGAATGAACAACTACTATATTGTAAATTACTTTTACCTTCTTCGCTAATGTTCCGGTTGTCAGCACGCTTGTACCTTCCTCGTCATCATCTGCACGTAAAACATCAGTTGCATCACTGTCGTCATCGTCGGCACGCAATACATCGGTTGCATCACTGTCATCATCGTCCATCCGCAGAACGTCGGTTGCATCCTCATCGTCTCCCCGAAGTACATCGGTTGCTCCGTCATCTCCTTCGTCATTCCGAAGTACATCCGTTGCCCCGTCATCTCCTTCGTCATTTCGAAGTACATCCGTTGCCCCGTCATCTCCTTCGTCGTTTCGAAGTACATCCGTTGCTCCGTCGTCGCCTTCGTCATTTCGAAGTACATCCGTTGCTCCGTCATCGCCTGCCGATGTATCACGAAGCACATCTGTTGCCTCATCATCCGCACCTGAACCGAGTACTTCTGTCTCGCCATCATCCGGTGTATCATAATCATTGATGCCCGGACGAAGGATGTCAGTCTCTTCAAACTTCTTTTCTTTCTTCTTTGATTTCTCCAACAGTTCGGTGGAATCGTTACCATTAGCCTTACGATCCTCCCGCGTAGAAACCGCTTCCTTCGCAGTGATCTTTCCACTTCCCATGTTGTAGTATTTTTCCTGTTCTTTCTTCGCTACGCTGCCCGGACTCGCTGTACCATCCTGCATTTCTTTCATTGCCTTTTTCGCAGCACTTCCGGTCAATTCTCCAATTACCTTCGGTATCTTCAATACAATGAATAACACGATCGCCGCAATCAGAAGGAGAATCGCCAGTACCAAGCCGCCATAGAAACATATCTCATATACGTTTTGCATGCTGATCACTCTCCCATCTCTGCTGACTGCGAATCATCGGAATTTGCATCCGGTGCCTGCGTCGCTTCTTCTTCGCTGATATCATAGCTTCCGTCCTTCAACATCTGCAACGTATCTTTTCGTTTGTACCATGTTTTGTTGCTGTCGATGCCAAGCACGTTACCACCATCATCAAATACCTGAATCAGCTTCTTTGTCAGATCTGGAATCTTCGTCGTCCAAAGCTTCGGATCCTGCTCCTGTGCCTCACACAGACGATACAGATAATCCAGATGCTCTGCATATACGTTGTCGCTCCACTCGTTCTTTGTACCGAATACCTTTTCTGCGGCTTCGTATATCTTGAGTGCATCATCTGTCTTGCCCTGTGCGTCATAACAACGTGCTTCTGTCATCATCTTATTGTAATAAGACTGGTTATACGCGTTGACAGAGGAACCACCCAGCGAAATGCTCGGATCGCTGTCTACCTTCATCTTCAGGATTCCAATATAGTCTTCACAATAACTGATTGCCATCGAATAATATCCATTGGCAACTGTTTCATTATCTGTATTTTCCTTGGCAAGTTGCTCATAGATCATGATCAGGTTATCGTCGTAACGATAATTCATATCCATAACTGCTTCTTCGTCCAGATCATTGCCTGTGTACTCGTCCAGATCTGCAACCGCCTGTTCCATCACCGTACTTGCCTGTTCTGCGATGCTTGTCTCCGCATCCTTGCTGACGTTTGTACTGTAAATCTCGCCGATAATACGATAGTTTACGAACTTGGTTGCTTCCTGGTTCGTAAAGTTGTTCTCGTTGTAGGTTGCAAAATCATTTACCGCCTGCATCAGCTCTGATGCATCCGACGTACTGTCAGATCGCAGCTCGGAAATGGATTTGTAAAAGCCTGCAAGCTTTCCATATTCCTCGTCCTTCTCGTCAATCATGCCAAAATATTTGGCTGCCTGACTGTAAGAACGCTCTTCCTCAAAATAAGTAAGTGCCAGCTTGTAAAGCACTGCGCTGTTTTTCTCAACACCACCATGTTTACTGCTGATTCGATTGGAAACCAACGTCAACGCATCATCCAGATTCAGCGTAGATTCCGTTCCGGCTTCCTCCGCCTTGTTCGTAGCATCAATGTATGCCTGTATGTACTGCTCGTAAGCTTTTTCTTCCGAGCCGTCCAGTTCGATTGCTTTCTTGAATTCTGCCGTTCCGGCTTCGTAATTCTCTTCCCGGCAGTAATTCATACCATTTTCGATATACTGGTTATAATTGTTCAGCTTAATCCGCTGCATCCCGGAATATCCGATTCCAGCTGTGATACCGGATACAACTGCCAATGCCACGGTTGCTGCAAAAAGCCCAAGCTTCTTCTTGTTCTTCTTCCGGTAGCTGTCGTCAAGCTCATCGTAATGCTCCAATGCATACATCAGCTCCGTACAGTTCTGATAACGGTCGTTCGGATCTGCCTGTGTACATTTTAAGATGATCTTCTCCAATCCAGAGGACAACATCGGATTCCACTCGCGGATCGGCTTGATCTCATACGGTGGCTCACATGGGTTCTTTCCTGTTACGATATGGTACAGGGTTGCGCCCAGATTATAGATATCTGTTCTTGCATCTGTATTGTAGATACCACGTCCCTTGGAATCACCGAACTGTTCCGGTGCCGCATAGCCTCGCGTACCAAGTGCGGTTGTATCTGCATTGTTCTCTATCTCGTACTCTTTTGCTGTACCGAAGTCGATCAGCTTTACGCCGCCCTCCGGCTTGATCATGACATTCGAAGGCTTCATATCCCGGTAGATAATCGGTGGATTCATGTTGTGCAAATAATTCAATGCACTTGCAAGCTGCAAGCCCCACTCTACCACCAACTCCTGTGGCTGTGCGCCTTCCTTCTTCAATCGATCCTGAATCGTATCACCCTCGATATAATCCATAACAACGTAGATCGTTCCATCCTGATTGATGATATCTACGATTCGCGGCAACACCGGATGATCTACGTTCTTCAGAATATTCGCTTCTCGTTCCAATCCCTTAAGCAACGTCTTTGCGGATTTCTTTCCATCATTCTTGATCTCCTTGACCGCCCACTGCTTGTTCAAACGCTTATCACGGGCAAGGTACACGATGGACATACCACCTCGACCAACTTCTGCCAAAATTTCATATTTTCCGTCTAGTACGGTTCCTTCCTTCGTCATGGCAAACCCTCTCTAAATCAAATCGTGCGAACCATTGCTACTGTGATATTATCACGTTCCCCACGGTTCTTTACTAACTCTGTCAGATATATTGCTCCATATTTCATTTTTTCCTCGTCCGTCGCCTCACCCGGTCCGATCTTCTCGATGATTTCCTCCGGTGTGATCACATGACGGAATCCGTCTGAGCAGAGCATATAAACTGCATTTCTTGTTGCAGTTCCCTTTGTAAATTCCGGCTCAACAACCGGCGATGCGCCGACACACTGCAACAGTACGCTTCGTCTCGGATCGATTTTTGCCTGTTCTGGTGTCATACGTCCCGCTGCCAGTTCTCTTGCGATAAATGTCTGGTCGTTTGTCAGCTGCTTCGCTGTCTTTGTAAGCTCATACACGCGGCTGTCGCCCACATGCACAATATAATACTGATCCTTGTACAACAGGATTGCAGATACCGTCGTACCAAGCTGCAAATGATTTTCCTCTCCATATGCGCCAAGCCGGCGATTCTGAATCTGGATAATATCATCCCACTGTGATACAAGATTCTGCTCTGTGAATGTTCCATTCTGAATTTCATCCACCAGCGTGTCATCAAACCATGTACAAAATGCTTCGATTACCTCTTTGCTGGCAACCTCGCCTTTTGCGAGTCCTCCCATGCCATCACACACGATTGCAAATGCAACATTTCCCTCTTTTGTGTTCACAACCTTGATTGCAAGAGAGTCCTGATTCGTTTCTTTTCTTGTACCTACATCGGTGTGATATGTTGCAATGTACTCCATATTACTCTCCTTTTCTCAGAAGGAATGTGAATTCCTCATCTCCCAATCGAACTTCTGTCTTATGCTTCAGAAGCACTTCCTTACCCGGCTGCAACTCTACCCCGTTTACATAGGTATGGTTTGTAGAATTGTTATCCTTAATATAGTTCACGCCATCGCGCTGGATTACAATACAATGCTCCCGGCTGATTGCGCTGTTGTTCTCTATTGCATAATCGGCTTTCGTCTTTGACTTACCGATGATAAATTCTGGTTTTGTAATATTGATGATCTCACCAGTTGATTTACGCACAAAGTGTGGAATCGGGCGTGCACCGCCAAGTTGTCCCATCAGGTTGCCGTTCTGCATCTGTGGCGCCTGTGGTCTTGGCATCTGCCCCATCATCGGCTGCCCCATCATTGGTTGTCCCATCGGAGGACGCTGTCCACCCATCGGTGGTACTGGCTGCCCCATCATCGGCTGTCCACCCATCGCTGGACGCTGTCCCATTGGTGGCATCTGTGGCTTTGGCATTTCCGGTTTCGGCATCTCTGGCTTTGGTGCCTCCGGTGCTGGTGCCTGTGGCTTTGGCATTTCTGGTTTCGGCATCTCTGGCTTTGGTGCCTCCGGTACCGGTGCCTGTGGCTTTGGCATTTCCGGTTTCGGCATCTCTGGCTTTGGTGCCTCCGATACCGGTGCCTGTGGCTTTGGCATTTCCGGTTTCGGCATCTCTGGCTTTGGTGCCTCCGGTGCTGGTGCCTGTGGTTTTGGCATTTCTGGCTTCGGCATCTGCCCCATCGGTGGTACTGGCTGCCCCATTGGCTGTCCGCCCATCGGTGGTACCGGCTGTCCCATTTGCTGTCCGCCCATCGGTGGTACCGGCTGCCCCATTGGCTGTCTGCCCATCGGTGGTACCGGCTGTCCCATCATTGGCTGTCTGCCCATCGGTGGTACCGGCTGTCCCATCATTGGCTGTCCGCCCATCGGTGGTACTGGCTGTCCCATCATTGGCTGTCCACCCATCGGTGGCACCGGCTGTCCCATTGGCTGTCCCATCGCTGGCATACCCTGTGGACGCATGTTGTTCATCACGCCGACACGATTTACTTTTACATTCTGGTTCTGTACTTCCGGAGCTGCGGTTGTATCCGCTTCCTTCTTAAGTCCCTCGTCTCTTGTATAGAAGAGACCAAGTTTCTCCATCTCCGCATCTACAAGCCCCTTTAATTTCATATTGGAATAATGATCCGTATTGATCAAGGTCAGGATTCTTGCTACATAATCATCCTTGTCTGCTTCATCAAAGCGCATATGTGACACAATATTTCGGAAGAAATCCGGGATATCAGACTGTCCCAACGGATCCTGCTTTACAGGAACCATAATGCACTTTACTGCCTTGCTCTCAGGATCTACATAGATATAATTCAGATCGCGTACCAGATAACAGATCTGCACACCTGCTGCACCAATCTCAAATGCACACAACAGTCCCTTCAGGATTGCAAGTACATCTGCCTTCTTCAATGTCTGACGCAGCATCACTTCCAGAGAAGTGTCATGATGCACATAAGAGACAATACTTCTCTTTCCATCCTCGTCCTTGTACTGGAACGGAATAATATTTCCGAGCTGTGCAACCTTGTCTGACACTCTGTCGTCATAGACATCTGCTGCTCCAAGCTGATACTCCACCAATGTCATTCCGTTTTGTTTTGTTACATTCAACTCTAACCCCTTCATTTGCTACCTCCTCATGATATGATCATCCTAATTAGCGAATCTTAAATGTAAACTCTTCATCTGCAAGTCTTACGAGAGAATCATGTGTCAGAATTTCTTCTACCCCATCCTCTACACGCTTTCCATTCACATATGTATGATTCGTAGACTTGTTATCTTTGATATAACATACCCCATCTTTTTGAATGATAAATGCATGCTGACGGCTGATCGCTCCGTTTCCGCCAACGGTATAGTCCACACCTCTGGTTGCCTTTCCGATCTTGAAGATTGCCTTGTTCAGCATGATACGCTCTTCCGTACTTACACGGATCAGATATGGCAATGCTTTCGGCGAATTGGCTGCTACAGTCGCTGCACTCACAGCACCAACGGCATCTTTTACAAGCTCTGTTACAGATTTATTCAAAATAGATGTACTCTTTGGCTTCTTGTCCTTTTCATCGTCCTTTTTCTTCTCAATGTTCATGTCATCGTAGATATCCTCGATTACAGGCACCTTGATGTTTTCTGTCTGTCCGCTTGTCGGTTCTTCGTTTTGTACGGTTGTTTCCGGTTCAGCAGACTCTGCTGTCTCAGCTGCTGCTTCTGCCTCAGCTGCCTCCATCTCAGCCTCTGTCTGCTGGATGATTGCCGCACGGTTTACCTTTACCACATTCCGCTTAACCACAGGTGGCTTGTCTAAGAAATGATCCAGATCTTCCAATGTCTGGATATTCTTGGTTGGCTGTGCTGTCGGCTTTGCAGATGGAACTTCTCCAACCAGCTCCTTGATCCGATCCTTGATCAGGTTGATATCGGATTCCTTCTTGTTTGTCTTTAACTGCAGCTTCTCGCCACCATTTGTTGCCCCCTCTGGCTTCACCTGTGACAGGATCTGCTCTGCAGCTGGGGAAACCTCTGGTTTTTCTGCTACTGGTTCCGGCTCTGGTGCTTCCTGCTTTTCCATCACTGGCTTTGGTGCCGGTGCTTCCTCGACAGGTGCTGGTGTCTCCTTGACAGCCTCTGTCGGTTCTGCCACCTTCTCCTCTACCGGTGTTTCTTCTTCCTTTACCTGCATGCCAGCTGGAAGGATACTTTCCAGTTCTTCCTCTTCCTTTGCAGGCTCCTCTGCTTCTTCCTCTTCGTCTTCTTCATCGTCGCCGATCTCCGGAAGTGGTGTATCATCCTCTTCCTGCAGGCTATTCATGATGTCGCTGATATTTTCTGCCGGTGCTTCTTCCTCTGCACTTACAACTTCTACACCGTCTGCATCAATGGCGCCAGCCTCCTCGAAGCTGATTCCTTCCTCTTCCATCAACGCCTCTGCAAGTCCGATCAAGCCACGCAGATTGAAGTTATCTCCATTGATATACGTGAGGAGCTTACCAACATAATTCAGATCCTCTTCCACATCGTATTTCATGTTCGCAAGCAGCTGGCGTACAAAGCTCTTGAATTCTACAGAAAGTGCGCCCTTGCTTTCGATTGGCAGGCACAGGAACTGTACTGTCTTCTTCTCAGCATCCACGTAGATAAATCCACGATTCAGCAATACATACGAAAGTGGAATCGCCTGCTCCTTCAAGGAAATCATCTCCTGTGCAACATTCCGCAGGATGAGCAGTACGCTCTCGCAATCATGCTCCTGCGCAATGTACTCCTCCAGAGATGTCTTGCCCGTGATCTGGTAGGTCAGATAATCGTAATCGTCATCTTCTTCATAGATAATCTCTATCAGTTCTTCCGGCGCATTATCCTGACAGTAATCCAAAACATCCTCATCTAACTCACAATCCTCGCCCATTGTGTATGACAGATATTTTTCTTCGCCAATGTTTCGCGCCCTAAAATTAAAAGTTCTCATAACGTCCCTCCTAATACATTATTTATTCCTATTGTGATTCTTCGGTTGTCGATTCCTCGGTGGATGCTTCTCCATCCGGTGTCACGCCGTTTGGTCCACCAATAATCTGTGTATCTATGTGATCTTCATAGTTTTCTGTAAAGATATGTGTACCTGCATCTTCGTCGCCAACATGGTAATACAGGTAATTATGCTCTTCCGGATACAATACGGCCTGGATACATGCCAGTCCCGGATTACAGATCGGTCCTACCGGAAGTCCGGCATTCTTATAAGTGTTGTATGGAGAATCCAGTTCCAGATCCTCGTACAGAACCTGACTCTTGTCATACATTCCATCGGTCAATGGATATAAGACAGTCGGACACATCTGCAAAGGCATTTCTGCTTTCAGACGGTTGTTGATAACACCTGCAATCGTCGCACGTTCTGAATCCACCTTTGCCTCACGTTCTACAATGGAAGCTCTCGTCACAAGTTCAAATGCACTGTATCCAAGCTCTGCCGCACGATCCTGCAGTTCCTGTGTATAGTAGTTGTCGAACGTTCTCAACATATAATCGACTAATGATTCCGCTGTCGTCGACTCATAAATATCGTAAGTTGCCGGGAACAGGAAACCCTGTACCTTATAATTGACATTGGCACCTGCCGGTATGTCTGCCAGATATGCAAAATCAGATTTCGTAACCGATTTGCATGCATTTAAAAATTCAGTTGCAGAACAGATTCCCTGATCTTCGCACCGCGCTGCTATCATCTCTACCGTAAAGCCCTCTGGCACAACCAGATAATCGACTGGCTGATCTTCCTCGAATGTCGGGCTCATGGCTGCCATCATCTGCAAGGTTGTCATACCAGTATTCAAGGTGTATGTACCACCATGCAGCTTGCCACGGTACTCAGAGTCCTGCAGACGCTTTGTAAATGCACGCGGATAATTGATCAATCCATTGTCCTTCAGTATCTGCGCGATCTCCTTGACAGATGCGCCTTCCGGAATCGTAACAGTTACATCTTCGCCCTGTGTCGACTCCGTTCCCTTGTATTCGTCCATATAATCATCGTAATAGGTTCGTATATGTTTATAGGTCATATTGGCAAGTGTGACAATCGCCACCAACAATATGATTCCCTTCACGACTCGAATCACCGTTTTTCCCACTTTTCGTACCTCTTCTTTGCATTTTAGTTTACATAACTTTTTAAAAAATTACACACTTGATGTAATTTTACAATAATGGTATTATACTATCATCTTTTAGATAAAATTACAAGAAAGGATGATAAATTTGAGTAATCCAATTGTTACAATGACTATGGAATCCGGCGATGTTATGACATTTGAACTGTATCCGGATATCGCACCAAACACAGTAAAGAATTTTATCTCTCTGATTAAGAAAGGGTTTTACGATGGATTGATCTTCCATCGTGTCATCAATGGTTTTATGATCCAGGGTGGCTGCCCGGACGGAAATGGTACCGGAGGTCCTGGATATTCAATCCGCGGAGAGTTCGCACAGAATGGTTTTGCGAATGATCTGAAGCACGAACCGGGTGTTCTTTCTATGGCACGTACCATGATGCCGAACTCCGCCGGTTCGCAGTTTTTCATCATGCACAAGAATAGTCCGCATCTCGACGGAAGCTATGCTGCTTTCGGCAAGATCGTGGATGGTCTGGATATCGTGAATAAGATTGCAGATGTTCCAACCGACTACATGGACCGCCCGCTTGAAGACCAGCGTATCAAGACCGTTACCGTCGACACGAAGGGTGTCGAGTATGACGAGCCGGAGAAGATGTAATCATATTTTCTAACGGACGCACAGCGTACAAAAATAAAATCCCCTGCAGACACGCTCTGCGGGGGATTTTTTCTACATTTCTTGCATTTTCTTGAGGAATGCCTTGGCGCGGTCGGTCTTTGGATTGTCGATGACATCCTCCGGCTTTCCTTCCTCAACGATCACACCGCCATCCATGAAGATCACGCGGTCGGATACGCTCCGGGCAAAACCGATCTCATGGGTTACGATCACCATTGTCATCTTCTCGGCGGCGAGTTCCTTTAATACCTTTAAGATCTCGGCGGTCAGCTCCGGATCGAGTGCCGATGTCGGCTCATCGAAGAAGAGCATCTTCGGCTTTAACGCAAGTGCACGGGCAATCGCCACACGCTGCTGCTGTCCGCCGGACAACTGATATGGACAATAGTCTCCCTTATCTTCTAAATTCATCTTGCGAAGCAGCTCCTTCGCCTCGGCATATACCTCGTCCTTGTCACGCTTCTGCACGTGGATTGGTGCATCTGCGATATTCTTCAGTACCGAATAATGCGGAAACAGATTAAAATTCTGGAACACCAGTCCGTAGTAGCTCTGAATCTCTTTCAGCGTTGTCCTGTCTGCATAAACCGGAACACCGCTGTCGGAATTAACCGCTTCCTTTCCACAGTACTCCATGCTTCCGCCGTCAATCTTCTCCAACATCGTCATGCAGCGCAGGAAGGTTGATTTTCCGGAGCCGGATGGTCCGAGAATCGAGATAACCTCGCTCTCTGCCACCGACATACTGATATCTTTTAGTACTTCGAGATCGTCGAAGCTTTTCTTAATATTTTTTACTTCCAGTAAGTTCATACGCGACCTCCTAATGATAATAATTCATGCGCTTTTCAATCTTCTCCATCACAAACGCAACGACAAAGTTAAAGATGTAGTAGAACACGCCTGCGATAAACAGCGGCATGATCGTTGTCTGTGCGGCAGCGACCTGCTTGGCAAGTGTGAACATCTCTGTATAAGAGATAGCAAACGCAAGAGACGTATCCTTAACCAGTGTGATAACCTCGTTTGTGACCGAAGGCAGGATGTTCTTCGCCATCTGTGGGAACACGATCTTGAAGAACGTCTGGCTCTTGCTGTATCCTAAGATCTTCGCCGCCTCATGCTGTCCCTGTGGCACAGCCTGAATACCGGAGCGGTAGATCTCTGCGAAATATGCTGCATAGTTTAAGGCAAATCCAATGATAACCGCCTGGAAACGATAGCTTGTCGTAAGCGTCGCGCCAAACAGATAATATGGTCCGTAAAATACAACCAAAAGCTGTAACATCAGAGGCGTACCGCGTGCGATGGAGATATAGAACTTCACCAGCCAGCGGATCGGCGCGATCTTACACATTCTGCCTGCTGCAACCAGAAGTCCGAGCGGCAGGGAGAACAAAAGTGTCAGGAAGAAGATTACCAGGGATGCGAGCAGACCTTCTGCAAGCTGCTTTGTGATCGAGCAGAACTTATCCCAGAAGCTTGTGTTCTTCTTGCCTGTGGATGTGCTGTCTGTCGCAGTTGCAGCAACATTTCCATCCTGCACCTGATCGTCCGGCGACAGACAGATGGACTCCTCCAGACCCCATTTCTCTGCGATCTCCTCAAATGTACCATCAGCAAGCATGTCAAGCAGCGTTGCCTGTACTTTATCACGAAGCTCGGTATTTCCAAGCTTAAATCCAATTCCATATTCCTCGGAAGACAGACGATCCTCGAGCATCACAAACTTATCGCCGCGGGATGCAATCTCATAGTTTGCAACACCGATATCCATGCAGATTGCATTTACGGCGCCTGACTCCAGATTCATAAATGCACTGTTGTAATCGCCGACCTGTTGCAGATCCTTGAACGTCTCAGCAAGTGCCAGATTCTCCTCGCTTGCATCCTCTCCGGTCAGTGCTGCGAGTGCGGAGCTGTCCGCCTGCACGGCAACGACCTTGCCTGACAGATCGGATAACTGTGTGATACCAGAATCCTTGCGTACAACGACTACCTGCGAATTATCGACATACGGCGTCGTCCATGTGTAGGCGTCTTCTCTTCCATTCATTGTAAATCCGTTCCAGATACAGCTGATCGAACCGGAGTTTAATTCCATATCTTTCGAGTTCCACTCAATCGGCTGTTTCTTCAAGATCCAGCCGTTCCGGTCACATACCTCCTGTGCCAGATCCAGATCGAAGCCGACGTATTCGCCGTCATCGTTTTTATATCCATATGGTGGGAACTCCGCATCGAAGCCGACAACAAATGTATTATCATCTGCGGCTGTCTCTTCCTGCACCTCATCGTCTGCAGTCAGACAGATGGATTCCTCCAGTCCCCATTTCTCTGCAATCTCGTCAAATGTACCATCGGCAAGCATGTCAAGCAGAGTTGCCTGCACTTTGTCACGGAGCTCTGTATTTCCCTTTTTAAATCCGATTCCGTATTCCTCGGAAGACAGACGATCCTCGAGCATCATGAATTTATCCCCGCGGGATTCGATCTCGTAGTTTGCGACACCGATATCCATGCAGATTGCATTGACCGCGCCCGACTCCAGATTCATGAATGCACTGTTGTAATCGCCCACCTGCTGCAGATCCTTGAATGTCGCACACAGTGCTTTATTCTCCTCGCTTGCATCCTCGCCTGTGAGTGCCGCAAGCGCAGAGCTGTCTGCCTGCACGGCAACGACCTTCCCAGAAAGATCGTTAAGCTGTGTGATGCCGGAATCCTTACGCACGACAACCACCTGTGAATTATCGACATATGGCTTTGTCCAAGTATAGTCATCCTCTCTGCCATTCATCGTGAATCCGTTCCAGATACAGCTGATCGAACCGGAATTTAATTCCATATCCTTCGAGTTCCACTCGATCGGCTGCTTCTTCAGCGTCCAACCGTTCCGGTCGCATACCTCCTGTGCCAGATCCAGATCGAAGCCGACATATTCGCCGTTATCGTCCTTGTAGCCATATGGCGGGAACTCCGCATCGAAGCCGACAATAAACGTATTGTCGTCCTCTCCGTCCGCCGCCCGTGCCGGTGTCTGCATCGATACAATCGGTCCAAGCAGCAGCGCCATCATCAAAATTGCGGTCACTAGCCGTTTCCATTTTGCGTTCATAATGTCTTCCTCTCCTGTTTTTCTATTTAATATGCAGAGATATAGGATCTTGCTGTACTGCCCGGAGCTGCCTGTCCCTTCGGTACAAGCCGGATCTCTATCCCTTCCAATCGTTTTGCATAGCCGGCGGTTCCTGCCGGTGCGCCGTTTTTCGCCCAGCCAAGCCAGCCGAAGCTCTGCGCATGCACACGATAGTATACATCATAATGCCGTTGCATATCTCCTGTCAATGCAATACAGATGGCTTCGAGTCTTTTTGCCTGCCCGGATGTGCCGCTCATCGTTCCATTTCTGCGCCATGCAGATGGATTGTTTGTCGGTTCCTGCCATCCGTAGCTCTGCACATGGGTTGTGTAGCAGATGCCGCCGGAATACGGTGCATTCGTCAGTTTGATCTCAATTCCTTCGAGTCGTTTTGCCTGTCCGGATGTGCCGCTCATCGCCCCGTTATATTTCCAGCCCTGCCAGCCATAGCTCTGCACATGGGTACGATATGTAACATTCGGGCTGTCCGCACCCGCGATCTGCGGATTCATGCTCTGTCCCGGCGCCGCGTAAAATGCATTCGCAAACTGCGATGCGATTCCCTGCATATTCCGGTTGAATCCCGCACCCTTCTTCACGACCACGATCTGAATGCCCTCCAGACGCTTCGCATAACCTGCGGTTCCTGCCGGTGCGCCATTTGCCGCCCAGCCAAGCCAGCCGTAGCTCTGCGCATGCACGCGGTAATAGACATCATATTTATCCTTGTCGGATCCGGTCAGTTGGATCTTGATTGCTTCCAGACGTTTTGCTTCCCCCTGCGTGCCGTTCATGTCACCGTTCGCAGACCAAGGCAGCCAGCCATAGCTCTGGCAATGCGTCGTGTACTGGATTCCTATACCGGAATTACCGGATACTTTGATTTCGATTCCCTCCAGTCTTTTCGCTTTTCCGGAAGTCCCGGACATCATGCCGTTCTGCCGCCAGGTGTTCTCCCATCCGAAGGTCTGGATGTGCGTGCGGTAAGACACCGTCACATCCGGCGTTACAACCGGTGTTGGGGGCGGGGTTGGCGTCGGGGTTGGTGTCGGCGTTGGCGTTGGTGCCTCCGTCGTGGTCGTAGCTGCCTCCGTCGTGGTCGTTGTCTCGCCACCTGTTCCCGGTTCTGGATTTGTTTCCGGATCTGGGTTTGTTCCCGGGTCTGGATTTGTTCCCGGATCCGGGGTTGGTTCCGGCGCCGGTGTGACTGTCACGCTCTTTTTCTTGATGACAAACGTCTTGTCTGCCCCACGCAGATACGAAACATACAACGTTCCATCCGCCGCACAGATCGTCTGCGATGTAGAATACGAATCGAGTGAGACTCCTTCCTGCGCAAATTGGTCATTTGCCACATCATACCGGTACAGATTGGTTGTCCCTGTATAGGCACCCGATGTGAGCACGAACAGTGTTCCCTGCCTGCACACCGGAACTACATCCGAGATTGTGCCATCTTTCATTTTTGAGCAATGCCATGCTTTTCCATCATACCGGTTGACAAGTATGCCTTCGCTGCATGTGGCAACATACAGGTTTTTCCCATCCGTTGCCATGCCATACGTGCTTCCTTTTGTCGCTGCATCACTCACTTCTTTGTGGTTTCCATTTGCATCTAGGCAAAATGTGTGAACCGCCATCGTCCCTGTATTCCGTATAGACGCATACATCGAGGAGCCTATCGAAAGGAGCTTTGGTTGACCTGCAAAATGATTTGTCCCGGCGGTCGTGTAATAGCTTCCGAGATTGGTTGTCACGGACAAACTTCCGGCTTTGAAGCATCTCGCATATGCGGTCGTATTGTTCTGCGTGTATACAAGATACACGCCATCTGCGCCAGCCTGCATATCAAAATCCGCAGCTCCTGCGATCGTCTGTTTCTCTGTCACGCGACTGCAGGATGCATCCAACTTTTCAATCTCTATCCCTGCCGCATCCGCATATGCAAAATAAAACAATCCATTATAGGCACAGAGCTTTACTTCATTTCCATAGTTCTCGGAGATTTTCTGCTGATACAGTTTTTTCCACGTGTCCTGCTCACAGGAATATAGCGTAAGCGCTGCATCATCTTTCGTATACGTAAGCACGTACGGTTTCTGTCCGCAAAGCGTCATCGCTATCTGGTTCCATGCATTTTTGCTATTTCCGGCTACAGAGGCAAATCCACAATCCGTCCATTTCGCAGAGTCCGAAACCTTCGGGAAATCCACCTTTAAAGTAATCTGACTGCCCTTGGCACTGCCGACCTCACTGATCACGATTCCAGAATTCGTTCCATCTGAGAAAGTCAGTGCGCCATCGGAGAGACCTGCGGAAAGGTCGGATTTGCCGATGGTTGTCCGTCCTTCTTCTTTGGAAAGATATGCTTTATAGACGCTCTCTGCCATCTGGGAATATCCTGTCTGCCCCGGTTGCGGACGGAACACATACACACCGGTCTGTCCATACAGATTGCTTAAGCCTTCGACTGCCGGGTTGATCCGATAGACAATCACGCCGGATCCTCCAATAAACCGGTCATAGCTGTCGAGACCCGTATCCTTCTTCCGGAATTCCACAACAAAAAGCTCCTGCTCATTGAGCGGTGATTTCAGAATATATGCCGGATGACCGTCCTGCTTATCCTGCGTGTCCAGTGTCAGCGTCTGCGATGTAGTAACCGTATCCAGCATAAGCCAGCCGCCCACTTTCATCCGCATATACGCAAGCGGATAAGACATTCCATAATCTGCGCCGCCCATGATATCCCAGTTCCCGACCGGATAAGTTCCATCACTTGTATAAAGATCCGGGAAACCAAGTCCATGCAGGAATTCATGCGCAAGTACGCCGGATTCCTGAGCCATCGTCGTATTGCCCGCCCCTAAAAACTGCGGTGTATTGATCATGTTGTAATGCCCGACTTCCTTCCCGCCATATCGTAAGTTCTTATCTGTCGGATAAAATGCGTGATGTGCGACGAGTGAATTGCCGGATGTCTGGGATTCTCTCTCCGACTTCATAATGACAGTGAGATTGTCGATGTATCCATCTCCGTCATAGTCTAACACCTGCCCGGAAAGTGCCGGAATGTTCGCCAGAATTTCACTCACAATCGTCGTATCCATATTTCCACCTGCCTGCACAGAAGCTTCCGTAACCGAAAGTGCACAGGCAGAAAGTGTTGTGCCATCATCCTGTGGGAAATAATTTTTCACACGAAGTTTTCCATAGGAAACAGCAGACAGATAATTCGTGAAAGAACGGTTCTTTGCGCCATCATACAAACCTAGGATTTTCGCACGATTTGTCTGGAAATATGAAGCGCCTTCCGCATCTCCCTTAAAATATGCAAACACAACAACGTTCGCATAATCCTTTGCATCCGATGCCCGCGCCATCGTCTGCGCGTTGTTCATCCCCCAGTTCGTAATAAATAAAATCCCCGCCAGCAGGATTGCAAGAATCCTTCTCCCATATCGTACATTTACGGACACACCGCTTCCGTATCGTCTGTGTAACATATGTGTACCTCCCGTTTCTGTCATGGTTTCATTATATGGGATACTGCCAAAAATAACAATAAAAAAACCCGGGATATTCTCCCGGGTGCAAGTATTTTGTTTCTACCCTGCCACAAGGCAGCCATGGTTTTTATTTTTTCTGCACATTGTCCGACTCTGTTTCATCGTCTGTTTTTGTCTCTGTGGTACCGGCGTTCCCAGCGTCTGTATCCTCTGCATCCGCATCCTCTGCATCTGCTTCATGCAGCAACACGCTCTCATCATGTGCATGCAGGTCTTCTTCCGGCAGGTATGGCTTGAAGCATCTGAGCATAATGTACGCCCACAGATAACCAACCGCACCGAATCCAATCACCACATACACGATGATTGAAATAATGATATCGTAATAGAAACACCACGCAATCACAAGATAAGTCAGCAGCATCAAAAGTGTCATCGGGAAATTCTTGATGCTCATCAAAAATGCATTCCGAAGCTGCACCTTCCACGAATTATCGAACTTCGCCTGCAGGGCGAATGTATAGATAAACGTCATAACTGCCAGGGTGAGAAGCACGACGCTCACGAACAAAAACGGTTTCGCGAGTGCATTTCCAGTTGCCTTCCACTGTGTCATCCAGAACCAGATATCTACCGACAGGATGAAAAATGCGACTAAAAAGAGCATCCACATACCGGTTGCCTGCTTGAAGTTCTGCTTGAAGCTCCGTGTATAGAACTTCCAGATATAACCATCATCACCGGAGATTCCTTTCATCGCTGTATAGTAAAGCGAAGTAAATGCTGTGCCGATCGTAATAATCGGGACGCACGAAAGCACAAAAAGAATGGATAAAAGCATCGCATCACCCACTCTGCTCAGCATCCTTATAAATATATTGTCGTAGTTCATTCCTGATTCGCCGTTATCTGCCATGTATCCAACACTCCTGTTTTCTTTTTATTTTATCCCGCCAACGAACTGCATCCTGTCCGCAGTCGTTTCCGGTATGTTCCTGCGTCGTATCCGCAATCATCTGCACCAAAACCGCACATAATAATTTATGATACCATCTTCGATATTTATTTTCAATTAGATATCAAGTTTTTTACGCCATTTTACTTGACAAAACGCAGTTTTACTTCTAGATTATAGAGAGCGTGAATAAAAAGGCTGATAAACAGAAACACCTACTACATATAGGAGGAATATCATGAAGACACCATTTGTAACGAAAGCACAGATCGAAGAGATCGTAAAGACATACCCGACTCCGTTCCATATCTACGACGAGAAGGGCATCCGTGAAAATGCAAGAAAATTAAAGCAGGCATTTGCATGGAACAAAGGTTATAAAGAATATTTCGCAGTCAAGGCAACTCCGAACCCAACCATCCTGAAGATTCTGAAGGAAGAGGGCTGCGGTACCGACTGTTCTTCTTATACTGAGCTTCTGATGTCAGAGAAAATGGGCATCACAGGTTCTGACATCATGTTCTCATCGAACGACACACCAGCCGAGGAATTTGTCCTCGCGAAGAAGCTCGGTGCGAACATCAACTTAGACGATTACACACATGTACAGTTCCTGAAGGATACATGCGGTGTTCCGGAGACAGTATTCTGCCGTTACAATCCGGGCGGAACCTTCTCTATCTCCACAACCATCATGGACAATCCCGGCGATGCCAAATACGGCATGACAAAAGAGCAGTTGTTCAAAGCTTATACAGAGCTGCGTGACGCAGGTGCAAAGAAGTTCGGCCTGCATTCCTTCCTTGCAAGTAACACGGTCACAAATGACTACTACCCGACCCTTGCAAAGATCCTGTTCGAGGTAGCTGTTGAGCTGAAGGAAAAGACCGGCATCAAGCTTTCCTACATCAACCTGTCCGGCGGTGTTGGTATCCCTTATACACCGGATAAGGAAGGCAATGATATCCTGAAGATTGGCGAAGGTGTACACAAGGTATTCGATGAGGTGCTTGTCCCTGCCGGACTTGGCGATATCAGCCTGTTCACAGAGCTTGGCCGTTTCATGCTTGCCCCTTATGGACACCTTGTTACAAAGGCAATCCACGAGAAACATATCTACAAGGAGTACATCGGCGTGGATGCCTGTGCGGTAAACCTGATGCGTCCGGCTATGTATGGTGCTTACCATCACATCACGGTCCTTGGCAAGGAAAATGCACCTTGCGACCACACCTATGATGTGACCGGTTCCCTGTGTGAGAACAACGATAAGTTCGCGATCGACCGCAAGCTTCCGAAGATCGACATGGGCGATTATCTTGTAATCCATGACACAGGTGCTCACGGCTTCGCAATGGGTTATAACTACAACGGCAAACTCAAATCCGCAGAGCTTCTGCTGTGTGAGGACGGCAGCATAAAGCAGATCCGCCGTGCCGAGACACCGGAAGATTACTTCGCTACGCTGGATGGTTTCTGGGATGTAGAGGTGTAAGAGCATATAAATAAGAACGTGTAAGACGGAAACACCCCACCGGTCATAGATCGCACCGGTGGGGTATTTTATATTTAAAAAGGAAAGGGTTTTAAATTGTGATTACTTTACATTTTCTATTCCGTCCCCCTGATAGGCGACACGGAATCTGCCATAAGACACATACGTCTTAGCCTTATGTTCCGGATCCAGAGGATCTGTCACGGATATGTAGGTTGCTGTCCCATCTAATATACTATCAAATGCATGGATCGCATCTTCTAAAATATCCGGATAGAGGGAATTGCCGAATCCTCTGAAATCATGATGGGAATTATACATCAAATCATATTTGTCCTTCATGGAACGCAGACGTTCAAGTCCTGCCTTCGCTTCCCGGATCCGTTCTTTTTCCCGTCCCGGCTCCGGAACCGCCAGATAATAGTTGCAGTTGCAGGCATCTCCAAGCAACAGTGTCTTCGTCTTGTCATCCAGAAATACCATCTCGCCAAATGTATGTCCCGGACAGTGATATGCCGTCACCGTCCTGTCTCCAAGCTCAAACACCTGCCCATCCGTAAGCGGAAGCTTCTCCGGTGTCTTCGGCCATGGCCGCACATCCTCATCCAGATTATAGTCGTAATGTTTATCCGCCCGGCCGGCAATGATCTTCGCATAGCTCTTACGGAAATCCACAGTCGGAAGTGTATTTCCGCTATCCCAGTCCATATCCGCCGGGTGAATATAGATGGAGTCGAAGAATCCGGCTCCACCAATATGGTCGCCATGGTTATGGGTCGCCACAACATCATACGGTTTATCTGTGATTTTGTTCTCTATAACCCATCTGAGATCCCCGATTCCGGTTCCACAGTCTATCACCAATGCCCGTTTGCTTCCGACAATCACAAACACGCTCACACAGTCAAATTCATCAATCTCGTAAATTCCATCTGCAAACTCATAATACGGTAATTTTCTCGTCACCATGTCTCACGCCTTCTTTCTCTTCTGTCCGCCCTGGTAGCAGTCGATTGCAACTGCGAGAAGCAGGATCAGTCCTTTAATAACACTCTGGAAGTTGGAATTAACGCCCATCAGCACAAGTCCGTTATCGAGGATACCAAGAATGATAACACCTACAACCGTACCGCTGATTTTTCCTTCACCTCCGGCGATGCTGACACCACCTAAACAGGCTGCCGTCATACAGTCAAATGCATAGGAGCTTCCTGCGCCCGGCTGCGATGCGTTTGTTCTGGCAACCATGATGATTGCTGCGATGCTGGCCGCAAATCCTGCAAAAGAATACACAAGTACAGTCAGTTTGTTGACATTGATACCTGCAAGTCTGGCTGCTTCTTTGTTTCCGCCAAGTGCATAAATATTTCTGCCGAGGTATGTCTTGTTCATAACAATCCAGCCAAATACGATGAAGATCACAAACAGAATAACCGGAATCGGAACCGGTCCGACATATCCCTGTCCGACTGTCAAAAATGCTTTCGGCATACCGGTAATCGGATAACCGCCGGTGATCAGATATGCCACGCCCTGCAGCACAAGCATCATGGCAAGTGTTACAATGATTGGCGCGATATGCAGCTTGATGGCGACAACGCCGTTGATGGCACCAAATGCAACGCCCAGTGCAATGCCGATAATCACGGCAACCGGAATCGGCAACCCGACATTTACCATACAATAGCCCATAACCATGCCGACGACCGCCATGATTCCTCCGACCGACAAATCCATACCTCCGCCGATCATGACCATCGTAACGCCGATTACAACGATACCGAAAATAGATACCTGACGCAAAATATTAATCAGGTTTGCTACAGATAAAAAGTTCGGTGCAATAATCGAGAAGATAATAACGACTGCCGCCAAAAATACATATATACCAAATTTCTTATAAAAAGTTATAAATTTATTACTTGTTTTTTCCATGTTCCTCGCCTCCTGATGCTAGATCCAGAATATAGTTCTGGTCGAATTCTGATTTCGCAAGCTCTCCGGTCTTCCTACCCTCGTAGATGGTGATAATCCGGTCAGACATTCCCAAAAGCTCCGGCATATCCGAGCTTACCATAATGATTGCCTTTCCTTCACCGGCAAGCTGATTCATCAGTTTGTAAATCTCCTGCTTGGCACCGACATCGATTCCCCGCGTCGGTTCATCAAAGATGATGATTTCACTGTTTGCCGCAAGTGTCTTTGCGATTACAACCTTCTGCTGATTACCGCCCGAGAGATTCTCCACCCTCTGCTCGAGGGATGGCGTCTTGATCTGGAATTTTTCCTCGTAATCCTCGGCAATCCGGTTTTCGAGCTTCTCATCAACGAATGGTCCTTTGGAGATGCCACGCAGGTTATTTACAACGACATTCCATTTGATGCTCATCCGGAGAAATGCGCCATGCGCCTTCCGGTCCTCCGGGATATATCCGATTCCATGCTGGATTGCCTGTTGACATGTGCGGATATTTGTTTCCTTGCCATTTACAAAAATCTTTCCGCTTTCAATCGGATCAGCACCATAGATTACCCGCATCAGCTCGGTACGGCCTGCGCCGACCAGTCCGGCAAATCCAAGGATTTCTCCCCGGTGCAGGGTAAACGAGATATCATGGTCTCCATTTCCTGTCAGATGCTCTACCCGCAATGCTTCCTCGCCGATCTGACTGGTACGCGACGGATACGATTCCTTGAGTTCACGTCCTGCCATCATCGTGATCAGCTTCTGCCTGTCGATGTCTTTTATATTTTCTGTTCCGACATAGCAGCCATCCCGCATAACCGTTACGCGGTCCGCAAGCTCGAACAGCTCCTCCAACCGGTGGGAGATGAAGATGATCGTCACACCTTTTGCTTTTAATTCACGCACAATACGAAACAGCGTCTCTACTTCGCTGACCGTCAGTGGTGCGGTCGGCTCATCCATAATCAGGATCTTTACATTCCGGCTGACTGCCTTCGCAATTTCAACAAGCTGCTGATGCGCCGGTGACATCGTCTTTACCGGTCTGGATACATCAATATCTACCTGAAGGTCATCAAATATTTTCTTCGCACGCGCTTCGCGATCTTTGATGTCGCAGAACGCACCGGGCTTCGTCTTGTCTCCGAGAAATACATTTTCCGCTGCGCTGATGCCCGGCACCAGCGTAAATTCCTGATAGATGACCTCGATTCCCAGATCTTTTGCAAGCTTCGGTGTCATCTGGTTGTATTGTTTGCCTTCCAGCTCAATCGTTCCGGAATCCGGAACGATCGCTCCCGACAATACCTTGATCAGGGTTGATTTTCCTGCTCCGTTTTCACCGATCAGAGCGTGGATCTCGCCTTCTTCTACATCGAACGATACATCATTGATTGCGATAACGCCGGGATATGTTTTTACGATATTTTTTACACTCAGTATGTTTTTCACAGAGTTCATCCCCTTTCTAAGAATGCCTCCGATGATTCACCAGAGGCATTCTTTTTGCAATCTTTATTTGTCTGCTTTATAGTAATCTGCGATATTTGCCTTTGTTACAGCGTGGATCGGAGTTTCGACTGCCTCATCGACTGTCTTGCCGTCAACCATCTGCTGGATATATTCCGCCATAACACTTCCGATCGGCTCGAAGTACATCGTACCGCGCATGCATGTTCCGTCATTGATACCCTTTAAAGCCTGATTTGTACCATCACAGGCGAATACGCCGAAGTTTTCGTTGTCCTTGCCTGCTGCCTTCACTGCCTCAACAGATTCTACCGCTGCCGCATCACCATAGCACACAATTCCGTTCAGGTTCGAATATTTCTGAAGCATCGTCTCTGTCGTAGTCGTTCCGGATCCTACAACATCCTTACCGATATCAACGACTTCCAGAATGTTGACATTCGGTGCTTTCTCCTTGATTGCATCCTGGATACCCTGTCCACGATCCTGCATATCCTGATTCTGATAGGTTGTATATACTACGATGTTTCCTTCGCCGCCGAGCTGACTGTTCAGCCAGTCTGCTGCCATATCTCCGATCTGTGTTCCGATAGAATACTGATCAGTTTTGAGTACAAGATCATGTACTGCTGTCTCAACACCACATTCGATAATCTTGACACCCTTTTCCTGTGCTGCCTTCAGCGCATCGTCACAGGATGTATCGGATACCATCGCTACGATGTAATTACAATTTCCGGTTACCATGTTCTCGATTGCAGATACGGCTGCTGCCGAATCGTTATCGAAGCTTGCAGATACATAATCCCATCCACGATTGTCACATTCCTCGTGAAGCTTCTCATCGATTCCAATCATAAACTCCGTCTGGAGTGTCGGTGCCAGGAATCCTACCTTTACTCCACTTCCGGATGTGCCGCCCTTTCCTGCGGAACATCCTGTCATCATTGCTACTGTCATAACTACTGCCAACAAAATACCAAACAATCTCTTTCGTTTTTTCATAGTCATTTCCTCCTCATTTTCTTTGTTTTTTCTTCCGTCAGATACAGGGAAATGGCAGAAGCACGTCCGGCTTCCGGTGGGATCATTTCGATGTATCTATCTGATGGTTTTATTATATGGAGGATCTGCCCTTCCCACAATCGGACAAGTTTCGGATTTAGGGAGAGGATTTTCAGTTCTTGCTCTCCCTAGCGAAAATAACCACCGCAATTACAAGAATTGCGATTTCCCAGATATAAGAAAAATAGCTGTAAAGAGAAAGCCCCGCAGACAGATTCAGAAGAAGCACCATGGACAGACTGCCCAAAACAGTGCCGCGCAGGTTTCCTTTTCCTTTTAGAAAGTTTATTCCGCCAAGACACGCTGCCGCAATTACCGGATACAGGTATCTCCTGCCAATACCGGCACTGCCGCCATTGGTGATGAACAAAAAGATCAATGCCACCTGTGCAAATACAATACCACTGATTCCACAGATAATCATGCGGCAGATATCAAAACGGATTCCGCTGTTTTTGACCGAGGTTTCATTTTCTCCCAGCATCCGTACGTATTTCCCATAATATGTATGTGTAAGCAGTAACTGCAGGAACACATAAATTACAACTGCAATACCGGAAAAAATCATCCAGAACATGTAGGAACCATAGTAATCCCTCGGGATCGGTGCCTGTATTGCATCCCCGAACACGGCAGCTATCCCCTGATAGATCTGCTGCAAAATAAAAGTCAGCAAAATAGGGTTTACACGGATTTTGCCAATCAGAAGCCCCTTTGCCATCCCGAACAGCATCTGTGCCAGTATCATAACCGTTAAGCTCACCCAAACCGGAAACCCTGCCCGCAGGCATAGTCCGCCCAGGCATGTCGTCATTGCGATTTCCGCCATAAATGCGAAATCTAAAACACCACTCAGCATCTCGAGCGAGAGTCCCATCGTCAACAGTACGATAATCACAAACTGATGCAGTACATAGTCTGCAGAAAGTCTGGGGAACAATACGATAGCAAGAACCAGGATCAAAACGATATTTCCGATTTCCATATGATATTTATCATAGAATGACCGCACAGTCTTCAAGCTATCACCTCCAGCCGGTCCGCAACATCCACACAGACTTTACTCTCGTTTTCGAGCAGAAGGACGCTGCTTCCTCTTCCCACGATCTCCCGCAATTCCCGTTTCAGCCATGCGACTTCCCGGACGTTTAGATTTTGCAGCATGTTTTTCAGGATCAGCACACGCGGATGAAACAGCTTATAACGATAGATTCCTATTTTCCAGGCTTCTGTCTCAGGGTTCAGCAGCTCGATGTCCCGCCTGTCCAATCCCAGGAAATTATCTTCCAATATATACTTTTGCTGCTTCTGATAAAACCCGAATGCTGAACATATGCGCGGATATGTCGGGAGAAGAATGTTTTCCTCGTTGGTCAGATTCTCGCAGATTTCCGTATGGTTTCCATACTCCATAAGCGCAATCCGGTGCTTCATAAGCTCCTGTATGTTTTTGTAGGCGATGATCTCGCCATCTAACTCAAACCGCGACTGCATGGCATTGGAACGAAGGATGTCCGACCAGACACCATCCACCTGTCCGGGGGTACCGAGTGCCGCAAGGATTTCCCCTGCCCGCATCGAAATCTGCGGCTGCCAGCTGCCATCCCGGAACGTCTCCCACACGAAAAAATCCACCGGCTTTCGCTGTGGTTTCCCGCTGGCATCGCGTACTTCCGGTATGGTAGTATCTGCCGCCTCCAGACCGCGTTTTAATATCTCGTCAATCATCCATGTATCTTCGCTTTGACAGATCTTTTTGTAGATGGTATGATGCCGGAACAAAATCACTTCATCAAAGAAAGGGTCCGTGAAATCTGCCCGGTTATCGATTGATATAACCGTAATACCGTCCTGCTTCAACCGGTTCACAAACTGTCTCAGCTTCCGGCGTTCTTCTCCCGGAAAACACGACACAATCTCCCGCAAAACAAGAATACGCGCCCCCTGTGTGATGGCGCGTACCATCCCGATCAGAATACGGTCTCCGTTCTTCAGATGGCTGCTATGTTCATCTGCCGCATAAGGCAGATCGTATTTTTCAAGCAGTGCACGTCCCTGTATATGCAATGCCTTTTCATTCAACCGGATTTTACGCAGGCTGTTTCTTCGTAACAAAAAAAGATTCTCGCTGACATCGAGCGAATCCATGTACACCGTGTCTTTGGAGATCACAAAAATGCCGGCATCCTCAAAATCCCGTTTTCCTTCCGGCTTCCATGGTTGTCCATCCAAGTAAATCCGGCCTCTTGCGAGCGTTCCTTTCCCCTCGAAAAAGTCCGCCAGTATCTCCTTGCTGTTTTCCACGCCTGCAACTCCCATGCTGTACCCCCGGCAGATAATCAGGTTCAAATCTTCAATCTCATGCCTGCCCGGTCTGCTGATATTCACATGTTCCATCCGAATAATCTCATGTCTCATAATCCATGCCTGCTTTTTCTTTCCTGTTTTTCTAAATCACAGATCGTTTCTGTCTACTTTCTTAGGAAGCCAGATTTCTACATCTGTTCCGATTCCGGTCGTGCTGTAGAGGCGGAGACCATAGCGGTTTCCAAATGCGAGCTGGATCCGCTGGTTTACATTGCTCAATGCAATTCCGTTTCCACGCTTCTCGTTCCTGTCTGTTCCATGTGCATCCATCCCCGCTGTCTCTCCGTGCGTGCTTCCATCGTCGCCGCTCTCCCGGCGTTCCTCCGTCTGTTCCAGTGCCTGTCTCATGGAAACAAGGGTATCCCAGTCAATTCCTGTTCCGTTATCCGATATGACAACAACCAGTTCCTGATCTGTCGTATAAATCCGTATTGTCACCTTTCCGTTTTCCGCCTTCGTCTCTAAGCCATGGAAGATTGCATTTTCCACAATCGGCTGCAGCGAAAGCTTGGGAATCAGATAATTCCCGACTTCTTCCCGGTCATCCTCCACATTGATTTCAAGGGCGAATTTATTTTCAAACCGGTAGCTCTGGATCAGGAAATAATTCTCAATATTCCGAAGCTCATCGCGGATTGTCACAATGTTTTCTTTGTTGCTGATGCTATACCGGAAAAAAGCCGCCAGTGCCTTCGCCATACGGGCAATGCTGTCACATTCATATAAAAGCGCCTCACTTCGTATACATTCCAGCGTGTTGTACAAAAAATGCGGATTGATCTGACTTTGCAAGGCGGCAATTTTCGCCTGCTTATTCTGCACCTTGACGGAATATTCCTCCCGCAGCTTCTGCTGCACACGCTGTTTCTCCCGATAGTCATCCTCCAGTTTTTTTATTTTCTTTGTTTGTATCCGATGCATCAAAAGGATTGTCCCTGCCCAGACAATCACCGCACCCACACATATCCAGATTATTTTTCCCATGTTGTGCCCTCGCGTTTCACTGCGTCTGTCAATAGTACAGCTTCCGGTATTCTGCCGGCTTCACACCGACAACCTTCATAAACTGCTGACTGAAATATTTGGCATCCTTATACCCGACACTTTCGCCGATTTCATACACCGGAATCTTCGTGTCCCGGAGCATCTGCTTTGCTTTCTCCATCCGGATTCCAAGCAGGTAGTTCGAGAAGTTCTCACCAGTTTCTTTCTTAAACAATTCTGAGAAATAATTCGTATTGAAGCCGATGGTTGCGGCTACATCCTCCAGCGTGATCTTCTCTGTAAAATGCTCTTTCATATAGGCGATTGCCTCCAATACCGGCTTGCGTTCGCGGTTTTCCCGTTCACTACGGCTCTCTTTGATCAATTGCTGCACCTGACGGATCACATAGTCTCTCAAATCCGCAACTGTCGACAGATTCTCCAACACCTCCTGCTGCACATCCACATCAAATGTATCTGCTATTTCCAGAATGTCATAAGTACTGCGGAGCAGCCACAATCCCATTGCATAAAATTCGCTTGCAAAAAGTGCCTTATCGCTTGCCAGCCGGAAGCATTTGTGAATCTGGTACTGACAGGCATCCGGTTGCATTGTCTCAACCGCTTTTGCGAATTCCTCATATTCATTCTGAAAGTCCTTTGGCGAAAATAGAGTGTGCGGCTCCTGGCAATATTCGATCCGTCTGCCGTTTCCCTTGAAGAGCCGGCTGGCAGCCGCCTCTTTGCTCATCTCAATCGCAGTACTGATCTGCTCGAAGCTCTCGACTTCACTGCTCACCCCGACAGTAATCCTGTAATGCTGGAAGTTCTCCAGATAATCGCTCAGCTCATTGAAAAAATCCGTAATCCGGTTGTCGATATTCTCCTGCTCCGTCTGGAAATAATTTAACAGCACCTGCACGGAATGATTCGACTGCACAGCCGCAATCAGGTCGATGGTGCATGCCGAAAATGCATCCTCTGCCTTCTGCATGATCTTGCGGAGAACAAACTGCATCTGCTGTGTATTCTCTGCGACATCAATATCCCGGTCAAGCTTGAAGGTTAATCCCCGGAAGCACTTGTTCTCAAGCTGAAGTCCAAACTCCGTATTCGCGGCATCAATATTTTCCTGCTTCTGGCTTAGTATCTGTCTGAGAAATTCTTTGTGGCGCAGATATTTACTATCCTCCAGTTTTTTCTCTATCTGATCTACCTGTTGCTGCTTATCCTCACGTTGTTCTTCTTCCGCGACAATCTTTTGCAGCTGCCTGTTCAGCTCATCCTCATCGATTGGCTTGAGCAGATAATCTTCCACGCCATATTTCAACGCTTTTTGCGCATAGTCAAAGTATTTATATCCACTGACAACTATAAAATGGCATTTCACGCCCTGCTCGGATGCCTTCTGGATCATTTCCAGTCCCGTCAATACCGGCATCCGGATATCCGTGATCACAATATCCGGCGATTCGGACAAGATCTTTTCATACGCCGTCTGCCCGTCTGTCACAAGTCCAATACAGGTCAGTCCAAGCCGATCCCACTGTATCAATCGTTTCACAAGCTGTCCCACTTTTACCTCATCATCTGCAATTAATACCTTTCGCATTCTGCTCATGTTACTCACCTCTGTATGTACTATCTTGTACCAACTGCTTGTTATTCAAAAAGAGCCTGGTAGTTTTCCCCCCAGACTCTGTGTATTTCTTTACTGTACACTAAACGTATACATCGTGTTACTCTGTAAACTCAGTGAATTCTCAAATGCTTTCCGTGTCACCTTCACTTCTGCACCAAGCACCGGATCGTAATACCGAATATGTGTCGAATTGTAGCTAATGACAAGCACATACCGCCCATCATCGATGCAGGCTGCAAACGGAATATCCCGATCCAGGAAATACAGCGCCGTCGACAAACTGATACCGGAGATATTGATACCGACACCATTCGTGTAATCCTCAAATACCTTCTCAAAAGTACCACAGTTTATCGCATCTGTAAGCTCCAGTGTACCTCCCGCATACTGTGCACACATATACGCACAGGTAAGCAGCGACTGATTTGCATCCGGATTCGGTGTCTCCTTGATCTCATCTGCGACTGTATTATAGCTGTCCGCTGCCAGACAGCGATAGATCGTATTTCCGTTGCTGTCCACAACAAGTCCTGCCTCGTCATCGACCACCCGCGTGATTGCGCTTCCGGCAGTTTCGTACTCGCCGATGTAGCCCGCATTGTCAAACACATAATACGCACCGTCACGTGTCTTCGTCTGCACCTGCATATCCTTGTAAGCCTCTGCTCTTCCGTATTTTGTCTTCCGGTAGCTTGCAGTATCCGACAGATAGAAATTCGATGGGAATACAATATCTAAGATATTCCATGCATAGCTGTCATATGTCGTATCCGTCGTGATCATCTTATTATTTTCCTCTTTCTTGTAGGAAATATAATCCTGATCGATTTCTTCAAAGAACTGGTTCTGTTTGCGTGCACGCGTCAGATAAATGGTATCATCCCCAACCGATGCATTCATGATATACACCCCATCCTTCGTGTAATCTTTCTTCTGTTCACCATTATCGCTCATGATAAACAACTCATACAATGGCAGGATTGCCTGTCCATCGGAAGTCATAATTACGTCTGCACTATGCGCACAGCCATAGATCAGATCATTTTCCACAAATCCAAGTACCAGCAGCAGATCACCAGTTGCACAGGTTTTCTCATACATTTCACCTGTCTCAAAATTCTGTATCGTGATTGCTGTGACATTTTCATCCTCGGCAGCATTCGGATATGCAATCAGCTTCCGGTTCGCAGACACAAGGTATTTGGCAGAAGGAATTCCCTCGACAATCGCAGTCTGCGTCATATCAGCAAGGGATACCTCATACAGCGTTTCATCCAACAGATAATAAAACGTATTTGTCTGTGCATTGTAATAAGTAAACCGTCCGGTTTCCTTTTTCATGATATCGTAGCTCTCATCACATTCCACGAAAAAAAGCTCCTGCGTCGTCATACTCTCCGCAGAATAATAATAAAGAGACATTCCATTTTTGCCCTCATGCACGCCACGGTTCATATAACCATACACAACAAAGTAGATATTTCCGTCTTCATCCATATCTGCAATGTTGATATCGAGATTCGTATTTAAGGTTCTCGCATCCGAATAACTGTCCTGCGGATAGCTGAATATATTCGTAAGCGAGCTGTCATTGTACTTGTACATCCAGAGTTGTCCAAGACGCACAAACGCTAAAATCCCATAGTCCTCAGATGTCACATATTCTGCTGGCTCATTTGTCACGCCCATGCTGATACTATTCCGGTCCTTGCTAATGTAACCACTGTCAAAAAAGCTTTCCTGATACCGGTCGAAAGCAAGCAGCTTCACCATCTCCGAACTCCGGTTATAGGTGACATTGTAGTATTCGTCGACCTGATAATAATGACTCTTCTTGTCATTCATGGATTCCACCACATAGGACATGTGAATCACAGCATATTCCTTGTCAATCTCCGTGATCGTCGGCGTCACGCCCGTCACAACCACAGGTGTCAGCCCGCCCCAAGTGATCTGCTCATAGGTTGCATTCAGATCGACATGTGCCAGACTTGACGTTGTTCCTGCCTTGTCCGTCTTCAGGTTATCAAATACAACATTGCCCTCGGACTCATTGACTTCCTTAATAAACGTCGTGTCATGGAAGTTTGTTGCAAAATCCACGATTGCCTTGGCATGCTGTTCCGCCAGATTTACCACACGGTTATAGTATCGCACCTCCGTACCATCTGCCGCCGTAATGATAAATACAAATACATACTCCCGGTTTTGCTGCATGTCCATCCGAAAATTCACATCATATTTCTTGCGTCCGTTCTCGACACTTCCAGGAACCGCGTCGCCACGTTCCACAAGGGAATCGCCTGCAATACTTCGCAGCTCATAGGTAAATGTCTCGCCATATTTTGCTTCATTATCAACAAGCACCGTCACACCATGATTACTGTTTAGTGGCACAATCCCATCCCGCATCAGGCTCGTCGACATCGTCTGCGTATATCCACAGGTCCGGTTAATAACTTTACCCTCGAATTCAAGATAGACATATGGAAGTGTCGGTTCGTCCAATTCGCTGGATACACGATCCAAGCCTCTGTTATTGAATTGATTTACCAGAAAGGCTGTGCCCACTGCAACCGCAATGAACACAAACGCCTTTATCAAAAACCGTTTCATAGTTAGAAATATTTTCTCCTTTTACGATATCTGCACCGACGAATATAAAATTCATGGCAGACCATAATCTCAATCATATGAAGCAATGTTTCGTCCGCATCCTTATAGCAGATCTTCTCATAAATCTTCTTCGCAATTGAAAACATCGCTACCTTGTCTGGATAAACTGCAAACATAGGACTTCCTTCATATTCCAGCCGGTCGCAGGCATCCTCCACCATAACCAGTATCAGCTTTGCCCGCATCGGATACATCGCACGCAAATATGCCCGGTCTTCCTCTAACTCCTGCTCATCCACAACCATGAGTTCCGGAGTGCGAAACTTATGCACATACATCTCATCGATTTCTTTCATGGAATCCTCTCACATAAAATGACATAAATAGACAATCAGTTTTTGGCTGATTGTCTATCTGTTTTTCTTATTTTATGCTTTGAAATCCTGTTTCGTGCGTCCGAATCCGTATCTCCTACTCATCACCAAAGGAAATACCGAGACGTTTTGCATATTTAACAATACTATCGTCTGGGGAAACATATTTGAGCTTTCCTGCAGACTCTTCCATCGGAATTGCTGTCACTTCATTGTTACGCATAACAACAAGCTTGCCGAAATCTTTATTCTTGATCAGCTCGACTGCCTCTGCACCAAACAGGCTGGAAATCACACGATCATATGGATCCGGGCTTCCGCCTCGCTGTGTATGTCCCGGAACTGTCACACGGATGTCCATACCGGAATATTCCTTGATCTTATCTGCAACTTCATAAGCGACAGATGGATATTTCGCAGCTGCGGCTGCTACGGCTGCCTTACGCTCCTTCTTTGGAAGTGCTGCGACTTCTTTCGAGATTGCACCCTCTGCAACAGCAAGAATCGAGAATCCCTTGCCCTGCTTGGTTCTTCTGTCAAGTGCCTCACATACCTTGGCGATATCATATGGAATTTCCGGAATCAGGATGATGTCTGCACCGGATGCGATACCCGCATGCAATGTAATCCAGCCTACCTTATGTCCCATAACTTCTACGATAAATACACGGTTGTGTGAGCATGCAGTTGTATGGATGCAGTCGATTGCCTGTGTTGCAACATCGACCGCACTCTGAAATCCGAATGTCATATCGGTGCCCCAGATATCATTGTCGATTGTCTTTGGAAGTCCAATCACATTCAGTCCTTCCTGAGACAGACGGTTTGCTGTCTTCTGGGAACCATTTCCACCGAGAACAACCAGTGCATCAAGCTTCAGTTTGTTGTAATTTTTCTTCATTTCCTCAACTTTGTTGAGTCCTTCCGGTGTCGGCTCATCGATCAGCTTGAACGGCTGACGGGAACTGCCAAGGATCGTGCCACCCTTTGTCAGAATTCCAGAGAAATCTGACGGCTTCATCTTTACATAATTGCCATAAATCAATCCCTTGTAGCCTTCTAAAAAACCATATACTTCCACGTCTTCAAACGTATTATACAGTCCCTTTGCCACACCACGCATCGTCGCATTTAAAGCCTGGCAGTCACCGCCACTTGTCAACATTCCGATTCTCTTCATACTGTAACCTCCTTAATTTATGTGTCTCCTCTACAACAAAGTTCTTCCTTCCAATGCCCGAAGTAACGTCACTTCATCAATACATTCCAGATCGCCGCCGACCGGAACGCCACTTGCAATTCTTGTGACCTTGATTCCAGATGGCTTGACCAGCTTGGATATATACATCGCAGTCGCTTCGCCCTCCACACTGGAATTTGTTGCAATAATCAACTCTTCTACATCTTCCTGCTCCAACCGCAGGATCAGTTCCTTCAACCGGATATCTCCGGTTCCAATTCCCATCGCCGGGTTAATCACACCATTTAATACATGGTAGACGCCCTGATACTGTCCCACACGCTCATATGCTGCCAGATCTCGTGGAGTCTCGACAACCATGATCAGCTTATGGTTCCGCTTCGGCGATGCACACACCGGACACAGCTCCTGATCAGTAATCGTATAACAGGATTTGCAGTACCGGATATTCTTCTTTGCATCTGTGATTGCTGCCGACAGGCTTTCCACCTGTTCTTCCGGCATATTGATAATATGGAACGCCAGCCGCTGTGCGGTCTTTCCACCGATGCCGGGAAGTCTTCCGAGTTCACCGATCAGCCGGTTTACTTTCTCTCCATAAATATCCATTAGAACGGCAAACCTCCGCCTAATCCACCGGTGATCTTACCCATGGAATTCTTCTGATCCTCATCCTGCATACGGATGGCTTCGTTCATAGCAGCCATGATCAGATCCTCGAGCATCTCGATATCGTCCTTGTCGACAACTTCCTCGTCAAGATGAACTTCTGTTACTTCCTTCTTGCCATTGATCTTTACCTTGACAACACCACCGCCGGCAGTTGCCTCATATTCTTTTTCTTCGAGTGCTTTGGTGGTCTCTTCCATCTGCTTCTGCATCTTCTGTGCCTGCTTCATCAGATTGTTCATATTTCCTGGCATCATGCCCATTCCACCATATCCACCTCTTTTTGCCATCTTTATATCCTCCTGATTTCTTATTCTTATATTCATACACGGTTTCCCATGCGTACTACCTTTTTATATGATTTGGACTCGCCAGATTAAAAGCTTACTCATGCATTTCGATGTCATCAAATACAATCCGGCTCAAATCCCAGTCCTTCTGCAGTTCGTGTACTTCTTCCCTGCCATCAATCTTGCGGAATGTCACACGTACCTTGCACTGTGCCATATTGGTCAGCTGCTCGCTCAATTCATCGAGCTTGTCCTGATTCGCGAAATACGAAATCGCTAGATCGTTGTCTGGTGTATCCGCTACAACGAGTTCCAGCGCGCCAGATTCTCTTCCGGCAACCAGTGATGCCTGTCTGTAATAATGCTGCACCAGTCTCGGTCCGCGCTTGCCAATCGTCTTCCACGCTTTCGCAATCAGAAGCAGATCCTCGTATTCTGCCTGCGGATATTTGTCACGCAGATTCTGCTTGATGTGCTCGGATGAATCACCTGTTTGTGGTGCAACTGCCTGCTGCACTGTCCCTGCGCCTTCCGTTGCCGGCGGTGCAACTGCCATCACAACCGGATGTGCCTGCTGCTCTTTGAGCAGTTCCTTCGTCTCTGCAAGCTGCTGCTCCAGTGACTCGATTCGTGCCTGAATTCCTTCGATATCGTAACGCATCTCCGTCTTACAAAGCTTGATGATCGCGATTTCCAGCATCACACGCTTGGATGTCGTATATGCGATCTTCGCTGCGGCTTCCTGTAAAACATAGATTGCATGCATCATCCAGTCCTGTGTCATATCGCTTGTGAGTGCAACCATGCGCTGTTTTGTCTCCGCTGTCACATCGATCGTCATATCCGGGTCGATCGACAGCACCAGTATATTCCGGATAAATGCAGTAAATTCATTGACCAGCTGCAACAGATCCTTGCCCTGCCAGATTGCTTCATCTATGATCTTCAATGCACCAACCAGATCTTTTTCTTTCAGACATTCAAACAACTGAATGTAAACTTCCACATCCACGGCACCAATTGCCGCGAGTACTTTATCTAATGTCAGTTCCTCACCCAGATGGTAAGAGATACACTGTTCCAGAATACTCAAACCGTCTCGCATGGAACCATCTGCGGCACGCGCCACATATTCAACCGCTTCTCTGGTCGCCGCGATTCCTTCCCGGTCGAGAAGCTCCTGCAGACGATCTGCAATTATCTCCAACGGAATCCGGTGGAAATCATACCGCTGGCAACGCGACAGAATCGTCGCCGGAATCTTATGTGATTCCGTGGTCGCCAGAATAAATATTACATAGGAAGGTGGTTCCTCCAACGTCTTCAAAAGTGCATTGTACGCTGCGTCACGGAGCATATGCACCTCGTCGATGATATAGACCAGATACTTACCAGTTGACGGTGAGTAATTCACCGAATCCGTGATCTGTCTGATATTATCCACACCATTATTACTTGCGGCATCGACCTCGATTACATTCATCGCCGCCCCTGCTGCAATCGCCTTGCAGCTGGCACATTCATTACACGGGCTTCCGTTGATTGGATGCTCACAATTGACTGCTTTTGCCATCAGCTTTGCCGTCGTTGTCTTACCGGTACCTCTGGTTCCACAGAACAGATACGCATGTCCCACGCGGTCATGTACGATCTGATTTCGGATCGTTGTCACAATATGTTCTTGTCCTTTGATCTCCTCGAACGCGTCCGGTCTCCACTTCCGGTACAATGCCATGTACGACATAAACTGCCTCCAACTCTATATATGGAAAATCTGATCCAGCATCCGAAGGGTCTTAAAGTTGCCCTTTGCCGTTATCTCGCCGGACATAAAGCCTTTCTGGAAGCTATTCTTGCCAGCCAAAATATTACGCAGCATCGTGCTTGATGCTTTCAGCTTCACATCGGCTTCCACATCCGCGCCATACTCACACTGTAAGACTTTCCCTACATGTATCACTAAATTCTTCCCCATATCCGGTACTATGATCACATAGCTTGCCGCAAATCCGGTCTCCGGATGGAAATTCTCATAAAATCCTTCGATAATATCGTCCTCGTAGACACTTGGTGGTTCTGGTGCCTCTTCCTCATCTCCAAGCATCTGCTTGAACATTGCAGCGAGTTCCTCAATATCCTCTTTCTGCTTCTTCACATAGCCATCATCTGCCACAAACTTGGAAAGCTGCTCACTCTCCTGTGGTGTCAGATTGATATTGTTCTGCTTGATCAGAGTGTTCTTTACCGCAGTGTTACTCGTCGGCAGTTTCCTTGTCTTCTTATTGATCAGGCGGTAAAAATCCTCTGCTTTTTTCTCAATCAGATTCAAATACTGGCTTTCCTGTTCCAGCACATCCGTCGAATCCACATACGTCGCGATTCCCGGCTCTGAAATGCCACCCAGCACATCCCATGCCTTTCGCAGTGACAGCTCTGCATCCTGTTCTCCATACGCCGTTGCAACGACAACCGGCATCATATAGAGTGACGCGATCTTCTCCTTGTCACCATACAGCCAGCACATATCCAGAAACTGCTGCATATAGCCGCCAATGCCAAACCATTCCAGACTCGCTGCCAGAATCACGCCATCGCAATCCTTCAACGTATTCGGAAGTGTTGCAATCCCCGACTTATCTTCATACATATTATATCTTGTGACTTCTACCCGAAGCTCCTGCAGAACCTGAATGATTTTCTCCACTACAAAGAGTGTTGGATCCTCCAGCAATCCCCGGCCTCCGTAATACACATTTACCTTCACCGTAACACCTCATGTATTCACTGCCATTTTTTCTTTCGCATGCTACAAAAACGCACACTATTACTATACCAAAAACAGGGGGTAAATACAATAATTGCGAGGAAAAAATCCAAGCAAACAAAAAACAGCACTAACTGGAATTAATGCTGTTTATAACTGTTTCAGTTTTTCTTCACAATTTTCAACTCATATCCCAATGAATCTAAAATACAACAGAACATTTTTAATGATGGAGAATTCTCTTTTTTCTCAATCCTCGAAATCACCTGTTGTCTATTCCCAATCGTTCTTGCCAACTGTGTCTGTGATATTCCCTTTTGTTTCCTCAATTCAATCATCTCTGCAATCAGTCGATATTCATCCTCGCTCTTTTTCCACGTATTATAAAATTCCTCGGAATTATTTTTCTTCTCCTGTATTATTTCTTGAATATTAATTTCTGCAAATGCCATATTACTTCCTCCTACACAATTTTTCTGCCAAGAAATCTTCCTAATTCACGTGTACGTGCAAGCACAATATTTTTATCGACCCGTTCTGTTTTATTTTTTTGCTTTCGACACACATGCAACAAATATATATTGTCTCTGTCTGCTGTCACATAAAATATTCGATTATTCCTCCGGAAATAAACCTCATACACTTTTTTATCCCATCGTTTCGATAATACTTTTTCAAATTCACCTTTTTCCATATATGCCAATACTGCCAATCCATCTACCTGTTCTTCTATTGTCAACGCATTTATATACTCCATAATTAAATCTTTCCCAGAGCTTGATAAATATGTATGTATTTTCATATCTTCTCCTTATTTTACAATCAATAAGTTGTATTTGTCAATATATCAATGTTCTTACGCAACAAAAAACTCCTCATTTGCCAGTCCGACCACATCGCCCTTTTCCAGCTTCTGTTCTGTCATCGCCGGGATACGCTTCGTATTGATATACGTTCCATTGGTAGAGTTCTGATCCTCGATATACAGTCCATCCGGACGGCAGAACAACCGGACATGCACACGACTGATTTGTGTCGTGGCAACACGATAATCGGACGCCTTATCCCTGCCTATGGTAAACGACGCCTTATCCTTCGGAATACGGAACGATTCCAGAGCGCCATTCGTCAGTGGTACCAGCTTCATATCTGGAATTCGACTATCTTGTACAGATTTTTCCGACAGTCCCATCGGAACATCCACGCTGTGCACAGCCTGTTCCGCCTGTCTGCTGTATCCCTGTACAGGCGCATCCTCCAATGTTTCATCTCCCTGCACCTGCCTGCCATATTCCTGCATCGCTGACTCAGATTCCTGTCCATCTTCCTTGTCGCGCGCTGTCATGATTGCAAGAATAATCAGCGTTAAAAGCCAGACAATTCCAAAGATTGCAGTTCCCGTCGTCCCATCAAAAAACAAATATTTAATAATCAGCGCCAGCGCGGCGCCTCCTGCCAACGCATACAGCAAAAAGCGTTTTGAAAATATTGCATCTATGTCCGCACACGCTACTTTTTGTTCAAGCGTCACTGCTTCTTCCGCAAATTCATTTTCTTCGCTGCTGTTTGGTTTCTGCATGGACGTTTTCTCACCCTGCTTCCGACATCTTCCATCTGTATCCGTTCCAGCATTCAACAATGCGAGAAAATCTGTCATATCACTCCATTCATCCGTCAACACCCGGTGACATTCATACAAAAACAGTTCTCCCGCACGATCTTCATGGGAAAACCGCGGCATCAGATATTCCAGAAATGCGGTAAGCTGTTCCTTCAATGGCTTTTGATAGCCTGGCACACAGAGCATCCGAATCTCGTTTTTCTCCTTTTGCATGAACAAATACTCCACGCGGATAACCAGATCCGATGCATCGAGCAAATATGCTTCCAATGCGTCCGCCTGCTGCATGATCTGATTCAAAACTTTCTTTAACTGTGTCCCATTCATTGTCTTTTGCTGCAAATATGCCTGTAAACCATAGCAATCCTTCGTATTGTGCGACAGCCATACCTCCGCATCCGTACAGATCATGGAAGAAGGAAGTATGTAAGGCAGTTCATTTTCCACAAGCATCCGGACCTGATACATCCTTCCGTGTTCTTCGAGTTCCTGCATCGTTCCAACCTTCGCATCCATATAATGATAGATTCCTTTATTCCCAAACAATATTTCCATACACCTGCCACCTTCTCAGCCGATTACTGCATACATCCACTTCTGTGATACATACATGCCCTTCTTTTTCATACCGATAATTTCCATCCGAGATAACAGCCTGCCCTGCATCACGCGTCTCGGCATTTTTCATTTCTTCCAGCTGTTCACGCAATCCAGCCCCTTCCTGATAAGTATAAATTACACTGTATCCCTCCTGTTGTACCAGACCATCCCTAACGGTATCCAAAAACAGGAATATTACCATGACCACTATGCCAAATATAATCGGCATGATCAGACTCATCTCTACCACAGAGCTTCCTTTGTTTCCCATCTCTTCACCCTCCTTGTTTCTCTTCTTTTAATTTCCTGCACCGCAACGGGAACATGCCGCAAGCCCGGTTACCTCGCTTTTCTTCTTCCGGTACACCGTCCGTTTCAACCCGCTGCACGTCAGACTGCTATGGTAACGGTCTCCCTCATTTGTCACATAAACCTGTCTTCCCTGCACATCCTTCCCGCAAAACGCACACATATCATATCCATTATGTTTTGCCTGTTCCAACGTACTTGCCTGAATCTGCAAGGTTAGATAACTGCATCTGCGTGTCATGTGATACACTGCCTGATTGTCCGTCACATATACATATGCATCCTCCGCACGTACCGCATCCGTCTCTGTATCTTCCCTCGCAGCCCCTGTATATGCCCGTTTTCGGATTGTAAACGATCGTGTGCCCAGATGTTCCATCGCGTAACTTACCCGGAGCACAATATATTCCTCGCCAATCTCACTTCCGAGAAACTGTACACCAGAGACTCCATGCTTTACATACCGTTCCACTGTTTCTTTTTCATCTGCATACTTTGGAAACCGCAAATATGCAACCGCCGTATCTGCTGCCCCAAGATATGCAATTTCTGCCATATACTCTGCTGTTTCTGCCGCTGCCTCGTAGACCTGTGTCTCTGCAAGCACACTCTGAGCCATCCAAAACAACGATACCATCGCCAGCAGGAACACCGACATCACAAGCGTTGCTTCCAGTGATGCACTTCCCTGATTTCTTATTTTACCCATAACACACCTCTTTCCTATTGCTTTCCGAGAACTCCTCAGGATAGACAAGAAAGTTTTCAATTATTGCTTTGGCCAGCACCCGGAGAGGTTTTTTATAGTTTCAACCGTCCTGAGAAATCCCCGGAAAACAATACGAAAGAGTCTTTCATCTTTTAATACGCTGCGCTTTGGTGATATTGAAACCGATGTCCACCAAAGGTACTTTCAAAGTCTGCTTCCAGTCCAACTGCGGCATGCAATATCCGAAATTCCTTCTCCTCCTGCATCGTATTGATCTGCATCAGATCCAGCATCCGCGCCGTCGCACCGTCGATATTCATCGCCTGTAAAATTGACAGATACGCCTGATAATCCAGTCCGTTTTCTGCATCCTCCGTCTCCTTCGACAAGCTTTCACTGATATGCTCAATATCCGTGATCCAATTATCCGCATTTTTCATAAAAGGAGCCTTTTTTCCATCAAACAAAATCCTCACATCTGCTATTGACTCAATATATGCCCAGCAGCCCGCCAAAAAGTATTTAAGAGCCGGAATCAGATATGGCGCAGCTCCCGCAATACTTGTTGCCAGTTCCGTCAATGTCTGCATCTTATCCGGTTGCCGGATCAATCCGATATAATTGATCGGATAGCGGATTCCAATCATCCGATGCGCCACCGATTTTAAATTCTCATAGTCTGAAGACTTTCCTGCAATCAGATACTCCTGTTCATAAGCAAGCACTGCTGTATCATTTTTCTCTTCCCTGTACGAATTAAACACCTGACCGATGTAGGCAAGCTGTAATCCCGTGTCCGTCAATGAATCCTGCCACGAACCAAGCGCCGTCAATCCCTCCAGCAAAGGAACCATACTGTCAAAATCCCGATCCACTTCTTTGTAATCAGAGAAAAATCCTATCAATCGCAGACTTGGTGCATCCACCAGCGATATGGTTGCATCAGAAACTGTCTTGTCCCCCGGTAACACCAGATTCAAAATAATACTGCTGGATAACTTCTTTGTATAATCACGCGGATCATCCACCTCTGGCTGTATCGTTGGATTTTCTGCATCCATATTTTCTGAACCCAACGCACCTGCATCCGATGTATCATCTACATCAGCTACATCCATTCCATCTGTTTTCACTTCCGCCGTCTCCATATCCTCTTTCACTTCCTCTGGCAATGTTCCATCCTGTCCGCCTGTTTTTTCTTTCATCTGATCCACGCCCATCTGCACACCTTTTTCCGCTGCCGCGTAAACCATATATTCCTGCATCTGTTTTTTAAGCGGCGCATATGACTGATCTGTGAGCATTGTCATATCCGTGATTGATGCCCGCACATCCGTGTACTCCGCGCCAAGTTTTTCCGTATATGCCTGTTCCAGCCATTCCTCCAGATAAGCCTCGCCCTTTCCGCCCGCAGTCTTATCAAAAAGGAGAATATGATAATGCTCAAATATGTAGCTGTTGTAGCAGGCTTTGATATCCGACATGGAAAGGCGGGTTGCAATCACATTTTTTGATTTAGCAGCACTCAATATCACCACCTGTATTACAAGTGTGATCAATACAAGCATTACAGCTGTTATCATACTGATGAATACAACGATTCTTCCTTTGTTGTTCATATTCTCCTCCTGTCTTTGTTTTCTACGAATATACTTTCTTCGCATCCCTGTTAATGGTTGTCCAGATTGTCTCGACCAATGCAGAAATCTGTTCTTTGAAAATGAGAACCATCGCAACCAATACGACGATGATCAATATAACCTCGACGACTCCCATTCCGTCCTCCTCCTGCATAAACCGTTTCCATGCACCCATACGTTTCACATCCCTTCTATCCTCTACAATCCGGCCCAAGCCGGATATACGATCATTACCATAACAAGAACCAACAGCAGGATCATGGGAAATAACAGCTTTGTTGATGCCTCCTCTCCTTTTTTCTTTGCAAGCTCCCGGCGTTTTTCCAACGCCTGCTGCATCTCCTGCTCCATCAGATTTCTAAGATCCTTTGTTCCCATACGAATATACTGACTGATGTGTTGTAGCAGTTGGTAATATTCCGGCAGTTCCAGCCGCCGGCCAAGCTGCTCATACACCCAGCTCTCCTCACTTCCAGTGTCAAGCTGATGCATCGCATATTCCAGCTCTCTTCTTAACAACCAATCTTTTTCCATTTCTGATAGAATCTGCCGGATTCCTGTCTGCACCGTCATTCCCGATCCAAGCAGCAGCCACAGGCGATTTACAAAAGACGGATATTGTTCCATTAGCACATTGTTTCTTTTTTTCCGTTCTTCTTTCCATTTTGCATACAGCCAGACCGGCAAAGCCGCCGCCAGCACAATGCCAAATATCACCCATGTCATTGCCTGTCCATGTTCTTGTTTCTGTAACGAAATGCCTACTTCCCCGAGCTGCTCTGGCAAAACCAGTGCCTCATCGGTTCTTGTCTCCTGTTCCAACTGAAAAAGTGCGTCTTCTACCCGTTCTATCGCATCTTTCCTACGCATATCCTTCACCACAGATACCGGAAAGCTATGTTCTATCGTATATGTCCGATACGATACCTCTACCGTCAGCAGCACGATCACCGTCTCTGTCACTTCCTCCAAGTCTACCTTTCCATAAGAGGAAAGCACTGCGGGATTGTCTGATCTCCACGCATAGGTAAATACCCCTGTTGCATCCTCCCCTGGTAAATTCAGAGAACGGCTTACATGCTCCAGATCCGGATTGTCACCTAATATTTCCGATTCCAACTCCGTAATCCGCTGTTGTGCCTGCTGATAGAATTCTTCCTCCGTGTATTCTCTTGGTTCAATTTCCATCGTATATGTATATTCTTTGTCATCGACCGACAGCCGGATATCTTCCGTTTTCACTTTGCCATCATAATTTGTCCGTTTCACGACTTGTGTGTCCAATCTTTCTGACTGCTGCATGCTTTTAAACAGTAGTCCCTCCGCGATACAAGTACTTGCAAACAGGATTGCAATGGTTGTCCAGACCAGCTGCTTTACACGCGTTCGAACAAGCGTCTGCGCCTCCCGCCGCGTCAACACCCGCAATGCCTGCACTTCCTCCCGGATATGTTTCAGCCCTTTGATATCTCCATCTTTGTATTTACTGAAATGGATTCTCGATAAGATTGCCAAACAGGCAAGTGCTGCCTGTATTCCTATGCATAACTCCATTTTTTACACCTCGATTCTTATTATTTTTTCAATCCACCACGCGCACAAACCAATGCCCGCCAACGAGACGCCCATCCAAAGTCTCCCGGTCGCAGTGGTGTAAAGCACCTGCATATAAGACGCATTTGTCATACGCAGAAACAACACAATTCCAAATGGAACAAACAGCATAATGCGTCCTTCTAATTTCTTCGCAGCCAGCACCGTCTGAATCTCCAGTTCCACCAGCTCAGACTCCTGCATTTGTCGCACCATCCGGCGAATCAGATACGGAATATTGCCGCCATAGCGTTTTGCAGCCTCAATCATAGCTGCCAGTTCCCGGATTTCATCCACGCCGCTTCGATCTGCAAGTGCCATCAGGAGCTGTTCGATCCGCTTATGACAGGCAATACCATTCGTCAAAATCTGTAGTTCCGCTTCCATCAACGGGAACTCCTCCGCGCTCGTCCGGTATGTCTGTACAAACGCATTTTCCAACGAATACCCGGCACTGATACTTCCTGACACCAGCGTCATCACTTCCCGGAATTCTGTTTTCAGCTGCCGCGTCTGCTTTTGCAGACAGCCCTGACGGAGCCGTTTTTGCACCACGGGGATACATATGGGAATCAACAGACATCCCCACCACGCATCAAAAAATAAATATCCTGCACTACCTCCAACCGCACAGCTTAGCAGAATCACGATCATCCAAAACCTGATATCCGCTCTATACACCCGGTAATCCACAAACCACCTCCTCAAAAATTTCCATCATCCCTGCACTCTGCATCTTCTCCAGATGCAGCAGGTCATTTACCTTCCGTAGCACGCCCTGCACCTTTCCGTTTCGCACGCCCGTCTCTTGAAACTCAAACAATGTGTTTAATCTGATTTCTCCATGTTCCATACCTTTTACCTCACATATCTCTACTACCTTGCGGGTTTTGTCCCGCAGCCGGCTCACATGAATGACAATATCCACCGCTGATGCAATCTGCCTGCGCACGGCAGGAAGCGGAATCTCCATTCCCATCAGCACCATCGTTTCCAATCGTGCCAGCATGTCCTCCGCCGAATTTGCATGTCCGGTCGACAGCGACCCATCATGTCCGGTTCCCATTGCAGAAAGCATATCGATTGCCGCCGCGTCCCGCACCTCACCCACAATGATCCGATCTGGGCGGAGCCGGAGACTCGCCTTAATCAAATCCCGAATTGTGATCTCGTTTTCGCCCTCCAGATTCGCCGTGCGTGCCTCCAGCCGAACCAGATTTTCCACACCGCGGATCTGTAATTCTGCCGAATCCTCAATCGTCACGATCCGCGCATCCTTTGGCACAAAATCACTGAGTGCATTCAGCATTGTCGTCTTGCCGGAACCGGTACCGCCGGAGATAAATATGTTGTACCCCGCCTGCACCAATATCCGCAGCACCGATGCAACGCCTGCATCCACACTTCCCATCGCAATCAATGCTTTCATATCAATCCGTTGTTTCGGAAACCGCCGGATCGTGATCACCGGTCCACCAAGCGACACCGGTCTTGTCACGATACATACACGCGAGCCATCCATCAGCCGCGCATCTACGATTGGAGACGCCGCATTGATCCGCCGGTTACAATCCCCGACAATATGCTGAATCACTGTCTCCAGTCGTTCCTCCGACGAAAATCCCTTCTCATAGCGCCGGATCACACCATCCCGCTCTACAAAAATATCCGACTGTCCATTGACCATGATCTCCGTTACCGTCTCATCTTCCAGAAGCTCCGTCAGCACATCCAGCCGCCGAAGGCTGTTAAACAACTCCACCCGCAGACCGACCTTTTCCTTCAAAGGGACATATTGATCCTTTGTCTCTTCGAGGATGCACCGGTCGATCATCCGCGCAATCTCTGCATCCTCCACATCCCTTGTCAGATCCAGTTCTGCCGCCACACGCATTTTCAGTCGTTCCCGCAAAGATCGTAGTTCCATTCCATTACCTCACATACATGTCTGCTATCTGATCCACATCCTGTCCTTCTAACTGGACATATTGCAGATTCTCTGTTTTTTCATATTCCTGACGCAACATTTGCTCGAATACCTTCTGTTTTTTCTGAGAAACTGTATCTCGAAGCGTCGGTATCAAGATCCGGTCAAATGCGCCAAATACTGCATAACTTGCCAATGCCATACCTCCAATATCAAACACTACACCCGCATACTGTCCGCGTCTTTGAATCGCTTCCCGGAACCATCGAAGATCCTCAATCTCGATCTGCCGGATATCCCGGAAACATTCCGGTGGCGGCAGACTCGCAACCGCATTTGCCTGCAAATACTCCAGACATTCCTCATTTCTGCTTTTCATGCAATAGAGCATCCAGCTTCCAATCCCTTTTTCATCTAAGCATTCCGAAATGCCTTCCCAATTCACATATAGGCTGTTCCCAATCCGCTCACACAGTTTTTTGGCAAACGTCGTTTTTCCGCATCGCCCCAGCGGGGAATACACGGCATAAAACATGCCTGTTTCTGTCACACAGGGCTGATTCGCTCCAATCATCTGAAGCATCGTTTCAACCAGATGTTCCACACTCTGGTACCGAAAAAAATACTGCGTCCGCCCGATATATTCGCGGTTTATCGTGAGCACCAGAACCGGGCAGTCCTCCGCGTCCTTCCAGTCCGCATAGCAGTCTCCAACCAGTATCAGCTCCGGTTTCTCCCGCTCCCGAAAAGCGGCATACACCGCAGGATTCGAAAATACATAAAGCTGGATCGGAATTGTTGCCCGCAAATTCAGATATTCCATTAACGCCCTTTGATATGCTGGATCAGAATCCAGCAGACACACCTTATATGCCAATCGACACACCCCCTGTCACATACGCAATATAGCCAAGCAGAATTGGTACCGACATGTGCATCCGCACACCCTCCGTCCGTTCTGCTTCTGACAAAAACGGCATTTTTCTTCGTTTCGCCAGTATAACCGCCAGCTTTCCAACTGCCAGTCCACCTGCAAATATGCAGGTATATAGAAGCACATTCCACACTTCTTTTCCCATAAATGCGCCGATCGCGCAAAACAACTTTACGTCCCCGGCACCCAATACCCGAATCCAGAACAGCCCATACAGGGTTGCAAACCCAATCAGCATGCCTTGTCCACCTGCCAAAAGTCCTTCCACGCCATGTGCATACCCCTGCAGCAGGAAACCGCAGCCAATCATACATAGGCAAAACCGGTTCGGAATTTTATACGTTCTAAGGTCCACTACGACCGCACCCAATAACCATATACCAAGTATAACGTTCCAGATTGCGCACCTCCTTTTCTGTGCATAAACACGGTTCCAATCATGCAGTTTTCCAAATTATTCGTTCACATAGCTTATAAAATTCCTAAAAAAGGCAGAGCTTAACACACGCATAGTTATTCACAAACTCTGCAAATTCTTTGTTGGGTAATTCCATTGAAATTCGTAAAACAAATAATTGGAAAACGTTATGATTGTTACTTTTTCGACTGTGACCGAACTACGCCAGAACAACGATTCTCGACCACGAGCTGACTATACCACGGCTGGATAGATTTTGTAAAGCGTAAGTTTGGAACATTTGCGGGAGCCCGCATAAATACTAGAAAAATGGGCAAAACTTTTTTTATTTTGCCCATGTACCCTGTTCTCTTTTTTCGATTTTCATCTTCTGGTGAAGGGTGTTTAACACCTGTCGTTTGTTCCCCGACCAGAGCGGCGCGACTAAAATATTTTTCGGTCCATCGCCAGTGACACGATGAATCACAATATCCTCCGGAATCACTTCCAGACATTTGATAACAAGCTCAATATATTCATCCTGTGACAGCACTTCAAAGCTGCCTGCCTCATAATCCCCGCACAGATCCGTGCCTCGCAGCACATGCAGCAGCTGCAGCTTGATTCCAAAAGGTTTTGCCTGCTGTCCACACACATACCGCACCGTCGCAAGCATATCATCTTCCGTCTCGCCCGGCAGCCCTAAGATCACATGCGTGATATATGGGATATGGTTGTCTGCAAGTGCCTGAATCGCTGTTTCATAGGTAGAGAGCAGATATCCCCGGCGGATATATTCTGCTGTTGCTTCATGCATCGTCTGCAGTCCAAGTTCAATCCAGATGAATTTGCCACTCTCGGCATACTCCTTTTGCAATCTTCCGAGTATCGAAATAACTGTCTCTGCATTTCCGGACTGGTTCTCCACTGCAGCCATCTCCGCTTTTTTTACAGCTACCGATACTCCCGGAATCCCCAGACAATCCGGTCTTGTCGCAATACTGATTCCAACGACCGACTCCTCTTCTAATGCTTCCCGCCAGATGCGTTCCAAGTATGCCGGATCTCCATAGGTGTTCGTGTATGCCTGAAAATAAATGACGAACTTCTCTCCGACCTTCTTATGGAACTTCGCCATGCCACGTTCCATCTGCCGTTTGATATCAAGCGTTTTCCGCTCCACATCGACGCAGCTTCCCCGGCGCTCATATTCCTTATGATAAACCTCTGTCGATGCCCCGCGCGAATCCCGTTTCGACCGATGCTCGTACACACGGCCATTCGCCGAAGCACCAACCACGCTCTGTCCATCCTGCCTGCCACCACCTGCGATTGGCACTGCGAAATCGCCGCTTCCGCCGGCACTACAAAAAATACACCCACGTTCGCCAAGTGTACCATCACGGTTCGGGCAGGTAAGCCCTGCGTCGACCGCAATCTTGTACACCTTCTGTCCATAGGTGTATTTCATATATGCATCCAATGAATAATACGGCTTATCCAGCCATTTTTCCTGTCTCATAATCTCTACCACTGATAATGATGCAACTGTCCTTCTGTCTCTAATCCCGGGAAATCCAACTGTCTTAACGCCTCGTACAGTACGATACCAACCGAGTTCGATAAGTTCAGGGAACGTTCGCCCGGCATCATCGGAATTCGCACACAGGTTTCCTTATTCTGAAGCAGAATCTCCTCTGGAATCCCTCTGCTCTCGGCACCAAACATAATAAAGCAGTCATCCTCATATTTCACATCGGTGTATTTCTGCTTTGATTTTGTCGTTGCCATATAAACCTTCGCGCCCGGATTCTTCGCCAGAAAATCGTTGTAATCGTCATAGCGTGTCACATCCAGACGATCCCAGTAATCCAGTCCCGCGCGCTTCACCATCTTGTCATTTAATAAAAATCCAAGTGGCTCGATCAGATGCAGACGCACCCCCGTTGCCACGCAGGTACGTCCGATATTTCCTGTATTTGCCGGCATTTCCGGCTCATGTAATACGATGTTTAACATGTCTTTTGCTCTCTTAATCGTCCAATAAATCTCTCTAATCTTCCCATCGCCTCTTTGAGCTGCTCGATTGAGTATGCATACGAGATACGCAGGAATCCTTCGCCGCAGTCACCAAATGCCGTACCCGGCACAACTGCAAGTTCCTCTTCACGAAGCAGTCTCGTTGCGAATTCGTCACTCGTGATGCCAAACTCCTTGATGCATGGGAACACATAAAATGCGCCATGCGGCTCAAAGCACGGAAGTCCGATCTCCTCGAATTTCTTCAGCAGGAACCGGCGTCTTTGGTCATACGACTTGCACATCTTCTCGATATCTGCATCGCCATTTTTGATTGCTTCGATAGCTGCATACTGGCTCGTGGTCGGTGCACACATAATTGCAAACTGATGGATCTTCGTCATCTGATGTGCGATTACCTCCGGGGCAAGCGCATAACCAAGTCTCCATCCGGTCATCGCATATGCCTTGGAGAAACCGTTGATAACGATTGTCCGCTCCTTCATGCCCGGCAGGGATGAAATCGAACAATGCTTCTGACCGCCATATGTAAGTTCGGAATAAATCTCATCGGAGATCACGTAAATATCCTTCTCCTGACAGATCTTTGCGATTGGCTCCAAATCTTCCTTCGTCATAACCGCACCTGTCGGGTTGCTTGGAAATGCAAGAATCAGAATCTTCGTCTTATCCGTAATCGCTGCAAGCAGCTCCTCCGATGTCAGACGGAACTGGTTCTCATTTTTCAACTCGATTGTAACCGGCACAGCACCGATCAACTGTACACAAGGTACATACGATACATAGCAAGGCTCCGGGATAATAACCTCATCGCCCGGATCAAGCATGGCACGGAGTGCCACATCGATACCCTCACTGCCACCGACGGTCAGCAGTGCTTCGGTCTTATAATCATACAATACGTTATATTTTCTCTGATACCATTTACAGATTTCCTGACGCAGTTCAATCAATCCGGAATTCGATGTATAAAATGTCCGTCCTTTTTCCAGCGAACGGATACCCTCTGATCGAACATGCCATGGTGTATCAAAATCCGGCTCACCAACACCAAGTGAGATTGCATGTGGCATCTCACTTACAATGTCAAAGAACTTCCGGATTCCAGATGGCTTAATCTGTTCTATCGTTTTTGACAATGGATTTCTCACGGTGCGATTACCAACCTTTCGTCCTGACTTGGTGTCTGGAAAATAACACCATGGTCTTTATATTTTTTCAGTACAAAATTCGTGGATGTTGCAATGACATCCTCGATGATTGCCAGCTTCTCGGATACAAAATGAGAGATTTCCCGCAATGTCTTTCCCTGAATAACAACCATAAAGTCATACGCACCTGCGATCAGGTAGACGGAATGTACTTCATCGAAATTTCTGACACGATCCGCGATCTGGTCAAATCCCGCTTCTCTCTGTGGTGTAACCTTGACCTCGATCATGGCTGTTACCATCTCCTCGCCAACCTTATCCCAGTCGATCATAGTATGGTATCCACAGATGATGCTCTCGTCTTCCATTGCCTTGATATCCGCTTCCACCGCGGCTTCATCCGCGCCGATCATCGCGGCGATATCCTTCACTGTCAGTCTGCTGTCGGTTTCGAGCAGCTTCAAAATTTCATTTCTCATCACATCTACCTCCTAATATTTAGTCGCAACCTTGAATTTACATCCCGTCCATGATACATTGATGAAAAGATGCATTTAGATTGCAGAAACAAGCAATCCAACGACCATGGCAAATACCAGTACGCCGCAGATGATTGCTGCGATTCTCTTTGTCTTCTTTTTGTTACTGAAATCAAATAACATGAATTTTTACCTCCCGAAAGGATTATTTTTATGCATTATATTACGATTATCATTTGTTGTTCTTTTCTAGCTTTATGCTTTGTTGTCTCGCGAAATGTCTCCCGGTTTAAGAAAACACACGGGCAGAGCCGCGAGAGTCTTCTCGAACGCGAATCTGAAGCAAATTCCGTACGGAAGGCGGATATCTCCACCCTTCCCTATATCGAAATCCCTCTGGATACGCTTCCAGTTGATACACTCTCCGCATGCGGTCATTCCGGGCTTGCGGACGAACTGTATGCACTGGCGGGCAAAAAAATCTTAAATCTCTCTATGTATACGAATACGGATTTAAAGATGACGTATGGTCCTGCCAACTTAGATACGTTGTCTGCCTGCGATGACGCCTACGCCGATCTGATCCTGCTTCTGAACAAGATCGGCAAAACATTACTCGAAGCAAATGACGTTTCCAGCGCCGAGCAGTTTCTATCTTATGCAGTCTCTATCGGCTCTGACATTACCGCCAGCTACACGATGCTTGCAACCATCTATGCGGACAAACACGACACAGACCATCTGGATGAACTAATCCGTAAAGCAGAGTCCATCACCTCTCTGTCCGGCAAGACAATTCAAATTAAGCTTCATTCTATCAAATCCGGGCTAAAATAGCAATCATGCTTTTCCTAACAGATAATTCATGAACTGCTGTGCCGTACGACCGGATACACCGCCATGGGAAAGTTCCCATTTGTTTGCTTCTGCTAAGAGCTCCTGCTCGGTCAGTCTGATCTCCGGATGCTTCTTTGCCAGTCCAAGCACGATATCGTTAAACTCATTTCTCGATGGACGGGAGTAACTGATCGTCACGCCGAAACGATTGACGAGAGAAAGCTTCTCCTGCATCGTATCGGAACGATGCATACCGTTATCTGTCTCCACATCATCACGGTCATTCCATGTCTCTTTAATCAAATGTCTACGATTTGAGGTTGCATAGATCAGTACATTATCCGGCTTTGTCTCAAGTCCACCCTCAATGACCGCTTTCAGATATTTATACTCAATCTCAAATTCCTCAAAGGAAAGATCATCCATATAAATGATAAACTTATAATTCCGGTTCTTCACATGCGAGATCACAGCAGATAAGTCCTTAAACTGATGCTTGTAAATCTCAATCATACGCAGTCCCTGCTCATAATACTGGTTAATGATTGCCTTGATACTTGTGGATTTACCGGTACCACTGTCGCCAAACAACAGACAGTTATTCGCTTTCTTTCCAAGCACAAACGCCTCTGTATTATCTACAAGCTTTTTCTTCTGGATCTCATAACCAATCAGATCATCCAGCATTACCTTATCTGTATTCGTGATTGGGATAAATTCCAGTTCCTTACCCTCATCATGGCGGATACGAAATGCCTTGTTCAGACCAAACATGCCAACACCATACTGCTTGTAAAAAGCGGTCATGATAGCAAAGATCTCATCGACACTTTCCGCCTCGCTGACACGGTCGCTGATATCACGCACCTTCTCACTGACATTCTGGTTATACATCTGTTCCTTCTTCGGCAGTGACTTGTAATTCGTGATTGTTGTGAAACAGTCAATGCCAAGATCCTTCTCGATCGGTGCAAAATCAAAATGGAACAACCGCTTGAAGATTGCATAATCATTTTTTGCAAATGCATTGACTGAGCCATCTCCTGCGCCAACCTTCTCGCAGGTAAGCGTAAATGAATTCTCATTTGTGATCAGCAAAAACGCCAGATAATCCTGCCACAGATTCCGGTTGAAGCCATAGCTTGTTGCCACATCCAGAATCCGCTTGATCTGCTGGTAAATCCGTGTGACCAATTCCTCCTTGGTACTCGTCTTCTTCTCCCATGCCTCAAAAATATCCGCCATGCAATATAAGATACTGTCTTGCCCTAAATCACGATATAAAACGAGTCCCGGTACTTCTTTGTACATGTTGTTACATCTCCTTGTTTTGTTTTTTACTGTCCGTTTTTTCGACTTTTGATTTCATTGCAAACAGCCGCCTGCCTGCCGATTCAAGTGGGACTACATCGTCCGGCACCTGTTTGTCATCAACATTAATCTCCCGTTTTTTTATTCTCCGGTACACGATTGACCGGAAATATGCATAAAGCACAGACACAAGCGGAATGAAGATAAACATTCCGACCACACCCATCAGGTCTCCGCCGGCAATCACAGCCAGAAGCACCCAGATCGCGGGCAGATTAATGTCTCCGCCGACAAGCTTCGGATAGATAAAATAATTCTCTATAAACTGTAAAATAAAGAACAATAACACAAACCACAGCACCTGCTTCGGGTCAACAACCAGAAGCAGAAAGCATCCGATAAAAAGTCCGATAAATGCACCAAACACCGGTATCAATGCCGTAAATGCAATCAGAACGCCAATCGTAAGCGGATATTGTATGCCCGCGATTGCCATCGCAATCATGAACATGATTCCGAGGATGATACCCTCCCGGAACTGTCCGGTAAAAAACTTGGAGAATGTCGTACTTGCTATCTTACCGAACACCATCAGCTCATCTGCCGTCTTTTCCTTGAACAACGCATAGATGACAAGCTTCGTCTGCCTGCCGAGCTTCTCTTTCTGTGCCAGAATATATGCGGAAAAAATAATCCCGATAAATATATTTATGACGGTTCCAATGATAGATGAGAAGATAGAAACCGTCGCCGACATGATCTCTCCGCCGTTATCATTGAAGAACGAGAATATCTGGTCAAAATCCGGTTCAATGCCGGCAATCTTCTCCGATATTGCCGGAACATTCTTCGTATATGCAAGTGCAAGCTCCTTCGCCCGGTTTACAAATCCGGGCAGAAGCTCTTTCACCTTTCCAACCGTATCCGCAACCTCCGGTACAACTACAAACAGCACAAGCGCTATAAAAAGCAGTGCCGCGATATACGTAAGCACCATGCTGATCGGGCGCCGGAACCGGTACAGGCGTTTTTTTTCATTCTTGAAGATTCCCTGTTCGATTCCGCGCATCGGAATATTCAACACAAACGCAATCCCGCATCCGATCAAAAATGGAAGCAGCACAGAAAAAACCATACCGAAAAATCCACTTATAATATGCAGATGATTGACTACAAATATCAGAAGTACCGTAAAAGTAATAATCGCAAGTATCAATTGTACCAGATGTTTTTTGTCTTTCATTCTAATCTGCTGTATCAGTCATACAGCAAGCCTCCTTCTATTCTACCGGTTGATGCAGGCTCTCGCTGTCTTTCCCGGTGCCGCAGCTCCCTTCGGTACGAGCACAATCTGGATTCCCTCCAGACGTTTCGCCAGACCGCTTGTACCACTCATCTGACCATTCTTTGCCCAATCCAACCAACCGTATGACTGCACATGTACACGATAGTAAATATCATACTGCTGTGCTGCCTGTCCAGTCAGTTCAATCTGAATTGCCTCGAGACGCTTGCCAAGCCCGCTCGTTCCACTCGTTGTTCCATTGGATACCCAATTCTGCCAGCCAAATGTCTGTACGTGTGTCTTGTAACGGACACCACCGTTTATATTTCTTCCAAGGCGAATCTGGATTGCCTCCAGACGCTTTGCCTTTCCACTTGTTCCACTCATCGTGCCATCAGCGCGCCAGTTATTCTCCCAGCCAAACGTCTGCACATGCGTTTTGTAATTGATGCTACCCGGATACGCGGATACAAACGTCTTCGACGTTGCAACGCCCGGATTTGCACCCTTTGGTACGATCACGATATTGATTGCCTCCAGACGTTTTGCCAGACCTTCGGTTCCTGCCATCTCTCCATTCTTGGACCAATCTAACCAACCATACGTCTGCGCATGCACACGATAATATACATCGTATTTATCCTTGTTGGCGCCGGTCAATTCAATGCAGATGGCTTCCAGACGTTTTGCCTCTCCCGTCGTTCCACTCATCACACCATTTTCTTTCCAGTCCTGCCAGCCATAGCTTTGCACATGCGTCTTATAACGGATACCCAGATTACTGTCCCCGGATACGCGGATTGTGATACCCTCCAGACGCTTTGCACTTCCGACAGTTCCTGCCATTTTACCATTGGATACTTCATTTTCCCAACCAAATGTCTGCACATGTGTCTTGTAAGATACCGTGATGTTCGGTGCCAGATTCTTTACCTCCGGATTGTTCTCTGCCGTATTTTCCATCCGGCTTCTGTAATGATTTCGGATAAACTGTCCCGCCTTCGTCAGATCATCAATGTTCCAGCCGCTTGTCTTTCCACAACTGCTCCTAATCAGGGCAGAACTTTCATTCTTATTACACAAACTCCAGACGCAATAGCTGACGTTGCGGTCATCACACCGCTTCATCCACTCTGCCGCCTTGTTCAGATCGACATTTCCATTTCCACTCGCCTCGGACAGTCCAAACTCGGATACAAATACCGGAAGTCCCTTGTCGATCGCAGTACCGATCTTCGCCGTCAGCCACTGATTATGGCTGGACTCAGAAGCATAGAAATGAAATGCATACATTAAATTGCTGTAGCCTCGGATTGGATCATCCGCCGGCTCATACGTATGTCCCTGATTTCCAAGCTGTGACCATGTCGGTGTTCCTACGATAATGATTGCGTCCTTGTCATATGCACGGATTGTCTGAATGACTTCTGTCGCATAGCTCTTGATATCAGACCAAGGACAGTTGCTCGGCTCGTTGCAGATCTCATAGATGACATTGTCGTAATTTTTATACTTCTGTGCCATCTCCTTGAAGAAGCTCTTCGCCTCGCTCGTATAATTCTTCGGATTCACGTTTAACAGATGCCAGTCAATAATCGCATACATGCCAAGCTCTGTTGCATACTGCACGCCATCTGTTACTTTTTTCTTCATACCGTTCCGGTCGCTGTAATAACCGCCCTCATCGACATACATCGCAAGACGGATCGCATTTGCGCCCCAGTCATCGCGCAGCGTCTGATAGGCTGCCTTGTTATTGTACTGACCAAACCACTGCAGTCCATGTGTACTCACACCATGAATCTGGAATGGCTGTCCATTCTTATCTACCAGCTGTGTACCCTTGACTGCCAGCTTTCCATGTGTCGAAACTGCGGTTGCCGCAGCCGCCTCTGCCTCCTTCGCCGGCGTAAGCACTGTCACCACACTGAGCACCAGTACGACTGTCATCAACCATGCGAGAATCCTTCTCTTCGTTTGTTTCATTGCATTTCCTCCCTTTTCCCTTCTCTTTGTAACCCTCATTTATCTTCATCCGTCGTCCGGATTATATACTTGCCGCATACACATCCCGCTTGGAAATGCCACGATCTTTCGCGACCAGCTTCATCGCTTCTTTTTTGTCGATTCCCTGATCGAGATATATCTGCAGATGTTCCTCAATGCTCATCGCTTCCCATTTTTGCTGTGCTTCCTTCTCGATTGCTTCCCGCGACAAGCCTTCAATCACCAAAATACATTCGCCCTTCGGCTCTTCCTCCGCATAGAAATCGCTCGCTTCCTGCAACGTCGTTTTCCAGAATGTCTCATGCTTCTTTGTGATTTCCCGGCAGACCGTAACCGAACGGTTTCCAAGCACGCCAAGCAGCTCCTGCAATGTCTTCTTCAAACGATGTGGTGCTTCATAGACCACCATCGTACGCGTCTCCCGCGCCAGCTCCGCAAGTACCGCCTGCCGTTCTTTTTTATCCATCGGCAAAAACGCTTCAAATGCAAATCGTCTGGTTGCCTGCCCGGACGCGATCAGTGCATTGACCGCCGCACACGCCCCCGGCACCGGAACCACTTTGATTCCTGCCTCATAGCACTGCTTCGTGATTTCCTCTCCCGGATCGGAAATTCCCGGCGTTCCGGCATCCGTAATCACTGCAATATTCATGCCTTCCAGAAGCTTGCCTACAAGCACCTGTGCTTTTTCATATTTATTATGTTCATGATAGCTAGTCATCGGCGTCTTGATGTCGAAATGATTGAGCAGCTTGATACTGTTTCTCGTGTCCTCCGCCGCGATCAGATCTACCTCTCCAAGCAGCCGCACCGCCCGGTAGGTCATATCCTCCAGATTGCCGATTGGCGTTGCAATCAAATACAATGTTCCTGCCATTTATCTGTCTCCATATCGTGTCAGCAGATCCTCGGTGTACGAACCGTCCCTGTTATATACAACAAGTGCCGGCTCTACCTTGAGCATCGTCCGACCGCCTTTATTTCCCTCAATCAAAACCATATTCGGCTCCTTGTCTGCATACGGCTGCACCATACACATACGCTTCGGTTCGATCCGGCACTCTGACATCAGACGTATGATCTCTGCCAGTCGGAATGGTTTATGTACCATCGCAAATGTACCGCCCTCACAAAGCAGATACGCCGCTGCCTTTATCACGTCCAAAAGCTCCATCAATATCTCATGCCGCGCAATGTTCTTTGGGGAATTCTCATTTTCCAGCCCATGATTACCCTTGATATAGGGCGGATTACTTGTAACCGCAGAAAAACTTCCCGGTTTGAAAAGCTCCCGCACCTGCCGCATATCGCCTTCCACAACAGAGATCTCTGTCTCCAATCCATTCATCTGCACACTACGCCTCGCCATATCCGCGCTGTACGCCTGCACCTCAAGTCCGGTAAAATGTCTGCCCTTGCCGCGCGCCTGCATCAGCATCGGGATCACGCCTGTCCCGGTCCCAAGATCGATCACGGAACCATTCGGCGCACCTGTCGCAAAATCTGCAAGCAGCACTGCATCCATGCCAAAGCAGAATACGTCCTTGTTCTGAATGATATCGTAGCCACGGCATTGCAGATCATCGATCCGCTCACCCGGTTTCAGCCACTTCTCTTTCTCATCCTTAGTCCTCATCGAGCTTTGACTTTCCTTCCTTGCGCTCCAGATTCTCCAGTTCCTTCAACTCTTTGTCGGACGAGCCATCATTGCCGCCCTTCTTACCATGGCCGCCACCTTTTTGACCGCCTTTTTTCTTCGGCCTGAAACGAAGCTCATCGACCTTGTACTCTTCTATTTCAAATGTATCATCTTCCTGTGCCACCTTCAGTTTTACCTTCTGGCGCAGGACACTAACTGCCGTTACCTCGCCGGTTTTGCCATCAAATGTCTTCACGACATCTCCAACATTTGGAAGTTTTTTATTCAAATATTCATAAGTCTCCTGCTCATGAGCCAGGCAACACATCAATCTGCCACACACACCGGAAATCTTCCCCGGATTCAACGACAGATTCTGCTCTTTTGCCATCTTGATGGAAACTGGTCCAAACTCCGACAGATGTGCATTACAGCAAAGCCGTCTGCCACAGATGCCAATGCCGCCGAGAATCTTTGTCTCATCCCGCACACCTACCTGACGCAGCTCAATACGTGTCTTGAATACCGCTGCCAGATCTTTGACCAGCTCACGAAAATCCACTCTGCCATCCGCCGTGAAATAAAACAATACCTTGCTGTTATCAAATGAATACTCCGCTCCGATCAGCTTCATTTCCAGACCGCGCTTTTCGATCTTCTCCTTGCAGATGACCATTGCTTTTTTATTTTTCTCTAAATTCTCCGCATGCTTCTTCTCATCCGCCTCGGTTGCGATCCGGATGATCGGCTTTAACTCGCCCTGCAGCTTCGTCTCATCCACTTCTCTGCGTCCGAGCACAACCTTTCCAAACTCTACGCCATGCTGTGTCTCCACAATGACATATCTGCCCGGATCAATCTTATAATTGAGCGGATTGAAAAAATATATCTTTCCATTCTCACGGAAACGAACTCCGATTACTTCTTTCATTCTTCAGCCGATGCCTCCTCTTTTAAAGTCAGAAGCAACAGTTCGATTGTCACTTCAAAATTCGCATTGGCAAGCAGTCGCTGCTCTGCCTTTGCGATCGCATCAATCTTGTCCTCGATGCTCTTAAATGTTAGCTTTCCAGCCTGTTTCTTCAAGATAGAAAACTCGTTTTTAAACAGGATTTTATCGACATTTCCGGTTACCTTCAGCATCATGGCATCCCGGTACCACATCATCATCAAATCCATGTAATCATTCATAGACATCTTAAACTGCTCGATATCCTTGACCGCTTTTCCAAGCGTCTCCACATCCATCTCGTCGATATGCGCCAGCACGCCAACAACCGAATCCACGATCGCCGCATACTCGTCATTGCCTGCGAGCTTGATTGCCTTTCCAAGATTACCCTGTGCAAAATCGAGACAGAAATATGCCTTTTCCTTTGTCAGTCCCATTACATTCGTCAGATATGCCAGCACATCGCGCTCACGGATTGGCTTCGTCTGCAGCTTCAGGCAACGGGATTTCACTGTTTCCAACAGCTTATCAAGATTTGTCGTAAGCAACAGGATCACCGCATACGCCGGTGGCTCCTCAATCGTCTTCAACATGGCATTTTGTGCCTGTACATTCAAAAGCTCCGCATCCGGGATAATGTAAATCTTATACTTTCCTTTATACGGTTTGATGTCAATTGTATTTATGAGCTGGTCACGAACCTCATCCACTGAAATCAGATTCGGCTTCTCATGCGTTACCGTGATGATATCCGGATAGTTTCCGGTTGAAACCTGTAAGCAGGACTGACAGGTTCCACAGGCTTCTGTACCGCCTGCCTCACACTCCAGTGTCTCCGCAAATGCATAGGCAAGCGCTTTTTTTCCGCTGCCGGCATCTCCGCTTATAATATACGCATGCGCAACATTTCCCGTTTCGATGCTGCTCTTAAAATGTGCAATTATGTCCTCGTGGCCCACTATTCCTTTAAATCCCATAGCGTTCCCTCACTTTCTTTTTATTCGTTTATGTTGATATATCGATCAGCAATCCGCGGATATCATCGATCTTGCCGAGGATCGCGAGATGATCTTTCTCTTCCTTCATCAGTTCCTGTGCCAGATCGTCAAGGTTTTTATCCACCTGCCGGATGATACCGTACACCCGGTGTCTGCCGCGGCGATCTAAGAAATTTTCTCTTGAAAATTCATGTGCATTTGCCGCAACCTCATTCATAAATTCTTTGATAGAGGTGCGGTATTTCTTCATATCCTTGATATCCATGTGCTTGGCAATCTTCTCGCCCTGCTCCTCAATATCCTTCATCAGTCCGGTCAGTTTTTCCTTCAGATCGGCTTTATCTATGTTGCGGATGAGAGTAAACTTGAACTCTTCGTCCGTCGCCTTCTGGCTCTTGGGGGCTTCCATCTGCGTCAATTGCTGTAATTGACTGATCTTCACATTGTTGTCCACGTACTCTCCTCCTTTCGGTATCTTTGTTGCAACTTACCTTGCGGCAAGCAGTTTCTCAACTTTGTCCACGATTGCCGCATGTATCGCGTCGATGTCCTGTGTCGCGTCAATCGTCACGATTCGCTCCGGGGCAAGTGCCGCCAGATCACGGTAGCCCTGCGCCACCTTCTCATGAAAAGCGGTGGACTGTGCCTCCATCCGGTCTAACTCTGCGCGGGATTTTGCACGGGCAAGTCCAACTTCCGCCGGCAGATCCAGATGAATCGTCAGATCCGGCCAGATTCCCTGCATCGCGAATCCATTTAGCTCATAAATCTTCTCGACGCCAAGTCCGCGTGCCATCCCCTGATAGACGGCAGAGGAATCCACGAAACGGTCACTAATCACCGCTTTTCCTGCGTCCAGTGCCGGTTTGATCACCTGCGCCACAAGCTGTGCACGTGCCGCTGCATAAAGCAATGCCTCCGTATGGTCATCCATCTCCGCATATTCCCGGTTCAGAAGAATCCCGCGAACTGCTTCACTGATCACCGTTCCACCCGGCTCTCTCGTCACAACAACTTCGTCATAGCCGTGCTGCATCAAATGCTCTTTCAATTTCAAAATCTGCGTTGTCTTGCCGGAACCATCCGGTCCCTCCATCGTCAGAAAAATTCCCTTCATTTGTCCTACCTTTTCCTTCGCATAGCTATTTATACTATACCATTATTAGAAGGATTTTACCATAGATTTTTTCTTTATTATATGTTATACTTAGTTGTGTTTTGCGAAAAGAGCGAAACAGAAGAATAAGGAGGTCTTATATTATGGCAAAACAGATTGATAAATCAATGTTAATTCACGAGATTATCGAGGTTGATCCAGGCAATGCCGCTATCCTTATGGCAGCCGGCATGCACTGTGTCGGATGTCCTTCCGCAGCTATGGAAAGCCTTGAAGAAGCATGCATGGTTCATGGCATGAATTGTGATGAAGTCATCGCTGACATCAACGCATACCTTGCTAAGAAAGAGGCAAATGCATAAATAACATGCGCGGCAAGTGGGAAACCGCCTGCCGCAGCATATTTTAAAGGAGGTAATCTTATGTCCTACAACAATGATTATAACAACGGCTATAACAATGGTTATAATAATGGCTCCAACAACGGTTATAATAATTACAATAACCAGTACAATTATCAGGACAACAACCAGTATAACTATCAATACAATAACCAGTATCAGTACAACAATGCAGGATATGATTACAACAATGGCTACAATGCCGGCTATGGCTCATCCGCAAAGATCATTTCCAGCGAGATGTACAATCTGATCATCGGCGGTGTACTGCTGTACGGCTTCATTATCAATGCGATCATGACTGCCGTCTTCGGCGATTCCATCGTCAGCTTTGTATTAACGAATCCGATTGCTTTTTATATCGGTTACTTCATTCTCGCCATCGCTGGTACATTTATGGTTCGTAAATCCGACAATCCGGTTGTCAGCTTCATCGGATACAATCTGATGGTTGTTCCAATCGGTATGGTTATTGCCGTATCCGTAACCTTGTATAGTGCGATCGGATACAACATGATAGTCGCAACCGCATTCGGTATTACAGCTGCCGTAACACTTGTGATGATGATTATTTCTTCCATCTACCCGAATTTCTTTTTAAGCATGGGAAGAACACTTGGTATCACGTTGCTTATCACCGTTGTGGTTGAAGCAATCATGCTGATCGCAGGTGCAAGCCTTGGTATCATCGACTATGTCGTTGTCGCAATCTTCTGCCTGTATGTCGGCTACGACTGGGCAAAGGCGAACGCAATTGAAAAGACCGTAGATAACGCGATTGATTCCGCTTCTGAGTTGTATTTGGATATTGTAAACCTGTTCCTGCGTATCATGAAGATCTTAGCACGTGCGAACAGAAATTAATCATACAAGAAACTTATTTAGAGGAGAGCATTGAACATGAGTAGTGCAATTGACACAAAATCCGTAAATTCCATTCGTGTGCTTGCCGCAGACGCCATCCAGAAGGCAAACTCCGGTCATCCGGGACTTCCACTTGGTTCTGCTCCTATGGCATATGAGCTGTGGGCAAACCACATGAACCACAATCCGAAAGATCCAAAATGGGAAAACCGCGACCGTTTCATTCTGTCCGGTGGACATGGCTCCGCCCTGTTATATTCCCTGCTTCACTTCTTCGGTTACGGTATCACAATTGAGGATATGAAAAACTTCCGTCAGCTTGGTTCCAAGACACCGGGACATCCGGAATATGGTCACACGGTTGGCGTAGAAGCCACCACTGGTCCACTTGGCGCCGGTATGGCAATGGCAGTTGGTATGGCAATGGCAGAAAAGCATCTTGCCGCAACTTTCAACAAAGAAAACTTCCCAGTTGTTGACCACTATACTTATGTACTTGGTGGCGATGGCTGTATGATGGAAGGTATCAGCTACGAAGCATTCTCACTCGCAGGCACACTTGGTCTGGAGAAGCTGATCGTATTATATGATTCCAACAATATTTCAATCGAAGGTGACACGAACATCGCATTCCGCGAGAATGTAAGACAGCGTTTCGAGTCCTTCGGTTTCCACACACAGCTTGTTGAGGACGGAAATGACTTAGATGCCATCGGCAAGGCAATTGAAGCAGCCAAGGCAGAAAAAGGCAGACCTTCCATGATTGAGATCAAGACGAAGATCGGTGCAGGCTGTCCTGCCAAGGAAGGCAAGGCAAGTGCACACGGCGAGCCACTCGGTGTTGAAAACGTTGCAGCCCTTCGTGCAAACCTTGGTATCGCAGACAACGGACCTTTCGTATTAGATCAGGATGTCTACGATCATTTCGCCAAGCTTGCTGAGGAGAAGGCAACGGTCGAGGATGCATGGAATGCATTATTCGCAGACTACTGCAAGACATATCCGGAGATGAAAGAGCTGTGGGACAACTACCACAACACCGACAACGCAAAATGTCTCTATGACTTGGACGAGTTCTGGAATTCTTTCGACAAGCCGGAAGCAACCAGAAATGTATCCGGAAAGCTTTTGAATATTATCAACAATGTTGTTCCTAATATGTTTGGTGGTGCAGCAGACCTTGCTCCATCAACCAAGACAAACATGAAGGATGCCGGGGACTTCTCCAAGGAGAATCCGCTTGGCAAGAACATTCACTTTGGTATCCGTGAAATCGCAATGGCAGCCATCGGAAATGGTATTGCCCTGCACGGAGGTTTACGTCCATTCGTCTCTACATTCTTCGTATTCAGCGATTATGTAAAGCCAATGGCAAGACTTTCCGCTCTGATGGGTGTTCCTCTTACTTATGTACTGACACACGACAGTATCGGCGTCGGTGAAGATGGTCCAACTCACGAGCCAATTGAGCAGCTCGCTATGCTCCGCGCTATGCCGAACTTCTATGTATACCGTCCAGCAGATGCAACGGAATGTGCAGCCGCATGGTACTTCGCAACAAATAAGAAGGATGCGCCTACTGCGCTGGTTCTCTCCAGACAGAATCTGCCACAGTTAGATGGCAGCAGCCAGGAAGCATTAAAGGGCGGTTACATCTTAGAGGATTCCACGAAGGATACACCAGATGCCATCATCATCGCAACCGGTTCGGAAGTTTCCCTTGCTGTCGAGGCAAAGAAAGAGCTTGCAGCCGAGAATATTGATGTCCGCGTTGTCAGCATGCCATGTATGGATCTGTTTGAGGATCAGCCCGATGAGTACAAGGATGCAATACTTCCAAAGAACGTCACAGCCAGAGTTGGTGTCGAAGCACTCTCCGAGTTTGGATGGGGCAAATACATCGGTATCAACGGCGAGTTCGTCGGAATGAAGTCCTTCGGTGCTTCTGCGCCAGGCAATCAGCTCTTTGAGCACTTCGGCATCACAAAGGATGCAGTTGTTGCAGCTGTGAAGAAAACTTTGAACTAACCTATTATAAATTCCATACATCATGCAGATAGAAATATCTGCATAATACACAAAAAAGATCATCGACGTCAACAATAACGTCGATGATCTTTTTTATTTCACTGTTCTTTACAGCTTCGCAAGTGTCTGCAATGCATTCGCATCAATAATCAGTTTATAATGCTCACGCATGTGACTTGGTGTAGCATACGTTGCACGTACCCGGTTACTATATTCACCCAACAGGTTACAGGTCTTCACAAACTCATTGTCTGTGTTTTTATCCTTCGTCATATACAGATAAAAACGACTGTCTCGCGGATTCTTATACAAAGAATTCTCGCTGTCATAGATACCCTTTACAAGTTTTGCAGACAAGATAACCTGATCCAGATTCTTAAATGCATAGATACGGAAGATTTCCGGCTGTTCCACCGCCTGCGGAATCTCTGTTCTGCGATCCGATGCAGATGGATTCGTCTGTGCCGGCTTTACGCCCTTACCACTCATCAGACCACTTAAGTCTTCCGCCAATCCGCCGATTGCCTTCAGCAGTCCATTCACCGGATTGTCCTCGACAATGGATTCGCCATCGGCTTCATCTGCCAATCCAAGACCACCATCCGAATCTTCATCCTCCTCATCGTCCTCATAGGAATCATCCACATCCGATGGACGTGTAAATCTGGAGAATCTTGTATCCAGTTCCTCCGGGTCATCTACTTTTGTAATAACCAGAATCAAACACTCTGGCGATACAGGTATTGCTTCTATCATAAGCGGAACATTATCCACTTCAAATCCTAATTCACTGGATGCCTGCTGCATCAGTTCCCGGAACAGTTCTTTGGCTTTGTCTGTTCCATATGCTAATTCCGTTAAATGAAGTTCCTTATCTGCCAAGTCTGACTTATAAAGTGTGCAACGTATCTGATTCTCGCTTAATCGTTCTAGCTTCATACTCGTCAACTCCTTCGCAAGTGTTTACAAAAACATTATTTTTTGTATTACTTAGTTTATCACAAAACTCCCACATGTAAAGCGATTTCTCAATATTTTCACAAAATATTACTGGAAATTCGATTCCAGAGACTTGCTTTTTTCCCAATAATATAGTATGGTAAATCTTGCATAGTTATTTACAATTCTTATTTCTTTACAGGTATTTCCTGTAGCTTTATTCCAATTATATTTACAGATGTGTCATATCATACGAAGGAATATAAAACTATCACAGAAGCTTCTTATATCTATACGGATATGATATGCGCGCAGCGAAGGAAGGTGATATCGGTCACATAAAATAATTTCCATATTGTAATATCAAGACATAAGAAAAAGAGCCTTGATTGACAATCAAGACTCTTTTTCTATATGTAATCATTTGACCGATTACTCCTCAGAGATAACACCTGTTGGGCAAGTTCCTGCACATGCTCCACATGAGATACATGCAGAAGCGTCGATTTCGTACTTGCCATCGCCTTCTGAGATTGCGCCTACAGGACAAGCGCCTGCACATGCTCCACACATAACGCATCCATCGTTGATCTGAAATGCCATGGTAATATCCTCCTTACTCTTCATTCAGTATTGATAATATCATTCTTTATTGATAATTATTATCACTGTTGACATTGTACCCCTTTTTGTCCCAGATAGCAAGTAATTTTTACAATTTCCTATAACTGGTTACTATCCTGTCCCTTTTGATAGAAATGCATCAGCAATTTCGCCATCCATTCCGGCCAGAATTTCCGATACATAGCATAATCTTCTGGACTTCGTCCATTGTTTTCTCCAATCACATGCGAGGTTTCTGATTCCTCATGTACACGATGCCCCATAATCGGCTTCTTCACATAGCAGAAAGCTCCTGGCAGCTTAGAATATCTTTCCCACGCTTCCCAATCCAAATCTGCCTTACAGCCAACTGTAAATGGTTCTTCTGGCAACCTTGCCTTCACATACGTAACGGACGGACAACATATTCCACATCCAAACGACAGAGATCGTCGACGCAGGAATATACTATTCCACGTTTTCCTTGTTGTAAATGGAAGCAACAACAGCTTCTTAATCGTCAACAACCGGTTCTTATACACCGGTTTTCCATCCCGGATCTCATAATATGCCGAATGTGCAAGAATCGGATCGTTTGCACGATTCAATGCGTCTAACATCTCTTCCAGATAATTTGGATTATAAATATCATCCTGATGTGCAATCGTTACTAATTTTGTATGTGCCTGCCGATACGCAAAATTCCAATCCGTTGCAATCCCGGATGGGGCATCATTTTCATATAAAGAAATATGATATTGTTCTGCCAAACCACGAATATACGCATTTCCTGTTGATGTTGCAATCAGAATGTGGCTTTTCACTGTCTGGTTCTCCAAGGACCGGATACAGTTTTTCAGATATTTACTTTCTTTGTATGCACAGATCACAAATGTATGATCCCTTGCCGTAAAATTATTTTTCTGTTTCATGCTCCATCTGCTCCATCTTCTTTTCCAATTCGCGCACGCGTTTTTCCAGAATTGCCTGTGTCTGCACTAATGTCCGGATTCGCTCTGATTGTCCGGACGCAATCGACGTCAATGACAGCCCAATCAGAATCAGGAAGCAAACCCCAATAAAGAATACTGCATTTGCTTCAGAATACACACCCATCAACTGTGTAAAGAACCGAATGACCTGTGGAAATATCGCGCAAATCAGCAAAATCACACCGGACAGGAACCAGATCAATGAATATTTTAAACTCATCCGTCCCTTCCGCATCAATACCAGTATAATCGCGAGGTATAACAGCACGCCGATCAACAAAATTATACGAAATATAGTTGTCATCATCTGTTTACCTCCATTTTTTTCCTGCAATCCGGTAAATCACAATTGCCAGAGTTACCTTTATCATATAATATACCGACTTCCACGGGCTAATCGAAGACACACCTGCGGTTCGTTCATTCATGATTACGGGAACCTCCTTTACCTTAAATCCACTTGCATTCACTGCAATGATTGACTCCGGTTCTGGATAATCCTGTGCATAATTATGAGCAAAAAACGTAATGACTCCCCTGGACGCTGCGCGAAATCCACTTGTCGCATCTGTTACCCGGACATGTCCGCACAACCGGAGAACTGTATTCAGAATATTGATACCTGCACGGCGCATACCCGATGTCTGAAATCCTTCTTTATTGATAAAACGTGATCCAATAACCAGATCCGCCTCTCCTTTTTCAATCGGGGCAATCAAATCAGGAATATATTCCGCATTGTGCTGTCCATCTCCATCCATCTGAATTGCAATATCATATCCATTTTCTGCTGCATACCGATATCCAGTCTGCATACCTCCGCCAATTCCCAGATTGATCGGAAGATTCAGATATGTATATCCATGCTCCTCACAGATTTTTGCTGTATCATCGCCAGAACAATCATTTACAACTACGTAATCCACGTCCGGGCATGCTGCTTTTAAGCTTTCTACCGTATGCACAATATTCGGTGCCTCATTGTAGGCTGGAATTATCACCAGTGTTTTCATAAACCCTCTCTTACTCTACGACCTGAACCTTCAACATATTTGTATTTCCGGAAATACCAAGTGGTACACCTGCGCCGATAACAACCTTATCGCCCGGCTGTAACAAGCCCTGCTTCTTACCTGCTGCCACTGCATGATCAAACAGTGTGAATACCTCATTCTGCTCTTCGAGATGTACCGGAGTTACGCCCCATGACATATTGAGCTGACGATATGCCTTGTCACTTGTCGTACCGGCAATGATGTTGCAGCTTGGTCTGTACTTCGAAATATTTCTTGCAGATACACCAGACTTTGTCACGATGATAACCGCTGCCGCATTTAAGTCAATGGCTGTTGTACAAGCTGCATGGCAGACCGCATCTGTCACGTTCTGGTTTGCTGCACGCTCATAGTGGAAGAAATTCTTCTTATAATCAATGGCTGCCTCTGCACGCTCTGCAATCTTTGCCATCATCTCAACTGCCTCTACCGGATATTTACCGGCAGCACTCTCGCCAGACAGCATAACCGCACTTGTACCATCATAGATTGCATTGGCTACATCCGTTGTCTCCGCACGTGTCGGACGTGGATTCTTGATCATGGAATCCAGCATCTGTGTGGCTGTGATAACCTGCTTACCAGCCATATATACCTTATTGATAATCATCTTCTGGATAACCGGAACTTCCTCACAAGGAATCTCGACGCCCATATCTCCACGGGCAACCATGATACCATCTGATACATAGATAATGTCATCAATGTGGTTAACACCTTCAGAATTCTCGATCTTGGAAATGATGTTGATATTATTTCCACCATTTGCATTTAACAGCTCACGAATCTCCAATACATCCTTAGCGGAACGAACGAAAGAAGCCGCTACAAAATCTACATCCTGCTCAATACCAAACAGGATATCGCTCTGATCTACTTCGCTTAAGTACGGCATATTCAGATGCACATCCGGCACATTGATGCCCTTGTGGTTAGAAACCGGGCCTCCGGTAATAACGGTACATAAGATATCCTCTCCACTGATCGATGTTACCTGAAGCTCGATCAGACCATCGTCGATCAGAATATGAGTACCAATCTGTACATCCTTATACAAATCCTTATATGTGATAGAGGTAATGGTGCTGTCACCAACAAGATCTCTCGTTGTCAGTGTGAAGAAATCACCCGCCTTAAGCTCTGCCTTTCCACCCTCAAAATCGCGGGTACGAATCTCAGGTCCTTTTGTGTCGAGCAAAATTGCGATTGGAAGTCCAAGCTCCGCACGCAGCTTCTTGACCATGTCCATACGTTTCTTCTGTTCTTCGTGTGTACCGTGCGAAAAATTCAGTCTTGCCACATTCATTCCAGCAAGCATAAGCTTCCGCAGTACATCCTCGTTATCCGTTGCGGGTCCCAGCGTACAAACAATCTTTGTCTTTCTCATCACTTATTACCTCGTTTTATATTTATTTGCCAAATCTTCTCCCATTTTGACATACACTCCTAGTGTACTGTATCATTGATATTTAATTAATTTTATGGTCTGACAAACCGTTTCATGATATACTAAAAAGAAACGGCGGTGATTTTAGATGGCAAGACCAAAAAAATATAATATTTCATTAACGGATGACGAACTCAAGGAACTAAAATCTGTTATGCGTAAAAAGCAAACAACCAAAACTGTTCGAAACAGATGCCAGATTATCATTGATCTAGATGAGGCACACGGTAAAGTTCTTACCCATGCACAGTCTGCCAAAACAAATTGCGTATGTATGGCTACTATCATGAATACTGTAAAGCTTTATTCCGAAAAAGGCATCCAGGGTATCCGTACAATGAACCGGAATGTCAATTCTGATAATGCACGCAGAAAATTTGATGGGCGTGCTGAGGCTCGTATTATTGAAATTGCGTGCAGTCCTGCACCGGAAGGACATTCCCGCTGGACACTCCGTCTGCTGGAAGAACAGGCAAAAATTGTACTTGATGTTCCAGTCAGTAAAGATACCATCGGCAGGGCTTTAAAAAAAATAAACTTCGACCTCACATGAATGACTACTGGTGTATTCCGTCAAAAGAAGATGCTGATTTTGTAGCCTGCATGGAAGATGTCCTTGATGTTTATGAACTCCCATATGACCCGATGTACCCTGTTGTCTGTATGGATGAAAAGCCATACCAGCTTTTGGATGATGTAAGGCAGCCACTGCCTGTTCGTCCGGGTGACAACCAGAAAACGGATTCCGAATATAAGAGGAATGGCACCTGCAGCATATTTGCTTTTGTTGAACCACTTGGCGGCAGACACCATGTGAGTGTCCATGAACACCGTACTGCAATTGACTGGGCAATGGAAATCAAATATCTGTCAGATGAAATGTTTCCAGATGCAAAGAAAATCATACTGGTAATGGACAATTTAAACACCCATAAAGCTGCTTCACTTTATAAAGCATTTCCACCATCAGAAGCAAGAAGGATCATAAAACGACTGGAAATCCACTATACGCCTAAACATGGAAGTTGGCTTGACATGGCTGAAATTGAGCTTAATGTAATGACACGCCAATGTCTTTCGCGTCGAATATCCACCCTTGACAAACTTAAATGTGAGTTATCAGCATGGGAAATGGAACGTAATTGGGATACAGCTAAGATACAGTGGCATTTCCAAACAGGGGATGCACGGGAAAAACTGATATCACTGTATCCGACACTATCATCTGTCACTTTTTAATTAAAGTGGCAGATATACTAAATATCAATGATACAGTACACTAGTATAATCGCTTATGTCAAGATTTACAACCATATTTCAAAAGTATTTTTCTCATAAAAAACTAACAAATTTTTAACTTTTATTCCAGATAAAATCATGCTATTATAGTGATAGCATTATACATTTATACACAAAATATATAGGAGGCTTACATGTACGATAACTTTCTATTCCGGGCAAAACGAACCGTCTACAAATGGTGGTGTATCGTATATAAGCCGGTCTATAAACTCATCCATAGCGGCGAGTGGCCAGAAGAAAAAGAGCCGGACGTCAAATATGCGGCACCAACGAAACCATCGCAGTCAGAAACGCTCGATGCTCAGGCGCTTGCAGATGCCGTGCTTGACACGAACCGTCAGAGCCAGCATAATATCGACGATCTGGTTTCGGAGGCAGCACATATGTCTGCCGAACCAACGGCATTCGCACCGGCTGTCAATGCAGAACCAGACATAAGCAGCACCAATTCTGCATTAGATCCGGAAGAGATTCCGGCAGGTGTCGACGACGATGTGTTAGCCCGTGCCAACGAGATCATGGCCCGGCTCAACCGGGAAGCTGCAGAGGATGAAGAAAAAAAGCAACGCGAAATCGAAGCTGCAAAAGAAAAAGCCGCCGAACAGGAACGGCTGGCAGCCATTTTAAAATCAACCGAACGTAACATCGATGCATTTATACAGGAAGGACTCTCCAAACAGCATCAGCAAGACGACGGCAACTAGGAAAGGAGTTTAACTATGCGTTCGAAATCAAAAAAAATAACTTTAGGGCTGTGCCTGATCGTGCTTACCACTTGTCTCCTATGTGGATGCAGCGGCAATCCCAAAAACTTCACCGTTGGTACGATGACCATTACCCTGACCGATACTTTCAAAGAAAGTAAGATGTCCGGTTTTGACGCCTACTTCGTCAGCGACGATGTATCATTTTCCGTAAAAACCGAAAATGCGTCCGACCTTGAATATCAGGGCTACGAAATTGCAGGACTGAAGGATTACGCAAAGGAAATCTGCAGCCTGAACGGCATTTCCACTGATAAGCTGGTACAGCGGAACAACTACTATTATTTCAGCAACACGCAGACCGTATCCGGTGCCAAATACACCTATCTGCACTGCATGCTGAAGGAAGGGAACAATTACTGGATCTGTGAATTCGTGTGCAAGCACCGTTCGTACGACTCTTTAGAAAAGTCCATGTTGCAATGGGCAGACAGCATTACATTCGATCAGCAATAAAAAATGCACCGCAGTTATTATGATTGCGGTGCATTTTTATTTTCATCCTGTTCTTCTGTTTCATCGTGCTCATCTTCCCACGCATCCTCCGGGCGCATCTTCTCGTATTTCTGCATACCGAAATTCAAGAAGCTTACAAAAAAGAGCGTCGGAATCGCAGCGATAATTGCGATCTGCGCTACATGAATCCAGTTCCCCTGCAATTTCCCCGTGAGTAACAAATAGCTGGCAGTCACAATGACTGCCAGCATACTTATATCTACACAGATTGTCAGAATCGTCTGTGTCTTCTTACTCATAGAGATACCAGTTTCCCTTGTACTTGATACATGTGATCGGATATGTGCTTGACTGATCGTAAGTCTCGCCACTCATTGTCACTGCTACGTTGAAAGAGAACTCCAGATCACAAGCGTCCTGCAGCTTGATTGTTTTGTCTGCATAATCACTGATATCCTCTTCAAGATCATCCAGATCATCGCTGTCATACATCTCTTTGCTCTCAACGCCCTCATACTTGAAAGTTACATCATATCCAGAATAAGAATCAAGCATATCCTCAATATCTTCCTGTCCTGGATCAAGGAATGGTGGACAAAGTGCAGACATCTTATCTACATCCTGATCATTCATCGCCTCGATAAACTGCTGTGCAACTGCTTCTGGGGAAGATGCTCCTCCCTTTGCTCCGAATCCGCCCTTGAAGATCAGAACAAATGCAACTGCCAATACAACAACGGCTGCTGCAATAATACCAATGATCAGACCTTTCTTTGGCTTTGCCGGCTGCGCTGGTGTCGGACCACCAAATCCTGGCTGTCCATATGGTGCCTGTCCCGGCATACCCTGCTGTGGCATTCCGTTCATGCCCGGCTGTCCCATGCCGTTCATCTGTGGCTGTCCCATACCATTCATCTGTGGCTGTCCCATGCCATTCATCTGTGGCTGTCCCATGCCGCCAAACTGTGGTGCTGCTGGCTGTGGATTTGTCTGTCCTGCATCTGCCTGTCCATACGTACTTGTATCTGTCTTTAATGACAGACCTGACGGCTGTGCTGGTGCCTGATCCGGATCGATCAGAACGGTCTTCTCATCATCGCCATCCTGGCTGTTCATAGATGGCAGATCTGCGCCACAAACTGAGCATTTTGTGAAGACATCATCATTCTGTGCTCCACACATTTCACATACTTTCATGCTGTTCCTCCTAATATAAATCCTCTCTTATAGGTCGTAATTTTAATAAAAAACTACTAAAATATATAATGTCATAAATGCCGCATGAAGTCAATTGGCATTGCATATAAATTTCGTAAATTTGTTGTAATGTCAATCAATCGTGCTATAATATGGAATAAATATGGCTTCGCATGCCCCGCATGCGATCCAAATACATCACAAACAGAGATTAAGGAAGGCAGATTATTACCATGTATAAAGTAGATTTTGAAAAACCGATCCATGTGTATTTCATGGGTATCGGCGGTATCAGCATGAGCGGACTTGCCGAGATTTTATTGCAGGAGGGCTTTACCGTATCCGGTTCCGATATGAAGGAATCCGAGATCACAGAGATTCTGAAGAATCTGGGCGCCCGCATTTTCATCGGACAGAAAGCAGAAAATATCTCCGATGATATTGATCTCGTCGTATATACCGCAGCCATTCATGCGGACAATCCGGAATTTGTAGAAGTGAAACGCAGAAATATTCCGATGCTGACACGGGCACAGCTCCTCGGTCAGATCATGCTGAACTACAAATACGGCGTCGCAGTCAGCGGAACGCACGGCAAGACAACAACAACCTCCATGCTCTCCTATGTATTGCTGGAGGCGCAGACCGATCCAACCATCTCCATCGGTGGTATGTTGGATGCGATCGGCGGCAATATCCGCGTGGGACACTCCGATTATTTCGTTACAGAAGCCTGTGAATACACAAACAGCTATCATGCGTTCCATCCATATATCAGTATCATCCTGAATGTGGACGCGGATCATCTCGATTTCTTCAGCGGCATTGAGGAAATCGCAGATTCTTTCAAGACATTCGCAGAGATCCTGCCAGACGACGGTCTGCTCGTTGTAAATGGCGATATGAAATATTACGAACATGTGACAAAAGATCTGCACTGCAATATCATTACCTTCGGTATGAATGCAGGAAATGATTACAGTGCCACAGATATTACTTTCGACGAAGAAGGGCACCCAACTTACACACTCGTTGTCAAAGGCGAGAAGCAGGATCAGATCAAGCTGCATGCAACGGGTATCCACAATGTCATGAATTCCCTGTCGGTTATCGCAGTCGCAGATTTCCTCGGCATCGACCGCAAATACACGATTGCCGGTCTGGCACGCTGTTCCAGCGCCCACCGCCGGTTCGAGCACAAGGGAATCACGGAAAATGGTGTCAAAATTGTCGACGATTATGCACATCACCCAACCGAGATTGCTGCAACCTTGGCGGCTGCCAAGAACACACCACACAACGAACTGTGGTGCATCTTCCAGCCTCATACATACTCCCGTACCAAGGCGCTTCTGGACGAATTTGGACAGGCACTTGCAACCTGCGATCACGTGCTTCTGGCAGATATTTACGCCGCAAGAGAGCAGGATACCGGACTTGTTTCCTCGAAGGATGTCTGTGACAAGATCAACGCCAACGGTGGTCATGCCATCTACCTTGGCGACTTCGACAGCATCACCGAGTATGTGAAAAAAAATTGCAAAAAAAATGACCTGTTGATAACTATGGGCGCCGGAAATGTTGATTCTATCGGAAATACACTGTTAAAAAAATAGTTATCCACATTATCCACAGACCTGTTTGGGGAAAATTACCAAACAGGTCTTTTCATTTTTAGTTAACATAATTGTAACATAAATCGTCTGCAAACGGCTTGATTCCACACCCTTATTTTTTATGGTAACTGATTGTCCACATTATCCACATTTTCCACAATTTTCGTAAACGCTCCGACCGAAAAGATGTTCGCTTGAATTTAATTTTCTTCATGCTATAATTTGAAATGCTTCTAAGCGAAGCGATGAAGGGAAGGTTCAAAAAACTATGAAGACAATTACGATTTCAACTGAAAATAGCGAGACTTATTCTTCCATCTCGAACTTTTTTATCGACTATTATATGACAGATGCAAACGGGGAATTTGTAAAGGTGTATCTGTATCTGATCCGGCTGCTGAACAGCAAACAGCAGATCTCGGTTGCCGAGATTGCGGATCATTTTAATCTCACAGAAAAAGATATCTGCCGTGCTATCAAGTATTGGGTGACCAAGGATGCACTGCGTCTGACCTTTGACGGAAAGGGACAGCCAACCGGGATTGTGGTTCTGCCACTGAAGGCACCGGAAATGGAGTTATCCACAGAATCGGATGCATTTTCCCTGCTTCGTTCCGATGATACATCTGCACATGTGGAAAAAGCAGACACAGCGGAGCGCTCAGAGAAGCCTTCCAACAAGATTGTACCGATTACAACACCTGCGATGGAACTTTCCGCACCACAAAAGCCGAAATTTACGCAGAAAGATATCGATAAACTCTTGCGCGATCAGGACTGGGAAGATATATTATATCAAGTAGAGACTTTATTTGAGAAGCCGATCTCACAGTCGGATACGCAGTCATTGATGTACATATATGATACACTTGGATTCAGTGTTGATTTATTCGAATATCTGATTGAATACTGTACCACAATGAAGAAGAAAAACTGCCGTTACTTAGAGGCTACTGCCATCGGCTGGTATCAGGACGGTATTCAGACAAAGGCACAGGCCAAGGAACAATACGCTCTTATGAGCGGTGTCTGCCGTGTCTTCTACAAGACGCTTGGCATTAAGCGCGGGGCACCGACAACGATCGAGCAGGAATTCTTTAAGACATGGACAAAGGACTACGGCTTCGGTGAGGATATCGTAGAGGAAGCCTGCAAGCGTGCAGTTTTACATACACAGAATCCTACGATCAAATATGTAAATGGGATTCTGACCGCATGGCATAACGCAGGGGTGACAGATTTTTCCGGCATCAAGCAGGAAGATCTCGCCCACGCCGAGACAGCCAGGAACCAGAAAGCCTCTGCTACCACGAAGAAAAGCGGAAATGCATTTACAAACTTTACACAGAGCAGCATGAGCTCCGAGCTTGATGAGATGGAGCAGCTGTTCCACAAAGAGGTAAACGGTCAATGAATTTTGAGTTGCTGAAAAAAGAAAATATCCTGCATGATTACGAACAGGTTCGCCTGCGCAACAAACGGCGCCTGCAGGAACGGCAGGAAGAAATCTATGCGAAGATTCCAGAGATCAAACAGTTGCAATCCGAAAACAAGCTTTCCTATATCGCGCTCGCGAAGAAAAAAGCACTCGGACAGGCAGCTGACACACAGGAGATCTCCAATCAGAACCGCAGCAATTCTGCGCGGATACAGGAACTGCTCCTGACACACGGCTACCCTGCTACATATCTGGAACCAATCTATGATTGTCCGGTCTGCAAGGATCTCGCCTATGTGGACGGCAAGGTCTGCGCATGCTTTGAACGCCGGATTGTGGATGCCTTATATCGCCAGTCCAACATGACACAGGTTCTGGATTCCGAGAACTTCGATACATTTGATCTGGATTATTACAGTCACACGATTCCGGAGAACCGGAACTGGTCTGTCAGTCCATATGACAATGCCAAAAATGTGCTGCATCTTGTCCACCGTTTCGTGAATACATTTGCGACACAGGATACCGAACGCGGAAACCTGTTATTATATGGAGAAACCGGTCTCGGAAAGACTTTTCTCACGAACTGTATCGCGAAAGCGTTACTGGACGAAGGGCACACCGTTCTCTATCTGTCCGCAAACGATCTGTTTGAACAGGTTTTCGGACAATATCTGATGAATAAAAAATTAGAACTTGAAGAATTATACAAATATATTTATAATAGCGAATTGTTGGTAATCGATGATCTGGGCACAGAGACAACCAATGCCTTTGTCTGCTCCAAGCTTTTTGAAGTTATCAACCAGAGGGGACTTACCGGAAAATCGACGGTCATCTCGACCAATCTTTCCATGAAGGAATTACAGGAGCGGTATTCCGAACGTATCATGTCCCGCATCATTGAACGTTACACTGTACTTCAACTGTACGGTGAAAACATAAGGTATCAAAAAAGAAAAAAAGAAATGATACAGGGTTCTAAGCTGTAATCACACAATGGAGGAAAAAATCATGCCAGATTCAAGTCATCTTATTACAGTTCCAGTTGGAAAGCTCGGAATCATCCCTTTGGAGAGCTGCAAAGCCCTCGGTGAAAAAGTGGATAGCTACCTTGCACGCTGGAGAGCAGAACGTCACAACGAGCACAAGGACAACATCACATTTGCAGGCTATGAGAGAGATTCCTATATCCTGAAATCCTCTTGTCCACGTTTTGGTTCCGGTGAAGCAAAGGGTACATTACAGGATTCCGTACGTGGTACTGATGTTTACATCATGGTTGATGTTGTAAACCATAGCATCGAGTACAAGATCTGTGGTAAGACAAATATGATGTCCCCAGACGATCACTATTCCGATATGAAGCGTGTTATCGCTGCCATGGCAGGCAAGGCAAACCGTATCACCGTTATCATGCCTTTCATGTACGAGAGCCGTCAGCATAAGCGCAGCAGCCGTGAGTCTCTGGACTGTGCAATCGCATTGCAGGAGTTAGTCGGACTTGGCGTTGACAATATCATTACATTTGATGCTCACGATCCTCGTGTCCAGAACGCGATTCCTTACAGCGGTTTTGAAAATATCATGCCAACCTATCAGTTCATCAAGACACTGCTCCGCACAACACCGGATCTGACTTTGGACAGCGATCACATGATGGTAATCAGCCCGGATGAAGGTGCCATGAACCGTGCGATCTACTTCGCAAACCACTTGGGTGTTGATGTTGGTATGTTCTATAAGAGACGTGATTACACAACGATCGTAAATGGCAAGAACCCAATCGTTGCACATGAGTTCCTTGGTGACAGTGTCGAGGGCAAGGATGTTATCATCATCGACGATATGATTGCTTCCGGTGAGAGTATGTTGGATGTTGCCCGTCAGTTAAAGGCTCGTAAGGCAAGACGTGTGTACTGTCTTGCAACGTTCGGTCTGTTTACTGCTGGTCTGGATATCTTCGACCAGGCAAAGGCAGAGGGTACCATCGAGAAAGTTATCACAACAAACCTGACTTATCAGGATCCAGAGCTCTTCAACCATGACTGGTATGAGTCTGCTGACTTGAGCAAGTATATCGCAACTCTGATTGATCACCTGAACCACAACGCTTCTATCAGCAGCCTGTTGGATCAGTCTGAGCGTATTCAGTCAAGAATTCAGGAGTACAAAGAGTTCGGAACAATCTCCGACAACTACAAGGCTCCAACAGTATAATTGGCAAGCAAGAATCGAACAAATAAGAAAAGCACAGTTCAAAGTTGAACTGTGCTTTTCTTATTTATTCTATAATTCCTATATGGATGTTTGTTACTGTACGTAGACGTAAACCTTAATCTGCTCGTCATTTAAGTTGTTTGTGAATGTCAAGATTGCCGTTCCCTTCTTGCCCGGGATCACACGTAATCTCGCTACCGAAGGTCCGACTGGGGAAGTATCCCATGTGAAGCTCGCAACATCCTCATCCGAGGACTCTACGCTTACCTCAATATCACCGGAGATACATACACGTAACACAGCTTCCTGCGTCGTCTGTGCCTCAGTTGTCTCTGCGCCTTCCTCTGATGTATCAGCCTCATTTGTCATGAACTTCAGGAATGTATCACTGACAAACATATCCTCATAGCCTTGGGATGGCACCGCATCCGTGAAGCTTGCCAGACCATCCATCGCCTCTTCCTTATCCTCAAGCGCGGTAATCTGCTTCTTATAGTCTTCTTCCTTATTCTGATAATCTGTGATTGATGCTTTCAGAAGATCAATCTGGGACTGCAGCTCTGTGATTGCATCCTCCTGCTCCCGGATCTGTGACCGGAAATAATTGGCTGCCACATCGCTTTCTGAGGCAATTGTATTTCGCTCATCGTTGGCTTTCTGTACTTTGTTACTGAAATAGAAGAATCCAAACACCAGACCACTTGCCAGAAATATCATAAGCGCGATAGATATTCCGATATACAGCTTCGTATTCCCCCGCATTTTCTCGCGGTCATATTCTTCATCTTCTAACGGTTTTCCACAGTTGCTGCAAAACAATGCACCATCTTCATTTTCCGCTTTACAATGTTTACATATCATAATCTATACAACTCCTGTTTTCAAATTTGAATCGTACGACATATTTCCCTTATGATACCCTTTTTTTCTCTATTTGTCCAGTATCAGCATGATATCCATCCAACTATCCTGTTATCCGGTCTGCTTAACCGCGCAGGACCTCGAAAGCACGTGATATATCCAGCACACCCCATCCCCACGCAGGGTTTGGATATGCAATATCGACAACTGTCCGCGCACCGCGAATCAGAATCTGCCGGATCACTTCGGTATTCATCCCATAATAATTGCCACGCACGATGCCCCATTCGAAGAAAAGTGCCGCCGCCCCGGCGGTCAATGCAGCCCCGACACTCGTACCGCTCCGGCGCACGAACAACGGTCGCGTCCCGCTGCCTCCCGCAAGCAGCCCCGCCACACGCACGGCTGGCGCCGCAAAATCCGGCTGAATCCGTCCTTTTCTGGTATAGCCACGGCTGGATTCCACATACAACGAATTATCCAGATGATTGTACCCGGCTACAGTTATCGTCCCACGCGCATTCGCAGGCGCACACAGGATCACCTCTGGATCTGGTCGCGAAAACCGCGTATTGCCGCCCAAAAATTGTCGGATCGGCAGCCATGCATCGTACCCTACTGGAAAGCTGCTGTAATTTTCTGTCACTTCAATTCGCCAGATACCGGTCGCAGGCTTCTCAAACCGCAGCAGGATAAACGGATCACCCGAATTGTTCTCGACCACTACACTTTCCGCATACAACGTCGTTCCCTCATACAAATATGTAATCATTCCAGAACTGTCACGGTTCGGAAAAAGCTGATCAAACCGCTGCCCGGTCGGGGAATATACCGCTATCTGGTACAGACTTGGCGCACGCCCCCAGATCTCCGTGCAAAAACCCGGATTCTCATCTTCCACATAGATCTCCATCTCATTTCTTACCGTCCGTGTCCGCGGCTGTGAGATCCCGTTCTGATTGCCCAGATTGATCGTAGACAGGCTTGCAAAATGCCCGCCTGTACCAAGCTCATTTCCAGCACTTCCGACCACGCAGATTCCCGGCAGTGTCACAACCGTATCCAGATAAAGCTCCAGATTCAGGTTCCCATTGTGATCCCCCTGACTCGTCCCCAGTCCCAGACAGATCACAAGCGGTCTTCCCAGCTCCATCGCCTTGTTAATCAGGTATTTCACGCCAAGTATGATGTCTGCCTCCGAATAACATGGAACGCCATCGGGAATCAGGAAGAAATCTCGCAGACGCTGCTTTGCCTGCTTTAATTTCACCATGATAATATCCGACTCCGGTGCCACACCGGAAAATATATCATCCCCATCCAGATAGGTGTTCCCGGCAGCCACCGATGCCAGAAACGTACCGTGCCCGTCCGTATCCCGGCTTGGTACAATCTGATACGGCTGTTCCGTCTGTATCGCCAGATTCAACAACTCCTGCGGATACTCCCTGCCATATCCAAAGATTGGGCGCGTATCAATTTCCTCGCTCTGCATAGACATATTTTGTCCACCCGCTTCATATGCCGCCTGTGTCTGATCCCAGATCGCCGTTACCCTGCATGTACCATCTGCTCTGCGGAACAACGGATTCGCAAAGTCGATACCTGTATCAATAAACCCGACCAGCACATCTTTTCCCGAAAGCGACAACCCCGGCACCGTCTGGACTGCCCCAATTCCAATCCCGTGCAACGCAGATGTATCCATCAAACCAAAGCATTTCGGTATCCGATCATACCCCAACCCAAATAATATATCTGTCGAAAGCGGAGCCCCAGATGTGTCCAAGGCACTGCGATACGCTACAAGAAACTGACTGTTAATAATCGTTCTGCAGTCTGGCTGTAAGATCTGCATCTCCCCCGCCAGATTGTTATCATATTTTACAAGGAAATCAAGCACATCCTCATCATATATGTAGGCGCCACACGCCGAATCATACAGACTATCCATCGCTCCCCCAACGCAAAAATCCCCTCAGCAAAATATATGCTGAGGGGCCTTTCTGTATGTTTATTTTGCAATATAGGACGCGCGAACCGAAGTAATACCGCCGTAATTTTTCGCTGGTGCCGCCTGTCCCTTTGGAACTAAAATGATCTGAATGCCTTCCAGACGCTTTGCATAACCGGCTGTACCGGATGGTGCACCATTCTTCGCCCAATCAAGCCAGCCAAATGACTGTGCATGCACACGATAGTAAATGTCATAATGCTTTGCCATTTCACCGGTCAAATTGATTCGGATTGCTTCGAGACGTTTTGCCTCGCCACTCGTACCACTCATCACGCCATTCTTCCGCCATGTCGACTGGTTGTTCTCATTTCCCTGCCAGCCATAGCTCTGTACATGTGTTGTATACACGATGTCTCCGCTGTACTGCTGGTTAGAAAGACGGATATTGATACCCTCCAGCCGCTTTGCCTGACCACTTGTACCACTCATCTGACCATTGTACTTCCATGCCTGCCAGCCGTAGCTCTGCACATGGGTACGGTAGGTCACGTTTGTCTGTACTCCACCTGCAATCTGCGGATCAGCATTGGATGTATTCTTTGCATTTACAACCGGAGACGTACCCGCCTTCGCATAATAGCCAAGCGCATATGCGGAATTGATATTTCCCATTCTCGTATTGAAGGAAGCACCTTTCTTTACAACCACAATCTGGATTCCCTCCAGACGTTTTGCATAACCGGCTGTTCCTGATGGTGCGCCATTCTTCACCCAGCCGAGCCAACCGTAGCTTTGCGCATGCACGCGATAATATACATCGTATTTGCCTGCATCCGAACCTGTCAGCTGAATCTTGATTGCTTCGAGACGTTTTGCCTCGCCCTCTGTTCCGTTCATCTCGCCATTGGCAGACCACGGCAGCCAGCCATAGCTCTGACAATGTGTTGTATACTGGATTCCCAGATTATCATTGCCCGTCACACGAATCTTGATACCTTCCAGGCGCTTCGCTTTTCCGCTCGTTCCTGCCATCGCACCATTTGTAAACCATGTCTTTGCATCATTCTCATTTCCCTGCCAGCCAAACGTCTGCACATGGGTTGTATACCGCACGGTTACAGCTGGTGTAACCGGCTGACTTGGTGTTGGATCTGGTGTTGGTGTTGGATCTGGTGTTGGTGTTGGGTTCGGCGTTGGCGTTGGATCCGGGTTTGGTGTCGGATCTGGATTCGGATCTGGATTCGGATTTGGATCCGGATCCGGTGTTTCTGAAGAATCGGCCTTCTTCACTGTCACGGCAAAAGAATCCTTGGCCCCCTGCCCATCCTTTGCTGTTACTGTGATCGTCGCTGTACCTGCCGCCTTTGCTGTCACGGTTCCGTTCTCATCTACGGATGCAACACTTGGATTGGATGAAGTCCAGGCTACCGCCTTGTTGGCAGCGTTATCCGGTACCACTCGCAAATCCTCAACCGTATATGACTCTCCCACCGTCATGGTTTTCTTGCCACCTACAATCGTAATTGTCGACACCTTAACCAGTTTCGGGAGATTTTCTATGTCTTCACTATATCCACATGTTTTACAAACATGATATTTCTTTCCCGCCTGCTCATACGTTGGATTGATTGTCTGCACCGCTCCATATACATGAGAAGTGCAAAGGTTTATCTTATTGTAAGTTTCCTGCCCCTTATAATTCGCAGTATCCGAAGTAACATAACATAGATCACCATCTATAAATCCAAGTCCATATATATAGGTTCCCTTTGCAGTGTCTGATGGCAATGTGAATATCGTTTTCGTCGTTCCAGTTGAGATGCTATACTGTTCAATCGTTGTCGGTGTTGAGAAATAAATCACACCATTTCGTGCCGCCATACGTCCGAAATAAGCCGTCCACACGCCATTGTCTGCAGTTGTCCATTTCGCGTATGCCGGTCCATATAAACAGGTAGTTGTCTGGCTTGCATAATTATACTTGGAAATCTGATATTTCGCGCTACGATCAGCTGCCACATATGCGCCATCCAGATAATACCAGTTTCCATTGTATGGATACATATATGTCTGCACACCACTCCAGAATCCACTCTCATAGCGGCTGTCAGTTGCTTTGGTATAGGTATAGCCATACGGAACACTCGTTACATAATCCGTCCGATCGCTATCCAAAGACAACAAGGTTGCATCCGAAATCATAAAATACGTATGCTTCACCCTTCCGAGATTGTCCCATGTCGGATCATCCCATGTGGCATCCATGTGATACCACTGATTGTTCAGATATACGGCATTCCACGCATGATTTGCAGCCTCACTTGAAACATAACCGCAGACAATATTCTGGCGTTTCATCAGATACATGAACGTCAGTGCATATCCCTGACAAACCGCCTTCTTCTTAACAAGTGTGCCATAGATATTATAATCATCGCTCGACAAAGAATTTGATAAATAATTCTCATAATCATACGTTACATCTGTCACAAGGTAATCATGATATGCAAGCGCAATCTCCACATCATTCAACCCGGTTGTATCAATCGCAGCTTCCATCTTCGCAACTTCTGCATCAATCTCCGCTTTCATAGAAGTAATCTGTGCCTTCGTATAATTATATGTAATGATCAATTTTGTAACATTACTTTGGTTATCCAGATAATAACGAAATCCACCCGATACATAAAACAACTGTGGATTCATGTTCAAAATACCGTGTATAACATCTCCCACATTGGTTGTTGTCAATCCATAGCCTGTCACATCTATGGTATCCTGCATGTTCTCCATTGCAGCCACAATCGCTGCGTCATGCGAATGGTCATAACTGCTGTCCGCAACCGCATCGCCTGCTTCCAGCAAACCACCCTCCGACAGCAGTCCGCTTCCGTCCTCATGAACAACTTGTGTCGCCTCCTGCAACGGCTCGTCCAGCTCCGCGGCAACTCCTGTTACAGTATTTGCCAGCAGCATCACGAGCACAAGCAAATACATAAATAGTTTCTTTCCTCTTTTCATGTAACCCTCTCCTTTACTTATGCGCTACACCCCGTTTTCAATACTCATATTTATCTCAACGCATCCAGATATTTTCCATCCAAAACATCCTTCAAGTACTGTCCATACTGATTCTTCTTCAAAAGCTCGTACACTTCCAGTACCTCTTCCTTGCTGATCCAACCATTCAGATATGCGATCTCTTCCAGACACGCAATCTTACGATGCTGATGCGTCTCCATCGTCTTTACGAAGTTCGTTGCATCAACCAGGCTCTCATGTGTACCTGTATCCAGCCATGTGAAGCCCTGTCCAAGCAATTCTACATTCAGATTTCCCTTCTCCAGATAGATCCGGTTCAAATCGGTAATCTCCAGCTCTCCACGTGCAGACGGTTTCAGATTCTTCGCATACTCTACAACATGATTATCATAGAAATAAAGACCAGTTACACAGTAATTGCTCTTCGGCTGTGCAGGCTTTTCTTCGATTGAAATTGCTTTTCCATCCTGATCAAACTCTACAATTCCAAAGCGCTCCGGATCATCTACATAATAGCCAAATACGGTAGCACCCTTTCCACTCTCTGCATTCTTCACAGCCGCCTTCAAGCGCTTCTTCAAGCCATGTCCAGCGAAAATATTATCACCCAATACCATTGCCACAGAATCGTCACCAATGAAATCCGCACCAATGATAAACGCCTGTGCCAATCCATCCGGTGATGGCTGCACTGCATAAGTCAGATTCACGCCAAACTGATGTCCATCTCCCAGCAGCTCCTCAAAACGCGGTGTATCTGCCGGTGTTGAGATAATCAGAATATCCCGAATGCCTGCATTCATAAGTACAGACATCGGATAATAAATCATCGGCTTGTCATAAATCGGGAGCAACTGCTTCGATGTTACTCTGGTCAATGGATATAAACGTGTACCGGAACCTCCGGCTAAAATAATTCCCTTCATAAATTAATTCTCCTTTTTATTAATTTGACTTATATCATTAACAAATTGTTTAATCTCTCATGGATAATATTCATATAATCCCTCTGCAAAAATAGGTGTCTTCCAAGAAATACAGAAGACACCTATAAGCATATCATATATAAACTATCAAACATCTGTCAAATTTTAGTAACTAGACTGCAATACACTTTAAGTGTAACGCAGGCGATTACTAGAGTCAATAGTATTTTTCGTTTCTTATTTCAACTCCACCGAATTCGGTGCGGTTCCATAATCATAATATTGTTTTCCCTCATCAACCAAATGCTGGTGAAGTTCTCCAATCGGGTGAGACTCATAAAATTCCGGAGTGATATCTGCGAAGTAAGCTTTTGCATTCATTCTGTCATAATCTTCCGTCCCAAATCCCCAATTTCCATGATGGCTCAACTGAACATAATCGCCCGTCAGCTCGTCTCCATATGTCTCAAACAAATATTTATTCATGTCGGCCTTGACATCACCTGTATACAAAAAACTTTCATCCTGATTCGTAATTTTCATGCACAAAGAACCATCATTCTGATAATCCAAATCCGGACCAACATTCTGCTTCACAATATCATCAAACGCATTATACACATGGATCCGCAGACCGCACACTTCAAGCTCCTCATCTCTTCTCAAATGAATAATATTATCTGCATCCTTTGTTAGATTATGAAATGTCTCCAGAGGTTCCAATCCCATACTGTCATACGGTTCCCCCGCTTCCTTAATAAATTCGTAATCGTAGCCATTATCATATATCTTATCTATAGTCACTCCCTGTGGATCCGCATAAATCACATTAAATGCACCAACGTGATCACTATGTGTATGAGAGATAAACCATGCATCAACATGATTCCCATTCTGGGCAATAACCTTTCTTAATGCCGGGGCATTCTCAGCCCATCCACCATCTATAATAATCAAATGTCCACTGTTCGTAATTGTATAACAATTCGCCTGTCTTCCCGTCGCATCTGAATATTGTGTGATTATGCATCCATCGGTATTCATTTTCTCTTGATTTCCTGTTTTATTATGCATATGAACCGCTGCGGAAATACCTCCCAGCGCTAATACACATAGCAAAGCAAAAATTACGATTCTTCTATTCATAGTTCACAATATCCTTAGATTAATATTTCTTCCTTCACACCCTTAAATTCCACTTTATCATCTTGGCATTATAATTGCAAGGTTCATTGTGACATGGTACAATATTATTGATATTATACGATAGAGGTAACAACATGAATAAATTAAAACACTTCCTATTAAATAGTAAAAATATTAACAAATCCAGTTTCATCTGGAATATGGCAGGAAGCATGCTCATGGCGTTTCAGTCTGTTATCATGCTGATGATTATTACCCGTACATTAAATCTATATGAGGCAGGGGTATTTACACTCGCCTATGCAAGTGCTAATCTCTTCCTGAATATTGGTAAATACGGCATGCGTAATTTCCAAGTGTCCGACGTCAAGCGCCAGTTTAACTTCAAAGAATATAATACCTCCCGTATTATTACAACTCTATTAATGTTGATTGTTTCACTCATTTACGTCGTAATCGCCACAAGCAAAAATGATTATAGTATGAACAAAACATGGATCATCATATGGATGTGTCTGTTTAAGATTGTTGATTCTATCGAAGACGCCTATCTGGGGTATTACCAGCAAGAAAACCGGCTTGATGTAGCCGGAAAAATGTTAACTCTACGTATGATATTAACCATACTGGTATTTGGGTTGGGACTGATATTCCTACGTGATCAGCTAATGTCTCTGATGATCGCAACTGTATTTACCACATTACTTTTAATAATGTTTGTGACACTTACTTACCCAGCTTTCCGAAAAGAAGAATCTGTCCACAAAGGAAAAGTCTGGGAATTGTTACGCGTTTGTTTTCCCCTGTTTTTAGGCTGTTTCCTCGCCTTTTATATTGGAAATGCACCCAAATATGCGATTGACAGTTTACTCAGCGACGAAATGCAGGCATGCTATGGTTTTATAGCCATGCCGGTATTTGTGATTGGATTGCTGAACAACTTTATATTCAGTCCGATGATTGCAAGAATGTCTATGATGTGGAAAGAACGACAAAATAAAGATTTCTTTCGATTATTTTGGATACAGATTTTAATCATTGGAATTATTACTATTGTCTGCGAGGCAGGAGCTTTCGTTCTTGGAGTACCGGTATTATCCATGCTATATAACACAGATCTTGCACCATACAAAACAGAGTTGCTTGTGTTATTATTGGGCGGTGGCTTCCTTGCTTTATCCGGGTTATTCGTCACAATCATGACTATCATTCGGATTCAGAACAGTCAGGCAATTGGATATGGTATCGTAGCAGTTTGTGCATATATTCTATCCCCAATCTTTGTGCGGAAATATGCTGTTATGGGAGCCTCTGTTCTCTATCTTCTGCTTATGATCCTTTTATGTATTATCTTCGCAATCATGATGATGATTGGATTCAAAAAGAAAAGATCCGACGCATAAAGCACCAGATCTTTTCTTTTTATAATTCATCAACTTATCTCAACGCATCCAGATATTTTCCATCCAAAACATCTTTCAAGTACTGTCCATACTGATTCTTCTTCAGAAGCTCGTACACTTCCAGTACCTCTTCCTTGCTGATCCAGCCATTCAGATATGCGATTTCTTCCAGACACGCAATCTTGCGATGCTGATGCGTCTCCATCGTCTTCACAAAGTTCGTTGCATCAACCAGGCTCTCATGTGTACCTGTATCCAGCCATGTGAAGCCCTGTCCAAGCAATTCTACATTCAGATTTCCCTTCTCCAGATAAATCCGGTTCAAATCGGTAATCTCCAGCTCTCCACGTGCAGACGGCTTCAGCTTCTTCGCATACTCTACAACATGATTATCATAGAAGTAAAGACCGGTTACACAATAATTACTCTTCGGCTGTGCAGGCTTCTCTTCAATCGAAATTGCCTTTCCATCCTGATCAAACTCTACAATACCAAAACGCTCCGGATCATCTACATAATAACCAAATACGGTAGCTCCTTTTCCGCTCTCTGCATTCTCCACAGCCGCTTTCAGGCGCTTCTTCAAACCATGTCCAGCAAAAATATTATCGCCCAATACCATTGCCACAGAATCATCACCAATGAAATCCGCACCAATGATAAACGCCTGCGCCAGTCCATCTGGTGATGGCTGCACTGCATAAGTCAGATTCACACCAAACTGGTGTCCATCTCCCAGCAGTTCCTCAAAACGTGGTGTATCTGCCGGCGTTGAAATAATCAGAATATCCCGAATCCCAGCATTCATAAGTACAGACATCGGATAATAAATCATAGGCTTGTCATAAATCGGGAGCAACTGCTTTGATGTTACTCTGGTCAATGGATATAAACGTGTACCGGAACCTCCGGCTAAAATAATTCCCTTCATAAGCTTTTTCTCCTTTACGATACAATTTATTATAATTAAACCTGTCTATTTAAGCTCTATTCAAAATTAAGTTATATTCAATCCATGTTATTTCTTCACTATAACCTTCTATACTTTTTAAGCCATGTTTGCATACTCTAAAATCGCTTCTTCTATCAAAATCTCCGGTTCATATCCAATATCTTCTTTTATATGTTCTAAAGATACATCCCAAATATAATCATCCATAAAATCTTCTTTTCCACTAAATATTATCCTGGAATCAGACTCTAACAACTTTACACACAATTCAGCCAATTGCTTATTTGATACCGCATTATAACTTGAAAGATTGTATATTCCATGCGCCTTCCCACTATATAACGCAAGATATAAAGCCTTTGCAATATCCCGAACATGTACATACGTCTGAACCCGACTTCCCTTTCCCGACAGTATCAAGTCTTCTCCGTTCTTTGCTTTTGTTACAAATGTCGGGAATATTGTCTTCGGATTCACACCCGGTCCTACTGGAGCAGATATTCGAAAACTAGCTGTTCTCACCCCATGCATATAATCTGCATAATTTGCAAGTAATTCTTCTGCAATTTTCGTTGCATGATACACTGTAGGCGGTTTCAAAGAATGTTTCTCTGTAATCGGATGCTCCTCTGGTTTTCCAATGACCGGTAAACTTGACAATTGTAAAAATACTCCGATATGTTCTCGTTCCGCAAATTCAAGCAGTCTCTGAGTTCCTACACAATTATGTGCAACAACTTCCACATTATAAGGTTCTTTACGCATATCCGCTGCCAAATGGATAATAGCATCAATCTTATCCACTTTAACAGATGCCATAATTCCATCTATCGCTTCTGAATCCATATCACAACAAATGTACTCATCAACTTCTGGTACAGACTTTTCTCTACGCCCTAAACCAATGACATATTCACCTTTTTCTTTCAGATATTTACAAACATGTCCGCCTATAAATCCGTTTGATCCTGTGATTAAAACTTTCATCTACATTTCCTCTTACATTTAGATAATATGATAACAATTTTTATATGCTTGTTCCCATTGTCCTCTTTGCCTTAGGATATATTGCATAACATCACGAAATGCGCCTTCCCCACCTTTTTTCGTTGAAATATAGTCTACTATTTCTTTTATTTCATCAGCAGCGTCACTTGGACATGCTTTAAATCCAGCTAGTTCCATCCCCATATAATCATTAAGATCATCCCCCATATACGCCAATTCATTAAAATTAATCTTTCTATCGCCAATAAATTTTTTCAAATAGCCTACCTTATCAACAATCCCCTGTTCTAATAAATCTACTTGCATTTCCTTCATTCGACGTTCCGTAGCTTGGCACCTTCGTCCCGTAATTACAACTGTAAAAATCCCACATGCTTTTGCTGTAAAAAAACCAGCAGCATCCTTTGTATTAAACTTTTTAAATTCATTCCCCTGTTCATCATAATAAATCCCTCCATCCGTTAACGTTCCATCTATATCAATAACCATATACTTAATAGTAGATAACGCATTTGACTGAATATTGGGAATTTTTAAATTACCATTCATATAATAAGATGTATACATTATTTTCTCCTAAGGTTATCAAAAAGATATGTTATTGCCGTTTTTATTTCTGATGTTTTTACATCATGTACAACCAACAAGCTCATATCTGGTTTCATTAATACTGCTGTAAGATCTGTACTTGTTTGTTTTTTATCCTTTCTTATTGCCGCCATTATTACATCCATATTCATAGGTATACTCTGGATATCTACATGTATAATTTTCCATATTACATTTTCTATTCTATTTACTATTGACTCCTTTAACCATCCACGCTTTAACGATATCCGGTTTGCCACAATCATTCCCATGGCAACTGCTGTTCCATGTGGAATTACATAATTACTCATTGTTTCAAATGCATGTCCAAATGTATGGGCATAATTCAAATGTATTCGAATTCCTCTGTCAAACTCATCTTGCTCTATAAACGCTTTCTTAAAGGCTAATGAATTATACACAAACTCTTCTAATGTTTTTTCATCTCTTGCCAAAAGCAAATTGATATTTTCTTCAACCTTTTTTATTCCCTTTTCACCATACATAACATTAAATTTTACAACTTCTCCTAAACCACTCTCAAAATCCTTTTCCGACAAACTTTTAAAGAATGGTGTACATATTTGAATCTGATCCGGCGGATAAAAAGTTCCCAAAAGATTTTTAAATTTTTTATAATTTAATGATGTTTTTCCCCCTATACAACTATCACACGCCGCAAGAAGCGTTGTTGGATAAAAAGTCCAATGTATTCCTCTATATAATACATTCGCTACAAAACCTGTAACATCTTGCACAATTCCCCCACCAAAAGAAATTAACTTTGCATTTCTCTTAGCTGGAATATTCGTCATAATTTCACATATTTGTAATGCAGACTCAATTGTCTTATTTTCCTCAATTGATTCAAAAATATAAAATTGATCTTTTGGAATTTTATTAAATAATCTTTCGACATATATATTATATAGCTTTTTATCAATTACCACATATGTATCTTTATCAATTTGAAGCTTCTCTATAACATCAAAATTATTATTTACTGTTACTTCATAATCTTTCGAACTTGCCTTAATAATCATTTTTCTGAATATCCTCCATCTATAGTTATTTTTTGTCCCGTCAAATATGTGTTTTTATCACTACATAAAAAATAAACTACCTCCGCCATTTCTCTAGGTTCTGCCATTCGACCCATTGGAATATCCTTATTGATACTTTCAATCTGCTCTAATGTATTATTTTTATATGTTAATTCTGTCAATGTAAACCCCGGGCATACTGTGTTAACAAGAATATTGTATGGTGCCAATTCTACTGCCAATGTATTTGTAACTCCATGTACTCCATTCTTTGTTGCACTATATACACATCGCCCTCCCTTAGAAACAGTTGCCCATATTGAACCAATATTTACAATACGTCCATATCTTTTTTCTTTCATCTTACCTACAAAACCCCTAAGCAATCTAATAGGTGAAATTAAGTTAATCTGCATCATCTGTGTTAATTCGTCATCTTTTATCTGTGTTATTTCATTAATCTCATTAACACCTGCATTGTTAACGATTACATCAAAATATTCATCTTTATGGTTAGCTATATACACCTCAACTGATCTAGGATCACTTAAATCCATCTCCTTCCTTGTTGGGCACACCAATATATAGCCTTCTTCCTTGAATTTCTCGGCAATTGCTTTGCCTATTCCTCGAGATGCACCAGTTATTAATACTTTTCTCATTATTATCTCTCCATTTAACTACTCATCTGCAAATATAACCTTAATGTTATTATTATAATTTTTTACCGCATTTATCATTTCTTCTTTATTTTCATATTGATAATAAATATATGCAATTCGTTCGTTGAGGTAATCATTTATTGCCCCATTCTCACCCAACATATCTATTTTCTTAAAAATATGGGGACTTATACTATTATCGATTTCATATCTCCTTATCTTTCCATTATGAGGAGCCATTATACCATGATGTCCGCAATACTTATACTCTATATCTGTAAATTCCAGTCTATCACAGGATTCACCCAACGCAGCCTTTATATACGCCTCTTCCCATGGAAACCCTGTCGTTTTATCCGCCAACATTAAAAACTGATTTCCAAAAGCCCGCCGCATTGTTTCAATAATGTATGGTTTTCCGTCTTTCATGATATATTGTAACGCTATGATTCCATCTACCAAATTTAAATCTTCAGCCATATTTTCTATAATCATCTTTAATTCAGGCTCCACCCTCTCTATACAATCCGCTGGTAGTGTCTCAGACTGAATTAAATATGGGTTTATAGGGGAATAACAATTACAACTTGTTGAAACATATACTTTTTTATTAATAAGAAATGTTACATATGTATGCTGTGTTCCTATCACAAACGGTTCAATAACAATATGCTTATCTCTCGATTTTTCATATGAATAATCTACAGCTTCTACAGCTTCTTCATATGTATTGGCACGTCTGATTCCCTTTCCTCCCGTCAAGTCATTCGCTTTGACAATAATTGGATATTCTATTTGCTTAATATAATTTAAAGCATCCGCCTTATCTTCTGGACAATATGAATGCGGAGCCGGTATATTATGTTTGTACACATATTGTTTGAACAGATTTTTGTGATGTAACAATTTTGCAATCTCATATTTATCATGTCCTGGCCAACCCATCTGTTCTGCAACATACGCTGCTGTAAGAACACCAAAATCATTCGCGCAACTAATAACACCCTCTATATCATTGTCTTTTACAATCTGCAACACCTTTTCTTTATCTGAATAATCCGCTGGAATATATTCATCTGCATACTGATGTCCTATCAAATTTGGAGCATTTCCAGTCGTAATAACATACATTCCCATTTCTTTTGCTTTCTTTATAATTGGAGCTTCGCAGAAACTTCCATTTAAGACCAATACCCTTTTCTTTGCCATGTCAACCTATTCCTCCTCTTTATTTTCTATATTTATTTTTTCTTTAATTACGTATTGCGGTGCATTATTTATACATATATACATTCTCCCTATATACTCACCCAAAAGCCCAACAAAAAACATAAGCTCTCCCGTGAGGAATAATACCACGTTTATCGCAATAAATAACGAATAGTTCAACAAAATGCCCATTGCAAATTGTATAATCAAGATAATACTACACAACAACGCAATGAAAATATTTACTACACCTACATAAGTAGCTAATCGCAAAGGCTTTTCAGAGAAAGCTGTAAATCCATTCATCCATAAACCTAATAGCTTTTTTAATGTATAACCTGACTGTCCATAACTTCTATCCTGATGATCAATGTATACATTTGCTACATTCCTCGTAGCCCTTAACATTAATCCATGCACAAATGGATATGCATTCTTATATTTTACAACCTCATCAATCACAAACCGCTGACATACACAATAACTGTTTAATTCAATTCCCTTTGGCATACCAACCAAATGTGTAGACATAAAAAAACTAACTTTACTTCCAATCTTACGAAACAATGTGCTTTTTTTTTCTTTATACCTTGCAGATACTAAATCATATCCCTCTTCCAGTTTGTCTATCAATCGAAACATTTCAGATGGAGGATTCTGTCCATCATCATCCAAACACACAACAATATCCCCTGTTACTTCATTAAATCCTGCCATCAGTGCGCTATGTTGTCCAAAATTTTTCGCCATATTCAACACTTTTACTTTAGAATTATGTGCAAGATCAACTAACACACTATATGTATCATCCTTGGAACAATCATTTACACAAATTATCTCATAAGTGTATCTACCATCATTCTCTACTGTTTTAATAATATCATCAACAACTTTTTTTATACTTTTTTCTGAACAATAACACGGTATTACAAATGATAACTTCTTCATGATAATTCCTCTATCCTTTTATTTATTTTTTCCTTAACCATGGTATAAATACAACCTCCAATTAAAGCCATTAACCAAAAAATCAAAAAATTAAACGGCATAGGGATTCCAATACATAAGGGTTTAAATGTTACCTGCATTAAATATATTGATAATGTACTATCTCCAATAAGCTGGACACATCGCCATAGTTTATTTTCATTTCTTATTTTAATATCAGAAATGCTCAACATATAAAGTAAAACATTAATCCCAAAAATATATATACCTAAATGAATCAAAAACTGATATTTGTAAGCACTATTATATATCAAAATTTCAATATATTCCATAGCCCATACCAGAATACCACAAATACCACCGACAAAATAAAATTTGGAATACTTTCTCACTTTTTGCATATTTTTATTATTTATAATCTTTCGAATAATTCCTCCTGAAAAGAATGGTCCAAAATAAAATAAAACTTTAAACAATGAAAAACCTTCTAATTCAACACAAAATGTTGATAAATCCATTCCAAAAACATATGATACTATATATATTAACGCATATGCACACAGCACCCCTATGTATTTTTTTATACTCTGTCCCTTTATTGCAAAATAAAAAATAACATAATACAACAATATTGCAAAAACAAACCAATATAAATCGACATATCTTTTAATTAATACACTAAAATCAGTATTTGCAAATTCGGATTTTCCGTCTATAAGTATAATTCGTAACAAAAGAAAAATTATTGTTGCTGGTAAAATTCTATTAGCTCTCTTTTTTATCCATTCTCTAAACCCAATATTTATATTAGCTAAACAATATCCTGACAAAACAAAAAAAATAACGTTTCCTTGTCCTCCACCAATCGCCAACAATGAAATTGGATATAAATCACCACAATGACTATTTGTAATTAAAAGGCACGCCAAAAAGCGTAATACAACTATTCGATTATCTTTATATTTTTTATTTTCCATTACCAATTTCTCATTTTTCAAAATAATAAACGTCTATTTCACCATACATATTGACTATTTTCCCTAATTCCTCAACTTTATATCCTAATTCCGATATTTTATCTATAACTTCTCTATTGCTTGCACGCGCAGGAACAATAAAATAAAATCGGTTATCTGCATCCAAGTATTTGTCTCCCCTCGACAGTATAAAATCAGAATATAATGTTTTTACCTTTAACATCTCGGTATCTTTACTATTGAATATTCTTTTTTTATTTTTATCGTCCCAATATATCTTATAGCAGTTTGCACCACCGTAATTTCTTCCCGATATATTTATTTCATAATCTATAATATCTAATATAAATACATTTTTTGTTTTTGAAAAATCCATTTTTTTAAATGCACAATCCAACAAATCATCATAAAAAGAATATTCCAAATTATATGCATATAAATCACCCAATATCGGATATTTCCCATCTACACCCGAAACAATATTCATGCCTTCCCGCTTATCAGATTTATATGCCAATTTATATATTTCTTTTTGCCCAGTATTTATTGAATCCGCATATAATATAATAGACGGATCAGTTGTCCAAAACGTCTGAAATATCATCAATATATCAAGACAAATAATTGATAGATTTTTAAGCTTTCTGCTTGTAAATGATTCAATAAACAAAGGAATCAGTAGTGCAAATATCAAAGAAAACAGTGTCGTATATCTTGGGCAATTTGCATCAGAATTATATAACATTAATAACAATAAAACCAACAAAGAACTAAGATACAACGAATAAACGATAATCATATTATTAGATGAATCACTTTTTCGTTTATTTGTCCACACTATCCCTACTATTATCAATAACACCAATAACCAACGAAATCCAAAAACAAAAGTCTGCAAGAATGTATTCATAATTTGATTCTTATCTAACAAATTAATCATCGATGTACTTACAAATGTTCCATAAAAAGATTGCGATGTAAAATAGTCTCCATATTTAAACAAAACCATAAAACATAAAACTGGAAACAGCCATAAAAAAACTTTTTTCCATGACCACCAATTCATAAACTGTTTAAAAAAGGATTTTTTATTTTTATTGATATATACATCTATTATCATATAAGCAAATAGAAAAAACACATAAAAAGCAAAGCCCGTTATCTTGGTAAACGACATCAAAAATCCAGTAAACGAAATCAATAAATCATTTCCTTTTATTACCGCAGCTAAGAACCAAACCGCAAAAAATGTAACATTCCAATCCATATCGATATATGAAAATAGACCAACAATATATGGAGAGAACGCAAATAACAAACTAATCATGGAGGCCTGTAAGTTTGTAATATCTAGATATATCTTCTTTATTAGCCAATGAAGTATACATAAAGTAATAACCGTGATAACAAGATTAGCTATATATACTCCAATTATCCTACCTGGTAAAACAGCTTCTAAAGGAGCCGCAAACAGTGCCAATCCCTGTGCCCATTTCCAACAATTAAATGCACCTAAAAAGGATAAAAAATCCAAATTAAATAATTTTGTTGCCCTTACTAAACTGCCATAATAAATATTTGCATCATACCTTGGGACATTATTAAATTGCAGCAATTCAACAACAATTACAACACCTATAACCAATAATAAACTAAATGGAATTTTAATTTTTGAAGAAGATTTATTTTGAAAAATAATCTTGCCAAATAATATTGAACATAGATTAACTAATATTACAAATAAAATATTTCCAAAATGTAAAACAGTTGTCCCCTTTGCAAATATAAATACATCACAAAAATAAGAAACTATAATTGAAATAATAAATATTGCATTTATAAAATATTTATTATTCTGATAAATATTTTTTCTGTCTTTTCTATATTTATGTACTAACATCAGAAAAACACAGCATAATAAAAGCGGCAAAAGCATGAAATTAATCATATATGTCAAAAATGTAATAACACCTGTTCGCTTATATGTTAAATTTCCATTATTCTCCCACTCCAATAACTCAACGTCATCTGTACCCAGGAACAACCATTTTGCAATCGCAGCAGTAATAGAATTCTTGACCGCAAATTTTTCTGTTGATAAATATTGTGTTGTAACAACCGCGCTTTTTGCAGCAACAATACCTTTAGGCGCTAGTTCATAGTTCACGGAATAAGAACTGTATACTTTCACATCGTTATCTATTGCCACAATACCATACGAAGTATCTCCGCTGATAGTTCCTTTATTTATACAATTCGCAATCGTGCCTTGATAAAACTCTCCCGCAATACCTGCCGCACTATTTCCACATATATTTGCATAGTTTATACAATTAGCAATTACGGCATTCTCCCCTACTGCTTGCCCCGCAATCGCACCCGCAACCCTACCTTCTATATGCCCACTAATTATCTTGAGATTGACTACTTTTCCTCCCAAGCTTCCAAAAAGACCAGCATGCTCTTGCTCTGCAATATATAATTTACTAATACCATATCCATTTCCATCATAAATGCCCCAGAACGATTTTCCGCCTGAGGTATTTCCTATTGGTTCCCATTTTTCACTTTTTAAATCAATATCACATGTCTGTCGAAAATATATTCCTTGAAATGTTTCCCCTTCATTCACCAAATCTCTTAAATGATATAAATCTTCACAATTTTGAATTAAATATGGTTCTTTACCTGTCCCTTTTCCTGTAAAATCTTCACTTTTAGCATGCACATTCAAACACATCAACATACATACACTGATAACAGTGAGCAAAAAAAAGATTTTTTTTGTATAGAATCTCATAAATAATCCTTACTCCATTTACTATTCAAAATATTTGTATACTTTTGATATAACTTCATCCACAGTTTCTCCCATGTTATAATACAATGGAAGCCGAACAATTCGTTCACTTTCCTTTGTTGTGTATTTGTCCTCACCTGCAAATACACCATACTCTCTTCCTGCCGGAGCCGAATGAAGTGGGATATAATGAAATACCGTTAATATATCATTTTCTTTCATATAATTAATAAATTTCGTTCTTTCCTCTATATTATCAAGCTTAATATAATACATATGTGCATTATGCTCGCACTCTTCTGGAACAAACGGTGTCTCAATAACTCCCTTATCTTTTAGATACTTAAACGCCTCATTATACTTGTTCCAACTATTCATACGATCGTCAAAAACCTGCTGTGCAACTTCCAACTGTGCATATAAATATGCTGCATTCAAATCACTTGGAAGATAGGAAGAGCCCGCCGCAACCCACGTATATTTGTCAACTTGTCCTCGAAGAAATCTACTCCGATCTGTTCCCTTTTCACGTACAATCTCCGCTCGATCAGAATCTTTTGCATCTCTGATAAGAATTGCACCACCCTCACCCATACTATAATTCTTTGTCTCATGGAAACTATAGCATCCATAATCACCGATTGTTCCTAGACTTTTTCCCTTATACTTTGACATAACACCCTGCGCAGCATCTTCAACAACCTTCAAATTATATTTTCCAGCTATTTCCATAATTGTATCCATTTCGCAAGATACCCCTGCATAATGTACAGGTACTATCGCAACCGTTTTATCAGTAATCGCATTTTCGATCAGTTTTTCATCAATATTCATTGTATCTGGACGAATGTCAACAAATACAACTTTTGCGCCACGCAACACAAAGGCATCTGCAGTTGATACAAAAGTATAAGATGGCATAATAACTTCATCACCAGGCTTTATATCACATAAAATCGCAGCAAGCTCCGTCGCATGTGTACATGAAGTCGTAAGCAAAGCTTTAGCAATTCCCGTTGTGTCTTCAATCCATTTATTACATAATTTTGTATAATATCCATCACCACATATCTTGTTTCTGGATATCGCATCCTGCATATATATTATTTCTTTACCCGTTACTGGTGGTACATTAAAACTAATCATAATCCCTTATCTCCATTATCATGTTTTTACAATGTGTATATACTTTTTGTTAACAGATTCATCTTGATTGTCTTATTCATTCTCTGCATCATCTGATTTACATATTCATTCAACTCATCTGTATGCTTTATTCCATAATCACAGCGTTCTTCATCATCTAAATATATGCCATTATGTGTTTCATTAAATCCGTCAATTCCGGCCAAATACACTTCCTTGACGCCTACTTTTTCCATTGTCTTTAACAATACCGCAAATGCGACATCGGGAATTGCATTTTCCTCAGTATCCAAAACATCTTTATAACGCACAGTATAATCAAATGCACCGCTTGTTTTTGTAACATTCGATGTTGCTATAATCTTATATTCCCCTTGATGTCTTGAAAGTTTACTAGCAATCTGCACATATTTCTTCGAATTACTCAGGAATATCATATCAGGCGAAATGTTATCTGGTATATAATTCATAGAAATAACTATTGGATTATTCTCGTTAATAAAGTTCTTTAAGAGTTCTTCCTGTTCCGTCACACTATCCCCAGTTCCCAAAAGAAGAAGCTTTCTGCTACCAAACAATTCCTTTAGTGCCTGTACATCTAATGTATCATCTATATCATTTTCCTGATACTCCAAGTACAACTGTTCCATATATTTTTTATCATATAACAGTTTTTTATCTCCCTGAAGTCGTCCTAACAATTCATTAATCTGTTTAACTGAAAGTGTTTTCTTCTTCATTAAATCCGATACATATGTTGGATGGCAATCATTAGATGCTGCCAAATAGAAGAACATATTATACCCCCATGTTGCCGGAGTATAAAAACTTGTTATATTGGCATCAATCGCCTCTAAGAATTGGCTAATATCATAATTTTTACCTAAGTTACTGTTCATGTACATGGCAATCAATTCGATAGGAGCATTACCGGCGCTTTTGCCCATGCCATAGATGGTTCCGTCTACAAGCAAAAGTCTGTCTGTAACCTGACTCATCATGGTAATGCAATTTGCATAACCCATCTGGAAATTATTATGTGCGTGATATCCTAACCCAATTTCTGGCAACAAATATTGATCTAGCAGATCAAAATAATGTTTCAAATTATTTTGATGCATCAATCCATAAGTATCCACCATGGAAACTGCATATGGTTTCACTTCATTTGCGAGTCGGATCAAGTCCATCATTTCGTCATCTGTATAGCTTGTAACCGATACCAACTGAGCAAAAACTTTATATCCAAGTTTCTTAAGCTCAGCGCAAAAACTCATAGCTTCATTCCGGAGATGTTTTTTAAAAATCACTCGAATCGCATCTAAATATGATTCCTCACATGGTTTGATATGCGCCAACGAACATGTACCATAATCAATCATCCCTACAATCAAAGAATTTTTTCGGTCAAGATTTCCAAATATCTTCTGAACACAATCCGTATCTGGCATAATACTTCTATTAATATCAAATGGTCTTCTTTCATCTAAAAATCCAATCTCGATATAATCTACATTTGCATCTACCAACCGTTCAAAGATACTAACCATATTATTATGTCCAAACTTCCAGTCGTTAACGTATCCTCCATCTCTCAGTGTACAATCTAACAGCTTTATTTCTCCCATGTATGAAATCTCCATTTATCAATATTCGTGCCATAATGACGCCTTTTTTAATTTTATAGCATCACATACTTTATGTCAATTTTTATTTAACTCAAGTTTACAGGCACCGCGCATCTGTGGTAAAATTTGCATTATAGGTCTTCTTTTTATCAATGATTCATGGTACAATAATAGTTAAAATTATCAATGAAAGGTTTTAAAATGTTTAAAGATAAATTAACCAACAATAAATTTATTGTATCTTTACTTATAAATCTTACTTTCCTGTTTCTTGCTCTATTATTCTGTGACATGAAATACGAAGTATCTGATGACTTTATTATGGATGCGATATTATCCGGTGCTCTTGGACATAATTACAACGAACACTTACTTTTCTCTAACATCCTATATGGTTATCTTCTTAAGTTTTTATATTCCATTACCAAAAAAATAAGTTGGTACTTCGTTTTTCAAGTCGTAATTTGCTTCGTTTCCTTAACATCTCTCTGTTATATAGTTTTGAAGCGAAACAACTCACTCATAGGATTAATCTTTTGTCTTATTTTTGTTTCTTTTTTCTCTGACGACTTGTATATTTTAGTACAATTTACTAAGACCGCTACGGTTGCAACATGCGCAGGGGGAAGTATGTTTTTATATGCTATTTTTTATTCAGAAAAAAAACGAAAGCATATGATAATCGGTGCGCTGCTAACACTTCTTGGGTCAATGGTTCGTTTTCAATGTATCTTTATTGTACTTATTTTTCTTTTTATAGTATTTATAAAGTATGCTTTTACTATCAAGGAATTCAATACTCATTTTTTTATTAAAAATTTATTGTATTGTATAATTCTCTTTATATCAGTTTTATGCGTTATGGGAGTAGATAAAATTATTTGGAATAATTCACCGTCCTACAAACAATACCGAGAATTAAATGAATTACGTGCATCCATTACAGACATTAAAACATATGATTATTCGTCCTATGCTTCTTTTTTTGAATCAAAGGGATTAGATGAAATTGACTTTCATATGATTGAATCATGGAATTTACTAGATCAGAACATTTATACCCCTGAAATTCTAACAAACTACTCCACTGTCAAAAAGGAGGTTCATAAAAACTATATACTCTCTGTAAAGCACTTGATAAACTCTTTTCGTGACAGGAAATATCAATCATATACTGTTGTTTGGGGATTACTATTAATGATGTTTATTCTATTATTTATTGATCCTCATAAATTTATTTGTATGATTCCTGATTTTATTATAGCCGGATTACTTCTTGTATACTTTTTTATACGCGGTCGAGTTGTATATCGAGTGGAATACTGCATTTTTTTATGTCTTGCAATTGGTCTGATTACTTCGTTAAATGTGACCACACTAAATAATACATATAAATTATCATTAAATATTTTAGGTGCTTTCATTCTATTATTGAAGGTTCCTTTATACATTCCAGATACAAATTATAAGACAATGTCGGATGAGATATATTCACAATATATTTCTGATACCATGTTTCGTTCATATGATTTCAATATAAAAAAATACCGATGTGATATCTCGCACAGACGACCGCATGCGGATTTAATAGACCACATTGAATCAGATAACGAACATTATTATTTAATGGATTTTTCCTCAACCATTCAGTTAATATATTATAATTACAAGCCATGGAAGCGGCTTCCAGTCGGATACTATAATAATTATTATTTTTATTTGGGCGGAGTTACTTATGGTTATCCTTCAAATAATACATGCTGGACAGAAAACAATATTAATTTTAAATCTCCACTAAAAAGCCTTGTAAATGACAAAATTATCCTGGTGGACAACCGCCAATACACTACGAAATTTGAATATCTGAAAAAATACTATTATAAAGATATATCTGCGGAGCTTATCACCACAATCAATGGATTTAAATTATGGAATTTCCACGAATAAAGAGGACTATCTATAACTGCCTTTTTCCTAAGATGTAATTTAGAATCTGCTTCAAAAATATAACTTATATGTTTACCAAAAGAATGATTGTGCCTCTTAGACACAATCATTCTTTTTTATCTTTCTAATCAACTGTTTTTCCAACTCAATTACCAAAGAATCTTTCAATACCGTCATCACAATTCCATACACGCCGAAAAAGCAAACTGCAGATATCACAAGCGTTGGAAATACACTGATTCCTAGTAATTTTACCCAGAAAGATGCAGCACTTCCAAGTCCGACTGCGATAAGAATCTTTCCATATGGAAGCTTCTGAAATATTCCCATTTTCAGGTCTCGAATCGCTACACATTGCCAGCCTAACACAACGGCCTCCGCAACCAATGTACCAAGCGCTGCACCTGCTGCGCCATAGATTGGAATAAAAATCGTATTTAACACCAAATCTACAATCGCTCCTGCAATCTCAGAATATAATACCTGTTTTTCTCTTCCTAATGGTACCATCATCTGAATGCCAGTCACATTGCTGATGCCAATCAGCGTAAGCGTCGGCATGATTATCTGCATTGGTATAATAGCTCCGGCATACGCTTTACCAGATAAGAAGAAAATTCCTTCTTTCGCATAGATCATAAAATAAATGGAAAAAGGAATCGCCACAAGGAAGATAAAGCGCATTGTCTTCTTCAATATTCTTGAGAACTCGTCCATCATACCTTTATCTACATAATAAGACGCTCTTGGTAATAATACCGTGCTAGCAGAAGTCACTACACTAACCATGATTGATTTGATCTTTACTGCGGCTGAATAGTATCCAACCTCCACCTTGTCTTTCATGAACCCAAGCATGACGTTATCCAGATTTGTATATATCGTTGTCGCCACAGACATTGAGAAAAAGACCAGTATCATCTTAATATGACGTTTGATATGATAACCTCCGATTGGTTTTAAATAAATATATTTACGAAGATTTATAAAATTTAAAACATTCGAAGCAGATGTAGCAAGAATTGTCAAAAAACCATACTGCAAACAATCCCCTGGATCACGAACAAGCATAAATGTACTGATCAATGCCACAACCTTAAATATCAAAGAACGTACCGTAATATACGTATATTGCTCTAATGCTTTGTATAACCATTCTACGCCAAGTGCATTCAGCAATATCGTCGCACCAATAATCAAAAGTAATGTATGTTCTTCCCGAAACTTTGGAACGACCGCAAGCGAAATAAAGAACACAGCATATACAATTGCAGACATGAACAGATTGATAAACAACAATTCATGAACCGCACGGGTTAACTCTTCTTTATTGTCTCTCACTTTTGCACATAGCCGGATACCATAGGTCGGAATTCCAAGCTGCGCAAACATTGCAAAATACGTCACAACGGCCGTCGCAAAAGCGACTCTTCCTGTTCCTACCGGAAGCAGGATTCTTGACACATACGGGAATGTAATCAAGGGAAAAATAAAGGATGACATAGAAAGCAATGCATTCATCACCATATTTAATTTTACAGACTTTGTCTTTATCTCAGCCATTACAGTTATTTCCGGGTATCAATCACACCAAGTATTGATACTTCATTCTCCACACATAAATCAACCATATCATACACTCGCTGATAAAGCGATACACCCTTCTTCTCAATCATAACTGCCGCTCCTTCTGCAAAAAGCTTGGACATTGCCTCGCTATTAGTAACAATCTCTGCTAATACATCCAGCTGAATGCCTTGTTTTTCAAGTTTCTTTACGAGATCTTCCTGCATATTTTCACTAATATTCCTCATATCACTGGATATCAGCGCTAACTTTGTAATCTCCTTTTTCTTACATGCTGCCAAAATTTTTGCTACCACAAATCCTAGTTGCTCCTGCATTTCAGATTCTGATATGTTTCCCAGTAATTTCATCCCCATAGTAAGTGTGTAATCCGTGTCTGCAACAATAACTTTGCTATACATAAAACATAATAACAGGATCACAATGGAACCTGCCGCGCCCAATGCACCTCCTACCAGTCCATATTTTATGAGTTTTTTCTTATCCACATGTGGCGCTGGCACCGCATCTGCAGTTGTTCCCGTCTCCTCCAGCTTTTCTTCTTTTAACGCCTGTTCTTTCTCGTCCTCGACAATGCCATTATAATAAGTTAATGTATTCCCAGATAGTGCATCCACCGCATTTTTCAACCGATCCTTTGTATTCACACGTTCTGTATATATCGTCCTTTGCACATTATAAATTGTATCAGAACGAACGACCGCAGTCTGAGTATCTGTCATCGCAAGGGTATGTTTTTGCACATTTTTTAGTTCACCGGCATATTGAATCAAAGTCTCTTTTGCTAGTTCGTCCAATCCCGGAACCAAATTTGTCCCATATACATACAGACATAATCCTCCGTTTGTTTGCATAGCGGAGTCATAAGATACATCCAGCAGCTCTTTAATCTGTGCAGCTGTATAATCCCCTTTCAGGTCCTTCGATTCAGCCACCGAATCAGCCAGTCCACCATTTCGAATATAAGCAATATATGCTGATAAAATCTGATTCTGAGCCTCTGTCCGTTCTTCTACAGTATCCAGTGCCACATCCAGTTTTATTTGGAACTGATATGTCTTTTGCTGCATATGATATGGCTCAATCTGCATATAAAGCGACTCATCCAAATATTGCTCCATCTCAGCCATACGATCATAAGAATACAATGCATATGAGATATCCGCTTTTTCTGTTTCTGAAAATTCCTCGTACATATCTTCCAGCTCCACCGGAGTCTGAGACTGTTCTGCATCAATTTCCCGTTTATTCTTCAAATAGCAAAGTCCTGCCAATCCCACTGCTCCGCATAGCGCTAATACAATAACAAGCGCTATATATTTTCGGATATATGCAAACACATTTTTTACTTTAATTACTCTGTCATTTTGTTGGTTCATTTATTCTGTCCTCCTATGCCACTTTGTTTAGCTTCTCAATCGCTTTTATGGAACTACATGTTTCAATACCGGAATTTTACGAATTACCCATATGATAGCAACACAAACTGCAACAATTCCTATTGGAGAAAGCAATCTCCATATTAACGATACCTCATTAACTCTTGTCAATCGTATAACCGCTTTTAATACCGACCAATGCAAAAGATAGACGCCAAAAGTATATTTATTTAAATATACTACTATTGCCCGTATCCACTTTACATCCATTATCTTTGGAGCAATTTGTTTAATTAACACAAAAACACCTATCGCGTAGAGAATACATGGAACATCATTGTATCCATTAAACGTTTTATTTACAGTCCCATCACGCATGGATAAAAAATAAGTTCCAATCATATTTGTAAACAACCCTAAAATAGCCAAAATATATATGACTATTCTATCTTTTCTTTTTATTTCTTGTGTATGTAAGAGCCAACCAACCACAACATAAAACAGATATGACATATTTACAAATAATCTAAATCCAGGATTATAAGGAACCCAATCTGTAAACTTCGCCGCAAAAGGAATTAATACATTCAACAAAAAACCTACAACACTTATATATACATATACCGATTTTCGTTTTTCCTTCTCCACTGCTGAGAATAAAGGGATTGCTAGATAGGCCGCGTATAACGGCATAAAAAACCAATAAGTCGTTACTATAGAACCGCCATTTACTAATCCCGTAATAACGTATTTAATGGTCACATTATTCCATTGTAAATTATGCATACATATGTTAAATCCTATACCTATAAAACTCCAAAATATATATGGAAAGACTGTTTTTTTCACTCGTTTGATTAAAAACGTTTTTGTATCATATCTTTGTCTGTAATCAAGCAAGTTTGCTCCTGTTATCATAAAAAAACACGGAACAGCAAAATACAATCCCGCCTCAATTATATTCGCCGATTTCCAATATCTATCTGTGCTAAAAGCCCAAAAGCAATCATTTGCATGCAAATACACAACTGCCAGCATAGATATTACATTCATCAGCATTATACTTTCACTTTTCTGCGTACTCTCTTGCATCTCCCTTCCCCCTTTTTACATCTTTATCTACAATTAATTTCTGTCCTGCTAATGTAAGCACAATAAAAGGATTAAATGTAATATCAAAAAGTCTTGGTTCTGTTATACTGAAAACCATAATTATCATCAATATCCATGTATAATAATACTGCTTTTTCTGTATTGATTTTTTTAACATATATGCATATGCAAGCAATACGATACTTAAAAATAATATTCCATGATCCAACAAAATTTTTACATAAGAACAATCAACATAGTTATACGTCCCTTTTAATGTCTCTTCCATGTTAAATCCAATCCACTCAATATCTTTTCCGAATAAAGAAATGCCATATTTTGACATTGCGTTTTGCCCAAGCGCCAATCTGCCTGACAACAACTTATTTAATTGAAAATATATCGTATTCTGCGGATTATAGAATGCATGTAACAAAATCGCAAAAATTGCAACTACCACTGGGGACGCAATAAATACGCCTTTTAATTTCTGTATAAATCTTCCATTGTTTACATTTAACCGATAGATTGCAAAAATTATAATTGTTACTATACTAATCAAAAAAGCGAATCTGGAGTTTGTCATTTTGTATAAATACAAACTAATCCCAAATGCTATAATATCCTCCCAAATTGACAATTTGCCCTTTTTTAAATATATATACTGCAACAATATAAATACAAAAAGAATTGCTCCCGTTGTTGTCCACGAAAAGCCAAGAAAATGGCGTATTCGGCTTCCATCCTGCCTAACATAATCTTTTATTACTCCAATTCGCGATCCGATAACGCATACAAACAATATAACAGATTGTACTGCACACGATATTTTAATAATATAGTTTTCCTCCACATTACATGCAGCGATAAAAATCAGCAAATAAAAAATTATGGTTTTATTAAATGAGCCCAAAAAGCTTATAGCAATCACACACGATACTTCTAAAAATAATTTTATCCATTTGCGATTATATATATTGGAACATATTACTTTGAAAGCCAAAAGAATATATGCCACATATCTTGCCATTTTTGTAAATATATTTATTAACGATAACCGGTCATTACCCTGTCCAAATGCAATAGCAGTCAAATCCAAGGTGTTTGCAGACATATAAACAAAAAACGCAAGAAGAAATACCACTTCTGTTTTTCGGATATTTAATTGATTGTTTCCCTCATTACGAGCTATTTCTTTCATACTTCCACTTTTATTTCATTGCCTTTTCAATAGCTTGTTTTGTATAAAATCCACTGGTTAATCGTTTTGATATAAGCTTCGCGTGTTGTAACATATCCGCATATTCATCTTCTGTGAGTTTTTCAAAAATATCTTTTATCTCATATAATGAAGAAATCGTAATTCCAACCCGCTCTTGTTCGACAAATTCAGCCAAAGCTGCTTCTTTCCATATAAAGACGGGAATTCCACTTGCAAGATATAAGGAGGTCTTATGTGGGTTATTCACCTTTAGGTATTCCCCATAAACGCCTGCACATGTATCAACGGATATTCCATCCCATACAAGCCCAAAGTTTCCTTCTAATTCATAAGGTAACTCTGCTGGCGGAAAAGATCCATGATAGCAAATGTTCCCTCCTGCTTGTCCTGTATAATTAGGGCCATACAAATCAAACGCAATATCTTTAGGAAGCTCATATACATAAGCCGATTTCTGCTTGTCCAGATTTCCTGCAATAATACAGGAATATCCCGGCTTCCGCTTACCACGTTCTTGTATTTTTTCTCCCTCTTTACCAATCAAATAGTCAAAGATATCTAATTCAATCATCTTCTCTAACGGTATTCCCAATGCCTCGTGCATTAGTTTTTTCATTTGATGATTGTGGACAACTATATTCGTCGCATTCTTTAATACAGACACTTCCTCTAATTCCATTCTTTTTTTCTTCTTAAATGGTATTGATTTGTTTTTTATATGGCGCATATACTCTAAATCATGAATAAACAATACCACGCGAATATTTTTCTGCACGAGTTTTTTTAAAACCGATGCAAGAAAAACTGTGTGATTTCTTACCGGGAATTGAATATATATTGTATCACCTTCATGTACGCAGGCTAATTTTTCTTCCCAATATTTTTTTGTTGCTATGTGCCCCTTTATTTTTCGTATAATCCCTGCATCTGTTCGAGTATCTTCACCAACCACAAGATTAATCATTTTCATCCCACATTGCTTGAATATAACATCTAAATCCTCACGAGCTTTAATCCCCGCCGTACGGTTCAAATATTCATCTTCTGTTTTTTCACATATATACCAATCCATTGAGCACCTCTTATTTCTCAAATAATGATTTACATGGCAATATCTTTTCAAATGCATGAACAACCTTTTGTTTTGTTTCCTCATAATTCTCAACTTGTGATTCATTCACGCATATCATCTTATATATCCCATTTTCTATTGCATGACACATCTCTGCGATATTGTTATCTTCCGAAGCCCCATCATTCATATGAAACGCTTTGCCGTTTTTTCTCCAATTGTACGGTGAAAACCTTCCAGTCACTAACTGCTCATTCTTAAATATATACTGATTAACATCCTCCGCACTGCGAAACTTATTTCTACATACCCGATCCAATATCTGCTCATTTTCTCTCCAAACCTGTTCATATGTAGACTTTAAGTATGAAGATGCCAAATGAGAATATTCAAGTCCGAAGAAATCATGTCTACGCCATAGCAAAAAACTCCAATTCATCATTAATGCTTTTTTATCCTTTACTAAATAAAACTTCTTCCTTTGCTTTTTTAATACTTCCTTCCTATCATATTTAGAGTTTAATAAAATCATATTATTTAATAAAATATGCATAAAAACATCTTGTTTATTTGGAGATATCGGATCTTCTACCGCCATATCACACGGAAGACCATTTTTAAAAAAATCTTCCGGTTCTACTTTTGAAGTTATAAACATATCATCATTAAAATACACAAAATGCTCTGAAAGATTTTTTATTCTATGAAAATTTAATTCTATAGGATTGGCACTAAATGTTGGTAAATATTCATGTGGAATATAATCCTCATGATTAACAAGCACTAATTTATCGTGATTTTCATTTAGCCAATCTGGTTTCTGCCCACAAGTAACAAAATATATTTTATGAACCCATGGCGCATATTTCTCCACACCACGAAACCAATATTTTAAAATATCCCAATCCCGATACCTAGCATCCGTTATATCTACTGGTTCATCAATTTTTCCACTATACTTATTTTTACTCTTTCTCCATTCTAGGTCACTACCATCCACCCATGGAATAACAAAATCAATATCCATTTTTTACCTTTTCTCTCCTAATAATGTTTCTAATCGTCCAACCTCTGTATTTATATCATATCCGGCTTTCATAGCTAATTGGAATAGCGTGTCTCTTTTTTCACAGTATTCCGCATTTAAAATTCTATCCGCCCATACTTCTGCCGATTCTTTCAGCGAAACAAATTGCAATTGTGGTGTTACCTTAACTTCTACAGGAATTACATCTTTCGAAGCAATACAAGTAAGTCCCGTAGCCTGTGCTTCCAAAAGCGCTATCCCAAGTCCCTCAAATACAGATGGAAATACAAATACATCCATTGCTTGTAATAAATTCGGCACATCATTTCTGACTCCCAACATTTTTACAGCTGTTCCTAGATTTAACTTTTGTATCTTTTCCCGTATCTTATCTTCATCTTCCCCCTGACCTATCATCCATAGAATTGCTTCAGGTCTTTTCTTCAACACACTAGCAAAAATATCCAATAAAAATAATTGATTCTTTTGGAATTGCAATCTTCCTACGTTACCAATTACAAATTTATCCTCAACACCATATTTCTTTCTGTATGCTATTCTTATATCTTCATCATATTTGTATTGCGATATATCAATTGCATTCTTTATTTCTTTATAATTTGCACCTTGCATAATTTGTTTTGAATAAAACCATTCTCCAGCCTCTTTGGAACAGGCCCAAAAATCTGTTGCATATTTATCAATATGCCTCTTATTGTATGCATGCAACAATCCTCTAAGTTTGCTATCCATATTCATAGAATTATGACTGTGAATAATTCTTCGTTTTATTCCATATTTTTTTGCATACTTTAGATAATCAATATTTGCCAGACTACATACATTAACCCATATAGTATCATACTGAGAGGCATTTTCTTTAAAAAATTGCTGCATCTCTCTTTTATACTTCTTATAATCCTTACTTCTTGCTGTGATATGATAAATCTCACAGCCATAAGAGATCAATTCGTCTTCATAAGCAATTTTATCATGTGAATTGCACAAAAAATCAAATTTAAAATTACCACGATTTATCTTTCGAATGTAGCTCATCAAAAAGCTTTCCACTCCACCGGGATTCTCTGTCATTCCAAATATCAAAATGTTGTTCATATACTGTTTATTCCCCTTTTTTCATGCCCTTCATTCTGTTTGACACGAAGCATATATATTATTCCGGCTAACCAATTTAATTTCATTTTCATAAGTAGCACCGGTAGCATTCTTGCACTTTTACATTCTTTAACCCTAATTGCGTCAATTGCATTTTTGAAAATTGCCGTTTTCGCAACCGACTTCATTTTTTTGCATTTTACTCTGAACGAATACGTTCGCTGTTGAAACACCTCTCGCACCATCATAATATTAAAATGCATCATTACATATTTATCATACGCTTTTTTTATGATCTCATTTTCATCCTGTATCGCCTCTGCCGTTTTCTCCATGGCGCGAATATATTTTTCTGTTTTTTCTCCCGTCTGCACTCGCATAACAGACTGCGGATTTAATGTATAATGGTACACCATCTCTGGCTTCCAGCATATAGACACGATATGCTTCATATACCGAAGGGTAAAATCACTGTCTTCTGCAAAAGGTAGCTCTGCATCAAATCGAATATGATTTTTCTCAATGATGTCCCTTCGAAACAGCTTCGCCCACACCTGCATATACCGCGTAGGATTTTGAATCATCTGTACTCTACCTTCATCAAGTTTTTCCTCATCAAACACTCTCTTTCGATCAGTAATCGAATTCTGCGTTTGCCCAGCTACATGTCCATATGCGAAAATATCATATCCCCCATGTCTCGCATCGCTCATCATCGTTGTAACGCCTGACCTTGCCAGATAATCATCGGCATCAACAAATGCTAACCACTCGCCCGTTGCATTCTGAATTCCCAGATTTCTTGCATTGGACACCCCTTTATCGGATGTGAATATTTTTATGTTACTATATTTCTTTTTCAGTCGCTGCAAAACCTGCTTGGTCTCATCCGTAGATCCATTTTCTACAATCAATACTTCTGTCCGTGGTACATCTGTCAAAGATTGCACAGCTTTTTCAATTGTATCCGCAGCATTGTATGCCGGAATAATAAAAGATATCAAAACATCTGTCTGCATTTTATTTTATTCCTTATTTCAATATAATCCAAGTCGGCGTTGTATCATACATACCAATTGGCACCTGTAAAATACCAGTTACATATCTGTATACACCCCCACACCCTTTTTCTTCCTCATCCGCATTCACAGTTTCTATACTACAATCCATGAATACATATTTCGGAGACACCATGTTATAAAACTCCGCACTCAGTGTCCACCGTCCATTATTATTTGCCTGCACATAATCTGCATTTAGTTTATCATAATTTTTCTCTATAATATGGTCCTCTAATGGATGGGTTATTTTTGATAAATATAACATGGATTCTTGATTCGCCTGGATTCGAAAACAAATAGAACCGTTGTATTCTTGATATTCCCCAATTGCATCCGTTTCATCATCCCACGCATGTAATACCTTGAAACTAAGCCCTAATGCTTCAAATTGATCATCTTCTTTTACATAGTTTACATTCGTTTCTTTTTCTAAAGTTTCCCGGAACATTTGCACAAAATCCGTGTTCTGCCATTCTTTTGCATCCCTCAGATAAGTTGCATACTGCTCGTCGTTTATATGCATCGTGTAGATCTGATCAATCTGAATTCCCTGCTTGTCCTGTAGAATTTCACAAAATGCATGTGCATTGCTATCAATCGGGCTTGTCACAATCCAAGCCGTTACATGATTATCATGTGCCCGGATGATTGCTCGCAGCTTTTGTTCATACCAGCCATATCCACCATCAATGATGATCAGATTATTATTTTTATCCTCGATTGTATAACACATACTTACTTCACTTGTATTCGGCCCATACTGTGTTACAATCCATCCACCCAGATCCCGTTGTTCAACATCCGCGCAGTAATACAGATTATATCCGGCTACATTTTTATAGATCTGGTATCCATATTGATTCAAAAGGTCTTCCGGCACCGTTTTATAATCTTCGAGCACAACAAAATCATAATTTTTCGCCATTGCCTGTGCAAAAATATAGTCATAATTTGGATTCTCAGAACGCATCTCATTCGCGATTCGAAGGCTCAGATCGTCAATGACATTGATATATCCTTCCACATTTCTGCCGTACATTAATTCAATGTCTCCGCAATATTGACGTATCTCATAACTTAAATTAAGTGCGGCAATACATTTTGGCGTTTCATCCACCGCCAGCATCTCATCACATACCTGTTGTACTCTGGCATCCACCTTCTGTTGATTGGATGCCTTAGCCATCCCAGAATGTGTATATACATTTGTGCCTTTCCATACAACCGCTGCCAGCACGAGTACAAATGCAATCACCTTTACGGCAATATGCTTTCGTTTTCTCACAAACAAAACTGTAGCATACGCAATTGCAAGGGTATTTGGCAACAGCCACATCAAACGCCAATAAATGATTTTGGAATATACATATTTGTACAGAATTGGGTTCAATACCAAAAAAGCCAGCAACACACTTGGATACACTATTTTCCGTCTGCTTTCCTTCGTTGCAAAAAACAGGTATATATATGCGACGATTGCAAAAAGCAGATACCCGCGATTTCCATAATATTCATTTACCCAATATATAATCGGCTGCATCCAAGCTCTCATGTTTTCACCTATTGTTATCTCTAAAAACTGCTATCATATTTCTTATGAAATACCTTTGCCTTTAAAAAGGAAATTCCTTTTCGGAACCAGTTTATCTTCTCCATATAGATAAATGGCAGTTCCTTCACATCTTTTTGTGAAATCTGGCCTGATTGAATCTGATAATCCAGCCATACATTAAATATAATTTCACTTACCCGTCCATAAAAACGGCTCTGAAATGCTGACATCTCCGGTTGTTTCTCACCAACCCTTTTTTCCAACTCAAAAAGAATCGCAAACAACCATGCACAATACGAGTCAAACAATGCACGCTCCATCACCATCATATTAAACATATAGCCAGAAGTTTGTTTGATCACTTTATCATAAGAGTTCAGATAATCCGGACATTGTTCTCCAATGATTTCCCGCACACAATCCAAATGTTCTGCATAATGTGTGTGTGCATAATGTGAATACAATGTCTCAATATAATATTTACGCTTCTTTGGCACTACTATACGGTGCGTCTCAAAGATCTTCTCCATCTCTGGTTCAGTAACGATACACGCAAAAGGATCCTTACTTTTATTTTTCCCTTTAAAATAACGCCGATAATGTACAAGTCCCAGATACTCTGCTGGTATATTTTTCCAAGCGTAATAAATACCTGTCAATTCACAATAATTTGGATTTTTCGCTGATATATTGTCACCTTCATTATCCTTCTGATACCCCAGATCAAGCGGCGTTCCATCCGGATTTTTCTTTCCCTCTGCGCCAACATGCAATGGTACATACATAGTATCTTCCGGCATACGATAAGGTTTATGTGCCGCTATTACAATCTTTATGTCTTTCTTACTCAATTTTCCTTCCTCCATACATATCCTGAAATCAATGTAGCAATGTTGAAATTCCAAGATATGCGATATTGACCAGACAAGTGCCCCACACCATTATCGCAGTGCGTAAGCTTTTCTTTGCAATTCCATATACGAATCCAAAACATCCAATCATAACCGTTGAAAGTATATAGCTCATACTTGTAAGAAGCGCAACTGCAAACACCGTAAGCCATACCATACAGATTGCTCCTTTTTGTTCCGCATTATATACTGTCTTTTCTTTCCATCGTCTATCATCCGGAAGTAATCGATACAACCGCAAAAAAGCATACAGAAGTGCCGGTATTCCAACCGCTGCCATAGTTGCTTTCCCCTGCCATAACCGGATTATCGTAAAAGTTTCCGCATTGTAGATCGAAAAATATCCATACATATACATTACTAGTAGAAGAATCACAAACAAAGCTCGATATATATGTTTATCAAATAACTCACCTGCAACCAACCAGAAGATGCACATCATCACCGCCAGCAATACCGGTGGTAAAAATGTATGCATCATGCTTGCCGCCGAAATGCCTGTTATCTTCGACAGATATGCTGCAAATACCGCCCACGGAGATATCACATCCTTGAACAAATCTCCGGTCCAGGATAATATCTCCTTTCCCGTGTTCACATCTGTAAGCAGCATTCGATTCGTACGAACTGTATCAACTGCATTGACAACAAATCGTGTATCATCCGCATTTGTGAGCTGTAATCGGAATGACTGTACAATCATATATATTCCAGTTGCAAGCATAACGATGATTCCAACCCACGCAGATGGCTCTACCTTTGGAATTGTCATACTACAATATGTTTTTTTCACAATCCCATAAACAATAATCCCAATAAGGAACATCGAATACACAACAACATCCACAAGGAAACTTACCTTCAACAGAATAAGCGGAACCGTGATAATCTGAAAAACTGCCCACATACTCAGATATCCCATAACAAAACTTCGAGGGATCGTCCCCCGCATGCTCAATCTGTTACATATTGCATTACCAACAAATACAGGCGCAATCCACAAAAACAAGATATATAAAACTATATTTCCAACGGACGCCGTCATCTCCAACCTATACCGATCCCTTTCTCTTCAACACCGTAAATACGGTCTTTATCAGTATCTTAATATCCAAACTAATACTAAAATTCATAATATATTCGTTATCCAATCGAACTACTTCTTCAAAATCCGTAATTTCGCTACGCCCGGATACCTGCCACATACCTGTAAGTCCTGGTTTCATAGCAAGTCGACTCTTATGGTGCTGATCATACTGATTATATTCATCCACCGTTGGCGGTCTTGTTCCAACCAAACTCATATCGCCCTTGAATATGTTGATAAACTGCGGAAACTCATCAATACTTGTCTTCCGCATAAACCTGCCGATTGGTGTTACACGCGGATCATCATCCATCTTGAACATCAAACCGGACATTTTATTCTGTGCCATAAGTTCTTTCTTCCGTTCTTCTGCATCCATATACATAGATCGGAATTTATAAATCTTAAACCGTCTTCCATTCTTTCCAACACGTTCCTGTTTGAAAAAGATTGGACCCGGTGACTGTATAAAGATAATCGGCGCAAATATGACAAATAATATTGCCGTAATCGCCATCCCTATAATAGATACTCCAATATCCATCAATCGTTTAATAACCTTTTGTTTGAATGACATGATATTAATACTTGTTGTAATTACCGTATAATGACTAATATTCTCTACAGCCGCATTCGGAGTTCCCGGAAGAATATTATTGATACTTACGTGTACTACAACACCCATCGCGAGAAATCGTTTGGTGATTTCTGCAACGCCTTCTCCATCATACTCTAAAAATATCTCATCAATAATATTGGATTTTACATATTCATACATTCCTCCAGCATCTGCAACAACATCAATACCATCGATTTTCTGACCGGTCATATCCTTATCCAGAATAACGATTCCATGGATCAGGTAATTTCGATATCCACTTTCTGCCAACCCTTTTACCAGGCTTTGCGCATGTGCATGATTCGTAACAATAAGCATCTGTCCTTTTCCGCGCTCTTTGTCCTCATTGGAATATAATACTTTCTTTCTCACAAGACGTACAATATACATGGTAATTGTGTCAATGACCACAAACAACGCAAACAATATTCGAGAATACACCGAAGATTGTTTCGCAAAGAACAATATAAACAAAATCACTGCAAACATCTCTGCATTATGAATGACTACTTTTTTCAATTCCTGTATGGCATTCCGCATTAAAATTCCAGAATACCCTTCCGAAATAAACATGATGGATAAATGTATTAAAATAACCATAATATTCATCATTGTATATTCCCCTGGTGTGGAATTCACAAGCCTTCCAAGCCTGATATAATATGCCAACCAGTAAGACACCTCTATACAGATAAGATCCAATATGATGAAATCCAAATGTTTACTTCTGCTCGTAAATTTATTTTGCATGTTGTATCATCCCTTTTAATTTTTCCCATCCTTTGACACTGGCTGCCTTTTCCTGCACAATCGCAGCATCTGCCTGAATGGTATAATCAAACTCTATCAAATAGGTGTGTTCCTTCATGTTTTTAATATAAATCTGTGGATCGCCCTGTTCCATCACATACGCACGTTTGTCAAACCGGTATCCATTTGTCCGATACTCTAATTCATAAGATGCATTTTCCGTATATCCAACTGCCTTCTGAATATATACAACACACGGAATCTCACCCGGATCAATCCTTAAATTCCGCAAAGCATCAGGCAGCTTTCTTTGCAAATGAAACTCACCTTTTTCATCTGGATAAATACGGATGATATCACTTTCTGCTTCCGAATATCCTTTTCCCGTATCATAATACAGTTGAACCTGATTTGTTCCATTTTCATTTCCCTTAATTGCTTCTTCGAGATCCAGATTCATGACATACTGTCCCATTGTTCCATACAATGCATATAAATCGCTCCGATCTCTGTAGCAGTATTGCTGCAAAAAATGCAGTTCCATCTGCCGGTAAGCGGATACATTCTCAGGTGTAACTCCAAGCATCCGATTCATCTCTGTTTCATCAATGCTCGCACGGTTTGCATAATTCTCCAAATATACTTTACCCGCACGCCAAAGTAAAAAATCCACAGGAACCGGGAAGTCAAAGGTCCACTCATAATCAATCACTATCCATGTATTCCCCTGTACCATAATGTTGGAAAATATTAAATCAATATCTACCCCTTTGGAAAAAGGTACAGATACCGGAAGTGTTATTTCCCCGAACGCCTTTTGATATTGTTCTATTTCGTCCTGACTTCTTTCTCCACATACTGACTGTTCACTCAAATATACTTGCCGGATTTCGGAAGCATACTGTTTTACTAACTCCGCAAATCCATCCTTGTCATCATTTGCCAGACATGCATCTAATACAGCCTCTAGTGTATCTCCATCTATATATTCAAATTCGATATATGCATCTGTAAGGTTTGCCCGATTTGCACACAAACGGCTCCCTGCAAACTCTTTTTTCAACAATGCATATACCTCATTCATATGTTCAATATGCGGACGTGCCAATCTTGTATCTGCATATTTCCGCACAACGCGGCTTCCGTCCTCCCGACAAACAATATCGGTACGAATCGCGTAGTCTGGATGACGTTGATTCGAATATTTTGTATAAATTAATCGCTCCATCCTACACTCCTTTGGCTACAATCAAAAATGAGTTTGAGAACTCTGGAAACATTTCTGCTCTAATCAATTCTCCATACACTTTATTTTCGTCAAACAATCGTACACGATTCCGATCGAAATTCCGATGATTTACATTCAGTTCATTCTCATGTGGCAGATATTCATCCGAAAAGATCTTTTCAGGCAGCTTATAATCCGGGTATGGATAATAAAAAGTATGCTCAGAAAAACCAGCCTGTTCCAACATATGGGCTAACTCGTTTTTAGAAAATGTCCGCACATAACTATCTTTTGCATACCCTTCAATTCCGCCAAAAAATGTTGCTATATGATCTTCCCGGCATCCTGCCCAATATTTCAATCCAAATTTATTTTCTATCGCAAGAATAAGTCGCCCATCTTTGGTTAAATGCTTCTTGATAATTTCTAAAAATTCTGCATATGGCTGTTCACTATTGATATAACTACATGCATATTCAAATACACCAATCAACGTGATTACATCATATTTCTTCTCCAGATGTTGTTCCACTTCCTGGAAATTACCAACTTTAATTGTGATATTATCTGCTTCCTGATGCCGATACGCGTTAATCAGCGAACGTTTCATAGAAAGTTCCACCGCATCTACATTTTTTGCCATACGAGCAAGTACACCAGTAATTGCTCCACAACCTGCTCCTATCTCCAACACACTGTCTTCTTTTGTAATCGGCATGGATTGTACAATATTCTCCCTGACATTTGAAAAATGATACAAAATCGCCCAGGATTTTCGCTCTGCTATCACACGATTATACTCAGAAACCGGAACATTTTTTGCTATATCCAGCATTTCATCTTCAATTTCGCCGTCACTGTACAAATCCTTGCCAGGATAGTATGTGTCATCAATTGTTATGGAACCTATTTTCTGCATATATTCGTCCCTTCATAAGTCTGAACTGTAATCTTCGAGTTCATATCGTAATATCCAACTGTATTTTTATCTGACACGACTGTGATATTGCATACATCATATAAACGATGATATACCGTGAAATCCGTGCCATTATAACCAGTACAACCAAGCGAAAGAAGATACTCGCCTCCCTGCAGATTCATATCCTGCTCAAAAGATATCTCCATAATGGGGCCAACCTCAAAATCAGTCTTTTCAAACATCGTATTTGTACCGGTAATTTCTGTTCCCTTTGGATCTTTGATGGATAATGCAAATATCGGATACTCAATTGGCGCATGCATCTGCACCTTCATACGCACTGTGAAAGGTTTTCCTTTTTCAATCGTATTGGTAATATTTCCACAGCTATCTACAATCGCATAATCAATAATCTCTGCTTTCTTATCACCATACTCAATGGCATTTTCATTTTGTGAAAGCAAATCCTTCCAGCATTTTGCTTCTTTTACAGATTTTGCTGCCTCCATACTTGGTGCCTTGGCAATATTTTCTGTTTCCTCGTCCACATGTTCCAAATCCAACTGACCAACCAGCACCTTTTTATACATGTCAACCATTTCTTTTGGACGTCCCTCTGCCAGTTTTACTCCCTTATTCAACAGCACAACACGATCACAATATTTACTGATACTGCTCAGGTCATGGCTTACGAACAATATAGTTTTTCCCTGTTCTTTAAATTCCTCAAACTTTTTATAACATTTTGTTTGAAAGAATACATCACCAACAGACAACGCCTCATCTACAATCAAAATTTCCGGATCTATGTTAATCGCTACTGCAAAAGCCAACCGTACAAACATACCGGAAGAATATGTTTTAACCGGCTGATGAATAAACTCTCCAATATCTGCAAATTCCAATATTGAATCCAGCTTTGCATCAATCTCCTTCTTGGTAAAGCCAATCATAGTTCCATTTAAATACACATTCTCAAGTCCTGTGTATTCCATATTAAATCCAGCTCCCAACTCAAGCAATGCAGAAATACGTCCATCGATCTCCACATTACCACTTGTCGGATTCAGAACTCCGGTAATAATCTTGAGAATCGTTGATTTGCCAGAACCATTTGTCCCAATAATTCCAACACATTCCCCTTTTTTAATATCAAAATTAAGATCATGCAATGCATAATGTTCGCGATGCAATACTTTTTTCGTTAAACCCAGGGACTCCCGGAATCGATCGGATGGTTTATCATATAATTTATATAATTTCGTTACATTCTGTACACGAATCGCCGTCTCGCTCATAATTTATCTCTCTTTTTCTTATAACACATCTGCAAAATGCACCTTCAGTCGATTAAACACATTCACACCTATAACAAAGAATAGCAATGTAATAATCCAAAAGGCAAGTGTCCATAACGGCTTCTCCCAAAACCAAATATGATCCAGCAACGCATTTCGAAATCCATCTACAATATAATACATCGGGTTTAATTTAAATACTTTTGCTAAAGTTGGATGGTTCACCAAAATATCCGATATATTCCACATAATTGGAGTCATCCACATTCCAATCTGTAATACAATATTTACAATCTGTGTCAGATCCCGAAAAAAAACAACCACCGCAGATGTAAAATACGCCAATCCTAACACAAGCAGGAAGTTACAAATCATATAATATATAATCTGCAACAAATAAACACTTGGGATATATCCATTGCACCAGCATAAAACAATCGTAAATGCCGTAAATATCACATGTACAAAGATTGCCGACAATACTTTCACCAGCGGTAATATATCGATGTTAAATACAACTTTCTTTACCAGATAGTTGTACTCGATCAATGCATTTGTTCCACCGTTCAACGCCTCTGAAAAAAAGAACCACGGAACAAGTCCTGCCATCAGCCACAGTACAAACGGGTGCCCGCTCGGTCTACCCTGGCGCAATCCCACGGTAAACACAAACCAATACACAACAACTGTGACAATCGGCTGCACAAATGCCCAGATCACACCCAAATAAGAACCTGCAAACCGTGTCTTAAAATCATTCTTCGCCAGATTTCCGATCAATGTCCGATTTTGAACTAATTCGATCGGAAGATTTATAAATTGTCGAAACCGTGAAGTTGTTTTCTTTTCCATGCCTATTTTTTATACTCCTTAATACCACTCCACTTGGTATCCTTCTCTGAGAATGTCAGATCTTCTACCGTCATTCCTTCTGGCATCGGCCATTCTACGCCAATTTCCGGATCAGACCAGAGCAGTCCGCCCTCATCGTTTGGATGATAGAAATCTGTACATTTATAACAAAACTCTGCATGATCGGATAATACGATGAATCCATGCGCAAAGTTCTTTGGAATGAAAAACTGTTTCTTATTCTCTGCAGACAAACGAACGCCAAACCATTTACCAAATGTCTTTGATCCTTCCCGCAGATCCACCGCCACATCAAATACCTCTCCACTTACAACACGCACAAGCTTATCCTGTGGATAATTGATCTGGAAATGCAATCCTCGAAGCACACCTTTCTTAGAGCTGGACTGGTTATCCTGTACAAATGTACAATCAATGCCTGCCGCTGCAAAATCATTATAATTGTAAGTCTCCATAAAATAGCCTCTATCATCGCCAAACACAGAAGGTGTGATTACTTTCAATCCCTCAATCTCTACACCATCTGCTTCACAAGTCTCTACTGTGATTTTTCCAAATTTCTGTTCCATGTCCTTTTCCTTTCATTCAATTATTCAAAATAAAAATATAAAACATGTATATAAAAAATACGCCTTCAAGCAATAATTTCATATTATTTTCATATTACATAATTATTGAAATTGTAGCATATAGCTAGCGAAACTGCAAGTTTTCCATGTGAATACTATAATATAAATTTGTTTGCAAAAAATACGCCATAACTATAAAAATCCTCCCAACATTGCATTGCAACACTGGGAGGATTTGATTTTTCGATTAAATATCTGCTTCCTTCAAATATCTGCTTACTGCATCTGTCCAGACTGGAAGCGGTGTGAATCCATTTTCTACAAGCTTCTTCTTATCCAAACGGCTGTTGTATGGTCTTGCCGCCTTGCTGAGTCCATACTCTGCTGTGGTGACTGGCGTTACCTTCGTAGAAAGTCCATACTGGCGATAGATTTCCACGCAGAAATCATACCATGAGATATAGCCTGTCTTGGCTCCAATTGCGTCAGCGTCCTCTGGAAGCTCTGCATTTGTGGCATGGTAATAACCATATTTTTCGGTCTCGCACATATCTACGAGCAGACGCGCTAAATCGTAGGTATACGTCGGCGTGCCGATCTGATCACAGACCACGCGTACCTCGTCGTGCGTCTTGCCGACATTGATCATCGTCTTGATGAAATTCTTGCCATTTAAACCAAATACCCACGCGATACGGACGATGAAATATTTCTCTAGTATAGAAGAAACTGCCAATTCTCCGTCCAGCTTTGACTGTCCGTAGACATTGAGCGGCTTGTAATCTTTGCAATCTGGCTCCCAAGGCGTCGTGCCCTGTCCATCAAATACATAATCCGTTGAGAGGTACAACATCTTGCAGTCCAGCGCCTTGCACACTTCTGCAATGTTTCTTGTGCCGTCCACATTTACCTTTTTTACGGTCGCCTGCTTGTCCTCATCTTCGGCTGCATCCACGGCTGTCCATGCTGCACAATGAATCACAGCGTCCGGTTTGATCTCCATGATCTGTTTCTTCACGGCTGCCTGATCAGTGATGTCCAGACTTACATATGGCATTGTCGTAACTGCAGACCCATCCTGCACGCCTGCATAGGTCTCTCCGAGATCGGAACCCACGCCTTCGTGTCCTCGTTTGCTCAGCTCATTCATCACATCATGACCAAGCTGTCCATTTACACCCGTTACAAAAAATTTCATTTTTGATATCCTTTCCATTCAAATCTTTTTATATTTTTTCAAAAAATTTGTCCCAATTTTGATTTTCTTTTTCCATTTTAACAACCATCTATGTGTGCGTCAAGCGATGAAAATCGTCATTTTTGACTTAATTTTATTAAGTAAAATTCAAAGTATGCTCTCCAGCGCGTCAATTATGCCAGACCCCTTGTTTTTTTGCTCACTTATGCTACGATGAGGTTGTCCGAGGCAAACACCCTTGGGCAGGAGGAGAGCTGGGGTTATTGATGTTCGAAAGCAATAACTTCAAATGTGTGTTTACATAGAAACCGGACGGAATGGGGAACCGTCCGGTTTTGTATTTATCTTTTATCTTCGCATTGCATCCCCCCTACATCTCGATTATAATATCCTTATATTACTTCGGAAGAAAGCGGGGAGCTACAATTATGAAGATCATCTTTTGCAAATGGGGAAGCATCTGCGAGAAGGGAATCGCAAATGCGTTGCAGCGGTTAGGCATTACAGTTATCACAATGAACCGCAAATTTGAGAGCGTTGATTACGACAAAGGCTATCTCGAAGCGCTGGCGGATCTGATTCAGAAAAATCCAGATGCGTCCTGTGTGTTCTCCGTGAATTTTCAGCCAATCGTAGCGCGGTGTTGCAAGGTGTTTAAACTACCGTATCTGTCCTGGACGGTCGACTGCCCAAGCTTCCAGCTTTATTCAGAGACGATTGCCTATCCGACGAACCGAATCTTTGTCTTAGACCGTATGCAGTGGGAGAAATTCTCTCCAGCCAACCCGGACTGTATCTTCCATCTGCCGATGGGCGCGGATGTTGCAACATGGGACGAAATAAAGGTAACCGCCGAAGATCATCAAAATTACGACTGTGATGTTTCTTTTGTCGGTTCGTTGTACTCTGAGAAAACACGCTACAATTCCATCGAAAAAGATCTGCCGGATGCGATGCGCGGCTATGTCGACGGACTGATTGCCGCCCAGTTAAACGTCTATGGGTACAATCTGTTGGAGGATTCCATCACTGACGAATGGGCGCAGGAATTCAAGAAATATGCCGATTGGGCACCGCTTGGCGAAGACTACGCGGAAGATGTGAAAGGCATCGTTGCCGACACCTATCTCGGCTACAAATGCACCGAGCAGGAACGCATCCGCACCTGCAATGCAATTGGCGCGCATTTTGAGGAATTATGGGAACAAGGGATAAACTATCAATTTGACCTGTGGACGCTGACTGATACCTCACCACTAAAACATGTCCGGTGTCGTGGCGGCGCTGATTCCAACAATATGATGCCGCAGATCATCAAATGCAGCAAAATCAACCTGAACATGACAAACCGCCCGATCAAAACCGGACTGCCACTCCGTATCTTCGATCTCATGGCATGTGGCGGCTTCGTACTGTCGAATTATCAATCTGAAATCCCGGAGATTTTCGTCCCGGACGAAGATATCGTCCTCTATGACAGCATCCCGGATATGCTCGCCAAAATCGACTATTATCTGGAACATGATGATGAGCGGAAACAGATTGCGAAGAATGGATACGAGAAAGTGAAAGAATATCACAGTTACGATGTAAGAATTGTGACCATGTTAAAAACAGCCGGGATTATTTAATCTCGGCTTGTAACCATTATGGATTCCCTAAAACGACTTAACACCTCCGACATCAAATCAGACATATCTCGCGATGATCTGGCTCTCATATTCTGCATCGTGAATATCTTCCACCTGATCTCCCTCGGCAACCTCATTGTTGTACTTTGTCTTTACCTCAGTTTTTCTGCCTTTTCCAGCCAAGAACCATTCATATTCAATATCCACATGACCGATATCTAACGCCTGATATCCTTCAATTGCCAAATCATATGCCAGAACCGTTGCTGTTGGTCCAAGTGCAACCAGCACCAACTTATCCTTGCCTTGCTTTTTGGTTTCTGCAAGCAATTCCTCATATCGATCAAATGCGTGTTCTGCCGGTCCCAAAATTCTTACAATGCTTTTCGCTCCAGCAAACAAATCATTTCCGATGCCTAGACGACTTTTCTCCCCTTCCACAATCACCAGGTTCCGCCCCTGCCATATCTTCTTCAACGCATCAAATCTCTGTTTCGGTGCGTCTGTATTATTATCAAGATAACTGGCATACGGGCGCGTCACATATGCATCGTAATATGTCCGATCCATATCTAACAAATCATAATTCTGCTTGCGCACCTCTTCCGTCAGATATGCCCGGATGTTATATCGACATTCCGTATTATACTTGGATAAATCCCCATAAATATCCGGAATCCCCAATAAAACTTCCTCATTCTCCATATGCAAAACTTCCATAAGCCGTCTGGCAAGCTCCGCATCCGCATGCTGAAACTTCTGCCGGTTTACACCTGCGATTACCGCAAACTCACCATCCCCGAACCGAGCCATAGACTTCCGCTCAGATATGATTTTATCAATTGCTTCCTGACCTGATCGTATCGTTGGCAGCTGCAACTTATCCTGTGTGGCAAGCACTTCGTATTTCAGATTGTCCACAGACAGATTCATAGCATATTGATTCGTCGACAGCTGTGCAATCTGCTGCTTGTACGCATTCGTAAGATTCGAAAGCATCGTCTGCAATTCGCCGACCTTCCGTTCCAGTTCATCTATCTGCATTTTATCTGTCTGTGTTCTACACATGCGCTCTGTAACCTGTTCAGCAAACATTGGCACATCAACACCCGAGATACAAGAAATTCCATACAAATCTGCCATATCCATATATCTTACATTGTCCGTACTACGATTCGTAATATATCCATCTACCTGCCCAAACAAGCTCCGCTCATCTTCAGGATTGGCAACAAATAGATTCACATAGCAATCCACATCCTCATACTTTGAGAAGATATCATCTAATCTCTCTAGCTTTTCCTGCAGATCAGCATCTTCCCTGATATACAGCAAAAGTTCGTAATTCGTATCTGCATAGCTATTTACAAATGCTTCAATCACATTTGGATATGTCGGATAATCCTGTTCAAAATCCGGTATATACAACAATCTCCGATCTGGTCCGGACTTTGTCTTCTCCATTGGAATAATATCCGCCATCGGAATCTGTTGAAGTTCCCGCTGTGCATCCGGCAGAAATGTCTCTATAAAGGTATCTATATCTCCATACAGCAATCCAGCCGCAGCATGTACCTTCTCTGCAGTCCAATTCCACCACCGGATCAGTTCCAGCGCTTCTATTTGTCTCTCTTCAAAACGATAGCCAATTACTTTTGCAGGATTCCCTGACACAATCGCATATGATGGCACATCCTTCACAACAACTGCTCCCGCTGCCACGACAGCGCCATTGCCAATCGTTACCCCGCTCATTATTGTAACATCATCACCGATCCAGCAGTCATTCATAATAACCACCTGACCTTTACGCCTGATTCTCTCTGGTCTGTGATATGGAGCCCCATTAATCCGCCCCTGACAGACACGTCTATAATCGTGATTCATATCCACAATTATCTTAACATCGCCCGCAATTGACGTATAACGTCCAACCTGCAGATTATATATCATGCCGGAATCAAAAACGACCTCTGCCCAGGCTTCTTCAATATAGCTGTCTCTGCCAATCACCAGCACAGGGAAGTTCTTCTGTTCACCCAGAACATCACTCATATATGCTGTATCCGTCTGTACACTATTTTCAGGTATGTTTAACTTTATGCGCATGATTTTCTCCTCACGTACCAGATTATACTAATATTCTATCTCTGTCGAAGCAAGCATCACAGGTTTCTCGTGTAGCGTAAACGCATGTACATACGGAGATGGAGAACCATAATACGCACCACCGTTCATCGCCAGACGCTCTCGATAAGCCGCGAGATCTTCCTGCTCCTGCGGTTTCTCCAACGTACACCATGTCTTGTTTGTCTCTGCATAAGTACGAAGCATTTCTGTTAGCGTCTTAACCCGCTGCAGATCAACCTCCCAGTCCGATAATCGTGGTGGATAGAAGCATATCTGCACCTGTAAATTCTCATGGTTATCTGCAAATATCTGTAGTCTGGATTCCACATGAGCAAGTGCGCGCTTTCCAAGATTGGCAAGCTCAGTTTCTCCGATGCAGTAAAGGATCGTCTTCTGGGATGTACCCTTTCCTGCTTCACTCTGGAATACAAACTCCGATACAGAGATTTTCCGCTCCCAGATTGCCCTGTATGCTTCTCCCGAGAATTCCACCAGACACTCCAGATATCGCTGCCGCATGTTCTCCGACTGCACATAGATCTGATCTGCATACATAAGTGCCGGTGCCGTCACATAATGCTTCATGTTATATCGATCCGTTGTGTCCTCTGCTCCGAATTCCTTCACCTTATACGCCGGAACATAGATCAGATTCTTCGTATACTTCCGAAGATTTCCCGCATAGTATATCGGCGGAATCGTCAGACATGGATTCTCACCATCATACGGATCCTGAATATATATCGTACCCGGTGCCAGAAGTGCCGGATTTACCTTCTGCCATGGCATGAACTGTATATTATCCGCGAATTCTCCGTACAGATTCTGTATATGATCTTGTATACGCATTGTGTTTGCATCTTCCGTGCTCTGCACATACTCCGCATGTCCATAAATATCTTTGAATACTGTCGGTACACAGGCGATATATACATCCGTATCTGCCTTTTGCCGTTCCTCATCACATAGATGTTCATACGCATGCCATTCCCGCATCCCTGTACATATAAATAGCACAGAGCGGCGTGCAATGCAGAATTGCTGTATCTCCGCTTTCATCTTTGTATAGCTGCGAGCAAACGCCTCATACGAAGCACAAACTGTTGCATCTGCATCCGACACATCAGCCGGCTGCTGTCCTATTTTCAGTGTGTCCGGCTCCTGTAACCGGGTATTCAGCTGCTCATACAACGCATACAGTGCATCACAGTATTCCTGTATCTTCGCAACCACGTTCTGCACGCATGGATTTGTTTCCCCACGTACCTCTTCGAGCAATGTGCCAAAGTCTACGACCAATTGCTGTAATTCCGGCAACACCGATAACACATCCCCATACTGCTGCTCCTGCATCTGTGCCGTACAGTTCTCCATCATCTCGTCAAGTACCGATACATATTGTCTGGCAATGTCTGTAAGTGTCTGCTCCTCTACATCTTTTTCCTGCTTACAGGATGACTTCTTATCCACTTCCTTGCACACACGACCTGCGTTGTCACACAACGAATTCTGTGATATGCCATCGAATGCATTTGCATTCCTGCATACATGACCTGTGCTGTCATATAACATCTCTGGCTGGAACGCAAACTCCGGCAGAGGAAAATCCGCTACCGCCTGCAGGTTCTTCCGCTGCCCCTCAAAATACGGATAGTCGTGTCCACCCCAGACCTTCCGTATCGTCATATAATCCCCATAACGATAGCGAAGTGCCGTGTCATAATCTTCAGGCACCGGTATCGTAATCTCTTCAAACGGCAGCCGCACAAGCGTATCATAGCACTTCTTCGGCAATCCCCGATTTCCTTTGAGCACCCACGGAAAGATCTGTGCAACCGCATCCGATTCATCTGCCGGCACCCGCGCCATCTGTAATTCCGCAAGCCGGTACAGGGAAATTCCGAGTTCACGTGCATTCTTTGGCCTCGGCAGCTTCGTCTGGTATTTATTTTCAAGTTCCTGTAAAAACATTTCTCTTACAGAATCCTGCATGCGTCCCTCTATGATCTGATCTGCCACCGCCAGAATATGCTTGATCTCCTCGCAGCGCGCTTTCTCCTGTTCCTCGTCCCTGTACAGATAATCCATCACGAAGATATCAACCGTTGCGATATATGGGAAATTATGATACTTGCGCAAATGCTCTTCTTCAAAACAAATCTGATTACAATTCACCACACGCGACAAAAAGAGCCAGTGATTCTCTTTCGTTGCATAATCGTGAATCGCAAACTCTCCCGGAAGCTCATCCTTCGCCACTTCCTTGAAACGCTCATAATCTTTCCGAAGCATGCCGATATCCATGTCATCATCCCACGGCACAAATCCACCATGGCGCACGGCACCGATCAGCGTCCCCCACTCCGCGAAGTATCGAATATTGTATTTTTTACAGATGCGGTCAATCTCTGCAAGAATCTGAAGCTCTGCCCCCCACGCCTGCTTGATTGCCGTCGGCACGTAAAATCCGTAACGCACCTCATCCTGATAAAATTCTGTGGTTAATTTCATTGCATCCATTTCCTGTAACTACCAAAAAAATCTCGCATCTGAATATTTTTCTATAGAAAAATATTCGTGAAGCAGTTTTTATCTATAGAAAAAGTCGCTTTACTCGTTCACACCCATGATCTTCACATAGTCTTCCGTCTTATCTCGCATGATTGTAAGCCCCTGCATCAGCTGCTCCATCGGAAGTCGGTGTGTAATCAACTTCTCCGGATGCACACGCCCTTCTGCAAGCGCACGCACCACATAATGCCAGTCATCATCCTCACTGCCGGTAAAGGACGAATTCCACGTACCGGATACGCGAAGCTCATTCCGCAAGATTTTCCAATACACCGCTTTCGGAAGCGTCATGTCTGAATATGGATTCCCCACAAATACAATACTGCCACCCGGTGCAGAAAGTTCTACCGCGTGCTGTACCGTCTCGTTTTTCCCGACACACTCAAAGAACAGATCTACTCCGACACCATCCGTCCGTTTCATAAGCCAGGCAGCGGCATCTTCCTTTCTCGAATCGCAGAAATTCTCCTCCGGAATTCCCAGTTCCCCGACATGGAGCTTCTGTGCATCTTTATTTCCGATCACATATAAATCCTTTACACCTGCATCCTTCAGGAACATCGTAAGAAGCAGTCCAATCGTTCCAAGTCCCCAGATAGCAACCCGGCTCTTCGAAATATCCCCCGCCAGCGCCATGCCTTTCCGCATCGCATGTACAGAAACCGCCATTGGCTCCAACATAGCAGCCTGCTCGTAAGTCACGCCCTCCGGCAACTCAAGCAGGTTCTTCTCCGGCACTGCCACATACTCCGCAAAACCGCCATCACACCGGGAGCCAAGATAATTATAATTCCGGCACATCTGGTACTGTTTCTTCTGACACGGTCCGCACGTCCCACACGGAATTAAAGGAAATATACCAACCGGTTTACCCTGCCATTTCGCATCCACATCCGTTCCACACGCACAGACCTGTCCGGAAAACTCGTGTCCGATAATAATCGGATGCACATGCGCCCCTGTCACAAAGGCACGGGGAATATCCGAACCACAGATACCCGCTGCCTTAACCGCAACCAATACTTCATCTGATTTTGGCTGTGGTTTCTCCGTCTCTTCATATGTCATATTGTTTGGGTTATGTAATATCCATGCTTTCATATGTGGGGTCCTCCTTTGTCTACACCAACATCACACGCCCGGTATGCAGAATCTTATAATCCTCCGCATGATGCATAAAATATAATGTCTCCAAATTCTCTCCTAAATAACCAATATAACGATCTGCTCGTTCCCAGCCCTTCGGATCCGACAGTTCTTCTGTCCGCTCCAAGATTGGGAACAGCCATGCACAATAATCACAGAGTACCGTCTCCTTCGCTAGAAGGATATTATAATTGTACATATAATTTCCCTTGAAAATTCGATGATAGGTCTCCATATATTCCGGATGCAGTTCTTCGAGTGCCTGCACCATCGCATCCCAGTCAGATGATTTCACATACCTCTCGTGATGTTCAAAGATATCCGGTTCACACATCGTCGGATATGGTAGCACCACATCCACATCGTGCTCTGCAATGTAGTTCATCTGGTCATCATCGATATCGAGCAGACGCCGGTATTGATATAAGCCGGTATATCGCAGTTGCTCTTGTCCCGCATCTTGAACAGACTTACCGCCATAATCTGTCACATCATACTGCAGCTGATTCTTCCAGATCCAGTAAAGTGCCGTCAGCTCACAATAATTCACATTCTTTGCTGAGATGTTTTCTCCGATATCATCCGTCAGTGCTGCGACTCTCTCATCCGTCAACGCAGCTCCAACCTGAATCGGCTGTACCCACGCAGGAACCGAGTAATCGGTCTGCACCTGCTTGTCCCGGTAAAACTTCGCCATATAGCAATTTGCTTCCGGCAAAGTCTTAGCAAATGTGCGCTCCTTCTCATCCTGTACGGTCACAGAAAGCATCGGTGCTACACCACCCGGCAATACCGGAAACTCGACCTGCTTCGCATAATACGCACCCATCAGCTCCGCTTCCAGCTGCCATGTCATACAGATATGATTGTGAAATCCCTGTTCGTCCAGAAACTCCACGATCTTCTGTTGAATATCCTGTGGAGTCGCGATCAGAATGCAGATTTCTTTGTCTGTCAGCTCCGCAAGCTCATAAACTTTCAGATTGTTCAATATTGATGGGTTTCCGCTTCGGGAAGTTACCACAAATCCCTCCAGATGAATTTCCGGGTGAACTGTCTGAATCGCATGGGAGGCGCCAAGAGCAAGGCTTTTTGCACCGAAGATTATTAACTTGTGGGGGAATTGTATTTCTAACATTTCTAATATTCTCCAATTAAAACATTTTTCTTAATGATTCTATCAAATGCCTATTTTCCTCTCTCGTACGCACTGCCACGCGGATATATTGTTTTCCATTCTTAATTTTAGGTGCTACATCCTTGATTAAAATATTATCTCGAAGTAACTCCGTTGCAACTCTTTGACTAGTATTTTCATGTATCTCACATAATACATAATTTGCTTCTGATGGAAAAACATCAATTTTTTCAAGTTGTTTCAAAGAATTAATCAATTCTTTCCTGGATATCCTTAATTGTTCTAATGATTTCGCATATTCGTTTTTATACTTTTCAAATATTTGCATAAAAAATTCTGCAAACGAATTTATATTCCAAATAGCAACATCTTTTTTTAATTTAGCAATCATCTTTTTATTACTACTTGCTAAAACGCCTAACCGAAGTCCAGGTATTCCATATGATTTAGATATACTTTTAACTACATATAAATTTTCATAAATCGATAAAATATTTTCCGTAATTAATGTGTTATTTATTTCATTTGCAAAATCCACAAAACTTTCATCTATGATGATATTTATACTTTTTGCTTTCGCCCAATTAATCAACATTAAAATATCAACATGAGGAATATAATTTCCACTTGGATTATCTGGATTTATTATAACCAAATGATTAATTTCCTTTTTATCAAAAAAATTGATTATATCATTAGCTGTATATCTAAAATCCTTAGAATCAATTGCAAATTCAACAATATTTACTTTATATCTATGCCGGTATTCTTCAAATGTAGGTGTTATGATTCCTAATGTTCCATCCAAAGTTTCCATAAAATACTTTATTAGTTCTGCTGCACCATTTCCAATAACAATATGTTCTTGATTAATACCAAAATTTTTTGCTGCAAGTAACGAATTTACTTGCATGCCAGAAGGATACTGTAGTAATAGCAATTCAAAATTTGATTTTAACTCCCTTACCATTTTCTCTGTTGGGAAATATGGATTAACCAAATAACAAAAATCTAAAAGTGTCGGATACCTCCAGTAGCCACCATACCTAGATGTAATCAATTCATACTTTTTCTCCATCGATTCTTCAAATATGCTTGAAGCAATATCCAAATCCTGAATATCATCAATCTCATACCATTTCTGCCCGGTTAATCTTTTCGCTTTCATTTCACAATGTTCAAGCATCGCAATTAACTTGATAACCGATTCATAATATTCATTTACTCCCATTGCTTTAAAATAAGCTTCCAAAAAAGGCACATACACATCAGATGCAAAGGTCTTCCCAAACTTGTATATATTTACAGTCTTATAATAATTTTCTTTTTCTTCAAAGCGCAAATATTTCCCTGGTATAAATTCCACAATAGAATCTTCCGCATCAAGTTCTAAACATGTACCATCCATCCAACTAGCAAATTTATCAACCAAGGCTAGTGTACTGCGTGGATCATCTAAAAGCAAATCTATTGCAGCTTCTTCAAAAATAATATCGGATTCTAATAACAAAGTATCCTCTTTCTGTAAATATTTCTTAGCCAATAAAAGCGAATAAATATTATTGGTTTTATCAAAATCATCATTCTCTACAAATACAACCGGAGTCCTAACATCTAAGTTTTTGACAAATTCAATTAACCCCTGCTTCTTATAGCCCACCACTATCACAATTCTGGAAAGTTTCTTTTTATCTAAAATTTTTAATGTACGTTCAATCAACGGAACGCCATTTACCTTCACCATACATTTTGTATTGTTTTTAGTGAGCTCATGCAGCCTTTTTCCCATACCGGCTGCCAAAATAATTGCCTGCATTTTGTTTACCCCTCTTCAACATCTCCTACATCACTTGGAAACTCTTTCCAATTTGGATATTCATGTTGCATATAACGTTCTTCATCATTTGGAGCTAAGAAATATGCTCCTTCATATTCCACTTTCTTTAATGGAAAAATCGCCTTAGTTGGTATAAAATCTTCTATATTCCACAATCCTCTATAAATAAAACTATCAATACCTGGAAGGATTTTATTTGTTGGTTTCTGACTGACAATTCCCTTGTTTTCTATTGTATCATAGCAATAATCAAACCAATCTTTCATACTTGTTGAATTTTTCTTCACTATAAAAGCATCGCTAACATAAGACGCATATTCTTGAATTGTTAAATCTTCTCTGTAATAATCAAAAGCAAACAACTCCAATTCAGTCACCACATCCTCATTGTCCATAGTGCAAATACGAATAAAATCCGGAAATACCAGAAGAAAATAATTTTTCCCAACCGCAGTTTTTACCTCTTCCCATGTATCAAATGGACTAATATCCGATTTATTGATTCCATCTTTTAATGTTTTTACGCCTGGAATAAATACAGTTGAGTATTTTTTGAAGAAATCCATTAATTTATGTACACCCTCACGCATAATCCCAAAATCAATATCATCATCCCATGGAATAAATCCATTATGCCGCATCCTTCCAATCAGTGTACCGCTTGTAATCCAGCACGAAACAGGACAATGCTCCTCAAGAAAGCTCAAAGCCTTTACCGCTCTGTTTTGAACTAACATTTGCTTTTCTCTCAATTTACCCGTTGCCGGGCTCATATGGTAAATACTTGCATGTCTTTTAAAATAATCCACACGCCTTTTTTCCTTATTTAGTCTTGTATGCAGATATCGGATCATATATGTATTTCTTACTTCTTTACTCTTTAAACTGTCAAGGATTTCAAAATCTATATGTTCCTTTGTCTCAAATCCCGGAAGTTCCTTTGCCACCACATAATCGCAGACACCATCCCCGTCAAGCTGTTCTGCCAATTGCTCAGCATTATGTCCATTTACCCCAAGTACAAGCAGCACTTCCTCTGTTTGTACAAGATTTATAAGTTCCTGATAACTTATAATCTCATGTCCTTCGACCGATTGTCCAATTACATTTGGGTTATTGTCACAAAAATAGTTTACAACATCCGCTCCCAAAAAATGTAACGTCCTTTTACCTACATTTCCACAACCAAATATAACCGTGTACATATATGTCCTCCATTTATGTGCAGATACCAAATGCCTTCATAGTAGCATTACTCATAACAAGCTCTTCATCCATTACCTGAATCTTATCTTCTGATACCTTTTGTTTTAAATAATCATAAATTGCTTTTCGAGTTCGTGCAAATGAACAAGTAATTACAATATGTTCATACTGTAATGTCTCAATCATATCCGGAGCTTCGGCAGGAATACCCTGTCTGCAAAGTTCTTCCCAATTCCGATCAACCAAAGCTACAACTTCACAAAATCCTGTCCTCTGTATCCATGAATATAAACGCTGACCATATAACCCAGCTCCATACAAAATAATCCGACTTCCCTTTTTCACATGTGGATATGGGTACAAGTATGGTAGCTGTTCCATATTCTCATATAAGATATCTGCACGAGGAAGCATAAGAAACAGCACATATTCTTTCCACTGTTCTCTCAAATCATAAATATCTGCATATTTCTTAAATAATCGATTACCCTCATGATATAATAATTGAAACCGTTCTCTTTCTTTTGCCGAATCACCCTGCTGATGCACCATTGAGGTTGGGGTTTGACGATAATGATAAAGACATTCATCTAATATATATATATACTATTCGCCTTAAGTAAATACGGATATATACATAATGCATCATCCCCCATTGTGATTCTGATATCTACATCTGCATGCATTCTTTTTAAAAGTTCTTTCTTAAAAAGCTTATCCCAAAGTCCCGGAAAAATACCCCACTGAAAAAAAGATGTATTCACAATCATATTAGGATATATTTCTTCAATCATTTTATTTTTATCATAATAGCCAACTAAAAATCCATGATTTACGGAAATACTTGTGCTGCCTGTATCTTCTCGTCTTCCACACATTGATACATCTGCATCGTTTATCATCAACGATTTATATAATCGTTCTATCATATTTGATTCCAACCAATCATCTGCATCGGCAAATGCTATATATTCCCCTTCCGCATTTTCAATGCCAATATTTCTCGCATAAACAGCCCCATGATTTTCTTGATGAATAGTCAAAATTCTTGAATCGGCTTCTGCATATGTATCACATATTTTTGAAGATTTGTCCGTTGATCCGTCATCCACCAGTATGATCTGCAAATTTTTATAAGTTTGGGATACAATGCTGTCAAGGCATATAGGCAGATACTTCTCTGCATTATAAACTGGAACAATTATCGAGATTTTGTCCATATCCTATCCTCTTTTTTTCAATTGCTTTTTATAATTATCCATTGTTTCCTGAATCACCTTCAAATATGAGTCCTTATATTTTTTGTCTGGTTCCAAATAATTACCTTCTCCCCATTCATTCCACGCATTAATAAACAAATATTCGTTATCTTCCTCCACCGTCTTCTGTATATTTTTCAAAAGATACTTTTTAAAATTGTTCGGATTTGCCCCTCTTGTTATAATCCCCTTTACCCCTCTTCTCGGAGAGTCGTCAAAGTTAATAAATACAGCTCTATATTGCCCCTTACTATGTTTGCTTTCCAACATCTTTTTATTGATTTTATTGTACGAGATTGTCTTCATAGCAAATCGATTCAAAATACATTTTTTATTATCATGTGGCGTCAGCCATGTTACTTGTCTCAGCATTTCCGCTTTTGTTCTATTTGGCTCAAAATCTACGGATCCATTTACCCATATACTTTTATCCACGTGTTCCCTGTGCATATTCATTGAAATAATATAAACACCATCAAAACCATCTTTCTTTGCACGCATATTCCAATATTGAATCATTTCATTAAATTCTGGTATATTTTTTAATCGATATATTAATAATACTGGTCGGTTTTGATTTTTTATATATCTGTCATCCCTAAAATAATCTAAAAAATATAAATAATGCTTTTCCCATTCCTCTTCTCGTCCATAAGTTTGCGGTATCAGTATTTCTTTCTCTCCACCAGCTCCATGCCACGTTTTCGTCCATGATTCATTTGCCCACGCCATACAGTAATTTATATGTACAGTTTTATCATTTAACAAATTATATATAGGTTTTTCTAATACCATCCTTCCTTCAAACCAATAATGATAAAAACAAAACCCATATATCCCTGCCTTTGTTGCTAATTGTGCCTGCCACCGAATTACTTCTTCATCTAATAAATTATAATAATTATCATTAAATGGTTCTCTTGGCTGATAATGCCCCCAATATAATGGCTTACTTTTTTTTACGTTTGTCCATTCAGTAAACCCCTTTCCCCATGCATCATTATTTTCAGGGATTTCATGAAACTGAGGTAGATAAAAAGATATCAAATTCATAACTTATACACTCCACACAACTTCTTCCAACGACACAATTGGATAATTTACTTTTTTTTCTAGTTGATGCTTGATATTTTCATATGCATAAAAAGGTGTCACAACTATTACATCTGCTTTCGGCAATTCTTCCGATATATCATACACATCTCTAATTCGAGAAATCGTGCAGCTTACATCTCTATCAACACCATAAATCACTCTAATAGGACTATCCTCTAAATCTTCCATCAGTCGATTTGCCAATTCAGCCATGCCATATATGGCGATATTTTTATACCCTTTCCATTCAAAGTACATAGAAACACTTTTTCCAAGGTTTTTTATTTCCAACCAATGATTTAATAAATAATAATTATCCAGCAATTTATCTTTTTCATCCAATAATATTTTATTTCTTTTTAGCTTTCCCGTCATAATTGCTCCCTAAATATCCACAACTCAGCTATTTTTCAAAAAGTCTGCTATATTAATCTTTTTTTTACATCCCGTAATATTGCATTTTTTAATATCAATACCCATAACTGTATTGATTAATAAATCAACTTTTTCCTTATTTTGATCAGGATGTATACATTCATACCCCTTTACATAATAAACATTTCTATCTAAAAAAGTATAAACATTATATCCTTTCTCTCTCAATACTTTAGCCAACACTAACCCTAATTCCCCCGCTCCATATATTCCTATTTTTGCATTACATTCTGTTAAATATCTTTCCAATTTTTTTCTTAAGCTCTGATCATTTAATAATATTCTGTATAGTTTATTATTACAATTTTCTTTATATATTTGTTGATTGAAATTTCTAATCAATCTCTCTTCATATCCTTTTATATATTCTTTAAGATTATACATTAAATAGATTTTTTCATAATCAACATTATTCAATCTACGCATGTTTAAGAAAATGAATTCTAATTTACTTAAACGATCCATTTCTGGATACAATTTCATAATATAAACTATTGTTAAAATTTGCTCACGCCACTTACTATTAACCCCTGTATTTTTTTTATAATCCGCAATCAATAAACATTCATCAACAAATCCAATCTCGAAGTTTTCTGCTACTCGCATCACAAATTCCCAGTCTTCAAGACTATGTAATTCCTCACAGAACATACCTACTTTGTTCAAAACCTGCTTCTTTACCAAAATTGTTGGTGTCCCAATCTTATTAACTTTCCATAATGATTCAAAAATATCCCCTTCTAAATCTTTTGTATCACAATCCAACGAAGGAATATATTTTTCAATCGCTGTTGTCACATAAGCATACCTACAATAAACTAAACCATATTCTCCTTGATCCATTTTTCTTATTTGCTTGTCAAGCTTGTCTTCTTTCCACACATCATCTGCATCATTAAATGCAATCAAATCACATTTGGACTCTAAAACACCTTTATTTCTAGCAGCCGATACACCTCTATGGTTACATTGAATAACCCTTATTCTGGTGTCTTTTTCTTGATAACTCAAACATATTTCCACACTTTTATCCGTTGATCCATCATCAACAATTATTAACTCCCAATTATGATATGTTTGATTCCTAATACTTTCAATACTATCTGCAATTGTGTCTTCATTATTATACACCGGAATAATAACACTAACCTTTTTCATTTTCGTCTCATTCACTCCAATTTTATATCAAAAATGTATCACCATTTACGCACTTTTATATATCTTCTTCCTCTAACTCTAACTAACCTATTTTTCAATTCTCTATATTCATTCCCATACCATATCTCTTTAATCGTTTGTGTATTCTTCCTCGTGACGTTAATATTTCTTGAGATTTTCTTAGAACAACAGTAATCTTTCTTCTAAAAATTTTTATTATTCTCGCAAAGTCCGACAATTCCGAACAATCTGCTATATATTACTCAACGTTGTATACTGGTATAATGCTTATACTTTTCCCCTCAACTATATACTGTACAATATTGATCAACACCTTCAGATTGTAAAAGTTCTACCACTTCATATATTTTATCCGTACCAACGCCAATCATAATTTGATATTTTTCCTTTTTACTTATCATATCCTCAATTGATATAATCGGAATACCATTCTTTGTGTTTCCTATTTTTTTCACATCTTTATCTGCATAAAACATAATTAAGTCCTTATTTTGGGAATAGGCTAAATCTCCAACTTTTCCCGCTCCATAAACTATTATTTTCTTTTCCTTCTTAAATTTAACGTCATTATTTAAAAAAGGAATATACTTCAAAAAGATTTCCCTTAAATCACATTCTCTATATCCAGCCTCAAGGAACTCATAATATAACATACATAATACATCAGGCGAGTCTTTCATCTTTTCAACAATTTTATAAATATATTCCCAACGAAGTCTTAACAATTGTCTTCTAATTTCATGCTTTCTAGTTGAAGTCAAATTACCAGCATGCGCTCTATATATATACAATGTTTTATTAATATGTCCGATTGTACCATAGTAAAATAAAATCCGAAGCCAGTACTCATAATCTTCAACCAAAAACATATTCTCGTCATATATTCCAATTGTATTTAGTACCTGTTTTCGATACATAAAACAAGCCCCTACACAATCATTTACATACATTTTTGTATCGTTGTATTGCTCACATGACGTTATAAACTGATTATTTGCATCTATTATATCCATATCTGCAACAACCATTTGCTCGTCACCATGATTGTCCAAATAATTTACCATTTCTTCAATTGCTTGCGGTAAATAATAATTATCATCTGATGTCCATGTATAATACTCCCCTTTTGCAGAGTCAAATCCTATATTCAAAGAAGCAGGCAATTTTTTATTGGTATCATTATGAATTACTTTTATTCGCGCATCTAAATCTGCAAATTCTTCTACAATTACAGGTGTAGAATCCGTAGAGCAGTCATTTACAATAATTAATTCCCAATCTTGAAATGTCTGATTAATAACACTTTCAATAGATTCTCGAATATATTTTTGACCATTATATGTTGGTAACACAATTGACACCTTCGGCATAATTATTTCTCCTTAAATATTTTCTGAATTATATCTACGATTCGTCTAGATGCATTTCCATCTCCATATGGATTCATAGCATTACTCATACTAGTATAAGCATTAACATCACTAAGTAGTTTTTCTGTTTCTAACACAATAGCATCCTCATCCGTTCCTACTAGTTTTAAAGTTCCCGCTTCAACCCCCTCAGGGCGTTCTGTTGTATCCCGCATAACCAGAACGGGTTTCCCTAATGCCGGTGCTTCTTCCTGAATCCCACCACTATCGGTAAGAATCAAATAACTTCTATCCATAAAATTATGGAAATCATATACATCCAGAGGTTCTATCATCTTTATACGTTCACAACCTTCAAATATCCTATTTGCTATACTTCGTACTTTCGGATTCTTATGTATCGGATAAACGACTTTCACCTCGTCATAATTTGTTACTATTCTTTTAACCGCTTCAAATATATGTTCCATTGGTGTGCCAATGTTCTCACGCCTATGAGCAGTTAATAAAATTATCTTACTTCCTTTACACCAATCAAGAACATCACTCTGATATTCTTCCGATACAGTTGTCTTTAACGCATCAATTACGGTATTCCCCGTTACGAATATCTTACTTTCATTTTTTCCTTCGTTCAATAATTGTTTTTTTGCTAGTTCTGTTGGAGCAAAATATATATCTGTAATCAGATCAACTGCCTGCCGATTAAATTCCTCTGGATACGGAGACTGCATATTATAAGTTCGCAATCCTGCTTCCACATGTCCTATTGGGACTTGATGATAGAAAGCAGCCAACGCTGCCGCAAAAGAACTCGAGGTATCTCCATGTACTAGTACTAAATCCGGTTGTTCTTTCTCAAAAACTATATCCAAGCCATTCAATATCTCCGAAGTAATCATGCTTAAGGTTTGATTCTGTTTCATAATTTGTAGATTATAATCTGCCTGAATATGAAACAAATCCATAACCTGTTGCAACATCTCTTTGTGTTGCCCCGTCAAGCAAACTCTACATTCAATCTCTGGTCTTTTCTTTAATTCTTTTATTACCGGACACATCTTAATTGCTTCTGGTCGTGTGCCGAAAATAGTAATAATTTTCATATTACTTTACCGTTCCAATCCAAGCATAAAATAATCCATTTGCTTCATTATCATCAAAACTAATCTGCTTTTCTACGTGAACCTCTGAACAATATTCTTTCATTATTTGTGTTAATTCATGTTCATCAAACCATTGTTCCCAATCGCCAATATCAAAATAGCCATACATCTCTTTATTCTTATCTACTACAACGATTGTCCCGCCTGTTTTTGTCACTCTCGCCATCTCGCTAATTGCTCGCTCTGTATCAACAGCATGTTCCAAAGCTTCACATGTATATACAATATCGAAGCTATCATTTGCATATGGTATATTTGTTAAGTTTCCCTGTTGCTTTTCTACTCCTGTTAATTCCGAAAAGTACTTCATAACATTCGTTGATAAATCAACAGCATAATAACTGTTCTTCGGAAAATCAACAACCAGACGCTTTAGATATCTACCCTTTCCACACCCTAAATCAAGTATGTTTAATGAACTTTTCTGGTCATTTCCCTCTATTACATTTTTTATTACTTTATATCTTCCATCATCCTCAGAAATCTCATTACAAAATATACTTGCCGTATTCTGGAATTGGCAAAGATTCTTATAATACAAAGCATCTAAAAAATATTTGTTTGCCCAACTTATTTCCTGATTTGGAAAATAAGTGTTTGTTTCCTCCGAATCATCTTCAGAAATATAGCTTCCAAACCATCCACCTGATTCATTTTGTAATTTGCATGCATATTCAAAAGCTTTATTTCCATGTTCTTCATCGCCAAGGCGAAACCATATTAACGACAACTGAAATAACCCTGTAGAACAAACCCAATCCACATTGTTGTACGCAGGAACTGCTCCACTTGTTTTCTGATACTTCTCAATATTTTTCATAGCTTGTCTCGCCATATCAACTTCTCCAAGATCAAGCATAGCTTCAACAACATAAGCATAAAAATGGGAAAGCAAACTAAAATTTAAAATTTTATTTTTATAGCACCTTTTGTAATATTCTAACGAAAGATGTGCTTTTTGAATATACTCATCATTCTCCAATCTTTTGCCCGCTTCAATAATAGGACTTAGACAATATGTATGAATCAACTCTGAACAAGTATCTTCATCATTCCCCCAACAAGTCTCATCTGGTGTTACTAATCGTCCCTCGGGAGTCATACAACTTAATATCCAATCAGCGCCATCCCTGATTGCCTTTTCCACACGTTTCTTATCCGGATGAATATCCCATATTGCAAGTAAACCCTTCAGTATTTGAGCCGAATCAAATATATAGGCTGATTGATCGTCGGTGTCATACCATGAACCATCTGCCTTTTGGATATCCATAAGCCAATTTGCATACTGTTCCGCCAAGTCTCTATAACCCCAACGGATTAATGAAGGAATATAATATCCTGTAACTTCTGGATATGAAATAGTTTTTCCCGTGTTATTGATAATTCCCTTTTCTTGAACAGAATGAATTTTTATCCAACGTATTGTCTTGTCATATCTTATAACATAATCCTCTCGTAATAGGAGCTTTTTCTTGGTAATCTCTATCTGTATTTCTTTATATGACTTAATCCTTCTGATTCCAAGCTTCTCCAATTGTTGTTTTATCTGCTCATAATATGGTTTTGCTACCGTAATAACCACTTGTTCATCTACAATTTCCTTTATCATTTCTTCGCAAGACAAAACTCTAATATTTTCAACATATGTTCCTTGCTTTTTAGGATCATTATCCACAAAACACTTTACCTTATTTTCACCTAAAAGTTCCAGACAACTTTTTCCATACTCTCCTGCACCAAACAACACATATTTTCCCATATTTTTTACAATCCTCTCTTGTTAATTTAAACATACATAATTTGTCGCATTACGCTTAGCCAGCTCTTCTGTAATTTGTTCCCTCAAATGTTCATTTACCGATACAATTACCAAATTTCGTTTATCCGAAAAGTCAATCTCATCTATCGAATACACCTTAACATTTCCTATCATTTCATTATTTGCTTTCCGCGACACAATAAATCCGCCAATATCCCAGTTCAGGTGAAGCATCTTTATCAATTTAAGAACTATATGTCCAACTTTACCTGCACCATACAAATATATTCGTTCATTTGTAATCATTTTGTCTATTTTCATAATAGCGTTATATTCACTTTGATACAGTTCTTTTATTGCCGCCTTAAGAAAGCCTTGCTGTTTATAATTGTCATGAAATCTAAAATAGAATTCACTATTGAATCCCCAATCCCCCTTTTGCAAATCATGTTTTATGTAATATTCATTAACAATACCTCTGTCTTTAATTTCTTTGACAGTTAATTTACATTCAATATTCTCAAATATCTTTTCTCCTTTTTCACTATTTATCACTATGATTGAAGGAGTTTTACAATTAATTTTATTTTTTTCGCAATATTCTTTGTTATCAAAATCCCCCACTGTAATATCGCTTAAATGCACCTTATCTGCATATTCACAAGTAAAGCAGGTCCTCTTTATCCCGGCAGAGTTAATAAATAAATTATACAATAGATTATCAGAACAATACTCTGTTACAACTTCGTTCTTATTAACTAAAGTTAAAGCAAAATTATTAACATCCGACTCCGCTCTAAAATCAATATGCGTTACGTCCTTGCAACAAACATTCAGATATTCTTTCAACACAAAATTTTCCAAAACACCATGGCAAAATAAATCCATACATATAATTTTTTCGTAATTATTATATTTATTATATATACTGCTAACTTGACATGGTGTACCCGTAAATAAAATATATCGGTCTTGTTTTACTAACCTATCGATATCATCAATCGTCAAAAACCACTTACTTTGTACATATTTTGACTTTCGCAATTTATCCAAATCTGTTTTATTTTCTATTCCTATATGTTTTATATTTTTTTCCTTACTGTCAAATATTGCGCCAAAAACAACTCCTTTTTTTTCTAATATTAATTCCGCCAATGCAGTAAATATCCCACCAGATGCACTTTTTTTAACAATTTTCTCGTTATTGTTATACCCAACATATATTCTCTTAATCTTGTTTGAAAAAGATATATTATTACATGCATTGACACAAGCCCCACATTTTATACACTTATCTTCAACGATTTGAGGATAATAGTTTAATTTCCCTTTTTTTAATATAATTGCCTTTTGAGGACATGCCATCATACATTTTGCACAAACGCTACATTGCGCTTCATCTTTCAATCTGATTTCCATCCGTGGTCTTTCCTCCCCTAGCATTTTTCCCTTTTTCTATCTCATATTTAGTCTATCGCCTTTTTTAACCAATCTAAAGAATAATTTTTTGCTTCCTTTAATTTTTTGTCCGTATAGTCGTAGTTTATTTCTGCCTCAAAATCAATATCATTATTAGGAATTCTACACATTTCTAACAATGTTTGCGATCTGTTTTTCACATAATCGATCTGGCAGAATTTTATAGGTTTCCTGTAATTCAATCCCATCATCAACCCATGAAACGTGCTCGTCACTATACATTCTGCGGAAGCAATCATTCCAATCCATTCTAGTGAACGCAGCTCATTTCTTCTAAAACTAATATCGCACCATTCATTAATAAATCCTATGCTTATTAACTTCAATTCCCTTTCTTTTGCATACTTCTTCACATTATCAATAAATCTAAGACTCCAGTTTGCTCCATATACAGCAATATACTTATTTAAATATGTTTTTTTTACATTTTTGTCTGAAGAAAAATCCCAAAGCAATGCCGGATCCAATACAACTGGCGCATCTTCCCCTATTGTTTTTTTTACAAGCATCCTTGTTGTGTTATCTCTGACCGAAATTGCATCATACTTTTTTAACCCTGTTGCAACTTGTTGAGAAATATAGTCATTACCCGAAAAAATCCCGGAACTTGGAGCATAAGAAATCAGTTTTTTAACATTAGGTAAATCATTTCCCACTAGATGCCAATCCGATTTAAAAGCGCCTGTTAATATTTCTTCCCATATTGAATCGGCCCCTGTAATCAAAACGTCCCATGGTTCATTTTCTAATTGTTTTTCATTCATTTGACAAGTATGCGATATTTCATCCCAATTGTAAGAAAAACAATTATATCCTTTCTTGTCTTTCTTATAATAGCTATCCCAATGTGATTGTTCTAGATATGCAATATGCTGCACAGTATCATTTGGATACATTTTCTGAATTACTTTATTCAATGCATAAGCCTGAGTCCAAGCTCCATAATTGGCGACACCCCAATATGTTAAAATTCCAATTTTTTTCATTATTTTAACTTCCTTTATGTTTGATCATAAGTAAGGAAATATAGTTTCTTCTAAGTCCATTCAGCTATATCTCCTTTCGAAATACCCCAATCTGTTTCCTTAATTGCCGGGGTATTACAATATCTACAAAACGGAATTGGTTTTGTTAAAAAATTCATAATATCTTCCAATTTATCTATCTTATAAATATCTATATAATCTTTTTCACATATATGTAATTCTGTATTGTAAGCCTTGTTAAATTTATCTATATGTCTAGCTGTTGGACACGGAAATATTTTTCCATGTTTTAAGACAGGACATAAATTTGCATTAGGGCAATACATAAAACTACAATTTTCGAATCTGCTTCCTGAAATATCTATCACTTTATGAGTCCACATACATCCTGTTGCGTCTCCAAAATAATGATATTTCACCCGTTTTTCTTCCGCTTTCTTTTCTAAGTTCTTATAGTCTACTTTTATCGGATATTTCGTAGGACATACATCTATCTGTTGAGCATGACAAATATCCCAAAATTCTTCATCCATTTTTGGTAATAGTATACCATTTGTGACCAAATTAATTACACCTATCGGGAAGTATCTTCTTGTCATTTTTATGATGTCTTTGATATCTTTATGTAAAAGCGGCTCCCCCCCCAATAAATTTATATGATGCATCACACCGCCAGACAAGTCCGCTAGTGTACTGTATCATTGATATTTAGTATATCTGCCACTTTAATTAAAAAGTGACAGATGATAGTGTCGGATACAGTGATATCAGTTTTTCCCGTGCATCCCCTGTTTGGAAATGCCACTGTATCTTAGCTGTATCCCAATTACGTTCCATTTCCCATGCTGATAACTCACATTTAAGTTTGTCAAGGGTGGATATTCGACGCGAAAGACATTGGCGTGTCATTACATTAAGCTCAATTTCAGCCATGTCAAGCCAACTTCCATGTTTAGGCGTATAGTGGATTTCCAGTCGTTTTATGATCCTTCTTGCTTCTGATGGTGGAAATGCTTTATAAAGTGAAGCAGCTTTATGGGTGTTTAAATTGTCCATTACCAGTATGATTTTCTTTGCATCTGGAAACATTTCATCTGACAGATATTTGATTTCCATTGCCCAGTCAATTGCAGTACGGTGTTCATGGACACTCACATGGTGTCTGCCGCCAAGTGGTTCAACAAAAGCAAATATGCTGCAGGTGCCATTCCTCTTATATTCGGAATCCGTTTTCTGGTTGTCACCCGGACGAACAGGCAGTGGCTGCCTTACATCATCCAAAAGCTGGTATGGCTTTTCATCCATACAGACAACAGGGTACATCGGGTCATATGGGAGTTCATAAACATCAAGGACATCTTCCATGCAGGCTACAAAATCAGCATCTTCTTTTGACGGAATACACCAGTAGTCATTCATGTGAGGTCGAAGTTTATTTTTTTTAAAGCCCTGCCGATGGTATCTTTACTGACTGGAACATCAAGTACAATTTTTGCCTGTTCTTCCAGCAGACGGAGTGTCCAGCGGGAATGTCCTTCCGGTGCAGGACTGCACGCAATTTCAATAATACGAGCCTCAGCACGCCCATCAAATTTTCTGCGTGCATTATCAGAATTGACATTCCGGTTCATTGTACGGATACCCTGGATGCCTTTTTCGGAATAAAGCTTTACAGTATTCATGATAGTAGCCATACATACGCAATTTGTTTTGGCAGACTGTGCATGGGTAAGAACTTTACCGTGTGCCTCATCTAGATCAATGATAATCTGGCATCTGTTTCGAACAGTTTTGGTTGTTTGCTTTTTACGCATAACAGATTTTAGTTCCTTGAGTTCGTCATCCGTTAATGAAATATTATATTTTTTTGGTCTTGCCATCTAAAATCACCGCCGTTTCTTTTTAGTATATCATGAAACGGTTTGTCAGACCATAAAATTAATTAAATATCAATGATACAGTACACTAGTCTTTTATAATCTTTTTCCAAATCTTCTAAATCTATATATTCTTCATCCGCCAAAGGCATAAAACTTCCGCACCCTTTGCAATTCAAATTACAATGTTCTGTCACTATCACATCAAAAAATAATGTCCTTCTTGGAATAAATTTTGCCGCCAAATTAATCACTTCTCTTTTATCCATGATCCACTTCACCTCTTCATGATATATTTTATATAACCATTCAATTTCATCAATGCGTTTTCCGTCAAAACACTATCTCCGTACTCAGTCATTATTTTTTTTGAAATTGCATCCCATTTGTTTTGATCAATATTTATATCCCAATACATCGGTCTATTATTTTGTATACTTACCAATTGGCCACTTCTATTAATTCCATATAATATGTTGTTTCCTTCTGTCCATTCCATACAATAATAATCATTCATTAAAACAAAATTATTATATCCTTCATTTTCTTCTTTAAAATATTCGTTCAAATTTTCATCATATAAATTCCAGCTATCTTTCTCAACCGCACTTAACACCAATTTGTCTTTGTATCGAAACATCCATGCATCTTTATAACCCACTGCTACTGCTTTACATCTCTTTAATTTCACTTTATCATAGCTAATTATTGCTTGGCTGTTCATATCATATATATAATATTTATCTCCCATCGCTACAATTTGCGAGACTCTAAGGTTATCATCAAGTTGTTTTTTTTCAAATTTATATTTTTCTGTACAATATACTAACATATACGGGGTTTCCCAAATCGCGAACAAATACTTTCCTTCATCCCTACATCCACTACCAATTACTGATGTATTCTCACCTTCCGATTTCCACTCTGCTTCGTATCTTATTTGATTAGTTTTATAATTGAATTTGACTATTTTATTATACATATTGGGAATAAAGGTTAAAAAATCCCCTTCTATCATATATCCTCGAAACATATTTGAGCATGTCTGTTCGATAGAATAATATTTAAAATTATCCTCATCTTTCAAATAAATAACCAAATGTTTTGCATTACACGGAATAAGTATTATTTTATTATCATCTACAAAAATTCCTCGAAAAAGGAACAATCTCACTTGTTCTTCGTTCGGGATTACCTTAACAAAATCGACCTTATTTATTTCTAAATTTACATGCATCAGCAATGGCAACTTTGCGTGCACAAGCCATAGCCCATCCTTTTCATAAAATACACACGATGACGATACTGCGATTTTTTTCATTTACTTAGACCTCTATATCTTTCATTATTTATGAACTACATATTTACAACAAAAAAGGCCAACTCCGCGCACAATCTCACAGAATCAGCCTTATTATATCTCATCCGACCTCCATGTCATGAATCACGATACATCTATATGATATATCGACATTTTACATATAATGCTTAACCAACAAACGCCGGAGAATTCGATATCTTCTCCAGCGTTCATACACATATCTATAAACTTATACCTAATATTATCGATCTTCCCGAAACCGTTCCAGATCCCCCTGTGTTGTGACCTTATAATTCTTCTCATCCCCCGGTATCATAGCAATCTTCATTCCTGCCAGAATTGCCGGTTCAGACGAGCCATTGATTGTGTAGATATCATCAGGGAGTAACGCTTTGCACGCCTCATAATATGGTGTGAATCGAAAGACTTCCGGTGCCTGTCCGGCAAATAACTCCTCTCTGCGAAGCGTACTGGTGATTATCTTTCCATCCACACTTTGATAGATCGTATCCTTCATCGGAAGTACCGGCATTACACCATCGTTTTCAGGTAATGCAGCAAAGCAATCGCTTATCATCTGCATCGTCAGATTCGGTCTCGCAGCATCACAGATCATGGCATTGACATCTTCGGACACTATGCGTCCGGTTCTAATATCCTCTTCAATATCTTCTAATGCATGCAAGATGGACAATTGCCGGTTGTCACCCGGCTCGGAATATCCTATGAATATTTCTTTCCAGATCGAAGCTGTCAGATGTTTCCGGACATCCGCTTCGATATCGTCCTCCCACATATCTGCACAGACTATCCGTATTCCATCGATCTCCGGTGCCTGCACACAGGTTGAAAGCACATATGTCAGAATCATCTTATCATTTACTTTTATATACTGCTTCGGAATATCTGCACCAAGCCTGGTTCCGGTTCCTCCTGCTAATATAATTGCAATGTTCATACTCTATCCAATCTCCCGTATCTCGCGCAGGATATCGCCATACGGGCGGTTCTTTCCGAACAGAACCGTCGTACCCAGCACGAACCCATCGACGCCCTTCGGCGCAAATTCCTCGATCTTGTCCTTGCCACAGGCACCATCCCAGTAGACCTTGATGCCCATTTCCTCTTTCATAGATACCAGACGTTCTACTTTCTTACCGACATAAGGCAGGTACATCTGTCCGGCATTCCCCGGATTCACGGTCATGACAAGCACCTTGTCCACAATATGTAACATCTCATATACCGTCTCGATACTTGTTCCCGGATTGATTGCAATCCCCGGCACCATACCCGCATCTATGATCTTCTGTAGTGTCGTAGATGGATGATACTCCGCTTCCGGATGGATATATACCGTATCACCTTTTCGAAGGCGATTCAGGAACATCTGGATATTGTTGTTCGGATGCTCGATCATCAGATGGACATCCAGCGGCGTTGTCGTTGCCGATGCGATATATGCCATATCATAGAGTGACATCGCGAAGTTCCCTACATAACGTCCGTCCATGATGTCAATATGGAAGGAATCGATTCTTGCCGTATCCAGTTCCTTTACTTCTTTCTCCAGATTTCCAAAATTCGCACACATCATGGATGCATTCAATTCAAACATAATACATAACCCCTTTCTCACCTGTTCCCCAACCATACTTCTCTATGTTCCTGCCATATACTGATACTTATATATTCTGCCACAACATATTAATCCTGTATCTGTGCCGGTCATATGCGAATCCCATATATTTCTACATCTGCACCGACCGTATATCTCCTTTATATATCTACATTCTCTATCATAACCGGTTTCTTCAGCACTTCACACTTATGCGCCAGGCTATCGGAATCTCCATAATATGCATCGCATACATATACCGCGCAGTCACTATCCTGTGTATTATCGTAGATCCCCCATGTCTGTTCCTGATAATTTCGGACAATCGACCGATATTCTTCGATTCGCTCCGGACACGCCTTCTCGACCGCCTGCCCGAAGAGCGGATGCGGTCTCCATAATAGTACCACATCTTCCTTGCTTTCTTCAAATATTTTCAAACTTCTGTGAATCTTGTCAATCGCTGCGCCACCATGCTGCATCAACGTTGCGACATTCGTACCATACAGGATAATCTTCTTCCTGCTGCCATCTGCACGACAGATCATGTTCTTCCAGTTCGATGGCATATTCCGCAGATATTCTTCCCGTTCCTGCTCCCGCTCATATCGTTCGGCATCATCAAGCGGGGAGCCATCTCCGCGAATTTTAGTCTCCCAGATTCCCCGTGTATCTTCCCCGGCGAACTCTGTCAGATAATCAATATACGCCTGCCGCATAGCCTCTGACTGTACAATCGTCAGGTCTGCATGCACAACACCCGGCATACGACAGTAATAATCCATTACCTTCCGTGCCTTCTGATTCTCTTCACTTGGCACATCCACCTTGAACCACGGGATATAGATCAGCTTGTCTGTATAATTCTTGATCACAGAAGAATAATACTGCGGAGCCACGGAAGTCGTGTAGTTATAGCTATCATACGGACTCTGTATGAAGATGATATCCGGATGCACCTTCTCGATATCATAGGTCTGATAATCCTGCACATCGAGATAGTCCGGATATTGATTGCCCTCATAATACGATTCCTTTATCGCACCCTGCGCATCCCGCAGATAATACGGAATTGGAAGCACCGTCACTTCCGTCCCTGCTTCCTCTTTTTCTCTCCGCCATACACTGTCAAACGCCTTCCAGTTGGATGCTTTGTATGTCAGGAACAACACACGCTTCTTCGGTACACATCGCTCCACACATTCTTTGAACCCATCTGCGATTTCTGTCAATACACCTGCCAGATCATCCACATCAATTCCAACACCCTGTTCCACGGCCTGACCTGTCAATTCGTCTATCTGATATAGCAATTCACAATACTGCTCCAGAAGCTTTACAGGTTCTGTCCCTTCGCCCAATCGTTCTTCCAACAGATTACCTATCTGGACAGCGCCTTCCTGGCAGACTGACAGAAGCTGTACCGCTTCCGTATATTGTCTCCCCGCAACTACTTTCAGAAGCATGTTATGAGCCTCTTCCATAAGGCCTGCGAGCTGTATCGCTGCCTCATACGGCTTCTCCTTCTTCTGTCTGTGACTTAGATCTAAATCATCCTTGGAGAAATGATACTCAAACGGATATGGCGATACCAGTGCTTTCAAATGCTCTTCCTGCCCTGTAAAGAACGGATAATCGTGTACACCCCCGCTTTTTACAATCTTCATATAATCCCCATATTCAATCTGCAAGACACCATCATAGGATGCCGGTGCCGGAAGCTTCGTAATCTCGAACGGAACCATAACTGTCGAATCGAAATATTCTGCCGGGTATAGGTGATTATCGAAGTATACCCAATATGGCATGAGCGCTACATGGCTGCCACCCTTGCTTGCATACAGGGAAAATACTTTCTCTCCTGCCTGAAACAGTTGCTGCCTGATACACTGTGTATAATCAAATTCTACTAAGCAGAGTTCTTCTATCTGCTTCAAAACATCTTCATACTCTCCTATATTACTGTTGTCTTCCTTTATTTCATCCCCTGCTGCCATGATCAAAGTTGCTAAAGCTTTCCGTTCTTTCTCTTCTTCCTCATCCTCTGCTATATAATCAAGCACAAATATATCAATACCGGTTGCATATGGGCAGTCATGATATTTCTCCAGATAATTCGAGTCGAAATTCAGACGATGTCCATTCGTCACGCGCGTCATATATTCGAGATACAGTTCCTCTTTATGCATATTCAATACAACAAAACTCTTCGGAAGCTCCTGTTCTGCCACCTGATTGAACTTGATATAATCCGGGCGAAGCATGCAGATATCCATATCGTCGTCCCAAGGAATATAACCTCTGTGCCGGACTGCTCCAAGCAGCGTGCCACAGTCTGCAAACCAACGGATATTGTGTTTCTTGCAGACTTTGTCAATCTCTTCGAGCACCTCGAGCTGCGCTGCCCATGCACGCTTCATGGCTCCCGTAATATAGAATCCTTCCCGGATTTCATCTTCAAAATATGTATGTGGAAACTGCATATAATTCCTCCTGAAACAAAACAAGCTGGCCCATATAGAGCCAGCCGAATTTTGTCAATAATATTTCAATTACTGAAGTAATGAGAGTACGCCCTGTGTAGACTGATTTGACTGAGCCAGCATAGACTGAGCTGCCTGCTGAAGAATGTTGTTCTTCGTGTAGTTTGTCATCTCAGTAGCCATATCTGTATCACGAATCTGTGATTCAGCTGCTGTCAGGTTCTCAGAGTAGTTCTCCAGATTGTTGATCGTGTAGTTCAGACGGTTCTGAATAGCACCCAGTTTAGAACGAGCTGTAGATACATCCTTGATAGCCTTTGAAATAGCTGTCATTGCGGATGCTGCAACCTCGTGTGAAGATACTTTAAGAGCATTTACACCGATGCTTGTAGCTGTCATAGAGCTGATTGTGATTGACATGTTCTCACCTGCAACTGCACCTACCTGAAGCTGCTTGTCCTTGAAAGAACCTGTCAGAAGCTTTGTACCGTTGAACGCTGCCTTCTTAGCAATAGAATTAATCTCATCTCTAAGCTGTGTCATCTCATCATCGATAGCCTGACGATCATCAGAAGCATTTACATCATTGGCTGCCTTTGTAGCAAGCTCACCCATACGCTGAAGGATGCTGTGGATCTCGTTCATGTTACCTTCTGCTGTCTGAATCAGGGAAACACCGTCCTCAGAGTTCTTAACAGCCTGATTGATACCACGAATCTGATTTCTCATCTTCTCACTGATGGAAAGACCTGCTGCATCGTCTGCTGCTCTGTTAACCTGGTATCCGGAAGACAACTTCTCAGTTGACTTAGATACTGCCTTAACATTCTGTCCCAACATTCTGTTTGTGTTTGCTGCCTGCAAATTGTGCTGTACTACCATAATAATTCCTCCTTGAATTTATTCCCGCGTCCTTGCGAGAAGTACTGGGGCACCGCCCCGTGAATAGTATATATGTTAGAACCCGCTCGGGTAATAACCTTGTTCATAGGAACTTGTTTGTTCCTTACACCTTATATATCGGACAAGGATTCATATCCTTAACCCTCTTTTTATTATTTTTATAAAAATTATTTTTTCTGATCATAAAGCAGGGAATCATTCACCATGCCATTCGCCATCGATTTATAATACTTGTTCGCAACCGTCTTCGACTGCTTGACCTGACGCACGCCCTGAAACTTCATGGCAAAGACCTGTTCCATCGCCGCACGGTTCCGTTCCTCGACTGCCTCAATCTGCATTCCCAGATCTACGCACTGACGGATCAGATTCTGGATTGCCTGCAATTCTTCCCGGTAACGCATTGGATCCGCCTGTATCTCCTGCCTCACACGGTCATATACAGAAGAAAATCCTTTATCTCCTTCATTGATATTACCAATCAGTATCTCCTTTTGGTCTACCAGCTCAGTGAACGCATCTTCCCGAAACTTCTCTTCCGCGGCAAGCTCTGCTTGTTTGTTTGTAAGCGCGAGTATCTCCTCTAGATACCGCCTCTTGCGTTCTAGAGACTCCCGCAGAATCCTCACATAAGTTCCGATCTGATCCATGTCTGCCTCCTAACTCAAAGAAAATTGCGGTCCCCGCGCACGTTTCATAACTTCCTTCCAGATATCACGCATATCGCGCAGCTCTCCGAGCGCACGATTCAAAAGCTCCATATCCTTGTTCATATTCGCTTCGGTCAGAAGTGCAAAGATATAGTCATACATCCGCTTGAAGTCCTCTGCCACCGGATATTTCATATCCAGCGTTGAGGTAAGCTCTACTATAATATTCCGGCACTTCTGGATATTCGTATTCGTCTTCTCATAATCCTTCTTCTCGAGTGCTACCACTGCGATATTGCAGAATTTTACGGCACCCTCATAGAGCATCAGGGTAAGCTCCGCCGGTGTTGCTGTCTCTACCTTACCCGTTCCATATGCTTTTGCCGCCATGTTATATGCCATGTTCTAACCCTCCAGATACCATTTTGTCTTCCATGTTTCATCAGCCTCCGAATAAAGACGAAAGATATGACTGCTGGCTCTGCATCTTCGCCATCGCAGCTTCCATCTTGGAGAACTGATTGTAATACTTATCCTCTAAGTTCTGCAGCTTCTCTTCCCACTTATCAATCTCATCATCATAATCGTCGATCTCGCTGTCAAGTGTCTTGTCGTTGTAGAAGGTCTGTGTACTCCGGACACCCTCGATACGTGTCATGGATTTTCTGAGATAATCATACATCTGTGTTCCGACGCCTTTGTTATCTGTCGTTCCACCAATGATCTGACTGACTAAGTTGTCATTTCCTTCCAAGGCTGCACGAAGCTTGTTCTCCTGTGACGCATAATTTTCATCATCTTCGTCACCCATAATGTGCAATTTACCGTTCTCCGTATAATCACCTGTCACGATACCGATCGATGCAAGCGACATCGTCTTTGTGCTACCGTCTGCAAGTGTCACCTGTACGCCCTTGTTCAGCATGGTACGCATGTCAGAAAGCAATGTCTGCAATGTAGAATCCCGGCGCAGCAATCCCTGCTTTGCCTTCTCTTCCCACTTCTCGATCTGCGTGTCGGACAGCTTGCTTCTCTCATCCTCTGTTAAGGCATCATATCCGGCATCCTTCTCACTATAGTATTTGTTCATCTCATCGATCAGCTCATTGTAAGCCTTCACGAATTTCTTGACGTTATTATAAGCGGCATCTGTATCTGCGGATACTTCGACATTCACCGCTGTATCTGTCTTTGCCTTTGCAGTGATGGTCATGCCGTTGATGGTCATCGTGTTGCTGTCGCCCGTGTATTTGACGCCATTATAATAGATGATGGCATCTCTTGCATCCACCTTCTTAGAACCACTGCCAAGTCCAAGTGCCTCCAATGCACTCTTATCACTCGATGTGATATTGAAATCATTTGCAGCACCGGTCTTCGATGCATTGACATAGAATCTTCCCTGTGCGGCATCAAAGCTTGCGGAGACACCCATCTTGGAGACAGCTGTCGTGAAATCATTGATCGTTGACTTGTCATCCACGACAAAATCCTTGCCATTGACTGAAAATGTTGTTCCAACCTTGATTCCAAGATCCGCTAATTTCGTAGTCCCCGAGATATCTGCGCTTGTAAAGTTATTTGCCACCTTCGCGGTAAATGCAGCGCTCACGGTATTTCCGGCTGCTGCATCCTTGTCGTAACCGACGGTACCGTCGATGCCAAGTGCATCTGCCTTCACAGTATAAGTTGTTCCACTCTTGCTGCCATCATCTGCTGTTTCCGCGGTTGTGTTCGTGAATGTCAGCTTTCCGTCCTTAATGCTTGCAGACAAGCCTTTGAAGTTCTCTTCCTTCGCAAGCTTCTCGTTCAATTCGGAAAGGGATGCAACACCATCTGTCCCGGTTCCGCCAAGCTCATATTCCACCGTGTTGGTTCCATCGGAGATAGAGATCTTCTGTCCTGCCAGACTCAGATTCTGTCCGGACGCATCTATCATATCCGCAAACTTTGTAGCAAGTCCTGCGTCATTGTATCTGGTATAGGAATTCCCTTTTATCTTGATATTGTCCCCCGTCAGATATGCAGAAGATGCGGTCTGCTCTACGGATACCGAATGTGTACCGTTTGAAGCATTTGCTCCGACGCTGACAGACACCTTTGTCTCATCACTTGCCACCGCTTTCTTCGCATTGTAGCTACTTACAGTCTTGAATGCAGAAAGCTCTGTCTTGTAGAAGTTATAAATCTTCGTATTGAGTCCGCTCCAGATCTCCTTCCTCCACTCAACATCCTGCTTTTTCTGTTTGATTTTATTTACTTTTTCAGAGCTGGCGCTGACCAGTTCTTTCACCATGCTCTCGGTATCCATGCCGGATACGAGACCTGTCATACGCATTGCCATAACTAATACCTCCTATATCACTCTCTTCGTTCGTGATGGGGTTCTCCTTTAACGACGCTCGTCAACCAGAAGTCCTGCCATCTCCCATGCCTTTGCAAGCATATCGAGTGTCTTCTCCGGCGGAATCTCACGGATTACTTCATCGGTATCACTATCTGTAACGGTAATCGAAATCCGGTTTGTATCCTCATGATACTTGAAGCTAAGCTGGGTGTGGTGAAGTGGACTTGCCTGCTTTACAGTCTTGTTCAGATCATCGACCGCTGCCTTGATCTTGTCCGGTGCAACTTCCTTATCGGTCTGTACCGCACCTCGATCCTGCTGACCCGGCTTGCTATTATTATCGCCGCTACTGCCTTTTCCAAAAACCGGTGGCAAAGTCGCAGCCTGCACCTGCTGGTTAGCAGTACTGCCTGTGTTCACATCCACCGTCTCAGACTGCGGACGTGTCACTCTTGTCTGTGAACTTACATTTAAGGCTCCTACGCCTCCGATTCCATCCATTCCCATAATCTATACGCCTCCTTGCGTGAACCTTGTATGCCTTCCATCCATGAACGGCATACGCCTATAGTTTCCTACTAGTTGTATCGTCAACTAATCACTCATACTTTACCACTTTATAAGAGTTTTTTCAAACTTTCTACGTCGAGATTCGCCACAGCTTCGCGGTTTTCTTTCTGAATCTGTGCGTAGATTTCCTTGCGGTAGACAGGCACGCTCTTCGGTGCGGAGATACCGATCTTGACCTGATCGCCCTTCGCCTCGAGCACAGTGATCTCAATGTTATTGCCTATCACGATGGATTCGCCTTGTTTTCTGGATAGTGCTAACATATTACTCACCTGCCTTTTCTTTCATCTTCTGGATTGCCTCGTAGGCATTGAATTTCACCTTGTAATCTTCGTTCTCTACGATCACCTGAATGGCTTTTCTGCCCTCTGTGTTGATGATGATCGGAGCCTTCAGATTCGCTGTCATCTTCGTTAAGTCCGAAGGAATCGACAATGTGACAAACATCAGAATATCCGCATCTGCAGGATCACCGATGTTCTTCATCAGCTCGTCCTCCACGATCGGACCGTAATCATCAATCAGTTCCGATGGATGGATGATCGGAAGTGCCAATGCAGGCTCCTCCATGGACTGTAACCAGCTGATCTTCGAACGCTCCTCGCGGTCGCTGTCATAAATAATCGCAAATTTCTTTAAATTCTCGAAACCAATCAGTCCCATCGGGAACTCCAGGATCTTGTCCTCCGCGATGTCGACTGTGCCAAATAATCTTGTTTCTGCTACCATGCTTTATCCCTCCTCAAAATTTAGGAACCACGTTCTACAAAATAATAACGACTTCTCTATAGGTAATCCAACAACGACGCTCTGACCAGATTGCTTGTAGCTGCAAGCGCTGCCTCATATACGACATTCGCTTCCTTAAAGTTCAATGCTGCCTCTTCCGTGCTCACATCCTCATTTTCAGACTTCAATTCCTTGAATGTGCTGTACTGTTCTGTCACGCGAGTTCTGATCATGTCAAGTTTTGTCATACGGCTTCCGACATCGGACTGGATTGCAGATACCTGATCCATATATCCCTGAAAGTTCGTGATGTTCTTCGCAAATGTCTTCTGCATCGTCTCTTTCTTAATAGCGATTTCGACGTTGATATCTTCCAGCATGGCGTTGATCTGCTTTACTGCATCATCATTCGATGCATACTGGGTATCTGTAAGCATATTCTTGAGCTTTGTCTGCGTCTTTTCTGCCGCATCCAGTTCCTGTAATGTATAGATCAGATCATTGATGTTGTTGCTCATATCATCGTTGATAATATTTTTGCCTTCCGTATTAACCTGAATACTCTGGCTGAAATTCACTTCATAATAAATCGCCTGCGTCCGGTCATATGTATCGTAGTCCACAGTCTTAATACTTCCATCCGACTGCTCCGTGTACTGCGTACAATCGAAATAGTGCTCCGGGCGGAGGTCACCTGCCTCAAACTTATTTTTTGCGTAGTCAACTACGATATCGTCCGCCTGTTTGAGTGTATTGTACACGTTTTCACCAAAGATGATTTCGCCGGTTTCCTCAATGATATTGATATCATCCGGTCCAACCTGATAATAGGTGTCTGCATCCGCAGTAGTCTTAATCGTCTGCTTAAATCCGCTTAAATCGATTGTGTTACCATTTGCATCCAGTGCTTTCAGGGAAAGTGCTACATTGCCCTGACTATCCTTACTTGAAATGCCCTCATATGCCAGATTCAGGCGGTAAACCTGTTCCTTGTCCGGCTTTACATAGGTACTTGTGCCTGCCAGAATCCCATCTACATCTTCATTGTTCACGCCGTTTAATACGACCGTTTTCATATCCAGATTATCCGCGTTTAAATGCTGTGTAATCTTGTATGAATATTTCTTGATATCTTCTGTCTCATTAAATGCAAGGGAGCGATCCGTTTTATAACCTGAGAAGATATAACGTCCAGCGTAGGTTGAATTTCCCTCACTGTTGATCATATCCTGCATCTCTTTTAACACATCAATGATCGCGCTTCGGTCGGAGGTATTGAACGAATCCGTCGAGCCCTGTGTACAATAGCTCTGGATATCTTCGAGTCGTGAAGTGATGTTGTCCAGAGAGGTTGTTGTAATCTTCAACCACGATTCTGCATCGCCGATGTTCTTGTCCTTGTACTGCTCCAGCTGGGTTACCATCGTACGAAGCTTCAGGGCACGCACGGCAACAACCGGATCCTCGGATGCCTTTGTAATTTTCTTTCCTGTCTCCATCTGCGTTGTGCGGTTATCCACATTTGCCATGGTTTTCTGCATATTCCGCAGAGAGTTATTGGAGATCATCTGATTTGTAATTCGCATAATACGCCTCCTCCGCAATTACCAGCTATACTCATTCCTTACTTTTCTATGTTACACGCCAGTCTCATTAATTAACTTATCGTACACCTCATTTAATACAGATATCACCTTGGATGCCAGCCGGTACAGTTCCTGGAACTTCGTCAGATTCGAACCTTCCTCGTTCTTATCGACACCGGAAATAGATGCTCTCTGGTTATCAATCGTGTATCGGATATCATCCTGATTTGCTGCAAATACCTCATTTTTCTTTGTATCGACCGCCATGTTTGTTGTGATTGCCTGCAGGAAATGTGAGACATTACCCTGCTGGAACATCGATGTATCCGTCAGTCCAGCCATCATCTTTTCTAAGATGCCCCTTGCCTCTATGTTGCCCTGATCGATATCTTCCTTGTAAGACACAACAATCTTCTTCGGATCGGTCTTCCACTGCTGGTTCAGCTCCCAGTTCAGTCCGTTCAGACGGTAATAGCTGTCGTCGCCGGAAGAAATCGTTCCAGTTCCCTGCATGCTGCCCTTCAATACGAAATCGTGTCCATCCGGTGCCTGTGCGGTAAATGCATCAAGTCCCGGATTTCCATCGGCATCGGCACCCGCGCCTGTCAGGTCGTTCATGTACTTGGAGAATACACGCACCAGCTCGTTTAACTTTGCCTGATAATACGGAATACCCTTTGTCATATTTTTGACGCCAATCTGTGCCTGACGTCCGTCGATACCTGTCGGGAAGATAGCTGTTACTTCCGCATTCTTCTCATCAATCATCGTCATATTTTTAAATGTAAAGTTATTCAGCTTTCCGGCTGCATCATACTCGGCCGTCCAGCCGTCGTACAGATAATCTTTACCGTTCAGGGTAATTGTTCCCTCGCTTGGAATGTTCAGATCTTTCATGGCAACACTCTCTGCAAGCGATACTGTCACTTCCGGTGGATTGTCCGATACAGCAGTTGTTTTTCCGGAAAATACCTCACCATTGTTGCCGTCACGGATGTTGAACAGACCTGCGATTCTTCCGGTTGTATTCGCCGTATTGAAGAATTCTCCCGCAGTATCATCCGCGTTCTTCCAATAAATATCAACCAGACCATCCTGATCATTCTGGTTCACCTTCTGCTCCCGTGGAACTATGGTCAGTTCATTGTAACCAAGCTCATCGACCAGGATTTCACCATTAATACGGATCGTCAGAGTCTTGGCATTTGCTTCGACCTGATCATTTCCCACACCATACATGATGCTTCGCTCGTCCACATCAACATTGATATATTCGGATAATGTGTCGATACATACGCCCCGCTTATCACGCAGGTCGTTTGCATTTCCACCCTTTAATTCGACTGTGATAATCTCCTGTGTCAACTCGTAGATCTGCTTTGCAAGCGAGTTCACTTCGCTGACTGCAAGTTCAACCTCATCGTTGATCGTCTTCTGCGTCGATTGGAAATTGCTTGCAAGCTCATTCACCATGTCTGTGAAAGAATCTGCCGTAAGCGCAAAGGAGATTCGCGTTGTATAATCGGCTGGCTTTGTCGAGAGATCCTGCATGGCATCGGACATCTCTGCCATCCATTTTGTATAGCCTGCCTCGGAAGTCATTTCGTTCATATACGTCTGTAACTGTTCGAGATTGGCATGCTGTGAATTGTACTGACTGTACTTGGAATTTGCAGACCAGTATTTCGTGTCGTAATATGCATTTCTCTGACGTTCTACGGCTGAAGCGGTAATACCGGTTCCCATCATACCATACGTCTTGTTCAGACGTAAGGCGTCCGATGCGGAAGCCTGCACGTTCTGTCTGGAATATCCTTTTGTATCCGCATTGGATATATTGTGCGCGGTTGTATTCAGCGCCGTCTGGAAATATGTCAGTCCCGAAAGACCTGTATTGAGTCCTAAAAATGTAGATGGCATCGCTTCCACTCCTTCTTTGTCAATTGCGAATTATCGTTTCTTTTATGCACCCAGCTTCTCGATCAGATAAGCAATCATCTCGGATACGGTGTTGATATATCGGGAGGACGCATTATATGCATGCTGGAATTTGATCATGCTGGATAACTCCTCATCAGAGGATACGCCAAGCAGCTGCTGTCTCGTATTCTCGGCGTCGGACACTGCCTGCTGTCCGGTTTCCATCATGGATTTGTATGTGTAACCACGGTCTGACAGATCATCCATCATACCGCTGTAATAATCTTTGTAATTGCACTGCACCAGAGAATTCGGACTGACCGTTGCAAACTTATCGTTCCACCGTGCCAGCAACTCATCTGCGATCGTCTGTGCCTCCTCACCCGATACACGGGAGAGTGGAAGCAGGGACGGATTCTGTAACAGCTTCTCGTTCACCTTCAGGTTTCCGATCGTATAAAGCGAATAGAAATCGTCCGGATTTTCTTCGTTATATACCTTGAACGTCTGTGTCGTTCCATCTGCCAACGTCAGTGTACGCTCTGTGTACCGCTCCACGCTGTTTCGCGTAAACAACTCGGTGCCCGGATACTCATTACCTGAACCCATGCCGATACCTGCAGTATCCTCGTCCAACACCTTTACGGTAGAACCATCTGCCAGCGTCACGGTTTTGTTCGGACACAACGTATCGTTGATCTGTGTCACCATCGCATGAATCAGCACATCAAACTGTGCCTCCAGATTCGTAATCGTGTATGGTTCCACATACGTATTAAAATATTCCAGATCTTTTACATAATCTTTGACGTCCTGCTCGTACTGCGCCATCGCCGTCTGATAATCCGCATTGTTAGCAAAATCTTTCTCCAGCGGTTTCGTCGGCTTTGTCGGTACGTCCGTGTAGTTACTGATAAAATAACCCCGCGACATCATAAGACCATTCAGAGAACCGATATCGCTGTTACTGTCCGCGGTCGGTACCCGGTTTATATTAAACAAAGGATCGCCATCCTGCTCCCATACCGGCATCAGGAAGTCCGTCGAAGAACCTGTGAATCCGTAATTCTGCTGATATTTCTCATTCTCACACACCTTCTGTGTCGTCAGTGTGTAGGTTCTTCCAAGCGTAACCAGTGTATGTCCTTCCAGATACACCTCTACCGTACCGTCTTCGTTGTTTACAACTTCGGTATTCACAATAGAAGAAAGCTTATCAAGTGCCTGATTCCGCTTGTCCTTTAAGTCATTTGCTTTTTCCACATTTCCTGCCTCAACCGCACGGATCTGCTGGTTGAGTTCATAGATGGTAGATGCAAGATCATTGACTGTCTTGACCTGATCCTTGATCTCCGTGTTCAGATTCCGCTGATACTCGATCAGACTGGAACGTATCGTCTGCACACGATCGATCAGGGTGAGTGCATTGGAGATAAAGGAGCTCCGCGTTACGATACTGTTCGACTCCTTCTGCAGCTCCTGCATGGATGTCCACATATCGTTTAACGTCGTGTTAAAATCCTTACCCTCTAACTCACCGAAATAATTCTCTATCTCTGAGACGGTTTCATACTGCGCCTTGTAGTAGCTCATACGCCCGCTCTCTGTGCGGTAGGTATCATCTGCAAACTGGTCGCGCACCTGTCGGATCTGCGCCGTTACAACTCCCATACCTACGTTATTGATATAATATGAGTCCGTTGCGACTCTGTTATATGACTGGTCTGTCAGGAGTACCTGCTGTCTGGTATAGCCCTCAGTCTGTGTGTTTATTAAATTATGTGCGGTTGCATTTAACGCATATTGACTTGTCTGAAGTCCTGTTACGCCAACCGTCAACCGTCCCATCGTTCCTGCCATACGTTTACTCCCTTATTCCCGTTAATTCTGTACATCAAATCTGCCCGGTACATCGGCACCGCCTGCATATGCAGCGTTGCTCTTGAACATCTCTTTCGAATACTCTGCCGTCTCCGGCGCCCGGTTTAAATTCTGCATCAGATTGATGTTATACTCGATCATTTCAAGTGCATCCTGAATCAGATTCTGATTATGTCCGTTTACTTCCCGCACCTTCCGTGCAAGCTTCGCCAGCTTCTCGTTGATCGCAAGCAGCGGATCATGGAATTCCGGCTGTCCTTCCAGAAATGTAACAACGTCCATCACCTTGACATCATCTGGTCGTTTGCCTAAGATATTCGCTACATTTGTCATTGTCTCGCGCCGTCTGTGTTCCACGCTTGCAAGCGCATCTGCCAGACGCTGCTCCTTCTCGGTTGTCTCAGACAGACGGTCAAGATTGTTCGATACAATCGCACCCGTCTTCTCCATCGACACCTGCAGAAGCTGCTCATACAATGCATACTCATCATTCAATTCCGTAATCAGATTCTCAATTATACTTGCCATGTCGCATCCTCTTTTAGATATTTGTCTTGCTGTAACTGTCCAGTAATTTCTGTGCGAAATCATCCACGCTCACATCATATGTGCCGTTGTCAATCCGGCGCTTCAGATCCTGAATCTTGGACTCTCTGACATCTGGTGTATTGCCCAGTGCTGTCTTTGCTGTCTGCATATCTTTTCCCATGCTTGAGAAAGATACCTGATCCAAAAAGCTTCCTGATCCGGTTGTTCCAGAAGTCTTCGTCTTCTTGGTGCCTGTGTTGCCATAGATCTGACTGATCATATTATAGGTTCCTATTCTCATTGCTTCTCCCTCCTTTTTCTTATCTTTCGCAAGCCGCAGTCTCCTGCAATTACGATTCTTCAATATGAATATCGGAAGTTTTCCCTGTATCATAACCCTTTTTATGTAAAAAAAGACACATGCACCAGCATTTGTGCATATGTCTCTTCTCTGTTTTATGTATTTTATACAGAAGCAATCCCTGCCTGCTTTTCATCCACTGGATTAGTCAAGAAATCGCATCTTACCAGCGGAACTCTTCCGAACCGCCTGCTGGCGTTCCCGCTTGTAAGCGTTTGTCATCGCATCTGCCAGTCCGCCTGCACACTCCTTACAGAATCTTCCGCTGTGGATCATCTTGCCGCAGCGCTCACATTCCAGACCAACCAGAGAATCATCGGTAAAGGATAAACGTTCCTCGCGCACCCAGTATTTGATCTGCTTGATCGTAACATCACACGCTTCCGCTACCTGATTGATATTCTCGCGTGGATTCTCCTCGATATATTTCTTTACTTTCTGAAACTTCTCTTCCAGCTTTTCTTTACATGCAGGGCACAGCTTTTCGCCCGCAATATAATTAAATAACTTCTTACAGTTTCTGCAATTCATCAGTTCCATGATTTGTTCCTCCCTCTATCTATTCTGACACAATCTCTATATCACTTTCATCTTCCGGTTCCGATTGCTACACTTGTATAATAAACATCCGGGATTCCCGCCGCATGCAGACTCTTCGTACATGCCTCGATCGTAGCCCCCGTCGTGTAAATATCATCGACCAACAATACTTTCTTATAGCTTACACTTTTTTCTATACATTGAAAAGCCTTTTTTAAATTTTGCTCGCGGTGCTCCGGGTCCAGACTTTTCTGCGGTTCTGTATTTACCACACGCGCAAGCAGCTCCCGTTCAACCGGTATATCCAGTTTCTTTCCAAGTGCATCTGCCAGAAGCTCCGCCTGATTGTAACCACGCTTCTCCAGCTTGCGCTTATGGATTGGGATCGGAATCAGCGCATCAATCCCCAGACTCTGCAATGTGAGTCCATGCCGTTTCACGATCTGTCCTGCATAGAATGCTGCATAATCACGCTGATTGTGATACTTGAACCGCGCCAGACTCTCATCAAGTGGATACTGGTATTTCATCGCCGGAAAGCCCTGTATATATGTCCGTGTATGCCGCGTACAATCCTCACACAGCTCCGCTTCCTCATCAGTGATCTCGCACCCACACCGCATGCAAACTGGCTGTGCCGGATAATCAATCATCGGTCTGCACTCGTCACACACCTGTCCAGCCTGTCTCCCTGTCACATCGCCACAAAGCGGACAGGTCGGCGGATATATCCAATTCACAAGTTTATTCCATACTCTCATTTAACTCCTCTAACCGAAGTGCCAGCGACGTGTACCGCTTCTGCTCCTCGGAATTATCAACCATCTGGTTTACCAGATTCACATCACCGACGATAATAACCAGCTGTCTCGCACGCGTGATTGCTGTGTAAATCAGATTCCGGTTCATCAGTTTCCGGTTTCCGCCAAGCAGCGGAATGATAACTGCCGGATACTCACTACCCTGTGATTTATGAATCGTCACGGCAAATGCATGCTCGATCTGATCCAGCTCTTTATAGTTATAAACACTCTCTCGTCCGTCGTCAAACAGGATTGTCAGCTCCTCATCGTAATCACTGATATCGGTAATCACGCCCATATCTCCGTTAAATACACCGACACCTTCATCCAGCACATAGCCTCTGCCGGTACCTGTCTTGGAAACACCGTAAATCTTCCACTCCTGTTGGTAATTATTCTTGATCTGCATGACCTTGTCGCCCTTTCGGAAGGTCACATCGCCACGCACATGCTCGGGCTTGTCCTTCGCCTTCGGATTCAGACGGTTTTGCAGCTTCTGGTTCATATTCTCCACGCCGACTTCGTATTTCCGCATCGGACACAGGATCTGGATTTCCTGCGGTGAAAATCCATAGTAATTCGGCAGATTCTTCATCGTGAGTATCTGTACTTCCTCGATGATCTGCGATGCTGTCCGCTGTGGGATAAAGAAGAAGTCCTTGCTCTTGTTCGTCAGGATCAGATGCTCGCCACGCTGGATCTTATGCGCATTGAATACGATGTCGCTGCCATCCTCCTGCCGGAAGATCTTGTTCAGCGTCGTAACCGGGAAGCAGCCCGAATTGATAATATCCTTCAGCACATTTCCGGCACCCACGGAAGGAAGCTGGTTTACATCCCCGACGAAGATCAGTCTCGTTCCATATGGAACCGCCTGCACGAGTGAATAAAAGATATACGCATCAACCATCGACATCTCATCCACGATGATCGCATCACATTCGAGTGGATTGTCTGCATTTCGTGAAAAATGCATGCCGTGATCGTCCTGATTTTTGCTGTCCTCATCCATCGCACCGCTGATTTCCAGCAGACGATGAATCGTCTGTGCCGGCCATCCGGTCGACTCGGTCATACGCTTCGCTGCACGCCCGGTCGGTGCACAAAGCTTGATCTCCATACCTTTCTTGGAGAAATATTTGATAATAACATTGATGATCGTCGTTTTTCCGGTTCCGGGACCACCGGTAATAACTGCCACCCCGGCTTTGATCGCCGATTTTACAGCTGCCCGCTGCAGCTCATCCAATGTCAGTTTTTCTTCTTTTTCAATCTTCTGAATTTCCCGTTCCAGCTCGTCCTGTTCCATATCATAGCGAAGCTGCAGATCGGTAAGCAGTCTTGCAGAATTCAGCTCCACATAATAATTCGATGCCAGATAGACGACATCTTCTTCATCGATCTGCTTGATCATGATCTTGCCTGCGATCAGCAGCTCCATCAACTGCTGTTCAAACAGGGAAACCGTCTGTTCGTACGCCGATTCCGCACTTGTCGCATCCGCGTATTCTGCATAACCAAGCGCCGACTGTCCATAGATGCCTTCGACATCCGTTGCAGTGTCGCGCGTCAGCTCCACACAGCGGCGCAGCAAAAGCTGCTTCGGCAGATACATATGTCCCTCGCCGCCTGCCATATTCAGCACATACAGCACAGCCGACCGCAAACGGAATTCAGAATCCTGTGCAATTCCCATGCGCTTTGCGATATCATCCGCGATCCGGAATCCGATACCGGAAATATCCTCCGCCAGTTTATATGGATTGCCGCGCAGAATGTCATAGACTTTATTTCCATATGTATTGAAGATGCGAATTGCCAGATTCACCGAAATTCCATACTGCGCCAGAAAAATGGCAACCTCCTGAAATTCCTTCTTCTCCAGATACGAGGTCGCGATCGCTTGTGCCTTTCGCTCAGAGATTCCACTGATCTCCGCCAACCGCTCTGGTTCCTCCTCGATGATCCGAAGGGTGTCATCCTTGAATTTCTTGACGATCTTCTTCGCCAAAACGGCACCAATGCCCTTGATGATACCAGAGCCTAAATACCGCTCGATTCCAAGTGTATCCTTCGGCATCTGAATCTCGCAGGAGGAGAATTTGAACTGAATATCATACTGCGGATGATTCACGTATTCTCCCTCTGCAATCACATAGAGACCTTCACCGGCACCCGGCAGGGTGCCAACGAAGATCTCTTCACCTTCTTCGCCTTCCACGGACATCACACAATAGCCCGTTTCGTCGCTTTTATATACGATTTTTTCTATGTAGCCTTCTCTAATCATGTCATGATCCTATTTGTATTTTATGCATTTTGTGTCTGCGTAGTTGCCGCAGCCTGTTCCTGCTCATGCAGCTCCTCCGGCGTGATTGCCGCATTCTGTTTCTTCATAGATTCGTATAGCTGCTGTGCCAGACCAAGCTTGCCCTGATCGCTGACCAGCTTTGCATACTGCTGCGCCTGCAGGTCATATGCGTAGTCTGCATATGGGTTGTCGTCCTCATCGCTGTCGGACTTGATCGTTGCCTGTACCTGCTTATACACCTGCTCGACCAGATATGCTTCAAACTCCTTGCATGCCGCAAGCATCTCCTCATCGGTTGCTTCCGAGGAGGTTGATTTCTTGATCTGATTGGTTAAGTTGCTCGTCTGTGCCTGTGTCACATAGGATGAATAATCTTTATTTGTAAGGTTTGTGATGTTTTCCATAAGGTCACCTTTCCTCTACCTAACGAAGAGCGTTAGCCTGTTGCATCATTTCGTCGGATGCCTGAATTGCTTTGGAATTCATTTCGTATGCACGCTGTGCCACGATCAGGTTAACCATCTCATTTGCCACATCGACATTCGATGCCTCCGTGTAATACTGATGCGTCTTTGTCTGCTTCACTGCCGCATTTCCATTCTCCGCAACTGCCGCGCCACTTGCGACGGTTACCGAATAATTGTTGCTGCCTTCCTTGGAAAGACCTGCCGGATTATTAAACTGGTAAATACCAAACTTGACCGGACGTCCATTCGCATCTGTAATCACTGCTGGGTTCCCTGTACCATCCGGGAATGCCAGAGTGCCATCCTGATTAACTACCAGATCCGTTGCCACACGATTAGATGGCAATATGATTTGATTTCCATATGCATCCAGAACCGGATTTCCGTCAGATGTACAAAGCATGTTTCCATTTGCAACCGGCGAGATTTCAAACGAACCATCTCTTGTGTACTGCAATTCTCCACTCTCCGTGCGAATCTGGAAGAAACCATCCCCTTCCAGCGCTACACTGAACGGATTCTCCACATGCGTCAGGTTTCCCTGTGTAAATGTACTTGTAATCGCTGCCACACGGCTGCCAAGACCTACCTCTGCCGCAACCGGCTTGTTCTCGCCTGCATTGTTCGTCGATGTCGACTGCAGGTTCTGATACAGCAGTGACTTGAAGCTCGCCTGCTGTGATTTATAACCAATCGTATTAATATTTGCTACGTTATTTGCAATTGTATCTACATTGACCTGCTGTGCCCGCATACCGGATGCAGCCGTCCAAAGTGATCGCATCATACGCTACTACCTCCTATTATCTTCCACTATAACCGTCCGATTTCATTGACTGCCTTGTCCAAGGTCTGGTCGATCGTCTGAACCATCTTCTGATTTGTCTCATACGCTCTTGTGACCGCGATCATATCAACCATCTCTGTGACCATATTGACATTTGACATTTCCAGATATCCCTGATTGACTGTTGCATCCGCCTGTGTCTGTACGGCGCCATCCACGGCTTCGTACATATTCTCACCATAGCTGGATAATGCGTCGTAGCTCTGAAAATCAACCAACTGCAATTTCGCAACATACGTATTGCCAGAGTAAATTTCTCCCGCCTGATTTACGCTGATCTTGACCAGATTTGCATTCGGAATCTGTATACGATTACCGCCTTCCGCCAGCACATAATCGCCATCCTTTGTCACAAGATAACCGTCCCTGGTTACAGTGAAATCGCCATCGCGCGTGTAGCGTGTCGTTGTCGTTCCACTCTTGTCTGTTGTGCTGATGGTAAAAAATCCGCTGCCGGATAATGCCAAATTGTACTGGTCTTCTGTCTGTCTGAAATTTCCCTGAGACATATCATAATACGTCTCTCCGATCTTCACGCCGAGGTTCACGCCGCCGATGCCCTGCTTTATGTTCGGTCCGATCGTTGGATCGTCAATCTTGACTGCCAGCTGGCGGTCAAAAGACTGCGATGTAACGTCCACCTTTTTGTAGCCGGTCGTGTCCGCGTTCGCCATGTTGTTTGTCACAACATCCATTCTCTTTTCCTCGTTGCGAAGTCCGGTCCATGCCGTGTACAACCCTCTTACCATCGTTTTCCTACTTTCTACTTTCGCTCACTCAAAAACTCAATATACTTACCTGTACCGATTGCCACTGCAGTCAGTGGTTCCTCGGCTGTCATCGTTGTGATTCCGGTGTTCTCCTCGATCAGATCTTCGAGTCCGTGCAGCAATGCACCGCCACCAGTCAACACGATTCCACGGTCTGCGATATCAGCTGCCAGCTCTGGTGGTGTACGCTCCAATACCGAATGTACTGCATCCACGATCTGGGATGTCACCTCGCGCAGCGCCTCCTCGGTCTCATCCGAAGATACCGTTACCGTCTTTGGAAGTCCGGTTACCAGATTTCGTCCACGGATATCCATGGAGATATTCTCTGGTCGTTTGTAACAGGTTCCAATATTGATCTTGATCTCCTCTGCCGAACGCTCACCGATCAACAGATTATGACGTTTCCGCATAAAACGAACGATCGCATCGTCGAAATCATCGCCCGCTACCTTGATGGACGATGATACAACCACGCCATCCAGTGAAATAACTGCGATATCCGAAGTACCGCCTCCGATATCTACGATCATATTTCCGCATGGTCTGGAAATGTCAATACCGGCTCCGATTGCGGCTGCAACCGGCTCCTCAATGATATAGACATCTCTGGCACCCGCCTGATAGGTCGCATCCTCAACAGCACGCTTCTCTACATCCGTAACACCGGATGGCACACATACACTAATACGTGGTCTTCTACCGAAGAAGCTCTTGCCCACTGCCTTCTGGATAAAATATTTCAACATCTTTTCTGTCGTTTTATAATCGGAGATAACACCCTGTCTGAGCGGACGCACCGCAACGATATTCCCAGGTGTTCTTCCGAGCATCAGTCTTGCCTCTTCCCCGATTGCCATGATCTGTTCGGTATCTCTGTCATAGGCAACTACGGACGGCTCCTTCAATACGACGCCCTTTCCTTTGACATAGACTAATATACTGGCGGTTCCTAAGTCGATTCCAATGTCTGAACTTGCCACGTCTTGTTCCTCCTATCTATATATCGGAAATTTCCTAATTATCCTTAGCTTTTTTCATAATAATCATGGTTGCAGCGCCTCCCTGTAACCATTCAATCGGCACTTCCGTGATATCCATGATCTCGTCCAATGCTGGCACATAGCTGCACCAGTTTGTGATCTTCCGTCCGGCAATATCCTTGCGGACACCATCCATATGCTCAAATTTATCGCGCAGATTCTTCAGGATCTTGCGGCTGTCGCCACCAGTCAGATCATATCCAAGCATGTCATTGAGTGCCTTGTTGGAGAAGAATACATAACCCGTGTACAGATCCCGGATAAAAATGCCCTCATGGAAACTATTGTATGTTTCTATCAGATGTTTATTCACATTTCGCACATTATCATCGCCATCTGCATTTTCCAGCATATTCTGGATCAGCAGAGAGATACTCTGTGAGAAACGAAGTTCTTCTTTTGTCCAGATTCGTTCCGATTTCGACTCTGCAAAAATCAAAATACCGTACAATCTTCCTTCCAGATAAATCGGATATGCGATCTCCGCCCGGAAATTATACCGCATCAGGTTGATTACATCGCGCTGTGTCATATTGGTACGGTCAAGCATACAACAGCCATTGCCGCGCTTGATCGCGTCTACCACAAGATACAAACGCTCCGGAAGCAAAGTCAATATATCGTCACTCGGCATCTCACCGGATACATCGAAATAACTTCGCAGACTGAATGCTTTTGGATTGTCCTTGTCAAATGTATATAAGAACATGCGGTCCAAATCCATATGCAGCGCGACCTCACGCAACGTCTCGCCAATGACCTGTTCTACATCTTCGCTTAATTTGCTGTTGATCTTCGACAATGCATTGTTGACAATGCTCTGTCGTGCAAGCTCCTCACGCAGCTTCTTGCCCGCGCCACGTGACTTCGCAGATTCCACAATAGAATTATAGCTTTGCAGCAGGAAATCCGATACCAGTTCTGCTGTCGTCCAATGAAGCTCGTAAATTTCCTCCAGATGCTCTGTCTCATCCGGTGTATAAGAGCCAAGCACCCAGAACCCCTGCAAATTATCACCGACGAAGATCGGTGCCATTGCCAGCTTTCCATAACCGCCTTCCTCGCGGTCAAAGATATGTGGCTTCATCTCTGCCAGTACTTCTTCCTTCATCGTTTTGAAAAACTCTTTGTAGGTTGGCGTCTCAAACAGATCATAGAAATCACCCAGATCCGTCGCAGGTCCGACTGGTGTAGATTCCACCTTGCCATTCTCATCAACAAACACAGAATACAAATTAGTGAGTTGTGAAAATCCACTCATGATCATTTCCATCTTCTGAATCTGCGGAATCATGCCCGGATTATCCAGCTTGCTGATTACCAGGGATCCCGTCGGCGAAATCTGCATGCGTCTGTTTGGCTCTTCAATCGCCCGTTTGATCTCCGCCTGTTTTTCTTCTTCCTTCTCCGCAGAGATATCGCGGATATAAAACTCTACTTCATATGTATTTTCTTCTTCTGACACAACTTCGATACAGATATTGACCCGCACCTGTCGAAGCACCCCATCGTCTCCAACCATACGATATTCGTGCACGTAATCCTGAACACGATTGTCAATCGCATTATGAATGGTCTTCATTACCATCTCACGATCCGACGGATAGATATAATCCTCGGACAATTTCATTCCTTTGTTCAGCATCTCGACATTCATACCAATCTCGGATGCGTTCGGTGAAACATATACCAGACTGGAACCCGGCATATCGATAATATATCGTTTTACAAGCACAATATATTTTGTCTTTTCAATCGCTTTTCTGAGGTATTTGTTTTCAATTACCATGCCACTCGCCCCCTTATCGTATCGTAAAGCCTCGGTATCTAATAAGGCTGTCACACGCAATGTGCGACAGCCCCGTCTATACTGCTTTCTGAATCGGACTAATTGTTGCTGATCTCAGGGAATGCCTGATCTGCAACCTTAATCGTATTGTCTACGGAAATAACTACATTATCAAGTGCTGCTTTCATCTGTGCCATATATTCGCTTACACTCTCGCACTCACGCTTCACAGACATACGTGTATTGTATGCCTCTGTTCTTGCCTGATTCCGCATCTCCTCACACTCTGCAGTTGCCTCTGCGCGCATATTTGCACAGGTTTCCTCTGTATGATCGTTCAAAGACTGACATGCGCTCTCCGTCTCTGCACGCAGGTTGTCTGTCTCTTCTCTTGTCTCACGCTTCACGCGCTCACACTCTGCATATGTGGATTCCTTGCGCTCCTGACATTTGCTCTTTGTCTCTGCATCGAGTCTCTCACAGGCTGCAACTGTCTCTGCATGCATACGCTGGCACTCTGCGGTTGTCTCCTCTGACATCTGACGGCAGGCATCACTTGTCTCCTGTGTCAGTCTGTCGCATTCTTCCTCTGTCTTTGCGCGCAGCTCCCCGCACTCCTTCTGTGTCTGCTTTGTCAATGCATCTGCACTCTCACGTGCCTCCAGCAAAGTTCTGGAAATTGACTCGTAACGGCTCGCTGACTCTTCTTCTCTTGTCTCGTACGCTGTCATCTTGTCACGGAGCTGTGTCACTTCTACCTGCAGCTCATCGTTTACCTTCTTGAGGTTCTCGATCGTGCTGGAAGATTCGTTCAAGTTAACCTCTCTCATCGTGTGGAGATTCTTTACTGTCTCTGACAGCTTCAATACGTTTGCCTTTAAATCTGCAACCTCTTTCTCGTGTTCTGCTGTCAATTCGTCTATATAATTTTCTACTGCCTTCTTGTCATATCCACCAAACGATGTGGTCTTCAACGTTACATCCATTCTGCAATTCTCCTTTCGAATGTCCATTATCCAATATGTTTCTTAATTATATCATAAGAACTTCGTTTATGCATCATTTTTTTACACGGGATTTATGATTAACAATCTATATACAAATTACTTTAACGGACGTTTGAATTGACGATAATGGATTTACGAAGGGACATTTGCGACCGCCGGTACTTAATGAGTGTGAAACACGAATTTAGTACCGCTGCGCGGAGCAACTAAGCGGAAGCGGTCCCGGAGTGAACCATTATCGTCAATTCAAACTATGCATTAAAAGGTTCAATAAAAAGTATGTGTGTATTGATATTTGCTTTCACTTTATGATACACTAAGGGTATGTTTAATCATATAAAAATTATTACGAGGTGATCTTTAAATGAACTTTTTCATGAAAATTCATGCAAAAAAATACAAACGATTTTCTCTTTTGCCGATTTGTATGCTGTTAATTTTTTCATTAACCGCATGTACAGCGAATGTGGAGAAGCGGTATCAGACCTACATCAAGAGTTTGATCGCAATCAATTATCTTGGTGCAACCAAGGATTACATTGCGGCGTCCGGTGCCAATCAGGAGGATGCAGATGCCCTTTATCAGGCAAACATTGACCTGCTCACTGACAATATCCTCACCTATTACAGTGTGAATATTGACGATGCGCCAGAGATGCGGGAGCAGTTCGAGTCTCTTGCCAAAAATATTTACAGCAAGGTTAATTACAAGGTAGATAAAGCAAGAAAAGACGGCAGTGTTTATCTGGTAGATGTCACGATTTACCCGATCAACCTGTTCGCACAGACCTCTTCTGAAGTAACTGCTTATGTCGACACATTTAACAACGATGTGAAGGCTGGAACTTATAACGATTATTCTCTCACTGATTACGAAACATTATTCTCGCAGGGCTTGATTGACATCCTGAATGCCGGTTGTGAAAATATGAGTTATGCCGACCCGCAAGTTATAACTGTTGAAATTATTGAAGATGGAAATAAATATTACATCAGCGACCGCGATTTCATGCAGATTGATGCTGCTATGATCAGTTCCGCAATCGTGACTGAGACTGCAACTTCAACAGATGCGAACTAAATAATGAAGCATGCAGGTAATATATGAAACAACATATAAAAACGACCGATTGGTTTTAAACCAACCGGTCGTTTTTGATATATTATTTTATTATTCCTAGCTGATCATTGCTCCAGCCGGCATATCCTTCTCTGCGGTAAGCAGTGCCAGATTTCCATCGAAATCCTCTGCACAAAGAAGCATACCTTCGGATAACACACCTGCAAGCTTTGTCGGCTTCAGGTTCGTGATAACAACAACCTTCTTACCAACCATCTGCTCTGGTGTATAGTAATGCTTGATTCCTGATACGATCTGCAGGGTTCTGCCCTGTACCTTTACCTGTGAGCAAAGCAGCTTCTTGGACTTTGCAACTTCCTCACAGGAGATGATCTCACCCATCTGCAACTGCATACGGCTAAACTCATCAATTGTGATCTCTTCTTTCACTACAGCATCAAGTGTAGGAATCTCAACCTTTTCTTCCTTCTTTGCCTTCTTCTCCGGCTTTGGCTCTTCTTCAACCACTTTGGATGGGAAACGCTTCTCGATCTCCTCGAGCATCTTTGGTGCATCGATTCTTGCGAAGAGAATCTCCGGCTGATCCGTTACCTTATTCCCGGATGGATACAGGCCAAAGTTCGAAAGTTCTGTCACACGACGCTTTTCTGCATTGAGCTGCTTTAAGATCTTCTCAGACGTCTCCGGCATATATGGCTCCAGAAGGCTTGCGCCAACCACGATGCTCTCTACCAGATTGTAAAGAACGGTGTTCAGACGATCTGCATTCTCCGGATCCTTGGCAAGTGCCCAAGGCATTGTCTCATCGATATACTTATTGCAACGCTTAAACAAAGCGAAGATCTCTGTGATCGCATCTGCCACGCGGAGCTTGTCCATGCATGCATTTACACGGAGTCTGGTGTCGGTTACAACAGCCTTCAAGTCATCATCGACCGGCTCATGTGCACCGGCATTTGTCACAACGCCATCAAAATATTTATTCGACATGGAAATCGTACGGTTCACGAGGTTTCCAAGTGTATTTGCAAGTTCTGAATTGATACGCTCAATCACAAGCTCCCATGAAATAACACCATCGTTCTCAAATGGCATCTCATGCAACAGGAAGTAGCGGACCGCATCCACGCCGAACAAATCTACCATATCATCTGCATAGATTACATTTCCACGGGACTTACTCATCTTTCCATCACTCTGGATGAGCCAAGGATGTCCGAACACCTGCTTCGGAAGCGGCTCGCCAAGCGCCATGAGGATACATGGCCAGTAAATGGTATGGAAACGGATGATATCCTTGCCGATCAGATGCAGATCTGCAGGCCAGTAACGATGGTACAATTCGTCCGAATTGCCATCCACATCATAGCCAAGACCTGTGATATAGTTGGTCAACGCGTCGATCCATACATATACGATATGTCCCGGATCAAAATCTACAGGAATACCCCATTTGAAGGATGTTCTTGATACGCACAGATCCTGCAGTCCCGGAAGGAGGAAGTTGTTCATCATCTCGTTCTTGCGGGACTCCGGCTGGATAAAGTCCGGATGTGTATTGATATGCTCGATCAGACGGTCAGCGTATTTGCTGAGCTTGAAGAAATATGCTTCTTCCTTTGCCGGCTGTACCTCACGGCCACAGTCCGGGCATTTGCCGTCCACAAGCTGTGCTTTCGTGAAGAAGGATTCACAAGGTGTACAGTACATGCCTTCGTACTGACCCTTGTAGATATCGCCCTGATCGTATAATTTCTTGAAAATCTTCTGTACCTGCTTCTCATGATAATCGTCCGTTGTACGGATGAATTTGTCGTAAGAAGTGTTCATCAGATCCCAGATACGCTTGATCTCAGCCGATGTCTCATCCACGAATTCCTTCGGTGTGGAGAGATTCTCAAATGCTTTAATCTCGATCTTCTGACCATGTTCGTCAGTTCCTGTCTGGAAACGTACGTCGTATCCGACGTATCTCTTGTATCTGGCAATGCTGTCTGCAAGTACAACCTCATACGTATTGCCTATATGAGGCTTACCAGATGTGTATGCGATTGCGGTTGTAATGTAGTACGGTTTTTTAGGCATATGAAACCCCTCCCTTATTTTTGTTTTTAACCCACTCTTAATTTAAACTTCTGGACATCGCGCTCGTCATCAACTACCTCGATCTGACCGCCAAGTCCACGGATCTTTCCATCGAAATCTTCGTAACCACGCAAAATATACTTGATATCGTCGATCGTACTGAATCCTTCCGCTGCCAATGCTGCAATGACAAGTGCGGCACCTGCACGCAGATCCGGTGCTACCAGATTCGCGCCTGTGTATCCATCCACGCCAGTAATCACTGCGGAATTACCTTCTACTTTGATGCGTGCTCCCATGCGGGAAAGCTCGCTTACATATTTAAACCGGTTTTCAAATATACTCTCCGTAATCACGCTCGTTCCCTGTGACAATGCAAGTGTTACCGCCATCTGCGGCTGCATATCTGTCGGGAATCCCGGATATGGAAGTGTCTTAATCTGTGTTGCCTTGAATCTGCCGTCCGCCATAACACGAACTGCATCATCGTATTCGATTACGCGTGCACCAATCTCATTCAGCTTCGAAGAGATTGCCTCTAAGTGTTTTGGAATTACATTTTTGATGAGAACATTTCCCTTTGTCGCTGCCGCCATCGTCATAAATGTTCCCGCCTCGATCTGATCCGGAATGATCGAATACTCCGTTCCTCTCAGCTTCTGAACACCACGGATACGGATGACATCCGTTCCGGCGCCCTTGATATTTGCACCCATACTGTTCAGGAAGTTCGCTACATCTACAATGTGTGGCTCCTTCGCAGCATTCTCGATCGTCGTCTTTCCCTCTGCAAGCACGGCTGCCATCATGATATTGATGGTTGCACCAACCGTTACCACATCGAGATAAATATGATTTCCAATCAACTGGTCTGCTTTCGCAACAACCTTACCGCCATTTACAATCTCTACTTTCGCACCAAGTGCCTCAAAGCCCTTGATATGCTGGTCGATCGGACGCAGTCCAATATCACAGCCGCCCGGCAAAGCAACCTGTGCATAGTTGTATTTACCAAGCAAAGCTCCAAGCAGATAGTAGGATGCTCGTATCTTCCGAATATATTCATCATCCACACAGACATCCTCGCCGGTTCTGATTGTTCCGCCGCAGATAGAAACTGTATGGTTATCAATGTATTTTACCTTAGCGCCAATTGTCTCGATTGCACGAAGTAATGTCTTTGTATCTTCTACATATGGTACATTCTCAATAATGCATTCTTCGTCTGTCATGACTGCTGCTGCAAGGATACCGAGTGCGGCGTTTTTCGCACCGGCAATCGAAACTTCACCTTCCAGAACATTGCCGCCTTTTATAACATATTTTTCCATTTCACACCTCTGTGCTGCCAGTTATTTTTTACGCTACTAGCCCATAATCTTAATAATTATAACACATTCCATTATTTTGTAAAGCATTTTACTTGTCTGCCTCACAATAAATGCATCGATAAATACGATTTTTTTCATCGGCTAATTTAAATATATGCACAATTCCTGGTTCTGTCGATGTGATACAGCGAGGATTTTTACATTTTTTCACATTGATCAGTTTTTTGGGCAATGCCAGCTTCTTTTTCTCGACCGTCTGTCCGTCCTTGATGATGCTGACTGTGATATCTGGATCGATGTAACCCAACACATCCAGATTCACATCGTACTCCTTATCAATCTTCAGGATGTCCTTCTTGCCCATCTTGCTGCTCTTGACGTTCTGCAGGATGGCAACGGAACAGTCGAGCTTGTCAAGTTCGAGGTCGTGATATACCTGAAGTGCCTTGCCAGCAGTAATATGATCCAGCACAATACCATTTTGAATACTATCTATCTTCATGATTTTTCCTCCTTAATGCAAATCCATTTCCTTACTCTGGGATCTTGGCAAGCTTGTCCGCAGACAGATTCAGCTTCGCACCATTCGCCTTGAGCAGTGTCAGCATCAGTGCCATACGCACGAATTTTCCATTCATAACCTGACGGAAATAGCAGGCACGTGGATCGTCATCGATTTCCACAGAGATCTCGTTCACACGTGGAAGCGGATGCAGGATTGCAAGGTCAGACTTTGCATTTTTCAGCTTCTTTCCATCAAGAATGTATGTATCCTTCAATCTGACATAATCCGCCTCGTTGAAGAAACGTTCCTTCTGTACTCTTGTCATATAAAGCACATCCAGCTCGCTCATCACTTCTTCCATCGACTCTACTTCTTCATATGGAATATTCTTTGCTTCGAGCACTTCGGAAATAATGTATTCCGGCACGCGGAGTTCCTTCGGTGCAATCAGGATGAATTTGATGTTCTCATAACGGGACAATGCCTTGATCAGGGAATGTACGGTACGTCCAAACTTCAGATCGCCACACAGACCAATCGTGAAATTATCCAGTCTTCCTTTCTCCCGCAGGATTGTAAGCAGGTCTGTCAATGTCTGTGTCGGATGGTTATGTCCGCCATCCCCCGCATTGATAATCGGCACGCCACTCACCATGGAAGCACGCATCGGCGCACCTTCCTTCGGATGACGCATTGCGATGATATCTGCATAGCAGCTTACCACTCTTGTTGTATCGCCCACGCTCTCGCCCTTCGTTGCTGACGAAGAATCAGCCGAAGAAAAACCAAGTACATTTCCGCCAAGCTCCATCATTGCTGATTCAAAGCTAAGCCTTGTTCTTGTACTTGGTTCAAAAAATAATGTTGCAAGTTTTTTGCCCTTACACGCTTCGCTATACGCTTCTTTGTCGTCGATGATATCCTGTGCCAGCTTCAAAATGCCATCGATTTCTTCTACGGTCAGGTCTGTTGAATCAATTACATGTTTCATTTCTGGTTTCCTCCCATTGAACGCACGTTGTTTTTTCGGAATATCTCATCGATTGCAAACCGGTCTTCCCGGTTGCAAACGAGGATATATGTTTTTCGATTCGCACGAATCTTCAGTACGATTACATTGCTGTCCTCCCCCTGGTTCTCCAGGAGAAAAGACCGCATGAATTCCCATTCGATAAATGTGGTTCCGACCAGCACTCCATCTTCTGTGATGCCACTCTGTATCCGGGTGGACAGCACGATGAACAACACAAACATCAATACCGCAGGCACAAATATGTAGATCTTAAAATATACCAACACAACAAGTCCCACAAGTCCAAGGTTCGCATAGACGACCTCAGAGATATTTAATTTGTGATGCAGCCGGCTCTTTATGACGATCCCAGACTGTTTTTTCACGGCAGAGACGCAGACAAGCGCGCCCGTACCAAAGCCAAGGAAAAGCACAAACGCCAGTACCGAAAGCCACACATCCATATATTATACCACTTAAATTCCTTTTATCAATGTATACATGACAGCTTTTTCTGCGTGTCTTCTGTTTTCTGCCTGATCGAGAATATGATCAAGGTTCTTCATCTCCACGTCCTTCGAAATCTCGAAGCCTACATGCATTGGCATGTCGTGGAAGACAAGTGCATGACTGCCCTCTAAGAACTCATCGTTCAACTGATATGGCATCATCTTATCCATGAGTTCTTTCTTCTTATCCTGATATGCAGGATCGTTGAAGAACTCCATGTCAAGCCATGTATCGGTGTAGCAGATATCCATATCCTTGACATATTTCTTCACTTCGTCCATCGGCATGTTCGGATCAAGCTCTACATAGTAACCAGTCTTCTTTGCTTCCTCATAGAAGTCTGGACCGCAGGCAGTATCATTTACAAGCGGGGTAAGTCCGTACAAAGTTCCCTGCTTCATCTTGGAGAAGAATTCTACCAGTGAATTGAATACGTTGTTCTTTGCACCGATATATAAGAACTTGACATTCAGACTACCAAACTTCTCGATGATCGTCAGTGCATCTGCCAGAATCTGGCAAGGATGGTACGAGTTATCGCAGCCATTGATAAATGGTACCGTTACATTGTCACCGAACAGCTCAACGGTCTCATTTTTCACGAGACGTGCCATGATGATGTCCACATTGCGGCATACATATTTGATCTCAGAAACCGGCTCGCCAAGAACAAAGTTGCTGTCCTTCCAGAGCTGGTTGTAGTAGGTTCCGCCAAGCTCTGTCATTCCTGTCGTGAAAGAAAGGAATGTACGGGTACTTGTCTTCTCAAACAACGTATAGAGCTTCTTGCCCTCCAATGCGTGGCTGTACTTCTCCGGATTCTTCTTCATATCCAGTGCAAGATCAAGAATCTTCTGCAGCTCTTCCGCAGAGAAATTCTTGAAGTTCAACATATTCTTCATGATATCTTCCTCCTGTTTTCTACAAATATTTCTTTAAGTCGTCTACCTTGTCGGTCTTCTCCCACGGAAGGTCGATATCGGTTCTTCCGAAATGTCCATAAGCGGCTGTCTGCTTGTAGATTGGTCTGCGCAGATCAAGCATCTTGATGATACCAGCTGGACGCAGGTCGAAGTTCTCACGGATGATCTCTACGAGCTTATCATCTGCAAGCTTACCTGTGCCAAATGTATCTACCATGATGGAAGTTGGTCTTGCAACACCGATCGCATAAGAAAGCTGGATCTCACACTTCTCAGCCAGTCCGGCTGCTACGATATTCTTTGCTACATAACGTGCGGCATACGCTGCGGAACGGTCTACCTTTGTGCAGTCCTTTCCAGAGAAGGCTCCGCCGCCGTGACGTGCATATCCACCGTAAGTGTCTACGATAATCTTACGTCCGGTTACACCAGAGTCACCGTTTGGTCCACCGATAACAAAACGTCCGGTTGGGTTGATGAAGAACTTCGTCTCATCGTCGATCATATCCTGTGGAAGGACTGGATCAAATACATATTTCTTGATATCCGCATGGATCTGCTCCTGCGATACATTCTCGTCATGCTGGGTAGAAAGTACAACTGCCTCTAATCTGCAAGGCTTTCCGTTCTCGTCATACTCTACCGATACCTGTGTCTTACCATCTGGTCTTAAATAAGGAAGTGTGCCGTTCTTACGAACTTCTGTCAGCTTTCTTGCAAGCTTGTGTGCCAATGAGATTGGATATGGCATAAGCTCTGGTGTCTCGTTTGTTGCATAGCCGAACATCATACCCTGATCGCCAGCGCCGATTGCCTCAATCTCCTCATCGGACATATGATTTTCCTTTGCTTCGAGTGCCTTGTCAACACCCATTGCGATATCGGTTGACTGCTTGTCAAGTGCAACGATCACACCACAGGTATCACAGTCAAATCCGTACTTTGCACGGTCATAACCGATCTCACGAATTGTCTCACGTACGATTGTCTGAATATCGATCTGTGCCTTTGTTGTGATCTCACCCATAACAAGTACCAGTCCGGTTGTTACGGCTGTCTCACAGGCAACACGGCTCATAGGATCCTGCGCTAAAAGCGCATCTAATACGGCATCACTGATCTGATCACAGATTTTGTCAGGATGGCCTTCGGTTACTGATTCTGAAGTAAATAATAACTTCTCCATTTGTTCCTCCTTTGGAATGCATTTGTCTATGGTTCTTTGTCTCTTTTTCAGCGGCAATTCATAAAAAATAAATCCGGCTGCAAGCAACCGGATTTGAAAGTCGTTATCAAATCTTCTTATTGCTCGACAACTTAATCTAAGTATCGCTCAGGTCGGCACCTTCCGTCTCCGGGGTTGCCGTGGCTTCTTCGTCCCTTATGACTCCACCACTCTGAATAAGAGAGACATGTTTAACATATATCATATATTTCTAATTGTCAATGGTTTTATTTGCTAATCTCGTTGTATTTGCGCATATTCTGGCGATTTTCATTCCTGTGTGCCATGCTTTTTACGGATAAATCGAATCAGCGCCGCAACAAGCATCAGAATCAGCACGCCCACTGCTGCGCCACAGCTATCGAGTAGCACGTCCTTTACCTGTCCGCTCCGTCCAGGGACAAACAACTGATGAAACTCATCCGTCGCCGCATACACCGTCGCAGTTCCCCACGCGAATAACGCAGACACCTTTCGTTTTCTTCGGACATCCAGCCATACACCACAGAGCAGCATTGCAAAGACGGCATACTCCGTCGCATGTGCCAATTTTCGGATCGGATGATCGACCTTCGCTGCAAACGCAAGCTGTGCTTCCTCCGACCAGTTCTTAAAATCCGGATGTACAATGCGTCCAAACTCCATACCGACCGTATAACTGTCCTCCGTCGATTCCTCGCCATTTCTGGCAGAGAAACAGAAGATCATAATCGCGAACAGTACCGACAATACAAGAAACACAATCTGCCGTTTCGACAGCCTCCCCGACTGCGTCTGTTTATCCTTAGATATGCTTCTTGATTGCATCTGCCAGTGCCTTCAAGGATTCTGATTCTGTCTCGCCCTGCTTCCATGTCACCTGTACGTCATCCCCTGCGTGACGTGGAATCACATGCATATGGAAATGATGCACGGTCTGACCGGCTACTTCGCCATTGTTCTGCACGATATTCAGGCCCTCGCAGCCAGTCTCTTCCTGTACCGCTTTCGCAACGTGGGTTGCAAGCGAAAATACCTTGCCTGCAGTCTCCTCATCAAGCTGGTAGATATTATCGTAGTGCTCCTTCGTCAGAATCAGCGCATGTCCCTGATTGGCTGGTGCCAGATCCAGAATTACACGGCACTCTGGTGTCTCATATACCGTTGCAGATGGAATCTCTCCATTTGCGATCTTGCAGAAAATACAATCATCTTTTTTCATCTTTACTTACTCCTTTTTATTTTAACTACTTATACTTTACCATTTCTGATAAAGCATGGCATCGTTTTGCTCTTAGACCTGGTATCCACGTTTTTCGTAGTTTACACCCTGTATACTCTCGTTCAGGGTTCCTTTCCCATAGGTAAGTCCAGCGTACACCTGATGTACATTCTGCATCACAGCGCCCTCGTTGTCAAGTTCGTGTAAATGTACAAATCCGACACGTAAGTCATCGACCATCTGCACACATCGATCCAGTTCATCCGGCTGTCTGCGTACTTCCGAGCGCACAAGCTTCCCATAGATAAATCGCAAAATGGCAATCACATTTCTTCCAAGCGGATCTTCCTTCGAGAAACATTCAATCAGCTCCTGCATCGCACGCCGCGCCTGCCCAATATTCTGCAGATATGCGGTCGCGTCATCCGCCTCATACGCGGCGATCGCGTCGTTACCATATGTATGAAAGATATCACACAGCACCAGAATCAGACCGCTGTGGTTTTCCTGACTAATGCGCCGTGTGAATTCCTGTTTTTGTTCCTGTGTCATGATAATTTCCTCGTATTCCGATTTTATCAATATATTCCACGTTATCCTATACTATCTACTGCAACAACTGCAAGATAGATTCCGGACGATCATTTGCTTTCTGCATCATCGCGATTGCCGCCTGCGACAAAACCTCCTGCTGCGTATATTCTGTCATCTCCTCAGCCATATCCGTATCCATGATCCGCGAATAAGCCTCCGTGATACTCTCACTTTGCACTTCGAGATTCGAATGCACATCATCCAGCCGGTTCTCATACGCACCCAGCTTCGAACGTGCAGCCGAAACTTTCTTCACTGCCTCATCAATGATATCAACTGCCTGACTTGCATATTCATGTGTGTACATGATCAACTCATCCACGCCAAGTGATTTTGCATTCAGCTCTGGAATGTCGATGGCTAACTGCTCACCCTCGTTGGAACCTGTCTGTATTACCATCGTTCCAGCCGACAGCACTTCGATCTCTGCTGTTACAGCTCCACCATTTTCGGCAACAGCGCCCGGATCTGCTTCAATCGTCATAGAGAAGCCGCTTCGGTCTGTGACTTCAATCTTATTTCCATTTGTCTTCAAAGTTGCAGTCGTAGAAAATCCATCTTCTGTGATGTTCAAAGCTGCCTGACAATCCTTGCCCTGCATCATCGTGCCATCTGCCACTCCAAACACCGCTGCCAGCTCCGGATTTCCCACAGAGATGCTGATTTTCTCACTGCTGCCATATCCCTTTGTGCGGAACACCACCGGTGCTCCACTGTCAAAGCTCTCCTCTGTCGTTCCGTCATTCGACGCAAAGATATCAATATTGATCTTGGCAAGGCTGGTCTGGATCTTTCCATATACATCCTCCATCGACATGCCCTCCTCGATCTCGATTGCAAATCCATTTACCTTCAAAGTTCCTGCCTGCTCTTTTGTGATCACGGCTGTAGAATAGGTAAATCCTGTCGTCATAGATGCCTGCTCTGCATCGGCTGTGACATTGATCGAATAAACACCCGTGCTTACCTCTGATGAAATGTATGTTGCTTTCACACCATTGACACTGGACAGGGAACGTCTCGTCAGATCCCCATTCAGCAGTGTCTGTCCGTTAAATGCGGTCGTATCGGAAATCTGTGTCAGCTCAGCCGCCAGGGAATCAATCTCCTCCTGAATCGCATCACGATCGACCTCATCATTGACATCGTTTGCCGCCTGCACAGCCAGTTCCCGCATACGTCCTAAAATGCTGTGCATCTCCTCCATGCCGCCCTCTGCGGACTGGATCACAGAGATACCATCGTTAGAATTCAAAGCCGCGCGGTCAAGTCCCCGGATCTGTGCACTCATCTTCTTTGAAATCGCAAGTCCTGCCGCATCATCTGCCGGGCTTGTAATCTTATAACCAGAAGAAAGTCTGGACATCGACTTTGCAACTTTATTATTTATTTTACCGAAATTCGTCGTGGCATTCATCGCCAGCGCATTATAATTAATTCTCATGGTCTGCCTCCTTAAACCCGTTCGTTATGCTTCAGCTATCCAAATGTCTGCTTCTTATCCGGCATCATGTCCGCGGCACATTATACGTCCGCATCCCGGTTTTACTATGTTATATATCGGTAAGTTTCGCCATAGCCTTAACGAAGAATATTGCCGCCCGACACAGTTTTTGTGTGTCCGCTCCCCCGTTCGTTCCACGCGCCGCTGTACGGCTTTCTCCAAGCGCAACTGCCGCATCCGCATATTCACTTCCGGCAAGCAGTTCCCGGAACGCATCCGTCCGCCCGGCAAGCCATGTATTCGCCTCCGAGGAACCGCCAAGAATCTCACCCGTGCATGTTCCCGCTTCGTCCATCCGGATCTGCGCCTGCAGCATACCATGCACCCCTGCCGCCATCCGGATCGTGATGCCGCGGGCTTCTACTCCGCCCGTCTGCATCGTCAGATTCACTACCTTCATACCTGACTCTGTCTCAACCGGGAGCTGATACTGCCTTCTGCCCGCCATGGCTCCCAATATTCGGAATCCTGCCTGCACGACCTTCATGCCCTGCAGCTGATCTGATGTTATATTTCCTTCTTCTGCCCGATCATACATCTGCTCTACCATCTGCTGCCGGATATCCGCATACATCTGCGCCAGATCTGCGTCTGCTTCGATCTGTTTCAGCAGCATCTCCGATTCAAACGGCAACGCAATCTCCTCTCCTGTGAGGGACTTCGCCATAGCATCCGTCTCTGCGTCAACTGCATCCTCCTTCGTATGGTCCTGCCATCTAATCTGCTTCCATACCTGTGATGCAAATGTATAGAAATTCATGGACGCCTGATGATTGACAGCTTCTGCTTCCGGTCCTACCGACATTCCCTGCAGTATATAATCCGCCGCTTCCAGATTCTGTGCGCTCTCTTCAATATCATTTGCCTGCAGAAGCTGTTCTGCCTGTGCAAGCATCGGAGAATCAGAGATTTTCTCCCATGGGTTTTTATATTCTTCCTGCGCAGCCATCGGTTCATTTCGGCTCATATATTCATCTTTCTCTCCCATGCGGAGCTGTCCGGTCCAGTTACCATCCGCACCAACCCGTCCCGCATATGCACGCGCGATCTGATCATCCATCTTCTCCCCACGTGTCTGCAGATCCGCAAGCATACCGAACGAATCATCGACCACAGCCTCCATCCCGGCGGCCTTCCGGCTTCGCATCGCAGTAATCAGATTACGCACGGTAAGCCGGCTGTTGTTCGCGAACAGATACCCGGCTTCCCGGTCGCCGGATTTCTCTAACTGCTTAAATACCCGGTACAACCCGATATATCCTGCGCGTTCCTCGCTGCTGATCTGTCCACGCTTCTCTACATCACGCAGATACGTTGCAAAATCGTCTGTCTCCTTCACACCTGCTTTGTAATTTTTGTCCCGCAGTGTCTGATTGAGTTCATCGACTGTCATATCAAGCGGGTTGATACCATCCCGGATCATAGACAGCACCGCATTCGGATGGCATGCGGCAAGCATATCATTGACCGCTCTGTCATACTCTATGATCTGTGCGATATTTTCCTCCGTGATTTCCATGCGGTTATACCCGAGAATCTGTACCGCTCGTGTATGTTCCTCATCCACCGGCAGCTCCATATCTGTCAGTATATCTTCGATATTTGAAAATGCTTTGCGGATACTATCTCCCATATCCGCACGCGGGGCTGTACCAAGTGCCTCATATCCGCGCTCCATCGCTGCGAAATCAACGGAACGCCGGATCGTCTGTGTCGATATATCTGCCACCCCATCCGGCACATTGTTATCGGACATCCGGCGTTGCATATCACCCGCCTGTCCACCGATCTGGTGTTCTTCCTGTACAAGCTTCGCAAATCCATGTACCGTCACCGACTGCAGCGCGTCCGTACCCGCCAACACGCCAAGCCTTGCTGCCGGTGCCGTGCCAATCGTCTGCAGATCTGCCTGCATCTGCTGATAGATTGCCTTGTTTTCTTCGGTTGGCGCAACACCCTGCTTCGCAAACATCTCCTGCGTAAGCTGTGCCTCTGCATTTCGCAGCTTCGCCACCACCTGCGCCAGTTCACGAGTATCAATATTGATATCCACGGAGAGCATCCGTACCGCAACACTCTGTGTCATGGAGAGCCGGATCTCCTCTAACTGCCGCAGTGCCGTTACCTCCCGCAGCGTCTGATTCTGTATGTCGGAACCTGCGCTCCGGCCATCCTGTAACTGTGTACCCTTATCCGCGGTTTCGTCGTATGCTCCCACCGGCTGTCCACCGGTCTGTCCATCCCGTACCCCATCATAATGCGCCGCCACCAGCGCAGCGATTGTAAGCGGCCGCTCTGTACGTACTGCCTGTGCCACATCCTCTGCTGTAATCGAAGCTGCATCCTGTCTGAGCTTTGCCGCTCTCGTCTCAAGCTCCTGTGTCTGCCGCTTCTCTGCCTGCTGTGCCGTCGGCAGTTCACCGATATCCTTCCCGATCTGCGCCTGCATCTGCATATAAGCCCGCACGGAATCCGTCGTGACCGGAATATCATTTGCCAGAAGCAGATTTGCCCCGGCCATGCTTGTTTCATCCACGGCAAATCCAGCCTGCATGATCACATGTGCGAGCTGCGCCTGCAAGCCGGAATCTGCATTTCCATCTTCCCCGGGAATATACACCGATTGTCCAGCGCTCTGTTGCAGCTTGGATATTGTCTGTTGTGCAGCCTGTTTCGCCGCATATGCGGTGTCTCCTCCGAATTCCTCCACCGCGGCAATCGCTCTTTGTCCACTGTAATGCGCTTTGTAGAGTGTCTCCTGCGTGAGTGGCTGCCGATTCTTCAGCAGGTACAGAATGTCCTTGTTCCCCACCTGCAGCTTCACATCTGTCCCGGCTATCTGCGCCCCGCTGCTTGTAAAAACCAGATTCGAGACGTCTCCCTCCTCGATCTGCGCCTGTGCGAGCACATTTGCAAGCGCGTCCTTATGCGCATCTGCACGCATGGAAGTAACCAGCCCTTCTATGTCCGAAAGCGATGCCGAAGCAACATCCACGCCCATCATGCGAAGCTTCTTTATCTCCTCGGAAGTAAGGGAACGCGCAATCTCCCGTGCATCTGCACGCGCCTGTTCTTCGTCGCTTGTCTCTTCCTGCTGTTCCTGCTTCGCCTTCTCCTGCATGTCCTTGCGGTACTCATTGAAATTATCCATGACCATCTGCGCGTTCGTATCGACCGAAGAATTCCTGTCGTACTGCACCTGCTCGACCTTCTCGAAGGCATCGAGCTGATCGACCGAAGCAGTCTTCATCTTTGTTCCACTGTAAGCATTTGCACTGTCACTATACGCTTTGATGGCATCCTGTGAATTTTTGATATTGATATTCTGCATAAAATGCTCCTTGCATCATTAATTTGTATAATATTATTTCTATCTTGCATTGTTCCGATCTTGCGTTCCAGTTGCCCGAACCGGTTCTCTGTCTTTTATATCGGCACAGTCCGCTCAATCATTAAGAAGCTGCATGGTGCCTGAAGCACAATGTCTGAAACGCAATGTCCAAGACGCAAAGCTTGGTGTTTGCATGAAGATTAAATGCAAAAAGCATGGACGGCTCATTATGAACCAACCATGCTTTTTCATTACTATCTCATGCGCATCTGTCACTGCTTACCGGTACAAGCACATGTATAATATTTCATCATTTAATTGAAAAATGGTGTCCCGGGTGCTACTGTCCCATCATAGATCAGACCGGTTTCCGGCAGCTTCCCTGCGTTGCTATCAACCCGCATATTTGCGACCTGTTCTTTGGATAGTTTCATGTCAGCCGGAAGCTTATCATATGAATCTGAATGCCACCAGTTTCTTCCGTAATACGACTGCACTGCATACCAGCCACCTCGTTGCGCATCATATTCATACAGGACATCCTGTGTGACGGTTTTGCCGGATGCATTTGTAAATGTTTTATTCCGGACAAGAATATCCGAAGTCGGATGCTGTGCATAAGTTGCCTTCAGGTCAATACAGTTATTCTTATTGACATATCTTCCGTCCACCCATACATCCTCCATATGGTAGACGCCGTTTCCAACACCTGTATATGCACTCACATACGTATATGCCGTTCCATATCCCCAGCCCTCAGCAGCAACCTTCAGCCAATTGCCTGCGCCAATCTTTTTCTCAAATTCATCTCCGGACAACTGATTCCGATATGTCTGTAACTCATCGGTCGATTGTTTCTCATATTGATGAATTTTCCTTTCCAGTTTATCGAGGGACGAAGAAAATGCGTAATCATTCGCTCCACCGTCAAAGGTAAATAAACTTTCAATATATTTGGACATAACCGGATCCGTATTTCCGTTTCCGGCACCACCATATGATTTCGTTGTTCCGTTCCATGTTACATCGACCAGATAATGCGCCGAGCCTGACGAAACCGTACAATCCGGCTGCAACGCTTTCGCTACATTCGCCATAACGCCCGGAACTCCTACGGATGACAACACCATCGGATGAAGGTATTCCAGGAACATCATCTCATCCGCCGACTGCCACATCGAATAGTGTTCATTCAAAGACAATTCCGGGTATGGAGATGTTGCCAGCAGCGGATACGGGCGATTCGGATCCGGCTTCGATGTGTCAACGATGTTTTTCGGATAGACAGAAAGCCGCCCCAACGCTGAGTTCACACTTTGCAGATTGTCGAACAAGCCTTTTGATTTATCCGTGTAATTGTTAATCAGATAATCGGTCAGACTCTCCACCGATTTGCAGGAAACCTGAACCGGTGTATCCGTATAAACCGGCATTGTTGAATACGACACATTTCCCGAATAAGTGACTTTATAGGCACGATCAGCCTGCTGCAATGTATATGCTCCGCCATCGGAACCCGATTCAGACATCTCGAATATATATCCGCCCTTCACACGTCCGGTTTCTTTATTCTCGTATTTGACATCGAAAAATCTCCGGGTCGTCGGGATAAGATAAGCTCCTTTTCCGGCCTTATACTTACTGTTTTTATCCTCAAAACGAACATAGGAAACATCCGGATTATTCGTCTTCACATAGAAATACTCATTGAAAGGCTCCAGCAGAGGAACGATTTCATATGAATATCTGGTAACATCGTTCTTGTTTGCTCCGGTTGAGCCCGTTGAACCCGATGTTCCGTTTGAACCGGTGCTTCCGTTTGATACCGGATTTTCCGGCAAAGCAATTTCAGGCCGGTTCACAAAACCCGTTCCAACTGTAGATACGATACCTGCAACATTTCCCGGAGCCGCCCCGTTCTTTTGAACAAGAACGATCTGGATTGCCTCTAACCTTTTTGCATATCCGGCCGTTCCAGCTGCTGCTCCATTTCTTGTCCATCCAAGCCAGCCATACGACTGTGCATGTACGCGGTAATAAACATCATAGTGATTGGCAAGTTCTCCAGTAAGGTAAATCTGGATTGCCTCCAGCCGTTTTGCCTGCCCGCTTGTTCCGGACATCTCGCCATTCATTCTCCAGCGGGACTCCCAGCCATAGCTTTGTACATGTGTGCGATACACAATATTTCCCGTATATTGTTGATTGGTAAGTTTTATCTCTATACCTTCCAGGCGTTTTGCACGTCCGCTTGTACCTGCCATCACTCCGTTGTTCTTCCATCCCTGCCAGCCATAGCTTTGTACATGCGTACGATATGTAATGTTGGTCGTCTCCCGACCTCCGACATTCACATCAGAGGCGCCATTGAGCGATACGTAGTTTCTCCCATACCTGCTTACGATACCATTGACATTATTCTGAACCGTTGTTCCCCTTGCGACAACAACAATCTGAATTGCCTCCAACCGCTTAGCAAGCCCTGCTGTTCCGGCTGCCTGTCCATTTTTTGCCCAGGCAAGCCAGCCATATGACTGTGCATGCACACGATAATAAATATCGTAATTCTGTGCATTTGCACCGGTTAACTCAATTTTAATCGCTTCCAGACGCTTTGCTTCGCCCTGTGTTCCGCTCATCTCACCATTCGAAACCCACGGGAGCCAGCCATATGTCTGGCAATGTGTTGTATAACGGACCCCCAGATTATCTCCGGAGACGGTGATCCGGATTCCTTCCAGCCGTTTTGCTTTTCCGCTTGTTCCGGAGGCTTCTCCATCACGCTTCCAGGCAGATTCCCAGCCAAATGTCTGAACGTGTGATTTGTATTGTACCGAAACCCCTGCGGCTTCCACATTTTGAACCGGGGCATATGCAAATACAGACAGCACCATCACGATTGAAAGCACAAGTGCCCATACTCTTCTCTTATTCATAAATAACCCCTCCCTTGTCACCGCACGCTTACGCGGTATAGATCTTCTCTGTCACCGTATGAGATTCACCCGGTGCAAGCTCCTTGTAACCAGATTCCTCTGCTGGGATTGGCTGGTTTGGTGCATCGATGATCCATGTGCAAGGCTCTGGACAGAAGTATCCTTTGTCTCCATGATCGTTCCATACAACCCAGAATTTGAAGTCCTTACATACTTCATAGCAGATACGCTTGCCTGTTGCAGCATCCGTTGCCACTGCGCCATAGAATGGCTTGCCATCCAGACTTCCTTCCTCTGCAAAGAATACGTCATTGTCAATATCATGCAGCACTGGAACCTGTGAACCAGTCAGATACTGTCTGTCGTGATTTGTCTGTACGAGCATGTCACCTGTCGGAATGCAGGACTTTGAAAGCTCCCACTTCTCGCCAACCGGGATATACAAACGCATATCCAGACCATTTCCATCCTTTGTGAAAGGTCCGTTAATCGTTGTATGGTTGCACATACCATATGGCATCTGCTTGTCAGATGTATTTGTCATCGTAAATGCATACTCCAGACCGTCATCAGACAAAGTAAATGTGAACTCTGCCTTGAAGCTGACTGGGTATGTTTCGAAAAATTCATCGTTCTTGTCATATATGTACTCTGTCTTTGCGATTGCCTTCTTGCCGTCCACGGCTGCACTCACAAGTGTATGCTCACGCTTATGCAGGAAACCATGAATATGGTTGCCAAGCGGATCATTCAATGGAAAATGATAGGTTGCATCGCTTACCTTCAGCACGCCATTTGCAAGGCGGTTTGGAAGATACAGGGTCGGAAGTCCATACACCTCCGGGCTCTTCTTCAGATCCTCAACAGAAAGGGATTCGTCATAACGGAAAATCTCAATGTCATTTTCAACATCCTGCATACGGATGACATTACTGCCTAAAAAAGGTGCCACGATTGCTTTGTACTTTCCTGCTGTCAGTGCAACTGCCTCTTTCCCTTTATAATCAATAATCTCTGCGGAATAACTCATTGTTTTTTCCTCCTTTTCAAGACTGCACCTTTCGTGCAGTTTCACTCAAAAAATTTCATTTCAAATCACATAAAATAATAGCACATCGACCATACTATGTCTAGGAAAAAAGAACACAAGACATGCTTTTTGCGTATGATATGGATAGGCACGCATGCAACCGATTATTCACAAGTCTTTTCGAGTTTTACCATCCATTTCTCCCCCTTGCTAAGATACCACCCGCGCGGTTGCATTTTTATAAAAAGGGACCGATTTGTTTCGGTCCCTGTAATTTATTATTTGTACTTTTATAATTTGAATTTGATCTGCACTGGCTCCTTCAACGACTGTCCGCCTCTCGACTTCACATTTTTTGTGATCGTCAGGAAATAGTATTCGTTCGTCGAATACGGCTCCAGCGGTTCCACCTCGATAATCTCATTTTTCGTATCATAACGGATATAGGATCGCAGCTTTTGGTTCTGCGAATTCGTCACATACATCGTATCCTTGTTCACCGTATGCGGGTCCAGCGGAATATTGAACCGCACGCGCCACACAAAATTCCCGGTCTTAAAACGCAGATCCTGCTTGACCTTGTTCGCAAGCTGTGGTGGAATATCTTCTATATCAATCAAATTTTTTGCCATTTGCAACTCCCTCTGTCGTAATCCAATGCCGCATTTCCAGCATCCATCTTCTGTACTCACTCATGTTTTAGTTTATCACAAAGCGCATGCGCGAACAAGAATTTTGCCGCTGTCTGTCAGAATTTTGTACACGCATTTTCTTTACATCACAGATTTGTAACACTACAATAAAATTGTTACGAATTTGTTATCGTACATTTCAATATATCGTCACATTTTCCATATATTTGAATAGCGTATGCCATATATGGGAACACTGACTGCAAGTACATATTCCGTAGGAGAGCAAATCATGAAACATAAATTTCAGTTTTCCTACAAAAGACAAAAATTACTGACATTTACTTTGGTGGGAAGCAGTCTGCTCGTCTGTCTGATGAGTCAGGCACGCGAATTTCCATCGATCAAATTACCGCAAAAAGAATACAGACTAACCGGAACATCCCTGCAAAGTGTAAAGGAAATCGTTCCTTATTATGATTCCTGCAACACCGTCTACGATGATTCCCTCTATCAGGGCGAGATCGTCGTCACACAGGAAGGCACCGCTGGCAAGCAGGAAACAACTGCTTTGATCACCTATTTAAATGGACACGCTGTGTCCGAGGAGATCATCGATTCCCGCGTCATCACGCCCGCGATTGCCCGCGAGGTACATGTCGGAACAAAGGAGCGACCGGACTTTCTGATTCCGGTCGATGATTACGTCATCACTTCTTACGTCGGTCCGCGCTGGGGCAGAACGCACAACGGAATCGACCTCGCGGTCAATGTCGGCACGCCTGTCAAGAGCAGCACCGCCGGAACCGTCATACAATCCGGTTGGAACGGCGGCTACGGCATCAGTGTCTATGTGGACTGCGGCGATGGCATGGTCATCCGTTACGGACATCTGTCTGAAACTTCTGTCGAAGTCGGACAGACCGTCGCACAAGGCGATCTGCTCGGACTCTCCGGCAACACCGGAAACAGCACCGGACCACATCTGCATTTTGAAATGCGGGTGAATGATGAGGTTGTTGATCCATTGGAATACGTGAAGCTACAATAAAATGGCAGGGGGTATTTGATTGGAATAATTTAATTTTTACATTTGGGTGGGGCGGAAATTTTCATAAGAAGATATGTAACAGGATTTCCAATCACTGCTTGTCCCAACACACACCCAAGTGTATTATCAAAGATATCATCAAATTCAAACAAGCCCCGGCACAGCCAAAGCTGCAAGCCTTCAATACTTGTAGAAATCAGAATTCCAGTAACCAACGCCAGCCAAATACCTCGTTTCCGTCCACTCGCAAGCGGCAGCAATGCACCAATCGGAACAAACAACGCAATATTCAGCAGAATCTCCCAAAACAAGCTATGTGTATATCCCTCTTCAAAGGCATGATACACTACCTTCCACGACCAGAACCATTCATACTCCGCCTGCCTTGTCCCTGGCTGCCGCATAAACACAGTCGAACCAAATACAAGCATCAGATATGTCACAAGCAATAACACAGAAACCGCCCGCACCCAACGAATATGCTTGCGTAGCACTTGTATCAATAAAATGGCTGTTACTCCTATCAAAACCGAGAAAAATACAACCGCTTCAAACGCGGTCCACTCTGGATAATATTTTATAAATATCTGATTGAGATCCATATGTTTCCCCTTTCCTTGTGTAGTATAGCACAAGTTTTTATCCTCAGATATAACCTGTATTTTTTATCAAAATTACAAAACCGGACTTGACGATTCTGCATGAAATATAGCAGAAAATGCACGAAAGTGAAAAAGTATGCTCTCCTGCGCGTCAATTGTGCCACCCCCCTTGTTTTTTCTTCCACTTATGTTACGATAAATGTGTTCAAAGCAAACACCTTTGGACATCTTGGGGAGAGGATGAGTTGCTGATGTTCGGAAGCAGCTCAGATGTGTGTTTTATATAGAAATACCGTGTGGATTGGGGAATCCACACGGTATTTTGCGTTACTGTTTTAATTTGATGTGTCTTGATCTATAACTTAGTCAAATATTATTCTGACAAACCTTTATAGTAATCAATTACGTTTACAAACGGAATAACAACTTTTCCGCTGTCAAAAATATTAGATGTTATCGATTCTATTTTTCCTCTTGCAATGCTAATCAGAGCTGCAGCTCCATTTATGATTACAAGCTGTTTAAAATCTTCTTCCTCAGTATTTTTTTCTGATAGGAATGCTCCTTCTAAAGATAGTTCTAATTTAAAATTTCGATCTTCTGTCTGCTCTATCTCTACTTCAAAATCTATAGCCATTTGCGAAAAAAGGCCTTCGTCAATATTTTCAAAACTAGGCTCATTAATATTAAGACCAAAACTTCTTTTTGCCTCTTTTTGAACATTCACTATGTTATTTTCAACAGAAATCTCTTTAATCGTTGTACCAACTAACTTTATTCCTGTTGCAATTCGATTTAACTCCATTATGCAATCGCCCCCTTATCATATACAAGTCGTAAATAACCATTATCCCGTCTTTTCTTTCCTACCTTTTCGCTCTCCCATTCCACAATATTATAATCAGATTTTACACATGGTTTATCCAAACTAACAAATAATTTCAAGTTTGTCTTTTGACAAATTTCATTTAATGTTCTTATCGTGAAATTATATTCCCTACTTTCCCACTTAGAAACCATCGCCTGCGTTACGCCCATATATTCAGCAAACTTTTGTTGTGTCATGCCCATGTCAAGTCTGCATCTTTCAATCTGCGCAGAAATCTTTGCTAACTCAACAATCGTTTTTACTTCAGACTTAGAAATACCTTCTGAAACCCAATTTGACTTCTTTGCATTTGCAATCTTTTCTGCAATTCCCATTTTCATATCCTCCATCTATAATCCTTTTAAATTAACTAAACAACCACTTTAGCCTCTTTTGAGCAATTTCAATTGCTCTTTGATAATCTCCAGCATTTTTCTCTAAAAAGGCAGTAAGCAGTATTATGGTGTCATCTTCAATCGTATAAAGTACTCTTACATTTTTCCTGGATTCTGGATGTCTAATACTATATAGTTTGTCAAATCCCGTTAACTTTTCAAATTGCGGCAAATCAATCGCTCGATCTTTTTCCTGTTCTAAAACTGCCAGATCTGCAATCAACTTTTTCTGATATCTCTGCCAAGGCGCATTTTCCCTCCACGCCTCATCAACTGCTTTTCGAAACTCTTTCTTTACACTTGAAATTGTCTCTTCTAATTCTTCAATAAGTAATTGTTCTAATTCCACACCCCAAGTCTCCTCCTTCGTATTGTTATAATATAACTTATAAGTAATATTTTCAACAGTTTTTTATATTTATTATATTCAAAACTTTATTTTATATTCAATTTGATAAACTTTCTCTACTCGCCTCCTCACACTTTACCATAACAAGATTTGCCTGCGTTAACAAACTATCCTGTGACAAAGAATACATTTCTCCACATTTCCTAATAAATAAGTTTTCTGAGATATCCCATATCTATAAACAAATAAATGATTTTTCGTGTTTCTCTGAAGCCAATCAATCAACACATTTCTCCATGTTAAATCCGACTCTCCCAGCGCCAAACCATATGTACAAATCGTATCCGCAGAATTGATTATATTCACCGCCTCAACAACCCGCATCCTGTCATATTCTTCATTAAAAAAAGGTTTAACAAACGCTCTTTTTCCATTTCTTGATAGAGGATATGCTGCTTTCCATTGATTTTCATTGTCAATTCCTAACGTTGGATCATCCCCTAATTTACCATGAATATGGATTATCTGAGGTGCCCGATATGAATATTGATCAAACGCTTTCTCCATAGCATAATCAAAAACCTCTGTGTAATTAAACGAAATCGCCTGGATATTTCTACGCAGCCCTGCATCTCTTATACTCATTGTAGAATTCACATTATGAGATATTCCTTTGTAAAACCCAGAAAACGAATCCACCATCTCATCATGAATTATTTTTTCTTTTGCTTCATCATTTATCCTTTTGAAAAAAAGTTTCTGTTCTCTATCTAGATATTCTCTCATATATACAGAAAAATCCCTGACACATTCAACAAACTCTTTTTCCGTTTTTAGGGATTGCGCATAATCACACATCTCCATCTCGAAATCACCCCAACGATCTATATCCAATGATATTTCTCTTTTGAATGCCTCAATAATAGGAGATTTCGAATCTGAATTAACCATCCGAGAATCTCGTATTCATACCACAATTAAATCAAAACCATTTCCAATCAAAAATAAAGTCATTTTATCCCCCTTGTATAATCTTCAAAACTATTCAGCTCTACTATTCCCGCCGTGTATCAAACAAAAGTAACAACTACTGTGCTGCATACGACAGACAAATCATCATCACAATTTTAAATGCGAATTTTGTCTCACTTTCGTACATGGGAATTTTTCAGAGGTTCTCAACTATCGACATTTTTTCTAGAAAAAAGAATTTGCAATAAGAACGATAACTATATAGAATTCCCCTCACCCCTATAAGTCATGCTCCCACACATGTCTTATAACCATTATTCTACACAAATCTACAATTTTTTCCAGCACCACCTGCAAAATAAATTCTACCGCTTCAACCTTTCCATCCAGCGCCTCGGAAAAGAAGTCATCATCCATCAGCTTCAGTCTGTCAATCCGATTCAGATACTCTTCCTGCCTGTTCAACTCCATCTTCGCCATACACTCCTCCTGTATTGCCCCGGGGTGATGGTTCATCCATCCAACCTTGTCGACACAAAAACCATATCACAGGTGAAAATACATTGTAAAGCGTAAGTTTGGAACATTTAGGAAAAGCACGCAAGAATGCGGGGTACAGGCGAAAATAAATTTTAAAAACGTAAAAAAACCGCCGAAAGCACTACGCTCCCGACGGTCTCCCATCCCTAATCTCTCCTAAATATATCTCTCGTATACACCTTGTCCGCCACATCATCCAGACAAGCATCATACCGGTTCGCAATGATCGCCTGCGACAGATCATTGAACTGCGCCAGATCATTCACAACTCTGCCGCCAAAGAATGTGCTACCATCCTCCAAAGTCGGCTCATACACGATCACGGTTGCGCCTTTCGCCTTGATCCGCTTCATGACTCCCTAGATGGAACTCTGCCGGAAATTATCCGAATTACTTTTCATCGTCAAGCGGTACACACCAACGACAACTTCCTTTTCCTTCGAAGCATCGTAGTCTTCATTCGGTCCATACGCTCCAGCAATCTCCAGCACTCGATCCGCAATATAATCCTTCCTCGTCCGGTTTGATTCCACAATCGCTTCAATCAGGTTCTCCGGCACATCCTGATAGTTCGCCAACAACTGCTTTGTGTCCTTCGGCAGGCAATATCCTCCATAACCAAAACTTGGGTTATTGTAATGTGTGCCGATTCGCGGATCCAAACACACACCATTGATGATCTGCTGCGTATCAAAGCCCTTCATCTCCGCATATGTGTCGAGCTCGTTGAAATACGATACACGCAGTGCCAGATATGTATTTGCAAAAAGCTTGACCGCCTCTGCTTCCGTATACCCCATGATCAGCGTGTCAATATTCTCCTTGATTGCGCCTTCCTGCAACAGCCCCGCATATGTATGTGCCGCCGCAACCAGTCTCTCATCATCCATATCCGTTCCAACAATGATACGGCTTGGGTATAAATTATCATACAACGCCTTTGATTCCCGCAGAAATTCCGGACTGAAAATAATGTTTTCACAACAATATTTCTTCCGGATGGATTTCGTATATCCCACCGGAATTGTGGACTTAATTACCATACTTCTCAATATATTCATCCTGAATCGGACTTATGTGATGATTGATCTTCTCACACATACGCTTGCTCGCACCCATGACATTTGTCGGATTGACTGCTTTATCTGTACTGATCAGCACAAAACGGTCGCAGTGATTTCGGATTGCCGCAAGTGCGGTTTTATAAGTGCCAAATACGTTGTTTTTGATCGCCTCGCAAGGACTTCCCTCCATGAGTGGCACATGCTTGTGTGCCGCCGCATGGTAGACGATCTGCGGTTTATACTCTTCAAACACACGCTCGATTCTGCAGCTGTCACGTACCGATCCAATCAGTACAGTCAGATTCAGTTTCGGGAAGTTATGTCGTAATTCCTGTTCAATCTCGTATGCATTGTTCTCATATACATCAAAGATGATAAGTCGTTCCGGCCGGCTTGCCGCGATCTGTCTGCAAAGCTCACTTCCGATCGAGCCGCCTCCACCGGTTACCAGCACACGTTTGCCCTCGATATAGCCGGTTATACTAGCAAGATCTATCTTGATCGGTTCTCTTCCGAGCAGATCTTCCATAGAGATCGGCCGGAGCTTACTCAGCTTCACATCACCATCCACAATCTGGTAGATACCTGGCACGGTCTTCACAACACAATCCGTCTCGTTACATATATTAAGTATCTCCCGACGCTCATCCTTTGTTGCCGTTGGAATAGCAAAGATGATTTGATCGATCTTATGCAGCAAATATATCGTCTCTTGTTCCTGCTACCGGAACACCCTCAATAAAACGTCCATTCTTGTTCTTATTGTCATCAATAAAACATTTCACAAGCATGTTGTTGAGCTTGGATGACCGCTGGATTTCCCGCATCAGCGTCTGTCCTGCCGCACCGGCTCCAATAACCATGACATTGTCCACCTGCTTGCCATGTGCCCGGTTTCGTTCTGTGACAAAGATACGATACGAATACCGCAGTCCGATCTCACATACATATTCCAGAACAAATCCTAATATATAGTAGGAAATCGGCATACGCTGCAGGAAGATCGTGATTCCACACAGGTTGATCAGTCCTGCGATCAATGTCGCGTTCGTCATTGGCAGTAATTCACGGATGCCAAGGAACCGCCATATTCGTTTGTACATACTTGTGAGCCAGAAGACTGTCAGCGTGATAACCGTTCGAACCGGTATATATGCGATCCACGCTTCCAGATATTTGATATCAATTGCTGAGAACCGGCAGTCAAACCGCAACCACAATGCAACCGCATACGCAAAATTAACTACAATTGTATCGTACACCATAAGCATCACTGCGACAATATGCCAGTGCTGAATTTTGAACTTTTTCTCTCCCATGTTTCCCATTTCTCCCTGTCACCGGACGCCACGCCCGGAAATTTTATCTTTTGTTACCATTCATCTCCAAAAATATAGTATAGCAATTTGTGAATTGCAATAGACCTTGCAAAATTGACACTTAATCTGTCATAATTGGTATTCGTCCTTGTAAATAGGGAGTTTTCTGGCATACTTTCTGCATTTTTCGTTTGTGCAATTTGTTGCCTGAATGCGAGAATTTTTGTTGTGCTTTGACTATTTTTATTATATAATGAGGGCAGTGTTTTATGAAAGGAAGGTATTATACATGAAATTTGGTTACTTTGATGACGCAAATCGTGAGTACGTCATTACAACGCCTAGAACTCCATATCCATGGATCAACTACTTAGGCACACAGGGATTCTTCTCCTTGATTTCAAACACAGCAGGAGGATATTCCTTCTACAAAGACGCTCGTCTTAGAAGAATCACTCGTTACCGTTACAACAACGTACCTATTGATATGGGTGGCCGTTACTTCTATATTAACGAGAATGGCACCATCTGGAATCCAGGCTGGTCTCCAGTGAAGACAGAGCTGGATGCTTACGAGTGCCGTCATGGTATGGGTTACACAGTGATCACAGGTAAGAAGAACGACCTGAAGGCTGAAGTAACATTCTTCGTACCACAGAATTACGACGGAGAAGTACAGCAGGTAGTTTTGACAAATGAGAGCAACAAAGCTAAGACATTCTCCTTCTTCTCATTTGCTGAGTGGTGTCTGTGGGATGCACAGGACGACTGCACAAACTTCCAGAGAAACTTCAGTACTGGTCGTGTAGAGGTAAAGGATTCTACCATCTACCACAAGACTGAGTACAGAGACAGACGTGATCATTACGCATTCTATTCTGTAAATGACACCATCGATGGTTACGATACAGACCGTGATGCATTCATCGGTTTGTACAATGGTTTCCACAATCCACAGGCAGTTGAAGCTGGTAAGGCTAACAACTCCTTTGCAGATGGCTGGTCACCCATCGCTTCTCATTATAAAGAGATCACACTTGCTCCGGGCGAGTCTAAGACACTCATCTTCATCCTTGGTTATGTAGAGATGCCAGTTGAGGAGAAGTTCGAAGCAGATGGTAAGACTATTAATAAGGTAAAGGCTCTTGCTATGATGGACAAGTACAACACACCTGAGAAGGTTGCTGCTGGTCTTGCAGAGCTGAAGGCTACTTGGGATAATCTCCTTGGCATCTTAAATGTTGACACACCAGATGACAAGGTTAACCGTATGGTTAATATCTGGAATCAGTATCAGTGTATGGTTACATTCAACCTTTCACGTTCTGCTTCCTATTTCGAATCAGGTATCGGTCGTGGTATGGGATTCCGTGATTCAAACCAGGATATCCTCGGTTTCGTTCACCAGATTCCAGACCGTGCAAGAGAGAGAATTATTGATATCGCTTCTACTCAGCTTGAGGATGGCGGTTGCTACCATCAGTATCAGCCACTGACCAAGAAGGGTAACTCCGATATCGGTGGTGACTTCTCCGATGATCCATTGTGGATGATCCTTTCTGTTTCCGCTTACATCAAGGAGACAGGCGACTGGGGTATCCTCGATGAGATGGTTCCTTATGATAATGACGAGTCTAAGGCAAAGCCAATGCTTGATCACTTGAAGGTTTCCTTCTACAAGATCGTAAATAACCTTGGACCTCACGGACTTCCACTTGCAATGCGTGCAGACTGGAATGACTGTATCAACCTGTCATGCTACTCTGACACACCAGGTGAGAGCTTCCAGACATATACAAACCCTAAGTTCGCTGCTGAAGGCGGTTACTCTAAGGTTGCTGAGTCTGTTATGGTTGCTACACTCTTTACCTATGCAGGTCCAAACTATGTATCTATCCTGAAGCACCTCGGTAAGGATGACGAGGCAACAGCTGCTCAGGCTGAGATCGATAAGATGAAAGCAAATATCATGGAATCCGCTTGGGATGGCGACTGGTTCATCCGCGCATACGATGCAAACGGCGAGAAGATGGGTTCTAAGGAATGTGAAGAAGGTAAGATATTCATCGAGCCACAGGGCTTCGCAATCATGTCTGAGATCGGTAAGGATCAGGGCTGTGATATGAAGACACTTGCAGCCATCGATGAGAGACTGAATACAAAGCATGGTCTTGTACTGAACAACCCTGCTTATACAAAGTACTACATCCAGTACGGCGAGATCTCTACATATCCGGGCGGATACAAGGAGAACGCTGGTATCTTCACACACAACAATGCATGGATCATCTGTGCAGCAGCTTACGCTGGTCAGGGTGATCAGGCATTCAAGTATTACTCAGAGATCGCTCCTGCATTCACAGAAGAGACATCTGATATCCACAAGACTGAGCCATATGTATATGGACAGATGATCGGTGGTAAGGATGCTGGTTCTGATATCGGTCAGACAGGTAAGAACTTCGGTCAGGGTAAGAACTCATGGCTGACAGGTACTGCTGCTTGGAACATGGTAGCTATCTCCCAGTACATCCTTGGTGTACAGCCTGACTTCGACGGTTTGAAGATTGATCCTTCTATCCCTTCTGCTTGGGATGGTTTGAAGGCTTCCCGTCAGTTCCGTGGCGACACATATGATATCGAGGTTAAGAACCCAGATCACGTATGCAAGGGTGTTAAGAGCATGACTGTTGATGGCAAGGCAATCGACGGAAATGTAATCCCTGTTGCTGGTGATGGCAAGGCTCACAAGGTTGAGGTTGTTCTTGGTTAATTGATAACTAACGAAACAATTCACAGGTAAAAATAGCAGCGGCTGCACGATGTGCAGCCGCTGTTTTTGTATGCAGTCACCACATAAAAAAGGCACCACCCGTTGGGTGATGCCCTCATATGTAGAAATTCGGTTCTAAGTCTCGATTAGTCCTCGATACCGTTGTTCTTAAGGTAATTAACAACATCCTCTACAGTTGCCATAGCAGCTACGTCATCTGCAGGGATCTCACAACCATACTCCTCTTCCAAAGCCATAACAAGCTCATAAAGATCCAAAGAATCTGCGCCAAGATCATCCTTGAAAGATGTTGAGAGTTCGATTTCGCTCTCGTCAACGCTAAGCTGGTCTGCAATAATTTCCTTTAACTTTTCTAACATACTATTAGTCTCCTTTTACATTTCATTTTATAACTGCACTTGCATATCGGCTAAGTGACTCTCATACAGAAAATATACAACAGCCCTATACTATATGTCAAGCTAGTATTCGTATTTTTAATAAGCGGGGTTAAAAAGCAATCCGCTCAAACTCTGGTACAGGCATTGGCTTTGCAAAATAAAATCCCTGCGCGATATCACAGTTGGAATTCTTCAGGAAATCCACATGTGCCTTTGTCTCGACGCCTTCCGCGATTACCTGCAAATGCAGATCCTTCGCCATACCGATGGTGTGATTTACCACAATCTTGCCCTTCTCCGAAGCGATCTCACTATCAAGGAATTCCTTGTCGATCTTGATCGTATCGACCGAGATATTTCGAATCAGATTCAATGAGGAGAATCCGGAACCGAAATCGTCCACCTCCAGCTTAAATCCCAGCTTCTGAAGACGGTCAAGCACACGATTCAGCTCCTCCGGCTTGTCTAAAAACAGGGATTCTGTAATCTCCAGATTCAGCATATCCGGTGTGAGATCGTATTTGTGGATCAGCTCCATCAACGCCTTTTCCAGATCGTTGTGCTGAATATGATATCTCGATATATTCACGGATATCGGCACAACCGAACGTCCCTGATCCAACCAGCGGCGGATATTCTTACACGCCTCTTCCCACATGTATTCATCCAGCTTCAAAATAAAGCCGTTCTTCTCAAATAACGGAATAAAATCGTTCGGCGGGATCAAGCCCTTCTCTGGATGCTGCCATCTGCAAAGCACTTCGGCACCACACAGGGAGTTGTCCTTCAAACGATACTTCGGCTGCAGATACATCTGATATTGATGCTCGGTCAGCGCCTTCTCCATATCCTGCTCGATCTGTCCGGCACGCAGCATCTCCTCGCGGTAATGCTCATCATAAAATGCACAGAACTTCATGATATTACCCTTTACGGTACGCTCTGCCATCATCGCACGGTCGCACATCAGATTCACCGGAATACTTCGGTCATTCACCAGATAAATACCGAACTTTGTCACGATATCATACTGGAATGGATTGTTGCTGATCTTCTTGCGCAGCTTCTCAATCTCTTTGATGATCTCGCCCTTTTTATCATAGCTCATATAAAAGACGAACATATCCGAATGCAATCTTGCGTAATTGTTCTGATTGCCATATGTCTCCTGCAATACCCGCGCTACAAAACGGAGCACCTGATCGCCCTCCGCAATACCGTGGATATCGTTAATATTCTTAAAACGCTCAATGTCTAACAACACAATTGCATAATTATTGTATAAATCCTGAATCGCAACCTGCGTCTGATCATAAAACCGAATCCGGTTCGAAATGCCAGTCAGCTTGTCCACCTCGTCTGGTGTATGATCCATCAGCTTGACTGCCTGCTCCATCATATTCTGCATAACTACCTGCTCATTGTCGCCAAGTGCGACCAATGTTGCAAGCACAGCGTCTCTACCGTCAAACCATGCAATATCATGATAACGCCACGTTGCCACGCCATCAAGCAGCTCCTCATAACGCTCCCGCACCAGCGGTGCCTGTGTCTTGATATGCTGCATCGGGCAGTCCATACACGGAGTTTCCTTCGTACAAAGCACCTCATGACAAATCATGCCGACACGATTTCCCATCAATTCAATCGCCTTGTCATTCTGATACAGAATCTCAAAGCTGGAACGGTCAATGACGATGCTTGCCTCACATCCGGCATTTAAAATGGAGTGAATGACCTGCTTCGTCTCCTGCATGTTTAATTCATCGGTTATCATACCGAAATTCATATATTCGCTTCCTTTTATCAGGTAAATATTTATTTAGTAAACAACACAGATTTACTATAACAATGATGGAATTTTATGTCAATCGAAATCAGTCAAATACTTACAAATACTTGTGATTTTCTATGTTTTTACTAGATTCTTTTCCTCGTTTTATATAATTTTTTGGTTGACAGAATGTGTATTATTCACTATACTAAATAATAAGAATTATTACTATTTTATGATATAGTATCAATACTATTCGTATACAGATAATGTGCAGAGTACGTTAACTCATATATTGTTCAGAGTGTGTCAGCTCATATATTGTGCATACAGTGTATTAGTATATATAGTAACGGAGGTATCTATGGCAACAAGCAAATATAGTCATCAACGAGAATCAATTATAAACTTTCTGACGGGCAGAACCGATCACCCGACTGCGGATGCTGTCTACCAGTATTTGCGGAACGACCTCCCAACGATCAGTCTCGGTACGGTCTACCGGAACTTAAACCAGATGGCAGCGTCCGGCAGGATTCTGCGTCTGCATGTAGACGGAAAAACCGATCACTACGACGCCTGCACCGACCCACATGCCCACCTTTTATGTACGAAATGCGGTGCCGTGCGTGATATCCATATGAATTTCGAGGATGATCTGATTGCACAGGCTGCAGAAATCTCACCATGCCGCGTGGATGGCGTATCTGTATTGTTTACTGGTTTGTGTGAAGAGTGCGCAGACTGTGTCGACGATGAACTTTGATGGGTGATAAATCATAATTGGTGTTGAACTGTAATTGATGAAAAATCGCCGGTTCATAACAATTTCCCCAATATTTGACTTCTGTGTCTGTTTTACTGGGTAAATTATACGTAAAAACAAAAAAATCCCCAACCATTTACGCTCTCAAGCAGCTTCCGGTTGGGGAATTTTTTGTTATATGAATTTATTCCCCAATCAGCCACTTTCTAGCCAGCTTCCAACTGGGGAATTTTTATTCTACTGCATTTTTTACCCAACAGTCACCCAATAATCAGTACTACTGCATCAGAATCATTGGGTTGATTGGCACGCCATTCTTCATCAGCTCGAAAAATACATGTGTACCTTCCTCGGTATAGTAACTGCTTGGAGGAGCAACCTCGCCGATATTCTGCGCGGTTGTAATCGTATCACCCTCGGCGACAGTGACATTCATCAACTGTCCGTAGATTGCTTTGAATCCATTTCCCATGATTACAGTCACCGTCGTTCCATGCTCTTTGTCCTCGCTGACAGACTCGACAACGCCCTCATAGGCTGCCAATACATTTTCTCCCTCATCTGCAGCGATCAGGATACCCGGATTGCAACGATAAGAACGAAGTGTCTTGAAGTATACGGTTGTGTCCATGCTGTATGGCAAGATGACCTTTCCATCTACTGGCCATACGAGCGTGCCACCTTCGTTGTAGGCATTCGCAACAACCACACCATCTTCATTGACGATCACGCCATCACTGCTTGTCTCTGCAGTCGCTTCAGATGATGCATTGCTGTCACTTGTACTTTCATCTGTATTTTGTGCGCTTTCATTTGTGCTGTTTTCTGTATCCACACTTTGTGCATCTTTATTTGCAGCTATTTCCTGTGCTGTCTGATTGTCCGCATCGGTATCACCAGCAACTGCTTCATCGGAATTTGCCTCTGCTGTTTCCGGCATCTCCACCTTTGTCTCAGCAACCTGTTCCGTTGTTTCTGTTACCTCTGGTGCATTCAGATCCACCGTCTGCTTGTCTACTCCAAACTCGCTTTTGTAAGTATTGTAATTATAGATTACCATCAGACCAACGAACGCCAGAACGCCTGTGCCTATCGCAATATACAGTCCCTTTGTCCGCAAAAATTCTTTGAATCGGTCCATACTCTGCCTCCTTTTGATTTGCTAATGCTAGTATGGACACATTATTTTCCTTTTATTCAATTATTTTCTTTTTGCTCGATTATTTTTCCTTTGGTGGCGATCACCGCACGCTCATAACGCGCCTTGACGGATTTGTAATTCTCCCTGCCCCATTTTGCGATATAATCTCCTTCCGTATAATATTGAAATTCCAGATCTGACGCCTGTATTACGGTCGCGTCTCCCATCGCATAATACACCTTCGTCCGAAGCGCGACCGCCTGTGCCTGCAAATAGCTGTCATCCGCGCTTGCATCCACGATTCCCGGCATGATATGCGCTACATATTTTTCCACATCCACCAGCTCATTTCCCGCTTTCGTCTGCACCAGCACATCTCTCCCGGTTGAAATGCGTTCCAGCGAGACAGTCCCGTCCCCCTGCTTTCCATTCACGCAGAATGTGACGAGACACGGCACCACGATTGCACAGACAACCGCCACTAAAATATATGGAAATACTTTCATATACAACAACCCTTTTCTTGCTCGTTTTATTATATGTACAAACGCGGAGCAGCATGCTGTATTTTTGTATGTGTGCTCGCGATTGCTTCCGGCTTGACATATTCCGTATAATGTCTATAATAATAGCAGAGTGTTTGTCATATATGGCTGCGCGAAGGGGCACACCACCACGGGTGTGGTTTTTTCGCGTGGCTTTTTTGATATTTTATAAACGGAGGTTTCAAATATGGAGAATAACAACGATGTTTTCATGCTTGGCGGACATGAGTTTCATTCCCGCTTTATCTTGGGTTCCGGAAAATACAATTCCCACCTGATCCGTGCGGCAGTCGAATATGCCGATGCCGAGATCGTCACGCTCGCCCTGCGCCGTGCCAATACCAGACCAGAAGAGAATATTCTGGACTTTATCCCGAAGAACGTAACGCTGCTGCCGAACACATCCGGCGCAAGAAATGCAGAGGAAGCAATCCATATCGCCCGCCTCGCCCGTAAAATGGCTGGCACTGATTTCGTCAAGGTCGAGATCATGCGCGATTCCAAATACCTGCTTCCTGACAATCAGGAGACGATCAAAGCGACAGAAGTCCTCGCGAACGAAGGCTTTGTCGTTATGCCTTACATGTATCCAGACCTGAATGTTGCCCGTGATCTGGCAAATGCAGGCGCCGCCTGTATCATGCCGCTCGCATCGCCGATTGGTTCCAACAAGGGTCTTGCAACGAAAGATTTCATCCAGATTCTGATTGATGAGATCGACCTCCCGATCATCATCGATGCCGGTATCGGACGCCCTTCACAGGCTTGTGAAGCAATGGAAATGGGTGCCGCTGCCATCATGGCAAATACCGCGATTGCAACTGCCGGTGATATCCCGATGATGGCAAGCGCATTTAAGGATGCGATCATCGCCGGTCGTAAAGCTTATCTGGCAGGACCTGGGCGCGTACTCGACAAGGGCGGCGCAGCTTCCGATCCTCTGACCGGATTTTTGCGATAGGAGGAAAATAACGAATGGAACAAGAATATACAATAGATAATTCCTACCTCTCCCCGGAAGCGCAGAAGCGCAAGAAGGACTTGGAGGAAAACCCGGCATCCCGTACCAACCATATGGAATATATGGACGGCATGGAAGTGCTGGATTCTGATATCAAGGACAAGGTGCGCGCAGCCATGCAGTCCTATGATTACAACGCTTACACTGATGCGGATGTCCGCACAGCCCTTGCAAATGCGAAGCAGGGACACTGTGGCATTGAAGATTTCAAAGCACTTTTATCCCCTGCCGCACTTCCACATTTGGAGGAAATGGCTGCTCTGGCACAGAAGGAGCGGTTGGCACATTTCGGCGACTGTGTATACATTTTCACCCCGCTATACATTGCAAACTATTGCGAGAATTACTGTGTATACTGCGGTTTCAACTGCTACAACCACATTCACAGAAAGAAGCTTACCGAAGCAGAAATGGAAGCAGAGATGAAGGTCATCGCAGATTCCGGCATTGAGGAAATACTGATGCTGACCGGCGAGAGCCGCGCCGTAAGTGACGTGAAATACATCGGCGAAGCGTGCAAGCTGGCGCGGAAATATTTCCGGAATATCGGTCTGGAGATCTACCCGGTCAATACTGACGAATACCACTATCTGCATGAGTGCGGTGCCGACTACATCACTGTCTTCCAGGAGACTTACAACCCAGACAAGTATGAGACGCTTCATCTGATGGGACACAAGCGTGTATGGCCATACCGTTTTGACGCGCAGGAACGCGCGCTTCGCGGTGGCATGCGCGGTGTCGGATTCTCCGCGTTGCTCGGACTTGATGACTACCACACAGATGCACTTGCGACAGCCCTGCACGTCTATTATTTACAGCGAAAATACCCGCATGCAGAAATGTCTATTTCCTGTCCGCGTCTGCGCCCGATCATCAACAACGACAAGATCAATCCAAAGGATGTCCATGAAAATGTCCTCTGCCAGATATTATGTGCTTACCGGTTGTTCCTTCCATTTGCAGCAATCACGGTTTCTTCCCGCGAGGAAGCGCGTTTCCGCGATGGCATCATCCGCATCGCCGCAACTAAGATTTCCGCAGGCGTATCGACCGGTATCGGTGACCACAAGGAGAAATACGAAGCACACGAAGTAACAAAGATAGATTCTGTCCAGAAAAGTGTGAATAATAGCGCACAGACAGACGACGGTCTGGCATGCGCAAATAACGGTTCACCGGCTGATGCTGCTCGCGCATGCGTAAATGACGGTTCACAGGCTGATGCTGCTCACGCATGCGTAAATGACGGTTCACAGGTTGATGCTGCAGATGCCGGTGATGAGCAGTTCGAGATTGCTGACAACCGTAGCTTCGAGGAAATCTACGATGCCATCCGCGCCCAGGGCATGCAGCCGGTATTGAACGACTACTTGTACACGGAGGAGTATCATAATTAGGTTTTGGGTATTCTAATTTAGACTGGTAGCATCATGGCTTTATTAGTTATTGGTTGGGGAAATTTTAGCTATTTAGATTTTTTACCCAAGTTTCCTTAATTTAATTGTCTACTTGTTGGGGAGATTTCCTACAATACGGTTTTTCTCCCCAACTTGCTATAGTCTAATTACCTATTTATTGGGGGGTTTTTGCACTATTCAATTTTTTACCCAATTTGCCATGGCTTAATCGCCTACTTGTTGGGGGACTTTTCCTATAATATGAATTTCTCCCCCCCCAACCTACGCCATAGCGGACATATCAAGACTAGGGAATATTTACAATTATCAAATGATATTTTCGAAAGGATTACAGAATATGATGACACAGACACGAATCGCAGTAACAAACCGGACTATATGTTATGAATTATACAAACAGGCAGGCTTAGCAAGTGCAGAGGACACACCGCTCACTTGCTTATCCCGCCAGATTCGTGTGCTTCTAAACAATAATTCTTACGATAAAATTCTAGTTCGTGAAAAGGATCTAAGCGTAGAGGAATATCATGAATTTATCGCTGATATTTTCTCTGCCCAACATTCCTATCGCTCCGCAACTAACTTGACCTCCAATAACTGTACATCTCCAAAGAATCCGCTCACCATTAACTCAAGATCAGATAATTCTACCCTCACAAAATCAATATGCTCCGATGGATTCAACATAATGTCCTCCCGCATCATTGTACACAATTTTCCAGCGGTTGCCGAAGAATTTGGTACAGATCTGCATCTGCCATTTTCCATGTTTACGAATTTACTTTGTCAATCAGGCAATTCAGGACAAAATAATTTTCAGAATTCCCTATCTAATAGTTCTGTCCTGGCTTCTGATGCTTCTGGTACCTCTGTTATAACTTCAAATAACGATCTGACTCATGGTACCTCTGTTATAACTTCAGATAATGGTCTGTCCCATGAGAATACTACATCCGCAACAACATCTTCTGACGGCTTCCGAAGAAAATATCCGCACATCAAATGGATCGGAACCTCTATCCACAGTGTAGAGGACGCAGTCTTTGCAGAATCACATGGTGCAGATTACATCACCGCCGGACATATCTTTACAACGGATTGTAAAAAAGGGCTTCCGGGAAGAGGTATTGACTGGCTGAAGTCAATCTGCAATGCTGTTTCTATTCCAGTGTACGCCATCGGTGGAATTTCAGATGCAAATGTTTCCATGTTATACGATTGTAATATATCTGGATATTGCATGATGTCGGCGTCCATGAAACCAATTCTATCCGAATAATTGAGCGTTCCATTTTAAGGAATTAAGTTTGTTTCTGACAGATTACCTACTTTAATAAACCTAATTAAACTCCTTACAATTTGGAGCTTTTTCCCTTTTGGTTTACTTTACCACTACTCTGTCACATACTTTTGGGATTTACTATATTGTAACTTCATCACATATTTTTGATTTTTCTCTGTTGCAACCTCATCACTCGTTCTTCGTTTAGTGCAAATCTTATATTTTCTCCATTTTCCCCCAGCATATTCCCACTTGAATTTGTGCAAATCTCCTAAACTTGCATTTTTTACTCAAAAAGTTCTTTACAAGCAATCATAATCCATGCTATTGTCTATATGGTTAATTCATTTAATTTCTAAAGTGAATTTATCTACATGTTCTTATTTTTACCCATTATTTTATTACATAATGAACATTATAACGAAACAGGCATAATTGTATCAAACTATGTCATGTCATAACACTTTTTCTGACCCGGATTCTACTTCCCCCGGTCCCATATTTTTCTTTCTGACTAGGGACATTTTCTATCAGTTTCCTGTCATGTTCCTAGTCAATTTCAAAAACTATAATTATTTTATTTAACAACGGAGGTTTTTATGGACGTACAAAAAATGCAAAAGGAACTCGAACATTTATTAGCTGAAGTACACTGGATACAGCAAAAGCTAAAGAATCTACCAGAGGAAAACATATCTTGTGAACGCGACAAACAATACATTCGATGGTACTTAATATCTGAAGGGAAACGAAACTATCTGCCACGCTCACAAGAGAAATTAGCCAATAAATTAATGCAGAAAAAATACTATCTCGCCCGTCTAAAAGATGATTTGGATGAAATTACATTTCTAAAAAAATGCTTGAAAATTGCACCACCACACACACGAAGAATTGACAAACTTCTATCTCCAGATTCTTCCTATCACAATCTTCTACTTTCAGCAGTTTTCAATGATGAAGTTTCATGGTCAACAACCGACTATCAAAGATCCAATAACTATCCAGAAAAATTAATTCATAATACTTATGCGGGGATTCTGGTACGTTCCAAATCAGAAGTTCTTATTGCCAATGCCCTATTTTCAAAGCAAATTCCTTTTCGATATGAAGCATGTTTGCAACTTGGATCTCATACTGTCTATCCGGACTTCACGATCCGACATCCTGTCACAAAGAAAATATATTATTGGGAGCACTTAGGAATGATGGGGGAGGAAGACTATCTCGACAATGCCTTAACGAAAATCCGACGTTATTGCCGGAACAATATCTATCCTGACGGCAATTTGATTCTTACATATGAGTCGCTTCAAACGCCACTTGATTCTGAACTTGTCCTACATATCATCGAGCACTACTTCTCGTAGCTTCCGGTTGGGGAGTTTCTCTCGCTCTACCACTTTCTACCCAACCTGCTTGCTTCTCTGTAGCTTCCGGTTGGGGATTTTCTCCCGCTCTGCCATTTTCTACCCAACCTGCTTGCTTCTCTTTACCTTCCGGTTGGGGATTTTCTCCCGCTCTGCCACTTTCTACCCAACCTGCTTGCTTCTCTTTACCTTCCGGTTGGGGATTTTCTCCCGCTCTGCCACTTTCTACCCAACCTGCTTGCTTCTCTTTACCTTCCGGTTGGGGATTTTCTCCCGTCCTGCCATTTTCTACCCAACCTGCCCCAATATCCACAGAGACAAGATGCGCTCTGCGCATCTTGCTCTGATTAGCGGTCGTCAAATGCACCGCATAAATGGGGGAATTCCCTCCATTCTACTATTTTCTACCTAATCCAGCTTGCTTTACTCCAAAAAAGGCTGCCACCAAACAGTGACAGCCTTCTCCCATATAACCGGCATGTGCACGCACAGCCGCTCATATATTCCTATCTATAAAATTACAATGTAACTTCTACTTTCTCAAGCTTCCAGATCTCCTGTGCATACTCTTCGATTGTTCTATCAGAAGAGAACTTACCTGCACAAGCAGTGTTGAGCATAACCATCTTAGCCCAGTTAGCCTTATCCTTGTAAGCCTTGTTTACACGCTTCTGTGCATCTGCATAAGAATCGAAATCCTTCAATGTGAAGTATACGTCCTTCATTACAAGAGAATCATATAAGTCACGGAACAATTCCTTATCGCCATTTGAGTAAGTTCCATCTACCAGCTGGTCAAGAACCTTCTTAACCTTTGGATTTGAATTGTAGATGTCCATTGGATAGTAACCGCCATCCTTCTCATACTTCATTACTTCCTCAGCTGAAAGTCCAAAGATAAATGCGTTCTCCTTACCAACTTCCTCTACGATCTCTACGTTTGCACCATCCATCGTACCAAGTGTAACAGCACCGTTCAACATGAACTTCATGTTACCTGTACCGGAAGCCTCACGGGAAGCTGTTGAGATCTGCTCCGATACATCTGCTGCTGCGAAGATGATCTCTGCGTTTGATACACGGTAGTTCTCGATGAATACAACCTTGATCTTGCCCTTGATAGACTTATCATTGTTGATCACGTCTGCTACAGAGTTAATCAGCTTAATTGTAAGCTTTGCTGTCTTGTAACCAGCTGCTGCCTTTGCACCGAAGATAAATGTTGTCGGCTCAAAATCCATATCCGGATTTGCCTTCAACTCATTGTACAGATGCATAACATGAAGGATGTTAAGCTGCTGTCTCTTGTACTCATGAAGTCTCTTAACCTGAACATCGAAGATAGAGTTCGGATCTACATCGATACCATTGTGTTCCTTGATGTACTCAGCCAGACGAACCTTGTTCTTGTACTTAATGTCCATGAACTCCTTCTGAGCCTTCTTGTCTGTTGCGTACTTCTTCAGACCTTCAAGTACCGGAAGATCTGTGATCCAGCCGTCGCCGACCTTCTTTGTAGCCCAGTCAGCAAGCAATGGGTTTGCATGGAGAAGGAATCTTCTCTGTGTAATACCGTTTGTCTTGTTGTTGAACTGCTCCGGACGCATCTCGTAGAAATCACGAAGCTCACGCTTCTTCAAGATTTCTGTATGAAGTTTAGCAACACCGTTTACGGAGTAAGATCCGGCGATAGCAAGGTGAGCCATCTTAACCTGACCATCATAGAGGATAGCCATGCTGCGAACCTTATCCTGGTTGCCCGGATACATATCTTCAATCTTAAGAACGAATCTACGGTTGATCTCATCTACGATCTGATATACTCTAGGAAGAAGCTTCTGGAAGAGGTCGATTGGCCACTTCTCAAGTGCCTCAGCCATGATTGTATGGTTTGTATATGCGCATGTTCTGCAAGTGATATCCCAAGCATCATCCCACTCAAGATTCTCCTCATCAACAAGGATTCTCATAAGCTCTGCTACTGTTACAGTTGGATGTGTATCGTTCAGCTGGAATGTAACCTTGTTTGGAAGATCATGGATATCTGCGTTGTTCTCCTTGAACTTCAGGATTGCTCTCTGTACAGAAGCGGATACGAAGAAGTACTGCTGCTTTAAGCGAAGCTCCTTACCTGAATAATGGTTATCGTTTGGATAAAGTACCTCAACGATGTTACGGGCAAGGTTTGCCTGCTCCACTGCGTTCTGATACTCACCCTTATCAAATGAATTAAGATTGAACTCCTGTACCGGCTCTGCATCCCAGATACGGAGTGTATTTACAACATTATTGCCATATCCAATGATTGGAAGATCATATGGAATCGCACGAACTGCCTGATAATCCTTGTGTACGAAGTAATTCTTTCCCTCTCTGCATTCTGTCGCTACATAGCCACCGAACTTAACCTCTACTTCATACTCCGGACGCTTTACCTCAAATGGATTGCCGTTCTTCAACCAGTTATCCGGCTTCTCGATCTGGTAACCATTCTCGATTGCCTGCTTGAACATACCGTAACGATAACGGATACCACAACCATATGCAGGGTAGTTCAATGTAGCAAGGGAATCCAGGAAACATGCAGCCAGTCTGCCAAGACCACCATTACCAAGTGCTGCATCCGGCTCCTGATCCTCGATCACATTCAAGTCAAAGCCAAGCTCTGCCAATGCTTCCTTCACCTGCTCATAGCATGTGAGGTTGATCATATTATTACCAAGTGCACGGCCCATAAGGAACTCCATAGACAGGTAGTAAACAGTCTTTGCATTCTTCTCCTCGTATGCCTTCTGCGTAGCGATCCAGCGATCAATGATATGATCCTTCACTGCGTAGGACACTGCCTGAAATACCTGTTCCTGTGTTGCTTCATCGATAGTCTTACGGAAAAGGTTTTTGACGTTGTTAATGACGTCCTTCTTGAAGCTTTCCTTATCGAAATCAGCCATCTTCTTCATAGAATTAATCCTCCTTGTTTATGTGCGTATGTGCATCCGAAAATGCCCACACTTATCTTACGTAACATGTCCATATCATCCCCGTTGCTAATCCTCTCATTACCGTTATCGTAGCTTATCCGGCAGCACACCATCATCCGGCATACAATCCTAATTCTCTACGCGATACTCTCCCGTCGCAGACATGTCATTTCAGGGCATCCCAGCCCCATTCCAACACATTCAGTGTAGCAGACATAATTACACGATACAATGAAAAATGTATTTTTCGTTACATCTGCCCATGAATGTGTGAATTAACAAAAAATTTTATACAATTTGCTTGCAAATCCTCTGTTTGATTTGCAGAACTTTACTTATTATTTTATTTACTTACTTCCACGCCGATCGTAACTTTCTCGCCGTTGATGTTCCACTCTTTTGAGTTGTCACACGCTGCATCCATCACAAATGCATCGCCAAGTACGACTCGCTTGATCTCATCTGCGTTCTTCTCCATAACCTCTGCGATCTTCGCATTGCCGGTTACATAGACCTTGATGCGGTCTGTTACCTGGAAGTCAGAATCCTTACGCATCGTCTGGATCTTGGAGATCACCTCACGCACATAGCCTTCCTCGATCAGCTCCGGTGTCAGGGTTGTGTCGATAACAACCGTTACATAGTTATCGCCCTCTGTCACATATCCGTCCATCTTCGCTACATCGATCAGCAGATCTTCCTCAGCGAGTGCAATCTCTGTATCATCGGCTGTGAACTTGATCACACCGTCTGCCTTGAGCTCGCTCATCGCTTTGTTGCCATCGACATTTGCAAGGTACTCCTTGATTGCATTCAGATGCTTGCCATACTTTGGTCCGACTGTACGAAGCTGTGGCTTGAACGAGTATGCGGTAAATGCAGACAGGTCTTCCTTGAACTCTACATTCTTCACATTCAGCTCGTCACGCAGGATATCTACGAAATAATCATCCAGTGTCTTTGCAGCCTTGATGTACATATTTGCAATCGGCTGACGGGACTTGATGTTCGCAGTATTTCTTGCGGCACGACCAAATACAACGACCTTCAGTACTTCATCCATGCTTGCTTCAAGCTCCGGATCGATCATGGACTCATTTACCTCCGGGAAGTCACACAGGTGGATAGATTCCGGTGCATTCTTATCTACCGTGCGAACTAAGTTCTGATAGATATCCTCTGTCAAAAACGGAATCATCGGTGCTGCAGCCTTGCAGAGTGTCACAAGTGCTGTATACAGTGTCATGTACGCATTGATCTTATCCTGTGGCATATCCTTTGCCCAGTAACGCTCACGACAACGTCTGACATACCAGTTACTCATATCATCGACAAACTCAGCAAGTGCCTTGGTTGCCTCCGGAATACGGTAGTTGCCCAGATTATCATCTACGGACTTCACCATAGAATTAAGCTTTGACAACAGCCACTTGTCCATCACGGACAGCTTGTCATACTCCAATGTATACTTCGTTGGATCAAACTCGTCAATATTTGCATACAGTACATAGAATGCATATGTGTTCCAGAGCGTACCCATGAACTTTCTCTGGCCTTCGACCACTGCATCCTCATGGAAGCGGTTTGGAAGCCAAGGTGCGGAGTTGCTGTAGAAGTACCAGCGGATTGCATCTGCGCCGTATTTGTTCAGGGCATCCATCGGATCAACCGCGTTACCCTTGGACTTACTCATCTTCTGTCCGTCCTTATCCTGTACGTGACCAAGCACGATAACATTCTTGTAAGGCGCCTTGTCAAAGAGCAATGTGGAGATTGCCATCAGGGAATAGAACCATCCTCTTGTCTGGTCAACCGCCTCACTGATGAAGTCAGCCGGGAAGTTGTCCTCGAAGATATCCTGATTCTCAAACGGATAATGCCACTGTGCAAATGGCATCGCACCGGAATCGAACCAGCAGTCGATAACCTCCGGCACACGCTTCATCTCGCCGCCACAGTCCGGACACTTGATCGTCACTGCATCAATGTATGGACGGTGCAGCTCGATATCATCCGGGCAGTTGTCGCTCATGGATTTCAGTTCCTCGATGGAACCGATTGCATGACGCTTACCACAAGAGCACTCCCAGATATTCAGTGGAGTTCCCCAGTAACGGTTACGGGACAGCCCCCAGTCCTGAACATTTTCCAGCCATGCGCCGAAACGTCCCTTACCGATACCTTCCGGAATCCAGTTTACAGTGTTGTTGTTCTTCACCAGTCTGTCCTTCACTGCGGACATCTTGATGAACCATGTATCTCTCGCATAGTAGATAAGCGGTGTGTCACATCTCCAGCAGTGTGGATACTCATGCTCAAACTTCGGAGCGTCGAACAGAAGTCCTGCCTTCTCCAGATCAACGAGTACCGGCTTATCTGCATCCTTTACGAATAATCCTGCGTAAGGTGTTTCCTTTGTCATATCACCCTTGCCATCGACAAACTGAACGAATGGAAGGTCGTATTTTCTTCCGACGTTTGCATCGTCCTCACCAAATGCCGGTGCGATATGAACGATACCGGTACCATCGGACATCGTTACATAGGAATCGCATGTAATGTAATGTCCCTTCTGTGGAAGCTTTGCCACATACGCCTTTGTGCACTCAAAAAGCGGCTCGTATTCCTTGCCCTCTAATTCCTTACCCTTATAGGTCTCGAGGATTTCATATGCAGGTGTTCCCTCTGCAATCTTCTCTTCTTTGACAAGCTTCTCTGCCATGCCGCCAAGTACCTTGTCAAGCAGAGCCTCTGCCATGTAGTAAGTATAGCCGTCTGCTGCCTTTACCTTGCAGTAGTTCTCATCCGGATTCACACAGAGTGCCACATTACTTGGAAGTGTCCAAGGTGTTGTCGTCCATGCAAGGAAATACGCATCCTCACCGATCACCTTGAAACGTACCACAGCGGAACGTTCCTTGACTGTCTTATACCCCTGTGCTACCTCATGTGACGAAAGCGGTGTTCCACAACGTGGACAATAAGGTACGATCTTGAATCCCTTGTAGAGAAGTCCGTCGTCCCAGATCTTCTTCAATGCCCACCATTCGGACTCGATAAATGTATTGTGATATGTGACATACGGATTATCCATATCTGCCCAGAATCCTACCTTGTTGGAGAATTCTTCCCACATACCTTTGTATTTCCATACGGACTCTTTACATTTGCGGATAAACGGATCTAAGCCATACGCCTCGATCTGCTCCTTGCCATCGATACCAAGCTCCTTCTCGATTTCAAGCTCAACCGGAAGACCATGTGTATCCCATCCGGCCTTACGGATAATCTTATGACCCTTCATTGTCTGATAACGCGGAATCATATCCTTGATCACACGTGTCAGCACATGGCCGATATGCGGCTTGCCGTTTGCAGTTGGAGGGCCGTCATAAAATGTATAAGTCGGCAGGTCTTTCTTCTCTTCGATACTCTTCTCGAAGATCTCGTTCTCTTTCCAGAACTTGAGTACTTTTTCTTCCCGGCTGGTGAAGTCCAGCTTTGTAGAAACCTTTTCGTACATACTTCTATATTTCCTTTCTTATTATGTTTGATTTTCATGCATATCTGTATCTGTCATAAAAATAGATTTCCGTCTGATTCACAGACCTATCCAAGTTTTCAGTATAACGCATAACCCACGAAAATGTCAATAAAACCCTGCCATGTCACTTCCGCCAGTTATAAATATATTTTGTTATCCATTCCGTGAAAACTTGCTCCTTCATTTTTGTAAAAAGGAAATGACATACGACTGTAATTTTGGTATAATAAACGCAGATCGTCAAAAGCTGACACGGAAGGAGTTTCATATGATCAATTTTAAAGTTGGAATTATGGGTGCCGGAAAGATTGCCGGTGTTATTGCAGATACATTAAAGGATTTGGATGCATTCGAAGCATACGCGATTGCTTCCCGCGATACAGAAAAAGCAGCAGCATTTGCCAAAGAACATGGCGTTACAAAATACTATGGTTCTTATGAGGAACTTGTGGCGGATCCGGATGTCGAACTCATCTACATCGCAACCCCTCATTCCCATCATGCAGAGCACGCAAAACTTTGTCTGAATGCAGGAAAACCAGTGCTTGTCGAGAAAGCATTTTCTTACAATGCCGCTACAACCGAGGAAGTTCTGAACCTTGCAAAAGAGAAGAACCTGTTCTGCGGCGAAGCAATGTGGATTCGTTTCATGCCAATGTACCGCCTGATGGCAGAGTACATCCAGAAGGGTGCGATTGGACGTGTGAACAACATTACCTGTTCCCTCGGTTATTCCCTTTTGAGAGAAGAACGGCTGACCAAGCCGGAGCTTGCCGGTGGTGCACTGCTTGATCTTGGTGTATATCCGCTCAATCTGATCTCCATGATCTATGGCAGCGAACCTCCGATGATCGGTTCTACCTGTGCCAAGCTTGACACAGGCGTGGATGCGCAGGAAGCATTGCAGATTTCATACAAAGGTGGCAGATGTGCAAACGCATTTGTCACAATGATGTACCAGCCTGACAACAATGCAAAAATCTATGGTGACCGCGGATATATCGAGATTGACAACATCAACTGTCCGGAGACATTCCGTATTTACAATCAGGATCACAAGCTTGTGCTTGAGACAAAGAAACCGGACAAGCAGACAACCGGTTATGAATTCGAGTTTATCGCTGCCAGAGATGCCATCATCGTTGGTCAGACCGAATGCCCGGAGATGCCGCATGCAGAGACACTCCGCATCATGCAGATCTGCGACTCACTGAGAAATACATGGCAGATCAAATATCCGATGGAATAATCATTTCCGTTAGTAACGCACGCTGCCAGGCGCACATTTAACAAACACCGGACAGAGAGAACGCTTCTCCTTGTCCGGTGTTTTAATTTCCATTCATATATATGTTTGCCGGTTCATTCAAAAAACATACAACGATTCTGTCTCCGCTGCCATAACTCCTGCATCGTCGGAAACTGTTCATGCAGCGACCTCACATACGTCGATCCAATTGCAATCTGATCCGAATTGCACATCGTAATAACGCGGTTTGTATAATCAATATTGCGTACATAGTTTGCATTAATGATTCCACTGCGGGAACATTGCAGGAAGTACCATACATCGGCAGCCTCCAGAAGCTGTTGCAGGGTAACATATCTCACAGGATATTTCCCACCATTATTCAGACAGACCTCCATCGACCGGTTAGATGCCAGTATATGACTGACCTTGGCACATTGGATCGGGTATATCACATTCTGGTTCTGGATATACAGCATTCGTGCCTCTATTTTATCCTGCCGCAGCATCGGACATGTGTGCGGACTCGTGCACCAGAGTTCCTCCAGAGCCTGTACAAGTGTTTCACACAACCGATGTTCGAGCGACAAAGTATCAATTACCGCAAAACAACACAGCTCCCTATCACAATAACCATTCGGATCTTCCACGTCAGATATCAATATCATAGGCGTATCCCGATAACGCTTCAACCTGCGCGCGGACTCCATAAACCGGTATGCATCTACAATATTCTGGTGAAACTGCTCCTCCGCTGGCCCGCACACCATTACATCAACCTGATGCTCTACAATAATCTTATAGGCCGCACTATAATTTCTGACAATCTTCACAGAATATTCCAGCGCTAACTGACTTACAACCATACGACTACGTTCTAATATCTCTTCATCCCCCATGACAAACAACACAATTTTTCTTTCCCTCAACACATTCTCCCCCTCGTAAATAAAAAGCAGAAAAACCTCCTCCTGTCTTTCTGCTTTCTTGTCCCCTAGTTACAATATTTCTCTATCAATGTAAGTGCTTCGTCCATCTTGTCAACCGGAATCTGCCCGGGTGCCGATGCCTCCGCAAAGCTTGCAAATGTGATTGCACTGCCGAACACCTGACCGCTGATCCGGCTGATTGCCCCCATCTTCCCCATCGACATCGTGACAACCGGTACCTCTGCATACGCTTCCTGCATCATAGCCGTTGCAGCAAGCAGATTCACCACATGCATTTTATTCTCCGGCATCACAGCAATCTTTGCAACATCCGCGCCAAGATCCTGCATACTGCGCAGCCGGTTCACGATCGTGGATGCATCCGGTGTGGTCTGGAAATCATGATTTGACATGATGATCTTTACCCCTTTTTCCTTTGCGATCCCGATCATTTCCTCTGCCTGCTCTGCCCCGGAGAATAATTCGATGTCTACCATATCCGCCAGATGCCCTTCGATCACGTGCCGGTTGATCTCGTAGATCGTCGGCGTGGTAAAGGCAAGCTTCTCGCCGCCCTCCGCTTCACTCCGGATCGTAAATAACAACACTTTTTCTGGCAGAATCTCTGCTACCTTCGCAAGCAATCTATCTAACACTTCATAGTCAGGCAAAATATCCAGATAATCGCCACGAAGCTCCACCATATCAATGGCAGAGCTTCTCTGTGACTGTCTTATCTGATCCGCCTGCGCTATGATCTCCTCCGCCGACCGTCCGACCAGCGGCACACAGATCTTCGGCCGGTCAAAGCCGATGATACAATGTTTGATCTTACAATAACGAATCATATAATTTTCCTCTATTTTTACTGTATCTTCTCATAGTACTTGGATTCCAGTGCCTGCAACAGCTGCTCCACAGTATAGTCATCGTCATCCAGATAGATGCTTGCTTCCATACTCAGGAACACACCCGGTTCTACTTCGATCACGGCTGTAACATCCATACATTTCATCTGGAATGCGTTATAAGTCTGTACGTTATAAAGCACATCCTTGTCTTCTACTTTTGCTGTCTGGTTTAACTGTGTATCCAGAATCTCGTAGCTGTCGATGTTGGACATATCATAATAGACAGAATCCAATGCGTCGGATGCAGATTCTGCAGTATATAACCCATACTGTATCGTAGATACCTGCTCTGTCTCAAACATAACACCATACTCATTCGCATACTCGAAGTTAAATCCATCGATACATCCCTTGATCTTGTATTTCGCACTTCCATCATAGGTCATAACTGATGCATTATCGAGGGTAATCTCATCTGTATTATCGTCGCTGAAATCTGCATCGCTATAGGTAGCTGTGTCTTCGTCGATATCCTCTTCCACCTGATTAAGCAGATCGGAATTTGTTCCAAACAGACTGTTCAATGCATTTATCAGATTTACAAATGCTGTATTGTCAGATAAACGCTCTACCCAAGCATCCATCAACTTCTGGCTTTCTTCACCAAATGTCTGCAGATCGTCCTCTGTCATGGTTGCAAGATCATACACCTTTTTGCTTGCATCCATCTCCTGTACAGAAATCTTCGATGTATCGATCGTTGTATCAATACTTCCATTGCAGAGCGTCTGGTTGGCTGCCTTCAGCTCGAACGAATCAATCGCCACAGTATAGCCGACACCCTTGTTGATGTCTTTGTAAGCACCCTTGTAATTAAACACATAGGTATCTGCGCCTACAATATTGGCATTAACCGTATTCTCAAATGTATTGTCCGCCTTGTTAAATGTCTTCTCCCAGTCAACAGACAGGTACGAAGAAGCGGAGATCTTTACCTTTGTCGTAACTGTATCACCAGACTCTACAACATCCTTTGTGAAATCCAGTCCAATCTCCTTGTCACCGGCAAATGCCTTTACATTTCCATATGTATTTCCGCTGATATCATGTGCCTCGAACTTCACGCCAACGGAAGTGTCTGACACATCAAAACTTAAGTTTCCTGACAGATCATCCTTACCAGCATCCAGCCAAAAATCATAATCGATCTTCACCATATTCAAGATGTTGATCTTATCGCTACATGTGATCTTAACAGCTCTCTTGCCCTTCACATATACTTTCACACACAGATCATGCTTAATGACACTTGGCACAGCCGCTTTCAACTGATCCATATAATATGTATAGTCGTCTGCACTCATACCAAGCTGATCAAGCGTATCCTGCGAACCTGTTACCGCTTCTGTCAAACCATCGATCGCAGATACACACGCATCCTGCAGATCTTCCTTTGCCCATGTCACATAATATTCCTTGGCTGTTACATTCTCGCCATTGACTGTGATCTTGGCACTTCCCTGCTTCTTAAATTCTGCAGCATCCCAGATTGTCTCCAGCGCACTCACATATCCACTTGTAAGACCTGATCCATCAGAACCAGATGCAAATGCGTTTAAACTGTATCCGGCAAGTGCCGATGCGTCCAGACCAAGTGACTGTCCAGCTGGTGAATTCGCAAGCGCGCCCATCGGATCGTCCGCCGGGTATACAAGATAACCTGCAAGCAACTCCGGTATACCGACTGTCATCGTATCTTCATCGCCAAAAACCTCATACGACAGAAGATCATCGCCTCCGATCGTTATCGCGCCATCTGCAGAAAGCTTCTTATTTTTCTGATCCACTGCGTTATTCTGATTCCAACCGATTGCGTAAGCATTTTCACCTTCACCAGCGTTAAATGTCAGGTTGAGACTGCTATCTCCACCTTTCTCATTATACGCCTTCATCACCTCATCGAATCCGACTACATCGTTTCTCTCTCCGCCAGTGCTGTAGGAAGAAAATGTCTCTTCCATCGCATCTAATACGACTTCCTTGTCCGACTTAAAAAGCTTTGGAAGGAAAATGACGCCACATACAACCAGTGCAACGATTGCAACGCCAGCACCGATCAATGCGCCCAGCTTGCCCTTTGTCATTGGCTTCTTCGGTTTCTTACCGCCTGTCTGTGGTTGCATCGGCTGCTGTCCGTAATATCCAGTCATGTCCGGCTGTCCCGGCTGCTGCCCGTAATATCCAGTCATGTCCGGCTGTCCCGGCTGCTGTCCGTAGTATCCAGTCATGTCCGGCTGTCCCGGCTGCTGTCCGTAGTATCCAGTCATGTCCGGCTGTCCCGGCTGTTGTCCGTAATATCCAGTCATATCCGGCTGTTGCGGATTTGCATATCCAGTCATGTCTGACTGTGGTGGATTCATATATCCGGTCGTATCCGGCTGCTGTGGATTCACATATCCAGTCGTATCCGGGAATCCCCCCGGCTGCTGTGTGTTATTTTCGTCCATTCTATCCCTCCAACTATATGTCTACGCTTAGTAAACCTTTGCTTCTTCCTCGCCATTTAATACACGAAGTGCGCCCTGTGCCAGAGCAAGAAGCTCGTCCTCGCCACCGTATACGGTAACCGGTGCGATGAACTGTACTCTCTTTGTGATCTCTTCCGTTGCATACTTGCCATATGCAATACCGCCTGTCAGGATGATCTGATCAACCTTACCGGAGAGAACCGCTGCCTGTGCTCCGATATCCTTCGATACCTGATATAAGAATGCATCGAATACAAGCTGTGCATGCTTGTCACCATTCTTAGCCATAGCCTCGATGTCTCTTGCATCGTTGGAACCGCAGTATGCATTAAATCCTGCCTTACCGACAAGCTGCTTGATCATTTCCTTCTCTGTGTACTTGCCTGAGTAGCACAGACGAACCAGCTCGCCGTTTGGAACACCACCGGCACGCTCCGGAGAGAATGCACCATCGCCATCCAATGCATTAAATACATCTACAACCTTACCACCTGTATGGGCACCTACAGATACACCGCCACCCATATGAACAACGATGAGGTTCAAATCCTCGTACTTCTTACCAACTTCCTTTGCATAACGCTTTGCAACTGCCTTCTGATTTAATGCATGGAAGATACTTGTTCTAGGAAGCTCCGGATGTCCGGAAAGTCTTGCAACATCCTGTAACTCGTCAACAACAACCGGGTCTACGATATAAGCAGGGATTCCAAGCTCATCAGCGAAATCCTTTGCCAGGATACCACCGAGGTTTGATGCATGCTCGCCACGCTTTGCCTCTACCAAGTCCTTTACCAGCTCATCGGTAACTGTGTATGTACCACCCGGAATTGGCTTAAGCAGACCACCACGGCCTACAACAACATCCAGTGTCTTAATATCGAAATTATTCTCAGCTAAAACCTTAGCGATGACATCCTTACGGAAATCCTTCTGTGCAACGATCGAATCGTACTGTGCAATCTCCTCAGTCGAATGACGCAGTGTCTCCTCGAACAACAATGTCTCATCTTCAAATACACCAATCTTTGTAGATGTAGAACCCGGATTGATGATCAATGACTTATAACTCATTTTATTATCCTCCTGCTTATTTATGCTTATAATTTATTTGTTTTTCTTTAAGTTTTCAGCAACGATTGCTGCAAGGGCAATGGAATTTACCTTTGTCTCAAATGTATCGGAACGGGATGTCAGGATAACCGGTGCCTTTGTACCTGTTAAGATACAGCCATTCTTAACCTTTGCTGTGTGAACCAGTGTCTTGTATGTGATATTACCTGCGTGAATGTCCGGGAACAGTAAGATATCTGCATCACCGACAATCTTACGGTTCGTTGCTCCCTTATGCTTTGCAGCTTCCGGATCAATTGCAAGGTCCATGGAAAGCGGTCCGTCCACGATACAGCCTGTAATCTTACCCTCTTCATTCATCTTTGTAAGCTCAGCTGCGTCTACTGTAACAGGCATCTTCGGATTTACTACCTCTACCGCTGCAAGCGGAGCTACCTTTGGACACTCGATACCACATGCATGTGCAACTGCAACTGTGTTGCTGATAATATCCACCTTGTCCTCCAATGTTGGGTATGGAATAAATGCAACATCAGTCAGGAAGAACATCTTCTCGAAGCCTTCAATCTCAAACAGACATACATGTGACAAAGCCTTACCGGTTCTAAGTCCCACTTCCTTATTGAGTACACTCTTCAGGAATCCCTTTGTGTCAATGAGACCCTTCATGTACATATCTGCCTCTCCATCATGTACAAGCTTTACTGCTGTAAGAGCTGCTTCTGTCGGATCCTTCACGTCAATAATCTCAAAACCCTCTAAACTCATATCCATGCTTGCAGCGATTTTCTTGATCTTATCAGCATCTCCGACCAGAATCGCATCCGCGATATCTTTATCCTTTGCTGCCTTTACTGCTTCAAGGACTGCATCATCCTGTGCAACAGCTACGGCAAGCTTCTTCTTGCTGCATGATTTAATCTGCTCAAGTAATCCTTCAAAATTCTTCATTGTTCTGTTCTCTTCCTTTCCTCTTCCATCCTCTTTTTATGAGTCTTTGTTGTTCTTTACGTCCAAGATTGCTGAAACGGTGCATAAAGCAATTGCTATAAATCCCATAGCATGATCAATATGCTTATTTATCTGCTTTCTTCGTTTTTCCTTAAGCTTCCGCTCTTTGCGCGACATACGCTTTGCAGGTTCTCTGTAAAGTGATTTCGCAGGCTTTGCCTTCTTCGGTTTTTTCGGAGTCTTCAGTCTTGACATCTGTTTCACCTTCTTTGACGAATTTATAATGTGTTTTCCGCATTATTCCGGCTTGTGTGAACACAGCCTATATAATGCTTATTATACCATTTTAAGCAGGCTTTCGCAACATCTGTTCCGGCGGCTTCGCGAAATAAGCCACCGTCAGCAGAATCGTCATGCAGACCCAGCTGATCGGTTCCGTAAGTGCCACACCGAAATAAGCAAGCCGCGGCACCAGAATCGTTGCAGAAAGTACCTTGATTGTCATCTCCACCACGCTCGAGCACACCGGTATTACTTTCCGCCCCATCCCCTGCAGACTGCACCGCAGAATAAATAGCGGTCCGAGCACATAGAAAAACACAATACTGATCCGGGAATACATCACCGCAGAATCTACAATTGTCGGATTATCGGTAGACGCAAGCCATGTAAATACCGGCCTGCCAAATGCAAAGCAGATAATTACAAGTACCGTTGTTATTCCCGTTGCCATAACAACGGCATGACGAATCCCTCTGCGAATACGTGCCGGTTCCCCGGCTCCCATATTCTGACTTACAAAGGTTGTCATTGCATTTCCCAGACAATAAAGTGATACCGTAAATATATCGAACACTTTTCTTGCCGCTGTATGCGCCGCAACGATTGCCGTTCCCAATCCATTGATTGCGCCTTGCAGCACAATCGTTCCGAAATTCACAACAAGCGACATAAATCCCATTGCAAGCCCCGTCGTAAGAAGCTCACTGTACTGTCCTTCCACCGGTTTCCACTCGTCCTTCTCCGGTATAATATCCCGGAACTTAAGCAGGATATAACCAAGACAAAGCACTGCCGAAAGTGCCTGCGAGAGGATCGTCGCCCAGGCAGCACCCTGAATCCCCATATGAAATCCATTCACAAACAGCAGATCCAGTCCAATATTCACGAACACGGAAATAATCAGACAATAAAGCGGCGTCCGGCTGTCTCCAACCGCGCGCAGTACATTTGCACACATGTTATAAACAGACACAAATATAATGCCATATAAAATGATTCGCACATACGCAAGTGCCGGGCTCATAATATCTTCCGGTGTTGCCAGAAGTTTCAGGATCGCAGGAATCAAAAGCAAGATTAACACGGTAAGCACAACTGCCCCTGCCAGCGTCAGCAACACAGTACCTGCCACCATACGGCGCATCCGCTTATAATCCTTTCCTCCAAAACTGTTCGCAATCGGAATCGCAAATCCAAGTGTCAGGGAATTCAAAAATCCGATTAAAGTGTTCGATACAACACTTGTGGCACCGACAGCTGCAAACGCTTCGGTGCCAACAAATGTACTTACAATCTTACTGTCCGCAATATTATATAATTGTTGAAATATGCTGCCGAATATCATCGGGATGGCAAATAAAATTATCACCTTTGCCGGGTAGCCTTTTGTCAAATCTTTCATCCTGTTTCTTCATTCCTTACAATACAAATATTCTCTGGTATAAACACAACACCCCATTCTGCACAAGAAGTACGAATGGGGGTTGTATATATGTAGCATTAATTACTCTACCGTTACAGACTTCGCCAGATTTCTCGGTTTATCCACATCCAGTCCCTTTGCCTCGGATGTATAATATGCAACTAACTGCAATACAACCGCTGTTGCAAAGGATGTAAATTCACTATCCATCTTCGGAAGGCGGATATGCTGGTCACAGATACTTGGATCATTCACTTCCTCATCCATGCTGACAAGCACCACATACGCACCTCTTGCCTTTACCTCACGGATATTCGAGATGACCTTCGCATAGACATCCTCCTGGGTTGCCAGCGCGATAACCGGAACATTCTCAGAGATTAACGCGATTGTTCCATGCTTGAGTTCTCCTGCCGCATATGCTTCGGCGTGCACATAAGAAATCTCCTTTAACTTCAATGCCGCCTCTAAGCTCATCGTGTAGTCCAAACCTCTTCCGATATAGAACGTATCAGTTGCAAACTTGATATGATCTGCCACGCGCTTGATATCATCCGCGCATTTCAGAGTTTCCTCAACAATATTCGATGCATTTGTAAGCTTTGTCATAAAGCGTTTTGCATCATGCTCTGTGATAAGTCCCTTCACCAGTCCGATCCGGCATGCGATCAGATACATCGCTGCGACCTGTACCGTATATGCCTTCGTCGATGCAACCGCAATCTCCGGACCTGCATGTGTATATAATACATAATCGCTTTCTCTTGCGATTGTGCTTCCCTTCACATTGACGATAGAAAGCACCTTGGAACCGCGATTTTTCGCAAGCTTCAATGCCTCTAACGTATCAATCGTCTCGCCCGACTGGGAAAGCACGATTGTCAAAGTCTCCTCATCGATAATCGGATCTTTATACCGGAACTCGGAAGCACAATCTACATGCACCGGAATCCGAAGCTTCTTCTCGATCAGATGCTTTCCAACCATACCTGCATGCATCGCTGTACCACATGCCACAATAGAAATACGCTTGCAATCCTTAAATATTGCATCGTCAATTCCATCCTCTGTGAAATCCGGAAGTTCCTGATTGATACGTGGTGCAATCGTATTGCGGATTGCATCCGGCTGCTCATAGATTTCCTTAAGCATAAAGAATGGGTAACCACCCTTCTGTGCACTTGTGATATCCCAGTTTACAGTCAACATCTGTGGGGTTACTTTGTTTCCCTTCAGATCCTGAATATCAATACCGTCCTTTTTGAGTGTCAGAATGTGATACTCCGGTACTACAAAATACTCCTTTGAGAACTCGATTAATGCGGTCAGGTCGGAAGCAATCACCGAACCTCTCTCGCACGACGTTGCAACCATCGGGCTTACATTCCGAATCGCGTAGATTGTATCCGGGATATCCTGGAACATAATACAAAGTGCAAATGCACCGGAAAGTACCTTCACTGTCTTCTTGATTGCCTTGACCGGATCACCCTCATAGAACTTATTCAAAAGTGCAGCAACGACCTCAGAATCTGTCTCTGATACAAGCTGGTCAGCCAGTCCGTACTCTGTCACAATCTGACGGTAATTCTCGATGATACCATTGTGAATCAGTACGACCTTTCCGACACGGTGTGGGTGTGCATTCACGTCCGTTACCCCGCCGTGGGTTGCCCATCTTGTATGACCGATTCCGCAGGTAGCAGGCATTTTCTCTGCCTCGCAGAGCTTCCGTAACTCCTCTACCTTGCCGGTACGCTTGCGCACCTGAATCTGATCGTTCGACAATAGTGCTAATCCTGCGCTGTCATATCCGCGGTACTCCAACCGTTCCAGACCGCCGATGATAATATCCTTCGCTGGTTCATTCCCCGTAAAACCAATAATTCCACACATAATATCTACCTCTATTCTATTTTTAATTTTCTATGATTCCATTACTGATTACAGAACTTTGTTTTGCAGTTACCCACATATTTTTTTCTGTATACGCACTCAGCTTGTGCGGAAACGCATCCGCCGAATCTTTCGATCACGTTTCTCCTCGTCATCCTGAGTTTTTTCCGTCCCCTCAGGACCAGGCGCTAAGGTTCTTACCTTTCGAGTTCTGTGTCCTCCCATATCACACAGTTGCTTTATTCTATCATACCAATATTTAAAATGCAAACGAAAAGAAAGGGCAGATGCACCTGAACATCTACCCTTTCTTCTCTGCGTGCTTCTTACTTAGAAGCTTCCTTGAGCAGGCTTGCGCGTGCGGCTGCCGGCTCCTTTACCTGATGGCTGTGCCATGCAGATGCGCTATTTACAGTCTTCTTTGCAGTGTTGTAACCGATCTTTGCTACAAGTTCCTCAATCTTCTTCATACCTTGTACCTACCTTTCTTTTTCCTATCATTGCCAACACTGCTACAAAGGTTACAGTTCCAATATACACAGTGCCAACAATCACACATGATCTCCAAAGAAATACCAGCAAAGAGCCAATCCCTAAAACGAGAAATCCGTTTCGTTTGTTCCGCTTTTTCTGCACTGCGGTCAGTGGCTTATTGGCATGTGCAACCGGACCGAGTATCGCAAATACACACAGATCTGCGGCGAGCACAATCCAAAGCACGAGTGGTACTTCCGCATATGCTTCCATGTACCGTGAAAGTATCATGACCGCACCCCAGCCACCATAGCTGACGAGCATGCAGACCGGCGACGTCTCCGCATGATACCCACCGAATGCACTGCGAATCAGGTAAAATGTTCCCAAAAAAAGAGCGGTCTGTAACAGGTTCTTCGTGACTATCCCAAGCAGAATAAATCCGATTACCTGACACATCTGTTCAAGAAACACTGCGTATCCATATACATAGATATCGTAGTCCTCTTTCTGAATCACATCTCTTCGCAGCAGATGATCTGTGATTGCATATGCAAGACGTTCCATGGACTTCCTCCTCACTTCATTTCCTGCTACTACAATACCTGATTTTTGACATTTTACAACCTGTCTGGCAAAGTTGGTTGTTTTTTGAGCATACTTTTTACTTTTTCGACGTTATACGACAATGTTCGAGATGAAGAACCCGTTTCGTTCTTCCTCATAGAAAGAACCTTCCATATCCCGGATCAGCTTCTTTACACTCTTTCTTCCAAGTCCGTGCAGACTTGCATCTGCCTTCCGCGTGCGAAGCTCCGGGTTGTTCTCCATAACCGACTGACTGATCCGGTTCCGGACAGTTACCAACAGCAAGCCCGCACTCTCGTAGATCTGCAGCTCAATCAGTTTGTCTTCCTCCAGCTCCTCTGCTTCAATCGCATTTTCCAACAGATTCAGCAGTGCAATCGCAAACTCCATCTGTCCTTCCGGCAAATGTGCACTGATTTCTGTCCGAAACGTGATCTGTTTCTGCCGGCAGATTCCATCGCAATGATTGAGCACAGCATCTAAGATTTCATCGCCTGTCATATAGACACCTTCTGGCTGGAGCTTCGTGTTTAAGACGTCCTCCACATATTTCTGTGCTTCTTCCACATTTCCATTCGCAAGCATTTCCTGAAAGAGCGTGAAATAATGGCGCAGGTCATGCCGAAGCATCCGGTTCTTCTCCTGCAGACGCATCATGCGCTCCATTCCCTCTTTCTGCTCTTCCTGCGACATACGGAGAAGCTGATTTTCCATCAGCAGCTTCTGGCTTTTATTTAATTGATAGGTTGCCACATAAACAAACACATTGATCGCCAGAATTCCGACCATCGCGATACCGATCGCAATCTTTCCCTTTTTGTCAAGATACGGGTAATCCAGCATAATATCTAAGATAATACCGATCAAAATACTGATCACGAACACGACAGCATTCATGACCGGCATCGCGGATTTCATCTTCGTTTTCTTCAGGATCACCATGACCAGAAGCGTGCACAGGATCAGATTCAGCTTCGAACCCATGATGTAATGCAGCCGCTGTATCGCATCCATCTCCCATTCCATGCCATTTGTCCCGCGCACGACATACCCGTAAACTGACGCAAAGATCAGTCCACATACCATAAGCAGGATATTCCAGATTGCGACATAGATGATCTTCTCTGAGATTTTTCCATTCGTGCATACAAAACCAAAGAATATGGTAAGTAAAATATAGACAATATTATTCTCCGGACTATCCGGAAATACTTTCTGCAACACAACATTTGCCACAGGGACGATCAACGCCAAAACGACAAACAACCAGTTCGGCATGCTCTTCTTTTTCCCAAGTATCATCGTCAGAAACACGATACCTAATATAGCATCTAATGTATTTGCAAATATTTCAACGAGATTCTCCATACCTGATCCTCTCCAATAACATCTTATAATTCTTCATCGTCTCTTCCTTATAGCTTCCACTGATCGGCAATACAGTTTCATCTCTCAGAATCAGTTCCTTTTTGCCAATCTGCTTGATGTACCGTATGTTTACCACATACGCGACATGCACGCGTATAAAGCCATATTCCCACAGCTCTTTTACGATCTTTGCCATGCTCCCCTTCGAGACGATCGCTTCATCCTCCGTATGATAGATGATCTGATGTTTGGCTGCCTCTATGTACATAATCTCTTCCACCGAAGCATCCATCACTTCATTCTTTGCTTTTTCGATCAAAACGTGTCCATCCGTCATCCGCTGTTTTGACAGATTCATCAATGCCGTATCAATCTTCCACGGTTCCGCCTTCTGAATAAACCGAAATGGTTTGTATTTGAGCATATCATAAACCATCTCGCCCCGGTTCGTAAAAAATATAATCTGGATTGACGGATACTTTTCCGTCAGTGCACTGGCAATCGCATCACCCGATATATGTGGCATGTCGATATCCAGAAATGCGACATCCATCTCATGTTTTTCCGCCATTGCCATTATCTCCGCCGAAGATTTTGGATTCCACAGCGTATAAATACTCACATCGATCTGCTGATCTTTGCCAAACTGCTCCACATGCAGTCGGACCATCTGCAGGTCGCGTCTTTCATCATCACATATCAATACATTCATATCGTTTCTCCTGTCTCATCATTCATCCCCCTGTTTTCTAAATGCCCCGGATATGCAGCCCTGCTGCCTGATATGCGCAAAGCTTCTCCACGGTCTCTGCCGTAATGATCTCCCCGGTATTCACGATGTAACTTCCGGGCGGATATACATAGATTGGTGCTCTTGCCAGCGTTCCCGCCAGTTTTTGCAATTCCTCCTGCCCGGCACATCGCTCCTTCTCATGATCCCCTTCTTTCGTCAGAGCGACATCGCACATCTGCAGTGTCCGGTATAACTGTTCAAAATCTTCCTGCCCGTCCCGCACCGTCGAGATCAGTACCACATGTTTTCTGCCTGCCATCTCACAGACGACATCCCCCTTATCCGCAAGCATCGCAAGCAGCTCCGGTCCCGGCACAGCTGCAGAATATACAAGCCGTGTCTCGTCATATCCATATGCACCTGCTGCACATACGGCTTCTTTCTCTATCATTGTGATCTGCGGAAGCTTCGCACAATTCTCCCGGAATTCCCGCAGATTGTTTTCATATTCCGTAAAATCATGGTCTGCCATATAGCAGATTGCCGCTTCCATATTCATCATGAAAATATACGACGGCGAAGAACTTAAGAATATCTCCAATGCCTGCTCCACCGGTTTCACCAGTTCTTCTGTACAGACATGAATCACCGCTGTCTGCGTCATCGCTGGAAGTGTCTTGTGCAGACTCTGTACAACGACATCGGCACCCATGCGGATCGCAGAATATTCCGGTTTTAAAAATGGCAGATGTGCCCCATGTGCTTCGTCCACGATCACCCGAACATGATGTGCATGTGCCACACGTGCAATCTGCGCAATGTCGGATATGACGCCCTCGTATGTCGGCGATGTCACTACAACCGCCGCGATCTCCGGATGAGACTCACACAGCCTTTCAACATCATCGGCATCGACATACCCATCAATAAATGATGTAAATGCAAAGGCATCTTCTGCCTCTTTCTTCCATGTCGGCTCCACATAAATCGTCTGTCGCTGCAGCATCGCCGCCGCATTGTAGACCGATTTGTGGCAGTTTTTTGCAATCAGGATCGCATCGCCCGGCTTCGTGCATGCCGCGATTGCCGTAAAAATCCCTCCCGTCGCACCATTTACCACGTAATACGTGCCACAGGTCTGGTAGATTTCCTTCAGCATGGCAAGTGAATCCCCGATAAATCCCTCCGGCAGATACAGATCATCTGTCCCCGGCACCTCCGTCACATCCCATGCGAGAAATGCGTCCTGAAAATCTCCATAGCAGGCTTTCCGCTTATGCCCCGGCATATGCCATACCGCATGCGCATCACTCAGATATTCACTTAGCCCATCCTTGATCCATTGTTTATGCATGTTATTCCAGCGTCTCTGACTGCACATCTGCAAGCGTGAGCTTCGTCAGATCTTCCTCTTTAAAATTATTCTCCGCGATCAGGCGGTTAGCCTGATTGTGAATCACGCGATCCAGATAATTACGCACCGAACGCGCATTACCGAAATTCTCCGGCGGACATGCAAGTATCCTTGTAAATGTATCCTGCACATACTGCACCGCGTCGTCCGTCAATGTATAATCGAGTGATTTTGCCCGGTTGGTCATGATCTCCAACAGCTCTTCCGCATCATAATTCGGAAATTCAATTGTCCGGTTGAAACGGGAACGAAGTCCCGGATTTGCATCCAGGAAATCCTGCATCTCATCATGATATCCTGCCGCAATGACGATCAGATCTTCCCGGTTATCTTCCATCGCTTTATTCAGGATGTCGATTGCCTCCTGTCCGAAATCACCCTGCTGTCCATTTGCAAGGGCATACGCCTCATCAATAAATAAGATGCCACCCTTGGCTTTCTCGATTACTTCCGTAACCTTCTCACTCGTCTGTCCCATATATCCAGCGACCAGACCAGACCGGTCTACCTCCACCAGATGTCCTTTGGAAAGCACGCCCAGCCCATGATAGATCTTCGCAAGGATTCTTGCCACGGTCGTCTTACCAGTTCCGGGATTGCCAAGGAACACCATGTGATTTGTAACCGGCGGCGTCTGCAATCCATTCTCCTGACGGATCTTACAGATCTTCAACAAATTGATCATATTGTTGATCTCCGTCTTCACGCTCTGCATGCCGGTCAGCTCGTTCAACTGCTTAAGTAATGCCTGTATATCCATCTCCGTATTAAATTCTTTTTTACGCTCTTTCTGATCCGGCAGCGTCTGTGCATCCGGTTGTTCCACCCGCATACGGAATGGCTTTCCAGTTTCTTCTGTATCTGCTGCCCGTACATACTCCGGTGTGTCCATATCTCTCCGGCTGTCTGTATCACTTACTGCCGGCGAATCTTCCTCCTTACGCTCCGGTGTAGAGATCTTCGTCCGCCGCATCTCAAGCGTATCGGACCAATACGAATAATCCGGCTTATCCTCCTGCTTAACCTTGCTTCCGGGCTTAAATGCGATCGTCGGCTTGTAATCCTCCATATCCCCACGTACACGATTGATTTCCTCTGTGATCAATTCAATATACGAGGACAATGCCTGAACCTCTGATGACGCAACCTCCTCGTTGCATGCAATCAGATCATTTCCAATATAATTAAAGGTTGTAACATACAACTGTAACAGATCATAATAACCGTCTGATATCTCCCCGGTTTCTGCTCCGATATTTGAGCGCACAAACGAATTTAACGACCGTGGCGCATGATCCCGGATGCTCTCACTCCGAAGTCCCCAACGGTCTGCATAATCACGGATCATCTTCTCATCAAACTGTGTTCCGAATAACAGATTGATGTATTTGATTTCTTCTTTGTTGACGGAACCATCCGAATATGCGAGATATATCAGGAAATGCAGCATATCTGTACGGAAGGTATGTGCCAGATCCATCCGTCCATCTGTCCGTACATAATCCGCACGCCCGATACTCTGTGCCCGACGCATACATAGATCAAACATGCGTCGACTATTATCTTTCACTTTTACGGTATGAAAACTCCACATTTCTATATCCTTACCCTCTCTGTCAATTTCGCCATACTTATCTATATTATACGCACAGATTCTTTTCTCTGCAAGAAAAAAGAGGCTGCCAAGCAACCTCTTTTCGTAACCACCTTGGATGATATTCCCTTATGTAACACCCTCTCTTTTGTCACATAAGGAAATACCACTGCTACACGTAACAAGACCTTCACATAACTTCGAGCTCTGATGCTCACGTGTATATTACAACATCACACTCCGTATCCCTTCCCCCTGTACGAAGCTATGACGCTGATATGCAAAAATCAAGCAACAACCCAACTTGTTGCTACATGTATTAGTGTAGCACTTTTAAATATTTTTTCAACGGCAGAATAGACAAATTTTATCTCTGTTTTTAGTCATAATGACAGTTTTTTCGTCTAATTTCTTTATTTCCGTTTATTTTCATTCAGTTTCAATCACATTTTTATTGTGAGATTTATTAATTTCTCACGCAAAACGTGATAAATTTTTGACAACGGCAATCCAACCACGTTCAAATAATCCCCTTCGATACCCTGGATATACTTCGCAGCTCCGCTCTGGATACCATAGGCACCTGCCTTGTCCATACAGTCACCCGTAGCGACATAGTTGTCAATTTCTTCCTCCGTCATCGGATAAAATGTCACCTTCGTATGACAGTGAAAGGTATTTCCATGTATCTCTTCCTGCGTATCGGAATCTGTCCACAGAATACACACACCGGTGAATACATCATGCGTCCGCCCAGACAATCGTGCGAGCATCTGCTTCGCCTCATCCTCTGTCTTTGGTTTTCCAAGCACACATCCATCGACAGCAACGACAGTATCCGCACCGATTACCGTGATTTCTTCCACGGAATCTGCTGCCTGATTATCTGTCGTTGATTTTTCCATATTCTTACTGCAGTTTCTGCGGTACACATCTTCCGCTTTCACACGCGCCAGTTTTTCAACCAGCTCCTGCGGTGTCAGATTCTCCAATTCTTCCGGTGGAATCTGTTCCTCTGCCGAAGATACGCACACTTCATATTCATATCCACCCAGCGACAGAATCTCCTGTCTGCGTGGAGACTGTGATGCTAAAATGATGTTCTCCATTGGTTCTCCCCTTTAAATTTCATTATCAACAAGGCGTGCAGCAATTACAGAGCAAATTTAACAGGCACATATCCATGCACCAGTTATCGGAACGCACATCCGGCATTCCATATCCCATGCCACGCTGCACATACCAGTTGCTGCCACCCTGCATACGCTGCTTCATCTGTTTGTATTCCATGTTGTTCGGTTCCATCGCGATTGCACGATCGATATGTTCCATCGCTGTTGCCTGATTCCCTGCTCCTAAGTTCGCAGCCGCACTCAAATAATACCATCTGCCCGTCCGGTCGTCTATATCCTCCAGCGTGCGAAGTGCCTCTGTAAACATCCGGTTCATGATGAAATTCTGCGCAGCAGCAAGATGGGACTCATCCTGACTCATGCCACCGCCTTCATTTCTGGCACGACGGAATGCATCTGAACCAAATCCGCCAAATCCATCAAACCCGCCATAGCTGCTGCCACCATACGATGAACCTGTATTTCCATCCATAATGCTCTTATATGCCGCCTGCACTTCCTTGAATTTTTCTTCTGCCTGCGCTGCGTTTGGGTTGTTGATATTGGCATCCGGGTGGTATTTCCGGCTTAGATTTCGATATGCTTTTTTCACTTCTTCTTCCGAGGCGCCATGTGGAAGCCCCAGAACTTCATAAGGATCTTTCATGCTAATTCCTTTCTTTCTCCCATAATTGCGAAACAACCAATTCATAGTAAACGTATATTTCCATATCTATTCATTCTATATACAATGTATTGAAACTAAGAAGTTCTAAATATTCTGATTTACGTGCTCATATTTTACGCCACCGTCGTGCGGGTATTGCCCCCTCGCTTTGCTCGGCGGCAGATTGTCGGGCGCATCCTAAATATGAACTTCGTTCATATGCGCCCTCCGCTCGCCGTCCCTGGCTCACTGGCGACTTGTTTGAACATCGTGTTCAAACATGGCTGGTGTTCTTGCAGAATATTAAGAACTTCTAAGTCTCAAACATATCGTATATATTCATGAATAAATATGGAAATATACGATTTACCATTGAAACTTGTTTCGCAATTATTGTTTACCGTTTTCTGCGTCATTTTGTTTCGTCATAAACCTTACCCAGATCCCGGAATAGATAATGTTGCGGAGGATGGCTGTCTCCTCGACGATTGGCAGGCATTCATAGATTTTCGCCATATCGGTGGCGATCATCATGAGGATTTCCTTCACGTAATTGTCGAACTGCTCTTTCGACAACTCATGGTATAACTCCTTCAAGGGATTGAACCGGTTCTTCTCGATATCCTCCTGCACATCATCATATGCGTCGAGAATATAAATGAATTTGCCAAGCTGGTAACCGAGTCTCCGCAGTTCCTCCGACCAGTCAATCCCGCGTGTCGACTTATATGCAAGGATCTCTGCCATGATATCACCAAAGGTTCCGGCAAGCAAATCCAGGTTCGTCACATTCTTTCTCTCACAGGCAGATAATGTCCGCAGAGATTCCCGGATCTTCGCCAGCTTCTCCGGATAGACCTGACCGATCTTGCGCACACGCTTCCGTATAAAACTGCTGTAACAAAGTCTGGTAAATTTGCGGTCATCCTCCCAGTCATCAAGGCATTTGTAATAGGTCAGAATAAGATTCATATCCGCGATATACTGTATGACCTCATTCTCCAGATATTTTTTCTTCCCAACCGGATGCACCATGCACGTTGCTTCCTTCATCTTCGTATCCGGTTCATATAAAGCGGTCAGAAGCACCGCGGCAAACGTCGAATCATACGTAAGTGACATCTGTCCCATCGCACCGTCCGTATTTCGGAGTGCATGGCAGACGCCGCAATAATACATGCGATACCGCTCATAATCTTTGACTTTCATTTCCGGCTTGTTCACCGTCACATATCCAAACATCGTTCCACCTCCGAGTTAAACGGCTTTCTTATTTCTATTTTATACATTAGCTGTTCTTTATAAACCGTGCGCTACACTTCGGACAACGTATCTCGATCTTTCCTTTTCCCTTTGGGATACGAATTTTCTGCTTACACTCCGGGCAACGGTAGATGTGATGCGTCTTACGCATCGTCATGTGGTTTCTCTCTTTCCGTCCCCACATGCGTAGTTTATACGTCTTATTTAGGAACCATGTATTTTCATCCCGACGCTTGCCAATATTTCTGGAGAACACACGGAAATATGCAAATGCAAAGGTCACAAATGCAATCGTGCTGAGTATATTGCTTCTTACAAACATATCGATAAAAACCAAGATACACGCTGCCCACATCATACACATGGAAAGCTGATCCGTTCCATTTCTACCGCGCATAAAATCCATCAATTTCTGTCTCATAAACATCCTCCATAACTATATCCAATCCTGATATTCATTATTCTTCTTCAATTTTTCGAATTGTCAAGTATTTTAACACGCGGGCAGGCTCCGTCAATGGCTTTCACAGAGATTTCACAAAATAAAAAAATCCCTGATACATCTTGTATCAAGGATTTAAGAGAGGCGCGAGCCGGATTTGAACCGGCGGTGAAGGTGTTGCAGACCTCTGCCTTACCACTTGGCTATCACGCCATATATCATAAGAAGAACCCGCTTGCGGGAGATCTCTTATGATTAGTAAGTAGCTTTGCTACTTACAATATCAAACTCCCCGAGTAGGGCTCGAACCTACAACAACTCGGTTAACAGCCGAGTGCTCTACCATTGAGCTATCGAGGAATATATCGTTGCATTTAACTAAACGCAAAGTAGATTATATGAAATATTTCCAATCAAGTCAAGACTTATTTTCAATATTTTATCCGTAATCTACAAACGGAGATGGAGGGATTTGAACCCTCGCGCCGCGCGAACGACCTACACCCTTAGCAGGGGCGCCTCTTCAGCCACTTGAGTACATCTCCAATGCCTAAAAAACACATTTTACCAATCGGTGTTATTTAGTTCCGCGTCAACACGCTAAATTAGAATAACAAATATTGTACTAAATGTCAAGAGGTAATTATATACCCTTAGTATAATCCTATTTTTTATTATTTTATTCCAATAAATTATTCATACGAAAGAAGCGTATTCACGCCATCGTCACTTTCCATATAATGAACTGTGATTACATCACCTTCCTCAATCTTGATCAGGCTTTCATTTTCGGCAAAATTCTGTTTGTAGACAGAACGATCTTTCGCTGTGATATACACATATGTCTCATTCTCTACCGTGATGTACCGGATCTGTGTGACTGTAATCTTCTTACTCAACGTATCTTCGCTGACATCATTTCCACTTGTTGCAATGCTGTTTTCGGCAAGCAGCTTTCGGTAACTTGCAAGTGCTTCCTTCTGTGTCGCGCCAGTTGCCACGATGCTGTATTTTTCCACATTGACAAGTGCATACATCTTCACAAGTCCTGCATTATCTTTGAGTACCATGATATAGGTTGGTACATTCCCGATGTTGATCAGAGATGGGAATGATGACGTGTACCCGAGGTTTTGTACCTGTCCTTCCGCAGAGGACATCGCGGAATGTTCTTCCGCACCTGCAATTGCAAAATATTTACTCTCTGCAGTTCTTGAATTCATCAACACAAATCCGATGTTCGACTGGTCGCCATTGACGGATGTCACACCTGTGTATACCCACACATCGCCATCCATCACCTTGTAACCATAATCATCGGTCGTCACCTTGCAGCCTTTGTTTCCAATCTTGCTGTTAATGAATCCACCTGACAGCATACCATACCAGTTATACCGGTCACATAAGAGATCACCATCATACACGCGATCTACCCAGTTTGGAATATCACCCAGATCCATATATTCACAATCACCGCTGCATGGATCACAGAGCACGATTCCCTTTACGTCCTTCGCTCCAAATAACCCTGCATTCGGCTTTAATACCGGACAGATATAATATGGATTTCCTTCGTTATCGAGTTCAAAATAATATCCGTTGAAATCATACGTCGGATAAGAAAGCTGCACATGCCGCTGCAAATTCTTACCAAAATATGCTGATGAAGAATACTGAATCGGCTTTTCAATCTTCACATAATCTGCCTCATTTTTGACCGGATCAACGAGCACGTATCCCGGAATTCCGGCATCTTTATTATTCAGATATTTGATAAATCCCGCATATTCTAGCGGTGCAACCTTCATCGGCACACCATTATAATCAATTGTGCTGTATGTCTCGCTCACCTGATACTGGCTGACAACGTCAAACAGGGAACCAATCGCACGATCACCGATGATTCTTGCACTGTCCGTATCCATTAGTGCTATGTTGTTGATATTCTCACTTTCCGGTACATCCGTTGCAAAATCACCATCCTCAACCTTGATGATTCCTGCATATTTCGATGCACGCAACAATTTGGAAGATGCCAGCCCACCAATGATCAATCCTACAATCAACACAAGGATTGTTGTAAATGAAACCATTACCACCTTTGTCGAACCAACGGCTTCTTTGATATTGCCTTTTTTAGTAATGCGTGTTCCCTTGAAATCAAAGGAGCAAAATCCGATTGCCGCAAGCGTAAGTATTACCCATGTCCAGAATCCAGAGGTATGTACATTGATTGCCGGTGTCAGGAAATAATAAAACAACACTTCCACAACGAGCAGCAACCCATACAGAAGAATGTTTGATCTGCGGATAGCAAATCCTGGTTTTCCATTTTTCTGCTGTTTCTTCCTGCGCTCCTTTTCCATATCTACATCATATTCGACTTTAACCTTGTTTTTTGCCATATTAACACCTGCCTTTTTCATTATATTTGTTACATACTGTTAGTCAGAAAGATGGTCAAATGACCATCTTCCTGACCAAGTCTATGAATAATATTTCTGATTTTTACTTTTAGGTTTATCTGGTTCTGTCCTTTTTAACTCTCCTATTTTAAGCATTCTATCCAGATAGTGCCTTCTAAAATAAGATCGTTCCAGATTAAATTCTTTCAGAATTTCACTTGCTGATTTTGGTATTCTGCAAAATTCAATAATTTTGTTTTTCATATCTTGGTCACTATCTTGGTCATTATGACCAAGATAATCGTAATTATCCAATAGTTTCAAATACCTATCACAAGCCTGACACAACACCATAATTCCAGACTCATTAATATCATATTCCGGCAATGGTCCATCATAAAGTGCACAACCTTCTTTAATCTTTTCAAAGCCTCTTCCCCAAGCCTCAATCATTCCGCTTTTAAAAAATACATTTGCTAAATTCGGATTATATGGTTTGGAAGAATGCTTCATAAACAACTTGTCCGTTGTATCCAAATTAGGAGGCATTTCACCATCATTCCAAACATATATCTTATCCTCATAAACACTAATTTGAATAGGATTACAACTGCTATAGTCTTTATGAACAATTGCATTTAAAAGAATCTCTCGAAATGCATCTTTATGAAACATAAACTGTTCAATCCTCTGAATACCTTCATAAGCAATACGTGCTTTCATATATTTCGTGTACACTAAATCTATGGTTTTATCCACTTGCTCAAGCAATGGACCATGCACTTCATCCTGATATTTCAAATCGGAATCCGATTTTCCAAAGAAACCAATTTTAACATAGGCTCCTGTAACCCATTTTTCTGGATCATTATAAAATGCTAACATAGCTGCCCTTATTAAATATCCATTTTCATCTATCAGATGCAAATTATCCATAAGCACTTCATCAGACACATTTACATCTTCCTGAGTCAATCTGCCACGTCTAACCGACTTTTCCTTAAATAACTGTATTGCATCCTGTTTCAAATCTGTTACCGAAAGTTTAGGCAATGGTACTCCATCCCACGTTCTTCCTTGTGTTTTTAACAATGTCCTTTCTAATTCCTTTCCAGTAATCTCACGCATAGTACTACCAGAACGATAATAATATTTTCCTCGAAAACTGATTAATGAGGGATATTTATCAACAATTATTTCCAAATATTCTAAGCCATCTTTATACAATAAATTTACATCCGCAATAATTCCCATTGTATCTGTAATTTTGCTTGGAATCAGTTCTAACAATTCTTTCGCATTATCAATTCCAATAACATTACCATCATCATCCGTTCCGATATATATTGTTCCACCATATGCATTTGCATATCCGCAAATCCACTTCAAATATTCATCACGCCATGCCTGTTTCCATTCTACCGACTGATGTTCTTTTTCTTTCATCTACTACCCCAACTTTCATATTCATATTTTTAATTATGCTCCTTCAGATAATCTGCAACCGCCGTCTCATACAGATTGTGTCCCTCGCTGTCGATCACGACGATTACCGGAAGATTCTCCACGCGCATCTTACGGATTGCCTCGGTTCCAAGGTCATCATAAGCGATTACCTCGGACTCCTTGATACATTTGGATAAAAGTGCACCCGCTCCGCCGACGGCTGCCATATATACGGCTTTTTCCTTCACGATTGCATCAATGACTGCCTGACTGCGCTTGCCTTTTCCAATCATGCCCTTCAACCCTTTTGAAAGCAGAAGCGGTGTATATTTATCCATACGGCTGCTTGTTGTAGGTCCGGCAGAACCGATGACCTGTCCCGGCTTCGCCGGTGTCGGTCCGAGATAATAGATTGTATTTCCTGTAATATCCAGTGGCAGAATCTGATCCTCATACAGCTTTGCTCCGCTATACTCTACTTCCGGATGTTTCTCCTGCTCCACGCAGATAGCATCATACATCCGCTTGTGTGCAGCATCTCTGGCACTGTAAATCGTGCCGGTCAGATAGATATAATCTCCTGCATGAAGCTCCTTTAATTCCTCTTCGCTAAATGGTACTGCAATATGTCGTTCCATGTTCTAGTCCTCCACTACTATTTTTTATTGTACTTACTTTGTCAACATATATCCCTTCATAAACATCCTGTTTATCTTATCTTGCTTTTCGTCTATTTCGAAGCTGATATACGTTATAATCAGCTTTTCCGTATCACTGACTTGTATTTCATAGACTATGTCTTTTTCGTTTATCTTCTGATTTTCTCTTTTATCCTCCAGATTCTTATAATATGAAATACAGGAAGTAAAATCTACATTCTTATATTCGCTGTCTCCGACTGTAATCGTTTTATTCTCATAGTTTTCGATTGTGCTTTCCTCGTTCCAATGTGCAGTCATCGTATAGATTTTTGCATATCCATCGATGATGATTCCTTTCTCTTCAATTGGATCTGCATAAAAATATACAGATTCCCATTGTTCACTGTCATGCGTATCTCCACCATACATCATACTATGTAATTCATCCTGCTCCGCTTCCGTGAGATTGGTCTTTATGTATCGTCTGCCATACGCATTTCCACGCAAATAATCATACGCTTCCGCAGCCACTTCCTTATCCGAAGTTTGATTCTTTACAAACCTGTTTTTCTGTGACTGATAAGACAGGTAAGATGCATTTCCAAATGGAAGCAGAAGTCCTATTAATAAACATCCCACGAATACAAGGATCAGATTTTCATAATGCCGGTTCCACAGAATATAGATGATCTGAAGCAGTATAAACATGATTGCCGCATATCGCTGCTCCGTCAGTCCATATGCTTTGACACGCACTGACATAGAATAGATTTCAAGCAGGATAAACGGTGCATAGATATATTTCGTAATATGGATCAGTTTCTTATAACGTGAAGACTTCTCCTCCACGAACCCGGATGCCATCATCCAGATTGGCATACCAATTGCAAAAAGACTTGCACAGATACTGAAGATTTCGTTGCTCGGAACCTCCTGCGTCACGAAAATTTTTACAACATAGAGATAGATTACGAACATCGCAATCCACACGCATGGAAGTAGCACATACGATACAAATTTCTTCGTAAATGCCGCGTTATCTTCGCTTGTGTCCGAGACAGCAAGCAGGCAGGTTGGAAAATACGCAAGTGCACTCAGCAATAACTGGATATTCAACTCCACTCTGAACGTATCTATATCCACAAGCAATGCATCAATAATTTCAAGAATCAGGATAACCGCAATATTTAACACCAGATAGACACCAACTGCCCGGAGCAATGCGAATATAATCCGTCCGATACAATGTGGCAGATCCAGTTGTTGCTGCCGGAGCAATACATAGATTGCAAGAAGCACCGTGCATGCAATGTAAAAATACAAGATACTTTCAAATATCAGATTCGGTATATCCGCTTTCTGTGCTTTAAGAATCTCTGACAAATTCTCAAATACGATTGCAATCACAAACGTTACGCCATATCCGATCAGCCATTTCTGTTTGTTTTTCTGTGCTTCTTCTGCTGTTTTCTTCCACAGACTCTCAACCAGAAAATTCCCGGCAAGCCAGATAGAACACACAGTCACGATAGATTCTATGTCAAACCCTTTTTTCTGATTTGCTATGATACTCACAACCGCTATGATAAACACACAGAAAATACTCGCAGCATAACGTATGTAAATCTGTTTGAATTTCGCCATATTCTGGTTGATATAATTTGAAACCTTTCCCAAGTACATATCTCCTTTCTTTCAGGCACGCATGATTCTCGTTTATAACCTACACATGCATGCATCCAATCTCCTGTACATTTTTCTCTGTCATTTCATCCCTATCCTTTATATTTCTACAACACAACTGTCTTGTGACGGTTTACATGACAGCACATATTGACTGCAAGTGGCATACCTGCGATATGCGTTGCGTAGGTTTCAATATTGACTGCAAGCGCCGTTGTCTTTCCTCCAAGTCCACCCGGTCCGATTCCAGTCTTGTTCACAAGCTCCAATATCTCTTCTTCGAGCTTCGCAATATGTGCCTTCTCCGAATGTGATCCTGCCGGTCTTGTGAGTGCTTTCTTCGCAAGCTTTGCCGCAAGCTCAAAATCACCGCCAAGTCCAACACCGACTACCATCGGAGGACAAGCATTTGGTCCAGCATCCTTCACTGCTGCAAGCACGGACTGACGGATTCCTTCTTCTCCATCTGCCGGTTTCAGCATATATACCTTGCTCATATTCTCACTACCAAATCCCTTCGGCGCAATCGTTATCTCCAGCTGATCTCCCGGTACAATATCATAATGGATGATTGCCGGTGTATTGTCTCCGGTGTTCTCACGCAGAAGTGGATCTCTCACGACAGATTTCCGCAGATACCCCTCAGTATATCCTCTTCTCACACCTTCGTTAATGGCATCCGTGAGATTCATTCCTTCAATGTGCAGATCCTGTCCAACATTCACGAAGAACACTGCCATTCCTGTATCCTGACAGATTGGTATCTTATCTTCTCCGGCAATCTCCATATTCTCAATCAACTGATTCAAAATCTGTTTGCCGAGTGTGCTGTCTTCCTCTTTTGCCGCCTGACGTATCTTTCCATCCATATCATCTGCCAGATACAGATTGGCCGAGATACACATTTCTTTCACTGCTTCAATGATTTTGTCTGTGTGTAATGTTCGCATGGTTTACTCCTTTTTAACATACTAAGGCTGCTACACGATTTCTCATATAGCAGCCCTTTTCTTAATCATCCAAATAATCGTCTTTATCCTTCGTATCAATTCCGCGCTTCTTATTCTGTGCACGCACATAAATAGATACAAAAATGTATGTCACAAATAACAGTACAAATATAACACCTACCCAATACATAAGTGCATATAAGAAATTGGATACGCCATCCATCTTGGAAAGACCTTCCAAGCCCTCTTTAATACTATCGTTCATCGCTTTTCCCTCTTTTCACGATTTACTTATCTTCCGGACTCTCCGGCTCTTCTACATTACCTTCTTCATTGTCTGCCTCGTTCATCTCGCGTTCCATCATCTCTAAAGACTCGGATTCATCTGCAGATTTCTGACGAACCTTTGCAATACTTGCAACGGTAATATCGCTTTCCAGATCCATGTTGATGAGCTTCACACCGGTTGTAATTCTGCCTAATATAGAGATATCCTTACACAGGAGTCTTATTACAATACCCTGGTTGGTAATCAGCATGATCTCGTTATCATCATTGACCGCCTTAAATCCTACAACGGTTCCGGACTTGTCTGTGATCTTGTAACACTTCACACCCTTACCGCCACGGTGCTGTGGTGTAAATTCTTCGACAAGAGTACGCTTACCAAGACCATTCTCGGATACGATCAGAAGTGCTTCGCCCTGTGTATCAAGCTGCATGCCGATAACCTCATCATCACCGGCAACACTCATACCGATGACACCCATCGATGTACGTCCGGTTGAACGAACCTCCTTCTCATTGAAGCGGATACACATACCCTGCTTTGTAATCAGGATGATATCCTTCGTATTGTTCGTTGCCTTTACTTCGATCAGCTCGTCGCCCTCTTTCAGGGTGATTGCAGCAAGTCCGGACTTACGAACATTTGCATACTCGGTAATCTTTGTCTTCTTGATCATGCCATTCTTTGTAGCCATGATCAGGTATCTTCCCTCATGGTACTCACGAATTGGAATGACTGCTGTGATCACTTCATCCGGCTGGAGCTGTAAGAGGTTTACGATTGCCGTTCCTCTTGCAGTACGTCCGGATTCCGGAATCTCATACGTCTTCAGACGATATACACGTCCCTGATTCGTGAAGAACATGATGTAATGATGCGTCGTTGTCATGAACAGATTCTCGATGAAATCATCCTCGATTGTCTGCATGCCCTTGATGCCCTTACCACCACGGTTCTGACTCTTGAAGTTATTGATTGTCATACGCTTTACATAGCCAAGCTTTGTCATAGCGATTACAACATTTTCCTTCGGAATCAGATCTTCAACTGTGATATCATCATCCATATCAATGCCGATAGAAGTTCTTCTGTCATCGCCATACTTTGTTGCGATGATCAGGATTTCCTCCTTGATTACACCAAGGAGCAGCTTCTCATCTGCGAGAATTGCCTTCAACTCTTTGATGAGTTCCATCAATTCTCTGTATTCTTTCTCAAGCTTTTCTCTTTCCAAACCGGTCAGAGCACGCAGACGCATATCTACGATAGCCTGTGCCTGTGCATCGGACAAACCGAAACGCTCGATCAATGCAAGCTTTGCATCGGCAACGGATTTGGAACTACGGATGATTTGAATAACCTCATCAATATTATCGAGGGCAATCAATAATCCCTCTAATATATGAGCACGATCTTCCGCTTTGTTCAAGTCAAACTTCGTTCTTCTTGTGACAACCTCTTCCTGATGCTTGATATAATATCCAAGCATTTCCAAGAGATTTAATACCATAGGCTGTCCATCCACCAATGCCAGCATAATTACACCAAATGTATCCTGCATCTGTGTGTGCTTGTATAACTGGTTCAGCACGATATTCGCATTGCAGTCTTTTCGAAGCTCGATGACGATACGCATACCCTCACGGGAACTTTCATCACGGAGAGCTGTAATACCCTCAATCTTCTTCTCCTTGACAAGCTCTGCGATCTTCTGGATCAGCTTTGCCTTATTTACCATATATGGAAGCTCAGTCACAACGATTCTCTGCTTTCCATTTGCCATCGGCTCGATCTCGGATACGGCACGTACCTTGATCTTACCACGACCGGTTCTATATGCTTCATTGATACCGGCTGTACCAAGGATAGATGCACCCGTTGGGAAATCCGGTCCCTTGATGATTTCCATGATTTCTTCGATTTCTGTCTCACGATCCTCATTCACACGGTTATCAATAATCTTTACAACTGCATTTACTACCTCACGCAGATTGTGAGGCGGAATATTGGTTGCCATACCTACGGCAATACCGGTTGTACCGTTTACGAGCAGGTTTGGATAACGGCTTGGAAGTACGACCGGTTCTTTCTCTGTCTCATCAAAGTTTGGTACAAAATCAACCGTATCCTTGTTGATATCCGCAACCATCTCCATCGAAATCTTGGAGAGACGTGCCTCTGTGTATCGCATCGCAGCCGCGCCATCCCCATCGACGGAACCGAAGTTACCATGTCCATCGACCAGTGGATATCTTGTATTCCATTCCTGTGCCAGCTTTACGAGTGCCTCGTAGATAGAACTGTCACCATGTGGATGATATTTACCCATTGTATCACCGACGATACGGGCACATTTACGATGTGGCTTATCCGGACCGTTGTTCAGTTCCACCATGGAATGTAAGATTCTTCGCTGTACAGGCTTTAAACCATCTCGCACATCCGGAAGAGCTCTTGCAGCGATAACGCTCATGGCATAATCGATATACGATTCTTCCATGGTTTTCTTCAAATCCACTTCATGGATTTTATCAAAAATTGTACTATCGTCCATTGTTCTCCTCCTACTTAAATGTCAAGATTCTTAACGAATTTTGCATTTGCCTCAATAAATTCACGTCTTGGCTCTACTCTCTCACCCATCAATGTATCGAAGGTTAAGTCTAGCTCAGACTCACTGTTCTCATCAATTGCTACACGCAATAAAACCCGCTTTTCCGGATCCATAGTTGTATCCCACAACTGCTCAGCATCCATCTCACCAAGTCCTTTGTATCGCTGGATCTTGTTATTCTGGTCACGACCAACTTCATTTAAGATATCCGCCAGTTCTTCATCACTGTATGCATACCATGTCTTCTTGTTTTTCTCGAGCTTATACAGTGGTGGCTGTGCTAAGTATACATGTCCTTCCTTGATCAGATCCGGCATAAACCGGAAGAAGAATGTAAGCATCAGCGTTGCAATATGTGCACCATCGACATCGGCATCGGTCATGATAATGATTTTGTCATAACGAAGCTTCTCAATATTGAAATTCTCACGAATACCGGTACCAAATGCAGTAATCATGGCTTTAATCTCTGCATTTTCCAGAATCCGGTCGATTCTTGCTTTCTCTACATTCAGAATCTTACCACGCAGTGGAAGGATTGCCTGTGTTGCACGGGATCTGGCAGTCTTTGCAGAACCACCGGCAGAATCTCCCTCTACGATATAGATTTCACAGTTCTTTGGATTTGGATCCGAACAATCGGCAAGCTTACCGGGAAGCGCCATGTTCGTCTCAAGTGTACTCTTACGGGCAACATCTCTTGCTTTTCTGGCTGCCATACGGGCACGCTGTGCGACAACTGCTTTTCCTACGATAGCCTTTGCCACCTGAGGATTCTGCTCTAAGAAATACGTAAGTTTCTCTGTCACAAGTCCTTCTACCGCGGTTCTCGCTTCTGCATTACCAAGCTTCTGCTTTGTCTGTCCTTCAAACTGCGGCTCCGGAATCTTGATACTTACGATAGCGGTCAGACCTTCTCGCAGGTCATCACCGGACAGGTTTTCTTCTTTGTCACGCAGAATCTTATTGCTTCTTGCATAATCATTGAAGACTTTCGTGATAGCACTCTTAAATCCTGTCAGATGCATACCACCTTCCGGTGTGTTGATATTATTTACAAAGCTCAAAGTAAGCTCGTTGTAAGAATCGTTGTGCTGCATTGCCACTTCGACATAAATATCATCTTTGTTACCCTCGATATAGATAATCTTGTCGTAAAGCGCAGTCTTTGTCTTGTTCAAATAAGCGATAAACTCCTTGATACCACCCTCATAGTGGAAGGATTCTCTCTGTTCCTTGCCCTCACGCTTATCTTCAAGATTAATCTTCAATCCCTTTGTGAGGAAAGCCATCTCACGAAGTCTCGTACGAAGCACCTTATAATCAAAGATAACATCATCGAAGATTGTATCGTCCGGCATAAATGTAACCTTTGTTCCGGTCTTGTCGGTCTTACCAACCTCTTTTAATTTATATATTACATTTCCTCGTTCATAACGCTGCTTGTATATCTTGCCATCTCTGGAAATCTCAACCTCCAGCCAGTTCGAAAGCGCATTTACAACGGATGCACCTACACCATGCAGACCACCGGATACCTTGTATCCGCCACCGCCGAACTTACCGCCGGCATGCAAAATTGTAAATACAACTTCAACGGCTGGAATACCAGCCTTCTTGTGGATACCTGTCGGAATACCACGTCCATTATCGATAACGGTGACAGAACCATCTTCGTTGATTGATACATCGATTTCTGTACAGAATCCTGCCAATGCCTCATCGACTGAATTGTCTACGATTTCGTATACAAGATGATGAAGTCCTCTTGTCGAGGTACTACCGATATACATACCTGGTCTTTTACGAACCGCCTGCAAACCTTCCAGAATCTGGATTTGATTCGCATCATAATTGCTTTCATTTTGATTACCCATCTAACTCCTCCTGTATCGTTCCGGCAACAACTTTATAGACTTTATCGATTGTCAGCCGTTCCTTTATAAAATCATCATATCCTGTACATGTAAGAATCGTTTGGATTCCTCGAATAGACTCTAATAACGCATCTTGCCGGCTTCGATCCAGCTCAGACATTACATCGTCTAACAGTAATATGGGATTATCCTGTATCAGTCTCTTTACCAGCTCGATTTCTGCAAGCTTCAATGACAGCGCCACTGTACGCTGCTGTCCCTGCGAACCGAACTTTCTCACATCCATACCGTCGATCAAAAACGCGATATCATCGCGGTGAGGACCGGTCTGTGTTGTCTGATAACGTAAGTCCATCTCCTGTTTTTCTGCAAGCATCGATGCAAAGCTTTCCTCTTCTGCATTTTTCTCATATACCAGACACAAATGTTCTTTTCCCGACGTTAAATTGCTATGTATATCAGGAATTATCTCATTTATCAAATCAATAAAATGATTCCTTTTTTTAATGATTTCTATACCATATTTTACCAGTTGGTCATCCCAGACTGGCAGCATATCCATTTTACTTTTATCAAAGCTAATCTGCCTTAACAGATTATTTCTCTGATCTAACACTTTTTTATAATTTGCCAGCAGACTCACATAAATCTTATCCAACTGGCATAATTCCATATCCATGAAATTTCTTCGCTCTGCCGGACTGTTTTTGATGATAGAAAGATCCTCCGGGGAAAAGAAAACCATATTCATCGTGCCAAGCAACTCAGAACTTCTGCGGATTGGTACCATATCAATCGCAATTCCTTTTGATTTGCCCTTTTTCAGATGCATATCAATCCGTCGATGCATACCATCTTTTTTTATTTCTGCGCGGATATGACTTTCATCTGCATCAAACCGTATGATTTCCCGATCCTTGCTTCCTCTGTGACTCTTTGTCGTTCCAATCAGGTAGATAGCTTCCAATATGTTGGTCTTTCCCTGTGCGTTATCCCCATATAAAATGTTGATACCATCGGAAAATGTAATCTCGGCACGCGCATAATTTCTGTAATTTTGCAGTGCCAGATTTTCAATATACATGCCTACACCTCATTTGCACAGAAATTATTTCTGAATACTAATCTTATTATCATCAAACACGACTTCATCACCATCATAGAGCTTTCTTCCACGACGTTCATCAATCTCACCATTGACTAAAACCAGTCCCTGCTGAATGATTTCCTTTGCATCAATTCCAGAATCTGCAAGACCAGTCGCTTTAAGTGCCTGTCCTAATTTGATATATTCCTCGCCCTCGCGAAGCTTTAAAATATGCATCTCACCCATGATTAATAAGCCCCCGCATTGATATTGACTGGTAATACAACATAGATATAAGTTCCTGCATCATCCCGGATGATACATGGTGATTTTGCATCACGCATGTAGATAAAGATGTCTTCATCGTCAATAACCTTCAACACATCTGTCAGGAATCTTGGATTAAATCCAATGATGATTTCCTCTCCATCCTTTGTGATTTCGATTTCTTCATTCATGGAACCCATCATCGTATCGACTTTGAGATACATACGGTTATCATTTTTGATACTGACAACGATTGGCTTCTTATCTGACTCACGCATAAGGATAGAAGCACGATCGATACAATCAAACAACTCTCTGTTATTTACGCGAACCTTGATCTTATGATCCATAGAAAGCATCTGTACGATCTTGAAATATTCTCCCTCAAGCAGACGGGATACTACTATTGTATTCTCAAACTCAAATAAAATATGTCTGTCTGTAAAGTAAACCGTTACCATATCATCGACACCACCTGTGATGATCTTTGACAGATCATTGAGTGTCTTTCCCGGTACAACAACGCTTACATTCGAAGCATTTCCCTTCAATGCCAGATTACGAAGTGAAATACGATGTCCATCCAGAGATACGACCTGAAGCACACCATCCTTTACCTCAAACAACTCACCAGTCATCAGCTTGTTATTCTCATTATCTGAGATAGAGAATATTGTCTGTCGGATAATCTCCTTCAAAGAAAACTGGGAAAGTTCAATACTCTTTTCCTTCTCAATCTGAGGAAGTTCTGTAAAGTCCTCACCAGATTTGGATGGAATGACAAACTTTGATTTTTCACATCGGATGATTGTATTATAATCCGGTGTTGTTTCGATAAAGATTTCACTGTTTGGAAGCTTACGAACGATATCATTGAACAGCTTTGCTTCAATCGCAATGCGTCCCATCTCGATTACTTCACCATCTAAGATTGTTTCAATACCAATCTCAAGGTCATTTGCTGTCAGCTTAATGCTGTCTGCATATACATCAATTAAGATACATTCCAAGATTGGTAATGTTGTTTTTGTAGAAACTGCTTTTGAAACGATGTTAAGAGAATTTAACAGGTTTACTTTTGAACATTTTATCTTCATGTTAGTTGAAACTCCTTTCGAGGCTGTGCCTGAGTCATAAATATAGAATATAAATTAGTAGTAGTAATAGTAGTAGCTGTGGATATGTATATAACCCTCAAAAACATTGATGGATGCTGGTTAAATCCACCTTTATAACCATGTTGAAATGCATTTCACTCTCTGTGGAAGCATCTGGATAACTTCACACATTAAAGTTAACATAAGAATGGTTCAAAAAAGTGTCAACAGGTTATCTTCAATCAAATCACAAATTTATGTGTAAATCTATGCGTTTGTATCCAGCTTTTTGATGATCGTCTCAATCGTATTGTTGAATGCCGGATCTTCTTTCCGTTTCGCCTCAACACGGTTAATGCCGTTGATGACTGTCGTATGGTCACGACCGCCGACGATATTGCCCGCAGATTGCAGAGACATGACGGTAAGCTTTCGACATAAGTACATAACGACCTGTCTGGCTGTCGCGATATCCTGACTACGCTTCTTGGAGCGAATATCATCTGGAGAGATATTCATATGCTCGGATACTGTCTTGAGAATTGTCTCACCGGTAATTGTCTCATTCTTCTCTTTGTTGATCAGATCCTTTAGAGATTCCTTGGCTGTCTCCAGTGTAACTTCTTCTTTCATAAGCTTGGAGAAAATGCCTATCTTATGAAGAGCACCTTCGAGCTCCCGGATGTTGTTGGTTACATTCTCAGCGATATACTGGAACACTTCTTCCGGAATATCATTTAAATGATCCATCTCCGCTTTCGTCTTGAGGATTGCCATACGTGTTTCATAGTCAGGCTCGTGAATATCAATCGGGATACCACATTCAAAACGGGAACGGATTCTTTCATTCAAAGACTGCAGCTCCTTTGGAGGCTGGTCGGAAGAAAGAATAATCTGTTTCTTATTATTATAAAGTTCATTAAACGTATTGAAAAATTCCGTCTGTGTACTCTCCTTTTTGATGATAAATTGAATGTCATCAATCAACAGGACGTCCACATTTCTGTATTTTTCACGGAATTCATTTGTTGTATGATTCTTGATCGCGTCGATAATCTCATGTGTAAATGTCTCAGATGGTACATACAAAACTTTCGTCTTATCATCCTTCTGCAGGATGTAATGTGCGATGGACTGCATGAGATGAGTCTTTCCAAGTCCGGAGTTTCCATATAAGAACAATGGATTGAAATTATCCTGTCCCGGAAGATCGGCAACTGCCAGACATGTCGCGTGAGCGTGTCGGTTTCCTTCTCCGACAATGAACGTATCAAATGTATATTTTGGATTCAGATTGCTGCGGCTGACTGCTTCCTTGTAAGAGTCGGATTTTTGTACAGACTCTTTTCTGGCTTCTTCGTCGCTTTCAATCAGATTTTTCTTTTCGTCAATCACAATATCAATCGTACTGTCATTTAATGTCTCGCGAATAGAGGAAAGTAAAAAAATGTCAAACTCTTTGCGCTTTAAAAACTTGAGCGCATTCTCACCGAGCTTTTCATCTACATAAAAATAAACCGTATTGTTTTTAACCTCATATATTTTGAGGGAACGAATCCATGTATTGATCATGATACTGGAAATGTCATATTCAGTTTCCAGAAGAGACAGGATCTCTTCCCATTTTGATTCGATTAATTCTTTCATATCATAACTCCTAAATACCGTGCTTCCTTTATCCGCACACTTGGATTCTATTTTACAATAAATTCAGAATTTTAGCAAGTTTTGGGCGTGGATTTCGGAGATTTTTACTACATAATTATAAGAAGAAAAATAATAATGAGTGATATAAAATGTTATGTAAAGTAAAATTAGGTTTACTTGGAAAATTGTGTATATCCAAAATGACGTAAAATAGGCATTTTGAGGATAAATGAACATGAAATATACAAGTTTTCCACAAGTTAATAACAATTTGTGGATAACATTATGTAAATTAGGTGGGTATATCCCTATATATTTGTGGATAACTTCTATTGACGGAAGCTTATTTTTTCAATATAATAGGCGAGTATGCAGTTTTCGGGCATAACTATATAGAAAAGGAGGACTTTCATTATGAAAATGACATTTCAGCCAAAGAAGAGACAGCGTTCTAAAGTTCACGGCTTCAGAAAGAGAATGAGCACAGCGAACGGAAGAAAGGTATTGGCCGCAAGACGTGCTAAGGGCAGAAAGCAGTTATCAGCGTAGGTCACAGGTACTGTGACCTTTTTCATTAAGTGGAGAATTGTATGAGACATATAGTTACACTTAAAAATAACAGAGAGTTCGGCAAGGTGTATAACCAAAAAGAATCGTTTGCCAATAAGTATTTAGTGATGTATCTGAGGGCCAACAACTTGGATTACAGTAGAATTGGAATCTCTGTTAGTAAGAAAGTTGGTAATAGTGTGGTCAGGCATCGTTTGACCAGACTGATCAGGGAAACGTATCGTTTGAATCAATATCGGATAAAACCGGGATATGATCTTGTGGTTGTCGCGAGAATGAATGCAAAAGGTAAATCTTTTCATGAGATAGATTCTGCTTTTTTGTATCTGGCGAAAAAACATGAGATTTTGATGCAGGATACTGTTCCGGAGGTGATGGAATGAAAAAGGCATGTATTAAGATGATACGTCTGTATCAGAAATACATTTCACCCTGGAAACGTTATGGTCACTGCAAATATTATCCAACCTGTTCCAATTATGCGATTGAAGCATATCAGAAATATGGTTTTTTCAAAGGAACAGCCCTGACAGTATGGAGAATCCTTCGATGCAATCCATTTTCAAAAGGTGGATATGATCCAGTTCCTTAATATGTAAGACAGGGTCTTACACGACTAATTGGAGGACAGTATGTTTTTAACACAGTCAGGTGGCTTTATTATTAAGCCAATTTCGAGGCTTTTAGGAGCTATTCTTAGTTTGCTCTATCGCGGGTTGAATGCAATCGGCGTAGAATCAATCGGTATTGCGATTATTCTTTTTACGCTGATCGTACGTTTGATCATATTCCCGTTGATGTATAAGCAGAATCGTTCAAGCAAGATTATGTCAATGATTCAGCCGGAAATCAACAAGGCAACTAAGAAGTACAGAGGTAAGACAGATCAGCAGTCAATGATGGAAGTACAGCGAATCACGAAAGAGATTCAGAGTAAATATGGTGTCAGTATGACAAGTGGATGTCTGACATCGTTGATCCAGCTTCCGATTTTCCTTGCTTTGTACCGTGTAATTCAGAATATACCTGCATATGTACCAAAGGTATATGATATGTACAAGCCAATCGCAACAGCAATCCAGGGTGATTCCGCTGCACAGAAGGCTTTGGAAGCGGTAACAGCAGATGGTGGACAGCAGCTTACAAATGCGATGAAGTCCATCAACTATGAAAATACAAATACGATCATTGATGTGCTTGCAAATTTCCCAAGAACATTGTGGGATACATTTGCTGCAAAGCTTGGTAATTCAGGTGCGGTCGTTGATGCGATGACAGCGAATGGTAATGTGGATAACATCAAGCAGATTTATAACTTCTTCGGTTTGGATCTGACAGCCGTTCCACATTTTGCATTGACAGCAGCAATTATAATTCCTGTATTATCACTCATCTTCCAGTTTTTGAGCATGAAGGTAACACCAATGCAGGGTTCGGATGATCCGACACAGCAGGCTACGATGGGAACAATGAAGACCATGATGTATGTCATGCCAATCTTCTCTTTCTTCGTCTGTGTGAATGTACCTTGTGGTGTAGGTCTTTACTGGGCAATGGGTTCCTTTATCTCTTTCCTTACAACTGTTTGTACAAATGCTTACTTTAAGCATTGTGATATGGACAAGATTTTGGAAAAGAGTATGGCAAAGGCTGCAAAGAAGAATGCAAAAAAGAAGAAGAAAAACAAGAAATCCTTTATGGAGAAAATGCAGGAGGCTGCTTATGGACAGGCATCTTCTTCGGAAGAAGGTAAAGCAACAAGCAGCGTAACGAATGCAAGCTTGAAGAGTTATACTTCCAACACGATGAAGTCCGGAACAGATGGCGGAACAAAATATCGTGCAGGATCGCTTGCTTCCAAAGCAAATATCATGCAGAATTATAACAATGACAAGGATAAGTAATATTTAGGAGTTAAGATGGAATATAGAGAGTTTAAGGCCAAGACTGTTGATGAGGCAATTACACTCGCATCTACAGAGTTCGGTTGTGCAAGCACAGAGCTTGATTATGAGGTAATCGAGAAGGGTTCCTCAGGATTCCTTGGAATCGGTGCAAAGCAGGCAGTCATTAAGGCAAAGAAAAAGGAAAGCTTTTTAGATGATATTCAGGAATACCTTGATAACTTATTCAAGGCTATGGATATCGAAGCAAAGGTTACAATCGATTACGATGAAGCAGAAGCAACGATGGATATTGACGTGGAAGGTCCGGATATGGGTATCCTGATTGGTAAACGTGGACAGACATTGGATTCTCTGCAGTATCTGATCAGTCTGTTTGTAAATAAGAAGAGTGAATCTTATATCCGTGTCAAGCTTGATACAGAGAATTATCGTGCAAGAAGAAAAGATACGCTCGAGAATCTTGCAAAGAATATTTCATTCAAGGTTAAGAGAACAAGAAGACCTTTTACTTTAGAGCCTATGAATCCTTATGAGAGAAGAATTATCCATTCTGCTCTTCAGAATGATAAATATGTAGCTACTAGAAGTGAGGGTGAAGAGCCTTATCGTAAGGTTGTTATCTACTTGAAGAAAAATGCTTAATTATAAAAAGGATAATCGTTGAAAAACGATTATCCTTTTTTAGTGAGTTGAAATAATTGCAAAACATAGTAGTAGTTGAAACATATATTTCAATATGATTCATTCTATATACAATGTATTGAATCTAAGAAGTTCTAAATGTTCTGATTTATATATTGATATAATACGCCACCACCGCCAATTCGCCATCCATGGCTCAGTGGCGGCTTGTTTGAACATCGTGTTCAAACATGGCTAGTGTAATAACAGAACATTAAGAACTTCTAGGATTCAAACATATCGTATATTAGAATGAATTCATATTGAAATATATGAAAAAATTTAAGTATGTTTTGCAATTATTTTATTTACTGTAATGAAATAAAAAAGTTATTTCTTGTTTATTCTATTTATTAATATATTTGATCGATAATTGACCTTATTTTCCCATGCAGAATTCGGCGAATATTTTGTTGACGAGATCGTCTTCAAGTTCTTCTCCAATGATTTTGCCAAGCGATGTGTAGGCGGACATCAGATCAATCGTGAAGAAGTCCTCTCCCATTCCCATGTCGATACTTTCTAAGACTTTGTTCAGGCTCTCTCTTGTGTCATAGAGTAATGATTTGTGGCGCAGGTTGGTGATGTAAAGTTCGTCGTTATAGGTGAGCTCCTGATTGAAGAACATGGACTTCAACAGGTCGTGAAGTTGTTCTTTGCCAGTGCCCTCTTTCGCTGATATTTCCAGTATTTTAGTCTCTAATTTTGAAGTTATCCCCAACTTATCCACAACCAGATTCTGATCGTTTTTATTGATCAAAGTGATGACTTTTTTGCCCTGTAAAGCGTCCATAATATGGTAATCATCATCATTTAGAGCGCATGTTCCATCTACGATATAAAGAATCAGATCCGCGTCAGAAATCGTTGTCATAGCCTTGGTTACACCGATTTTTTCTACGATATCTTCTGTATCATGAATACCCGCTGTATCCACGATATTTAGCGTAATTCCGTCGATATTGACCAGTTCCTCCAGCGTATCTCTCGTTGTACCGGCAACCTCTGTAACAATCGCACGTTCCTCGCCTAACAGCATGTTCAAAACAGAGGATTTACCTGCATTTGGACGTCCAACAATAACTGTACGGATTCCCTCTTTGATAATACGTCCATTCTCACTGGTTGACAGTAAATGATTTACAGTTATCAACATGTTATCCACAGTGGTGTGTAATTGCTGTGGAAAGTTATCTAATGAATAATTTTCAGGGTCATCTAAGGCGGATTCAATATATGCGATGTTATAAAGTAAAGTATCACGCAAGTCTGTAATCACAGTCTTTAATTCACCACGAAGCTGAAGCAGGGATGATTTTGCTGCCATATCATTTTTGGCATGAATGAGATCCATGACAGATTCTGCCTGTGACATATCAATCCGTCCACCTAAGAATGCACGCTTCGTAAATTCACCCGGTTCAGCTGGTCTTGCACCAAGCCGGATCACGAGATCTAACACACGTTTTAATACGGTGATACCACCATGACAATCAAGTTCCACAACATCTTCGGTTGTGTATGTCTTTGGGGCACGCATGACGAGTGCAACTGCTTCATCATAGATTTCATCTTCGTAGATGATCTTTCCATAAGCAGCGGTATAGCTATCCATATTTAAAATTGTTTTCTTTTTATTCACCGGTTGAAATATCTGATCTACAATCTGTAACGCTGTATCTCCACTGATTCGTATAATGCCTATGCCGGAATCTCCCATCCCGGTTGCAATCGCAGCAATCGTCTCACCCATAATCAAACACCTTTCTTTCAATAAGGTACCCGCATGTGAATGCACCAACATACGGGAAAATCACAATTTCCTCTATTATACCTTTTCTTTTTTTATTCAACAAGGTATAATTATTTAGTTAAAGTTGAATATGTAGATAAACGATTTTCATGATTCATAATGTAGATGAAATAATATAAGATATACCAATTTTAACGCAGACCATTGGAACACGCCGGCACTTAACGAACAGTGATGTATCACTGTGAGTTTAGTGTCCGTTGCGTGTGGAAGTGAGCGAGAGCGCGTCTGCGTGAAATTGTGTATTCTTATATTATTTCTATGAAAAAAGTAAATCATAAAAATCGTTTAGAAAAAGGAATCTTAAAGTTATGGAGAAAAAATATATAGAGGAAGAATATGATATTATCGTCGTTGGTGCCGGCCATGCGGGCTGTGAAGCCGCCCTTGCAGCATCTCGACTCGGTCTTGAAACCATCCTGTTCACTATCAGCATGGACAGCGTTGCCCTGATGCCATGCAACCCAAATGTCGGTGGAAGCTCCAAAGGACATCTGGTGCGTGAAATTGATGCCTTAGGCGGTGAGATGGGTAAAAATATTGATAAGACCTATATTCAGAGCAAGATGCTGAATGTATCCAAAGGTCCTGCCGTACACTCTTTGCGTGCACAGGCAGACAAGGGCGAATATACAAAGCAGATGCGTTTAACACTTCAGAATCAGGAACATCTGACACTCCGTCAGGGTGAGGTCGCTGAGCTTTTATATGATACGAAAATTACCGATGAAATGAAAGACCAGAAAATCATCTGTGGCGTCCGTATGTATTCAGGTGCAGTGTATCATGCAAAGGCAGTTATCTTATGTACTGGAACGTATTTGAAGGCAAGATGCATCTATGGTGATGTTGTGAATTATACGGGTCCAAATGGTCTTTCAGCAGCAAATCACTTGTCTGATTCCATGCGGGATGCAGGTATCTTTATCCGGCGATTTAAGACAGGTACACCAGCAAGACTAGATAAAAAGACGATTGATTTTACCAAGATGCAGGAGCAAAAAGGTGATGAGCATATCGTTCCATTTTCCTTTACGAATAAAGAGGAAGATATCAAGCGGGATCAGATTTCCTGCTGGCTGACTTATACGAACGAGGAAACACATAAGATTATCAAGGATAATATTGACCGTTCTCCGCTCTTCTCTGGATTTATTGAGGGAACCGGACCGAGATACTGTCCTTCTATTGAGGATAAGGTCATGAAGTTCCCGGACAAAGACCGCCATCAGTTGTTTATTGAGCCGGAGGGTGAATTTACAAATGAGATGTATATGGGTGGTATGTCTTCTTCCCTGCCGGAAGATGTGCAGTATGCGATGATTCATACAGTACCGGGACTGGAGCATGTAGCAATTGTTCGAAATGCATATGCGATTGAATATGATTGTATTGATGCGACAAACCTGAAGGCAAATCTGGAATTTAAAGATATGGATGGACTGTTCAGTGCCGGACAGATCAATGGCAGCTCTGGATATGAGGAAGCAGCTGCACAGGGTATCATGGCTGGTATCAATGCAGCGCGGAAGCTGCAGAACAAACCATCAGTGATCTTGGATCGTTCGCAGGCATATATTGGTGTTTTGATTGATGATCTCGTAACAAAGGAGACACAGGAACCATACCGTATGATGACGAGCCGTGCAGAGTATCGACTGCTTTTACGGCAGGATAATGCGGATCTGCGACTGACAGATATCGGACATGAAATTGGTTTGATTGACGAAGCCCGTTATGAGAAATTCTGCGAGAAGCGCAGACAGATTGATGCGGAAATTACACGTATGAATGAAATATCCGTGGGTGCAAATAAGCATGTACAGGAATTTCTGTCGAAGCATGGAAGCTCTTCACTTGGAACAGCTGCAACGCTGGCAGAGCTTATCCGCAGACCAGAGCTTTCTTATGAAGCATTGGAAGAATTAGATACTGGCAGACAGGAAGCATACCAAACATTGCTTGATGTTGATACGACAGATAAGATTACTTTGGACGATGAAGTAGTAGAACAGATCAATATTGCAATCAAGTATGATGGTTATATCAGTCGTCAGAAACAACAGGTAGAACATTTCCAGAAGATGGAGAAAAAGCAGATTCCAGATGATATCAATTATGATGATGTTGCAAATCTGAGAAAAGAAGCTAGACAGAAATTATCCAATATCCGTCCAACTTCGCTCGGACAGGCATCGCGTATCTCTGGTGTATCGCCGGCAGATGTGTCGGTGTTGATGATTTATCTGGAGACAAAGAAACAGGCATAGGAATATAGAAAATGGAAAAAGTTAGAATATATGTAGAACAGATCACAGAGGGACAGGTGCTTTTGACCGATGCACAGCTTGCACAATTCGAGCAGTATTATGATATGCTGATTGAGAAAAACAAGGTGATGAATCTGACGGCTATTACAGAGCGGGAAGAAGTAATTCTGAAACATTTTATTGACAGTCTTGCACTTGCCGGATATGTGAAGATGTGGGAAAAACCATATAAAATTATTGATGTGGGAACGGGTGCGGGATTTCCGGGTATTCCGTTAAAAATTGCATTTCCAAATCTGCAGGTAACGTTGTTTGATTCTCTGAACAAACGTATTAAATTCCTGCAGGATGTGATTGAAGCGTTAAACTTGAATGAGATATCAGCGGTACATGGACGTGCAGAGGAAGGCGCCAGAGATAAGGCAATGCGTGAGAAATATGATTTTGTAGTTTCACGTGCGGTAGCAAATATGGCAGTGCTTTCGGAGTATTGTATTCCATTTGTGAAGGTTGGAGGCTACTTTATTCCATATAAAACCGGAACGGTGGAGGAAGAAATCACACAGGGAAAAAAGGCAATCCAGATTCTCGGTGGTAAGATTGAAAAAGTAGAAAAACTCATGCTTCCGGATTCGGATATCAGTCGGAGCTTTGTATTTATCAGAAAAGAAAAACAGACACCAAAAGCATATCCGCGAAAAGCAGGAACTGCAAGCAAACAACCCCTCGGCTAATCAGCCAAGGGGTTGTTTTAATTATGACGCTTTGTCTGACGTCTTATCCGGAGTTCGTCCTGTCGCTCTTTCATGGCTTCCAGACCTTTTTTATCGGTTGGAACCATCGTTTTAATGACAAATATATTGTTGTTTCTTGATTGTTTAAATCGTATCTTGCCACTCACCAATCCGTGATGCCAGCATTTTCCAATGCAGGTATAGGAGTTCGGCGTATTTGCAAACCATTTTACTTTTGGTGCTAATTTTTTACCACAGCGATAACAGATTGGAGCCATCAGATCAATATCTGAAATTGCTTCCTCCTTGCAATGGTATTCTCTGGAGATATGTTCTAAATAATGCTTATGATGAGATATGATCTCATCCTTTTTATCCTTCGGATTGTTGTAGATATCGTAACAATACCGGTCTGCCAGATCTCTTGGAGACATTGCTTTCAGCACAAGTCCGGTATAGTATGCATCATTCACTGCACTGTGAAATGGTTTATCCTCTTCCACTTCTATCTTCAGATGTTCGACTGCTTTTTTCAGCTTTACAATCTTACCATCTTCGTCATACATATCTGCATAGATTTGCTGTACATTATAAAACTTTAACGGCACGGGCATTGGCTTTAAATAGTAGTAATCCATGTTTGTTTGTAAGATATTCAAGTCCATCGAACCCCATGTGCCAAAGATATAATCATCCTGTCCACACCATTTGATGAATTCCCGATACACCATATCAAACGGTCGTCCCTTTCGAAGTGTGGATTCATCATAATTTAAAATAGTCTTGATATGTGGCTGCAGCTTTTTGTAGAGCTTTGGTTTTATAATACTGGAGTATGTGTCGATAATATTAAATTTTTTGTCCAGCTTGACTGCACCGATTTCTATGATTTCAAATGGCATGCGCGGGTTTTCCATATCTCTGCCACCACAGCACTGGTTCCATTCCAAATCAAATATGATATAGTTCATGTTTATTCTGCCTTATCCATTATGCGAAGATGGGAGTAGTCGTTCTCATCCTCTGTTTTTCCGTTACGCTGTTCCAGTTCTTTGCAGATATCATTGAGAATTTCAATGGTCTCATTGGAAGAACGTGAATTTGCGGTTGCCATTTTTGTAATCAAAACAGCCATCTTTTCCGTGCTGCTTACCACACGGTCGGTATTGTCTACATCCTTCTTCAACTGAATCTTTGTCATCAGCTTATCCTGTTCCATGAGATCTTTCATGTGCTTTGAATTATCATCCTTGATCTCAGACAACAGCTTGGAATTCTCGTCCTTCATTTCCAACATCATATCAAGAATGGCGGACATACTCTGGGTACGGGAAACCTCTTCTCTTTTTGCAACTGAGTAGATACCTTTCTCTACCTTGGTAAGCTCGTTCTGCTTATCGAGGTTCAGGTTTGCGATTTCATCGACCTTCGCAAGAATCCCATCCACTAAGAAATAGGTATCAACGACGACAATCAAAGAGACTGCAATGATAACCTGAATCATGGAAGGATATACCAATATTAAATATAAGTCAATCAGCAGTGCCGCTATAAAAGCGACAGCACTGATTGTAAGAGTTGTACTTGATTTGCGGTTCATGTAACACCCTCCGTTCTACACGTGAAACCGGTTTAATCTGTCAAATCTTCTCCATTTGTTTCGATGACCTTCTTGTACCAGTAGAAGGAATCTTTCTTGTATCTTGCCAGATCTTTCAGATCGAATTCATCCCGGTTTACATAGATAAATCCATAACGTTTAACAACACCTTCATGGGTTGATACAAGGTCAATCGCTGACCACGGACAATAGCCCATCATTTCTACACCTTCGGAACATGCAAGCTTAATCTGCTCGATATGCTTTCTCAAGTATTCAATACGATACTGGTCATGTACCTTGCCATCCTCTGTGAGCTTATCGTAAGCACCAAGACCGTTCTCTGTGACGATCATTGGCAGATGATAACGGCTGTAGATCTCACGCATCGTTGCGCGGAACCCATCCGGATCAATCTCCCAGCCAAACTCGGTACGAAGCAGATTTGGATTTGGATAAGCCTTAAATACGCCAGGCTCATCGCCACTGATCTGCTGATCTCCTCTGCCAGCAGGTTCTGTTCCATCGTTCCATTCTACCGTTGCTGTAGAGTAGTAATTAAATCCAATAAAGTCCGGATGCGCACTCGCCATGATATCCATGTCGCCATCTTCGATAACTGGTGTTGCATCGTGTTCCTCTAAGAATGCCCATACAAGATTGTTGTAACGACCAAAAACTGCCATATCAAGATACAGCCAGTTACGGATTGCATTTAAGTTTTGTGCTGCTAATACATCCTTTGGCTTGCAGCTTGCCGGATAGACAAGAGAAATGTTTGGTGCAGGACCAATCTTTCCGCCCGGTACCATCTCATGACACAGAGCCATAGCCTTTGCCTGAGCAAGCAGCATATGATGATTCTCCTGATACAGTTTCTTATATTTGTTATCCACACCCTTTAAATCACAGGTGCCAATCACTTCTCCATTTAAGGTTAATACGTTCTGCTCGTTGATCGTGAGCCAGTATTTTACACGATCACCATAGTTCTCGTAAAGAATCTTTGCGAAGTTTACGAATTCATCAACACTCTCTCTTCTTGACCATCCACCCTTCTTCTCAAGGGCTGCTGGAAGATCAAAATGGAACATCGTAACAAGTGGCTCAATGTTATATTTCAGACATTCGTCGATGACATTGTTGTAGAAATCGATACCTTCCTGATTGACCGCACCGGTTCCTTCCGGAAGAATACGGGACCATGCAACAGAAAAACGGAATGTCTTAAATCCCATCTCTGCCATCAGAGCAATATCTTCTTTGTAGTGATGATAGAAATCAGCACATACATCTAATTCACTGGTGCCTTCCGGTACCTTCTTGATATCCTGTACACTTGGTCCTTTTCCATGTGTCAGGTTTGCACCCTCTACTTGATATGCACTGGTAGATGCACCCCACAGAAAATCTTTTGGCATTGGTTTCAGCTTTTTTAAAATCATGGATATTGACCTCCTATCAAAAATATTATAAAATAGATAACGATTTGTTTCCGTAGCTCAGCAGGATAGAGCAACCGCCTCCTAAGCGGTAGGTCGGGCGTTCGAATCGCCTCGGGAACATTTTTTTATTGTCTAATTTTCCAGGTACATCTGTCGGAAGCTGTAAAGAGCACCGAGCAGATTCGAATCATTTCCGAACTTACATACATCAACCTTGATAAAATTTGTAATCATGCTGATGGATTTTAACTTTTCAACATAGCGCTTTACACCTTCCACGAATGCAGGCTGCGCGCTGATTCCACCGCCGAGCAAGATGATATCCGGATCGACAATGGCAAAGATGTTGAACAGATATTTTGCAGTTGTAAAATAAAAATCTTCCAACATATCAAGGACAACCGGATCGCCTTCTTCTGCCATCTTATAAAGAAGTTCCCCGTTGAATTCTTTTGGATTGATGCCTTTTGCCACTGCAACCTGATAACAAAAAGCACGTGTAGAATACGAAGTAGACCAAAGATAAGGAAGCTTCTCGTATTCTTCTTCCATATCGCTGATTGAATCAATATCAAAGATTTTATCCACATCTTTTCTTGTCAGGGTATCTGCGAAGAAATAAGATAATTCTCCGGCAGACAGATCTTTTCCACGATGCACATGTCCGTTGATTACGATACCACCGCCGATGCCGGTTCCAAGGATGACTACAGCTGCATTCTTACAGCCTTTGGCATTACCCATCCAGACTTCTGCAAGGGCTGCACATTTTCCATCGTTTTCCATGGAAATTTTCACACCGTCACAGCGCGCACCAAGCAGTTCTGCCAGATGTGCGTCCTTCAGATATTTGATACCACCGCCGTTTCGGATGATACCATTTTCTGCGTCGATAAGTCCTGGCAAAGAAAGGGCGATTCCTTCTACACCCTGATCTTTGTATTTGTCATAAATCTGTCCGAGAGATTCCACGAATTCTGGTACAGATTCTCCTTCCTTGGTCGGGGTTGGGTATTTTCCTTTTTCCTGAATATTACCGTCCATACTCATCCAAGCGTATTTTACAAAAGTTCCACCTACGTCAAATACTAGATACATAAAATCTCCTTCCTGAAAGTATATTATATTGTCACGACACCCTGTAACCAGATTTCTCCGCGAAACCGTCTGCCGACCTTTGGTTCTCCCTGTAAATCTGCTTCATTGATGCCGACGTTGATCATCAATCCATTTGCTTCAATCAGCAAGTTATAGACGATCTCTTTGCTGTATATATTTTGCAGCTTCTCCACTGCATAGATATTTCCGATAACCATGTAATGGTCGCATTCCACACCGCAAGGCATAAAGCTTGTATCGATGATCGAAAGAACATCCTCCTTGATGACTCTGGAAGAAATAGAGGTGTAGGTGTTCATTTCGTCATAGGTCAGTTGTTCCATCGCGTCGGTATCACCGTTTCGCGCTGCATCGAGCAGCTGGTTTCTGCGGTTCCGTCCTTTCGATTCGACGGCTATCTGATGCTTGGAATGATGCATACCAAGCAGAACCGTTCCAGCTACAGACAAAGCAGAAAACTTGACCTTCGTGATCTGCCGGTTGGAATAATTCAACCATTTGGATTTTGCATAATCTGCGATATTGATGACATAGAAGATAATCGTCATACCAAGATGGTAATCTTCGCAGACTCCCGCATAGCTTTCTTTGTCGGTCTGTTTCTGAATCGTGATGTTCTCAAACTGCATGAACCGGTCTCCCTTCAAATAAGGAAAATAATGTTCAATGGATAAAGAACCCTTGATGTCATATTCACCAACGAGCGAGAGTCCGAAATTCTTACCAAAATCTTTTTCAAACTGCAGCAGCGACGTATCGACGCTGATCGTCGTCATTATCTTGCGGTTTGGAGTATTCAACGTGTGACGATAAATATCTTCCAATTGCTGTCTATTTTTACATTCGCGAAAACCGATCGCACGTAGATAAGTATGCATACTACCTCCAGCATTTCCGCATGGGAAATGGATTAACAGATTTTTGTCTTACCGCCCATATATGGCTGAAGCACCTTTGGAATGTTGATGCTTCCATCTTCGTTCAGGTTGTTCTCTAAGAATGCAATCAGCATACGAGGTGGAGCAACAACAGTATTGTTCAATGTATGAGCAAAATATTTTCCATCCTTGCCCTTTACCTTGATGCCAAGACGACGTGCCTGAGCATCACCGAGGTTTGAACAGCTACCAACTTCGAAATATTTTTTCTGACGTGGAGACCATGCTTCAACGTCGTAAGATTTTACCTTTAAGTCTGCCAGATCACCAGAACAGCACTCGATTGTACGAACTGGAATATCCATAGAACGGAACAGATCAACTGTATTTTTCCACAGCTTGTCGAACCACATCTTGCTATCCTCTGGCTTGCAGACAACGATCATTTCCTGCTTCTCAAACTGGTGGATACGATAAACACCACGCTCCTCAATACCATGTGCACCCTTCTCTTTACGGAAGCATGGAGAGTAGCTTGTCAGAGTCTTAGGAAGCTCTTCCTCTGGTGTCATTGTATCGATGAACTTACCAATCATAGAGTGCTCACTTGTACCGATCAGATACAGATCCTCACCCTCAATCTTATACATCATGGCATCCATCTCAGCGAAACTCATAACACCGGTTACAACGTTGCTGCGGATCATGAAAGGTGGTACACAGTAAGTAAATCCACGGTCAATCATGAAATCTCTTGCATAGCTGATAACGGCTGAATGCAGTCTTGCAATGTCGCCCATCAGATAGTAGAAACCATTTCCGGCTACCTTTCTTGCACTGTCAAGATCAATACCGTTCAGCTTCTCCATGATGTCTGTATGATAAGGAACTTCAAAATCTGGAACAACTGGCTCGCCAAAACGCTCCAGCTCTACATTCTCAGAATCATCTTTACCGATTGGAACAGTCGGATCAATGATGTTCGGAATGACCATCATTTTCTTCTTTAACTCTTCACGCACCTGTGGCTCCTGCTTCTCCAGCTCTGCCAGACGGGCTGCGTTCTTTGCAACTTCCTTCTTAACTTCTTCTGCCTCTTCCTTCTTGCCCTGTGCCATCAATGCACCAATCTGCTTTGCAATAGCGTTCTTCTTTGCACGAAGCTCATCGGCTTCCTGCTGAAGGGCTCTTGCCTGCTTGTCAAGCTCGATGACTTCATCTACTAATGGAAGCTTCGCATCCTGAAACTTCTTCTTGATATTCTCCTTTACAGCGTCTGGGTTTTCACGAACAAATTTAATGTCTAACATAATTGTCGTCCTTTCTTATTTATAATAGTAGTTTAAAATATTTGTTAAAAAATTGATATCAAAAATTTTGTATCATTATAATATTGTGACCTGATTATGCATCAAAATTCAGATTACCATCGGCATCTTCGAATTCTGCTTCCTTTGTCAGATCCTGAATCTCTTCTTCCACCGTCTTAGCCTGTTCCAATGCTTCCTTTTCTTCCGATGAAAGCTGGATGTAAGATTCGCCGTTTACGATTTCCTTCGCATAGGTAAAACAGCCTTCCCTCGAGTGCATCGAGTTCAGTAGAATACCGGAATTCTCATCGTTTAACAATGCGATGACGAAGCTTAGTTTTCCTGCCATCTTATCAAATGCATCGTACTTGACGAGGGCATATTTGCTGATACACGAGGACAGATGTTTCTTGATCTGCCGGTGCTCTTTCGTCACACGTCTGGCATTTACCTTGACCTGATCCATCTCTTTAAAACGAATCCGAATAATCTTCTCCAAATCCGCACCTTTTTTGCCACTCATAAGCATCTCATATTTTCTTGCCATCACATTCATCTTATGAATGATAAAAATGATTAGAATTATGAGTAAAACAACCAAAATACAAAGGATTGTGACAGCAGAAGACATTTTCATACCAAATATCTTAGCCTCTTCCATGAAGTTTTCCTCTTTTCGATTTTATTGTGCGAGCAACTGTGTAATGCGCTCTAAATCTTCCTGTGAATAATATTCAATTTCAATTTTTCCGGAATCCTTGGTCTTTGCTTTGATGGTTGTCTTTGTTCCAAGGGATTCCTTTAAGCGGTTTTCAATCGCTTTATATAAGAAGGAAAGTTCCGGGTCTTCTTTCTCGGATGTCTTTTCCTTTGGTTTCTTATTTAATAGTTTCTTGACGTAGCTCTCTGTCTCACGCACGGAAAGCTTTTTATCAAAAATATACATTGCTGTCTCATACTGTAACTGAGGTTCTGTGATCGTAATGAGTGCACGAACATGTCCGGTCGACAGCATATCATCAATCAGCATCTGCTGTACCTTCTCGGTCAGCTTCAGAAGTCGGAGTGCATTTGTCACAGTCGTACGGCTCTTCGATACACGTTCTGCAACTTCATCCTGTGTCAGGTTGAATTCCTGAATCAAACGTTCATAAGCGTGTGCCTCTTCAATCGGATTTAAATCCTCACGCTGGATGTTCTCAATCAATGCGATCTCAACAATCTGCTGATCATCGTAATCTTTGATGACAACTGGAACCTCTTTCAAACCAGCTAACCGGGCAGCTCTCCAACGGCGCTCACCGGCAATCAGTTCATAGTAGCCTTTGCGCTTCACTACGACCAATGGCTCAATCACACCAAACTGTTTGATGGAATCTGCAAGCTCCTGCAATGCATCTTCATTGAATTCTTTTCTTGGCTGATTTTTGTTTGGCTCAATCCGGTTGATATTTAATGTCTGTTCTACTTTTTTCACAACCTCTGTTTTTGTAACAGCGCCTGTTTTAGTCTGTTTCGATGCCTTTGGACTGACATCTTCGGTTGTATCGTCTGTCGGAATTAAATTACTTAGTCCACGACCTAATCCTCGCTTTGGTGCCATAGCGTTCTCCTCCCAAATAGGTGTTTTTATAATTTTGCGTATAGTTTATTATTGATTACTTCGTCTGCAAGATCCCGATATCCCTGCGCGCCGGATGACCGGCTGTCATACAGGTTGATAGGAAGTCCGAAGCTAGGTGCTTCTGCTAGCCGTACATTTCTCGGAATAATGGTTTTATATATAAACTGATCCAAATTATTCTTGACGTTTTCAACAACCTCCAAAGACAGGTTCGTACGTGCGTCATACATCGTAAACACAACACCTTCGATTTCAAGGGATTTGTTTAGCTTCTTTTTAATCAGATTGATCGTGTAAATGAGCTGCGAGAGACCATCCAAAGCAAAAAATTCACATTGGATTGGCACTAAGACAGTGTCCGCCGCAGTCATAGAATTGATCGTCAACATACCGAGAGCCGGTGGACAATCAATGATAATAAAATCATATTTTTTCTTTACGCTTTTTAACAGGTTCTTTAGTATATGCTGTGGATCTTCGGCATCGACCAATTCGACTTCTGCACCTGCCAGATCACGGTTCGCCGGCAAAACGCTTAAATCCAGTCCATGCTCCAATGGATGAACGATCATACACTCTCCAATGTTAATCTCTCCACTCATGGCATGATAAATGGTGTATTCCAAGGTATTCTTATCGATACCAAGGCCACTTGTCAGATTGCCCTGTGGGTCCATGTCGACAGCCAGAACCTTTTTACCTTTTTCCGCCAGACATGCTGCGAGATTGATTGATGTTGTTGTTTTTCCTACGCCGCCTTTCTGGTTGGCGACTGCAATGATTCTACCCATAAAAACCTCCACATATAATAAACATTATAGCACTACCTGACATGTTTCGCTATATCAAAATATGGGTAAATTTGTTGTAGGAGTACAATATATAGATTTGAGTGCTTAGATATTACAATATGTATGGAAAATAAAAGAAAAATTCATAAAAGTCAAGTAAAAAACCGTAAAATAAATATTAGTTATTATAAACACTTTAGTGTTTCACGTGAAACATTAGATATTTTGAAAATTATATTTAATTAAGAATTGGAAGGTTGTTATCACATATGCTATTTGATTTTGTGTGTTGATGTATATATTATTCAGTAAAAAAATATGTGCTTATGTTTCACGTGAAACATGGTTGCGAGATTATGATTATATGGAGATGTAATTCAAAAATTAATTATGAATGAATCTATAATAGATGATAACAAACTGAACTTAGCATTTTATAAATTGACTGAGTGAATTCTAGTGCTATCAGAAGTAACATAACGGGTACATAAAAATAATAGAATATTATCTTATTTGATTTAGATAAATAATTGAGTGTATTTCAGATATAAAAATTGAATTTGGTATAGACACATTAGTTTTAAAATATCTGAATATATATGTTTCACGTGAAACATTGTTTGCAACATATACATTACATAAAATGAAAATAAAATCTGAAATATATGATTTATAATATCTACAAGTATCTAAAAATGAATAACTGATGAACCGACAGATAACTGGTAAAATTTATTTCTGGCTGTTTTTGGTTTTATAAATAACTGTAACGTGTAATATGTTAAATTATAAAACAACAATAAACTTAATTGATAAATTATAGTACAATATGCATCTGTATAATTTTAATGTACATAAAATGAATTATAACTGTTATCTATTTATATTGAGCATGTGTTATCTATATTGAATATAGAATAGAATTTTAATTCACGATTATCAATATGTTTCACGTGAAACACTGATTATCCACATATATAAACATCAATAATTGTGGAAAAGTATATAATATCCACCAACTTATACACATAATTGTGGATAAAAATGATTCTAAAAACAAAAATTGTTGATAACTTCGGGCGGAATCATACATATTGTATTTATAAAATTGGAGATACAATATAGTGAGGTTAGAGGAGAGTAAAACATAAGCATATGAATATATGACAATTTCATAAAAATAAGCCGGATGATTTAATCATCCGACTTACTTAACTTCTTAGTAATTATATACCAGTTTTTATCATATGGAATGTATAATGAAATTACATCTGTTCTGGACAATCAATACCAAGCAATTCCATTGCATCTTTGATCGTCTTCTTTGTGATATATACCAGTGTAGCACGCGCGTTACGCACATTCTCTTCCTCTACATGGATACGGCATGCGTTGTAGAATTTGTTGAATGCCTGTGCAACATCGACTGCAAATCTTGCAACGGCAGAAGGCTCGTAACGCTCGGAAGCATCCTTGACAACCTTCGGGAAGCGGTTAATCTCTTTCAGTAACTCCATTGCTTCTACATCTGTCAATACACTGTAATCAATATCTGCTGATGGTGTAAATCCATCCAGCTTCTTTAAGATACTGCAGCATCTTGCATGTGTGTACTGTACGTATGGACCAGTTTCACCATCGAAGTTCAAAAGCTTCTCCCATTTGAAAGATACGTCTTTGATACGCTGGTTATAAAGATCATTGAACAATACGGCACCAACACCAATTTTCTTTGCTGTCTCATCCTTATCTGGAAGATCCGGGTTCTTCTCATTGATGATCTCTTTGATCTTCGCAATCGCTTCGAGGAGAATATCCTCGGCATAAATAATATTTCCGCTACGTGTAGAAAGCTTGGCACCTTCCAAGCTGACAAGTCCATAAGGAATATGCACTAACTGATCCTTTGCCCATTCATTTCCAAGCAATTCAACAACCTTGAATACCTGCTTGAAGTGAAGCTTCTGTTCCTGTCCGGTTACATACAGACATTTTACGAAGTTGTAAGTTTCTTTCCGATAGAAGATCGCTGCAATATCACGTGTTGCATAGATGGAGCTGCCGTCGTTCTTCAGGATCAGACATGGAGCCATATCATAAGCGTCTAAGTTTACGATCTTTGCACCCTCACTCTCTGTCAGGAGATTTGCGTCTGTCAGTCGTTTTACAACATCGTCGGTTTTATCACGGTAGAAGCTCTCGCCGAGGTAGTAGTCGAAGTCCATACCAAGCAGATCGTAAGTACGCTTGTATTCGATCAGACTGATATCCTTGAACCACTGCCAGATTTTTAAAGCTTCCTCGTCACCATGTTCCATCTTCGCGAACCATGCACGCGCTTCGTCGTTTAACTCTGGATTCTTCTCAGCCTCTTCGTGGAACTTCACGTAGAGCTTCATCAGTTCGGCAACGCCGTCCTTCTTGACCGCTTCTTCACTTCCCCATGCCTTGTATGCAACGATCAGTTTACCAAACTGTGTACCCCAGTCGCCGAGGTGGTTGATGCGGACAACCTTGTAGCCCAGCTTGGAATAAATCTTATACAGAGAGTTTCCAATGATCGTCGTACGAAGATGTCCAACATGGAAATTCTTTGCTACGTTTGGAGAAGAATAATCGATACAGATTGTCTGTCCATTTCCTTCGGTAGAACTTCCGAAATCATCAGCCATAGAAGCTGTCACCATTGTTTCGATAAATAATTCCTTCTTTACGAAGAAGTTTAAGTAAGCACCCTGTACCTGAATCTCCTGCAGGAAATCCACATCGCCGATTGCTTCTTTGATATCGTTGGCAATCATCTGTGGGGCTTTGCGCATCGTCTTCGCAAGGCGGAAGCAGGGAAATGCAAAATCACCAAGCTCCGGTTTTGGCGGAATCTCAATCAGGTCTGCAATTTCTGCTGCGGTTAACCCTTCGACGTTTGCAGCAATCAGTTCTACAATCTTGTTTTTCATAATATATAAACTCCTTTATTGTTGTTTGCTTTTATTGTTGGATCGGGAAGCTGAATTTTACTGTGGTTCCCGACATGACATCCCCGGAGATATCCAGCTTGCCACAGAGCATATACAGGATTTCCTTTGCTTTGTGCAGGCTGCTGTACCAAGGACTGTCCTCCATATAGGTGTCCTTGATGCCGACACCATCATCTGTCAGAATGACCTCTGCCATATTTGGCGTCAGGCTTGCCTGTACGGATACATTGGATGCATTTGCATGTAAGGCGATGTTATCGAAAAATATTGCAATCAGCCGCATGAAGTTAATGTTGAACACCGGATGATAGCTGATGTTCGGATCTGGTGTTTCGACAGATGCGGTAATTTTGATCTTTGTATGTTTCTGCTTAAACTCATTTAAGTAAGCTTCGAGCTGTTCCTTCAACGGTTTGTCGGAAGAAGAAAAGCTGTTCATGTTCTCGGCGATTTCATCGACCGAGTGGGACATCTGCTTTACGTTGTGCAGGATTTCCTGCAAGGTTAATTTCGCACGTCCGACATCTGTTCCAATCAGATAGTTGATCATATCCAGTTTGTTCTGCATAGCTTCCAGCCCGGTTTTGATCTGCTTATCCAGAATCGTCTGTGTGAGTGCCCGGTCGTATGCATCCAGCATTAAGATATTATATCCATGCGAGGAGATGTCTTCCTTGGCGTCCTCCTGAAGAAATGTAAAGCCGTAGTGATCGGTATGATCAGGGTCGTCTGTCGTGTAGCGAGGCTCAAAAGAGGTAAGTGCATCTTCTGCATTGTTCAATGCTTCCAGGTATTGACGCAGCTTGTTCAACTGTAATTCCATGCCGCGCAGCTTTAACGTCAAGGTCTCCTTCACGGATTGCAGGTCTTTGATCTGCTCCTGAATGATCTTGTTGCGCTCGGTATCCACGCCATCATTTGTGACAGGAGAAAAGACGCTTTTTCTGGAGTTGGTCTTGAAGGCGTAAATGTCCTTCGTCTTGTCCAGCTCATCAATCTTGATGTCAATTTCAAAAATCTGTGTTTTGAGATTCTGGATATCCTCCAATTGTGACAGGAAGGATTTGTTGAAATAATCCAGCATCATCTGATTGGCAGATTTGATTTTCTTAAAATTCTCTTTTGATTCTTCCATAGTTGAAGTACCTCTTTTCGTGGTGCAAGGTTTCCTGTTATCGTCTGCGGGAACGGGAGTTTTGCTTCCGTTTCCGTGGTTCGATCACATTTGCATAAATAAAAAGTCCAAGAATACATGCAACGACGACCGCCGCAATTATATATTTCCAATAGCTTTTCTTTTCTTTGATTAACGCCGGGCGGATACTGCCATTTTTGTATGCTTCGGCTACGGCAACGTCATCGTTGGAATTGACATAGCCGGAATAGCTGACCGGAAGTGTCAGGCAGGTCGTACCTTCATAGGAAACTTCCAAAGTACCGATATAACCTTCATCCAGCCGGTCTGCGGATGGAACAAAGTTCATTTGCAGCTTGGTTCTGTCGGCATTGTTCGCAAATATAAATGGCTGGTTATTGTCAACGGACAGATGCATGGTTCCGAGATTTTCACAACCATAATAATCGTTTAAGAAGTTCTGCGCGGTCGTGGCAGCCTCTGCATCGAATTCATAGTCTGACAACAACGTGGTGTTTGAGTAGTTGTTGAATACATAGTTGAACAACGCAATGCTGTCGGTGTAATTCGTTGCGTTGTCAGGGGCACCCATTGTCACACAGATCAACTGCATATCATTTTTTTCAGCCCAGACGACAAGTGTACCACCCGCATCATCAGTATAACCAGTTTTTCCACCTTGACATGCCGGGTAATAATATTCGGAATTGCTGAGCATCATCCGGTTGCCCTGCGTGAGATAACGCGTCTCATTGTTCATGTTCGTTGGCGGAATCTCATGATAGGTTTCTGAAGCATACTCACGAAAGGTCTTGCTTGTAAGCGCCTCTTTTGTGATCAGCGCCATGTCGTAGGCAGTTGTATAATGGTCCGGATCATGCAATCCGTTTGCATTCGTAAAATGTGTATCCTTGCAGCCGAGACTTTGTGCAGTATCATTCATCAACTGCACGAAATTCTCCAGAGAGCCGGACACTTGTTCTGCAATCGCCCAGGCTGCTTCATTTGCAGACATGAGCATGACGGCATAGAGTGCATCCGACATACTGATCTCTTCGCCGACATCGAGCGCGATATGGGAACTGTTGCGGTCGATGCCCCAGACGGCAGCGTCGCTCATTGTGATCGTAGAGTTTAAATCTCCGTTTTTGATGGCGAGATACGCAGTCATGATCTTTGTGATACTTGCCGGATATTGCCGGGTGTGGGAATTCTTTTCGTATATGATCTGTCCGGATTGTGCATCCATGATGATGGCAGATGTGGACGTAATCTGTGGAAATCCCGTCGTTGCATTTGCATCGGATGCAGTTGCGGTGCTTGTCTGTGCAGCCTCGCATGGAATACACATGCTGAGGAATAGCACGCACACCATTATATAGGAAATAATTTTTTTCACTGTTTTGATCATGCTATAAAATCCTTTTCTGTAAAGATTGACATTATCTTCTTAATTATCATATAAAACAGGGAAAAAAACAAGAGATAAAATGCAACATTCTTGTGAAAATTTAAAATAAATGCTAATATAGAAACATTATAGATGGACGAGGTAAAAAAGATGAGATTACGAAACGTAAAAGGCTCCAGAGAAATGATTGCCACAAATGATTTTGTCGTGCATGAAGAAGAGACAATGAAGGGAAAGTGGCATGATTTTTTTGAAAATGAAAATCCGATTCATATCGAAGTGGGAATGGGAAAAGGCAGATTTATTATAGATATGGCAAAGCTGCATCCGGAGATCAATTATATCGGTATTGAGAAATATTCGAGTGTGCTTGTCCGGGCAATCGAGAAGCAGACAATCGAGCAGCTTCCGAATCTGGTGTTTATCCGAATGGATGCGGAGGCAATCGAAAATGTATTTGAAAAAGATGAGGTTGCCTATATCTATCTGAACTTTTCTGATCCGTGGCCGAAGGATCGTCATGCGAGACGGCGCCTGACATCGGTGCAGTTTTTGAACCGGTATGTGAATTTCCTCGCAGCAGATGGAGGGCTTACATTTAAGACAGACAACCGCCCGTTGTTTGATTTCTCACTGGAACAGGTAGAACTTGCCGGTTGGGAGATGGTCAACTATACGTTTGACCTGCATCATAGCGAGTATGCGGAGGGTAATGTCATGACGGAGTATGAAGAGAAGTTTTCTGCGATGGGAAATCCAATCTGCCGCATGGTCATCAAACCACCAAAAAAGAAATAACAAAAACGTGTAAAAAAAGAGATTCCGGTGCATACTATGGTAGTAAGATACATGCCGGAGTCTCTTATGGGAAGAAAAAAATGTGGTTTTAAACTTACAAATGCAGTGTACTCGAATCCCTGTCTGAATCGAAAACTGATGAATCTTGGACGCAATATACACACAGTATGTTGTATTCTGAACCGGCTGGAGACAATTAGTGCATGCAAGAAGTTAAGGAAATAAAGGGTTTGCGGGCTTTTTGAAAAAAATCTGAAAAAAATGTGAAAAAAAGCTTGCATTTTGTAAATGAATGTTGTATACTCCATATTGTTCTGATGAAGAACACATGGTAAGTGAAAATTCACTACGGGCCGCTAGCTCATTTGGTAGAGCACCTGACTCTTAATCAGGGTGTGCGGGGTTCGAGCCCCCGGCGGCCCACTTGTAAAAGCATCGGTTTTGCAGAAGAAGCTGCGGAGTCGGTGTTTTTTTTGTATTTTCGGTTTTACACAGATGAAATGCAGAGAATCATGCAGAATTTACAATGTAAGTGCAGAAAGCGTGTAGAAGATGATTTATGAAAAGATGATTGAAACTGAAAATTCAGATCCGATGCGAACCGCATGGACAGATTACCGGCAGACATTGACCAGTTATGTCTTAGAGGGGATTGAGAGCTATTACCGGCGGGCACATCTGGCAAGACAGGGAAAATTGCGGGATCAGGCGTTTACTTTGGAGGCGGATGTACCTTTGGAAGCGAAACCGGTAGTTGCTATCTGGGGTGCCGGTCGATGCAATGATCTGGATCTGGAAATGCTGGCACCCTATGTGCGGTTTGTACTGATTGACCGGACGATGGAGGATATACAGGCGGCACGGGCGCGATATGGATTATCAGAGGCACAGTGTGTCTGTGTGGATTTGCGATTCTGGGAAATCTATGAGGAAGAGGAACGGTTTTTTGAGACATTGCTTGCGAATGGGGACGATCTGCATTTGTCAGAATATCTGCGTCAGGTCATGGAGTCAGTGGCGGAGCAACAGCCAACATTTGCGGGATATGAAAAGGCATTTGATTTCAGTGTCGTGTGTGGACTTGCCAGTCAGTTAAATGCGCGGTTTGCTGGGCTGCTGCAATTATATGGAAAAGATCTGCGCAGACTGCCAAGGACGGCTGCCATGATGAAGGAAATGAATGTGCAGGCAGCAGGGCGGTTGATGGATGCCATTATGGTGACAACAAGCGGCGCTGTTTTCGCGGCAAATGAGATATATGCAGCGTTGCCTGCGCGCGAAGAACGGCTGGCAGAATATGCTCAGATCTGGACGGAGGAATGGGAACAGCTTCTGACAGCAAAGACAGAAACACAGATTCTGCCAGAGGATGTAGAAGGCATTACTTGTCAGGTTGCAGGCAGCCGGGAATTTGAACTGCATCTGATGCAGGCACAGAAGGCGGGAAAGCTTGTTTTCCGGCATCGGAGTGGGTGCGTCTGGCCATTTTCAGAAGAAAAATATTATTTTATGGATGTTTTGACGGCATATTTCATAAATAAAGAAATAAAATAAAAAAATAACTTTCATAAGTTAGGAAAGCCTTTTTGAGTGGCTGTTTTGTTGAAAAAAGAAAGTTCCTATGGTATCATAACGGAGATTGGATATAAATAGCATTATTCCGAAGAGGGTATCTATGAAATTATATGTAACAAGACATGGACAGACACAGTATAATATAGAGGTTCGAATCTGTGGAAGAGCAAATGTGCGACTGACGGAAAAAGGAATCTCACAGGCACATGAGCTGGCACAGAGCATGCAGGATACAGATGTGGATCTCATCATTTCATCACCGCTTGTGCGTGCAAAGGAGACTGCAGATATTGTCGGTGCAGCGATCGGTGTGCCGGTAGAAGTGGATGATCGCCTTGCAGAGCGTGATTATGGCGTGATCGACGGAACCTATGAGGGAACGCCGGGATTCATGGAGCAGTGGGTACAGTTTGGTTACCAGTATCCAGAGGGTGAGTCGCTGCTTAAAGTTGTACAGCGTGTGTATAATTTTCTAGATGATATCAAGCAGCGCTATGCGGATAAAAAGGTCATGGTGATCAGTCATGGCGGTGTGTGCCGGGTGATCAACTCATATTTTGAGAGTCTGGATAATGAAGACTTTTTCAAGTTTAATCTGGGAAATTGTAAAGTTCTTCAATATGATCTCTAAAAAAGAAGATTATGTAAAATATGTAATAAAATAGTCACAATCTAGCATAAATTCCTTGAATGAATGAGGGGTTTATGCTATTATTTTTTTATCACTTCTTATTAGAATTAAGAGGGTTATTTAGGAGGGAAGATTTATGAATTGTACGATGTGTGGAGCGATTATACCAACCGGACAGACAAATTGTCCAATGTGTGGAGCTCCAGTTCAGGCAGAGCAACCTGCAGATAATGCACAGCCAGTGCAGCCACAGATGGGATACCAGCAGCCAATGGGACAGCCGGTACAGCCACAGATGGGATACCAGCAGCCAATGGGACAGCCGGTGCAGCCACAGATGGGATATCAGCAGCCAGCAGGACAGCCGGTGCAGCCACAGATGGGATACCAGCAGCCAGCAGGACAGCCGGTGCAGCCACAGATGGGATACCAGCAGCCAATGGGACAGCCGGTACAGCCACAGATGGGATACCAGCAGCCACAGCAGCCGATGGGCGGTTATTATCAGCCTAGAAGCAATAACGCAGCGGCATTTGGTGCAGGAATCAATGGATATCTTGGATATGTGAAGGAAAATCCTATGAATATCCTGAAGATCGTTGGAGCATTTTTTGTGTTCCTTGCAACTTTAATCCCATGGGCACATGCAACTTACTGGGGTGTTACAGAGCATTGGAATCTGTTTAAGGCAGGTGGATTTAACCGCTTCATCGCAATCATTGTGTTACTGCTTTCATTGGTACTGATTGCATGGGAGGTTGCAGATTTTATTCCTGTTCCACAGATTGCAAATGTGAAAGCAAAGTTACAGGCGATTCCATACTTTGAGTTTATTCTTCTTGGTGTCATCTTTGTATTTGTATTGATCGCAACAATTCGTCACGGTTATGCACATTCAGATGGTACGACGGTTAACTTCAGGGAGTATGGTATTAAGGTAGGTATTTCAGCCGGTGTGATTTTTGCATACCTTGGTGTGATTGCTGCCGCAGCTCCAAGAGTGTTAGACAAGCTTGGAATCAAGATCGGAAACAAATAATACATAAGTAAGAAAATGGCTGTCGAGCCGGTATGGTTCGGCAGCCATCGTTGTATATGATGGTCTGGAGGGTGATAGAACATGGTATGTAAGGAATGTGGAAAAGAGATTCCAGAGGGTGCGCTTTACTGTGAGTCTTGCGGTGCACCATTGGAAGAACCCATTGTTCTGAAGGTATCGAAAGAGGATATCAAGCGGGCAGAAAAGGAAGAGAAAGTAAAGGCGAAGGAGCGGGCAAAGCTTGCTGCAAAAAATACGGTAAAGCAGGTGCCGGAGAAAAAGCATCATCGTAAAGCTGCCGATACGAGCAAGGCAATCGACATCGTTGGATATTTCCAGTCCATCGGTGGAGATATGAACCTGTTGCTGGCGTTTGTCGGTTCGATTTTGTTATATCTGGCGCCGTTTATGAACTGGATCTGGGAGAAGCTTTTTGATGTGAAGCGTAAGGCGAATCTGTTTGAGATCGGTATGAAGAGCTCCATGGTAGAAGAAGATGGAAGCATCCTGGCGATGGGAGAAACCATTGTGCTGGTGCTTGGTATCATTGCAATCTTAGTCGGAGTCTGGATGCTGTTGTTGTCTGCCTGCGATTATATCAAGTGGTTGCGGAAATATGCGGCAAATCCGATTATGCGGTTTGCACCAATTCTTGTGATGCTTGTCATCTTTATTATCGTGATCAACAATAAGCATTACACACAGTCGCTGCGTGTGTTAGAGGACAATGTCCGACTGGCAAAAGAGCTTGGAACCTCATCGAATTATGATGCCGGAAGGGGACTTGGACCGGTCTTTTATGTGGCAGGTCTTGTGATCTATACACTTGGAACGGTTGGAGATTTTTTGGAACGGAAGCGTAAAAATGGATAATCAGAATCAATATGGAAAAAGTAAATTTGTGACAGCGAGTATGCTGCTAGGCATCCTGTCCGCAGTTTTGTTGACAGTGAGCCTATTTGTACCTGCTATTGATCTGTCCGCATATCATGCACAGGTACAGATCCGGTACAGCATTATGAAGATCTGTGAAAATGTGGGGTTAATCTCTGATATGTGGCGTGGAATTCCGATTGGAATCCTGATTGCCGCGGTGGGGATGCTCGTGTTATCCTTTGTCAGGATACCGCCCCTCAAGGCAATACCCTGTATGATTGTTGTGTGTATGATTATCATAGCGCTTGTAGATATGGGAAATGTAACGGCATGGATCTCTAAGATGCTTGCTCGTTTCATCTCTTCTCAGGTATCCTCCGGTTCTTCTGTGTCCGGGGCGACGATTTGGAAGAGTTTTCAGGCAGGCATCTACCTGCTTGCAGCGGGGCTGGTGAGTGGTATCGCCAGCTGCTTTGTATCCAATCATCAGGCGTAAATTATTCGCCAGTGATTCCGTCGATTTCCTCCTTGCAGTGTTTACCATCTGCAAGGAGTTTTTTTAATGTTTCTGCATCGTCGTTCTCCATTGCAGTTTTGTATTCCTGCAAAGCCGTGATAAAATAGTCAAGTTCTTTGATCAGATGTTTCTTATTTTCCAGAAAAAGCTCTGTCCACATCGTTTCGTTCAACCATGCAACACGTGTCAGATCCTTGTAGCTTCCGGCAGAAAAACCATCGTGATTTTTTGCTGTCGGGCTTTTCACGTAAGCATTGGATACAACGTGTGCCATCTGGGATGTGAATGCAATCATCGCGTCGTGACGGTCGTAATCGCAGATTGTGAATTTACCGAAATGAATCGGAGACAGCAGTTTCTTCGCGCGCTCGATGGATTTCGTATCATTCAGATCTTCTGGCACAAGTACCATAGAAGCTCCGTTGTACATTGTCTTTGTGCTGTATGCGTAGCCGGAGAAATGACGGCCAGCCATTGGGTGTCCGCCGATAAAAGTAAAGCCATATTGTTTGGCGATAGGGTAGCAGGATTGGCAGATCAGCTCTTTTGTACCACAGCAGTCGATCACCATCGCATCTTTGCAGATATAAGGTGCCATCTTTGTCAGATAGTCAATGCAAAGCTGCGGATACAGACAAAGCAAAATCAGATCGCAGTCTTTGATATTCCCTTCGTTTAATTCGCCGTCAATGGCTTTATCGTTATACGCAGCCTGAATCACTTCTTTGCTACGGTTATAAGCAAGAACCTTGTGTTCGTCGTTGTCACTGTATGCTTTTGCAAAAGAACCACCGATCAGTCCAAGTCCAACAATTCCGATTGTCATAATATACCTCCATGCTGTGACTGTAATTCAAATAAATATGGTAAGATTGGCACAGCTTCAATCATCGACAACAGTATAACGCTTTAACGCGATAAAGTAAAGCAAAAATTTAAATGTATAAGACTGGTAAAACGTGGCAACACTCCTAGTACACAACAGGCGCAGAAGCAAAGTTGCGGAATACCTTGAAAAGGGGAAGGACTATGAGCACGAAAAAGAAGTTATATATTGTTGTACTTATCTGGGCAGCAGTTGCGCTGCAAATCTTTATTACGAAGCGGATTGACCGGGAGAGCCAGATGGTGACACAGGTCATGAGTGATGGCGTGGAAAATGTGACGGCGGCAGAGGTAAAACTGTATGCGCATTATGGCGATGAGACGATGACCGAAGCCGCACGAGAGAAAATCCTGCAACGGGTTGGAGAAAAGCTGGGAATCATATCGGGCTATGACATAATTACAAGTACTGAAGGTGAAAATACTTCGACAACGTTTGTGAAAAAGGGTGAAAATGGAGATACGACAATCCGGTTGATTTCGATGGAACAGACAAACGCCGATGGTTCGACCATACAGGAGAATTATCTGATGACAGAGATTGCATTGAAAAATCAGTCGACAGAAAATATCTACCGGTGTAAGGAACAGCTCGATCAGATCTACACAGATCTGGGGCTTTCTGGCAGCAGCAATCTCTATCTGTGCAGTCAGGAAAAAGGGCGGATGACCGAGGATGAGATGCAGAAAACAACCGCAGATTTCTTCGATACCATGCATGCAAAAAAGCGCAATGAAATCGAATTACAAGATACGCTGTGCATCTATGGATACAGCGATAATGTCCCGGAATATGTGTATCAAAATGATCACAAGGTAAATGTGAATATTGCCTTCACGTATGATGAAGGGGAAGACATCACGTATATACACCGCGGACTGCCATTCATAGATAAATCATTTTAACCAAAGAGTAAGCGTAGTCGTGTAAATCTGTAAACAAGATGAGCCATGATTATAATTTTTAAACAGACCATTGAAGCACGCCGGCACTTAATGAGTGCGTAGCACGAATTTAGTACCGCTGCGTGATGAAGTGAGCGGGAGCGCGTCTGTGTAGAATTATAATCATGGCTCATCTTTATAATATTCTGTAGCCCGACTACGCGTATTTTTAGTAGGAAATAATCTCGTATCCATCCTCGGTGACAAGTACCTGAATCTCCCACTGTGCAGATGGAAGTCCATCTTCGGTGTAAACTTCCCAGTCATTTTCTTCGTCGACGAAGATGTCCGGCTTGCCCATGTTTACCATCGGTTCGATCGTGAACATGAAGCCAGGAACCATAAGCATTTCTGTACCTGCTTTAGAGTTGTAGCTTACCCAAGGTTCTTCGTGGAACTCGATGCCGACACCGTGTCCACCGATTTCGCGGACAACAGAATATCCATTTGCATAGACATAATCATGCACTGCCTGCCCCATGTCGCCGAGGAAGCCCCAAGGTTTTACCTGTTCGAGACCTTTGAGCATTGCTTCCTTTGTGACATCAACGAGTTTCTTCTTCTCCGGGCTGACATCACCGATACAGAACATACGGGAAGAGTCGGAGAAATAGCCGTTCAGGATTGTAGAGCAGTCTACGTTGATGATATCACCGGATTTTAAGATAACATCTGGTGATGGGAATCCGTGGCAGACCTGATCGTTGACGGAAGTACATACACTGTATGGGAATCCTTCGTAGTTTAATGGTGCTGGAATACCGCCCATATCGGTTGTCATATCGTAGACGATCTTATCGATCTCTGCGGTAGACATACCCTCATGGATTGTCTTCTGAATCTCATCCAGTACAGCGATGTTGATTTTTGCACTTTCCTTGATCTTCTCAATCTGCTCTGCATTTTTGATTAGGTTATGAGTAGGAACGATGTGCCCCTGATGTGCAATTTTTGCAATCTTATCGTCGAACATTTCATGACAGACTTTGTATTTTCTGCCGCTGCCACACCAGCAAGGATCGTTTCGGTTAATTTTCTTTGACATGATTACGCCTCTTATATTTATATTTGTGGTTTTACGCATAGGGCGGAAAAAACCACATATATTTTAGCAAAATAGTTTCGTTTGCGCAACCTGCGTAGATGAAACGTTTTATCATCTGCAAGGATTTGAGATAGAACGCGGATGAAGAAATGGGGGATCATGGGGGATTGTAATGAGAAAATGTTGAATAAAGGGCGAAGCGGGAGGCAGTTTATGATTTTGGTTCTGGTTGCGCTGGCGTGTGTGTCATCCGGGTGTCGCAAGCAGGAGGCGAGAGAACGACAGGATCTGGATTTTACGGTGTGCGCAGAGACAGAACTGCCGGATGATCTGCGGCAGATCATAGAGGAGAAGAAGCTGCATGCATTCCAGATGAGTTATACGACGAAGGATCATCTGTATATTGTGGTTGGATATGGGGAACACGACCGTACCAATCTGTGTGTGGTTGTGGAGGAACTGTATAAGACTGACCGGGCAATCTATATAAAGACCGATCTGAAGACCGAGGCTGAGATGGAGGGGGACATTTCCGGTGTTGCATCAGGGACAGATTCCAACACGCCTGACGGGCAGACAGGAACATCGTCGATGTATCCGTATATTGTAATCCGGTTGCCGCGGCTGGAGCTGCCGGTATTGAATGTATCGTAAGTACGGCTTCTATATGCGCGCAAAAATATTTACGGTAAATTATCATAATTCAGAGAGCATTGGAATACATATAAAGCAGAGGGTAAGAATCTAGTTTGGTGGAGGGAGCTATGGAATTTTCGAAGAAGGAAATACATACAAGCGTGTTGACGCAGTCCAAATATTCACAGATAACAGTCGATGATGATTTTACGATTCCGGATAGTAAAGGCGATATGGAAAAAATCGTTGCCAAGGAAGGTCATATTCTGTTGGAGTCCATGATTCCGGAGGATGGAAAAGTGCGGATCACCGGATCGGTCTGCGTGCGTGTGCTGTATCGTACCGGGGGCGATATCCCGCGGCTGTGCCAGTTCCAGAGTGAGATTCCATTTGAGGATGTTGTCAACTGCGATGGCGTGTCTTCCTCTAGTCAGGTGGATTGCCACAGTCAGTTGGAGGATCTGACGGTGAGCATGATCAATTCGCGCAAGCTGGAGGTTCGCGGACTGATTGGAACAAGTGTTAATGTGTATGAAGAGATGTGCATCGATGCGGCGACAGGGATTGAGCAGGGGGAAGGCGTTGCCTGTCAGTATCGCGATGTTACATATAGTCAGGTCGTGCTCGCCAAGCGCGATGTCCTGAAGGTGCGGGAGGAGCTGGAAATCCCGCAGAACAAACCGAATATCCAGGAGATTTTGTGGCAATGTGTCGCACTTCGGAACATGGAGACGAAGGCGGGGGATGAGAAGCTTCTGGTGCGTGGAGAAATCGAAATCTTCATCTTATATAAAGGGGGCGAGGAACGGCTCCCGGTACAGTCCATTTTCTCGGTGCGGTCGCTCTATCGTGAGGTGCCTTGCAGTGGTGCAGCAGAGGGCATGGTGCTGGATGTCGATTATGTGCTTGGCAAGGGGGAGATCACAATCCGGCAGGATGCGGATGGTGAGGATCGCGTGTTTGGCTGTGACTATAATATTGATATGAATATCAAGTTGTATGAGGACTGTTCATGCCGGATGCTGTCCGATGTGTATTCGCCGAGCGCGGAGCTTGTACCGCAGTTTGAGGTGATGGATTATGAGAACCTGCTGCTGCGCAATGCAGCGAAGGCGAAGGTGTCTGCCAGAAAACAGATCGGTGGAGATAAGGCGAAGCTGCTGCAGATCTGTCATGTGTATGGCGATGTCGATATTGATGATGTTGTTGTCGGGGAAAATGGGGCAGAGATCACAGGCGTTGTAAAATGCTGTGTGCTGTATATTGCGACCGGAGATGATCCGATGAGCAGTGTCGAGGTGGAGATTCCATTTTCGTATACGGCGGATACGGTACCGCTCGTGCAGGAGGACTCGGTGCGTATCCATCCGTGCATCGACCAGCTTACTGCGTCGTTATTAAATAGTGAAGAAATCGAGATTAAGGCACAGATCAACCTGAACATCTCCGTCTTTGCAAAGGGTGAGAGTCAGGCGATGACGGATCTGCAGATCCTGCCGATTGATGAGGCGAAGAAGGCGGCACAGCCGGGTATCGTCGGGTATGTCGTGCAGAAGGGCGACAGCATGTGGAGTATCGCAAAAAAATACTATGCATCCATTGATGCCATCAAGCAGTTGAACAATCTGGAGTCCGATTATGTATCAGAGGGTGACCGGCTGCTGATCGTGAAATCTTAGATCTTCCTATAATATAAAGTAAATAGAAAATCACGGAAATCCATGTTGCAGATGCGGCATGGATTTCTGCCGTTATGAGAAAATAAATAGATTGTGAAGTAACGCTTGCGTTGGTATAATAAAAACAGATTGTTTGTAACGGGAGGCTTTCAAGGATGAAAACGTTAACGAGAAATGCATATGCAAAGGTGAATCTGGCATTGGATGTTTTGCGCAGACGCGAGGATGGTTATCATGATGTCTGCATGATCATGCAGAATCTAAGCTTATATGATACATTGACATTTACGGTGGAGGAAGCGGATACGCTGACAATCACACTGGCGTGTGATAAGGCATTCGTGCCGTGTGATGCGCGTAATCTTATCTACAAAGCAATCGCACTGATGGGGGAAACGTATCATCTGACCGGGCATGTCCATGTGGAGCTGGTGAAACGAATCCCGGTCGAAGCCGGTATGGCAGGTGGCAGTACGGATTGCGCCGCGGCATTTCATGCGATGCGAGAGTTGTATGGACTGGACGTCAGTGATCAGGAATTGATGAAGCTCGGTGTGAAACTGGGGGCGGATGTGCCGTATTGTATTATGGCAAAAACCGCGCTTTCCGAAGGTATCGGCGAGGTGCTGACAGAGGTGGCACCGTTGCCGGATTGTTTTGTCGTTGTGGCGAAACCGACGATATCGGTCAGCACGAAGATGGTATATGAGAACCTGCATGCGAACGAGCTGCAGCACCACCCGGATGTTGCGGGTATGGTGGACGCGCTGAAGCAGGGAGATCTGTCCGGTGTGGCAAGCCGCATGGAAAATGTCTTGGAGACAGTCACAACGAAGCTTTACCCGCAGATCGAGGAGATCAAACAGACAATGAAAGAGTCTGGTGCCGAAAATGCGATCATGAGCGGCAGCGGACCGACGGTGTTTGGTTTATATACAGAGAAAGCGACTGCAGAGCAGGCGGCAGAGAAAATCCGGCAGCAGTACGGACTTTCCGAGGTATATGTGACACAGCCGTGTTAGAGTTGGCTGAGATTTTTGCAGAATCGTGAGAAATAATCATACCTTTTGAGAAAAATACTCTGGTAGAAATAAAAAATATGCTTGAAATATTTGTCTATGCATAGTAATGTATATTGTATACACGTTGAATTTATTTTGATGTATATGGGGAACGAAGAAGGTAATGAAAATCGGAATGGATAAAAGTTTTGACAGGAAGGTAAGGAGGTAGCAGATATGAAGTTGGATATGAATATCGATGAGTATCTTCCACTTCGGGAGGTTGTATTTCATACATTACGCAAGGCAATCATACAGGGAGAATTGCAGCCGGGAGAGCGTCTGATGGAAGTGACGCTGGCGAACAAGCTTGGTGTCAGCCGGACACCGGTACGTGAGGCAATCCGGATGCTGGAGCTGGAAGGTCTGGTTGTTATGATTCCGCGGAAAGGTGCGGAGGTTGCGAAGATTACAGTGCGTGACTTAAAAGATGCCTTGGAGGTTCGAATGGCAATTGATTCATTGTCGGTCAAGCTTGCCTGCGAGCGGTTGGATGAGAATGATAAAACAGAGATAAAACAGGCGTGTGTTGCATTTCGCGAAGCAGTGAAATCGAAGAATGTACAGGCAATCGTGGAGGGCGATGAGCGTTTCCACAACACGATTTACCGGGCATCGAAGAACCAGAAGCTGATTACGATCGCGATGAATCTGCGCGAGCAGGTGTACCGATACCGGTTTGAATATGTAAAAGATTTTTCGTATCATGAGAATCTGATCCGGGAGCATGATCAGATTACAGAGGCGATTTTGAAGGGCGACGTAGAGACAGCACAGAAGATTATGAAGGAACATATTTATAATCAGGAGCAGATCGTGATACGGAATTTGCAGAAGGAAGCATAAGTAAACAGGAAAACAAGAGAGAGGTGCAGAGCACCTCTTTTTTTGCGCAATCAGTCATCATGCAGAAAGTGTGTTCACATAAATATATTTCCACAAAATATATTTGCGTTATTGTATAGCGACAAAATATAGTATATAATCATTTTAATCGGCTGTTGAAAAATTTAACTTGATTCATGCAAAAATTGCATCTGATTATGCAAAAACGGACAGATGAATTGTAATGAACAGGGAATCATGCAAAACTTGGGGTTAACGGAAAAAATCTTCGATTCGCGGAAAATGAATCGAAAAAATGTTATGCAGACGGTAGAATGAAAAAAACATTGGAAAGAGGTAACGGGATGAGCGAAGAAAAACTATTTGATGTGAATTGGGATCAGAGAAAATGGGAGACACCTGCGAGCGCACAGGATATGAAGCTGTACAGCTATCCACCGAGAACGATACGGAATATGTCAGTTCCGGGATTTCTGACATGGCTGGTGCTGTTGCTGGCATCGATTGGCGGACTTCTGTATACTGCATGGATGACAGTGACTGGCGACTATGAGGATGGAAAGGTAAACACGATACTGGGAGTCGTAAGCTTTGTCGTGCTGATTTGCTGTCTGATCTACAAGACAAATTATAAGAGAAAGCTTATTACATATACCGATGTGTTACATGCGGTGTTGATTGATAATGCGAAACATGCGTATGTTGTACATTTGAATAAGGATGCTTTTCTGGGAGCAACCGGACTGGGTGCATATAGAGTTCACACTGTCCAGGCGCAGGGGGTAAGTGTAACACATGTCGGACAGGCAATGGGTAGCCGAGACATGGAGCAGAAAGCAATCAAGATGATTCAGCATAAGGATTTCCTGTTGAAGCGTATTCAGGAGAAGCCGGTTTTTCAGGAGATGATCGAGAACGGTACCTTTGAGCAGGTGGCTTTGCCGGTTGAGAAGATTCTGAAGTTCAAGAATCCGGGTGCCTGTTTCGTAGTTACGTATGCATATAAATGGAATGGCAGTGAATATACAGACACGGTTCGCTTCTATCATTCTATGCAGGATTATAAGGAGCTGCTTGCATATTTCAAGGAGCGGTATGAGGCAGAAAAATAAAGGTATGAAAAAAACAGGTGTATTGGGATTCGTGATTCTGTGCCTGCTCAGCGGGTGTGCACAGCAAAGCACAGAATCCACAGAGGCGACAACGGTCGCTGCAGTGGAAGCAGAAGTATTGGAGACGGTCGAGCTTAAACGTGCAGAAGTTGGTGATATCGTGCAGATGGGAACCTATGAGCAGGACGGGGATACGGAGACAGAGGACCCGATCTATTGGGATGTATTGGACAAGGACGGGGATTCAATATTGATTATCTCGCATGACGTGATTGACTATCAGCGGTTTTCTGACAGCTACAATTGTGTGATATGGGAGGATTCCCAGATACGAACGTGGCTGAATGAGGAGTTTTATACGGACGCATTTGATAAGGAAACACAGGCGTGTATCAAGGAATCGGTATTGGAGAATCCGAGTATTGCAGGATATGTCACAGGAGCAGATGAGTCAATCTGGGAGTCAAGGGGGGATACGACGGATCGGATATTCCTGCTGAGCTGGAAGGAAATCGAGCGGTATTATGGACACAAATTACCAAAAGCAGAAGCACTTTTATGCAAACCAAGCAAGGCTGTTTTACAGCGCTACGAAGAGATAGAGCAACAGCGCGTGCGTGAAAAAGTACCATTCGTGACAAGTGTTCCAGATGTATCGGAAGGGATTTCGTGGATGTTGCGGTCAACTGGAAAGTCACAGAATCAAATCTCCATTATTCGAGGGGACGGGTATTATTCACAATGTATGGCAGATTACTATCAGGGTGTTCGTCCGGCTATGTGGATCGATGTAGGTGATGAAAACGGAGAGGGGCAAGCGTTACAGGAATGAAAAAAATAAAACTATATGTTCTTATTACAGTCGTAAGTATCGTTTTACTCGCATGGTTGCTGGTGGTGGTTATCGTATTTCAGAAAAACCATGCGGATATCTTTTTCTTCGACAATAACAAAGAGATTGAATATCAATATGGAAACTACAAGGCGGATGCGCTGGTTGTGGATGGCTATGTATATCTGTACAGAAGTGTCGTGGAGCTGGGAAATTATGATAAAAAAGAAAAATTAGAGAAATGTGGAAATAACGTCATATATCGTCTTTCCCCGGATGGAACGTATGAGGAGTTTTACGAATTTGAAGATGAAGATGCCCTCTATTATGACGTGAATTCCAAGCTTTATTATTATGATGAGCATTTCTATATCATGATTGGTCAGCGGGTGTATCGTATAACAAAGGATGGAAGCAGTGCGCAGGTTATCTATGAAAATACCGGTGGCAATGGTATTTTTCGGATGTTTGGAATCCGGGAGCATTATCTGCTGCTGGCAAATCATAATGAAGTGCGTTATCTGGATATGCGTAAATGGGACTGGAGCACGCCTATCGACTTTGATCAGATGCGTGTTTTGAAATATGTGTATGCGCTGGACGCAGATACTTTTTATAATTGGATGATCAGTGGTGTTACCAAGCATTCTCCGAAGCGGCTGCAGGATGCGAATGCAGCAATAGAAGAAGAGACAGATATTGAATGCATAAATATCTATCAGGATGCCGTCTATTATGTGCAGGAAAATGCTGAGAATCATGCGTACACGATAAAATACAAATCTTTGACGTCAGATGAGGAAGAAGATTTGCTCACGGTGAATCCGGATGGGAAATTGAGGATATTATCGTTGGCCGTCAGCGAGGATTTTATCATCTATGATCTTGGATCGTCAGAGTATGGTCAAAATTATGAATATGGAGAGAATGTGGATGTACGTATAATATGGAACCGGCATACAGGGAAATGGAAATCTATTAGTTACAAATAAGAGGACTCAGATCATATATTTATCTGCAACTGTGGAATGAAGAAATCAGAGAATGAACAGACGTAGACAGGTTCGGTATGAGGAGTTATAGAGAATGAAAAAATGGTATATCATGCTCGCATTTGCAATGCTTTTATTAAGTGGGTGTGTAAAACAGGCGGAGTCAACCGAGGTAATTACGGAGGAATCCAATACAGAGGAACCAGAACCTGCTACGACAGAAGCATTGGAAACAGTGACACTGAAAGATGCAGAAATTGGAGATATTGTGCAGATGGGAACGTATGAACAGGATGGAGATGCAGAGACAGAGGACCCGATCTGCTGGGATGTGCTGGATAAGGATGGGGATGCAGTGTTGCTGATATCGTATGATGTGATCGCCTATCAGCGATTTTCGGATAGCCGTAAATGTGTGATATGGGAGGATTCCGAGATACGGACATGGCTGAATCAGGAGTTCTATGCAGAGGCATTTGACGAGACAGAGCAGGCAAGTATACGGGAGACAACGTTGGAGAATCCGTCTACGGTGGGATTTGCTGCGCATGTAGACCCATCCGGGGATGTACAGGTACGGGAGAGCAGACCGGATACAAAAGATAAAATATTCCTGCTGAGCTGGAAGGAAGCGGAGCAATATTATGGGAATCGCTTAACGGATGCATCTATCCTTGGACGAAGACCATCGAGGGCAGTTTTGCAGAAGCGGAAAGCGATATTTACAGATCTTATAATCGAGGAGCTTCCAGCGATGTATCCATATTCCCGGCATCTGCCTGATGGTACGGAGCGGTTATCGTGGATGCTGCGGTCAACGGGTATGAAGAATTACACGATTTTTGTGATTGGATACGAGGGAAAATGGGATCAGGACTATCCAGATTCTTATAACGGCGTTCGACCTGTGATGTGGGTAAACGTGGGTGATTAGTGTCAAAGGTAGCAAGAAGCTGTTGATACGCGGGTGATCTGGAACCGGCATATCGGAGAGATACAGCAAACAATCTCGTACCGGTAAACATGGGAGGAAATAACAATGGAAGAGAATACCGAAAGAGACGAAGTCTATGAGCAGTTCATGCAGGACTTGCAGGCAAAGAAGAAAAGGCAGGTAAAGCGTACGATCAGAGAAGTGATCATGGTTGTGATCATACTTGGAGTAATTGGCTTTGTCGTTTGGTTTCTGACAGATCCTGAGGCATCGGAGAAGGTAAGCCTTCGAAAAGAGAAAGCGCCGGTTGCTTATGCGGACATTCCATTTACGACGAAGGATGTATCCAGTATGGAATTTGCGATTGCCGGGAAGGTTATGACATTTCCGTGTACAACGTCAGATCTGTATGATGCAGGGTACAGCATGAATGAAAGTGATGCGAAGATCATGTTGGGAAAACCAGCCTCTCTGATGATAGATGGATATAAGGCATATGAGACAGCGATCTGCAAGATGGAGGCGCGTGATTTTAAGAGTGAGTTTGATGTATCGGTAATCAATACAGGCACGAAGGAGACAGCCGCTGTGAATTGTCCGATTCATACGATATGGTTCGATGAGCAATTTATGTTGTGCAATGGACTCAGTCAGACGAGCACGTATGAGGAGATACTTGCAGCGATGGGAAAACCAGATGAAGAAAAAGAGATTAGTTCAATGAAGGAACTTTACTATGAATATGGAACCTGCACGATTATCTTTTCATTCTGCGACACCTATACCGGAATGGAGGGAAAAGTATGTGATCGGATTTGGATGACGATAGATTGAAGGGAGAAAGGGATGTCTTTAAGCAGGAAACAAAAGATAATTATATTTGCAATTATTCTTGTTGTCTGTACAATTGGCGGCAGAGTGTTTTACAAGCATCATTCTGAACAAAAGGCAAAGAACCGGTTGTTTGAAAATCCGTTTTCCGGGGTTAATCAGGAAATCGATCTGCAAAGTGGAAATTATGCAAATGAGGCATTGGTTGTAGATGGCTATGTGTATTTCTATAAAAGCCGGGTGAACATTGGAAACTATGACCATGTAGATGAGTTGAAAAAATGCGGGAACAATGTAATTTATCGTCTCTCTCCTGATGGTACATATGAGGAATTTTATACATTTGATTATGGGGATGCAATCTATTATTCTGTCCGTTCAAAGCTCTATTATTATAATGAGTATTTCTATATTCAGATAGGAAATCGAATCTATCGTATCGACAAAGAAGGAACCCGTGCACAGATCATTTATGAGAATATGGGTGAAGGTTCGCTGGCATTTGGAATCCGGGATCATCATCTGGTGCTTCAAAAAGCGCGCCAATACTACTGTCTGAATCTGGATAAATGGGATTGGAGTCAGCCGATAGAGGTTGGACGTATGCGGCACTTGCTCAATGTAGATACGGAACTTTTTGATTTATATGAGGGCGTTATTTATGGAAGCAGATATGAACTATCAGACAATGCGATAGTTTTATTGGATCATCAATTAAAGGTTTGGAATGAAGAGGAAAAGGAATTGGAGAAGATTGCGTCTGACGTGTATTGCCTGAATGTTTATAAAGGAGATGCCTTTTATGCACAGAGCGTGGATGATGGCGTCTGCATAAAATACAGATCGTTCGATGGTGAGTCGGAAGTCGAACTGTTTACGATTAACCCGGATGAGAATAAGAGCATAAAATCGTTGGTGGTGAGTGATGATTTCATTATCTATGATCTGGGACCGGGCAATTATGAAGATGGTGTGGATATGCGGGTAATCTGGAACCGGAATACCGGGGAGACACAGGAGACGATTGTGTATCGGTGAAGCTGAGAATACGAAATAATTATTTGATATAAAATGGCACCGTCATAAAACGGTGCCATTCTGGATTATTGCTTTTTAGCTAACAATGCTTTCAACTGCGCAATTTCTTCTTTTGATCGCTGTAATTCATCTTCAGCCTGCTTTCGTTTTTCTTCCTCTTGCTTTCGCAATTCCGCTTCCTGTTTTTGCTTTTTTTCAGCCAGTTGTAATTCATCCTGCAGTTCTTCAATCATGTATTTCACTGTATTTTTATCTGCAATTTTTAACGCTTCTGAAAACATGTGAATCACCTCCTCAGGTTTATTAACATATGTACTTATTTCACGGAATATCGTTTCGCTCCACGGATAGCGTCTGATCACGCGCTCCACATCCGCGATTGTCTCTGCGGTCAGGATAGAAAGCCAGCCTTCCAAATCATTCATATTTGAATCAATGGTTTCCCGTGTATCTAGATTCTTATCATCAGTATATCCGTTTTGACAGAATACATCAAGTGCAATCAGAAAATATTCCTGCAGGAGTTCCAACGTGAGTTCGGTGTTAAATCGTGTTTTACCGTGATGGATATAAGCACCATGCAATAGCGGATTTTTAAAATCAGCGCCTGTTTTTTCATATAGAATAATGGTGTATACTTTTTTCATGTCAGAATACATAAATTTTTTGTTCTCTTTTAGGCGTGTGTATTCACGAAGCAACAAGTCAGAAGAGTAACAGGAAATGCGTTCAGCAGTGAACATATATGGAATCTTCTGAATTTCGACATTTGCAAGTGAGCCATTACTTAATCGGACAACGATATCCATGATTAGCAGGGAATCAATGGAGATGGCTGTATTTTCCGATGGCAAAAGCCGTTCCACAACGACGGATTCACCCAAAATGGCACTGAGCAGATTTGACAACCAATCAGGATGTCTGTCCGGGTGAAACATACATTTGAAGAATGGATCGTAAGTAAGTGGCATTGTTTTCTTTCCCGTCATGTAATCAGCGAAGCGTTTTTTCCATGTTTCGTCAAGTGTGATATATTCTGAATATAGGTTTTGTGTTTTCATAGCTTCTTCGAGTTCGTTTACGGTCTGATAGAATGTATTCTGTGTGTCTGTGGTTATTGTTTCATTCGTCATAAGCGGTTCCTCCTAAAAAATAGATGTGTGCATGAAATTAAAGTTGTTAATGAGTAATAATTAAAATTTGTGCGCAAAAAGGGTAATGATTAGTATTCGAAGAATCGAAGATAAAAATATAAATTAATAGACTGTTACCGAACTACGCTATGAACGAGCGCTTCTCGACAACAAAGAAACTGTATCATGAATTACAGCAGATTGTAAAGAGATTTTTAGAAATGCAACTAATTGTAGCATTTAAGGAACCTACACGTTTAATGCTATTGGTAATACCACAGTCGCCACGAAGAATCCTTCTTCGATAGAGTAATTGACAAAACCATGATTGTTCTCCACGGCATGCCGGATACTTTTGGTGCCGATGCCGTGTAGCTTCGTGTCCGTCTTGGTAGAGACGAATTGTCCATCACGTAAAACTGGTGCTTTGTCATAGGTATTTTTCACGATAATCACATAGAAGTTATTTTCATTTTTCTTTGTAATAGTCAGTTGTACAACACGAGAATTATCGCGCGCCAGACATGCTTCAATGGCGTTATCAAGCAGATTTGACAGAATGGATATTATGTCCGCGGACGGTAATTCGGCAAACGTAATATCCGGGAGTACATCGATCGACATCTGGATATTCTGCGATTGGGCAAGTTCACTTTTCTCAGTTAAAATCGCATTCAGAATATCATTTTTGGAATAGTGCGTAAGGATGGTTGTATCTAACTTTGTATCCAATTCGGAAATGAGTGCAAGTGCCTGATCTGGATGTCCATCATCAAGCAGTATGCGGATGGCTTTCATGTAATGGGTCGTATCGTGCACCAGTTCCTGCAAATGTTCATCCATCGTGAGTATCTTCTGATAATAACTCAGTCGAAGCGACTGATCGGAGATAATCAGGTTGTTCTGCAGGTTGTGATTGAGCTGTTCCGTGTATCTCTGGAATGCGCGGAAGATCAGAATATTGCCAAACTGCATGATCGCAAAAAATACGCAGAGCAATATCCGCATGCGTGGAGATGATGCGAAGTCCAGACCAGAATAATATGTGAGCAGCATCATTGCAATGCATGCAATTGGAATACACAAATAGCATGCGAAAATCTTTCGATCCATGCGGGCAGCAGATTTGACAGAGGTCTGCTTATACAGGCAGCAGATCAGATAGGTCAGGAGCTTCAAAGTAAATATCTGCCAAGGAATCGTGGACAGATTCGCAACACTGCTGGAATGAAAAAGGTATGCAGGCAGATTCAATAAAACTGCAAATAAAAATTCGCAGCCGAAGAAAATCGCACACAAAAATACGATATACAGCAGTCGTTCTTTCAAGCTTGCTTCATAAAGAAAAGAGTAAAGAAGTAACAGGCAAATGAAAGAAAGCATATTCAGATACGAAATCTGCAATGTGTTGATACCAAAATAAATGCCGATGAAAGGAATCGCTATCAAAATACGGTTCCAAATTGGTTGAAAGTTTGGACGAATGCTTAAAAAGGCATCAAAAAAGTCCGAAAATATGAGGTATTCTGCAATGCAACTAAACAACAAGATAATATAATCCATACTGCCTCCTAATCCTGTGATTTCATATAACGGAAGAACATTGCCTGAAACTCTTTTTGTCTGGAACGAGAGATCGTCAGCATGCTATTATCCGAAAGTGTCAGTTCGGTTTTATTCAGGTATGTTACATGCTGGAGATTTACTAAGTAACTGTTATGCGCATATGCAAAATAAAAATCATGCAGTAATGCATGCAGATCACTCAGAGAACTTTTGCATAAGATCTTGTCATTGTAAGTATAATAGGGGCTTTTCTTAGATACATAAATCTTAGAACAGCCACGTCCGCGTGCGATATACATAATCTCGGAGGCAGGGAGCTTCAGTTGTGTGCTGTACCATCCGGCATGGATAAAAGGCTCTGTTTTCTCGGTCTGAATATGCGCTATAACATGTGTGAGCTTCTCTACCATATGTTCATCAGACCATGCTTTAAGCAGATAGCGGTATGGTTCAGACTCAAAAGACTCTGGTGTTGGCGACTGCTTCCCGGAACAGAAAACCAGTGTGGAGCTTGGGAATTTCTCGCGAAAAGATTTAGCAAATACCGTTCCATTTACATCTGGAAGTTGGATATCTAAGATCAGTAAATCAATCGTATAGAAATTTGGAAAGTCTGCTTCGAATTCACTTGCTGAGAGGTAGCTGTAGAATTTGCAGGTTTCTGATGGTAGTCCTGCGCGAAGCAATAAACATTTCATATGATCTATAAATAAAGTATCATCATCACAAATAACAATATGATACATAGCTTGGAGTCTCCTTTTAATAACTCAATTTAATAAAATACTTGTTCTATTTTATCATATATATTTTGGAAAAAAAGATGTTCCTGTGCAAAAACTGCATCTCAATCTGCAAAAATCGACATGGGGGTTGAATACGAAATGCGTCCAAGTACTATAAAAGCGGGTGCAGCATTTGAAAAAATTAAAGAAATAGAGGAGCGAGGACGTCAATGGTAACAATAACGTTATATGTTATTTCAGGAGTTTTTTTTGCTTTTGAATGTGGAGCGGCAATGGAAAGAAAGGGGTATGATCCAACAGCATGGTATGTGCTTGGATTTATATTTGGCGTTTGGACTCGTATAGTCATATTTTTCATAAAGGACAATACGGAAGAAGTCGATAAAGCAGAAATTAAGAGAATTGTACAGGCAGATCAAGTACGTGTCATGAAAAGCGACATTGAATTAGGAAGAGTATGGGCGTGCCCTTTATGTAGGAAAGTTAATGATGCCAAAATATACACTTGTTCGTGTGGAACGAGAAAACCTCATAAGGTAGTATCTCAAAAAGTCACAAAACCTATTGTTGAGACGTGGATATGTAAAAATTGCGGAGCGGAAAACTCCGGACATGTATATATATGCAAGTGCGGTATGAAAAAGTCGCAAAATGATGAATGCTCGACACAATAAAAAACTTTAGAAGAAGGGGAGGAAAATAAAAAATGAGAATTATTTTTGTATTGATATGGGCTTTTGTGTGGGCGTATATATGTGGAGCTGCGATGGAAAAGAAGCGAAGGGAATCATCCGCTTGGTATGTACTCGGATTTTTGTTTGGAGGACTTGCATATATTGTTACATTGTTTATAAAACCCAGAGAGCCTGAGTTTGATGAAATAGAGATACAACGTATGGTAGCGGCGGATAAGGTGCGTGCGCTGAAGAGTGATATCTCTACAGGAAGGGTGTGGGTGTGTCCACAGTGTAATAAGATGAACGACAGATATATGACAACCTGTTCCTGTGGAACGCCAAAACCTTTGCGGGCAAGTGCTCAAACAGCAACAGCAAATCCTTCTGTTGGAACATGGACCTGTAATAATTGCGGAATGAAAAACTCAGATCATATATTTATATGTAATTGTGGAATGAAATGATCAATAAATCAAATGATTAAAGTAAAGTGTCTGTAGATAGGATAGGGATTATGTATACCCAAAATATAATACTTTTAAATGAAAAGGAGTATTTTTGCATTAGTAAAGATGCGTATATACTTGGTAAATTTCATCATATGAAAAATGAAAATTATGGTGTAGAAGATCTTCAAAGTGCAAATGGAACGAAAATTAATGGATATTCAATTCAGACCGGCATGGTGTATGAATTGCATGAGGGAGATGTAATAACACTTGCAGATGATTCTTTTACTGTATCTTATGTAGTAACTCCTGATTTTTTATGTCTATCTAAAGGGTTAACAAACGGTCTACCTTTAGCCGTCGTACTAGGACCTAAAAATGAAATCTTAAGTATGTCAATATTGGATATTCTGTTAATTACGGGAACATGTTTATTTTGACACAGCAACGGCACATGCGGTTCTGCATAAAAACCTCTAAACCATACATACTAACTTATGTATAGTTTGGAGGCTTTTTATGGACTTAAAAGATCTGTATGATGATAACAATAAGCTCAAGGTGCCTCTGCGGCAGAGCTTAGCTGAGAATAAAAAGGTGCTCGGCATCCTGTTTGAAAACTGTGGGGATGTAGTGCAGAAGTCTTTCGCGATGGAGCGGGCGGAGGGCATGGTGTATATGCATGTTGTATATATCGATGGCTTGACGAATAACGGCATGATCGAGGAGACGATCCTGAAGCCGCTTTCGTACGAATGGCGTGGAAACTCGGCGAAGGATGTCTGGGACAGCATCTTATATCAGGAGGTTCAGACGGCGGATATCAAGGAGGAAACTTCCTTTGATAAAACCGTCGGTTCGATTCTGAAGGGTGATACGGCGATCTTCATTGATGGTTATGCGAGGTCAATGATCGTATCGTCGAAGAAATTACCACTTAGAGGAATCTCTGAAAATGATACGGAAGCGGGCATGCGCGGACCGAAGGACAGCTTTAATGAGGGGTTCCGGCAGAGTACCGCGTTGATCCGGCGGCGGATCAAGGATGCAAAATTGCGCGTGGAGCAGGATACGATTGGGGAGCGCACACGGACGGACTATGCGCTTGTGTATCTGGCAGATGTAGCGTCGGAGGAGCTGGTTAAGCGCGTGCGGGAGGACATGCATCACTATGATATTGATGCCATCTATGATAGTGGGATGGCGCAGCATTTGATGGAAAATTGGTATTCTCCGTTTCCAACGTTTCAGTCGACGACCAGACCGGATAAGGTGGCAGCAGGGATTACGGAAGGCAGAGTGGCAATCGTATTTGACAATTCGCCGGAGGTGATTCTGGCACCGTGTAATTTGAACATGCTGTTGCAGACATCCGATGATTATTACAATCGCTGGGCGGTCGGGACATTTGCACGGATCATCCGGTATATCGCGGCATTTCTGGCGGTGTCCCTGCCCGGACTTTATATCGCGATTACCGTGTATCACAGTGATATTCTTCCGACAAAGCTTCTGTATGCGATCGCGTCAGCACGGAGTATGGTCACCTTTCCTGTGATTGCGGAAGTGCTACTGATGGAGTTTCTGTTTGAGCTTTTGCGCGAAGCGGGGATCCGTCTGCCGGGACCGCTTGGCAATACGATCGGGATTGTCGGCGGCTTGATCGTCGGACAGTCGGCAGTGGAGGCGGGCATCGTGAGTACGATGGTTGTGATCGTTGTAGCGCTGACTGCGATTGCAAGCTTTGCGATTCCGAATGAAGAGTTCGCATCGGTGTTCCGCCTGCTCAAATTTTTCGTGATTATTCCGTCTGCCATCTGGGGCTTGTATGGATATATTCTAGCGCTTTTGGTGATTGCGGTGCATCTGTCCGGACTGATGAGCTTCGGCATCCCATATATGTATCCGATTGTCGCCGGAAGTGGCAAGCGCGCCTATGCAAATCAGGATTTTGTGCTGCGGGCACCGATCTCGTGGATGCGGAAACGCCCAATCTTTGCGCGCGAGGAGGAACGTATGAGGCTGAAACCCCATGTGACGAAGTCACATGCTACGAATGGTTTCAGCCGACCTGCCGCCGAACAGAGTGAGGGGGCGATACCCGGGCTGAAACCCCATGTGACGAAGTCAACAGAGAAGGAGGAAAAAAATCATGAATCTGGCGGACGGTAAAATCTCCAAACGGCAATGGTTTCGCATGAGCTATCTCGAATGTGTCACGATCAGTATGATGATGATTCCGTATATCACATTGTCACTTGCGGGCAAATATCATGTGCTGGCACTGGTGGTCGGGCTCGCATTTGTCGTGCTCTATGGCGCGTTGATGCTGTATCTTGCGGACTTTGTTCCATGCGGTTATATCAATGCGATTCGGAATCATATGGGATGGACTGCCGGTATATTGGACGTGCTGTATGCCTTACGGTATCTGCTGCGTGCGACGCTTATCGCGGTCTTTTTCTCCATGATTTTGCAACGCTATTTGTTGCAAAGCTTCTCCGTATGGTGGATCTTCCTGCCATTTCTTGGAATCACATTGTATGGTGCGTCCAAGTCGATGGAAGGACGCGCACGGATGTTTGAATTTTTGTTTGGGTGGATGGTCGTACCACTCATATTGATCGTTGTGTTCTCGGTATCGAATATTGATATCGGCGCAATCATGCAGGGAATCACATCACAGTCGGAGGTATCGGGCGTGTTCAAGGGCGCATATGCAATCCTTCTGGCATTGTCGCCGTTGGAATTGCAGCTCTACAGTTGCCCATGCGTGAAGGAGAAAGACCGAATGGGGGGAATCTGGCTGCTTGTCTGGATTTTATTTGCCATTGTATTTGCGTATCTGTTCATCGTGGCAATCCTTGGCTATGGCTGGACGGCAAGCGACACGACGGCATCGTTCAATGTAATGGAAGCGGCTTCTTTTCCTGGCGGGGCGGTGGCGCGGCTTGACTATCCGGTGATGGCATTTTGGATTATCGGTGTGTTTGCAGTTGTGAGCGGCTATCTGCATCAGACTCGGGACTTCCTGTATTCGCTGTGTGAAGTGAAGCAGAAAAGTGGACGTGTTGTGACATTTGTGGTGATGTTCGCGGGTGCGTGTCTGTTTGCGTATGGAATGCAGTTTGAATCGGCCGTAAAATATGGCATGCGGTATTTCCTGTATGCAGACCTTGCGATCGGCATTGTATTTCCGTTGATCGTCATGTGGGTAAAGACGAAAAAACGCGTGAAATGGGGAATCTGTTTTGTCTGTCTGACTGTGTTAGCTGCAATCGGCAGTGTATTGATCGGAGATGAAAAGCTTGGCAGACAATTTGTGCAAAATGATTTTACTGCGATAGAACAGAAAAAGGAAACGTTGGAGCACCGGGATTATGTGCAGGAAATGCAGGTGGAAACTGCGAAGGACGGATATCAGTTTACATTTGTGATTGCAGATATCGCCGGGTACGAAGGGGAAAACAGCATCAATCAGACGCTCTACCATGTGCAGGCGGACAGTCTTGCGATGGCAGCAGATCTGTACCAGAGAGAGAACGAGCGGCAGTTGGATTTCGGGCATATGAAGCAGATCGCGGCAGATATGACGGGGCAGGAGATACATCCGCTCTTGCTGGAGCTTGGGCACCGGTCGGGAATCTCGAAATCAATTCCGGTCATGATGGAAACGGATGGCGCAAAATATATTTTGCGGGAAATGATTAAAGCTGCTTACGGAAGGGAAAGCTTGTAACGAAATCAACTTTCGATGGAGGAGTTCGTTATGGGGTATAAGATTCTAAAAGGAGCGATGGTCGGAATCCTGCTTGGAGTATGTGGTGGGATCTTACTTACGAGTGTGCTGCACATTGCAGGAGGTGGGAGTGTCCGTGATGTCGTCAGTCTGTTTCGCGAGGGAAATATGAAAATGCTATTTGCAGGTCAGAAAATTAGCGATGAAGATCAGGCAGATCTTGAAGCTGTGTTTGGAGATAGCGGTAAAACAGAGAGTCTGTCAGGCGATGTGGATGATGTTGCAGAAAAAAGCGGTATCTGTGCGGATGTCTATGAGGATGCGCTAAAAAGCCCGGAAGATGTCGTGGTGCGGTTCCATGTGCGCGCAAACAGTGACAGTGAGACAGATCTTGCTCTGAAATATGAGGTGCGGGATGCAGTGCTTGCTTTGCTTGCGGAAGATCTGCAGAAAGCAGAAAATGACAGTGAAGCAATCTTGTATCTGGCGCAGAATTTATCGAAAATCCGCAACACTGCGCGTGCAGTTGTCGAGGAGGCAGGCTATCATTACGATGTAAAAGCATATATTACGAGAGAGGAATTCCCGATTCGGGAATATGGGGAACTGGTGCTTCCTGCAGGAACCTACCGGGCACTGCGTATAGATATCGGTGAGGCAAAAGGCGAGAACTTCTGGTGCATGCTGTATCCGATGATGTGCTACACGATGGACGCGGGGGCAGTTGTCGATTCGGCAGATGCAGAGAAAATCGCACAGGCACTCGACGAAGAAAGTTACGAGAAATTATTCGTGAAGCGGGACATAAAGCCCGGTGATATCAAAGTAAAGTTAAAGATTCTTGAATGGTTGCAGGATACCTTCTAAGTTGTTATAATAAAACATAATGTATTCATATTTTGAATACTATATAAAGTTAGTTTGTTTATAGCAATTTACGAGAAGAAATGTATATCGAGTTGAAAGATAATACAAATTCTTAAGCAGACCATATAAACACATCGGTACTTAATAAGCTGTGCCAGCTATCTGGCTGGTGCAGCGAATTTAGTACCGTTATGTGTTTCTCTGAGCGAGAGCGCGTCTGCGTAGAATTTTGTATTATCGTCCAACTCGGAGAATAAATTAGAACCTCGTAAATTGCGGAATAAAACCATTACATAAAGAAAGGCAAAAACCATGAAAAAGAATCTAGCAGTTATATTTGGCGGCCGCTCATCCGAGCATGAAGTATCCTGCGTGTCAGTTGTTACAATTGCCAAAGCAGTAGATCTTGAGAAATACAATATGTTCCTGATCGGAATTACAAAAGACGGTGAGTGGAAGCTTGTAGAAGATATCGCAGGCATTGAGGACGGAAGCTGGAAGGAAAGTCCTGTTTCTGCAATTATTTCCCCGGATACAAAGGGCGGACTTATCATTTCGCAGGACGATATGATGAAGGTGCAGCCGATTGATGTGATCTTCCCGGTACTGCATGGCATGTATGGTGAGGATGGAACGATTCAGGGATTGTTTGAGATGGCGGATATCCCATATGTCGGATGTGGTGTGTTCGCTTCTGCTGCATCTATGGATAAGTTCTATACTAAGCTGGTCGTTGATACACTTGGAATTCGTCAGGCTGTTTATGTGCCGGTGCTGGCAGAACAATTGGAGGATATCGACGAGGTGACAGCCCGCGTCGAAGCAAAGCTTTCTTATCCGGTATTTGTAAAGCCTTCCAAGGCAGGTTCTTCCAAGGGTGTTTCCAAGGCAGATGACCGTGCAGCGTTGGTTGTTGCCCTGAAGGAAGCTGCAAAGCATGATTATAAGATTCTGGTTGAGGAGACGATCGTCGGTCGAGAGATTGAGTGCGCTGTCCTTGGTTATGGTAAAAATACAAAGGCATCCCGCGTGGGCGAGATTCTTGCGGCAGCAGAATTCTACGATTTCGATGCAAAGTACAACAATGTAGAGTCTAAGACTGTAATTGGTGCTGATCTTCCGGACGGAAAAGAGGCAGAAGTGCAGAAGGATGCGGTTGCAATCTTCAATGCGCTGGATGGATTCGGTCTTTCCCGTGTAGACTTCTTCTTGGAGAAGGATACGAACGAGGTTGTATTTAACGAGATCAACACATTACCGGGCTTTACATCCATCAGTATGTATCCAATGCTCTGGAAGGATAAGGGATATTCGATTGAGAGTCTGGTAGAGACTTTGATCGAGATGGCAAAGGAACGTCCATAATGAAAGCAGTCATTGAGTTTGAAAATGTAGATGTGGAGACCGGCGAAGTGATGCGCTCGCAGGCAACTGCGCTGGCAAGCATGACCGAACAGGGAATGAAGCTTACCTACGTGGAGGATGTGTCCGGCGATGGACACAAGACACGCTGTACGATGATTTTCTCCGACAACCGGCTCCGTGTGACACGGAGCGGCGAGCTGAATTCGGACTTTGTATATGAGCATGGCTTAACGCATCATACGAAATATGCGACCGGCTATGGCTCGATTCCGGTGACCCTGCAGACGAAGCATTTCCTGCACACGGCAGAGGGTATCGATTATGAGGCGGCCGTTCTGGCAGAGGAGTTTTCCCTGCGTCTTGCATTGCAATATACCATGGAGATGGGAAATGAACTGCCGATGGAACGGAAGATGAAGGTGCATGTACATAATTTAGCGGATTAGGTATGCCATACAGATGATTAAGTAAGCATAGAAAACCGGATGGATTACAACAAACATGTAAATCCATCCGGTTCTTTTATTTTTCTGTATTTTTCGTTTCTTTCTTCTTTCTCATCGCCAGCCATACGAACAGCACTGTAAGCACCAACGCGCCAGCCGTGATGATACTGCATCGTACCGTTTCCTCAAACCATACGGATGGAATGAATAGTACACTCAGATTGATACTGAAATGCAGGATCATGCTTGCGAGGAGCGTGTTCGCTTTGTAAGCCACAAATCCAAGCAGACATCCTAAGATGCATGCATAGATGCCCTGTACAATGTTTCCGTGATACAACCCGAAAAGTACACCCTGAAACAGGATTGCGAAAGCCGATGGCATGTAGCGCTTCGCATAGCCCATGATCACTCCGCGGAAGAACAATTCTTCGCCGATCGGGGCGATTACAAAGGTCGCGATCATCATCGGGACTGCACGGTTCACACCGACCGTCTTGGATACAAGTTCATAGTAGGCTGCAAAGGTATCCGGGAAGAGGGGACTTACCAGATTCAGGATTCCGTCCACCATGATCTGAATTGCAACACCAGCAAGCAATAAAAATGGAGTCCGTATAGAACAGACGCATGAAAAAATATTTTTCATGCGTCCTTTTGTATTATCTTCGAAAGATTCGTCTGTGGAAACGATATTTCCCCGATAAAATATGCGGTAATACCAGACCCCGAAACAAATCAGAAATACAATATGCTGTGCAAGCACGAGGTACGCCTGATTCATAGGCTGGTTATAATCCATTTGTAAGATCTTGCCAATCGTATTTTCGCTGTTTGATTTCTCATCGGAACGCATATTCTTGAAGAACAGAATTGCAACATCGATGAAATTCAATACATACTGCGCCAATACTGCAATCAGAAACGGTGTAAAGGAACCGATAATATCTTTCAATTTTGCCGGTTGATTTTTACATCTTGTCACTGATCTTTTTCGCTCTTTCTTTCTCCCGACGAAGCTCTTCCTTGGACTTCTCAACAGGCTTGTCTTTTGCCTTGCCCTTGGATTTTGCTTTCTCGAGCATTTCTGCGTTCAATTGCTTCTGCATTTCAACCTGACGTTTCCGCATACGTGTACGCCAGTTGCCCTTTTTCTTCTTGCCAGTTTCTTCTTCCTGAGCTACCTTCTTGCCACGGACGCTCTTTACACTGATGATGTAAATGCCGCTGACCATCGCTTTTACTTCGCCTCTGGTTGGAAGCTCGTCGAAGATTGCATCATCACAGATCATGTTCATAATCTGTGGACCAACCTTGACCTTTGCGATTGGAAGCTTTGCTTTCTGGTAACGCTTTGGTGTCTGTTCCATCACCATTTTTGGAAGTCCGGCGTCTTTCATTGGCAGCATTTTCTTGTCGATGATCAACATATTCATCGGCTGTGCCGCCTCTACCATCTGTTCTCTCTGTGCACTCTGTTTCTTCTGTAATTTGTCACCGACTCTGTATAACACGAACATGATCGCAAGTGCTACCACGATGACAATAATCATGATTAACCACCAAGGCATGGTTCAAATCCTCCTCTAAATGTTATTTTTATCATACATATCCTGTATAAGCTGTGGAAACTCTGCATATCGCTCCTTGCGTTCCTTTGGAGGAAGTTCACAAGGATAGATCGGCTTTCCGAATTCAATCGTTACGCTATGGCTGTGAATCCGTTTCTTTGGTGCAGATTCAAGCATCAGATCGGAACGGCAGATCGATACCGGAACGATCGGGGATTTCGATTTCTCTGCCATCTTATATCCGCCCTCGCGAAATGGCAGAAGTGTGTCGGTCTGGTTTCTGGTTCCCTCTGGGAATACGACCATCGAATGTCCCTGCTTCATGTATTCCGTTCCCTGCTTGATCACGGATAAGCCCTGCTTGATATCTTCTCTGTCTAAGAACAGACATCCGATATCCCGCATATACAGTGGGAGAAGCGGAATCTTTTCCATTTCTTTTTTCGCAAGGAAGCCAAGCGGCTTGCCGATTGCTTCATGATAGATCAGAATGTCGAAATAACTGCGGTGGTTGCCGACGAATAACACCGGTCCGTCCTGCGGTATATTTTCTTTTCCGATGACGTTCACCTTGCATCCGGACAGTTTCAGTTCAAACCGGAAGAAGCCGGATACAAACCTGCGTGCTTTTTCCCATGATTTCTCAGGATTTTTCTTCCATAATTGTTTCATGTAGAGATGGTATGGCAGACAGAAGAACAGTGCCACCATCAATACGATTCCAACTCCCAATGTCTTCATAGATACACCTCTTATCGTCCAAACATTTTACAGGTTTCATATAATCTTGCTTCAAGTTCACGTGTCAGTGCGTCTTCTTTGTATCTCCATGCCCAGTTTCCTTCGCCGACACCCGGTGTGTTCATACGTGCCCAGGAATCTAAGCATAATACATCCTGCATTGGCACGATCGCCATGTTAGCAACAGAGCCAAAGCATGCACGGATCATAATCCAGCAGATGTCATAACCATCGGTTGAGAAGTAGCGGCGCAACTTGTCTTTGGAAGCTTCATATGCGTGCTTGTACCAGCCGAGGGTTGTATCGTTATCGTGTGTACCTGTATAGCAGACACAGTTACGAACAAAGTTGTGTGGAAGGAAATCATTTTCCTCCGGATTCTCAAATGCAAACTGCAATACCTTCATGCCAGGCAGACCGAATTTGTCGCGCAGCTCGATAACCGAATCATCGATCTCACCAAGATCTTCGGCGATAATCGGAAGATGATAACCGAGGGTTGCTTCAAGCTGTGTAAAGAAGTTTACACCCGGTGCTTCTACCCATTTACCGTTGATGGCGGTTTCTTCGCCATAAGGGATCGCCCAGTATTTATCGAAACCACGGAAATGGTCGATTCGCAGGAAATCACAGAGTGTCAGCTGGTAACGAATACGGTTCAGCCACCACTCATAACCGGTCTCGGTATGCTTCTTCCAGTTGTATAACGGGTTGCCCCACAACTGTCCGGTCGCTGAGAAATAATCCGGTGGAACTCCGGCAACGACGGTTGGGTACCCCTTGGAATCTAATTGGAACAGGCTCTGGTTTGCCCATACATCCACACTGTCCCAAGCCATGAAGATCGGGATATCGCCCACGATGGAAATGCCCTTATCGTTTGCGTATTTCTTCAAGGTCGTCCATTCATAATAGAATAAGAACTGGATGAACTTGTAGTAGCCCATCTCGGTATCGAGCTTCTTCGCCCATGTTTCCTTCTGCTTCTTGGTTGGTTTCTTCAGGTTATCTTCCCACATGTACCAAGGCATGCCCTGATGATAGTCCTTGCCTGCCATGAACAATGCGTAATCCTTCAGCCAGACAGATGTCTCGCAGAAATTATCGTACGCCTGCTTCATCTCCGGATCGTCATGGATACCATCAGATAAAGATTCGTCGTGAAAACGGGAATAAGCAAGCTTCAAAAGCCCTGTCTTAAACTCAATCAACTCACCATAATTGATCTGCTCTGCGTTCCATGCCGGCATATCCCGGAAGTCTTCGTCGTAAAGAAGATGTAACTCCTTCAGATGATCCAGACTGATGATAAGCGGCTGTCCCGCAAATGCGGAGAAAGGCTGATATGGAGAATCTCCAAATCCGGTATGTCCGAGTGGCAGTACTTGCCATGTGTTCAATCCCGAACGTTCCAGAAAATCAACAAATCTATAAGCGCTTGCACCCAGCTCACCGATGCCGTAAGGCCCCGGAAGTGAGGTTGGATGAAGCAGGATCCCCGTGTATTTCTTTGGCTTTTTACTTGCGCCAGCTTCTTCTGCCATAATATTCTTGTCCTCCTAATTATGTATCTCCTATTAAACCAAACTTCATTATACAGAAAAACATGGAAATTATCTATATAATTTGTAAAGTTTTTCAAACAAAGGAATGGCTTTTTCGACCATATCCGTTGTCACGCAGTAAGAGATTCGGAAATGTCCCGGACATAAGAAGCTGTCACCCGGTACGATGATCAGGTTCAGCTCTTTGGCTGCGCGCCAGCAGAATTCATTTGCATCTTCCGTCAAGGCGCGTGGGAACATGTAGAAGGTTCCGCCCGGCTCAACCATCTCGTAGCCGATGCGTGTCAATTCTTTATATAAAATATTCTTGTTCGTCTCATAGATTGACAGGTCACTTGTCTGGTCAAGCACAGACTCCACAGCCATCTGGATGATGGAAGGTGGGCAGTTGTGTCCGGTAAATCTGGAGATCTGACCAGCCATAAGTACGAGAAGCTTTGCGTCTTCGCAGGCTGGGTTCACTGCCATGTAACCGATACGTTCACCTGGCAGAGACACGGACTTACTGAATGAGTAACAGCAGATCGTGTTCTCGTATAACTTGGAAATAAATGGTGCATCCACACCAGCAAATACAATCTCACGGTAAGGTTCATCGGAGATCAGGTAGATCGGATGTCCGTATTCCTTCTCTTTTGCACGCAGGATATCCGCCAGCTTTGTGATCGTGGCAGTTGAATAAACGATACCAGATGGGTTATTCGGAGAGTTGATGAGGATTGCCTGTACATTCGGGTTCAGGGATTTCTCGAATTCCTCAAAATTGATCTGGAATGTGGTGATGTCGGCAGGAATCACGGTAAGCTTTGCACCGGTTCCTGTCACATAAGGAACATATTCCGGGAAATAAGGTGCAAAGGTGATAACCTCATCGCCATCCTTTGTCACGCACCGAAGCGCATGTGCCAGCGCACTGGCTGCTGCACTCGTCATGAAGATGTGATCCATCGTGTAGTTCATGCCAAAACGCTTATTCAAAGAATCGGCAACCGCCTGTCTTGTAGATGGAAGTCCAAGCGATGGGCTGTAACTATGCAGCTTCACCGGATCTTCGGTCTGCAACAGTTCGATCATACGATCGGTAAATGTCTGTGGTACAGGAACGGATGGATTTCCGATAGAGAAATTGTAGATATTCTCCATGCCGATTTCGGCTCCTTTTTTGTTAGCATAATCAAAAAATTGGCGAATGATAGAACCTTTTCCTGTCATATCCTTGTAGAATTCGTTAATCATGATATATTTCCTTTCTTTGATGATATTGATTTATCTGTGAAAACGCACTTTGAATTTGTGTATTTACCCGTCTCCGTTTCTGTAAATATAGATATGTTTGGGACTTAGAAGTTCTTGATGTTCTGTAAGTATGCAGCAATGGTTGAACACGATGTTCAACCAAGCCGCCACTGAGCCACGGATGGCGAATTGGCGGCGGTTGCGTACGGTATAATATGTATATCAGAACATCTAGTACTTCTTAGTTCCAATACATCGTATATTTGCAGAAACGGAGGCGGGTATAATATACACAAATTCATGTGCGTTTCACAAATTAAATTCAATGTGAGTGAATTAGGAATAAACAGAAAACAAGTGGCGAGAAAAACCGGGGAGGGAATTAATTCGCCACTTGTTTGAGGGGAGAGAGGATTCAAATATATGAAAAGCTCTTACAATGCATACTATAACAATAAATTGTGTCTAAAATATGTTCTAATTGTGAAAAAGTTTTCACATCCTCAAATCCCTGCTGTTTATTCAGCGTCATAGCTCTTGATGGATGCATCAAGCTTCTGTAATGTCTTCTGAATGGAGTCGTTGATAACACCTGATTCATGTGCCATCTTACCAAACTCATGCGCAACAACGGTGAATCCGCGTCCGGCTTCGCCTGCACGTGCAGCCTCAATCGAAGCGTTCAGTGCAAGGATATTCTGCTTATTCTCAATCTTCTTTAATCCCTGCGATTTTCCGGCAAGCTCCTTGATCAGGGCAGCAGCACCAGCAATCTCTTCATTGAAAGAAGCGATTGCTTCCTCGTATTTCTTCTTGCGGTAGCCAGCCTCTAAGAGATTCTGGATAGCGGCAACCAGAATGGCAGCAGCAGCTTCGACAACTTCTTCGTCTGTATCCTCATCCAAAGGACCGCCAACAACCGTTGCAACCTCGACGTCATCGACTTCGATGCTCTCGCCAAATGCTTCTACATTATTTCTGGAAAATCCGAGCTTGTTGGAAAGGAAGTTACCTTCATCATCGAGAACAACGGCGATCATGTGTGTTGCAGCCGCCCACTGCTCCAGGATGTTATCAAGTGCTTCCATATCTAAATAATCATTTATAGTCATAAAATGCTCCTCCTTGTGCGTAACATATACCTAATCTTCATTTTACCGAATTTACAGAGGGATTTCAATAGCGGAACCAAATAAATTCTCGAATATTGTGGCGAATTTATGCAGGACGGAGGATAGATGCACAGATATTTACGACTGGGGTTGCACGAACATCTGGTGTAGGGTAAAATAAACGCAATTATTATGGTAAGGCAAGGATAAATGAAATGATTCAGATATTTGATACACATGCACATTATGATGATGAGAGTTTTGATGATGATCGCGAGCGGCTTCTGGCTGGATTTCCGGCACAGGGCGTACACGCGGTGACGAACATCGGAACGAATATCAGGGCGAGTGAAGAGACGGTTCGGATGACAGAAAAATACGAGAATCTGTACGGTGTGGTTGGTATATTCCCATCGGAAGTTGCGGAACTGGAGAATCCTGATAATGTCAAGCGTCTGAAGGAGCTTGCAAAGCATGACAAGATCGTGGCGATCGGTGAAATCGGACTCGATTATCATTATGAAGAAACGGACAAGGCATTGCAGCACAAATGGTTCGCCGGACAGATGGATATTGCACGCGAGTTAAAGTTGCCAATCGCGATCCACAGCCGGGATGCGGCGCAGGACACAATTCAGATCATGCGGGCTTCCCGCGCAGAGGAGATTGGCGGTGTGATCCATTGTTATTCGTATTCGAAGGAGAGTGCACGAGACTTCCTGAATATGGGATTTTATTTTGGCATTGGTGGCGTGGTGACATTTAAGAATGCGAAGAAATTAAAGGAAGCAGTGGCATATATTCCGCTGTCAAATATCGTGCTTGAGACGGATGCACCATACCTGACACCGGAGCCATTCCGCGGCAAGCGCAATGATTCATCGAAACTCGTCTATGTCGCACAGGCGATCGCGGATATCAAGCAGATTCCGGTGGATGAGGTGTATGCAGAGACATGGAAAAATGCGCACCAGATGTATAAAATTCAGAAGTAGAGAAATGGAGATAGAATGGAAAAGCTTAGCAATCCAAAGGTTACAATAGAGATCATACAGAAATATAATTTCGCGTTCCAGAAGCGGTTTGGTCAGAATTTCCTGATCGACGGGCATGTGATTGAGAAGATCATCCGGGCAGCAGAGATCACAAAGGACGATGTCGTGCTGGAGATCGGTCCGGGTATCGGCACGATGACACAGTATTTAGCCGAGGCGGCAGGGGAAGTATTCGCGGTCGAAATCGACAAGAATCTGCTCCCGATCCTTGCCGAGACACTTGCGGAGTATGATAACGTGACGGTCGTAAATGAAGATATCCTGAAGGTGGATATCGCGGCATTAACCGGCGGCAGACCGGTAAAGGTCGTGGCGAATCTTCCGTATTATATTACGACGCCGATCATCATGGGACTGTTCGAGAATCATATCCCTGCAACATCAATCACGGTCATGGTGCAAAAGGAGGTTGCCGAGCGGATGCAGGCAGGTCCGGGCGGCAAGGACTATGGTGCATTGTCGCTTGCGGTGCAGTATTATGCGGAGCCGTATATCGTGGCAAATGTACCACCGAACTGTTTTATGCCGCGTCCGAATGTCGGTTCTGCGGTAATCCGGTTGACAAGACATACAGAGCCGAAAATCGTCGTGAAGGATGAGAAATTCATGTTCAAGCTGATCCGTGCGTCGTTCAATCAGCGCCGGAAAACATTGCAAAACGGGATCAATAACTCCGCCGAATTATCAATCAGCAAGGATGCGGTTGTAGAAGCACTTCGGAAGATGGGACTTTCTGAGAGCATCCGCGGCGAGGCACTGACACTTGCGCAGTTCGCAGAGCTTTCTGATCTGTTGTGTGAGTAGCGTAGATCACAGTTATAGCGGTATTCGCGCAGGGGATACTGTGGGTGTGTGGCGTCGTATAAATGTATATTATGTCGTAAAAAATTTGTGATAAACAGACAACCCTCTGCATACATATATAGTACGTATTAATGCATGAAGGGGGAGCGTGGTCTGTGATGCAGCAGAGGAGATGGGTGTCTTATATTTACCGGTATCGCGAGTTCGTGCGATGCGAGATTGCCGGATTCATCAAGGTACAGAGAATCAGCAACAAAGATACGGATGTGACGAGAATACGAATGGGGATGAAAATGTACAAGGAATATGCGTGTACGTGTTATGCGTATCTGCTGTGGCATGGACAGGCGAAGCCATTTACAGCGGTGCAGTTCGCGGCGGGAGAACGCGATACGATCCTGACAAGTGTGGAGCTTCCGTGGAGCAACCCGCTAGGAGATGGTGTAGCATTTCCTGAATACGATGGTGTGTATTTCGTGTGTGACGACGGTGAGATTTTAGCCGGTATCTGGTCGACGGAGCGGTATGATCTGCGGCAGGTGCAGGTGACGGACAGGCAGGACGGGCTTGTGGAACAGGAAGAACCGGTGCTGGAATATGCAGGTGCCGGGACAAAGCCGCAGGAGGAACCTGTCGAGGAAATCCCACAGATTCCACTTCCTTCGGACATGGCAAATGGGTATGAGGAAATGCTTACGACATATCCAAAGTTACCGCTTTTTGCAGGAAGTCAGATTGTTGATGGAGTGAAGATTGCACCGCAGGATATCGGGAAGCTGGATATGGCGAACTGGAAGCTGGGCGTGAACAGTTTTCTTGCACATGGGTATTACAAATATCAGTATCTGATGCTTGGAAAGGTGAAGATGAATAAGGCAGAATTGCATGTGATCGGAGTTCCTGGAATCTTCACGAACAAAGAACGGTATCTGGCGAATATGTTTGGATTCCGTGTGTTTATTCCGGTGCGGAAAACGAAGATTCTGACCGGGAATTTTGGTTATTGGGTATCTGAAATTGTAGAATCAGAGAAGCTTCGTGTACCGCATCAGGTCAACGTAGTGTCCTAAGATGTTTGCACTTTGCGGCTCAAACTGTAATGGACGGAAGCCAAGCTTCGTCGCGAGTGTGATGGACGCAATATTTTCCGGGTGGATGCGGGCATCGACGCGGTGAATCTGGTAGTCATGTTCAAGTACATAGAGCGCCGCTTCGCAGGCTTCATATGCGATGCCGCGGTTCTGATAGAGGGCGTCAATTTTGTAGCCGATCTCAGCGTATGGTTCGCGGGAGGTGCGAAAAATATTGAAATTGATAGCGCCGATGATCTTATCCGGGCGGTCTTTTAAATAGATGTAATAACGCAGGAAGGTTCCCATCGTGTAAGCGATGTATTCGCGGTGCAGGGAAGACCAGTGGTAGTCCTGCGTGTAAAAGGATGCCGGACGCGTTGGCTCGTACTGCTCGAATGGGAGACGATTGCGCAGATAGAGATCTAAGACTTGTTTGGCTTTTGATTCATTTTCTACGCGCAGGATTAAGCGATTTGTATATTTTATCAGTGGTCCCATGAGCGTCTCCTTTCTGACGTTTGTGACTGTGGAATACAGGAACGATTCTTGTATCATGCAGCCATGAGGTCAGTATAGTACATTTTATGGGAACAGACAATAAAATGATACGGAAATGAGGTACAATATGAGGAAATTGAGTGAGGATGAACGATATATGCGGCAGGCGATCACGCTTGCGAAGAAGGCGGCGGCGAATGGTGATGTGCCGATCGGATGTGTGATCGTCTATGAAGGAAAGGTGATCGCGCGTGGTTACAACCGGCGGAACGTGGACAAGACGACACTTGCGCATGCAGAGATCATGGCGATTAAAAAGGCGTCCAAGGTGCTGGGTGACTGGCGGCTGGAGGATTGCACAATGTATGTGACGTTGGAGCCTTGCCAGATGTGTGCCGGGGCGATCGTGCAGGCTCGGATTCCGAAGGTCGTGATCGGATGTATGAATCCGAAGGCAGGATGTGCCGGTTCCATTTTAAATCTGCTTGATATGAAGCAGTTTAATCATCAGGTGGAAGTAACACGGGGAATCATGGAAACAGAATGTTCAGCGATGATGTCCGGTTTTTTCGCGGAGTTGCGTGCAAAAAAGAAGGCAGCCGCGTTAAAAGAAAATAATGGGATGTCTTGACTTTACATAATTATTTTTATATACTAAAGAAGTATCTGTCGATATGGGGTTTATAAGAAACAGACTTTTCGATGGATATGCGTGGACTTGTTATAAAATTTCCGTGCAGCCGGGGAGATAGCGGTGCCCTGTACCCTCAATCCGCTACAGAGGGGGTGATGGCTGGTTTCGGGTTGTCTTCTTGTGAGGCTGCCCACGGTAAGTGGCGTTGATGTTTTGGTCTTGCGCGACAGGAATCTATGAACCGTGTCAGGTCGGGAACGAAGCAGCACTAAGTAGAACCTTCTGTGCGCCGCGAGGCAGCCGGGACTGAGTTAACTGCCGTGGTAACGCTTATGAGAGCTTCACAACACCAGCCGCACGGTTAAAAAAATATAAAATACATGTGGTATTTTTGGTAAAAAAATGGTATCATTTTAGAGATAGGTAAATGATACCTAACTTTGGGAAGAACAAAAGAATCGGGTGGCAAAAACAACGGCATGAGTGTAAATTATGCAGAAGTAATTGAATATGTGAAGAAGATGACTTCTGAGAACGGCAGGCCTTCGAACTATCCATTCCGTAGCCGGTTTGAGCACACGATGCGTGTGTATCGATGGGCCATCAAGCTGCAGTCAAAGCTTGGCGGAGATCTGGATGTGATCGTACTTGCAGCTTTGCTTCATGATATTGGATGGGATGATGAACGTCCACATGGAGAAGTTGGTGCAGAGCTTGCTGTAGAATACATGGATAGCATTGGAATTGATCCGGAGACGATCCGACGCGTGGGAGAGATTATTATGATTCACGAGGACAAGGATTCGGATGCTGATCTGTCGCTGGAATGTAAGATTGTGATGGATGCCGATCTGCTCGATGAAGTTGGAGCAATCAGTGTGCTGTGGGATTCGATGGCGACAGCATGTGAGGATGAGGCAAGTTACAAGAAAGCCTATTACAGGATCAAGAATTATTATAGAAATAACAAACCAAAGATTCGAAGATGCAAGACAGATGCAGCCAGAGCAGAATATACGAAGCGTATGCAACTGCTTGACAGTTTCATCTTCCAGTTGGAAAAGGAATTATTTTAAAAAAAGCTGTTACGTTTTATGTGACAGCTTTTCTTTTTTATAGAGATTGATGATAGGGGAAATATTAAGTTGGAAAAGAAGCGATCCTTAGGTGTTAATTTCATATTTAATATGATGCGGACGATGATGGGTGTGATCATACCGCTCATTACATTCCCGTATTCTTCCAGAGTTTTAGGACCGGAGGCACTCGGTAAGGTCGATTATGCGCAGGCGAACATGACATACTTCACGTTGTTGCAGGCGTTTGGCATTGGCGGCTATGCAATCCGGGAGGGTGCCCGTATTCGGGATGACCGAAAGAAAATGGATGAATTTGCAAGTGATATGTTGTCAATCAATTTGATCACATCCGCGATTGCATATATTCTTTTCTTTGCAGCACTTGCGATTCCCAAACTTGCGGGATATCGGACGTTGATGCTGCTTTTTTCGACGACGATTATACTTTCTACCATCGGAGTCGAGTGGCTGTATAATATATACGAAGAATATCAGTATATCACGATTCGTTCATTTATCTTTCAGATTATATCTGTGGTTATGTTGTTTACATGTGTCAAATCAGAGGATGATTACATGATATATGCGTTGACGATGGTAATCTCCAGCGTCGGCTCCAATATTATGAATTTTATCCGGGCAAGAAAATACGTGAAGTTCAAGTTGCGGATCAGTAAGAAGCTGCGGATTCATTTGAAGCCGATGTCGTATATTTTCCTGTTGGATGTTGCGTCGGCGGTGTATCTGGTTATGGATCGTTCTATGCTTGGTTATATTACCGGGGATGATACCGAGGTCGGACTTTACGCGGCAGCGATTAAGATTGCATCTGTGTTAACGTCATTCTTCAGTGCGTTATATGCGGTAATTCGTCCACGCGTCGCGTACATGATGGAGCGGGATGAGGAACAGGCGGAGAATCTGAATGATCTGACCGCGCGGCTTATATTGCTCTTTAATATTCCGATGGCGATTGGCATGTTCTGTCTGAGTCGGCAGGTGCTGCATTTGTTTGCGGGCAGCAAATATCTGGGTGTAACATCTACGATGCAGGTGTTGATGTTGAATGTTATCGTTGCAACCTTTAACAGCTTCCTGATCAATCAGTTGTTTATCATACACCGGAAAGACCGGTGGGCGTCCATGGGTGTTGTGATTGGTGCAGTCACAAATGTCTGTTTAAATGCGTTGACCATTCCGGTATATGGGAAATTCGGTGCCGCAGCCAGTACGGTTGCAGCGGAACTGGCAATCTTCATTTATGCAAGTATCAAAGCCCGGCATATGTATCCGATCACAAAGCTTGGCTGGCAGCTCGGTCAAAGCTTGATTGCATGTATTCCGATTGTGTGTTGCTATAACTGGTGTGCACATAGTCAGTATTCGGATCTTCTGACGATTGCGTTGACCGTTTCAATTGGTGCAATTGGATATTTCGCGATTATGATATTGTTCCGAAATCGTCTGGTGATAGATGGAATTGAGAAGATAAAAGAGCGTTTTTCAAGAACGCCGGTATAAAAGAGTGAGAAAAATAAATCCCCTGAGTCGGGGTCTGACTGTAACAGATCAGAGCGCCATTCAGGGGACTTTTGTTTTTATTTGTTTGCTAACTCATCAATCATATCACAGATCATCGTGATGGCGTCGGACTTCGTGGAAAGTTCCATTGCCTTGATGTAATGATCGTGATTTTCGTACACTTCATTGACTGCGGCAAGCAGTGACTCGTTTGTCAGGTCTTCCTCTAACAACAGCTTGGCGTAGCCGCGCTTGTCGAAGGACTGTGCATTTAAGATCTGGTCGCCCCGGCTCGCTGCAAGCGATAATGGAATCAGAACGCTTGGTTTGCGGAGTGCCAGAAGTTCGCATATTGCATTGGCACCGGCACGGGAGACAACGATATCTGCTAATGCGAGCAAGTCAGCAAGCTCCTGCTTGATGTAGTCGAACTGGACATAATGCGCAGTTCCGTTATAGCTTTCGTCGATATTTCCTTTTCCGCAGAGGTGAATGACGTTATATTTCTTCGTCAGTTCCGGGAGACATGAACGGATCGCTTCATTGACACGTACGCTGCCAGAGCTTCCGCCGATTACCAGAAGAGTTGGACGAACCTCTGTAAAGCCACAGAAGGTCATCGCTTTTACAGCGTCACCGGCAAATAATTCCTGACGGATCGGTGTACCAGTTACAACTGCTTTTCCTGCAGGAAGATTCTCCATTGTCTCTGCGAAGTTGCAGCACACCTTGGATGCCTTTGGAATACTGATCTTGTTTGCAAGTCCCGGCGTCATATCAGATTCATGGATAATACATGGAATCTTCTTCGCACTTGCGGCGAGAACAACAGGGACAGAGACAAAGCCGCCTTTGGAAAATACAACATCCGGCTTTAACTCCTTCATCAGTTTTTTCGCTTCGTTGAAGCCTTTGATCACGCGAAATGGATCAGAAAAGTTGCGCAGATCGAAATAGCGGCGCAGCTTTCCGGTTGCAATTCCGTGATATGGAATGCCCATATCTTCAATCAGTTTTTTCTCCATTCCATCATAAGAGCCGATATATTGAATATCATATCCGCGCTCCTTTAAGGTTGGAACGAGAGCCATATTGGGTGTTACATGACCAGCGGTTCCGCCACCGGTTAATATAATACGCTTCATGAATGGTTGATCCTCCTACTTATACCTTTAACCTATGCGTGAAGTGCCTGCTTTAATGCCTGTGCAAGCTGATCCGGGCAGGATGTGCTCTTGAATCCGCACGTTGTGCCTTCCAGCCGCTTGATAACTTCCTCTGCATCCATGCCCTCCACAAGCTGTCCGATGCCCTTTAAGTTACCATTACAGCCGCCCGTGAATTTCACATTATGCACCTTGCCATCTGTAATCTCAAACTCGATCATCTGGGAACAGGTTCCCTTTGTCTTATATGTCATTGTGTATCATCCTTTCTCGTGTGTAACAATTATATTATACGTTTCGCGTTCCTATTATAGCATAAATATAAAGTTCCTTAAACCCATATTTTCTGTCACATTTACAAGGATTTTTACGACCGAACAGGGGTTGCATTCTGAAGTTCACCTTCTCTATAATCGCCATCAGACAGTGAGGAGAAAAAAAGGCTGTCGGTTCAAAAAATCTTAATGGAGGGATTTTGTATGCTGCAAAAAATCATGGAAGTTTCAACCGGGGTCTACATACTATGGGGGTTAGGCGTGTTAGGAGTGCTTATGAAGATACTGGCAAATGCTTACATGAGTAAAATGGTGCGAGCATCGACAAATCTGGGAGAGACAAAACGAAAGAAGCTTCGCAATATGTGCCGGCAATATGAAAACAAAAAAGGCTTTGGACTGTGCGGAGGCGATGAGGAGGCGTATGCAGAAAGCTTTGTGAGGGGGTTAAAATTCCTGACGCGCCCGATGGAATTCTGGAACCGGAGCGGAACCGTGTTGTCGCTCGTCGTCTGTGGCACGATGGCAGGAGCGTATCTGTATTACGATCCAAGCTGGAGAGGCAGTCCGGACATGCAGTTTTTCTTAGCGAATAGTATTTTAGTATGTGCATGTTTGCTCGTGCTTGATCATATATTGGTTATAAATAATAAAGTGGAAATCCTGAAAGCGAATATCCGCGGGTACCTGGAACGGATTCCGAAACCGCGAGAGCAGACAGCGGCTGCGGTACGTCCCTTTGTAGTGAAGCAGGAGATGTCGGCGGAGAAAGGGGAACATGCCGACAACGATGGATCACCGCAGACAGATGCATCCGGGGAAGAGTCCGAAGGCGGGACAATGCAGGAGAAAGAGAGTGCCGCCAGTGAGGAGACGCTCAATCGCTTTTTGGCAGAGTTCTTTTCTTGATGGGAAACTATAATGTAGGAAATGAAACAAAAAATGGTTCGCGTTGTGTTTGTAAATGGAAAGGAGTGGTTTGCCTTGCAGGGATTCTGATCTCTCTGGTAGTTGGTAGTTTTTGTGTTGTTACATATGGAGCATCCGCGGGGGAGGCGGATGGAAGTGAATCAGAGCAAGTGGATACATCCGGGAATCCGACGAGTGATGTGGAAGATGGGTTGACTGGTACAACCGGAGGATATGCGGAGCAGGAGGATGGAGATTTGCCGATTCATAGTATGTTTGACCAATGCAGGAAGGTTTTCTGCCGGTATCAGACATACCCGATTGAAAATCATTTGAAAGAAAAAGAGGCGTACCAAAGCCTTGATAACACCAAGCTTTCATGGTGGTTCCGGCGGGATATGAACCACGGACCGAGCGGGTGCGATGACACGATCGATATCTCCGAATACGACGCGTACTATTTGGATCAGAATGCTTCAAAGAAGAATGAAAAAGTCGTCTATCTGACATTTGACTGCGGGTATGAGAATGGATATACCGAGCAGATGCTGGATATCCTGAAGAAGGAAGATGTTCCGGCGTGCTTTTTCGTGACACAGACGTACATCCGGGATAATGTTGCCATAGCGAAACGAATGAAGGAGGAAGGACATCAGGTGGGAAATCATACCATCTACCATATATGCATGCCGGATAAGTCCTATGAGGAGATTGTGCAGGAGGTCAATGGTTGCGCGGATTATATGAAAGAGGCAACGGGATATGCGATGGACCCGTACTTAAGGCCGCCATGCGGTGAGTATAGCGCACGGACACTGGCAATCACCCAGGACCTTGGTTTCAAAACTATTTTTTGGAGCATGGCATATATGGATTTCGATGTGAATAACCAGCCGGGTGTTGATTTCGTGATCGACCATTTCAATAAATATCATCACAGCGGGGCAATCATTCTGATGCACAACGTATCGTCATCGAATGCTGGGGCGCTGGAAAAGGTGATTGCAAACCTGAAGGCAGAGGGGTATCGGTTTGCAAGTTTGAATGAATTGCAATAAATGTGATTCGCATAGGGAATAAAGTGGTAAAGAGATGTCTATGATATTCAATTCATGCTCAGACGCGCTTTCGCTCGGTTCAGCACGCAATGGTACTAAATTCGCGACGGAGAACCGTCGCTCATTAAGTGCCAGCGTGCTTCAACGGTCTGTGCATAAATTGATATCAATAGACATCTCTATTTACGTTATTGAAAGCGAATCATTGAAGCAATTATTCCTGCCTTGTGCTCCAATGGTCTGCGATTAAATCAATATTATCCGCAACCCGATTTACGTTTGCTTAGATGCAATCCTGTGTTTGTGATAGGGATTGTAATTCGTGAAACTGTGTTTGCCTTGCGTTTGTGAATTTCTTGATTTTGGCTGAATGAAATTCTGTGGGCTGGGTATACTTCTCTATGTAGCAATTACAAATGCAAGGGAAACCTGCAAAGCAAAAAGGAGATCAGTTATGGCAGAAAAAAATTATCAGTCAAACGAGCAGAAGAACAAGCAGACAAATTATACAGGAAGCAATCAGACAAACAAGGAAACGGCTTCCAACAGCAAGATGAAGAATAGTCAGAAGAACAGCCAGAAAAACTATTCAAGTAACAGTACAGACTGTTACTAAAAACCCCCTCCGAGAGGACCGTTTAGCGGTCCTCTTTCTTTGTTATAAACCATCTAGCAGAAAGCAATCACAGACACAAATCCGCACGCTCCGCATATCCTATTAGTAAGAAGAAAGGAGGCGGAGCGATGCGATTTCATAATATAAATATTCGGAACATCCTGAGTGAGGCTCTTAACTATGGAGGAATCATCGTTGACGTTCGAACGAGCGAAGAATTTGCGAAAAGTCACATTCCGATGGCGATAAATCTGCCTCTGGAAGAAATACAGGCAGGCAATATTTCTCTTCCGAAAGGGAAAGTGATATTGGTTTATTGCGCAAACGGGGGAGGCAGCACACTGGCTGCAAAAATATTGACAGAGAAAGGGTATAAGGTCATCAACACGGTTGGGGGAATCTCCGGGTATCGTGGGGCGCTGACAAAAACCCGGCATTAGCAGGATTTGGTAAAATTTACATGTGCAAAATGTAAGAATAAATTGTTCGATTTTGTTGACTTCGTACAAAGATAAATTTACAATACAACTAAGTATGTTCAAAAATCGGAACAGGGGAAGAAAGGGCAAAAATACAAGCATGGAAAATATGTATGAATTGATCGCACCGTGCCATTTTGGTTTGGAGTCGGTGCTAAAGCGTGAGATATTAGATCTGGGCTATGAGATCGTGACTGTGGAGGACGGAAGAATCACATTTCGCGGAGATGTCACAGCGATTGCCCGTGCAAATATATTTATCCGGACAGCAGAGCGTATTCTGCTGAAGATGGGTAGCTTCCGGGCTACGGATTTTGATGAACTGTTTGAAGGGACAAAGGCAATTCCGTGGGAGGAGTTTCTTCCGCGGGATGCAAAGTTCTGGGTGACGAAGGCGACAACGAATAAGAGTGCGCTTTTTTCTGCGAGTGCGATTCAGTCCATCGTGAAGAAGGCGATTGTGGAGCGCATGAAGCAGACATACCGCGTGGAACGGTTCGAGGAAGATGGGGACGAGTATCCGATCCGTGTGTTTATTTTCAAGGATCAGGTGTCGATTGGTCTGGATACATCGGGAACGTCCCTGCATAAACGAGGATATCGGACACTTGTCGGAAAGGCACCGATTTCAGAGACACTGGCAGCAGCGCTTCTGATGCTGACGCCGTGGAACAAGGATCGTGTGCTGGTCGATCCATTCTGCGGCAGCGGTACATTTCCAATCGAGGCGGCGATGATCGGTGCCAATATCGCGCCGGGCATGATGCGGGAGTTCACCGCTGATTGCTGGGGCAAGGTCGTGCCGAAGAAGGTGTGGTATAACGCGTACGATGAGGCGGAGGATATGATCCGCCGCGATGTGCAGATGAATATTCAGGGTTATGATTTAGACCCGGAGATCGTGAAATGTGCGAAGGCGAATGCGAAGGCAGCCGGTGTCGGAGATTATATTCATTTTCAGGCGCGTGACGTGAAGGATCTGCGCCATCCGAAGCATTATGGATTTATCATTACGAATCCGCCATATGGCGAGCGGTTGGAGGAAAAGGAAGCGTTACCGGCACTGTACAAGACAATCGGCGAGAGCTTCGCGAACCTTCCAGACTGGTCAATGTACTTGATTACTTCGTATGAGGATGCGGAGAAATATATTGGAAGAAAGGCAGATCGAAACCGTAAGATCTATAATGGCATGATTAAGTCCTATTTCTATCAGTTTATGGGACCGAAGCCGCCTAAGAATAAGGAGCCGAAAGAACAGTAGAAAAGAGCGTTAAGCATTGAAACGATTTTGGATTTTCCCGGTGCTGGTTGCAGTGCTGGTGACAATTACATTCTTTTTAGGAAGGAATCCGGTCAAGACGATTGATGAGTCGGATGCGCTCGCGACGTGCAGCGATGCATTTGCGGCAAATATCCGTTCCCGCATGAATGGGGATGATGTGATCATCACGGTTGGCGGCGGAAGCACGGAGGAGTTTGGCTATACATTTTACGTGAGTGACAACATGCACCTGATGGTGGAAGGCGAGTTCCTGCGCAGTCTGCTTTTGTGCTCCGTGCAGCGATACCCGGATGGAACTGTCCTGATCATGAAGGGCGACAACAGCATTTCACTTGCCGTGGGTTCGGACAAGGCAATGGTCAATAAGAAAACCGAGGTGGAGCTGGGCGATGCCGTCTATGTGGATGAGGCAGAGGACAAGCTGATGGTGCCGATTGACAAGATCGCAGAGTATTTGAGCTACGAGGTTGATTATTATGTCGATCAGAAATGGGTTGATCTGGCGCGGCTGCCGGATGAGACGCCATTGCCGGAGAAATACGATATGCGTGATTATGGGCGCGTGTCACCGGTGCGTGATCAGGGACGGTACGGCACATGCTGGGCATTTGCATCGCTTGGCGCGCTGGAGACAACGCTGCTTCCGATGGAGGAGGATATTTTCTCAGTCGATCACATGTCGATGTGTAACAGTTATGCACTGGATGTGAACAGTGGCGGCGAGCATACGATGAGTATCGCGTATCTGGCGGCTTGGCAGGGACCGGTGCTGGAGAAGGATGATCCATATGGCGATGGCATGAGTGATCCGAATCTTACCGCGGAGAAGCATCTGGAGGAGGCTCTGATCATCAACGGGCGTGAGGACGAGACGATCAAGAGTGCGATTTTCCGGTATGGCGCGATCGAGACATCGATTTATTCGGCACTGGAATATGTGGACAGTTATTCCATGTATTATTCGAGTGAGTATGCGGCGTATTATTATGATGGTGATGAGACGCCGAACCATGATGTCGTTGTCGTTGGCTGGGATGATAATTTCCCGAAGGAGAATTTCACGATCCAGCCGGAGGGCGACGGTGCCTTTATCTGCAAGAACAGCTGGGGCGAGGAATTCGGCGATGATGGATATTTCTATGTATCCTATTATGATACGAAGATCTGCCGGAAATCGGTTGTTTACACGCGGATTGGAGATAAGGATAATTATGATAAGATCTACCAGACGGATAAGCTTGGCTGGGTTGGACAGCTTGGTTTCTCCAAGGAGGATGCGTATTTTTCCAATGTCTACGAGGCAGGAAAAAATGAGAATCTGGCAGCCGTTTCTTTCTATGCGACGGATAAGGATACGGAGTTTGAAGTGTATGTCGTGCGGCATTTTGATGGTGTGGACTCGTTTAAGAACCGGGAGTTTGTGACGTCCGGCAGCATGCAGTATGCCGGGTATTACACGGTGGATTTCCCGGAGGAAATCGAACTCGATGACAATGAGCGTTATGCTGTAGTGGTGAAGATCAAGACGCCGGGCGCGGTGCATCCGATCGCGATTGAGTACAATGCGGATGAGCGGACGGCAAGCTTTGATATCAGTGACGGCGAGGGCTACATCAGTTTGTATGGAGAGATGTGGCACCGGGCGGAGACGAGTGAGAAATGCAATGTGTGCTTGAAGGCGTTTACGAACAAGCGGAAATAGTAAGGAAAAAGGAGATACAGGCAGATGAAGAAGATTATTTTTGCAACTGGTAATGCGAATAAGATGGTGGAAGTGCGCATGATCCTGGCGGATTGTGGGTATGAGATTGTTTCTATGAAAGAAGCAGGTATCGATATTGATATCGTGGAGGATGGCAAGACATTTGAGGAGAATGCGATCATCAAAGCGACAGCTATCAGCAAGACAAAGGAGGCTGAGGGCTGTGTAGTTCTCGCTGACGATAGTGGCCTGGAAGTTGATTATATGGATGGCGCGCCGGGTATTTACTCTGCAAGATGGCAGGGCGAGGATACACCATACAGTATTAAGAATCAGATGATTATTGACGCGCTTGCAGATGCAAAAGAAGAAGAGCGGACAGCACGGTTCGTATGTGCGATTGCAGCAGCATTTCCGGATGGTACGGTGACAACACGTCGCGGCGTGATCGAAGGAATGATCGCACATCAGCCTGCCGGAGAAAATGGATTCGGTTATGACCCGATCTTCTTCCTGCCGGAGTATGGAAAGACGACCGCGGAGCTGGCACCGGAAGATAAGAACAAGATCAGCCATCGTGGACGTGCCTTGGAAAAGATTCGCGAGGTACTGTAGTTAGGGCTCGAAGGAGGAAATTATGCTGCGGATTTTGATAATGAGTGATTCGCATGGGCGAAATGAGAACGTGGAGCTTGCAATCGCGCAGGTGCGGGAAGAAATCGGCGAATTCCAGATGTTGATTCATCTGGGCGATGTCGGGGATGCACGGGAGCTTGAGTCGCTGGCTGGTGTGCCATGCTACATCGTGCGTGGAAATACCGATTATGATGCGAAGCTTCTGAATGCAAATGTGATCGAAGCTGGCGGACATCGTATCTTCGCAACGCACGGGCATCTGTATCAGGTGGACATGCGGCTGGATCTGCTGCGGTTTGCGGCATTGGAAAATGATTGCGATATCGCGATGTATGGACACACGCATGTGCCATATCTGGAGGAGGATCCGGATGATGTGACAATCCTGAATCCGGGCAGCATTTCAAAGCCGCGGCAGGCAGATCACCGTTACACATATATGGTGATGGAAATTGACGATGAAGATGAAGTGACATACGAATTAAGGTATGTCGAATGATGAGGAGACAGTCGAGTGAAAAAAGGTGATGTATGCGAGGGAATCATCGAGCGTTATGATTTCCCGAACAAAGGAAGCTTTCAGGTGGACGAGCGCAAGGTGACGATCAAGGGTGCCCTGCCGGGACAGAAAGTGAAATATATGGTAACAAAGAAGAAAAGCGGGATGGCAGAGGGAAAGGTGCTGGAAGTCTTAGAGCGGAGTCCGCTGGAGGATGTAGAGCCGACCTGCCCTTATTTTGGTGCGTGTGGTGGATGCGCCTACCAGACGATGTCGTATGACAATCAGCTGAAGCTGAAAGCGGACATGGTAAAAGCATTACTTGACCGCGTGCTTCTGGCGGAGGATTCCAATTCAAAGGATTATGAATGGGAAGGAATCCTTGGTTCGCCGAGCCAGACTGCGTATCGGAACAAAATGGAATTCACGTTTGGTGACGCCTACAAGGATGGTCCATTAGCACTTGGATTACATCAGAAGGGAAGCTTCTATGATATCCTGACAGTCGATGGATGTGAGATCATTGGCGCAGACTGGAGCCGCATACTCACGGCGACACTCGCGTTTTTCTCCGGGCGAAATGTGCCGTTCTTTCACCGGATGCGCCACGAGGGAATCCTGCGGAATCTGGTTGTGCGCCAGTCGCGTGCAAATGGGCAGTTCCTGATCAATCTGGTAACATCGACACAGTGGGTCACATATGGATTTGACGTAAAACAGTTGCTTCAGGCGTTCGTGGAAATGCTGCTGGAATTAGAGAAGTCCGATGCATTTGCGGGAAGTATTGCAGGTATTCTATACACGGAAAATGACGCTTTGGGCGATGTCGTGCAGAGCGATCGGATGGAGCTTCTATATGGTCAGGATTACATCGAAGAGGAAATACTTGGACTGAAATTCAAGATCTCGCCGTTTTCATTCTTCCAGACAAACACAGGTGGCTGCGAGGTGCTGTATGAAAAGGCGCGCGATTATATCATGCGGGGCAGCGTGAAGCTCGATGGCGACAAGACCGTGTTCGATCTGTATAGCGGAACCGGTACGATCGCACAGATGATGGCAGCGGTTTCGAAGAAAGTGATCGGAATCGAAATCGTGGAGGAAGCGGTCGAGGCAGCGAAGGAAAATGCAAAGGCAAATGGACTTTCTAACTGCGAATTCATCGCAGGTGATGTGTTAAAGGCAATCGACCTTGTGGATGAGAAACCGGATCTGATCATTGTCGATCCGCCACGGGACGGGATTCATCCGAAAGCACTGGAGAAAATCCTTGCATTTGGCGTGGACGAGATCGTCTATATCAGTTGCAAGCCGACCTCGCTGGCACGCGACCTGGAGACGATCATTCGTCGCGGGTACCACGTGGATAAGGTGTGTTGCGTCGATCAGTTTCCGAGGACAAGTCATGTAGAGACGGTTGTTCTTTTGTCCCAACAAAAACCAGATGACACGATAGAGATAGACTTAGACCTGGACGAGCTGGATGCCACCAGTGCCGAGTTGAAAGCAACCTATCAGGAAATCAAAGATTATGTGCTGAAAGAATTTGGCTTGAAGGTTTCAAGTTTATATATTTCTCAGGTAAAACGCAAATGTGGAATTGAAGTGGGAGAAAACTATAATCTTCCAAAATCAGAAAATGCAAGAGTTCCACAATGCCCGAAAGAGAAGGAAGAAGCTATCAAGGCTGCCCTGAAATATTTTGCGATGATCTAAGGAAATCGCTGATTTCAAGGAGGAATAACACATGAAAAGCACATTTGAAAAAATGGGTGGAACCTACACACTTGGCGCAGACGGAATTTACTATCCGAATCTTGTCAGTACAGATGAAGAACCGCATTATGGGAAATATGGAATGATGCGGAAAACATATCTGAAAGAGCATCGTCCGGCAATGTATTCACTGTATATGTTGGAAGACAGATTGACAGAACATCTGAATGTTGTAGACGATGAAGCACAGGAAAGGATGGATATTCTGGTGCGTCAGATGATGGAGAAGCAGGGGATTACGGAGGAATTGAAAGTTCGTGATCAGATGGAATGGGTCAGAGTGGTAAATGGTATTCGTAGTAGGGCAGAAGAGATTGTGTTAAAAGAATTAGTGTATATTTAAGGTAATGGAAAGCTCTTTCGGGAGCTTTTCGTTGATTATAGAAAATTTAAAGATGATAAAGTGTAAGGTGGAGGTAAAATTATATGAGAGATGATTTTTCACAAAGAACAAAGGATTTGTTAGCTAATAGAGTTGGATGGAAATGCAGCAATCCTAATTGTAGAAAAGCAACTCGTGGAGCAGGAATAGGAAAAGAGAATATCATAAATATTGGAGTTGCATCTCATATTACAGCAGCTTCTAAAGGCGGACCAAGGTATGATGAGAACATAACGTCTCAAGAGAGAGCATCAGCAGAAAATGGAATATGGTTATGCCAGTCGTGTTCAAAATTAATAGATTCAGATGTGAATAGATATACGATTGCTAAATTGAAAAAATGGAAGGAAATTTCAGAGCAAATGGCAGTTCTTGATTTGGAAGAAGCAACAGCAGAGGAGCAACATGAAGATAAAGAACTTATAAAGTTCTTTGTGCAATGTTTTGATCGTCCAGCATTTCAGGATAGAATATATCAAGAAGGAAGAATGGAAGATTTTGATAAGGCTATTGAGGATACTATTATCGCTTTAAATACGGGAGTTCTTAGAACCAGAGACGGAAGTATCTTAAAAAAAGCAGACGGAAAATCGTCTGTTGTAAATATAGAGTGGCGGGAGAAGCTTAATACAATTTGTGATATGTTGGTTGCACTAAGAAAACGATTAAAAATTGCAAAAGACACTGGAGCATATTCATTATATGGAGAAGATGATGTGATGTATTGTTTCTATGACAGAGATTTGGCAATATGGTTTGATTCAACAAGGGAAGAAATATTAAAGATATTATCTTCAATTTGTGAAGAAATAGGAATACATGGATTAGGTTTTCCTAGGAAACGGTACGAGTGGTAACTGATAATAATGTCCCGAACTTTTTAAGAAGTATGAAATAGAATCAAAGTGATTGTGAAAAATGGTTGTGACAAGTTGATATAGATGTGTTGTTAAATTTATTCTATCTGAAAGCAAGTATGGTTATATAGGCAGCGGAATTAGTCATAGAGTGCTTTGTCCTGTAAGCCGCTGGTTTTAAGATGCTCTATTTCCATTTGTTTTTCATGAAGTTTTCTCTGGGCTTCTTCCTGCTCAAAGATTTCCTGCTGGCATTTACAGCGGATGGAAGGAATAAGAACCTTTCCCTGTAATTCATGCCTGCATTGCCTTGGCGTATTGCATTTGGAACAGTAGATCAGGTGGTCTGTTTCGTTAAAATATTCATCAGACTGAAGCTCTCTGTTTGGGGTTATAGCTGTTGGTTTTTCTATAAATTTTGTCATAATGTTTCGTATTCCTCACTTTCGTAATTTCGTTGTCGGGAAGCAGGATGCTCCTGTCTTGCCCAACTGATGATGGTAGCTGCGTGGTTCTGATATTGCTTTCCGGTAGAAGCCATATAACCGGATAAGCGTTCAATATAATCCTTCCAGTCAGGGATTGTCTGCCGGATATCTTCAAGCTCTTTTTCTGACAGAAAAACATTTTGAAATTTTCCATAGGGTGAGAGTGGCTCCTTACTCCCTCTTATTGCTAAATTGTTCTTTTTTATCTCTTTCTTATTACCAGACAGTTTTCTGTCTGTATCAGGGAAAGAATCCTGTCTGTCAATAGGACAGTTTTTTGTCTGTCTTAGGGAAAGAAATCTGTCTGTATAGTGGATGGTTTCTTTTGGGAGTTTTACATAAATCCGATTGGGCTGTCCGGGACCCTGCCGTTTTCGGAAGATAAGCTCCTGTTTTTCCAGTACTGCCAGAGCAGTTTTAACCGTCATCTGGCTTTTGTGGAGAATTTCTGCCAGTGCTTCAATCGTAAAGTAAATGAACACATGACCGTCTGTATCTGACCACCCCTCATTTTTCTGGGAAAGCCTTGCCCGGTCGAGCAGGATAATATAAAGCATTTTGGCAGTTTCGTTTATTTCCATGTCCAGAAGGAAACGGGGAAACATCATATAAGATGGCAGGTTGGTGTCTGCTGTCAGAAAGTCAGTCAT